>CAVZDN010000005.1:0-7617 GCA_963774115.1 uncultured Actinomycetes bacterium | reverse complement strand
GGTGACCGGCACCACCCTGGGCGCCGCGCTACGCTGACTATGAGCAACCGCGCGTTGCCGCGGTGTGTGGTCGCAAGGGGGAACGACAAAAGGGGGAGCCGCAATGCGCAATCGCAGCACGTGCCTGCATGCGCTGGTCGCAGCAATCGTCCTGTCGGCTGTGATGGCCGGCGGCGCGAGCGCGAGCAGAAGCCTGGAACTGTCCGTCGCCGAAGGCGAACTCGGCAGCGTCAGAGCCGTAACCAGTAGATACAACTTCTATCTGTCGGGCGAAGAACCACCTTGGACGTGCGAAATCACGAGAACGTTCAGATTCAACAGATTGTTCGAGAAGAGAGTCGGTGCAACGGTAGCCACGCTCACGAGCGTCACGCCCAACTGCAGAAACGCTCCGAGACTCTTCAGATTCCTAATGCCCAGAGAAGCCGAAGAACCACAGCCGCAGCTCACGTACAGTGGTTTCAGCGGGACGCTACCGAACATAACGACACTCAGATTCAACCTCACGAACTTCCGCTTCCTAATGGAGATAGGCATCTTCACGTGCCTATTCGCCGGCACCATGCAGGAGAACGGAAATGTCTTCCTCGAAAGAGGCAGACGCATGATGAGATCGCTCAGCGGCGAAGCCAGTATTCCGCTGTTCGCGATACTACCGCCGATTAGCATCTGCTACACCGAAGTGATCGTCCAAGGAACGCTAACGCTCACACCCGCCCTCGGGGTCACCCTAATGTAGGGCGATCAGACGCTGTTCCAGACATCGAGGCCCAGGCTGTTCATCAGGTCCTGGGCCTCTGTGTTCAGCCGGAAGAACTCGCCCGTCCAGATCAACACGCCCATCGCGATCAGCACGACGCCGCCGGCGCCGATGATGACGCCGTAGTGGCGCTTGACGACGGCAAACGCGCTCGTCATCCGGCCGAACGCGAGCGCAGTGAGCAGGAATGGGATGGCGAGACCGGCTGAGTAGAAGGCGAGCAGCAGGGCGCCCCGGCCGGCAGAGTCGGACAATGCCGCTGTCGTGAGGATCGCTCCGAGCGTGGGGCCGATGCAGGGCGTCCAGGCGATCGCGAACGCCACGCCCGCGATCACAGGCCCGCCGCGGCCGGCGCGCTGCATCAGGCCGGCGATGTGGAACTCGCGATTCAGCCGCGTCACGAACGGCGCGGCGAGGAAGAAGACCCCCATCGCCACGATCAGCACGGCGGAGACCTTCTCAAGCGCCTCGCGATGGTCCTGAAGCGCAGAACCGACGGCGGTCGCACCAAGGCCCAGCAGGATGAAGATCGTCGAGAAGCTCAGCACGAACAGCAAGCTCGGCGCGAGCACCCGACGCGCGTTGCCGGCGCCGCCCGCCCGCTCCGGCGTGACGCCCGCCACAGCCGAGATGTAGCCCGGCACGAGCGGCAGCACACAGGGTGAGAGGAACGATACGAGCCCCGCCAGGACGGCGAGTGGGATGCCGACTCCGTTGGCGGGGTCCATGGTCCCAACAGCGTACCCCGCCGACTCGTGCGAGGTAGGCTCAATCCGTCAGCCACAAGGCATCCATGCACTTCAAGCAAGGGGGAGTTGAGCATGATGCAGCGTTACACACGTGTCCTGCCACCATTCGTCGGCGCGCTGCTCGTCATCGTGCTGATGACAGCGTCGGCACCAGCCTCGAGAGCCATAGCCGTGTCACCGTCGGGCACCGTCAGAGCGACAACGCTGGCGATGACGTTCGGACAGAGTCCGCTGCAAATAATATGCAACGTCACGCTCGAAGGCTCGATAGCCAGATCGATTTCGAAGGCCGTCGGCGCTAGCGCCGGGAGAATCACCGCGGCCTCGGCCGCGAACTGCAGAGCGAGAATAGAAGCAAGAGGAGGAGGAGAACCGCTGGCGCTATACACCGGCGAAGCCAGACTCGACCTCAGACTAAATCTGCCCTGGTCGATTAACTACAGATCGTTCCTAGGCACGCTACCCAACATGACCGGCATAGGCTTCGCGCTCGAAGGCTATGGGTTCCTAATCGGGATAGGCAACCTCCTAGGCGAGGTCAGATGCCTATTCACCGGGACCATCGATCTCCTAGGGACCGTCGCCGAAGGGAGATGGACGAGACTCGGCATCACCGCACCGGCCCTGACCCAGCTGTTTCTCGATCTATCGAGACTGTTCCCGTTCTCGTGCCCGAGAACGATGGTGCAATCCGGATCGATGACGCTGAGTCCCACCCAGACGGTGACCCTAACGTAGGTCTGCACCGGCGTCGCGGGGCCGTCGGCGCCTCGCGACGCCCCGCATGCGGTGCTACGTTGCGATCAGCGACCCGAAGGAGAGCGATCCATCATGGCCACCGCCGTCCGTACGCTCCGCAACTTCGTCGACGGGGAGTCCGTGGACCCGCTCGACGGGGCGACCGAGCCGGTCCTCAACCCCGCGACCGGCGAGCAGATCGCCACCGCGCCGCTGTCCACCGCGGCTGACGTCGACCGCGCCGTCGCGGCCGCGCGCCGCGCGTTCGGCGGCTGGGCGAACGCGACGCCCGGGGAGCGCTCGCTGGCGCTGCTGCGGCTGGCCGACAGCGTCGAGCAGAACGCCGACGAGCTCGCCGAGTTGGAGGCCGTCAACGCCGGCAAGCCGATCGAGGCCGTCAAGGCCGACGAGATCCCCGTCGTCGCCGACAACCTGCGCTTCTTCGCCGGCGCCGCGCGGATGCTGGAGGGCGCCGCCGCAGGGGAGTACATGGCCGATCACACGTCGATGATCCGGCGCGAGCCGATCGGCGTGGTGGGCCAGATCGCGCCGTGGAACTACCCGCTGATGATGGCGATCTGGAAGATCGCCCCCGCACTCGCGGCCGGCAACACGGTCGTCCTCAAGCCGGCCGAGACGACCCCCGTCACGACGCTGCGGCTCGCCGAGCTGGCGGCGGAGCACCTGCCGCCCGGCGTGCTGAACGTGATCACCGGCCACGGCGATCCCGCCGGGCAGGCGCTCGTCACGCATCCCGAGGTCGACATGGTCTCGCTCACCGGCAGCGTCGAGACGGGCAAGTGGATCGCCCGCGCGGCGGCCGACACGCTCAAGCGCGTACACCTGGAGCTGGGCGGCAAGGCACCGGTCGTCGTGTTCGACGACGCCGACCTGGAGGTCGCGCTGGAGACGATTGCCGGCACTGGCTACTACAACGCCGGCCAGGACTGCACAGCCGCGACGCGCGTGCTCGTGGGCGCCAAGGTCCACGACGACGTCGTCGCCGGCCTCGCCGAGCAGGCGCGCGGCCTGGTGATCGGCGACACGCTGTCGCCCGACACGACGCTCGGCCCGCTCAACTCCGTCCGCCAGCGCGAGCGCGTCGGCGGATTCGTCGAGCGCCGCCCGAGCAACGCCGAGGTTGTGACCGGGGGGCGCGACGCCGACCATGCCGGCTTCTACTACGAGCCGACCGTCGTGGCCGGCCTGCGGCAGGACGACGAGATGATCCAGCGCGAGATCTTCGGACCCGTCATCACCGTCCAGCGCTTCACCGACGAGGCCGAGGCGCTCGCGTGGGCCAACGGCACGCCGTACGGGCTCGCGTCCTCGGTCTGGACGCAGAACGTCGGCCGCGCGCTGCGGATGGCGAAGGCGCTGCGCTTCGGCTGCGTATGGATCAACGACCACATCCCGCTCGTCTCGGAGATGCCGCACGGAGGGTTCAAGCAGTCCGGCTACGGCAAGGATCTGAGCAAGTACGGCTTCGAGGACTACACGCAGGTCAAGCACGTGATGGCGAACATCGCCTGATCGACCGAAAAACGCTGCTTCGTCGCGCATCCGCCAAGTCCGCTACCGTCGGCGCTCAGAAGCTTGTGAGCAAACACGATTGCGTGTGAGCAACTTTGTTGGTTGCGCCCCGTTGACCGGGTAGGAGCGTGTGAAGAGTGGAGGCCTCGACCATCCAAGCCACCGCGGCACTGACACCCCAGCGGGGGGTCCTCTCGGCGGGTCCGCTGCTGCGCCTGCGCTCCGACGAGCAGCTCGTGCGCCTCTTCCGCTCCGGCAACGAGGACGCCTTCCGCGTCATCCACGACCGCTACCGCGCCCGCCTCTTCGCCTACGCGCGCCAGATGCTCGGCGGGTCGCGCCAGGATGCGGAGGATGCGCTGCAGGACGTCTTCGTCCGCGCCTACGGCGCGCTGCGCGCCAGCGACCGCGACGTCTCGCTGCGCGCCTGGCTCTACCGCGTCGCCCACAACCGCTGCATCGACGAGCTGCGGCGCCCGGCGCCGCCCCCACCTGAGACGTTCGAGCTGATCCGCCCGCCCGCCTGCGACCCGACCGTGGCGACCGAGCAGCGCGAGTCGCTGCGGCGGCTCGTCGAGGACGTCGGCCGGCTGCCCGAGCAGCAACGCTCCGCCCTGTTGATGCGCGAGCTGTCAGGGATGTCCTACGACGACCTGGCGGTCGCGCTCGACGTGACGGTGCCGGCGATCAAGTCGCTGCTCGTGCGCGCGCGTATCGGCCTCGCCCAGGCCGCGGAGGCACGTGACACCGCGTGCGTCGAGATCCGCGAGGCGCTTGCCGACTCACACGAGCGCGGCGTCCGCGCAACCGGCCTCGCCCGCCGCCACCTGCAGGACTGCGACGGCTGCCGCGCCTACCGCGGCGAGCTGCGCGCGACCCAGAAGCGCTTCGCAGCGTTGCTGCCGGCACTCGGTCCCGGGGCGCTGCTCGCGCAGCTGCTCGGGATCGGCGCCGGCGGAGCCGGAACGGGCGCCGCGAGCGGTGGCGTTGCGATCGGCGGCGGCGCAGCAGCTGCGGGTGGAGTCGTGGCGAGCAGCGGCGCGGCGGCTGGAGGTGCGGCTGGAGGCGTACTCGCCGGAGCAGCGATCGGAGGCGGCACACTCGGCGTGAGTGCCACGCACGTGGTCGCCGTCGTGGCGGCCGCGGTCGTCAGCGCCGGAGGCGCCGTCGAGGTGCAGCGCACGCTCGACGCACATCGCGCACCGCATCACGCGGCCCTCGTGCGATCGGTCGACGCGCCGATGGCGACGTCGCTCGCTCCGACCGCCGCCACGCTCGATCCTGCTGGCGTGAAGGCCGGTGCCCATGGCAGGGCGCTCAAGCTGAAGGTCGTCGCGCCGGTCGACGCCGCGGCGCCCGCGGCTCCCACCGCCGGCGCGGTCCTCGACGGCCCCGGCAACGGTGGAGCCGGTCTGCCCGCCGACCTCGTGACCGAGCCCGCGCCCGCCGACCCAGCAGTCGCCGGTGAGGTGCCAACGCCCGCGGATCCGCCGACGGATCCCGCGACGTCCGCCGACAGCAGCGGGACTGCGGCGACCCCTGCCGGCACGCCCACCGGCAGCACGACCGGGACCGGGCCGACCGGCAGCAGCGCGCCTCCGTCCGGATCCTCTTCGGGTGCGGGCGGAGCGACGATAGCCAGCGCAGGCACGACGGCTCCCTGAGCCAGCAGCTGGCGCGCTGCCGCTGATAGCGTCGCGCGCATCGACCCGCTGCTGCCACCGCTCGACCACGAGGAGCTCTACGTCCAGCGCGGACGGCGCTCCGGCCTGCCGGTGATCGTGGCGATCCACTCGACCGTGCGCGGGCCGTCGCTTGGCGGCTGCCGCATGTGGACGTACTCGGACGTCAAGCTGGCGGTGCGCGACGGACTGCGTCTCTCGCGCGCGATGACGTATAAGGCCGCCGTCGCGGGCCTGCCGCTCGGCGGCGGCAAGGGCGTGATCGCGCTGCCGCCGGGCACGCATCTGAGCGGGTCGGCCCGCCGCGATGCGCTGCTCGACTTCGGCGACGCGGTCGAGCTGCTCGGGGGCCGCTACCTCACCGCCGAGGACGTCGGCCTGGCGAGCCGCGACATGCCGACGATTGCCGAGCGCACACACCACGTGACCGGGCTCGCCCGTGCCCGCGGCGGCTCAGGCGACCCCAGCCCCTTCACGGGCGCTGGGCGTCGAGGCTGCGCTGCGCACCACCTGCGAGCGACTGTTTGGCGACTCCTCCCTGCGCGGCCGCTCAATCGCCGTCGTCGGCCTCGGCCACGTCGGCTCGCGCGTTGCCGCCCGCTGCGCCCGCGCCGGCGCCACGCTCGTCGTCAGCGACCTCGACCCGGCCAAGCGCGCGATCGCCGAGCGGCTCGGCGCACGCTGGAGCACCCCGGCGCGAGCACTCACCGCGAAGGTCGACGTCCTCTCCCCCTGCGCACTGGGCGGCGTGCTGGATGCGGACATCGTGCCCCGCCTGCGCTGCCGCGCAATCGCGGGCCCGGCGAACAACCAGCTGACCGAGGACGCCGTCTCCGAGCAGCTTGCCGAGCGCGGGATCCTGTGGGCGCCCGACTTCGTCGTCAGCGCCGGCGGGATCGTGAACATCGCGGTCGAGCTGGCGCCCGGCGGCTACGACGCCGCGACGGCACGGCGCAACACGAGGCAGATCGGCACCACGCTCGCCGAGGTCTTCGACGCCGCCGAAGCCGCGGGCATCACACCGCTGGTGGCAGCCAGCTCACTCGGCGAGCGCCGGCTCGCCGAGGCCCGCGCAGCAGCGTCCTGAGCGTCGCGGCGCGCGTCTACCAGCCCGGGAATGCCGGCCGCTCGACTCCATCCGGCAGGCGGTCCTCGTCGGCGAGCTTGTCGAGATGCGCCGCGAGCGTGACCGTCGCGGCGAGGCGCAGCTCTGCCGGCGCATCCGCCCACGCGGCATCGAGCAGCTCATCCACGCTGCGCGCACCGCTCGCGAGCGCGTCAAGCAGCCGCTGCTCACGCTCCAACCGATGGGCGATGTACTCGTCGAGCTTCGCAGCGGGGTCCTCCACGACCGGTCCATGCCCGGGGCACAGCGCCGCCAGCTCGCGCTCGCGCAGCCGTGCGAGACCGGCGAGATAGCCGGCGAGCGCACCCGGATCGGGCATCACGAAGACGCTGCCGCTGCCGAGCACCGCGTCGCCGGTGAAGGCGATCTCGCCGCGGATGTACGTGAGGTGATCGACGGCATGACCGGGCGTGGCGAGCGCCTCCAGCGGGCCGGCGCGGTCGCCGTCGGCCAACGGCAGCTCGACCTCACCGCGCGCCGCCGCGACGGGCGCGTCTCCAAGCCGCTCGCGCAGTGCCGGAACGGCCTCCGCATGGTCGGCATGGTCATGCGTGAGGGCGATCCCGCCGAGCCCGCCGCGCGACTCGACCTCGACCGCCACCGCCTCGACATGCGCCAGCAGCGCAGGCCCCGGGTCGACGACCCATGCCGGCGATCGACCGACGATCCATGTGTTCGAGCCGGTCAGCGTGAACGGCCCGGGGTTCTCGGCCCGGATCCCGACGACGTCGTGCGCGAGAAGGGCGCTCACCGCGGATCGAGCCGATACACCGGCCCATCCAAGGAGACCGCATAGACGCGACCGGCGTTGTCCTCGCCGAACGACGACAGGCTCGGGACGCTGAGCTTCAGCGAGCGCTTCGCCGTCGCACCGCCTTCGCGCAGCCGCGCGCTCAGCAACTGCCCACCGCAGAAGTCGCCGTAGACGTACTGGCCCGCGAGCGACGGCAGCCGCGGGTCGCGGATCACGTAGCCCCCGGTCACCGAGCAGCCGCCCGACGCGTGCGTGTACTCCAGCACCGGCCCGAT
>CAVZDN010000004.1:0-478039 GCA_963774115.1 uncultured Actinomycetes bacterium | reverse complement strand
TTTGACGTCGCGCTGCTGTCCTTCTACGACCTCGCCGAGCAGTACCTGCCGCTGCTGCGTCGCCACTCGCCGCTGACCCGCGTCGTCGTCGACACCGTCGACGTGCATCACGTGCGCGAGCGCCGCGGGGCGGAGCTGAGCGGCGACCCGCTGCGGCTCGCCGCCGCCGAGCGCACACGCGAGCGCGAGCAGGCGATCTACGGCGCCGCCGACGCGCTGATCGCCGTCAGCGTCGACGACGCCGCGGCGCTGCGCGAGCTGACGCCCGCGGTGCCAGTGCACGTCGTCTCCAACATCCACGACGAGGTCCCGGCCGGCCCCGGGCTCGCGGGCCGCGCCGGGATCGTCTTCGTCGCCAACTTCGCCCACGCGCCGAACGTCGACGCGATCCTCGACTTCCACGCGACCGCCTGGCTGCTGGTGCGCGCGGCGCTGCCGGGCGTGCGGCTCTCGCTCGTCGGCAGCGACCCGCCGCTCGCCGTGCGGGATCTCGCGGCCGACGACGTCGAGGTGACCGGCTGGGTGCCTTCGACGGTTCCCTATCTGGACCGCGCGCGCGTCTCGATTGCGCCGCTGCGCTACGGCGCCGGCGTGAAGGGCAAGATCGGCGAGGCGCTCTCGCACGGCCTGCCCGTCGTCACGACGACGATCGGTGCCGAGGGCATGGGGCTGCCGACGGCGAGCACGCGCTGATCGCCGATGCGCCGGAGGCGTTCGCCGCCGCCGTCGCACGGGTCCACTCCGATGACGCGCAGTGGGAGCGGCTCGCGACCGCCGGTCGGGCGCACATCGAGGCGACGCTCTCGCCCGGCGCCGCACGGGACGCCCTGCGCGGGCTGCTGCGGGATGCGGTGCCGGCCGCGTTCGTGCTGCCAGTCGCGCCCGGCGCTTCGTCGGCGGTGGGTCCGGCGCTCGCCGGCTACCTCGGCGCGTTCGCCCCGGAGGATCCCGTCTCGCTCGTGCTCGCGGTGCCGCCGGAGGATCCCGCGGCGCCCGCGCTCGTCTTCGAGGCCGCCGCCGGGGAGCTGGCGCGGCTCGGGCGCGACCCAGAGGCCGTGCCGGACATTGCCGTGACCGGGTGGAGCCCGGCGCAACCGCTGCCGGCGCCGCGACGCTCGTCGAGCAGCCGCCGGCCACCTCCCTCGCGGTCCTCGCCCCGGGTGCCGCGCCCGCCGAGTGGCGCGCCCGCGTCGAGACCGCTACTGCTGCGCCCGCGTCGCGCCGCCGCCCCACCCCCCGGGCCGCCGTCCTGCTCTACGCCCCCGACGATCCCGCTGCCTGCGCCGCGCAGCTCCACGCCGTCGCCTCCGCCGGGATGCCCGACGACGTCGAGCTGGTGATCGCGGCCGGCGACCCGACGCCCGAGGTCGAAGCGCTGCTGGCGAGCGCGTCAGGCGCGCGCGTGCTCCGCAGCGGTGGGGCGCTCGGGCGCATGACCGGGTGGCAGCTCGGCGCGATGGCGACGCGCGCGCCGCACGTCGTTGCGCTCTCCCCCTTGCGCTGCCGGCGCCCGGCTTCCTCGCGCCGCTGCTCGACGGCGCCGCCTCCGGCGCCGCGCTCGTCGCGCCCGTGGTGGCCGGCGCGCATGGGCTGCGCGTAGCGGATGACGGAAGCCTGTGGCCGCGCTTCACGGGCGGCCCGCACGGCGCGCAGGCCGCCGCGGCGGGCGCAGACCTCGAACCAGCGCTCGACGCCCTCCCGCTCGACTGCCTCGCCGGCACGCGCGAGCTGTTCGCCGCCGGGCTGCCGGCGCTGCCCTCCGGCGAGGGCCATCGCGAGGCGCAGCTCGCCGCATGGGCCGCCGGACAGGGCGGCATCGCGGTGGCGCCGGACGCGAGCGTCGGCCGCCTTCCCGCCCCGCCCGCGAGCGTCCTGATCTGCACGCGCAACCGCGCCGACGAGCTGCCGGACGGCGTCGCGCTGCTCGTCGCAGGCGGCGCGACCGACGTGGTGATCGTCGACAACGGCTCGACCGACGCGACCCCCGAGGCCGCTGCCGAACTGGCGGCCCGCTTCCCCGGCGTCGTGCGCGTCGTGGAGGAGCCGAACGCCGGCCTCTGCCACGCCCGCAACACCGGCGCGGCCGCCGCCCGCCACGAGCTGCTGCTGTATCTCGACGACGACGCGCGCGTCGCGCCCGGCTGGCTGGAGCACGTCGCGCACACGCTCTCGCGCGAGGGCGTCGTCAACGTCGGCGGCCCGATCTGCGCGCTGTGGCCCGCCGAGCGACCCGACGGCTGGCCCGGCCGCGACCTCGAGGCGCTGCTGAGCGTGCTCGACCTCGGCGATGCCGAGCGCGCGCTCGCGCCGCCCGACGTCGTCTACGGCGCCAACTGGGCCGTGCGCCGCTCCGCGCTGACGGCCGTCGGCGGCTTCGACCCCGCCTTCGGCCCCGGCCCCGGCGTCGCGATCAACGGCGACGAGGTCTCCGTCGCCTGGCGCCTGCACCGCGTCGGGCTCGGCAGCACCCGCTACGCCCCCGGCGCCGCCGTCGGCCACCGCATCCCCATCTCACGCGTCGACGACGCCTTCATGCTGCACCGCGCTCTCTGCGTCGGCATCGAGCGCCCCCGCCACGCGGTCGCGCTCGGCGACGCGCCGCACGACAAGCTCGTCGCCGACGCCGGCCGCGCCGCACAGGCGCTGCTGTCGCTCGTGCCGTTGAGCGGCGACCTGAGCGTCGGCGCCGCGCTCGACGCGATCGCCGCTGCCGACCTCCCGCTCACCAAGGGCGTCCAGGCCGGCATCGCGCTCGGCGAGCTGGCCGCGTGCGTCCTGCTGACCGGCGAGCACGAGGCCACGGCGGCTGGCTTGACCCTCTCCGTGCACCCCGAGGTGCTGCAGGGCGCGCTCGCGCCCACCGGCATCGCGGGCTGACCGACGCGCGCCTGGGCCTGCCAGGCCCACTGGGGCTGTCGCGCGCGGGACGCTGCTCTTGACACAGGGGACCGCTCTCACTATATGATATGGCAATGGTCACCCTGTGGGGTGCCCGTCCAATGAGGGGGAGCATGGAGAAGAGTGGGCTACGCCTGCGGCTCTGCGTGATCGCAGCCGCGATGACAAGCCTCGCGCTCGGTCTGATTGGGACAGCCCCGATTCGATCGACGGCCGCATCTACCTCGAGCTCACGCCACGCCGGCTCTCCCACCGCTTCACACCACGCACGGCGGCCGGGAACAGTCCGGCCGTCGTGAGGTGGTCGCTCACACACGCTTGTACCAAGCCAGGGTTGGCAGTGCCGATGGGGCACGTAGGTCCGGCCCCGACCAGAGAGGAAGCACATGAAGTACAACCAGTTGCGCCGACTAGTCCTCGGCGTCCTCGTCATCGCGTGCGCAGCGCTCGGCGGGCTGGCCGGCTCGGCCGCCGCGCTGAGCTTGGTCTCGGAAGGGTCGACGATGATCGACGAAGACCAGAACATGTTTTCCAGCACCTTCAGACCCGTCTCCTGACGGGGGTTACCAATTCATAGGGTACTGGGACGCGCCGGACGCGATAGACGGGCTAGTCTATCTCAAGCTGACTCGCATCCAGCTGTCTGACGGCTCCAGAGTGACGTTGCGGTTCGACACCGAACCGTACAGAGCCTACCTTTCGGGCGGCACAACGGACGGCCACAACTACGTCGGACTCGGCATCAGCCCCAATGACGGGAAGATCCACATCGTCTGGGGTCTCCACCTCAACGAAGACCTCAGAATGCGTTACTTGTACTCGACCACGGGATGCATGGAACGCAGAAATGAAGAATTCACCGCGCCGAACTGCAGATTTGAACTAAGAAACCTCATGACCAACAGAACCAACGATGAAAAGATAACCTATCCGAAGTTTATAAACGACGTAGAAGGCAGACTGTGGTACACCCAACGCTGGGACTCGGCCGAACGTGCGAACCAGTATCTGAACTCGTACAACGAAAGAACCCACGAATGGACGCTACTCGGCGCCATAATCCGAGGCGAGACAGAAAGAAGCACGAACAACAACTTCGAATTCAGAGTCCTAGGTAGAACGCACAGAACGCCAGACCGCGGCATCTACATCGGCAACTTCGCGTTCGACAAGAACAACCGCATGCACATCGAGTGGTCGTGGCGAGAGCATGTGGCCGAGAGCGAAGCAACCTGGACCGAGGAACACGGCCTCAACTACGCCTACAGCGACGACGGCGGCAGAACGTGGTACGCCCAGTCCGGCACCAAGATCGGCACCGCTGCAGGAGCCGTCGACAGCGAAAGAAACGAAGACGAGATAATAAGCATCGACGACCTAGCCCAGACCGAGGTGGTCTCAGTCCCTCCGGGCGCGTTCTTCTACAACGCTTTCATGGTGCTCGACGCCTACAACAACCCTCACATAGTCGTCGGCACCTCAGATGCCGCACTGACTGAAGACGAATATAACGCCAACATTCTGATGACGCATTACTGGCGTGACACGGAAGGCACGTGGTACCAGGACCCCATCGAGGAATCCGCTGACGGTGGACCCAACCTGATGTGGCCAAGTGCGTTCTTCGACCGGCAGAACATCATGTACGGCCTGGTGGCAAAGGACACCCTAGGCTGGGGGCCGTGGAATGAACCAACAGAAGCCCACGAGTACCGATTCAACGACCTTCCGCCCGACTACGTCTCGTGGCAGCCCGGAAGAGCGGAAAGAGCAACAGGTCTTCTCGACATCACGCTCTACTCAGCACACACTTGGATCAATACGAACGACCTAGTAAACGTTCCCATTAGAGCTAGAACGGGAAACACCCAGGTCAGAGTGCGGCTGAGAAACGACACGAGAGCAAGAGAACTCAAGATCAGCTGGATCACCCAAGAAAGCACGAGATGGGAAGTAACCAGACAACAGAGATTCAGCACGCTCAACGTACTAGACAGAGAATACAGCACGTACACGTTCACGATCACCGACGAAGACTGGAGAGGCACCCTGCGGACGCTTGAGATCGGCCCCGCAATGGGCGTCAGCACAGGCAGAACGTCGATCGACACGATCCAGATCGCTGACGAAAGAGGCGGAGTCGTCAAGACGTGGGACTTCGATAGACCGCTAACGCTCTACGGCGTCGAGGCCTCGCCGGCCGACAACTGGAGCACATGGCAAAGAGAAGAGCTGCTGCCCGGTGTTGGGCTTGCCAACGACGGCGGTTGGTGGGCGATCGACACACAGCGTTACGCCTACAACGAAAGCAAGGTCGTTAACTTCCTCGCTGTGGTCCAGGAAACACCAAGAGTCGAGCAGCTGACGCTGCGGAAGTTCGACATCGGCGGCGATGACGTCGAGATGGAAGTGCGCTTCGACACCGACAAGAACGGCTGGACGGCCCAGAGAGACGTCGAATCGTTCAGATGGTCCAATGACGGCGGCACGAAGGGCATCACCGGCACGATCTCGGGGACCCTAAGACCCCGGCTGCTGTCGCCGACCAACCTCAAGATCCCGCTCGGCAGAACAACCGGCGACAACGTCCACATCATCATGAAGAACAGCTCGGAAGCCAGAACAGCAACGCTCTACTTCATCACCGACACTGACAGAACGTTCAACGAAGCAAAGTCGATCACATTCCCAATCACAGCCAGATCCGGCTACAGAACCTACGACATAGACATGAGCAGAGTCGAAGGCTGGAGAAACAGCACGCTCTACCAGATCCGCTTCGACCCCGCCAGCGACGGCAGAGCGAGAAGAAGCGAGACCTTCAACATCGACCGCATCTACATCGCAGACGAATAGAACGCAGCTAGCAGCACACCCGACGTGCGGCGGCCGGGCCCAGCCCGGCCGCCGCGACGGGCCCGACCTACGCCGCAAGCTCAGCGCACGCCTCCCGCGCCGCCGCGACGACCGCGTCGGCGGCCTCGTCGGACAGCTCGGGGTGCAGCGGGAGGCTGAGGATCCGCGTCGCGAGCGACTCGGTGACGGGGAGGGAGAAGCCCGCGGCAGCGTACGCCTTGGTCCTGTGGGGCGGAACCTCGTAGTGGACGAGCGTGCCGATGCCGCGAGCGGCGAGGGCGGCGCGCAGGGCGTCGCGGCGCTCGTGGGCGACGACGAAGAGGTGCCAGACGTGGCCGTCGCCGGCAGCCGGGAGCGTGAGGCCGGTGATGTCGGCGAGGCCATCAAGGTAGCGGGCCGCGAGCTCGGCGCGGCGGGCGTTGGAGGCGTCCAGACGTGGGAGGCGAGCGCGCAGGAAGGCGGCCTGCAGCTCGTCGAGCCGTGAGTTGTCGCCGATGATCTCGGAGTCTCCGCGGGCGCGCCAGCCGTACGTGCGCAGCAGGCGCAGGTGGTCGGCCAGGGCATCGTCGTCGGTGACGATCGCGCCGCCGTCGCCGAGCGCGCCGAGGTTCTTGGTCGGGTAGAAGCTGAAGGCGGCGGCGGCGCCGAAGCTGCCGACGCGGCGGCCGTTCCATGCCGCGCCGTGGGCCTGGCAGGCGTCCTCGATCAGGACCACGTCGCGGGCGGCGGCCCAGGCGGCGAGCGCATCCAGGTCGACCGGGCGCCCGCAGAGATGCACGGGGACCACGGCCCGCGTGCGCGGAGACCAGGCAGCGTCGAGCAGCGCCGGATCCATCCCGAAGCCGTCCTCGCGCACGTCGACGCCGACCGGCCGCGCGCCGGTCAGCGAGACGGCCATCCAGGTGGCGACGGCGGTGTAGCCGGGCACGAGCACCTCGTCGCCGGGGCCGATCCCGAGGGCGCGCAGCGTGAGCTGCAGCGCGTCCAACCCGCTCGCGACGCCGATGCAGTGGCGCACGCCGCAGTACGCGGCGAACTCCTCCTCGAAGGCGGAGACCTCCTTGCCCAGCACCCACCAGCCGCTGGCGACGACGCGGCGGTAGGCGGCGTCGAGCTCGTCGGAGACCGCCTCGGCGCCGGCCGCGAGGTCCATGAAGGGGACAACGAGCCGCGGCGCGGCGAGCAGCCCGGTCACGCCGCGCGGAACTCGTCGTAGTCGCGGATGTAGTCGTTCTCGTCGTAGCGCTGGGAGGCGAGCACGAGGCAGACCGAGCCGGAGGAGAAGTTGTCGAGCTCGCGCCACACCATCGGCGGCAGGTAGAGCCCGTAGTAGGAGCGGTTGAGGAAGAAGCGCTCGCAGTGCACGCCGTCGTCGACGACGATGTCGAACGAGCCGCTCGCGGCGACGATGAACTCCTCGAACGCGCGGTGGGCGTGGCCGCCGCGCGACTCGCCGCCGGGGACGTCGTAGAGGTAGTAGACGCGCGCGATGTCGAACGGCACCTGGACCCCGCCCTCGACGGGCGTGAGGTTGCCGCGCGGGTCGACGATGCGCGGCAGCTCGACGATGCGGCAGCCGGTCCGCCCCTCGCCTTCGGTCACCGTGCGCTCGACGACGCTCATGAGCGGGTGATCGGCAGCGGGCGGCGGGGGTTGAGTTGACTGTCCTGTTCCGTGGTCGTCCTGCCACCCCAGGGCAGGACGGCGCTCGAGCTCAGTCCAGATGCTGCGCAGCCCAGCAGGCCGCGCCACCCTGGCACCCCTGCATCCCCGCCAGCGCCGCGCTCAACCGCGCCAGCCGCTCTGGCGCGGCGGTCGCCGCGACGTTGTCGAGCTCGAACGGGTCACTCGCGAGGTCGTACAGCTCGCGATCGCCGTCGGCGTACTCGACGTACAGCGTGTCCTTCGAGCGCAGCGCCTCGTACGACGGCGGGTTGCCACTGCCGGCCAGCGGCAGGTCCGGGTCATTCAGCGCGCTGACGTTGCCGTGATGCTCGACCAGCACCGCGTCGCGCCAGTCGCCCGGGTCCTCCCCGCGCAGCAGCGGCGCGAGGCTGCGGCCGTCGGCGTCCGGCGGCGCGGGCGCGCTCGCCAGCTCGGCGAACGTCGGGCAGAGGTCCGTGTTCTCCGTCATCGCGTCGACCGTGCGGCCGGCCGGCACGTCGGGACCGGTGACGATCAGCGGCACGCGCACGTCGCTGTCGTACGCGGTCAGCTTGCCGGGCGTGAGACGGTGCTGTCCGAGGTGGAAGCCGTTGTCGGAGCTGAAGACGATGTACGTGTTGTCGGCGACCCCGGCCGCCGCGAGGCGCTTGCGCAGCCGCCCGATCATGCGGTCGACCGCCTGCACGGCGCGCACGCGGCGACGGAACGTCTCGTCGATCTGCTCGATCCGCAGCGGCCCGAGCTCGCGGTGGTAGCGCAGCCAGCGCGGCTTGTCGCTCATGTCCGCCTCGTCGAAGGTCGGACCACGCGGCGCGGTCAGCGTGGCGAAGCGGAAGGCGTCGCGCGGCGCCGGCGTGGCGGGCGCGTGCGGCGCGAACGTCCAGAGGTTGAGCATGAACGGCGCGGCGTCCGCGGCCGCGCGGCCGACGAAGCCGATCCCTTCCCGCGCCAGCACGTTGGTCAGGTAGTCCCGCGCGCGGTAGCCGTGGCGCACGACGCGCACGCCGCGCGTGAGGCGGTAGCCGAAGCCCGGGTAGCCGTTGCCTGCGACGACCCAGTCGCTCCAGCCGGGTGGGATGTACGGGCCGCCGAGTGCGGTGCGGATGCGGCCGGGCTGGTACTGGTTGAGGTACTTGCCCATCAGCGCGGTGCGGTAGCCGACGCTTTCGAGCGCGGTCGCGTACGTCGAGCGCTCCTTGCCGAGCGCGTAGAACGCGCGGAAGCCGCCGTCGGCGCCGGTGTTGCGGAAGATCCCCGTGTTGTGCGGGTACTGGCCGGTCAGGATCGAGGCGCGCGACGGGCAGCACAGCGAGTCCGTCACGAAGTAGTTCGAGAACGTCGTGCCCTGCTGCCGCAGTCGCTGCACGTTGGGCATGTACGGCAGCAGGTCCCAGCTGAGGTCGTCGGTCAGCACGAAGACGATGTTCGGCGGAGTTGGCGCGTAGCCGCCACCGACGAATGGGAGCGCTTCGCGCAGCGCCTTCAGCGTGCGCACGGCGGCGAGCACCGCCGGTTCGGGCGCGAGCACGCGAGCGTGCGCGACCGCCCGCGGGGCGCTGTGGCCGCGCGCAGCAGCAGTCGCGGGCATGCTGAGCCCGCTCAAGGCGCACAGGAGCACGCCCATCCCCGCGGCGCCACCCCCGGCGAGCCGCCGCAGCCGCCGTCCGAGCATCCGAGATGGATAGCAGCTCACCCGGGTGTGCGCCCAACGGGCTGGACGGGCGTGTCAGCGTGCGGCGCCGACCCGCTCGCCCGCGGCGTATCGTCCTGGCTAGGCAGCCAGCAACAGGCGACGACGCAAGGGGACGGAGATGGCCAACCGCACGTTCGTGATCGGCGTGGGCATGACGAAGTTCGACAAGCCCGGCACCAAGGAGGGCGACTACCCGGACTGGGCGCTGGAGGCGGGCACGAAGGCGCTTGCAGGACGCGGGCGTCGCCTATGAGGCGATCGAGCAGGCCTACGTCGGCTACTGCTACGGCGAGTCGACGTCGGGCGAGCGCGCCGTCTACGGGCTCGGCCTCACCGGCATCCCGATCGTCAACGTCAACAACAACTGCTCGACCGGCTCGACCGCGCTCTACCTCGCGCGCCAGGCGGTCAAGGGCGGGCTCGCCGAGGTCGCGCTGGCGCTCGGCTTCGAGAAGATGGAGAAGGGCTCGCTCGGCGTGAAGTACACCGACCGCACCCTCCCGCTCGACAAGCACGTCGGCGCATTGGTCGAGCTGCGCGAGTGGGAGGCCGCGCCGCCCGCGCCGCAGATGTTCGGCGCCGCCGGCCGCGAGCACATGGAGAAGTACGGCTCGACGCCCGAGCACTTCGCCTGGATCGGCTGGAAGAACCACAAGCACTCGGTCAACAACCCGTACGCGCAGTTCCAGGACGAGTACACGCTGGACGAGATCAAGGCGGCGAAGGTGATCTACGAGCCGCTGACGAAGCTGCAGTGCTCGCCAACGTCCGACGGCGCGGGCGCGGCTGTCGTCGCGAGCGAGCGCTTCGTCGACGAGCACGACCTCTGGGACCAGGCCGTCGAGCTGTGCGGCCAGGCGCTCGTGACCGACACGCGCCGCACGTTCGAGGACCGCAGCGCGATCTCGATCGTCGGCGCCGACATGTCGCGGCTGGCAGCGCAGCGCGCGCTGGAGGAGGCGCAGGTCGGGATCGGCGAGGTCGACGTGATCGAGCTGCACGACTGCTTCTCCGCCAACGAGCTGATCACCTACGAGGCGCTCGGCTTCGCCGAGGAGGGCCACGGCACGAGCTGGTCGACGCCGCGGCGACGACGTACGGCGGCGCGGGTCCGGTCGTCAACCCCTCCGGCGGCCTGATCTCCAAGGGCCACCCGCTCGGCGCGACCGGCCTCGCGCAGTGCTCCGAGCTGACGTGGCAGCTGCGCGGCACCGCCGACGCGCGTCAGGTCGAGGGCGCGAAGGTCGCGCTGCAGCACAACATCGGGCTCGGCGGCGCGGCGGTGGTGAGCGTCTACAAGCGGGCGGCGTGAACGACTGTCCTGTCCTGTGGTCGCAGAACGACCACAGGACAGGACGCTTCGCCCGCCAGCGCGGCGATCGCGGCAAGCTCCTGCGGCCGCAGGAACACCACCAGCTCATCTCCCTCGATCCCCGCCAGCGCGGCCTTCTTCATTCGCACGCGCGCACCGGTGAGGTCGTAGACGGCCTGCGCCATGTCCGGGTTGTGGCCGACGAGCAGCACGTGGTCGCCGAAGCCGGCCGCGACGTGGCGCGCGTCGAAGCGCCCGCCGTCCAGCTCCAGCGTCACGTGCACGGGGATCCCCAGCGCCTCGCAGGCGAGCAGGGCGGTGTCGTGCGCCCGCACGCGCGGGCTCGCGAGGCAGGCGTCGAGCTGCACGCCGAGCGCCGCCAGCGCCGCACCGACCGTCCGCGACTGCCGGCGCCCCTTCTCCGTCAGCGGACGCTCGGCGTCCGACTGGCCGCCGACGGGGTCCTCGGCATCGGCATGACGCAGGATCCAGAGCATCGAGGGTGCAGCGTAGCTCGTGGCCGCCGCGCCGGGCGACGCCGGCTCAGGCCGCAGCGGCGCCCGGGTCGAAGCGGTCGAAGCGGTCGACGAGCTGAAAGATCGCCTTCGTCTGCGCGCGCACCTCAGTGCGCAGCTCGTTGACGACGTCGACGAGCGCGCGGAGCGCGACCGGCACCTCGGAGATCACGCGCGAGTGCTCCTCGACGGCGGCGCGGAGCTCGTAGATCTCCTCACGAAAGCGCCCGATCTCGACGTGGAACGCGTTCACCGCCCGCGAGTTGTCGTCGAGCGCCGTCGCGGTCCGCTCGATCAGCCGCGCGCACAGGTCCATGCCCTCGCGGTAGGCGCGGCGGTTCAGTTCGTGCTCGCGGCGGTCGAGCTCGCGCTGGCCGCGCAGCTCTTCCATCACGGTGCTGGTCCTGATCAAAGCCATGCACCCATTCTGGCAAGGGGGTCTACACACGATTCACGTGCATGTGCCCCTGGCCGGCCGTGCGACCCCGCTGGGGCGGCGCATGGCAGGATCCGGCGCGTGCTCGCGATCATCCTGACGGTCCTCGCCGCGGTGAGCGTCGGGGTGGCCGCCGCGCGGCGCGAGGGTGCCGACGCGCATCGGCTGCGGACGCTGCTGCTGCGGCTGATGCTGTGGGTGCTGGTGCCGTTCGTCGCCTACGTCAACATCGCGCGGGCCGCACCTCACGGTCGACGCGCTGCTCAGCCTCGCGATTGCGGCGACGGCGCTGGTGACGGCCGGGACGATCGCGTGGCGGGTCGCGAGCGACCCGCTCGGGCTGCCGCGGCCGTCGGTGGGCGCGGCGATCGTCTGCACACTGCAGGCGAACACGGCCTACTTCGGGCTGCCGCTGTGCGCGACGCTCTTCACGCACGCGGAGCTGGCACAAGCGGTCGCCTACGACGGGCTGATCTCGCTGCCGATGCTCGTGCTCGGCAGCTTCGCGATCGGGGCGCGCTTCGGCACGGCCGGTGAGGCCGGGTTGAGGGCGCAGCTGCGCGTCGGGCTGCTGCGCAACCCGGTGCTGCTTGCGGTCATCGCGGGCCTGCTGGTTCCCGAGGCGTGGGCGCCGGACGCGCTCGTCACCCCGTCGCGGGTCGCACTGCTCGCACTGCTGCCGATCAGCTTCATGGTCGTCGGGATCACACTCGGCGACGAGGCGAAGGACGGGACGCTGCGCGTGCCGCCGCCGCTCACGCGCCCGATCGCGACCGTCGCCGTCCTGCGGATGGGATTCGTCGTGACCGCGCTGCTGGTCGCGAGCGCGCTTGGGGTCGACGTGCCGGCGCCCTTCTACCTGCTCGCCGCGATGCCGGTCGGCGTCAACTCCGTGATGGTCGGGCACGCAACCGGCCTCGACCTCAGCCTCACCGCCGCGAGCATCGCCTGGACCACATCGGCGGCGCTCGTGGGGGTCGCGGTGCTGGAGGTCGTGCGGGTTCTCACCTAGATCCGCCCGCCGTGCCCGCCCTCAGCGCCGGTGCTTCCTCGGCTTCGGCTTCTTCGTCAGCGTCAGCTTGACCTTCGCGTCCTCGGCGCGCGACGTGCCGGCCTTCGGCTTGGAGCTGCCGACGACGAGCGGCGGGAGCTTGTGGCCCTTCTTCTTGGGCTTGACGACCTTGCCGACCTTGCAGTGGGCCTGCTTGAGCGCCTTCGTCGCCTGCTTGAGCGTCTTGCCCTTGAGCTTGGGGACCTTGCAGGCGCCGGCGCGCCAGGCGTAGGAGGCGGGCGTGGCGTCGAGGTTGCCGTGGACGTCCCTGGCGCGCACCTCGAACGTGTGCGAGCCGAACGGGACCGCGAACGCGGCGGGACTTGCGCACGCCACGAACGCCGCCCCATCGATCCGGCACTCGAACGTCGCCGCGACGGCGGAGTCCGAGCGCGTGAACGCGAACGACGCGCTCTTGCTCGTCGTCTTGACCGGCGGCCCGCTCGTCACGGCCGTGTCCGGCGGCACGAGCCGGTCGAGCGCGGCGGAGACGTCGAGCCGCCCGCCCGTCACCGTCTTACCGACCAACGACGGGATCACCTCGACCGTGCCCAGCAGCGCACTGCGCACCTCGGCGACGCTCGCCGTCGGCTTCAGCGAGAACAGCAGCCCGGCGGCGCCGGTCACGTGAGGGGCGGCCATCGAAGTGCCCTCGAGGTAGTCGTACGTCGGCGGTGTGCTGAGCGGCGCGTTGCACTCCAGCTTCACGTCGTCGATCCAGGCGCCGTGCGTGGGCACCGGCGTGCCGTCGGTGATGAACGTGTTGCGCACCTGCACCGTCGTCCCGGCCAGTCCGCGGATC
Source organism: uncultured Actinomycetes bacterium (assembly GCA_963774115.1). Lineage (GTDB taxonomy): Bacteria > Actinomycetota > Thermoleophilia > Solirubrobacterales > Solirubrobacteraceae > Conexibacter. The sequence goes on along the minus strand of CAVZDN010000004.1, from coordinate 464,811 downwards.
GGCACGGTCGAGATCGTTCCCGAAGCGCTGACGGGCCCTGACGAGAACGCGGTCGTGCCATTGCTCAGCACGCTGTACTGGAAGCGGTCGTTGACGGTACCGCCGTCGACGGAGAGCGTGCGCGTCTGCGTCAGCGTGCATCCACCGTAGCCTGCAGGGATTGCCACGCCGGTCGAGGTCGACGAGAACGTCGTGCTCGGCGCTGAAGCTGTGGCGCTCATGCCGAACGACGTCAGCGGCGCGCTGTTCGTGCGCGCGAATGGGGCGCCTGCACCTGGTGACATCGTCCAGCCGAACGGGGCCGTCTCAAAGTTGTCGCCGAACCGCAGCTCCTTCGCCGGATAGGCGCTGAGCGTCTCGGTGCCGGGCGCGCCGAGGTCGACGGTCGTGGCGCCCCAGTCAGAGAAGTCGGCGAGCCCGTCGGCCTGATCGGTCGCGGCGACGCAGATGATGTTGTCGATCGCACCGGGGACCCCGGTGGTGCTGGGGTCGTAGACGCAGGGGTAGCGCGGCGTGACGTCGTTGTCGTTGGTGTCGTTGGCCGCCGAGATCACGAACAGCGTCTGCGGGTTGTGTGCGAACGCGTCGAGCAGGGCGGCGTTGGCGTTGGGACCGCCGAGCGACATGTTCGCCACGCGCGCCCCATGCGCACCGGCGTAGTTGATCGCCGCGATCTCGGCGGAGAACGCGCAGCCCGCCGCCGAGTTGTCCGGCGGGGCCGGGTTCGGGTCGAGGAAGTAGCTGCACACCCGCAGCGGCATGATCCGCACGTCCTGCGCGACGCCCGAGATGCCGATGCCGTTGTTGCCGGCCGCGCCCATCGTGCCCGCCGTGTGCACGCCGTGGCCGCCCTCGATCAGGTCGTCGTCGGTGGGATCGCCGTCGACGACCGGCACCGTGCCGTTGGCGCCGATGAAGTCCGCGCCGTGCACGTCGTCCACGATCCCGTTGGCGTCGTTGTCGAGGCCGTCCGCGACCTCGCCCTGGTTGGTCCACGCCACGCCGGCGAGGTCCGGCGCGTCGAAGCGGTAGCCGGAGTCGATGTCGGCGATCACGACCGACGAGGAGCCGCGCGTGCGATCCCAGGCCGACGCCGCGTCGACGTCCACGCCGGGGACGGCACCGGCGAAGCCCTCGATTCCGAGCCCGAGGTTCTGGAGGCCCCAGAGCTGGTTGAAGAGCGGGTCGTTCGTGGTTGCGTGGAGGACGTCGTAGCCGTCGCGCACGGCGACGCGCACGGACGGATCGTCGCGCAGCGCGGCGAGCGCGTCGGAGACGGACTGGCCGGGCTCGGGGCGGACGAGCTGGAAGGCGGGCGCGCCAAGCGTGCGCACAAGCGTCGTGTCGGCGTCGGCACGCGCCGCGACGCGATCGATGCCCGTCACCCCCCGCTCCCACTCGACGATGATGCGGCTGGAGACGGGAAGCGACGCCGGTGTCGTGGGCGGACCGGCCGGCAGCTCCGTGGCGGCAAAGGCGGCAGGGACCGCGAGCGTGGCGGCGGCGAGCGCGAGTGCCGCAGTGCGTGTGGCAGCGGCCATCAGAGAGCCGATGATCGTCTCATCTCCAGGTCGGGGGAAGCAGGCGGCGGCGCAGACTAAGAACATCGGCCGTCCGAGTCCCGGACTTTACGCCGCGTTCCGTACGGTGACCGCCACGGCGATACGGTTCCCGGCATGCCCCGCCGATCCCACCTCCGCGGCGCGCTGCTCGCGCTGCTGCTCGTGCTCGCCCTCCCCGCCGGCGCCCGTGCGGTGGCGTTCGGGGCGAACCTGAACCTGCCGGCGAACGTCGCGTTCGACTGCACGGTGCTGCCGCTGCCGACGGCGTTCGGGGTCGGGTACTTCGCGGCGCCAAGCGGGCAGCCGACGTGCACGTGGGTGAACGTAGGGACGATCAACCAGCCGGCCGCAGGGAGCTTCCTGGTGCCGGTCGGCGGCACCGTCACGCAGGTGAGCGTGCGCGTGGGACCGATCACCGGCCCGATGCAGGTGGTGGTGCTGCGCGCGTTCCGTGACTTCTTCTCGACGCAGCCGCCGGTCTGCTGCACGGAGGTCGGGCGCACTCCCGTCTTCACGCCGGCACCGAACGCCGTCACGACGATCCAGACGGCGCTGCCGGTGCGCAAGGACCTCGTGCCCGACCCGGTGAACCGCACCGTCACGTTCGACGCGCTCGCGCTCTCGGTGCTGGCGCCGAACGTCCCGGTGCCGGCGTTTGACTCCAACCGCCACGACCCGAGCGACTTCGATGCGCCGAGCGCCTTCGTCTACCACCCGGCCGTCGCGCCTGGGCAGGAGCGCTTCCTCAGCTCCGGCGTCGGCGGCTTCCAGGTGCTGCTCGCCGCCGACGTGACGCCGGGAGCCGGCGGCGGCGGGGGCGGCACCGCCCCGGCGGCGATCCGCCTTGTGCAGCCGGCGGTGACGGTGCAGAACGGGGTTGCTCCCCTGCTGATCCGCTGTGCGCTCACGACGGGCCGCTGCCAGGGGATCGTGCGGCTGCAGTCGCGCCAGGGCGCCGCCGCGGGGCGCGCGCAAGCGGCGAAGAAGCCGCCCGCGACCGTCACGTACGGCAAGGCCAGGATCGACCTCGCCGCCGGCAAGCGCACGCGGGTGCAGGTCGAGCTCACACGTGCCGGGCGCCGCTTCGTGCGCAACCACGAGAGCGGCAAGGTGTGGCTGAACGCGACGGTCGGGGGGACGATCGCGCCGGGCGTGCGCGTGACGTTGAAGCGGCCGGCCGCGAAGTAGCGCCGCCGCGCGGGCGCGCCGGTCAGTCCTGCCAGAACGGCAGCGTCGTGCGCGACTCGACGACCCATCCGGCGACGACGAGCAGGGCGACACCGGCGGCGACCCAGACGCCCATCGGGATCTGCAGCGGGCGCTTCGGCTCGGCGCGTGCGCCGGTGGTGCGGTGGGATGCGAGCGCGGCGAGCGGCGAGGCGTCGGTGGAGGCGAGCAGCGTGCCGGTGACGGTGTCGGCGGTGGTCGCGGCCGGCGGCTTCGGCGTCGGAGCGCGGCGGGCGGGTCGCCGGCGAGCGGGCTCGCGGTGCCGTGGCGGGGGCGGCGCGCCCGCAGGGCTGCCGGAGCCCGCGCCGTTTCCGCTGGCCCCGGCCCCGCTCCCGTCGCCGGATCCATCACCGCCCGCTCCGGCACCGGTCCCGCTTCCCGCGCCGGATCCGTTCCCGCCCGCACCTGTCCCGCTCCCGTCGCCGGATCCGTCCCCGCCCGCGGTCCCGCCACCGCCTCCGCCGGAGCCACGCCGGGGATGCCCGCGCTCGCGCCGCGGCGCGGCCACGACGACGGTCGCGACGTCGTAGACGTCGAGCTGGCGGCCGCCCTCGGAGACGTTGACGAGCACGTTGTAGGTGCCGGGACGGGTGAAGCGGTGGGTGACGTTCGCGCCGCTCGTGCCGGCGGCACCGTCGTCGAAGTACCACTCGAACTCGACGCCGGGCCGTGCTCCGGCGACGAGCACCGCGGCGAACGCAACGACCTCGCGCGGACGCACGCGGGCGCGCGACACGTCGATCCGCACGCCGAGCGGATCGCCGGTGAGCGGGCGCACGACGAGCGCGCCGTCAACCGGCGTCACGAGGTCCTCGGCGTTCACGTCGTCCTCCCCAGAGGGCGGGCGCAGGAAGTGCAGGCCGTCCGCGTCCTCCCACACGACCGGCTGGACGGCGGCGTCCTCGGCCAGGACCTGGTCGCGCAGGACCAGCACGCTCGTGCCGTCGGCGCGCGGGATCTCCAGGTACGTGAAGTCGTCGAGGTCGACGCCGGCCTCCCGCAGCAGCGCGCCGAGTGTGATGCCGGCGGCGACGGTGACGGGCTGCACGGCACCGTCCGCGGAGCGCAGCTCGTAAGCGGCGTCGTGGACGTCGAGCTTCGCGGCCAGGTCGGCGAGCACAAGCGGGTTGCCGTCGCCGCCGCCGGCCGGCTGGATCGTCACCTGGCCTGCTGCCGCGGCAGCCGGCGACGCCATCGCACAGACGGCGAGCACGAGCAGCGGAAGATGGCGGCGGAGCAGATGCACGAGCACGAAATTAGGCGGCCCTACTTAGGGAGCCCTTCTTAGGCTAGCCTAATGTGTCATGAACCCACCTTCCTCTCCTCCCATGGATCACGACGTCCCATCTGACATGGCCGATCTGGTGCCGGCGCCGCTGGCCCCCGCCGCCCCCGCCGCACGCCCGACCCCCGCTGAGGCAGCGCGCACGCTGCTCGCCCAGACCCGCACCGCGACGCTCGCGACGCTCAGCGAGGACGGCACGCCGTGGGCCTCGCTGATCATGTTCGGCCTGCTCGACGACGGCACGCCCGCGTTGCTCGTCTCAACGCTCGCCGAGCACGGCCGCAACCTCCAGCGCGACCCGCGCGCGAGCCTGATGGTCGCCGCGCCCCCGAGCGGCGCGGACCCGCTCGCGAACGGCCGTGTCACGCTCGCCGGCCGTGCCGTGCGGCCCGAGGGCGAGCGCGAGCGCGACGCGCGCGTCGCATGTCTGGAGGCCACCAGCGCCGCGCCGCGTCTTCGTCGAGTTCGGCGACTTCTCGCTGTGGGTGCTCGACGTCGAGCGCGTCCGCTGGATCGGCGGCTACGGCACGATGGGCTCCGCCAGCGGCGAGGACTACGCCGACGCCGCGCCTGACCCGACCGCCCCCTCGGCGGCGCGCGCGATCGCCCACCTCAACGAGGACCACGCCGACGCGCTGCTGCGTGATCGCACAGCAGCTCGGCGGCTACCCCGACGCGGCGAAGGCCCGCTCGGTCGGGATCGACCGCCACGGCGTCGACATGATGATCGAGACGCCGCGCGGCGCCGCGCCGATCCGCGTCGGCTTCGCCGAGCCGGCGACCACGTCGGACGGCCTGCGCGCCGCGACGGTCGAGCTGACGAAGCGGGCCCGCGAGGCGGTCGTGTGATGCGGCGGCTCGCGCTCCTGCTCACGACGCTGCTCGCCTGCCTCGCCGTCACGGCACCGGCCGCCACGGCCGCCCCGCGCGTCGTCGCACTCACCCCCTTCACCGCGAACACGCTCGCGATCTTCGGCGTCACGCCGCTCGCGATCGGGCAGTCGGTCGGCGGCGACGAGCACATCTCCAGCAAGCTGAAGAACGTTCAGCGCCTGGCGCTCGCGCACCCGGTCGGGCCGAACCTCGAGCAGGTCGCCGTGCTCGAGCCGCAGCTCGTGCTGTCGGCGCCCGTCTGGACCAAGGGCAACGAGGGCATGCGCAAGCTCGGGATGCGCGTCGTCGAGATCGACCCGCGCAAGGTCGCGGACGTCCCGCGCACAACGCAGTGGATCGGCGCGCTCGTCGGCAGGCAGGAGGAGGCAGCGGCGCTCGCCGCGAAGCAGCGCGCGCACATCAAGGCCGCGAAGGCACGGGCGCGCTCCCATCCGCGCGTGCTGGTGCTGCTCGGCGTCGGACGCGCGTCGTTCGCCTTCCTGCCGAACTCGTGGGGCGCCGCCGTCGTGAAGGCGGCCGGCGGCCGGCTGATCACCGGCAACCTCAAGGACAGCGGCGGCTACGCCCGCGTCTCCGACGAGTTCGTCGTCGCGCAGGACCCCGAGGTGATCATCGCGGTGCCGCACGGCAACGCGGGCGACGTTCCGCGGCTGGTCGCCTTCCTGCGCAGCAACCCCGCGTGGGCGACGACGAAGGCCGCACGCACCGGCCGCGTCTACGTCTCGACGGACAACTCGCTGCTGCAGCCATGGACGAGCCCGGCGCAGACGATCGCGGACGTGCAGGTCAAGTACCTGAAGAACCGGTGAGCACGACCGGCGCGCCGGAAGCGTCCTGTTCTGTGGTCGCAGGACGACCACAGGACAGGACGGTCGAGCCGCGCAGGCGCGGCATGACCCTGCGCCAGACGCTCGTCATCGCCATCGGCAGCGTCGCGCTCCTCGCCGCGATCGCCGCATCGATGACGCTCGGCGCCGTCCACGTCCCGCTCGCCAAGGTGCTCGACGCCCTCACCGGCCAGGCGGACCCCGGCCCGCTGCGCCAGATCGTGCTGGAGCTGCGGCTGCCGCGCACGCTGGAGGCGATCGCGGTCGGGGCGGCGCTCGGCGTCGCCGGCGCGCTGCTGCAGGGCGCGCTCGCCAACCCGCTCGCCTCGCCCGACGTGATCGGCGTCACCGGCGGTGCGGGCTTTGGCGCGATCCTGATCCTGCTCGTCTTCCCCAGCTCGATCGCGCTGCTGCCGGTCGGGGCGCTCGCGTTCGGGCTGCTGGCGGCGGCGCTCGTGTTCGTCGTCGCCTGGTCGGGCCCGAACCCCGGCGGGATCGGCCGGCTGATCCTCGCGGGGATCGCGATCAGCGCGCTGTTCGCGGCGGCGATGACGTCGCTGATGGCGCTGCGCCCGGAGCGCGTGCCGTCGGCGATCTTCTTCCTCGCCGGCGGCCTGACCACGAGCGGCTGGACGCAGCTCGAGGTCGTGTGGCCCTACCTGACGGCCGGCTTCGTGCTGGCGCTCGCGCTGATGCGCCCGCTCGACCGACTCGCGCTCGGCGATGACGTGGCCGCGGCGCTCGGCGCTGCGGCCGCGGGCGATCCGCCTTGCCGCCGGGATCGCCGCCGCGCTGCTGGCCGCCTCGGCCGCCGCGCTGGCCGGGCTGGTCGCCTTCGTCGGCCTCTTCATCCCCCACGTCGTGCGGCTCGCCGCGCGCACGGCGAGCCACTGGTTCGTCGTGCCCGCCTCGGGGCTGTGCGGCGCCGCGCTGCTGCTCGCCGGCGACACGCTCGCGCGCACGGTCGCCGCGCCGATCGAGCTGCCGGTCGGGCCGCTGATGGTCGTGATCGGGGTGCCGCTGTTCCTGTGGCTGCTGCGGAGGACGGTGTGACTGCCCTGCCCGAGGACCGACGCGCCGCTGTTCCTGCGACGGCCGACGAGGGTCGCACGACGGCGCCGCTGCTGGAGGCCCGCGACGTCCAGGTGCGGATCGGCGGCGTGCCGATCCTGCACGGCGCCGACCTCTCGGTCGCGGCCGGCGAGCTCGTCGCGGTCGTCGGCCCCAACGGCGCCGGCAAGTCGACGCTCGCGCGGGCGGTCGCGGGGCTGCAGCGCACGAGCGGCGGGAGCGTGCAGTGGGGCGGCGTCGACGTGCGGCGCATGCGCGGCCGTGCGCTCGCCCGCCGGCGCGCGTTCGTGCCCCAGCGCGCCCGCGTGCCGGACGGGATTCTCGTGCGCGACGCGGTGCGGATCGGGCGCTCGCCGCACGTTGGCCCGCTGCAGCGGATGACGCGCGCCGACCACGACGCCGTCGAGCATGCGATGGAGCGTGCCGGCGTGGCCGCGCTCGCCGAGCGCGTGCTGCCGACGCTCTCCGGCGGCGAGCTGCAGCGCGTGCAGATCGCCGTCGCGCTCGCGCAGGAGGCGCCAGTCGTGATCGCCGACGAGCCGACCGCGCACCTCGACCTCGGCGCGACCGCCGGCCTCGCGCGTCTGCTGCGCGAGCTGACGAGCGGCGGCCTCGCGGTCGTGCTCGTCGTCCACGACCTCGCGTTGGCCGCGGCCGTCGCCGATCGCGTCGTCGTGATGGCAGGAGGGCGCTCGGTCGCGACGGGACCTGCCGCCGAGGTGCTCCAGCGCGAGCGCCTCGCGGAGGTCTGGCGCGTCGACGCCGCGCTCGAGACCGATGCGGACGGGCACACGGCGCTGCGCGTCGCGTGGCTTGCCGACGTATCCGACCTCCCGACTATGAATTAGGATACCCTAACTTAGGTGACCCTAATGAAAGGACCTGAAACCCCCATGCTCCCCCTCTCCCGACTGCGCCGCCCCGCGCTCGGCGTGCTGGTCGCGCTCGCCTCAGCGCTGCTGGCCGCACCGGCCGGCGCCGCGACGGTCACGTCCGGCAAGCTCGACTGGACGACGACGAAGATCTACGACACGGGCGCGCCCGCCGGCACGCAGCGCACGTGGCTCGGCTACGTCACGACCGCCTTCCCGCTCGCCAACGGCACCGTCACGCCGAGCGACGGCGCCACCGGCGCGACCGTCAACACCTCCAGCACGCCCGGCGACGCGTTCACCCTCACGTACCCCGCCACCGGCGGGACGTACGAGCCCGCGACGGGCGAGGGCACGATCCATCTCGACGGCGTCGTCACGTTCTTCTCCCCGCCCGGCGGCGCCCCGCCGAACGGCGGCCACGACTTCACGATCACCGTCGAGGACCCGAAGCTCGTGCTCAACGGCGACAGCGGCCAACTGTTCGCCTCCGGCAAGCGCTCCGGCGATCCGCTGACGTACACGGGCGCCGCGGTCTTCAACCTCGACCTCTCAAACGCGACCGTGACGCTCCACGCCGACGGCTCGCGCACGATCGCCGGCATCGTCCCGTCGATCGCGACAAGCCTCGCGGTCTTCCCGGCGCCCTACGTCGCCGGCTCCGGCCCGGACCGCACGCCGAACACGTTCGGCGGCTTCTCGCTGCGGGTGAAGACGGCGCCCGTCGCGGGCCCGCAAGGTCCTGCCGGCCCGGCTGGCCCGCAGGGCAAGCTCGTGCGCCTGCAGACCTCGGTGCTCAAGCGCGCCCCCTACCCGGACGGCAAGCGGCACCTCGTCAGCGTGCGCTCCACGAAGGGCCGCACGCTCGCGAAGGGCTCCGTCCGCGCTCGCACGCTGGCGGTGCGGCTCGCCGACGACGCACCGGTCGGCCGGCGCATCCGCGGCGTCGTGCTCGTGCAGGTCGGCGACGCGCCGGCCGTGCGGGTGAAGGTGCTGTAGCGATGGCCGCCGCGACCGCCACGCTGCTCGCCATCGCCGCAGCGGCAGCGCCCACCGGAACGACGACGATCGCGGCCAACGGCCCGGTCGCGTCGAGCCTGCGGGCGCAGGGCGTGGCGGTCGCCCGGCAGATCGTCCTGCCCGTCCACGGCGGGACGATCGCCACCGAGTCCGCGCTCGCGCTGCGCGGCAAGCTGACGCTGCGCCACGGCCGGCGCACGCTGACGCTGACGCAGTGCCGCGGGCGCGTGCAGGCCGGGCGCACGACGCTCTCGGCACTGCCCGCGGGCGCGCGCAAGCGCGTCGTCGTGTTCGCCGCCGAGGTCGTGCCGTGGCGGCTGACGGTCACCGCCTCGAAGGGAACGCTGCGGCTGGAGCCCGTCAAGGTCCGGCTGACCCGCGCGGGCGCGACGTTACTGCGCCGGCGCCTCGCGCTCGACGAGTTGAGCGCCGGCGTGCTCGGGCGCCTGCGCGCCCAGACGACGATCCCGCCCGCCAAGCAGACCGCCCCGGGTGGCGGCGTGCCCGGCGGCGGCTCGACGCCCGGCGGCGGGGGACCGACCACGCCGACGTGCTCGATCAGCTCCGACCAGATCACCCCCGCCGGCCCGCCGATGGCCCGCCCGGGGACCGCGGTGGACGTCGCGAACGCGACGATCACCTGGCGCCCGCGCGACTCCTTCATCCGCTACGTCGCCAGCGGCGAGGGCGCGACCGCCTCGGACGGCGCGGCCGCCGGCCCCGCCGAGGTGCTGCCCGGCAGCCCGGCCGCGCTCGTCTACTCGTTCGGCTTCGGCCTGAAGGCGGGGAGCTGGTACGACGCCACCAGCGACAGCGCCGGCCTCTTCGCCGACGGCACCGTGCGCTTCCGCTACAGCGACCACGGCATCGACATCGTCGTCAAGGACCCCGAGATCGGGCTGCACGGCACCGGCTCGACAGCCGTCTTCACGCTCGGCGGCGACGGCTGCACCCAGCTCGGCGACATCCGCGGCACGATGCTCGACCTCACGCCCGGCACGCCCACCGGCCACGACCACGGCCAGATCCCGGCCAAGATCACCGCCACCGGCGCCGACATGTTCTCCGGCTTCTACCTCCCCGGCGACGCCTGGGGCTCGATCGCGGTGGCGTTCACGCCTGTGTCGTGAACACGACACACCGCGTGTCGCGGGATTGAACGACGGCCGGACCGCCCGGGCGGAGGATGGCTCCAAGCACTTCGGAGACCACCTTCACCGCCCAGGAGGCACCGCCATGAAGCGCAGCACGCTCATCTCCACCATCCTCACCGCGACCGGCCTGATGGCCCTTCCCGCGGTCAGCCCGGCGCACACGATCACGTTCGGCTCGCGGCTCGACCATGAACCGTCGAACTCGGCGCCCGGTCACAACTGCAACGAGGACGGCAACAACGAAGAGGTCACGCCGCCATGTACGCGCGTGGCGATCGACCCGAGCATCGCCGTCCCCGGCGGCCTGCGGGCGCCGCGCAACGGCACGATCGTCCGCTTCAAGGTCCGTGCCGGCGCGCCCGGCTCGCTCACCTTCCGGCTCGTGCGGCTGAAGGGCCTCGGCTACGACGACCTGCTCGGCGAGTACGTCGGCACCGGCCGCGGCGCCGGCAAGGGCCCGACCGTGCAGATTGCCGGCAGCGGCTTCGAGGAGAACGAGTCCGACGCCGTCGAAACGTTCAAGGCGAACCTGAAGGTCAAGAAAGGCGACTACCTCGCGATCGACTCCGCCTCGACCTCGGCGCTCTACTGCTCCAGCGGCGGGCCGAACCAGATGATCTTCACCCCCACGCTCGGACCGCTGTTCCGCCAGAGCGCGCAGACCGACGGCTGCGAGCTGCTCGTCCAGGCGGTCATGAAGCCTGCACGGAAGCACTGATCGGCCGGGAAGGCCGATCGGGCAAGGACGCCCGGAGCACGGACGCTCACCCGCTGCGGGCGGTCGGCACGATGCCGGCCGCCCGCAGCTTGTCGTCGGGCCGCGCCGCGGCACTCGCGGTGCCGTAGCGTTCCCGAGCGTGAACTTCGCTCGCGACGTCGTCGACCGCGCGGATCCGCAGGCGCGGGCGCTCGTCGAGCGGACGCGCGACGGGCAGCGGCGCGAGTGGTCCTTCGGCGAGGTCGCGCAGCACAGCAGCGGCATGGCGGGAACGCTGCTGGCAGCCGGCACGGGCCGCGGCGACGTCGTGATGACGCTGATCGGCAACCGTCCCGAGTGGGTGCTCACGATGGTCGCCTGCTTCCGCATCGGCGCGATCGCGCTGCCGTGCACCGAGCAGCTCCGCGTCGCCGACCTGCGGATGCGGATCGAGGCGACCGCTCCACGCGCGATCGTCGTGGACGAGCGCAACCGCGCGGTGCTGGAGGAGGCGCTCGGCGGGCGGCGCGATGACGTGGCGGTGCTGACGATCCCAGACGCCGCGCTGTTCGACGCGCCCGTGCCGCCGGCCGCCGAGCTGGCACCGGAGGATCCCTGCCTGATCACGTTCACGAGCGGGACGGCAGGGGCGCCGAAGCCGGTCCTGCACGCACAGCGATACCTGACGGGCCAGCACCTGCAGGCCGAGCACTGGCTCGCCCCGCGCGGCGGCGACCTCGTCTGGTGCACGGCGACGAGCGGCTGGTCGAAGTCGGCCCGCAACGTCTTCATCGCTCCCTGGATGCGCGGCGCGGCGGCGCTGCTGCACGACGAGCGCTTCGATCCGGCGCAGCGGCTGGAGCTGCTGCGCGAGGAGCGCGTGAACGTGCTCTGCATGGCGCCGACCGAGTACCGGATCGTCGCGAAGCGGGCGACGCTGACGGGCTTCGAGGACCTGCACGGGCTGGTGTCGGCGGGCGAGGCGCTGAACCCGGAGGTGCTGTCCGCCTGGCGCGAGGCGACCGGGCTCGACGTGCGCGACGGCTTCGGGCAGACGGAGACCGGTGCGCTGACCGCCAACCCGGCCGGCGAGCCGGCACGGCCCGGCTCGATGGGCCGCGCGCTGCCGGGCGTGAGGCTGTGGATCGACGACGGTGAGCTCGTGCTCGACCCCGCGTCGGTGCCGACGTTCTTCCACGGCTACCTCGGTGCGCCCGCGCAGGACCGCACCACGACCTGGCGCACCGGCGACCGCGTCCAGCAGGACGACGACGGCTACCTCTGGTTCGAAGGCCGCGCCGACGACGTGATCATCAGCGCCGGCTACCGCATCGGCCCGTTCGAGGTCGAGTCCGCGCTCGTCAGCCACCCGGCCGTCGCCGAGGCCGCCGTCGTCGCCGCGCCCGACGACGAGCGCGGCTCCGTCGTGCGCGCCGTGGTCGTGCTGCGCGACGGCCACGAGGCGAGCAGCTCCCTCACCACCCAGCTGCAGGACCACGTCAAAGGTCGCACCGCCCCATACAAGTACCCCCGCATCGTCGAGTTCCGCGCCGAGCTGCCGAAGACCCCGAGCGGCAAGGTCCGCCGCGCGGCGCTGCGCGACGAGGCGGGGTGAGCGGGACCCCGCGTCCCGCGCGCCGCGCCACGCGCTGAGCACTATGCCCGCCGTCGACGTGCCGATCCGCGTCCAGCCGCGCGCCCGCCGCGACGAACTGCTCGGCGAGCGCGACGGGCGCCTGCTCGTCGGTGTGACCGCCCCGCCGGTCGACGGCAAGGCCAACGCCGCCGTCTGCAAGCTGCTCGCGAAGGCTGCCGGGGTCCCGGCGTCGCGGGTGTCCGTCGTGCGCGGCGAGCGCTCGCGCGACAAGCTCGTGCGAGTTGAGGGCGTGGAGGATGAAGCCGCGCTGCGCGCCCGGCTCGGCCTGTCCGCCGAGCGACCGTCCTGACTTGTGGTCGCAGGACGACCACGAAGCAGGACGGCTTGGGCTGTCCCTCCGCGGCCCGACCGAACCGTCCTGCCTGGTGGTCGCAGGACGACCACAGAACAGGACGGTCGAACGCTAGTCCGCGACCGGTTCGGCCGCCGCCGCCAGCGGGAGTACGCCCACCGCGGGCCGCAGCAACATGCTCGCCGCGCCGGCGAGGAGGGCGCTGACGATCCCGAACATGTAGGCGCTGTCGGCGGCGTCGCCGGCGGCGGCGAGCGTCGCCGGGGTGCCGACGATCGCGATCAGCAGCGCGGTCCCGAGCACGGCGCCGAACTGGCGGAAGGCGCTGTTGACGGCGCTGGCGGTCGCGAACCGCGCGGCGGCGATGTCGCGCACGGCGGCGGCGCCGAGCGTCGGGAACGCAAGGCCGATGCCGATCCCGGTGAACGTCGCGCCCGGCAACCACGTCCCGAGGTAGTCGGGGTGCGGGCCGGCGCTGCGCAGGATCAACAGGCCGAGCGCGAATGACACGCAGCCGGGGACGATCACGGCGCGGTGGCCGTAGCGGTCAGCCAACCGTCCCGCCGGGCCGGCGACGACGGCGCTGAGGAACGGGCCGGGCACGGTCGCCAACCCCGCCGACAGCACGCTGTAGCCCCACACCGACGTGAGGAACAGGATGTTCCCGAGGATCGTCGAGAAGAACGCCATCGCGAACAGCAGCGAGCCGAGGTTCGCGCGGCGGAACGACGCGATCCGCATCAGGTCGGGGTCGATCACCGGCCGCGGGTGGCGCGCACAGCGCCGCGCCACAACCGCTAGCAGCACCGCGCCGACGCTGAACGCACCGAGCACCCGCGAGCTCGTCCAGCCCCAGTCGTTGCCCTCGACGATCCCAAGCGCGAGCAGACCAAGGCCCACCGCAAGCAGCATCGCGCCGACCAGGTCAGGCAGCCCGGTCGCGCTCTCGTCGCGGCTCTCCTGCACGCCGGCACGCGCCGCGGCGAGCACCAGCAGCCCGAGCGGGATGTTGACGATGAAGATCCAGCGCCAGTCGGCGACGTCGACGATCAGCCCACCCAGCGGCGGTCCGGACGCCGCCGCCAAGGCAGCCGCCGCGCCCCACAGGCCGACACCCGCGGAGCGGCGCTCGAGCGGGAACTCCGGCAGCAGCAGCGCCAAGGACACCGGCGCGACGATCGCGGCGCCAACCCCCTGCAGCACGCGCGCCGCGATCAGCAGCGGGAGCGTCGGAGCGACCGCGCAGGCGACCGACGTCGCGACGAAAAAGCCGACGCCGAAGAGGAACAGCCGCTTGCGCCCGACGCGGTCGGCCAGCATGCCGGCCGGCACGAGCAGCGCGGCGATCACGATGAAGTAACCGTCGAGCACCCACGAGAGCTGCGCGCGGTCGGCACCGGGGAAGGACTCCGAGATGCTCGGGAAGCTGACGTTGACGATCGTCGTGTCGAGGAAGGCGAGGTATCCCCCAGCACAGGCGGCGAAGATCGCGAGCGAGCGTCGTTGCAACATGCAACGAGACCCTAGCGCAGGCTAGTTGCGTTTCGCAACGTCGTTACAATGCCCGTGAGATGCGTCACGAGGACCTGCTCGGCGTCAACTGCGCCATCGCCCGAACCGGAGCCGTGCTCGGCGAGCGCTGGGTCTTCACGATCCTGCGCGCGGCGTTCCTGAGAGCGCGCACGTTCGAGGACTACCAGCGCGCCACCGGCATCGCCCGCAACATCCTCACCGACCGCCTCAACCGCCTCGTCGACTTCGGCATCCTCGAACGCCGCGCCTACTCGCAGGGCGCCAAGCGCACGCTCAGCGAGTACCGCCTCACCCAGGCCGGCATCGACCTCTACCCGATCGTCGTCGCGATCATGGAGTGGGGCAACACGCACTCCGGGCTCGTCAACGGCCCGCCGGTCGAGCTCGTCCACGAGCCCTGCGGCGAGGTCACGCACCCCGTGATGGTCTGCTCCGAGTGCGGCGAGCCGATCGACGCGCACGACGTGCGGCCGCGCCGCGGGCCCGGCGGCGAGCACCCGGCGCCGGCGTGGGCGCCGGCGAGCGCGGCAGCCCCGGACGCCTGAGACCTCGGTACGAACTCGGCGGGCCCCGCCCACGAGACCTGACGCTGGCCGGGGCGAACGCGCGCCCTCACCACTCCGCGACCGCGTTGCGCGCCCTTCGGTCGGCGTCCGCGAGCCGCGCGAAGCGCGCGTCGCGGGGATCCCGCAGCAGCTCCCGCAACGTCTCCCGCACGGCGTCGAGGTCGAGCGTCTCGGCGATCAGCATCGCCTCGACGTCGGCCCAGTCGCGCGTGCGGTCGGGCAGCACCTTGAAGACGGCCAGCTCGACCGGTCCGAGGATCGGGATCTGCGTGCCCGCGAACGGCACCGTCCGCCGGTGGCGCGCGGCGGCGGCGTGCAGCGGCGAGGTGTCGAAGAAGAGGTCGAGCGGCGTCTCCTCCCACCACAGCCGCAGCTGACCGTCGCGGCGGATCGCCGCCTCCGCCTCGGCGGGCTGCTCGACCGCCTCCGGCAGCGCCGCCAGCGCCCGCGCGCACTTGGCAGCCGGCAGGAAGACGTTGACGTCGAGGTCACTCGTGCCGCGTGGGTCGAGCGTCCAGTAGGCGAGCGCGATCGCCCCGCCGAAGGCATGCGGGATCCGCCGCGCCGCGAGCGCGCGGTGCAGCGCCACGATCCGCTCGGCGAGCGTCATGCGGCCCGCCCCAGCAGAGCGCCGTGCCGCGCCGCGATCTGGCCGCCGAGCGTCATGCGGCCCGCCGCAGCGGCGTGTAGCGCAGCTCGGGCAGGTGGCGCACGGGCAGCGCCTCGGCGAGCTCGAGGACGTCCTCGAGCGTGCTCGCCGCGCGGGCATGCTGCGCCGCCGAGGGCCGGATCACGGCCCGTGCGGCGGGCGTGACCGCCAGGCGCGAGCCGGTCGCCGCCAGCAGGCGCGCGAGCGTCTCGACGGAGGGCTGCTTGGTGCCGCGCTCGTAGGCCGAGACGGTCGCCTGCGACGTTCCCGCGCGCAGCGCGAGCGCCGTCTGCGTGAGGCCGGCGCGCTGCCGCGCGGCGCGGAGGGTCCGTGGCACGTCCACGACGCGGAGCTTATATCCGATCGGATCTTTTCTGCTCCCGATTGCCACGCGTGTCTGGCGTATCGGCGATTCTTCGCCCCTGGCACCGTCAGCCAATCGGAGGAAGAACTGTGAAGCTCGTGATCGGGATCGTCCGGCCTGAGAAGGCCAACGACGTGCTCGAGGCGCTCTACCGCGCCGAGGTGCGGGGCGTTTCGCTGAGTCGTGTGCAGGGCCACGGAGGCGAGTTGGAGCGGGTCGAGACCTACCGCGGGACGACCGTGAAGGTCGGCCTGTCGGAGAAGGTGCGCTTCGAGATCGCCGTCTCGGACGACTTCGTCCAGCCGACGATCGACGCGCTCTGCGAAGGCGCGCGCACCGGAGAGGTCGGCGACGGCAAGATCTTCGTCGTGCCGCTGGAGCGGGCCGTGCGGATCCGCACCGGCGAGACCGACCACGGCGCCGTCACGCCGGTCGGGAGGTGAGCAGCGTGCAGACACTGCTTGCAGCGGCCACCCAGGTGGACACGGGCGACACCGCGTGGATGCTGATCGCCACCGCGCTCGTGCTGTTGATGACCCCGGCGCTCGGGCTCTTCTACGCCGGGCTCGTGCGCTCGAAGAACACGCTCAACACGTTCATGATGTGCGTCGCGGCAATCGCGGTGGCGATGGTCACGTGGGCGGCCGTCGGCTACTCGCTCGCGTTCGACGGCACCGGCGACCTGATCGGCGGCTTCGGCCACGCCTTCCTCAGCGGCGTCGCGTTCGAGCCGCGCGACGGGACCACCATCCCGCACCTCGTCTTCTTCGCCTTCCAGGCGACCTTCTGCATCATCACGGTCGCGCTCGTCTCCGGCGCGGTCGTCGAGCGGATGCGCTTCAGCGCGTTCCTCGTCTTCGCCGCGCTGTGGTCGGTGCTCGTCTACTCCGTGCTCGCGCACTGGGGCTTCGGCGGCGGCTGGCTGATGGAGGGCGGCACGCTCGACTTCGCCGGCGGCGTCGCCGTCGAGATGGCGTCGGGCTTCTCCGCGCTCGCGGCGGCGCTCGTCGTCGGCGCGCGCAAGGACTACGGGCGCCAGGCGCTGCTTCCACACAACGCGCTGTACGTGCTGCTCGGCGCCGGACTGCTGTGGTTCGGCTGGTTCGGCTTCAACGGCGGCAGCGGCTTCTCGACCGGCAACGCCAGCGTGCTCGCGTTCACGAACACGCTGCTGACGCCGTCCTGCACGCTCGTCGTGTGGTTCGTGCTCGACTTGATCCGCGGCCGCAAGGTGACCGCGATCGGCGCGGCGACGGCGATCGTCGTCGGCTGCGTCGCGATCACCCCCGCCGGTGGCTACGTCAGCCCCGGCTGGGCGATGGCGCTCGGCGCGCTCGCCGCGATCCCCAGCTACGCGGTGATCGTCTGGCGCACGCGCACGCGCGTGGACGAGACGCTCGACGTGCTCGCCGCCCACGGCATCGCCGGCTTCACGGGGATCCTCTTCATCGGGTTCTTCGCGCAGGTCGGCTGGAACGGCGTCTCCGACGGCCTCGTCTACGGCAACGCCGACCAGCTGCTGTGGCAGGGGCTCGCCGCGATCGCGACGCCCGCCTACGCGTTCACGGCGACGTTCGTGCTGCTGAAGCTGATCGGCCTCGTGATGCCGCTGCGCGCCAGCGAGCACGAGGAGGCGGTCGGCATGGACGTCGTCCAGCACGGCGAGGAGGCCTACGCCTCCGGCGAGGGCGCGATCCTCGTCACGCCCGAGGCCGGCGTCGAGGGCGCCCGGCTCGTGGCGCAGCCGGGACCGGCCTGAGCGACCGCATCGTCCTGGCCTGTGGTCGTGCTGCGACCGCAGGACAGGACGGTCGGGAGCGGCGGAGTGCGCGAGCCCGCCTAAGCTGGCGTCCACGATGCGCGTCGTAGTCGTCGGCGGCGGGATCCTCGGCCTCGCGACCGCGCGGCTGATCGCCCGCGAGCAGGCGGGCGCCGACGTCGTCGTGCTGGAGAAAGAGGACGCGGTCGGCCGCCACCAGACCGGCCGCAACTCCGGCGTCGTGCACGCCGGCCTCTACTACGAGCCGGGATCGCTGAAGGCGCGCCTGTGCCGGCGCGGGATGGAGCTGCTGCGCGCGTACTGCGCCGAGCGCGGCGTGCCGTACGAGGCGTGCGGGAAGCTCGTCGTCGCGCTTGACGAGCGCGAGCTGGGGCGACTCGCCGCGCTGGAGGCGCGCGCACGCGAGAACGGTGTGCCAGGACTGCGCCGGCTCGACGCCGCCGGGCTGCGTGAGGTCGAGCCCCACGCGGCGGGGATCGCGGCGCTGCACTCGCCGGAGACGGCGATCACGGACTTCGCCCGGGTCGCGCAGGCGCTGGCGGAGGACGTGGTGGCGGCCGGCGGCGAGGTGCGCCTCGGCGCCGAGGTCGTGCAGGTCCGAGCGGGTGCCGTGGAGCTCGCCAATGGCTCCCAGCTGCACGCCGACCGCACGATCGTCTGCGCCGGCCTGCACGCCGACCGCCTCGCACGCCGCTCCGGCGAGCCGGCCGGGCCGCGGATCGTCCCCTTCCGCGGCGAGTATTGGCAGCTTCGCCCGGAGCGCACCGGCCTCGTCCGCGGCCTGATCTACCCGCTGCCGGACCCGGCGCTGCCGTTCCTCGGCATCCATCTGACGCGCAGGGTCGACGGCTCGGTCTGGATCGGGCCCAACGCGGTGCTCGCGTTCGCCCGCGAGGGCTATCGCCACACGTCGTTCAACGCCCGTGACCTCGCCGAGACGTTGAGCTGGCCGGGGACGCCGCGCCTGATGAGCCGCCACTGGCGCGCCGGCGTCGGCGAGCTGATCCGCTCCGCCTCGAAGGCGTCGTTCATCGCCGAGGCACGCCGCTACGTCCCCGAGCTGCAACCCGCCGACGCCGTGCGCGCCCCAGCCGGCGTCCGTGCCCAAGCCGTCGACCGCGACGGCTCGCTCGTCGACGACTTCCGTCTCGGCGGCGACATCCACACCCTCTGGATCCGCAACGCCCCCTCCCCCGCCGCGACGTCGTCGCTCGCGATCGCCGAGGAGATCGTCAGCCGGCTCGCGCCTTGATTCCGAATGCGTGCTGGCACACTCTCGACACACTCGTGCTCTCAATTGTCACCAATTACCAGTTTCAGTGTGTAGAGGCCAAACGCCGGCCAACGTAGTGTCCGCCGGGACGGAGGGTGAAGCACCAAGGCGGTGCGGACGGCTGATAACCGCGAGTCCGGGGTTGTCCCTCGGATGGAGTTCGAGTCTCCCGCCCTCCGCCAAGTTCTTGCTCGACCGGCGATCGGGTTCGAGGCGGGCGCGACGATCATGCGCCTGCGGGGTCACTCCTGCTGAGCCATCCCCGTACCGCCGGTCGAAGCAAGGTTGCTACAGGTCGCGACATGGCTATCATCAAAGGCGGTTATCAGCCGTTCATGGGCTCACTACCCACGCTCGACCCGCCCCTGGTGGCGGGTCGTGTCGTTAACGCCCACACGCCTCCAGCAGCTCCAGCCACAACTCGCTGCGCGTCGGAAACGCCGGGACGGCGTGGGCGAGGGTGCTCAACGGCAGCTCGGCGGTGACGGCGATCGTGGCGGCGTGGAGCAGCTCGGCGACGTCGGGTCCGGCGAAGGTGGCGCCGACGAGCACGTCGCGGTCGGTGTCGAGCACGAAGCGGGTGGTGCCGCCGGCTCCATGGCCGTGGAAGCTCGCGCCGGCCGTGCCCTCGGTGGAGAGGTCGACGGCACGGACGGCGAGGCCGGCCTCCTGTGCGCCGGCGAGCGTGTGGCCGACGGCGGCGATCGAGGGGTCGGTGAAGATCACGCGCGGGGACTCGGCGCCGTCGGAGCGCAGGCGCACGTCCGAGCCGAGGATCGCGTCGACGGCGATGCGGGACTGGTACTTGCCCATGTGGGTGAGCTGGGCACGGGCGTTGACGTCGCCGATCGCGTAGAGCCAGTCGTGCCCCACGACCCGCAGGGCATCGTCGACCTCGAGCGGCTTGCCGGGCTCCAGCCCGATGCTCTCAAGCCCGAGGTCGTCGGTGCGCGGGCGGCGGCCGATCGCGACGAGCAGGCGGTCGCCGGTGACGGACGTTCCGTCCTCCAGCTCGACGGTCGTACGGTCGCCGTCGTGCGGCGATGCGCCCGTGTCGTCCAGCTCGCCGCCGGCGCTCCCGCCCTCACGCCGCACCGCCGTCGCCTTCGCGCCGATCCGCAGCTCGACGCCGTGCGCCTGCAGCGCCTCGGCGACCTGCATGCTCGCGAATGGCTCCTCGCGTGCGATCAGCCGCGGGGCAGCCTCGACCAGCGTCACGCGCGCGCCGAGCGAGGCCCATGCCTGCGAGAGCTCGACGCCGACGACTCCGCCGCCGAGCACTGTCAGCTCGGCCGGCACCTCACTCGCGGTCGTCGCTTCGCGGCTTGTCCACGGCTGCGACTCCACGAGGCCGGGGATCGGCGGCAGCAGCGCCCCGGAGCCGGTCGCGACGATCACTGCCTCGACCGCCTCGTACAGCTCGTCGCCCACGCGCACGCGCCGCTCGCCGTCCAGCCGGGCGCGGCCGCGCAGCAGCGTCACGCCGCGCTTCTCCAGCCAGCCGAGCTGCCCGTCGTCGCTCAGCGAGTGGATCACCTCGTCGCGGCGTGCCAGCGCAGCGGTCGCGTCGACGCCGCGGCCAGCTGTCGCCTCCGCGGCGCCCGGCACCCGCGCGACCTCGTCCAGCAGCTCGCCCGGCCGCAGCAGCGCCTTCGACGGCATGCACGCCCAATAGGCGCACTCGCCGCCGACCAGCTCCTGCTCGACCAGCGCCACCGTCTTGCCGCCGCGCTCCGCCAACCGCCCGGCCGCAACCTCGCCGGCCGGGCCGGCGCCGATCACGATCGCGTCGAAGCGCTGGGGCTGTGGGGTCATGTCACCTCGGCAAGCGCCGTGTCGAGCGCGGCGGCCAGCAGGTCCGGCCGCTCAAGCTGTGGGTAGTGACCGATACCCGGCAGCTCGACGACCGGAACCCCCGGCCGCAGCTCGCGCAGCCCGTCGAGCACGGCAGTCGTCGCGACCGGGTCCTCCAGCCCCCACGCCAGCGACAGCCGGCCGGGCCAGTCGCGCACGGCGCCGTGCCAGCGCTCGACGTAGCGCTCGCGCTCCGCCATGTACTCCACGAGCAGGTGCCCGATGCGGTGGCCGCCGCCCTCCGCGAGCAGGCACCACTGGTCGGCCGCCTCCTGCGCGCTCAGCGGGTGTGCATCGGAGAAGATCCGCCCGAACTGCAGGCGGAACGAGCGCTCGCTCGTGAGCCGCGCGAACAGTGGGCCGAGCGGGCTGCGCAGCAGCTTCTGCCCGAGTGTCGGGCTTGCGCGGTCGAGCAGGATCGAGCCGTTGAACAGCAGCGCACCCGCCATTTCGATCTTGCCCTCGCCGCGCAGCTCGCGCGCCATCAGCTCGGTCGCGACCGACGTCCCCATGTCGTGCGCGACGACGAAGACCGGCGGTGAGCCGGCGCGGCGGACGAGCTCCTCCGCGGCGTCGGCCTGCCAAGCGAGTCCGTAGCGATGCTCGCGCGGCTTGTCGGAGAGGCCGAAGCCGAGGAAGTCGAACGCGAGCGTGGCACGCTGCGGCCGCAGCTCCAACAGCTCGCGCCAGTCGTAGGAGCTCGACGGGAAGCCATGCAGAAGCAGCAGCAGCGGGCCTTCGCCATCGCACCGCCGCACGAACAGCCGCCGGCCCGCGACCTCCTCGAACGCGCCGGTCGCACGCCAGCGCTCCACACCGGATGTGAGCATGCCGTGATCCTCACATGTCGCGGTAGCCGGCGACGCGGTTGCGCGGCAGTCACGGTGACGCGGCAAATCGTGTCGAATGAACGGTGTTGGCTTCCTGCCGCTCATGCGAGGTGCTAGCTTGGATTCAACCGGTTCGTGGACTGCTACGCATTCGGGTTCGTGCCGGTCGCGGTGACGAGGACGGGGAGGTCTGACCCAGGTAGAGCGCGTGCGACCCGTGGCATGGGACCGTCGCAGGGTCCGCCATACAGGATCTTCGGAAGCTGGCGCCGCCCGGTCCCCGATATCGGCGGCGACCATCCCGGCTCACAGCGGACGAGCTGGGAAAACAGCGGGCGAGAGAGCAGTGCTCGAGCGTTCCGATGCGTTCCCCCGCGTACCGGAACCTTGGAAGCGTGCAAGGACGCCGGCAGGGAGGCCGCCACATCGCAGGACGCGACGAACGCTTCGCTTGGGTGACGCCCGGCTCCTTTGGAGCGGCGTCGCTCTCTCGCCCGCACCGTTTCGCGGCGTGCCGGCGCGCGGAGGCTCGGTGCCGGGTTGCGCTGCAATGAGCGAAAGGATGCTTGATGAGCACGCAACGGGTTTATCTGAACGGTCGCGCGAACGAGCGCCTCGGCAGACTGCGTCGCTCACGCCGCCGCGCCGACACCGCATGGCGGTCACACACGTTCAGCGACGGGGTGCGCTTGATCACGCTCACCGCCACGCTGAACGCCGAGACGACAGCGCGACTGCGCGAGCGCCTGCGGCAGCTGAGCGAGCGTGACTGCGATCGATTAATTGTCGACGTCACCGCTGCGGTCGAGCCCGGCAAGCACGCGCCCGCGATGCTCGGAGCGATCTTCCAGGAGTACGCGCGCACCTGCGAGGTCGTGGTCGTGGTGCCGCGCGACTCGCTGCTGGACGGGCTGCTGCCGGCACGGGTCGCGGTCGCATGGTCGCTCAGCGACGCGCACCGGCTTCTGACGATCGATCGCGATCGGCGCGTCAGGCCCGCGCCGGCCGGTGCGATCTCCCCAGGCGATCGGCACACGCTCGCCGTCCGCCAAGCGCTTCGGTGGGCCGCACAGCGCGCCGGCGCCGGCGACTACGACGGCGCCTTGCGCGGATTGGCGACGATCGAGCACGTCGAGGGCGGGCTGCCCGACGGCTGGCAGGACCGCCGCCAGATGTGGCTTGCCGCCAACGGCGAGCGGGCAACATGGATGAAGCGACAAGGAATGCGGTGAGGCTCACGACATCCGGAACGTGAGCCGCAGCGCAGGGGAATGCGGCTCACGTGCTCCGGCACGATGCGGGAATCCACCGTAGTTCCAACGGGCCACTCGATCCCGGCTAGGCTGGTTCGACCAATGCTTGACGAACGCCGGCTGCGCCGTGTGCTCGAGGTGGGACGGACCGTCGTCTCGGAGCTCGACCTCGAGGCCGTGCTGCAGCGGGTTCTCGAGGAAGCCCGGTCGCTCACGGGGGCGCGCTACGCGGCGCTCGGGATCCTCGACGAGCACCGCCGCGAGCTGGAGCGCTTCCTCACGCTCGGGATCGACGCGGAGACGCATCGCCAGATCGGCGCGCTGCCGCACGGGCGCGGGGTGCTCGGCGTGCTGATCGAAGAGCCGACGCCGCTGCGCCTGTCGAACGTCAGCGAGCATCCCCGCTCCTACGGCTTCCCGGTCGGCCATCCGCCGATGGCCTCGTTCCTCGGCGTGCCGATCCGCGTGCACGACGAGAGCTACGGCAACCTCTACCTGACCGACAAGCAGGGCGCGGACGCGTTCGACGAGGACGACGAGGAGACGATCGTCCTGCTCGCCGGCTGGGCGGGCGTCGCAATCGCCAACGCGCGTGCCTACCACGGCGAGCACGACCGCCGCCACGAGCTGGAGCAGGCGGTGCGCGGGCTGGAGGCCTCGACGGCGATCGCGCGTGCGGTCGGCGGCGAGACCGACCTGGGGCGGATCCTGGAGCTGATCGTCAAGCGGGCACGCGCGCTCGTCGGCGCGAGCGGGGTGCTGATCATGCTGCGCGACGGCAGCGAGCTGGAGGTGGCGGCGGTCGCCGGGCAGCTGGAGGGCAACCTGCTGCACGAACGGATCCCGATCGAGGGCTCGATCAGCGGCCACGTGATGCAGACGCAGCACTCGGAGCGGCTCGCGCACGTGCGCGACCAGCTGCACTTCGCGCTCTCGCGCCAGGTGAAGGCCGACTCGGGGCTGTTCGTGCCGCTCGTCTTCCGCGGACGCACGTTGGGAGTGCTCAACGCCTTCGACCGCGGCGAGAGCGGCGGCGAGTTCACGGCCGAGGACGAGCAGCTGCTGGAGGGCTTCGCCGCCAGCGCGGCGACGGCCGTGGCGACCGCCCAGAGCGCGGCGAGCGAGAGCCTGCGTCGCAGCATCGAGGCCTCCGAGCGCGAGCGCCAGCACTGGGCGCTCGAGCTGCACGACGAGACGCTGCAGGAGCTGGCAGCGCTGAAGGTCGTGCTGTCCGGGGCACGCCGCAGCGACGACCTGACGGCGGTGCATCGCACGATCGAGACCGCCATCGAGCAGATCGACACCGAGATCAGCGGTCTGCGCCGGCTTATCACCGACCTGCGGCCCGCCGCGCTCGACGTGTTCGGCGCGAAGGCTGCGCTGGAGGGCCTCGCGGCGCGCATCACAGCCACATCCGGGCTGGAGATCGAGCTGAACGTCGACTTGGCGTTCGGGTCGGGCCGCGCCGAGCGGCGGCACGCTCCCGCAATCGAGAGCGCGCTCTATCGCCTCGTGCAGGAGGCGCTGACGAACGTCGTGAAGCACGCGAACGCCGCGACGGTCGAGATCTCGATCCTCGAAAACGAGCGACAGGTGGAGGTCGTCGTCCGCGACGACGGCGCCGGCTTCGACCCCGGCACGGCCCACGAGGGCTTCGGCCTGCTCGGGATGCGTGAGCGGGCAGCGCTCGTCGGCGGTGTGCTGGCGCTGGAGACCGCCCCAGGCTCCGGCACGACGATTCGCGTGACGCTCCCGGTCGTCGCAGCCCCCGTGGGCGCCATCCTGCGAGACGCCGCCGGCTGACAGCACCCGCGTCGGGAGCCCTCACCGTCCCGTACCCGCAGGAACTGCGGACGCGTCGCATCGCAGCTTGCAGATACCCTCGCCATCTGATGCGCGCGGACGAGCCGCAGCTGGAGCCGCCGGATCCCATGCCCACGCGCGTCGTGATCGCCGACGACCACGCGGTCGTCCGCAGCGGGCTGCGGATGGTGCTCGACGCCGAGGAGGGCATCGAAGTCGTGGCCGAGGCGGGCGACGTCGCGGGCGCCCTGCGCGCCGTGCGCGCCTACCACCCCGACGTGCTCGTGCTCGACCTCAACATGCCGGGCGAGTCGAGCCTGGTGGCGATCCCTCGCTTCCTCGAGCAGGAGCCCGGCACGGCGATCGTCGTGCTGACGATGCAGCAGGACCCGGCGTTCGCGCGCGAGGCGCTGCGCGCCGGGGCGCGCGGCTACGTGCTGAAGGAGGCCGCCGACGCCGAGCTCGTGCAGGCCGTGCGGCTCGCGGTCGAAGGCCGCACCTACCTGAACCCGGAGCTGGGCGCGCGGATGGCTGCCGAGCCGCCGCCGAGCGGGCCGCCCGACGACCTCACCGACCGCGAGCTGGAGGTGCTACGGCTGATCGCGCTGGGGCATACGAACAGCGAGATCGCCGGGCAGCTCTACCTCAGCGTGCGCACCGTCGAGTCCCACCGCGCGCACATCCAGCAGAAGGTGCGCCGCTCCACGCGCGCCGAGCTCGTGCGCTACGCGCTCGACCACGGCTTGATCGAGCCGAACGTCTGAGCACACCTAGGCCGGGCCCGAAGGCCCGGCCACGGTGCGACGTGCATCCCTGCTGGCTGGATACCTATCTTGGGCTGTTGTCGATGTAGATGCGGTCGATGTTGAACGACCCTTCTCTGGTCGCGTCTTCCGTCGGGTCAAGCCGCAGCTGGTAGAGGGTGCTTCCTTCCCAGTCTCTGACTCTTTCCATGCTGACGTGGTACCAGGTGTAGCCCGATCTTGCTGTGATCGTGAACGACTTGCTTCTTGCTTCCGCGTACGTTCTGCTTGCGTCGGTGATGAAGTAGAACTTCGCCGTCGTCGCTGCTGTGCTGTTCTTCATCCGGATGTGGATGTATCTGTTGGTACTGATCGGCACCTTCAGGTTCGTCGCCGAGTGCAGATACGGGTCGCTGCCCGTGAGTCTGCCGCTCAACGTCCCGGTGCCGCTGTCGGACGCCCACGCGTACCCTTCAACCTGGTTCACGGCGGTCCATAGCATGTCGTTGACGTCGAATCCCCAGTTCTTGATGATGTCGTCGCCGGTGATGTCGAATTCGTGGAGAACGAGGCTCTCCGTGCCCGTCGCGCCCTGCTCGACGGCTGTGAAGTCCACGCGTCTGCTGTCCGCGTAGCGCTGGACGTCTATCGGGAACGGCATGTCTTCGACCGTGTCATTGACTTCGGAGAGGAGCAGTTCCGTGCTCCAGGTCGACCAGTTTCTCCCGGGCGTCGCTTCCCCGGCATAGATCTGCTTGCCGATCGTGAACTCCCAGGCCTTGGCGACGTTTCTTCTTTCGTCCTGGATACGGATGTAGTCGATGTCTATTTGGCCTCTGGTTCCTCTGTCAGCCGGGAAGAGCTCGAGCGCGCGCAGCGTCCCTCTCCAGCCTTCCACTCTTTCCATCGAGACCGTGATCGTGTTATATCTACCGTCGTTTGGGACGGTGAACGTCTTCGTCTTTCTCGATTCCCACCCGGCCCACGTTCTGTCCGTGGCCGTGATGAAGTTGATCACTCCGCTTGTCGATTCGGTCGTGTTTCTGATCCGAATCTCGATTTCGCGATTGGCTCTCGCAGCTCTTTCGATCGCTATGCCGGCTTCACCCACGCTGTCGACGGCGGTGAGCGACGATGTCGGCACGATCTGCATCACGCCTCCCTGCGCCGTCACGTTCGCTGGATGGAGATTTGGGTACGGGACGCTTCCGACCGATCTGTTGTACGGTCGCCACCCGAAGTCCTTCTGCCGCCCGTAGATGATGGACATGTCGTCGGCCGGGTCGAACATCGGGCTGCCCCACTCTTGATACAACGGCGCGCATTCGTTCGTCGGCTGCGCGTAGCCGGAGTACCACACCACTTCGCCTCTGCTGTTCTCGGTGCGCCAGACGTGCGTCTGGCAGAAGAGAGCCGCTTCGACGTCTTCGAGGCTCTGCGTCAGCGCCGTGTTGACGATCAGATGCGGCTGGTTGTTGGAGTCGAGCGCCATGCTCGGTGCCTGAGTGTATGGATAGTAGCCGGGCGGAAAGGACGCGGCGATCGCTGAAGTTTCTCTGACGGTTATCGGATTGCTGCCCGAGATCCCTATCACCTCGAATTCCTTTTCTTCTCTGGCTTCTCTTCTTCTCGTCACACCGTCCTTCCAGTTTACGCCTAGGTCGTCGCTGTAGGCGTAGTAGACGTCATGCTGGTTCTCCAGTCCGGCGTTTCTCCCCACCATCTCGCGAAAGCCCCACATGACGTGCAGCCGGTTGTTCTTGTCAAACTGCCAACCGAACATGTACGGATTGCGCGTTCTCGAGGCTTCGATGCCTCTGCCTATGCCATCAACGTCGTATTCGACGCTTGTCGTGCCGTTGATTATCGCGCCGAGATCCGTCCATCTGGCGTTGTTTCCGTATCTGAACAGGTACTGGTCGCCGTTCCCGGCGCCTTTGTAACGACCTGTGAGGAACAGGTTGCCGTTCTGGTCATTGAAGAAGAGTGGGTACGACCATTCTCTCTCCGCTGCTTCGTTCGCGGCATGGTTTTCCCAGGTGAACGTGCAGTTTCTGAACGTCGCTTCCGTCATGCATCTTTCGTTCGAGATGCCGTAGTGATTGTAGTAGTGCCCGCTGATCGCATGGTTGCTGTAGCTGATGTGAACGCGTCCGTCGATCGGGCTCAGCCCGAGCGCCACGACGTTGTGAGCGTCTTCGTAGTTTCTGAGTTCCTGTATAGGTGCTCTGTCGAAGCGATACAGTTCTCTTGCGCCTGTTCTTATGTTACGCCGCGTCACCTCCAGGTAGACGATCCCTTCCGCGTCGACCGCGTCCCAGTTCGTTA
Source organism: uncultured Actinomycetes bacterium (assembly GCA_963774115.1). GTDB lineage: Bacteria > Actinomycetota > Thermoleophilia > Solirubrobacterales > Solirubrobacteraceae > Conexibacter. The sequence continues at coordinate 437,277 of CAVZDN010000004.1, read as the reverse complement.
TGAACTGGTAGTCCCCCGACGTCTGCGCTCGCGCGCCATTGCTCCACCAGTGCGAGTCGGCGTCGAGCGTGACTGACGTGTCAGTGCTCGTGTCGAAGCTGATCGCCGAAGCGCTCGCGCACCACAGCGCAAGCAGCGCAGACGTCGTCAAGATCGCGCAAAGCCATGCGCGACCTAGGCCTCTCAAGAAGCCTTGTGCCTTCATTGTTCCCCCTACATTGGTTTGTCGGTCGCCCACGCAGGGCGCAAGGCGACCACGTTCGCGGCGTCGCCGACAAATCCCCTTCGTGTCACGGCAACGCCGCTGAGCCCCCGGCGGCGCCGACGGCCCGGCGGCGCGACGTTACCAGTCACTGCCAGGCGAATCAAGCATCGTGCATCATATGTGACTCCCAGCCCCACCAGGACGCGACCGGCTAGACGCCCGCCCTTGCCGCGAGCGCGCCTCAGGACACGCGGAACGGGTTCTCCACCCGCACGCCCGCGTAGTCGACGGTGTCGCTGAGATCCTCGGACAACACGACCTCGCAGCCGAACGAGCGAGCCGCTTCGAGAATCGCCGCGTCCCAATAGGAGATCTGGAAGCGCTCGCGCGTCGCGAGCGCCGCACGCAGGATCGTGGTGGTGGTCTCGACGACCGGGAAGCGCTGGAAGGACTCGATCAACCTGACCGCCTGGTCGTGAGCGACGCGGTCGGGGCGGCTCGCCCGCGTCGCCTGCACATAGAACTCCTGCAGCACCTGGACGGAGAGCGCAAGCTCGCGGCCGCTCAGGGTCTCGTTCGCGAGCGCGGCCTTCTCCTGCTCCTGCGGATCCCGAGAGATCGCATACAGCAGGACGTTGGTGTCAACGAACCGCACGCTCGTGCAGCTCGTCGCGGCTGAGCCGGTCGCTCGCGCGGAAGCGGACGATCTCGCGCTGGACCTCCTGCTGCAGCGCCGCAAGGCGCGCGAACTCGGCTGCGGCGTCGTCGGAGAGCGACCGCAGATATCCACCCACGAGCGCACTGACCGAGCTGCCCCGCTCGGCAGCACGGATACGTGCGGCCCGGTAGACGTCGTCGGGCACGGTGACGGTGATGTTCTTCACGCCAAGCACAGTACACAGTTTCACAGAAACCGTGAATCACAACTGTCAGTGTCGCGTTGACGGCACGGGCGCCGCCGCGCGCTCGCCGATCTCCGTCATCTCCCTATTGAGGCGGCGCATCGCGAGGCGATACAGCGGCGGGCAGAAGCGCTGCGCCCAGAACGCGGCACGGATGTCGAGCGAGGTGAAGACGAGGTAGCGGCCGCGCTCGACGCCGGCGAGGATCTTCGCGGCGACGTGATCGGGGCTCTTGGCGTGGCGCTCGAAGCGCTCGATCATCCGCTGCACCTCCGGGCGCTCGCGGTCGACGCCGACGATCGTCACCGTGTTCACGAGCGGCGTCTTGACGCCGCCTGGGCAGACGAGGCTGACGCCGATGCCGTGGCGGGCGAGGTCGAAGCGCAGCACCTCGCTGACGCCGCGCAGGCCGAACTTCGTGGCGCTGTACGGCGCGTGCCACGGCAGGCCGAGCAGGCCGGCGGCCGAGGAGACGTTCACCACGTGGCCGCCGCGGCCGGCCTCGATCATCGCCGGCAGGAACTGCCCGAGCACGCTGATCGGTCCCATCAGGTTGACGTCGACGACGCGCTGCCAGTGGTGGTGCTCGAGCCGGTCGATCGTCCCCCATGTCGCGATCCCGGCGACGTTCATGACGACGTCCATCGGGCCGTGGGCGGCGTGGATCTCGGCTGCGAGCGCCACGATCGCCTCGTGGTCGGCGACGTCGGCCGCCTGCGCGTGGCTGACCGTGCCGCCGGCGCGGCGGATCTCCTCGGCGACCTCGTCGAGCTTGTCTGCGGCGAGATCGGTGAGGTACAGGTCGGCACCGCGGGCCGCCGCCGCCAGCGCGGTCGCGCGCCCGATGCCGCTCGCCGCGCCGGTGATCAGGCAGCGCCTGCCCTTCAGGTCCTTGACGGCCATCGCCTTTACCTCCTCGCTCAGCGTCCGCGCCGCGCGGCCGCCGCCTGCAGCACGCGCGACATCCACCCCAGCGCGGCGCCTTGACCGCTCATCGGATCCGGCTCGACCTCGAGCGAGCGCAGCGTCATCGCCAGCATCTCGTAGTGGCCGACGAGCATGCACAGCTCGATCAGCCGCACCTCATCCAGCTCGCCCGCAAGCGCCGCCCACAGCTCGTCGCCGATGCGGCCGTCCGCGTGCAGCTCGTCGACCGCGCGCAGCAGCAGCATCCGCCGCGGCGACCAGTCCGGCGCCGCCGCACCCACGCGCACGCGCGCGATCTCGTCCGCACTCAGCCCGGCGCCGCGGGCGATCTGCTCGTGCTGGACCCACTCGTAGTCGCAGCCGGTGTTGTGCGCGGTGCGCAAGATCACCAGCTCCGCCTCGTCGCGCGGCAACTTCCCGCCCGGCATCAGCGCACCCGCGAACCACAGCCAGCGCCGGAACAATCCGCGATGCCGTGCGAGTGTGGTGAAGATGTTCGGCGGCGGGCCCCCGACGGCGGTGCCGAGCAGCTTGACGATCGCGGTGTTGACGCGGCCGATCTCGTGCGGGGTGCCCGGTGCGACGCGTGGCCGGTGGCCGCTGCTCTCCATCGGCTTGACCGTAGAGAAGCGCTGCTGCTGCCGCGCCGTCAGTCGCCCGGCCGGCCGCGCATCACCATCAGCCCGACGAGCCGCGAGACGACCATCGCAACATACGCCAGCCCGGCAAGCTGCTGGATCATCACGAGCGCCCGCGCGAACGGCTTGACCGGGATCACGTCGCCGAGGCCCGTGCTCGACAGCGTCGTGAAGCTCATGAACAGCAGCTCCATCCACGTGCGCTGGCCGTCTGGGTCGACCGCCGCGGTGAAACTGCCGGGCTCGATCGCCTGGCAGACGGTGTACGTGTACGCGAACGCCCACGCCACGAGCGTGAACGTCGCGCCGACCGCGAACAGCTCGTCGCGCGTGATCACGTGGTCGGCGAGCATGTAGGCGAGCAGCGCGCCGGCGGCGTAGAAGTAGAGGATCGCCTCCAGCGCCGAGGAGTACGGCAGCAGCGTGTCGTCGCCGGTCACCGCCTGGATCAGCAGCAGCACCGTCGCGGGGATCCCGAGCAGCACCCCGACCCACGTCAGCGCAGGCGTGCGCTGGACCGCGAGCACCACCAGCCCGAGCACCGCGATGCCGAAGACGCTGAACAGCGCGCGCCCCGCGTCGCTGGTCTCCATGAACGGGTAGAGCAGGACGCCCGCGAGCTGCGCGACGAGCAGCAGGGCAGAGGGCTCTCGTCGCGCCAGTGCGAGCACGCCGGCACGGTAGCTTCAGCAGCGGTCGGCTCGGCGTGGCGGGTCCGCGGCGCTCAGCCCGCGAGCGACAGCGCCGCGGCGACCGCAAAGCCGAGCACGGTGACGAGCCCGGTCTGGCGGCCGGCGTCCTCGGTCGCCGCGGGGATCATCGCGTCGACGAGCATCACGAGCAGCGCACCGGCGGCGAAGCCGTCGATGCCGGCGCGCAGCTCGCCGGAGACGGCGTCGCCGAGCGCGAAGCCGCCGGCCGTCGCGAGCGTGCAGCAGACGGCGACGACCGCCCACAGGCCGAGGATCGACCGTGCGCCGCGGCCGGAGGACCGCATCGCCCCGGCGGAGCCGATCGCCTCCGGCAGGTTGGAGACGAAGATCGCGACGAGCAGTCCGGCGCTGACGGGCGCGCCGCCGGCGAGGCCGATGCCGAGCACGAGCTGCTCCGGGATGCCGTCGAGGAACGCGCCGAGCGCCAGCGCGGAGCCCGTGCCGGACGCGTTGGTGCGGCGCTCCCGTGCCCGCCCGGGCGCGCCCATCCGCTCCACGATGCCGTCAAGCAGGTAATAGGCCCCCGCGCCGAGCGCGAGACCGACCGCGAGCGCAGTGAAGCCGCCGCTCCGGTCCCCCTCCAGCGCCAGCTCGAAACTGACCGCGCTGATCAGCGCACCCGCGCCGAAGCCGAGCACGAGCCCGACGACGCGCGCCGACCACGAGCGTGCGAGCGCCGCCAGCGCTCCCAGCAGCAGCGAGGAGGCGGCCAGCGCACCCCAGCCCAGCGCGGCGATCACGCGGGCGAGCCTAACCGAGTCTGCGGCCGCTCAGTCGGTGCCGCTTGGGCGGCTTGACCTTGAAGGTGACCTTGGCCTTCTTCACGCGCTTGGCGGGCTTGCCCTTCGCACCCTTCTGCGTCGCGGTGAAGTAGACCGTCAGCTTGCCTGTGGGCGAGCTGTTCAGCAGCTTGCGGCCGGCCTTGTTGAGCGTGACCGTCACCTTCTTGTGCTGGCCGCCCTTCAGCGTCACGGTCTTGCTGCCGAGGATCACCGGCTTCGGCTTGGCTTTCTTCTTGGCCTTGGCCGCGGAGGCCATCGCCAGCCACGACGCCGCCGAGGCTTTCGAGCCCGGGAAGCCGGTCACGTATTCGTGCGTGGCGATGAGGAAGATGAGCGAACAGCGGTCGGCCGGAGGGCCGACGCAGATCTGGTTGACCGTCAGCGAGGTCCCGTTGGTCGTCGGGACGCCGATCTTCGCGACACCGGTGCTCGACGGCTTGACGACCGTGCCGCCCCCGCCGCCGCCACCGCCCGTCGTGGAGACGACGCCGGCGAGCCGGCCGATGAGGCTCGGGGCCACGTCCGTCGCGAGCGAGAACCAGACGTTGCCCTTCGTATCCGGCGCGACCGCGAGCGGGAACTTGCCGGCGCCGAGGTGCCAGACCGTCGCGGTGGGGTTCGGCTGGCCAGGATCGCTGCTCGGGACGAGCTTGACGATCGCGTTCGCGTTGGCGAGGCCGTAGCCGCCGGACTCGGCGACCCAAAGCGAGCCGTCCGCCGCGGCGCTGATCGCGCGTGCCTGACCGCCGGCCAGGCCGGCGTCGATCCCCGGCAGGCTGTAGTTGGTGAACGTCCCGGCGCCCGGATCGAGGCGCCCGACCTCGTTCTTGAGCTGGTTCGTGAACCAGATCGAGCCGTCCTTGGCGACCGCGACATCGGTCGGACCGGTGCCGGTGAACGAGCCCGAGCAGGGCGAACCGCCGCCGCAGGGCTGGATCAGGTACTCGTCGTAGCCGGTGCCGTTCGCACGCGCGATGCGGTAGCCGGGGTTGCCCGGGTCGGACTCGGCGAACCACGGCGTCCCATCGGGCGCGACCGCGATGCCGGCCGGCTTGGCGTCGTAGCGCAGCGGGTTGAGCACCACGTCGCTGGCGCGGAAGGCGATGTTCTCGGACTCGGTCACGCTCAGCGCGGAGTTGATCGAGGCGATGCGGTCGCCGGGGTACGGCACGACGTTCGACGCGCTGTTGATCGTGTACCAGGCGAGGCCGCCCGCGCCGACCGCGACGTCCGAGAACGCGGGGTAGAAGGTCCCGCCCCCCATCAGCGAGGTCGTGCGGAGCGTGGCCGTGATGCCGTTGCTCGTGCCGGGGGAGACCGCGCCCGCATCGGCAAAGCCGACGATCGCGTCACTCTGCACGAACCACACGCGGTTGTTCGCGCCGTCGAACGCGACGCTGCGTACGGCGTTCGCGCAGCAGCTCGCGCTGAGCACCGGCGTCGGGAACGTCGCGATCCCGTTCGCGGTGCCAGGCGAGGCCTGCGCGACGGTCAGCCGCCCGAGCGAGGGGCTGGGCGGCGACGTCTGCGGCGCCACCCCGAACCACACGGTGCCGTCCGGAGCGGCGGCGATCCCGCCAGCGATGAGGTTGCCGGCCGGCAGGCTGAAGTACTCGGGCACCGGGTCGGCGGCGAGCGCAGGCGTGCAGCAGACGGCGAGGCCGCAGAGCGCCAGGACGCCCGCGACGATCGAAGAGACGCGAGCGATCACGCGCGATTCCTACCACACTGCGGCGGAACTGCGTACGGACGGCGCGCGTTGTCTACGTCATTTGCCTCATAGCGGGGCGAAGCGTTCAACCGTCCTGCCTCATGGTCGTCATGCGACCACAGAACAGGACAGTCGATCAAGAGCTCGCCCGCATGGCGACCGCCAACCACGGAGTCCTCACCCGGCCGCAGCTGCACGGCGCCGGCATCACCGCCGGCGAGATCAAGCGCCGCCTGGGCAGCGGCGCGCTCCAACGCGAGCACCTCGGCGTGTACCGGGTCGGACACCGCGCACCCAACCGCGAAGCGTCGTACCTCGCAGCAGTCCTCGCGTGCGGCCAGGGCGCACTGCTGTCCGGCCGGGCGGCGGCGCACCTGCTCGGCTTGATCGGCGGCGCGCCGCCGGCGCCGGAGGTCACGGCGCCAACCGAGCGGCGGCTCGACGGCGTCCTCACGCACCGCGCACGCAGCGGGGAGCTGCTCCGCGACGGGATGCTGTGGAACGGCATACCGGTGACGACGGTCCCGCGGACGCTCGTGGACGTCGCCGCCGTGCTCGACGCGGAGGCGCTCGCGCGCGCCTGCCACGAAGCCGGCGTCCGGCACCGGACCACGCCCTCGGACGTCGAGGCGGTGCTCGCGCACCGGCCGACCAGCTCGGGCGCCCGTGCGCTGCGGGCGATCCTCTCGGGCAAGACGCGCGTCACGCTGAGCGCGCTGGAGCGCCGCTTTCTCGAACGCCTGGACGAGGCGCGCCTGCCGGCGCCGCAGACGAACCGGCTGGTCGGCGGGCGGCGCGTCGACTGCCGCTGGCCGGATCGGCAGCTCACGGTCGAGCTCGACGGATACCGATACCACGGCTCTCGTCATGCGTGGGAGCAGGACCGCCGGCGCGAGCGGGAGGCGCGCGCCCGCGGCGACGAGTTCCGGCGCTTTACCTATGGCGACGTGTTTGAGGCTCCGCGGCTGATGCTGGCTGAGCTGCGGGCGCTGCTCTCATAGCAAGCGTCCTGTTCTGTGGTCGCAGGACGACCACAGGGCAGGATGGTCGTCGCTAGGACGCCGCGCTCGCGCGCACGGTGTTCGCCAGCAAGCAGGCGATCGTCATCGGGCCGACGCCGCCGGGCACGGGGGTGATCGCGGCGGCGAGGGGGCGGACGGCGTCGAAGTCGACGTCGCCGACGAGGCCGTCGTCGAGGCGGGTGATGCCGACGTCGACGACGATGGCGCCCGGCTTGACGTGGGCGGCGGAGATGAGGCGCGGGATGCCGACGGCGGCGATCAGCACGTCGGCGCGGCGGCAGGTCGCCTCGAGGTCGCGGGTGCGGCTGTGGCAGACGGTGACGGTCGCGTTGCGGGCGAGCAGCATCGCGGCCAGCGGCTTGCCGACCAGCTCGGAGCGTCCGACGACGACGGCCTCGGCGCCCGACAGCTCCACGCCGGCGCGTTCCAGCAGCTTCATGACGCCGAGCGGCGTGCAGGGCGCGAGCCCCTCGCGGCCCTGCCACAGCAGGCCAGCGTTGATCGTCGTGAGGCCGTCGACGTCCTTGCGCGGGTCGATCAGGTCGACGAAGGCGGCCGCGTCGAGTCCTGTCGGCAGCGGGAGCTGGAGCAGGATCCCGTCGACCGCGTCGTCGGCGTTGAGCTGCGCGATCAGCTCGGCGAGTTGCCGCGGCGACGCGTCGGCGGGCAGGCGGTGGTCAAGCGAGCGGATCCCGGCGGCCTCGCAGGCGCGGTGCTTGGCGGCGACGTAGACGTGCGAGGCGGGATCCTCGCCGACGAGGATCGTCGCGAGGCCGGGAGCCAGATGGCCCGCGGCGACGCGTGTTGCGACGCTGGCCGCCAGCTCGCCGCGCAGCTCCTCGGCGACCCCGCGTCCGTCGAGCAGCGCGCCGCGAGCGGCCTCCCCGTCGCCGGCGGAGCCGGCGAGCAGCGACCCGCCGCGCGCCGGAGACCCGTCACCGCTGCCGGCTGCGCCCATCGCCCCCGGCACGCCGTAGACGTTCGAGAAGCCCACGGCGCTCAGCCGCGCTTGGGCGGGAGCTCGAGCGTGGAGCGGATCGTGATCTGCGGCGACTTGACCGTGCGAGCGACGGCGGCGCGGGCGGCTTCCAGCGCGAGGTCGTCCGGGCTCACGTCGCTCTCCGCAGTCGCGTGCGCGAGCAGCCCGCGGCCGACGCGCTGCAGGTCGCGCAGGTACTCCAGGTGCATCTTCCAGCGCATCGCGTCCGCGGGCTCGGCCATCAGGCGGGCCGTGTCGTCGTGCGCGTCGAGCAGCTCGTAGACGAGTCTCAGCAGCTCGTCCTGCGCGACGCCGGCCTTGGGGCGCGTCTGGGCCATCAGAACACGACCGTCGTGTTGCCGTGCACGAGCACGCGGTCCTCGCAGTGCCAGGCGACCGCGCGGGCGAAGACGGCGCGCTCGATGTCGGCGCCGAGGCGCGTCAGCTCCGGCGCGCTGTCGCGGTGCGTGACGCGGATCACGTCCTGCTCGATGATCGGGCCGGCGTCGAGCTCCTCGGTGACGTAGTGGCCGGTCGCGCCGATCAGCTTCACACCGCGCTCCTTCGCGCGCTCGTACGGACCGGCGCCGGCGAAGGCGGGCAGGAAGCTGTGGTGGATGTTGATGACCGGGACGCCCACCCGCTCCAGGAAGCCGCCGGTGAGGATCTGCATGTACCGCGCGAGCACGACGAGGTCGACCTGGCCGTCGAGCAGCTCGAGCAGCTGCGCCTCGGCCGCGGGCTTCTCGCCCTTCGCGACCGGCACGTGGTGGAACGGGAGGCCGAACGCCTCGACGTCGGCGCGCAGGTCCGGGTGGTTGGAGGCGACGAGCACGATCTCCGCCTCGAGCTGCCCGCGGCGCCAGCGCCACAGCAGGTCCAGCAGGCAGTGGTCGTACTTCGAGACGAGGACCGCGACGCGCTTGGGCGTGCGCGCGTCCCACATCCGCCAGTCCATCGCGAAGGGGTCGCCGACCTCGGCCGCGAAGCGGGCCTCGAGCGCCGCGCGCTCCTCGTCGGTGAGGTCGAGCGTGAACTCCATCCGCATGAAGAAGGCGCCGCCGACCGGGTCGGTCGAGTGCTGGTCGGAGGAGACGATGTTCGCGCCGGCCTCGTGCAGGAAGGCCGAGACGGCGGCGACGATGCCGGGCTGGTCGGCGCAGGAGATGAGCAGGCGCGTGAGAGGAGCCCCGTCCCCCGCCGCGCGCACGGGAGACGCGGCGGGGTGGGGCGCGGGGACGTTCAGGATCGGTGTCTCGGAGGAGGAGGTCATGGTCAGTGGCTGACGGCCGCGGCGGCCAGCTCGGAGACGAGCTTGTCGGTGTAGAAGCGCTCCAGCGCGAACGGCGCGATCAGCTCCGGCGTGCTGCCGGTCGCGACCAGCTCGGCGAGCGTCTTGCCGACGATCGGGGCGGCCTTGAAGCCGTACGTGCCCCAGCCGGCGGAGACGTGGAAGTTCTCGACCTCGGTCTTGCCGAGGATCGGCGAGTAGTCCGGCGACAGGTCGCAGAGGCCCGCCCAGGCGCGCAGCAGCCGCGCGCGCTCGAGCTGCGGGAACAGCTCCAGCGTGTGCTTTGTGAGGTCCTGCAGGAAGTTGAGCGTGCCGTGCATGCGGTACGTCGTCCACGGCTCGATCTCCGAGCCCATCACGAACTCGCCGCGGTCGGACTGCGAGATGTAGACGTGCATCTGCGAGGAGACGATCGACGACGTCGAGGAACGGCTTGACCGGCTCGGTGACGCACGCCTGCAGGATGTGCGTCGTGATCGGCAGCGGCACGCCGGCCATGTCGTTGATCAGCGTCGACCAGCCGGCGGTGCAGTTGAGCGACCGGTGCCGGCCTTGACCGTGCCGCGGTTCGTCTGCACGGCGGTGATGCGGTCGCCGGAGCGCTCGAAGCCGGTCACCTCGGTGTCGGGGTGGATCTCCGCGCCGCCCTCGTCGGCGCCGCGCGCGAAGCCCCACACGACGGCGTCGTGGCGGATGATGCCGCCGGGCGGGTGGTAGAGCGCGCCGATGATCGGATACGTCGTGTCCTCGCCGACGTACATCGTCGGTGCCAGCTCCTTGCACCTCGTCGGGACCGATCAGCCTGCGAGTCGATCCCCTCCAGGCGGTTGACCTCGGCGCGGTTGGCCATCACGAACATCGCGCGGTCGGAGTGCGCGAGCGTGAGGTGGCCGCACTGGCTGAAGAGCAGGTTGAAGTTGAGGTCCGACGCCGAGCCCCTCGTAGAGCTTCACGGAGGCGTCGTAGAAGCGCGCGCCCTCGGGCGTCTTGTAGTTGGAGCGCAGGATCGTCGTGTTGCGCCCGGCCGCGCCGGAGCCGATGTAGCCCTTCTCGAGGATCGCGACGTTCGTGATGCCGTGCTGCTTGAGGTAGTAGGCGGTCGCGAGCCCGTGCGAGCCGCCGCCGACGATCACGACGTCGTAGCTGTCCTTCAGCTCGGGGCGCGGGCGCCACATGCGCCGCTTGCGGAAGAGGTCACGCATGCGAGCCGGCCTCCTCGGTCGCATCGCGGGTGCCGCTCCGCCACCGGCAAGCGCGACGAGCGCGTCCTCGCCGACCGGCCGGCCGCCGAGGTGGATCGCGGCGTCGGCGACGACCTCCCAGACGTAGCTCGCCGTAGGCGGCGCCGAACAGCACGAGGTAGCGCTGCTCGTGCCTCACGCATCACGAAGCCCGGCGTGCGCGCGACCGAGCCGGGGCGCAGGCCGGCGAGCGGGGTCACGCTGCGGGCGCAGGTCCAGCGCGCAGAAGCGCGCGAACGTCTCACGCGCGAGCGGGCCGGCGATCGCGAGCGCGCCGAACGTGGCGGTGACGTCGAGCAGCGTGCCGGCGAAGGAGCCGTCGAGCGACTCGCGCATCGCGGCGGTGACGTGCGCCTCGCAGACGACGAGCGCGCGCTCGGGCGTGAGGCGGCACCACCAGGCGTCGCCGGCGCGGGCGGCGAGTGCCGTCGCCGAGCGCCGGCAGCTCGGCGAGCGCGTCGACGCCTCAACAGGCCCTTGCAGCTCCAGCTTGCCGAGGTGCGAGCGGTCGGCGAAGCCGACCGTCTCGCGGCAGGCGAGCAGCTCGGCCGAAGCCGTCGACGTAGGAGACCGCGACCTCCCAGCCGTCGCGCACCTCGAAGCGGGCGCCAGCCGCGGCGGTGGCGCGCGCCAGCGGGCTGCGCGCGGCCGGCGGCCCGTCGGCGCTCAGGAACGCGAGGCAGCGGTCATGAGCGCAGCACCTCTCCTTCGGGGTCGTAGAACGGCTTCGTCGTGACGACGGCCTCGAACGTGCGGCCGGCGTCGGAGATCGTGATGCGCGCGTCGTCGGCGGCGAGCGCGGTCGGCACCCACGCCATCCCGATCGACTGCGACAGCTTCGGCGAGTGGCGCGCGCTCGTGACCTGGCCGGCGGCGGTGCCGCCCGGGCGGTCGAGCACGACGGCGCCCTCGGTCGGCACCTGGCCGCCCGGCACGGTGAAGCCGACGAGCGCGGTCGTGGCGCCGTCGCCTTCGGCGACGTGCTCGAGCGCCCACTTGCCGATGAAGTCCTGCTCCTTGTCGAGCTTGACGATCCACGGCATCGCGGCGCCGTAGGGGGTCGACTCGGAGTCGGTGTCCTGGCCGATCAGCATGTGCTGCTTCTGCAGGCGCAGGATCCGCTGCGGCTCCAGCCCGAACGGGCGGATGCCGAGCTCGGCACCGGCCTCCATCAGCGCGTCCCACAGCCGCTGGCCGTGCGCGGCGGCGCAGTGGATCTCGTAGCCGACCTCGCCGACGAAGCCGATCCGCAGCAGCAGGCAGGCGATCCCGGCGACCTTCGCGTGCTTGGCGTCGAGGTACGGGAAGGCCTCGTTGGAGACGTCGTGGTCGGTCAGGCCTGGCGAGGATCTCGCGGGCGTTCGGGCCGGCGAGGTTGACGGCGGAGACGCCCTGCGTCACGTCGGTGAGGCGCGCGTCGAGGCCCCAGTCCGCCAGCCACCAGGAGAACCAGTTCTCGACGGCGGCGGCACCAGAGGACGTCGTCGTGACGTAGAAGGTGTCGTCGTCGAGGCGGCAGACGGTGCCGTCGTCGGTGATGCGCCCTGCGTCGGACAGCAGCACGCCGTAGCGGATGCGGCCCGGGGCGATGTTCGACATGCGGTTCGGGTAGAGGCGGTCGAGCAGCTCGCCGGCGTCCGGCCCGCGCACGATCAGCTTGCCGAGCGTGGAGACGTCGATCAGGCCTGCCGTCGTCTGGACGGCGAGCGCCTCGGCCTCGGGGTTGCCGTAGTCGTAGGCGCGGCGCCAGTCGCCGGCCCACCTGATCGTGGCGCCGGCGTCGCGGTGGCGGCCGTGGATCGCCGAGCGCTTGGCGGCCTCGAACGGCCGGCCCGCGAGCGCGCCCATCGGCACCGTCGACCACGGCGGGCGCGCCGTCGTGAGCCCGACCTCGTCGAGCGACATGCCGGTCTTGGCGGCCATCACGCGGACGGCGGGGAGCTGGGAGAAGCGGCCCTGCGACGGGCCCCATCGTGACGGTCGTGTAGCGCTTGGACAGCTCGATCGAGTCGTAGCCCTCCTCGATCGCGTGCTCGACGTCCTTGACGGTGACGTCCTCGTCGAGGTCGACGAACGCCTTGCCGCCCTTGTTGCCGTCGCGGGCGTGCGCGGGCGGAGCGACGAGCGGGCTCGACCGGGCCAGGCGTCGAGGCGCGCGCGCTGCTCGGCGACGTCGCGGGTTGACGCGTCGCCGCCGTCGAAGCCGAGCGCGAGCGCGGCCTCGGTGCCGGCGAGCGCGCCCGACAGCTCGGCGGAGCCGGCCTCGTCGTGCCCGGCGACCGCGCCGGCGGCGTGGACGCCGGCCGGCAGCTCGCCCGGCAGGAAGCGTGCGGAGGCCGCGTCGTAACGGGCGCGCGCGCCGGCCTGCAGCAGCAGCGAGCTCGCGGGGACCGAGCCGCCGCTGACGACGAGCAGGTCGCAGGGGATGCTCCTCGACCGTGCCGGGCAGCGCGACGCCGCGGTCGATCGACGCGCGCGAGCACGGCGCGCTCGACGCCGCTTGTCCGCCCTTGGCGCGCACGACCGTGGTCTCGGGCAGCAGGCGGATGCCGGCCTCGGCGAGCGCGGCGCGCGGCGGGGCGTTGCGCCGCGTCGGGGCGCAGGTCGGCGACGGCGGCGATCTTCGACGCCGGCCGCATGCAGCGCCAGCGCGGCCTCGAGCCCGCGGTCGTCCGACGGTCGCGACGACGGCGTTCGTGCCGCGGCGCCAGCGCGTAGAGCGCGGCGAGGCGGCGGGCGCCGCCGGACAGCATCACGCCCGGGAGGTCGTTGTCGGGGAAGACGAGCGGCTGCTCGATCGCGCCGGTCGCGGCCACGTGGCGGCGGGCGCGCACCTGGTGCAGTGTGTCGCCCTGCCAGACGGGCACGAGCCCGTCGAAGTAGCCGAGCGCGGAGCCGCGCGAGAGGATTTCGACGCCGGCGGCGCGGCACTGTTCGGCAAGCTCGCGGACGTGCGCGTGGCCGCCCTCGGCCAGCAGCACGCCGCCGGGCTCCACGTCGTCGTCGCACGAGCACGACGTCGGCGCCCAGCTCGGCCGCGCGCAGGGCGGCGGCGAGGCCGGCAACGCCGCCGCCGATCACGAGCACGTCGCAGTGGCGGCGGCGGTACTCGGTGCGCCACTCGCGCTCGTCCTGCTTCTTCGGCAGCTTGCCGAGGCCGGCCGCGCTGCGCAGCACCTTCTCGTAGACGCGGCCACAGCTTGCGCGGGCGGATGAACGTCTTGTAGTAGAAGCCGACCGGCGTGAACGGCCCGGCGAACTTGTCGGTCGCGCGCATCACGTCGAAGTCGAGCGAGGGCCAGGCGTTCTGGTGCTCGACCTTCATCCCGGCGGTCACGGGAGCTGCCGCAGGCGCGCACGCTCGGCTGGTCGCCGACCTGCACGAGCGAGTTCGCGCACTGGCCGCAGCCGCACAGCTCGCCGCGCGGGCGGTGGTACTTGAACGAGCGCGAGAGGACGGTGCGGCCGGAGGCGAGCAGCGCGGAGGCGATCGTGTCGCCCTCGAACGCGTCGATCGCGTCGCCGTCGAACGTGAACGTGAGCGGCTTGGCGCGGTCGATCCGCTCGCCGGGCTGGAGGGGCAGGCGCTTCACGAGGTCGCCTCCTTCGCCGCGGCGCGCGTCCTGCGGCAGCGCCGTCCACAGCACCTCGTGCGTGCGACGTGTTCGCGCTCGGCGAGGAACCAGGCGCGGCAGCCGGAGCGGTGGACCCACCACTCGCGCTGCACGCCGGCGGTGTTGCGGCGGAAGTAGTTGTACTCGCCGAGCTCGCGCAGCGTGGCGGGCTTCTCGGTCGGGCGCTTGGAGGACTCGCCGCCGAAGCCGAAGTCGCTCACCTCGCGGACGCCGCAGTTGGGACAGGTCAGCAGGAAGGACATTGCGCTACATCCCCCCGTCGCGGCCGGGGATCCAGTTCGTGCCGGCGAGCGGCACGCGCGCCATCGCGGCGGCCTCGATCGTCAGCGCCACGAGGTCCTCCGGCTCCAGGTTGTGGACGTGCGACTTGCCGCAGGCGCGGGCCAGCGTCTGCGTCTCCAGCACCATCGTGCGCAGGTAGTTGGCGAGGCGGCGGCCGCCCAGCTCCGGGTCCAGGCGCGCCGCGAGCGCATCGTCCTGGGTGAGGATCCCGGCGGGGTCGCGACCCTCGTGCCAGTCGTCGTAGAAGCCGGCAGCCGAGCCGAGCTTGCGGTACTCGCCGTCCAGCTCGGGGGCGTTGTCGCCGAGCGCGATCAGCGCGCCGGTGCCGATCGAGACGGCGTCGGCGCCGAGCGCGAGCGCCTTCGCGACGTCCGCGCCGGAGCGGATCCCGCCGGAGACGATCAGCTGCACCTCGCGGTGCATGTCGAGCTCGACGAGCGCCTCGACCGCCTGCGGGATCGCCGCGAGGATCGGGATGCCGACGTGCTCGATGAAGACGTCCTGCGTCGCCGCCGTGCCGCCCTGCATGCCGTCGAGCACGACGCACGTCGGCGCCGGCCTTCACCGCGAGCGCGACGTCGTAGTAGGTGCGCGTCGCGCCGACCTTGACGAAGATCGGCTTCTCCCAGTCGGTGATCTCGCGCAGCTCCTCGATCTTGATCTCGAGGTCGTCGGGGCCCGTCCAGTCGGGGTGCCGGCAGGCGCAGCGCTGGTCGATCCCCATCGGCAGGTCGCGCATCTCGGCGACGCGGTCGGAGATCTTCTGGCCGAGCAGCATGCCGCCGCCGCCCGGCTTCGCGCCCTGGCCGACGACGACCTCGATCGCGTCCGCGCGGCGCAGGTCGTCCGGGTTCATGCCGTAGCGCGAGGGCAGCAGCTGGTAGACGAGCGTCTTGGACGAGAGCCGCTCCTCGGGCGTCATGCCGCCGTCGCCGGTCGTCGTGGAGGTGCCCATCGCGGTCGCGCCGCGGCCGAGCGCCTCCTTCGCGTTCGCCGACAGCGCGCCGAACGACATGCCGGCGATCGTGATCGGGATCTCCAGCTCGAGCGGCTCTCTTCGCGAAGCGCGTGCCGAGCATGACGTCGGTGTCGCAGCGCTCGCGGTAGCCCTCCAGCGGGTAGCGCGAGACGGACGCGCCGAGCAGCAGCAGGTCGTCGAAGTGCGGCACGCGCCGCTTCGCCCCGCCGCCGCGGATGTCGTAGATGCCGGTGCGCGCGGCGCGCTGGATCTCGTGGATCGCGAGGCGGTCGAACGTCGCCGACTCGCGCAGGCCCGTCGCGGGCGTGGGGATCGAGCGGCGCGCTCATGCGTAGCCCCCGGCGTCGTCGACGTTGAAGTTGTAGAGCGTGCGGGCCGAGCCGTAGCGGCGGAACGGCGGACGCGTCGGCGTCGTCGATGCCGGCCGGCGGCGAGCAGCTCGCCGCAGCTCGCGCGACGTGCTCGGCGCGCAGGTCCTTCTCGACGCAGTCGGCGCCGAGGCTCGTCGACCGCGCCGCGCACGAACAACTCGCGCCTCGTAGAGCGAGTCGCCGAGCGCGTCGCCGGCGTCGCCGCAGACGACGAGCCGGCCGCGCTGCGCCATGAACGCGCCCATGTGGCCGATCGAGCCGCGCACGACGACGTCGGCGCCCTTGAGCGAGATGCGCGCAGCGGGCGGAGGCGTTGCCGTGCACGACGAGCAGCCCGCCGCGCGCGGTCGCGCCGGCCGCCTGGCTCGCGTCGCCGTCGACCACGACGCGGCCGGACATCATGTTCTCGGCGAGGCCGACGCCCGCGTTGCCGTGCACGCGCACGGTCGCGTGCTGGTTCATGCCGGCGCAGTAGTAGCCGACGTGGCCGGCGATCTCGACGTCGAGCTCGGCGTCGAGCCCGACCGCGACGCTGTGGCGCCCGCCGGGGTTGACGATGCTGCCAAGAGCGCGGGGCGTCGGCGGCGTGCAGGCGCGCGTTGAGGTCGCGCAGCTCGCCGGCGGCGAGGTCGAACGTCTCGACGTCGGCGGCGGCCGCGACCTCGCTCACGAGGCCACCTCTGCGGCGTGTCCGGCCCCGCGCACCACCAGCGGCTCTCCGCCTGCGGCCTCCCGTGAGCCGCGCCCATACGATAGACGCGCCCGGGCTCGGGCTCCCACACCTCGGCGTCGTCGGCGCCCGGCAGCACGGCGAGCGCGCGGTACTCGGAGGCCATCGCGACCCAGTCGTCGGTCTCGGCCATCACGGCCGGCTTGCAGGCGATCGGGTCGCGCAGCACGGCGAAGCCGTCGGCGGTGCCGACCGCGAAGGTGAAGAAGCCGTCCAGGTCGTCGAGGCAGCCCTCAAGCGCCTGCTCCAGCGTGGCGCCCTCGCGCATCCGCCAGGTCAGGTAGCCGGCGGCGACCTCGGAGTCGTTCTCGGTCTGGATCGCGATCGCCCTCGCGGCGCAGCGAACGGCGCAGGCGGTTGTGGTTGGAGAGCGAGCCGTTGTGGACGAGGCAGAGGTCCATCCCGGTCGAGAACGGGTGCGAGCCTTCGGTCGTGACGCGGCTCTCGGTCGCCATCCGGGTGTGCCCGAGCGCGTGGCTGCCCTTGCAGCTCCGCCAACGCGAAGCGCGCGGCGAACGCGGTCGGGCTCCAGCGCCTCCTTGTAGATCTCGATCGCGCGCCCGGCGCTCATCACGCGGAGCTGGGGCAGGTGCTCCTCGACCCAGCGCTGCGCCTCCTCGGCCTCGGCGCGCACGGCGAACGAGCGCGTGGCCGCGGCCCGACGACGTGGGCGGCTCGACGCCGAGCGCTACGGCGCCAGGCTGCGCCTCGACGTCGCCCCAGTCGACCGCGCCGCTCATGGCGCGTGCAGCGAGAGCTTGCTCGCGCCGACTTCGACCGGATCGCGGTAGACGGCAACGCCCGCGCTGTCCGGGCCGCGGTCGTCCATCTGCACGAGCATCCGCGTCAGATGCACGCCGAGCTGGTCGCCGATGGCGGGGGACTTGCTGAAGATGCCGACGATGCCGCACATGTGCATCCTGGCAGCGTATGCAGGCCGTTCGGCGCGAAGCAGTCCCATGGCCGGCTCCACCGCACTTGTCAGCATCGATGCCTGGAGATCCTCCACACTCCCGCTCGCCGAGAAACAGGGACTCACACATGTGACGATCCGTCTATGTGTGCTCGTGCAAACGTGGTGATCGGGACCATTGCCTCGCGCGCCCGCGTGGCGTTTGATGGGCGAGGCTTCGTGACCGTCACGCGCGCCGGCGAGCCACCAACTCGACCAAGGAGTCAGCGCCGTCGTGTCCACCAGCCACCGGGATCCCCTCGCCGTCGGCGAACGACGGCCGTCCTCCAGCAACTGGCCCGCTGCCGACGACGCGCGACGAGGTGCGCGAGTACGTCAAGCGCAACGGCGTCGAGTTCGTCTTCGCGCAGTTCGTCGACATGCACGGCAAGCCGAACGCGAAGCTCGTGCCGACCACGCAGCTCGACGACCTGTTCGACGACGGCGCGGGCTTCGCCGGCTTCGCCGCCGGCGACGATCGGCCAGACGCCGAACGACCCCGACCTCGCCGCGATGCCGGACGCCGCCAGCTTCACGCCGCTGCCCTGGCAGCCCGGACATCGCGCGCCTGGCCTGCGACGTGCACGTGCTCGAGGCGAGCCGTGGCCGTACTGCCCGCGCACGATCCTGCAGCGCCAGATCGAGCGCGCGACCGCGCTCGGCTACGAGTTCAAGATCGGCATCGAGCTCGAGTACTTCCTGCGTGCGCCGCCGCGAGGACGGCACGCTCGAGGTCGCCGACCAGCTCGACACGCTCGCGCAGCCCTGTTACGACATGCGCGCGCTGACGCGCAACCTCGACTTCGTCAGCGAGGTCGCCCGCCATCTCGACGCGCTCGGCTGGGACAACTACGCGACCGACCACGAGGACGCCAACGGCCAGTTCGAGCAGAACTTCGGCTACGCCGACGCGCTCACCACCTGCGACCGCGCGATCTTCTTCCGCTACATGGTCGAGTCGCTGGCGCAGGAGCGCGGGCTGATCGCGACGTTCATGCCGAAGCCGTTCGCGCACCTGACCGGCAACGGCTGCCACTTCCACATGAGCCTCTGGAAGGACGGCGTCAACGTGCTCGACGCCGACCCCGCCGACGACCCGCACGGGATGGGCCTCTCGCAGACCGCCTACCACTTCCTCGGCGGCCTGAAGGCGCACGCGAAGGCGTACATCGGCCTGACCGCGCCGACCGTCACCTCCTACAAGCGGCTCGTGCTCGGCTCGCGCAGCGGCTCGGCGTGGGCGCCCGTCTACATCTGCTACGGCGCGAACAACCGCACGCAGATGCTGCGGATCCCCTGCCCGGGCCGCATCGAGGACCGCACGCCCGACGGCTCCTGCAACCCGTACCTCGCGGCCACCGCGCTGCTCGCCTCCGGCCTCGACGGGATCGAGAACCAGCTCGACCCGGGCGCGCCGACGGGCCACATGAACCTCCACGAGCTCGACGCCGACGGCCGCGCCGAGCTGGGCATCGACGTGCTCCCCGGCAACCTGCTCGATGCGACGCGCGAGCTGGAGCGCGATGATGTGCTGCGTGCCGCGCTCGGCTCCAGCGCCAAGGAGGACTACATCGACTACTTCGTGCGGATCAAGCGCGACGAGTGCAGCCAGGCGCACGAGCAGATCACGCAGTGGGAGCTCGATCGCTACCTGCAGCTCTACTAGGCGCCCGCTGAGCCCGCGGCGAGAAGGCCGGTAGCCACGATGGCCTCCGGAGACCTCGCCGCACAGCTGGAGAGCGTCCGCCTGGAGAGCGGCACGCTCTACGACGTGATCGGCGTGATCGCGTCCTCGCCGGACCTCGACCGCGTGCTCGACGGCGTCGTTGACGTGCTGACGAAGGCGACCCGCTGCCACGCCTGCTTCGTCTACCTGCGGCGCGATGGCCGCCTGCGCATGCGCGCCGCCTCGCACGTCTACGCCCACCTCGTCGGCAAGGTCGAGTTCGGCGTCGACGAGGGACTCGCGGGCTGGGTGCTGCGCCACAACGAGCCGGCGTTCATCCGCGAGAACGCGCTGGAGGACCCGCGCACGAACTTCGTCCCCGAGTTGGAGGAGGAGCGCTTCCAGTCGATGGTCGCCGTGCCGATCCCCTCGCGCGGCGGCCCCGCGATCGGTGTGATCGTGCTGCACACGATCGCCCCCCGCGAGTTCGACGAAGGCACGCAGAACGTGCTCGCGCACACCGCGCCGCTCGTCGCCGGGGCGATCGAGAACGCACAGCTCTACGGCGAGGCGCGCCGCCGCGTCGCCGCGCTGACGGCGCTCTCGGCGCTGAGCCAGCGGATCGCCGCGGTCGACGATCGCGCGGGGCTCTACCGCGCCGCCAGCGAGGGCGTGCGCGCGCTGCTGGAGTGCGACGAGGCGCGCCTCTACGAGGCCGACGGCGAGCAGGGCACGCCGCAGCTCGTGGCCGTCGATCCGCCGCTGGGGCCCGAGGGGCCGCGCGAGCATGCACACGAGCTGAGCGCGCCCGTCGCGGCCGGCGAGGAGCGGCTCGGCACGCTCGTGGCGGCCAACGCGCTGGCGCTGCCCGAGGACGCCGAGGAGCTGTTGCGCGCGGTCGCCAACCAGATCGCGGTCGCGCTCAAGAAGGCCGAGCTGATCGAGCGGCTGACGGAGGAGAGCATCGTGCGCGACCTCTTCACCGCGCTCGCCGAGGGTCGCGTCGAGGAGGCCGAGGGCCGCGCGCGCCGAGCGCGCTGCGACCTCGACGGCGCCCACCTGTTCGCGTGCGTCGTGCGGGCCCCCGACGCGGGGAAAGATCCGCTGCGCGCCGAGCACGCGGAGGCCGGCCTGCGCCGGCTCGTGCCGGGCGCGCTGTGCGACGCCGGCGGCGAGGCGGTGCGCGCGCTGCTGCCGCTGCCGGGGGGCGGGACCGCGCGCGAGCTCGACGCGCTCGACGCCTCGCTGGCGCAGCTCGGCGCGGCCGACGGCGTCGCGATCGGCCGCAGCGACGTGCACCGCGGCGCGGCCGAGGGACGCGACGGCCTGCGCGAGGCGGCCGACGCGGCGCGCGTCGCGTGCGCCCTGCGGCGCAGTGGCGGGACACTGCCGTACGGCGACCTCGGCGCCTACCGCTACCTCGTGCCGCTGGCCGACGAGCCGGCGCCGCACGACCCCCACCTCGAGGCTGTCCGCACGCTCGCCGAGTACGACCGCCGCCGCGGCAGCCAGCTCGTCGCGACGCTGGAGCAGTACCTCGCCGACCGCCGCAGCGTCACCGAGACGGCCCGCGCGCTGACCGTCCACCCGAACACGCTGCGCCAACGCCTGGAGCGGATCGAGACGCTCACCGACCTCGACCTCGCGAGCGCCGACCTGCTGGCGCTCGAGCTCGCGCTGAAGCTCGCGCGGCTGCGCGCGGTCTAGCCGCCGCGACGCGACGTCA
Source organism: uncultured Actinomycetes bacterium (assembly GCA_963774115.1). GTDB lineage: Bacteria > Actinomycetota > Thermoleophilia > Solirubrobacterales > Solirubrobacteraceae > Conexibacter. The sequence goes on along the minus strand of CAVZDN010000004.1, from coordinate 416,525 downwards.
GCTCAGGCGAACTCGATGCCGCCGGTCGTCTGCCACAGCGAGCCGACCGCGTACGAGTTGCGCTCCGAGCAGAGGAAGGCGATCACCTCGGCGATCTCGCTCGGCTGCGCGAAGCGGCCGATCGCGACGCCGGGCGGGTTCGTGAGGTACTCCTCGTCGTAGCGCGGGACGATCATGTCGGTCAGGGCACGGCCCGGGTCGACGCAGTTGGCGAGGACCCCGGCACGCGCGTAGCCGTAGGCGATCGCCCCGATCAGCGCCAGCACGCCGGCCTTCGAGACGCCGTAGGGCAGGCGCGTGGGCACGCCGTAGCGGGCATGCGAGGAGACCGCGACGATGCGGCCCCAGCCCTGCTCGACCATGCCGGGGAGCACGGCCTGGCTGCAGGTCAGGACGCTGGTCAGATTGATGTCGATGACGCGCTGCCACTCCTGCAGCGGCAGGTCCACGACCTCGTGCTCGTCGCCGAGGATCGCGGCGATCGCGGCGAGCACGTCGACGGTGCCGAAGGCCTCCTCGGTCTCCGCCACGAGCGCGGCGACGGCGGCGGGGTCGGCGACGTTCGTCTCGATGAAGCGAGCACGGCCGCCGCCCGCGACGATCTCGGCCGCGACGTCGGCGCCGACGGGGTTGACGTCGGCGATCGCCACGGCGCAGCCGTCGGCCGCCAAGCGCCGCGCCGTCGCCTCGCCGATGCCGCGTGCGCCGCCGGTCACGATCGCCACGCGGGGGCGCGGAGCCTCGCTCATGCCAGTACCTCGATTCGTTGGTCGGTCGCGGTCTGCCGCAGATATGCGACGACCTCGGAAAGCCGATCGGTCTCGACTGCCTCGACGATCACGGGGGCGCCGGGGTCGAGCGTGTCCATCGTGCGCAGCAGCGCGGCGACGTCCATCATGCCGGCGCCGGGCTCGCAGTAGTCGATGTGGACCATCATCTCGTCGCGCAGGACGACGTCCTTCACGTGCGCGGTCGCGATGCGGTCGCCGAGCGTCGCGGCCATCGCCTCAATCGCGGCGCCGCTCTCGTAGATCGTCTCAAGCGTGATCCAGTTGGCGGGGTCGAAGTCGACCTTCACCCACGGCGAGTCGACCGCGTCGAGCACCTCGGCCATCACCTCGGCCGAGCGCAGCGTGACGAGCTGGTGGCCCTCCAGGCACAGCACGACGCCGTGCTCCTCCGCTGCCGAGGCGGCCTCGCGCGCGCTCTTGACGAGCTGCTCCCGCGCCTGCGGGGTGAAGTTGTAGGGGTCGGGCGCCCACGGTCCGTTCGGGCTCAGCGAGCCGGGACCGGTGTCGACCGCCTGCGCGCCGAGCCAGCCGGCGATCCTCAGCGCCTGGCGCAGCGTGCGGACGGCCTCCGCCCGGGCCGACTCGTCGGGGTGCACGAGGCACGGCCGGTAGCCGGTCGCCTGGAACATCGTCACGTCCTGCGACGCCAGCAGCTGGCGCACGCGGAGGCACTGCGCCTCGGTGACGGCGAACGGGTCGTGGTCGGTGAAGCGCGTGAAGACGCCCGAGCAGCCGAGCTCGCGCACCGTCCGTGCGTGCGCCTCGGTGAGGTCGTCCATGCGCTCGGGCAGGAACGCGTCTGAGACCCCGAGCCGCATCAGTCGATGTGCCAGACGTCGACAGGGGACTCTGCGTCGAACGCCTCGATCACGTCGTCCATGTGCTCGCTCCAGCGGATGCTGGCCTCCTGCTCGTCCAGCCGCGCGAGCGCCGCGGCCGGATCGGGAGCGTCGACCGTGAACGTGCCGATCACCTCGCGGCCGCGCATGTAGAGCGTGAAGTCGCGCAGCCCGGCGACGTGGAACGCCTCCACAAGCTCGGGCCAGATCTCGTCATGGCGTCGACGGTACTCCGCTTCCTGCCCGGGTCGCACCCGCAGCGTGAAGCAGCGCCGCTCCATCAGAGCATGACGCCCAGCGGCGCTTCCAGCGCGGCGCGCACGTCGCCGAGGAAGCGGGCGGCGTCGGCCCCGTAGAGGATCCGGTGGTCGCTGACGAGCGTGAGCGTCATCTGGTCGCGCGCGACCAGCTCGCCGTCGGGCCCGACCGCCGGGCGCCGCGTGACCGCGCCGACGCAGAGGATCGCCGCCTGCGGCGGGTTGACGACGCCGGCGAAGCGGTCGACGCCGAACATGCCGAGGTTGGAGATCGTGAACGTGCCGCCCGCCAGCTCCGGCGGCGTGATCTCGCCGCTGCGCACGCGGCCGGCGAGCCGGCGCACCTCGGCGGCGACGTCGCCGAGCGAGCGGCGGTCGGCGTCGTGGACGGTCGGGACGACGAGTCCGTCGTCGGTCGCGACCGCGACGCCGACGTTGATGCGCTCGTAGGACTCGAAGCGCCCGTCGCGGTAGCTGCCGTTGACGCGCGGGTGGCGGCGCAGCGCGCCGGCGACGCACTTGATCACGACGTCGTTGAGCGACGGCGGCGTGTCGGTGGACTGCTTGAGCTGCGCGCGCAGCGCGAGCGCGGCCGTCATGTCGACGTCCATCTCGATCGTGAAGTCGGGCACCGTCGCCTTCGACTCGCTCATGCGGCGGGCGACCGTCTGCTGCAGGCGGCTGAGCTCCTGCACCGTGGCCGTGCCCTTGGCGCCGGCCGACTCGGTGGCGGCCGGGGCGGGCTGCGCGGCAGGCGCAGGAGTGACGACGGCCGGGGCGGAAGCGGCCGGGGCGGCAACGGCCGCGCCGTTCCCGGCTGCACCGGCGCCACTGCCGGCGCCGACGACGTCGGCCTTCAGGATGCGGCCGTACGGACCGCTGCCGCGCAGCGCCTCCAGCGCGACGCCCGTCTTGGCGGCGATGCGGCGCGCGAGCGGCGACGCGCTGAAGCGACGGGACGCGGTCCCCTCGCCACTGTCGGGCGCCACGGAAGCGACCGGCTCGGCGACCGTGGCAGGAGCGGCGGGCGCCGGCTCGGCTGCTGCCGCCGCTGCCGACCCACCGCCGATCGTCGCGATCGGCGCGCCGATCGGGACGGTCGCGCCCTCGGGGGCGACGATCGCCAGCACGCCGGCACTGTCGGCCTCGTACGTCATGTTCGCCTTGTCGGTCTCGATCTCGACGATCTCCTCGCCGCGCTTGACCTCGTCGCCGTCGGCCTTCAGCCAGCGGATGATCGTGCCCTCCTCCATCGAGTCGGAGAGGCGTGGCATCGGGACGTCGGGCATCAGAACGCGGCGGTCGCGCGGATCGCCTCGGCGATCCGCTCGGCGGACGGGATCCAGGCGGACTCGAGGACCTCGCTGTACGGGATCGGCGTGTCCTCCGCGGCGACGAGCCGCGGCGGCGCGTCGAGCGCCTCGAAGCCGTCCTGCAGCAGCTCCGAGATCAGCGTGGCGCCCCAGCTTCCGCCCGCGGGCGCCTCCTGGGCGACGACGAGCCGGTTCGTGCGGTCGACGCTCGCCCGCACGGTCGCGAGGTCGAACGGCACGAGCGTGCGCGGGTCGACGACCTCGACGGAGATCCCCTCCCCCGCCAGCGTCTCGGCCGCCTCGAGCGCCTTGTGGACCATCGCGTGCGTCGCGACGACCGTGACGTCGTCGCCGGCGCGGACGACCTGGGCCTCGCCGATCATGGCGGCGCCCGCGTCGTCGGCCAGCTCGCCCTTCATGTTGTAGAGGCCCTTGTGCTCGAAGTAGAGGACCGGGTCGGGATCCTGGATCGCCGCACGCAGCAGCGAGTAGGCGTCGGCCGGCGTCGAGGGGACGACCAGCTTGAGGCCCGGGAAGCCGAGGAACCAGTTCTCGGCCGCCTGCGAGTGCTGCGCGCCGAAGCCGCCGCCCGCGCCGACCGTCATGCGGATCGTCACCGGCAGCGTGACCTGTCCGCCCGTCATGTAGCGGTACTTCGGCATCTCGTTGACGATGCCGTCGTAGCAGACGGCGGCGAAGTCGCCGAACATGATCTCGGCGACCGGCTTGAGCCCCTGGATCGAGGCGCCGATCGCCGCGCCGACGATCGCCTGCTCGGAGATCGGCGTGTCGCGTACGCGCATCGGGCCGAAGCGCTCGAAGAGCCCATCGGTCGCCTTGAAGACGCCGCCCGCGGCGCCGATGTCCTCGCCGATCAGCAGGACGCTGTCGTCGGACTCCAGCTCGTCGGCCAGCGCCTTGGTGATGGCTTGCTTGTAGGTGACCTCGGTCATGCGTACACGTGCTCCAGTCGGGACTCGACGGTGGGGTCGGGCCAGTTGCGCGAGCGCTCCAGCGCGTCGATCACGTCGGCCTCGGCCTTGGTGCGGATCGCATCGATGCGGTCCTGCTCGACGCCGGCGGCGAGCAGCGCCTGCTCGTGCAGCAGGATCGGGTCGCGCTTGAGCCACTCCTCCAGCTCGCCCTCCGGGCGGTACGTCGCCGGGTCCGAGCGCGAGTGGCCCTTGTGGCGGTAAGTCAGTGCCTCGACGAACGTCGGTCCCTCGCCGGCACGCGCGCGGGCGACCGCCGCGGAGATCGTGGCGTGGACCTCGAGCACCGCATTGCCGTCGATGCGCGCCTTCGCCATCGCGTAGCTGTCGGCGCGGTCGGCGATCCGCTCGATCGGCGTCGTGCTGGCCAGCGGCGAGTACTCGCCGTAGAGGTTGTTCTCGCAGATGAAGATGACCGGGAGCTTCCAGATCGCGGCGAGGTTGAGCGCCTCGTGGAAGCCGCCGATGTTCGTCGAGCCGTCGCCGAAGAAGCAGATCGCGACCTCGTCGGTGCCGCGCGTCTGGGAGGCCAGCGCGAAGCCGCAGGAGATCGGCAGGTGGCCGCCGATGACCGCGAAGGAGCCCATCGCGCCGACGCTGACGTCGGTCAGGTGCATCGAGCCGCCCTTGCCGGCGCAGAGACCGTCGGCCTTGCCGAGGATCTCGCCGAAGGACTTGTCCAGCGGCGCGCCCATCGCGAGCGTCGCGGCGTGACCGCGGTAGGTGCACGTCATCGTGTCGCCCTTGCGCAGGGCGCGGCAGGCGCCGACGGCGACGGCCTCCTGGCCCTGTCCGAGGTGCGTCGAGCCGCGCACGAGGCCGGCGGCGAAGAGGCGGTGGCACTCCTCCTCGAAGTGGCGGATCTCCAGCATCGCGCGCAGGTAGTCGACCTGCTCGTCGAGCGGGACGGCCGAGGCGGCCTTGGCTTGGGTCCTGCTCACGGGGTCCTCCGGACGGTCGGGCTTTCACTATCTGAAATGGGAATCTTCAGACTGAAACAGTTGTACCCGAAGACCGGCTTCCTTGCAAGCGCGACTGCGCGGGCGGCAGGGCCCTGAGGCCCCGCCGCCCGCCACGCACGGCGTGAATCTAGGACTGTAATTACGGGCTGTAATCTATCCAGATGCGATCGATGATAAACGATCCTCTCGCTTCAGCCCCCGAGTCCACTTCCAAGAGCAGCCGTCGCAGCTTGTCTCTCGTGAACGATTCGGTCCACAGAGCTGTGCCCATGTCCCATGTGTAAGTCGTATATCTCCCTGTTTCTTCGTCCAGTCTGAGTTCCTGGAATCTGCTGAACGTCGGCACGTCGTTGCTGGCGTACCAGATCTTTGCCGTCGGTCTCGATCTCCATCTTCCGGTTCTCTTCATCCGCACGTGGACGTATAGCGCGGTGTTGAGCTGGAGATCCAGGTTGTCCGGCGATTGTATCTGTGGTGCTCTGCCGCTGATCGTGCCCGCTACTCCCTTCGTCCCTCCGTCGTTGACCCATCCGAATTCGCTGATGTTGCTCGGTGCGGTCCATCCGATCGCATCCGTGTCGAACTCCCAGTTCCTGGCCGAGGCGCTCCCGCCGGTGATCGAGAATTCGCGGATCGACAGCGCCTGGAACAAGGGCGCGCTCTGGACCAGCATCCCGAAGTTGATCTGGTCGTGCGTTCTGTGGTACTGAACGGTGTCGATGGCCCAGACGTTGTCGCCGAACGCCGCGTTGACTTCGGGGAGCAGCGTTCCGAGTTCCCAGCTGGCCCAGTTGTTGGCCTGAGCGGCATCAGCCTGTATCAGCGTCTGACCGCTGTTGAATTCCCACGACTTCGCGACTGCGCCCGTCGATCTGTTGACGAGCTTGATCGAGTCGATGCTGACGCTTCCCGACGAGGCGCCTCTCGCCGGGTAGAACTCGAGCTGGCGCAGCGTGCCGCCCCAGTCTCTGTCGGTGATCGTGAACGTGTATTCGGTGTATCTCGTGTCTCTTTCCACGAGGGCCCCTGAGAACACCTGCCCCTTTTCGATGGTCCATGTGGGATCTTCGTCCGTGGTCCAATAGATGCTGACGTGTCTGGCGCTCGTGTTGTTCTTCATCCGCACCTTGATGACGTCGTTGGCGCCGAGTCTGATGCTCGTGCCGACGCGTTCGGCCGTGTCGAGCGCCGTGTTGGCGGAGTGGAGTCGAACGTCCAGGTTCGTGCCTTCCTGCCACGAGAGGTTGCCGTCCGGCAGGTCGTTCTGTGCGACCGGATCGGCGTTCCATGCCTTCCAGCCGGTGTCGTTGCGCCCGAACAGCGCGTAGGCCTTGTCGGCCGAGTCGAATATGAGGCTGCCGGTGGTCGGACGCGTCGTGCCTTCGCCCGCGGACTGGATGTACGCCCCATACCAGGTGCCTTCCCAGTTGCTCCAGTAGTGGGCCTGGCGCGCGTTGATGAGCAGGTCGTCCGTCGTCTGCACGTCGGAGTCCGTCGCCAATATGTGCGGCAGGTTCGTTTGGTCGAGCTCCATCGTCGCGCCGGCGACGTGGTACCCGGGCGGCTCGGCGACGACCTCCGTGTCGGCTCGGTCGGCGATCGTTATCGGATCGCTTCCGGTCGTTCCGACCAGTCTTCCGGCTTGGTTGTGCCACGTCGCGCCGTAGTCGCCGCTGTACGCGTAGTTGATGCCGTGGGAGGCGTCGAAGGCCGTCGTGCTCTCGCGCCAGAGCCACATGAGGTGCCAGTACCCGTCCCGGTCCCGGACGATCCGGTTGACGATCGGTGCCCGCGCGCTCGTCGTCATCGATCTTGCGGGCCCTCCGCCGTCCGGATCGTAGGTGTATCTACCGCCGTCCGTGCCGGAGAGGAACGCACCGAGGTGCGTCCATCTGCCGTTGTTGTCGTAGCGGTTCAGGAGCTGGTCGCCGTTCATCGCTTCGCCGTTGCGCCAGCTGAAGTACAGCGTTTCGGTTTCGTCGCTGAAGTAGTCCGGGTTGGCCATGCTCGCCTCGGCCACTCTGTCCACTTGATAGGCGTTGGTTGCGAATCTGCAGCTTTCGAATCTGCATCTCGCTTCGGAGATGAGGTACTGCGTGCCACCAGATGCATCGCGGTAGCTGACGTGCTGCCGTCCATCCACTCTGCTGATGCCGTACCCCAGCAGGTTGGTCTTGTCCGTCGCCTGGCCCGCGGGCGCCGACGTCAGTCTCAGCGTCCCCAATTCGGGTTCTTCGCCGAACGCGCGGCGAACGAGCGTCGGCACGCCGCCGTCGCTCCAATAGGCCCAGTACTGAGGCCCTCTTTCGCCCAGGAACTGCGGTCTTTGCAGCCCGCTGAACGAATTGGCTTCTGCTTCCAGCGTTCTTACTCTGTCCGTCGACATGTTGAAGCTGAACGCCGACGCGGCACCCGCGAAGGCGCCGAGCAGCAACAGACACAGCGCGGCAGCCGCGGCAGCGGCTCGTGACTGGCGTCGTAGGCCAGTTCCCATACGTATTCCCCCTTTGGCGCGTGCGAGCTGCACGCGCGGTTGCTCGCCGACCCCCGCGGTCGAACAAGGAAAGAGTCAAACGTATGTCTAGACGGCTGTCAACCCCCCGCCCGGGGGAGCCTCGGGCGCACCGCGGCGGCCGCACGCGCGGCCGCGGCCCGCCCCCACCGTGGGGACGAGCCGCTGCGGTGCGCCTGCGAGCTCTAGACCTGGTGGTCGGTGCCGGCCGTTGCGTGAACGGCGATCGGGAAGCCGAGCTTGCCCGGGTTCATGATGCCGGCGGGGTCGAGCGCCTGCTTGATATGGCAGAGCGTCGCGAAGGCCGGGCCCCACTGCCGCTCGACGTACGGGGCGAGCGTCGAGCCGACGCCGTGGTGGTCGTTGATGACGCCGCCGGCGGCGAGGATCGCCTCCACGCCGACGCGCCAGATCTCCTTGTAGAGCGCCAGCGGATCTGGATGCCGCGAGACGTCCGCGATCGTGAAGCGGGGATAGACCATCGAGCCCCACTCGTACCAGTGGCTGAAGTGCGAACGCAGCTGCAGGCCCTGGTCGGCGTACGCGCGCAGCGCCTCGCGGATCCCTTCATAGACGGGGAGGATCCGGTCGTAGGAGGCGACCGCGTCGATCGTGCCCCACATCGACGGCAGCTTCGGGTAGTGAGGCGGGTGGTAGAAGTCGTAGCGGCGCTCCCACCACGTGGAGCAGATCCGCGGATCCAGGCGCGAGCCGCCGTGCTGCTCGATCAGCCGCCGCACGACGTCGCCCTCGGCCTCGGCCACCTCGCGCTCGCCCTCGAACATCAGCAGCGCGGTCGGCGTGCCGAGCGGCTGGCCGACGACGACGGCAAGGCTCCCGCCGCTGGCCTCGACGTCGTAGAAGCGCACGACCGCCGGACGCAGCCCGGACTGCAGAGCGGCCCGCAACGCGTCGACGCCGGCCTGCAGGCTCGGCAGCGAGTAGGCGTCGAAGCGACGGTGCGACGGCAGCGGCACGAGCTTCACCGTCACGCGGGTGATGATGCCGAGCGTGCCCTCCGAGCCGACGTAGAGCTGCGTCAGCTCGGGCCCTGCCGCGTGGCGGGAGACGGGCAGCGTGTCGATGATCTCGCCGCGCGGCGTGACGACGCGCAGCGCGAGCACCAGGTCCTCGATCTTCCCGTAGCGGGACGAGAGCACGCCCGAGCCGCGCCCGGCGACGTAGCCGCCCACCGAGGCCCACTCGGCCGAGGCCGGGTAGTGCGGAAAGGAGAGGCCGCGCTCGTTGAGCAGGCGCTCGAGCTCGCGGCCGTTGTGGCCGGCCTCGACCGTGGCGGTCAGCGCGACCTCGTCGATCTCGACGACCTGGCGCATCGCGCCGAGATCGACGACGACACCGCCGCGATGGGGGACGCACGCGCCCATCACGCCGGATCCGCCGCCGCGCGGCACGACCGCGACGCCGTGGGCGGTGGCGGCGCGCAGCGTCGCCGCGACCTCCTCGTCGCTCGTCGGGCGCACGACGGCGTCCGGCAGCGACGCCTGCCCGTGCTGCTCGGCGAAGACGGCTGGCCACGACCGGTCGCGCGCGACGCGCGCCAGCTCCCCGGGCTCCGTGGAAACGTCCGCGGCGGCGGCTCTCACAGTATCGATGAAAGAATCTGAAAGAGTCGTGCTTGCCATGAAAAGCCTTCCGGATTCCGGTATTGGCGCTTCGCAAGCAAATCATCCGAACAGATGCATGTCAACTACTGCTGGAAAGTGTTAGGTCTTTCCCAGCGGCATCTATGATGCGGTGACACCACCGGTCCGCGGAGCGCCTCCGGGCCCGCCGCCGCACCGAGAAGGAGAACGCGCCGTGAAGCTTCCGACGTACAACCTGGGCGAGCTCTCGCCCGTGGACGTCCGCTCCTATCTGGAGGAGAAGGACGTCGTGATGATCCCGATCGCCTGCCTCGAGCAGCACGGGCCGCACCTCCCGCTGCTGACCGACACGATCCAGGCGGAGGAGATCACGCGCCGCGCCGCCGAGCGCGCCCAGGTCCTGTACACGCCGACCGTGTGGATGGGCTACTCGCCGCAACACATGTACGACGCGGGCTCCGGCACCGGGACGATCACGATCCGCCCGCACCTGCTGCTCGAGCTGTGGTACGACGTCGGCCGCTCGCTGATCCACCACGGCTTCAACAAGCTCGTGTTCGTCAACAACCACGGCTCCAACGCGAAGATCGTCGAGCCGCTGCTGCGCCGCCTGCGCTACGACACCGGCGCGATGGTCGCGATGTCGCGCCTCTACGGCGAGCGCTACCTGGCGCTGATCGACGACATCATGGAGAACCCGCCCGAGGAGACGCCCGGCTGGCACTCCAGCGAGCTGGAGACCTCACAGGTGATGGCTTTCGACGAACGGCTCGTGCGGATGGACCGCGCCGTCAACCAGGTGCCGCAGAAGCCCGACTCGCTGCCGGACGCGTTCGTCAAGAGCGACGGCGCCCCCGACGTCTCCTTCCAGGGCCACGAGTTCTTCCTGTTCGCGACCGACCACCAGGAGTTCACGCCCTCCGGCGTGATCGGCAACCCGTTCCGCGCCAGCGCGGAGAAGGGCGAACGGACCTACGACGCGCTACGCCGACCACCTCGCGGCCGCGCTGGAGGAGTTCGAGCGCATGGAGGTCGAGGTCCACACGCGCGCCTGGCGCGAGATCGTCTGAGCCGGCGATGCGCGCGCGATGCCGCAGATCGTCCTCGTCGCGACGCTCGACACCAAGGGCGCCGAGATCGACTACGTCGCCGAGCGCATCCGCGCGCTCGGCGGCCGGCCGACCGTCGATCGACGCCGGCATCCTCGGCGCGCCGACCGGCTCGGCCGCCCGACATCTCGCGCGACGCAGGTCGCGCGCGCGGGCGGGCGCGACCTGGAGGAGCTGCGCACGATCGGCACGCGCGGCACCGCCATCGAGGGGATGTGCGACGGCGTGCGCGCGGTCTTCCTCGACCTCTGGGCGACGGGCCGGCTCGACGGCGCGCTGTGCCTCGGCGGCGCCGAGGGCGCGCTGCTCGGCGCCGCCGGCATGCACGCGCTGCCGCGTCGGGGTGCCGAAGCTGATCGTCTCGCCCAGCGCCTCCGGCCGGCGCGCGTTCGGCCCGTTCGTGGGCGAGACGGACACGTGCGTGATGCACTCGGTGATCGACATCCTCGGCGATCAACCCGATCTCGCGCGCGGTGTTCGACAACGCCGCCGCGGCGATCGTCGGGATGGCGCGGACGGCCGGCGAGCGCGGTCGGCGGGCTCGGCGCGCGAGACGATCGCGCATCACGATGCTCGGGCAGACCACGCCGGGCGTGATGCACCTGCGCGACCGGCTGCCGAGGCCGGGCTCGACTCGGTGATCTTCCACGCCAACGGCGTCGGCGGACCGGCGATGGAGCGGCTGCTCGAGCAGGGCGCGCTCGGCGGCGTGGTCGACTACACGCTCTCCGAGCTCGCCAACACGCGTCAAGGACGGGATCCACGCCGTCGGGCCCGGACCGGCTGACCGTCGCCGGGCGGCTCGGCATCCCGCAGGTCGTCGTCCCGGGCTGCGTCGACTTCTTCAACCAGGGCGCGCCGGACACGCTGCCGCGAGGAGTACCGCGGCGCGCAGGACCTACTTCCACAACCGCGTGGCGACGCTCGTGGGCATGTCGCCGGACGAGATGCGCGAGACTGCCACGGACGATCGCCGAGCGGCTCGGCCGGCGCGCGCGGCCCGGTGGCGGTGGTCGCGCCGACGCGGCGGCTTCTCGCTCTCGGGCGTCCCGGGCGAGGCGCTGTGGGACGCGAGGCCAACGCCGCCTTCCTCGACGCGCTCCGGAGCGGCTGCTCGCGCCGCGCGTCGCGCTCGAGCTCGTCGACGACGACGTCAACGCTGCCGGCCTTCGCCGACCGGGTCGCGCGACCGGCGCTCGAGCTATTCTGTTGCGATCGGGTGCTGTCCGTTACGGTCCGAGAGGTTTTGGTGGATTGCCGGTAGGTATCCGCAGGACGTCGCCGATCGACGAGGAGGAGTGGCGCATGAAGATCGCGATGCACAATTGGATGCGGGCCGAGCCCGTCGAGACGACGATCCGGCGGCTCGCGAAGTACGGCTACGACGGCATCGAGATCTCCTACGACTCGGTCGAGCTGGCGCCCGGGCGCGCCGGGCACGGCAGCCGTGCGCGAGATGCTCGACGAGAACGAGATCGAGTGCGTCGGGTCGATCTCGCTGATGTTCGCCGGCCGCGACCTGATCCACGCCGACCGCGCGGTCCGCGAGAGCTCCGTCGACTACCTCAAGAGCTGCATCACGATGGTCAAGGAGCTGCGCGGGAGCGACGGCGGCACGATGACGCATCGTGCCCTCCGAGGTCGGCAAGGTGAAGGCGATGGCCTCGCCCGAGGAGGAGTGGGCGCTGGGCCGTCGAGGGCCTGCAAGGCAGTCCGCGAGCACGCGAGCGCCGAAGGCGTGCGCGATCGCGATCGAGCCGCTCAACCGCTTCGAGACGAACTTCGTCAACCGCCACGATCAGGCCTGCTGCTGGCGCAGGAGGTCGGAGACGACGTCGGCGTCTGCCTCGACGTCTACCACATGAACCAGGAGGAGGCCGACATCCTCCAGGCATTCGCAACGCCGGCGACCGGCTCTTCGACGTGCACGTCGCAGACAACAACCGCATGGCGTGCGGGCAGGGCAGCTCGACTGGGCGCGCGATCATCGGGACGCTCGAAGGAGATCGGCTACGACGGGCCGATCACGGTCGAGTTCGTACCGCCGCTCGACCGCACGCCGGCCAACCCGTACAAGAACGCGATGGCCGCCGCGGACGACGTCGCTGACCGCCCGAGCAGCTCAAGTTCATCGAGGACCACGGCTCCGGCGTGCTCTCGGAGGAGTTCTACTCGTGGCTCGTGGCGGAGTCGGTCAAGACCCTGCGCTCGCCACATGTAGCGAGGCTTGCGCCGGTCCGCGCGTCGCCCCAACCCGGCGCGCGACCGGCGCGGGGGTCCGCTCAGTCGAGCACGACCACCTCGAGGCGTCGGGGGCCGTGCACGCCCTCGACGCGCTCCAGCTCGATGTCCGACGTCGCCGACGGGCCGGAGATCAGCGTCAGCGGCCGCGCCGTCGCGAGCGCCCCCAGCGCGTCGGGCACGTCGGCGACGATGCGCGCCGCCGGCACGACGCAGACGTGCAGGTCGGGCAGCAGCGTCAGCAGGCGCCGGCCCTGACCGGGGCCGGCGTCAAGCACGATCGTGCCGGTCTCGGCGATCGCGGCGGCGCACGTCGTGAGGACCCCGCCCGCGGCGGCGACCGCACGCGGGTCGAGCCACGTGTCGCGCAGCACGACGACGCCGATCGGCAGCCACGCGGCGGGGAAACCGTCGGGCACCAGCAGCGCGCTCGCGCCGTGCCGCGCGCAGATCCCCGCCACCGCGCAGGCTGCGTCGGTCGTGCGCACGACCGTCGCACGGAAGTCCGCCGACGCGCCGGGCGAAGCGCTCGACGAGCTGCTCGCCGCTCAGCGCGACGCCGACCGGCGTGGGCGCGGCCCAAGCGGCGGGCTCGCCGGGCGGCACGTCGGCCAGCGCTGCGCGCACGCGCGCAAGCACGGCCTCGCGGGCGCCGCCCAGCGCGTCGTCGCGGTGCTCGCCGGGCGCCGTCATCCTCGCTCCCGCTCCCACCACGTGCGGAAGCTCTCGGCCGGCACGTCGGGAAGGTCGCGCGCGCGGCTCCAGACGCGCAGCGGTCCGGGCAGCGCCTGCGCCAGCGGTCCCATGCCGCGCCTGGCCAGCCGCTGGGCGGCCTCGTAGCGCTGCCGGCTCGCGAACGCGCGCGCAACGATCCGCATCGCGGCGCCCTCGACGCGGTTGCCGGGCGTCTCGCGCACGACGCGGCCGCGCAGGTGCACCAGCACACGCGGGATGTCGATCTTCACCGGGCAGACCTCGTAGCACGCGCCGCACAGCGTCGAGGCGGAGGGCAGCGTCGTCGCGTGCTCGCACGCCCTGGAGCTGCGGCGTCAGGATCGCGCCGATCGGGCCGGGGTAGGTCGACTCGTACGCGTGCCCGCCGGTGCGCTCGTAGACGGGGCAGACTTGAGGCAGGCCGAGCAGCGGATGCAGTGCAGCGCCTGGCGCCCGACGGTGTCGGCGAGCACTCGCGTGCGGCCGTTGTCGAGCAGGATCAGATGGAACTCTGCGGTCCGTCGCCGGTCGGATCGGTCACGCCGGTCCAGAGCGACGTGTACGGGTTCATCCGCTCGCCGGTCGAGGAGCGCGGCAGCAGCCGCAGGATCGTGCCGAGGTCCTCCGTGCGCGGAAGCACCTTCTCGATCCCCATGACGGTGATGAGCGTGTGAGGCAGCGTCAGGCACATGCGCCCGTTGCCCTCCGACTCGACGATGCACGACGGCGCCCGTCTCGGCGACGGCGAAGTTCGCGCCGCTGATGCCGACGCCGACGCGCAGGAACTCGCTCGCGCAGGTGGCGGCGCGCGGCCGCGGTCAGCTCGCGCGGATCGTCGCCGAGCTCGCGTCGCCGAGGCGCGGCGGAACATGTCGCGGATCTCGGTGCGGTTCCTGTGGATCGCCGGCACAAGGATGTGCGACGAGCGCTCGCCGGCCAGCTGGACGATCAGCTCGGCGAGGTCGGTCTCGAGGCCGCGATCCCCGCCGGCCGCGAGCGCGTCGTTGAGGCCGATCTCGTCGGTGACCATCGACTTGACCTTGATCGACCTCGCGCGAGCCCGCCTCGCGCACGAGCCGCCCAACGAGCGGTTCGCCTCGGCGCCGTCGCGCGCCCAGTGGACGATCCCGCCGGCGCGCGTGCACCGACGCCTCCAGCGTCAGCAGGTGCTCGTCGAGGTGGCGCAGCGCCGCTCCTTGATGCGCTGACCGGCCTCGCGCAGCTCCTCCCAGTTCGCCACCTCGGCGACGACGGCCGCGCGCTTGTCGCGGATCCCGTGCGTCGCCTTGCGCGAGGTTGCGGCGCAGCTGTCGCGCGTCGGCGAGCGGCGCGCGGGCCGCCGCCGGAAATCGCCGCCGCTCACGACGCGCAGCACCTCCGCGAGGTGCATGACGCGCATGCCGGAGCGCTGGCGGGTGAGCCCGCCGCCGATGTGCATCAGGCAGGAGTTGTCGGCCGCCACGCAGACCTCGGCGCCGCTGCGCTCGCACCCGGTCGAGCTTGTCGGTCAGCATCGCGGTCGAGGTCTCGGCGTTCTTGACCGCGAATGTGCCGCCGAAGCCGCAGCACGACTCGGCTTCCGGCAGCTCCACGCAGCTCGCAGGCCGCGCACGTGGCGCAGCAGCCGCAACGGCGCGTCGCCGACCTTCAGCAGGCGCAGCGAGTGGCACGTCGGGTGGTACGTGACACGGTGCGGGAACGAGGCGCCGACGTCCTCGACGCCGAGCACGTCTACGAGCAGCTGCGAGAACTCGTGGACCTTCGGCGCGACCTGCGCGACGGCCCGCGCCAGCCCGGCGTCGCCAATCCCCTGCGCGAGGGCTTGGTACTGGTCGCGCACCATCGCCGCGCAGGAGCCCGAGGGCGTCACGACGGCGTCGAGCGAGGGGTCGCCGAAGACGTCGACGAAGCGCCGCACGAGTGGGACCGCCTCGTCGCGGTAGCCGCTGTTGGCATGCATCTGGCCGCAGCAGGTCTGCTCGCTCGAGAACACGACCTCATGGCCGAGGCGCTCCAGCACCGCGACGGTCGCTTGCCCCGTCTGCGGGAAGAGCGTGTCGTTGAGGCAGGTGATGAAGAGACCGATCCGCACAGGTTCCTCAGGTCATCACACAAACAGCCTGAACATATCAACATCTAACGTCTGATCCGCGGCGATCTACCCGCGCCCCTCTGTAAGCTCACCGCGCATGAACGTCCCGCGGGAGCTCCGATGAGTCTCGTTCCAGCCGCTCTGCGGCGCGCACAGATCGTCGAGCGCATCAGGCGCGAGGGCGGCATCACGCTCGCGGAGGTCGCGCGTGACCACGGCATCTCCAACATGACGGCACATCGCGACCTCGAGCACCTCGCCGACGAAGGTCTCGTCGAGCGCGTGCGCGGCGGCGCAAGGGCGATCAGCGGCGAGCAAGAACCCGCTCCGCATCCGACGGCCTGGAGCCAGCGGGTCCAGCAGGCCGGCGCCGCGAAAGCGGCAATCGCCGCGGAGGCCGCGACGATGGTCACCGCCGGCTCGACGATCTTCCTCGACGCCTCCTCGACCGCGCTCGCGCTGGCGCGGCAGCTCGTGGAGCAGCCGCCCATCGAGCTGACGCTCGTGACGAACTCGCCCGCGATCGCCTACGAGATCCTCGCCGAGCAGCTGCACGTCGTCGTCTGTCCCGGGGAGCTCGACCAGCACACCCGCACGATCGCGGGCGTCTGGACGGTCGACTTCCTGCATCAGCTGCACCTCGACATGGCGTTCGTCTCGTCGGCCGGCATCACGCTCGCGGCCGGGCTCACGACCTCGCGCCGCCCGCTCGCCGACGTGCTCACCGCGGCGCACGCCGTGGCGGCTCGGACGGTCGGACTGATCGACGCCAGCAAGTTCGGCCGCACCTCGCTCGTCTCGGTCCTGCCCGCCCAGAGCCTCAACGCGATCGTCAGCGACGGCTCGCTCGACACGGACACCGAGCAGGCGTTCCTGGGCGACGGCGTGCCGCTGCGCGTCGCCGGCCGCTCGTCGTAGACGACGCTCCGGCCGTCAAGCCGCGCCGGCCGTCAGCTGCTGCACGACCGTGTCGGCGATCAGCCGGCCGCGTAGTGTGAGGCGCACGCGATTGTCGGCGAGCGCGGCAGGATCGGCGAGGCCGTCGGCCGCCGCGCGCGCGGCGGCGGCGAGGCCGGAGGCGTCGAGCAGGGCGGTGTCGAGCCCCTCGGCGAGGCACGTCTCCAGCATGATGCGCTCGAAGCGGCGGGCGGCGGGGTCGAGCGTCTCGCGCGCGTGGGCGGGCGAGACGCCGGCCTGGAGGCGGGCAGCGTACGTGGCGGGGTGCAGGACGTTCCACCAGCGCACGCCGCCGATGTGGCTGTGCGCGCCGGGGCCGACGCCCCACCAGTCGCCGCTGCGCCAGTAGCCGACGTTGTGGCGGCAGCGCGGCGCCGCGATCGGCGGCCCAGTTGGAGATCTCGTACCAGTGCAGGCCGGCTGCGCCGAGCGCGGCGTCTGCGGCCTCGTAGCGGTCGGCGAGCACGTCCTGGTCGGGCGCGGGCAGCTCGCCGCGGCGCACCTGGGCGGCGAGGCGGGTGCCGGGCTCGACGATCAGGCCGTACGCGGAGACGTGGTCGGGGCGCGGCGGCGATCGCGGCGTCGAGCGAGGCCTGCCAGTCCTCCGCGCTCTCCCCCGGCGTGCCGTAGATCAGGTCGAGGCTGACGTGCTCGAAGCCGGCGGCGCGCGCCTCCGCGGCCGCCGCGGCGGCGCGGCCGGGCGTGTGCGTGCGATCGAGCGTGGCGAGCACGTGCCCGACGGCGCTCTGCATCCCGAGCGAGATGCGCGTGAAGCCGGCCTCGCGCAGCGCGGCCAGCTCCGCCGGGCCGACGCTCTCCGGGTTCGCCTCCGTCGTGACCTCGGCGCCGGGCGCCAGGCCGAGCTGCTCGTCGATCGCCCGCAGGATCTCGGCGAGCTGCGCGGGCGCCAGCAGCGTCGGCGTGCCGCCGCCGAAGAAGACCGTCTCGACCGGTGGCGCCTGCCTCGCCGACCACGCGCCGCGCGAGCGCCAGCTCCGCGAGCGCGCCTGTCACGTAGCCGTCACGTCGCCGCCCTCGCCGCCGTCCGGCTCGCAGCTCCCGCGCGCGTGTAGGTGTTGAAGTCGCAGTAGCCGCAGCGCGTCGCGCAGAACGGCACGTGCACGTAGACGCCGAACGGCCGCTCCCCCAGCTCAGCCCGCGCGGCCTCCGGCAGCGCGCCGTCGGCGGGGGCGGGATCGCCGTCGGGCAGGCGGGCGGGGGCATGGCTCACAGTCTGGCGGCTGACGCCTAGCTACTCGAGCGCTGCCGCCCGGCCACCCACGTAGCCGGGCCGGCTCGCGCCGAGCGCGACCGCGAGCAGCGGCACGGCGAGCGCGCAGAGCACCACGAGCGGCTCGGTCCACGAGCCCGAGACGTCGTGCAGCGCGCCGATCAGGACGGGGCCGATCGCCGCGGCCGTGTAGCCGACCGCCTGCGACATGCCCGACAGCTCGGCGGCATGGCGCACGTCCGGCGAGCGCAGCACGATCAGCGCGAGCGTGAGGGGGAAGCCCGAGCCGAAGCCGCACCCCAGCAGCGCCGCCCACAGCCACGGTGCCGCGTTGGGGGCGAGCAGCACGCCGAGCCAGCCGGCCGCGACGAAGCCGACGGCGACCAGCGCGATCGGCCGCTGATCGTCGAGCCGCTCGGCGGCGACACCGACGAGGAACCCGAGCGGCAGCCCGACGATCAGCGCGATCGAGAGGACGCCGCCGGCGCTCGCGGCGCTGAGTCCCTCCGCGCCGGTAGATGTCCGGCAGCCACGCCGCCATCGAGTAGAACAGCAGCGCGAGGAACGCCAGGAAACCGGTCACCTGCCAGGCGATCCGGTCGCGCCACAGCGACACGCGCGTGTCCCCGTGCACGTGCCGCTCGTGCGGCGGCGCGGCACGCACCTGCGGGATCCAGGCGAGCGCGCCGAGCAGCGCCGGCAGCGCCCAGATCGCCAGCGAAGCCCGCCACGAGCCGCCGAACGCGTCCATGCTCGGCACGGCGAGCCCAGCGGCGAGCGCGGCGCCGACGCCCATCATCACCGAGTAGGTCGCGACCATGAACGCCGCGCGATCGGGGAAGTGCAGCTTCAGCAGCGACGGCAGCAGCACGTTCGCGATCGCGACGCCGCAGCCCACCGCGAGCGTGCCGACGAACAGCAGCGCGGTCGGCGGCAGCGGCCGGATCATGAGCGCGCCCGTCAGCACCAGCATCGTCGCGACGAGCGTGCGGTCGCTGCCGAAGCGCGCCGCCAGGCGCGGGGCGAGCGGCGAGACGAGTCCGAAGGCGAGCAGCGGCAGCGTCGTCAGCAGGCCGGCGACCGAGCGCGAGAGCCCGAGATCGTCGCGGATGTCGTCGGTCAGCGGGCCGACGACCGTGAAGATCGCCCGCAGGTTCAGCGAGACGAGCACGATCCCGGCGACGACGAGCAGCAGCCGCTGCCGCCGTCCCGGCGACGCGGATGCTGCCGGCGGTGAGGCGACGGGCTCAGGCATGGGATCGACCATCGAACCTAGCAGCGGCGCGGCGCGGCCCCGCCGCCCCGGCGGCAACCTAGAAGATGCCCGTCGAGCGCGCGGCCGGCGTGGCCGGCCAGCTCGAACAGCGGCTGCGGCACGATCCCGAAGACGACCGTGGCGGCGGCGCCGAGCCAGGCGACGAGCAGCAGCTCGGGCTGCATGCCGTCCGCCCGTCCGCCCGCGTCGGCCTCCTGGGAGCCGCCGGCCATCGCCGGGACGCCGGGTGCGGCAGGCGCGGGCGCCGCGTCCGGCGCGTCGCGCATCCACATGACCGCGACGACGCGCAGGTAGTAGCCGAGCGAGATCATCGAGCCGACGACGAGGACGATCGCGAGCCAGGCGTAGTCGCCGGTGACGAGCGCGTCGATCAGGTAGACCTTGCCGATGAAGCCGGCGGTGGCGGGGATGCCGGCGAGCGCGAGCATCGCGATCGTCAGCGGCCAGGCCAGCAGCGGCTGGCTGCGGCCGATGCCGGAGAGCGTCTCGATGTCGTCGCCGAGCTGCGGCGCGACCCGCTCGCGCGCGACGATCACCGCGAAGGCGGCGAGGTTCATCGCGAGGTAGACGACGAGGTAGAAGACGGTCGCCTTCGCGCCGAGCTGCGAGCCGACGATCACGCCCGCGAGCAGGTAGCCGGCCTGGGCGACACCGGAGTAGGCGAGCATCCGCTTGAGCGAGGACTGCCCGAGCGCGCCGACGTTGCCGACGACGATCGTGACCGCGGCGAGCGCGGCCATGATCGGCGCCCAATCGGGCTGCGCGCCGATCAGCGCGGTGTCGAAGAGGCGCAGCAGGACGCCGAGCGCGGCCGCCTTGGTGGCGACCGCCATGAACGCCGTGACAGGCGTCGGCGCCCCCTCGTAGACGTCGGGCGTCCACTGGTGGAAGGGCGCGACGGACGCCTTGAAGGCGAGGCCGACGAGCGTCAGACCGACGCCGGAGAGCAGCAAGACGTCGCCGCCGATCCCGTCGCCGCCGGCGATCGCCTTGTTGATGCCGGCGAAGTCGGTCGAGCCGGTCGCGCCGTAGATCAGCGCGAGGCCGTAGACGAGCGTCGCGGAGCCGACCGAGCCGACGATCAGGTACTTGAGGCCCGACTCGAGCGAGCCGGAGCGGCGCAGCTCGGTCGCGCACAGCACGTAGAGCGGGATCGACAGCAGCTCGAAGCCGAGGAACAGCGTCACGAGGTTCTGCGCCGCGACGAGCGTCGCCATGCCGAGGATCGAGAACAGCATCAGGCTGAAGAACTCGCCGGGGCTGGACTCCACGGGCGCGTGGTCGCGCCAGGCCAGCAGCGTCGCGGCGATGCCGGTGGCGGCGAAGACGAACAGCAGGATCAGGGTGAGGTCGTCCTGGACGAGGGCGCCGGCGACCAGCCCGGTGGGCGGCTCGCCGAACTGCCAGATCCCGAGCCCGATCGCGGCGGCGAGCGCTCCGATCGTGGCGGTGGCGTGCGGCGTCGCGGACCCAGCGGCCGTTGGCGAGGCCGAGCACGAGCACGAGCAGCGCGCCGGCAGCGAGGGCGATGAAGGGCGAGAGTCCGGCGTAGTCGATGTGCGGCCCCTTGACGGCAGGCGCGGCGGCGGCGAGCAGCAGGCTCATGGCGTGTCCCCCTCGGCTGCGGCGACGTCGGTCGTCTGCGGCCGCGACCGCCGCGATGCTCGCCTTCGCCGCGTCCTCCGAGCGCTTCAGCCCGAACTGCGGATAGCAGGCGAACGCGAGGATCACCACGACGACGGGGACGATCGCGACGAGGTCGCCGAAGCCGATCTCGCGCGAGTCGACGGTCGGGGCGACGCGGTTGTGCATCGCGCGGATGAAGGCGCGCAGCACGTAGACGGACGCCATCGCGACGCCGACGGAGGCGACCAACGCGAAGACGATCTTCGCCTTGAAGACGCCGAGCAGGATCAGGAACTCGCCGGCGAAGTTGGCGGAGCCGGGCATCGCGAGCGTGGCGAGGCCGACGATCAGGAAGAGGGACGCCAGCACGGGCGCGCGGAAGGCGATCCCGCCCATGTCGCGCAGGTCCTCGCTGCCGCCGGCGCGTGCGGCGCAGAGGCCGATGATGAAGAACAGCGGCACGGTCACGAGGCCGTGGTTGACCATCTGCAGCAGCGCGCCCTGCACGCCCTCCTGGTTGAGGGCGAAGATCCCGAGCGTGATGAAGCCCATCTGGGCGACCGAGGAGAACGCGACGACGAGGCGGGCGTCGGGCGTCGTGAACGCCATCGCGGAGCCGTAGAGGATCGAGGCGAGCGCGATGCACAGCAGCAGCGTCTGGAAGTGCGCCGAGGCGTCCGGGAAGACCGGCAGCACGATCCGCAGGAAGCCGTACGCGGCGACCTTCGAAAGGATCCCGCTGAACACCGCGAGCGCCGGCAGCGGCATCGCCTTGTAGCCGTCGGGCAGCCAGCCGTGCAGCGGAAAGGCCGGCATCTTCACGAGGAACGCCGCGGCGAAGCAAAGGAAAATCCAGTTCTGCGAGCCGTCGGAGAGCGGCAGCTTTGCGAGCGCAGCGAGCGAGAAGGTCAGCTCGGTGTCGTGCTGCTGGGCGGCGAGCACGCCGGTCGCGACCGCGGCCGCGAGCATCAGCAGCGATCCGACGAGCGTGTAGATCACGAGCTTCGTCGTCGCCCGCACGCGCTGGTCCCGCTCTCCCCCGCCCCAGATCCCCGTCAGGAAGTAGAACGGGATCAACATCAGGTCGAAGAACGCGACGAACAGGATCAGGTCCTGCGCGCAGAAGGCGCCGAGCACCGCCGTCTCGGCGAGGCCGAGGTGGAGGTAGAAGAGCGCCGGGCGATCCCACTCGCGCAGGTAGGCGCCGATCGTGGCGGCGGCGAAGAGGAAGGTCGCCAGCAGCACGAGCACGACGTTCAGGCCGTCCAGGCCGAGCTGGTAGCGAGATCCCCAGCTCGCTGATCCACGCACGGTCCGTGACGAACTGCAGCCCCGCCCCGGTGTCGTAGCGCACGACGAACGAGACCGCGACGCCAAGCGCCGCGAGCGATCCGGCGACCGCGAGCTTCGGCGCCACGCGTCCGCCCCAAATCGCCCCGAGCACCGCCACCACGAGCGGCAGCCAGATCAGGACCGAGAGCGTCACGCCGCACCTCCGGCGTCGAGCACCGTTGATTTCGGTCCGGTATGCGGACCCAGATCCACGGTCCTCGGCGTCAGACGTACGTTCATCACGAGCTCGCGATCAGGAAGTAGAGGACGACGGCGGCACCGGCGAGCAGGAGGAGCGCGGCGTAGTAGCGCAGCAAACCGGTCTGGATCGCGCGGACGGCCTGGGAGCCGGCGCGTACGACGCCGGTCGCGCCCCCGACGAAGACGCCGTCGACGACGACGCGCTCGAAGGTCTGGCGGGAGAAGCGGCCGAACGCGGCGAACGGGCGCACGACGAGGACGTCGATCGCCTCGTCGAACCACCACTTGTTGACGAAGACGCGGTAGGGCAGCGCGAAGCGCTCGCGCCAGACGGCGGCCGAGCCGGGCTTCTGCACCCAGATGCGGTACGCGAGGCCGATGCCGGCGAGCGCCAGGACGGTGCCGAGCACCATGCCGAACGCGATCAAGCCGCCGCTCGGCTCGTCGTGCAGATACTTGGACTGC
Source organism: uncultured Actinomycetes bacterium (assembly GCA_963774115.1). Classification (GTDB taxonomy): domain Bacteria; phylum Actinomycetota; class Thermoleophilia; order Solirubrobacterales; family Solirubrobacteraceae; genus Conexibacter. The sequence goes on along the minus strand of CAVZDN010000004.1, from coordinate 394,011 downwards.
TCGAACGTCGGCTCCAGGAACGTCGTGACGACCTCGTCGACGCCGGGGATCTGGATCAGGCCGCCGACGGTCGCCAGCAACGCGAGCAGACCCATCGCGATCTTCATCGGCGGCGCCTGCTCGGCGATCGTGTGCTCCGGGCCGGGGAAGCCGACGTCGGTGTCCTCCTCCTCGCCCGTCGCCGGATTCGTCGGGACCTCGGCGTGTGCGAGGTGGCCGTGCTCCAGCTCGACCGCCTCGGGGCAGGGTGCGCCGAAGAACGCGCGGAAGATCATCCGCCAGGTGTAGACGGCGGTCAGGAACGCGCCGACGTAGCCGACGGTGTAGAGCACGAGGAACCAGCCGCCGCGGTTGCCGACGAACGCGAGGATCTCGTCCTTCGAGAAGAAGCCGGAGAAGGGCGGCACACCGGACAGCGCAAGGCCGCCGACGACGAAGCAGCCGAACGTGAACGGCATCGACTTGCGGAAACCGCCCATCCTGTCGAGCGACTGCTGTCCCGCCATCGCGCCGATGATCGAGCCGGCCGCCATGAAGAGCAGCGCCTTGAAGAAGGCGTGCGTCATCAGGTGGAAGAGGCCCGCCGCGTAGCCGCCGGCGCCGACGGCCATGATCATGTAGCCGATCTGCGACATCGTCGAGTAGGCGATCACGCGCTTGATGTCGGTCATCACGAGGCCGATCGTGCCGGCGATCAGCAGCGTCACGCAGCCGACGACGGCGGCCGTGTCAGCGGCCGCAGGGGCCGCCTCGAAGAGTGGGTACATGCGCGCGATCAGGTAAACGCCCGCGGTCACCATCGTCGCGGCGTGGATCAAGGAGGAGACCGGCGTTGGGCCCTCCATCGCGTCCGGGAGCCACGTGTGCAGCGGGATCTGCGCCGACTTCGCGAACGCGCCGACGAGCAGCAGCAGGCAGCCGGCGACGAGCGCGCCATTGTGCGCCTCGAAGGCGCCGCGCTCGACCGCGTCGAACGTGCCGAGGAAGTCGAGCGTGCCGCTGTGGCGCAGAATGAAGAACGTCCCGAGCACGAGCCCGACGTCGCCGACGACGTTGATGACGAACGCCTTGATGCCGGCGCTTGTCGCCGTCTCGCGGCGGTACCAGAAGGAGATCAGCAGGTACGAGGCCGCACCGACGAACGCCCAGCCGACGATCAGCAGCAGGAAGTTCCCCGCCAGCACCAGCACGAGCATCGAGAAGACGAAGAAGTTGAGATACGCGAAGTAGCGCGCGTTGCCGCGGTCGCTTTTCATGTAGCTGACGCTGTAGAGGTGGATCAGCGTCGAGACGCCTGTGACGACGAGCGCCATGAAGATCGACAGCGGGTCGACGAGGATCGACAGCTTCGCATCGACGTCGCCGGTGACGACGTAGTCCCACAGCGACGAGACGAGCTGGCGGTGCTCCTCCGGGCGGTCCTGCAGCTGGAAGACCGCGCCGACCGCCGAGATGAACGCGGCGCCGATCGCGCCCGTGGCGATCCAGCCGGCCGCGCCCTTGCCGAGCTTCTTGTAGCCGAGGCCGTTGACGATCGCTCCCGCGAGCGGGAAGGCGAGCACGAGCCATGCGTACGTGGCGGGACTCATCCCTGGATGGCCTTCCCTCGGCCCGCGTGCGCGCGGGGGCGTGCGAGGACGAGCTGGTCAAGGACGCAGGGCGAAGCCTGTACCAGCGGTACAGGCAAGCCCGAGGACGCAGATCCAGCGAAGTGATCGCGCGTCATCCGCGCGTGCGTCGGGGGAAGGTCATCCCTGGAGCTCTCGCAGTTGGTCGACGTCGATCGGCAGGCGCGCGGCGGAAGATCGCGACGACGAGCCCGAGCCCAACCGTCACCTCGCAGGCGGCGACGACGAGCACGATCAGCGCGAAGATCTGGCCGTCCTCATTGCCGTGCATGCGCGAGAACGTGATCAGCGCAAGGTTGCCGGCATTCAGCATCAGCTCCAGGCAGAGCAGGATCACGAGCGGGTTGCGCCGCACGAGCACGCCGCCGGCGCCGATGCAGAAGATCAGCGCGGAGACAACCAGGTACCAGGAGAGGGCCATCTGGGCTACCACCCGCCCTGTTCGTCGCGGTCGGAGGCGGCGCCGGTGCCGACGCGCGGCGCAGGGGTGCCGTTCACGGCGGGCTGGCCGACCTCACCGGGGGCGGGCGCGACGGGCGGGCCGGCGGGGTCTTTCAGCGCACCGACGGCCTCGGCCATCGTGCCGGTGAAGAGCGAGCGGGCGCTGATCGTGTAGGCGTCGGGGGCCGGGTCGACGCCGGTGCGGCGCCGCGCGAGCACGATCGCGCCGATGGCGGCGACGAGCAGCAGCAACGAGGCGACCTCGAACGGGAAGAGGAACTTCGTCAGCAGCGCCTCGCCGATCGCCTCGGGCGTGCCGAAGCCGGGGACGTACGGGGCGCCGTCGCCGTCGATCGCCTTCAGGCCGGAGCCGAGGATCGCGATCGCCAGCTCGGCGAACAGCGCGCCGACCGCGAGCGCCGCGACGCCGCGCAGCTGCGAGCCGCCCGGTGTCAGAACCCCGGCTCCGCCGCCGACGTACGACACGACGAACAGATAGATCACGATCACCGCGCCGGCGTACACGACGACCTGCGCGGCGGCGATGAACTCCGCCCGCAGCAGCAGGAACAGCGCCGCCAGCGACAGCAGATGGCCGACCAGCGACAGCACGCTGTAGAAGGGGTTGCGCAGCGCCACGACGCCGATCGCTCCCGCGATGGCGCCGATCGCCGCGATGAAGAAGACGACTGCTGACATGACTCGGTGTGCCTACTCGTCCTCGGTGCGCAGCGGCGTGCGCTCCAGCGGCTCGGCGAGCAGCATCTCCTTGGTGAAGATGAGGTCCGTGCGGTTGTAGTCCGACAGCTCGAAGTCGTGACCCATCGTGATCGCGTCGAACGGGCACGCGACCTCGCAGTAGCCGCAGAAGATGCAGCGCGAGAGGTTGATCTCGTAGACGGCGGCGTAGCGCTCGCCCGCGGAGACGCGCTCCTCCGGCGTGTTCTCGGCCGCGACGACGCGGATGCAGTCGGCCGGGCAGGCGGCCGCGCACAGCGAGCAGCCGACGCACTTCTCCAGCCCGGTGTCCTCGAAGCGGTGCAGCTTGTGGCGCCCGCGGAAGCGCGGGTACACCGGCACCTTCTCCTCCGGGTACTGGATCGTGATCGGGCCCTCGACGAGGCGTCCGAACGTCGTCTTGAGGCCCCGCAGCGTCTCGCCGAACGCGCGATAGAGGCCGCCGGCGCCGCCGGGCTCAGGCCCGCGCTGCACGGAGACGACGTCCTCGCCGGGGTCCCAGCGCTTCACATCGATAGCCATCAGTCGAGCACCACCACGAGGATTGCGGTCACCAGGGCATTGACGGTCGCGAGCGGCAGCAGGACCTTCCAGCCGAGCGACATCAGCTGGTCGTAGCGCAGGCGCGGGAGCGTCGCGCGCACCCACACGAAGATCGCGACGACGAGCGTGATCTTCACGAGCACCACGATCGGGTCCACCCAGGTCGGCGGGTCGATGCCGAACGGCAGCAGCCAGCCGCCGAAGAACATCGTCACGGCGATGCCGGAGGCGATGATCATGTGGAAGTACTCGGCCGCGTAGTAGGAGGCGAAGCGGCCGCCGCCGTACTCCGTGTTGTAGCCGGCAACGAGCTCCGCGTCGGCCTCGGGGAGGTCGAACGGCGGGCGGTTCGTCTCCGCGAACGCGGCGACCATGAAGACGATGAAGCCGACGAACTGCGGGATGAAGTACCAGATGCCCGCGCCGTTCTGCTGCTCGACGATGCCGGTCAGCGAGAGCGTGCCGGCGGTGATGATCACGCCAACGAGCGAGAGCCCCATCGAGACCTCGTAGGAGATCAGCTGCGCGGCGGAGCGCATCGCGCCGAGGAAGCTGTACTTCGAGCCGGACGCCCAGCCGCCGAGCATCAGCCCGTAGACGGAGATCGCGCTGAAGGCGAAGGCGAAGAGGACGCCGATGCTGGGGTCGATCCCGTAGAGGCCGACCGGCGTGCCGAAGATGTCGACCGTGTTGCCGAACGGGATGATCGCGAACGACACGCAGGCCGTCACGATCGAGATCGCCGGCGCGAGCGCGAACAGGAAGCCGACCGACGTGCGCGGCCGGAACTGCTCCTTCGCGATCAGCTTGAAGATGTCCGCCATCGGCTGCATCGCGCCGAACGGGCCGACGCGGTTGGGGCCGTAGCGGCCCTGGAAGCGGCCCAGCAGCTTGCGGTCCATCATCAGCGCGAGCGGGACCATCGAGAAGCCGACGATGAAAATCACGAGCGACTTGAGGATCTGGATCCACCAGGACTCGCTGTAGCCGACGGTGGCGAGGACGGTGCTCATGACGGGTCACCTCCGCGGGGCGTCCCGCCCCGCGTCACGAGATCGCCGTCGGCATCCGGCCGACCGTGACCGGTCGCGCTGCGCACGACCTTCACGAGCTGCGGCGCCTCGCCCAGCAGCGCGGTCGCCGAGTCCTGCGCGGTCGCCTCGCAGACGAAGACGGTGCCCGCGGGCGCGTTGCCGCGCACGACGACGGTCGCGGTGATCTCGGCGCCGCCGTCGGAGCCGATCGTCACGCGGTCGCCGGCGACGAGGCCGAGGCGGTCGGCGTCGACCGGCGCCAGCTCCGCCTGCTGGCGGGCGGTGAGGAACTTGAGCGCCGGTGAGGCCTCGACCTCGGGCGCCGCCCAGATCGAGCGGTAGGTGCCGAGGCGCAGGGCGCCGTTGGGGGTCGGCGCGGCGACGGGGGTGCCGGTCTCGAAGGGGCCGGCGGGCACTGCGGGGGCGGCCGCGGCGGCTGTGCGCTCCTGCCAGCGGACGCCGCGTCCGCCGATCTCCTCGAGGGTGAGGCCGGCGTAGAAGGGGACAGCGGCGACGAGCTGGGCGGTGGCCATGGCGCCGGTGAGCGGCCACGCCGCGCGACCGTCCTGTCTGATGGTCGCAGGACGACCATCAGACAGGACGCTTCCGAGCTGCGCGAGGATCTGCCACTCCGCACGCACCGCCCCCGGCCGCCCAATCGCCGGGCGCAAACGCTGGACGCGGCCATCCAGGTTGACGGTCGTGCCTTCCTTCTCGGCATAGGACTCGGCGGGGAAGACGACGGTCGCGTAGTCGCGGATCGCGTCGGTCATCGTCGCGGCGTGGACGATCACCGTGCCGGCGCGGTCGAGCGCGCGCTGCCACAGGCGCGTGTCGGGGTGCTCGCGCACAGGGTCGGCGTGCAGCAGATAGAGCGCGGTCAGCTCGCCGTCGGCCGCGGCGGCGGCGATCTCGCGGGCGCCGCGACCGGCGACCGGCACGTCGGAGAGCCCCGGTCCAGCGTTCGGCTGGACGCCGGCCTCGCGCAGGCCGCGGGCGTTGGCGCCGGCCGGGACCTCCAGCAGGCCCGCCCCGTCGCGGCCGGCGAGGCCGAGGCGGTCGGCGACGTTGAGCAGCGCGGGCAGCGCCGCGGCGCCGATCCGCTCGCCCCACACGATCACCACGTCGCGGTCGCCTGCCGGCGCCGCATCCACGTCTTCGAGCGAGCCGGTCGTCAGCAACGAGGCGAGCGCACGCACGGCCTTCGGGTCGGCGTCGGCCGACGCGCACAGCGCCTCGACGTCGCCGCTGCCGCCAAGCGCAGCCTCCAGCGCCGCCACGAACGCATGCTCCGCCCCGGGCGCGTAGCGCAGCCACAGCTTCGCGTTGGCGTCGAGCGCGCTCGGGCGCGAGGTCGCGACGGCGAGCTGGACGCCGTTGCGGCGCACGCCCTTGCGGATCCGCAGGTCGAGGCTCGCGACGTCGTCGATCGGGTCGGTGCCGAGCAGCAGGACGGTGTGCGCGAACTCGAGGTCCGGGATCGTCGCCTGCAGGGCGGGCGCGGCGAGCGCGTGCTGGAGCGTCAGGGGAACACCGCCGCGCATGCGCGAGTCGATGTCGTTGGAGTCGAGCACGTCGCGCAGCAGCCGCTGCAGCAGGAAGCCCTCCTCGTTGGTGCTCTGGCCGCCGACGACCGCGCCCACGCGACCGCGCGCCTTGCCCAGCGCGCCGGCCGCAGCCTCCAGCGCCCGCTCCCACGAGACCGGCCGCAGCTCGTCGCCGTCGCGCACGAGCGGCGCGACGATCCGCTCCTCCGCGTGGATCGCCTGGTAGGAGAAGCGGCCCTTGTCGCACAGCCAGCCGTCGTCGACGCCCTCGTTGTCGCGGGCGAGCACGCGCAGCACGCGCTCGTCGCGGACGGTGAACTCGACGTTGCACCCCGCCGGGCACATCGTGCACACGGAGCCGGAGCCCTCGACGTCCCACGGCCGCGCGCGGAAGCGGTAGGGCCGCGAGGTCAGCGCGCCCACCGGGCACAGCTCGATGATGTTGCCGCTGAACGGCGCCACATACGGGTGCGCGTCGAACGTGCCGACGTAGGAGTGCGCGCCGCGCTCGTGGAGGATCAGCTGGTAGTCCTCGCTGATCTCCTGCGAGAAGCGCACGCAGCGGTAGCAGAGGATGCAGCGCTCGCGGTCGATCGCGATCAGCGGCGAGAGCTCCAGCGGCTTCTTGAAGTGGCGCTTGGGCTCCACCATCCGCGAGATCCCGCGGCCCCAGCCGAACGTGATGTCCTGCAACGGGCACTCGCCGCCCTTGTCGCAGACGGGGCAGTCGAGCGGGTGGTTGACGAGCAGGAACTCGACGACGGAGTTCTGCGCCTCCTTCACCCGGTCGGTCTGCGTGTGGACGACCATGCCGTCCTTGACCGGCGTCGAGCAGGCCGTCTGCAGCTTCGGAATCCCCTCGATCTCCACGAGGCACATGCGGCAGGCGCCGACCGGCTGGCCGAGCTTCGGCTCGTAACAGAAGACGGGGATCTCGACGTCGCCGTACTTGGCGCCGTCCACGAGCATGATGCCCTCGGGCGCCTGGACCTCGCGGCCGTCGAGCGAGAACGTGATCGTCTTGACCTCGGGGCGGGGCACTACGCGAACACCTCCTGGCGCTCGCGGGCGGCCTCGATGTGCGCCTCGAACTCGCCGCGGAACTTCTTCACCATCGAGCTCAGCGGCATCGCCATCGCGTCGCCGAGCACGCACAGGCAGTTGCCCATGATCTGGTCCTGGACGGAGGCGATGATGTCGAGGTCCATCGGCGTGGCCTCGCCCTTCTCGATCCGCTCCAGCATCTTCACGGTCCAGTTCGTGCCCTCGCGGCAGGGGGTGCACTTGCCGCAGGACTCGTGGCGGTAGAACTTCGCGAGCTTGAGCGCGACGTTCATGACGGGGACCGAGTCGTCCACGACGATGATCGCGCCGGAGCCGAGCATCGAGCCGGCCTTCGCCATCGAGTCGAAGTCGTAGGGCAGGTCGAGGTCCTCGGGCAGCAGCACCGGCGAGGACGATCCGCCAGGGAACCAGAACTTGACCTCGCGGCCGGGCTCGGGCCCGCCGGCGAGCCCATAGATGATCTCGCGACTCGGCATCCCCAGCTCGATCTCGTAGTTGCCGGGACGCTGGACGTTGCCGGAGACGGACACGAGCTTCGTGCCGGTCGACGTCTCGGTGCCGAGCTTCGCGTAGGCGCCGCCGCCCATCGTGATGATGTGCGGCACGGTCGCAAGCGTCTCGACGTTGTTGATCAGCGTCGGGCCCTGGTAGAGGCCCTGGTTAGCCGGGAACGGCGGCTTCAGGCGCGGGTTGCCGCGCTTGCCCTCGAGCGAGTCGAGCAGGCCGGTCTCCTCGCCGCAGATGTAGGCGCCGGCGCCGCGATGCAGCACCAGCGACAGCGAGTGCTCGGAGCCGAGGATCCGCTCGCCGAGGAAGCCCGCCTGGCGCGCTTCCTCGATCGCCGCGTCGAGGATCTCCGCCTGCTCCTGGTACTCGCCGCGGATGTAGATGAAGGAGCGGTTCGCGTCGGCGGCGTAGGCGGCGATGATCATCCCCTCGATCAGCATGTGCGGGGACTTCTGCATCAGCTCGCGGTCCTTGAAGGTGCCCGGCTCGGACTCGTCCGCGTTGCACACGAGGTACTTGTCCATCGTGCCCTTCGGCAGGAACGAGGCCTTCTTGCCCATCGCGAATCCCGCCCCGCCGCGGCCGCGCAGCCCAGAGTCGAGCAGCTCCTGCAGGACGTCCTCGCGCGGCATCGTCATCGCACGGCGCAGCGCGGAGTAGCCGCCGCGGCGCTCGTAGACGGCGAGCGTGGCGAGGCCCGGCTCGTCGATGCGGTCGAAGATCAGCTTCTGGCTCATGCGTCCTGGTCCTGGTCGTCGAAGAGCGAGGGCGGCGCGCTCTCGTGGCCGTCGCGAGGCGGAGCCGACTGCGGCTCCTCGTGGTTCGGCGCGACCTCGCTGCCGTCATGGGGCGCCGCCGCGGCGGACGCGTTGTGCTCGGCCTCGGCGGAGGCGTGCGGGGGCTCATCGGCGGCCGTGTCCGCGCCGCCGGACGGCGCGTCTCCACCGGAGGCGCCCGGGTCCGCGCACTTGCGCCGCAGCAGCTGCTTGTCCTCCAGCACCGGCCGGCCCGCGCGCAGGTCCTCTACGAGGGTCGCCGCATCGGCCAAGTCCAGCGGCCCGACGTAGGAGCCGTTGACGGACGCCATCGGCGCGATGTCGCAGGCGCCGAGGCACTCGAACGCACGCACGTTGAAGTCAGGATCGTCGCCGGCGGCCTCCTGCGCCGCGGCGTACAGCTCGTCGGCGCCGCGCAGCGAGCACGAGATGTTCGTGCACACGTAGACGGTGTGGCGCCCGACGGGCCGCGTCTCGAGCATGTCGTAGAACGTCGCGACGGCCGTCAGGTACGCGGGCGTCAGCCGCATCACGCACGCGACCTGCTCGATCGCCTCGGGGGAGCACCAGCCGTGCAGGTCCTGCGCGGCGTGCAGCGCCGGGATCGCGGCGGAGCGGAAGTCCGGGTAGCGGCCCATCGCGGCCTCGATCTGGGCGCGCAGCTCGGCCGGCACGTCGACGACGGCCGGGTCCGGGATGCCGGCGGGCTCCTTCGTGAGGTCGACCGCGTCGTCCCAGCCCGGGATCCGCGAGCCGTGCTCGTAGCGCGAGACGCTCGATTCCAGCGGGCTCATCGGTCCACCCCACCCAGGACGGGATCCAGCATGGCAAGCGTCGCCACGAGGTCGGCGATGTAGGAGTCCTTCGTCGCCGGCGCGGTCGCCTGCAGGTTCACGAACGACGGGTCGCGCATGTGCACGCGCGCGGGCTTGGAGGAGCCGTCGGAGCGCACGAAGCAGCCGAGCTCGCCGCGCGGGGACTCGATCGGGTAGTAGACCTCGCCCGGCGGCACGCGCATGCCCTCGGTCACCAGCTTGAAGTGGTGGATCAGGGCCTCCATCGAGGTCGCCAGCTCGTGGCGTGGCGGCAGCGCGACCTTGCGGTCGGTCGTGATCCACGGCCCCTCGGGGAGACCCGCCAAAGCCTGGTCGATGATGTCGCAGGACTCGTAGATCTCGGCGTGGCGCACGCGGTAGCGGTCGTAGTTGTCGCCCTGCGTGCCGACCGGGATCTTGAAGTCGAAGTGGTCGTAGGAGGAGTACGGCATCGCCTTGCGCAGGTCCCACGGATTGCCGGCGGCGCGCAGCAGTGGGCCGCTCACGCCGAGGTCCAGCAGCGTCTGCTCGTCGAGTGGACAGGTGCCGCGCAGGCGCTGCAGCACGATCTCGTTCTTGTCGAGCAGCGCCGCGTACTGGTCGGCGCGGATCCGCATCTCCTTCGTGAACGCGGCGACCTTCTGCACCCAGCCGCGCGGCACGTCCTCGATCACGCCGCCGACCTGGAAGTAGCGCGTGTGCATGCGCTGGCCGCTCGACATCTCGAAGAGGTCCAGCAGCGCCTCGCGCTCGCGGAAGCAGTACCACCAGACGGAGATCGCGCCGAGGTCCAGGGCGCTGGTCCCGAGCCACACGAGGTGGCTCATGATCCGGTTCATCTCCAGGTGGATCACGCGCAGGTACTGCGCGCGCGGCGGCACCTCGCACTCGAGCAGCTTCTCGACCGCGCCGCAGTAGGCCATCGCGTTGAAGTAGTAGGAGAGGTAGTCCATCCGCTCGACGACGGGGATCACCTTCCAGTAGGCCTTGTCCTCGGCCGTCTTCTCGATGCCGGTGTGGACGTAGCCGATGATCGGCTTGACGTCGCGGACGGTCTCGCCCTCCAGCGTGACGATCAAGCGCAGCACCCCGTGCGTGGAGGGGTGGTGCGGGCCCATGTTGATCGTCATCAGCTCTTGGTCGAGGCCCTGGCCGGCGGGCTCGGAGCTGAGCGTGATCGACTCCTCCTGCTTGCGGTAGTCCGACAGCTCGGCGGTCACCGCGACCACCCCGGGACCTTGTCCTCGTTGTAGGTGAAGAGGACCGGCTCGCCGCCGACGGGGAAGTCGCGCCGCTGCGGATGGCCCTCGTAGTCCTCGGGCATCAGGATGCGGCGCAGGTCCGGGTGCTCGTCGAAGATCACGCCGAACATGTCGTAGACCTCGCGCTCCGGGTGGTTCGCGCCGGACCAGATGCTGCACAGCGACGGCACGTTGGGCGCGTCGAGCGGGACACGGGTCTTGAGGCAGATGCGATCCGTGTTCGGCATGTCCAGCAGCTGGTAGTGGACGCCGAGGCGCGGCTCCTCGGGGTAGTAGTCGACCCCGTGGCATGACGCCATGAACGTGTACCCGCGTGCGTGGAGCGCCTGCGCGACGGTGCGCAGCGCGGCCGGGGCGACCTCGATCGTCGCCTCCTCGCGGAAGTAGCTGGTGGTGAGGACCGCGTCGGGATCAGTCGCGCGCAGGTCCTGAGCGATCAGCTCCAGACCGACGGCGTCAGGCACGTTGCGTTTCCCCGCTCTGGAACACGTTGATCGCGTTCACGCCTGGCAGGTCCGCCGCGCCGACGACCTCCTCGGTCCCGATCGCGCCGTAGCGCTCGCGCCAGCCGTCGGGCGGGTCGCCCTGGATCTGGGAGCGCAGCTTGAGGATCCCATGCATCAGCGCCTCGGGCCGCGGCGGGCAGCCGGGCACGTGCACGTCGATCGGCATGAACTTGTCGGCCGGCACGATCGCGTAGTTGTTGAAGACGCCCATCGAGGAGCAGCAGGCACCCATCGCGATCGCCCAGCGCGGCTCCAGCATCTGGTCGTAGATGCGCCGCACGACCGGCGCCATCTTGATCGACACGCGGCCGGAGAGGATCAACAGGTCGGCCTGGCGCGGGGAGGCGCGGAAGGCCTCGAAGCCGAAGCGCGCGATGTCGAGCCGCGCGCCGACGACGGACATCATCTCGATCGCGCAGCAGGCAAGCCCGAACGTGGCGGGGAAGAGGCTGTTCCCGCGCGCCCACGCGACGGCCTTGTCGAGCGTGGTCGTGAGGACGCGCTCCTGGACGTAGGCCTCGAGCTCGTCGTCGGGGATGTCTCCGCGCAGCATGTCGCGCGCGCGCAGCTGGCGGATGCGAAATTCGTCGGGGTCGACGGCGGCGGCCGCCGCAGAGTCGCCCAGCTTCGCGCGCGTTACTTCCATTCGAGCGCCCCCCGGCGCCACACGTAGCCGAAGGCGACGGTGAGCAGCCCGATGAAGAGGATCGTCTCGACGAGCGCGAAGGTCCCGAACGCGCGCAGCTCGACCGCGATCGGGTAGAGGAAGATGACCTCGATGTCGAACAGCAGGAACAGCATCGCGATCAGGTAGAAGCTGATCCCGAAGCGGAAGCTGCGCGAGACCTCGGACGGCAGGCCGCACTCGTAGGGGCTGAGCTGGGACTGCTTGGAGGCCGCCGCACGCTTCGGGCCGAGCAGGCTCCCTGCTGTGCCGAATGCCGCCGCGACGATCAGTCCGATCGCGAGGAAGACGAGGGCGGGTCCGTATCCAGTCAGCACAGCCGGCTGGTTATATCACCGGTGAGCACGACTTTGTAACAACGTGTTACTTAGTGCGAAACAGCTCTATCTCATCGTGCGTAAACACGCATGGGACCCGTATCGGAAGGGACACCGGCTACCCGTCTGGAATAGGTTCCCGAGCCATGGCAACCGTCCACCTCGTCACCGGCGTCCTGCTGCTGATCCTGAACCTCGCCGCCGGGGCCGTGGGCGCCTGGGCCTGGTACCGCGTGGACCCCAGCGCCCTCTTCTGGCCGCTGCTGCGCGCCGCCCAGGGCGCCGTCATCGTGCAGATCCTGCTCGGCGCCCTGCTGCTCGCGCTCGGCCACGAGCCCGAGGACGACCTGCACATCCTCTACGGCGTCCTCCCCCTCGCTGTCATCTTCATTGCCGAGCAGCTGCGCGTCAGCTCCGCCGAGACGATCCTCGCCGCCCGCGGCCACGCCTCCGCCCAGGAGGTCGGCGAGCTGCCCGAGTCCGAGCAGCGCATCGTCGTCCTCTCGATCGTCCGCCGCGAGATGGGCGTGATGGCGATCGCCTGCTTCGTCGTCGTCGCAATCGCGATCCGCGCAGCGACGACGTCGGGTGGGATCTGACCCCGACGCCGCGCGGCAGCCCGGATCAGCGCGGCTTGCGAGCGGTGGCCCAGAGCGCGTGGCCGCTCCCGCGTCTCACAAAGACGCCAGCGAAGCCCGCGGCCTGCAGCTTCTGCTCCAGCGTGCGCGACGTGAAGCCCGTGTGGTGAGCCATGAACGTGTTGCCCGTCGCGATCGCCCGGCCGAATCCGTAGACCATGTCGAGCGGCATCACGGCACCCGAGTCGGACTCGTAGAGCGGCTGCTCGAGCTTTCCCGAGGCGATGCGCTCCGCCGCGGCTTGCAGGTCCGGCGTGGCGATCAACGTCTCCCCGCCGGGGCGGAGCACTCGGAAGAACTCGCCCAACACGAGCGGAACCTCGTGCGCGTAGACATGCTCGATGTTGTGGTGCGACCAGACGGCGTCGACCGACTCGGACTCCACATGCACCATCTCGATGATGTTGTCGACGATGTCGGGCTCCACGCTCGGATCGATGTCGAGCCGCAGCTCGTGCCACTCCGGCCCGCGGAAGCTCTTGTGCAGGCTTTCGGGGTCGGGGGGCCCGCACCCGACGTGCAACACAACCTTCTTGTCGGACGGCACGTGCACCGACGACACGCGCCGACGCCGCTTTCCCCATATGGGCGACTCTGCTCTGGCCATGGCCAGCCCCCGTTCTCCGGCCCTGCTGCAACCTGACGGCCTCTCCGAGGAGAGACAACCCCCAAGTCGAATTATACGTGCTCGCCGAGGCTCCGGTACCCGCCCCGGTACCACAACAGCGGCTCGCCCTCGCCGACGTCCATCGCCACCACCTCGCCGATCGCGATCTCGTGGTCACCGGCGGGGACGAGCTGACGGACGTCGCAGACGATCCAGGCGAGCGCGGCGTCGAGGATCGGCATGCCGTCCACGAGGCGGTGCGGGACGCTGGTGAGCTTCTCGGCCTCGGGGACCTTGGAGGCGAAGACGCGAGCCACGTCCTCGGTGCCGGCGCGCAGGATGTTGACGGCGAAGCGGCCGGCCTCGCGCACGAGCGGGAGCGTGCGGGCGCGCTGCTCGAAGCAGACGAGCGCGAGCAGCGGGTCGAGCGAGACGCTGCAGACGGCATTCGCGGTCAGGCCGCCTTCGCCGGCCGGGCCGGCGCAGGTGATGACCGCCACGCCGGTGGCGAAGTGGCCGAAGACGGCGCGGTACTGGTCGGCGTCGAGGGCAGGCGGCATCCGCCGCCCGTTCTAGCAGGCGCCACGGGCGGGCGCGGCGACGAAGAGAGAAACCCCGGCGCCGGCCTCTCTGGTTGCCGCCGTGGAGGACGATCAGGAAAAAAGATCGTCTCAACCGGCACCGGGGTTTCCGGAAGATTCGTCGCGTGCACGCGGGATCCTCCTCCGGCCGCGCACCCGTGCACGAAGACGTGCAATAGATACCCGCGCGCGGAGGTCGCACACGACTCGGTTTCGCCCCCCAACGCCGCGCTCCGGGGCGTGCTTCCGTATGATGCGCGGCCGCATGTCCCGCGTCTGGAAGTCGATCCTCCTCCCCCTCGCGGCGGTCGCCCTCGCGCTTCCGCTGGCCGCCTGTGGCGAACAGAAGATCGAGGTCCCCGCCTCTGATCAGGTCGCGCATCGCGGTGCGGAGCTGTTCGAGCAGCGCTGCGCTGGCTGCCACACGCTCACGGCCGCCGGCACGCACGGATCGGCCGCGAACATCGCCACGCGCGAGCGCACCGACGGGCCGAACTTCAACATCCGCCGCGAGTGCGTGGAGCGCGTGCTCTATGCGATTGAGAACGGCGGCTTCTCCGGCGCGATCATGCCGGCGAACATCGCCGTCGGGCAGGACGCGCAGGACATCGCCGAGTTCCTCGCCGAGTACGCCGGTCAGAAGGCGACCGGCCCGCGGCCCGCGGGGACCGGCAGCGAGGCGAACGGCTACACCTGCACCGCTGTCGACGACGCCGGTACCGACAAGGACACCGACGTCGGCGCTACCGGCGAGGGCTAGGCGCAGGGGGCCCGGAGCGTGCTCGACCTCCGGCTGATCCGTAGCGACCCTGACGCGGTCCGCAGCGCACTCGCGCGCCGTGGCGACTCCGAGGCACAGGCGATCGACCGCTTGCTGGAGCTCGACGAGCGCTGGCGCGAGCTGACGACCCGGCTGGAGGAGATCCAGGCAGAGCAGAACCAGCTCAGCCGCGGCCGGCGAGGCGCGCCGACGCCGGAGGAGCACAAGCAGATGAGCGAGGTCGCCGCCCGCGGCCGCGCCCTGTCCGACGCGCAGACCTCGCTGAAGGCGGAGCTCGACGGCGTGCTCGCCACGCTGCCGAACCTGCCGGCGGACGACGCGGCACCCGAGGACACGGTAATCCGCACCGTCGGCGACGCCACCAAGACCGGCAAGGACCACCTCGAGCTGGCCGGCGAGCGGATCGACATGGAGCGCGGCGCGCGCCTGTCGGGCTCCCGCTTCGCCTACCTGCGCGGCGACCTCGTGATGCTGGAGCTCGCGCTCGTGCGCTACGCGATGGAGAAGCTGTGCGCGGAGGGCTTCGAGCCGGTGATCCCGCCGGTGCTCGTGCGCGAGCAGGCGCTCTACGGGACCGGCTTCCTGCCGGACACCGAGCAGCAGATCTACCACCTGCCGGAGGACGACCTGTACCTGGTGGGGACCTCCGAGGTCGCGCTGGCGTCAATCCACGCGGGCGAGATCCTTGACGGCGAGGAGCTGCCGCGCCGCTACGCCGGCTTCTCCTCCTGCTTCCGCCGCGAGGCGGGCGCCGCAGGCCGCGACACGCGCGGGATCTTCCGCGTGCACCAGTTCGACAAGGTCGAGATGTTCAGCTTCGTCGCACCGGAGGACTCCGTCGCCGAGCACGAGCGGATCCTCGCGATCGAGGAGTCGATCCTGACCGAGCTGGGGATCCCGTACCGCGTCGTCAACATCGCCGTCGACGATCTCGGCGCATCTGCCGCGAAGAAGTACGACTGCGAGGCGTGGCTGCCCGGTCAGGGCCGCTACCGCGAGCTGACGTCGACCTCCAACACGACCGACTACCAAGCCCGCCGCCTCGACATCCGCTACCGCGCCGAGGGCGAGAAGAAGCCGCTCACGCCCCACACGCTCAACGGCACCGCGGTCGCCGTCGGCCGCACGATCGTCGCGCTGCTGGAGAACGGGCAGCAGGACGATGGGTCGATCGTGCTGCCGGACGTGCTGGTGAAGGCGGGGGCGCCGGCAATCTTGGACGCGGCCGGCAACTGATCACACCGGAGCCCCGAGCCTCCTAGATTAGTCTCATTCTCACCGTCGGTCTGGCTCTTAGCGTGCCTCTCAGGAAGACGTTCGGTGGACAGAACGCTATGCCTAGGCTTGCCACCAACGGCACCGCCCATCTTTCGTCGAATCTGAATTCCGTAATCGGGCTCCCGACCGCGCTCTCGCGCAGGTTCGACCCATATAGGCATCTGGCAGCCCCGAGGAAGGTTTCCAATAGGAAGCCGTAGTTGCCTATGTTGAGTTTCACTTCCGTTATGCCCGGTAGCGTGCCGCCGAAGCCCTGATACGTCACCGGCCAGGCTTCGCCTCTGATTAGCTGTCTCATCACGCCACCGGTGCATCCTGTCGTGCCGAGTCTGACGACGCCCGCTTCGCTGCCTGCAACCTTCAGGAGCGTTCTATTGAAGCTGAAGTCCTTCTGGAATTCACAGACGACCGTGAATTCTCTTCTTTCGTCCGTGAACGTGACCGACGATCTCATGTTGATGTCGTTGAGCGATCCTTCCGAGACGCTCAGTTCGATGCCTCTGCTCGCCAAAGCCGTTGCAGCCGTCACGGAAAGAACGACCGTGGCCGCGAACACCATCAGCAATGCCTTGCTGCTTCGCATGGACCTCTTCCCCCGTTGTCTGGCCCGCCGAGATCGCGGGCTCCTCGCTGTACGCCGCGCGTCCTGTCCCCCCGCGCGATGCTACACGAGCCCCTTCGGGCCGCAGCCGACGTCCCGACGCGCCGGCGCTAGGATCATCGCCGCGTGCAGTCGCCAGTCCCGTCACCGAGCCGCTCGCGCCGCCGTGTCCTCCGCGCCACCGCCGCCGGGCTCGCCGGCATCACCGCCTACGACCTGATCCAGCGCCGCCACGCGGTGTTGCGGAACTTCCCGGTCGTCGGGCACCTGCGCTACCTGCTGGAGACAATCGGGCCGGAGCTGCGGCAGTACATCGTCACCAGCAATGACGAGGAGCGGCCGTTCAGTCGCGATCAACGACGGTGGGTGTACGCATCGGCGAAGGCGGAGCCGAGCACGTTCGGGTTCGGGTCCGACAACGAGATGGAGTCGGTCGACGCGATGCTGGTCGTCAAGCACGCGCCGTTCCCTGCCGCGCCGCCGCCGGACAGCGCGCCCGGCGGGTATCCCGACTACGTGACGCCGGCCGCGAAGGTGCTCGGCGGCGCGCGCGGGCGGCAGGGCGCGTTCCGACCGCAGTCGGTCGTCAACGTGTCGGGGATGAGCTTCGGGGCGCTGTCGGGGCCGGCGGTGCAGGCCCTCAACGAGGGCGCGGAGCTGGCCGGGTGTCTGCAGACGACCGGCGAGGGCGGGCTCTCGCCTCACCACCGCCACGGCGGCGAGCTCGTCTTCCAGATCGGCACCGGCTACTTCGGTTGCCGCGACGAGCAGGGGCGCTTCAGCTTGGAACGTCTGCAGGAGACGCTTGCCCAGGCACCCGTGCGCGCAATCGAGATCAAACTCTCGCAGGGGGCCAAGCCCGGCCTCGGCGGGCTCCTGCCCGGTCGCAAGGTGACGCCCGAGATCGCCGCGATCCGCGGCGTGCCGGCAGGCGTCGACTGCGTGAGTCCGCCGGGACACACGGCCTTCCGCGACGTCGACGAGCTGCTCGACCTGGTGGAGCGGATCGCGCAGGCAACCGGCCTGCCGGTCGGGATCAAGTCGGCCGTCGGCGAGCAGGCGTTCTGGGCGCGGCTCGCCGGCCTGATGGAGGCCGATCGCACGCGCGGCGTCGACTTCGTCACGATCGACGGCGGCGAGGGCGGCACTGGCGCCGCGCCGCTCGCCTTCACCGACCACGTCGCGCTGCCGTTCAAGCTCGGCTTCTCACGCGTGTACGGCGCCTTCGCGGCCGCCGGCGTCGCCGACGACGTCGTCTTCGTCGGCTCCGGCAAGCTCGGCTTCCCCGACACCGCGCTGGCCGCCTTCGCACTCGGCGCCGACATGGTCAACGTCGGCCGCGAGGCGATGATGGCGATCGGCTGCATCCAGGCCCAGCGCTGCCACACCGGCCGCTGCCCGACCGGCGTCGCTACCCAGAACGCCTGGCTGGCGAGCGGGCTGGATCCGGCGCTCAAGTCGGTGCGGCTCGCAACGTACGTGCGCGCCCTGCGCGGCGAGCTGCTCGCGCTCGCCCGCACCTGCGGCGTCGTCCACCCCGCGCTCGTCTCCCCCGACCACCTCGAGATCGTCTCCGATCGCTACCGCAGCGCCGCGCTGCATGAGGTGTTCGGCTACGAGCCGGGTTGGGCGGTGCCCGGACCACAGCGGCAAGCGGAAGTCGAGGCGCTCATGCAGCCGCGGGCCGAGTGGCGGCCGACCGGGTCCGAGCGCGGGCCGGTGCCGGGCGACGGGACGGGCGGGGACGCGGCGGCGGCGCGGCGCTGAGGGACGTGCAGCGGCGCTCGGCACCAGCCGACCGCATCGCTAGGATCGCCCGTCCCGTGGAGTACCCGACCGAGACGTTCACCGAGCAGGAGCGCGCCCGCCTGGCGCCGCACTTCACGGATCTCGACGGTCCGGTGTTCGCGCTGGTGAACCTGCCAGAGACGGTGAAGGGAGCCCTCTTCGCGCGCTACTCGCGCTACCCGGGAACGCTGCGGCGGCTGTTCCTCGACGAGTTCGCCGACAGCCTGCCGAAGGATGCCGGCAACTGGGACACGAGCGGCGAGGGCGAGCGGGCCGCGAAGCTCTACGAGACGATCTTCCTCGGTTACGGGGACGACTCCGTCGCGCAGCTGGGCGGCGCGCACGTCGCGTGCGAGTGGGTCTCCAACGTGTTGACGAAGGTGCTGCAGCGTCCGCGCCTCGGCGCCTACCTGGAGCAGTCGACGCGCTACATCGCCTACGACGCGCCGATGGGCGCCGACGGGCGCTACCGCTACTACCGCGACCCCGAGCTCGGACCCGAGTACGAGGCGGCGATGGATGCACTGTTCGACACCTACGCGGCCGCGCTCCCGCGCGTGTGCGCCTGGACGGCCGAGCAGTTCCCGCGCGGCGAGGGCGAGCCGGAGGCCGCGCACGCACGTGCGGTGAAGGCGAAGGCGCTGGACCTGCTGCGCGGGCTGCTGCCCGCCGCGTCGCTCTCGCACATGGGGATCTTCGCCACCGGCCAGACGTACGAGCAGCTGATCCTGCACCTGCTCGCGCATCCCCTGCCGGAGGCGCAGCGCTACGGGCGGATGATCCTGGCGGCGGTCCAGGCGACGATCCCGAGCTTCGTCGCGCGCATCGAGCGACCCGACCGCGGCGGGCGCTGGGTCGACGTCCTGCGCACCCGAGCCGAGGCCGGACAGACCTGGGCTGCACGACTGGGACTCTCAGGAGAATCGTCGGAGGACGCTCGCGCCGCCGCCGGGCCGTCTGTGCGCCTGCTGCGCGTCGAGGGCAGCGAGGACGACCTGCTCGCAGCGCTGCTGTTCGAGGCCGCGGATGTGGCGGAGGAGCGCACCCACACCGTCGTCGCGGGGCTCGGCGCCGAGCAGCGGGCAGCCCTGCTGCGCGACCTCGTCGGCGAGCGCGAGAACCGCCGCCACCGGCCCGGGCGCGGCTTCGAGGCGCTGCGCTACCGCTTCGAGATCGTCTCCGACTACGGAGCGTTCCGCGACCTGCAGCGCCATCGCATGCTGACGTGCCAGTGGCAGGCCTTGTCGCCGCGCCTCGGCGCCGGCGTGCCGGAGGAGGTCGACCGCGCAGGCGTCGGCGACGACTACCGCCGCGCACTCGAGGTGTCGGCCCACGCGTACGACCGCCTGGCCGAGCGCGGCCTGAACGACGCCGCGCCCTACGCCGTCTGCCTCGGCTACCGCATCCGCTACATCCTCGACATGAACGCGCGCGCCGCGATGCAGCTGATCGAGCTGCGATCAGGTCGCGAGGGCCATCCCAGCTACCGGGCAGTGGCGCACGAGCTGCACGCCCGCATCGCCGAGGTCCACCCCGCCGTCGGCGCCGCGATGACGCACGTCGACCGTGAGGCCGAGCCACGGCTGGAGCGGATCCTCTCGGAGATGCGGACGCAGGCGAAGCGGAGCAACGCGGGCAGGCCGCATACGCGCTGAAGGTGGGCTGTCCCTACGGGCACCCCTTCAGCCCGAGCTGCTTGGCGAGCTTGGCGGCATCAGCTTCCAGCTTGGTGGCCGCGTCGTTCTCCTTACTCGTCTGGGCCGCGAGCTCAGCTGCCGAGGGCAGCATCTCGGTGACCCGGTCCATCGTCGCCACCAGCCGATCGCGGCGCTCTTGGAGCGCCTCGGGCACCTCGATCGCCTCAAGCTCCTGAGCTGCCTGGCGACGGGCCGCGCTCACCGCGGCGACGGCCTGGTCCGCCGCCTCGCGCCGGGTCATGGCTCTTTCCTCGATCGCCTTGTTCCCCGCGCCCATCGCGTCCGCGATCTCTCTATGCATCCGCCGGCAGACGACGTTGGCCGCTCTCACGTGTGCCGACCCGGCACCCCCGGTCACCGGCTCCGACGGCTCCACATCCCCGCACGCCGTCGCTCCCAACGCGAGCACGACAGCAGCGACCATCACTGCGATTCTTCGATGCATGTTCCCCCTCCAGCATCCGATGTTTCCGGAGGGTTACACTACCTTTCTGTAGGAAAGCATGGGGCAGGCGCTCAACACGCCGGCGCGGCGGTCGCGTCCAACCCGACGGGGCACGTCCTCACCCCTCCTGCCCCTGCGCCTCCTGGATCTTCCCCTCCAGCTGCGCCATCACGTCCGGGTCGCGCAGCGTCGTGATGTCGCCCAAGGCGCGCCCCTCCGCGATGTCGCGCAACAGCCGCCGCATGATCTTGCCCGAACGCGTCTTCGGCAGGTCGTCGGCCCACACGATGCGCTTGGGACGGGCGAACTTGCCGATGCGCTCGGCGACCACCTCGCGGATGCCGGCCTCGACCTCGTCGCTGCCATCGACTCCGCCGGTGAGCGTCACGAACGCGCAGATCGCCTGGCCGGTGTCCTCGTCGGACTGGCCGATCACGGCTGCCTCGGCGACGGCCTCGTGCGCGACGATCGCGGACTCGACCTCAGCCGTGGACAGGCGGTGTCCGGAGACGTTGACGACGTCATCGATCCGGCCGATCACCCACATGTAGCCATCGCGATCGCGACGAGCAGCATCGCCGACGAGGTACGTCTCGCGGCCGAAGCGCTCGAAGTACGTCTCGACGAAGCGCTCGTCCTCCTTGTAGAGCCCACGCAGCATCGACGGCCACGGCTGGGTGAGAATCAGCAGGCCCTGACCGTTCTCGACCGGCTGCCCGTCGGACTCGCCGACGACCTCGGCGAAGACGCCCGGGAACGGCGTCGTCGCGGAGCCCGGCTTGGTCGCGGTGATGCCCGGCAGCGGCGTGATCATGATCGCGCCGGTCTCCGTCTGCCACCACGTGTCGACGATCGGACAGCGCGAGCCGCCGATCACCTTGTGATACCAGAGCCACGCCTTCGGGTTGATCGGCTCGCCGACGGAGCCGAGCAGCCGCAGCGAGGAGAGGTCGAAGCGACCGGGGATCTCCGCGCCCCACTTGATGAACGTGCGGATCGCGGTCGGCGCCGCGTAGAGGATCGTGGCCTTATAGCGCTCGACCAGCTCCCACCAGACGCCCTGGTGCGGGTAGTCGGGCGCGCCCTCCCACATCACCGACGTCGCGCCGTTGAGCAGCGGGCCGTAGACGATGTAGGAGTGGCCGGTGATCCAGCCGACGTCGGCAGCGCACCAGTACACGTCGGACTCCGGCTTCAGGTCGAAGACGTACTTGTGCGTCGCCGCCACGCCGGTCAGGTAGCCACCCGTCGTGTGCAGGATCCCCTTCGGCTTCGCAGTCGACCCCGACGTATAGAGGATGAACAGCGGGTGCTCGGCGTCGAGCGGCTCCGCCGGGCACTCGGGGTCGGCCGCGGCCAGCACCTCGTCGTAGTACACGTCGCGCCCTTCGCGCATCGAGCACTCCACACCCGTATGGCGCACGACGACGATCGTCTTGAGCGTCGCGAGGTCGCCCATGTGCTCGTCGACCTGCTGCTTGATCGGCGCGGTCTTGCCCTTGCGCCGCGCGCCGTCGACGGTGATCAGCGCCTTCGCCTCAGAGAACTCCATCCGCTCCTTCACCGACTCGGCGCTGAAGCCGCCGAAGACGACGTTGTGCGGCGCACCGATCCGCGCGCACGCGAGCATCGCCACGACGACCTCGGGGATCATCGGCAGATAGATCCCGACGACGTCGCCCTTGCCGACGCCGAGGTCCTTCAGCGCGTTGGCGAAGCGCTGCACGTCGCGGTGCAGATCCGCGTAGGTGACGTCGCGCTCCTCGCCCTCCTCGCCGCGCCAGTGGTAGGCGACGCGGTCGCCGCGCCCCGCCGCGACGTGACGGTCCAGGCAGTTGTGGGAGGCGTTGAGCGTGCCGCCCGTGAACCACTTGTAGAACGGCGGGTTCGCGTCGTCGAGCACGGTGTCCCAGCGCTCGGACCAGTCCAGCGCCTCAGCCTGCTTCGCCCACCACGCCTGCGGGTCGCGCGCGGCCTCCTCGTAGACCCCGGGATCGCTCAGCAGCGCGTCCGCCCGGAACGCCTCCGGCGGCTCGAACCGCTCGATTGAGAGCATCGCGTCGAGCTGCTGCTCGAGCGTCGGGCCGCCTTCCGTGTCCACGCCGTCTGACATCTCACTCCCCTTCGCGTTGCCGGTGTGCGTACTTGTACCGATCTAGGCGAGACGGTGGCGTTCCGACGGCCCAGCCGGACCTCGACCGGCCTACAATCGCCACAGACCCTGCCACGGCGAAGGAAAGCAGTCGATGAGCGACGGACCGACGACGTTCCCGCTGGACGAGCGGGACATCCCGACGCACTGGATCAACATCGCGGCCGACCTGCCGGAACCGCTGCTGCCGCCGCTGCACCCGGGCACGCTCGAGCCGGCGGGGCCGGACGACCTGTCGGCGATCTTCCCGCCATCGATCATCGCGCAGGAGGTGGCCAGCGCTCCGGAGGTGGAGATCCCCGAGGCGGTGCGCGAGGCGTACAAGCTGTGGCGTCCGACGCCGTTGATTCGCGCGCACCGTCTGGAGGCGGCGCTCGACACGCCCGCGCACATCTACGTCAAGTACGAGGGCGTCTCACCGGCCGGGTCGCACAAGCCGAACAGCGCGGTGGCGCAGGCCTACGAGAATGCGCAGGCCGGCGTGAAGAAGCTCGTCACGGAGACCGGCGCCGGCCAGTGGGGCTCGGCGCTCGCGTTCGCGTGCAGCCTCTTCGGGCTCGAGTGCGAGGTCTTCATGGTCGGCTCCAGCTACGACCAGAAGCCCTACCGGCGCTCGATGATGCAGGCATGGGGCGCGCAGGTGCACCGCTCGCCGAGCGAGCGCACGGCGGCGGGCCGCGAGCACGCGTCGCACCCCACCGGCTCCCTCGGGATCGCGATCTCCGAGGCGGTCGAGGTCGCCGCCGGCACGACCGACGCGAACTACTCGCTCGGGTCGGTCCTCAATCACGTGTGCCTGCACCAGACCGTGATCGGCCAGGAGGCAATGACGCAACTCGAACTGGCCGGCGAGGCGCCGGACGTCGTGATCGGCTGCGTCGGCGGAGGCTCCAACTTCGCCGGGCTCGCGTTCCCGTTCCTGCGACGCGTGCTGCGCGGCAGCGCCCGCACCCGTTTCGTCGCCGCCGAGCCGACCGCCTGCCCGACCCTCACACGCGGCGTCTACCGCTACGACTTCGGCGACACGTCCGGGCTCACGCCGCTCCTGCCGATGTACACGCTCGGGCACGACTTCGTCCCGCCGCCGCTGCACGCGGGCGGGCTGCGCTACCACGGCGACGCGCCGCTGCTGTGCGCGCTCGTGCGGGCCGGGCTGGTCGAGGCGCGCGCCTACCGCCAGACCGACGCGTTCGAGGCCGCGCTGCAGTTCGCCCGCACGCAGGGGATCCTCCCCGGCCCCGAGCCCGCGCACGCCGTGCGCGCCACGGTCGAAGAGGCGCTCGCCGCACGCGAGGCCGGCGAACGGCGCGTGATCCTGCTGGGGCTCTCCGGCCACGGGCACTTCGACCTGGGCGCCTACGACGCTTACCTCGCCGGCACGCTCGAGGACCCCGAGCTGTCCGACGAGCAGATGCAGGCCGCGCTGGCACGGCTGCCGGAGGCGCCGGCGATAGCGTGAGGCGGCCCGCAGGCGTGGCGCACCTCCGGGTGGAGCGTCAGCGGCGCTTCTTGCGCTTGCGACGCGAGCCGGGGGTGGGCGCGGCGGCCTGCTCGAGGACGTCCGCGGTCGGCGCGGCATCGCCGTCGCCTCGCCGCTCCTCCGCCGCCCGCACACGCGCCTCGCGCATCTCCGCGGGGGTGGGCCACGGCTCCGCCGTCCCGGTCGTCCACGCCGGTGGGACGCCGCTCGGCGAGCGACCCGCGAACAGCGCCGCGAGCGCGCCCAGCCAGTACACCTGCACGATCGGGACCGGCACCAGCGGCAGCATGAAGAGCGCCGCCGAGATCACGCCAAGGTAGCCGAGGAAGCGCGTGAGCAGGCCGACCCGCATCGCGTTGATGGAGATCATTACGAGCGCGAACGCGAAGGCCAGCTGCGCGGCGATCCCGAGCAGCGCGACCGTGCCGAAGTCCGAGGCGGCCTTCGCCTCGTCGTACGTCTGGGAGCTGTCGGTCGCGAAGTGGCCGAGCTTCGACGCGCTGGCGATCTGGATCCCGATGCTCAGGACCGCGAGGCCGACGCCGCCGATCCACGGAAGCGGCCGCAACTGCCTTGGGAGCTGCGGGTTGCGTGCGCGGATCGCGCGGTAGAGGAAGTCCACCACCACCACGACCGCAAGCAGGCCGAGCACCGACAAGGCCGCGCTGAGCGCAAGCCCCGTCTGGTGCTCGTGGCGGTAGAGCGCCGACCCGGGCACGTTGTCCGGCGCGTCAGCGAGCACGAGGCCCCCGACGATCGGCGCCGCGAGCGTGAGGAGCGCGGCGAGCGCGGCAGCGACGGCGATGCGAGGGCGCTCGCGCGCCTCGGCTTGCAGCAGATCGTCGGTCGCCATTGGGCGCACATGCTATTGGGGCCGGGCGCCGGGCGCCGCACGGTGCGGCGCCGATCGGCGGAACGGGCTGCCGTGGCGTCCAACGGGCGCCGTCGCACTCTGCCACGTCGTCCCTATCCATCGTGTCGCGCGCGCGACACGATGGGTATACGCCGTTCGAGGGCCGGAAAGACCGGCTGCGAGCACGACGATCGGGATCAGGTGAGCTGCGTGTCCGCACCGGCTGTCAACGCCATAGGCCTCCGCAAGACCTACGGCCCCGTCATCGCGCTCGAGCAGTTGACGCTCGCGATCGAGCCGGGCGAGTTCTTCACGCTGCTGGGTCCCTCGGGCTCGGGCAAGACCACCACGTTGCGCCTGATCGCCGGCTTCGAGCGCCCAGACGAGGGCAGCGTCGAGCTCGACGGCGTCGACGTGACGCTCCAGCCGCCGTATCAGCGCAACGTCAACACGGTCTTCCAGGACTACGCGCTCTTCCCGCACATGACGGTCGCCGAGAACGTGGCGTACGGGCTGATGGTGAAGGGCGCCTCGCGCAGGGAGCGCGCCGAGCGCGCGCAGCAGGCGCTGGAGATGGTGCGCCTCCCAGACGTCGGCGCGCGCAAGCCGATCCAGCTCTCCGGCGGCCAGCGCCAGCGCGTCGCGCTCGCGCGCGCGCTGGTGAACCGCCCGCGCGTCCTGCTGCTCGACGAGCCGCTCGGCGCGCTGGACCTGAAGCTGCGCCAGGAGATGCAGCTGGAGCTCCAGCGCATCCAGCGCGACCTGTCGGAGGCGATCACGTTCGTCTACGTCACGCACGACCAGGAGGAGGCGCTGACGATGAGCGATCGGATCGCCGTCTTCTCCACCGGCCGCATCGAGCAGGTCGGCACCCCGAAGGAGGTCTACGAGCATCCCGTGAACGAGTTCGTGGCGGGGTTCGTCGGCACCTCGAACATCCTCGAACGCGACGGACGGCGCTTCACGGTCCGCCCGGAGAAGGTACGGATCGTGGAGGAGGGCGGCGAGCGCGGTGCGGTCCGCGAGATCGTCTACCTCGGCTCCGTCACCCGCTACGTCGTCGAGCTCGAGAGCGGCGAGACGATCGTCGCACTACGCCAGAACGACGAGCTGGCAGAGAAGGGCCCGGAGCGGGGGGAGCGCGTCCGGCTTGCTTGGGGAACGCACCTGGAGGAGGTAGCGCAATGAGGAACGACACGAGGAACCTGTCCCTCGCCGGATTGCTGACGCTGGTCCTGATGGGCCTCGTCGCATGCGGCGGCGGGGACGGCGACGACAGCTCAACCAGCAGCTCCGCCAACCTGCCGACGTCCATCGGCAAAGGCGAGGGCGAGCTGAACGTGATCGCCTGGGAGGGCTACACGCAACCCGAGTGGGTCAAGCCGTTCGAGCAACAGACCGGCTGCAAGGTCAACGCCAAGTACGGCGGCTCCTCGGACGAGATGGTCACGCTGATGCGACAGGGCGGCGGGTCGCAGTACGACCTCGTCTCGGCGTCCGGCGACGCGAGCCTGCGCCTGATCCGCGGCGGCGACGTCGCGCCGGTCAACGTCGCGCTGATACCGAGCTGGAAGGACTTCATCCCCCAGCTGCAGTCCCCGCCGCACAACACCGTCGACGGCAAGCACTACGGCGTCTCGCTCCAGTGGGGCCCGAACACGCTGCTCTACGACACCACCAAGGTCAAGCCGGCGCCGACCAGCTGGGCCGACCTCTACGACGAGAAGTACAAGGGCCAGGTCACCGTCCCCGACAACCCGATCCAGATCGCCGACGCGGCCCTCTATCTCTCCAAGACCCAGCCCGACCTCAGCATCGAGGATCCCTACGAGCTGACCGAGGACCAGCTCAACGCCGCGGTCGACCTGCTCAAGCAGCAGCGCCCGCTGATCAAGAAGTACTGGGCGCTCGCGTCCGACGAGATCGACCTCTTCAAGAACGGCGACGCGTCGATCGGCGCCTCATGGCCCTACCAGACGATCACCCTGCAGGACTCGGGTGCGCCCGTGAAGGACTTGATCCCCGAGGAGGGCGCGACCGGCTGGGCCGACACGTGGATGCTCAGCTCCAACGCGCAGCACCCGAACTGCGCCTACCTGTGGATGAAGTGGATCTCCGAGCCGAAGCCGCAGGCCCAGCAGGCGCTCTACTTCGGTGAGACGCCGGCGAACACGAAGGCCTGCCCGATCATGGATCAGATCCAGAAGGGCGCCTGCGACAAGTACCACGCAAACGAGCCGGCGTCCTACTTCGACTCGATCAAGTTCTGGAAGACCCCGACGAAGGAGTGCGCCGACGGCAGCCAGGACTGCACGGACTACACGACCTGGCAGCAGAAGTGGACGGAGATGAAGGGCTAGCGCGCAGATGAGCGCGACCGCCGAGGAGTTGGGCGCGGGCGGGCCGGGAGGTCTCCGGTCCGCCCGCCGGCGCGCCTCGGCGGCGCTGTTCCGCCGCGGCTGGCTGCGCGCGACGCTGCTGTTGAGCGCGCCCGGGGCGTGGTTCCTGCTGCTTTACGTGGCGGCGCTGGTGATCCTGTTCGTCTCCGCCTTCTGGCGGGTCGACGCGTTCACAGGGGACCTCGTCCACGACTGGACGCTCGACAACTTCACGACGATCGCCGAGAGCCCGACCTACCGCACGATCGCGCTGCGGACGATCGGGATCGCAGCCGCGGTGACCGTCACCGACGCGCTGCTGGCGCTGCCGTTCGCGTACTTCGCGGCACGCGTCGCGCCCAAGCGCCTGCAGACGCTGCTGTTCGTGATCGTGCTCGTGCCGCTGTGGACGAGCTACCTCGTGCGCGTGTACGCCTGGCGGCTGATCCTCGCCAAGGACGGGATCCTCAACTGGACGCTCGCCCAGCTGGGCCTGGGGTCAATCGAGATCGCCTACTCCAACTGGGCGATGTGGGTCGTCTTCAGCTACCTGTGGCTGCCGTTCATGATCCTGCCGGTGTGGATCGCCTTCGAGCGCGTGCCGGGCTCGTTCCTGGAGGCGAGCGCCGACCTGGGCGCGCGCGGCTGGACGACGTTCCGCCGGGTGATGCTGCCGCTCGTGCTGCCGGGAATCGTGGCCGGGTCGATCTTCACGTTCTCGCTGACGCTCGGCGACTTCATCACGCCGACGCTCGTCGGTGGGGCCGGATCGGACTTCATCGGCAACGTCGTGTACCGGTCGGTGGGGATCGCAAGCGACGTGCCGTTCGCGGCGGCGTTCGCGACGATCCCGCTCGTGGTGATGGGCGCGTACCTGCTGATCGCGCGCCGGCTGGGCGCGTTCGAGGCGCTGTGATGGGCTCCGGCGGCCCGGGAGCGCGCTGGTCCCGCATCGCGCTCGGCGTGTGGGCCGCGCTGATCGTGCTGTTCCTGATGTTCCCGATCCTGTTGATCGTGCTCTACGCGTTCAACCCCTCGAACGTTCAGAGCTGGCCGCTGGATGGGCTCTCAACCAAGTGGTTCGCCTCGACGTTCCACAACGAGGCGATGCGCGAGGCGCTGTGGCTGAGCGTGCGCGCCGGACTGATCTCGACGGCGATCGCGCTCGCGCTCGGCACGATGGCCGCATTCGCGGTGCACCGCTTCCGCTTCTTCGGCCGCGAGGCGGTGTCGTTCCTGGTCGTCCTGCCACTCGCCCTGCCGGGCATCATCACCGGCATGGCACTCAATTCATTCTTCACCTTTGGCAACGTGCGCTTCTCACTGACGACGATCGTGATCGGCCACGCGACCTTCTGCATCGTCGTCGTCTACAACAACCTGCTCGCCCGCCTGCGCCGCACCCAAGCCTCCCTGATCGAGGCCTCGATGGACCTCGGCGCCGACGGCTGGCAGACGTTCCGCCACATCACCCTGCCGCTCGTCGGCACCGCACTCGTCGCCGGCGGCCTGCTCGCCTTCGCACTCTCCTTCGACGAGGTGATCGTCACGACGTTCACCGCCGGCGCCCAGAACACGTTGCCGCTCTGGATCTTCGGCAACATCCGGCTCGGTCAAGACCTGCCACAGGTCAACGTCGTCGTACTGTTCGTGATCGTGTTGACGATCGTGCCCGTGTGGCTCGCGCAGCGACTGACGCGCGACACCGGCGTGCTGCGCCCGGCGACAGGGCGCTAGCGGGGGAGCTCGCGACCTGACGCGTGGACGGCATCGCTCCACCTTACCGCCTGCCCACTGCTTGACGCACTAAATTTCTGTCTGTAGGCTGGGAGCGTACGGCTCACCGCGGCATTGCGTGAGGCCTGACATCACGCCGGCCCAAGGGCCGGCCGGGAGAGCATCGGCCACAACAAAGGGGAGGTCCACCAGCGCCCTTGTCAAAGGGCACGCGAACACCTAGGCCTACCCGAACCGGCCCTTCGCACGCCAAGAGCCGAAACACACAGATTATCCAAGGAGAATTGGACCACATGCACATGCGCAGCAAGCTCATACTCACCGCACTCATTGCGGTATTCGCATTCTCACTCGTAGCTGGCACAGCAGCCGCGAACAGAGGTTCATCTGTTACACCCAACGAAAGAATATCAGCAATAATACCGAGCAAGGTGTTCGGCGGCGGGTTCGGCAACATAACCTGCGGCGTAACACTCCACGGCAGCCTCCACAGAACCGTCGCCAAGGTGGAAGGCACACTAGCCGGCATGATCGAATCTGTCTTAGAGATATTGCCAACTGCAGAGAGAGCTTCGGTGTCGACAACGTCACGGACCTGAGAGTTCTAACATTGCCGTGGCATGTCCGCTACGTCTCGTTCACCGGCACACTACCGACAATCAGAACATCCCGCTCCATGCTGCTAGGCGTTTCGTTCCTCATAGACTTTGGCATCCTCGGCAGTGATGCAAGATGCCTATACATCTTGAATCAGGGAATTGAAGGGATTTACGAAGCAGGAGGCGTGGTCACCTCGGTGAGAGTCATCAGAGAAGCTGCGGTCAGACCGGTTAGACCTCCGTCGACGGCGAACTGCCCTGACGGTAGCTTCGAAGGCAGCGGAACACTGACGGACTCAAGAGGCGGTCCCATCACAGTCAGACTAATCTAGTCGAAGCAGGACGAAGCGACACTCTGGGGTGCCCATTGGGCGCCCCAGAGTACTTCTGCGATCCATTCCGTGATCGTGTTGACGATCGTGCCCGTGTGGCTCGCACAGCGGCTCACGCGCGACACCGGCGTGCTGCGCCCGGCGACAGGGCGCTAGCGGCGGAGCTCGCAACCTGACGTGTGGACGGGGCGCCATCAAGGGCGGGGCGAAGCAACCCGGCATGGCTCCGCTTCACCGCCTGCCCACTACTACTACTACTTGACGCACTAAATTTCAGTCTGTAAACTGAGAGCGTACGGCTCACCGCGGCATTGCGTGAGGCCTGACATCACGCCGGGCCCAAGTCAAGGGCCGGCCGGGGAGCATCGGCCACAACAAAGGGGAGGTCCACCAGCGCCCTTGAAAAAGGACACGCGAACACCCAGGCCTACCCGAACCGGCCCTTCGCACGCCAAGAGCCGAAACACACAGATTATCCAAGGAGAACTGGATCACATGCGCAAGCGCAGCAAACTCGTACTTACCGCACTCATCGCGGTAGTCGCATTCTCACTCGCAGCTGGCACAGCAGCCGCCAACAGAGGTTCATCTGTTACAACCGGCGAAAGAGGGACAAGAATATCAGCAATAGTTCCGAGACTGGTATTCGGCGGCGCGTTCGGCAACATAACCTGCGGCGTAACACTCAACGGCAGCCTCCACAGAACCGTCGCCAAGGTGGAAGGCACACTAGCCGGCATGATCGCATCTGTCCTAATAAACATAACCGGCTGCACAGAGAGCTTTGGTGTCGATAACATCACAGACGTGAGAGTTCTAACATTGCCGTGGCATCTCCGCTACGTCTCGTTCACCGGCACACTACCGACAATCACATCAACCCGCTCCATTCAGCTAGGCACCTCGTTCTTTATCGACTTTGGCATCCTCGGCAGTGATGCAAGATGCCTATACATCACAAATCACGGAGGTGAAGTGACTTACGACGCAAGAGGCGTGGCAACCTCGATAAACGCCATTAGAGAAGCCCCGTTCCCACCGGCCAGACCGCCTTCGACGGCGAACTGCCCGGAAGGGAGCTTCTCCGGCTCAGGAACGGTGACGGACTCAACAGGCGGAGCCGTCACAGTCAGACTAATCTAGTCGAAGAAGGACAAAGCGACACTCTGGGGTGCCCATTGGGCGCCCCAGAGTACTTCTGCGATCCATTCCGTGATCGTGCTGACGATCGTGCCCGTATGGCTCGCGCAGCGGCTGACGCGCGACACGGGCGTGCTGCGCCCGGCGACAGGGCGCTAGCGGCGGAGCTCGCAACCTGACGCGTGGACGGGGCGCCATCAAGGGCGGGGCGAAGCAACCCAGCATGGCTCCGCTTCACCGCCGTCCGCTGCTTGACGCACTAAATTTCTGTCTGTAAACTGGGAGCATACGGCTCACCGCGGCATTGCGTGAGGCCTGACATCACGTCGGGCCCAAGTCAAGGGCCGGCCGGGGAGCATCGGCCACAACAAAGGGGAGGTCCACCAGCGCCCTTGTCAAAGGGCACGCGAACACCTAGGCCTACCCGAACCGGCCCTTCGCACGCCAAGAGCCGAAACACACAGATTATCCAAGGAGAACTGGATCACATGCGCAAGCGCAGCAAGCTCCTGCTTACGGCACTCATTGCGGTATTCGCATTCTCACTCGCAGCTGGCACAGCCACCGCCAACAGAGGTGCATCTGTTACTACCGGCGAAGGGGGACAAAGAATATTAGTAATCGTACCGAGACTGGTGTTCGGCGGCGGGTTCGGCAACATAACCTGCAGCGTCACACTCCACGGCAGCCTCCACAGAACCATAACCAAGGTGGAAGGCACACTAGCCGGCATGATCGAATCCGTCTTAATAGACATAAGAAACTGCACGGAGAGCTTCGGTGTCGAAAACATCACGGACGTGAGAGTTCTAACATTGCCGTGGCATGTCCGCTACGTCTCGTTCACCGGCACGCTACCGACAATCAGAACAGCCCGCTCCATTCAGCTAGGCACCTCGTTCCTTATCGACTTTGGCATCTTCGGCGGTGATGCAAGATGCCTATACATCTCGAATCAGGGAATGGAAGCGACTTACGACGCAAGAGGCGTGGCAACCTCGATAAACGCCATTAGAGAAGCCGCGCTCCCACCGGTCAGACCGCCCTCGACGGCGAACTGCCCGGAAGGGAGCTTCTCCGGCTCAGGAACGGTGACGGACTCAACAGGCGGAACCGTTACAGTCAGACTAATCTAGTCGAAGCAGGACGAAGCGACACTCTGGGGCGCCCAATGGGCGCCCCAGATCACTTCTGCGATCCATTCCACACGCGTGTCCATGAGGTACCGCCGCCACGCAGCCATCACGGCGCTGCTCTCTGTAGTAGCTCATTCACTTTGCCGTGCTTCGGTGTGTTGGTGTCTTTCGATACGGTCTGCGGCCTCCCGGGCTGCCCGTCTCGACCTGGAGAAGGTGCCCCATCGATGGGTCCAACGCGGCTGCGACCCAGAGCGGCACAATCGCGATGTCGAACTCTGCGGCATGTTGTGAGAGTTCGGTGATGCGCACAGTCTTTACCGCGCGGTAGCGCTCGCTGCGCAACCCGAGTCTCAGCCCGATCGTGACGACGTTCACGTCCGGGCGCTCGTCGAGAAGACATGGAGGACGGCGGTGATGCCCTGATGCGGCCGGCGACCCGGATCGAGCAGCTGATCGGGCAGACAGTTCTCGACCACAGCAACGCGCGGAGCACCAAGCTCCGCGAGTCGCGTAGCGAGCGGCGCAACACCGGCGTGCTGGGCGCGGCGACGAGGCGGTAGCGGGCGCAGACCACGAACTGACGCGCGACGGGACGAGCCGCGGGATATCAGGGGGTAAGGCCGGACGCGTGAAGCGGGCCGGACGTCTTCATCACGCCCGGCCCGCTCCCTCTTCACGCTGATCGCTCAGGGAGCGATCAGCGTGGCATGCGCCCGCTGCACCCCGTCGGCGCGCGAGTACCGCGCCACGATGGTGAGCTTCAACCGGCCAGTGCGAGCGAGCTGCTGACGCGCAGCCGGCGTCAGCTTCAACCGCAGGGTCACCGTGTTCCCGCTGGCAAGCGTCCGTGCCGCCTTCGCGACGATCCGGCTGCGCTCCCCGATCCGGCCGCGAACCCGAGCGGAAATCCGACCGCCGTCGGACACGCTCACCACCAGGCGCACCGCGCCCTTCTTCGCCCATCTGGCCAGCTTCTTCGGCCCCAGATCGAACGCGTGGAACACCGCCGTGCGACCGCCCTTTCCACCACCTGCCCCGTCGGTCTCGAACGACGCCGTTCCGGGCGACAGAAGGCCGACCCCGGGGCTCGCCGGACCGAGGCAAGCCTCCCCCTTGCAGCCGGCCACTGCCGGCTCGGGGTCGTCGAAGCCGCCATTGATCCGAGCGTCATACAGGTCGATCTGCTTGTCGGTGTCCCAGCCGTTAAGCGTCTCGCGGGTGGTGAAGAAGACGTCATGGCCACTGGCGCTGGCATCGAGGAAGTACGCGTCGGACTCGCTTGTGCCGGTCGAGATCAACTCGACTTGACCGGTTTGGGTGTCGTATTGGTAGACGTCGCTGACCGAGCCGTTGGTGTCGCCGAGGACGAGCGGCTCGCCGGTCGAGAAGAACACGTACCGACCGTCGTCGGAGATCGCCCGGTTGAGGTGCGACGTGGTGAGCTCCGCACCGCCGAGGCGGTAGTTGAAGTCAGCGTCAGTTGCCGTGGTGTGGACGCCACCCGGGTTGCAGGAGACGCATGTGAGCTGTCCATCGCCACCGCTGGCTGTCGCGTCGTAGAGGTACACCTCCTTGCATCCTGGCTTTGGCCCGGCGGCGCTGTTCGCGCAACCAGTGCCGTGATCGTATGGATCACTGCTGGTTCCCTCTGACACGAAGACCAGTCGGGTGCCGTCCGGTGTGATGCGGGCTGCCTTCTGCAAGTTCTCGAACGTCCAGGTGCCATTGCCGATGATCACGTTCTGCTCCTCACCGAGAGCGTTGATGCGGGCCACATAGCGCAGAGTGCCTTGGTGCCATGCGAAGATACAAGGCTCGGCGCTCTCGCACGGGTGGGCCACGGTGTTCGGAATGTTGTCATCAACGAGCTGTCCGCTGGCGGTGAAGTAAACATAATCGCCATCTTCGCTTGCACCGATCGCTCCACCGATCGTGGCGCCCTCATCGTCAGGCTCGCTGTCGGCCGAGATGATTGTGAGGTGGCCACCGGACTGAGTCTCAACCAAACTGGCAAGCCGGCTCGTCGTCGCCGTAGCAGTGGGTGCCTGGGGATTCGGTCCCGGCGTCGTCTCAAGATTGTCGCTGACCTTGATGGCAGCGCCGCCGGCGTTGGTACCGGTCACAGCGCATTGGAATATGGCGGCGGCGGCGAGATCGGCGGCTTGGACGGTGTACTCGCTGCTGCTAGCGCCGTTGCCGGAGAGCGCGACGCCGTTGCGGTACCACTGGTATCCGAACGAGGGTGCACCGGCCCAGCTGCCTGGATCGCAGGTGAGGTTGACAAGGCCACCGGGGTCGCTGCCGACATCGAGCACCCCAGTGACAACCGGCGGATCGATGCGCGCCGGCGCAACCGGAGGAATGGTTCCCGGCAACGGCGTCACGACGATGCCGGGGTTGGCGACCTGTGTGGCTCCCGCGTTGGCGTTGATCGCGGACCCCTGACACTGGATCACCGAACCGGCGTCGGCGCCCACCGTCGTATACGTCGCCGATGTCGCCCCGGGAATCGGCGTACCGTCGCGCAACCATTGCACGTTCCTGGTGGCCGCGCTCGCCGGGCCGACGCTGCACGTCAGCGTCTTGCCGACAGCTGCACCGAGGTTGGTGAGATCAGAATTAAAGAAGGCGACATTCTGGTTGGCCAGAGTCCCAGAGAACGTGATCGCATAGGGACTTGAACCCGTCGCATCGCCGGGGCCCCCCGTGACCGTGACGCTGCCGCCTGCTCCGCCGATCGTGCTCAAGCCGTTGAGCGCAGCCTGCACGGTTGCAGCCGGGGCGTCGAATGCCAGCGGCGCGGTGACGTCGCCGTCGAGCTCCAAGGTGAACGTCCCCGAATCAGCTGACACTGTCAGTGTCTGGGTCTCGGTCAGAGCCTGGTCGCTCCACATGTACAACGCGCCCTGCGTGAAGAGGATCCGAGACAGATCCGCGCTCGCCGCCCAGAAGGTCGCCTGCCCGTCCGGCAGCTCCGCATTGATCTGCGTGGTGGTCGCGTGATTCTCACGGAGATACAGATCAGCGTCCGAGGCTCCGCTGCTGTCGGGGTTAACCGGACTTGTGAACAGGATCCGGGATCCATCAGTGGAGATGGTCCGGTCGCTATAGCCCTTGGTGAAGTTACCCGCGCCGGCACCGCGGCCAGCTGCCGAACTGGCTGCCGCGGAGCCGTCTGGGAGTGGGAGGACGCCCGCAAGGCGAATGCTGCCATGATCCCACTCATACAACTTCGGGTCGGTGCCGCTTGCGTCATTCGTCAAGTTGTACCGTGACTCGAAGATCACGTGCCCGAAGTCTGCGGAAGCGCCTGCAAATCCGGGCTGATCCATAAACGTGCCGGGGAGCGGTGACGCGCACGGTCCGTCCGGTGGGCTCAGGCAGTCGGTGAGCAGTGTCGATGTCGCGCCACCAGGTGTCAACAGATTCTCGCGCAGATAGAGCGTGTTGATCCCTTCTACGTTCGGGGCGCCGGCGAACAGAGGCGAGTGGGCAAGGAAGACCCCTGTCGAAAGATCGGCGGAGAACTCCCCCTGATAGCGCGGCTCGAGCTGCCCGATCGCCAGCTCCGCGAATGACAGCGGCTCCTGCAAGGGAGTGATTGGATGCGACGACCACCCCTGCGTGCCATCAGTTCCGTCGCGTCGCGCGATGTACTCTGTCCCCACGCCGGTCCCGACGACCCCGCCGAATGCCGCCAGCGACTCGAACTGGACCGCATCGCCGCTATCCGCCGCTCGCGTACGGGTCGAATGGGTGCCGATGTTCCCGCCGTTCTTGTCGTGAGGAGAAACGAGCTCGAACGCACGCCCGCTCGGCGATGCGCCCCACGCCACGACCACGCAGGTCCCAGCGGTCCAAACACCCACGGCAAGCACGGCCACACACACAGTCAGCGTGCGCAATTTCCACGATCCCAGCACCACAGTTCTCCTCTTTGCGGTTCGACCTCTTTGCACACCGTAAACGCTCGTGGCTCCCAACGCAACCCGGCATGATTCCGCTCTACGGTTTCCCCGCTGCTTGACGCACTAGATTCCCGTATGTAAGCTTGAAGTGTATGGCTCACCACGGCGTTGCGTGAGGGTCACTGACATCACGCCGGGCCCAGGCCAAGGGCCAGCCAGGGGAGCATCGGCCACAACAAAGGGGGTCCACCAAGCGCGCTTGGCAAAGGGCACGCGAACACCTAGGCCTTACCTAACCGGCCCTTCGTACTCCGAAGCCGGGACACACGGATTATCAAGGAGAACTAATCACATGCGCAAGCGCAGCAAGCTCGTGCTTACCGCACTCATTGCGGTATTGGCATTCGCATTCGCGGCTGGCACAGCAGCCGCCAATAGAGGTGCATCCGTCACACAGACCAGCGAAAGAGATTTAATAATAATACAGAGATTGGTGTTCGGCGGCGGGTTCGGCAACATAACCTGCGGTGTCACAATTCACGGCAGCCTCCACAGAACCATCGCCAAGACGGAAGGCACACTAGCCGGCATGGTCGAATCTGTCTTAATAGACACGAGAAACTGCGCGGAGAGCTTCGGTGTCGGAAACGTCACGGACGTGAGAGTTCTATCATTGCCGTGGCATCTCCGCTACGTTTCGTTCACCGGCACGCTACCGGTAATAAGAACAATCCGCCTCATTCAGCTAGGTGCCTCGTTCTTGATAGACTTCGAAATCCTCGGCAGTGATGCAAGATGTCTATACGTCTCGAATCAGGGAGTTGATGCGACAATCGAAGCAAGAGGCGTGGTCACGGGAATAAACGTCATCAGAGAAGCCCCGCTCCCACCGGTCAGACCGCCCTCGACGTCGAACTGCCCGGAAGGCAGCCTCAGCGGCACAGGAACGCTGACGGACTCAACAGGCGGGGCCGTCACAATCAGACTAGTCTAGAAGAACGACGAAGCGACGCTCTGGGGCGCCCACGGGCGCCCCAGAGCACTTCTGCGATCCGTTCTAGACGCGTCCACGACTACCGCCCCCGGGCAGCGATCACGGTGCTGTAGCTCGTTGACTCTCGTTGACTCGCCGTGTTCGGTGCGATTGTGTTTTTCGATACAGTCTGCGGCCCTCTCGAAGGAGGCACGGTGGGACTGATAGCGGAGGAGTTGCAGGAGCATGGCTCGCAGGGACTGTGCAACGTCAAGCGCTGGTTTGAGTCGTCGCTTTGCTTGAAGCTTCAGTACGACCTATACACCAGAATCTGCGCTGCACCGTAACTCTCGCGAACGCCGGGAAGAAGCGTTTGATCTGGCAGGCACTCACTACGACGAACCGCGCAGACCGAGGCAGATCCACGTCGAGGTCAAGAACGCCCGCGACCGAGGGCAACTTGTCGTCTGACTGGATCGACTTCATGGCGAACGCCTATAGCGCAACACACTAACAGTGAGATCGCATAGACCGCGATCCCGAGCTAGAGTTCATGTTCACTAGCACCCACCCTGGGAGCGCGACGCTCTGCTGGTCGATGACTAAGCCAGACGCAATCCTCGAGACGTGTGGAAAATGACCCGCCTTGATGCCACCAGGCGGACTCGATGAGGCACGCGCCCAAGTGCTGATCAACCCCGTTCTCTGGGTGATCCCTGCGGCGCCAGGACGATATGAGATGGGCAACAAGTTTCGAGAGTATGTGAGGAAAGATCGGAGCAGGTGCAGCGTGGGTGAGTCGTGGAGCCAGCTCTCAGTCGACGTCAAGAGGACACTGACGTTCGCGTAGCCACGAGGGGCCCGTTCGAGGCGGGCAAGGGCTGATTGACGAGAGCGTCGCTCAAGAACTTGTCACGAACTATCGTGCGGTTAACGACTAGACTCGACGAGGACCTAACCAGCAGCGTAGCCCGAGACGGTCTCCGAGCGGCGTTCGATCTGCCCTGAGGAGCTAGTTCTCTCGGATTTGCCCGTCTCGTCCACGGGGGGGCGCAGTCGCAGCCTTGTAGGGTGGGAACGTCGTGATCGTGCACCGTATGAGATCGCAACTCTTGTGATGGCGCTCGTGACCAGGAACGAAGCGATTCCGAATCATCCTTGGATGAGCCCTCGGACGCGATCACAGACAGGAAGTAGCCTGCCCTGGAGCCGCGCCTTGAAGCGCTCGCTCAACCACCACGCAACTTCGAACCGGCAATGCGCGATGCTCGGATTCGTCCGGCTGTCTCGCAAGGATCGTGCTGGCTTCATGGTGAACGTCCGGCCGTCCCGCTCGTGAGGAATTTGAGGGGGCAGCTCGGGCACGACGCGGACCCGTAGCAGTCTGTGCTCTCACGCACGTAGTCGTCTCACCGACGTTGCGCTCGTAAACGCCCACGAGCACGAGGAGAGCGGAACGCCAAACCTCCGGGTGCCAGGCCCCGACGTCGCAAGCGGTGCGGGTCACCTATTTGTGGAAGCCAGCGAAGCTGAGTCCGATGCTTCAGCGTTCGCCAATCGAAACCCCATAGCGTCCTAGATGCCGTGCGGATCTAAGGTGCCTGGATCCCCCACCTTGGGGTTGCCTTGAGAGCCACAAGCGTTTACGGTACGACTTGTGCGATGAACCGCAAAGAGGAGAAAAGTTGTGCTCGGATCGTGGTGGTATGACCGCCGTTCGCCTGTGAGCAGTCGCGTCGGCGTTAGACGGCGTGTGGTGCGTCTGTGGCTGGCAGGGTGCGTTTCGTTGTTTGCCCTGTGTGCGCTTTCCGGGCAGGCATCAGCCGAGTTTGGGGTCCTCGGATTCGACGGTCAGGTGACCGCCGATCAGAGCGGGACAGCGTTCACGCAGGCCGGTGGACATCCGTATGCGCTGAGTACCACGATCGACTTCAACACCCGGCTCAAGACCGAGATCGTGTTCGGCATGACGGCGGACACTCCTTGGCCGGAGGAGCAGGTCAAGAACGTGATCGTGGAGATCCCACCCGGGTTGGTGGGCAATCCGACGATTGGTGCGCGCTGCACGATGGAGCAGCTCGCTACGCTTGTTCAGGGCACTCCAAAGGTGACGAAGTGTCCGATCAACAGCCAGGTCGGCATCACAGAGGTGCGCACCGGGCTGCTTGGCGGTGTGAACACCGTTTCGGGTGTGCCGATCTACAATGTGACACCGCCGCCGGGCGTCCCAGCGCGATTCGGATTCGACATCTTCGGAGTCGTCGTGACGCTGGATGCGTCGTTGCGCAGCCACAGCGATTACGGCCTCTCGATCACTGCACGCAACGTGTCGGAGGGGTTGGCGATCCTTGGGACGACGGTGACGTTCTGGGGCACCCCTGCCGATCCCGCCCACGATCCTGATCGCTACTGTGCGGATGGGTCGCAAGGATGCGCATCTACCGCGGACCAGGAGCCGCTGCTGACGATGCCGACGTCGTGTCCAGCGCCCGGCAATGGGCTGCCCTGGACCGTGCACGTGGATTCGTGGGTCGATCCAGGAGACTTCAAGTCGGATAGCTTCTTCAGCCACATCCCACCCAACTATCCTGACCCCAATTGGCCAGGGACGCAGGCCGGTCCAACCGGTTGTCCTCTCGTGCCGTTCGATGCCTCGCTTGCGGCAACGCCCGGCAATTTGAGCTCGCCCGGAGCCGCTGGCTATCAGTTTGACCTGACGGTTCCGCAGAAGGACGATCCGGTCACGCACTTGTCGCCGTCGCATGTGAAGAAGGTCGCAGTGACGTTGCCGGAGGGTGTGCGCGTGTCGCCGTCGTCAGCCGACGGCTTGGAGGGCTGCTCCTCGGCGCAGATCGGTCTTGACAGCATCGCCGATCCAACGTGTCCGGATGGTTCGAAGATCGGGACGCTCACCATCGACACGCCGCTGTTGGACGAGCAGCTCAGAGGGCTTCGTCTATCTTGCGACGCCACACGACAATCCGTCAGGGTCCCTGTTGGCGCTCTACCTTGTCGCGAAGGGTCCTGGCCTGATCGTGAAGCTCCCGGGCAGCGTCTCACCGAACGGGAGCACGGGTCAGTTGTCGGCGACGTTCGATAACAATCCGCAGTTGCCGTTTGAGAAGTTGCATCTGGAGTTCAACACTGGTCCGCGTGCGCCACTGTCGAATCCGCCACGGTGCGGGACGTATACGACGCATGCGGTGCTGGAGTCGTGGTCTGGCAAGACACTCCCGTCGGACAGCTCGTTCACGACCTCCCATGACGGGAAAGGCAAGCCGTGTCCGGCGGCGCAGTTCTCACCGGACTTCAGCGCTGGCACAGTGAACCCCGTCGCGGGTGCGAGCTCCCCGTTCACGATGACGCTCTCGCGTGACGATGACGACGACGAGTTCGCGGCGATCCGCAACGTGGACATGCCCAACGGACTGCTCGCCCACATCGCCGACATCGAGACGCTGTGCCCTGCGGCCCAGGTCAAGGCCGGCACGTGCGCAGAGAGCTCACGGATCGGGACGGTGACGACGGCTGCGGGTCCGGGCCCGAACCCGTTCGAGTTGCAGGGTCGGGTCTATCTCGGCGGTGCGTTGGACAACGCACCGTTCTCGCTGTCGATCGTGGTGCCGGCCAAGGCCGGGCCGTTCGATCTCGGCACCGTGGTGGTCACGTCGAAGATCTTCGTCGACCGCCACACCGCCGACCTGAACATCGTGACCGAGCCGTTGCCGACGATCCTCGAGGGAATCCCGCTGCAGGTGCGGCTGGTGAACGTCGCGATCGATCGGCCCGGGTTCATGCTCAACCCCACGAGTTGTGCGGAGAAGCGCATTGGCGCCGAGGTCGCGGCGACCAGCGGCCGTGTCGCAAACGTCACAACACGGTTCCAGGTCGGCAACTGCGACGCCTTGGACCTCGATCCCAAGCTGACCCTCCAAGTCGGCGCCAAGGGCCGCACCACCGTCGGTGCGTCCACCCCGCTGCGCGCGGTGCTGCGGATGCCCAAGGGCGGATCGAACCTCAAGGCGGTCAAGGTCACGCTGCCGCTCGTGCTCAACGCACGACTCCCGGTGATCCAAGAGGCATGCACACAAGCCGAGTTCGACGCCGGCAACTGCGAGAAGGCACGCGCCGGCAGCGCCATCGTGAAGACGCCGCTGCTCAAGGAGCCGCTGCGCGGCGGCGCGTACTTCGTGAAGGATCCCACGAAGCCGAAGGGGAGCTTGCCGAATCTGATCGTGGCTCTGCGCGGTCAGGTCGACTTCGACCTGACCGGGAAAGTCGCGATCCCCGGCAGCAGCCGCCTCTCGACGACGTTCAGCGCACCAGACGTACCGCTCAGCAAGTTCACGCTGAGCCTCGTGGCTGGCAAGCACGGACCGCTCGGCGTCGCGAACAACCTCTGCACGCGACAGGCTCGCCGTGCGGTGGCGCAGGTAGCGTTCCGTGGCCAGAACGGCGACCTCGTACGCGAGCGCAATCGTCTGGTCATCGCGGGATGCAAAAACGCGAACGCTGCCAAGCGCACTAGGCGCTGACGGCACGCACAGCTCAGCACACGCAGAGCTAAAGCACGATCGGGGGCGGCGCCTATAGGTGCCGCCCCCGATCGTATGTGGACACGTGAGCGCAATTTCCGCCTCGCGCGGGAATGCTCCCGTCGCCCTTCACGAGGCGCAGCACAGCCATCCACGCCATCGGCGACGGTACCTGCATCATCTGCCTCAGCTATGCGCTCCCCATGCGCGCGCGGTTCCACACAGTCGTGACGGCATCTTTCCATTTGACGCACCGGTTTTTGGTCTGTAAAGTTGGACCGGTAGCGCCCGTTGCTCGCAAGCTTGCGGTAGAGGTCCGACTCCAGGGGCCGCGCTGGCGCGCATCAACGACGAAGGAGGGAGTGCACCCTAACGCCCTGGGCACCGCAGCACCCGCCTTATATTCAAGGAGGCTCATCCATGCGCAAACACAGCAAACTCCTGCTTGCCGCCCTCACCGCGATCCTCGCGCTCTCATTCGCAACAAGCACAGCGACCGCCAACAGAGGCTTTTCCTTCACGCCGAACGAAAGAATATTAATTATATTCCCCA
Organism: uncultured Actinomycetes bacterium; assembly: GCA_963774115.1. GTDB lineage: Bacteria > Actinomycetota > Thermoleophilia > Solirubrobacterales > Solirubrobacteraceae > Conexibacter. The sequence goes on along the minus strand of CAVZDN010000004.1, from coordinate 351,952 downwards.
GATTCATTTTTGGCGGAGGCTTCGGCAACGTAACCTGCGGTATCACGCTCCACGGCAGCCTCCACAGAACCATACCCAAGATCGAAGGCACACTAGTCGGCATGATCGAATCCATGTTAATAAATATAACCGGCTGCACAGAGAGCTTCGGCGTCGGCAACATGACTGACGCTAGAGTTCTAACGTTGCCGTGGCATCTCCGCTACGTCTCGTTCACCGGCACACTACCGGTAGTAAGAACAATCCGCCTCATTCAACTAGGATTTTCGATCTTGTTCGACTACGAAATCCTTGGTGGTGACGCAAGATGCCTATATCTCATGAATCAGGGAGAGGATCTCGCCGTCGAAGCCAGAGGCACCATTACTTCAGTCAGTCTCATCAGAGAAGCCGCCAATAGACCGGTGAGACCACCGTCTACAGCAAACTGTCCCGACCTATCTCTTTCAGGTTCCGGAACGCTGACAGACTCAGCAGGCAGAGTCGTCACAGTCAGACTAATCTAGCCTCAGCCGACACGCACTCGACGTCTGGGGCGTCCGACGGACGCCCCAGATCATTCGCGGTGCAGGGCCGCGTCTACCTCGGCGGTGCTGGTGAACGTCGCGATCGATCGACCCGGGTTCATGCTCAACCCCACCAGTTGCGCCGAGAAGCGCATCAGCACTGAGGTCGCCGCGACCGGCGGCCTTGTCGCAAACGTCGAACACGGTTCCAGGTCGGCAACTGCGACGCCCGGGACCTCGATCGTGAAGGATTTACCGGCGTCCGATCCGCCGGCGGGCATCCGCAGCACCGCGCGCAGCGGGGTGGCCGCACCAACGGTGGTGCGGCCCTTAGCGCCGACTTGGAGCGTCAGCTTGGGATCGCGATCCAAGGCGTAGGGCCACCCCCGCTCTACGCCCATCGGCGACGACCGCCTGCACCATCCATCTCAGCCATGCGCGACTAGTGCGCTCGCGGTTCACGATGCCGTTGTGACAGCATCGTCAAGGTTGACGCACCGGTTTTTGGTCTGTGAAGTTGGACCGGTAGCGCGCCCGTTGCTCGCAAGCTTGCGGTAGAGGTCCGACTCCAGGGGCCGCGCTGGCGCGCATCAACGACGAAGGAGGGAGTGCACCCTAACGCCCTGGGCACCGCAGCACCCGCCTTATATTCAAGGAGGCTCATCCATGCGCAAACACAGCAAACTCCTGCTTGCCGCCCTCACCGCGATCCTCGCGCTCTCATTCGCAGCAAACACAGCGACCGCCAACAGAGGCATATCCGTCACACCGAACGAAAGAATATTAGATTATCATTCCGAGACTGGTGTTCGCTGGCGGCGGCGGCAGCATAACCTGTGGCATCACGCTCCACGGCAGCCTCCACAGAAGCATCGCCAAGGTCGAAGGCACACTAGCCGGCATGATCGAATCGATGTTAATAAACATAACCGGCTGCACAGAGAGTGGCATGGGCGTCGAAAACGTCAGTGACGTCAGAGTCCTAGGATTGCCGTGGCATCTCCGCTACGTCTCGTTCACCGGCACACTACCGGTCATAAGAACAATCCGCATCATTCAGCTAGGATTTGCGATCTTATTTGACTTCGGCATCCTGGGCGGTGATGCCAGATGCCTATATCTCCTTCATCAGGTGGCGGATGTCGTCGTTGATGCAGGAGGTACCGTCACTTCAGTGAGACTCATCAGAGAAGTACCCGTCAGCCCGGTCAGTCCACCATCAACGTTGAACTGCTCAACAGCGGCTTTCTCAGGTGAAGGGGTTATGCAGCCATCAGGAGGGGGGGTCGTCACGGTTACTCTACAATAAGTTCTTGGGTCTGAGGAGGTTCGATCGAGACTGGGGCGTCCGAGGGGCGCCCCAGATCACCATTCGCGAGATTGTCACTTCAGCCGCTTTGTCACATTGGCATTCTATAATTGGCTGCGCACACTTGACTGGTCACGGCGCCGCTCCTCACGCCCCCACCGCTCGAATGGGCTTCGCACAACATTCTGGCACCGATATCTGGCAGAGTCAACCAACGACCGAGAGGGGGACCCGCAACAACCCGGGCGCAGCAGAGAACGCCCCGGGCCTATCCTGAACCGGCCCCTCCTCTCATCTGAGGGCACGGCCACCATACTGATATTAGGAGGCGTCCTAGATGCGCAAACAAAGCAAGCTTCTCCTTACGCCCTTACTGCGGCACTCGCGCTCTCATTCGCAACAAGCACAGCGACCGCCAACAGAGGCTTAGCGTCACGCCAAACGAAAGAATAAGACTTGTATTCCCGAGACTGGAATTCAACGGCTTTTTCGGCGGCATAACCTGCGGCGTCACACTCCACGGTAGCGTCCACAGAACCATCGCCAAGGTCGAAGGTACACTAGCCGGCATGATCAGATCTGTCTTAATCGACATAGTGAACTGCAGAGAGAGCGCTTTTGTCGACACGTCACGGACGTGAGAGTTCTAACATTGCCGTGGCATCTCCGCTACGTCTCGTTCACTGGCACGCTACCGAGAATAAGAGCGATCCGACTTATCAGACTAGGATTTACGATGCTCTTCGACTTCGGTATCTTCGGTGCAGATGCAGATGCCTATATCTCACTAATCTGCAGGAGGATGTAGCCATCTCCGAAGTCACAGGCATCATTGGTTCAGTCAGACTCATTAGAGAACCCGTTATGAGACCGGTCACACCACCGTCGACAGAAAACTGCCCGGAAGGCAGCTTCTCGGGCGAAGGATCACTGGCAGAGGGACCTGTCACAATCAGACTAATCTAACTCAGCCAACACACGCGGTCTGGGGCGTCCACTGGACGCCCCAGATCATTTCTGGAGATGGTCTTGCTGGCCTGGACGAATCTCCTTCGCCGGTGATGCACCGCTCGCCGCCCCATCCAGCACGTCGAGCAGCGTCGCCTCGATCAGATGGGCGTTGGCGGAGAGCGTCTCGCCGCGTGCCCACTTCGCTGCGCGCTTGCCGAGCTTGCGTCGCTCGCGCGGTTTGGCGATCAGACGTGTCAGCTCCGCGTACCAGCGGTCGTCGGAGACGAGGCGGCCGCCCTGGTGCTCGCCCATGCCCACGTATGGCCCTATCGGCGATGCGAGCCACGGGACGCCGGCGGCCGCGTACTCCTTGAGTTTGATGTTCGAGCGGGCGCGGCCGAAGGGAAGGTCGGCGAGCGGCGCGATCGCGATGTCGAACTCTGCGGCATGTTGTGAGAGTTCGGTGATACGCACAGTCTTTACCGCACGGTAGCGCTCGCTGCGCAGCCCGAGTCTCAACCCGATCGTGACGACGTTCACGTCCGATCGCTCATCGAGAAGACGTTGGAGGACGGCGGTAATCGGAATCTGCTCCACATCCATCTGATGCTCAAGGCCCGCGATCCAGCCAATCGTGATGCCCTCGTGCGGCCGGCGATCCGGATCGAGCAGCTGATCGGGCAGATAGTTCTCGACCACGGCAACACGCGGGGCACCAAGCTCCGCGAGTCGCGCGGCGAGCGTGCGACTGGGAGCAGTGACGAGATCGACCGAGACGAGGAGACGCTGGATTTCCGCGCGCCGTTGCTGCCACTTGAACCCGCTGAAATGCTTATGCGTCACAATGCTCTTGGGCATCGCGCCCTGATCGTCGTCGTTATCCCATACAACTGCTGCACCCGCGTCCTTCGCCTCACGCGCGAGCGTGAGAGCACGCACTTCGCAGTAACGATGCACATGCAGCAGGTCGAACCCCGGCACCCAATGGTGCTCACCGTCACGCAGTCTTCTGACGGTGTGGCCTCGGTAGTGCCCGAGCGCCGTCAGCGGAGCATGGCCGCGGTAGAAGCCGTTGGGCTGCAACTCGTCAGCCAGATAGACGATGCGCATCTGTCCAGCATGACATCGAGCAGTAACGCGGTGCAACCACCATCGATCCCTGTAGTGTAATCCGCGTCAAGTACATCGGATGCTGGAGGGGGACATGCATCGCAAGGTGGCAGCCGTGATCGCTGCCGTGGCCGCGCTCGCCGTGGGCGGTTGTGGAGGCGAGGACGCGCTCACGAGAGCGGAGCTCGTCAGACAAGGCGACGTGATCTGCAGGCAGGAAGCCAGACAGACGAACACTGCGCTGACGACGGCCGGGAAGCAAGCCAAGGGCCACCTCGAAGAGAACGCAGAGCTGATCGCCGGCATGCTCGCGAAGGTCAAGAGATACCGCGAGAGCGCCGCCACGCAGCTCGACGGACTCGAGCCCCCGGCCGAACTCCAACCGCGCTACGACAAGTACGTCGCCGGGATGCGCGACTTGGCGAAGCTGCTGCCCACCGTCGAGGCGCTCCAGACCGGCAAAGACCCCAACACCAGAGCACGCGAAGCACGCGGACAAACGAATCGGACGCTCGCGAAGGCCATCGGCTTCAAGTCCTGCACCTGACGCTCGCCATGCTGTCTGTGGCGCCAGGCGCCGACCGGCACCGGCGCCGCGGACAGGAACGAGCTGGCCGGCTCATTCGGCGTCCGTGGGCTCTCTGACGACCGTGCCGACGTAGCTCGCGAGCGCGTCGACCTCCTTGCGCGAAAGCACGCCCCGCCACGCCGGCATCGCGACGCCGGACCCATGCGCGTCCGCCTCACCATCGAGGATCGCGCCGCGCGCGAGCGCAATCCGCTGAGGAACCGTGTCGAGTATCGACACGAGTCCGGACTCTTCGAGGTCATAGCGTTTGCCGTTCGCGCCGGCGTCCGCGAGCGTGTGACAGCCGGCGCACAGCCTGTTGAACAGCCCGCGCGCATACGTCCATTGATCGTGCTGCGCACCCGCTTGGACCGCCGCGGTCTCACGCGTGTCGCTCCCGCCTCCGCAGGCCCCCAGCGCCAGCGCTGCGACAAGTGCCACCGCCGCCGTGACCCGCCGCACCGTCATGAGCGGTCGTTCCCGGCCACAGCTACGAGATAGTCGACCAGCGCATCGAAATCCTGGTCGGTCAGGACACCCTTCCATCTCGGCATGAAGCCGAGGCCCTTGACGGGATCCTCCGACATCGCCGCACGGGCGACGGACTCGCGCGCACGCGGTTCGATTCTGCCGATCACCAACTCGTCGAGGTTCGAGCGACCGCCTCTCGCGCCGGCGCCGGCATCCGCCAGCGCGTGGCAGCCGGCGCACATTTCGTTGAACAGCCCGCGCGCATGTGTCCAGCGGTCGCGCTTCGGCGCCTCCACCCGCGCGGTGGTCGTAGTGGGCTCCCGCGATCCTCCGCACGCGCCCAGGCCGGCGAGCGCCACAGCGAGCGCCCCGGCGACGAGCGCGCGTCGCGCACCGGCGAGTTCGATCCCGTTCATCGATCTTCGGTACCCGCTGCGACCCGCCGGCGACGGACCGCGACCACGACCCCACCGAGCAGCACCACAAATGCGATGCCGCTCACCAGCAGCCCAATCCGCAGCCCCGGCACCCGGTAGCTCCACACGACCTCGTGGGAACCCGCGCCGACCAGGACGCCGCGCATCACCCCATTGACACGGCACCGGCTCAGCCGCACGCCCGTCGACCTCGACCGACCAGCCCGCGACGAGCGTGTCGTTGAGAACGACCAGCCCGCGGCGATCGAGCTCGGCGCGCAACGTCACCCGCGAGTTCTCCTCGCTCGCGACCGTCGCCGCTCCCCGCACCGGCGGCTCCTTCGCGAGCGCTGGCCGCCCCCGGCTCCCCACGCTCGACGACGACCGTCGCTCGCGGGTCGACGCCCTTGCCGATGAGCAGCGCGCGGGTCTCGTCCTCTCCCGCCGACAGGGTGACCGACTGTGGCACGAGCACACGTGGCGCGGCGTTCTCGTTGACGAAGATCGTCGCGTCGCGGCCGGTGTAGACGGGTCTCAGCGCCTTGTACGCGCCGATCGCGCCGCCGGGCGCCTTGTCGACCTTCGCTTCGACGATCACGAAACGCGCGCCGAGCACGCTCACCAACCGCAGCGCGTCGCCGCTCAGCGTTTCGATCGTGAACGGGGCCCAGTCCATCTGTTCCGGGGCGGCCGTGCGCCACAGGCGGTAGTAGCGCAGCGTCGGGAACGGCGGGTCGTAGCCGCGCACGTCGTCGATCCCGAACTGCATCGCCCAGTCTTGCAGCAGGGCGTATTCGACGCCGAACACGCGCCCCTCGTCGGCGTGGCGCGCGAGGAAGGCGGCGGCCGGCGTGACCGGCGGGATCGCGCGCTCCGGCGAACCCATCGGCTGGTACCTATAGGCGAAGCGCAGCATGTCGAACGCCGTCAGCGCCACGATCGCAGCGACGATCGCCGTCGCATGCCACGGCCAGCGCCACGCCGCAAGCAATGCGGCCCCCAGGCCCGACGCGAGCAGCACGAGCCACGCGACGCTCGTCAGCTCGATCACCTTGGGGTCGGCGAAGTCGGTCCCGCTGACGAAGTGCGTGATGGTGTCGCCGATCGCCTTGCCGCTCGGCCCGATCGCGACGAAGGTCATGAACGCGCCCGCGAGCCCGGCGGCTGGGAAGGCGAAGCGGCGCAGGTCGTCGCGCGGGCGCTCGAGCACCGTCTGCAGCCCGAACGCCGCCAGCACCGCCACCGCGAGCGCGAAGACGAAGTGCATGCGCTGGTTCTGCACAACCTCGAATCCGGGCAGATGGGTCGCGAGCCAGTAGACACCGGGGACGTGAACCGGGATCGCCAGCGCAAGAGCGCCGAGCACGACGAACGGCGCCTTGCGCCGCCAGCCGCCCGCGGTCGCCACCGCCACGCCGGCCAGCAGCAGCGCCACGATGCCGGCGTAGAACGTCCGCTCGTTGAAGCTGCCGGCTCCCGAGGCGTCCGCGAGCGTCGGCTGGACCTCGATCCCGGTCGGGCGGCCCCACCAGTCCGGGAACAAGACGGTGCGCAGTGCTTCGAACGGAAGGTTCGCTCCCGGCTGCGTCGCATTCCCCCCTTTGCGCGCCGCCGTGCCGAGCGTGTCGCGCGAGGACAGCAGCTCCGGCACGAACATCACCGCCACGAGCAGTACCCCGAGCGCGATCGCGGCGCCCGCGAACGCCAGCCGCCGCAGCCGCTCCGCCGTCGCGATGCCCGGCAGCGTCCCGGCACGCAGCGCGGCGTAGAGCGCCGCCGCAGCGAGCACGTGCAGCTGCGTCCCCGGGTGTCCGCCGGTGACCGCCACCGCGGTCGCGACCGCGAGCCCGATGCCGGCGCCCAGGGAGCGATCGCGCAGCAGCCGCTCGATCAGCCACAGCATCCACGGCAGCAGCGCCGACACCCCCACCAGCGACTCGTGCGTGAGCCACATCACATGGAAGGCGCAAAGCGCATACACGACGCCGCCAAGCAGCGCAGGGAGGAAGCTGAGCCGCAGCTCGCGCGCCAGCAGGTAGGTCCCGAACGCGGCCGTCCACAGCTTGAGCGCCGCCGAGACGCCGAGGCCGTAGTTCATCGGCAGCACCCATATCGGGAGGCTGAACGGCGACAGCAGCACCGTCTGCGGGTTGGCGAAGAACGGCACCCCGCCTGCGAAGACGTGCGGGTTCCACGCCGGGAAGACGCCTTCGTGGAGCAGCTGGCGAGCGAAGGCGTTCCACGGGTAGTGGGTCTGCGCGACGTCGCTGATGATTGGGTTGTAGTAGTCGAAGACGTCGCCCGGCCGGAACGCCGCCCAGGGCGTGAAGGCGTAGAGCGCCGAGGTGGGCGAGAGGACTTTGCCGGCGAGCAGGACCGGCCAGAGGTAGAGGAGCACGAACAGGCCGAGGAGCAGGCCTGCCGCCAGCGTCGGGCGCTCGCTGAGCGGTCGCGCACGCGACGCAACGGTGGCGGCGAGCATGGAGCCGCGGCTCGGAGGTGGCGCTCTCGCTGCCTCCGGCGGCGCTCTCGGGCGCGCAGCCCGTCTCGTCCCCCCCCGGGTCGCCATGGGGCGATCTTCTCATAACCTGCTCAACGTCGCACCACTACTTGCTTGTCAAAAGTCCCTATAATGGAGTGGTCGCAGATCGCTCCGTGGGGGAGACGAGCGCGGCATGGGGGAATTCAATTGCGCTCAGCCTTTGCATCCGCGCTGCTCGAGCTCGCCGCACGCGACGAGCGCGTCGTGCTGCTCACCGGCGACCTCGGCTTCGCGGTGCTCGAGCCGTTCGCGCAGCGCTTCCCCGACCGCTTCCTCAACGTCGGCGTGGCCGAGCAGAACATGGTGGGTGTGGCGACCGGCCTCGCCGAGGCCGGCTACACGCCCTACGTCTACTCGATCGCCACGTTCGCCTCGATGCGCGGCTATGAATTCGTCCGCAACGGCGCGATCCTCCACGAGCTGCCGCTGCGGGTCGTCGGCGTCGGCGGCGGGATGGACTACGGCCACAACGGCGTGACGCATTACGCGCTGGAGGACGTCGGGATCATGCGGGTCCAGCCCGGCATCGCGATCGTCGCCCCCGCAGACCCGTTGCAGACGCGTGCCGCGCTGCCCATCATGCAGGCCCACGAAGGCCCCGTGTACCTGCGTCTCGGCAAGGAGTCCGAGCCCGTGCCCGGCCTCGACGGCCGCTTTGCGCTGGGACGCGCCGAGCGCATCGGACACGGACGCGACGTCGTGCTCGTCGCGCTCGGCGGCATGGCCGCCACCGCGGTCGCCGCCGTCGAGCAGCTCGACGCGCACGGGATCGCGGCGAGCGTGCTCGTTGTCTCCAGCCTCAACCCATCGCCGACCGAGGACCTGGTGCGTGCGCTCGGCGACGCCCACCTCGCGGTGAGCGTGGAGGCGCACTACGTCAGCGGCGCGGTCGGGTCGTTCGTCGCCGAGACGATCGCCGAGCACGCACTCGGCTGCCGCCTCGTGCGCGCCGGCCTGCGCGCAACTCCGGTCGGCGACACGGGCGGTCGCGCCTACCTCTATGAGCGTCACGGCCTGTCGGCGGAGCGCCTCGCCGACAGCGTCCTCGCGGCGCTCGGCTCGCAGCCCGTCGCGGGGAGCGCCGCCGCATGACCGCCACGCCCTACGCCTCGCTCGTCCTGCCGATCCACAACCAGGCCGAACATATCCGGCTCGTCGTCGAGGGCTTCCTCGCGGACTTCGAGAAGCTGGAGCACCGCTGCGAGCTGATCCTCGTCCCGAACGGCTGCCGCGACGCCTCCGTCGAAATCTGCGAGGAGCTCGTCGCGCGTCACCCGGACGACGTCCGCATGGTGGCGCTCGAGCGCGGCGGTTGGGGGAACGCGATCAACGCCGGCTTCGACATTGCGCGCGGCGAGATCCTCGGGTACACGAACTCCGCGCGCACCACCCCGGCGACGGCGACGCTCATGCTCGCCTACGCGATCGCCTACCCGGACGCGGTGCTCAAGGCGACGCGGCGGGTGCGCGAGAGCATGCGCCGCAAGCTCGGCTCGATGGTCTACAACCTCGAGTGCCGGCGCCTGTTCGACCTCGCGACCTGGGACATCGACGGCACGCCAAAGCTGTTCCCGCGCTCGTTCCACCACCTGCTGCAGATCGACAGCGACGCGGAGCTGTACGACCTCGAGCTGATGCGCGCGTCGCGGTACGCCGGCTACCCGGTCCTCGAGATCCCCGTGTTCGACACGGCACGCTTCGGCGGCACCTCAACGACGAACTACCGGTCGGCCGCGCGGATGCTGTGGGGCGCCTACCGGCTGCGGGGGGCTGAGCTGCGCCCGGTGCCGCGCGAGATCCCACACTCGGCACCCGCCTCCGAGCGGCTGGCGAGCTGAGAGCGGGCACACGTGGCCTCGAGCGCGAGAGTACGGACGCGGTCGCGCGCGGACGGCCACCGGACGGCGGCTGCCGTCCGATCGGGGGCGGCGCGGATCGACCCGGGCGACGCCGTCTGGCTCGCGGCGGTGCCGGCCGCGCTCGTCGCTGTGCTGATCGTCGTCGTGCTCGGGCCGCCGCTCGGTGGGCTGCTGTTCCCGCCCAGCTCGCTGAGCTTCTGGGCGAGCGTCCAAGGGATAGTCATCCCCGAGCCGACCGAGCAAGCGCGCTTCCTGCTCGTGCTCAGCGGGCCGCTGCTGCTGACCGGGCTCACGATCCTGCTCGTGCGCCGGCCGCCGCGGATGGACGCGGACGTGGCCGGCAACGTCGCCGCCGCGATCCAGGTCGGCGCGCTGCTGTTCGTGGCGGGGTGCTTCGTCGCGCAGCGGGCCTACACGTTCAGCTTCATCTACAGCTCGTCGGGCACCGCGGAACACACCGTCTACTTCACGATCCCGACGCTGCTGCTCGCGATCGCGATCGGGGTTGGGAGCGTGCGTGCCGCGCACGCACCGCGCATCCGCGAGACGTTCGCCGCCTGGACCGCGGAGACGCCCGCACGTGCGGCCGGGGCGACGCTGATCGCACTCGCCTTCGTCACGATCACACTGCTGCCGGCGCTGAACACCGACAGCTCGATCGTGAACGCCAACGAGGCGGTCTCCTACCACCTCCAGTTCACGTACGACGAGACGTTCGCGGTGCTCGACGGCCGCTCGCCAATCGGCGACTACGCCGCGCAGTACGGCTCGCTCGTGCCGTACCTGATGGCGGCGGGGATGTCGCTGCTCGGCGACACGCTGATCGTCTTCACGGCGCTGATGGCGACGCTGACGGGGATCGCGCTGCTGGCGGCCTTCGGGATGCTGCGCCGGCTGACGCGCTCGAGCGTCGCGGCGCTGCTGCTGTTCCTGCCGCTCGCCGCGACGTGCGCGTTCATGATGCGCGGGCCGAGCGACGACCGCTATTCGCTCGTCAACTACTTCGGCACGTTCCCGCTGCGCTGCGCCGGCCCGCTGCTCGTCGCCTGGCTTACCGCCCGGCACCTCGACGGCGCCTGGCCGCGGCGCGCGTGGCCGCTGTTCGTGCTCGGCGGCCTGGCCGCGATGAACAACACCGACTTCGGGATCGCCGCCGTCGGCGCCACGCTCGCAGCGCTGCTGTGGACCGGCGGCCGGCCGACGCGCGCGTCGCTCATGCGACTCGCCGGCCAGGCCGCGATCGGCCTCGCCGCAGCGGTCGCGCTCGTCACCGTGCTGCTGCTCGCGCGCACGGGCGAGGCACCGCACTTCGCGCTGCTGTTCCGCTTCGCGCGGATGTTCGCAGTCGGCGGCTTCTCGATGCTGCCGATGCAGCCGGTCATCGGGTTCAGCACCGTGATCTACCTGACCTACATCGCCGCGATCGGGCTCGCCACGGTGCGGGCGCTGCGCAGCGAGCCCGACCGCCTCTTGACCGGCCTGCTCGCGTGGAGCGGGATCTTCGGCTTCGGGGCGGCCGCCTACTACATGGGCCGCTCCCATCCCGAGGTCCTCACGAACATGTTCCCGGCGTGGGCGCTGTGCGTGACGCTGCTCGCGGTGGCGGCGGTGCGGCAGCTTGCCGACGGGACGCCCTTGCGCCCGCTGCCGGCGGTTGCGGCCATGACCGGCTTCGGGTTGCTCGTCTGCTCGCTCGCGCAGACACCGAGCCCGTGGTCGCAACTGGAGCGCGTGAGAGCCGGGTCCCAGGCGGAGGCGTTCGAGCGAAGCAAGCTGCAGCGCTACATAGCGGCCCGCACCGAGCCGGGCGAGCCGATCGTCCTCCTCACCCAGCTCGGGCACCTCCGCGCCAAGCGCGCCGGAGCCGAGGACGTCACGCCGTACACCGGCGCCGAATCGATCCAAACCGAGCAGCAGCTCGACGAGACGGTCGCGATGCTGCGCGCTGAAGGGGGTAGCAAAGTGTTCGTTCCAACGGAGGCGGTGCAGCCCGAGCTGCCGCTCGCACTCGAGCGCCACGGGTTCCGACTTGCTCAGCACGGACCTGAAGGCGTCGATCTCCTGATCGACCGGGGGGAGCCGCGATGAGCGACCTCGCACGGCTCGCGAACGAGATCCGGCACACCGTCATTGAGCAGTCGATGCGCGCCGGCGTGGGGCACATCGGCTCGGCACTGTCGATCGCTGACCTGCTCGCCGCGCTCTACGGCCGCGAGCTGAGCATCGGCGAACCGCGCGAACCGGAGCGAGACCGCTTCGTGCTGTCCAAAGGGCATGCGGCGCTCGCGCTGTACGCGGCACTCGCCGCGACGGGCCGGATCGACCCCGCGCTGCTCGACACCTACTGCGGCGACGGCAGCCTGCTCGGCGCTCATCCCGAGCACGCGCTCCCCGGCGTCGACTTCTCTACCGGCTCGCTCGGCCAGGGGCTGTCGCTCGCCACCGGCGCCGCACTCGCCGCTCGCAGGCAGGGCTCGCCGCGCCGCGCCTTCGCGCTGATGAGCGACGCCGAGCAGAACGAGGGCTCGGTGTGGGAGGCGGCCATGTTCGCCGCCCACCACCGCCTCGCGAACCTCATCGCGCTCGTCGACGTCAACGGCCAGCAGGCGCTCGGCTACACGCGCGACGTGCTCGCTCCCGGGCCACCCGACCGCGCGCGCTGGGAGGCGTTCGGCTGGGACGTGCACGAGCTCGACGGCCACGATCCCGAAGCGATAGCCGACCGCGTCGCCGCGCTCGACACGCGTGACGAACGCCCGCACGTGCTGCTCGCGCACACGACGTTCGGCAAGGGCGTCTCGTTCATGGAGAGCCGCATCGAATGGCACTACCTGCCGTTGACCGACGAGCTCCATCGCCAGGCGGTCGGCGAGCTCAAGCTGGCCGCCTCCGCATGACCTTGCCGCGGGCGCTCGTGACCGGTGCGGCCGGCTTCGTCGGCGCGGTGCTCGCGCGCCGGCTGCTCGCCGACGGCCATCCCGTGACGCTGGTGGCCGGTCCCGACAGCGACCCGTGGCGGCTGGACGGCGTCGCCGGCGAGGCCGAGATCGCGGCGGTCGACCTGCGGGACGCGGAGGCCGTCGCCGCAGCGGTGGAACGCGCGAGGCCAGAGCTGGTCTTCCACCTCGCTGCCCACGGCGCGTACTCCTGGCAGCGTTCTCTGACACGCATGATCGAGACGAACCTGACGGGGCTCGCGAACGTCGTCGAAGCAGCGGCGGACGCCGGCGCCCGCGCGATCGTGACCGCCGGCTCCTCCTCCGAGTACGGCTTGAAGGACCACGCCCCGTCGGAGGACGCGCTGCCCGAGCCCAACAGCGCGTATGCGGTGACGAAGGCCGCCGCGGCGCTGTGCTGCGGCTGGATGGCGCGTGAGCGAGGGCTCGCGATCACGACCCTGCGCCTCTACTCCGCATACGGGCCGTGGGAGGAGCCGCGCCGGCTCGTCCCGGCGCTCGTCGCGCACGCGCTGGAAGGCCGGCTGCCACCGCTCGCCGATCCTGCAATCGCACGCGACTTCGTCTACGTCGACGACGTCGCCGAGGCGTTCGTGCGCGCGGCCGAGCACGCCCGGCCCGGGGCGGGAGCCGTCTACAACATCGGCAGCGGAAGGCAGACGACCCTGCGAGAGCTGGTCGACGCCGCACGGCATGTCCTCCCGATCCAGGAGGAGCCGGCGTGGGACGCCTACCCGGCACGCGACTGGGATACCGACGTCTGGGTCGCCGACCCCAGCCGCGCCGCCGCGGAGCTCGGCTGGCGAGCGTCCACCTCGCTGGAGGACGGCCTCGTCGCGACAGCGCGCTGGCTCGACGCGGACCACGATCTCCGCGAGCGCTACCGCGCCACGCTCGACGCGAAAAAGCTCGCGCGTCGGTCGTAGCGCGTCATCGTGAAGCCGAGCGTGCGCCGGATGGTACGCGCGCATGCCCGCCGGGCCGAGCGCACGGGCGAGTAGCATCCAGGCGATGGAGGGTTTCGGAGGAATGTTCGGCGACCCCGACGAGCTGCAGCGCCGCATGGCCGAGCTCGCCGAGAGCATGCAGGGCAGCCAAAAGCTCGCCTGGGCCGACAACGCGATCAAGCTTGCCGTCGACCTCACCGTCGCGGCGATCAACCGCGTCAACATCCAGGGCACCACCGAGGAGCAGGCCCAGCAGATCCGCAGCGTGATGGCGGTCGTCTTCCCCGAGGCCGTCGCGCTCGTGCGCGAGGCCCGCGAGGGTCTGCGGTAGCTTCGCGCGGCGTCCCGTGTGCACAGCACTCCAGGCGCCCGTCCCATAGAATTCCCGGTTCCCGGGCGCGTAGCTCAGTGGGAGAGCGCTCGCTTCACACGCGAGAGGTCGGTGGTTCGAAACCACCCGCGCCCACTAAAAAGGCCCGCAAATGCGGGTCTTTTTCTTGAGAACTCGGGACGAGTGGCAGGATTTCGGCCTGGCATTGGCCCGATCCTTGGCCTGAACAGCACTTTCCGGCATTCAGGTGCAATGGGTCAGATCGGGGGATGCGGGCCTGTGACCTGTCGCATGCGGTGCAAGAGGTCGCGCTACTTGCGGATTCCAGTCGCGGAACGAGCCCAGGGCTGAGCCTGCGGGTGCTTGCCGTGGGTGCGCTGCGTGTGCCTCAGGCTTCGGCCTGGCGCTCGTCCAACCCGACGATCCGGCCGGTATTCGCGACGGGATCGTTCCGCACGATCCAGTCGTCGCACCACGCGCACCAAGCCGAAAGCCGTTCGCGTTCGATCTCAGGCAGCTCAGGCAACCGGCTGCGCAATGCGTCAACGTACTCGCGGACCAGATCGGCTTCGTGCCACGCCTGGGCTTCCGCAAGCAGTCGCTCTTCACGCGCCTTCTCGAGCCGCGCGAGACGCTCCCGCTCAGCCCGCTGCTCGGCCTCCTTGCGCCGCTCCTCTGCACGTCGAGCAGCCTCGACAGCAGCATGGTCGTCGTGTACCGCGCGCTCCTCAAGCGCAGCGAACACCTGCGGGAGCTTGTCCTCAAGGGAGCCTCGCGGACCTTCAGTCCATCTCGCGCGCCCTCCGTTGTATCCATTGGGAAGCGACAGTCGCAGACGCCCGGTTGCCCGCTTGCGCTTGCGCTGCGGTGGAGGCATCTGCCCTGCCCGGCTGGCCTCATGCCAGGTCCACTCCGTCCGCCACGCCTTGATCTCTTCTTGCGTGAACGGGATGGTCTCGGTCGTCTCGTGGAACTCGATCGGATAGCGGTGGCCCCGTATCTCGATCGCGATGCCGCGGTGATCGTCGTAGCCCGACCGGTCGTATGACACGACGCCCCATTCTCGTCGGACGGCTTCGCGGAGCACGCCCTGCAGCACTCGTAGAGCACGGTGCAGATGCGCTCGATCGAGGACCATGTAGGCGACACCCGGTCGCGGACCGATCTGGATGCGGCCATCGCTGCCGGGCTTGCGCCCCACAGCTGCGTCCCGCGTCGCGATGACGAATGGATGCGCGCCGCGGAGGTCTCTGGGAGGAACGATCCTGTTCGCGGCTGCCCGCGCCGGAACCAGGGCTGGGCGACTCTCGGACTTCGAGGTCAACGGCTCAGACGTATCCGCATGCTCGTCGGTGGTGGGCATGGGACCCGGCGGTCCGTCTCGGCGCTTGTCGGCCTTCACGCTCTCGACTCGTGGGGCTTCGAGATATGCGAGTCCCGCGGAAGTCAAGCTGGCTCGCCAGGCAGGCCCTCGGCCAGCGATCTTCACCAAACCGCGCGAGCGCAGCGCCACGGCTGAGATGCGATGGCTATAGCCCTCCATCACGCCAGACGGAGATCCGTCGGCGATCCACCTCAATACCGCGAGCTGAGCCGAGTTCAAATCGTGTGGCTGGGGCATACGCGGATAGATGATGCGAGCGAATCACTCACACGCGCAAGTCTCAGGTGCGCTACGTGCGCATGCCCGTCGGCGGCGCCGGCGGGTCGCGGTGTGTCTCCGGTGGACGAACGGGCTCGGCGCCCGGGATCACGATGTTGTCGCGGAAGAGGCAGAGTGCGTGGTGCTCGGGTCGAGCGGCACTGGCGTAGAGAACGCCGCGGCAGCCGTCGCGGGCGAGCTGCTCACCAGCTTCTTGGAACGGCGTCCACGTGTGCTGCCCAGGTCGCGGCGGCTGCAGCTTGAGCGCAGCCAGCCTCGCCGGGGTGGTTAGGTCGGCGACGTCGTCGACAGCGATCGTCCAGCGCCAGAGGTCGCGTGGCATCCCGTGCGTGGGTGGCATGCCCACCTCGGCGAGCATCCGGTACCACTCCGCCCAGGCGGTCTCGGCCTCGTCGGCGAAGTAGAGCGCTGCGAGCTTCTCGCCGCGCTGCCAGCGACCACTCGAGGGTGGCGAAGAGAGCCACAGCGGGTCGGAGCCGTGCGGGATCTGCCGCCACCACGAGCCGGCGACCGAGACGCGATCGACCTTGAGCGCCACCGGACTCGGCGACCTACGTGAAGGGGGCCTCTTCGAGAGCCGAGACCAGACCCGCGACGCGCATGTACTCCCCGCGCGCGATCAGATCGATCGGCTTCTCATCACCCAACGCCGGCACCGGCTTGCGCAACCAGACCGCGATGTAGGAGGGCTCCATCAACCGCGCGAGCCGCTCGACCATCGCCGAGAGCTCGATCAACCGCTCCGCCCGATCTCCTGTCGGCGAGCGCGTGTGCCCAAGCCACGCCCGCGCGGTACTGCGCGCCACCCCGGTCGCCCGTGCGATGTCGGCGTCGCTCAGCTGCGCGATCTCATGCAGATAAACCGCCTCGCGGATGAGGGGACGGGTCGCGAGGGTTGCGGAAGTCATGGCAAGAGTGTAGCAAGATTGCAGCAAGAAGTGGTTGCTGCAGAAGGAGCAACTACTCAAGCAACGAGAGGGGCGACCGCGCGACTCGTGCGGCCGCTCATGGCGCGGGCCTCGGCCCGTCGTCGCTAGCGCTGTCCCCAGGACGCAAGACCCACGAGACGTAGACCTCGGCCACCTGCGCCAGTGTGATGATGGTGACCAAGAACTGCGCCATCGCGTAGACGAGCGCAGCGATGAGCAGAACGACAAGCGCACCTCCGACTGAGCAGTCGTCGGCGATGATCGGCACATCGCGCGCCCCGAGCCCTACGAACGTCAAGAGCGCCAGAGCGATCACGGTCCAGTGTGCGATTGCCGTCCACGAGAACACGAAGATAAGGTCGTGGTAGGCGTTGGCGTCGGGCTTGTCCGCGCGCCTCGTCGCCGCCAGATAGTGCGCGAACGAGCGATCCGGGAGGGTCAGTGCGACGGTGAGGCCAGTCAGGCACGCGCCGAGCGCGAGCGCGGCGTAGGCGAAGACGCCGACGACAAGCGTGTCGACCTTGAGATCGTCGAGTCCGAACCGGTCGCCGGCGGCGGTGATCACCGCCGCGGCTCCTACGGCGGCGATGACCTGCACTTGGCACACGATGTCCCGCCGCCGCGGCCACACTTGCTTACAGAGGTAGCGCCAGAGGGCTCTCATCAGGAGACGAAGTCTTGCTCCTCACTCAAATCCTCGCTCGACTCCTCCGCCATCGCGGCGCTCAACTCCTCCATCGCCTCGAATGTGTCGTCGTCGTCGGCCTGACCGTCGGCGCGCCGCTTGACGCTAACGCGCCGATGCTCGGTGTAGCCGCGTGAGCTGATCCGCGTGTCGGCATCGTCCTCGGCCCGCCGCCCGAGGATCGTCGCGGACTCGACGGGGGACGCCGCGACCTGGTTGGAGCGCCGGAGGAACCCGATGATGCCTTTCCTCTTAGACAGTGACCCGTTGCGCTTGGCGGTGAACTCAACGTTTGCAGCGGCCGCGTCGGACTCACTGGCGGCATCAGTCAGCGGGTCGACCCAGTCCGACCAGTCGTAGTTCGGCCGCAGCAGCCGAACTTTTGCGGTCTTGATCCGCTCAAACTCGTCGATCGCCTCGCCGAAGGCGCTGCCGAGCACCGGTGTCATCGACAGCTGGATCTTCGAGAACGCCTTGACCTGGCGCGCGCTGTACTGCAGAACCTTGGAGACATCGCGGGCTTTGGCGCCACGCAGGTTGAACTCGACGATCGTGCGTCGAGAGCCGAGGTCAATGAGCACATGCGTGCGGTTGACAACGACGTCGCCTGGCCGAAGCGGCTGGCGACGCTCGCGCTGACGCTCCATGTTGTAGATGGTCGGGACGACGCCTACCGGACCCTCCAAGACGACGAGCTGGACCTTGCCATCCTCAACAGTGATCTGGGAGATCGCGATCAGCCGGTCATCGTCGAGGATCTCGCGGTCGTTGGCCGAGAGATCGGCGAGGCGCCGAAACAGCTTGTGATAGTTCGGCGGCTCCCGATCGAGGTGGCCGTGCAGCGTGTAGAGCTCGAGCTTGCGGTTGAGTCGGTCAGGCATAAGCGGCTCCTAAGGGGTCTGACCAATGAGGTATTCGAGGACCTCGCGCAGGTCTGTCGTATCGCCCTGCGCCGCGGCCAGCGTGTCCTGCTGCGCGAGATGCTGCGTCTGTAGCTCGGCGCCCTCCAGCAACTGCTCCATGTTCGCGGTCTTCCGGTGAAGCGACGAGTCGACAAGCCCGTCAATCGTCTCGGCTGCATCGATCACTGTCTCAATGACGTGAATCTCTACGGTGACGCCCTCGGGTAGTCCGAGGCGGTGGATGCGGTCGATCGACTGCAGCCAGCGCGCGCAGTCGTAGGTCCGATCGACATACAACGCCGTGTGGCAGTGAGAGTGCAAGGAGATCGACTCGGCACACGCCGCCGGATTAGCGAGCAGCACCGCGAATCCCTCGGCTGCGAGGAAGTCCGCGATTCGCTGCTCGCGCGTGTCGTCGAGTTCGTCGCCGGGCTCGGCGCCGTCAGCGCTCGGCACGCTGCCGTGGATGCGATACACCGGTCTGCCGATCTGCTCCTCGATCAGCGCCCCGAGCTGGTCAATGTTGCGCACGAACGACGTCCACACCACGCACTTGCGTTGCTCAACCTTCATCGTCCGCAGGAAATCGAGCGCGAACATGAACTTGGCGGGAAGCTCGCGCGCACGGTACTCGTCGAGACGCTGAAGGAGATCGATGTCGGGGTCGTCCATCGGCGGCAGCTGGAAGAAACCGTCTTCTTGGTTGAGCAGATCAGGGTTCGAAGCGGCCTGCAGCAGGCGGATGTGCTGTCCGCGCCGGAGTGCGGCAAGCTGCTGCTGGCGATCACTACCCGGCGGGATCGCCGCGCTGAGCCGGTCGGCAATTAGGCTGTAGATCTCGCGCTGCAGGGGCGCGAGTTCGACACGGTGTGGCGGCACGTCGCGCCGTGGTCTGAGACCGAGATCCTGCTTCCCTGTGCGGGTCATGAACGGCGACAGATCCCGCCGTACGAGCAGGAAGTTTCGCTTGGCACGTGCGCCGTACACTGCTCGCGATCCGACAAGCTCCTCTCCCGGCCACAAGATCGTGAACTGGCTCCAGAGGTCTTTGGGGCCTAGCGGCATAGGGGTACCGCTGAGGATCAACCGGATGCGTGCACGGCGTGCCACAGCAATCAGAGCGTCGGACCATTGGCCGGAGTGAAACTTCTTGACGCGGTGCGACTCGTCAATGACCAGCATCACGTCTTTGCTTCGGCACAGTCGCTCGAGCTCGTCGCGGTCGCTCGCGGCCGTCTGGTAGGACATCAGCAATAAGTCACGGGCGCGCGCACCCCGGAGGCGGTCAGCACGGGCGGCGCGCGTCATGCCGCTCATGCGGAACGTCCGTAACACACCGGGCAGCGCTAGTGCCGCCTCTGTCTCCCAAGGCCGGAAGGACGACAGCGGGCCAACGACCAGCACGATGTCGACGGTTCCTTCCGCGAGATGGGACGCGGCAATTGACAGTGCCGTTGCGGTCTTGCCCGCGCCCGGCACACTGAAGTTCGCAGCGTTCACCGCAGTTAGGGCGTGCATTAGGCCGTCGCGCTGATGCCGCATCAGTGGCCGGTCGTCCTCGTTCCACCCGAACTCTCGCAAGGTGGCGAGGACGGCCGACTCGTCGGGGACACGCACCTCGACGTTTGTCATCTCGGTGACGCCGAGGCCCAGGAGCATCTCCGCGCTCGCGCGGGCGCGCGCGAAGGACCGGCCCCGCTCGATGTCGTTCTGCAGCGCTCGGTCGGTGGGTTCGCCTTCGGTGACGACCTCGAACCCAGACTGCTCAAGCCGACGCACGATCCCGACCAGGAGGTCGCCGACTAGCTCGTCGCGGGCAGGGCAAATCCAGCTGCCGTCCTGTGACAGGTCAGCACCGAGCGCCGTCTGGAAGTACAGCCGCATCCGTCGTGACTGCAGCGCCGGTCCCGACACGTGGACCTCATCGGCGACGAGACGGAGATGAACCCGCGGCAACACCGAGCTCATGAGGCGTCACCGGACTCCTTGTCCAGTACCGCAGTTGCCTCTTTCGCCCAGGCAGAGATCGCCCGCACGGCCTCAGCTACACGGTGACCCTCCATCTCGGCGAGAAGATCGGCAACGGCGGCTGGCGGGACCTGCGCGAGCGCGGCGGCTGCAGCGCGGATGTGCTTCTGGCCGTCCTCGTCGGCTGCGGCCTTGACCTCGTCGTTCGCGAGCGTGATGGCACGCAACACGTCTTGGGACGGGTAGCCCAGTGGCGTCGCATCCGGCGGCGGCGCCCCGTCGTCCTCGTCCTCGTCGTTGGCGAAGTCCTCGTCCTCGTCGTTGGCGAAGTCCTCGTCTTCGTCGTTGTCCAAGCTGGCGGCGCCTTGATCGTCCTGCGGCACCTCGTTGTCGGACTCATCTGGCTCCGCGACGCCAGCGTCAGACTCGGGCAAGGGCTCGTCGAACTCGGTGTCCTCGATCCCGCGGACCTCCGCGACGAGCGCCGCGAAGCGCATCGGGTCCTGCTCGAGCACCCGCCGCAACTCTCGAAGCTGGCCATGCTTGGCACCCGCCTGGATCGCCGAGAACATAAGTTCGAGCAGGTCTGGCGCCGAGCGCGCGGCGTTGCGCGACGCCCAGGCCATGTTCTTTCCGACATCGCGGAAACGCTCGACCATTCGGTTGAGCAGCCGGTACTCGTCGGGGCGTTCGATGTACTTGAGGTACTCACCCATGTAGCGAACGGCGTGCAGTTGGACACGCGCGTAGTTAATGTTGTTGCCAACGATCTGTTGGATGCTGCGAGCGACGTCGTCGATCGACCGTGGGTCCGACCACTTCACACCGTAGAGCTCGGCGGCATCTTTGAGCGTGAGCAGCAGGTTGAGGTCCGAGTAACGGACTTTAAGCCCGGTCGTCAGCTGCTCCCGAGCCTCCATGTCGAAGAGTTCTTCGTCGTCGAACTCGTCGGGATCGAGGAAGATGACGTCGACGTACTCGTAGCCGGTAGCACCGCGCCGGTGCGCGAGCCGCTTGAGCATTGCCAAGCGTCGGTTGCCATTGGGCACGAGTCCGTCGGGCCGCGCCCACAGCGGGCGCTCCTGCTTGCGGCGCTCCCAGTCCTCGCGCAACGCCTTGGCGTCCTTGCCTTCCGTGCCGACGATCTCCTCGCCACTAAGGTGCGGATCGTCGTCCAGGAGCAACGAGATGATGCTGCGCTCATCCTTCGGTCGCAGGACGGGGTTGAGCGGTCGGCCGAGGTCTCGCTCGAACGCCTCGCGCTCGGCGCGGAATCGGCGGTTTACTGGGTTGAGCTGCAGCAGCGCGACCGGTGCCCGGTAGACCTCGAAGTCACGGAACTCGCCCTTGGCCCACAGACGCTCACTGCGTGTGCCGACGCGATCGCGCTTGGCCGTGAGTTCGGCCATGCGCTCCTCAGCGTTCATACCGGTCGCTCCGCGGGGGCGCACGCGCGGGCGGTTTCCAGACCCATGCGCAGGTTCTCGCGGTCGGCCGCGCTGATCTTGAACTCCGTGAGCTCCTCCAGCCATGCGGTGATGTCGGTCGGAAGGGCGTTCGCTGCGGAGACGTTCTGCCGACAGACGAAAACGAGATCCCACTCGCAGTTGCCCTCGTGGCTGTGACTCGCCGCGCGACCATCGGCCCACACCGGGAAAGCGGCAACGACCGTAAAGCGCGCGGAGCGCAACGCCTGGCCAAGCGCGTCCCACGCGGCCGCAGAGGTCGCGTGGAAGGTGAAGCAGAACGGGGCGTCGCGCTCGAGGCGCTCCCCGAGCTTCTTGAACGCGCTGGCCAGCCGGTCGCGAAACGTAGCGGCGGCATCGGGGCCGACGGGGTAGATCGGCGCGCCGCCGAGACGTTCGGCGCGGTCGGCGGTGCCGTGCCATGCGCGGAAAAACAGCGAGAGGTCCGAGTACGAGATGTAGTCGAAATACGGCGGGTCCGACACCGCGACTGTGAGCTTCCCAAGGTCAGATGGCATCCCGCGGTCGGCCGACCGGCACGCGATTTTGGTGGGCACTTCGCGCCGCGCGGTGAAGTCGTGTCCGACGATCTCGCCCGACTCCGGTTCGAACGTGTGCCGGCGCACGTGCGCCACATCGGTCTGAGCGATACGACGGATCGTCGCGGCAAGCGTCCCACGGCCGCCGGTCGCATGAAGGGGGTTCAGCTCTACTGACAAGACCGGCATCGCGTAAGCGCGCACGCCTGCGAACAGCGGCGCGAGCCGGCCATAGTTGGTGGCATAACCGCACAGCAGGTTGTTCGATGCAAGCGCGTTGGACACGGCAAGCCGCAGCCCGTTGCACACGTCTTCATCGATCGGCGCGCTGTCCAGGTAGGCGAATGCCGACCCGAAGACCGCGAGCTGTCGAGGGGAGAACAGATCCCGGATGCCCTCGAAGCCATAGTGACGAGCGCGCGCAGTCTCGCCTGTGCCCAGTTTCGTCGCCGGGACCAGGAGATCGTGCTCCGCCCACCAGCGGTCCGCCGCCTCGAGGCCGTCCTCCCCAGGCAAAGGGCTCCGGATCCGTCGGCGCGCGTCGGTCGTCTCCTCGACGCCGACGAGCACCCGCGGAGCCAGGCCAGTCAGGAGCTCCTGGTGTGTCGCGGTCGCCTCGCAGGCGGGGCAGTGGAAACGACCGGCGGCAAACGTGCCCTTCGTCACGTCCCAGTGCCGACCACAGCACGCGAGGGACTCGCCGTCCGTGAGGTCCTGGGTGGTGTGGCAACTCGGACAGAATCCCGAGACCTCCGCGTCGCGCACGACGCCGCCCGCATTACCATCGTCGCGCGCGAGAACAAGATTTCGATACATCAGCGAGCGCGCCGAGCACGTGGGGCACGTGACCTCGCGGACGAAGAAATAGTGGAGCGGCGTGGCGCCGTCGACAACGCGCCCGAACAGGTGACCAACCTCGCTGGAGAGGTGGGTGATGAGCTCTTGTCCAGCGGCACGGAGTCGCTTGGCATCGACGCCGTCGAGCTCTTGGCGTGCGATCCGAACCGCCAGTGGGTCGACATCGATGCCGGTGACGGCTGCGCCGAGGCGCGCGGCCTCTACCGCTGTGGTGGCGCCACCCATGAACGGGTCGCCGACGTGCTGGCCCTCGAGGTGGGGCGCGTCGCTGGCGTAGGCTCGCCAGAACGCCACCGAGGTCGTTCCGGCCGGCAGCGTTGCAGCGAGCAGCAGCGCGCGGATCACCGCTGGCGGCCGGCGCGCCCACCACTTGTGGGCCGCGTACGTGCGGTCGCGGCTGCTGCGATCGGCGAGCGCAACGGCGGAGACCTCAGCGAATGGGAACCCCGCCTCGAGCAGATACCGGGCCTCGGCGATCGACGCCAATGCGCCGGCAGGTGGTGGGTTAGTGTCTGGCTTGACGGCGCGCATGCTAAAACCTGCGGGTACCGGAACGATCGTCCCAGGCCTTTCGGATGCCAACAGTTCCACCACTAAAAGGGTCGTCGAGCGCTGAGCGCCGATGCCCGACAGCGCTTACGTTACGATCGGCTGGCTGACGACCAAAGGCCCACAGCAAATCGGGCCCGGAGCGCGAGCGCCGACACACGTCGAGGCGATCCGTAGGCCCAATCCTTGGCCCGAACGTCGCCGCTACCAGCCCCATTGAGCCTAACGCGAGGGCTCAGCTATGTCGCAGATTCCGCTCTACGGCGGGCAATGTCGGCCGTAGAGGTCCCAGGGAGAAGCTGATTCACACGCGAGAGGTCGGTGGTTCGAAACCACCCGCGCCCATCGGAGCCCCATCGCTCATTTGTTGGCGTGCGCGACGGCTTCCTCGATCGCACGCTCCCAGGCCAGGACGTGATCGCCGATGAGATTGGCGCCGCCCCAACGCGAGGCCTTCTTCGCCAGCTTGCGCCTGCGGCGCCGGTCGACCAGCAGACGCTCGATGCCGTCATACCAATCGCTGTCCTCGACCAGCATGCCTCCCTCCGACGTTCCGAGCGATGCGTACGGTCCTATAGGGGATGCGAGCCATGGCGTTCCTACGACGGCGTACTCCTTGAGCTTCGACGTCGAACGCGCTCGGTTTATCGTCACGTCCGCCAAGGGAGCGATGCCGATGTCGAAGCCGACCAAGGCCTGTGCGAGTTGCGGGAAGTCGACCTTCCGCACGTTCAAGCATCGCTCGTGCGCAAGGCCCAGCGAGATGCCGATCGTCACCACGGACAGGTCACGGTGCTCTTGGAGAAGCGCCTCGAAAACCGCGGGGAGCCCGAGGCGGTCACGGTCGATCTGGTGCTCCCAGCCAGCGGTCCAGCCGACGACGACGCCGTCGTGGGGAGGCCTGGCCACCGCAGCGAACTCGTCGGGGACGTAGTTCTGGATGACGCGAACCGTGGCACCGTTGCCTTGGTACTGCTCCGCAAGCACCTCGCTCGGCGTCGTTACGACGTGGGCGATTCTGACCGTCCGCACGATTTCCTGGAACAACGACGCTCCGCGAAGTCCGCCGTACTGCCGCTTCCCAGGATGATCCGCTGTGACCGATCCGGCGAGGTCGTCGTTGTCCCACACCACGCCCACCCCCGCTTCCCGCAGGTGCGCCAGCAGCCGTTGGACGGGCTTCGAGTTGTGCCGATAGACGAGGACCGCGTCAAGCGCGTTGAACGACCGCGGGTCGAGGTCCGGCTGGGCAGCACCGTCGTACCGAACGGCATGACCCCGCGCTGAGAGCGCACGAGCTGGATACATGGCGCGATAGCAGGAGTTCGCGCCCGCGTCGTTGCCGAGCACGGCTATCCGCAAGACGCATCCGCCATCGCGCCGTTCACGGTGTCCGTCCGCTCCACCTAGGAGTTTCACCTTCGCTACGTCTCAGATGCTCGGCCCTCCAGCCGTTCTCGGCGTCGCGCCGCTTGGCGACGGCGTCGATGTATGACGCGAGCGCATCGAGCTCTCTACGCGGGAGCGCGTCACCGAAGCTGGGCATCCCGAAGGCACCACCCTCGATGGAGCCACGGATAAGGCCGGCGTTGAGGAGCGGATCGTTGTCGAGGATAAAGCGCGTGCCATGCGTTCCAGCGTCTTCGAGGGTGTGGCAGCCCGAGCAGAGCTCACGGAACAGACCCCGCGCGTATGTCCATTGGTCATGCCGCTGCTCCACCTGCTCCCGTGTCGTCTTCGTCGTCGTCGATCTTCCGCCGCCGCCGCAGCCGCTCACGACCAGGAGCGCCGTGACGGCCACCAGCGCTCGCCGAGATGCTGCCCCCAGATACATCAGCCCCTCCGACTCGAGCGACCTGCGGTTGCGGCGACATAGTCGATGAGTTGTGTCAATTCACGGTCGGACAGCGCTTGGCCCAACTCACCGCGAGCGGGGATCTCGCCGAATGCCGGCATACCCGGTGCCCCGCGGATCACCGCTTCTCTGATCAACCGGAGTCGCTGTGAATCTGTCTTGAGGAACTGCGTGATGGGAGATTCCGTGTCCAAGTTGAAACGTCTGCCCTTGGCTCCGGCATCGGCAAGTGTGTGACAGGCCGCGCATATCTCGTTGAACAGGGCACGCGCCTCCGCGAACCGCCTGGGCGGGGCCTCCGCGTCTCTCCCGGTCGGAGCCGCCGCATTCCCGCCGCCACAGCCCAGCAGCGCCACGACCATCACCAGGTGCACCAACGCGGTCATGAACAGGCTTCGCCAGCACCGCGATAGCGCGCGAGCGCTTCCCTTTGACGCTGCTGCTGATCCTCGGCGCACGCCAACCATCTAGGCATCCCCCCGAACGCTTCCCCAAACACGGTCGCCCCCGCGACCATTGAACAGGATGCCAGTTTTTCGATATGTGTGCGGCACCTCCAGGAGGCCGCCGACGCCGGCCTGAACTCAGCGCACCGCGCTCCACTCGGAGAACCCGGTCGCCTTCCCATACCGCGTCATCCTGAACCCCGCCCGTTCGAGGAAGAACCCCTGGTCGGGTAGCGTGATCTTGTAGTAGAGCTTCCTCCCACCTTCCTCGCGCAGCACACGGACCGTGCGCTCGAGTTGCTCGCTCGTCGGCACGGCTTCCATCATCGAGTAGGGCGAGACGTTCACCAGTCCGAGGTCGTTTGCGATGCGATGCCCGAGCGGGAGCAGGATCACAACCCGCTCGCCAGGCTTGGTTCCCGCGGCGACGAATCGCTCGGCAAGGTTGCCGTGCCAGCGCGACGGGTGGGCAGCCTCGCGCAGCCGGCTCACCTCCTCCCAGGGCCTCGGCGTCTGGGCGACTGCGCAGACGGCAAGCCCGAACGCGACCAGCACGGCGACGTCGGCTGCCGTGGGCCGGTGCGACGCGCGATCCGCCATCCCGCGCAACACCGCAACCATCAACAGGGCAAGCGCAAGGCCCCACGCCGAGAACAGGAAGATCAGGTGCAGGTAGCGGGACTGGCCGACGAAGTAGCCAGCGGCGCCGAAGCCAAAGATGCCGCTCCACGCAAGCATCCCCGTCAGGGCGTCACGCTCGCCGCGGAGAGCGCGCACCGTCGCGAGCAGAACCGCGGCTGCATACGTCAGATAGACCGCGGCGTGAAACCCGAAGCTCGGCATCGGCTGCAGCGACCAGCCGCCGACGCCGTACAGTCTCGAGAACTCGACGAGCAGCCCGAAATGAGGGAGCGAGCCGCTGACGGCGAGCGTCAGCGTC
This sequence comes from uncultured Actinomycetes bacterium, assembly GCA_963774115.1. Taxonomy (GTDB): domain Bacteria; phylum Actinomycetota; class Thermoleophilia; order Solirubrobacterales; family Solirubrobacteraceae; genus Conexibacter. The sequence goes on along the minus strand of CAVZDN010000004.1, from coordinate 325,185 downwards.
GTCACGACCATCACAGCTCCCACGACCCCGGCCGCGGCTTCAAGAGCCGGCCGGACAAGATCCCGCCACGATGATCCGGCACGCGTCCAGAGCAATGCCGCGATCGTCGCCCCGAACGCCGCCAGACCGAGGTCGATGTTGTTGATCAGCGTCAGCCCGGCCACGAGGAACAGCGGCCAAACCCGCCGTGGCCGCACGCCGTCGAGGTGCCGGACGACGAGCCACGCGAGCAGGAACGGCCCGGCGGTGCGGATCGGGAACCAGCTGAACGTGTTCGACGGCGCGAAACGGTCGTGCATCGGCCCGATCAACCGGTAGAACCCGATCGCGACGAACGGGACGTACAGCAGCAGCGCGCCGAGCGAGCTGCGCGTCACGCGTCGCAGCACGTCATAGACGGCCAACAGCACCAGCGCCGTGATCGCCGCCATGAAGGTCGTGGGCACCGTCAGACTCGACCCGAACACGAGCATCGGGACGGCCACCACATATGGTGAAAGCGACCCGTATTGGGAGTGGAAGTCCACCAGCGGAGCACGGCCGTTCACCACCGCGTACATGTCGTCGAGCGTCCATGGGACCAGCCCGCTGACAGCCCAGTGCGAGCTGCCGATCGAGGTGTCGGAGTTGACCGCCGTGACAGCCCAGGCGAGCGTGAACAGCAGTGCGGCGGCCATGCACGCGAACGAGCGACCCGGCGTCTCGCCCAGCCATCCGGCCACCAGGGCCCGTCGCCCGGCGTCAGCGACAACCGCACACACCCCGCCGGCGAATGCGACGGCAACCGCGAGTGCCACCACGCTGAAGTACGGCTCGTCGATCTGCGGATCGAAGTCCGGCGTCAGCTGCCGCACGAGCGCAGCGAGGAAGACGCCGAGCACCACCAGCTGAACCACCACGACGAGGCCCCTGGTCAGCTCGCTCTCCCGCCAGCTCCCACGACGCACGGCCAGGACCACCGCCACCGACGCCACCACCGGCGCGAGCAGCGACAGCAGGTAGCGCGCGTCCTCCGTCGGCTCCGGGAACACGTTCGGCTGCGAGGTCCAGAAGTGGACGTCCAGTGGCGGGAACAGCAGGTCCCCAAGCGGTGGTCCGAGCACCATCACCAGCGCCGCCACGAGCAGCCCGCTGGGGATCGCAACCAGCCAGGCGACCTCGCCGGCTTCGAGCAACCTGGGCGCATTTGCGCGTGATGGCGTACGCCCCCGCGCACGCGGCATGGCCGTCCCCCGAGCCATGCGCCAAACCTACCAGAATGAGATGTATCGCCGGCCGCAATCCGCACGCCTCACGGTTGGACAGCAACCCCCAGGCGTGACAGCCTTGGTCGGCGGTGGGTACAGACCTGCAGATCCGCGAGCGACCGGGCGACCTGCATGCCGGGCGCTCACTGTGGGGGCTGGGCGGCGCCCTCGCCGGCATCGCGCTGCGGCCGCTCGGCGCAGGCGTCGAGTACGGGCTGCGCGCCGAGCGCGAGCTGCGCGGAGCTCTCGGCAGACGCGCCGAAGCGACCGCGCTCGCGAGCCTCGACGCACTGCTCGCATCGGCGTTTGCACGTGAGGCGATCGACCGCATCCTGGCAAGCCCGCTGCTCAAGGGCCCGGAGCTGGAGCGGGCGGTGCAGTCCGCGCTCGACAGCCCCGCGATGGAGCGGCTGGTTGTGCGAGCGATCGAGAGCGAGCTGATGACCGAGGCCGTCGAGCGTCTGCTGCAAACCGACGACCTGTGGCTGCTCGTCGACGAGATCGCTCGCAGCCCCTCGGTCGCCGCCGCGGTCACACAGCAGAGCGCAGGCTTCGTGGACGAGGTCGCCGGCAGCGTGCGCTCGCGCACGCGCAGCGCCGACGAGCGCCTCGAGTCGCGCGTGCGCCGCATCTTCGGCCGCGCACCGCGCGCGGAACCGCCCGACGAAGGGACGGACGTGACGTGAGCACCCCCAGGCAGCCGCCGGCACCAACGGCGACTACTACCGCGCACAGGACCCAGGCTGTTCCGCGCACCCGATCCGAGTACGAGGGGCTGGTCACACGCACCCTCGCGTTCTCGCTCGACGCGGCGGTAATCACCGTGACGGCGATCGTCGTCGGCGCCGCGGCAGGACTCTCGTTGTCGGTCCTCTCGATCCCCAGCGGAGTCGAGTCCGTGCTCGTCGGCATCGGCGTCGTGATCGGCCTGCTGTGGTCGGCCGTCTACTTCGTCACGTTCTGGTCGACGACCGGGCAGACGCCGGGCGACCGCGTGCTCGGCATCCGCGTCTGCCGTGCGACCGACCGCAGCGTCCTGCGACCGGCCCGGGCGCTCGCCCGACTCGGTGCGCTGATGCTCGCCGCGCTCCCGCTGCTGGCAGGCTTCCTGCCGATCCTCTTCGACGACCGCCGGCGCGGGCTGCACGACATGCTCGCCGGCACGATCGTCGTCGGCGCCGGCGAGGACGAGCAGGTTCCACCTGCGTAGACAGTGAGCGCGGCGTGGAATACTGCCCTCGGCAGCGGTCGCCGGGGGAGGTGGCGCGCGTATCCGGGGGAACGTCGCACATGCGAATCGCCGCGCTGAGCGAAGCGAATCTCACGAACTCGAACTACCGCACCTACCAGCCGATCCAGGCGCTGGCGCGCAGAGGCCACGAGATACGCGCTAACGAGAGAGACAAGCCGATACACGCGGATGAGCTGATGCGCGTCGACGTCGTGCACGTCCATCGAATAATCAGCCCGGAGATGCAGCAGATCGCGCGCGGCCTGCACGAGGCGGGGATCGGCCTCGTCTGGGACAACGACGACGATGTCACCGCGGTGCCGAAGTCGAACCCGCTCTACGCCAAGCACGGCGGGATCAAGGGCCGCGAGAGACGCGCGGCGATCAGAAGCATGCTGCGCTTCGCCGACGTCGTGACGACCCCGAGCGAGGTGCTCGCCGCCCAGTACCGCGAACTCGGAGCGACCGACGTGCGCGTGCTGGAGAACTATCTGCCGCCACGGGCCGCCGTCGGGTCCACCCGGCACCAGGGCATCGTGATCGCCTGCCTCGCCGCGCTCGAGCACCAGGTCGACTACCAGCAGTTCGGGCTGCGCGAGACGCTCCAGCAGCTGCTCGACGCCCATCCCGACCTGCGCGTCATGAGCATCGGCCTCGGCCTCGGCCTGCCTCCTGAACGCTACGAGCACATACCGCTCGTCCCTTTCCTCGAGCTCGCCCGCACGCTCTCCCGCGCGGACATAGGGATCGCGCCGCTGATCGACATACCGTGGAACCGAGCACGCTCCAACATCAAGCTCAAGGAGTACAGCTCCGGCGCGCTGCCGTGGCTCGCCTCGCCCGTCGGGCCCTACCTCGGTATGGGCGAGGCTCAGGGCGGCCGGCTCGTCCCCGACGACGGCTGGCACGCCGCGCTCGAGCGCCTGATCGTCGACAAGCGCGACCGCCGCAAGCTCGCCAAGAACGCCGCCAAGTGGGTCAAGGGCGAGCACATCGACCAGCACGTCTACCGCTGGGAGGCCACCCTGTGCGACGCGGTCAAACAGGCGCGCGCACGAACGGAGAGGGCCGCGTGAGCACGACGCTCGCACACACGATCCACCGCACGGTGCTGCCGCGCGTCCCGTGAGGAAGCGCGCGGCAGGGAGCGCGGCTCAGACTCCGCACGCCTTGAAGCCGAGTTCCTTCGCCTTGACGACGATCTCCTGCCGCAGGTCGTGCCGCTGCAGCGCGAGCTCGGCCGCGGGGCTGTCCTCTTCCAACGCCCCGTCCTCCATCCGCCCGACGGCCTTCATGACCTGCTCCGACAAGGAGCGCTCGGACCGCAGCTGCGCCAGGTATGCGTCGTACCGCTTCGCGAGCGCCGCAGGCGGCTCGAAGTGTGCCGAGCTCGTCGATCATCTCGCTGCTCATCGCGAGCACCTTCGCCGCAATGTCGGCCGCGGAGCCCTTGGCCTTCAGGATCGCCTGCTGCTCTGAACGGGCCTCCTCGCGCGCCTTCGTGCACGTCGCGTCAGCCTTCTGCACGAACGCGGCCTTCGACGGGCCGCCGCTGTCCGAGCTCTCGCCACCCCCACAGCCAGCGCTGGCGAGCAACAGCACGACAGCGACCACGCCGGCTACCTTGCGATGCATCTTGTTCCCCCTGATCAGTCTTCGGATTGTTCCCCCGGGACGGGGCGGCGCCTCGCAGCGCCGCCCCGGTCCCTGTCCCGTCTTGCCTACCTACTTGCGTGCGCTGCAGCCGTGGATCTTGAGCCGCTGATTCGACCTCACAACCCGTCCGTTCTGGCCGGTGAAGACGACCCTTGCCGTCGCTCGCTTGGACTTCTTGGTGCAGAGGTTCTCCGCCACGCCGACGGCACCGTGCTTGCCCGTCGACATCTTCAGCGTGAAGGAGGTGATCGGCACGTCGGGCACCGCCCGGAATGCCGTCTCCAACCGCACGCCGCCGGGCAGGATGATCTTGCCGACGAGGTCGAAGTCCACCTGCCCGCGCAGCGCCACCACGAGGTTCGGCAGCGCGCCTCGCGGCGCCTTCGGATCCTTGACGAAGTAGACCGAGCCCTTCAGCGGCTTGTCCAGCAACGGCGTCACCGCCACCGCCGACCCGGTCCGTGCCTTCTCGCAGTCGTTGGCGTCGAACTCCGCCTGCGTGCACGAGTTCGTCACGACGGGCAGCAATGCGTTCAGGCTCAGCGGCAGCGTCACGTCGACCGTCTTCAGGTTCGACTGACCAGGCGTCTGCGTGAGCCTCGCCGTCAACGGCGTCGACGAGCCAGCGCCCGTGTGTCCCTTCGATCCGACCGACAGGACCATCCGCGGACGCAGCGGGAGCTTCTTGCACCCGCCAACCTGGAAGCGAGACGAGACGTTGGCCGTCAGGCCTCCGGTCGACTTGACCGTGCCCCTGATCTGCTTCTGCCCACAGCCTGTCGGATTCACCATGAACTTCGAGCGGTTCACGCTGACCCGCACGTCACGGACCTGCAGCGTGATCCCCTCGAGGATCGTCGGGAACGGATCGGAGACCACGCTCAACTGCGAGGTCCTGCGGTCGAGCCGGATCGACGCGCGCACTACCACGGTGCCGAGGTCGAACGGCCCGGCGACGGCCGGGACCACGATCGAGAGCCCGAACGGCCCGTCGTTGTACGGCCCGGTCAGGTACACGCGACCCGGCAGGTAGAACGGGTTCGGGCCTGCGCCCGAACCGGTCAGGATGTCGCCGATCCGCGACGCCTCGCTGCACGTCCCGGCCTTGCCCTCGACGTCCGCGTTGCACAACGGCACGCCCGCGACCTTCGCGAGCAGGCCGTTCGGCATGGTCACGTCGAGCGTCTTGAGCTCCTGGTCGTCATCGCTGCGCGAGAGGCGCAGGTCGAACGTGGTGTTCTTGCCCGCCTCCACGCTGCTGGCACCGGCCTCGAAGTCGGGCGAGAACTGCGACGCCGCGCACGGCGTCCCGTTGCCGTCCTTGCTGATCGCGAAGGTGCTGTCCGACACGACCGTCGAACCGCTCCATGACGTCAGCACCGCGTGCGTCGCGTACGTGCCGCAGCTCGCCGGATTCACGAGCGGCGCACGAGGCCCACCCTTGAACTCGAGATGCAGATTGGAGAACGGCAGCTGCGGGTTGTCGTCGAACGTCGCGGTCATCTGACCGGTGATCGGATCGGTCTCGACGCGGCCCGGAAGCTTCACGACGACCCCTGGACCCTTCGCGACCACGTACAGCGACAGCAGGGTGTTGAACGGATTGTCGTGCGGCTTCGCGAGATAGACGGCTCCCGTAAGCGGCTCGTCGAGCAGCGGCGTGGTGACGACCACCGTGCCGATCTTCGACGAGTTCGGGCATGCCGCGTCTGCCGCCGAGTTGAGGTCGATCTGCGCTGGAGCGCAGGCCCCGAGCCCGGCCGCCGACGACGGCGACACGCGCAAGCCGACCGGCAGTGTCACCACGGCCTTCTTCAGGTCGGATGTCCCGCGCTGATCGGGATTGCTCGTCTGCGGCAGCGTCAGGTCGAACGTGAATCCGCTCGGCGAGCCGGCTGTCGCGTCGCGAGGCGACGCTGAGAACGTCGGTTCGAACGGGACTGTCGCGCAGTCCGTGATGCTGTTCGCCGGGCCGCGACTGCCGGCCGGCGTCGGGAACGCCGGCGGATCGTGGGTGAGGAAGCTGGCGGTCTTGAAGTCGCCCGGGTCCGTCCACGAGTCGATGCGCGCCGTGGTCTCACCTGGAGCACCACACGACGTCGGGTTGCGCAGGAACGCCTTCAGCGGCAGATCCGTCGTGCAGATCGGACCACCGGCCGCCGGGCCCGACTGGCCCGGGCATGCGCGCTGTGCGTTATGGCTCGGATCCGCGGGAACGCCCCAGAACGTCAGCAGCGTGCCCGCCGCGGCAATCCCCTCCGGGATGTTGCGCACGTTCACCGAGACGCCGTAGCTGCCCCCCGTGCGCACGGATGCGTCGAGCAGCACAACCGAACCGCCGACGTTGAAGCCGAAGCGCGCGGCCACGTTCGGCGGCGCCACCACGTTGAACACCGGGATCGGGTTGCCGAGCACCAAGCCATCGGCGGTGAAGATCGACGTCACGCCCACCTGAGAGCCCGACGGGCACAGCGGACGCGAGTCCGTCGACTCGGAATTCGCGAGCTGCGGCTGCGTACAGCGCACGCCGCTCGTCGCGTTGGGGTCGCCCACGAGGCCGGGGGGCAGGTCGACCAGCACGTCCTTGACCGGCTCCACCGGCCATGTCGAGCCCTTGTTCGGGATCGGGTTGGTGATCGTGTTGAAGAACACCGCCGTGGAGATCCCGTACGGATGCCCGCCGGCCCGCGTGTACGGATCGCCCGCCGCGTTGGCGGTCGTCTGACCGTCGAACCCGTCGATGCCGAACTCCGGTGGCACACTCGTGACGAGCGTCGGATCGACGGTGCTCACCGGAGCCGCTTCGCCGCCCGTCACGTCGAACTGGCTCGTGAGCACGCCGGAGGCGCCGGGGTCGACGGCAGCTCTGATGCGGACCTTGATCCGCCGCAGGGAGTTCACGCGGGGGTCCGTCACGGTGTCGTTCGTGCACGTGATCGTCGAGTCTCCGACCACGAGCGACGAGCAGTCCCATGTCGTGGAGCCCTGCTGCGCCACAGACGACGAGAGGGCGGTGAGTCCCGGCGGCAGCGTGACCGTCAGAGTGTGCGGCTGGTCGGCGAGGCCGTCCAGGTCGAGGTCGGGCGTCGTCTCGATGCCGATGTTGTGGACCGTGACGTAGTACTCGAGCGTGCCCCCGGGCGCCACGGTGGAGTTTGCGCTCGTGTTGATGTCGAGCACCGGCGCGGCAGTCGCCGCGGCGGCGTATGCCGCCACCAGAATGAAGGCCGCAAGCATCGCGACCGCGAAGCGTGCACCGCGGGAGGCACCGCTCCCGAACGTCGAGCGGATCGTGTGGTGAACCTGCATGGCCGTCCCTCTCGTCTCGTGCGCCGGACTCACTTGGCCCTCCTCTGAATCCGGTGGGTCGTCTTCGCCTTGTGCTTCTTCTTCACGCACTTGAGCTTGCCGTGCACTCGCTTGCGCACCTTGCCCTTCGCGCAGGCCTTGCGGTGCGGCGCTCTCTTCGCAGGCGGGCGAGCGTTGTCATCGCCGCTGAAGAACGTCGTGCTCTTGGGAGCAACGACCACCGGAGGGGCATCGAGCCCACCCTGGCACGCATCTCCCGCACATACGGGGACCGGCGGCGGCTCAGGGAATCCGCCTCCCACGCGGGCGTCGTAGAGGTCGTAAGCGTTGTCCGTGTCCCACCCGACGAGCGACTCGCGCGTCGTGAAGAACACGTCGTCGCCGCTCGGGCTGGCGTCGAGGAAGTACGAGCCGTTCGTGTCGCGCCCCGTTGAGATGAGGTGCACCTGCCCGGTCGTCGCGTCGTACTCGTACGCGTCGTTGGCCTTGCCGTCCGTGTCCGCTGCGGTGAGTGCCTCACCCGACGTAAAGAAGACGCGGGTGCCGTCGTCGGAGAGCGGGCGCGTCAGATGCGTCGTGACGCGCGAGCCGCCGAGCCCGGTGCCGAGGTCGAAGCTCGCGTCCGCCGTCGCGGGATCGCCGCTCGGGTTGCACGATGCGCACACGAGCGTGTCGTCGTCGAAGCGGTAGAGATAGATCTCCGAGCAAGGATCGGTCCCGCTATCCCCGCAGCCGGCGTGGTCGTAGCCCGTCAGCCCGGTGCCGTCATGCGCCCGGAACACGAACGCCGTACCGTCGGGCGTCACACGCGCCTGGAGCCGTCCGGTTCCGAACGTCGTGCCGAGCGCATTGTCGGCAGGATCGTTGGGATTCGCGGTGACCGACCCGATGTAGCGGGTCGTCCCATCGTGCCACACAAAGAGGCCCACCTGCGGCGAGAAGGTCGGACCGCCGGCGACGATCTGCCCCTCAGCGAAGAAGTAGGCGTAGCTCCCGTCCGCGCTGGCGCCGGCGACGCGCTGGACCGTCGCCCCGAGCCCATCCGAAGGCTCGTGGTCGACACTGACCCGCGTCAGGTTATGCGGATCCTCCGGCGGCAGGTTGGCGTCATAGACGTAAAGGTCGTTTACACCGTCGTCGTCGTCGTCGGTGAGCTGCTCCATGGTCGTGAAGAAGACTTTCGCGCCGTCCGCGCTCGCGGTCTCGAAGCCCGCGACGAACGGCCCGCTGGGATCCGGAGCCGGATCTGGGACGCTGTCCCCTCCACAGCTTGGATCGCCGGCGCAGTCCGTGCGCTCCGATGCGTTGATCCGCACGGTGGTGGTGTGGTCCTCGCGCACGTACACGTTGCCGGCGGTCGTCCCGGGAAAGTCCTCGACGGTGAAGAAGATGCGCGAGCCGTCGTCCGACATCGTCCGAATCGTGTACCGCGAGTTGAGGACGCCGACGCCCGCGATCGACCTGACTGCGATGCCTCCGCCCTCGTCGTCGGGCAGGATGCCGGCAAAGCGCAGCGTCCCGTGATCCCACTCGTAGAGCTTGGTCTGCGCATTCGCGATGCCGGGGAGAAGATTGTTCTTCGACTCGAAGATGATGTGCCCGAGGTCCGGCGTCGCATCGGCGATGTTGGGATTCGGACTCGCCGGGCTCGGCGTCAACGGCGCGACGCACACAGGACAAGCCGTCAGGAGCTCGGACGTCCCCGCGCCTGGATTGAGCAGGTTGCTGCGCCGGTAGAGGTTCGTCACGTTCACGACGAACGGGTCGCCGGTCAGGTTCGTGAACGTTCGCAGCACGCCGGCCGAGAGGTCGTCAGAGAGCTCCCCCGTGTAGAAGGTGTCCATCGACAGCGCGGCCGCGTTGAGTGACAGCGGATCGACCTTCGGGACGATCCCGTGCGTCGACCATCCGTTCGTCCCGGCCACTCCGTCCCGCGAGCTCAGGTACTCGGCGGAGATGCCCGAGCCGAGGATGTCGCTGAAGCCACTCAGCGACGCGAAGCTCACGGCGTCACCGTCGATGGAGACGCGCGTACGGGTGCCCTGCGACATCACGTCGCCGCCGTTCTTGTCGGGCGGCGACACCATCTCGAAAGCCCGACCGTCCGGCAACGACGCGGCTGTAGCCACAGCCGAGCCTCCGCCAACCACAACAGCGGCGATTGCGACGGCAGCGCACAGCCGCGCCGTTGCGGCTCTCGCGAAGCTCAGCACAACTCTCTCTCCTCTTTGCGGGGACTGCGACCAGTCTCCACGATAAACGCCCCTGACTCCAAACGCAACCGGGGTATTGACGCCCCGGTGGCCGCGCAGCCCGCATCCTCAATAAACAGTAATTTGGTATAAAAGTGGGGCCGCCAGACGGCGGCCCCGCTCGTACGATCTGCCCTACGTCACTCCATCCAGCGGGACTGGGACTATATTAGTCTCAGTCTCACGTTCGGCGTGACGGTTAGGCTGCCTCTAAAGATACCGTTTCTCGGGCAGGCGACCGAGCTTAGTCTTTCATCGAACAGCGGAGTTCTGATTCTTTCGTCCGCCGTAATCGACGTGACCGTCGTACCACCGACCGTCGTGCCCTGCGGGTTTCCTCTGTATAGACATTCGGCGATGCCGAAGAAGGCTTCTATTAGGAAGGAAGCGCCATTGAGCTGGAGACGCACCGACGTTATGGCCGGTAGCGTGCCGCTGAACGACACGAACGTGATGTGCCACGGAAGGTTTAGGATTCTGACTCTTCCGCCTCTGCAGTTCGCAGGCGTGGCAGCCGTGACGAATCCGGCTAGGGAGCCCGCGGCCTTGGCGACCGTTCTATGGAGCGTGATCGTGGTTCTGAGTTCACATATGATCGAAACGGTCGATTCTTCATCGGTGAACGTAAGCGATCTGGAATCAGCGGCGATTCTACCGAGTTCGCCCGACGCGACGCTGGCTTCCAAGCCTCTGCTCGCCGAAGAGACGCCCGCGCCGAGCGCGAGAATGAATGCTGCGACGAGACCCGTCAGCAGCAGCTTGCTGTAACGCATGTGCGTGATCCTTTATTCGTGCCGCGGGGACGCGGCATCATTTTTGAGATCAGACACGGCCAGTCCGCGCTCAGAGGCTGATCGAACGTGCGCGAGGCGACCGCTTACTCGATGCGCAGCTGCTTCGCTGCACACGTAGCGTGCTTGATCATCCCCCTTTCAATCTCGCGCGAGACCCGGTGCGACCGACGGTCTCGGCGTTCTCTCTGCAGCCACGGTACGAAATGGCCGTTGACCCTGCCACAGCCCCCAGCGGGTCGACCGGCTTGTGGCACACAAAGCTGTTTCTAAGTATAAGGCCGGTCTACCAGCGCGTCAAGCCACGACCTCTCATGATCGACCCGTCCGCTTGACAGCCTCCTGCAGCGCCTGCTCCCAGACGCCACCGTTGGCGCCGACCGTCTGCCCACGCCCCCACTCGAAGGCGCGCTTCGCGAGCTTGCGACGCTCGCGCGTCTTCGTAACGATCCGCGAGAGCGCCTCGTACCAGTCGTCATCGGGAACGAGCCGGCCACCCTGTTTCTCCCCCATGCCGACGTAGGGACCTATCGGCGAGGCGAGCCACGGTATCCCCTGTGCCCCGTACTCCTTGAGTTTCACATTCGAGCGCCCGTGGTTGAAGGGAATGTCGGCGATCGGCGCAATCCCGACGTCGAACGTGACCATCTCCTTCGGCAGATCGGTGAAGTCCAGCCGGCGCACATGGCGATAGCGCTCGTCCCGTATGCCCAGTCCGACGCCGATCGTCGTGGCGCGCACGTCCTCATGGGCGTCGAGCAGGCGGGCGAGCGCCTCGGCGATCGGCACGCGCTCGGCGTCGACGTGGTGCTCGGCGCCGGCCAGCCAACCGACGCGTATCTCGTGTCCGTTCGGCCGGGCGGGCGTCGCGGGGATCTCGTCGCGGACGTAGTTCTCGATCATCTGCACGTGTGCGGCGCCGCGCTCGCGGTAGTGCTCGCACAGCATCGCGCTCGGCGCGGAGACGAGCTGAGCCATCGCAAGGATCTTGTTGATTGCCTGCTGCACTCTCGCGCCGGCAGCGCCGCCGTATTCCTTGTACGAGGCGTTGTTCTTCGGCACGGCGCCGAGGTTGTCGTCGTTGTCCCACGTGATCGCGATGCGGTTTTCGTGCGCATAGCGGATCAGGCGCATCGCACGGTCGTCGTGCTCGCGATACACGTGCAGGACGTCGCAGCCGCGCACGCGTTCGCCGAAGAAGTCGTCGCCGAGCCCGATCACCTGCCGTATCTCATGGCCGCGCTGCCGCAGCGCGACCATCGGCCCTATCCCGCGGTACCAGCCACCCGGCGCCTCCGGGTTGGCGAGGAACGCAATCCGCATCTCCCATCTCCCCCTTGCCGCCGTGCGACGTCGCCCGGCCTATCCCCCAGTCAACGGCCTGATCCTCTCACACCGACGTACACGGAGGGGGAGGGATTCGAACCCTCGATGGACGAGAAACGCCCATAACGGTTTTCGAGACCGCCGCATTCAACCGCTCTGCCACCCCTCCAGGGTGCGCGGGAAAGGGTAGCGGGTGGAGATCCCGGCGCGTCGGTCAGCGCCGCCCCGCGAAGAAGCTCCGCAGCAGGTCGGCGCACTCCTCCGCCAACAAGCCACCACCGACCTCCGGTCGATGGTTCAGGCGCGGCTCCGCGAGCACGTCGAGCACGCTCCCCGCCGCGCCCGCCTTCGGATCCCACGTACCGAACACCACGCGCGGCACACGCGCGAGCACGATCGCGCCGGCGCACATCGCGCACGGCTCGAGCGTGACGTAGAGGACAGCGTCGAGCACCCGCCATGTTCCGAGCGCGGCAGCGGCCTCGCGCAGCGCCAGGACCTCGGCGTGCGCCGTCGGATCCTCCCGCAGTTCGCGCTCGTTGCGGCCGCTGCCGATCACCTCGCCGTCGTGCACGACGACCGCGCCGATCGGCACGTCATCATGCTCGAGCGCACGCTCGGCCTCGCGCAGGGCGAGGCGCATGAAGTACTCGTCGCGTGGGAAGAAGTGCTCTGACATCGTGGATCCGCTATCTGCAGCGGACTCCAGGGGGTTGCGGCGAAACTCTCTGCTGCCGATGATGTCTTAAAGACGGGCGTGGCAGGATGGCTGCAGCGCTCTCGACTCCTGCCTGCCGCCACGAATGCGCCGCCGCCCCTCCCTTCCCCTCCACGCCGCCCTCGCCGCCGCCGCGCTCCTGCTCGCGGCCATCCCGGCGTTCGCCGGTGCGTCCGAGCCTCCCGCGTACGCCCCCGGCGAGGTCGTCGTGGGGTATGACGCCACCGCCGACCCTGACGCCGCCGCGACAGCCAGTGCTGCCGCCGTCGGGGCAAGCGTCGGCGGCGCCCCCGCCGCGCACACCCGTGTCCTGCACGTCGCCCCGGGGCAGGTGCGCGCAACAGTCGCCAAGCTCCGCTCCCAGCCGGGCGTCGCCTTCGCCGCGCCCAACCCGATCGCCCACGCCAGCACGACCGACACCGCCTCGCTGCCCGACGATCCAGGCATCGGCGGCTTCCCCGGCGGGCTCGCGGCGCTGCAGTGGAACCTCTTCGGCGACTTCGGCGTCAACGCGCTGGGCGCCTGGTCGAACGTCGCCGCCACCGCGCCCGGCGGCCGCGGGGTCCGCATCGCGGTGCTCGACACCGGCGTCGCCTACCGCGACCTGGGGCGCTTCCGCCGCTCCCCCGACTTCGCCGGGACGCGATTCGCCGCCCCCTACGACTTCGTCGCGCACACGCGCTACCCGGTCGACCGCAACGGCCACGGCACACACGTCGCCGGCACGATCGCCGAGGCGACGGACAACCGCCGTGCCGTCGCCGGCCTCGCCTGGGGCGCGACGATCGTGCCCGTGCGGGTGCTCGACGCGCAGGGCTACGGCGACGCCGCTACGATCGCGAAGGGCATTCGCTACGCCGTGCGCCATGGCGCCCGCGTCATCAACATGAGCCTCGAGTTCTCGACGAGCGTGCGCGCCTCTGAAATCCCCGACATCACCGCCGCGCTGCGCTACGCCAACCGCCACGACGTGGTCGTGGTCGGCAGCTCCGGCAACGAGGGCGAGGCTCGCATCGCCTACCCAGCACGTGCCGGCCTCGTCCTGTCGGTCGGCGCCACGACCGACAGCGGCTGCCTCGCCGACTTCTCCAACGACGGCTTCGGGCTCGACCTCGTCGCCCCCGGCGGCGGCGACGATGCCGACCTTGCGAACGACCCCAACTGCGCGGCCGGGCGCCGCGGCCGCGACATCTACCAGATGACGTACACGAACTCGGTGCGCCACTTCGGGCTGCCGTCCGGCTACGACGGCACGTCGATGGCGGCGCCGCACGTTGCCGCCGCCGCCGCGCTCGTGCTCGCCAGCGGCGTGCTCGGCGACGCGCCGACGCCCGAAGCGGTCGAGTGCCGCCTGAAGGGGACCGCGAAACCGCTCGGGCTGGCAGGGCCGAACCGCATCTACGGCTCCGGGCTCGTCGACGCCAGCGCCGCGACCTCCTCGGCGGTCGCCACGCCCCAGTGCTTCCCCGGCGGCGCGCAGGCGCGCCGCTGACGCACCGCTACACAGTTCTTCGTTGCCCGCCGGCATGCCGCTCAGGCATGCTTGACCGATGCGTGTCGCCTTCCTCGCCGAGACCAGCACCGGAAACGGGTTCTACCGCGGCATAGCGCCGATGACGGCGCTTGAGCAGTGCCGCGGCCACGACGTGCGCAGACTCTCCACCGACGACGCCCACCCGCCGCTCGCGGACGTGCGCGATCTCGACGTCCTGCACGTCCACCGCTACGCCGACGAGCGCGCCCTGCGGCTCGTGCGCGAGGCAAAGCGCCACGGCGCCGCGATCGTCTGGGACAACGACGATGACATAACGGCAGTGCCGAAGGGCAGCGCCGCCTATCGCATATTCGGCGGCGTCCACGGCGAGCGGCGCGTCGCGGGGATGAAGAAGATCTTCGCGCTCGCCGATCTCGTCACGGCTCCGAGCGCCGGCCTCGCCGAGCGCCTGCGCTCGCTCGGCGCCGAACCGGTCGAGGTGATCGAGAACTACCTGCCCGACCAGTTCCTGAGCATCGACCGCCGCCCGCACGAGGGCGTGACGATCGGCTGGATAGCCGGGCTCGAGCACCAGCTCGACGTCGACCAGATGCCGATCAGAGACGCCCTGCAGCGCCTGATCGACGAGCACGAGGACGTGAGCGTCGTGACGTTTGGCCTCAGACTCGGGCTGCGCGGCGAGCGCTACCGCCACGTCGATGTCGTGCCGCTGTTTGAGCTCTGCCAGGAGGCCGCCGTGTTCGACGTCGGCATCGCGCCGATCGCCGACATCGGGCTCAGCCGCACGCGTTCGAACATCAAGCTGAAGGAGTACGCCGCCGCCGGCGCGTGCTGGCTGGCCTCGCCGATCGGCCCCTACGCCAGGATGGGCGAGAAACAGGGCGGGCGCCTCGTCGCCGACGACCGCTGGTACGAGGAGCTCTCACGGCTCCTCGACAAGCCGCGCGAGCGCCGCAAGCTCGCCAAACGCGCGACGAAGTGGGTCGCAGGCGAGACGCTCACCAAGCACGCCATCGCGTGGGAGGAGAAGCTCGGCGAGGCTGTCGCGCGAGCGCGAGCGGCCGCCGCCGTCACCTGACCCGCACGTCCGCTCAGGTCGTGCGGATGATCAGCACCGAGCAGGGCGCGTGGTGAGAGACCTTGTTCGGCACCGAGCCGAGCAGGAAGCGCTTGGCGCCGGTCATGCCCTTGTTGCCGACGATGATCAGATCGCTGCCCTGCTCCTCGGCGACGTCGAGGATCGCGTCGGCCGGGTCGCCCTGACGCGCAAACGTGCGGACGGTCGAGACGCCGGCCGTGCGCGCCTCCTCGGCGGCCTCCGCGAGCGTTGCGTCGACGTCCTCCCTCGGGTTGACCGACCACTGCAGGTCGCGCGGGACCTCGGTCGCCTCCTCGCGCAAGCGGGGAGCGGAGACCGGCTCGTACGCGCTCACGATCTCGAGCGCACCATCGGCGAGCCGCGCAAGCTCGATCGCCTGGCGCACGGCCTGACGGGCTGTATCGGAGCCGTCGGTTCCCACCACGATCGAGCCGAACACGCGCTTCTCCCTTTGCCGCTGGACCGGACGCGGGCGGATCATAGCCCCGCCGTCCGGCACCCCGTGCCGGTTTGCTGCCGCGGTCAGTCAGAGCAGCTTGACGACCGCGATCACCATGCCGGCGACCACGAACACGACGAGCGCTGCCTGCATCCAGATCCAGGTCGGCGACACGGCCCGGATCCTACGCGCCGCCGCTGGGCGGCAGCTTCACGACGGTCACGAAGAACTCGTCGATCTGGCGGACGACTTCGATGAAGCGGTCGAAGTCGACGGGCTTGGTGACGTACGCGTTCGCGTGCAGCTGATAGCTGCGCAGCACGTCCTCCTCCGCCTGGGATGTCGTGAGGACCACGACGGGGATCGTGCGCAGGTCCTCGTCGCCCTTGATCTGGGCGAGCACTTGGCGGCCGTCCATGCGCGGGAGGTTGAGGTCGAGCAGGATCAGGTCCGGGCGGGGCGCGTCCGCGTACTCGCCCTCGTTGCGCAGCAGCCGCATCGCCTCGACGCCGTCGGTGACGCACGCGAGCGTGTTGCGGACCTTGTTGTCGGCGAACGCCTCGCGGATCATCAGCGTGTCCCCGGGGTCGTCCTCGACGAGCAGGACGTCGATCGGGTCCAGCAGCTGGGGCGTGCTCATGGGACGGGTGTCTCCTCGATGGCGGGCAGGGTGAAGCGGAACGTGGTGCGGTGGCCGGTCGCGTCGGTGTCGAGCCAGATCCGGCCACCGTGATACTCGACGATCTTGCGGCAGAGCGCGAGGCCGATGCCGGTGCCGGCGTAGTCCTCCTTGGAGTGCAGCCGCTGGAAGATCATGAAGATCCGCTCCGCGTAGTCGGGTTCGATCCCGATGCCGTCGTCGGCGCAGCTGAAGACCCACGTGTCGTCGCCGTTGCGCCGAGCGCCGATCTCGACGCGCGGCGCGGACTCGCCGCGGAACTTCAGCGCGTTGCCGACGAGGTTCTGGAAGACGGCGGCGAGCAGCGCCGGCTCGGCGTGCACCTGCGGCAGCGGGCTGTCCACCACGACCTCGGCGCCGACCTCCTCGATCGCGCTCTCGAGGCTCGTGAGCGCCTGCCGCAGGATCTCGTCGCAGTCGACCAGCGGCCGCTGCTCGCCGCCCGCTCCGTGCCCGACGCGCGAGAACGCCAGCAGGTCGTTGATCAGCTGCTGCATGCGCTTCGCGCCGTCGACCGCGAAGGCGATGTACTGCCGGCCGCGCTCGTCGAGCTGCTCGTCGTAGCGCTGCTCGATCAGCTGGCAGAAGCTGGCGACCTTGCGCAGCGGCTCCTGCAGGTCGTGCGAGGCGACGTAGGCGAACTGCTCGAGCTCGGCGTTGGAACGCTGCAGCTCGCGCGCCTGCGCGTCGAGCTGGACGTGCGCGCCCTGCAGCTCGGAGAGCTCGTCGACGATCCGGCGGCGCATCGAGTCGACGTCGGCCGTCAGGTCGACGACGTCGCGTGGGCCCTTGCCAACGAGCTCCTCGTGGAAGGCCCCGCGCGCCGTCCGCCGCACGATGCGCCCGACTCGTGCCAGCGGCCGGTCCACGAACAGCCGCAGGCCGATCACGACCGCCAGGATGCCGAGCGCGCTCAGGACGACGATCGCGATGAACGCGCCCGACAGGAAGCTCGCCGCGTTCGCGAGATCGGCGCGGCCGGCGAGACGGACCGCGCCCATGTGACGGTCGAGCGTCGCGAGGGAGGTGCGCACGCGGTTGAAGAGCACCCGCCCGCTGGTCACCTTCGGCTGCTGGATGCCGACCGCACGGCGCTCGATCGCGCGCGCGCCGCCCGTGCTGCTCGGCTGGCGGGCCACGGGCCCGTGCTCTCGCACGTTCGCGATCGTCGGCTCGGCATAGGTGCGCTGCCACGCCTGCACGCGTTCGCGCACGGCCGCAAGGTCGCCGCTCAGGACCCGCAGCCCACCGCTGCGCGTGCGTTGTGCGAGATCCGCGAACGCGGCCGCGGCGTCTGCACGTCCACGGCGATACGGCGCGAGCGACCGCTCATCCCCGGTCAGGATGAAGCCGCGTACGCCCGTCTCCTCGTCCAGCAGCGCGTTCGTGAGCCCGAGCGAGGCGACCAGCGCCGGACCGTTTCGGTCGACGACGACGCGGCGGGCGTCGCTCAACCGCACGATCGCGTAGACGCCGAGCGCCGCGCTCGCCGCTGTCACGAGCGCGAGCGCGACGGCCGCAAGCGTGACCCACTGGCTGACGGTGCGGCGACCGACGAGCGGCGAACGGCCGCCCTCACTCATGCTGCCTCCCGACTGACGGCGACAAGCACCATCGCGAGGTCATCGGTGAGATCGCCGCCGTTCAGGCGCTCGACGTCGGCGACGACGTCATCCAGCAACGGAGAGGCATCAGCCAGCGCGCCCAGCTCCGCCGCGCCGTGGCGCTCCAGGAGCTCCACGAGCCGCTCCGGCCCGAGCCGCTCGGCACCGTCGCCGATCCGTCCCTCGATCAGGCCGTCGGTGTACAGCAGGCAGCCCCAGTCGCCGGCGAAGTCGACCTCGTTGCCGGTCCACACACCCGTGTCGACGAAGCCGAGCGGCTGGCAGACGTGCGGCGCGTCGAGCAGCCGCAGTCCGTCGCAGTCGGCGATCACCGGCGGCGGATGGCCGGCCAGGAAGAAGACGCCGTGCGCGCGGTCAGGTGTCGCGGTCAGCGTGCAGAGCGTCGCGAAGATGTCCGGCGCGTGACGCTCGTGCGAGAGGATCTCCTGCAGCAGCGCAAGCGTCTCGTGCGCCGGACGCCGGGCGAGCGTGAGCGTGCGCCACGCGATCCGCAGGCAGGCGCCGAGCGCGGCTTCGTCGGGGCCGTGGCCGCTGACGTCGCCGATCATCACGTGGAGCGTGCCGTCATCGAGCTCGACGGCGTCGTAGAAGTCCCCGCCCAGCAGCGCGCGGCGGCGGCCTGGCCGGTAGCCGGTCGTCAGCGACACGCGCGGATCGCGCACGAGCGCACGCGGCAGCAGCCCGCGCTCGAGACGCGCGTTCTCGCGCGCGTGCAGGCGTGCCTCCAGCAGCTCCTGCTGCGAGCGCTCCGAGCGGCAGCGCTCGATCGCGTAGCGGATCGCACGCGCGAGCACCGGCCCGTCGACCTGCCCCTTCGCGAGGTAGTCCTGCGCCCCGCTGGAGAGCGCCGCGATCCCGCGCTGCTCGTCGTCGTGGCCGGTGAGGACAACGATCGCCGCCCCCGGCGCGACGCGCCGCAGCCGCTCCAGCCCCTCCAGGCCGATCGCGTCCGGGAGGCCGAGGTCGAGCAGCACGCAGTCGAGCCCGCCCGGCAGCGCCTCCTCCGCCTCGCGCAGCGTCCCCACATGGATCGTCTCGACGTGCGGTGCCGCGACCGCAAGCTGCTCCTGCACCAGCAGCGCGTCGCCGAAGTCGTCCTCCACCAGCAGCAGCTGGACCGGCAGCGCCGAGATCACAGCCCCAGCGGCGTCTTCAGCCGCCAGTCGTGCCAAAGCCGCGATGTCGTGCTCGTCCACTGTCTCGTCTTCCCCGCGTGCGGCCGGTTGCATGCGAGGATAGCGGCGGCCGGAGGTGGCGCAAAGGCGCACCTGTGCGGGATGGACGGCGTCCCTGACGACTAGGTGGGGTTCCGAAGGCATTGCTGGTACTCCTGGATGCCCTTGAGCCAGCCATCCACGAAATACTGATCAGCCGGGAACGTCGCGGCGTGCACCCACTCATGGCGGTCGTGATGTTCGCCGAGCGCAATAGAACCGCCTGAGTAACGCGCCTCGTAGCCGATCGCGAAGATGCGCACCCGGTGCCCATCGAGCCCCTGCTCGGACCGCTCGTGGCGGAAGAAGACGCACGGTCCGCCCAGCTCGTAGCGAAGCTCGTCGCCCAATTCCTCGCCCAGCTTCCGTGCGAGAACCGCCTCGAGCGGGACGTCGAAATCCTGTGGCCGCAGCCGCCCCCCGGGAATGTCCCACTGACCGAAGACATCGTGCGTGATGAGCAGCTCGTCTCCGTCGCGAAGCAACGCCTTCACCGCGACGAAGTACGTGTCCTTGCCGAGCGCCGACCCGTCTGATCCGGACGCCCTCTGCGGGCCCGCCGTGTCCATGGGTGCAAGAGTCTGGCGTGCGATCGACCCGTTCGTCAAGGATCCGCTCTCAACGATCCTCCTCCTTCCAGATGAACAGCCAGATAGGGTGTCGACAGCATCGGCTCGTGACGGTCTCGGCCCCCAACACCCGACCCTTCGCTCATGAATCCAAAGCTCACCCGCCTGCTGCAGCTGATGGGCACCTACTTGCCGCTTGCCGGCACGGCGGTCGTCCTCGTGATCTCCACGTTCGACTCGTCACTGCTCGATGAGATTCCGGCGTCCCTGCTGCTCGCGATCATGGCGGTCTCGTTCGTGTTCGTCGCCGTCCATCTCGAGCAGCGCCTCTCGGCGTTGCAGACGTCTGTGAACCGCCTCGATTCTGGCCTGACCTCCAGCGTCGCCGATCTGAAGCAAGCCCTCTCGGATCGGATCTCCGCGTTGGAGACGACCCACCGGTCCTACCTCGAGGCGACGACTCCGGACCTCCGCACGAGCAGTCTTGCGGAGGCGTTCGACCGCGCCGTGCGCGGTCGGGACCGCATCGGCCACTTGCGCGTGTACGCCATCTCGAGCCAGCAGGTCTTCAGCTTCGTCAGTAACTCGAACCTGACGGTCGACCGCTGCTCCCTGCTGATCCAGGGCTTCCCGCCCGACTGCGAGTCCGACTTCGCGCGGCACGTCCGCCTCATCGCCAGGGAGTGGCGCCGGCTGGCGGGTTCCGGTCGCATCCGAGAGCTCAAGATCCGCTCCTACGACTACCTGCCGACCGACTACGAGGTTCTCTTCGACTCCGATGCGTTGATTCTCGGCCTGTTCGACTATGCGCCCGAGGACGACTCGAAGGTACGCCTCCGCGCCGCCAACCTGATCGACGGAACTTCCCCGGCGGCCCACAGCCTTGTCGTCGAGTTCCGCGATCGTTTCGACGGGCTGTTCGCGGCGTGCGAGACAGACCACGGGCCGAACCTGTACGCCGAGATCTGACGAGGCGCAGCTTGGATCCGGCGTCGCTCGCGTGGTCGCTCGACCTCCTCCGTTCGGCGCAGGCCGGAGACATGTCCTTCCAGGATGCGGAGCTGGATCAGGCGATCGATCTGGTCGTCGCATCCACGGCCGACTCATACTCTCGTCTCAGCGACGTCTACGCCACGACGAGGGGAATCCAGACCACGGAATGGGAGGAGGCGCTCACACGAGTCCTGCTGTCGACCGTCCGTGACCAGATCGCCAAGCGTTACGCACCACCGCCCCAAGGACGACGCTGGCGGCTCCTGGACGTCGGTGCAGGATCCGGCCGTGATGTGCTGCGGCTGGCCGAGGAGCCCGACATCGAGCCGATCGCGTTCGACAACGCTGCGGGGCTGATCCGTCAGCTCAAGGATCTCGCGGCGTCCCATGGACTGCCGGCGGCCTCCGTCGTCGAGGGCGAGATGCGCGACCTTTCCCATTTCGCATCGGCGACGTTCCACTGTGTGCGCAACCACGCGTCGCTGCACCATCTGCCGGTTGTGTCGCCCGGGCGCGGCGCCGACGCCGCGATCGCGGCGTCGCGCCGCATCCTGGTCGCCGGCGGCGTGCTCTACGTGCTGGTTCGCGCCGGAGAGGGGCTGACCACGATCGACACCCGAGAGGGCCTCGGGCCGCGCGTATTCCAGCTGTTCTCCGCGGAGCTGCTGGCCGGTCTGCTCGAACGCAACTGCTTCCGGATCCTGCGGTTGCAGCCGGTGGCGTCCGAGCGCCTCGGGGAGGATCTGCCGTGGCTCTTCTGCCTCGCGACAGCAAACTAGTTAGTAGTGTGAATCTGCCTTGGTTCCGCTTACGCGATTATGCTCAACGGGGGGGTGTGCCGCGAAGTACGACGGCCCCTTGCTCGAGACGCTCTTGAGCGCGCTTCCTCAGACGTCCCGACCCGATCTGCTCGTCGGATTGGACCCTCCTGACGATGCTGCCGTGTTCCGACTCAACGACGATTCCGCGTTGGTGTTCACCGTTGACTTCTTCCCGCCGATCGTGGACGACGCGACGGACTACGGCCGCATCGCGGCGAATAACGCCCTCAACGACGTGTACGCGATGGGCGGCCAACCTATGCTGGCACTCTCGATCGCTGCGTTCCCGCTCGACCTCAGCAGCGACGACGCCGCGAACATCGTGCGCGGCGCGGCGCTGCAGTGCGCTGAAGCCGGAGCCGTGCTTGCCGGCGGTCATACGATCCGCGATGCGGAGCCCAAGTTCGGGCTCGCGGTTGCGGGGCTCGTGCCGGCCGACCGCGTCTGGCGCAAGGCCGGCGCGCTGCCAGGCGACGTCATCCTTATCACCAAGCCGATCGGCTCCGGCCTGCTCGCCACAGGACGCCGTCGTGGGCTCATCTTGGAGGAGCACTTCGACGAGGCACGCCGGTGGATGATCACCTCGAGCAGGTCCGTAGCAGAGACGCTGGCACGTCACGATCCTCACGCAGTAACCGATGTGACGGGCTTCGGCCTCGTCGGACACGCAAGCGAGATCGCGCGCCTCAGCGATGTCCTCGTCACCATCGACATGTCGAAGGTGCCGCTTCTGCCCGGGGCGCGCGACTGCGCCCACGACGGCATCCGGACATCGGCTCACGACGCGAACGTCGCGCTCCTGGGCGATCTGCTCACCGCCGCGCCTACAATCGACGATTGTGCAGTGGCGCTCGCCGTCGACCCGCAAACGGCGGGCGGCCTGATGATCGTCGTCGCCGCAGATGCGGCGGCCGAGCTGATGGACGACCTCCGGCGCGCGGACCTGTTCGCGGTCGAGGTCGGCTGTGTCGACGAAGGCCGCGGCGTGCGTCTCGTCGGACAGGCTTGAGCCGCTGCCCGACGCAGCGGTGTCAGGCGGCTGCGATCACGTCCCGGCGCGCAGCCGCGCCTCGATGTCGATCCGCCCGAGGAATTCAGCGACGCCGGCGGGGACCAGGTCCAGCCATTCGCGCGATCCCGTCGCGATCAGCTTGCGCACGTCGGTCCCCGCAAGCTGCTTGTCGTAATCCGTGAAGAGCACATCCACCTCATACCCGGCGGCAAGCAAGCGGCGGACCTTCTCGCCATTCCACGCGTCACGCACCGTCGTGGCGCAGATGCACGAGCGCGGAACATAGTCCGGCAGGAGTTCGGGGCGCTCTACGGGGAAGGGGCCGATGACATGGTCGCCCCCGTCCGGAAGGTCTGCCAACGCCGCACGCCACATCTCGACCCGCTCCCAATAGGTCAAGGGATTCTGAGCCGTGGCCTCGCGCCCAGACTCACTGCCACGGTCTCGGCTGAGCGCGGTCAAGCCGATGTAGAGAGGCCCGTACTTCGCGGCGGCACGCTGGAAGTAGACGAGGTGCTCCTGATGGAGGATCTGGAACCGTCCGTGGATGCAGGCCTTCGGAAACATCGCGATTCGCCGAAACCGGTGCGCCTACGACGACAGCAGGCCGAGAACCGCGTCGGCGCTGCCGACGCGGTGGTCCACCACGGACGGATCGCCATCGGGCTCGCCGCTCTCCACCAGCACCGTGATCATCCCAAGATGCTTCGCGGGCGCAAGGTCCTTCGAGATGCTGTCTCCGACGAACAGCGCCTCCGTCGGCTTCACGCCGAGACGGTCGCACAACGCGCTGAACGGCGCCAGATGCGGCTTGATCGGGAAACCGTCGTCGACGCACACAGCGGCGTCGACCTGGTCCCAAGCGGCGTCGAGACAGGCGAACACTTTCCGTACGAGAACCTCTTTGAAGTTCGACAGGACGCCGATCTTGACGCCCACGTCTCTCAAGGCGTTCAACAGCGGACCGACCGGCGGGGCGCCCAGTAGAAAGGCCGCCGGGTCCAAGGCCGCCGCGGCATCCTGAAACGCTTCGCGTGCAACGCCGAGGTCCTCGAGGGCGCGAACCTTGCTCGGGTCCCCGAAGCGCTCAACGTTCTCCGCTCGCCGAGCGCGCAGCAGCTCCTTGGCTTCCGCGACAGAGCAGTTGCGCGTCGTTGCGACCGCGACGAACGCCTGCTCCTCCACGAGCGCGTCGAACTCCGGACACACGTACAGCGTGCCTCCGACGTCGAACGCAATCGCACGCACTTTCTCGAACGCAACAGCTGCCATGAGAGGGCGCACACTATCAGCGCGTGCAATTACGGTTCATCAAGCAATGCGCGCTCGGGCGGTCGAAGGCCACCCCGTTGCTCCGAATCATCTACATTTCAGATCCTTGAGTCCGGCGACGCTCCTCATCGTGCTCGACGGCGCGGCAGACCGCGCCGAGCCGGCGCTGGACGGTGCGACGCCGCTCGCCCTCGCACGAACGCCCAACTTGGACGCCATCGCACGTCGAGGTGACGGAAGCCTGATCCAGGTGCTCCCCAACCGCGGGGCGCCGCAGACCCATTCCGGCATGCTCAGTCTGCTCGGGTACCCCGAGGCGGCGACGCATGCGAAGCGGGGATGCCTGGAGGGCTCTGTCGTCTTCGGCGAGATGCGGCAGGGCTGCCTTTACGCGCGCGGCAACCTCTCGTCGCTGGTCGACGGGCGGATCCCGTCGCGCCGGGTGAATCGCGACGTCTCGCAGGAGGAGGCAGACGCTGTGGTCGCGCGCCTCAATACCGACGTACCCGAGCGCGTCGGATTCCGCTGCCGATTCGAGAGCTACTCGACCTATCGACTGGCCATCGAGTTGGATCTCGGCGCCGCACGGGCGAGCGACGCGATCACGAGCACCGATCCGGGTTATGCGTCGGACGAGTTCGCGACGCCGACGGCCCAGCGCGACTTCGCCCCCACTCCGTCGCACCCGCTCGACGACTCCGCCACAGCCCGCTGCGCAGCCGACGCAGTCAACGGCGTGACGCAGGCGTGCGCCGACGTCCTCGACGGAGACCCTCACAACGAGGCCCGCCGACACGTAGGCCGCCTTCCGGTCAATTATGTGCTGATGCGGGACTTCGGCCTCGCGCTGCCGCCCGTGCAAGCATTCCACCAGCGTTGGGGCGTCTCAGCCAAGTACTTCCACGACCTTCCGGTGGAGGTCGGCGTCGCCCGGTACCTCGGCATGGATGAGGAGGAGGCAGGCTGCGCGAGCGTCACGGCCTCGGCCTTCCTAGACGCGGGAACCCGGCTGATCCGTGACCTCAACCGCTATGAGTTCATCTGCTTCCACGTGAAGGGACCTGACGAGCCTGGACACGACGGCGACTGGCAGCGCAAGGTCCGCGCCATCGAAGTCGTCGACGAGAGCCTGCTCGCGCTCGTAGCGGCGAAGCTGGAGGCCGAGCCCAGCATGCGCGTCGCAGTCACCTCGGATCACGCGACATGTTGGAGTGTCGGCACGCACACGTCCGACGACGTCCCGCTGATCCTCGCTGACCAGCCGCCGCGCAGCACGAGCCTTCGCCTCACCGAGCAGGCGTGTGCCGCAGGCTCGCTCGACGTGCGAAGCGCGTGGGCGCTGATGCCTAGGCTGTTCGCAGCGACAGCGCCCGCGAACTAGGAAACGGCGCTGCCCTCGAGGGCAGCAAGCGCCGGAAGCTCCGCGCCCATCAGCCAGGTCAGCATCGCGCCACCTCCAGTGCAGATGTGGATCGACGGGTGGTCCTCGCCGAGCGCAGACGCCACTGCCGCCACCGTGTCGCCGCCGCCGATCACCGCATGACCCGCGAAACGACCGAGCGCTTCGGCGATGCCGAGCGTGCCGGCCCGGTACGCGGGTTGCTCGAAGTAGCCTGCAGGACCGTTCCAGACGACGAGCTTCGAAACGGAGATCGCCTGCGTCAGGGCATCGAGCGTGCCGGCACCGACGTCGAGCGCTCGACCGGCCGGCGGGACCGGCTCGCTCGCGAAGTCGACGACAGCATCGGGGCCGCCGTCGTTGACCACCGAGTCCGTGGGCAGCAGGAGCGGCTTGCCAAGCTCCTCCGCCTCCTTGAGCACGGCTCTGCAGGCGTCGATGTCATCGCTCAAGGATGCGTCCGGTGCATCGATCCCACGGGTGTCGGCGCTGAGGGTGGCGCCGATGTCGACGCCGCGCGCGAGCAGGAAGTAGTAGGCGAGCTTGCCGACGACCGCGACCTGGTCCACCGTCTTCAGGAGGTTCTTGACAACGAACAGCTTTCCGTCCTTGCCGGAAACCTTCGCGCCGCCGATGATCGCGAGTGCCGGCCTATACTCGGGATTGCTCATAAGTTCCAGCTCGTGCAGCTCCCGCTCGAGCAGGAGCCCGGCGCATCGCTCGGGCGCAGCTGTTGCCGCGGCAACCATCGACGCATGGGGACGATGGCAGTTTCCGAATGCGTCGTTGACATAGACGTCCATACCCCGGACGAGCGCCTTGCCGAACTCGGGGTCGTTGCTGTTCTCTTCCGCGTGGTAGCGGACGTTCTCGAGGAGCAGCACCTCGCCCTCTCCCAGCGCCGCGACGGCGTCATCCCGCTCGCTGCCGATGCAGTCGCTCGCGAACCGGACGTCGATCTCCAGCACCTGGTTGAGCGGCTCGATCAGCTGGCGCAGCGACTTCGAAGGATCGCGCTTCCCCCACGGTCGGCCCATGTGAGAGCAGATCACGATGCGGCACCCCTGCTCACGCAGCGCCTCGAACGTGGGGCGCGACGCCTCGATCCGCGTGTAGTCGGCGACGCCGTCGTCGTTCATGGCCACGTTCAGCTCGCAGCGCAGGAACACCGTCCTGCCTGCCAGATCGACGTCGGCGAGCGTCTTCATCCGCATCTCGTCCTACTCGCTGACTTCGAAGCCTTCGGGATCCAGGTCAACGCGTGAGATGACCCGCACGGAGGGGTCTTCCCGTCGCAGGCCCGCCTCGATGTCGGGCTTGATCTCGAGGATCTGATCGCGGGTCAAGCCCGTCTCGGACTCGAGATCCTCAAAGGTGATCCAGTTCCTGGTGGACAAGCCTTCCACGGCGACGCGAATCGCTTTGCTGCGGGTCATCGTTTCGCTCGAAGTTCTGTTCGGATTGGACTGGGGGATGCGGGACCGGACGTGGCGCCACCACGCTCGAATAGTGGGGGGAGCAGGATTCGAACCTGCGTAGGCAGAGCCAACGGGTTTACAGCCCGTCTCCTTTAACCACTCGGACATCCCCCCGAGCTGGGCCGGGGAAGTGTAGCGGGAGGGAGAGGGCGGTTGCCCGCTCCGTCGCCCCGAAGGCCGACAGAGCGGGCGGCGTGGACCGCCTGGTCCTAGGAGGCGTCCCGGAGGCGTTGGGCCTCGGGGAGTGCCTCGAGCTTCTTCAGCGTGTGGTTCTCAATCTGGCGGATGCGCTCGCGTGTGACGTTGAACGCGCGACCGACCTCCTCCAGCGTGCGCGGGCGGCCGCCGGAGAGACCGAAGCGCATCTCGATCACCTCGCGCTCGCGCTGCGGAAGGGCAGCGAGGGCGCGGCGGACGTTGTCGCGGCGGAGGTTCTCCGACGCGAGCTCGAACGGCGACTCGGCCGTCTGATCCTCGACGAAGTCGCCCAGCTCGGACTCCTCTTCCTCGCCGATCGGCTTCTCCAGCGAGACGGGCTGCTGGGCCATCCGCAGGATGTCCCTCACCTCTCTCACCGGGCAGTCGAGCTCGAGCGCGATCTCGTCCGGCGTGGGCTCGCGGCCCAGCGTCTGGACGAGCTGACGCTCGACGTGGACGACCTTGTTGAGCTTCTCGACCATGTGGACCGGGATGCGTATGGTGCGGCCCTTGTCGGCGATCGCGCGCGTCACCGCCTGGCGGATCCACCAGGTCGCGTACGTCGAGAACTTGAAGCCGCGCCGGTAGTCGAACTTCTCGACCGCCCGGATCAGCCCGAGCGAGCCCTCCTGGATCAGGTCGAGGAACGTCAGCCCGCGGCCGAGGTACCCCTTCGCGATCGAGACGACGAGGCGCAGGTTGGCCTCGATCATCCGCTGCTTGGCCTGCATGTCCCCGCGCTCGATGCGCTGCGCGAGGTCCACCTCCTGCTCGGCCGTGAGCAAGTTCACGCGGCCGATCGAACGCAGGTAGAGCCGCAGCGAGTCAAGGCTCGGCTCGACGGTGAGGTCGATTTCCGGGCGCTTCGACGTGTTCTCCGAACGGTCGGAGGCGCGTTCGCCGCTGTCCGTCGTGGCACTCTCCGCGACCGCCGGGCGGCCGTCGGCTTCCACGACGTCGATGCCCTCCGTCTCCAGGTGCGCGTGCAGCTCCCGGATCTGCTCCTTCGTGACCTCGATCTCCTCGAGGCAGGTGCCGATCTCCTCGTAGGTCAGGTATCCCCGCTCCTGACCCTCGGCGATGAGCGGCTTGAGCTCCTCCATCTCATGGATGGGGGCCTCATCCGCCAGCAAGACTCCAGCCTTCTCCCTCACGTGTGTCGTTCCTATCGAGACGCGATTCGGACCCGCTCTCGCGAGCCCCCCTCTCCTCACTGCAATCTCGCAACTGAACGCTACGTCCGCGACATCTGCCGCGATGTGGCCGAGCCCTTCTGCTCTCCCGCCCAAGGGCGTGGAGGCGAGCTTGTGACCGTTGCGGAGTGATAGCACAAAGCGAGCGCCGCGCGGAACGCTCCGTTCGGGGTCGCTACCCTGTTGGCCGAGGTTCCCTGCACATGGCCGATTCCCGCATCTCTACCATCACCGCGCCGGACGTCCAGGCCCAGCTGCCGACGCTCCACGTGAGCCTCTCACGGGTCGGCGTCACCGGCGTGGAGAAGGTCATCCGCATCAAGCAGGACGGCGTCGAGCAGCTGTTTGCGGCGCAGCTCGAGTGCTTCGTCGACCTCGGCCCGCGGCAGAAGGGCGCGCACATGTCGCGCTTCGAGGAAGTCGTCAACGAGGCGATCGGCGAGGCGGTCCTCGGCGAGGCGACGTTCAAGGCCGAGGCGCTGGCGCAGCAGATCGCCGAGCGCGTGCGCGACCGCCAGGGCGCCCGCCGCGCGGAGGTCACCGTCGCGGCGCGCTACCCCGAGCACAAGCCGGCGCCCGTCTCGGGGATCGCGACGCAGGAGATCTACACGCTGTTCGGCTCCGCCGCCGCTTCCGAGCGCGGGACGCGGAGGCTCGTCGGCGTCGCCGCGCAGGGGATGACCGCCTGCCCGTGCGCGCAGCAACTCGTCGCCGGCGCCTCCCGCGAGCGGCTCTTGGCGGACGGCTTCACCGACGACGAGATCGAGCGGATCTTCGAGCACGTGCCCGTCGCGACGCACAACCAGCGCGGCCTCGGGACGCTGCACATCGGCTGCACCGAGGAGTGCGAGGACGAGATCGAGGCGCGCACGCTGCTCGACATCGTCGAGGGCTCGATGTCGAGCGAGATCTACGAGCTGATGAAGCGCACCGACGAGGGCGCCGTCGTCGAGAAGGCCCACCGTCGCCCGCGCTTCGTCGAGGACTGCGTGCGCGAGATGATCCGCGGCGTGACCGAGCGCTTCCCGGCGCTCGCCGATGCCGCGTTCGTCTCGGCGCGGCAGGAGAACCTCGAGACGATCCACCAGCACAACGTCGTCGCTGAGCGCTTCGGGCTGCTCGGCGAGCTGCGGCGCGAGCTGAGCAGCGGCGAGACCGCCGAGACGCACCTCTCGCGGCGCGCCTGGCTCGACGGCGCGGTCACGGGCAGCGGGAGTTAGCCTCACGCGCATGGCGTTGCCGGCCCGCACCCAGCTGAACCGCCCGGTCGGCTCGGACGCGGAGGCCGTGCTGGTGCTCGTGCTGCAGACGGCGTGCCAGGTCGCCGACACCGGCCGCTCCGACCGCGAGCTGGCCGACGTCCTGGAGGACTGGGGGCAGGAGGGGATCGACCTCTCGCGCGACGCCTGGCTCGCGCTCGACGCCGGCGGTGACGCGATCGGCTACGCGATCGTGTTCGACGGCGAGGCGGAGATCTGCGTCCACCCACGGGCGCGCGGCGTCGGACTTGGCGCGCAGCTGCTGGAGGCGGTCGATGCGCGCGCGGCAGAGGTCGGCATGCATTCGCTGCTGCAGGTCGTGGCGGGCGGCAACCGTCCCGCCGAGCGGCTGCTGGAGGGCGCCGGCTACGTTCCCGTGCACCACACCTGGCGGATGGAGCGGCCGCTCGACGTCGCACCGACACCGCCGCGCTGGCCCTCCGGCATCACCGCGCACGTGCTTCGCGGCGATGGCGACGGCGACGCTGCCGAGGTGCTGGCGCTGCTGGAGCGTTCGGACGCGCTGGACGCCGACGGCCAGCGGCTTGCGCTCGACGTCTTCCACGATGAGCACCTCACGCACGAGCTGCTTGACCCCGAGCTGTGCGTGCTCGCGCACCGCCGCGACAGGCTCGTCGGCGCCGCGATCTGCGAGACGTGGGACGAGAGCGACGGCTCGATCGTGCAGATCGTCGTCGACCCCGCCGAACGCGGACAGGGGATCGGTCGCGCGCTGCTCGTCGCATCGTTCGTGCGGCTGCGCGAGTACGGGCTCGGCACCGCCGTGCTGCGCGTCGGCGCCCGCGATGCCACTGTTCCGCCGTTGTTCGCGTCCGTCGGGATGCGGCCGGTGTGGCGGCAGACGAGCTGGGTCAAGCGGCTGGGCTGAGGCCCGGGCCGGCGGCGTCAGATGGTGCGCTCGGCGTCGGCCGCGGCGCGATCGCGTTCGCCGAGCCGGCGGCGCAGGCCGAGGAAGACCTCGACGCCAGATGCCACGGTGACTGCGACGGTCGCGTAGACGAGTGCGTCGAGCCAGACGGGCGTCGGGTCGCCGGCGGCGATCAGCGCCAGCACGGCGGCGATCTGCAGGCAGGTCTTGGCCTTGCCGAAGAGGCTCGCCTGCAAGACGACGCCCTGCTGCGTGGCCGCCATCCGCAGCGCGGTGACGGCGAACTCGCGCGCGATGATCACCATCGCGACCCACGCGGCGACACGGTTCAACGAGACGAGCGAGACGAGCGCCGCGACGATCAGCAGCTTGTCGGCGATCGGGTCCATCAGCTTCCCGAACGTCGTGATCGCGTTGCGCGTGCGTGCGAGGTAGCCGTCGAGCAGGTCGGTCAGCGAGGCGACGACGAAGACGATCGCCGCGAACAGGTCGCCGTTCGGCGTCTCGTCGAGCAGCGCGACGACCAGCACGGGCACCAGCAAGATGCGCAGCACCGTGAGGACGTTGGGCACGTTGACCGGGAACATCGCGGCGTACGGTATCTCGCGGGCGAGCACCTCGCTCAGGAGCTGCCGAGCGCGGGTCCGGCCGTGGTGACGCGTGCGCGCACCCAGGTGGCGAAGTCGGCTTCCGTGAGATCGCGTGCAGCGAGACGCCGGATCGTGTCCGCGATCTCCTCCTGGCCGCCGGGCGGCGGCGTCCAGCTGCCTCCGTTGCGGGCGATCAGCTCCAGCATCGCGATCAGGGCGACGCGCTTGTTGCCGTCCGGGAGCGGGTGGTTGCGCACGATTCTTCGAGCAGAGCACGGCTGCTTTGGCCGCGAGGCCCGGATAGCGGTCGACGTCGCGCTCCCCGGCCGAGAAGGGGGCGTCGAGGGCGGATTGGGCCGTGGACAGGCGCGTCGCCCCCGCGATCGCCTCGGCACGCATGCCCAGCACGGCCTCCGCAATCAGGAGCAGGTCCTCCAGTCCCAGCCTCTCCATGAGCCACCACGGTATCAAGCAACCGATTTGCTCAGATACTCCGAAGTAAATGTTTAGGACTGGAGATATACTTCAGCCAAGAGCAACCACGGTGGCGTGACGCCGCATTGGACGGGGAGGGGATCCACATGCCGAAGACGATGACGCTGCGCCTCAGCGACGCGCAGGCGACCGATCTGGAGGCGATGGCGCGCGTCGACGACATCCCGGTCGCCGAGGCCGTTCGCATCGCGATCGACGAGCGCCTCAAGGCCCGCCGCCAGGACCGCGAGTTCCAGGCGCGGCTGCGGCGCCTGATGGTCGAGAACCAGCGGGCGTTGGAGCGGCTGACGCAGTAACCCTTGCCCCCCGCGCCATGATGCGAAGGTGCGGGCGATGGTCCTTGACGCACCTGAGAAGCCGTTGCGGACGGCGGAGCTGCCCGATCCTCGCGCCGGCCCGGGGCAGGTGCTGCTGCGGGTGCGGGCATGCGGGGTATGCCGAACCGATCTGCATCTGAGAGATGGGGAGCTTGCGGCCGGGCACCTTCCGCTCGTGCTGGGCCATCAGATCGTCGGCGAGGTGCTGGCCGGGGATGGCGAGCTCGGCGCGCGCGTGGGCGTGCCTTGGCTCGGCTGGACGTGCGGGGTATGCCGGTACTGCGTGAGCGGACGGGAGAACCTCTGCAAACGAGCACTTTTCACGGGCCGTGACATCGACGGCGGCTTTGCTGAGCTGACTGTCGCGGATGCGCGCTTCTGCTTTCCCTTGCCGCCCGAGGCCGGTTATCCGGACCTGCAAGCCGCTCCGCTGCTCTGCGCCGGGCTGATCGGCCACAGGGCGCTGCAGATGGCCGGCGACGGGGCACGACTGGGCCTCTACGGCTTCGGCGCCGCCGCCCACATCGTCTGCCAGGTCGCCGTTCGTGAAGGCCGTGAGGTCTTCGCGTTCACCCGCGAAGGCGACGCCCTCGGCCAAGCGTTCGCCCGCGAGCTCGGCGCGAGTTGGGCCGGCGCCGGCGCCGAAGCGCCGCCCGAGGAGCTCGACGCCGCGATCATCTTCGCCCCCACCGGCGCACTCGTCCCCCTCGCGCTGCGTGCGACCGCTCCCGGCGGCACCGTCGTCTGCGCGGGGATCCGCATGAGCGACATCCCGTCCTTCCCCTACGAGGACCTCTGGCACGAGCGCACGCTGCGCTCCGTCGCCAACCTCACGCGCGCCGACGGCGAGGCGTTCCTCAAGCTCGCGCCCGAGATCCCGATCCACACGCATGTGACCTCATACGCGCTGGACCGAGCCGAGCAGGCGCTGGCAGACCTGCGCACCGGAGCGTTCGACGGCGCAGCTGTCCTGACGACCTGACGAACCTCGATCTGCGAGCCTTCAAACCGCACACCGTCCACCAGGGAGGACCGACACCGCAATGCCCCTCGTTCCAATGGTCATCGAGCGCACCGCGCGCGGCGAGCGCGAGTTCGACATCTACAGCCGGCTGCTGAACGAGCGGATCATCTTCCTCGGCCACGCGGTGGACGACATGGTCGCGAACCTCGTGGTGGCGCAGCTGCTGCACCTCGAGTCGCAGGATCCCGAGAAGGACATCTCGATCTACATCAACTCGCCCGGCGGGTCGATCTACGCGGGCTTGGCGATCTACGACACCATGCAGTTCATCAAGCCCGACGTGTCGACGATGTGCGTGGGGATCGCGATGTCAATGGGCTCATTGCTGCTGGCTGGCGGGGCGAAGGGCAAGCGGATGGCGCTGCCGAACAGCCGGATACTGATCCACCAGCCGTCCGCCGGCTTCGAGGGGCAGTCGACCGACATCGAGATCCACGCGCGGGAGATCCTCAAGACGCGCAAGCGGATCGACGAGATCTACGCGGAGCACACCGGTCAGCCGGAGGAGCAGGTGAACCGCGACATGGAGCGCGACCGCTTCTTCTCCTCGGCGCAAGCCGTCGAGTACGGGCTGATCGACCGCGTCATCGAGCAGCACTGACCACCGGACACTGAACGAGGGGAGCAGAAGATGGCCATCGCAGAGCGGCACGCACAGGCGACCTGGAACGGCAACCTGACCGAGGGAGCGGGCCGCGTGAGCGGCGCCAGCGGCGCGCTCGGCGAGCTGCCGGTCACCTGGGCATCGCGCACGGAGCAGTCCGACGGCAAGACCAGCCCCGAGGAGCTGATCGCCGCCGCCCACGCCTCCTGCTACTCGATGGCGCTCTCGCACGACCTCGCGCAGGCCGGCACGACGCCCGAGCAGGTCGACGTCGAGGCGACGGTCACGCTCGACCGCGTCGACGGCGCGCCGACCGTCACGCGCTCCGCGCTGACCGTGCGCGGCCGCGTCCCGGGGATCGACGCCGCCACGTTCGAGGCCGCCGCACAGGCCGCCGGGCGCAACTGCCCGATCTCGCGCCTGCTCGGCGGGAGCGCGCAGATCACAGTTGCCGCGACGCTGGAGTAAACCCGGGAATCCGCGGCGGGCCCGACGTGGTGTGGCAGCTGGGGGCCCTTCCATAATGGTGTATGCTGAACGACGTATTAACGCTGTTATCGTAAGGTCGTGGTAGGGGAATGCGTCTGGGGCTTCCCCGCCTGGAAGGGATGAACGCACTGGGGGGTGTGGAGACAACAATTATGTACACGTGGGCGTCGGCGTGCGTCGAGGGTGGTATCTCGCGTTCCGAATAGAAGCATTCTCCGATCGCGCCAATGCCCACACAGAGGTAATCAGTATTCGGTGCAGGAATCTCAATGCGCGCCAAGCCATACTGTAAGCAGCTCGCATTCATAAATCGCATGAGGGGGACGTCGTGAAGACTCGCTACTTCTGGGCGGCGATGCTGGCCACCGTTGCGCTTCTCATGATTGCTGCTGTGCCCTCCGGGGCTAGCAGAAGCATCGAATTCAGTCTTTTCGAAGGCGAACTCGGTGAAATCGCAGCCAACAGCTCTGCTATGACATTCACTGACGAAACAGGCTCGTTCGAAATCGTTTGTGGGGTGCTGAGACTAGTCTCGGTCCACAGAACGGCAGCAAAGATAAGCGGGACACTAGTCGGGATAGTCAGATCCGTCATCACAAGAACTTGCAGAGGTGGCAGCATCAGAATTCTAAACTTGCCATGGCATATAACATACGTATCCTTCACTGGGACTCTACCCAATATAACATCTCTGCGGCTTCAGCTTAATGGGGCATCCTTCCTAGTGACCGCGTTCTTCGGCATCGTTGAATGTCTATATAGAGGTAATCCTCAATTCACTACTAACGGAGGAACCACGATAACGAGCATGATAGCCGACCTGAGATCTCTCACGCCACTCTTCAGCGAAGCTCTAAGCTCGGCTACCTGCTCACCCAATCTCATAACCAAGGAGACCCTAACCGTCACACCAAACGTAAGGATGAGACTAATCTGACTGGCGCGTCGCCTGGAGGACTCATGAAAGATCGCAACCTGGTGTTGATCGCCGTTATCGCAGGCACGCTCGCGCTCAGCGTGGGAAGCGCCTCGGCGAGTAGAGGGATTGAAGCAAGCGTTGCAAGCGGCGAACTCGGGAGCATCAGAGCCGACGCGACGTCAGTCACGTTCACAGATGAAGAAGCGACCATTTCGATCCCGTGTGAACTTAGAATCACGCTCTCGCTCCATAGAACGGTTCCCAAGGTCTCGGGCTCACTAGCCGGGCTGGTGAGAGTTGTCACGCCTGCGAACTGCAGAGGCGGAAGAATCAGAATCCTAAACCTTCCGTGGCACATCACGTACGTGTCGTACAGCGGCACGCTACCGAACATATCGTCGGTGCGACTCCAGATCAATGGCGCCTCCTTCCTAATGGACGCCGTCTTCGGAATTGCGGAATGCCTATGGAGAGGCGACTGGCAAGTGACAACCGTCGGAGGAACGACAGTTACATCGGGCAGATTCGATGAAAGAATCAGGATGCCGCTGTTCAGCGAAACCCTAAGCAGTCTTACATGTCCCGAACATCTCAACCTTAGAGGATCGCTGACGTTTACACCCAACGTGAGACTGAGACTAATTTGATCACAAGGCGTGGGCTGCGATTCGGTCGTCGCCCGCGCCAGTCGTGATGCCCTGATCACCGCCCACGCGATCCCGGATGTGCGCTCAGGCGACCATGTGCGCGATCGCGCCGAGCCCGCTCGATCTCGGGTCGAGCCACATGCCGACGCCGCTCGGCGTGCCGTGAGAATCAGCTCGCCCGGCTCCAGCGTGCCGGTCTCGCCCAAGGGATGCCACAGCGCGCAACTGCAATGTAGAGCCCCACTGTGGTGTACCATGTTTAAGCTTTTCAAGGTCGTGGTATTTGGGGCGTCGTCGCGGACGCCTCCGTGTAAGCAGGATTCAAGATTGGAGGATAACCCGGCAACCGCCAGCCAGCGGTAACGTTATTCCGCTGCAATTAGCATGCACAAATGGAGGAATCATGAAACATCGCAGCCTGCTGTTGATCGCCCTTGCTACCGGCATTCTCGCACTTGGCGTGGGAAGCGCTTCGGCGAGCAGAGGAATCGAAACGAGCGTCGCAAGCGGCGAACTTGGAAACATCAGAGCTGACTCCACGTCGCTTACTTTCACCGATGAAGAAGCCACAGTCTCGACCATATGCGAACTCAGAATCACGCTTTCGCTTCATAGAACGGTCTCCAAGGTCGCGGGCTCCCTAGCCGGCCTTATCAGAGCAGTCACATTCGAAAGATGCAGAGGCGGAAGAATCAGAGTCCTAAATCTTCCGTGGCACATCACGTACGTGTCGTTTACTGGAACGCTACCGAACATAACGTCAGTGCGACTTCAGTTCAATGGCGTTTCATTCCTAATAGAAGCCTTCTTCGGAATTGCGGAATGCCTATGGAGAGGCAACTGGCAAGCGACAACCGTCGGGGGCACAACCATTACATCAATGAGACTGGACGAAACCGTCAGAATGCCGCTGTTCAGTGAAACGCTAAGCTCGGTCACCTGCCCGAGAAACCTTATCTTTAGAGGATCGCTAACAGTAACGCCCAATGTAAGACTGAGACTAATTTGATCGGCAAAGGCGCGGGCGGCGATCGGTCGTCGCCCGCGCCACGTGCATCTCCTCATGACCGCGTCGCGGTCCCGGTTGCGCGCTCAGGCGACGGCATGCTCGATCGCGCCGACCCGCTCGATCTCGATCCGCACGACTGGCGCAGCTCGCCGTTGACCCACGCGCGGATCGCGAGATCCTCCGGGTCGGACACCTCGTCGGCCGTCGTGATCCACGGGCCCCACGGGCAGAACGTGTCCGCTCCTTTCGCCCGCGTCCACTGCCGCTCGCGGCGCTGCAGGTCGCGGGCGCTGACGTCGTTGGCGACCGCGTAGCCCGCGATCGTGCCGCCCGCGCCGATCACGATTGCCAGCTCCGCCTCGTAGTCGAGCCGCTTCACCACGGCCGGGCAGCGGATCGGGCCGCCAGGCGGGGCCGATGCCGCCGGCTGCTTCATGAAGACCATCGGCGCCTCCGGCGGCTCCATGCCCTGCTCGGCTGCGTGCGACGCGTAGTTGAGCCCGATCCCGAAGATCGCCCGTGGCTGCGGCACGGGCGCCAGCAGCGTCACGTCGGCAAGCGGGTAGTCCGGACCGGCGGTGGGTGAACGATCGCCGTTCGCGAGGCGTCCGAGCACGGTCTCACCGTCGCTGAACGCGACGACGCGCTCGTCGCGCACCTCGCCGGCCCGGGGCGTGTCCGCTCCTGGAGCGATGAAGGTTGCCAACCGCATGCGGCCGGCAGCTTACGCGACGGGGGCTCCCTCCTCGGCAGCCTCCACATGGGTCACCGGCAACCCGATCCCCCGTGCCTTGCTGACGAGGTCCAGGTGCAGCCAGCGCGAGATGCGCGCCGGGTGGGTGGAGATGAGGATCTCGTCATAGGTACCGCGATTGACGGCGTCCTCGATCGCCATCAGCGGCTCGGGGTCGCCGACGTGCCCGGTCACCTGCGTTCCGGCAGCCGCGCTCAAGAGCGGCAGCGCGGCCGCGAGGTTGCCGGCAGCCTCCCCCTCGTCGCCCTCCTGCGGGTCGACGACCTTGTGCATTCCGTGCGGATGCGCCGGCACGACGAGATGGAACGTCACGGGGCCGCGGCGGGCACGCTCGCGGACGGCGTCGGCAAGGCCCTCGGTCGCCGCCGTGCGGTTGGCGACGAGGAGCACGTGGGCTGGCTCGGGCATGGCACACCTCCTGGTCAGAGACGCGGACCTTTCGAGTCTTCCCCGCGCGCGGACGCGCCACGCGCGATCAACCGTCCTGGATCGTGGTCGTCCTGCGACCACCGAACAGGACGGTGGAACTCAGCCGACCCGCTGCGAGCCGCTGTAGACGTTGACCCGCCCACCACGCGCGAACCCGCACAGGGTGAGGTCGCGGTCGCGGGCGAGTTCGACGGCGAGCGAGGTGGGAGCGCCGACGCCGACGAGGATCGGGGCGCCGGCGACGACGGCCTTCTGGACGAGCTCGAAGGAGAGGCGGCCGCTGACACACAGCAGCGAGGAGCGCAGCGGGACCAGCCCGGCCTCCAGAGCCCAGCCGACGACCTTGTCGAAGGCGTTATGGCGTCCGACGTCCTCGCGCACGCAGCGCGGCGTGCCGTCGGCGTCGAACAGGCCGGTCGCATGCAGGCCGCCGGTGCGGGCGAACTCCGGCTGCACGAGCCGGTCGGGCAGATCGGCCAGCAGGGCGCGTGAGACGACCGGGCCGGGCGGCAGCACGGGTGCATCGACAGCGACCTGCTCCAGCGCGCCCTTGCCGCAGACCCCGCACGAGGAGGTCGTGTAGAAGCGACGCTCGCCGGGGTCGCGCAGCAGCGGACCGCGCACGTCGACCGTGTTCGCGGCGAGGTCGGCGGGCGGCCCGACCTCCGGCCACGCGTCGATCAGCCCCTCCCCGAGCAGGAAGCCGGCCGCGAGGTGCTCGTCGCCGCCGGGGGTGCGCATCGTGACGGTGAGCGGGAGGCCGTCGACGCGGATCTCCAGCGGCTCCTCGACGGCGACGAGGTCCTGCTCGCCGTCGCGCTCGATCGCCGCGTGCATCCCGCGTACGCGAACGCCTGGGTCGGACTCCGGCATGTGTCGGATCGTACGCGGCGACGCGTCCTGACCGCGCTCGGGCCGCGACCGAGTACCGTGGAGCGTGCATGCGCCGAATGCCCGGCCTGAGCCTGCGACTGCTCGTCGCGATCAGCCTGCTCGCCGCCCTGCACCTCGCGGTCTTCATCACGCTGCTCGTAGCGCTCGGCAACCTGCGTGCCGCCGACAGCGATGCCCGCGACTCCGCAACGGTCGCGCGCGCCATCACCGGCGTCCAGATCGCACTCTCCGAGCTGGAGGCGGAGGAGCGAGGAGCCCTGATCACCCACGGCAGCCGGCAGTTCCTCACCACCTGGCGCGACAGCGCGAATGAGCTGCGCGAGCACACCGATGTCCTCGCGATTGTCGCGCGGAGACCCGAGCGGGCCGTCGTGGGACGGATCCGCTCCTACCTCGCGGACTCCGCTTCGGCGCTCGCCGACGCCGAGGCGGGCGCCGATCCCGCGATCACGCAACGCCAGTTGGCGCTCGGCGAGAGCGAGCGCGTGGTGCGCGCAATCGACCGGGAGCTCGACGCGGTGCTCGCGCAGGAGCGAGCCGCCCGCACGGATCGGCGCGAAAGCGCCACCGGGCTCGCAGAGATCGCGCAGATCCTCGGCGTGGTGGGAATCGCCACGACATTCGTGTGCGCGATCGGCTTCCTGATCTACATCCGGGCGGCAATCCTGAAACCGCTGCGCGGCGTCGCCGACGCCGCGCGCGCGCTGGCGGCCGGCGACCTCGGCGCCCGCGTCGCCGGCCATGGGGGCTTCGGCGAGGTGCGCGAGCTGGCACGCACGTTCGACGGCATGGCCGCCTCGCTGGAGGAAAGCCGCACCGCGCTGGAGCGCCAGAACGCCGAGCTGGCCGCCCAGAGCGCAGAGCTGGCGGCGACCGCACGCACCGCACGCGAAGCGCAGCGCGTGAAGGAGGACTTCTTCGCGCTCGTCTCACACGAGCTGCGCACGCCGCTGACGGCGATCGTCGGCTACCTGGAGCTGGTGCTGAGCAACGACGGCGCCGCGCTGCCGGAGGAGCACGCGCACCACCTTGCGATCGTGGACCGCAACGCGCAGCGGCTGCTGCGGCTCGTCGGCGACCTGCTGTTCGCCGCCCAAGTCGAGAGCGGGTCGCTGCTGCTGGAACCCGACGCCGTCGACCTGCCGCAGCTCGTGCGCGACGCCGTCGAGCTCGCGCGTCCGCGCGCCGAAGACGCCGACGTCGCGCTGACCGTCGAGGTGGCCCACGTGCCGGCCTGCCTCGGCGACCGCGACCGCCTCGCGCAGGTGCTCGACAACCTCGTCTCGAACGCGCTGAAGTTCACGCCGCCGGGCGGTCGCGTCGCCGTGCGCCTGTCGACGCGAGGCGACCGCGCGCTGCTCGAGATCGAGGACACCGGCGTCGGCGTCCCGGCGGAAGAGATCCCGCGGCTGTTCGAGCGCTTCTACCGTGCGGCGAACGCGACGGCGGGCGCGGTGCCGGGGCTGGGCCTCGGGCTGATGATCGCGCGCGCGATCGTGGAGGGCCACGGCGGCGCGATCGCGATCCGCAGCAAGATCGCGGTCGGGACGACGTTCACGGTCACGCTGCCGCTGCGAACGGCGCCGGAGGAAGTCGCCGCGGCCGCGGGCGGCTACCCGGCCGGCGGCCGGTAGCGGTAGCCGAAGCCGCGCACCGTCTCGATCGGCGACGCGGCGACGTCCCAGCCGAGCTTGCGCCGGAGGTAGCCGACGTAGAGCTTCACCTGGTCGCCGCTCAGCGCGTCGCTGGCGCCCCACACGAGCTCCAGCAGGCGTTCCCGCCCGAGCGTCTCGTTCGGGTGGTTGATGAAGGCGGACAGCAGCTTGAACTCCAGCGGTGTCAGCTGCACCGGCTGGCCGTGGACGGCGACCTCGCGGCTCCTGTAGTCGACCCGCAATCCGGCGTCCTCGTAGGCGGGGCGGAACTGCGGCGGCCCGCTGAGGCGGCGCAGCAGCGCCTCCACCCGGGCGAGCAGCTCCTGGCGCCCGAACGGCTTCGTGACGTAGTCGTCGGCGCCGCCGCGCAAGCCGCGCACCTTGTCGAGCTCGCCGGTGCGCGCGGTCAGCATCAACACCGGAATGTCGCTAACGTCGCGGATCCGCTCGAGCGTCTGCCAGCCGTCGAGCTCGGGCATCGTGACGTCGAGCACGACGAGGTCGGGGCACGTCGTCTCGAGGCGCTCCAGCGCCTCCAGCCCGTTGACCGCCTCGATCACCGTGTGCCCGGCTCGTTCGAGCAGCACCTTGACCAGCTTGCGGACGTCGTCCTCGTCTTCGACGACGAGCACCTCTCCGGACTTCACCTCTGGTTCGTACCAGATCGACGGAGATCAGACCAGGCGAGAGGCGAGTCGGCGTGCGCCCATGTGCGCGATCGCCTGGATCGAGATCTGCGGATTGACGCCCGAGGAGGTGGGGAAGGCGGAGCCGTCGAGCACGTAGAGGTCCTTGACGTCCCAGGTCTGGCAGTCCGGATCGCAGGCGGACGTCGCCGGCGACGCGCCCATCCGCGCCGAGCCCATGATGTGAAAGGAGCCGAGCTGGCATTGGCCGGAGGCGTAGCCGCAGGCGTCGGCGTCACGCATGAAGCGCTCGCGGCTGCCGCGCTCGCCCGGCACACCGGGGTCGTAGGAGACCCAGTCGCTGTGCGAGCTGAAGACACGCTGGGCGCCGGCCGCCTCGTGCATCTGCGCGGCACCGTCGATCCCGACGCGCAGATGGGCGACGTCGTAGGGCGAGATCCGATAGCGGACGATCGGCTCGCCGTCGCGGCCGATCCGCACCTCGCCGCCGTCGCGGTCCCGCAGCAGCACGCCGAACGCCGCGGTGTGCGTGATGGAGGCCATCAGCTCGTGGTGCTGGCGCGCGTTGCGCCAAGGAAGGAACGGCACGGCGAGATGCGGGTGCCCGGCAGCGGTCTCGTACTTGACGCCGTAGCCGCCGTCGAGGTTGCGGTGCTGGTCGGAGTAGAGCGCCTGCATCGTGCCCTCCCACGGACGCAGCTCCTCGTCGTAGATGCCCCACACGGCAGTCGCCGGGTGCAGCCGCAGGTACTTGCCGACGTTGGGGTTCTTGAGGCCGGAGCGCTTCAGCAGCGCGGGCGTCTGGAGCGCGCCCGCGGCGGCGACGACCGCGCGTGAACGTACGGTCAGCTTGTGGCCCTGGTCGGTGCGCGCGGATACGCCGCGCGCGGCGCCGCCGGAGATCGTGACGCGCTCCACGTGCACGCCGACGACGATCCGTGCGGCCGCTTCGTGTGCGTCGCGCAGCCACGTCTTGACAGCTGACTGCTTGGCGCCGCGGCGGCAGCCAAACCCGCAGAAGCCGCAGTCCTTGCCCTGGTCGCACGCGCCGGTCACGTTGCGCGGCATCGCGTCGACGTGCCAGCCCAGCGCGAGTGTCGCGTCGCGCAGCTTGCGGTCGCGCATCGAGGGCTCGTTGTGCTCCTGGTTGACGCCGAGCCGCTCGCAGACGGCGTCGAGGCTGGCGCCGAACTCCTCGCTCGCGAATGCCGGCATGCCGTGCGAGGCCCACTCGGCGCGGACGTCCTCAGGCGTCCGGAAGGAGGTCGAGTAGTTGACGACGGTGCCACCGCCGAGCGTCGCGCCGGCGATCAGCCCGACGCTCTGGTCGTGCGTCGCGGCCGGCGCGCCCGCGTACAGCGTGGAGAGCGCAGCCAGCTCGCCCCCGTCGAAGTCAGCGTCGTCGTGGTATCCGCCTGCCTCCAGCACCACGACGTCGAACCCTGCTTGGCTGAGGACGGCCGCCGCGACACCGCCGCCAGCCCCAGAGCCGACGATGCAGACGTCACAGTCGAGCGTCGTGTCCTGTGGGATCGGCAGCGGCGTGAGCTGCTTCGGCGGCGGGTTCTCCGGCGGCCCGGGCGGCCCGGGATAGTCGATCGCCTTCCAGACCGGGCTCGGACCGCCGTCCGGCGCCGGCAGCCCGTAGTACGTCAGCAGCGCGACCTTGCGCAGGCCGTGGAAGGCGGCGCGCCGCTGCGGCACGCGGCTGTCGCACCACGACAGCAGCACCTGCTCGCGCTGCTCCCGCGAGAGCGCGCTGAAGCGCCGCCAGCCGCCGCCCCCGACCGCCGTCAGCACGGCGGTGTCCCAGAGACCGAGCAGTTGCTTCAGCTCGCGCGCTGGTGCGACGCGCGGGTCCCGCGCCACGAGCGCCAGGACCGCGTCGGGCACGCCAAGCTCGGTCGCGCTCGGCAGGCCGTCCTCCGCGGACGGACAGAACGTGTCGCAGATCGCCTCAAGCGACCGGCGCTGGCGCGGCGTGAGCACTACCGGCATGCAGGGCAGCGTAGAGCGGGGTGCGGAATCCCTGCGGCAGTCTTGGCGAGCGCCCGGGGCTGGCGCACAGGGATGGGCATGCGCACGGCGAACACACGCACATGGCGAATGTCGCGAAGGACTTCAGGGCGTTCCTGCTGCGCGGGAACGTCGTCGAGCTGGCCGTCGCGGTCGTGATCGGCGCGGCCTTCGGTGCAGTTGTGACCGCGTTCGTGACCAGCATCGTCATGCCGATCGTCGTCGCAATCATCGGCGGCGACCCGGGATTCGGGCTGCTGGCGTTCTCGATCGGCGACACGATCGTCCCGTACGGCGACTTCCTCAACGCGCTGATCGCGTTCGTGATGATCGCGGCTGCCGTCTACTTCCTCGTCGTTGTGCCCGTCAACGCGTTGACGGCGCGGCGTCAAGCGGTGCGAGACCGGATGGAGCGTGAGACCGAGGCGGACACACGCGACTGCCCGGAATGTCTCAGCGAGATCCCCGCCGCTGCGCGACGCTGTGCGTTTTGCACGGCGCAGCTCGCAGCGGCGGTGTAGGCGCCCTAGCCGAGCACGCGGCTCAGGCGGCGCTCGAGTGCGTCGCCGAGCACCTGGCGCACGGGCCCGTCCTCGAAGCGCTCGACGAGCGCGGCGAGGAAGCCCTCGATCACGAGCCGCTTGGCGGCGTCCTCGCGCAGGCCGCGCGAGCGCAGGTAGAAGAGCTGCTCGAGGTCGATCTGGGCGATCGCGGCGGCGTGCGTGCAGCGCACGTCGTTGGCCTGGATCTCGAGGCCCGGGATCGCGTCGGCGTGGGCTTTCTTCGAAAGCAGCAGGTTGCGCGACTCCTGGAAGGCGTCCGTCTGCTGAGCGCCGGGGTCGACGATGATGTTGCCGCGCCAGACGGCCTCCGAGCGGTCCTGCAGGACGCCGCGGAAGGCGAGGTCGGAGGTCGTGTGCGGGGCCGCGTGCTCCTGCGTCGTGTCGAAGTCGACGTGCTGGCGGCCATGGGAGGCATAGGCGCCGGTGACCTTGCCGTCGGCGCCGGCACCGGCCAGCTTCGTCTCCATCCGCACCTTGCCGCGCGCCGAGCCGAAGCCGAGCGCGACCCAGTCGAGCGCACCGTCGCGAGCGACCTCGGACCGCTGCGTGCCGAAGATCCAGCTCTTCTCCGAGAGGTCCTGTCCGCAGACGAAGCGCAGGTTCGCGTTCTCGCCGACGATCAGCTCCACGACCGTGTTGACGAGGCCGTCGCGCTCGGCGTCGGATGACAGGTACTGCTCCCACACCTCCGCCTGCGCGCCGTCCTCGACGACGATCAGGGAGCGCCAGTTGAGGGCAGTG
Organism: uncultured Actinomycetes bacterium; assembly: GCA_963774115.1. GTDB lineage: Bacteria > Actinomycetota > Thermoleophilia > Solirubrobacterales > Solirubrobacteraceae > Conexibacter. The sequence goes on along the minus strand of CAVZDN010000004.1, from coordinate 281,228 downwards.
CGCTCAGCGTCTTGGACGACGGTCACGAGCACCGGGCGGTCGAGCACGACCCCAGGCGCGACATGCACGAACAACCCGCCCGCGAAGTCCGCCTCGTTGCGCGCCACGAAGGCGTCCTCGCCCGCGACGATCGTGCCGAGGTGCTGCTCCACCAACTCCGGATGCTCAGCCGCCGCGCGCTCCAGCGACGTGACCGTCACGCCCGCCGGAAGGTCCTCGGGCAGCGCGACCGTGGTCGCATCGACTTGCGTCAGGACATACGGCGACTCCATGCCCTGGAACAGCGCCTCAGGGCGCTCGACGGCGCCCGCGTCACCCTCACCGGCCGGCGCATACGCGTCCAGGTCCAGCTTCGAGATGTCCGTGAACTCCCAGCCGGTATGGCCCTTGAAGGACGGGAGGTCGAGCGAGGCGGCGAGGTCAGCAGCACGCGAGCGGCGGGCGGCAAGCCAAGAGGGGGATTCAAGCGTCTGGGTCATAGTGGGAGCGGGGTCGAAGGAGCGAAGGCGGACCTGGCAGGGAGCGGGTGGGCTGGCGAGCGTATCGGCGTGCCTGGCAAGGACGCAGGGGTGAAGCTGTAGCAGCGCTACTGCGAACCCCGAGGACACAGCCAGGCGCGTCGAGACGCCGCCAGGCCGCCCGCTCTAGCCGATGGAGCCCTCCATCTGGAGCTCGATGAGGCGGTTCATCTCGACCGCGTACTCCATCGGCAGCTCCTTCGTGATCGGCTCGATGAAGCCGTTCACGATCAGCTTGGAGGCCTCCTCCTCGTCGATCCCGTGGGACTGGAGGTAGAAGATCTGCTCCTCGCCGATCTTGGAGACGGTCGCCTCGTGGCCGACGTCGACGTCGTCCTCGCCGATGCGGATCGTCGGGTACGTGTCCGAGCGCGAGTGCTCGTCGAGCAGGAGCGCGTCGCAGACGACCTTCGACTTGGAGCCGTGCGCTCCCTTGGCGACCTCCAGCAGGCCGCGGTAGGAGCCGCGCCCGCCGTCCTTGGAGATCGACTTGGCGAAGATGTTCGAAGTGGTGTTCGGCGCGGCGTGGACGATCTTGCCGCCGGCGTCCTGGTGCTGGCCCTTGCCGGCGAAGGCGATCGAGAGGATCTCGCCGTGGGCGCGCTCGCCCATCAGGTAGACGGACGGGTACTTCATCGTCAGCTTCGAGCCGAGGTTGCAGTCGACCCACTCGACGGTCGCGTCGGTCTCGGCGACCGCGCGCTTGGTGACGAGGTTGAAGACGTTCTGCGACCAGTTCTGCACGGTCGTGTAGCGGATCCGTGCGCCTGGCTTGGCGATCAGCTCGACGACGGCGGAGTGCAGCGAGTCGGAGCTGTACGTCGGCGCGGTGCAGCCCTCGACGTAGTGCACGTAGGAGCCCTCATCGGCGATGATGATCGTGCGCTCGAACTGGCCCATGTTCTCCGTGTTGATGCGGAAGTAGGCCTGCAGCGGCATCTCGACGTGGACGCCCGGCGGCACGTAGACGAACGAGCCGCCCGACCACACCGCGCTGTTGAGGGCGGCGAGCTTGTTGTCGTTCGCCGGGATGATCGTCGCGAAGTACTCCTTCACGAGCTCCTCGTGGTCGCGCAGCGCGGAGTCCATGTCAAGGAAGACCACGCCCTGCTTCTCGAGGTCCTCGTGGATCTGGTGGTAGACGACCTCGGACTCGTACTGCGCGCCGACGCCGGAGAGGAACTTCCGCTCGGCCTCGGGGATGCCGAGCCGGTCGAACGTCTTCTTGACGTCGTCGGGCACGTCGTCCCATGAGCGCTCTGCACGCTCGGAGGCGCGCACGAAGTAGTGGATGTTGTCGAAGTCGACCTCGGCCAGCATCGGCGAGCCCCACGTCGGCATCGGGCGAGCGAGGAAGTAGTCGAGCGCCTTGAGGCGGAACTCGCGCATCCACTGCGGCTCGTTCTTGAACTCGGAGATCTTCTCGACGAGCTCGCGGGTCAGGCCCTTGGGCGCCTTGTAGAGGTAGTTCTCCGCGTCGTGGAAGCCGAAGCGCTCCTCGTAGTCGGAGTTGATCCCCTTCAGGCCCTCTTGCTCTGCAAGTACCTCGGGCGTGGCCATGTCAGTCAACCTCCAGCTTGATCAGGTCGTCGTCGATGACCACCGAAAACGTGTCCACCGGAACATATGCCGGCAGCGTGAGCGGCTTGCCGGTCTTCAGGTCGAAACGGGATCCGTGCCGCGGGCACTCAACCGTGCAGTCCGCCTCGTCCAGCTCGCCCTCGACGAGCGGTCCGTCGTCGTGCGAGCAGCGATCCTCGATCGCGTACAGCGTGCCGGCGCAGTTGAAGATGCCGATCTCGAGGTCCTCGTGCTCGACCAGGCGCATGGTGCCGGGCGGCAGCTCTGACATCGGACAGACGGTGATGGGCTCGGGCAAGGCTTGAAAAGTCCTAGTGCGGTGATCGGATATGCCTCTTGGAGTGTAGCGAGAGAGGGGTTGTGGCTCCGTCTTCGGGCTCTGAGGTCGTTGGCGGGCGGGTCCTGTCCCCGGGCGCCTGTTGCGTTGTTGGCGGGCGGGTCCTGTCGTCGGGATCGTGTCACCGGCGGCAAGCGCCGTGTGACAGCGATCCCCACGCCACCCGCCCGATCAGCGTTCTTCGTCGTGCGCCGCCACCGGAGTGTGGTGAGCTGGGCGTAGGCGCGACCGTGGCTGCGACCGGCTCGTGGTCAGGGCATCTGCCCTGAAGGCGCCGTTCGCTGCCCCGGCATCAAGCCCGCCGGGCGCGAACGCATAAACCACAGCCGGCCGCAGCCCCGGTCGCGGTGGCGATAACAGCCACCCAACCCCGTTGGCGGCACACGAGCTGAGACGCCGATCGGACGGGTGGCGCGGGGCGGCTGTCAACCGGCGGGCTCGCCCGCCGGAGACAACGCCCCGCGACAGGACCCGCCCGCCAACAACGCCAAGGGGCCGCGCACGAGCAAGCAGCCACCAACCGGCGTGTCCGGTTCGGCGATCTCATAGCGTCTGGAGCATCGTGCGCCGCGTGGTGAAGATCGTCGGGTTCGCCCTGCTGGGGATCGCTGCGCTTGTGGTGGTGCTGAACTGGACGTGGGGCCGGCTGCCGGACGAGCCGGCGGTGACGGGGAAGTTCGTGACGGTGGATGGCGTGAAGGTCCGGTACCTGGAGCGGGCTGGGGCGGAGCCGGCGGTGGTGCTGATCCACGGCCTGCCGGGCACGGCGAACGACTTCGACCGTGTGACGCCGCTGCTGGCCGGGCGACGGACGATCGCGTTCGACCGGCCGGGCTTCGGCTTCTCGGATGGCGGCTACTTCACGTTCGACCGCCAGCTCGCGCTGCTCCATGACCTGCTCGACGAGCTCGACGTGGATCGGCCGGTGCTCGTGGGGCACTCGTACGGCGGGACGATCTCGCTTGCCTACGCGGAGCGCCATCCCGACGCGGTGCGCGGGCTCGTGCTGGTCGACGCGGCGGCGGGCGGATCCCATTCCAACGCGGTCGAGCACGGGCAGTCGCGCTTCGTGAAGTTCCTCTCGTGGCCGGTCGTGCAGCCGCTCGCCGACCTGACGTTCTCGGGAGCGCTGCGCAAGGCAACCGCCGAGATGGGCGACGCGAGGGCGTTCGACCCGGATCCTGTCGACAAGGCGCACGAGCATCGCCTGCTGTCGATGAACATGCGCCACGAGGACCTCGACGCCTACGCCAGCGAGCAGCTCGAGGCCGACGACGCGGTCGACGGCGTCGACCGCGGGCTCGCCTCCCTCGACGTCCCGGCGGTCGTGATCCAGGGCGAGGCGGACCAGCTGATCGAGCCCGAGCACGGCCGGCGGCTGGCGGCGGCGCTGCCGGACGCGCGGCTGGAGATGGTGCCGGGCGGCCACATGGCCCCGTATGTGCACCCGCTCGTCGTCGCGGACGCGGTGCGGGAGCTGCTCCCGCCCGAGCGCTCAGCCGCACGCTCGCCCCGCGCCGCCGTTCGCTGACCGCTCACTGGCGCACCGGGCGCACATGCGCCAGGATGTCGCCGGATGCTGCGGCAGCTGTTGATCCGTTGGGCGTGCAACACAGCAGCGCTGTGGGTTGCGGCGAAACTGCTCGACGGGATCGCGGTGACCGGCGAGACGGCCGTGACGCTGATCCTCGCCGGGCTCGTCTTCAGCCTCGCGAACATGGTCGTCAAGCCGGTCGTGACGGTGCTGGCGATCCCGCTGATCGTCGTGACGCTGGGGATCGCGTACTTCCTCGTGAACGTGCTGATGCTGTTCCTGACGAGCTGGGTCGTGGACGACTTCCACGTCGACGGCTTCTGGTGGGGCGTCGCGGGGGCGTTGATCGTGTGGGCCGTGAATGCCGCCATCGGCGTGGCCGTTCGGCGGTTCGAGCGCGTCTGAGCCCGCCGCCCGTGGGCGGCCCGGCTACCTTGGAGGTGTGGCAGCGACGATGAGCAAGCGGCGCACGCTGCTCGCGTGCATCCTCGGCTCGGCGGTCGTGTTCCTCGACGGGACGGTCGTGAACGTGGCGCTGCCGGCGATCGCGCGCGACCTCGGCAGCGGGCTCGCCGAGCAGCAGTGGATCGTCGAGGCGTACCTGCTGACGCTGGGGTCGCTGATCCTCGTCGGCGGCTCGCTCGGGGACCTGCTGGGGCGACGGCGCGTGTTCCGGGCCGGCGTGGCCGGCTTCGGCGTCTGCTCGCTGCTGTGCGCGCTCGCCCCCACCCCGACGTTGCTGATCGTCGCGCGCGGCGTGCAGGGGATCGCGGGCGCGCTGCTGGTGCCGAGCACGCTGGCGCTGATCATGGACACGTACGACGAGAACGAGCGCGGTGCGGCGATCGGGACGTGGACGGCGTGGACCGGCATCGCGACGGTGATCGGGCCGCTCGGCGGTGGGCTGCTGCTGGAGGTCGCCTCGTGGCGCTGGATTTTCGCGATCAACGTGCTGCCGGTGCTGGCGACGCTGTGGCTGCTGCGCTTCGCGCCGGAGGGGCACCGCGAGGAGGACACGCCGATCGACTGGGTCGGCGCGACGCTGTGCGCGCTCGCGCTCGGCGGGCCGGTGCTGGCGCTGACGGAGCGCCAGCAGCATGGTTGGGGCGACGCGATCGTCGCGCTGCCGCTGCTGATCGGCGTCGCGTTGATGGCCGCGTTCCTGTGGTGGGAGCAGCGCACGCCGACACCGATGCTGCGGCTCTCGATGTTCCGCATCCGCAACTTCGGCGTCGGCAACGTCGCGACGTTCTCGCTGTACGCCGGACTGAGCATCGCGACGCTGTTCCTGGTGCTGTTCCTGCAGCAGGTCGGCGGCTACTCGCCGGTCGCCGCGGGCGTCTCGCTGCTGCCGGTCACCGCGATGATGTTCCTGCTCTCGCGCCGCTTCGGCGCGCTCGCCGACCGCCTCGGGCCGCGGCGCTTCATGGGCTTCGGACCGCTGGTCGCGGGTGCCGGACTGCTGCTCTTGCTGCGCATCGACGCGACGCCGTCGTATCTGACCGAGGTGCTGCCGGGCATGGTGCTGTTCGGGCTGGGGCTGGCGATGACGGTCGCGCCGTTGACGGCGACGGTGCTCGGCAGCGCAGGCGTCGAGCATGCGGGCGTCGCCTCGGGCGTCAACAACGCGATCGCGCGTGTCGCGGGGCTGCTGGCAATCGCGGCGGTCGGCGCGGTGATCGCCTCGGCGGCGGCCGCGCGGCTCGACGAGCGGCTGCCGGCCGGTTCCCTCTCCCCCGATGCGCGCGCGGCGGTGACGAAGGCGCGCGAGCGAGCGCTGGTGACGAGCGCGCCGGGCACGCCTGCGGCGGAGCGTCCGCGCGTCGAGGCGGCGCTGACGGACGCCTCGGTCGCGGCCTTCCGGCTGGGGATCGGGATCGCCGGCGGGTTGGCGATCGCGGGTGGGATCGTCTCGCTGCTGGGAATCCAGGACCCGCGGCGCCTCGTGGTCCCCGCGCGCGGCTGCCCGGGCGGCGCGCTCGTGGGCGCAAGCGAGGACGCACGGCCGGAGCCGCTGCCGGCGGGCGCCGCCGGATCCGCCTGACAGCGGCGTGCCCACGCTGACCTGCACGACGGGAAGCCGCTTCGAATGCGGCGTTCGCGGGTTCCATGGTCAGAGATCGCCGGACCGGCGCGCCGCGCTGCGGTCGCTCCTAGCATCTCTCCGGAAATCGGAAGAGGAGAGCCGTCGTGAAAAGGATGCTCGTCGTCGCGGTACTCGCGCTCTCGCTGCTCGGAGCGGCCGTCGCGCATGCGGAACCGGTCAACCAGTTCAGCTTCCAGATCACGAACCTGAAGCCGGATGGGCGCTTCACGCTCGTCTTCCTCGCCCGCACGTACGACACGACGGGGGCACCGCCACCGGAGCTGCTGTCGAACTACCTGCGCGTGCCGGCCGGCGCGACGCTGCGCCCGGAGTTCCTCAACAAGCGCTTCTATTGCGACGGCAGGCGCCTGCGCGACTCGATCGACCTCGACCTCGCCGGCAGCGGCACGCCGTTCGCCGACCGCGTCGCGAACCTGCCGAAGTTCATCAAGCGGCTGCGCAAGGAGACGACCAAGCGCGCCAAGAAGGACCTCGCGAACGCGCTGACGTGCCTGCGCGCGAAGATCGGCACCGGCACGGCGCAGATCGACGCCCGCGACACGATCCCCGCGCTCGACCAGCTGGTGCCGTCGAAGTTCACGCTCTTCTTCAGCAAGCCGACCGTGCCGGGAGCCGTCGCCGGCTTCACGGTCGTGGGCGCCGCCGACGTCGCGTCCGACGCTCCGATCGTCAAGAAGTACCCGATCGTCGGCGCGGTGCACGTCGCGCTGACGGCGAACTTCTTCAACGAGCCGACGCCCGACGGCCTCTACGGCTACAAGCTCGTGCTGCCGGACAGCAACGTCAACGGCCTCAAGGTCAGCATCGCCGAGCTGAAGGTCATCAACACCGGCCTGACGCTGAAGAAGGGCGAGTGCCTGAAGACCGGCAAGGACGGCCGCTGCGTGAAGAAGCAGAAGAAGACGCTCTTCTGGTTCAAGACCCCCGCCTGCCCGGCGTCGGGCAAGCTCAGCTTCGAGTCGTTCTTCGAGTACGCCCCGCCGCAGGCGCCGATCACGCAGACGATCGAGCTGCCCTGCCCGAAGTTCCTGCCGTAGTCCTCAGTGCGCTGAGATCTTCGGCAGGATGCGGTCGAGCCACCTGGGGACCGCCCAGGTGCGCTCGCCGAAGAGGCGGATCAGGGCGGGCAGCAGGATCAGTCGCACGACAGTCGCGTCGAGCAGCACCGCAACGGTGAGGCCGATCCCGAACTGGCGCGTGTTGGTGACCGGCGAGAGGGCGAAGGCAAGGAAGACGGCGGCCATGATGAAGGCGGCGCCGGTGATGATCGTCGCGGTCTTCTCGAGGCCGTAACGGATCGCGCCGTCGGTCGTACCGGTGATCGCACGGCCCTCCAGCAGGCGGCTGATGAGGAAGACCTCGTAGTCGATCGAGAGCCCGAAGATGATCGCGAAGATGCCGCTGAGGGCGATCGCGTCGAGGTAGCCGGGGCCGCCCAGCAGGGGGTTGTCGCCGCCGAAGCAGATCACCAGCACGCCGACCGACGCGCCGACCGTGACGAGGTTGAGGATCACCGCGCAGAGCGCCAGGACCGGCGAGCGGAACAGCACCAGCAGGACCAGGAACGTGACGAGCACGAGCGTCAGCACCAGCCACGGGAAGCGCGCGGTCGTGGCGCTGTCGAAGTCCTCCAGCAGCACGGCGGGGCCGCCGACGAGGGCCTGAGCGCCGCCCATCGCGGCCGCGGTGCGATCGGCCTCCGTGCGCAGCGCCTCGCCGAGCGCGGCGTTGGAGTCGTCGAACGGCCCGCCCTGCGGGATGACGATCACTTTCATGGCGTCGCCGCCGCTGTCGAGGTTCGTCGCGAACGAGGTGTTGGTGCGCGTCTGCCGCTGCGTGCCCTCGATCGCCGCCAACACGAAGTAGCCGGAGTCGATCGCACGCTCGATGCTCGTGCCGCTGCGCCGCAGGCGCTCCTGCTGCGCATCGTTCTGCTGGCGGATGCGCACGACTCCGCCGAGGATCCGCCGGCTGCCGGCGCCGAGCCGTTCCGTGCCGACGACCGCCTGGGCGAGCCCGTCGGCGAGCGCGCGGGCGCCGTCGTTGCCGTTGGGGCCGTTCAGCAGGGTGCGGATGCCGCTGTCGAGCGCGCCCGTCGCCGCGCTGAGCTGGTCGACCCCGCGTGCGAGCTGAGTCGCGCCGCCGGCCGCCTGCTGGAGGCCCTTGTCGAGATCCCCGGTGCCGCTCTCCAGCCGCTTCAACGCGCGCGAGAGGCGCTTGGTTCCGCGCAGGATCTGCCGCGCGGCGAGCGCGTCCGCGTTGAGCGTCGTCGTCGTGCTAGAGAGGTTGAGGCCTACGTCGCCGAGCTTGGTGAGCGCGCTTGTCACCTGTTCGCGGGCCTTCACCACGTTCGGGTCCCCAGCCGCAGCCGGGGTGACGGAGCCGAGCGCGCGCAGGGCTGCCTGCATCGAGGACTGCGCCTCGTTGAGCGGGTCGACCAGCCGTTCGCCGGAGTGCTTGCTCTCGTCGGTGAGCGACTCCGAGAGCGTCGCGATGTTGTCCTCCAGCCGGCCGACGCCGGGGACCAGACGCTCCATCGCCTTGGCGAGCTGGCGCGAGCCGCCGGCCGCGTCGGTCAAGCCCTTGGCGAGCCGGCGTGTCTGCGGCGCCGCCTGGCGGGCGCCCGTCGCGATCTGACCGGAGCCGTTCGCCGCCTGGGCGAGCCCGTCGGCGAGCGCGCCCGACCCGGTCGCGGCGCCGGCCAGGCCGTCGCGCAGGTCGCCGGTGCCGTTGGTGGCGGCTCGCAGCCCACGCTCCAGGCGCGCGAGCGGCGTGCCGACGTCGAGCGCGCGGCGGGTGATGCGGCGCAGCACCTCGGCGCGGTCGCGCAGGGCAGCGGGACCGAGCACGGCGTCGACGCCGGGCAGCACGCTGACCCGCTCCTGGAAGTCCTCCAGCGCGGCAAGGCGCTTGTCCGTGGCGACCGGTCCGCGGGTCGTGAAGTCGACCTCGAAGGGCGTCGCCCAGCCGGCCCCGCGGTCGCGCTGGAAGTTCTCGTAGGCCTGGCGCGCCGGGTTGTCGGACGGCAGGTTGGCGATGTTCGGCGGGCCCGTGTTGAGTCCGATCGCCGGCGCCGCGAGCACCAGCATCGGCAGCATCACGAAGAACGCCGCCGCGCCCGGCTTGCGCAAGGCGCGCTCGGCGATCCGGATCCACGGGCTCTCACCGCGCGCGCCGCCGAATTGCCAGCGGTCCATATTCGTGCCCAGCAGCGCGAGCCCCGCCGGCATCGCCAGCAGCGCGACGCTGACGGCGACGACGGCCGCGACGATCACGCCCAGCGTGGAGGAGACGAGCAGCGACCCGGGCGCGATCAGCAGCGCGCCGAGCATCCCGGTCGCGAGCGCGGTGCCGGCGAACAGGACCGTACGCCCCGCGCGCGCGGTGACCTCCTCGACCGCGTCGGGAACGGAGCGGCCAGCCGCCAGCTCCTCGCGAAAGCGCGAGACGACGAGCAGCGAGTAGTCGACCCCGAGCGCGAGCCCGATCATCGTGACCATGTTCAGCGCGAGCGCGTCGACGTCGATGCGCAGCGCGATCACGCCCATCAGCGCGGTGCCGATGCGCGTCACGAGCAGCCCGGCGAGCGCGGGGATCAGCGCCGCCAGCGGGCTGCGGAAGATCACCAGCAGCATCAGGAAGAGGATCGGCAGCGCGATCAGCTCGCCCTTGTCGAGCGCGTCGAGCGAGACCTCGTTGATGGCACGCATCAACGGCGCCTGGCCGGTCAGCTCGGCGCGCATCGGCGGCGGCACGACACGGTCGAGCGTGCGCTGCACTGCGGGCGTCGTGTCGTCGAAGATCTCCCGCAGCGACTTGCGCGCCTGCACCAGGAGCAGCGCCTCGCCGGGCGGCTCGCGCAGCACGCGCGCGCCGCCGATCGCCCATGGGCTGAGCACGTCGACGCCGTCGATCCGCTCGAGGGCGCGCACGATGTCGGGGCCCTGCTGCTCCAGCAGCGCGGGCGGACCCTTCAGCAGGATCGCCATCGCCGGCGTGCCGCCGAACTGCTCGCGTGTCAGCTCAGCGGCGCGCGCCGAGGGCGTGCCGGGGATCTGCAGGTCGGTCGCGTGCAGGTGGCGCCGCGCGCTGGGCGCGGCGAGCAACGCGATGACGAACAGGACGGCCCACAGCAGCAGGATCGGTCCGGGTCGCCGGGCGGCGAGGCGAGCCAGCCACCTCACCCGGAATTCGCCTCCTGCGTCATCCGGACTGTGTATACCGGCGCAGCGGCGCTCTACGCGCCGCTTTCCGACTAGTGGGTGTCGGCGGTGACCTGGCGCAGCTGCCAGCGGGCGAGCTCGGCGGCCTCGACGAGGACCACGTCGAGCGAATGGCAGTCCTCGATTGCGACAAGATCCTCTGGTATGCCGGCCGCTTCGAGCGGACCGAGCAGGCGATAGAGGTCCAGTCCGTCCGTCATGTAGCTGCCGGCGCCGCCGCCGTCGTGCACGAGCGCGGCGACTTCACCGGCGATGTCCTTGACGAGCGTGGGTGTCGTGACTGGGGACATAACAACAACCGTACGGGGCGGGTTGGACGGCGCCATCGGCAGTCTTCGCGTGACTGCGCCCGTGCGCCGCCCTCCTACTTCTCGGTAGTTACCCGCGTCACCTGCTTCCATGCGGCGTATGCGCCAGGCGTTATGCGGCCTCGCGCAGCGCCGCGAGCGCGCTCTCACCGGAGAGCCGGCGCAGCGCCTGCTCCTCCAGCTCGCGCGCACGCGTGGAGCTGAGGCCGAGTCGCTTGCCGATCTCCGTCAGCGTTTGCGGCGGCTCGCCGGCAGTGCCGAAGCGCAGGTGGATGACCGTGCGCTCCTTCTCCGGCAGCTCATCGATCGCGCGCTTGACGGTCTCCTGACGCATCGCCTCGAGCGCCTCGTCGTACGGGGCGGGGTCGTCGGTCGCGATCAGCGCGCCAAGCGAGGTCTCGCCCTCGTCGCCGACGGCCAGGTCGAGGCTCGTCGGCTCGCGGTCGGCCTTCGCCGCCTCGATCACGAGCTCCAGCTCCAGACCGGCAGCCTCGGCGATCTCCTCGTCAGTGGCGTCGCGGCCGTACTTGGCCGTCAGCTCGCGGCGGACGCGCGCGACCTTGCGGGCGCGCTGCCCGACGTGGACCGGGAGGCGGATCGTGCGGCCGTTGTTCTCCAGCCCACGCTGGATCGACTGCCGGATCCAGAGGGTCGCGTACGTGGAGAAGCGGAAGCCCTTGCGCCAGTCGAACTTCTCGACCGCGCGGATGAGCCCGAGCGTGCCCTCCTGGACGAGGTCGCCCATCGGCAGCCCCTGGCCCTGGTAGCGCCGGGCGATCGACATCACCAGCCGCAGGTTGGAGTTGACCATCCGCTCCTTGGCGGCGAGGTCGCCGCGCTCGACGCGCTTGGCCAACTCGATCTCTTCCGCCGGGGTCAGCAGCGGCCACTTGCGCGCCTCGCGCATCAGCAGCTGCAGCGGGTCGAGCGCAGGGTCGGTCGGAGTGATGGGGGTGATGTTCTGGGTATCCATGTCTGTCGCCAGTTCCGTCGTGATGTTCGTGCCCTGTCCAATACCAACTGACACGCTAGGTATTGTACGGGATAGTCATTGCCTAGTCAACCACTTTGGCCCGACCTTTCCCTGATCACGATTCGTTCACACTGCGACAACAAGACGACGCCCACCAGGACCGACAATCGCTGACATGGCCCATGCCGCGCCACCACCGCTGCCGCCTGGCGAGCCGCCGGTCTTCGCGCGCGGCTCAGAGCTCGTGACGGCCGCATGGACGCTTGCGCTGGAGGCGTACCGAGGGAACGCGAACGGCACCAGCAACGCTGCCGCCGACATCGAGCACCCGGCGATCACCGCGCGCCTGCTGCACGACGCGGGCTACGACGAGACGACGGTCGCGAGCGCCGTGCTGCACGACGTGATCGAGGACACCGGTATGCCCGCGGCGGCCATCGCCGAGCGGATCGGCCCGGAGGTCGCCCGGCGCGTGCAGGCGCTCACCGAGGACGACTCGATCGCCTCCTACGCCGAGCGCAAGGCGGAGCTGCGGGCGCGCGGGATCGCCGGCGGGCCGGAGGTCGGCGCCGTGATCGCCGCCGACAAGCTCGCGCGCGCCACCCGCGCAGCCGGCGGGCGGATGCGGCCCGAGAAGCTGCGCCACTACCGCGCCTCGATCGACGAGCTGCGCGCCGCCTACCCGGACCTGGCGTTGCTGGACCCGTTGGAGGACGCGATCGCGCGGCTGCGCCCGACTGCCGCGGAGGCGGCCGAGGCCGTCAGCGACCCCTCGCTGTTCCTCAACCGCGAGCTGTCCTGGCTCGACTTCAACGATCGCGTGCTGCAGCTCGCGGAGAATCCGTCGCGACCACTGATGGAGCGCGTGAAGTTCTGCGCGATCTACGCCTCGAACCTGGACGAGTTCTTCATGGTGCGCGTCGCCGGCGTGCACGACCAGGTCGACGCCGGCATCGACGCCGCAAGCACCGACGGGATCCCGCCGAGCGAGCTGCTGGACCGCATCGGCGACTGCGTACGCGAGCAGGGCGCACGGCAGATGAGCTGCTGGCAGCGCGAGCTGCTGCCCGCGTTGGCCGACGAGGGCGTTCGCATCGTCGCGCCCGAGAAGCTCGACGCGGACGCCGCCGAGGCGCTGCGCGAGCGCTTCCAGCGCGAGGTCTTCCCCGCGCTGACGCCGCTGGCGGTCGGTCCGGCGCAGCCGTTCCCGTACATCTCGAACCTGTCGCTGAGCCTTGGCGTGCTCGTGCGCGACCCGGCGACCGGGCAGACGCGCTTCGCGCGCGTGAAGGTGCCGAAGGAGGGTCTCCCCCGCTTCATCCCGCTGGCGGATCGCACATTCGTGCCGATGGAGGCGGTCATCGCGGAGCACCTCGACCAGCTCTTCCGTGGGATGGAGATCGTCGCGCACACCGTCTTCCGCGTGGCGCGCGACGCCGACTTCACCGTCTCCGACGAGGCCGACGACCTGCTGGAGGCGGTCGAGGCGCAGCTGCGACGCCGGCGCTTCGGCGAGGTCGTGCGGCTGGAGGTGAGCGCAGGCGTCGATCCCGTCCTGCGCGACCGGCTGATCGAGGAGCTCGACCTCGAGGAGCGCGACGTCTACGAGGTCGACGGGCTGCTCGACCTGACCGACCTGTGGCAGATCGTGAAGATCCCCGGCCTGCGGGAGCTGCGCCAGACGCCGTGGACGCCGCTGCTGCCGCCCGCGTTCGTGGACGACGGCAAGCCGGCGGACCTGTTCGCGGTGCTGCGCAAGCGCGACCTGCTCGTACACCACCCCTACGACTCGTTCGCGACCGTCGAGCGCTTTGTCGCGCAGGCCGTCAGCGACCCGAACGTGCTCGCGATCAAGCAGACCGTGTACCGCACCAGCGACGATTCCCCCCTGGTGCCGGCGCTGATCCGCGCGGCGGAGCGCGGCAAGCAGGCGGTCTGCCTGGTGGAGCTGACGGCGCGCTTCGACGAGCGCGCCAACATCACCTGGGCGCGTGCACTGGAGCAGGCCGGCGTGCACGTCACATATGGGATGTCGGGCTTGAAGACGCACGCCAAGGCGGTCCTCGTCGTGCGGCGGGAGGGCGACGGCGTGCGGCACTACGCGCACGTCGGCACCGGCAACTACCACGTCGGCACGGCCGACCTCTACACCGACTTCGGCCTCTTCACCGCCGACGAACGGCTCACCGGCGAGATCGCCGAGCTGTTCAACCAGCTCACGGGCTACTCGCGACCCGAGCACTACCGCCGCGTGCTCGTCGCCCCGCTGAACCTGCGCGAGCGGATCATCGGCGAAATCGACGCGACGATCGACGCGCACGAGGCGGGCCAGCGGACGCGCATCGTGATGAAGATGAACTCGCTCGTGGACGCTGCCTGCATCCGCGCGCTGTATCGCGCATCGCAGGCCGGCGTGCAGGTCGAGCTGAACGTGCGCAGCGCCTGCTGCCTTCGGCCCGGTGTGTCCGGCGTATCCGAGAACATTCGCGTCGTGTCGATTGTCGGCCGCTTCTTGGAGCACTCGCGCATCTACGCGTTCGAGCGCGGCGAGGAGACAGCCGTCTTCATCGGCTCCGCGGACCTGATGCCGCGCAACCTCGACACGCGCGTCGAGCTGGTCGTCCCGGTGGACGACCCCGACGTGCGCGCAGAGCTCGTGGACACGCTGGAGCGCTGCCTCGCCGACACCGAGAACGCCTGGGAGCTGGCCGCCGACGGCAGCTGGACCCACCGCCGCGTCCCGGACGGCGAGGAGCCACGCGACGTTCAGGTGGAGCTCATGCGCGCGCATCTCGAGCGCGTCGAGCACGCCGAAACATGACCCCGCGGCGCACCGCCGTCGTCGACCTCGGATCCAACAGCTTCCGCCTCGTCGTCTTCCAGTCCGGCGAGGGTGGCTGGTGGAAGCGCACCGACGGGCTCACCGAGACGGTGCGGATCGGCGGCGAGCTCGATCCCGACGGCGGCCTCTCGGCGCAGCGGATGGCGCACGGGCTGGAGACCCTGCGCGTCTTCGCGGCCTTCTGCGCGACGAGCGGTATCCACCACGGCGAGATCGAGGCGGTCGCGACGAGCGCGATCCGTGACGCGACGAACGGAGCCGAGTTCGTCGCGCGCGCCGAGCGCGCGACGGGCCTGACGATCCGGATCCTGCCACAGGACGAGGAGGCCTGGTTCAGCTACGTGGCGGCGGTCAACTCGACGTCGCTGACCGACGGCGTCGTGCTCGACCTCGGCGGCGGCAGTCTGGAGCTGGTGGAGGTGCGCGACCGCCACGCGGGCGCGATCGCCTCCTGGCCGCTGGGCTCGGTGCGCACGACCGAGCACTTCCTGCCGGGCGACGACGAGCCCGCCAAGGCGAGCGCCATCGCGAAGCTGCGCGCCCACGCGCTGCGCGAGCTGGAGTCGGCGCCGTGGCTGGCGGGCGGCCCCCCGCGGCTCATCGGGCTCGGCGGCTCGGTGCGCAACCTGGCCGCGGCAGCGTGCCGTGCGGCGGAGCTGCCGCTCGACAGCGTGCAGGGGTTCGTCCTGACGCCGGACGCGCTGGACGCGCTCGTGGAGGAGCTCGCCGGCCGGGCGCCGGCCGAACGGGACCGCGTGCCGGGGATCAAGCAGGGCCGTGGCGAGGTGATCCTGGCCGGGGCGATCGTCCTGCAGGCGGTGCTGGAGGTGACAGGCGCGCCGGGGATCGAGGTGACGGAGGCGGGGCTGCGCGAGGGGATCTTCCTCGCCGGGCAGCTCGCGCCGGCCGATCCGCCGCTGGTGGAGTGCGTGCGGGCGACGAGCGTGCGCAACCTCGCGCGCCAGCACGGCGTGGACCTCGTGCATGCCGAGCACATCGCCGCGCTCGCGCATCAGCTGCTGGAGGCACTGCCGGGCGCCGGACTGCCCGTGCCCGGCGAGCCGGAGCTGGTCGAGGCGGCCGCGCTGCTGCACGACATCGGGCTCGCGGTGGACTACGACGCGCACCACAAGCATTCGAGCTACCTGATCCTCGGCGCCGGCCTCCCCGGCTTCACGCCGCGCGAGGTCGCGTTGATCGCGTCGATGGCGCGCTACCACCGCAAGGGCACGCCGTCGCTCGGGTCGCTGGCGGCACTGTGCGGGCCGGGCGACGAGGAGCTGCTGCTGCGCGGCGCGGCGCTGCTGCGGATCGCCGAGCAGCTCGAGCGCAACCGCGACCAGGTCGTGCGGGCCGCGCGCCTGCGGCGCTCGGACGACGACGGCGGCGGAATCGTGCTGGAGCTCGACGCCGACGGCGACACCTCCGTCGCCCGCTGGGGCGCGGAGCGCCAGAGCGAGCTGTTCGCGCGGGCGTTCGGGGCGGAGCTGACGGTTCGCGGCGAGTGAGCGGGAAGGGCAAGTGCCGCTCCGGCGTCTTGCAAGGCGAGACCCGCACGCCGTCCGAGGAGCCCACATGACCGTCATGCCGATCCGCCCACGCCTGCTCGTTGCCCTCGCGGCGCTCGTTGCCCTCGCGGCGCTCGTCGCCACTCCTGCCGTCGACGCCAAGCGCACTCCCCCGGTCCAGATCAAGACCGCCCAGAACGCGACGCTCGGCAAGCGGATCCTCGTCACGGCCGGCGGCCGCACGCTCTACACGCTGAGCGCCGAGACGAGCGGGCGCTTCATCTGCACCGGCTCGTGCCTCAGCACCTGGCCGCCGCTGCTCCTCAAGAACGGGGCGAAGCCGGTTGGCGTCACGAAGCTCGGATCGATCAAGCGCCCCGACGGCCGCCGTCAGGCGACGTACAAGGGCCGTCCGCTGTACCGGTTCGCGTCGGACACGGAGAAGGGCGACGTCGGCGGCGAGGATTTCGTGGATGTCGGCACCTGGCACGCGGCGCGAGCGCCGCAGCCGTAGGGGCGCACGACCAGGGTGAAAACAAACGGTTGCCCCTGAGTCGGCGGTCGTGGTAGCGTCGCGCGGAAGTTTCATCCGGTAAACGGGACCGGTGTGTCGTTGAGACCCATGGCCGGCCCGATGACAGGGGGATACATGAATCACCACCGCTGGCGCCGACTATTGCTCGGCGTCTTCGCCTTGGCCTGCAGCATGCTCGGGCTGCTCGCAGGATCGGCATCGGCAGTCCTGAGCATGGACACGTCCACCGACACCGACGTGACGATCGACAGCGATCATCACTGGTTCGTCAACTCGATGCGGCCGATGTCGTACGGCGGCTATCAATACATGGCGTATTGGGACAACGTCGATCCCATCGACGGTCGTATCTATCTCAAGCTCACCCGTCGACGTCTCTCCGACGGCAACCTCGTTACGCTGCGGTTCGACACCGAACCGTACGTCGCCTATCTGTCGGGCGGCAGACAGGACGGCCACAACTACGTCGGCCTCGGCGTCAGCCCGAACGACGGGCGCGTCCACATCGCGTGGAGCCTCCACACCAGCGATCGCAGAATGCGCTATTGGTACTCGAACACCAGCTGTATGGAACGCACACAGGAAGAATTCACTGCGGCCAACTGCAGATTTGAACTAAGATTCTACATGGCCGAAAGAACGATCGAGGAAAGAATAACCTACCCGACGTTCATAAACGACCAGAGAGACCGTCTCTGGTTCACGCAGCGCTTCGACGCATCCGCCCGCGGCGACCAGTTCCTCAACTTCTACGACGAAACGGCCCACGCCTGGACGCTAGTCGGCGAGATAATCCGCGGACGAGTCGAGGGTGCGATAAGAGCTGTGGAAAACGAATACTCGTTCAGAGTCGGCGGCACCGAATACAGAGCCAGAGAGCGCGGCGTCTACATCGCAGGCATCGCCTTCGACAAGAACGACCGGCTCCACGTTGCGTGGGCGTGGCGCGAGAACGCCGGCGGCTACGGCGGTCAGCACGGCCTCAACTACGCCTACAGCGACGATGGCGGCAGAACCTGGTACGCCCAGTCCGGCACGAGAGTCGGCACGGCCGAAACCGACATAATAGGCATCGACGACCAGGCTCAGATCGAGGCGTTCTCCGTACCGCCCGGGTCGTTCCTCTTCAACAGCTACCTGGCGCTGGACGCCTACAACAACCCACACATACTCGGCGGCACCTCAAACGTCTCGACGGCCGATCTGCTCGAAGCCAACACGCGCTTGACGCACTACTGGCGCAACAGCGAAGGCACCTGGTATAGCCAATACGTCGAGGGCACGGAAGAGGGCGGCCCGCGCCTGATCTATCCGAGCATCTTCCTCGACCGGGGGAACATCGTGTACGGCTTGTACGCGAAGTCGGAGCTCGCGTGGGAACCGTACAACGCCAGTGCGGCAAGCTACGTCTACAACGATCTCCCGCCCGACAACGTGACATGGCAGCCCGATGGAGAAAGAGACGGCTTCCTCAACCTCCAGCTCTACTCGACGTTGACGTGCATCGACTCGACCGACGACGCCAACGCCAGCATCAGCACCGCGGGCAACAACCAGATTCGCTTCCGGATGAGAAACGACACCGACGAGCCGGACGTCATAGCGACCTGGACCACCCACGAAGACCCGGCCTGGGAAATCACCAGACAGCAGAGATTCACGAGAGTCCTGACGGCGAGAGACAGAAGCTACACCGAATACAGAATGACGGTGACCGACGCCGACTGGAACGGGACGTTGCGCTCACTCGAGCTCTGCACCGCCGAAGGCGTCTCGACCGGCAGCCAGAGCATCGACTGGATCAAGGTCACCAACTCCGGCGGCACGGCGGCGAAGACCTGGGAATTCACCAGAGGGTTCACGCTCTACGGCGTCGAGGCCTCGCCGAACGACAACTGGGCCACCTGGCAGAGAGAAGAGCTGCTGCCCGGCGTCTCGATCGCCCTTGGCGACGGCTACTGGGGAATCGACAGACAGCGCTACGCCAGAGACAAGGTCGTCGACTTCACTGCAATGGTGCAGGGCTCGCCCGGCACCGAGGCGCTCTCGCTGCGTGAGTTCGACATCGGCGGCGACGACACCGCGATGGAAGTGCGCTTCGACACTGACAAGGTCGGCTGGACCGCGCCGAACAACGTCGAAGCATTCAGATGGTCCAACGACGGCGGCACGAAGGGGATCACCGGCACGCTCACGGGCACCGACTCCCAGCTCCTGTCGGCGGCCAACCTGAAGATCCCGCTCGGCGAAACGACCGGCGACAACGTCCACGTCCGCATGAAGAACAGCACGGCCGCGACGACGGCCAAGCTCTACTTCATCACCGACGCGGACAGAACCTGGAACGAAACGAAGACGATCACGTTCACGATCAGAGCGAGATCGAGCTACTCGCTCTACGACATCGACATGAGCAGAGTCTCCGGCTGGAGAAACAACACGCTTTACCAGCTCCGACTCGACCCGGCGGAAGACAGAACGACCAGAAGCGGCACGTTCAACGTCGACCGCATCTACATCGCAGACACCTAGAAACCAGCGACAAGACCCACGACGGCGGCCGGGCTCAGCCCGGCCGCCGCGACGTGCGCTCAGGCCAGCGCGAGCTCCGGCTCGGCGACGGCGTCGTCCGCCTGCGGGGTGCGCCCGGCGGCCGCACTCGCCGCCGCCATCTGCGCCTGGCGCTCGCGGCCCGGTACGAACAGGGCGACGATCGCACCTGCGGCGAGCACCCCGGCGCCGACCCACACCGCGCGCGTCATGCCGGCCGTGAAGGCATCGGGCGAGGCATAGGAGCCAGCGCCGGCGAACACCGTCGAGAGGACGGAGACGCCCAGCGCCCCGCCGATCTCGCGGAACGTGTTCGTGGCACCGGATGCCTGCCCGGCCTCCTGCGGCCGCACGGAGGAGAGCACGGCGTTGGCGGCCGGGGCGAACACAAGCGCCATGCCCGCGCCTGCCATCGCGAACGGGATCACGAGCTGGCCGTACGGCACCGTCGGCTCTGACACGAGCGCGAGCAGCGCCATCGCGCCGGCCTGCAGCGCGAGCCCCGCCGTCATCAGCGGCCGCGAGCCGATGCGGTCGGAGAGGATCCCAGCGATCGGGGCGACGAGGATCGTGACTCCGGTCCACGGCAGCGTGCGCAGACCCGCCTCGAGCGCCGAATAGCCCTGCACCGTCTGGAAGAACTGGGCCAGCAGGAAGATCGACCCGAACGTGCCGAAGAACATCGCGACCGTCACCCCGCTCGTGGCGGAGAAGCCGCGGCTGCGGAAGAAGCGCATCGGCAGCATCGGCTCGGGTGCCCGGAGCTCCCAGGCGACGAAGGCGACGAGCAGCAGCAGGCCGGCGGCACCGAAGCCGAGAACGGTTGGGCTCGTCCATCCGAGGTCCTGCGCCTTGACGATCCCGAAGACGAGGCCGAAGAGGCCGGTGCCTACGAGGCCGAGGCCGCGCAGGTCGAGGCGGCGCCCTGGACCGTGCGACTCCGTCAGGCGCAGGTACGCCAGCGGCACGAGCACGAGCCCGATCGGGACGTTGAGCCAGAAGATCCAGTGCCACGAGATGCCGTCGACGACGGCACCGCCGGCGAGCGGCCCGAGCGCGACGCCGAGGCCGCTGACGCCGGACCAGATGCCGAGCGCGAGGCCGCGCTTGCCGGCTGGGAAGGCCTCAGAGAGGAGCGTGAGCGAGAGCGGGGTGACGGCGGCCGCGCTGGCGCCCTGGAACGCGCGTGCGGCGATCAGCGCACCGGCGCTCGGTGCGAGCGCGGCGGCGATCGAGGCGACGGTGAACGAGGCCAGCCCCAACGAGAAGACACGCCGGCGGCCGAGCCGGTCACCGAGCGCGGCGGCGGGCAGCAACAGCACCGCGAACGCGAGCGTGTACGCGTTCACCGTCCAGCCAAGCGATGCGAGGGTAGCGTCGAAGTCGACGCGGATCGACGGCAGCGCCGTCGTGACGACGAGGTTGTCGAGCGTGACCATGAACAGCGCGACGCTCGTCACGATCGAGGTCCAGATCTGTCGTGAGCGTGTCATTGCTCCTGTCCTTTTCTGGTGTGTGATTGGTCACTCATCAACGTGGCAAAAAAGAGAGAGGCCTGACCGGCACCTCGCGGCGTTTGGAGGCGGTGGAGACCTGTCTCGGCGTTCACAGGTGTGAGTATGCACTCACTCACAGAATCTGTCAAACCCGACGCTTGCACGCGAGCGTCGCCGCCCGCATGCGGCCCTTGAACCATCTTGACGTCCGCTACTCGTCCGATCGCTCGTGGCGGCGCCATCGCCGAGGGGACGGCTGCCGGCGCGCCAGGTCGGCTATATAATTTATCATCAGTCCTCCGACGATTGGGAGCAGGCGTGAGCAACAACGAACAACTGGTCGAGCGCCTGTCCCATCTGCCGGTCGCGGTCATCTCCGACAGCCTGGACAAGCTCGGCGCACGCCAGCGCGTGCTCGACCCGGCGATCCGTCCAGTCTCGGGCGGCAATGGGCTCGCCGGCGTGGCGTTCACGCTTCAGGCCGTCGAGCGGGGGCTCGCGGCCCCCGCGCAGGACGACGGCCGTCCGACCTACGACATGGGGATCGAGGCCGTCGACGCGATTCCCGCTGGCGCCGTCATCGTCGTGGCGACCGGGGGCTTCCGCGGCGCGGCCGCGTGGGGTGAGCTCCTGTCCACGCGCGCGCAGGCGCTCGGCGGCGTCGGCGCCGTCACCGACGGTGCGGTGCGCGACATCGCCGGCATCGACCGGCTCGGGTATCCGACCTACGCCGGCGCCCGCTGCGCGATGGACGCGCAGGGCCGCATGGCGATCGTCTCCTACGGGGAGCAGGTCGTCTGCGGCGGCATCGTGGTCGAAACGGGCGACCTCGTGCGCGCCGACGACGACGGCGTCGTGATCCTCCCGGCCGCGCTCGCCGAGGAGGCGATCGAGGCGGCCGAAGAGCGCCGCTCCGGCGAGGCAGTTGTCCGCAGCGACCTGCGCAGCGGGCGCACCGTCGCTGCGGTGTTCGAGGAATACGGCCTGCTCTGAGCGCGCGCGGCGCGCGCAGCTCAGTCGCCGCGCGCCGCGGCGAAGAGGCGGTTGAGGCGCTCGACGATGCCGGCCGGACGCTCGCCGGCGATCAGCGCTTCGCGCAGCAGCTCGTCGGCGTCGCGCTGGGCTGCCGGCCACCACGGCTCGCGCGGGCGCACGTAGGCGCGCTCGAGGCTCGGGAGCACGGCGGAGAGCATGCCGCCGAAGCGTGCGTCGGCGACCGGGTCGGTCCAGGCCGCGCGGCTCGCCGGCTGGCCGTCCTGCGCCACGACGAGCGTGCGCTGCACCTCGGCGCCGCAGTACCAAGCGGCGAACGCCGCCGCCTGCGCCGGCCGCGGCGAGTGCGCGCTGATCGCAAGGCCGGTCCCGCCGAGCAGCGCGCCGCCGCCGGCCGCGCCGGGATCGCCAACGGGCGGCGGGCCGTAGCGCAGCGCGACGCCGTCGGCGGCCGGCGAGGCGAACGTCGTGTAGGGGAACGCCATCGGCGTGTAGGAGATCTCGTCGCCGCGGTGCATCGCCGCGAGCACCTGCTCGACGTCCAGCGAGGCGCTTGTCGGGTGCGCGTGGCCGAGCAGGTCGAGCATCGAGGCGACGGCCCAGGTGGCGACCTCGGGGTCGAGCAGCGGCTCTTCGTCGGGCTGCGGCCCCGCGCCGGCGCCCGCGCAGAGCGTCAGCAGGCCGCAGATCGCGGCGTGCCCGACGATCGACAGCGCGACCGTCCCGGGAGCCCGCCGCGCGAGCGCGAGCACCTCGTTCCAGGTGCGCGGCGGATCGTCAAGCCGATCCGGGCGCCAGGCCGCTGCGTGGCACGCCGCGTCGGCTGCGAGCGCGAGCTGGTGGCCGCCCCAGCGATAGGACTCGTGGCTCGGCCCGCTCGAGTCGGCCGCGAGCGCGTCGAGCGTCGCGGGCTCGAGATGGTCGTCGATCGCGACGAGCGTGCCTGTCGCGAGTCCCTCGCCCGAGAACGGGTGGTCGATCACGACGAGGTCCACGGCGGCCACGGCGTCTTCGAGCGACTGCCCCGCGAAGGCGTCACCGCTGCGTGTGCAGAGCCTCACAGGACAGCCGTCGCCCCGCTGCTCCCAGGCCGTCGCGGCGGCCGCCAGCGGCCGCATGCAGCGCGGATGGTCCCAGCCGAGGATCGTCAGCGTTGCAGTCATGCCCGGTCAGCCCGCAAAGGTCCTACAAATATACCGTCAGGCACGCCGTGTGGCCGGGCCCGAGGGCCCGACCACGTCGCGTTGAGACTGGCGGTGTGTGCCTGTTATTCCTTGTTGATGTAGACGCGGTCGATGTTGAACGTGCCGGTGCTCGTCCCGTCGTCGACGGGATCGATGCGGACCGCGTACAGGGTGGACCCGGTCCAGCCTTCGACTCTGCTCATGTCGAACGTGTAGTCGGTGTAGGTGGATTCTCTGGTGATCGTGCTCGTTTGGGATCTTCTTTCGTTCCAGGCTTGTCCGGCTTCGGTGATGAAGTACACCCGCATTCTGGTGCCTCTCGAGCTGTTCTTGAGCCGCACGTGGATGATGTCGTCCGCAGCTTCGATCGGGGCCTTGAGGTTCAGCATCGAGACGATCTGCGGATCGGCCCCGGTTATTCTTCCGCCGATGACGTCGTTCGTTCTGTCTCTCGAGTACACGAACGACGCTGGTTCGACGTGGTTTCTGATTTCCCAACCCATCAGGTCGGTTTCGAAGCCCCATTCCTTGGCGACGTCATCTTCACCGATGTCGAATCTGCGCATCGTCAAGGACTCGGTGCCGGGTCTTCCTTGAAGGACCAGCGGGAATTCCGCAGGACGACCTGCGTCCTTGAAGCGGTTCGGATCGATTCGGTAGTGAGTGTCGTTCTCTATGAGCGGAACTTCAGGCAAGAGGGGTTTCTATCGTCCAGGTGCCCCAGTTCGAAGACTGGGTCGCCTCAGCACCCATCAGCGTGTACCCTCTTTCGAAGTTCCACGTCTTGACTGCTGTGCCGGCTCTGTTGGTGATCTTGATTGAGTCGATTCTTTGATTGCCGGTTCTTACTGCGCCTCTCGCGGTGCAGATCTCGAGCGCCCGCAGCGTCCCGTTCCAGTCCGCGTCGGTCACCGTCGCCACGTATTCGACGTATCTTGCTTCTCTTCTGAGCAATCTCGCGAATGTCTGCTGTCTCGTCACTTCCCAGGCGTGTGCTTCTTCCTCGGTCACCCACGTCAGTGTCACATCCTGTGACGCGGTTTCGTTCGTCATCCTTATGCGCACCTGCGCATTCCCCGTCGTGCTGATCGGTACGCCGATGTACTTATATTCTGCGCTGTCGAGGCACGTAAGTTCCGAGAAGAGGTCGACGCTGAGGGCGCCGCCATCTCCCGCTCTTTCATCAGCCTGCCAGACGACGTTGTCGTAAGGCAGATCCACGAACGGCTCGCTGCCGTTGTAGGGATTCCAGTCTTTGTCGATTCTCCCGTACAGCACATACGCGATGTCGGCACGATCGAAGAACAACGTCGGCCGCGCATACAGGTCATTCGTGGTCGTACCGATGAATTGTTCGTACCACGTCCCGTTCGTGTCGCGCCACATGTGGATGTACCGCATGCTCTCGGTCAGATGCGCCTGATCGTCCGTCGCCACTTCGGCGACCTGGTTCACTATGTGCGGGTTGTTGTTGGAGTCCAGCGCCATCTGGCCGGCCGTCATCATCTGTCCGGGCGGGTAGTTACGGACGAGCGCGGCTGCCGCGATGTTGAAGTCCATCGGCCCTTCTTCGTTCGCGATCACTTCCCCGGCTGAGTTGTACCATGTAACCAGGTCGCTGGTATAGGCGTAGTACAACCCATGCTGGCCGAGGAATTCGATCGCCGAATTCTCGCGCCACACCCACGCCATGTGCATCACATTGTTCTTGTCGAACGCAATGCCTGCCGGATAGGCTCCGCGGCCCGTCGCACTGTATCTGTTTGCACCGACCGAGAATTCAGTGCTCAACCATTCTCTGCCGCGAAGTATCCTGCCCACGGATCTCCAGGAGTGGGTCCCTTCGTCATACTTGTTCATGTACGAGTCGCTGTTGAGAGCAAGCCCGTTGCGGTAATAGAAATACAGAGCACCATTGGCGTCGGTTATGTACTGCGGGTACGTCATGTCTTCCTCAGCCGTTCTATCCGCCTGATAGTTTCTGAATTCGAATCCGCAGCCTTCTCTGGTAAAGGTTTCCTGGCTTCTTTCGATGCATCTGGCGGCCGATCTCCAGTAGTAGTGTCTCTTGTTTCTGAATCTAGCAGGCAGATGGTTGCCCCAACTTATGTGGAGCGTCCCGTCGTTGCGGTTGACCGTGACGACCGGCTCGTTATGACCGTCGTCGACGCCTCTGAGGAACGATTCGGCAGTCGTGAATAGTATGGTCACTCTGTTGTCGTCCGAGAGCCGGCGACGGGTGAGCACCAGGTTCGGTTCGCCCTTTCTTTCCGCCGCCGCATCCCAGTAGACCAAGTACTGATAGCCGTTGTACGTCACCTCGCCGACTCCGCCCCACCAGTGAACGTCTGAGTCGATCGACAGGCTCGTGTCCGTCCCTCTTTCCAAGCTCAGGACCGCTGAGGCCGAGCCGGCGGACAGACCGAGTGTCAGACACACCATTGCCGCAGCTGCCAGGCATAGCCGCAGCCGCACGTTTCGTCCCATCATGTTCCCCCTTCTTGGGACGAGCGCCCAAAGAGCACGCGTCCCTATGGTCTATAGGCTATCATTTATGATATAGTGACTATTAACCCTTCGTCAAGCCACCGTCTCGCCAACCACACCACCGGCGAGAACGCGCCCGGCGGGGCTGTCTGTCACCGTCAGCCGCGGAAACGCTGCACAGGTGCTCCCGCGACGCCCGGCGACAGCGCGAAGACGCTGCCCGTGAGCGGCCGCGCGGCGAGCTCGTCGTCCGGCTGCTGGTAGCGGGCCGTCGTGACGAACAGCGTGCGCAGGTCCGGTCCGCCGAAGGCGGCGCTGGTCACGTGCATCGCGGGCAGCTCGACATGGGCCTCGAGCGTCCCGGCGTCGCTGTAGCGCCGGATCGCGCCCCCGCCCCAGAGGCCGACCCAGACGCCGCCCTCGGCGTCGACAGCGAGCCCGTCGGGCATGCCGACCTCGGGATCGATCTCCACCAGCGGGCGCCGGTCGCCGAGCTCGCCGCTGGACCCGTCGAAGTCGATCACGTCGATGCGCTGCGTCGTGCTGTCGATGAAGTACATGCGCGCGCCGTCCGGGCTCCAGCCGAGCCCGTTGGAGATCGTCACGCCGGGGATCGCGACCGTGAGCTCACCGTCAGCGGTCAGGCGATAGAGCGTGCCCGCGCCCTCGGTGACCTCCCGCGACATCGTCCCCGCCCACAGGCGCCCCTGCGGATCGCACTTGCAGTCGTTGAAGCGGTTGTCGGGCCGATCGCCCTCCACCGAGGCCACGACGCGCTCGCTGCCGTCGGCGTCACGGATGCGCAGCTCGCGCTCCACGGCGAGCACGAAGCCGCCTGCCTCGCGCGGGACGGCGGCGCCCACCTCCCCGTCGACGCTGAACGTCTCGGTCGCCCTCGTGTCGACGGTCCAGCAGATGACGCGTCCACGCGTCACGTCGACCCGTCCCAACGTGCCGGTCCGCTCGTCCCAGAAAGGTCCCTCGCCGAGGTCGTCGTCGCTGCTCAGCGCGACGTCCCAGTTGATGATCTGCACGGTCAGGTCCTTTCAGACGACTTGGACGGGGGATGCGAGCATCAATCAGCGCGCCGGAGTCAACTACGCCAGCGCTACGCCGTCGGCGCTCGACGGGTCGCGCAGCGAGACGTGGTCCAGCACCGACTTGTCGTTGTAGAAGCTCAGGTCGACGGTCTGATACGGGTGCTTCTCGATCTCCTCGACGTGCAGCTCGAGCCCGAGACCCGGCTTGTCCGGGATCTCCAGGTAGCCGTCCTTGACCTTCGGGCAGCCGGTCACGACGGTGTGACGCCAGCTCGCATCCCAGGGCGCGCACATCTCCTGCACCGTGAAGTTCGGGATCACCGCGTCGACGTGCAGCGAGGCGGTCGTCGCGACCGGCCCGTTCGGGTTGTGCGGCGCGACGCCGACGTTCCACGTCTCGGCCATGTTGGCGATCTTCTTCAGCTCCGTGATGCCGGCGCAGTGCGTCACGTCCGGCTGGATGAACGGCGCGGCCTGGCTCGTGAGCAGCTCACGGTAGTCATGGCGCGAGTAGAGCCGCTCGCCAGTCGCCACCGGCATCGGCAGCTCGTGCGCGAGGTGCGCGAGCGCCTGCACGTTGCGCGGCTCGAGCGGCTCCTCGAACCAGAAGCAGTCGAAGCGCTCGAGCGCCTTGCCGATCCGGATCGCGGCGGGCCGGTCGAAGCGTCCGTGGCCCTCGATCATCAGGTCGGTCTTCGGCCCGGCACCCTCGCGCACGGCGGCGACGAGCGCCACCGCCTGCTCAAGCTGCTCGCGCGTGCACTCGGGACCGGCCTGCATGAAGGGGTCGAACTTCATCGCGGTGTAGCCGAGCTCGACGACCTCGGCCGCGCGGTCGCGCCACTCCTCGGGCGTCGTGACGCCGAAGTACCAGCAGTTGGCGTAGACGCGCACCTTTTCGCGCAGCTTGCCTCCGAGCAGCTGCCAGACGGGCAGGCCGACGCGCTGGCCGAACAGGTCCCACAGGGCGATGTCGATCGCCGCGATGCCGCTGTTGGCGACGTAGCCACCGACCCAGAAGGGGTCGCGCAGGAGGTCGCGGTGGAGCTCCTCGATCGCGGCCGAGTCGCGGCCGACGAGGTAGCGCCGCAGGTCCTCGAGGTGGCCGAGCATCGTCTTCTCGCGGCCCTCGAGCGTGCACTCTCCGATGCCGATGCGGCCGTCCTCGGTCTCCACCTCGATGAAGATCCAGTTCCTCCACATGGCGAAGCACGTGTGCGCACGCAGATCGACGACGCGCGTCTCGGTACCGGGCACTCTCGGTCCTCTCTCCAGGATTGCCTACAAGTTATAGGCTACATAACGGTTTGCTATAGCGTCAAGCATCGCTCATGGGCGCGATCCATTGCTCGAATGTAGGCTATAAGCTATGGGAATGTTGGGCATCGTCGGCATGGGTCCTGTGGGCAAGAGCCTCGCCGTGCGGGCGCGCGCGGCGGGCATCGAGCTCGTCACGTTCGACGTCGATCCTGCCCGCTGCGAGACCTTCTCGACGGCGCCCGATCTCGCCGCGCTTACCGCCGCCTGCGACGGCGTGCTCGTCGCCGTGCCGGTCGCTGCCGCGCTGACGGTGGCGCGCGAGGCGGCGCCTGCGCTGCGCGCCGACGCGCCCTACCTGGACTGGAGCTCGGCCGCGCCCGCGAGCAAGCTGCAGATCGCCGAGGCGGCCGGCGCCGAGCGCTTCGTCGACGTCGCCCTGCTCGACTCGATCACCGCCGAGCTGCCGCTTGTATGTGTCTCCGGACGGCTCGCCGCGGCCGCCGCGGAGCTGCTCGCGCGGATCGGCTTCGAGGTGCGCGAGGCAGGCGACGAGCCGGGCGCCGCCGCGAGCGCGAAGATGATGCGGTCGCTGTTCATGAAGCCCTTCGAGGTGTTCGCGATCGAATTGCTGCGAGCCGCTCACGCGAGCGGCTCGGAGGCGGCCGTCGCGTCCGTCGAACGGACACTGCGCGAGCCCTTCGGCGCCTTCGCGACGATGCTGCTGGAGACGAACCGGCTGCACGCCGGGCGGCGCGCGCACGAGCTGGAGGAGGTCTGCGCGGCAGTCGCGCCCGCCGGCACGATGGGCCCGCTCACGGCGGTCCGCGACCGCCTGCTCGCGCTGGAAGAGCTGTGGTCGCGACCGGGGGCTCCTCCTCCGGGCGCGGACGCCGCCGCGCTGCTCGACTTCCTCGCCCAACAGGAGGGCACGTCCACGTGATCAGCGACGTGCGCGTCGAGCTGGAGCACGACGCGGCGGGCACCACAGCCGACGCCGCGTCGATCGTCTACCGCGCGTCCGCCGCGGCGCGCGGCACCGGCGATCTGGCGCGCGTGGCCGCCGCGCCGCCCGCGGAGGGCGGCGTGCGCCCGTGCGCGACCTGGGCGCCCGGCCCCGACGACGGCGTCGCCGCACTCGCCGCCGTGCCGGATGGCTGGCGCGGGCTGGTGCGCTGCGTGCCCGCCGCGCTCGGCGGGGCCGCCACGCTGCGCCCGTGGGCGATCGGCGACCTCGCCGCCGTCCTCGGCGATCTGCGCCGCCCGCTGCTCGTGGACCTGCGCGACGCCGAACCGCCACCGTACGAGGCGCTGCACGAGCTGGCCGTGGCGTTCCCGACGCTGCCGGTGCTCGTCGGGCTCGGAGGCCCCGCGAGCCCGGCCGAGCTGCGCCTGCTGGGCGCTCTCGGCGACGCCTGCCCCAACCTCTTCCTCGAGACGTCCGGCCTCGCCGGCGCGCAGGAGCTGCATGCGGCGATCGCCGCACTCGGAGCCGATCGCCTGCTCTACGGATCCGGTGGCTCCGGCACTGCGCTCACACCGGAGCTCGTGCGCGCAGCCGTCCCGAACGCCGACGTCGCCGCGGCGATCCTCCACGACACCTGCGACGCGCTCGCCGCGGGGCGCTGGGCCCCGACGACGCCATGAGCGAGCCACTGCACGGCCTCGTGCTCGACTCGCTCGTGCCCGACATCGAGCTGGAGGCCGAGGCGGCCGCGCGGCTCGGCGCGCAGCTCGTTCGCTGGGACGGGACCGACGAGCAGCTCGCCGACGCCGCCTTCGTCCTGCACGTCCGCACACGCGTGGACGAAGCGTTGCTGGCACGGCTGCCGCGGCTGCGCGCGATCGGGCGCTTCGGCACCGGCCTCGACAGCGTCGATCTCGACGCGGCCGCGCGGCACGGGATCCCCGTCATCGGCGTGCCGGACTACTGCTCCCGTGAGGTCGCCCAGCACGCGGTCGCGCTGGCGCTCGCCGTCGCACGCGGGGTCGCAAGCCTCGGGCCGCTGGCGCCGGCAACGGCATGGGATGGGCTCCTGCGCGCGCCGGCGCTGGGTGCGGAGGGCCCCGTCGGGATCGTCGGCTTCGGCGCGATCGGGGCCGCCGCGGCCGGCATGTTCGCCGGTCTCGGCTTCGACGTGCTCGTGCACACGCGCCGCGGCGACGTCGACCTGGCCGCGCACGGCTACGAGGCCGCGACGCTCGACGAGCTGCTCACGCGCTGCGAGATCGTCTCGCTGCACAGCGCGCTCGACGCCGGCACGCGCCACATGATCGGCCGCGAGCAGCTCGCGCTGATGGGCCCCGCGGCGATCCTCGTCAACACGAGCCGCGCCGGTCTCGTCGACCCGGCAGCGCTCGTGCACGCGCTCGACGAGGGGCGCCTGCGAGGCGCGGGCCTCGACGCGTTCGAGGGCGAGGACGGCGCGACGTTGTGGGAGCTGCTCGGCGATCGCCGCCTCAACGTCGTCACGACGCCGCACATCGCCTGGTGCAGCCCGCGCTCGCTCGCGCGCCTGCGCACCGAGGCGGTCACGCGCACGGTCGAGGCCGCGCGCGCCGCCGCCGCGGCGACCTGATCGCTCAGAGGGCGGGGCCGCCGGCGAGCGGCTCGGGCGAGGAGTCGAGGCGCTGCTCGAGCATCTCGCGCGTGGCGCGCACATGCGCGCGCATCAAGCGCTCGGCCTCGGCGGCGTGGCCGCTCAGCACCGCGTCCGTGAGCGCGGCGTGCTCGCCGCGCGCGTCCGCGTCGACGGCGATGTCGATCACGAAGCGCCGGTAGCGCTCCGAGCGGTCCCACAGGCTCTCCAGCAGCTCGACGAGCACGGGGTTGTGCGAGGCGCGGTAGATCGCCGAGTGCAGCGCGCGGTTCGCGCGCACGACGTCCTCGTCGGCGGCGTCCGCGACGCCGCGCATCGCCTGCTCGATGCGTTCGCGGTCCTCGTCGGTGCAGTGCTCCGCGGCAAGCCGTGCGGCCATTGCGTCGAGCGTCTCGCGCACCTCGTAGACGGCGACCATCTCGTCCGGATCGAGCGGCGTGACGACCACTTCGCGATGGGCGGCCGGACGCACCAAGCCCTCGCTCTCCAACCTTCGCAGCGCCTCGCGGATCGGCGTGGTGCTGATGCCGAGCTCGCTTGCGAGCCGCTCCTGGTTGATCGCGGTCGCCGGGCGCAGCTCGCCCTCGACGATGCGGGCGCGTACCTCGTCGTAGACGACGTCGACCTTGCTGCGGTACGGGAGACGACGCTCGTCGGCCATGCGGCCATCGTATCCGTGCAGCGCGACGATCCGGTCCGTCAGGCTGTTCGCATCCGTCCCGGGGGATCCCATAGGCTATAATCTGACTGTGACCGCCGGGCCCCCGCCCTCACTCGACGGACTGCGCGCGCGACTCGCCGAGCCCGAGGCGGCGCTGCTCGGAACGTTCGTCCTGATCCCGCGGATCGAGGTCGTCGAGCTGCTTGGCCACACCGGCTTCGACCTCGCGATCCTCGACCTCGAGCACGGCACCTTCGGCATCGAGGCATTGCCGCCGCTGCTCGCCGCGGCGCATGGGGTCGGGCTTGCCTGCCTCGTTCGCGTGCCGGATGAGCGCGAGCAGCCGATCTCCGCCGCGCTCGACGCCGGCGCCGACGGCGTGCTCGTCCCGCAGGTGACCTCCGCCGCCGCCGCCGCCGCGGTCGTCGCCGCCGCGCGCTTCGCGCCCGAAGGCCGGCGCGGTGCGAACCCCTTCATCCGAGCGGCCGGCCACTCCGCCGATCCCGGCTACCTCGCGCGCGCCAACGGCCGCTCGGCCGTCATCGCGATGGTCGAGGGTCGGGCCGGCATCGAAGCGCTCGACGAGATCCTCGCGGTCGACGGGCTCGATGGTGTCTTCCTCGGCCCGGTCGACCTCTCGATGGCGCTCGGCCTCGGGGGCGATCCCGAGCATCCCGACGTCGTCGCCGCGATCGGCGACGTCGTGCGTCGCGCCGGCGAGCGGGGCGTCGCCACGGGCGTCTTCGCCCCCGACGCGGGCGCGGCCCGGCGCTGGCGCGCCGCGGGCGTCCGCCTCGTCGCGCACTCGGTCGACACCGCGCTGCTGCGCGGCGCCTTCGAAGCAGCCGCGCGCGCCGCCACGAGCGACGCAGATCCCACCACGAGCAGGAGCTGACATGACACAGCAGGATCGGATCGTCGCCGTCACCGGCGCGGCCTCCGGAATCGGGCTGGCCGTCTGCCGCGCGGTGCGCGATGCGGGCTGGACGCCGTTCGGGATCGACCGCGCACCGGGCGAGGAGGTCGCGCTGCAGCTCGACCTGACCGACGCCGCCGCCGTCGAGCGCGACGCGGGCGCCGCGTTCGCGGAGCGCCGCGGCCTGCTCGGCGGGCTCGTGAACGCCGCCGGCATGGGCTACCCCGAGCCGTTCGAGGAGGCCGACGACGACAGCTGGATGCGCGTCTTCGAGATCAACCTGATGGCGACCGTTCGCCTCTGCCGGCTCGCGATCCCCGTGCTGCGCTCCTATGACGGCGACCGCTCGATCGTCAACTTCGGCTCGCAGGCCGGCAAGGCCGGTGGGATCGTGATCGGCGCTCACTACTCAGCCGCGAAAGCCGCCGTGATGTGCCTGACGAAGTCGCTCGCGGGCGCGTACGGGCCCGAGGGCATTCGCGTCAACGCGCTCGCCCCCGGCATCGTCGAGACGGCGTTCCTCGACCAGGTCCCGACGATGCGCGACGCCGCCGCGCGGATCCCGCTGCGCCGCCTCGGAAGGCCGGACGAGGTGGCCCAGGCCGCCATCTTCCTGCTCGGCTCCGGCTCCAGCTACATCACCGGCGAGATCATGGACGTCAACGGCGGCCTGTTGATGGACTGATGGAGCACGCGCCGCTCCCCACCACTCCGCCGAGCGGGACGAACTGGTCGATCGACTGGGACCCGCACGTGCATGCGGCGCCCAGCTCGTCCGACCGCTGGGGCGATGACCTCGACCTCGTCGACGCGGCCGCCGCGCGCGGCACCGCTGGCTTCGTGCTCAAGAGCCACCACGAGCCGACGGCGGGTCGCGCGCGCATCGCCTGCGCCTACGCGCGACGCCGCAACGCCGACGTGCGCGTCCTCGGCTCGGTCACGCTCAACCCGTGGATCTCGCGTGTCGAGCTCCAACGCGCGCTGGCGCTCGGCGCGCGCGTCGTGTGGTGGCCGACGCGCAGCCGCCACGGCGCCAGCGGCGGACTCGACCTGCCGCCGCTGCCGCTGCACGCTGCCGCGCTCGACCTCGTCGCGCGCGAGGCGGGCGTCGTCGTCGCAACCGGCCATCTGGCGCTCGCGCCGGCCCTGGAACTGATCGAGCAGGCACGCGATCGCGGCGTGACGGCGATCGCCACCCACCCGCTCAACGCCGACGTCGGCGTCGGACGCGGCGCGCTGCGCGACGTCGTCGCTGCCGGCGCCGTCATCGAGCTCGACGCCTACGGCCTGCGCACGCTTCCTCCCGGCGAGCGCGCTGACGCGGTGCGCGAGCTGAGCGAGCTCGGCGCGCGCGTGATCGTCGCCTCCGACGGAGGCCAACGGGCGAACGGCGACCCCTTCGCGTTCCTCGCGCGCACGCTCGACGAGCTCGTCGAGCACGGCGCGGACCCGGCGCTGCTCGCCACCTGGCTCCAGAACACCGGCACCCTGATGCGCCAGGTGGCCGGCGATGGCCGCTGAGCTCGTCGGCGTCGGCCTCGTGCTCGGCGCCTCGGGCGGGATCGGCGGCGCCTGCCTGCAGGCACTCGCGCCGCTTACGCGCACCGTCGTGGCCGTCAGCCGCAAGCCGCTCGACGACGTGCCTGCCGAGGGCGACGTGCGCTCCTGTCGCGCCGACCTCGCGACAGACGAGGGTCGCGCGGCGATCGTCGAGGCCGTGACTGCGTGCGCGGCGCCGATCGCCTGGGTGGTGATCGCCTCCGGCCAGCCGTACCGTGGTCCGGTGGGAAGCATCTCCGCGCATGAGCTGCGCGCGCTGCTCGACGTCAACCTCGTCGGCCCGATGGTGCTCGTCGGCGATCTGCTGAAGCTCGACTGGCGGACCCCGGCGGCGATCGTGGTGATCGGCTCGCTGTCGGCGCGTCGCTCGCTGCCCGACCGCTCCGCCTACGGCGCGACGAAGGCCGGCCTGGAGCAGTTCGCGCGCTCGAGCGCGGTGGAGCTGGCACCGCGCGGCATCGCCGTCAACACGGTCAGCGTCGGCGTCACGGACACGCCGTTCCTCGGCGGCGACGAGCAGCGGCTTGCGCGTTATGTGGCCGATCGCGTCCCGCTCGGACGCATGGGGACCTCCGAGGAGGTCGCCGACGTCGTGCGCTACCTCGTGCAGGCGCCGATGTTCCTGACCGGCGCGACGATCGAGCTGGATGGCGGCACGGGGGTGCTCGGCTGATGCCGGCGCGGGACCTGGACCTGACGAAGGAGGAGGAGCGATGACGAACGAGGAGCTCGCCGGCGCGCTGCTCGACTGCGGCTCGGCGATGCTGCACGAGGCCGATGGGCGCCGCGGCGCGCTCGGGCCGGCGATCCGCCCGGCGTGGGCCGGCGCGCGCATGGCCGGACGCGCACGCACCGTCCGCATCGCGGCATCCGACAACCTTGCCGCGCACCTCGCGCTGGAGGCGGCCGAGCCGGGCGAGGTGCTGTGCGTCGCTTCGCCGGCATCCTCTCCGTTCGGCTTCTGGGGCGAGGTCGTGGCGACCTACGCGATGGCGCGCGGCGTCGTCGGCCTGCTCACCGACCAGGCTGTCCGCGACGTGCGCGAGTTGGAGCAGCTCGGCTTCCCGGTCTTCTCGCGCGGCCACGCGATCCAGGGCACGATCAAGCGTCGCGCGGGCGAGCATCAGGTGCCGGTCCGGATCGGCCAGGCGCTCGTGCGCCCAGGCGACTGGGTCGTCTGCGACGCGGATGGCGGCGTGACGATCCCCGCCACGCGCGCCGAGGCGGCGCTCGCAGCCGCGCACCGCAAGGTCGATGGCGAGACGACCGCGATGGCGGCGATCCGCGACGGGCGCAGCAGCCGCGACGCGCTCGGCCTGCCCGCGGGGCTTCCGGGAATCCGCTGATGCTCGCCGCGCGTTGGCACGGCCGCGGCGACATCCGCGTCGAGCAGGTGGCGGAGCCACAGCCGCTTCCGAGCGAGCTCGTGATCGCGGTCGAGTGGGCGGGCATCTGCGGCACCGACCTGGAGGAGCTGAGGGAGGGGCCGATCGCGATCCCGGTCGGGATCCCGCACCCGCTCTCGGGTCGGCAGGCGCCGATCACGCTCGGGCATGAGGTCGTCGGGACGGTCGCGCAGGCGGCAGCCGACGGCAGCGGTCCGCCCGTCGGCACGCGCGTCGTCCCGAACACGATGATCACGTGTGGGCACTGCCGCTTCTGCGTGCGCCACGAACCCGGCTTGTGCGATCAGCTCGCCGTGCACGGGCTGAGCGCCGATGGCGGGCTCGCCGAGCTGATGGTCGCCGACGCCGCCTCCTGCGCGGTCGTGCCGCCGCACGTGCCGGCTGACGTCGCGGCGCTGGCCGAGCCGACCAGCGTTGCCGTGCGCGCCGTACGCAAGGCACCTGTCGTGCTCGGGGCACGCGCGCTCGTGATCGGCGCTGGCACGGTGGGCCTGCTGACGACGCAGGTGCTGCGCGCGGCAGGCGCGCGCCATGTCGCGGTTGCCGAGCCGGACGAGACGCGCCGCGCGCTCGCGTTGGAGCTCGGCGCGGACGCCGCCGTCACGGCCGCGGAGCCGGGCGCCGACACCTACGACGTCGTGCTGGAGTGCTCCGGCGCACCCGGGCTCCAGCAGCGCGCGCTGCAGCTCGTGCGCCGCGGAGGGACGGCGGTGCTCGTCGGCTTCCACCCGCACCCGGAGCCGTTCGACATCGCGGACACGGTGCTGGGCGAGAAGCGGATCGTCGGCAGTGCCGGCTTGTGCTGGGACGTGGACACGGTTGACGGCATCGACTTGCTCGCCCGCGGCGCGGTTCGCGTCGAACGACTCGTGACCCACCGCATACCGCTGGAGCGGCTCGTGGACGAGGGGCTCGGCGCGTTGGCCGACCGCACGAGCGGGGCGCTCAAGGTGCTTGTCCATCCCTGACCCGCGGCGGCACGCACCGCCTGTCAGGGTCAGCCCGCGGGCTCGCCCTTCGACATGTCGCAGAGGTCGCGGGCCCAGGCCGCGTCGATCGACGGCGCGTCCATGCCGGCGAGCACTGTCATCAGCATCCCCTGGGCGATGAAGCCCCGCAGCTCCTCGCCGGTGAGGCCGCCGAGGCTGCGGATCAGCTCGATCAGGTCGCCGTAGCCCTTGCGCACGGCGGCGCGAATCTGCTCGTCCTCCCCGGCCGCGGCGGCAAACGCCTGCAGCGTGGCGCGCAGCGTCGTGGGGTCCTCCAGCAGCTGGGCGTAGGCGTGGCCCATGCGCTCGAGCACCGTCGTGCCGTCGGCGGACTCGTCCTCGGCGGCGGCGCGCATCGCGTCGCCGAGCCGCGTATAGCAGCGGTCGACAGCGGCGACGTACAGCTCGGCCTTCGTCGGGAAGAGGCGAAAGAGATACGCCTGCGAGATGCCGGCGGCCTTGGCGATCTCCGTCGTCGGCGTGCCGTGGAAGCCGTGCTCGGCAAACGTGGCAACAGCGGCCTCGATCAGCACCTCACGGCGCTCGGCGGCGGTGGAGAGCTGTCGGGTGGCGGCGTTCACGAGTGTGAGTATGCACTCACTCACAGTGCAAGTCAACCCGACGCTACCGAAAAAGACGGACGCCGCCCCGGCATTCGCCACGCCGGGGCGGCATCCGCAACCCCCAAAGGAAGATCCCGCCCCGGCATTCGCCCAGCCGAGACGGGATCTTGGGACGAGGGGGTATGGGCGGTACGCCAACCGCCGCGGACCGGATCACCGGCCCCACGTGACGTGTAAGACCACTGACAACGTGGGTCGCAATCGTGGCCGAATGACTGACCGCGCCTGCGCTTTTACCGCCCCGTGAACCGCGCCTCGCGCCGCTCCAGGAAGGAGCGCATCCCCTCGGCGCCGTCCTCACTCGCGAACAGCGGCACGGCGTCGGCTTGAAGCTGGGCGACGGCGGCGGCCTCGCTCTCGATGAGCGAGCGGTGGGCGGAGGCGAGCGTGGCGCGGACGCCCAGCGGGGCGGCAACAGTGGCGATGCGGTCGGCCAGCTCGATCGCGCGGTCGAGCTGGGTCCCGGGCTCGACGACCTCCTGCACGAGGCCCATGCGGTGTGCCTCGGCGGCGTCGAACGGGTCGCCGGTCAGCAGCCACTTCATCGCGTTGCCCCAGCCGGCCTCGCGCGGCATGCGGATCGTGGCGCCGGCGAAGGGGTAGATGCCGCGCTGGACCTCGAGCTGGGCGAAGCGCGTGTCGGAGCTCGCGATGCGCACGTCGGCGGCCAGCAGCAGCTCGATCCCGAGCGTCATGCACCAGCCCTGCACGGCGATCACGAGCGGCGTCGTCCACGGCTCGCCGTCCAGGCGCCAGGGCTGGCGGCCGCCCTCGGGAACGGGCAGCCCGCGGCCGTCGATCACCGCAGGAGCCACGTCGGCGAGGTCGAGCCCGCCGGTGAAGTGCTCGCCGTGAGCGAAGAGAACCCCGCAGCGGATCTCCGGATCGCGTTCGAGCTCGCCGTAGGCCAGCGCCAGCTCCTCCAGCATCCGCAGGTTGAACGCGTTGCGCTTGTGCGGGCGGTTGAGGCCGATCAGCAGGACGTGCCCGCGCCGCTCCGTCGTGACCGTCGTCTCCTCGCTCACCCTCGCCCGCTCCCGCGTCGCCGTCTCTATGACGCCCATCATAGTGCTAGCGTTCTGCGCGATGAGCACCACCGAGGCCGGCGCCGGGACGTTCGAGCATGCGACCGCGGTCACGCCGCTCGGCGACGGCCGCTTCCGCGCCGAAATCGACCCGGGCTGGTCGACGCCGATCGCCGCGAACGGCGGCTACCTGGCCGCGATCCTGGTGCGCGCGATCGAGGCCCACCCCGACACGGCGGCCGACCGCCAGCTGCGTTCGCTGACGTGCCACTACCTGCGCCCGGTGCGCGCCGGGTCGATGGACGTCGCGGTCGAGGCGATCCGCTCCGGACGACGCATCTCGACGGTCCGCGTGACCGCCTCGCAGGAGGGCAAGGACGTGATCCTCGCGCTCGCCGCGATGGCGGTGCTCGACCTGCCGGCCGCGGGAACGTGGGAGCCGCAGCCGCCGCCGGTCGGCGATCCCCCGGACCGCGACGCGCCGTCCGTCGACCCGAACGCCTACCGCGGCGGCAACGCCTGGCTCGCCGCGACCGACCGTATGCCGCCGATGTTCCAGCGCGTGCGCGTCGCACCGCGGATCGGCGGTGTGCCGTTTAGCAACCGTCCGCTCCCGCCCGGCGAGGCGCCTGAGACGGGCGGCTGGATCGCGCTGCCGGAAGCGCGCCCGATCGACGCCGCCTTCATCGCGCTGTGCGCCGACGTGTGGTGGCCGCCCGCTTTCCAGCCGCTCGGCCGCCCGGCGATCGCGCCGACGATCGACCTGACGATCCACGTGCGCGCCGACATCCCACCGGAGGGCCTGCCCGACCAGCCGGTGCTCGGCTGGTACCGCTCCACCGCCGCGCACGGCGGGCTGATGGAGGAGGACGCGGCGCTGTTCCTGCCGGACGGGACGCTGCTCGCGCACGCGCGCCAGCTGGCGATCTTCATGCCGCTGGAGCGCTGATGGCGGGAGCGCCGGCCGGTGGCCGCGGGCCCGCCGCCGACGAGCGGGGCACGACGCGCGCCCCGGCCGCAAGCCGCGAGCGGATGGTGCGCAGCGCGGCGCTGCTGTTCCGCGAGCACGGCTACAGCGGAACGGCGTTCAGCGACGTGATCGAGCACAGCGGAGCGCCGCGCGGGTCGATCTACCACCACTTCCCGGGCGGCAAGGCGCAGCTTGCGGCCGAAGCGGTCGCCTGGGCGGCCGACGCGGTCGCGGCCCGGCTCGACGCGGCGCTCGCGCAGGAGCGCGACGCGGCCGGGGTCCTGCGCGCGTTCCTCGACCAGTGGCGCGAGGTGCTGGAGCGCAGCGACTTCCGCGCCGGCTGCCCGATCGTCGCCGTCACGGTCGAGACCGACGTGCCGCCGGAGCTGGTCGCCGCGGCCGCCGCGGCGTTCGAGGGTTGGCAGGAGCTGTTGACCGCGCGGTTGGAGCGGGCGGGGATCGAGCGGGCGCGCGCCGGAGGGCTCGCGACGCTGGCGGTCGCGTCGATCGAGGGCGCGGTCGTGCTGTGCCGCGCGCGGCGGGATACGCGGCCGTTGGATGCGGTCGAGGCGGAGCTGGCGCAGGCGATCGAGGCGGCGCGGGTAACCTGACCGTCCTGTCCTGTGGTCGTCCTTCGACCGTCGGGCAGGATGGCGGCGCGGGTCGGGGGGTGTGGGTTGTGGATCTTGGGCGGGCTGCGGTGTGGGACGTGCGCCTACGGCTGGCCTCGAGGGGGTGAGTGCGGGCGGAGCTGGCCGGGGGAACCTACGTCGCCGGGGCCCAAGCGTGCCACGGAACCGTTACGCAACCCCGCCGGATCTCCCCGCCCCATCGATGTGTGTCGAGTTCCCTACCTGTGAGGTGGGAAACTCGACGCACATCGACGGGGCCCGAGCGAAACGCGCACAAACGCACGCGCTCTGCAACGCAACCGCAGCAGACCTGCAACGCAACAGACACCCCTCCCTCCCCAGCAGGCCGTTCGGCGAACGCCACGCGCAACCGGCCGCGCCCGCGAGCTGAACGCGCGAGCGCCGAGGCGGAGCCCGCCCGCTACACCCTCCCCGCCTGCTGCCTCCTCTGCCGCGCCGCCGCGTCGATCACCACAGCTGCGAGCAGCACACCCCCGGTCACCATGTACTTCGTCGAGGACGGCAACGCCAGCAGGTCCATCCCGTTCGAGATCGAGCCGATCACCAGGCCGCCGAGCAGTGCCGACCAGACGGTGCCGCGCCCGCCGAACAGCGACGTGCCGGCGATCACGGGGCCGGCGATCGCGAGCAGCAGCAGGTCGCTGCCGCCGGAGGACTGGTTGACGGCGAGCAGGCGGGAGGCGAAGAGGATGCCGCCGCAGGCGGCCATCGCGCTGGCGAGGACGAAGACGGTGACGCGGATCCTCCTCACGGGGATGCCGGCGCGGCGGGCGGCCTCGGCGTTGCCGCCGACGGCGAGGATGTGGCGGCCGAACGTGGTGCGGCGCACGACATAGTCGAAGATCACGACGAAGCCGACGAGGA
Organism: uncultured Actinomycetes bacterium; assembly: GCA_963774115.1. Classification (GTDB taxonomy): domain Bacteria; phylum Actinomycetota; class Thermoleophilia; order Solirubrobacterales; family Solirubrobacteraceae; genus Conexibacter. Next base: position 241,488 of record CAVZDN010000004.1, on the reverse strand, counting down.
TCACGAGCGCGAGCGGGACGCCGCGGTCGGCCGTCAGGACGGCGACGACGCCGAACGTGAGGATCGCGATCGCGCCAACGCGGGCGGCAATCACGCCGGGGGTCGCGGCGGCGAGCCCGGCGCGCAGGCGCCGGCGGCGCGCCGCGAGCGAGGAGGTCGCGAAGCCGGCGACGACGAGCGCGGCGAGGATCCAGGCGGTCGCGCCGTCGAAGAACGTGCCGGCGAGGTCGATGATCGCCTGCTGGTTGATGTTGACGGTGCCGGTGTCGCCGAGCACCCACAGCAGCGCCCCCTGCCAGCCGATCAGGCCCGCAAGGGTGACGACGAACGACGGGATCCCGAAGCGGGTCACGATTCCTCCCTGGAACAACCCGATTGCGGCGCCGACGGCGATCGCGGCGGCGATCGCGAGGATCGGCGACCAGCCGTGCTGCTCGGCGAGCACCGCCATCACACCGGCGCACAGGCCGGAGACGATCCCGACCGAGAGATCGATCTCGCCAAGCAGCAGGACGAGCACGACGCCGACGGAGATCGTGCCGGTGGCGGCGATCTGGAGGGACAGGTTGACGAGGTTCGTGGAGGTCAGGAAGCGGTCGTTGGCGATCGTGAAGACGGTCCAGATCACGACCAGACCGAGCAGCACGCGGAAGGAGCCCAGCTCCCCTTGGGCGACGCGCTGGAGCACCGCGAAGCGCGGCTGGCGCTCCTCGGGAGCGGTGGGGACCGGCGCGGCGGGAGCGGGCTGGGCGGCGGTGCTCATGCCGACTCCTGCTCGTTCCCGTCTGTGGTGCCGAACTCCGCGCCGGTGATGATCCCGACGATCTGCTCGCGCGTCGTGTCGCGCACGTCGAAGTCGCCGGCCTTGCGCCCGAGGCGCAGCACGAAGATGCGGTCTACGACCTCGAAGACGTCCGCGAGGTTGTGGGAGATCACGACGACGCCGAGGCCCTGCTCGCGCAGGCGCTTGATCAGCGCGAGCACCTGGGCGGTCTGCGCGACGCCGAGCGCCGCGGTCGGCTCGTCGAGCAGGACGACCTTCGCGTCGCCGATGAGCGACCGTGCGATCGCGACCGACTGGCGCTGGCCGCCTGAGAGCAGACCGACCTCGGAGCGCACGCTCGGCAGCTTCACGGTCAGCGTCTGCAGCATCTCAACGGCTTGCTGCTCCATCGAGGCCTCATCAAGCGAGCGCAGCGCGCCGGCCGGACCGTTGGAGATCTCCTCGCGGCCGATGAACAGGTTCGCGACGACGTCGAGGTTGTCGCACAGCGCAAGGTCCTGGTAGACGGTCGCAACCCCGAGCATGGTCGCGTCGACGGGGCTGTGGATCGTGCGCGCCTGGTCCTCGAAGCGGTACTCGCCCCCGTCGGCGAGGTAGATGCCCGACATGACCTTCACGAGCGTCGACTTGCCGGCACCGTTGTCGCCAACGAGGCCGACGACCTCTCCGGCACGGACCGCGAAGTCCACGTCGGAAAGTGCCTGCACGGCGCCGAAGCGCTTGCTGACGCCCCGCAGCTCCAGCAGCGGGGCGCCGTTCGCGGTCGCGGTCATGCCGGGCATCCCATGGCTAGCTGGAGCCCGCCGACGTCAGTCCGAGCTTCTCGCACGCCGCCGCGTAGGCCGGGGTGCAGATCTGGTTGACGGTCCAGTAGTCGTCCTTGACGACGGTGTCCTCGATGTCGTCCGCCAACACCGTCACGGGCGTGAGGATCACCGACGGCACGTCCTTCATGCCGTTGTCGATCTGCTTGTTGACGAGGTCGCTCGACTCCTCGCCGTTCAACACGGAGACCGTCAGCTGTGCCGCCTTGCGGGCCTCCTCCTTGACCGCCTTGTAGACCGTCATGTACTGCTGCCCGGCGACGATCCGCTGGACACCTGCGAGCTCGGCGTCTTGGCCGGTCGTGGGCCGCGTGGCGGGGTTGATGCCGCCGGAGGTCATCGCGGCGATCGCGCCGCCCGCGGTGCCGTCGTTGGCGGCATAGACGCCGACGAAGCCGTCCTTGCCGAGCGCGCTGATCGCCTGGTCCATCTCCGTCTGGGCCTTGTCGGGGCTCCAGTCGGGGGTGTCGTACTCCTTGGCGATCTTGTAGTCGCTCTGGTCGAGCACGCTGTGCGCGCCGGCCTTGAACTCAGCCGCGTTCGGGTCGGTCGGCGAGCCGTTGATCATCACGATCGAGCCCTTCGCCTTGTCGGCGGTGAGCTTGTCGACGAGCGCCTGACCCTGGAGCTCGCCGACCCGGCGGTTGTCGAACGAGATGAAGTAGTCGACGTCAGCGTTGAGGACCGGCCGGTCGTACGCGACCACGCCGATGCCGGACTGCTTAGCGCGCGTGACGATCGCCGCTGCCGCCTTGCTGTCGACGCTGTCCAGCACGAGCACGTCCGCGCCGTTGGTGATCGCCGCCTCCGCCTGCGTCTGCTGCTTGGCCGCGTCCTGCTCGGCGTTCGAGTAGATCAGCTTGCAGTCAGGGCACAGCTCCTTGAGGTTCTTCTCGAAGAGCGGGCGATCCTGTGCCTCGTAGCGGGTGGTCTTGTTCTCCGGGAGCAGCAGTGCGACGGTGCCGCTCGGGCTGCCGCCGGAGCTGCCGGAGGTGGTGGTGGAGCCGTCGTCGTCGCCACCTCCGCAGGCGGCGAGTCCGGCGCTGCCGAGCACGGCCGCGGCGGCAATTGCCGTCAGTCGCGCGAGGGTCCTGTGTTGCATGGGTCCTCCTCCAGAAGGATGTGCCCCTTGGAAGAGTTGATGTCCGCCGGAGCAGCGGACCAAACGGGCGCTCAGGCGACGGCGTCGTCCGGTGCGCGCTCCTGCTCGGGGTCGAGCTCGGCGACACCCTCGCTGAGTGGGCGCACCGGCGGTATGCGGCGTGCGAGCGCGTCGCGGCGGGAGCGCACGGCGGTGGCGGCGTCGCCGATCACGCGGCGCTCGACCGCCGACATCTGCGGCCAGCGCTCGCGCAGCGCGGCGAGCGCGTCGTCGGCGCGGTCGAGCGCGTCGCGGGCCGCGGCGTTGGCGCCCTCCTCGAGCGCCTCCTCCGCGGCGGAGACCTCGACGCCGGCGTTCGCGGCGAGCTTCAGGAGCGCGTCCATGCGCTCAGGCTACGACGCGTGGCGGCGGTCAGCCGTCCTGTCCTGTGGTCGTCCTGCGACCACAGGACAGGACGGTCGGATTATGCGATCGCCGGCAGCCCGAACTCGGTGCGGAACTCGTTCGTGTCGTGCAGGCGCGGGAACGGCTCGGACGGGGCCGGGACGTCGAGCATCGCCGCGAGCGGCTCCCAGCCGTCCTCGCCGAGGTTCCAGATCGTGAGGCGCTCGGGCGGAATCGTCGCCTGGATCTCGGCGATGCGCTCGTCGTACATGCTGGCGGACCCACGCCTTGTCGGCGAAGCGGCCCTGGAAGTCGCCCTCCCAGATCAGCGCGTCGATCACGCCCCACAGCCGCGGGTCCGGCGGCGGGCGGTTGGCGTCGGGCTCCAGCTCGCCGGACTGCGCGGCCAGCTTGGCGGCGAGGATCGTGTTCTCGACGCTCGCGTACCAGCCCTCGAACTCGCGCACGTTGAGCAGCACCGGCGCTTCGGGGAAGGCGTCGCAGATCTCGCGCCAGCGCGCCGCGCCGGGCCAGTCGACGGTCGCCTCCCAGCCGTCGAACGCCTCCTGCCAGTCGACCTGCTCGCCGGCGGCGGTCTGCATCCAGTAGGGCAGGTCGCGCTCCTTCTTCTCGCCCATGATCAGGTCGATCATGTGGAAGCAGGGTCCGGCGCCGAGCTGCTCCAGCGCCGCCTTCAGCGACATGGTTCCCGTGCGGCCGAAGCCGACGCCGATCACCTTCACGATGCACCTCCTGGGGGAGCGTGGGCGTGTGGCGTCGAGCCCTACCGCCCGCATGCAGTCGCGACCAGGCGAGAGCGATCGGCGTGGAGCGGGTACCTCCTCCCGCCATGGAGGATCTCGTCGAGCAGCGACACGCGGGAACCCGCCGATGTGAAGAGCGTGCTCGACGACGGTGGTGCTGGCGGCTCGGCGTCTACCAGCTGGTCCTCATCGCCGTCTGCTACGGACGTCTGCGGCCGCCGTTCCTGGCGGGCCGCCGGCGGCGCGGGCGCACCGGGCGATCGGCGACACGCTCGCGGCGCTGATCGTGCTCGTGACGCTCGCCTGCCTGGCCGAGTCACGGCTTCGACGACGACGCCGGCGCGCATGCGCTCGCCGGCGGCGCGCTGCTCGGCGTGCTTGCGCTGAAGGTGCTCGTGCTGCGCGCGTGGCCACGCGGCAGCCGCCTGCTGCCGCTGCTGGGCACGAGCGTCTTCGCACTGATCGCGCTCACGTGGCTGACGTCCACCGGCGGCGTCCTCGGGGACCGACTGACCGGCGATGCGACCACCGGCACGCCCGCCAGCTCGCCGCTTCTCTGCTGGTCGCCGTCGCTGATCGCGGCGATCGCCGTGGCGATCGTGACGGCGCGGCTCGGGCCGGGCACGGGCGACGACGACTCCGGCCACGGCGGCGGGGACCGCATCGAGCGCGTCGACCACTCCGGGCACGGCCGCGGGCGCGACTGAGGCCGGCGCGCCGTGCGGCCGGCTACGCTGGCCGCAGAGCCAGCCGATGCCCCTCGTCACCGATCTCGACCTCCCGGCGTTCGACTACACCGACGCCGAGCTGCACGGCCCGCGCTTCCACGCGACGATGGCGCGATCTGCGCGCGCAGGGCTGGCTGGCGGCGACGCCGCTCGGCTACGTGGTGCTGGAGCGCGAGGCGGCCGGCTTCTTCCTGCGCTCGCGCAGCGCCGAGTTCCCGGGGATGAAGATCGCCGAGCTGTTCGGGATCGAGGACGGGCCGCTGCTGGAGGAGATGCGGCGCAACATCCTGCACCTCAACGGCGCCGATCACGCGCGCCTGCGCGGGCTCGTGAACCCGTCCTTCACGCCGCGCGCGGTCGAGCGCTGGCGGCCGGCGATGCGCGGCTTCCTGGAGGAGCTGCTGGCGGCCGTGCCCGCCGACGGCCGCTGCGAGTTCGTCGCCGCGTTCGCGAAGCCGTACCCGTCGCAGGTGATCGCGACGCGTGATGGGCGCGCCGCTGGCCGACGCGCCGCGCCTGCACGACTGGTCCAACTGGATCCAGCGGCAGTTCGACCCGCCGGTGCTGATGGCCGAGCGCCCGCGCATCGAGCGCGCCGTGACCGAGTTCTACGCATGGGCGGACGAGCTGCTGGCGCGCACGGCGCGAGACCCGGCCGACGACCTCGTCTCGCAGCTGATCGCGGCCGAGGAGGATGGACGACCGGCTGTCCGACGTGGAGCTGGTGAACCTCGTGCTGAACGTGCTGATCGGCGGCGTCGACACGACGCAGAGCCAGCTCTCGCACGCGGTGCGGCTGCTGGCCGAGCACCCGGACCAGTGGGCGCTGCTGCGCGAGGACCCGTCGCTCGGCGGGCGCGGCCGTCGAGGAGGCGCTGCGCTACGAGCCGATCACGCCGTTCACCGCGCGGATCCTGATCGAGGACGTCGAGTACCGCGACGTGACGTTCCCGAAGGACACGGTCCTGCTCGTCTCCTCCTTCACCGCCAACCGCGACGTGCGCCGACGGCGACCGCTTCGACCTCGCGGCCGAGCGCGACGCCGGCAAGCCGCTCACGTTCGGCGCCGGGATCCACTACTGCCTCGGCGCGAACCTCGCGCGCGCCGAGCTGCAGGAGGGGCTGCGCTTCCTCGCCGAGCGCGTCGAGTCGATCGCGCTCGACGGCGAGCCGGTCTACGAGGGCGTGCAGGGCGTCTACGGGCTGCGCGAGCTGCCGCTGCGGCTCACACCGGCGCGGTAGCGCGCGCGACGCGCACACGCACGATGGTGCCGTCGGCCGGGTGCGAATCTCGACGAGATCGCAGAGCTGGTTGACGAGCCAGAGGCCGTAGCCGCCGGCGCGCGTCGGCGGACGGGGGCGGACGCGGCCGGCGAGCGGATCGGCGATGCGGCCCGCGTCGCGCACCTCGCAGACGATCGCGTCGTCCTCGCTGCCACAGTCTCAAGGTTCCGCGGCCGCCGCCGTGGCGGACGCTGTTGGTGACGAGCTCGTCGACGGCGAGCACGAGGTCCTCGCGGCGTGCGGGACCGACGCCCGCGGCGGCGGCCTGGCAGGTGACGAAGATGCGCACGGCAGGAACGGTGCGAGCGTCGAACGCGACCTCCTCCGCAGTGGCGGGCGGAGACGGGAGGGGTGCGTCGAAAGGCGCCGCGATCGCGCGCGAGCCCGCTGTAGGCGGAGCTGTCGCGGGCCGCCGCCGCCGCCGACCATGCACGGATGCGTGCGGCACGCCTCGGCGACGACCTCGGGCGCGAGCGCCTCCGTGTCGTACGGACACAGCAGCCGGAAGCCCGCGCAGACCGGCGAAGGCGAGGTTGAGCAGCGCCTCGTGGCGGTGGCACTCGACCAGCTCGTCGTGGCTGCGGCCGGCCCAGATCGGCTCGCCGATCCCGTACAGCCGCTCGGCGCCGGCGTGCTCGGCGGCGAAGTCGTGCCAGGCGGGGATGATGCGGCCGGGGTTGCGGCCGAGCTCTGACATGTCGGCGAACTGGATCACGCGCGCGGCGCCGGCTCCGAGCGCGTCGCGCAGCAGCGCGATCTTGTGCACGCTCACCGCGACGAGCGTCGGCGCGCCGCCGCGACCGCCTCGCGCAGGAAGGGCAGCACGCCGTCGATGAAGCCCTGCTCGCCGGCGTACAGGAGCGCCTCGTGCTGGAAGGGCGCGTCATGGGCGGGCTGCTGCGGCACCGGCACCTCGGGTCGGACGGACGCGTCGCACACCGACGGTGGCTCGTGGCGCGCGTGGGCGTCGCGATCGGACCGTCTCGTGGTCCGGGCCGGCGGTCCGCAGGCGTGCGGACCGGTACTCAGGATCGTATGGGTGCTCATGCGTCGCGTCGTCGGGGATGGGTCGGCTTCGGAGCATGCCCGCAGGCAGGCGCCGGCATGCCTCGATCTGCTCTCCTACAGTGTCGGAATGGCGGAATCGGAGACCGAGATCGACCGCGCGCGATTGGAGATCTGCCTCGACGTGCTGGCGGAAGTTGACGCGTTGCCGCTCGGGCACCCCGACAAGCTGGTGATCCAGCGTGCCACGGCTGGGATCTACAAGACCGTGCGCCAGCGCCGGCGCAGCGAGCGCCGTCAGGCGATCCTCGCGCACGACGAGGCCGTGACGGCGGCGACGGCGACCGGCTCCCCGGGCCGGATCGACGACGAGACGCAGGGAATCCCGCTGGTCTCGAAGGCGAGGGGGGCGAAAGCGGGCACGCTGCTGACTCCGCGCGCGTGTTACGTATGCAAGGTCCGGTACACGGAGGTCGACGCCTTCTATCACCAGCTCTGTCCGCCCTGCGCGACGAAGCACCACGAACGGCGCGACGCGCGCACCGACCTGACCGGCCGCCGCGCGCTGCTCACCGGCGGCCGCGCGAAGATCGGCATGTACATCGCGCTGCGGCTGCTGCGCGACGGCGCCCACACGACGATCACGACGCGCTTCCCCCGCGATGCGGTGCGGCGCTTCACGGCGATGCCCGACAGCGAGGAGTGGCTCGACCGTCTGCACGTGGTGGGGATCGACCTGCGCGACCCCTCGCAGGTGATCGGTCTGGCTGACGCGGTCAGTGCGCGAGGGGCCGCTCGACATCCTCATCAACAACGCGGCGCAGACGGTGCGCCGCTCGCCGGAGGCGTACGCGCCGTTGGTCGCAGCGGAGGCGGCCGAGCTGACGGACGGACGCGAGCGGGCGGTGCCGCTCAGCACGTTCGGGCGCAGCGTCGACGCGCATCCGCGCGCGCTGGAGGCGACGACTGACGGCTCGGGCGCCGAACCCGCGCATTGGGCGCCGACGCCGGATGCGCTCGCGGCGCTGGCGCTGCACGCCGGCTCCGCCTCGCCGGAGCGGATCGCCTCCGGCAGCGCGATCGACGCTGGCGGGCTGGTGCCCGACCTGCTGCACGTCAACAGCTGGGTCCAGCACGTCGACGAGGTCGACCCCCTGGAGATGCTGGAGGTGCAGCTCTGCAACATGACCGCGCCGTTCGTGCTCGTCAGCCGGCTGCGCCCGGTGCTGGCGGCCTCCCCCGCGCGGCGCACGTACGTCGTGAACGTCTCGGCGATGGAGGGCCAGTTCAGCCGTGGCTACAAAGGTCCCGGCCATCCCCACACGAACATGGCGAAGGCCGCGCTGAACATGCTCACGCGCACGAGCGCGCGCGAGATGCTGGAGAGCGACGGGATCCTGATGACGAGCGTCGACACCGGCTGGATCACCGACGAGCGCCCGCACTTCCAGAAGATGCGCCTCGCAGAGGAGGGCTTCCATGCGCCGCTCGACCTCGTCGACGGCGCCGCGCGCGTGTACGACCCGATCGTGCGCGGCGAGGCTGGCGAGGATCTGTTCGGCTGCTTCCTGAAGGACTACGAGACGTCGGCATGGTGAGGCGCGGCGCGGCCTGATCCGCTCTGATCGGGGCGCAGGACGACGACCTCCCCGGCGGCGTGGTTCAGCAGCCAGACGGTCTGGGTGGACGTCGAGGTTCCGTCAAGACGCCCGACGTCGGGACCCAGTCCTGCACCGCGAATGGTCTGGGGCGTCCACTGGACGCCCCAGACGTCGAGTGTGTGTCGGCTGAGGCTAGATTAGTCTGAGTGTGACGGTTCCGCCTGCTGAGCTCGTCACCGTTCCTTCACCTGAGAAGCTGCCGTCGGGACAGTTTTCCGTAGACGGTGGTCTGACCGGTCTCACGGCGGCTTCTCTTACGATTCTCTCTGACGTTACAACACCTCTTGATTCAATCGCGAGGTCTACCCCCTGATTACTGATATATAGACATCTGGCGTCACCGCCAAGGATTTCAAAGTCGAATAAGATCGAAAACCCTAGCAGAATGAGGCGGATTGTTCTTATGATTGGTAGCGTTCCGGTAAACGAAACGTAACGAAAATGCCACGGCAACGTTAGAATTCTAATGTCAGTAACGTTCCCGAAACCGAAGCTCTCTCTGCAGTTCGTGAAGTCAATTAACATCGATTCGATCATACCGGCTAGCGTGCCTTCGACCTTAGCTATTGTTCTGTGAAGGCTGCCGTGGAGCGTGATGGGGCAGGTAACACTTCCGGCCGCTAAGCTAAACACGAATCTCGGTAATATGATTAATATTCTTTCGTTCGGCGTGACGGATATGCCTCTGTTGGCGGTCGCTGTGCTTGCTGCGAATGAGAGCGCGAGCATCGCGGTGAGGACGGCGAGAAGGAGCTTGCTGTGTTTGCCCATGGATGAGTCTCCTTGGAATAGAGCGGGTGCTTCGGTTCCCAGGGCGTTAGTATCCGCGCCTCCCTCCTTCGTCGTTGATGCACGCCAGCGCGGCCCCTGGAGTCGGACCTGTGCCGCAAGCCAGCGAGCAACGAGTGCTACGGGTCCAACTTTACAGACCAAAAACCGGTGCGTCAAATAGAGGAGTCTGTAACGACAGTTTGAGCAACGCGAGCGCGCACGAGTAGCGCATAGTTGAGTAAATGACGCACGAGACGCGCGAGATGCTGGAGAGCGACGGGATCCTGATGACTAGCGTCGACACCGGCTGGATCACCGACGAGCGCCCGCACTTCCAGAAGGTCCGGCTCGCAGAGGAGGGCTTCCACGCCCCGCTCGATTCTTCGGCTGCTTCCTGAAGGATTACGAGAAGTCGGCGTGGTGAGACGCGGAGCCGCCTGATCCGTTCTGGTCGGGGCGCAGGACGACGACCTCCCCGGAGGCGTGGTTGAGCAGCCAGGCGGTCTGGGTGGACGTGAAGCCGTCGTCGCCGTTGGCGGCGGCGGTCAGGACGATGCGGTCGTAGCGCTCGTGGTCGAGCATCTCGCGCAGCGCGTGACGGAGTCGCGGCCGCGCTCGATGCGGGCGTCGACCGCGGACGCCGCAGCGGTTGCGCGCGCTGCTCGACGGCCTCCAGCATCGTCGAGCGCGCGGTCGCTCTGGCGGGGGAGCGGCGTGTCGAGCGGCAGGTGCATCGGCACTTCGGCGAGGTAGACGGGGACGAGCGTCGCGCCCTCGACGCGCGCGAGCCGCAGCGCCGCCTCGAGCGCGGGCGTGGAGAGGGCTCGGCCGACGAACGGGAAGAGGACGCGGCTGCGGGCCGGGCGCGGGCGCGCGCGGCGGGCACGCCGACCGCGGACGCTCCAGGCCAGGACGGCGACGAGCGCAAGCGCGGCGAGCGGCAGCAGGTCGAGCGCTTCGTTCATCGCCGGCTCCACTCGCGTCAGCGGCCGGTTCGCGCGCACCGCTCATCGCGACCCCCTTCGGTCCGACTCCGCGCCCTCCCGCCGCGTGCGATCGGCGACGATGCGCACGTCGACGCCGGGCAGCGCGGCGAGCAGACGGCTCGGCAGCGAGGGGCCGCGGGCGCGCTGCCATGTTCCTCGGCGAGCCGGCGTGCCGATCAGCAGGTAGGTGGTGCCGCGCTCGCGCACGACACGGCGCGCGACGGCGACGAGATCGTCGCCGCGCTCGACCAGCAGGTGCGCGCCGAGCACGACGGCGAGGCGCCGCAGAGCGTCGAGCTGCTCGGCCTGCTCGCGCGTGGGCTCGCCGGTCTGAACCCAGAGGAGGTCGAGCTCGGCGCCGAGCCGCTGGGCCGAGCGCCACGCGCGGCGCACGACCCGCTGGGAGGACGGGGCGCGGCGTGACGAGTGCGAGCAGCCGCTCGCCGATCGCCTGCGGGGCCGCGCTCGCGCGGATCCGGTCGGCGCCGTCGGTGCCGCTGCCGGGGCGGCGTGCGCTCGGAGCGAGGACGCGGCGTGCCTCGACCTCCTCGGCGACCTGTCGCAGCGCGACCTCGCGCAGCGCCGAGAGGTGCTCGATGCGGAAGAAGCTCTGCAGCGCCGCCTCGACGCGATCGTCCGGGTAGACCTTGCCGGCGCGCAGGCGCTCGATCAGCGCCTCGGGGGGAGATCGATCAGAACGATCTCGGCAGCGCCGGCCAGCACGCCGTCGGGGACGGTCTCGCGCACGCGCGTGCCGGTCGACCTCCGCGACCTGGTCGTTGAGCGACTCTCGAGGTGCTGGACGTTGACCGTCGAGAAGACGTCGATGCCGGCGGCGAGCACGTCGCCGACGTCGCGATGGCGCTTGTCGTGCTCGACGCCGGGCGCGTTCGTGTGCGCAAGCTCGTCGATCAGGCACAGCTCGGGCGCGCGCGCGAGGATCGCCGGCAGGTCCATCTCCTCCAGCACCGTGCCCTGGTACTCGACGCGGCGCCGCGGGACCACCTCCAGCCCGCACGCCTGCGCGCTCGTCTCGGCGCGGTCGTGCGGCTCCAGGTAGCCGATCACGACGTCGCGCCCGGCCTCCGCCTCGGCCTGTCCCTCCTGCAGCATGCGGTACGTCTTGCCGACGCCGGCGGCCATGCCGAGGAAGACCTTGAGGCGGCCGGCCACACGATCACGCTCCCAGCAGGTTGTGCACCACGAGGTCGATCAGCTTGATCCCGACGAACGGGGCGATCAGGCCGCCGAGCCCGTAGAGCAGCAGGTTGCGCCGCAGCAGCGCGGTCGCGCCGACCGGCCGGTACTTGACGCCGCGCAGCGCGAGCGGCACGAGCAGCGGGATCACGAGCGCGTTGAAGACGATCGCGGAGACGATCGCGCTGCGGGGCGAGCCGAGCTGCATGACGTTGAGCTGGTCGAGCGGGCCGCTCTCGCCCGCGCGCACAGCGTACGTGGCCGCGAAGATCGCCGGCAGGATCGCGAAGTACTTCGCGACGTCGTTCGCGATCGAGAAGGTCGTCAGCGCGCCGCGCGTGATCAGCAGCTGCTTGCCGACCTCGACGATCTCGATGAGCTTCGTCGGATTCGAGTCGAGGTCGACCATGTTGCCGGCCTCGCGCGCCGCCTGGGTGCCCGTGTTCATCGCGACGCCGACGTCGGCCTGCGCGAGCGCGGGCGCGTCGTTCGTGCCGTCGCCGGTCATCGCGACGAGCCGCCCGCCCGCCTGCTGCTCCTTGATCAGCGCGAGCTTCGCCTCAGGCGTCGCCTGCGCGAGGAAGTCGTCGACGCCGGCCTCCTGCGCGATCTTCGCGGCCGTCAGCGGGTTGTCGCCGGTCACCATCACTGTGCGGATACCCATCGCGCGGAGGTGATCGAACCGCTCGCGCATGCCCTCCTTGACGACGTCCTGCAGGTGCACGACGCCGAGCGCCTGGTTGTCGCGCGCGACCGCCAGCGGCGTGCCGCCGTCGCGCGCGATGCGGTCCATCGCGAGCTGCAGCTCGGCCGGCGCGCTGCCGCCCTCGGCGGCGATCCAGCCGACGATCGCGTCGCCGGCACCCTTGCGCAGGCGCGTGCCGTTGAAGTCGACGCCGCTCATGCGCGTCTGCGCGGTGAAGGGGACGAAGCGCGACTCGTGCGGCGCCAGCTCGCGCGCGCGCAGGCCGTGCTGCTGCTTCGCGAGCACGACGATCGAGCGGCCCTCCGGCGTCTCGTCGGCGAGCGAGGCGAGCTGCGCGGCCTCGGCCAGCTCGCGCAGCGCGACGCCGGGCATCGGCACGAACTCGGATGCCTGGCGGTTGCCGAGCGTGATCGTGCCGGTCTTGTCCAGCAGCAGGACGTCGACGTCGCCGGACGCCTCGACCGCGCGGCCGGACGTCGCGAGCACGTTGCGGCGCACGAGGCGATCCATGCCCGGCGATGCCGATCGCGGACAGCAGCGCGCCGATCGTCGTCGGGATCAGCGCGACGAGCAGCGCGACGAGCGTCGCGAGCGACGTCGGCGTGCCGGCGTAGTCCGCGAACGGCCGCAGCGTCACGACGACGACGAGGAAGATCAGCGTGAGGCCGACAAGCAGGATCCCGAGCGCGATCTCGTTCGGCGTCTTGCGCCGCGAGGCGCCCTCGACGAGCGCGATCATGCGGTCGAGGAAGCTCTCCCCCGGCTTCTGCGTGATCTCCACGACGATCTCGTCGGACAGCACGCGCGTGCCGCCGGTGACGGCGGAGCGGTCGCCGCCGGCCTCGCGGATCACCGGCGCGGACTCGCCGGTGATCGCCGACTCGTCGACGGACGCGATCCCCTGGACGACCGTGCCGTCGCCGGGGATCGTCTCCCCCGCCTCGACGACCACGACGTCGCCGGGCGCAGCTCGCCGGCCGACTTCGTGCCGCCGTCCCGCAGCCGCGCGGTCGTCTCGCGGCGCATCGCGCGCAGGCTCGCCGCCTGGGCGCGCCCACGGCCCTCGGCGATCGCCTCGGCGAAGTTGCCGAAGATCACGGTCAGCCACAGCCAGATCGCGACGGTCAGCGTGTACCAGCCGGGATCCTCGCCGCTGCCGCCGATCCACACGATCGTCACGAGCACGGCGCCGAGCTCGACCACGAACATGACCGGGTTGCGGACCATCGCGCGCGGGTCGAGCTTGCGCAGCGCGTCGAGCAGGGAGGCGCGCAGGATCGCCGGCTCCAGCAGGGAGCGGTCGGGACGGGCGGTCATCGCGGCGCCTCCTGGTCGAGGGCGAGATTGAGCTCCAGCACGTTCACGCCCTGGCTCGCCGAAGAGGCCGAGGCCGCGGCCGTCGGTGTGGTCGGCGATCAGTTCGCTTGACGCGCGCGTGCGGCAGGCGGCGGACCGCGGCGATGCGGTGTGCCTGGATCGCGCGCGTTCGCGGTCGAGATGTGCGGGTCGACGCCGGAGGCCGACGTCTGCACCGCGTCGGGCGGTATCGCGGCGGGCGTCAGCGTCGGGACATAGCGGCGTTCCCGCTTGAGGTACGCGGCGGCATTGGCCGCGATCGCGTCGCGCGTGTCGGCGCCGTTGGGCCCTGCGTTCGAGAACGCGGTCGCGGACGGGTCGTAGGCCGTCTGCGACGGGCGGCTCTGGAACCAGCGCGGGTCGCCCTTGAAGTCCTGACCGAGCAGGCGCGAGCCGACGACGTGGTCGCCGTCGCCGGAGCGGACGAGGCTGCCTTGCGCGGCGCCCGGGAACGCGACCTGCGCGATGCCCGTCACGAGCAGCGGATAGCCGAGCCCGAGCAGCGCGGTGAAGACGACGATCGCGACGAGCGAGGCTGAGGAGATCCCGGCGCACGCGCGCGCATCAGAAGGCCCTCCCGGTGAGGCCCTGCACGACCGGGCCGAGCAGCAGCGCAGGGACGAAGGTGAGCAGCGCGACGAGCAGGATCGTCCCGACGAGCAGCACGACGAACGTCGGCGTGTCGGTGCGCATCGTGCCCGGGCCGGCTGGGAGCGACCTTGCCGCCCGGCGAGCGCGCCGGCGACGGCGAGCACGGCGAGCAACGGCAGGAAGCGCCCGGCGAGCATCGCGCCGGAGCCGAGCAGGTCGGCGAACGTGATCCCGAACGAGCCGGCGTTGCCGGGCGCGTGCGGCTGCACGAAGCCGGTGTAGCCGGCGAACGCCGAGCCGTTGTTGTTCGCCTGCGAGGCGTAGGCGTAGAGCGTCTCGGAGAAGCCCTGCGGGCCGTGGGCGAAGAGCGACGCCTTGCCGTGCTTCGACGCGATCGAGACGGCGGTCGTGACGAGCACGAGCAGCGGCACCGCGAGCGTCCCGAACATCGTCAGCTTCACCTCACGCGCGCCGATCTTCTTGCCGAGGTACTCGGGCGTGCGGCCGACCATCAGCCCCGCGATGAAGACGGCCAGCAGCACGAACAGCAGCATCGAGGCGAGCCCGCTGCCGACCCCGCCGAAGACGACCTCGCCGGTCATCATGCTCGCCATCGGGATCGCGCCGCCGATGCCGGTCAGCGACTCCATCGCGGCGTTGACGGCGCCGCAGGAGGTGACGGTCGTGACGGCGGCGAAGAGGCTGGAGCCGGCGATGCCGAAGCGCATCTCCTTGCCTTCGTAGTTGCCTCCGGCCGACGCCAGCGAGATGCTGCGCGGCGGAGCCGTGGGCCTCGGCCGCGTAGACGATCGCGACCGCCGCGACGAACAGCACCGACATGCCGGCGAAAACCGCCCAGCCCTGCCGGCGGCTGCCGACCATGCGGCCGAACGTGGAGGTCAGCGCGGCCGGGATCGAGAGGATCAGCAGCAGCTCGACGACGTTCGTGAAGCCGCTAGCGTTCTCGAACGGCATCGCCGAGTTGACGTTGAAGAAGCCGCCGCCGTTGGTGCCGAGCAGCTTGATCGACTCCTGCGAGGCGACCGGGCCGAGCGCGATCCGGCCGTGCTCGCCGAGCACCGTCGTGAAGGCCTTCGAGGCCGAGAGCGACTGCACCACGCCCTGGGAGACGAGCACGAGCGCCGCGAAGAACGCGATCGGGAACAGCACGTAGAGGACGCAGCGCATGAGGTCCGACCAGAAGTTTCCGAGCGTGCTCGTCGTGTGCGCCGCGAAGCCGCGGATTACCGCGATCGACGACCGCGATGCCGACCGCCGCGGAGAGGAAGTTCTGCACCGCCAGCCCGGCCATCTGGCTGAAGTTCGAGAGCGTCGTCTCACCCGCGTAGTACTGCCAGTTCGTGTTCGTCACGAACGAGGAGGTCGTGTTGACGGTGACGTCCCACGGCGCGGCGCCGAAGCCCGCCGGGTTGAACGGCAGAGACGCCTTGAAGCCGCAGAATCGCGTACAGCGCCAGCCACGAGACGAGGCTGAAGCAGAGCACGGCGCGGGCGTACGCCTTCCAGTCCTGCTCCTGCTCGGGGTCGACGCGCATCACGCGATAGAAGCCACGCTCCGCCGGTCCGAACGCCCGCGCCAGCAGCACCCGCTCGCCTGTGAACACGCGCGCTATGTAGCCGCCGAGCAGCGGCGTGATCGCGACGATCGATCCACAGAGCGCGGCGATCTGGATCCAGCCCTGGGCGGTCATACGACCACTTTGGGTCCTGGCCCGCCCAGGCCGGATCAAGATTCAGGCCGGCGGCATCAAGGTTTCGTCAAGACGCCCGATGTCGTGGCCCGGCCCTGCATCCGCGAATGATCTGGGGCGTCCACTGGACGCCCCAGATCTCGAGTGTGTCGGCTGAGGCTAGACTAGTCTGACTCTGACGGCTCCGCCTCTTGAGTCTGTCAGCGATCCTTGACCCGTCTGGGACAGAGCGGGACAGAATTCTGAAGAAGGTGGTCTGACCGGACTACTGGGGGATTCTCTAATGTATCCCACCGACGTAATTACACCACCAGCTTCGATGAGGAGATCAAATTGCTGGTTCGAGAGATATAGGCATCTTACACTCATCGTAAGGATGAAGAAGTCGAAAAGTAGCGAAAATTCTAGCACCATAATCCGGATGTTTCTTATGCTCGGTAGCGTCCCGGTAAACGATACGTAGCGAATATGCCATGGCAGTGCTAGGACGCTAACTCCTCTTATACCTTCGATGACGCCGCCAGGGCTATTGTTGCAGCCTTGTATGTCTGCGGCTTCAATCATGCCAGCTAGTGTGCCTTCGACCTTAGCAATTGTTCTGTGGAGGCTACCGTGGAGTGTGAGACTACAGGTCATGCTGCCAAACGGGTAGCCGATCACCAGTCTTGGGAATATGACTAATATTCTTTCGTTCGGCGTGGCAGATATGCCTCTATTGGCGGTCGCTGTGCTTGCTGCGAATGAGAGTGCGAGCATCGCGGTGAGGACGGCGAGCAGGAGCTTGCTGTGTTTGCGCATGGATGAGTCTCCTTAGAATAAAGCGAGTGCTTCGGTGCCCAGGGCGTTACGTTGCGCCTCCCCCTTTCGTCGTTGATGCTCGCCAAAGCGGCCCCTGGAGTCGGAGCTGTGCCGCAAGCTAGCGAGCGAGCAAAGGGCGCTACCAGTCGAGTTTACAGACCAAAAACCGGTGCGTCAATTGGCGAATGCCACCACGGCAGTCTTTGAGCACCGCAAGCGCACACGAGTCGCACGTAGCTCAGGCAGATGGTGCAAGCGACCGTCGTCGACGACGTGGATGACCGTGCTGCGATTTGCGAAGCGGACGGGAGCATTCGCGCCGCGATGCGGAACATGCGACCAGGACACTCTAAGTTGAGACCGCCACTGCGTTTACACACCAGTTATGACAAGCGCCATCGATCGGATCGCTGACTCAACCCGCGAAGCGGTAGCCGATACCGGGGTCCGTGCGGATGTAGCGGGGGCCGCTGGCCGGGGCGCCCTCGCCGTCGCGCGGCTCGATCTTCTGGCGGAGGTTGGCGATGTGGGTGCGGAGGGTGCGGACGTCGTCGCCGTAGGCGGGTCCCCAGACCTCGGTCAGGAGGGCGCGGTGGGTCATGAGGCGCCCGCGGTTGCGGGCGAGGACGCGGAGGAGGTCGTACTCGATCGGGGTGAGGTGGACGGACTCGCCGTCGCGCCGCACGACTCGCGCGGCGAAGTCGATCTCCAGGCCGTCCACGGCGATCGACGGCTCGTCGGCGGAGCGGCCGGCGCGACGCAGGACGGCGCCGAGGCGGGCGACCAGCTCGCGGGCGCCGAAAGGCTTGGTGACGTAGTCGTCGGCGCCGGCCTCCAGCGCGCGGACCTTCGTCTCCTCCTCGCCGACGGCGGACA
This sequence comes from uncultured Actinomycetes bacterium, assembly GCA_963774115.1. GTDB lineage: Bacteria > Actinomycetota > Thermoleophilia > Solirubrobacterales > Solirubrobacteraceae > Conexibacter. The sequence continues at coordinate 223,959 of CAVZDN010000004.1, read as the reverse complement.
GCACGAGGATCGGCATCTCGCTCCAGGAGCGCAGGCGCTCGCAGACCTCGATCCCGTCGCCGTCGGGCAGCACGAGGTCGACGATCGCGGCGTCGGGCGGGCGGGTCGCGGCGGCGTCGAGCGCCTCCTCGGCGGTCGCGACAGCGACCGGCTCGTAGCCCGCCTCGCGCAGGATCACCTTCAGCGCGCGGAGGATCTGCAGCTCGTCGTCGACGACGAGGATCCGCCCACCGCCGCTCATCGCTCGACCTCGCTGCCGCGCGAGCCGGGCGGGGACGGCGACGGATCGGCAGACGAGGCCGCAGCGGCTGGCGGCCGATCGACCGCAGCCGAACTCGCGGCCTCCTTTGACGCCAACGGCAGCTCCACCACGAAGGTCGTTCCCTGCCCCGGCAGCGACTCGACCCAGACGCGGCCGCCGTTGGCCTCCACGAAGCCGCGCACGACGGCGAGGCCGAGGCCGGAGCCGGCGTGGTCGTCGCCGGCGCCCGCGCCACCCCGGTAGAAAGGCTCGAAGATGCGCTCGCGCTCGGCGCTGGGAATGCCCGGGCCGCGGTCGACTACACGCACGAGGATGCGCGAGCCGACAGCGCGAGCACGCACCGCGACCTGGTGCTCCCCACCATGGCGGGCGGCGTTCTCCAGCAGGTTCGCGAACGCCCGCTCGAGCTGCACGGCGTCGGCGCGGATCAGCGGCAGCTGCGGATCGATCGCGATGCTGTAGCCGGCCGCATGCGGCGTCTCCTCGATCGCGACGTGCAGGACCTCCTCCAGCGAGCACCACTCCGGCCGCGGCTCGGCGGCGCCGCCCTGCAGCCGCGAGAGGTCCAGCAGCTTGTCGACCAGGCGCGAGAGGCGCGAAGCCTCGCCGACGACCGCCGCCGCGAGTTCCTCACGCTCGGCGACGGTGAGCCGCGGTGATGCAAGCGCCTCTCCGGCCGCGGCGATCGCGGTCAACGGCGAGCGCAGATCGTGCGAGACGGCGCGCAGCAGGGCGGTCTTCAGCTCGTCGCTGCGGCGCAGCGCCTGCGTCTCGACGACCTCGCGCTGGAGCGCCTCGCGTTCGGCCTCCGCCGCAAGGTAGGCCTGCAGGCGCTCGTCCGCCGCGCGGCGGTGCTGCTCGGCCTCCAGCGCGCGGGCGCGCGCGACCTCGGCGACGGTGCTCGCAATCCCCGCCGCGACGAGGAAGACGCCGAGCGCGACCCAGTTCTCCGGCTCGGCGACGGTGAAGCGGCCCGTCGGCGGGATGTGGAACCAGTTGAAGGCCAGCGCGCTCGCGAGCGCGGTCCCGAGCCCGACCCACAGGCCGAACCAGGTCGAGACGAGCAGCACCGCGACGAGGTAGACGACGCCGGTCGAGACGGCGGGGACGACCTCGCGCAGCGGATAGATCAGCGCCGTCGTCGCCGCAACCGCCAGCGCGCTGACTGCGATGCCGACGAGCAGCGGCGGCCGCGCGTCGCGAAGCAGCAAGGAGGAGGACCGCCGCTCCATGCGCTCAGCGTACTCCCGCCCCGGCCGTAAACGGCAGGTGGGCCGCGCCCCGGAGAGCGCGGCCCTTGCTGCCATGGTCCGGCTACGGAGCGATGTAGGAGAGCATGATCCCCATCGCGTCGTCGATCGGCTCGTGTTCGGCCGGCACGTCGTAGTTCGTGTGCAGCCGCAGTCTGTCTCTCGATCTGATCGTCGCCACCGGGTTGCCTCTGCAGACGTTCATCGAGGAGACGCTTCTGCGGCCTTCCGGCGTGATGTAGTCGGCCGTCTCGCCGTATCTCGCGACCGAGCTACAGATCGACGCTTCGCCGGAGCTTCTGTTCGTCAGCTCGACGTTGACGCCGTGGTCGTGGATGTGACCGGCGATGGCGATGATTCTGCCGCCGATCGGCGCGCTTATTTCGGTGTGCGTGTCACTTCTGCCGAGTGGCACGGATATCAGCGAGTCGGTGCTGCAGCCGTCAGCGTCGAACCAGACGGGACGCACGTTCGTGCGGCTGGTCGCATCGCTGCCGGTCGCATACTTCCAGGTGATGCGGATCTTCACTCTCTTGGATTCAGTGGCCCAGTTCATCAAGTCGACGACCTGGTTCCACGACTCCGATCTGCCGACGTAGTAGCCGTAGGACAGTTCGGTGAGGTCGACCGCGGTGCGCTCGTTACCGGAGGCGAAGAAACGCTCGCCGAGTATGCCCACGGGAGCTCTGCTGCACATCGCGTCCGCCTTGCCTTCACCGGTCGCGGCGAAGAGCGTGTGATGCAGCATCGGGCCGGTGTCGATGTTCGCCTTTCTACCTTCCGTGTACACCAGCTCCGGCGTCACCGCGATGAGTTTGCAGTCCGTGCACGGCATCGCGACTCTCGAATCTATTCTGTTGGCGATCATCCCCATGTTGTCGTGGTCGTGTGGATCCCCGTTACCAGCCGGGATCGTGTACGGCCCGTATTCGATCGCTCTTGTCGTGATCGTCGCGCCGGCTGTCGCCGGAACGAGCAAGGTCGCGAGCGCGCATGCGAGCAGCGCGAAGCGTGTGCTTCGAGACATGATTCTCCTCCCCCGAAGAGATGAGCTCGGACGCCACGTACAACGCCGCCCGAGCCAGTTGGACGAATTGGCGACGCTAGTTCAACCCGCTGCTCACGTCAAGCCAAAACACGTGTCAGGTGACCGTCAAGGCGCCAGAATGCCGTTCTTCATCCGGTGATCAGCGCCGCAAGCGCATCGGCGGCCGGCGTGGCGACGACGCCGACGGCGTCCGCGACCGGACCATAGGTGACATGCCCGCCGGCAACGTTGAGGCCGGCGAGAAAGCCAGGGTCGGCGGCGAGCGCGGCGTGGGCGCCGTCGGTGGCGAGCTGGACGACGTAGGGCATCGTCGCGTTCGTGAGCGCGTAGGTGGAGGTGATCGGGACCGCGCCGGGCATGTTGGCGACGCAGTAGTGGATGATCCCGTCAACCTCGTAGGTGGGATCGGCGTGGGTGGTCGGGCGGGAGGTCTCGAAGCAGCCGCCCTGATCGATCGCCACGTCGACGAGCACGGCGCCGGGCTTCATCAGGCCCATCTGCGAACGCGTCACGACGTGGGGCGCCTTCGCGCCGTGGATCAGCACGGCACCGATCACGAGATCGGCTTCCGGCAGCCGCTGCTCGATCTCGAGCGTCGAGGCGAAGCAGGTCGAGCACTGCCCGTTGAGGAGCGTCTCGAGCTCGCGCAGGCGGTCGATCGAGCGGTCGTAAACGTAGACCTCGGCGCCCATCCCGATCGCGATCTCGGCGGCGTTCTGCCCGACGACCCCACCGCCGATGACCATCACCTTGCCGGCCGCGACGCCGGGCACGCCGCCGAGCAACAGCCCGCGGCCGCCCAACGGCTTCTCCAGCATGAACGCGCCGGCCTGCGTGGCGATCTTCCCGGCGACCTCGCTCATCGGCGCGAGCAGCGGGAGGCGCCCGCGCGCGTCCTCGACCGTCTCATAGGCGATGCACGTCGCGCCGGTGGCCATCAGGCCACGGCTCAGCTCGGCGTCTGCCGCAAGGTGCAGATAGGTGAAGAGCGTGTGGCGGGCCTCCAGCTGCGCGACCTCCGCCGGCTGCGGCTCCTTGACCTTCACGATCAGCTGCGCCTCGCCGAAGACCGCATCGGCGTCGGGGACGATGCGCGCCCCTTGCGCGGCGTACGCGTTGTCGGGGATCGCGGAGCCGGCGCCGGCGCCGGCCTGGATCAGCACGTCGTGGCCCCGGTCGGTCAGCTCCCGTACGCCCGACGGCGTGATGGCGACGCGGTACTCCTGGGTCTTGATCTCCGTGGGAACCCCTACGATGGTCATATGCCCAATGGTGCGCTTCTGCCGCGTTCTTGTCACTGATCCCTGGAGTTCACCGTGCTTTCCGCAGATATTGACCAGATAGACCGTGTGATCCTCAGTGAGCTGATCCGAAATGGACGCGCTTCCTACAAGGAGCTCGGACAGCTCGCGGGTCTCAGCCCCCACGCCGTCGCGCCACGCGTGCGCCGGCTGGTCGAGGCCGGGATTGTCACGGGCTTCACCGCCACGCTGAACTACGGCGCGGTCGGCCGCGGCCTCGACGCGCTCGTCGACATACGCCTGCTCTCCACAGCCAAGCCGGAGGCATTCGAGGAGGCGGTCGCCGAGCTGCCCGCCGCCCGCGAGCTGTCGTTCCTCACCGGCCGCTTCGACTACCAGCTGCGCGCCGCCTGCGTCGATGCCGACGACCTCGACCACACCGTCCGCGCGCTGCGCCGCGCCGGCGCCGCCGTCACCGAGACGCGCATCGTGCTGCGCACCCAGGCCTACCAGCGGGAGGTGCGGCAGGCGGGCTCAGCGGAGCGCTGAGCCCGCTGAGCCGCCGGCCGGGACGGGGGGACGGCCGTCAGTCGCGCGCGGCCGTGAAGAGCCCCAGGAAGGACGTCGCAAGCGCCTCGTCCCCGGAGACGCGCAGCCCCGCACGGCTGCCCGAGGGGCTCAGCGCCTCCACCCATCCCTGCTGCGTGGCGGCGATGTGCGCTTGCGCGTGCTTGGCAGGACGCTGTTCGAGTATGGCGTCGCCACGATCGCGGATGAACGTGTAGCGATCAGTGCACTCGCCGGCGATCGTCAACGCGAGCTCGCCGTCCGGGGCGTCCTCCTCTTCGGAGGAGAGGAACGGGACGAGTCGGAAGCAAGCGGCGACGTCCACCCACTCGTCCTCGCGCGGTTGCGACCACTCGGTCCGCAGCTCCCAGCGCACAAGTTCCGAGATCACGTCCGCGAGCGCATGCCCGCGCTCCGTCAGCTCGAGCTCGACCCGCGGCGGGACCGCGCGGTAGCGGCGGCGTTCCAGCAGCCCTTGCGCGACCATCCGCACGAGGCGCGCCTCGAGCGCACCGGTGGAGATGCCCCGGAGGCCTCTGCGGAGCGCGTCGAGACGACGCGGGCCCGCCCGCAGGTCCCGCACGATGACCAGCACCCAGGGGTCACCGAGGATCCGAAGCGCGCGAGCATCAGGCGACCATTGGTGACGTTTCCTGCCACCACCATTCACATGCCCCTCATCAGCCGCTCCAAATGAGAGTGGCGTAGAAAGCGTGTCATCGGCGGAACGCGTCCCGACACTTGTAGTGCACACCGGTTTCGCTCCTCTCCTCGCAAGGGGAGGGCTTTCTGGCGAATGTATGGCTTCTCCCCCTTTACCGTGCGATCGACCGTACAAACGTGGGATAAAGTTGTCAAGCGGTGCGAAAATGCTGTCACTTAGGCACCAACTCGCACGCGGAGTCGAATCGGTTCCATTCGCCCTATCTCCCTGCTTCGTCCCTCCGCGGCGATAGGGTGGCGGACGTGAGTCCGCGTCAGCTGCGTCCTGAGCGCCGCACACTCAGCCAGGCGATCACCCAGTCCGTCCTCGAGCGCATCCGCGCCGGCGAGTTTCGTCCGGGCGACCGCCTGCCGACGGAGAAGGACCTCATGGAGGAGTACGGCGTCGGGCGCAATGCCACACGCGAGGCCGTCCAGGCGCTGGTGGCAATGGGGCTCGTCGAGGTGCGTCCGGGCCGCGGCGCCACGCTGCTTTCCGTCACCGGCGGCGGGATGGACAGCGACACCGTCTCGGCGCTGCTCAGCGACCAGGCGATCGAGGACCTCTACGAGTTCCGGCGCCTGCTCGAGGTCGAGATGGCGACACGCGCGGCCGAACGTGCGACCGACGACGAGGTCGCAGACATCGAGGCCGCCTGCACCCGCTTCCACCAGGCGGCGACCCGGTCCAACGCGGCGAGCAACACGGTCAGCACGCTCGACGACGAGTTTCACGCAGCGATCGCCCGGGCCAGCCGCAACGCCCTCTACTCGACCGTGTTCGACGCCATATCCGACCTGATCGACCGTGCCCGGGAGCTGACAGCGAAGGTGCCCTGGGCCGTGGAGCGCGCGCTCGTCGAGCACGAAGCGATCACCAAGGCGATCGCCGCGCACGACTCCTCGCTCGCGGCTGGGGAGATGCGCGTGCACATCGACGGCGCGATCGAGGCGATTCGCGCCGGCCTCGCCGCCCAGACCTCCGGCGAGAAGCCGGGCGACGCACCAGCTCCTGTCGCGTCGGTCAGGAACCCTCGCTGACCGACTCGGCGCGCGGGACGCCCGCCCAGTTGTCGTGTGCGCAGTCGATCCGCAGGACCCTGCAAGAGCTGGAGGTCGACAGCTCGTGCCGCATCCCCTCGCGCACGTGCACGTAGGTGCCGGGCGCGATGCTGCCATGCAGTCCTCCGTGCAGCGCGAGGTCCAGCGCACCCTCGACCACGAGGTAGACGCGCTCGTGACCTTGCGGCACGACGACGCGCGGCTGCTCGCCGGCCGCGAGCACGAGCGCGGTTGCCGTGACGGTGCCGGAGGCGGGCAGCTCCTCATCCACGAAAGGACGCCCGACGACCGCCCGCAGCGACTCCGAGCCGGGACGGAAGTCCGAGATGCGCCACTTCGCGTCCGCGACGTTCGGAGCGACGATGCAGAGCATGCGGGCGTCCTCGTCGGAGGCCAGCCCAAGCACGTTGTGGGGCGCGTCGGGTGGAATGCAACAGAGCTCGCCGGGGCCGAGCACGAACTCCTCGCCGCCGACCTCGACGTGGATCGCGCCGGTGACCATGTAGTAGTACTCGGCCGCATCGTCGTGCACGTGGCGCACGGGCCCGAGCTCGTCGCCCTCGAAGCCGGCACCGCCGACCCGCCACGTCAGCGGACCACCGCGCGCGGCCTCGGTGAAGAAGAACGCGTCGGTTCCCCACTGCTCGTCGTCCACGTCCCGCGTCATCTCGCTCCTCGGTCAGATTGTCCGTGGGGATTGTCCCACGAGTAGGCCAGACGTAGACGCCAGCTCAGGGACAGGATCCGGCCATGCCTTCGTACATCGCCAGCGTGGTCGCGATGCCCTCCTCGATCGGCGTCTTCAGCAGCTCGCCGAGGAACTCGCGGAGCGACTCGTCGCTGAACTCGAAGCGTCCCGGCAACGAATCCGTTCCTACCGTGATCCGACCGGCGACGTCGGGACGCAGCCGCTCGACGTGCGCGACGAAGTCCGTGACCGAGACGAGCTCGCCGTGGAGGTCGAAGACGGGCGCGCTCTCCGGCTTGGCGAGCGCGGCGAGGATGAAGCTCCAGGCGACATCCTGCGTGTACTGGACGTCGAGCGCGCCACCGAACGGGATCACGTACTGCTCGCCACGGGCGGCGGCCTTCAGCGCCGTCGTCAGCGCCGACGTGAGCCCCTGGTCGCGATTCGGCCCGTAGACGACGCACGGGCGCAGGCCGACGCTCGGCGTCTCGTAGTCACGCGCGTAGAAGCGCGCGACCGCCTCGTCGCAGGCCTTCAACGCCCCATACAGCGTGTCCGGGGTGTGCAGGTCGGTCTCCCCGAAGACGGCCGACGAGCTCGCGTAGACGATGCCGCGCACCTGTCCCTCAGACTGCCGGGCCGCCTCGAAGAGGCGCACCGTGCCCATCACGTTGACTTCGGCGCCGCGCACCGGGTCGGCCCGCACGAACGGGATCTGCAGCGCCGCGGCATGCACGATCCGCGTGATCCCGTGCTCGCCGATCAGCCGTTGCACCGCACCCGGCTCGGTGATGTCGCAGGCGACGAACGTGACCTGCTCGGCAACTTCCTCACCCAGCAGGTTGCGCACCGAGCGCCCGCTCGTCTTGAGGTCGCCGGCGACTGCGGCCGCGCCCGCACGCGCGAGCGTCGCGACCACCCATGAACCGATGCAGCCCTCGCTCCCCGTCACCAGGAAGCGCTCGTCGGCGAGCTCTTCCGGCGCGAGCCACGCAGTCCCGTTCGTCATCGTCGCCCCGATTCGGCCTGGATGGAATTTATCCTATGAATCCTACTAAGCAGGCATTAGGCGCGGCGCCACACCTCTTGTAGGCGGAAGGCCCGCGATTTCAGTGGGATATATTGGTTTTGTGGGATCTATCTGAACACCAGGCAGACTAGGGAGACGCATGCGACTCGGCACCACGCTCGTGAACGGCGAGCACATCCCCGTACAGGAGCGTGACGGCACGATCGTGGCGCTCGACGCGGCCCCCGGCCAGTGCCTGCGCGACCTGATCACGGCTGGAGCGGTCCGCTCCGCTCCCACCGACGCGGCGCCGCTCGACGGCGCGCGGCTGACGAAGCCGCTGCGCCCGGGCAAGATCGTCGCGATCGGCCTGAACTACCTCGACGCACGTACGCGAGGCCGGCGTCGACGCCGCCCGAGCGCCCGCTCGTCTTCACGAAGTTCACGACGAGCATCATCGGCGACGGCGACGCGATCGAGATCGACCGCGCGATCAGCGAGCGCGTCGACTGGGAGGTAGAGCTGGCCGTCGTGGTCGGCCGCACGATGCGCGACGTGTCTCCACCGCCGACGCGCTCGACCACGTCTTCGGCTACACCGTCGTCAACGACGTCTCCGCGCGTGACGTGCAGTTCGCCGACGGGCAGTGGGTGCGCGGCAAGAGCCTCGACACGTTCTGCCCGCTCGGCCCGGTCGTCGTCACAGCCGACGAGATCCCCGACCCGCAGGCGCTCGGGCTGCGCACGCGCGTCAACGGCGAGACGCTCCAGGACTCCAGCACGTCGGACATGATCTTCGGCGTCGCCGAGCTGCTGTCGTTCTGCTCGCACTCGCTTCACGCTCGAGCCCGGCGACGTCGTGATCACCGGCACGCCGTGGGGCGTCGGGGAGGGCATGGACGCCGCCCCGCTCGCTGCAGGACGGCGACGTCGTCGAGGTCGAGGTCGACGGGATCGGCACGCTGCGCAACCCCGTGACGGCTGCGTGAGCCGACCGCTCGAAGACGCGCTGCGCGCGCTCGTCGGCGACGCCGGCATCGCCGACGCCGCCGACAAGCGCTTCCACCAGGACGCGACCGAGACGCAGGGGCTGACCGCCGTCCCCGACGCGGTCGTGCTGCCCGCCGAGCACCGCGGAGGTCGCGGCGGTCGTGCGCTGGTGCTACGAGCACGACGTGGCGATCGTGCCGCGCGGCGGTGGCAGCGGCTTCTCCGGCGGCTGCGTCCCGATCGAGGGCGGCGTCGTGGTCGACCTGCAGCGGATGATCCGCGTGCGCAACTTCGACCCGCTGCTGTGGCGCATGCACGTCGAGGCGGGGCTGCGCACGAGCGAGGTGCGGCGGCTCGCGCGCGAGAACGGCCTGCTGTTCCCGCCCGACCCGGGCGCCGCCGAGCAGTCGCAGATCGGCGGCAACGTCGCCACCAACGCCGGCGGCCCGCACGCCTTCAAGTACGGCGTGACCGGCCGCTGGGTCACCGGGCTGGAGGCCGTCATCCCGCCCGGCGAGGTGATCGAGGTCGGCGGCCCGCTGCGCAAGGACGTCGCCGGCTACGACCTCGCCGGCCTGCTGACCGGCTCGGAGGGCACGCTCGGGATCGTCACCGCCGCCTGGCTGCGGCTGATCCCCGCACCTGAGGCGGCCGCGCCCGTCGTCGGGCTCTACCGCACGATCGCCGCGGGCTGCGCCGCGATCGAGACGATCCTCGGCAGCGGCATCCAGCCCGCCGCGATCGAGTACCTCGACGCGGGCGCGCTCGATGCCGCACGTGGTGCGTACCCCTTCGAGCTTCCGGCCGACGCCGCCTTCATGGTCCTCACCGAGGCCGACGGCTCCGCCGCGGAGACGGCGGAAACGGCAGCCGAGCTGCGCGAAGCACTCGCAGAGGACGCCGTCGCCGTCTACGCCCCCACCACGCCCGCCGAGGTCACCGCACTGTGGCGCTGGCGCGACGGCGTCTCGATCGCGGTCGAGGCGCAGCGCGGCGGCAAGGTGTCCGAGGACGTCGCGGTCCCGCTCGATCGGCTCGCCGAAGCGATCCAGGGCACACTCGACATCGGTGCCGCCCACGGCCTGCATGCCTGCAGCTGGGGCCACGCCGGCGACGGCAACCTCCACTCCACCTTCTGCGTCGACCCGCGCGACGAGGACGAGATCGCCCGCGCGCACGCCGCCGCCGGCGAGCTGTTCGCGATGGCGGCCGAGCTCGGCGGGACGATCTCCGGCGAGCACGGCCTCGGCTGGGTCAAGCGCGGCCATCTCGGTGCGCAGTGGTCGCCCGCAACGCTCGCGCTGCATCAGGCGATCAAGCGCATGCTCGACCCGAAGAACCTGATGAACCCCGGTAAGAAGACGTAGCGGTCAGGCGCCGACGTAGGCGGCGAGGTGCTCGCCGGTGAGCGTGGAGCGAGCGGCGACGAGGTCGGCGGGCGTGCCTTCGAAGACGATCCGGCCGCCGTCGTGGCCGGCGCCGGGGCCGAGGTCGACGATCCAGTCGGCGTGCGCCATGACCGCCTGGTGGTGCTCGATCACGACGACCGACCTGCCGGAGTCGACGAGCCGGTCGAGCAGGCCGAGCAGCTGCTCGACGTCGGCGAGGTGCAGGCCGGCGGTCGGCTCGTCGAGGACGTAGACGTCGCACGTCTCCGCCATCCGGGTGGCCAACTTGAGCCGTTGCCGCTCGCCGCCGGAGAGCGTGGTGAGCGGTTGGCCGAGGCTGAGGTAGCCGAGCCCGACGTCGGCGAGGTTGGTCAGGACCTTGTGGGCCGCCGGCGTCTTCGCGTCGCCAGCGGCGAAGAACTCTTCGGCCTCGCTGACCGACATCGCGAGCACCTCGGTGATGTCCTTGCCGCCGAACGTGTACTTCAGGACCTCAGCCTGGAACCGCTTGCCCCCGCATTCCTCGCAGGTAGTGGCGACGCCGGCCATCATCGCCAGATCGGTGTAGACGACGCCGGCGCCGTTGCAGGTGGGGCAGGCGCCCTCGGAGTTGGCGCTGAACAGCCCAGGCTTCACCCCGTTGGCCTTCGCGAACGCCTTGCGGATCGGGTCGAGCAGTCCGCTGTACGTCGCCGGGTTGCTGCGCCGCGAGCCCTTGATCGCCGCCTGGTCGACGGACACGACCCCGTCGCGATCCGCGACCGACCCTTGGATCAGCGAGCTCTTCCCCGACCCGGCCACGCCGGTGACCACCACCAGCACGCCGAGCGGGATGTCGACGTCGACCCCCTGCAGGTTGTGCGTCGTCGCGCCGCGGATCTCCAGCGCGCCGGTAGGCGTCCGCACCGTCTCCTTGAGCGCGGCACGGTCGTCCAGGTGGCGCCCCGTCACCGTGTCACCGGCGCGCAGCCCCTCGACGGTGCCTTCGAACACCACCTCGCCGCCGGCGCTGCCCGCGCCGGGGCCGAGGTCGACGACGTGGTCGGCGATCGCGATCGTCTCCGGCTCGTGCTCCACGACGAGCACGGTGTTGCCCTTGTCGCGCAGCCGCAGCAGCAGGTCGTTCATCCGCTGGACGTCATGGGGGTGCAGCCCGATCGTCGGCTCGTCGAAGACGTAGGTCACGTCGGTGAGCGAGGAGCCGAGCTGGCGGATCATCTTCACGCGCTGCGCCTCGCCGCCCGACAGCGTGCCCGAGGGTCGTTCGAGCGAGAGGTAGCCCAGCCCGATCTCCACGAACGCGTCGAGCGCCTGCCGCAGCGCCGCGAGCAGCGGCGCCACCGACGGCTCGTCGAGGCCGCGCACCCAGTCGGCGAGATCGCTGATCTGCATCGCGCATGCGTCGGCGATGTTGAGCTTCCTGATCTTCGACGAGCGCGCCTCCGCGCTGAGCCGGGTGCCCTCGCACTCGGGACAGACGGTGAAGGTGACGGCTCGCTCCACGAACGCGCGGACGTGCGGCTGCAGCGCGTCGACGTCCTTGGAGAGGAACGACTTCTGGATCTTCGGGATCAGCCCCTCGTAGGTGAGGTTGATCCCCTCGACCTTGATCTTGGTCGGCTCCTTGTAGAGCAGGTCGTGCAGCTCGCGCTTGTTGAACGTCCTGATCGGCTTGTCCGGGTCGAAGAAGCCGCAGCCGCGGAAGATGCGGCCGTACCAGCCGTCCATGCTGTAGCCGGGGATCGTGATGGCGGCCTCGTTGAGCGACTTGGTGTCGTCGTACAGCGCGGACAGGTCGAAGTCGGTGACCGAGCCGCGGCCCTCGCAGCGCGGGCACATGCCGCCGAGGCGGTTGAACGTCGCCTTCTTGGTCTGCGTCTTGCCGGCCCCTCGCTCGACGGTGATGGCGCCGCTCGCGCGAACCGACGGGACGTTGAACGCGTACGCGCTGGGCGAGCCGATCTGCGGCTTCCCGAGCCGGCTGAAGAGGATCCGCAGCATCGCGTTCGCGTCGGTGGCCGTGCCGACCGTGGAGCGCGCGTCGCCGCCCATCCGCTGCTGGTCGACGAGGATCGCCGTGGTCAGCCCGTCGAGCATGTCGACCTCGGGCCGCGCCAGCGTCGGCATGAAGCCCTGCACGAAGGCGCTGTAGGTCTCGTTGATGAGCCGCTGCGACTCCGCGGCGATCGTACCGAAGACGAGCGAGCTCTTGCCCGAGCCGGAGACGCCGGTGAAGACGGTCAGCCGTCGCTTCGGCAGCTCGACGCTGACGTCCTTGAGGTTGTTTACGCGTGCCCCCCGCACGCGGATCGCCTCGTGGCTGTCGCCAGCATGCGGCGCGGGCGCCTGCATGTCCGTTCTCGTGGGCTTACTCACTGTGTCTCCACTGATGGTGAGACTACCCCGGAGTGTCCCGAGCGAGGGCGTGCCACCCTCCGACGCCGCCCTTGACAAATGGGGGAGCGCTTTCCCTATGCTACGGCGACGGAGCGCCTCGGGCGCTCCCAACCAAAAGGGGGAAGCATGGAGAAGAGTGGGCTACGCCTGCGGCTCTGCGTGATCGCAGCCGCGACGGTATGCCTCGCACTCGGTCTGTTCACCGGCTCGGCGTCGGCTGTTCTGAGCATGGAAAGAGGGACGGACACGAGCCTGTCGATCGACTCAGACGTTCACTGGTGGGGCGGGACCGGCGAGGTGACGTACAACGGCTATCAGTACCTCGTCTACTGGGATGCGGCGGCGACAAGAAAGGGCGAACCGAACCTGGTGCTCACCCGTCGCCGCCTCTCTGACGACAACAGAGTGACGATACTATTCACGACTGCTGAATCATATCTCAGAGGCATAGACGACGGTCATAACGAGCCGGTCGTCACGGTCAACCGCAACGATGGAACGCTCCACATCAGTTGGGGTAACCACCTGCCTTTCACATTTAGAAACAAGAGACACTACTACTGGAGATCGGCCGCCAGATGCATCGAAAGAACGCAGGAAACCTTCACCAGAGAAGGCTGCGGCTTCGAATTCAGAAACTATCAGGCGGACAGAACATCTGAGGAAGACATGACGTACCCGACGTACATAACCGATCAGTCGGGGAGATTGTTCTTCTATTACCGCAATGGCCTGGCTCCCAACAGCAACTCGTACATGAATCAGTATGATGAAGCGACTCAGTCGTGGAGAGCGCTTGGCATGATAATCCACGGCAGATCATTCGGCGAATATAGATTCAGAGTCAGTGGAACCGAATATAGCTCGTCGGGTCGCGGAGCCTACCCAGCTGGGATTTTGTTCGACAAGAACGAACGCATGCACATTGCGTGGGTGTGGCGCGAGAACACGGTGCCGCTGCTCGAACACCTCAGCCAGAATGGGCTGTATTACGCCTACAGCGACGATCACGGCAGAACGTGGTACGCCCAGGATAGAGCGGGGGCCGAAAGAGAAAGAAGAATCGCGACCACGGAAACCGAATCGATAGACAGCGGAGACATGACAGCCGCGAGAGTCATCGGCTATCCGCCAGGGCAGATGATGACGGCCGGCCTAATGGCGCTGGACTCCAACAACAACCCGCACATCGTCAGCCAGGTCGCTGAAGTGGTTACCACCGACGAAGCCCACCTGACTGAGAGCATGCGCTACATCCACATGTGGCGCGACACGAACGGCACGTGGTATGAACAATTCATCGGGACAGCCACGAACGACTACAGTTCGTGGCCGACGTTGTTCTTCGATCGTGCCGACATCGCATACGTGCTGTACGGGAGAATCGACAAGGACTGGAATCCGTACAACGGCAGCGAACCGTTCGTGGATCTGCCCTACGACAACGTCGTCTGGCAAGCCGATGCAGAAGCGTCAGACGGCGGCGCCCTCAGCGTCGACCTCTTCTCAGAACTGACGTGCCTCGACACAGCGTCCTATACGTACATCGGCGTGCCGATCAGCACGGCGGGGAATGCGCAGGTGCGCATACGGATGAAGAACCCGATAGAAGGACAGGAAATCGTCCTCAGCTGGGTGACCGAGGAAGAATCACACGCCTGGGAAGTGACGAGACAGCAGACATTCGCGAGATTTCTCAGAAGAGAAACAAGATACGTCGAATACGTAGCGACGGTGACCGACGCGGACTGGAACGGGACGCTGCGAGCACTCGAGATCTGCACCGCGAGAGGCACGAGAACGGGCAATCAAAAGATCGACTGGATCAAGATCACCGACAGAGAAGGCAGAGCGGTCAAGACCTGGAACTTCAGCAGAGGCTATACGCTGGTGGGTGCTGAGGCGTCCCAGTCTTCGAACTGGGGCACCTGGACGATAGAAGACCTGCTGCCCGAAGTACCGCTCATAGAGGGCGACAGCCACTACCGCATCGACACGACCCGCTTCAAGGACGAAAGACGTCCGGCGGAATTCCCGCTGGTCCTTCAGGGAACCCCCGGCACAGAGTCCTTGACGATGCGCAGATTCGACATCGGCGGCGACGACATCGCCAAGGAATATGGCTTTGAAACCGACCTGATGGGTTGGAGAGTGCAGAGAGATGTGGAAGCAGCGTCCTTCGTGAAGTCGAGAGACAGAACGTACGACGTCATCGGCGGGAGAATAACCGGCGCCGATCCGCAGATCGTCTCGATGACGAACCTCAAGACCCCGATCGAAGCCGAAGACGACTTCATCCACGTGCGGCTCAAGAACACCTCCAGAGCCACGAGAGCGCGGGTGTACTTCATCACCGACAGCGACAGAACCTGGAACGTGGAAAAGTCCAAGGAAGTCACGATCACCAGAGAATCCACCTACGCCGAATACACGTTCGACATGAGCAGAGTCACGGGCTGGAGCGGGTCTACCCTGTACCAGCTCCGCATCGATCCCGTCGACGACGGGACGAGCACCGGCACGTTCAACATCGACCGCTTCTACATCTACACCAGATAGCAGGCACACCGCCTGCCTCAAGCGACGTGGCCGGGCCCTCGGGCTCGGCCACACGTCGCGCCTCATCAGACGCGTGAGCGGAAAGGCCCGTCGATCACCCCGACGACCCCGCCGGCACCGACCTCTACCTCCTCACGACCGAGATCGACGCCACGCTGCGCACTCGCGCCTAGCGCGCTCCTGTCGGGTCGAGCTTCCACATGCGTCCACCGAGCAGGAACTCCGTGACGTAGAGGCTCCCGTCGGCGGCGGCGGCGGCGATTCCGTGCGGGCTGCCGAGCGCTTCCGGCGTGAGCAGGGGCGGCACGACGCGTCCGTCGCTCGTGCGCGCGTTGGGCCAGCCGGTGTCGGCCGCGACCTGCTCGAGCGCGTCCCAGCCGAACGGCTCGGGATGCGGGAGCACGTGCTCGACGAAGCGGTCGTCGGAGTCGAACGCGGTCACCCGCCGGCCGACGAGGTCGGTGACGAGCAGCAGCTCGCCGCTGAGGGCCATGAACGTCGGGCCGATCAGCACGTCCGCGCCGACGACCCGCTTGAAGCGGCCGTCGAGGTCGAAGACCTGCAGGCGTCCGTGCCGGCGGTCGGCGACGTACAGCTCCGGCTCGTCGCGACGGCGGTCGATCAGCAGGCCGTGGGGCTCCGCGAACGGTCCGCACTCGTCGCTCCCGCGCAGCGTCCCGCGGTGGCGCCCGTCGGCGCTGTAGCGATGGACGAGGCTCGCGCCGTAGCCGTCGGCGACCCAGACGTCCCCGCTGCCGCCGTGCCGGCGCTCGTCGACCGCGACGTCCGTGGGCGCGTAGTCGGCGGTCGCGCCGGGCGGCCGCACCAGCCGGCGGCGGATCCGCCCGCGGAGGTCGACCTGCACCACCTGGCCGCCCGCCGGTCCGCTGCGACCGACGAGCGTCTCGCCCTCGGCCACGTACTTCGTCCCGCTGTCGGCGATCCACAGGGCCGCCTCGCCGTCCTCCTCGACGAGCGTCAGGCCGTGCAGCTCGGTCACGAACGGCACGCGCGTGCGCGCGGCGATCCCACCGTCGGCGTCGAGCGTGAGCAGCGCGGGCTCGTGCGCGGAGCCGGTCAGGACCGAGCCGTCGGGCGTGACGACGACGTCCGTGTGCGCGATCGTGGTGGCAACCTCGACGGGCGGTCCGATCCAGGCGCGAGCGGGGCGATACGGCATCGCATGAATCCTACTACCTCTGTAGTGTTGACCTGTGGAGCAGGTTCGCATCGGCGTCGTTGGCGCAGGGTCGTGGTCGACGCTCGCGCATCTCCCGGCACTGTGCGAGCACCCCGGGGCCGTCGTCGCCGGGCTCGCCGACGCCGACCCGCGCCGGCTGGCCGCGACAGCCCACCGCTTCGGCATCGCGGCGCGCCATCCCGACCACCGCGCGCTGATCGAGGCGGGCGGTCTCGACGCGCTCGTCGTCGCCACCCCCCACGTGAGCCACTACGAGATCGCGTGCGACGCGCTGGCCGCGGGGCTCCACCTGCTGGTGGAGAAGCCGCTCACGGTGCGGGGCGCCGACGCACGCGAGCTGCACGAGCGCGCGCGGGACGCGGGCCTGCACCTGCTCGTCGGACACACCTACCACTTCCAACCGTCCTCCCGCGCAGCGCGCGCGGCGCTGCTGGAAGGGGCAATCGGCGAGCTGCGCCTGGTCTCGTGCCTGTTCGCCTCCAGCGTCGAGGACATGCTCCGCGGCACGCCCCAGCAGGAGGCGCAGTACGAGCTCGGCGGACCGGACCCGGAGACCTACTCGAACCCCGCGCTGGCCGGCGGCGGGCAGGGGCTCACGCAGGGCTCGCATGCGCTGGAGATGGTGCTGTGGGCGACCGGGCTGCGCGCGCGGCGGGTCTCGGCGCTGATGGCGAGTCACGGCGCCCGGGTCGACCTCGTCGACGCGATGAGCTACGAGCTGGAGGGCGGCGTGCTCGGCACGTTCGCCACCACCGGCGGGCTCTCGCGCGAGCAGGAGCGCCAGCAGGAGATCCGCTACTACGGCACGCGCGGCGTCGTCGTGCAGGACCTCTTCCACGGCCGCGCCGCGCTGCACCCGGCCGACGGCCCGCCGCGCGAGCTGGCGCCGGAGCCGCGCGGGGACGACGCCTATCCGCTCTACGCGCCCGCATGCGCGCTCGTCGACGCGATCCGCGAGGGCGGCGAGAGCCCGATCGCCGCGTACGCGGCCGTCGCCGCCGTGGAGCTGCTCGAGGCGGCCTACGCGTCGGCGGCGCAGGCGGGGGCCCCGGTCGACGTCACAGGTGCTGGATCCCGCCCGTGACGCCCCAGACCGATCCGACCGCATAGGTGTTGCGCTCCGAGCAGAGGAACGCGACGACCTCGGCGACCTCCTCGGCGGTCGAGTAGCGCCCGATCGAGACGCCGGGAGGCTCCTCGAGGTGCGCGGCGTCGAAGCGCGGCACGACCATGTCGGTCAGCGCGCGCCCCGGCTCGACGCAGTTGGCGAGGATCCCGGCGCGTGCGTACTCGTTGCCGAGCGCGCTGATCAGCGCGACGAGCGCGGCCTTCGAGACGCCGTACTGCGCGCGTCCGGGCGAGCCGAAGCGCGCCGCGGAGGAGATCGCGACGATGCGGCCGCCGCCCTGCTCCAGCATCGCCGGCAGCACCGCCTGACAGCAGTGCAGGACGCCGTCGAGGTTGATCGCGAGCACGCGCCGCCACTCGGCGAGCGGCAGCTCGGCGAGCGACGCGGCCTCGCCCAGGACGCCGGCCGAGGCGACCAGCGCGTCGATGCGTCCGTACCCGGCGAGCGCCTGCTCGGCCAGCGCCGCGGTCGCGTCCGGATCGGTCACGTCGGTCGCGACGAACCGCGCGACGCCGCCTCCCGTCTCGATCTCCCGCGCCACGGCAGCTCCGTTCGGATGCGCGTCCGCGACGACGACTGCGAGCCCGTCGGCGGCGAGCCGCAGTGCGCTCGCGCGGCCGATGCCGTTGGCCCCGCCGGTGACGATCGCGACGCGGCGCGGGCTTGCATCGGGCTCCATGGTGCGGTCTCCTTCCGTCGTCGTGGTCTCAGACACAGACTACTTCCCTGGTAGTAAACTTCAGGAGCGACATGGAAGAGATCCTCCCACCCGGCTTCGTCACACAGGCGTTCGACCTCGGCGGCCGTGTCGCCGCCGTCACGGGCGGCGCCAGCGGCCTCGGCGCCGCGATGTGCGCGGGACTCGCGCAGGCCGGCGCCGCCGTCGCGGTGATCGACGTCGACGAGGCGAAGGCCGGCGAGGTCGTCGCGGCGATCGAGGCGGCCGGCGGGACGGCGTGGGCGCTGACGTGCGACGTCACCAGCTCCGCGGCCGTGCAGCAGACCGCCGACCGGATCGTCGAGCTGGGCGGCCGCGTCGACGTGCTCGTCAACAGCGCCGGCACCGCGTTCCGCAGCCCGGCCGAGGACTTCCCCGAGGATCAGCTCGACCGCATCCTCGCGCTCAACCTCAAGGGCACCTACCTGCCCTGTCAGGCGTTCGGGCGCCACATGCTCGCCCAGGGCAAGGGCAGCATCATCAACATCGCCTCGATCGGCGGCTTCAACGCCTACCCGCACGCGTCCGCCTACCTCGCGTCCAAGGGCGGCGTCGTGCAGCTCACGCGCGGCCTCGCGCTGGAGTGGATCGGGAAGGTGCGCGTGAACGGGATCGCCCCCACCCTCTTCGAGACGCCGCTCACGGCCCAGGGCGCGCAGCGCTCCAGCGTCACGAGCGACTTCATCACCGCCCGCTTCCTGCGCGAGGGCCTCGGCAAGCCGCACCAGATCGTCGGCGCCGCCGTCTTCCTCGCGAGCGACGCCTCCGAGCTCGTGACCGGGCACACGCTCCCGGTCGACGACGGCTACTTGATCGCGTAGGCGCGCAGGCGGCCGAGGCGGGTGCTCACGCCCCGACCGCCGCGCGGATCCCGTCGGCGATCGCCTCGACGCTCGGCACGATCGCCTGCTCCAGCGGCGGCGCGTAGGCGACGTGGAGGTCGTCGGGCATGCTGACGGCACGCGGAGCGGCCTTCAGCGGGACGCCCGCCATCGCGACCTGCGAGATCACGGTCGCGCCCCAGCCGCCGGGGTGGACCTGCTCCTCGGCGACGACGAGGCGGCCGGTCTTCGCGACGCTCGCGAGCACCGTGCCGGTGTCGAGCGGACGCAGCCAGCGCAGGTCGATTACCTCGACGTCGACGCCCTCCTCCGCGAGCCGCTCGGCGGCCGCGAGCGCGCGGTCGACCATCAGCAGCGTCGCGACGACGGTCACGTCGGCGCCCTCGCGCTCGACCGACGCCTTGCCGATCTCGACGATGCCGGCCTCGCCGGTCGTCACCTCGCCCTTGCGCATGTAGAGGCTCTTGTGCTCGATGACGAGCACCGGGTCCTCGCGCTGGACCGCAGCGCGCAGCACGCCGTAGATGCCGGCCGGCGTGCCGGCCGTCGCGACGAGCAGGCCGGGCACGCCCATGTACCAGGACTCGCCCGTCGCCGAGTGCTGCGTGCCGAAGCCGCCGGCCGAGCCGCCCATCGAGCGGATCGTGACCGGCACCGAGCACTGCCCGCCGGACATGAAGCGCAGCCGCGGCAGCTCCTCGACGATCGCGTCGGCGGCGGTCGGCAGGAAGTCGCTGAACATGATCTCGACGATCGGGCGCATGCCCATCACCGCCATGCCGGCGGCGACGCCGACGAACGTGTTCTCGCAGATCGGGGTGTTGACGATGCGGCCGGGGAAGCGCTCCGGCAGGCCCTCGTTCGTCTTGAAGACACCGCCCGAGCTGGCGACGTCCTCGCCCATCATCATCACGCGCTCGTCCGCCTCCAGCTCGTCGGCGAGCGCGGCGTTGACCGCCTGGCGGTAGGTGATCGTCGCGGTCTCAGCCAGCGTAGACATAGGCGCGCGTCTCCTCGAGCGTCGGGTAGGGGGCGTCCGCGGCGCGCGCGGCGGTCTCGTCCACCTCGGCCTGCACCTCCCGCTGAAGCGCGGCGCGGGCGTCGTCGTCGAAGCCGTCGAGCTTCGCGGCGAGCAGGTCGAGCGGGTCGCGCTGCTTCCAGCGCTCCAGCTCGCCCTCGGCGCGGTACTTCGCCGGGTCGGTGCGCGAGTGGCCGCGGTAGCGATAGGTCTTCATCTCCAGCAGGGACGGGCCCTCGCCGGCGCGGGCGCGGGCGACCGCTGTCGCGACCGCCTCGTGGACGGCGTCGATGTCCTGCCCGTCGACGATCACACCTGGCATCGCGTAGCCCTTCGCGCGCTCGGCGATGTCGTCGAGCGGCGTCGTGTCGCGCATCGGCGTGTACTCGCCGTAGAGGTTGTTCTCGACGATGAAGACGACGGGCACCTTCCACGTCGCCGCCATGTTGAGCGACTCGTGGAACGTCCCGATGTTCGTCGAGCCGTCGCCCATGAACGTGAGCGCGACGCTGTCGCGGCCCTGCAGCCGCGCCGCGTGCGCGGCGCCGACGGCGATCGGCAGGCCGGCGCCGACGATCGCGAAGGAGCCGAGCAGTCCGCGCGAGACGTCGGTGAAGTGCATCGAGCCGCCGACGCCGTTGCAGCAGCCGGTGACGCGGCCCATCAGCTCGCCGAAGCAGGCCTCCAGCGAGACGCCGCGCGCGAGCGCCTGCCCGTGGCCGCGGTAGGTGATCGTCAGGCAGTCGTCCTCGCGCAGCGCGGCGATCGCGCCGACGGAGACTGCCTCCTGGCCCTGGCAGAGGTGGGTCGAGCCCGACACCTTGCCCTCCATGAACAGCTCTTGGACCTTCTCCTCGAACAGCCGGATCTCCAGCATCTGGCGATACCAGCCGCGCCGCTCCTGGGTCGTGTCGGTGGTCATGCGAGCTTCTCCACAACTCCGTCGGGGTCGTCGACGATCTGCTCGGCGATCCATGCGGGGTTCGCCTGCGGGCCGAGGCCCTGCTCGTCGTCCATCGGGTCCATCAGGCCGTCGCGCACGGTCGGCTGCGGCAGCGAGTCGGCGTACTGGTCCACGCCGCTGCCGGGCACGCCCCACTCGATCGGCACCTCGTGGCCGAGCGCCGCGTACACGCGCGAGTGGACGTGGCCGAACATGTGCGGTGCGAAGCGCATGTCGGCCGCCTCGATGTCGGCGAGCAGGCGGCGCAGCCGCGTGATGCCGCCGTTCGTCGAGACGTCCATCCGCACGACGTCGACGGCACGGTGCGCGAGCAGCGACTCGGGGTGGTAGGAGCCGCCCTGCTCGTCGCCCATCGCGATCGGGAGGCCGGCGCCGGCGCTGATCTGCGCGACCATGCGCGCGTTGCCGGGCGGGACGACGTCCTCCATCCAGCCGAGGCCGACGTCGTGGATCGACTGCGCGAACTCGATCGCGTCCTCGGCCGACTTGTAGACCCAGTTGCAGTCCATCCCGAGCCAGCAGTCCGGCCCCATCGCCTCGCGCGCGGCGCGCAGCCGGGCGCGGGTGGCCTCGGGCGTCGCGGCGATCGGCTGCTTGAAGCGCCGCCAGCCGGCCGCCTTCAACTCGTCGACCTGGGCAGCGACCTCATCGGGCGTGAGCTGCGGCGGGTAGCCGATGATCGCGGTCGCCGGCAGCGGGCGCAGCTCGCCGCCGAGGTAGGCGGCGATCGACTGGCCCTTCGCGCGGGAGGCAAGGTCCCACGCGGCGAGGTCGACGAGCGAGAGCGCGCGCAGCCCGAGCCCGGAGGCGAGGATCGCGTTGTTGCTCCACGCGGCCTTCCAGTGCAGCGCCTCGGGGTCGTGGTAGGGCTGGCCGACGTACTGGGCGGCGATGTTGTCGCGCACGAACGCCGCGAGCGGGCCGTCGCGCGTGTAGACGAACGCGGTGCCGACGAGGCCGTCGTCGGTCTCGATGCGGCAGAGCGCGAACTCGCGGTGGCGCATGACCCACGGTCCGAACGAGATCTCGACCGGCAGCGGCGAGCGGATCGTCGCGACCTCGACCGCGGTGATGAGTCCCTCAGGCATCCAACCCCTCCGGTGCTTCGACGAGGGACTTGAGCGTCCCGAGGAAGCGCGCGACGTCAGCGCCGTCGAGGGCGCGGTGGTCGGCGCTGAGCGTGACGGTGGCGGCTGAGCGCCAGGCGATCCCGCCGTCTGCTTCGCGCGGGACGCGGACGAGCTTGCCGACGCCGAGGATCGCGACCTGCGGCGGCGTGACGATCGGGATGAACGAGGTGACCTCGAACATGCCGAGGTTGGAGAGCGTGAACGTCGCCTCCGTCATCTCGGCGCCGCGCAGCTTGCCGATGCGCGCCCGCGCGACGACGTCGGTGAGTGCGCGGGCGGCGCCGAGCACGTCGACCGCGTCGCGCGCGAAGACGGCGGGGGCGACGAGCCCGTCGTCGAGCGCGATCGCCACGCCGACGTTCGCCTCGTCGGCCAGCAGCAGCTCGTCCTCGCGCCAGACGGCGTTCAGCCCGGGGTGCTCGCCGAGCGCGGCGACGCAGGCGCGCAGCAGCAGCGCGGTGAGGCTGACCTTCTCGCCGGAGTCCCGCTTGAGGCGCTCGACGTGCGCGAGCGCCGCGTCCAGCTCCAGCTCGGCGCTGAAGTAGACGTGCGGCACCTCTCGCTTGCTGGCGGCCATGCGGCGCCCGATCGCGCGCCGCATCGGCGTGAGCTCGGCAGGGCGCATCAGTCGGCCACGTCGAGGTAGCCGATCGTGTCGCCGACGGGGACCTCCTGGCCGCTCGCGGCGACGATCCCGGCGAGCGTTCCGCTGTGGGTCGCCTCCATCTCGATCGTCGACTTGTCGGTCTCGATCTCGACGATCGGCTCGCCGCGCTCGACGGCGTCCCCCACCTGCTTGAGCCAGTCCCCGACGCGGCCCGTCTCCATGTCGTAGCCGAGGTTGGCCATCTTGATCTCGATTCGCATCTGCCGAATATACTACCTAAGTAGTTGTCTGGCGTTGACGACGCTACAACACCAGTAGTAGGGTCGCCCGATGGACCTCGAACTCCCCCTCCCACTCGACCGCTGCGAGACGTTCGCCGAAGGACTCGACCACCCCGAGGGCATCTGCCAGACGCTCGACGGAACGCTCTACGTCGGCGGCGAGGCCGGTCAGATCTATCGCATCGAGCCCGACGGCTCGCCCAACGAACTGCTGCGCACCGACGGCTTCATCCTCGGCCTCGCGGCCGACGGCGAGGGGCGCATCTACGCAATCGACACCGTGCATCGCTGCGTCTGGCGGATCGACCCGGCGAGCGGCGCGCGCGAGGTCTTCTCGAAGGGCCCGGAGGACCGCGGCTTCGCCGTGCCCAACTGGGGCGCGTTCGGACCCGACGGCACCTACTACCTGTCCGACTCCGGCAGCTGGGGCGGCACCGAGGGGCTCCTCTGGCGAATCCCGCCGGGCGGCGAGGCGGAGGTCTGGACGCAGGAGACGCGCGCCTTCCCGAACGGCCTCGCGATCACGCCCGACGGCACGCGCATGTACGTGCTGGAGAGCTATCCCGGCACGCTCGTCGAGCTGGAGATCCGCCCCGACGGCAGCGCCGGCCCCCGCCGCGTGCTGTGCGACCTCGACCCCGCCGTGCCGGACGGCGTCGCGATCGCGGCCGACGGCTCGCTGTTCCTCTCCTGCTACCGCCCCGACGCGATCTACCACTGGAGCGAGGCGGACGGCCTGCGGCTGTTCGTCGAGGACGTGCGCGGCACGGTGCTGGCGGCGCCGACCAACCTCGTCTTCACCGGGCCGCGGCGCGACACGCTCGTCGTGCCGAACATCGGCCGTTGGCACCTCACGCGCATGCCCGCCGGCGCGACGGGCACCGCGCTGCACTACCCGACCGCCGAGCAGCTCGGCGGCTGAGCCGATGGGGATCCGGATCCGCGACGTGGCGGTCGCCACGGTGCGCGCGCCGCTGCCCGAGCCGATCCGCTTCGGCGACTGGGTGATGCCCCACCGCGAGTTTGCGCTCGTGCGCGTGCGCGCCGAGGACGGCGCCGAGGGATTCGGCTTCACGCTCACGCGCGAGGGTCCCCTCGCGGCGACGATCCGCCAGGCGATCGCCCACCGCTACGTCGGCGCGGCGCTCGACGACGCGACCGGCGCCGCCGCCCTGTTCGCCGGCTGCCAGCGCTCCAACCTCGCTGGCTTGAGCGCTGGCATCGGGCTGCGCGCGCTGTCGATCGTCGACCTCGCGGCCTACGACCTGCTGGCGCGTCGCGCCGGCGTCTGCATCGCGCGCTTCCTCGGCGGCGAGCCGCGGTCGCTGCCGGCGACGGCGATCGTCGGCTACCCGCCCTCGATGACCGCCGAGGAGGTCTCCGCGCAGGTCACCGCGCTGCGTGCCGCCGGCTGGCGGCGCTTCAAGATCCCGATCTGCCTGCCGCTCGAGCAGGCCCGCACGCGCGTGCTTGCGGCGCGCGAGGCCGCCGGCGCGGATGCGTGGCTCGGGATGGACGCAGCGTGGGTCTTCACGACGAGCGCGGAGGCCGCCGACTTCCTCGACACGCTCGCCGACGCGGCGCTCGACTGGTTCGAGGACGTCGTCCCGCCGGGCGACGCGGAACTGATCGCGCAGCTGCGCGCCCGTTCCGGCGGCGTGCCGATCGCGATGGGCGACGAGCAGGGCGGCAGCTACTACCCCGAGGCGCTGCTGCGCGCCGAGGCGGTCGACGCCGTGCGCGTGGACCTCACCTGCATGGGCGGGATCAGCGGCGCCCGGCGCGTGCTCGACGCCTGCGCGCAGGCGGGCGTGCGCTGCTGGCCGCACATGTTCGCCCACGTCCACTCGCAGGTGCTCGCGGGCTGGGGCGTCGAGGCGCCGATCGAGTGGGGCGTGCCGGGGACCGGCGTCGACCAGTACGCCGACTCGCTGCGCCAGCCGCAGATCAGCGCGGGCCTGATGGCGCCCCTGGAGGAGCAGCCGGGCTTCGGCCCGCTGGCCGACGCGGAGTGGCTGGCGTCGCTTCCGGGCGAAGATCCGGACGGACTGATCGCCTCGCTCGCTAGCTGATTGCGATCCAACTCCTTAGGTAGTAGTTTAATCTGGGATGACTGCTGCCCGCCCTGACGCGCCGGCCGAGACGCTCCCGCTCGCCGGCGTCAAGATCGTCGAGCTGGCCAACGTCGTCGCCGGCCCGAGCGTCGGCAAGCACCTCTCCGACTTCGGCGCCGAGGTCGTCAAGGTCGAGCGGCCCGGCTCCGGCGACACCTCGCGGGCGATGGGCGCCGTCGTCGGCGACCACACCGCCTGGTGGCTGACGATCGGGCGCAACAAACGCTCCGTCGCGCTCGACCTCAAGCAGCCGAAGGCGCGCGAGGCGCTGCTGCGGCTCGTCGAGGGCGCCGACGCGCTCGTCGACAGCAACCGCCCCGGCGTGCTGGAGCGGCTCGAGCTCGGCCCGGACGACCTGCGCGCCGTCAACCCCGGCCTCGTCGTCGTGCGCATCTCCGCCTTCGGGCAGACCGGCCCCTACAGCGAGCGGCCCGGCTTCGGCACGCTCGCCGAGGCCTTCTCCGGCCTCGCCTCGATCACCGGCTTCGAGGACCGCCCCCCGCTCGTCGCCTCCTTCGCGCTGGCCGACGAGGTCGCCGGCCTGTTCGCGACCTGGTCGCTGCTCGCCGCGCTCTACCACCGCGACGTGCACGACGGGCCGGGCCAGACGATCGACATCTCGCTCTACGAGTCGCTGCTGAGCATCCTCGGTCCGCTGCCCACGCTCTACCGCCACCTCGGCAGCGAGCAGTCGCGCATGGGCTCGCGCCTGCCGTGGTCCTCGCCGCGCAACGTCTACCGCACGCGCGACGACCGCTGGTTCGCCGTCTCCGGCACCGCCGACTCGGCCGCGCGCACGATCATGCGGCTGGTCGGCGGCGACGCGCTCGTCGGCGATCCGCGCTTCGCGACTCCGGCGGAGCGCCTGCGCCACGGCGACGAGCTGGACGAGATCGTGGCCGCCTGGATGGCGCAGCACGACGTCGAGGAGATCGAGCGCAGCTTCGAGGCGGCCGGCGCGGCCGGCATGCGCGTCCACACGATGGCCGACGCGTGCGCCGACGAGCACTACCGCGCGCGCGGGTCGATCGCCGAGGTCGCCGACGCCGAGCTCGGCGCCGTCGCGATGACCGCGCCCGTCCCGCGCATGAGCGCCACGCCGGGCCGCATCGCGCACACCGGACCGGCGCTCGGCGCCGACACCGACGCCGTCCTCGCCGAGCTCGGCTACTCCGCGCAGGAGATCGCCGAGCACCGCAGCGGAGGCGCCTGGTGAGCGCGCCGACGCCACCGCACGGCGCGCGCTTCGGGCGCTGGTTCAACGAGTTCCAGATCGGCGACGTCTACCGGCACTGGCCGGGCCGCACGATCACCGAGGCCGAGGACCACCTCTTCTGCATGCTCACGCAGGCGGCCAGCCCGGTTCACACGGATGCGCACTGGGCCGCCGCGCACCTGGAGGGCGGTCGCAACCTCGTCGTCGGCACGTTCGTCTACGCGCTGCTGCTGGGAATGTCGGTGCCCGACACCTCGGGTCGTGCGACGGCGGCGCTCGGGACCGACAAGCTGCGCCACCTCGCGCCGCTGCACCACGGCGACACGCTCTACGGCGTCTCGACCGTCGTCGGGCTGCGACCGTCGGAGAGCCGCCCGCAGGAGGGCGTCGTCACGATCGAGACGCGCGGCGAGAACCAGCACGGCACGACCGTCTGCGAGTTCCGCCGCGCCTTCCTGGTGCCGGACGGAAGGACGCGCGCATGACGGCCGCCGGCGCTGCGGCCTACTCCCGCGGCGGCAGCTCGAGATGGTGGGTCGCAAGCGCGTGGACGCGCACGTCGGCGTACGCGAACACCGGGAGCGAAGTCAGCGCCTCGTGCAGAGCCGTCGCGTCGGCCGCGGACCAGATGCCGAGGTTCGCCAGCCGTCCGGGGACGCGCCAGATGCGCACGATCGTCCCGTCCGCGTGCAGCTCGCGGCCGCGTCGCTCCTCGTCCGCCAGCAGCGCGGCGCGCTCGCCCGCCGGGAGATCCGAAGGCAGGCGCACCTCGATGTCGACCGCGAACTCCATTGGAGCCTCCTGTTTCTGCTTGATAAACTCCTTCGGTAGTAGGATAGCGCTCGCATGACGACGCCCAGCGGCCCCGCACTTCCACTTGCCGGCAAGGTGGCCGCCGTCACCGGCGCCGGCGCGGGCCTTGGGCGGGCTGCGGCCGTCGCGTTCGCGGCCGCCGGCGCGTCGGTCGTCGTCAACGACCTGACCGAAGGCGGCCTCGGCGAGACCGTCTCGCTGATCGAGGCGGCCGGGGGACAGGCGGCCCCCCACCTCGGCGACGTGAGCGTGCCGGGCGACGTCGAGGGGCTCGTGCGGCGGGCGACGACGGAGTTCGGCGGGCTCGACGTGATGCACGCCAATGCGGCGATCAGCATCTACCGCGAGCTCGAGCAGATGCCCGATGACGAGATCGAGCGGATCCTCGCCGTCAACCTGCACGGGCCGCTGCTGTGCGCGCAGGCTGCAATTCCGGCGCTGCGCGCCCGCGGCGGCGGCAGCATCATCTTCGTCTCCTCCGTCCAAGGCTTCCAAGGGCTGCCGGGCTGCGTCGCCTACGCCGCCGCCAAGGCCGGCCTCGTGGCGGCGGCACGGACGCTCTCGGTCGAGGTCGGCCGCGACGGCATCCGCGTCAACGCGATCGCCCCGGGGACGATCGACACGCCGATGCTCCAGCGCGATCTCGAGCCGATGAACCCCGACGAGCGCGAGGCGTTCGTGGGGCGCGTGGAAGCGGCCAACTCGCTCGGCCGCATCGGGCGACCCGCGGAGGTCGGCGACGTCGCCGTCTTCCTCGCGGGAGAAGCCTCCAGCTACGTGACCGGCACGTGCGTCGTCGTCGACGGCGGCTTCCTCGCCGTGAAGTCGTTCTAGCCGCATGACGGTCGTCGGCGCGTGGCATACGGGCTTCCAGGTCGCCGACCTCGAGCGCTCGCTCGCGTTCTACCGCGACCTGCTCGGCTTCGAGGAGATCTGGCGGCGCGTCGTCGACGCCGAGTACATCGGCGAGCTGGTCGGCTACCCCGGCCTCACGCTCCATCAAGCGCTCCTGCGCATCCCCGGCACCGACCACTGCCTCGAGCTGCTCGACTACCGCGACGTCGAGCGCACGCCGATCGACACGCGGACGGCAAACCCCGGCACCGCCCACATCTGCCTGATGATCGACGACCTCGCCGAGCTGCACGAGCAGCTCACGGCCGCCGGCGTCGAGTTCGTGGGCGGACCGCTGGCGCCGACGATCGGGCCGAACGTCGGACGCCTCGTCGCGTACATGCAGGATCCCGACGGGATCCGGATCGAGCTGATCGACACCGTGGCGACCGAGGTCACGATCGCAACCGAGGCCACCGACGCGGCCCCGATCGGCGAGGCCGAGCCGGCCTGACGTTCAGCCGGCCTTCGCCTGCTCGTCGAGCGCGCGGCCCAGGATCTCCGCACGGGCACTCGGATCGGCCTGCCACCAGGCGTCCCACTGGTCGAAGCCGATCGTCATCTGGGCCCGCTGCAGCATGTTGTCGTGGTGGAGGTACTCCTGCACGATCAACGTCATGACGGGATTGCGAGAGCGGACGGCGATCGTGTCGCCGGTCCGGGGGACGCGTGCGATCAGCGCCTCCTTCTCGTCGGCCACGAGCGCCAGCAGGCGCCCGCCGACGCGGTCGCCGACGATGTCCTCGTAGTGGTGCTGCAGCCACTCGCCCGGCGGGTGCTCGGCTTCGCCGTAGAGCATCCCGTGGATCTGCACGCCCCGCGCATCGGCCGCGACGAGCGCATCCGAGATTGCGGCGACGTCCTCCTGCCAGCACGAGATGTAGAGCTGCTCTGCCGCCGCTTCGATGATCGCGCGGACGGCTTCCAACAGCCCGGTCTCGCCGGTGACGGTGAGGAACGGCTCCGGCGGGCGGGCCGTCTCGATCTTCGGCAGCTCGTCGTCGAGGAAGTCGAGCGGACCGTTGTACTGCTTGCGCAGCCGGCTGACGAGCTCGCTCGGCGAGATCGCCGTGAAGCGCGTCGAGGACCCGCGCTTCAACGTGTGCACGATGCCCTCGCCGGCAAGCTTGTCGAGCGCCGTGTAGACCTTCGACGAGGGCACGTTCGCGAGCTTCGCGACCTCGTTCCCGTTCTGCGCTCCACCGCGCAGCAGCGCGACGTACAACCGCGCCTCGTAGAGCGAGAAGCCGACGTCACGCAGGCGCGAAACGATTACATCGTCCATCCTCACATCCTACCTCCGGGACCGGAGGCACGACCGCAGTAGTCGAAAGGCGCCTCAGCTCGCGGTGTGATGCAGCCACCGCTCGATCGCCACGAGCGCTCCGGCCGTCGACATGCCGCTGTCGACCTGTCCCTCGCGGTCCGGTCCCCACAGGCGGCCGCTGTGCTGGTCGATCGCGTGGACGATCCCGCCGTGCCACGGCTTCCCGGGGTCATCGACGCTGTAGGCCGCGAGGAACGCGGTCGTCTCGGCGGCGATCCGCAGGTAGTGCTCGTCGCCGGTCGCGGCGTGCAGCGCGAGCAGCGGGCCGACCGCCTTCGCGGCGCCGCCGGGGAAGACAAGCGGGTAGTCCGGCATGCGGCAGCACTGACCGCCGCGCGTCACGCCGCGGTAGCCGTTCGGCAGGTCGTAGAAGTAGGTCCAGCACGCGCTCACCGCGGCGGCGCGCTCGCAGAGGCGCAGCAGCTCCTCCTCGCGCGTGGCGAGGTAGAGCGGCACGAGTCCCTGCAGCACGTAGTTGACGCCCTCGCCGTCCGGGATCGCCGCCGCGGCGCCGTGCGCGTCGACCATCTGGTTCTGGAACTCGGAGGCGAGGATCTGGGGCGCGACGGCCTGCGCGAGCGCGCGCGCGGCATCGAGGTAGCCGGCGTCGCCGCTCACCTCGTGCGCAAGCGCCCACAGGCCGCACACGACGGCGCGCGCCGCCACGCGACCGCTCTCGACGTCGATCGGCTCCCCCTCCGGCCCGAACAGGTCGGGCACGTCGCCGTCCGCTCGCTGACGCGCCCGCAGCCAGCGGGCGATCTCGAGCGCGGTCTCGATCCAGGCGGCGCGGACCTCCGCGTCCGGGTAGTCGGGATGGTCGAGCGCGGCCTGCAGCAGCTGCACGCCCAGATAGCCGTTCGAGTGCGACCAGATCAGGTCGCGCCCCATGAAGTCGACGTACCCCTCGGGGCCGAGACGGTCGTAGTAGGCGCCGCCTGGGCCGGCGTCGACCCGGCGGAAGCGCTCGAAGCCGCGCGTCATCTCGTCGATCCGCGGCAGCAGGTCGGCCTGGCCGGTGCGCTGCCAGTGGGCCACGAGCGCGGGGATCGTGTCGCAGGCGGTGCCCTCCCCCCAACCGAGGTCGAAGCGCCCGGCGCCGTCGGTCAGAAAGCTCGGCGCATCCCCCGACACCGCACCCACATGTTCGTGTACCAGCCCTCGCCGGGACCGAGCGCGTCGGGGTTCCACAGCTCGCAGTGCCGGTAGAAGTCGGCGACGCCGTCGGCGACGACCTCGAGCCCGGCGGGCTCGCGCGCCTCGGTCAGCAGGACGGGCACCGCGAGCTTGACCGCGCTCAGCAGCGGGTCCTCCGCGCCGCGCGGCGCGAAGCGCAGCACCTCGGCGACGGTCGCTTCGGAGCCGGCCGCGAACGTCGTCTCGGACGGGTCGTGGACGCGGACGATCGCCTCGCGCACGTCCCCCGTCAGCTCGGGGTCGGCCGTCTGCGGCTGGTCGGTCGTCTCGGGGAGCTGCACGCCGATGCGCGCCCGCCCCCGCTCGAAGCCCGCCGGGTGGAAGCAGATCGTGCCAGCCGACGCCGTGCGATCGACGCCATAGAAGCCGACCCAGCCATCGTCGAGATCAGGTGGCCGGGCAACGGGAGCGCCCAGGCGACGTCGGCGCAGATCCGCTCGGCAAGCGCCCCCGGATGCACGGAGAACGCGCGCAACGGGAACGTGTAGCGCGTCGCGGGCGTGGCGACAAGCTCCCATGCCGGCGTGATCGCGCCGCGCTGCTGCTCGTGGATCTCGAAGCGCTGCCGGCGGCGGATCGTGCCGTCGACGTCGAGCGTGATCGTCTCCTCGGCGCGCCAGGCCGCGCAGTCGCCGCGCAGCTCGATTCGCCACGGCCCGCCGTCGCTGCCGTCGATCTGGAGCCCCAGCCCGTCGCTGGCGCCGAACGTCGTCGAGAGCTCTGGGCCGGCGGCGCGCAGCACCGTCTCCCAGCCGTTGGTCCCCTCGACCTCGATGGATTCGACGCGGTGGCCGGTGTCGCTGGAAGCGAGCGTGAGCCGCACGTGGCCCGCGCGGCACACCGTCTGCCGCCAGCGGCCGGCCACGACGCTCACCGCTTCGCGGCCTGGCGGCCGGGGGAGGCCAGCACGTCGACGTAGTAGCGGCGCAGCGCGAACATCACGACCAGCACCGGCACGGCCGCCAGCACGGACGCCGCGGCGAGCGCCGCGAGGTGGACCTGGCCGAAGCCCGAGACCGCCGTCGCCAGACCGACGGTGAGCGTCGACTGGTCGGCGCTCGGCAGCAGCACGAGCGGCAGCAGCAGGTCGTTCCAGGCGGTCAACGTGACGAACAGCGTGAGCGTCGCCATGCCCGGTCGCAGCAGCGGCACGACGACGAGCCGGAAGGCGCGGAACGGCCGTGCGCCATCGACGCGGGCGGCGTCCACGACGTCGAACGGCAGCCGTTCGACGTAGCTGCGCATCAGCAGCACGCCGAGCGGCAGCGAGAAGGCCGTCTCCGCGAGGATCACCGAGAGGCGGCTGTTGAAGAGCCCGAGGTCGTGCATCAGCACGAAGAACGGGACGATCATCGCGGCCGGCGGGACGGTGAGCCCGAGCAGGATCATCAGGAAGACCGCCTCGCTGAGGCGGCTGCGGAAGCGCGCGAAGCCGTAGGCGGCCATCGTCGAGAGTCCGAGCGTCAGCGCGACCGTGCCGATCGCGATCACGATCGTGTTCATGAACAGCGTCCCGAGCGAGAAGAAGTTCCACGCGTCGCCGAAGTTCCCCGTGCGGAAGCTGTGCGGCACGATCTGCAGCGAGAGCACGTCGTCGCTGTCGCGGATCGACAGCGACAGCACCCACGCGAACGGCACGAGGTAGATCGCGGCGATCAGGAAGCACGTCAGCGATGCCCCAGCCGTCCCACGCTGAAGCGCCGCACAGCGGGCGCCGTCACGGCGGGAGCGGGTGCCGCGACCGCGCTCACGAGTACTGCTCCCCGGCGATCGGTCCGCGCAGCAGCGTCGAGAGGACCGCGAGCACCGTGATCAGCAGGGCGATCAGCGACGCGTAGCCGACGTTGCTGAACTGGAACGCCTGCCGGTAGAGCTCGGTGCCGAGCACCTCGGTGGCGTGGTCCGGCCCGCCGTTCGTCAGCACGAGCACGAGGTCGAAGACCTTCCAGCCGGTGATCAGGCTCAGCACGACGCCGACGGCGAGCGCCGGACGCAGGTGCGGGATCGTGACCCAGCGCAGACGGCGCCAGCGGCCGGCGCCGTCGATCGACGCGGCCTCCATGCGCTCACGCGGCAGCGTCTGCAGCGCGGCATAGTAGATCAGCATGATCACGCCGTTGTACGCCCACAGCGAGGCGACGACGATCGTGATGAAGGCGAGATTCGGGTCGCCGAAGAAGCCGATCGGCGAATCGTTGAGATGCAGCACGTCCGTCACCAGCTGGTTGACGAGCCCGTAGGGACCGAGCAGGTACTGCCAGAGGATGCCGGTGATCACCGGCGAGAGGCCGAGCGGCACGAACATCGCGATGCGCAGCAGGTTCGAGCCGCGCACATGCGTGTTGATCAGCAGCGCCATGCCCAGCCCGAAGACGTTGATGAGCACCGTCAGCGCGATCACGTAGAAGACGGTGTTCCTCAGCGCCTTCCCGATGACGGGATCGTTGACAAGCGTCGAGAAGTTGTCGGTCCCGACGAATCTGATCTGACTGATGTCGAAACCGGTCCAGGAGGCGAACGCGAGCCCGAGCGTCGCGAGCAGGGCACCAGCATCAGCACGGCGAAGACCGCCGCAGCCGGGCCCATGAACAGCAGACGTGTGCGCGCGCTCGCCTCCATGCCGGTCGGTTAGGCCTTCGCCGCCGCCGTCAGCGCGGAGATGACGTCCTGCGCCGAGGCGCTGCCGCTCATCAAGGCGGACATCTTGCCGAACAGCGCCGTCGAGACCTCCGGGTTGAAGATGCCGCGCGGGGCCGCGGTCGCCTGCAGCTTGACCTCTGCCTGGTACGCCGGGTTCGTGTTGCCGGAGACGTCGGAGTCGAACGGCGGGACGAGGTTGTTCTCGACGAGCGTCGAGATCGTCGTCTTGTCCGCGAACAGCCTGATCAGCTCCTTCGCGCCCTCCGGGTTCTTGCCCTTCGCGGGGATCGACCACTCGAAGCCCGTGCCGCCCGTGGCACGCGGCGTGACCGAGCTGTCGTCCGGCGGGAACGGGAAGAAGTCGTACTTCAGCTTCTTGCCGACGTACGCGCTCATGTCGCCGATGCCGGGGTAGGTCATCGCGACCTTCTTGCCGCCGAAGACCGTCAGCGCGGTCACCGCGTCGAGCGACTCGCCGCCCTTGGCGAGGATCCCGCCCTTGGCCAGCTTCTCGGCCATCTCCGCGGCCTGCACGAACACCGGGTCGTCCCAGCCGATGTCGCCGCGCGACGCGGCGTCGAGCGCCGTGCCGTCGGGATCGGTGTAGGCGAGCTGGGAGAAGAAGACGTCACCCGTCGGCCACTGGTCCTTGACGCCCATCGACATCGGCTCGTAGCCCCGTCGCGCAGCGGCTGCACGAGCGCGATCAGCTCGTCCTGCGTCGTCGGCACCGAGAGACCGAGCTCTTCGAAGATCTCGGTGTTGTACGCGATGCTGAGGTTGTTCACGTCGAGCGGGATGGCGTACGTCTTGCCGTCGGTGTGCTTGAGACGATCGACCGCGACGGGGTAGTAGTCCCCCAGCTCGGCCATCAGATCGTCGAGCGGCAGCAGCAGCCCAGCCTCGATCAGATCCACGTACTCGCCGGACAGCGACATCTGCATGATGTCGGGTGCCTCGCCGGCGGCGGCCGTCGTCTTGAACTTCGGGTAGTAGTTGGTCGGGTCGACGACGACAGGGCGGAACGAGCGACCGGTTCCCGCGGCGGTCCAGCGGTCACCGGTGGCGGCGATCACCTTGCCGTACGGGGTCTCGGGAGCTGCCTGCGACCACAGCGTCAGGTCCTTGCCGGCCACAGGCTTGCTGCCGGTGGTCGCGCTCGTGCTGGGGGCGTCGTCGCCGCAAGCGGCGAGCAGCCCGCTGAGCGAGGTCGCACCGACGCCGAGCACCGCACCGCGCTGCAACAGCTCACGGCGATTGATCCCTGGTTGGGCCTTCACCACATCACTCTCCTCTGATCGGTCCGGCTGGTGGGGGACTCGCGTCAGGTCGCGAGCGGTACGTCGGCGGGGTGGACCGCAGCCCCGGCCGTTGCAACAGGCAGCGCTTGTCCGCTGTCCGGGTCGAAGAAGTGCAGATGCCGCTCGTCCACGAGCAGCGACAGTCGCTGTCCGCGGCGGACGTCGTGACGAGCCGACACGCGCGCGGCCAGACGCGTGCGCCCGTCGCGGACGAGCAGGTGGTCGCTGCCGTCCTCGGCGTCGATCGCCTCGCCGGCGGCGACGCCGCGTGCGAGCGAGATGTCGACCGAGAACATCACCAGCAGGTCGGCGCCGAGATCCTCGACGACCTCGGCCTCGACCTGCAGGCGCGCACCGTCGCGGTCCTCGTCGTCGTCGGCGAGGCGCACGTCGGTGGGGCGGAAGCCCAGCACGACGCGGGGCGGCAGCTGGGCGCGCGTGCGCTCGCTGAGCGGGATCGCGTGCTCGCCGAAGCGGGCGGCGCCGTCAGTCAGCTCGCACTCGACGAGGTTCATCGGCGGCGAGCCGATGAACGACGCGACGAACAGGTTGGCGGGCTCGTCGTAGAGCCTGCGCGGCGTGTCGCACTGCTGCACGATGCCGTCCTTCAGCACGACGACGCGCTGGCCGAGCGTCGTGGCCTCGATCTGGTCGTGCGTCACGTAGACGGTCGTGACGCCGAGCCGCTGGTGCAGCGTCGCCAGCTCGGCGCGCATGTGCACGCGCAGCTGCGCGTCGAGGTTCGACAGCGGCTCGTCCATCAGGAAGACGTGCGGCTCGCGCACGATCGCGCGCCCCATCGCGACCCGCTGGCGCTGGCCGCCGGAGAGCTGGCCGGGCTTGCGGTCGAGCAGGCCGCCGAGCTCCAGCGTGCTGCTGACCTCCTCGACGCGGCGGCGGATCTCCGACTTGGCGGTGCCCCGCATCCGCAGCCCGAAGCCGAGGTTGTCGCGCACCGTCATGTTCGGGTAGAGCGCGTAGTTCTGGAAGACCATCGCGATGTCGCGGTCCTCGGGCGGGAGCGCCGTGACGTCGCGATTGCCGATCGCGATCGTGCCGCTCGTGACGGCCTCGAGGCCGGCGACCATCCGCAGCAGCGTCGTCTTGCCCGAGCCCGACGGGCCCACGAGCACGACGAACTCGCCGTCGGCAATCTCGAGCGAGGTCTCGGCCAGCGCCTGGAACCCGTTCGGGAAGACCTTCGAGACGCGGTCGACGACGATGCCGGCCATCAGACGTTCACCCGCGCGGGGTCCATCAGTGCGACCGCTCTCCTCATGAAACTCAACCTACTACGGCGGGCGTAGGATTGTCAATGGCGACGATTGCCGCCGCGCCAAGACCCGCCCATCCGCGCCATCCTGCTCGGGGACCGTTCTACTACTATGGTCGTCGCTATGCGTGTTGGCGTGATCGGCTGCGGCTACCAGGGACAGGTCCACCTCGACGCGCTGCGCGCGATCGAGGGCGTCGAGATCGCCGGCGTCTGCGACCTCGACACGGCGCGCATGGACGAGGTCGGCGAGCGCTTCGGCGTCGCCGGACGCCACCGCGACTACCACGAGCTGCTCGGCGCGGAGCTCGACCTGGTCACGATCTGCACGATGCCCGTCAGCCATCGCGAGATGGCGCTCGACGCCTTCGCACGCGGCGCACATGTGCTGTGCGAGAAGCCGTTGGCGATGGACGCCGCCGAGGCGGCCGACATGCTCGCCGCCGCGCGCCGGGCGCAGCGCACCCTCTCCGTCGGCTTCAACATGCGCTACATGGACGCCGCGCTCGCCGTCCGCGAGTTCATCGCGGCGGGCTCGCTCGGCCAGCCGGTCTGCGCGCGCGGCTTCATGCTCGCCGACGACGTGCCGTGGTGGGGAAAGCACTACGTCCGCCGCCTCTCGGGCGGGGGCGCGCTGGCGGCGACCGCCGTCCACATGCTGGACCTCGTGATGTGGCTGGTGGGCAACCCGACCCCCCTGACCGCGACCGCCTCGATGGAGACGGTCTACCCGCGCAAGCGCGGCGCCGGAACACCCGCGGGCGTCGACCCGGCCGACTTCGACGTCGAGGATGTCGTCTTCGGGCACGTGCGCTTCGAGAACGGCTTCTGGCTCTCGATCGAGGGCGCCTGGATCTACGACCGCCCGGGCTGGAACTACAGCTTCGACCTGATGGGCTCAGGCGGGCAGGCGCACTTCCACCCGCTCACGTTGCTGCAGGAGCACGACGGCGCACCCCGCGACGTGACCGGCGACCGCACCGCCGCGCTCGACTTCCCCGGCTCGAGCACGCGCCTGCTGCGCGACCTGGTCGCCGACCTGCAAGCCGGACGCGAGCCGGAGATCGGCGGCGAGCAGGGGCTCGTCGTGCAGGCGCTGGTCGACGCCCTCTACCGCTCCTCGCGCGAAGGTCGCGAGGTCGCGGTAGAGGTCCCCCACGTCGACTGAGCGGTGGAGCGCGGCGCGAGCCCGACGTCGAGTCGCGTGAGGCCGTGGAGCACGACGTGCTCGCTCCAGTGCGGCTCGGGATCGAGCAGCGTCAAGTCCTCGAAGCGATCGAGCAGATGCTCGAGCACGATCCGGCCCTCCAGACGCGCGAGCGGCGCACCGAGGCAGAAGTGCGGCCCGAAGCCGAGCGAAAGATGCCGGTTCGGGTGGCGGTCGACACGGAACGTGTCGGGGTCGGGGAACTGCTCGGGGTCGCGGTTGGCGGCCGCGATCACCATCTGCACCTCCGAGCCCTCCGGCAGATGGACGCCGCGCAGCTCGGTGTCGCGCCCGACGCGGCGCGCGATCCAGTGCAGCGGCGGATGCATCCGCAGGCTCTCCTCGACGGCCTTCTCCACGAGCCCGCGGTCCTCGCGCAGCCGCGCGAGCGCGTCGGGGTGGTTGAGCAGCAGCCAGGTCATGCTGGCGAGCAGGTTGGTCGTCGTCTCGTGGCCGGCGACGAGGAACTGCACGAACGTGACGGCGAAGCTCTGCAGCTCGGCGGCCGACGGCACCTCCGGCATGTCGCGCACGAGCACGCCGAGCATCCCGCGCGGCTTGGCCCGCGCCTCGGCGACCATCACGCGAAACCACTCGGTCGAGTCGCGCATGCTCGCGAGCGCGGCCTTGGCGCCCTCGATGTCGTCCCCCGCGCTGCCCAGCCGGAACATCTCCTGGGTCCAGTGCTTGAACTGCTCGCGGTCGGACTCGGGCACGCCCATCAGCTCGAGGATCACGGTCGCCGGCAGCGGGTAGGCGAGGTCGCCGACGAGGTCGATGCGACCGGCGTCGACGTGCGGGTCGAGGAGCTCGTCGACGAGCGCGCGGATGCGCCCCTCGATGTCGGCGATCTCGGGCCGGAAGGCCGCGCCGACGCGGTTGCGGTGCCCGGTGTACTCGGGCGGGTCGCTGAAGAAGAAGCCGCTGAAGCCCGCGTAGACCTCGACCATCTCGGCGCGCAGCTCCTCGGGGAAGCGCAGCACGCGACGGTCCATCCGGCCTCCGCTGCGGAACGTCTCGGTGTCCTTGACGATCGCCATGCAGTCGTCGTAGCGCGTGACGAGGTAGTAGTCCTCCGCCTCGCAGCGGTAGACCGGCGCCTCGCGGCGCAGCTGCGCGTACAGCGGGTAGGGGTCGACGGAGAAGCCCGGCGCGAAGATCGCGGCCTCGGGGTCGGCGATGCGGCCGTCGGTCGTGCTCATGGCATGCATCCTTCTGCTGTCGTGTTTGCGTCGCTGGTCATCAGCGGGCGGCGACCATCAGGGAGTTCAGGCCCCGCAGCGCGCCCCATTCGGGGGACCAGTCCTCCGCCAGCTCCATCGCGGGGAAGCGGTCGAGGAGGGCCTGCAGGGCCAAGGGAGCCTCGATGCGTGCGAGCGGAGCGCCGATGCAGGCGTGGATCCCCCCGCCGAAGGCCAGGTGCAGACGCCTGGGACGCTCGCTCCAAAAGCGATCGGGCTCGTCGAAGGCGGCTTCGTCGCGGTTCGCCGAGCCGATCAGGACCTCGACGACCTCGCCCTCCGCGAGCTGGGTTTCGCGGATCGAGACCTCCGAGGAGGCGACGACGCGGTTGACCCGCTGGATCGGCGCCTCCCAGCGCAGCGACTCCTCGACCGCGGCCTCGATCGAGACGCGTCCGCTCGCGACCGCCTCGTACTCGCGCGGATCGCTCAAGAGCGCGAACAGCGTGTTGCCGATGAGGCTCGTCGTCGTCTCATGCCCGGCGATCAGCAGCGTGACGCAGACCGCCAGCAGGTCGCCCTCGTCGAGCGTGTCGAGCTCGCTCGACTGGTCCACGAGCGCGGAGACCGCGACGTCGGGGCCCCGCTTCGTCTCCAGGACGTCCTTGATGTAGGCGCGCAGTGCGACGATGGCCTCGTTGGCCGGGCCCGCGGCCTGCTCCGGAGGGAGCCGCGTCATGCCGAAGTTCAAGATGTCCACGGACCACTTCTTGAACAGCGGGAAGTCCGCGGGGGGCGCACCGAACATCTCCGCGATGGTGATGGCGGGGAGCGGAAACGCCAAGGCGTCGATCGCGTCGAAGCGCTCGGGACGACCGACCTCGTCCAGCAGCTCGCCGATCCGCTCGGCCATGCCCGCCCGCAGGCCCTCGACCTCCGACTTGGAGAAGATCGGTGCCAGCCGGCGCCGGATCGTCGTGTGCAGAGGCCGATCGGCGGAGAAGCCGGGAGCCTTGAAGTGCTGCACGAGGTCCTCGATCTGCTCTCGCACCGGTGACTCGTAGCGCTCGAGGAGCGCCGAGCCGAAGTCGAGCGAATAGCCCTTGGCGTCGCGCAGGACCGCCTGAACGTCGTCCATCGAGGAGACGAACCAGCGCTCGGTCTCGGCGCTCCAGAACAACGGCGCCGACTCGCGCAGCAGCCGGTAGGTCGGGTAGGGGTCCTCCAGCATCTCGGGGGACTGCAGCGCCTCGTCGAGCTCGCGCGAGGACAGCCGTTCGCGTGCGTTGTTCATGAGGACATACTACTACTGCCGTAGTCGCGTTACCAGTCGCGAAAATGCGATCTGACAAAACGCGCACTTGACGCTGGAGCTACTACCTAGGTAGTTTGGATATGTCACCTACCTGGGGGAACCAGAGTGTCTATTAAGAGAGTCGTGCTAACGACGGCGGTCCTCGCCGCCTTCCTCACGCTGCTCGCAGGCTCCGCCTCAGCAGCCACGTATTACCTCAGCAGCACCGGCTGCAACGACACATACGCCGGAACATCCTCGACCGATACGAGAACGAACGGCCCGTGGTGCAGCCTCTCGAAGGCCACAGCCGCGACCATCAGAGCCGGCGACTCGATACTCCTCAACCGCGGGTCCACATGGACCAGCCAGTACCTGTCGTTCACCGCCGCCGGCAGAGCCGAAAGCCACATCACGCTCGGCGCCTACGGCACCGGCAACCGTCCGATCATAAGAGGCACCAACAGAGACACCGAGCGGATGATCAGACTCAGAAACCCCGACTGGTGGGACATAAGAGACCTCGAGGTCTCCAACGCCGGCGCCGGCATCGTCCTCTACTTCGGCTCGCTCGGTCACGAAGGCTTCACGCTCGACAACATCTATGTGCACGACATCTACGGCATCTGGGTCGGCCACACGCTTGCGTTCCCGCCCCCCAGAGAAGATCCGACGGGCGGCCCGTACGACCCGGCGGCCGCTGCCGACGGCATCATCATGGCCTCCGGCATCATCTTCACCGGTGACAACACGCTCACCCCGAGAGCCGAACAGTGGCTTGCCAGAGGCATAAAGATGACGAACGTCGAGGGTACCGGCAACATCGACAGCATCACGTTCGACGCCTTCCGCTGGCCGCCGGACCTCGTGAACATCGGGGATGCATGGTTCCGCGACATCGTGCTGCAGAACCTCAACCTGCACGACGACGACGGCGACCCCATACTTGAATCCAGAAGAACTGGGCTGGGCTGCAGCGACTCGCTGCGCTTCATCGGCGTCACGAATGCGCTCGTGATCGACTCCCGCTTCGACAACGAGGCTGCCTGCTACGTCGCCTACGGCACAGCCGCCATCATCGTCGCCCGCACGAGAGAAGTCTCGATCGTCAACTCGTTGATGACGGACACGCCTGACACGGGAAGCCCCGACCAGACGGCGTTCGACTTCGAGTACGCGCACGAGAACACGACGCTCTCCCACAACTACATCGCGGGCAACCAGGGTCCCGGCGTCGAGATCCTCAACACATGCGCCTGCGCGATCCAGAAGAGCCTCAACACGCTGCTCGACGGCAACCTGTTCGAGAACAACGGGCTCGCGAGAAGAGTCAGAGGGATCGCCTACACCGGCTCGATCTACGTCGAAACCAGAACGCAGACGAACATGTCGCTGAGACTCGCCGACAACCTGTACTACGACACGATCGAAGCGACCCCGACGAACGGCGTCGCGAGAGACTACGTCAACACCAACACGACCCGCCTGCGCAGCACCGGCTACTACGGCGCGAACGGGTTCAGTGGCACGCAGGGCACGAATGCGTGGCGCTACCAGTACCGCCCGGCGGGTGGTGCCTGGACCGACCTGCCCAGATACGACGCAACCAACAACTGGTGGTATCAGAGCGCCGGCACCCCGTCCGATCAGCGCGTGCGGCAGTTCAACATGTCGCCCGGCAGCTGTGCCAGATGCGACGTCGCACGCGTGTGGGTCTCCCCGGTGCCGGCGTACGTCCACATCCGCGGGTTGCTGCTGAAGTCGGCGCTCGGTGGCGACGGCGCCGTCGCGCGCATCAACAAGGTCACCTCCGGCGGCACGGTCACGCAGCTGTGGCCGGCAGCGGGCGACTACGCGCTCGGCGCCAACGACCAGGTCGGCACCAGCTCGGACCTCGACAACGTGTTCGTCGCGGCGGGCGACTCGATCCGCTTCGAGGTCGGCAGCGGAGCCAGCGGCAGCGCGACCAGCGACGAGGTCAGCTGGAGCAACACCGTCGGCGTCAACCAGCTGCTGACGGCAGAGTGGAACTACGCCACCGCCGGCAACGCCGAGGGATGGAGAGCCACCAATTCCACGCAGACCGTCTCCGGCGGCGCCGACAACATCGGCACGTTCACCTCGACCGACCCGTATATAACGTCGCCTGACAGACTGGAAATCAACGCGTCGACATACAAGTACGTGATGGTCCGGATCAGAAACAACACAACGAGCGACCTCGCGCAGCTGTTCTTCACCACCAACGCCGACACCACATGGAACGAGGCGAAGAGCCTGCGGCGGATAGTGTCGACCAGCGACGCCGGCTATCACGAATACGTCTTCAACATGTCCCAGAACGCGGGCTGGACCGGCACGATCAAGCAGCTCCGGTTCGACCCCGCGATAGTCAGAACGGGCTCGGTCGACGTCGACCAGATCCGCTTCTACGCCAGCGCCGAGGAGGCATTCGCCCCGACGGTGAACAACGGATTCAACACGGCGGGAAACACCGAGCTGTGGACAGATCAGGCCGGTGCCACGCAGTCGGTCGCAGGCGGCGTGAACACGATTACGACGACTGCGAACAACGCCTACATCCTGAGCAGCAACGCAATCAGCTTGGATGGCGGCGCCTTCCGCTACCTCAAGATCAAGATGAGAAACAACACGACGAGCTCCACGGCGAGAATCGCCTGGCGCACGTCGCTCTCGAGCAGATACGAAGCGGCGAAGGAGGTCACGTTCCAGATCCGCCCGAGCGACTTCGAATCGCACGAGTACGTCGTCGACATGGGCCAGAACGCGCTCTGGAACTCTCGCATCACCGACTTCCGCTTCAGCCCGGCGGTCACCGCCACCGGAACAGTCGAAGTCGACTACATCAGAGCATCGCTCACCCCCTAGTCCCCAACCGGTGGGACTGCCTCCCCGGCGGCCCCACCACCTCCCCAGCACGACGGGAGCCCCGCTTCGGCGGGGCTCCCGTCACGCGGGAGACGGTGCCGCCACGCGAGCGGCGCTCGCGACGACGCCGTCGTCGCGGAGCCGCCCGATCTCGGCCGAGGAGAGACCGAGCCCGTCGGCGAGGATCTGCTCGGTGTGCTCCCCGAGGCGCGGTGCGGGGATGACCGGCACGCGCGGCACCGCGGAGAAGTCGAGCGGCGAGCCGGGCATCAGGTAGCGGCCGACGTCGGGCTGCTCGACCGCTTCGAAGAGCGGGTTGGCGCTCGAGACGCGCGGGTCCTCCTCGACCAGCTGACGGAACGTCTGGTAGGGGCCCCAGGAGACGCCCGTCCCGGCGAACGCGCCGCGGATCTCGGCGAGCGTGCGCTGGGCGAACCACGGGCGCAGGAACGCGCTCAGCAGGTCGCGCGCCTCGTAGCGGCCGGTCTCCGTGTCGAGGTCATGGCCGGTCGCGCGCTCGAGCTGCTCGCACGCCTCGCCGATCGCCGTCGCCTCGCGCAGCGCGCCCCACTGACGGGCCGTGAGCGCGACGACCATCACGCGCCGCCCGTCGCGCGTGGCGAAGTCGTGCCCGAAGGCGCCGTAGAGGTAGTTGCCGTCCTTCGTCTCGTCGAGCGCGCCGAGCTGCGCCTGCGCGATGCGGCCGAGGTTGCCGACCATCGCGAAGGC
This sequence comes from uncultured Actinomycetes bacterium, assembly GCA_963774115.1. Taxonomy (GTDB): domain Bacteria; phylum Actinomycetota; class Thermoleophilia; order Solirubrobacterales; family Solirubrobacteraceae; genus Conexibacter. The sequence continues at coordinate 180,832 of CAVZDN010000004.1, read as the reverse complement.
CACGTCGGAGAGCGCCAGCCGCACGAGCTGACCTTCGCCCGTGCGCGTCCGGTGGCGCTCGGCGGCCAGCAGGCCGGTGGCCGCGAGCGTGCCCGTCGCGACGTCCCACGCCGGCAGCACGCTGTTGAGCGGCTCGGAGAGGTTGCGCGGGCCGGTCGCCCAGGGAAAGCCGGTCGCCGGGTTGACGGTGTAGTCCACCTCGCTCGTGCCGTCCGGGTTCCCGCTCAGCGCGACCATGATCAGGTCCTCGCGCCGCCGGCGCAGCGCCTCGTACGCCAGCCACCCGCGGGCGGGGAAGTTCGTCAGGAAGAGGCCGGCGCCCTCGCCCGGCGCCGCGATCAGCGCGGTCGCCAGCTCGCGCCCCTCCGCCCGCCGCAGGTCGAGCTGGATCGAGCGCTTGCCCTTGTTCAACCCCGCCCAGAAGAGGCTCTGCCCGTTCTCGGCCAGCGGCCAGCGCCCGTGGTCGAGCCCGCCGCCGATCTGGTCGAAGCGGATCACGTCCGCGCCCAGCTGCGCGAGCGTCATGCCGCCGAGCGGGGCCGCCACGAACGCCGAGCCCTCCACGACGCGCAGGCCCGACAGGATTCCGGCCGGCGCTGCCCCGCGCTGCTCGCTCACGCGGCGGCCCCGACGAAGCGCCAGTCGAGCACGTCCTCCTCGGAGGCGCCGTCCACCCGCCGCGCCCGCACGCGCGAGCGCAGGTGCAGCAGCCGGCCGCCGTCGCTCCCGAGCGGCTCCGCGCGCTCCAGCTCCAAGCGGCTCACCAGCGTGTCCCCCTCGAACACCGGCGCCAGGTGGTCGCAGCCGTGCCACGCGACGATCGCCAGCAGGTCCGGCAGCGCACGCGTAGCCTGCGCCGCCGCCAGCCCGATCGTGTGACCGCCGTAGACGAGCCGCCGGCCGCTGGAGGTCGCACCAACGTCGTGATGCGCCGCCGCGACGTTCAACGACAGCCGCGCCAGCTCGGGCGCACACGAAACGACGTCGCCGGTGACGATCTCCCACGCCGCCCCCTCCGCCGGCCGCGCCGCAGCCGGGACGCGCGCACGCCACGCGTCCAAGCGCCAGCCCGCGACAGGACCGGCCAGCACCGCCGCATCCGGCTCGCGCGCTCCGACCGCGCCGAGATCGTCGGCGTGCCCCGTCTGCCCCTCGGGGTCGCGCAGCGGCAACAGCGCGCAGCGATGGAAGTCCAGCACCGGCCGCTCGTCCTGATCGACCGTGCGAATCCGCAGCGCCGCCAGCCCGCGCGCCGGCTGGCCCGGCTTCGCGCTCGTCTGCCGCAGCGCCACGACCTCGGTGCTCGTGCGCAGCGTCTCGCCGATCCGCGGCAGGCGCCGGAAGGCGAGCCCGCGGTAGAAGACGTTCGCGATCACGCGCCGGGTCAACAGCGTCGACTGCCCGATCGCCACGTCGCACACCAGCTGTGGATCGGCCAGCGGGCGCTCCTCACCGGTCACCGCCCGGCACAACGCCCCGTCGAGCGCCAACCGCAGCCGCCCGCCGACGATCGCGCGATGCGCCGCCGCAAGCCCCTCCGTCAACGTCAGCCCCGGCGCGCCGCGCTCCACATCCCCCACGGCCAGATCCTCGAAGCAAGGGCCCGCGAGGTCGACCGACGCCGAGCTGCTCACCGCACCTCCCCGGCCGCTGCGAGCACGCGGAGCGCCGCCAGCCGCACCGGCTCGTCCAGCATCTGCCCGTCGAGCGCCGCCGCGCCCTGACCGGCCGCCTCGGCGGCCGCAAGCGCGTCGATCACCGCTCGTGCGTGGGCGACGTCCCCCTCGGTCGGGCTGAACGTCTCGCGCAGCGGCCCGAGCTGCGACGGGTGGATCGCCCACTTGCCGTCGAAGCCTTGATCGCGGGCGCGGCGCGCGGCGGCAGCGAACGGCTCGTCCGCGGCGATCCCGAGATGGGGACCGTCGATCGCCTGCAGCCCGTTCACCCGCGCCGCCAGCAGCACCAGCTCCCGCACGGGGTCCCACAGCGTGACGTCGGCGGCGCCGGCGGCCGAGCGTCCGAGCGAGACCGCGAGGTCTGCGTAGCCGATCACGAGCGCTGCCAGCCGAGGCGACGCGGCCGCCACCTCGTGCGCCCGCGCGAGGCCCGCGGCCGTCTCGATCAGCGCCTGCAACCTCAGCGAGCCGCCCGCCGGCGCGTCGTCCAGCAGGCGCGCGGCGAACACCACGTCCTCGGCGCGCTCGGCCTTCGGCAGCACGATCGAGCCGAGCGCCCCCGGGGCCGCGGCGAGTGCCGCAAGGTCGGCATCGCGCCACTGCGTGCCACGCGCGTTGACGCGCACGGCGACCGCCACGCCGGACCAGTCGAGCGTGTTGAGCGCCTCGACTGCTGCCGCACGCGCGACGTCCTTCACCGCTGCCGCAACCGCATCCTCGAGGTCGATCACGACCTCGTCCGCGCCACGGCCCGCCGCTTTCGCCAGCTTGTCCGGCGCCGAGGCCGGCACGACGAGGCAGGCGCGACGCCGTGGAGGAGACGCGGGAACGCTCACCCGGTCGAAGACGCCTCGCGCTCGCGGGAGGCGGTGACCTCGACGGGCTCCTCGAACGTCGTCGCTCCGGTGATCGACTCCTTGAACTCGCGCAGCCCATGGCCGAGCGAGCGGCCGGCCTGCGGCAGGCGCTTCGGCCCCAGGATCAGCAGCGCCACGACGAGCACGAGGGCGATCTCCATGGGTCCGATCTGCGAGAACATGTGCGGCTCCTTGTTCGGGGGGACGTCAGAGCGTGCTGTCTACTCTTCTACTACCCGTGTAGTGTACCGTAGGAGGCAAGCACTGGTGGCCAGGCCGGGGCCCGGCCACCTGCGCATAGTCGTGGGTGTGTGGCTCTAGGTGTCCATGATGTAGATGCGGTCGATCTTGAAGCTGCCTTCTCTGGTCGTTGCGTCTTCAGTGGGATCGAGCCGCAATTGGAACAGGGTGTTGTTTCTCCAGCCTTCGGCTCTGCTCATGTCTATGTCGTAGGTTCTGTAACCGGTTTCCGGTTCGATTCTGAATTCGACGGCTCTTGCTTCACTCCATCTCTTGTCAGCATCGGTGATGTAGTACAGCTTGGCCGTTCTTGCTCTCGTGCTGTTCTTCATGCGGACGTGGACGTTGTCCTCGGTCGTCGACCCGAGCGGGATCTTGAGATTGTCCATCGAGTACAGGATGGGGTCGATGCTTCTTCTGTCCAAGCTCCCCGAGAGGACTCTTGTGCCAGCGTCGTTCTGCCATCTGAGCGATTCGACATTGAGCCCCGTCCAACCGACGACGTCGGTGTCGAAGCGCCAGTCCTTGGCTATGTCGTCGCCTTGAAGGTCGAACTCGTGCAGCACGAGCCCCTCGGTACCCGGTGCTCCCTGGTGCATTGCGAGGAAGTCGACGAACTTTTCGTTCTTGAAGCGCTGTCTGTCGATCCCCCAAGGCCCGTCGCCGTATGCGATCGAAACACCTAGGAGCAGCGTCTCGATTCTCCAAGTGGCCCAGTTGTTCGCCGCTTCGGCCTCGGCCGCATAGAGCGTGCGAGCGCTAGTGAATTCCCATTCCATCGGGGAGACTCTCGTCGTTGGGTTCCAGAGGAAGATCCAGTCGATGCTCTGGCTCTCGCCGGCTCTTATCGCACCTTCGTTTGTGCAGAGCTGGAGTTCACGCAACGTGCCTCTCCAGTCTACATCGGTGATCGTGACTCTATATTCGGTGTATCTTGCGTCTCTTGCGGTGAGAACTCTGAACGCCTGTTCTCTTTCCGCGCCTCTGACCATTGATTCCTGCGTGGACCAGCGGACCACCAGTTCGTTCTCGGCGCTGTCGTTTCTCATCCGGAACCGGATCTCGTTGGTGCCTCTCGTTTCAATGGCGGCACCGATGTAGTCCGTGGTTTCGATGCACGTTAGTTCGCTGTGCAGATGGATGTTGAGGAAGCCATCTTCTCCCCCGTCAGGCTGCCACGTCACGTCCGACGGCAGGAGCTGGTGGTAGACGTATTCGACGCCTATGATTGCTTCGTCGTTATACCCAGCCCAGCCGAGCGCCTCCTTCGTGAAGAAGGCGTAGGCGATGTTCGCGCGATCGATGAACATGTTTGGATATGCTGTCACGGCCGCGGTGCCTTCTCCCGCAGCCTGGACGAACTGGCCGTACCATGTGCCCGTCGTATCCCGCCAATAGTGCACCTGTCGCATGTTGGCGGTCGTCAGATATTCGTCAGTTTGGGTGTCGGACTCAGGGACGAACACATGCGGATTGTTATCCGAGTCCAACGTCATGTACCCGCCCTGATCAAACCAACCCGGGACTGCTAGCACGACCTGGGTTGCTGTTCTGTCCGTGATGTCTATCGGTTCCGTTTCGGCCGTCGCGATTCTGGTGTCTCTTTCTCTTTCTCTTACATACCAGGTTCTGCCGCCGTCTCTGCTGTACGAGTAGTAGATGCCGTGCTGGCTTACAAGTCCGGCCACGTGGTCACGGTAGGCCCACGTGACTTGGAGTTGTTCTCTCTTGTCGAACTCCATGCCGTATATGTAGACGCCACGCTCGACAGCACGATATTCGTTTGCGCCGATTCTAAACGAGTATTCGTTCGCTCTCTCGTTTGCTTCTTCTCTTCTTCTTTCCTGTCCTGATTCTCTTCCCGTGATGCGGCCTCTGATTATCTTGCCGACCATCGCCCAAGCGTGGGAAGTTCTGTCGTCATAGGAGTAGAGGTACTGATCTGCGCGTGAGGATGCGTCGTTGCGTTGCGTGAAATAGAGGTGACCTTCGTTGTCGTTTATGAACGTCGGATACGTTATCGATTCCTCGACTGCTCTGTTCGCCATTCTTGTGTCAAATGTAAATCCGCAGTTGGCGAGCGTAAATTCTTCCTGCGAGCGTTCCGTGCATCTCGTCGCCGAACGCCAGTAGCGCATTCTGCGGTCTCTAGTGTGCAAGCTCCAGACGATGTGGATGGCCCCATCGTTCGGGCTCACTCCGAGGCCGACATAGTTATGCCCGTCGTAGATGCCGTCAGAGAGATAGGCCACGTAGGGTTCGGTGTCGAACCTCAGGCTTACTCTGTTGCCGTCAGAGAGACGACGGCGGGTGAGGATGAGGTAGGGGAATCCGTCTCTCGGATCTTCCGCGTCCCAGTGCGCTATGTACTGGTAGCCACCGTATGTGATCGGACGTATTGAATTCAGAAACCAGTGGTGATCGGCGTCGATCGAGACTTCTCTGGCAGTCGGTAGTTCGAAGTATTCCGACGTCGCCGAGGCGGTACCTGCAAGCAGGCCGAGCGCAAGGCATGCCAGGACCGTGGCGCGCAGCCATAGCCGGCGCCATCGAGTGCTGCTGTTCATGGTTCTCCCTTGGTGAGAAGTGCGCCGAGCCATAGCTCGGCCCAACGGGTGCTGCGAGTCATCTGTCCCCCTTCTAGAAGCCGCGCGCAGGCGCGACAGGTCCGCACGCAACTCAGTCGTATGACCGATCTAGCGTGAAGATCGATGATATATTAAGTACTACCCCTCTTGTCAAGGGATGGAGACGCGCCAGCTACCTCGGGACCGGCCCACCATTTCGATGCGCGCGGGCGGCCGCCCAGCTCAGTCGGCGATGCCGCGATTGCGGTAGAGCGTGAGGCCGTCCATGCCGGCGGCGACGACGTCGAGGCGACCGTTGCCGTCGAGGTCCGCGACCGCGAGCTGGATGCCCGCGCCCTGGCCGTCGGCCACCGGGCCGTAGTCGATCACCTGCTTGGAGAAGCCCTCGCCGGTCCACTTGAAGTAGTAGATGCCGAACGGGTCGTGCGCGCCCGGATCGCCGTCACCATGCGCGCGGTACCGCTTGCCGGTGAGCAGCTCGGCCTTGCCGTCGCCGTCGAGATCGGCCCACACGAGGTCGTGGTTCTGGCTGCTGAACGGATCGATCGGGTGGCGCACCCATGCACCGTCCTCGCGCTTCCACCAGTCGAGCCCATACCCGTGCGCGTCCCCGACGACGAGCTCCGCACGACCGTCGCCGTCGACGTCCTCGACAAGGATCGGCATGCTCGCAAGCACGTAGCCGAAATCGAGCGGCTCCCCGATCGCACCCGTGTCCGGGTCGAGGATCCCGTGCTGGAGCACGAAGCGCCCGCGCCCGTCGCCGTAGACGTCGCCGAAGCCGATCCCGTGGCCGCTGGCGCCGTCGTGGTGGAGCGTCTCCTCGAAGCGACCCGGAGCTACCAGCTTGTAGCTGCGCAAGGGGGAATACGGAGTGTTCGGGACGATCTCGAGCTGGCCGTCGCCGTCGACATCCCACACGCGCGTGCTCTCGATGTGGCCAACCTTCGCGATCTCGTGCACCTCCCACGGCTCGCCGCGCACGCCCGGGTTGCGTCGCCACTCCAGCGTCTCGCCGAACCATCCGCCGGTGATCACGTCCAGCCGCCCGTCGCCGTCGACGTCGAGCGGGATCGTCGAGAAGTCGTCGTAGTACTCGCCGTGGGCGGCGGGCTCGCAGATCGGGAAGCGCTCCTGGAAGTCGGGTCCCGCGTACCACCAGGCGCCGCTGACGATGTCGAGATGGCCGTCGCCGTCGACGTCGAAGACGCCGACCGCCTCGTAGCGCTCGTCGGAGAGGCGCACCTTCTCGAACAGGAGCGGGCTGACGCCCGGGATCGACTCGGTCATCGCCCGTCCCCGCGCGCGGCCGCCAGCGCGATCGCCTGGTCGCACAGCTCCAGGTCGAGCAGCGCGTCCGCCGCGTCGGAGGGCGGCGCCTGCTCGCCGCGGCAGACGGAAACGAACGTCTCGGCCTGCTTGCGGAAGGCTGGGCCGTCCTCGACCCGCGGCATCGTGAGCGTGCCGTCGAAGACTTCGATCCGCCCGCTCTGCCACGCCAGCGGCGGCGGCAGCGTCAGCCTCACCCAGCCGCGATCGAACGTGACGAGCACCGACTCGTCCCACTCGGCGGAGGAATACGGCCGCGCCTCGTATGCGACCGCGACGCCCGACACGCTCTCGCCCGTGTAGAGCGACCCGTTCGCGCTCACGGATTCGAGCGAGTACGGCTCGCCGAGCAGGAAGCGGATCAGGTTGAACGAGTGGACATGGAGGTTCACGAGGTCCTCGTAGCGGTCCTCCAATGCGGGCGGGACCGACGCCGGCAGCTGTTCCAGCTGGTCGGTCGGACGCGGGTCGCCCGCGTCGATGTGTTTCGTGTCCGCCCGCTCGAGCCAGTCGCCCACCGAGAGCGTCGCCCGCACGTAGCGCAGCGCGCCGAGCTGCCCGGAGGCGGTCCAGGCGCGGATCTGCTCGCGCGCGGCACGGACGCCGGGGTCGCAGCGCTTGTGGTAGCCGATCATGTGGACCGATCCGGCGGCCCGCGCCGCCGCCACCAGCTCCGCTCCGGAGGTCGACCCGTAGCACAGCGGCTTCTCGCTGAAGACGTGCGGCACCGCCGCGAGCACCTCGGGGAGCATCAGCGCATAGCGGCGATAGGGCTGCGCCGCGACGACGCCGTCGAGCCGCTCGGCGGCGAGCATCTCCTCGCCGCTGTCGTAGCGCCTCGGGATCCCGTAGGCCCGTGCGACGCGCTCGCCCGTCTCGCGTCGCGACTCGGCGAGCGCGACGACTTCGCAGCCCTCGATCGCCGCGTAGTGGCGCAGGTGCGCGACCTGCCCCATCCATCCAGCTCCGAGGAATCCGAGCCGGACGGGCGCCGTCGCGTCAGCCATCCGCGTGCTGTCCGCCATCCTCGGCGGCAAGCAGCAGATCGTGCATGCGCGACTCGGCGCTGCGCAGGTGCGCGAGCAGCGCGGCGTGCGCGGCTTCCTTGTCGCCGCTTCGCAACGCGGCGACGATCAGGCTGTGCTCCGCGAGGCCGGTGCCGGCGTCGACCACGCCGGCACCGGAGTACAGGCGGCTCACGTGCAGATGGATGTAGAGGCTGTCCCACGCGATCGTCAGGAACGGACTCTCGGCGCCGACGACGAGCGTGCGGTGGAAGGCGCCGTCCGCCGTCGTGTACTGGCTGAACTCCGCGAACGACGGACCTCCAGCCGCCGTCGTCATCGTCTCGATGTGCTCCTGCAGCCGCTCCGCCGTCGCGGCCGGATCCGCGATCTGCGGCACCGCGGCGCTCTCGATCAGCGTCCGCGTGGCGAACAGCGAGTGGTGCTCGGCATCCGTGAGCAGCGGCGCGACCTGGAAGCCGCGGTTGGCGCTGTGGATCAGGAGCCGCTGCGCGGCCGCGCGCGAGAGCGCCTCGCGCATCGGCGTGATGCTGATGTCGAGCGTCTCGGCGAGCTGGCGGATATGGACCTGCGAGCCCGGTGCGAGGGTCCCGTCGAAGATCGCCTGCGACAGCGCCTGGTAGGCGGAGTCGACGAGGCTCTGGCGTGGTGCGGCGACGATCGGCATAGGTTCCTATCCTGATGCAGGATGCACCATTGTTTCAAGTCGTCAGCTCGGCTGCGGTGTCCAAGGTCGCGCTGAGGCGGCGACCTCGTAGGCGCCGGCGACGATCTCCGAGCAGCTTGCGGCGTCGCGCATCGTCGAGACCGGCGGATCGCCGCCCCGGATCGCGGCGGCAAACGCGCGCAGCTCGTGCTCGTAGCTCTCCTCGTACACCGGCAGGCCGAACCCGAGCGTGCCGAGCGGCCGCTTGAGGTACGCACTGCGGAACGTCATCGACGCGCTGCCCTCGGTGCCGAGCACCTTGACGACGAACGACCACGGATCGGCGCTGTCGTCCCCGACGGCGAACGACGCCGACAGGTGCGCGACGGCGCCGTCGGCGTACTCCCACACCATCCACGCCTGATCCTCGACGACCAGCGTCTTCCACGCCGGCTCGGAGATGCCCGCGTGGACGCGCGCCGGCACGCCCAGCAGCGCGAGCACCAGATAGCTGTGGTGGGTCAGGATGTGCTCGAGCACGCCGTCGCAGGCGCGGGCGACCTCCTCGGGATGCGCGATCGCGTAGGTGACGTGGACGCTGCGCACATGCCCCAGCTGGCCGCCGCGCACGAGTCGTGCGATGCGTGCGAACTCCGGGATGTGCGCGTAGTTGTGCCCGGGCATCGCGACGAGGCCGCGCACGGCGGCGAGCGCGTCGAGCCGTCGCACCCCGGCGGCGTCCGAGCTGACGGGCTTCTCGACGAACACGTGCTTGCCGGCCTCGAGCGCGGCGGTCGCGACCGGCAGGTGCGCCGCCTCGGGCGCGAGCACGAGCAGCGCGTCGATCGCGTCGTCGGCGAGGAGCTGCTCAAGGGTGGCGTAGGCAGGGACGCCCCACGCCTCGCTGCGGCGCGCCAGCTCCTCCAGGTCCGTGTCGTACAAGCCCGTGAGCGACAGCTCCGGGAGCCGCTCGAGTGCCTGCTGGTGCAGCTCGGAGACCATCCCGCATCCGACGATGGCGACACCGATCGCAGGGCTCATCGAATCTAGATTAGCGCTTGGTGAGGCATGATGCATCATGTTGCATTGGTCCGCTACGCTGCGTCAATGATGACCCCGAGCGACGACAGCGCGCCGCGTAGGATCGACGCGCACCAGCACTATTGGCAGGTCACGCGCGGCGACTACCACTGGATGCCGCCGGAGGGGCCGGACGCCCTGCCGCTGCGCCGCGACTACCTGCCAGCGGATCTGCACCCGCTCAACGCCGCGGCGGGCATCGACGGCACGATCGCCGTGCAGGCCGCGCAGACGGTCGCCGAGACGGACTGGCTGCTCGAGCTCGCCGCCGAGCCGGGCTCCGAGATCCTCGGCGTCGTCGGCTGGGCGCCGCTCGACGATCCAGACGACGCAACGCTCGCACGGCTCGGCGCCGACCCCCGCTGCGTCGGCATCCGGCCGATGCTTCAGGACCTCCCCGAGGAGGACTGGATCGCGCGCCGCGTCCCGTCCTCCCGCCTCGCGGAGACCGCCGCCCACGGCCTCGTCTTCGAGGTCCTCTCGCTCCCCGCACACCTGCCCCACGTGCTGCGGGCGCTCGAGCCCGTCGACGAGCTCGTCGTCGTGGTCGACCACCTCTCCAAGCCGGCATATCGCGAGCCCGTCGGCGCGTGGGGGGATCACATGCGCGCGCTCGCGGCGCGTCCACGCACGTACTGCAAGCTCTCCGGCCTTGCGACCGGGATCGGCGCGGACTGGACCGTCGACGACGTCCGCCGTCACGCCGAGCTCGTGCTCGACGCGTTCGGCCCCGAGCGCGTCCTGTTCGGCAGCGACTGGCCCGTCTGTTTGCTCGCCGCCTCACACGCGCAGGTCGTCGAGCTCGCCGACCAGCTCCTGGCCGGGCTCGACGACGCGGCACGGGCCGGCGTCATGGGTGGCAACGCCGCACGCGTCTATGGCGTCTGAGCCCTCCGACCAGCGTGTAGCGTCGCTCGACGCGACGGCCCCGCAAGGGATGCGCGGCGTGCTGCACTTCTCCTTCACGGTGTCCGACATCGAGGCGGCGGTCGACTGGTACACGCGCGTGCTCGGGCTCGAGCTCGTGCATCGGCAACGGGGCGAGAACGCGTACACGTCCGTGCTCGTCGGCATTGACGGCGCCGTGATCGAGGCCGCGCAGTTCCGCATTCCCGGCGTGTCGCCGGGACTCTCGACGCACATGCTGGAGCTGATCGAGTACGTCCATCCGCGTCTCGATCCGACCGACCTGCCGACGAATCGACCGGGCGTGGCCCACATCGGCTTCCTCGTCACGGACATCCACGACCGCCACGCGGCGATGCTGGCGGCGGGCGTGGTGTTCCGCAACCCCCCGGTCGAGATCACCGAAGGCGCGAACACGGGCGGCTGGGCCTGCTACTTCGAGGATCCGGACGGGATCACGCTCGAGCTGCTGCAGCCGCCACCCGGGCGGATCGCGAGCTGGGACGACTGACGGCCGGCCCGTGACGCTCGCGCTCAGGGGCCGACGAGGCCGCCGTGGACGCCGACGTCCTCGCCCGTGACGTAGCGGGCCTCATCGGAGAGCAGGAAGGCAACGACGTCCGCCACGTCGCCGGTGGTGCCGACGCGGCCGAGCGGGATGCGGCGCTCCCACTCCTCCTGCACCGCGTCGACGGTGCCGTTCGCGAGCTCGGAGCGGGCGACGCGGATCTCCTGCAGCATCGGGGTCTCGATCAGCCCGGGTGCGACCGCGTTCACGCGGATGCCGTGCTCGCCGAGCGCCAGCGCGGCTGAGCGCGTGAGGGTCACAACCGCCCCCTTCGAGGAGGCGTAGTGCGACGCGAGCGGACGCCCGAGGCGGGCGGAGGTGGACGCGAAGTTCACGATGCTGCCGCCTCCGGTCTTCACCATCGAGGCGGCGACCGCCTGCGTGACGAAGAACAGTGCACGGACGTTGATCGCGAACACGCGGTCGAAGTCCTGCGGCTCGATCGCGAGGAACGGCTTGGTGCCCGCGACGCCGGCCGCGTTGACGAGGCCGTCGATGCGGCTATGCAGTGCGACCCAGCGCTCCACCGCCGGAGCGATCGCGTCAAGGTCGGTGAGGTCCAGCGTCTCCCAGGTTCCGCCGGGAGGAGGCGTCCCGTCCCGGTGATCGACGCAGATCACGGTCGCGCCCCGCTGCGCGAGCACCTCCGCGCAGGTGGCGCCGAGCCCCGACGCCGATCCTGTCACCACGACGATCTTGCCGTTCATCGATTCTCCTTCAGTGGAACAGACGGCGGACCCCCGGAGGGGTCCGCCGAGCCTGCACTCCAGTTTCCCGAACCGTCGACTACTTCGGGGACTTCTCCTGCGCCGCGATCAGCTGGTCGGCGACCTCGTCGTAGTCGATCTTCTCCTTGATCATCTCCGGCGCGTACTTCGCCAACAGGCTCAGCACGTTCGCACCGACCAGCGTGAACTGATCCATGTACGGATCCGCGTTCGCCGCCCAATCGGCGATCTGCACGCCCACCGGGTCGGTGATGTCGAGCTTGGCGTTGCGGTTGGCCGGCGCAGCGCCCGCCTCGGCGTAGATCATCTCCTGCACCGGGGGGCTCGCCATGTACCGCAGGAAGTCGACAGCCTCCTGCGGGTGCTCGCTCCACTTCGTGACCCAGTAGCCGGTCGAGACGCCGTAGTTGATACGCGGCGCATCCCAGAGGCTGTCCGGCACCAGCGGCGCGAGGAACGTGCCGAGGCCCTTGCCCCACTTCGTCTCGCGGAACTGAGACCAATGCGCGTCCGCGGCGATCAGGCCCACGAACATGGCGCCCTTGCCGGCCTTGAAGTTGTTCACCGTGTCCGGGAACAGGTTGATCGCCTCGGCGTTGGGCGTGAAGCACTTGTGATCGTTCGCCTCACGGACGAGGTCGACCGTCTTCTGGATCGCCGGCGTGCCCCAGTCAGGATCGCTTGCGCCCTTGGCCAGCTCGTCGTCGGACTGGAACTGCGTCCCGAAGAGCGTCAGCCACCAGAACAGATAGCCGCCGTCCTTCCACCCTGCGGTGATCGGGGTGATGCCGGCGGCGCTGAGCTTGTCGCAGGCCGTCAGCAGGTCGTCCCACGTCTGCGGCGGCGCCTCCGGATCGAGGCCGGCCTGCTCGAACTTCGCCTTGTCGTAATAGAAGATCACGCCGTTCGCATCAAACGGGAACACGAGCTTCTCGCCGTTCGAGCGCGTTGTCGCATCCCAGCCGACCAGATCGTTGAGATCGTCGTCGGTGATGAGGTCGTTCAGCGGCTGGATGCCCTGGACGTAGTCGAACGCGAACGGGCTCGCGAACGAGAGCATCATGTCGGGGCCCTTGCCCTTCGCGATCGTCGCACGCAGCAGCGGGCCAGGCGGGTAGTAGGCGGCCGCCGGCTGATGGACGCGCTTGATCGTGATGTTCGGATGCTCCGCCATGTAGGCGTCGTCGATCTGCTTCGTCACCTTGGGATCTGGGACGCCGACGTCCCACAGCTCCAACGTGATCGGCTCATTAGAGCTCGCGGTCGTCGTTCCGCTGGTGTCGGAGTCATCCGATCCTCCGCAGCCGAACGCGAACAGCGCCACCAGGGCGCATACGCACAACGCGACCCATCTCCTCATGTTCTCTCCTCCAGGGGGATTGACTGCCTCTGCTCGGCGGATGCAAACAGCCACCGCAGGGCCATCAGAACGATCACAACAGCTTGGTGTGTGATGCATCATATGTCAAGGCTCCCGCTGGAGAGCGGAAATTGGCACGCCGGCAGGGCGGGAGGAGCGCGTACATCCGATGGGCGCGACGGTGTGCTAAAAGTCGTAGATGCATCATATTTCGAGCTCGGTCTCGATCGCCGACGCATTCCATGCAGTGACCGTCGACGCCCGCGGACGCCTCGTCGCGCTGCGGTCGCTCACCCACGACGTCGAGCTGGTCAGCGAGGCACGTCTTGCCGACAGCTTCCGCATCAGCCTTCCGCTGAACGGCCACCTCGACCATCTCGTGAAGGGCTCCGAGCAGGCGGTCGAGGTCGAGCGCATGTCCGACACGTCGCTTGAGATCCGCGTCCCCGCAATGGAGACCGCACAGGGCCGCTTCGAGGTCTCCGCCACGTTCAGGATCGCGTTGCGCGACGGCGACGTGTGCTTCGACTACGAGATCGACAACGCCACCGAGCATCCGCTCGCCGAGATCTGGTACCCGATCGTCGGCGGCGTCACCGGCGTGCCGCAGCGGACGACGACGTCCTGGCAGGCGCCGGGCTACACCAAGCTGCTCACGGGCCACTTCGGCAAGCCGCCAGAGCTGCGGCTCGGCGGCGAGCATTCGATCCTCGAGCTCGCCTACCCCTACAGCGAGCAGCTCGGCCTCGCCCAGGGCCTGACGATGCCGTGGTTCACGCTCCACGACGCGGACAGCGGCCTGAGCGCGACGTTCACCGAGCGCAACCGCGTGCAGCGGCGCATCTCGCTGACGGCGACGGTCATCCCCGGCCTGCACGTCAGCGACTCCGACGACGACTGGCCGACCGACGAGGAGCTGGCGGGCCAGCCGGCCGGCGTCGTCTTCGCCAAGGTCGCCTTCCCGCACACGCGCGCGGCGCGCTTCGAGAGCGGCACCTTCGCGGTGCGGATGCACCCGGGCGACTGGCACGTCGCGGCGAAGGAGTACCGGCGCTGGTTCCTGAGCGAGTTTCCCCTGCGGACCGAGCCGTCCTGGCTGCGCCGCCAGGATGCCTGGTTCAGCTGCATCATCTACCAGCCCGAGGACCGTGTCGTCGCCACGCTCGACGAGTACGCGGCCTGGGCCGAGGCCGCGATCGAGGCCGGCGTCACGACGGTCGAGCTGCTCGGCTGGGACAAGGGCGGCATCGAGCGCGACTACCCCGCCTACGTCCCCGAGGAACGGCTCGGCGGCTGGGACGCCTATCGCCGCGTGGCCGAGCGGGTCGAGGCGGCGCGCGGCAAGCTGCTCACGTTCTGCAACTACCAGGTGCTCGACTCGTGCACCGAGGAGTATGCGAACGACCTGCACCGCTTCCGCCGCATGGACTCCTTCGGCAACACGGAGAACTGGATGGGCTGGGGCGAGAGCACCCTGAAGGCGTCCTCCGGCGCGGACGTGCGGCGTCACGTGCCCGCCTCCCCCGCCGTCCCGGGCCTGACGGACCTGCTGGACGACCAGCTCGTCGAGCTGGTCCGCGCCGGGTCGCACGGGCTGCAGATCGACAAGCTGACCGTCGTCGGGCTCGACTTCAACCCCGGACACGAGCGCGACCCGGACGTCGCGATGTACGAGGACCTCGTCATCGCGATCGAGCGTCTGTTCGAGCGCTGCCGCGCCATCCGTCCCGACGTGGCGTTTGCCGGCGAGGCGGCGAACGACCGCTTCATGCCCGTGTTGGACGTCTTCTACCGCGCCGCCACCGACCGCGACATCTCGCCGCTGCGCTACGCCTTCCCCGAATGGACCTCGTGCGTGCACACGAGCACGCCGTGGGATCGCTGCTTCGTCAACGCCGCGGTCATGTTCGGCGCGGTCTTGGTGGTCGAGCCGTTCTGCTACGTCGCGCCGCTGCACGACCCGCGCTACGCCCAGGCGCTCGCGTACATCCGCGAGGCCCTCGCCCTGCGCCGCCGCTTCTTCGACCGCATCTTCCTCGCCGACTACCTCGACCGCGGCGACCTCGGACTCACCGCGAGCGGCCCCGAGGTCGACTTCCGCGTCCACGCGCGCTCGAGCGACGGCGCACGCACCGTCGTGGTCGTCAACCGTGCGCGCGAGCAGCGCACCTACGAGCTCGCCGGGCTCGGCGACGCACGCTGGACGTGTCACGCGCCGTTCGCCGACCCGGAGCCGTTCGCAGGAGCGGCGACGATCGCCGGCGAGGGACTCCACGTGCTCGTGGCCGACGAACCCGCCCAGCAAGCTCACGTCGTGTAGCGGGGCAGGGCACCTCCACCCTCGTCGTCGCGCGTGACGCTGCGCGCCAGAGGCCTGTTCAATCAAGCGGGCCTCACCACTCTCACTGTTCCGAACCACGCGGACCGCATGCCGCTACGTCACGTCGCGATCCCGTATGTGCCTCATTGGACGCCGCCCTTGACACACGTGTGAGATTTCAACACTATATGATATCGCACCTGGAACACCTCTGAGTGTTCCCATCCAACAAGGGGGAAGCATGGAGAAGAGTGGGCTACGCCTGCGGCTTTGCGTGATCGCAGCCGCGACGATATGCCTCGCGCTCGGTATGTTCACCGGCTCGGCGTCAGCTGTCCTGAGCTTGGACAATACGACGGACACGAGCGTGACGATCGACGGAGACGTTCACTGGTGGGCCGGGGCCAGTGAGGTGACGTACAACGGCTATCAGTACTTCGCCTACTGGGATGCGGCGGCGACAAGAAAGGGCGAACCGAACCTGGTGCTCACCCGTCGCCGGCTCTCGGACGACAACAGAGTGACCATCCTATTCACGACCGCCGAATCGTTTCTCAGAGGCGTCGACGACGGTCATAACGAGCCGGTCGTCACGGTCAACCGCAACGACGGGACGCTCCACATCAGTTGGGGCAACCATCTGGGTTTCCCAAGAACCGAAAAGAGACACTACTACTGGAGATCTGCCACCAGATGCATCGAAAGAAGCCAGGAAACATTCACCAGAGAAGGCTGCGGCTTCGAATTCAGAAACTATCAGGCTGAAAGAACGGCCGAGGAAGACATGACGTACCCGACGTACATAACCGATCAGTCGGGGAGATTGTTCTTCTACTACCGCAATGGAATAGCTCCCGACAGCGACTCGTACATGAACGCGTACGACGAAACGACGCAGACATGGAGCAAGCTCGGCATCATAATCCGCGGCAGAGCAACTGAAGGATACAGCTTCGAAGTCAATGGAACGAGATACACCTCGACGGGTCGGGGGGCCTACCCAGCTGGAATTTTGTTCGACAAGAACGAACGCCTGCACATTGCGTGGGTGTGGCGCGAGCGTACGACGAGCGAACCGCCACTCGAACATAAAGCCCAGCATGGGGTGTTCTACGCCTTCAGCGACGACCACGGCAGAACGTGGTACGCCCAGGATGAAGCGAGAGGCACAAGAGAAAGAAGAATCGGTACCACGCAAACCGAACCGATAAACAAGGCAGACATGGAAGTTGCGAAGGTCATAGGCTTTCCGCCCGGGCAGATGATGACGGCCGGCCTAATGGCGCTTGACTCCAACAACAACCCGCACATAGTCAACCAGACCGTTGAAGTGCCGACCACCGACGAAGCCCACCTCGCTGAGAGCACGCGCTACAACCACATGTGGCGCAACACGAGCGGCGCGTGGTACATGGAATATATCGGTGAAATAACGAACGACTACAATGCGTGGCCGTCACTGTTCTTCGATCGTGGCGACATCGCGTACGTGCTGTTCGGGAGAATCGACAAGGAATGGAATCCGTACAACGGCAGCGAGCCGTTCGTGGATCTGCCGTACGACAACGTCGTCTGGCAGGCTGATGCATCAGCAGAAAGAACAGATGGCGGCGTTCTCAGCGTCGACCTCTACTCGGAACTTTCGTGCCTCGACACGCCAGCAGACAAGAACATCGGTGTGCCGATCAGCCTGGAAGGGAATTCTGAAGTACGTATACGCATGACGAACGACACCGCGGCAGCGCAGGAAGTGGTGCTCACGTGGGTGACTGAGGAAGCTCAGAGATGGGGCACGGAAAGACAGCAGACGTTCGCGAGATTGCTCACGAGAGAATCAAGAAGATACGTCGAATACAGAGCGAGAGTGACCGACGCGGACTGGAACGGGACGCTGCGTCAGCTCGAGATCTGCACCGCGAGAGGTGCGGTAAGATCCGGCAATCAAAGAATCGACTGGATCAAGATCACCAACGGAGAAGGCAGAGCAGTCAGGACGTGGAACTTCGAAAGAGCCTACACGCTGATGGGCGCCGAGGCGACGCAGTCTTCGAACTGGAGAAACTGGACGATAGACGACCTCCTGCCCGAAGTTCCGCTCATAGAGAACGACACCCACTATCGCATCGATACGACCCGCTTCAAGGACACAGGTCGGCCGGCGGAATTCATGCTGGTGCTACAGGGAACTCCGGGCACCGAGTCGTTGACGATGCGCAGATTCGACATCGGCGGCGATGACGTCGCCAAGGAATATGGCTTCGAAACCGACCTGATGGGTTGGAGAGCGGAAAGAAACGTCGAATCGCTCGTGTACTCGAGAGACAGAACGTACGACGTCATCGGCGGGAGAATAACTGGGGCCGATCCGCAGATCGTCTCGATGACGAACCTCAAGGTCCCGATCGGCACCGAAGACAGATACGTCCACGTGCGGCTCAAGAACAGCTCGAGAGCCACGAGAGCGTCGGTGTACTTCATCACTGACACCGACAGAACCTGGAACGTAGCAAGATCCCAAGCGAGAACGATTACCAGAGAATCCACCTACACCGACTACGTGTTCGACATGACCAGAGCCGAAGGCTGGACCGGGTCCACCCTGTATCAGCTCCGCATCGATCCCGTCGACGACGGAACGAGCACCGGCACGTTCAACATCGACCGCGTCTACATCTACAAGGAATAGCAGGCACACACCGGCCTGTCTCAACGCGACGTGGCCGGGCCTTCGGGCCCGGCCACACGTCGCGACTCCGCACACGGCATCGACGTCGGGACGCTGAACCCGATCGAACCGGCGCGTCGATGCAGCCGCTCGCGCCTCCTAGGTAAGTCGCCCGCCGCACGATCCTCGCCGCCGGCATCATGCGGCCGCGGACACCCTGCGTGTCCGCTCGGCGCCCCGTTGCATTCGCGTGGGTAGGCTACGCCAGGCGTCGCCTTGACACAGAGGCGCAGCGCCAATATATGATATTGCGCTGGGCCTGGGGGTGCTCCCAACCAACAAGGGGGAAGCATGGAGAAGAGTGGGCTACGCCTGCGGCTCTGCGTAATCGCAGCCGCGACGGCATGCCTCGCGCTCGGTCTGTTCGCAGGCTCGGCGTCGGCTGTCCTGAGCATGGAACGAGGGACAGATACGAGCCTGACGATCGACGAAGACGTCCACTGGTGGGGCGGGACCAAGAGCTCGACGACGTACAACGGCTATCAGTACCTGGTCTACTGGGATGCGGCGGCGGAAAGAAAGGGCGAACCACACCTGGTGCTCGCCCGTCGCCGGCTGTCAGACGACAACCTCGTGAAGATCCTATTCACGACTGCCGAATCGTATCTCATCGGCATGGACGACGGGCATAACGAGCCAGAAGTCGCGGTTAACCGCAACGACGGGACGCTGCACATCAGTTGGGGCAACCACCTGCCTTTTCTATTCAGAAACAAGAAGCACTACTACTGGAGATCCGCCACCAGATGCATCGAACGTAGCCAGGAAGAATTCACACAAGAAGGCTGCGGCTTCGAATTCAGACTCTATCAGGCGGAAAGAACGCTTGAGGAAGACATGACGTACCCGACGTACATAGCCGACAACAGAGGCGCCCTGTACTTCTATTTCCGCAACGGCCTCGCACACAGCAGCGATTCGTACCTCAACAAGTACGACGAAACGACTCACTCGTGGAGACTGCTCGGCCGGATACTCCGCGGCAGAGACTTCCCCGCCGAACTCTATAGATTCTCGATCGGTGCCAACAGATACGAATCGAGAGCTCGCGGGGCCTATCCAGCCGGGATAGCTTTTGACAAGAACGAAGTCATGCACGTTGCGTGGGTGTGGCGCGAGATTGCCGGGGAAGTGGTCAGCCAGCATGGAATGTTCTATGCCTACAGCAGAGATGGCAGAACGTGGTCCAGCGACGCTGGCAGAAGAACCACGACCATCGGCGTCACAGGAACCGACCCGATAGACATGAACGACATGACAGCCGCAAAGGTCGTCGTCTATCCGCCAGGGCAGATGATGACGGCCGGCCAGATGGCGCTGGACTCCAACAACAACCCGCATATAGTCAGCCAGGTCGTCGAAGTGGCGACGGACGACCCGGTGCATCTGCGGGATAGCATGCGCTACATCCATATGTGGCGCGACACGAGCGGCACGTGGTATTCCCAGTACATCGGCGCATACACGAATGGCTTTGAAGCCTGGCCGACGCTGTTCTTCGATCGCGCCGACATCGCGTACGTGCTGTTCGGGAGAATCGACAAGGAATGGACACCGTACAACGTCAGCGAACCATTCGTAGACCTGCCTTACGACAACGTCGTTTGGCAGGCCGACAGAGAAGCGGACGACGGCGGCGCCCTCAGCCTCGACCTCTTCTCGGAAACAACATGCCTCGACTCAGTGCAGTACATCGGCGTGCCGATCAGCACCACCGGCAATGCGCAAATGCGCATAAAGATGACTAATCAGACCGCCTCAGAGGACCTGGAGATCACGTGGGTGACCGAGGAAGACCATGAATGGTCAGTGGCAAGACAGCAGAGATTCTTGAGATTGCTCAGAAGAGAAGAAAGAAGATACGTCGAGTACATAGCGACGCTCACCGACGCGGACTGGAACGGGACGCTGCGGGGGCTCGAGGTGTGCTTCGCGAGAGGCACGAGAACCGGCAATCAAAGAATCGACTGGATCAAGATCACCGACAGAGAAGGCAGACCGGTCAAGACCTGGAACTTCAGCAGAGGCTACACGCTGATGGGTGCCGAGGCACCCCCTGGCGGGAACTGGGGCAGCTGGACGATAGAAGACCTCCTGCCGGAAGTTCCTCTCATAGACAACAACGTCAGCTACCGCATCGATCCAGAACGCTTTAAGGACTCAGGTCGTCCGGCGGAATTCCCGGTGATACTCCAAGGCAGTCCCGGCACTGAGTCGTTGGCGATGCGCAGATTCGACATCGGCGGCGATGACGAGGCCAAGGAGTGGGGATTCGAAACCGACCTGATGGGTTGGTCGATACAGAGAGACGTGGAAAGAGCGTCCTTTGTAAAGTCGAGAGACAGAACATACGAGGTCATCGGCGGGAGAATAACCGGGTCCGATCCGCAGATCATCTCGATGGCAAACCTCAAGACCCCGATCGGCGAAGAAGACGACTTCATCCGCGTACGGCTCAAGAACACCTCGAGAGCCACGAGAGCGCGGGTGTACTTCATCACCGACAGCGACAGAACCTGGAACGAAACGAAGTCGCAGGCTGTCACGATCACCAGAGAATCCACCTACACCGAGTACAGATTCGACATGAGCAGAGTCGCAGGCTGGACCGGGTCCACCCTGTACCAGCTCCGCATCGATCCCGTCGACGACGGGACAAGCAGCGGCTCGTTCAACATCGACCGCGTCTACATCTACACCAGCTAGCGGACTTACACCGCGCCTGTCTCAACGCGACGTGGCCGGGCCCTCGGGCCCGGCCACGCGCTCAACGCAACCAAGCGATTCCAATTAGCAGGGGGAAAACATGGAGAAGAGTGGGATGCACCTGCGGCTTTGCGTGATCGCAGCTGCGACGATATGCCTCACGCTCGGCCTGTTCGGCGGCTCGGCGTCAGCGGTCCTGAGCATGGAAAGAGGGACGGACACGACCCTGACGATCGACGAAGACGTCCACTGGTGGAGTGGGAGCAAGAGCTCGGTGACATACGGCGGCTATCAGTACATGGTCTACTGGGATGCGGCACCGGAAAGAAAGGGCAGACCGAACCTGGTGGTCTCCCGTCGCCGACTGTCAGACGACAACCTCGTGAAGATCCTATTCACAACGGAAGAGTCGCTTCTCGTCGGCTTCGAGGACGGGCACAACGAACCGGAAGTCGCGGTCAACCGCAACGACGGGACGCTCCACATCAGTTGGTCTAATCACAGAAGAGGCAACGAGATGCACCGCTATTGGAGATCGGCCGCGAGATGCATCGAACACTCTCAGGCGGAATTCACCAGAGAAGGCTGCGGGTTCGCATTCAGCTTCTTTCAAGCTGACAGAACGCTCAAGGAAGACATGACGTATCCGACGTACATAACCGACAACAGAGGGGCCCTGTACTTCTACTATCGCTGTGGCGCACCTCTCAACAGCGATTCGTACTTGAACAAGTACGACGAAGCGACTCACTCGTGGAGACTGCTTGGCAAGATACTCCACGGTAGAGAATTTGGGGAATATAGATTCAGAATCGGTGCAACCGAATACAACTCGACGGGTCGCGGGGCTTATCCGGCTGGGATAGCGTTTGACAAGAACGAAGTCATGCACGTTGCCTGGGTGTGGCGCGAGAGACCGCTCGAATACCTCACGATGCATGGGGTGTTCTACGCCTACAGCAGAGACCACGGCGTCACGTGGTACTCCAGAGGGGCCAGAGAAGACGTCAGAATCGCGACCACGGAATCCGAACCGATAGACATCAACGACAGAGAAACCGCGAAGGTCATCGGCTATCCGCCGGGGCAAATGATGACGGCCGGCCAGATGACGCTGGATTCCAACAACAACCCGCACATAGTCAACCAGGTCGCCGAAGTGGCGACGATCGACCCAGCGCATCTGACCGAGAGCATGCGCTACCTCCACCTGTGGCGCGACACGGGCGGCACATGGTATTCACAGTACATCAGTGAATACACGAATGGCTATGAAGCGTGGCCGACGTTGCTCTTCGATCGCGCCGACATCGCGTACGTGCTGTTCGGGAGAATCGACAAGGAATGGATACCGTACAACGGCAGCGAAGCGAACGTAGATTTGCCGTACGACAACGTCGTATGGCAGGCCGATAGAAACGCGGAAGACGGCGGCGCCCTCAGCGTCGACCTCTACTCGGCAACAACATGCATCGACACACAGGACAATAAGTACATCGGTGTGCCGGTCAGCCTGGAAGGGAACTCTGAAGTACGTATACGGATGACGAACGAGACCGCCGCATCACAGGACGTGGTGCTCACCTGGGTGACCGAGGAAGAAGCACACGCCTGGTCTGCGGCAAGACAGCAGAGATTCTCGAGATTGCTCGCAAGAGAAGAAAGAGGATACGCCGAGTACAGAGCGAGATTGACCGACTCGGACTGGAACGGGACGCTGCGGGCGCTCGAGATCTGCACCGCGAGAGGGACGAGAACCGGCAATCAAAGAATCGACTGGATCAAGATCACCGACAGAGAAGGCAGACCAGTCAAGACCTGGAACTTCAGCAGAGGCTTTACGCTGATGGGTGCTGAGGCGTCCCCGATTGGGAACTGGAGCAGATGGACGATAGAAGACCTGCTGCCTGAAGTTCCCCTCATAGAGAACAACGTCATCTACAACACCGACTCGCAGCGGTTCAAGGAAGCCGGCCGCCCCGTGGAATTCCCGCTGCAGCTTCAAGGAAGACCCGGCACGGAGTCGTTGACGATGCGCAGATTCGACATCGGCGGCGACGACGAGGCCGAGGAGTGGGGCTTCGAAACCGACCTGATCGGTTGGACGGCCAGAGAAGTGACGTCGTTCGTGAAGTCGAGAGACAGAACGCGCGACGTCATCGGCGGAACGATAAGCGGGTCCGATCCGCAGATCTTCTCGATGACGAACCTCAAGTCCCCGATCGAAGCCGAAGACGACGTCATCCACATGGTGCTCAAGAACACCTCCAGAGGGGCGAGAGCGCGGGTGTCCTTCATCACCGACACCGACAGAACGTGGAACGAAGCAAAGTCGCAGACTGCCACGATCACTAGAGAATCCAGCTACACGGAATACATGTTCGACATGAGCAGAGTCACGGGCTGGACCGGGTCCACCCTGTACCAGCTCCGCATCGACCCCGTCGACGACGGGAGCACTGGCTCGTTCAACATCGACCGCGTCTACATCAACAGAACCTAGTAGGCGCCCACCGCCTGCCTCAACGCGACGTGGCCGGGCCCCCGGGCCCGGCCACACGCCGCGACTGACGTCGGCGGGCGGGTCCGAGATGCAGGCAGTTACACTATGATAAAGCGACTGTGGGCAAATCACCGATGCATCCGCCTTCGACTCAGCCGCCCGGCGGCCCGAGCTCCGACGACGCCCACCCCGGCGCCGCCGATGTGCGTAGGGCGACCACGCGGGCAGCCGCCGCGTTCGCGGCCGAGCAACGCGAACGCAGCTTCTCCGACGCGGCGCTGCTGCGTGCCATCGCAGATGGCCTGGAGGCAGGTGCCGAGGAGCTGACGGCGCTCGCGCTCGAGGAGACGGGACTGGGCGCCCCGCGCATCGCCGGCGAGATCGCTCGCACCACCGGGCAGCTGCGGGCCTTCGCCGGCGTTGCCGAGTCAGGCTCCGAGCTGGAGCCGATCATCGACCTGCCGGCCCCCAGCGCGATCCCGCCGCGGCCCGACCAGCGGCGCGTCAACGTGCCGATCGGCCCGATCGCCGTCTTTGCCGCAAGCAACTTCCCCTTCGCCTTCGGCATCGCCGGCGGCGACACCGCGGCCGCGTTCGCCGCCGGCTGCCCCGTCGTCGCCAAGGCGCACCCGGCGCAGCCGGCCACGTCGACCGCGATCGCCGCGATCGTCTCCGCGGCCGTGCGCAGCGCAGGCGCCCCGGACGCATGGTTCGCGCTCGTCGAGGGCGACGACGGTCTGCTCGTCGGGCAACTGCTCGCCGCGGCCGAGGAGATCGAGGCGATCGCCTTCACCGGCAGCTACGGCGCCGGCCTCGCGCTGGCGCGCACCGCCGCGCTGCGCGAGCGCCCGATCCCCGTCTTCGCCGAGATGGGCAGCGTCAACCCGCTGCTCGTGACACCGCGCGCGGCGGCGGCTCGCGGCGACGCGATCGCCGAAGGGCTGGCGGCCTCGATCGTGCAGAGCGCGGGACAGCTGTGCACGAAGCCTGGCCTGATCGCGCTCGTCGACGACGCAGCCGGCCAGGCGCTCGTGGCGCGAGTCGCCGAGCTGCTGGCGGCGACGCCGCCGGCGCTCATGCTGACGACCGGTCTGCGCGACCGCTTCGCCGAGGGACTGGCCGAGCACTCAGGCGACCCGCGCGTGCGCGTGCGCGTCGCCTCCCAGCCCGACGAGCGGCCCGGCTGGCAGGCGACCGGCCTGCTGGAGGCGCGCGCCGACGCACTGCGACCCGCCGACCCACTGCTGGAGGAGCTGTTCGGCCCCGCCGCGCTCGTCGTCTGGTGCGCGGGCGAGGACGAGCTGCTCGCGCTCGCCGGCGAGCGCCTGCCGGGCACACTGACGGCCACGCTCCACGCCGAGCCCGGCGAGCTGCTCGCCGCCCGGCTCGCCCCGCTGCTCGCCGCACGCGCCGGGCGCGTCGTCTTCGACGGCTACCCGACCGGCGTCACCGTGGGCTGGGCGACGATGCACGGCGGGCCGTTCCCGGCGACGACGGCGCCCGCGCACACGTCCGTCGGCATGACCGCGAGCCGGCGCTTCCTGCGACCGGCCGGCTACCAGGGCTTCCCCGACGCGCTGCTGCCCGCGGCGCTGCGCGACGAGAACCCCCTCGGCTTGACGCGCCGCGTCGACGGGGCGCTCACCAGTGCGGCGATCGTCCGCGCCGACCACCACGAGGAGTAACGCGAACCGGCGTCGTCGCGACGCCGACAGCCGAGCGCTCTCAGCCGGCGATCGCGCCGCCGGGTCAGGGGTGCACGAGCACTTTGAGCGCCCCCGACGTGGGGTCGGCGAGCGCTCCGAAGCCGTCGGTCACGATCTCCGCGAGCGGGACGCGGTGGGTGATGAGGCGCTCGACGCTCACGGTGCCACGGGCGAGGAGGTCGACGGCGACCGCGACGTCCTCGTCCCACAGGTGCGCCGCGGAGCCGACGATCCGCTTCTCGCCGAGCACGGCGTCCGCGACGTCGATCGGCTCGGGGTGGGCGTGGAAGCCCACGAGGACCGTGGTGCCGCCGCTGCGCGTCCAACGCACCGCCTGGCCCTGCAGGCCCGGAGCGCCGGCGCACTCGATCACGGCGTCGAAGCGGTCGCCGTCGAGCTCGCCCGGGGCCAGCGCGGCGTTCGCCCCGAGCGCGACCGCGAGCGTCCGGCGCGTTGCGTCCGGCTCGAGGACCGTCACACGCCGAGCAGCGGCCGCCCGCAGCACCTGCGTCACGAGCAGGCCGACCGTCCCCGCTCCGACGACGAGCACGTCGGCCCCGACCGCGGTCGGCAGCTTGCGGACCGCGCGCACCGCAACCGCCGTCGGCTCCGCCAGCGCCGCGACATCGTCAGCGAGCCCCTCGGGGATCGGCACGCACGTGCTCGCCCGCGCCGCCATCCGCTCGGCCAGGCCGCCATCCGCGCTCAGGCCCCGCACGGCGAGCCGCTCGCACAAGCCCTCCTGATGGCGCACGCACCACCAGCACGAGCAGCAGCCCACGACGACGTCGGGCACGACCCGCGTGCCGGCGGGCGGGCCGCTGCCATCGGCCGCCGGCTCCAACACCACCCCCACGACCTCGTGGCCGAGCACGATCGGCGCCTGCTGGCCCGAGAGCGGATGCGGCGCGCCGCAGGGGATCGCGATCGGGCCCTCACGCAGCTCCTCGAGATCGGTCCCGCAGATCCCGCACCAGCTGACCGCGATCACCGCCTCGTCGGCCCGCGGACGCGGCTCGGCGACGTCCTCGACGCGCACGTCCCCCCGCCCGTGCCAGCGCGCCGCCAGCATCAGACCGCGACGTCAGCCGGTCGCCCGACGACCTCCACCTGGTTCTCCAGCGAGCCGAGGCCCGCGATCGCGATCCGCACGAGATCGCCGGCCCGCAACGTGAACGACGTGTCAGGCACGATCGTCGTGCCCGTCATGAGGATCGCGCCGCACGGAAACGAGAGCGCATCGAACAGGTAGCCCGCGAGCTCCTCCGGCGTGCGCTTCATCTGCGCGGTGCTGGCATCGCCGGCGAACACGATCGCGCCGTCGCGCTCGATCTCCGTCTCGATCGGGAGCGGACGGCGCACGAGGCCGGCGGGCACCAGCCCGGGCCCGACCGCACACGACGCGTCGTAGACCTTGGCCTGTGGCAGGTAGAGCGGATTCTCTCCCTCGATCGAGCGTGACGAGACGTCATTGCCGATCGTGTACCCCGCGATCTCGCCGGCCGCGTCGAGCACGAGGGAGAGCTCGGGCTCCGGCACGTCCCAGCTGGAGTCCGCCCGGATCCCGATGCGCTCGCCGGGCCCCCGCACGCGCCAGCCCGGGGCCTTGAAGAACAGCTCGGGCCGAGCGGCCTCGTAGACGGCGTCGTAGACCGAAGCGGCCGCCGCGGACTCCTCCATGCGGGCATCGCGTGAGCGCAGGTAGGTGACACCTGCCGACCACACCTCCTGCTGCTCGACCGGGGCGACCAGCCGGTGCGCCGCGGGCAGCTCGGCCTCTCCCGCGACCCCGTCGCAGACGACCTCGGCGAACCGCGCAGCGCCGTCGGCGAGCAGTCCGGCGAGCGTGACGGCCGCGGGCAGGAGGCGCTGTGGGCCGGCCTCGACGGCGCCGCGCGCCAGCCGCCGCGACCCATCGGCCAGCTCGACGCGGAACAGCGCCGGAGTCATCGACGCGTCAGGACAGGTGGCAGCTCTCCTGCATGGATCGCGGACGTCAGTCTCTGGTGCCACGCGACGTCGTTCCACATGCCGGGATGCTGCGGGCTGCAGAAGTTGCTCGTGCAGTTCAGCGCCCATCGACCGGTCGCGACCGAGGTCTCGACGCCGTAGGCGCACAGGTCCTTGACCCAGCCCCAATCGAGCTCGGGAAGGTCCATCCACAACACCAACGCCCACGACTCCGTCGTGCACAGCGGCTTGCCCGAGCGAACCGACCACTCCGCCGCCGCGTCGATCGTTTCCTTCAAAGCGCCCTTCCACCGCGGCTCGTCGGATCGGTAGGTCGACTCGGCGCTGCTGGCGAGGATGGCGTACTGCGGCGCCTCGTTCTCCATTTCGCTCAGGTCATAGCCGATCACCTTGTAGAAGTCGCTCACCTCGGGCAACGCCATCCAGATGTGCAGGTCGAGCAGGTCGTACTGCGAGACGTCCTCGACGCCCTCGGGGTCGCTCAGCTCCGAGCAGAACGAGAAGCAGTAGTCGAGCATCGGATAGCTCTCACGTACCTCGGCAATCGACTCGTTCGCCCACCGGCGCATCTCCGGGGTGCGCCGCGAGCCTCCCGGCGCCTTCTTGCCTTCCGGGAACACGAACGGGAAGTAGTACGGCGACGGGAACTCGTTGCCGAGGTCGACGTAGATCACGCTGTCCAGCAGCCCCGCCGCACTGACGACGTCCAGCGTCGCCTTCCACGCCTGCGCCAATGCCGCCGGCGTGGAGAGCCGCATGCGAACGTCGTCCCGGTCCTCGCGGAACCAGGTCGACAACGCGACCTTCACGCCGCGATCGGCGCAGGCGCGCATGAACTCCGTGAGCGCCGGAAGGATCTGCACGCTCCGCGGCTCGCTCGCACCCCACGGCGACTGCGAGTAGATCGGGAGCACCTCGAACTCCCGCTCGCCGTCGACCGCGATCAGATGCGGGTACGCGTCGATCCGAACCGCGTCGTACCCGCGCTCGACCAGCTCGTCCAACGACCGGTCCCAGTCGTCGTAGCCCTCGCCGGGCGCACGCCGCTCCAACCACGAGAAGTCCCACATGGCGATCGCGAGCGGATGCTCGAGGTCGGCGATCCGCATCAGCTCACCGAGCCCGTCGCGAACGGCGCGTCGGCGAGCGCGGCGACGGGCTCGAGGCCGCTCACGCGCGTCTCGAACACGCCGCGCTCGAGCGCGTCGGGACAGAGCGCGAGGCCGTGCCCGTCGCCGGGCGGAGGGGCGATGCGCCCGTCGGCGATCCGCGGCAGCACGTCGACGAGATCGGCGTACCAGCCGTGGTAGAACGCGCGCGTGGTCTCCTGAGCGACTGCATGCGGCAGCGCCACGGAGAGGTGCGTGCCGACCGACAGCCCAACCGGCCCGGTGCAGTCGTGCGGAGCCACGGGAGCGCCGTGGGCGGCGGCCAGCGCCGCGATCGCCAGCGCGTCGGTGATCCCGCCGCACCAGCCGGCGTCGAAGATCGCGACGTCCAGCGCCTGCAGCTCGAGGAGGCGGCGGAAGCCGTTGGTCCCGGTGAGGGTCTCGCCGCCGGCGATCGGCACCGTCGTGTCGCGCGCGAGCCGCGCGACGCCGTCGGCGTCGTCCATGTCGATGGGGTCCTCGACCCAGCGGGGCTGGATCTCGTTCAGCGCCAGCAAGATGCGGCGCGCCGACGGCGCGTGCCAGAGACCGTGCAGCTCGACCATCAGGTCCATGCGGTCTCCGACCGCCTCGCGGATGCGACGCAGTGGTTCGAGGCCCTGCTCAAGCTCGGCGTTGGAGATGTGGTGTCCGTTTGAAGCCTCGGCGAAGCGGTCGAACGGCCACACCTTCATCGCGGTGACGCCCTGATCGAGCAGGTCTCGCGCGAGCGCGGCCGGATCCTCGATCGAGGCCGCGAGGTCCTCGTAGCGCGCCGCGTCGCCCGACGCCGCGTCGAGACCCCAGTTGCTGCTGACCTGCTCGGTCCCTGACTGCACGTAGCGCGTGCCGGCGCACGTGTTGTAGATCGCCGCGCTGTCCCGGCAACGGCCGCCGAAGAGGGCGTGCAGCGGCTGGCCGGAGGCCTTGCCGAGCAGGTCCCAGCAGGCGATGTCGATCGCGGAGCGGCCCCGTGTCTCGGCGCCGGAACCGCGGTTGCCGACATACCCGCGCAGGCACGCCGCGTTCTCCGTGATCCGCAGCGGGTCGCTTCCGAGCAGCAGCGGCGCGGCCACGGCGTGGAGATACGCCTCGGTCGCGCTGGCGCCGAACCACGCCTCGCCGAGTCCCACGAGGCCCTCGTCGGTTGCCAGCTCGACGAAGAGCAGGTTGGGATGCGCGCGCGGGCGCAGGGTGCGAAGGTGAGCAATTTGCATCGAAGTGATATAGCATAAAGCGTCGTCGCACCCAGCGTCGTCCATCACTCGGAAGAGGTCCATGAGCACCACCGTCGAGCAGCTCGTGGAGCGCCTGTCCACCCTCCCGGTCGCGGTGTTGTCGGACTGCCTCGACCACCTCGGCGCACGTGGCCATGTGATGGACAACTCGATCCGGCCCGTCGCCGGAATCGAGTCGCTCAGCGGTGTCGCGTTCCCACTCCAAGCGGTCGCGCAGCCGGAGGGAGCGATCGCCGCGAACAGCACCCAGCCCACGTACAACAAGGGGATCGATGCGGTCGACGCAATCGTCCCGGGATCCGTCGTGGTCGTCGCGACCGGCGGGTTCTGCGGCGCTGCCTCCTGGGGCGAGTTGCTCGCCACGCGCGCGCGGGCGCTCGGCGGCGTCGCCGCGGTGACCGACGGCGCCGTGCGCGACGTCAGCGGGCTGCGCAGGATGGAGTTCCCGACCTACGCCGCCGCGCTGTGCCCGCTCGACGCGCAGGACCGCATGGCCGTGACCGCCTACGGAGCGCCCGTCGTCTGCGGTGGAGCTCCGGTGCATCCGGGCGATCTCGTGCGTGCCGACGCCGACGGCGTCGTCGTCCTGCCCTGGGCCATCGCCGAGCAGATCATCGTCGCCGGCGAGGAGCATCGCTCAGGCGAGGACGTCGTCAAGCGCGACCTGCGCGAGGGCCGCAGCGCCGCCGCCGTTTTCGAGGACTACGGGATTCTCTGATCCACGGAGCGGCCTCGCTCAGTTGTAAATCGCCGCGCCGGATTGCTCGTCGAAGAAGTGCAGCGTGCGGCTGTCGATCGCGAGCTCGATGCGGTCGCCCTCACCGGCCTTCGTGCGCCCGGGGAGGCGGGCGACAAAGCTCGTGCTGCCGGCGCCCTCAAGCGCAAGCTTGGCGTCGTCGCGCTCCTCGTCGATCCGGGCGGCGCGCGCATTGACGGTGAAGTGCGCGAGCGCGTCGGAGCCGAGTGCCTCGAGCAGGTCAACCGACACCGGCAGGCGCGTCACGCCGTCATGGTCGCCGTTGGCCTCGTGAAGGTCCTCGGGCCGGATGCCGACCAGGAGGCTCTGGCCGCGGTAGCCGTGCAGGGCCCGGCGCTTGGCGAGCACGTCGGGGTGCAGCTCGATGCGCACGTCGCCGAGCATGAGCGCCGCGGTGTCAGAGTCGATCGCGAGCGTGGCCTCGGCGAGGTTCATCGCCGGCGAGCCGACGAACGCGGCGACGAACGCCGTCGCCGGCCGCTCGTAGAGCTCCTGCGGCGTGTCGAGCTGCTCGATCACGCCGTCGCGCATGACGGCGACGATGTCGCCCATCGTCATCGCCTCGATCTGATCGTGCGTGACGTACATCGTCGTGACCCCCACCTTGCGCAGGATCCGCAGGATCTCCGCGCGCATCTTCACGCGCAGCTTCGCGTCGAGGTTCGAGAGCGGCTCGTCCATCAGGAAGACCTGCGGCTCACGCACGATCGCGCGACCCATCGCCACCCGCTGACGCTGCCCGCCCGACAGCTGTGCGGGACGACGCTCCAGATACTCCGTCAGGCCCAGGGTCGCAGCGGCCTGCTCGACCTTGCCCGCGATCACGTCCTTCTTGACCTTGCGCATCCTGAGCGAGAAGCCCATGTTCTCGCGGACGCTCATGTGCGGATAGAGCGCGTAGTTCTGGAACACCATCGCGATGTCCCGATCGCGCGGTGAGAGGTCGTTGACCACGCGGCCCCCGATTTCGACCGTCCCACCGGTGACCGACTCCAACCCCGCGACCATCCGCAGCGTGGTGGTCTTGCCGCACCCGGAGGGACCGACGAGCACCATCACGCTGCCCTGCGGGATCTCCAAGCCGATCTGCTTCACGGCCTCGGCGCCGCCGGGATACACCTTCGTGAGCTCTGTGAGCGTGACATGACCCATGGCTACTTCCCAACTCCGGAGGTGACGCCGCGCACGAGCGCGCGCTGGCCGAACAGGAACACGATCAGCATCGGGATCAACGCGATTACCAAGCCCGCCGTGTTGCGGGGGATATTGCCGTTGTGGATGTCCGACAGCAGCGCCGTCGCGGGAACGAGCAGCCGCCGCCCAGGCTCCTGGACGATCACGACAGCCGCGAGCAGATCGCTCCAGGACCAGATGAACGCGAACACCGCCAACGTCGTCAGCATCGGACGCGACAACGGCACGAGCACATAGCGCAGCTGCTGGAAGAGCGATGCGCCGTCGATGGTGGCCGCCTCCAGCACCTCGGCTGGCAGCCCCTTGAAGTACGAGTACGTCAGGTACAGCCCGAACGTCGAGTTCCAACCCGCGTAGACGAGGCCCATCACGATCAGGTTGTCCGTCAGGTCTCGATTCGAGAGCTGCAGGAACAACGGGATGATGAACACCGGCAGCGGGATCGCCATCAGCGCGATCAAGCTCCACCGCAATGCGGTCGCGGCACGGCCCTCGTGGCGCAGGAACCAGAACGCCCCGCACGCCGAGATCACGACCGTCGCCACGACGGAGATCCCGACCGCGACCATCGAGTTGAGCATCGCGTGCCCGAGGTTGGCCATCGTCCACGCCTCGTGGAAGTTGTCGAGCGTGATAGACGTCGGCAAGCCCGTCGAGTGCTCCTCGAACTGCTGGTTCGTCTTGACCGCGGTGCCGACGAGAAACAGAAACGGATAGATGAACGGGATCGTCGCGACCAGCAGCAGGAGGTTCCGCTTCACGTTCCAGCCCTGCGTCCTCATGCGCGCGTCGCCTTGCGGCCGAGCAGCACGCCCAGCACGGTCACGATTGCCACGATCGCCAGCAGCACCATCGCCTCCGCGGCCGCGAGACCGAAGTACCCGAACGACAACGCGTTCTGGTAGATGTCCCAGTCGAGCGTCGTCGACGAGAAGCCGGGGCCGCCGCGCGTCAGCGTGTAGATCCACGGGAAGATCCCGACGAAGACCGAGACGATCAGGATCACGGTCCACAGCTCGACGACGTGGCGGATGCTCGGCAGCACGATGTGCCACAGCCGCTGCCACCAGCTCGCGCCGTCGATCTCGGCGCTCTCGAACAGCTCCGGCGGCACCGCGGACAGCGCCGCCGAGAAGATCACCACGCCCATCCCCATCGTCGCCCACGCGAGCACGACGATGATCACGGGCTTGACGAGATGATCGTCGGCGAGCCAGTCGCCCGCCAGCGCACCAAGGCCGACCGATCGCAGGAACGAGTTCAACGGCCCCGCGGGCGCGAGGATGAACGCGAACAGGATGCCGATCAGCGCCGGCGACGCCATCGCGGGGAAGAAGAAGATCGCTCGGTACACGCCCGCGTATCGCACGCCCTCGTACAGCAGGAACGACATCGCCAGCGGCAGGATCACCCAGAGCGGGACGCCGAGCAGGAGCACGGCGTGGTTGGTGAGGATCTGCCGGAACTGGCTCGATTGGAACAGCGTCGTGAAGTTCTCGAAGCCGACCCACGGCGACTCGTAACCGGGCTGCCAGTCCGTGAAGGCGTGAATCACCACGCTCACCGACGGCAGCACGATCGCGACGACCATGATGAAGACGATCGGCGCCAGGAACAGCACGTCGCCGGCCTCCACGCCGCGGGCGAGCAAACGGCGGGCCCCCTCCGGGGCCCGCCGTCCGTCATTACCCAATGACGCTTGCTTCGTGCTCATCGGATCACTTCGGGGACTTTTCCTGCGCAGCGACCATGTCGCCCGAGATGTCGCTGAACTCCTTCTCGCCGTTCACGAGCTGCGACGCGTACTTCACGATGTAGAGCCCGACGGGCCCGCTGGCGAGCGTCCACTGATCCATGTACGGATCGGCGGTCGAGGCCCAGTCGGCGATCTGCTTGCCGACCGGATCGGTGATGTCCAGCTTCGCCTTCAGGTTGGTCGGCGCCGTGCCGGCCTCCGTGTAGAGCTGCTCCTGCACTGCAGGGCTTGAGAGGTACAGCAGGAAGTCAGCCGCCGCCTGCGGGTTGGGGCTCCACTTCGCGATGAAGTAGCCGGTCGCGACGCCGTAGTTGATGCGCGGGGCGTCCCACAGGCTGTCGGGCGCGAGCGGTGCCAGGAACGTGCCGAGGCCGTCCTTGCCCCACTTCGTCTCGCGGAAGGCCGCCCAATGCACGTCGGAGGAGATCAGGCCCGCGAACATGGCGCTCTTGCCGGCCTTGAAGTTGTTCACCGCATCCGGGAACAGGTTGATCGCCTCGGCGTTCGGCGTGAAGCACTTGTGCGAACGCGCCTCGCGGATCAGGTCGATGACCTTCCCCTGCGCCGGAGTCGCCCAGTCGGGATCGCTCGTCGCGCGGGCGAGCTCCTCGTCGGTCTGGTACTGAGCCCCGAACAGCGTGCTCCACCAGAACACGTAGCCGCCGTCCTTCCAGCCCGCCTCGATCGGGACGATGCCCGCGGCGCTGAGCTTGTCGCACGTCGTCATCAGCTCGTCCCACGTCTGCGGCGGCGCCTCCGGGTCGAGGCCGGCCTTCTCGAACTTCGCCTTGTCGTAATAGAAGATCACGCCGTTGGCGTCGAACGGGATCAGGAGCTTGTCGCCATTCGCACGCGTGGTCGCTTCCCACCCGACGCGGTCGGCGATGTCCTGCTCGGAGACCAGGTCGTTGACCGGGCGCACGCCCTGGACGTAGTCGAAGAGGAACGGGCTGGCGTACGTCAGCAGCAGGTCCGGGCCCTTGGCCTTGGCGACCGTCGCGCGCAGCAGCGGGCCGGGCGGGAGGTACGCCGTCGCGGGCTGATGCACGCGCTTGATCGTGACGTTCGGGTGCTCGGCCATGTAGGCCTTGTCGACCTTCGCCATCGCGGCCGGAAGCGGGACGCCCCAGTCCCAGACCTCAAGCGTGATCTTCTTGTTCGGGTCCGTACCGGCCGTACCGGTCGAAGCCTCGTCGTCGCTGCCGCAGCCGATCGCTCCAAAGGCGATCAGTGCGCACAGACACAGCATCAGCCACCGCTTCATCTCACCATCTCCTCACAGGGGGACAACCTCACCATGCTAAATGCTATATCAAAGTGCAAGTCGCCGCCTGAAAGGGCTGTTCGCCGCCGTTTGAGAACGCCGCCGGCCGTGAGAGCTGTGCCATGTGACCGGATCCGTTGCCGGTCCATGCAAGACTTGGCACATGATTGAGCAAGGCGCTCTCGAACAACCGGCGTACAACCCGATCGCCAACAAGACCCTGATCGAGGAGGTCACCGACCGCCTGCGCCAGGAGATCGTCAGCGGGGCGCTCTCGCCAGACGCCCAGCTCGTCGAGCGCAAGCTGGCGACGGCCTACGGCGTCAGCACGATCGCGATCCGCGACGCCTTCGCCCGCCTCGCAGAGGAGGGGCTCGTGCAGCGCGTGCCGCGACGCGGCGCGTTCGTCGCGGAGCTCTCGAGCGACGCGCTCCGCGACCTCACGCGCGTTCGGATCGTGCTCGAGCAGCTCGCCGTCGAGCTTGCGATGGCTCACTGGACACCGGCGGTGGAAGCCAAGCTGCGAGAGATCGTCGCGGAGATGCGCGTCGCGGGCAAGGCCGTCGATGCGCAGCGTCTGCTGGAGCTCGACCTCGCGTTCCATCGCACCATCCTCACCACCGCTGCAAGCAACGCCCTGAGCGACGTGCTCACCCGCCAGGGCTCGCGCATCGAGCACTTCCTGCGCCGTGCCAACGCGACGCTCGCCCCACACGAGGCACGGACCGTCGGCGAGGTGCACGAGAAGCTGCTCGATGCGGCCGCCTCCGGCGACGTCGCGCGCGCGCAGGCCGCCATGGAGCAGCACATCGCGTACTCGTGCGAGACGCTGGTCGAGCGGCTCGCCGCCCGCGCGCAGGACTGAGCGCCCGCCGGCGATGGCGATCAGCGACGTCGACGTCCTCATCGTCCGTGAGCGCGCGCGCCCGAACGACAACCGCGAGCAGACCGCGCTCGTCGTCGTGCGCACCGACGAAGGGGCAGTGGGGTACGGCGAGGGGAACGCACATCCGGCCGCGATCAAGGCGTTTGTCGAGCAGGACTGCGGCTGCGGCGACTGGGACCGCGGCCTCCGCGAGCTGCTCATCGGCGCGGACCCCTCGGACCCGCGACGGCTGTGGGAGCGGATGGTCGGATCGACGCCGTGGTCCTACCGTACCGGCACCGGCCACGTCGCGCGCGCTGCGATCGACATGGCGCTCTGGGACCTCGCCGGCAAGCTTGCGGGAAAGCCGACGTGGCAGCTGCTCGGCGACGCGGTCAACCCGGCGCCGCGCCCCTACATCACGATGTGGCACGGCGACGCGTCGTTCGAGGAGACCATGCGAGTCACGCTCGACGCGCTCGACGCCGCCAGAGCGCAGGGCTTCACGGCGGCGAAGCTCGAGGCGATGCCAGGCAACGCCGAGGGAGCGCGCGAGATCGTCGCGATGGTCACCCGGGCACGCGAGCACGTCGGCGACGACTTCACGCTGATGCTCGACGTCGGCTACCGCTTCACCGACGCGAACGAGGCGATCCGCGTCATCGGCGCCCTTGACGACGCCAGGCTGGCGTTCGTCGAGGCGCCGTTTCCGCCCGAGCTGCTCGAGTGCTACGCGCGCCTGGGCGAGAGCGTCGCGACACCAATCGCGACCGGAGACCTGCTGACCGCGGCGACCGACTACCGCGCACTGCTCGAGCTGCCCGCGGTCGCGATCCTCCAAGGCGGCGCCTGCCGCACGGGGATGAGCGACATGCTGTGGCTCGCCGACGAGACCGCCGCGCGCGGGCGGCGGTTCCTGTCGTGGGGATGGGTCGCGACCGCGCTCACGACCCACGCGAACCTCGCCGTCTCGCTCGTGCGCGGCAACGTCCCGTTCGTGGAGTACGCGCCGCCCTCGATGTATCCGGGCTCGCCGCTGCGCAACGACCTCTTCGGACCCGAGCCGGTGCTCGTCGACGGGCTGTTCGCGCTCCCGGAGGCGCCGGGCCTCGGCGTCGAGCTCGACCCGGACGCGTTGAGGCGCTTCCGCGTCGCGCCCTGAACCACGCCGCACGCGGGGCCCGTGAACGCCACCACCATTCTCACGTCGGTCAGCGGGTGGCGCAAGCTGCTCCCGCGGGTAGGAGTCGCATAGCGGACGCTTTCGGGACTCACTTAAAGGAGGAGCGACATGGCCACAGACGGCCGAACAGGTGGCAGCATCGGTGGGGTCAGCCTTGGCGGGATCCTGGTGATCGCCGGCATCGTGCTGATGATCGTCTGGTCGTTCTGGATCGGACTGATCGTCGCGCTCGTCGGTCTCATCGCTTTCGGCGGCTTCGCGAAGGGCAAGTGGTACTGACCCCGACTTGGCCCGCCGGCTGCGCTGCGGACAATGTGCGCCGGATCGCCGCGATCGTCGCCGTCAAGCCCCGCGCGCCACTCGCGCAGTACTTCACGGCCGCCGAGCCCCAGCGGCGGCACCACCCCGGGGGTGGTGCCGAAGGCGGGAGCGACGGGACTCGAACCCGCGACCTCTGGCGTGACAGGCCAGCGCTCTAACCAACTGAGCTACGCCCCCATACAGGGGCTGGAAGTATGGCATGCGGCGCCCCGGGGGCGCGGCCTCGGAGCCAAGCCGCCGGGCAGAGACCGCCAGACGTCAGGTGCAGCTCTTGGCGCCGATCTCGGCGGCAGCACTTGTGAGCTGTCTCTGGATTGCCTCGCCCTCCTTGGTCAGGCTTTCGAGCTTCGCCTTCGGGTCGGCCTTGATCGCCGCGATCGCCTTTTCGACGAGCGCCTGGCGGTCCACCTCCGCCTTCTTGAGTGCAGCGAACGCGGTCTCGAGTTCAGCAGGCGGCGTGAGCTCGTCGAGCCCGTCGGCTATCTCCTTCTGCCGCTCAAGGATCTGCTCGAAGAACGCTCCAGGGCCGTTTCTACCCTTGTCGGCCGTGGTGTCCGTTCTCTGCCGTTTGCCTTTGCAGACGACGTTCATCTGCTTGACGAGCTCGGCCTTCGTAAGCGGCTCGTCACTTCCCCCACAGCTGGCGACGCCGAGCGCGAGCGCCACGACGACCGCGCCCGCCACCTTGCGATGCATGCTCCCCCTCCTACGGCTTGGTGTGTATGCGAATTCCACACTACCTTCGGGTAGGAAAGGCATGCGGCATCGAGCGGCAGTCGCGTACTGGCTGTGCAGCCAGTATCGTCCCGGGCATGAGCATCGCCGCGCCCGAGCCGCTCTCCAGCAACCCGCTCCGCCGCATCCTCGGCGACCTCTACGCGGAGCGCGTGGCTTCAGTCCCCTTCCCGCCGGGGCCGAACGACTTGAACCTCGAGCGCACCTTCCGCTTCGTGCGCGACCCGCTGAAGATTCTGCTGCCGCTCTACCAGGAGCACGGTCCGATCTTCAGCATGCGGATCTTCCACGGCCGCGTCGTGATGATGCTCGGGCCCGAGGCGAACCACTACATGACGGTCTCGCACGCCAGCAACTTCAACTGGCGCCAGGGCAGCATGGGCGACCTGATCCCGCTGCTCGGTGATGGCCTGCTGACGATCGACGGCGACTACCACCGCCGCGCGCGCCGCATCATGCTGCCGGCCTTCCATCGCGAGCGGATCGCCGCCTCGCACGACACGATGGTCGAGGAGACGTTGAAGGCGCTGGAGGGCTGGGAGTCCGGCGACGTGCTCGACGTCTACCACTGGGCCCGCCGCCTCACACTGCGCGTCGCGATGCGCGCGCTGTTCGGGCTCGACCCCGACGAGCAGGGCAAGGGCACGCAGGCGGCGATCGACTTCGAGCGCGCGCTGAGCTTCTACGGCACCGACTTCGCCGTGCGCATCATGCGCGGGCCGCGCACGCCGTGGAATCGCATGCAGGCCGCGCGCAAGGCGCTCGACGACGTCATCTACGCCGAGATCGAGCGCCGTCGCCACGATCCGGACCCCGAGCGCCCCGACGTGCTCTCGATGCTGATCGAGGCGACGGACGAGGACGGCTCACAGCTGCGCAACCGCGAGGTGCGCGACCAGGTCATGACGTTGCTGTTCGCCGGCCATGACACGTCGACCTCGACGATCAGCTTCATGCTCTACGAGCTGGCCCGCCATCCGGCCGCGCTCGGGAAGCTGCTCGAGGAGCAGGACCGGGTGCTCGACGGCGCGCCGCCCACGGTCGCACAGCTGACGAGCGAGCTGCCCGAGCTGGAGATGGTGCTGGACGAGACCCTGCGCCTCTACCCGGCCGCCTGGGTCGGCCCCCGCCGCGCGGTTGAGTCGTTCGAGTTCGGCGGCCATCAGGTCCCAGGCGGGGCGTACGTCAACTACTCCTCATGGGCGAGCCACCGTCTGCCCGACGTCTGGCCCGAGCCCGAGGCGTTCGTGCCGGAGCGCTTCGCCCCGGAGGCGAAGGCGAAGCTGCCGAAGGGCGCCTACATCCCCTTCGGTGGCGGCTCGCGCACGTGCATCGGCATGCGCTTCGGGCAGTTGGAGATCAAGACGGTCGTCACGCTGCTGCTGCAGCGCCATCACCTGGAGCTGTTCCCCGGTCGCACGATGACCGTGCGCCAGATGCCGACCCTCAGCCCACGCGAGCCGCTGGAGATGATCGTGCGCTCCCGCGGCGTCCCGGCCGGCCTCGCCGCCTGAGACGCGGCTGCGATACTCGCCCGATGGCTGAGCGCAGCGACGTTCCGTTCACGACGCTCTCGGGGGAGCCGGTCAAGCCGCTCTACACCGCGGCGGACCTGCCGGCATCCGACCCCGCCCACCCGTCGATCGGACAACCCGGCGAGTACCCCTTCACGCGCGGCGTGTACGAGTCGATGTACCGCGGCCGTCTCTGGACGATGCGGCAGTTCGCCGGCTTCGGCACCGCCGAGGAGACGAACGAGCGTTTCCGCTACCTGATCGACCACGGTCAGACGGGCCTCTCGACGGCGTTCGACATGCCGAGCCTGATGGGCCACGACTCCGACCATCCGCGCTCGCTCGGCGAGGTCGGCCGCGAGGGCGTCGCCGTCGACACGCTGGAGGACATGGAGACGCTGTTCGGCGGGATCGACCTCGGCGACGTCAGCGTCTCGATGACGATCAACGCGCCCGCTGCGATCATGCTCGCTTTCTACGTCGCCGCCGCCGAGCGCCAAGGCGTCCCTGCCGAGCGGCTCGCCGGCACGATCCAGACGGACATCCTGAAGGAGTACATCGCCCAGAAGGAGTGGTGCTTCCCGATCGACCCGGCGATGCGCCTCGTCGGCGACATGATCGAGTGGTGTTCGACGGCGATGCCGCGCTGGCACCCCGTCTCGATCTCCGGGTACCACATCCGCGAGGCGGGATCGACGGCCGCGCAAGAGCTCGCCTTCACGCTCAAGGACGGCCTCACCTACGTCGAGCAGGCGGTCGAACGCGGGCTCGACGTCGACGACTTCGCGCCCCGTCTCTCGTTCTTCTTTAACGCCCAGATCGACTTCTTCGAGGAGATCGCCAAGTACCGCGCAGCCCGCCGCATCTGGGCGCGCGAGCTGAAGGAGACGTTCGGCGCGAAGAACCCGAAGTCGTGGCTGATGCGCTTCCACACACAGACCGCCGGTGTGTCGCTGACAGCCCAGCAGCCGCTCAACAACATCGTCCGCACGACGATCGAGGCGCTCGCGGGCGTGCTCGGCGGCACCCAGTCGCTGCACACCAACAGCTACGACGAGGCGCTCGCGCTGCCAACCGAGGAGGCCGTGCGGATCGCGCTTGCGCACGCAGCAGATCATCGCCCACGAGACGGGCGTCGCGAACACGATCGACCCGCTCGGCGGCTCGTACTTCGTCGAGGCGCTGACGGACGAGATGGAGGCGAAGGCCTACGAGTACTTCGCCAAGATCGACGAGCTGGGCGGAATGGTCGCCGCCGTGAAGGAGAGCTACCCGCAGCGCGAGATCGCCGACGCCGCCTTCCGTCTGCAGACCGAGATCGACACCGGCCAGCGACTCGTCGTCGGCGTCAACGCCTTCACCGAAGGCGACGACGACGCCGGCGCCGTACCTGCGCATCGACCCCGCGCTGGAGCGCAAGCAGATCGACCGCCTCCAGGGCGTCCGCGCCCGCCGCGACGCCGCGGCCGTCGAGCAGACGCTGACGGCGATCGGCGAGGTCGGCCGCTCTGCCCGACGCGAACCTGATGCCCGCGCTGCTCGACGCCGCCCGCGTGAGCGCGTCGGAGGGCGAGATCATCGGCGCGCTGCAGCGCGTCTTCGGGCACTACACCGAGACGCCTGTCTACTGAGGCGCCGGCGGCCGCGGCTCAGTCGACGTAGTCGCCCTCGTGGCGGCGGATGCCGCTCAGCACCGTCGTGAGCGTCTCGAGCTCGTCGTCGCCGAGCGGCTGCATCGCGAAGGCCGCCCCGTTGAGGACCTCGGTCGCGCGCGCCGCCAGCTCGCGCCCTGCCGGCGTGATCGCGATCAGCGTCGAGCGACGGTCCTCCGCGTGCGAGACGCGCGTCACGAGCCCGGCCTCCTCCAGCCGGTCGGCCATGTGGGTCATGCTCGTGCGGTGGACCTGCAGGCGCTCGCCCATCTTGCCGACGGGCAGCGATCCCGTGCGGCTGAAGACCAGCACCATCAGCGTCTCGTAGCGCGGGAACGTGAGCCCGAACGGGCGCAGCAGCTCGCCCAGCCGGGCCAGCAGGATCTGCTGCGCGCGCATCATCGAGGTGACCGCCGCCATCGGGCGGGCGGGCTCCTCGCCCCAGCGCTCGTGCCACTGCCGGCGCGCCTCGGCGATCGGGTCGAAGGTCAGCGGCTCGCTCATCGGCCGGGAAGCCTTGCAGACCGCGCGCCGCGAGGGCGTCTGGCTGCGCGAGCGGCGCGGCGATGGGCGGTGCTGGTCTCGAACCAGCGACCTCCTCCTTGTAAGGGAGGCGCTCTACCAACTGAGCTAACCGCCCGCGGCTGTCGAGATGGTAGCCGCGGGCGGCCTGCCGAACGTCGGTGGAACCGCCGAAATACCCCCAGGGAGAATCGAACTCCCGCTGCCAGCGTGAAAGGCTGGCGTGCTGACCGCTACACCATGGGGGCAGGGGGATGTCTTCGTGCGTCTCGACTCCTTCGCGACACGCCGTCCGCTTGCATGGGAGGATGCGGGGGCGCGTCTAGCTCATCGGGTAGAGCACCGGACTTTTAATCCGGCGGGCTGGGTTCGAGTCCCAGGACGCGCATACTGCCACGCCCCGGGGTCGGACCCGGCCCGGCCTGCTCACGCGCCCTTCGCGAGCTTGACGCCGTTGGCGCCTTCGGGCTCGAGGATGCCCTTGCGCTTGAGCTGCGAGATCGTCGTGTGAACGGTCGGCTTTGCGATCTTCGTCACATCGGCGACCTCGGAAGCCGAGACGCCTGGGCGTTCTCGAACGACTTGGAGGATCGCCTCGCGGTTGGCACCGCGTGGAGCGCGCTTGCTCTTGCCGCCAGCGTATGGAGCACGCGACGCGGCCGCCGTGGCTGCCGGAGCCGTGGCACGCGGCGCACGCGCAGCGCTGCACGCCACCGTTCTGCTCGTTCGTGAGCGCGGACAGCACGGCCTCGAGCTGCTCCTTCTCCGCGAGCAGCGGACGCAGCTCGGCCAAGCGCTTCTCGATGTCACGCTGAATTTGCCCGACGAGATCTGCCATATACGTGACTCCTGGTGAGACGAGGGGGAACATCAATACTACCAACGTCAGCACGTGCATTGAACCCTGACGAACAGTTCGTCAAGAATCTGGCATCCAACCGTTACAGTTTCTGATTGGTAAGCACCCGTTTACAAAACGACGCAATCGCTCGCAAGTCGTTGCGCGAGCGGGGCCGGACGACCAATGTGAAAGCCCTGCCCGTAGTCGACGCCGAGCTTGCGCAGCAACTGGACTGTCTCATCGTCGCCGACGTACTCGGCGATCGTCTTCTTCCCCAACCCACGGGCGATGTCGACCGCTGCGCGGATCAGCAGCTGATCCGTCTGGTTGGTCGTGCACGAGCGAACGAACTCGCCGTCGATCTTCAGCAAGTCGAACGGCAGGTGTTTCAAGTAGTAGAAACTTCCAAATCCCGCGCCAAAGTCGTCAAGCGCGAACCGACAACCCAACTCAGCGAGCCGTGCAGCGAACTGCTGGGCACGTGGAATGTTCAAGACGGCCGTCGTCTCCGTCACCTCCAGCACAAGATTCACCGGGTCGACTCCGTTGCTTCGAAGCTCGTCCTCGATGATCGTCAGCAACTCCGGATCGCCCGTCGAGCTGCCTGAGATGTTCACCTCGAAGACCAGATCGCGACCGGCGCGGCGCTGCTCGCCCATCAGCTTGATGGCGCGTGCCACGACCCAGCGGTCGATCTCCTGCATCAGGTCGAAGCGCTCCGCCACGGCGATGAACGCGGCCGGCGGGATCACGTCGCCCTGCTCGTCGAGCATCCGCAGCAGCAGCTCGTGCTGACCACCGCGCCGCTTGCCAGCTCGACGATCGGCTGCGCGTAGAGCGTGAAGCGATCTTCCTCGAGCGCCTCGCGGATCCGCTCCGCCCAGGTGATGCGCGCCTTCATGCGCGAGGCCCCGCGCTCGTGTGAGGAGTACGTCGCGAAGCGGTCGCGGCCCGCCTCCTTCGCGTCGTACATCGCAAGGTCGGCGTTGACGAGCAGATCCTCCGCACTGAGCCGTTCGCTCTCGCCGAACAGCGAGATGCCAATGCTGGCGGTGATCGGGCGCTTGCGGCCGGCCGCCGTCACGACAGATTGAGCGCGCACCGCCGCCAGCACCGACTCGGCGACCTGCTCGGCCTCGGCAACGCCGCCGCGCGGCATCAACACGGCGAACTCGTCGCCACCCAAGCGTGCGAGCACGTCGCTGTCGCGCAGGCGAGCGCGCAGCGTCTGCGCAACCTTGACAATCAGTTCGTCGCCGACGTTGTGCCCGAGCGTGTCGTTGATGTGTTTGAAGCGATCGATGTCGAGCACGAGCGCCGCACCCTCAGCGCCGTAGCGCTCGACTCGCGCGATGTGCTGATTGAGCTCGCGCTCGAACGAGCGCCGATTCAAGAGCCCGGTGAGCGGGTCGTGATCGGCCATGTGTTGCAGCTGCGCCTCATAGCGCACTCGCTCAGAGACGTCCTGGATCTGACCGAGAAAGTGCTGTGGAGTCCCGTCGGCGGCACGTACGAGAGTCGAGTGCACGGCAACCCACACCACCTGACCGACGACGTCGACGA
The DNA here is from genome assembly GCA_963774115.1 of uncultured Actinomycetes bacterium. Classification (GTDB taxonomy): domain Bacteria; phylum Actinomycetota; class Thermoleophilia; order Solirubrobacterales; family Solirubrobacteraceae; genus Conexibacter. The sequence goes on along the minus strand of CAVZDN010000004.1, from coordinate 137,345 downwards.
AGCGCTGCTCCATCCAGAACGTGCTCTGCTCACCTGACAGCAGGCTGCTCATCATCTCCGCGTCCCGGCTCGCGTCCGCGGGATGACTGAGGTCGGCGAAGCCCATCTCCTCGAGCTCCTCACGCGTGTAGCCGGTGATCGCACAGAGCGCGTCGTTGACCTGGATGAAGCGACCCTCCAGATCGGACAGCGCCATGCCGATCGGCGCCGCTTCGAACGCCGTGCGGAAGCGCAGCTCGGCAGCGGCGATCCTCTCGACGCTCTCGCGCAGCGCGGCCTCGGCGGAGACGCGCTCGCTGACGTCGCGGACGATCGCCTGCCCCTCGATCGACGTTCCGGTCGCTGGGTCCAGCACGCGGCGCACACGCGCCTCGATCCACACATCGTGACCCTCGCGGTGGCGCAGCCGGGCGGTGACAGTGAGCGTGCCGCTGTCGCTGTTCACATGGCGGCGCGCAGCGATGACTTCATGGCGATCGTCGGGATGGACGAAGTCGTGCGGCGGACTCCCGAGGATCTCCTCGGGCGCGTAGCCCAGCAGCTCGCGGCAGGCAGGCGAGACATAGGTGACCTCGCCGCCGGGGCCGAACGCAACGATCGTGTCGGTCGCGTTGTCGGCCAGCATGTGATGGCGCTGCTCGGCGGCGTCCAGCTCGGCTTGGGTGCGGTCGCGCTCGGCGATTTGCTCTGCGAGCAGCTGCGTGGCGCGCCGCTCCTCGGCGAGCGTCCACAGCACGAGCACGACCAGCAGAACCGCCGGCACCGCGCCGATGACCGGAAGCTCCCAGCCGGCGACGCTCAGCGTCGTGAGCGTCACGACAAGCTTCGCCAGCACGAGGACCGCCGCAACGGCGAACAGCAGGCGGCGACGCTCAGGGCGCATCAGCGCCGCTCCTGCGAGCAGGGGCCGTTTTCGATTCCGATCACCACGTCCGTCCATATCGGCACGACGAACATCCGTCTATAGCTGGATCCTGTCGCGGAGCCGCTCATCGCGGCCACCCGGTGCTCAATGCTTGAAGTGGCGCCTGCTGGTGAAGACCATCGCGACGCCGGCTGCATCCGCGGCGGCGACGACCTCGTCGTCGCGCACCGAGCCGCCGGGCTGGATGATCGCGGTGACGCCCGGCCCGGATCGCGAGCTCGGGCCCGTCCGCGAACGGGAAGAACGCGTCGGAGGCGAGCACTGCCCCTTCGAGCGAGCCCTCGCGCGCCTTCTCGACCGCGATCCGCACCGAGTCGACGCGGCTCATCTGCCCCGCGCCGATGCCGACGGACGCGCCGTCGCGCACGAGCACGATCGCGTTGGAGCGCACGTGCTTGCAGACGCGCCAGGCGAACAGCAGCTCGCTCCACTCGGCGTCGCTCGGCTGGCGCGCCGTCGGGACCGTCATCTCCGCCCGCTCCTGCGTGTCGAGGTCGCGGTCCTGCACGAGCAGGCCGCCGACCACCTGCTTGACGTCGGCCTCCGCGAGGTGCAGCGGCTGCGCCTCGTCGTCCTGGAGGATCCGCAGGTTTGGCTTGCTCGCGAGCGTCTCGAGCGCGGCGTCGTCGTAGCCGGGCGCGAACAGCACCTCGACGAACTGCTTCACGAGGGCATCCGCAAGCGGGCCGTCAACCGGACGGTTGAGGCAGATCACACCGCCGAACGCCGACATCGGGTCGCACGCGAAGGCGCGCTCGTAGGCGTCGAGCAGGGTGTCGCCGAGCGCCACGCCGCACGGGTTGTTGTGCTTGACGATCACGCACGCGGGACCGCCGAACTCGCGCGGCGAGCTTGCGCGCAGCGTCGAGGTCGAGCAGGTTGTTGAACGAGAGCGGCTTGCCGCCGAGCTGGCGCACGTTCGACAGCAGGTGCGTCGGCGAGCCGACCTGCGCGTAATAGGCGGCACGCTGATGCGGGTTCTCGCCGTAGGAGAGGTCGGTGAGCTTCTCGAAGGCGCGCACGAACAGCGACGGGAAGTCGTCGCGCTTCTCCGAGAACCAGCGCGCGATCGCCGTGTCGTAGCGCGCCGTGTACGCGAACGCCTCGGCTGCAAGGCTCTCGCGCGTCGCCATCGACAGCTTGCCACCGGCGTCGCGCAGCTCCGCGAGGATCGCGTCGTAGCTGGCGGGCGAGACGACCGGCGCCGCGAAGGCGAAGTTCTTCGCCGCCGCGCGGATCATCGTCGGCCCGCCGATGTCGATGTTCTCGATCGCCTCCGAGTCGGTGACGCCGCGCCTGCGCGACGGTCTGCTCGAACGGGTAGAGGTTCACGCACACGAGGTCGACGAACTCGACCTCGGCGTCCTGCGCGGCCGCGAGGTGGCTGGTCGTCGTCGCGCACGGCCAGCAGGCCGGCGTAGAGCTTCGGGTGCAGCGTCTTCACGCGCCCGTCCATGATCTCCGGGAAGCCGGTGAAGTCGGTGATCGAGCGGTGCGGTATCCCCGCGTCCGCGCAGCGCGCCGGCGGTCCCGCCGGTCGAGACGAGCTCGACCCCCAGCTCCGCGAGCCCGCGGGCGAACTCGACGACGCCCGTCTTGTCGGACACGGACAGCAGCGCGCGGCGGATCTCCACCTGGCCCGGCGCCGTCGACGGCAGCGTGGGCGCGTTCTCGGAACCTTGCGGCATGCGCCCGCGAGGATAAGCGAAGCGCCAGCGGCACGCGGGCTCACCCGCCGCGGCCGTTACGGGTCGAGCAGCACCCGCCGTGGGTCGGCGGGATCGATCCGCACCGCCCCCCGTGCGATCAGCCGCACTGCCTCCGGCAGCAGCTCGTGCTCGATCGCGTGGAGCCGCTCGAAGACGTCGTCCGGCGTGCGCACGTGCGGCAGCTCCACGGCCCGCTGCAGGATGATCGGCCCGGTGTCGACGCCCTCGTCGACGAAGTGGATGGTGACGCCGAAGACGCGCACGCCGTGCGCAAGCGCCTGCTCGACGGCGGCCAGGCCGGGGAACGCCGGCAGCAGCGCCGGGTGCACGTTCACGACCGCCTGCGGGAAGCGTGCAAGGAACGCGGGCGTCAGCAGCTGCATATAGCCCGCCAGCACCACGAGCCGCGCGCCCTGCCTATCGATCCAGTCGGCCAGCGCCGCGTCGCGCGCGGCGCGGTCGGCATGGTCCGCGAGCGGGAACGCCGCCGTCGGGACGCCGCGAGCCGCCGCGCGTGCGAGCGCCGGCGCATCCGGGACGTTGGAGGCGACCGCGACGATCTCGATCCCGTCGCGGCCGTGGACCGTGTCGAGCAGCGCCTGCAGGTTCGAGCCGGCGCCGGAGGCGAGCACGGCGATTTGGAACTGCGCTGCGCTCACGGTCGCGGAGCCTAGCGGGCGCAGGAGCGCCGCCGGGCGCTCACGCCGCAGCAAGCTTCGGGAAGCGCCCACCGGTCGAGCGCAGCGTGCCACCCGCCAGCAGCTCGTCCACACGCGCGAGCACGTCCGCCCGCCGCAGGTGAGCGAACGTGCCATAGACGGGAAGCCCGTCATACGAGTTCTGCTCCACGACCTTCGAGCGCCCACCACAGAGAATCTCGACGGCACGCGTGCGCCCAACCGACGGCTGCGCCGTCTCAACGACTGCGAAGATCGCCTCATCGAGCTCCGCAGGCGCCGATCCGGCAGGGCGCGGCGTCTCTGGCGAAGGCGTGTTGCGCCGAAGGCGCGCAACGCCGGAGCCGGAGGGCGCCCCGCCCCTGCCGGCCACCCCCGCCGGCGCCGCGGGCACCAGCGACGGATCGCAGACGTCACAGCACGACACACCCGCATCGCAACACCGGTTCGTTGCCGTCGCCGAAATGGCGCAGCAGCGCGACGCGACGACAGCGCGCCTGCTCGACGAACGCCCAGATCGCCCGGTACTGGCGCCAGCGCACGCGCGTCGCCTCCCCCGCCGACTCGCGGCAAGCGTGCAGCGCCTCGCGATTCCAGGCACCGGCGATGCGCCCGACCGCGCGGTCGGGCGGCGACGGGGCCGGCTGCACCATCCCTGCCCGCGCGAGGTGGCCGACGATCGAGCGGGCCTCGTCGGCGCCGGCACGCTGCCCGACCAGCCGCGCCAGCTCGCGCAGCTCGACGTCGTAGCGCCCGCTGCTCGACCGCGTCGCCGTGGATCTGCCGCGCGACCGCCGCGAACGCGGCGTCCTCGACCTCCGAGCGCTGGATGAAGAAGACGTGCAGCCCCTTGTCGCGCGCCTCGGCGAACAGCAGGCAGCGCGCCGGCCGGCCGTCGCGCCCGGCGCGGCCGGCCTCCTGGTAGTAGCCCTCGACCGACTGCGGCACCGTCTCGTGGCAGACCGTGCGCACGTCGGCCTTGTCGACGCCCATGCCGAACGCGTTCGTCGCCACGACGACACGCGTCTCTCCGCCCATGAACGAGCGCTGCACCGCCGCGCGCCGTTCCCGCTCCAGCCCCGCGTGGTAGACGGAAACCGGCTCGCTCGAGCGACCGCTCCAGCGTCTTGGCGAGCTGCTCGCAGCCGTTGCGCGTGCCGGCGTAGACGATCGCCGGCAGCGCATCCGGCTCGCCGAGCACGTTCGGCGATGCGGCGGTGCTTGTCCGCCGACGTCTTGCACGGCACGACCGCGAAGGAGAGGTTGGGACGGTCGAAGCCGGTCGTTACGCGCACCGGCTCGCTCCAGCCGCAGCCGCGCGACGATGTCGTTCGCGACCTGCGGCGTCGCGGTCGCCGTCAGCGCGACGAGCGAGCGCGCCTTCAGGTACCGCGCGGCGTCGGCGAGGCGGAAGTAGTCGGGGCGGAAGTCGTGGCCCCACTGCGAGACGCAGTGCGCCTCGTCGACGACGAACAGGCCCAACCGCGCCTGCTGGATCTGCTCGACGAAGCCGGGCGAGGCGAAGCGCTCGGGCGCGACGTAGAGCAGCCGCAGCTCGCCGGAGACCGCACGCTCCAGTACGTCGCGGTTCTCTGCCGCGGTCTGCTGCGCGTTCACCAGCGCGACCTGCTCGGGCGCGATCCGCCGCAGCCCGTCGACCTGATCCTGCATCAGCGAGCACGAGGGGAGAGACGACGATCGTGAGGTCCTCGCGCATCAGCGCCGGCAGCTGGTAGCAGAGTGACTTGCCCGAGCCGGTCGGCATCACGACGAGCGTGTCGCGGTCGGCGAGCGCGGCGTCGACCGCATCGGCCTGGCCGGGGCGGAAGTCCTCGAAGCCGAACCAGCGGTGCAATGCCTCGCGGGGGTCCATGCCTTCGACCATATCGGCGCGATCGGCGTCCGCCGGCCTCCGCGCGCCGATCGTCACAGGTGCATGTCCGCTACGTGCGGACTAGCGGCAACGCCCGCTCGAAGGCGTGCTTGTCTTGCCCGCCAGGCGTGCCCGGCAGTGGGTACTCGCCGCTGAAGCACGCGTCGCAGTGCGTGTCGCGCGTGACGCCGACGGCCTCGTAGACGCCTTCGAGCGAGAGGTAGTGGAGCGAGTCGGCGCCCAGCTCGGTCGCGATCTCCTGCGTCGTGCGCCCGTGCGCGACCATCTCCTCGCGCGTGGACATGTCGATGCCGTAGTGGCAGGGGTTGCGGATCGGCGGCGCGGTGATGCGCAGGTGCACTTCGCGCGCACCGGCGTCGCGCAGCATCTGCACGATCTGACGGGTGGTGTTGCCGCGCACGATCGAGTCGTCGACGACGACGAGCCGCTGACCGCTGACGATCTCCGGCATCGGGTTGAACTTCAGCCGCAGACCGTGCTTGCGCAGCTCCTGACCGGGCTGGATGAACGTGCGCGCGACGTAGCGGTTCTTGACGAAGCCGTCGTCCTGCGGGATCCCGCTCGCGCGGGCGTAGCCGCGCGCCGCCGGCGTGCCGGAGTCGGGCACGGCGATCACGAGGTCGGCTTCGACGGGCGCCTCGCGAGCGAGGATCTCGCCCATCCGCCCGCGCGCGCCCTGCAGCACCGTGCCGCCCATCTTCGAGTCCGGCCGCGCGAAGTAGATGTACTCGAACACGCAGAAGGCCTTGCGGGCGCCTTCGACGACCATCCGCGTCGAAATGCCGCCGGAGTCGATCGTCACCATCTCGCCCGGCTCGACGTCGCGCAGCAGCTTCGCGCCGATGATGTCGAGCGCACACGACTCGCTCGCGACGCAGTAGCGGTCGCCGAGCTGGCCGAGCACGAGCGGGCGCAGACCGTGCCGGTCACGGAAGGCGACGAGCTTCTCGCCGGTCATCACGACGGTCGAGAAGGCGCCTCTGCAGGCGCGGCAGCACGTCGGCGACGGCGTCCTCGATCTTCTCTGCCGGGTGCGTGGAGAGCAGCGCGGCGATGATCTCCGAGTCGGAGGTCGAGCGGAAGGCGACGTCCTGCTCGCGCAGCTCCGCGTGCAGCTCGACGGCGTTCGTGAGGTTGCCGTTGTGCGCCAGCGCAACCTCGCGGCGGTCCGAGCGGTAGACCGGCTGCGCGTTCTCCCAAGCCGAGGAGCCGGTCGTCGAGTAGCGCACGTGGCCGAGCGCCAGTTCGCCGGGCAGCGAACGCAGCTTCTGCTCGTCGAAGACCTGCGAGACGAGCCCGAGGTCGCGCAGGGTCATGATGTTGCCGCCGAGGTCGGTCGTGGCGATGCCCGCCGACTCCTGGCCCCGGTGTTGGAGCGCGTAGAGGGCGAAGTAGGCGAGCCGTGCAACGTCATGATCGGGAGCGAAGATCCCGAACACGCCACACTCGTCCCGCGGTCCGTCGCGATCGATGAGTTGGTCGGTCATACCTGGAGGCGAAGCGTCCTCCGACACAGGGCGGCGCGCCCTGCCCTGCTGAAGGGAGAGCGTAGCAGCGCGCCTCTCGGCCGCCGGACCCTTGCCGCGCGGGCTCAGCCGATCCGCTCCGCGAGTCCGCCGTCGCGCGCGGCGCGCAGCTCGTCGAGCGGCAGGTGCAGCTGGACGCCGTCGTCCAGCGCCATGCGAAAGGTCGTCGTCGGGTCCGCCGACGATGCCGAACAGCGTCAGCGGAATCTCCCGCGCGATCGCGGCGAGCGCGGGGCGCGGGCCGGACAGCAGGAAGCCGCCGGCGCCCTCGCCGAAGAGCTGCTCCCGGAGCTTGTCGCCTGCGCCGCGGAAGTCGATCTGCGCACCAAACCCTCCGGCGATGCAGCACTCGGCAAGCCCGACGGCGAAGCCGCCCTCGGCGACGTCGTGGGCGCTGTGCACCTCGCCCGCCCGGACCGCCTCGCGCACGACCTCGAGCGCACGGCGCGCCGCCGCGAGGTCGACCTCGGGCAGCCCGTCGGGCAGCGGCTCGCCGCGCAGCTTCGCGAGCTCGGAGCCGGGCAGCGACGGCATGAACGGACCGGCGAAGGCGATCGCGTCGCCCTCATGCGCGAAGCCGAGCCGGCCGGCGCGCGCTGCGTCGGGCAGACGGCCGACCATGCCGACGACGGGCGTCGGGTAGATCGGACCCTCGGGACCCTCGTTGTAGAGCGAGACGTTGCCGCCGACGACCGGCACGTCGAGCGCGCGCAGCGCGTCGGCCATCCCGCGCACGGACTCGGAGAGTTGCCACGCGATGTGCGGCTTCTCGGGGTTGCCGAAGTTGAGGCAGTTCGTGAGGCCGAGCGGCTCCGCGCCGACGCAGGCGAGGTTGGCCGCGCACTCGAGCACCGCCTCGATCGTGCCGCGGTAGGGGTCGCAGGCGACGCGGCGGCCGGAGCCGTCGATCGAGATCGCGATGGCACCGCCGTCGGGGAGCAAGAGGACGGCAGCGTCCGCCTCGTCGGGCCGGCGCACCGTGCGCGACTGCACGAGGCAGTCGTACTGCTCGAAGACCGGGCGGCGCGAGGCGATGTTCGAGGAGCCAAGCAGCGCGAGCAGGATCTCGCGCGGATCGTCGCTGTCGAGCGTTCGGGTCGGCGCCGGGTAGATCGGCGCGTCGGGCTTGACCGGCGCCAGGTCGTACAGCGGGCAGTCGTCCACGAGCGCCGGCACCGGCATGTCGCCGACCAGCGTCGCCGTCGCGCAGGATCCGCAGCCGGCCGTTGTCGGTCACCTCGCCGATCGCGGTCGCGGTCGTCTCCCACTTCGCGCAGACGGCGAGCACCTCGTCCACCAGCTCCGGCGTCGACGACGCAGAGCATCCGCTCCTGCGACTCGGAGACCATGATCTCGAAGGGCTCCATGCCCGGCTCGCGCAGCGGCACGCGGTCGACGTGGATGTCGAGTCCGAGGCCGCCCTTCGACGCCATCTCCGAAGAGGACGACGTGAGGCCGGCGGCACCGAGGTCCTGCAGCGAGACGAGCAGCCCGCGATCCAGCAGCTCCAGCGAGCACTCCAGCAGCTTCTTCTCCGCGAACGGATCGCCGATCTGCACGGTCGGGCGCTTGTCGGCGTCGGCCTCGCCCAGCTCGGCGCTTGCGAGCACGGAAGCGCCGCCGATCCCGTCGCGGCCAGTCAGCGCGCCGAACAGCACGAGCACGTTGCCAGGGCCGTTGGCGGCCGACTTGATCAGTCGGTCGGCCTGCGCGATGCCGAGCGCCATCGCGTTGACGAGGCAGTTCTGCTCGTACGGTCCCTCGAAGTAGATCTCGCCGCCGATCGTCGGCACGCCGATCGAATTGCCGTAGTGGCCAATGCCGGCGACCGCGCGCTCCAGCAGGTAGCGCGAGCGCGGCGACGTCAAGCTCGCCGAAGCGCAGCGAGTCGAGCACCGCGATCGGCCGCGCGCCGACGGCGAAGATGTCGCGCAGGATCCCGCCGACGCCGGTCGCGGCGCCCTGGAACGGCTCGACCGCGCTCGGGTGGTTGTGCGACTCGACCTTGAACGCGACCGCAAGGCCGTCGCCGACGTCGACCGCGCCGGCGTTCTCGCCGGGGCCGAGCAGCAGGTACCTGCCCTCGGTCGGGAGCTGGCCGAGCAGCTTCTTCGAGTGCTTGTAGGCGCAGTGCTCGGACCACATCAGCGAGAACATCGACAGCTCGACGGCGTTCGGCTCGCGGCCGAGCTTCTCGACGATCAGCTCGTACTCGGCGTCGGTCAGGCCGAGCGCGCGGTGCGGAGGGACGGCAGCCACCGTGCTCACGCCGCGACAGCTGCGGCGACGTGGTCGCGGATCGAGGCGAACAGCTTCAGCCCGTCGGTCGAGCCGGTGAGCGGGTCGACGGCGTGCTCGGGGTGCGGCATCAGTCCGAAGACGTTGCCGGCCTCGTTGCGCACGCCTGCGACGTCGGCGACCGAGCCGTTGAAGTTCTCGCCGGGCGCTGTAGCGCAGCAGAACCTGGCCGTTGGCCTCCACCTGCTCATGCAGCGCAGGGGGCGCGTACCAGCAGCCGGTCGTGTGCTTCGCCGGGATCGACAGCCGCTCGCCCTCGGTGCACGCGTTCGTGAACGGCGTGTCGGCGTGCTCGACCACGAGTTCGACCTGCCGGCAGACGAAGCGCAGCGACTTGTTCGGCAGCAGCGCACCGGGCAGCAAGCCCGCCTCGCACAGCACCTGGAAGCCGTTGCAGATGCCGAGCACCGGGCCGCCCTCGCGCGCGAAGTCGATCACCGACTCCATGATCGGCGCGAAGCGCGCGATCGCACCGACGCGCAGATAGTCGCCATACGAGAAGCCGCCGGGGACGACGATCGCGTCGACGCCCTGCAGGTCACGGTCGCCGTGCCAGAGGATGACCGCCTCGCCGACGCGCTCGCACGCGAGCTGTGCGTCGACCTCGTCGCAGGTACCCGGAAACCGCAACACGCCGAACTTCATCGCTGCGGCCCCGTCGCGATCACTCGGAGACGATCTCGTAGTCCTCGATCAATGGGTTCACGAGCAGCTTCTCGCACATCTCCGGAAGCCTGCTCGGGTCCTCCACGTCCAGCTCGATCAGGCGGCCGACGTGGACGTGCGCGACGCCCTCGAAGCCGAGCGCGGGCAGCGCCCGCTCGACCGCCTGGCCCTGCGGGTCGAGGATGCCAGCCTTCGGGCGCACGAGCACGCGGACGCGGCTCATGACGCGGTCCGCTCCAGCCACGCCTCGAACGGCTGGCCCGTGATCAGCTCGTAGGCCTCGACGTACTTCGCGCGCGTGCGGGCGACGACGTCCTCGGGGATCTCCGGCGCCGGCGGCTTCTTGTCCCAGCCGGTGCCTGCAGCCCAGTCGCGCACGAACTGCTTGTCGAAGCTCGGCTGGCCGGTTCCGGGCGCATAGCCCTCAACGGGCCAGAAGCGGGAGGAGTCCGGCGTCAGCACCTCGTCACCGAGCACGAGCGTGCCGTCAGGGCGACGGCCCAGCTCGAACTTCGTGTCGGCAAGGATCACGCCGCGCGAACGAGCGTGCTCGGCAGCCGTCGCGTACAGCTCGATCGAGACGTCGCGCACCCGCTCCGCGAGCGTGCGGTCTCCGCCGAGCAGGTCGACGGTCTGCTCGAAGTCGATCGCCTCGTCGTGACCGACCTCGGCCTTCGTGCTCGGCGTGAAGAGCGGCGCGGGGAACTGCTCGGACTCCTGCAGGCCCGCCGGCAGCTCGATCCCCGAGACAGCAGCCGGTCGCGAGGTAGTCCTTCCAGCCCGAGCCCGTGATGTAGCCACGCACGACGCACTCCACGGGCAGCATCGCGAGCTTCTCGACGACGAGCGCGCGACCGCGCACGTCGTCCGGAACGCCCTCGGTCGCGGACACGAAGTGGTTCGGGACGACACTCGCCAGCCGCTCGAACCAGAACACCGACAGGCCCGTCAGCACCTTGCCCTTGTCCGGGATCGGCGTCGGATGGATCGCGTCGTACGTCGAGATCCGGTCGGACGCGACGAGCAGCAAACGGTCGCCGAGGTCGTAGAGCTCGCGGACCTTGCCAGAGGCGATCAGGGGCAGGTCGGCGACTGTGCTCACGTGGCGCGATGCTAGCAGCGGCTCCCGACGGTCAGGCGCCGCCGGAAGAGGCGTCCGCGCGGAAGAGACCCGCGAGCGGTCGCGGGCGAACGCCCACTGCTTCGGCGCGCTGCGGCTCCCCGGCTGCAACACCGGCAGCAGCGCGAGACCGCGGACGGTGCCGAGCGCCATCTGGATGAGCTGGTCGCGGCTCGGGTCCTCGCCGTCGGCGGAGAACATCTCGCGGCAGCAGCGCAGGGTCTCCTGGCCCAACCGGCGCTCGACCGGCGCGAGGCTGGCGCGCAGCTCCTCGTCGGTGCGCGCGGCGGCGGCGAGGTCGACGGAGGCCTGGAAGAGCGGCCCGGTGAACCAGTCCCAGATCAGCGTCGAGCGCCTGCTCGACGCGCTCCTCGCCCGCGGGGAGGCCGGCGACCTGATCGCGGATGTCGTGCTCGCGGCGCGTAGCGAGCTCCTGCAACGCTGCGGCGAAGAGCGCCGGCCGCGTGCCGAAGTGGTGGCCATGAGCGCCGCGCGAGACGCCGGCGCGATCGCACACGCGCCCCGTCGTCGTGCCCTCGTAGCCGTACTCCACGAGGCACTCCAGCGCGGCATCGAGCAGGGCGGCCCGCGTCTGCGCGCTGCGCTCCTCCTGGGTGCGCCGCTCGCGCTTGACGGTGGTGCTCATCCCGCGCGAGACGATACATACATTCACGCATGCATGTTAGTCTCGGGTTACCGAGGAACCACCCCGTACCCGACTAGGAGAACGAGACCGTGGGAGCCACAGACGCGTTGATCTTCGACGCGATCCGCACACCGCGTGGCAAGGGCAAGAGCAACGGGTCCCTGCACACGACGAAGCCGGTCGACCTCGTGGTCGGCCTGATGCACGAGATGCTGATCCGCAACGAGACGCTCGACCCCAAGCGGGTCGACGACGTCGTGCTCGGCTGCGTGACGCCGGTCGGCGACCAGGGCGCCGACATCGCGAAGACGGCCGCGATCAAGGCCGGCCTCCCGGACACCGTCGCGGGCGTGCAGCTCAACCGCTTCTGCGCCTCCGGCCTGGAGGCCGTCAACATCGCCGCGCAGAAGGTCGCCTCCGGCTGGGAGGACCTCGTCTTCGCGGGCGGCGTCGAGTCGATGTCGCGGATCCCGATGGGCACCGACGGCGGCGCCTGGGCGATGGACCCCGAGACCGCATACGACACCTCGTTCGTCCCGCAGGGCGTCAGCGCTGACCTGATCGCGACCGTCGAGGAGTTCTCCCGCGAGGACGTAGATACGTACGCCGTCCGCTCGCAGGAGCGCGCGTCGAAGGCACAGGCCGAGGGCCGCTTCGACAACTCGATCGTCCCCGTTAAGGACATCAACGACCACGTCATGCTCGACAAGGACGAGTTCATTCGCCCCGGCACGACAGTCGAGACGCTCGGCAACCTCAAGCCCTCGTTCGCGGTGATGGGCGAGATGGGCGGCTTCGACGCAGTGGCGCTGCAGAAGTACCACTGGGTCGAGAAGATCGAGCACGTCCACACGCCCGGTAACTCGTCCGGCATCGTTGATGGCGCCGCGCTCGTCGCGATCGGCAACGAGCAGACCGGCAAGGACCTGGGCCTGAAGGCGAAGGGCCGCATCCTCGCGACCGCCCTGTCCGGCGCCGACCCGACGATCATGCTCACCGGCCCCGCGCCCGCCTCCAAGAAGGCGCTCGCGAAGGCCGGCCTGACGGTCGACGACCTCGACCTCGTCGAGATCAACGAGGCCTTCGCGGCCGTCGTGCTGCGCTTCGTGCGCGACATGGGCCTCGACATGGAGAAGGTCAACGTCAACGGCGGCGCGATCGCGATGGGCCACCCGCTCGGCGCGACCGGGGCGATGATCCTCGGCACGATCATCGACGAGCTGCACCGCACCGGCGGCCGCTACGGCCTCTGCACCCTGTGCGTCGGCGGCGGCATGGGCATCGCGACCGTCGTGGAGGCGATCTAGCAATGGCTGAGAGCACCACGATCCGCTGGGAGCAGGACGCCGACGGCGTCGTCGTCCTGACGCTCGACGATCCCAACCAGAGCGCGAACACGATGAACCGCGCCTACGCCGAGTCGATGGCCGCGACGGTCGATCGCCTCGAGGCCGAGAAGGACAACATCGCGGGCGTGATCATCACGAGTGCGAAGAAGACGTTCTTCGCCGGCGGCGACCTCAACGACCTGAAGGCCGTCACGAAGGAGCAGGCACAGGAGCTGGCCGAGGGCCTGAAGGTTGGCAAGGGCCAGCTGCGGCGCCTGGAGACGCTTGGCAAGCCGGTCGTCGCCGCGATCAACGGCGCAGCGCTCGGCGGCGGGCTGGAGATCTGTCTCGCCACCCACCACCGCATCGTCGTCGACGACCCCAAGGCCGTCCTCGGCTTCCCCGAGGTCCAGCTCGGCCTGCTGCCGGGCGCCGGCGGCGTCGTGCGCTCGGTGCGGATGGTCGGCATCGTCGACGCGCTCATGCAGCTCCTGCTGCAGGGCAAGCGGCTCGCGCCGGCGAAGGCCAAGGAGGTCGGCATCGTCGACGAGGTCGTCGCCACGCGCGAGGACCTGATCCCCGCCGCGAAGGCGTGGATCGCCGCCAACCCCGAGGCGCAGCAGCCGTGGGACGTGAAGGGCTACAAGATCCCCGGCGGCACGCCGTCGACCCCGGCGCTGGCGATGAACCTGCCGGCGTTCCCGGCGAACCTGCGCAAGCAGCTCAAGGGCGCGAACTACCCGGCTCCGCACCACATCATGGCCGCAGCGGTCGAGGGCGCTCAGGTCGACTTCGACAACGCGATCGAGATCGAGGGCCGCTACTTCGTGGACCTCGCGACCGGCCAGGTCGCGAAGAACATGATCCAGGCGTTCTTCTTCGACCTCCAGCAGGTCAACGGCGCGCGCGGCCGCTCGGCCGACGTCGAGACGTTCACGTCCAAGAAGGTCGTGGTGCTCGGCGCCGGCATGATGGGCGCCGCGATCGCGTACGTGTGCGCGAAGGCCGGCATCGAGGTCGTGCTGAAGGACGTCTCGCAGGAGGCCGCCGACCGCGGCAAGGGCTACTCGGCGAAGCTCGTCGAGAAGGGAGTCTCGCGCGGCAAGGTGAGCCAGGAGAAGGGCGACGCCCTGCTCGCGCGCATCACCGCGACCGACGACCCGTCGGCCGCCGCCGGCGCCGACCTCGTGATCGAGGCGGTCTTCGAGGACCCGGCCGTGAAGGCGAAGGTCTTCGCCGAGATCGAGCCGTTCCTTGCCGAGGGCGCGCTGTTGGGCTCCAACACCTCGACGCTGCCGATCACCGGCCTCTCCGAGGGCGTCTCGCGTCCGGCCGACTTCATCGGGCTGCACTTCTTCAGCCCGGTGGACAAGATGCCGCTGCTGGAGATCATCAAGGGTGAGCAGACGAGCGACGAGACGCTCTGGCGCGCACTCGACGTCGCCAAGCAGATCAAGAAGACGCCGATCGTCGTCAACGACTCGCGCGGCTTCTTCACCTCGCGCGTGATCGGGACGTTCATCAACGAGGGCATCTCGATGCTGACGGAGGGGATCCCCGCTCCGACGATCGAGCAAGCCTCCTCGCAGGCCGGCTACCCCGCGCCGGTCCTTCAGTTGAGCGACGAGCTCAACCTGAAGCTGATGCGCAAGATCCGCGACGCGGCGAAGGCCGCGATGGAGACCGGCACCGGCTGGGACGGCCACCCGTCCGAGCAGGTGATCGACCGCATGCTCGACGAGGGGCGTGCCGGCAAGCTGGAGGGTGCGGGCTTCTACTCGTATCAGGACGGCAAGCGCACGGGCCTCTGGTCCGGTCTGAAGGAGGCGTTCGGCGGTGAGAACCACGACGTGCCGTTCGAGGACCTCAAGGAGCGCATGATGTTCGCCGAGGCGCTCGAGTCCGTGAAGTGCATGGACGAGGGCGTCATCGAGTCCGTCGCCGACGCCAACATCGGCTCGATCATGGGCATCGGCTTCCCCGCCTGGACCGGCGGGGTGCTGCAGTACATCAACGGCTACGAGGGCGGCCTGTCCGGCTTCGTCGCCCGTGCGCAGGAGCTGGCCGCCACCTACGGCGACCGCTTCCAGCCGCCGGCCTCGCTGGTGGAGCGGGCCGAGCGTGGCGAGCCGTACTTCGACGAGCCGCTCGTCACGGCCTGACGTTCTGCCGTTCAGTCCCATCCCGCGCCGGATGTGCGCGGGGTGGGCTGTTTGGCTGGGAGGGGATGGGCCGGCTGCTCAGGCGGCAGCGGCTACGCCGGGCGGCGGCAGGAGCTTCAGCAGCTCGGCGTCGATCTTCATGGGCAAAAGGCTAGCGCCGGCGCCACAGCGTGACTACACGTGCGGTGGTGTCATCGCCATGGTCTGGATGGTCGTAGAGAAACACCAGTCGAGAACGGGTCACGCACCACATCGCCGATCGGAAATTGCGACGCCGAGCGCGATGCCCCTCCAGAACCAGACGCACTGCTTGCTGGGGAGGGGGTGAGCGGGGGCAACGGAAGGCCGGAGGCACAGCACCCTCCCCCTCCCCAGCCGACCGGCAACGTGGCGGACGCGGCGACCGGCCGCGCGGAACGCCGCGCTCAGGCGATCTCGTCCAGCCGCGCGAAGATCGCGTCGGCGTGACGGATGTAATAGCCGTAGTCGAAGATCGCGTCGAGGTCCAACCCAGACGCGGCGGGCTCGTCGGCGAGCAAGGAGCGCAGCGGCGTGCGCGTGTCCCATGCAGCCTGGGCGGTGCGCTGAGCGATGCGGTACGCCTCGTCGCGGACCATCCCGGTCTGCTCGATCAACGCGAGCAGCACGCGCTGGGAGAACAAAGCGCCACACGTCAGCTCAAGGTTCTCGCGCATGCGGTCCTCGTGCACGACCATTCCCTCGACGAGCGCCGTCGCTCGGGCCTGCAGGTAGTCGATCAGGATCGTCGAGTCGGGCAGGATCACGCGCTCGACGGAGCTGTGCGAGATGTCGCGCTCGTGCCACAACGCCACGTCCTCGACGGCGGCCTGGGCGTTGCCGCGCAGCACGCGGGCGAGCCCCGATATCTGCTCGGACTTGATCGGGTTGCGCTTGTGCGGCATCGCGCTCGAGCCCTTCTGGCCCTTGCGGAAGGGCTCCTCCGCCTCGCGCACCTCCGTGCGCTGGAGATGGCGCAGCTCGGTCGCAAAGCGCTCCAGCCCGGCGCCCGCGAGCGCGATCGCCTGCAGCAACTCGGCGTGTCGGTCGCGCGCGACGACCTGCGTGGAGACCGGCTCGCGCTCCAGCCCAATCGACGCGAGCACACGCGACTCGAAGTCGGGCGACGTCGCCGAGTAGGTCCCGACCGCACCGGAGATCGCGCCGAACGCGCGCCTGCTCGAAGGCGCGCTCCAGCCGCTGTGCATTGCGATGCGCCTCGAAGGCGAAGCCGGCGAGCTTGATCCCGAACGAGGTCGGCTCGGCGTGGACGCCGTGGGTGCGTCCGACGCAGAGCGTCGTGCGGTGCTCGCGGGCGCGCGCGGCGAACGCGGCGACGAGCGCGTGGGCGCCCGGGACGACGATCTCGCCAGCGCGCTTGAGCTGCAGCGCGAGCGCGGTGTCGAGCACGTCGGAGGACGTCAGCCCGTAGTGGATCCAGCGGCCCGCGGGCCCGGCCGATTCCGACAGCACGTCGACGAACGCGGCGACGTCGTGGTCCGTCGTGCGCTCGCGCTCGTTGACCGCGTCGACAGTGAACGTGGCGGCACGAATCGCCGACAGCTCCTCCCCCGTCGGCCCCTCCATCGCCTCACACGCGGCGACCTCGACGTCGCGCCAGGCCGTCAGGCGCGCTTCGTCGGACCAAAGGGCGGCCAGCTCGGGCCGGGAGTAGCGGGAAATCATGCGCGACCCATTATCGAGGGCCGCGCGGCGGGGTGCTGTGCGGGCTCAGCGACGGCGCGACAGAGCGGTAGCGTTAGGCGTGCCCGTCGCGCACGAACCCGACCGAGGAGCCATCGATGACCTCTCCGTCTTCCTTCATCACCGGCGTCGACTTCGTCACGGTCTTCAGCACAGACCTCGCGACGGCGGAGGCGTTCTACGGCGGCGTGTTGAGCCTGCCGCGCAGCGCCGCCTACCAGCGCGGCGACGACCCGCCGATGGGGCTCGAGTTCGAGACCGGCAGCCTCACGCTCAGCGTCGTGCGCTCAGAGGCGATCGGCATTGAGCAGCGTCCGAACAAGCATCCGCTTGCGCTCCACGTCGAGGACGTCGAGGCAGCACGTGCCGAGCTGGAGTCCCGCGGCGTCGCGTTCGCCGCCGACACGCTCGACACCGGTGTCTGTCACATGGCGTTCTTCGAGGACCCAGACGGCAACGCCCTGATGCTCCACAACCGCTACGCGCCGCGCGCAGCCTGACGGCTGCGCTACAGCGCGAGGATGCGCGCCGCGAGCACCGCGGCGTTCTTCGCGTTGTCGACGCCCACGCAGGCGACCGGCACGCCGGGCGGCATCTGGGCGACGGACAGCAGCGCGTCGAGCCCGCCGGCGATCGAAGTGCGGCTGGAGAGCGGCACGCCGATGACGGGGAGCTGCGTGTGGGCCGCGACGACGCCGGGCAGCGCGGCGGACAGGCCGGCGCCGGCGATGATGACCTTGAGCCCGCGCATCTGCGCGTTCTTGGCATAGTCGGCGACGACCTCGGGGTCGCGGTGGGCCGACATGACGCGGATCTCGTGGTCGATGCCGCGCTCCTCCAGCTCCTTGGCGGCCTTCTCCATGGCGGGCATGTCGCTCTGCGAGCCCATCACGATGCCGACCAGCGGCGCTTCGACGTCGAGCGACTCGAGATCGGCCTCGACGGAGGCGACGGTCTCGGCGGCCTCGGCCGCGGACAGCTGTTCGTCGGTCATGCGGAGGCTCCTACGGCCCGCAGGGCAATGTCGGTGCGCATCTGTCGTCCTTCGAAGGTGATCAGGTCGGCGGCAGCATATGCGGCGTCGCGGGCGTTTGCGGCGTCGGTGCCGAGCGCGGTGACGTTGAGCACGCGTCCGCCCGCGGTGACGATCGCGCCGTCGCGGCGTGCGGTGCCCGCGTGCGTCACCTCGGCCTCGGGGGGCACCGTGTCGAGTCCGGTGATCTCGTCGCCGGTGCGAGGCGACTCCGGATAGCCGGCGCTCGCGAGCACGAGCGTCACCGCCGCACGCGGATCCCATTCCAGTGAGACGTCCGCCAGCCCCCCCGGCTCGCACGCCCGCGTGAGCACGTCGAGCAGGTCGGAGCGCAACCGTGGCAGCACGGCCTGCGTCTCGGGGTCGCCGAAGCGGGTGTTGAACTCCAGCACCCGCACGCCGTCCACGGTCAGCATCAGACCGGCGTAGAGAATCCCGTGGAATGGCGTCCCACGACGGGCCAGCTCGTCCACGACCGGCTGGTGGACGGCGGCGCACAGCTCCGCCACCCGCGCCGGGTCGAAGCCCGGAACCGGCGAGTAGGAGCCCATGCCGCCGGTGTTCGGTCCCTCGTCGTCGTCGAAGATGCGCTTGTAGTCCTGCGCCGGTGCCATCGGGATCGCCCGCTCGCCGTCGCACAGCGCCAGCAGCGACAGCTCCTCGCCGTCGAGGAACTCCTCGACGACGACCTGCTCGGTGTCGTGGCGGCGCTCGACGAGGAACGCCTCCAGCGCCTCGAGCGCCTGCGCCTCGTCGGCGGCGATGATCACGCCCTTCCCCGCAGCCAGCCCGTCGGCCTTGATGACGACCGGGTAGCGGTCGATCGCCGCCATCCCGTCCTCGACCGTGGTGACGACGCTGTACCCGGGGGTCGGTACGCCGGCGGCCTCCATGATCTCCTTCGAGAAGGCCTTCGAGCCCTCCAGCCGGGCGCATGCGGCGCTCGGCCCGAAGCAGCGCAGGCCGGCGTCCTCGAAGGCGTCCACGACGCCCGCCACCAGCGGCACCTCCGGCCCGACGACCGTCAGCGTCACGGCCTCGGCACGTGCGGCCGCGACGAGCCCCTCGACGTCGTCGACCGCGACGTCGAGCAGCCGCGCGTCGGCGGCGATGCCGACGTTGCCGGGCGCGCACAGCACCTGCGGCGCCTGCGGGGAACGCTTCAGCGCCCGCACGATCGCGTGCTCGCGGCCGCCCGAGCCGATGACGAGGACCTTGTCTGGCATGCGGCCCCTAGAGCGACCCGATGAAGTCGTCGATCGGGATGGCGGTCAGCGTCTCGTATTGGACGGTGCCGCGCGAGCCGAGCTCGAGCGAGACGCGGGCGATCGTCTTCTCGTCGGGCGCCTCGACGACGTTGACGAAGTCGAAGCGGCCGAGCGTCGCCCACTGCGCCTTGACGGTCGCGCCGAGCTGCTCGATCTCCTTGTTGACCTCGCGGATGCGCTGCGGGTTGTTCTTGATCGTCTGGGTCCCATCCGGTGTGAGCTTCGAGAGCATGATGTACGTCGGCATGCGGCCTCCCTCGTCTTCGCGGTCGATCCGGGGGTTGTATCCCACGGAACGGCGCGGTGCTACCAGGGAGGGGGTCGGGTCAGCGCATCGACTGGCGCGCTCAGGCGTTCTTGGCCATGATGGTCGCCGTCATGCGCCCCCGTCTGCTCGTCCCGTTCGCGCTCGTCGTGTCTGCGCTGCTGCCGTCCGCAGCGGCCTTTGCGGCCGCCGAGCCCACGGTCACGCTGGATCCCGCCTGCTACCAGAGCAGCGAGCGAGGGGACCTGACGGGCAGCGGCTTCGCCCCCGAGCAGCACGTGGACCGCGAAGCTCGGGGACGATCGAACGCTCGGAAGCGGTCATACCGATGACAAGGGCCGCATCGAGGCCCGTTTCACCGCGCCCGTCTACCACGGCACCGCCGGCACGCGCGAGCTGACGCTGTCGGTCAGCGACGGCCACGACACGGCCCAGACAAAGCTGAAGATGACGCCGCTGACCGCCAGCTTTGCGCCGCGCACGGGCGACCCGGCGACGATGCGCGTGCGCTGGCGGGTGCTCGGCCTGGCGACGCGCCACGGCGTCTACGTGCACTACATCCGCCCGGACGGCACGCATCGCCGAACGCTGCGCATCGGGACGACGCGCGCGCCCTGCGGTTCACTGAAGACCGGCCCGATCGCGCTGTTCCCGTTCCGCGTCGGCTACGGCCGCTGGACGCTTCAGGTCGATACGACGCAGCACTTCAGCAAGGCGACGCTGCCGCGCCTGCTGATCGGCTTCGACATCAAGAAGCCGAAGCCGAAGGCCGACGACTAGCCGGGATCAAGCAGCCGCGGACGTCGGCCGCGCGACCTTCTCGAAGACCAGCTCGCCGTCGACCGCGTCGACCCGCACGACGTCGCCGGCCGTGAACTCGCCTTGCAGGATCGCGAGCGCGAGCTTGTCGACGAGGCGCTTCTGGATCACGCGCTTGAGCGGCCGCGCGCCGTACGTCGGGTCGTAGCCGAGGTTGCCGAGCAGCGTGCGCGCGTCGTCGCGTCAGCTCGACGTCGATGTCGCGCTCGCGCACCCGCTGGATCAGGCGCGCGACCTGGATCTCGACGATCGCGCCGAGTTGGTCGCGATCGAGCGGCGCGAACTCGACGATGTCGTCGAGGCGGTTGATGAACTCGGGCTTGAAGTGCGCCTCGGCGCCCCACGCGGTCCCGCCCGGAATGTTGGAGGTCATGATCAGCACGACGTTCTTGAAGTCGACCGTGCGGCCCTGGCCGTCGGTCAGGCGCCCGTCGTCCATCACCTGCAGCAGCACGTTGAAGACGTCGGGGTGGGCCTTCTCGATCTCGTCGAGCAGCACGACCGAGTAGGGCCGGCGGCGGACCGCCTCGGTCAGCTGGCCGCCCTCCTCGTAGCCGACGTAGCCGGGCGGCGCGCCGACGAGCCGCGAGACGGAGTGCTTCTCCATGTACTCCGACATGTCGATGCGCACCATCGCGTCCTGGCTGTCGAACATGAACTCGGCGAGCGCGCGGGCAAGCTCGGTCTTGCCGACGCCGGTCGGGCCGAGGAACAGGAACGTGCCGATCGGGCGGTCCGGGTCCTGCAGGCCGGCGCGCGAGCGGCGCAGCGCGTTGGCGACCGCCTCGACCGCCTCGTCCTGGCCGATGACGCGCTGGTGCAGCCGCTCCTCCATGTGCACGAGCTTCTCGACCTCGCCCTCCAGCATGCGCGCGACGGGGATGCCGGTCCACTTCGCGACGACCTCGGCGACGTCCTCGGCGTCGACGCGCTCCTTGAGGAACTGCACGCCGTCGCCCGCGCCGTCGGCACTGGTCGCCTCGGCCTCGGCGAGCTGCTTCTCCAGCGCCGGGATCTCGCCGTAGCGCAGCTCGGCGGCGCGCTGCAGGTCGGCCTCGCGCTCGGCCCGCTCGGCCTCCACGCGCGCCTGCTCCAGCCGCTCGCGCACGACCGTGACCGCGCCGATCGCGTCCTTCTCGCGCTGCCACTGCGCCTTCATGCCGGCGGAGCGCTCCTGCAGCTCGGCGATCTCGCGCTCGATCGCCTCGCGGCGCGCGACGGAGGCCTCGTCGGACTCCTTCGCGAGCGCCTCGCGCTCGATCTCCAGCTGCATGATGCGGCGGTCGATCTCGTCGATCTCGGTCGGCTTCGAGTCGATCTCGATGCGCAGCTTCGAGGCCGCCTCGTCGATCAGGTCGATCGCCTTGTCGGGCAGGAAGCGGTCGGCGATGTAGCGGTGCGAGAGCGTCGCGGCGGCGATGATCGCGGAGTCCTGGATGTCGACGCCGTGGTGGACCTCGTAGCGCTCCTTCAGCCCGCGCAGGATCGCGATCGTGTCCTCGACGGAGGGCTCGCCGACGAAGACCGGCTGGAAGCGGCGCTCCAGGGCGGCGTCCTTCTCGATGTGCTTGCGGTACTCGTCGAGCGTGGTGGCGCCGACGGCGCGCAGCTCGCCGCGCGCGAGCATCGGCTTGAGCAGGTTGGCGGCGTCGACGGAGCCCTCGCCGGCGCCCGCGCCGACGATCGTGTGCAGCTCGTCGATGAAGAGGACGATCGTGCCGTCGGCGTCGGCGATCTCCTTCAGGACGGCCTTGAGGCGGTCCTCGAACTCGCCGCGGTACTTGGCGCCGGCGATCAGCGCGCCGACGTCGAGCGAGACGACGCGGCGGTCGCGCAGGCCCTCGGGCACGTCGCCGGTGACGATCCGCTGCGCGAGGCCCTCGGCGATCGCGGTCTTGCCGACGCCCGGCTCGCCGATCAGCACCGGGTTGTTCTTCGTGCGGCGCGAGAGCACCTGGATCACGCGGCGGATCTCGTCGTCGCGGCCGATGACCGGGTCGAGCTTGCCGTCGCGCGCCGCCGCGGTGAGGTCGCGGCCGTACTTCTCCAGCGCCTGGAACTTGTCCTCGGGGTTCATGTCGGTGACGCGGTGAGAGCCGCGCACCTCGGAGACGGCCTGCAGCAGCGTGTCGTGCGCTCGCGCCGGCGTCGCGCAGGACGCCGCCGGCCTTCGAGTTGTGGCCGGAGAGCGACAGCAGCACGTGCTCGGTCGAGACGTACTCGTCCTTCAGCTGGCGCATCTCGTGCTCGGCGGCGCGCAGCACCTGCATCAGCTCGTCGGAGGGGCCGCTGCCGCCGCTCGGACCCGACATCGTCGGCAGCGCCTCCAGCACACCGTTGACTGCCGTGCGGATCGCAGCCAGGATCGGCGCCGACCTTGCGCAGCACCGGCGCGACGATGCCCTCCTGCTGCTCCAGCAGGACGGCGAGCAGGTGCTCAGGCGTCGCCTGCGGGTTGCGGCGCTCCTCGGCCAGCCGCAGCGCTGCCTGGATCGCCTCCTGGGACTTGATCGTGAAGCGGTCGAGCTGCATCAGCGACTCCCCGTCTCGTCGCTCGACGGGGATGCGGACGGGCGCCGCCTGCGTCGTGCGCACGAGCGCGCCGCCGCGCACGTACGGCACGATCTCCGCGCGCAGCGACTTGCGCAGCGCCTCGAGGCGGTCGACCTCCTGCTGCAGCTCCCGCGCGCGGCGGTCGAGCCGGCGGACCTTGGCGGACATCTGCGCGAGCTGCTCCTCCAGCTCGAAAACGCGCTCGACGCCGGCGAGGTTCATCCCCGCGTCGGCGGTCATCTCCTGGATCCGCTTGAGCCGCTCGACGTCGGCCTGCGAGTAGAGGCGCGTGCCCTTCGGCGAGCGCTTCGGCTCGATCAGCCCGCGCTGCTCGTACATCCGCAGCGTCTGCGGATGCATCTCCGCCAGCTCGGCGGCGACGGAGATCATGAAGACGCCGCGGTCGTCGGACAGCTCGATGCGCGTGGTGGTGCGGATGCGGCGCGGTTGGTCCGTCATGCCTTGGCCTCCGTCCGTCCTCCGGTGAAGAGCCGCTCGCGCGGGTTGCCGTTCATCACCTCAGCGAGCTTGTCGACCGCCTGCCTGCTGCTCGGGCGTGAGCTGCGCCGGCAGCTCGATCGTGAAGCGGTAGTGGATGTCTCCGCGGCCCTTGCCGCCGAGCTTCGGCGAGCCCTCGCCGCGCAGGCGCTGGACGGTGCCGTGCTTCGTGCCGGCCGCAACGCGCAGGCGCTTGGAGCCGTGCAGCGTCGGCACTTCGACCGTCGCGCCGCGCAGCGCCTCGACGATCGTGAGCGGCACCTCGACCTCGAGGTGATCGCCGACTTGCTTGAAGACGGGCGAGTCGACGACGCGCGTGATGACGAAGAGGTCGCCCGGACCGCCGCCGTTCGCGCCCGGCTCGCCCTTGCCGGCGATCCGCACGCGGCTGCCCTCCTTGACGCCCGCCGGGATGTTGACCTTCAGCCGCTTGATCGTGCGGCGCGCACCGCTGCCGCCGCACGTCGCGCACGGCGACTCGATGATCGTGCCGGTGCCGCCGCAGCGCGAGCACGGCTGCGTGATCGAGAAGAAGCCCTGGCCCTGGTTCTCGACGCCGCGGCCCTGGCAGACGGGGCAGACCTTCGGCGGCGTGCCCGGCTTGGCGCCGGTGCCGTGGCACGTCTCGCAGGGTGTCGAGGTCGGGATCGAGAGCGACACCTGCGCGCCCTCGACCGCCTGCTCGAAGGACAGCGAGACCTCCGTCTCGAGGTCGCGGCCGCGCTGTTGGCGCGCGCCCGCCCGTCCGCCGGCGCGCCGGCCGACCGCCCGGACGGCCGCCGGCCTGACCCGGTCCCCCGCCCGCACCGCCGCCGAAGAGGTTCGAGAGGATGTCGCTGAAGCTGCCGCCGCCGAACGCGCTCGGGTCGAAGCCGCCGCCGGCCGCGAACGGCCCGGTGCCCTGGTCGTACGCCTTGCGCTTGTCCGCGTCGGACAGCACGTCGTGCGCGGCGGAGATCTCCTTGAAGCGCTCCTCCGCCTTCGCGTCGCCGGGGTTGCGGTCCGGGTGGTACTGGCGCGCGAGCTTGCGGTACGCCTTCTTGATCTCCTCGTCGGAGGCGTTCTTGCCGACGCCGAGGACCTTGTAGAGGTCGGGCTTGGTGGCGGCCATGCTGGGTCCTCCGCTACGCGGCGACGACGACGCGCGCGGGCCGCAGCACGGCGTCGCCGTGGCGGAAGCCCTGCTGGTAGACCTCGACGACCGTGCCCGGACTCGGCACCCTCGACCGGCTGCTGCGCCATCGCCTCGTGCTGCTGCGGGTCGAAGCGCTCGCCCTGCGGCGAGAAGGGCTCGATCCCGACGCGCGCGAGCGCGGCGAGCAGCTCGCCGTGGACGAGCTTGACTGCCGGACGTCAGGTGCTCGGCCGCGTCGTCTTCGCCGGCGCCTCGGCGGCCGCGAGCGCGCGCCCGAGGTTGTCGAGCGCGGGCAGCAGCTCGCGCGCGAGCTTGGCCGACGCCGCGCGCCTCCGCGCGCGGCGACGTCGCGCGCCATCCGCTTGCGGAAGTTCTCGAAGTCGGCCTGCGTGCGCTGCGCGAGCGCGAGGTACTCGTCGGCCTTCGCCGCGCGCGCGATCAGCTCGTCGAGGTCCTGCTCGACCTGCTCGCTGCCCGTCTCGTCGACCGGCGGCTCCGCTGTCGCGTGGACGCCGTCGACCGGCTCTGCCTCCTCCGTCGTGACGACGGGCTCATGCTCGGCGGCGGCGGCCGTGGCCGCCGCATCCTGCGCCTGCTGGGACTCGCTGCTCGGGCGTCATCGCTACTTGCCCTCGTCCACGACCTCGGCGTCGACGACGTCCTCCTCGTCGGCCGCAGCCGCCTCGCCGTCGGCACCGGCAGTCGGCGCCCGCGCCGTCGCCGCAGGCCTCCGCCTGCTCCTGCGCGCGCTGGTACATCGCCTCGGAGACCTTGTGGAAGGCCTGCTGGAGCGCCTCGGTCTTGGCCGTGATGTCGGCCGCGTCCTCGGACTCGAGGCTCTCGCGCACCGTCTTGATGGCGGCCTCGATCTCCTCCTTGGAGGAGGCGTCGACGCCGTCGCCGAGCTCCTTCAGCTGGCGCTCGGCCTGGTAGGCAGCGTTCTCGCCGTTGTTGCGGGCCTCGGCCAGCTCGCGCGGCCTTGCTTGTCGTCCTCGGCGTGCGCCTCGGCGTCGCCGACCATCTGCTTGATCTCGTCCTCGGACAGCCCGGAGCCGGCCTTGATCTCGATCTTCTGCTCCTTGCCGGTGCCGAGGTCCTTCGCGGAGACCGACAGGATGCCGTTCGCGTCGATGTCGAAGGCGACCTCGATCTGCGGGATCGCCGCGCGGCGCCGGCGGGATGCCGGTGAGCTGGAACTTGCCGAGCGACTTGTTGTACTGCGCCATCTCGCGCTCGCCCTGCAGCACGTGGATCTCGACCGAGGGCTGGTTGTCCTCGGCGGTCGAGAAGACCTCGCCCTTGCGCGTCGGGATCGTCGTGTTGCGCTCGATCAGCTTCGTCATCACGCCGCCCTTGGTCTCGATGCCGAGCGTGAGCGGGGTGACGTCGAGCAGCAGGACGTCCTTCACGTCGCCGGCGAGCACGCCCGCCTGGATCGCCGCGCCGACGGCCACGACCTCGTCCGGGTTGACGCCGCGGTGCGGGTCCTTGCCGGTGAGCTCCTTGACCTTCTCCTGCACGGCCGGCATGCGCGTCATGCCGCCGACCATCACGACGTGGTCGATCTCCTTGGCGCCCTTGTCCTTCGCGTCGTCGAGCGCCTGGCGCACCGGCGCGACCGTGCGGTCGAGCAGCGCGGCCGTCAGCTCCGTTGAGCTTGGCGCGCGACAGGCGCGTGTCGAGGTGCTTCGGGCCGCTCGAGTCGGCGGTGATGAAGGGCAGGTTGATCTGCGTCTCCTGCGTGGTGGAGAGCTCGATCTTCGCCTTCTCCGCCGCCTCGTAGAGGCGCTGGAGCGCCATCGGGTCGGCGCTGAGGTCGATGGCCTGACTCTTCTTGAACTCGGCCACGAGCCAGTCGACGATCGCCTTGTCGAAGTTGTCGCCGCCGAGGTGGTTGTCGCCAGCGGTCGACTTGACCTCGAAGACGCCGTCGCCGATCTCCAGCACGGACACGTCGAACGTGCCGCCGCCGAGGTCGAAGACGAGGATCGTCTGGTCGGTCTCCTTGTCGAGCCCGTACGCGAGCGACGCCGCGGTCGGCTCGTTGATGATGCGCTTGACGTCGAGGCCGGCGACCTTGCCGGCGTCCTTGGTCGCCTGGCGCTGGTCGTCGTTGAAGTACGCCGGGACGGTGATGACCGCGCTGTCGACCGTCTCGCCGAGGTAGGCCTCGGCGTCGGCCTTCAGCTTCTGCAGGATCATCGCGCTGATCTCCGGCGGGCTGTACTGCTTGCCGCCTGCCTCGATGCGCGCGTCGCCGCCGGGGCCGGCGACGACCTTGTACGGGACGATCGACTCCTCCTCCCGCACCTCGGCCTCCTTGCGGCCCATGAAGCGCTTGACCGAGAAGACCGTGTTGGTCGGGTTCGTGACCGCCTGCCGCTTCGCGACGGTGCCCACGAGCCGCTCGCCGCCCTGCGTGAACGCGACGACCGACGGCGTCGTGCGACCGCCCTCGGCGTTCTCGATCACCGTCGGCTCACCGCCCTCCAGGACAGCCATGCACGAGTTCGTCGTGCCGAGGTCGATGCCGATCGTCTTGCCCATATCAGTGCCACTCCTTGGTGCTGCAGGTTCTCAACGGAAGAAATCTAAGCGAGAGTGTAGTAGATCATGCGCGATTTCGGCGGTCGACGGCACACGTCGTCCGCGACCGTCCTGCCGTGTGGTCGCAGGACGACCATGAGGCAGGACGGTCTCGCTCAGACACGCCGGCTCGGGCACATCCGCCGCAGCACACAGCCGCCACAGTCCGGCGTCCGCGCATGGCACGTGCGGCGGCCGTGCCGCAGCAGGTTCACGTGCAGCTCGAGCTCCTCCCCGGGCGCGGTCAGCGCGAGCATTGCGTCGTGCAGTTCCTCGAACGGCGCCCCCGGGCGCAGCAGCTGCAGGCGCATGCCGACGCGCGAGACGTGCGTGTCGACGGGCACGTCGTGCAGGCCGTAGGCGAACAGCAGTACGCACGCCGCCGTCTTGCGGCCCACGCCGGGCAGCGAGCAGAGGTACGCCTGGCCTTCCGGCACCGGCACCTCGCGCAGCCAGCTGAGGTCCAAGCCGTGCTCCCCCGCGTCAATCGCTTCCAGGATCGCCTGGATGCGCGCCGACTTGACCTTCGAGATGCCGCCAGGGCGGATCGCCTCCTCGACCTCCTCGTTCGGCGCCTGCATGACCGCTTCCCACGAAGGGAAGCGCTCGCGCAGGCGCTCGTAGGCGACGTCGCGGTTGCGGTCGTTCGTGCTCTGCGACAACACCGTCAGGATCAGCTCGTCCAGCGGCTGCTCATGCGGCGCCATGATCGGCACGCCGTAGACCTCGCGCAGGCGGTCGCGGATCGCGCGCACGCGGCGGGCGGTCGGCCGCTGCCACAGCGCGGCGGGGATCGTGGCGCCGGGGCTCATGCACACGCGAGGGTCGGCACGGCCGGCACGTTAGAACCTCTTTCAAAATGGGGGCGAGTCGGATGGCGCCGGATCGTGATTGCGATTCCGGCGCCGCGAGACGGTGCCAGCCGGCCGACCGGCATTTTTGAAAGCGGTTCTTAGCCGGCATGCTCCGCGGCAGCGACTATCCTCGCCGCCGCGTGGACGTCGAAGAGCACACCGCGGAGATCGACGGGCAGCCCGTCTACTGGCGCTCGGCGCCGAGACCCGGTCCCCACCCGCCCACACCGACGCTCTACGTCCACGGGGTCCCGACCAGCTCGGACGACTGGATCCCCTTCCTGGAGCGCACGGGCGGGCTCGCGCCTGACCTGCCGGGCTTCGGGCGCTCGGGCAAGGGCGGGCACCTCGACTACTCGATCGAAGGGATCGCGGACTTCGTCGAGCGCTTCCTCGACACTCGTCGGCGTCGAGCGCGTGAAGCTGGTGGTGCACGACTGGGGCTCGGCCGCGCTCGCGTTCGCGCAGCGCCACCCCGAGCGGATCGAGCGGCTCGTGATCTGCAACGCCGTGCCGCTGCTGCCGGACTACCGCTGGCACCGGGTTGCACGCATCTGGCGCCTGCCGTTCGTCGGCGAGATGGCGATGGGGCTCACGACGCGGTGGGCGTTGAAGCACGCGCTCGCGCCGGCGTTCGCCGGGCCGGTCCCCGACAGCTTCGTGGAAGCGGCAATGCGCCACTTCGACCAAGGGACGCAACGGGCGATTCTGCGGCTCTACCGCAGCGCTCCGGAATCCCGACTCGCGGAGTCGGGGAGAGAACTCTCACACATCAGTGCACCGGCGCTGGTAGTTTGGGGCGCGCTCGACCCGTACATACCGGTCGACTTCGGGGACGCCTATGCCGCCAGGCTTCCGGATGCACGAGTCGAGCACGTCGGAGACGCAGGGCACTGGCCCTGGCTCGACCGTCCCGAAGTGATCGAACGCATTGCCACGTTCTTGGAACAGAGCTGAGTCCCTTGTTCGCCGGCGGTGCGGGCTCTTCCTGCTCGCGCTGCTCGCCTTTGCCGCGCCGACCGCCGGCGCGGCCGCGACCAGCGGAGCGGATGTCGCCGAGGGCGCCCAGCCCGACGGCGTCAGGGCCGCGCTGCTGAAGGAGCTCAACCGCGTGCGGGCCGGCCAGCATCTCGCCGCGCTGCGGCTCGATCGCCGCATGAACGACACGGCGAGCGCGTACACCCGGCAGATGGCGCGCAGTCATCAGATCGGGCACGGAGACTGGAGCGGACGCGTGGCGCGCAGCGCCAGCGCCGCCCTCGCACGCCGGCGAGGTGATCGGCTGGCTCGCCGCCGGCACGGCCCGCGCCGAGGCGGTCGCCGTCGTCCGGGCCTGGTTGAGCTCTCCGACGCACCGGAGCGTGCTGCTCGACGGCGGCTTCCGCCGCATCGGCATCGGCCGTGCCGTCAGCGCGCTCGACGGCACGTCGTCGGCGATCTACACGGTCGACTTCGCCACGGCGCGCTGATCCGCCCCGCGCAGAAGGCGATCCTCTAGCCTCCGCGGCCGGCATGGCCCGCCCGCGCCTCGACCCTGCGGCGCCTCGCGCCCGTCCTGCTCGCCACGGCGCTCGCGGTCGCTCTATCTCGTATGGGCAGCCGCCGAGCCTCGACCTCGCGGCGGCGGAGTACCGCGGGCAGCTGTTCGGACACCTCCGGCCTGACGGTGTGGGACCTGCAGTGGTACGGCGGCCATCACCTGCCGGGCTACAGCGTGCTGGCGCCGCCGCTCGCCTGGTGGCTCGGAGCGCGGCTGCTCGGGCGCCCTCGCGGCCGTCGCCGCGGCCGTCCTGTTCGAGCGCCTCGCGCACGCGCGCTACGGCGAGCGCGCGTGGCTCGGAGCGCTGTGGTTCGGCGCGGGGACCGCGACGAGCCTCTTCACGGGCCGGATCACGTTCGCGCTCGGGCTCGTGCCGGCGCTTGGAGCGCTGCTGGCGCTGCAGCGAGGCGAGTCGCGCGCCTCCGCGACGGACAACACCGATCCATCAAGCACGACTGACACCGAGCCACCCAACCACCGCATTTCCGCCCCGTACTGGCGGGTCTTCGCGTTTGCGCTCGCGCTCCTCACGCCACTCGCCAGCCCGGTCGCGGCGCTGTTCCTCGCGCTCGCGGGCACGGCGTACGCGCTTGCGACGCGCCGCGCGGTCGGGATCGCCCTCGCGGCCGCCGCGCTGACGCCCCGTCGCGCTGTTCGCGGTCGCGTTCCCGGAGGGAGGAACGGAGCCGTTCGTGCTCTCCGCCTTCTGGCCGGTGCTCGCGTTCGCGGCGGTGGCGCTCGCGCTGCTGGGGCGCGAGGAGCGGACGCTGCGGTGGGGCGTCGCGCTCTACGCGCTGGGCTGCACCGCCGCATACGTGCTCGCGACGCCCGTCGGCGGCAACGTGACGCGCCTCGGCGCGCTGTGCGCCGGGCCGATCGCCGCGCTCGTGTGGTGGCAGCGCCGCACGCTCGTGCTGGCGCTCGTCGCGCTGCCGCTGCTGTGGTGGCAGTGGAGCGCCGCGATCGACGACGTCCACACCGCCAGCGGCGACCCGACGGTGCACGCCGCCTACTACGCCCCGCTGATCGCGTTCCTCGACCGCGCGATGCCGGCATGGCGACCCGCCGGGCCGCGTCGAGATCCCCTTCACGCGCCTGCACTGGGAGGCGCGCTGGGTCGCGCCGCATGCGGTTCCGCTTGCGCGCGGCTGGGAGCGCCAGCTCGACCGCAAGGTCAACCCCGTCTTCTACGACGAGGACGCGCCGCTGACGCCGGCGAGCTACCGCGCCTGGCTCGACCGCATGGCGGTCCGCTGGGTCGCGCTGCCCGACACGCGGCTGGACTACTCGGCGCAGCGCCGAGGCGCGGCTGATCGCAGACGGCCTCCCCTACCTGCGCGAGGTCTGGCGCAACCGCGACTGGCGCGTCTTCGCGGTGCGCGATCCCGCGCCGCTCGTCGACGGCCCCGCGCGCGTGACGCGGCTCGGCGCCGACGCGATCGCGATCGACGCCGAGCGCGCCGCGACGTGCGCCTGCGCGTGCACTGGACGCCCTACTGGGCAGTCGCCGCAGGCGACGCCTGCGTCGTGCCCGACGGCGACTGGACGCGAGCTGCACGTCCGGCGCGCCGGCACCGTGCGGCTCGCGTGCGCTTCTCGCCACCCGCATCGGCGCGCGCAGCCCGCGCTGCCACGCGTGATGCGCGGACGCGGGCGATGATGCCGGCCCACCAGCGAGTAGGATGCGTCGCTTCCCCATGATCCGCGGGCTTCGCAACATCGAGCAGCGCGTGCTGCCGTGCGGATGGGTCGATGCGGCGCGTCAGCTGCTGCTCTTCGCCGCCGCCTACTACGCCTACCAGATCGTGCGCGGCATGGCCGACGGCAAGGTCGCCGTCGCGGCGTGGAACGCGACGAAGATCATCAACCTGGAGCAGAGCCTGCACGTGTTCGCCGAGCCGAGCGTGCAGACGTGGGCCTCCAGCAGCGAATGGATCATCCACTTCGCCGACTGGATGTACCTCAACTCGCACTTCGTCATCACCGTCGGCTCGCTCGTCTTCATCTACCTGCGGCGCAACGACGCCTTCTACTTCGTGCGCAACATGTTCATGATCGCGATGGGCTTCGCGCTCGTCGGCTACACGCTGTATCCGACCGCGCCGCCGCGCCTGATGCCCGAGTGGGGCTTCACCGACTCGGTCGCCGCGTTCACCGGCGTGCGCGTCGAGAACGAGCCCGTCAGCGCGCTGCTGAACCTCTACGCCGCGGTCCCGTCGATGCACGTCTGCTTCGCGCTGATGGTCGGCTGGCCGCTCGCCCGGCTCGTCAAGCCGCGCCCGCTGAAGGTCGTGTGGTTCCTGTACCCGTTCCTCGTCACGTTCGTGGTCGTCGCGACGGGCAACCACTACTTCATCGACGCCTTCCTCGGCGCGTTGACGGCGGCGACGTCCGCGCTGCTCGCGCGGCAGGTGCTCGCTCGGCGCGGCCGCACGCCTGGTCCTTCCGACGCGCTCAGGCCGAGGCGGCGGCGTGAGTGCCGTGCAGCAGAGCGACCGCAGCCAGGCGAACCCGCGGCGGGCCCCGGCGCGGCGCAGCAACGGCACACGCGGCGGCCAGGAGCTGTCGGCGGCGATGCGCAACCGCCTGATCGAGTCGCGCCTGACGCCGAACGCGATCTCGATGACCGGCCTCGTCGGCAACGTCGTCGCGGCCGTGCTGATCACGCAGCGGCTCTTCTTCCTCGCCGGCGTGGCGTTCATCCTCGGCTCGGTGATGGACACGCTCGACGGGCGCTACTCGCGCATGTCGGGCAAGGGCACGCCGTTCGGCGCCTTCCTCGACTCGACGCTGGACCGCATCGAGGAGGGCATCGTGCTGACCGCGGTCGCGGCGTACTTCGCCTCGCGCGGCGACGACGTCGCGGTCGCGGCGGTCGTGCGTCGCGGTGCTCGCGTCGCTGATGGTCTCCTACACCCGCGCGCGGGCGGAGGCGCTCGGCGTCGAGTGCAAGGTCGGCATCGCGAGCCGCGCGGTGCGCGTCGTGATCCTCTCGGCCGGGCTCGTGTTCGCGAAGGGCGCCGGACTCGGCGACTTCGAGCTGCTCGCGCCGGCCGTCTATGTGCTCGCCGCGCTGTCCACGATCACCGTCTTCCAGCGCATCTTCCATGTCCGGCGCGAGCTGTCGCGCCTCCCGGCCCTGTAACCAGAGCGCGCCGGGCGGGGTCCTTCCCCACAGCATCCCCTAGGAGGAAATCTCTCACGTGAGCACGACCAACGGACACGCAGCCAACGGGGCGAGTCGATACCAGGCGGACAAGGTTCGCGTCGCCATCGTCGGCGTCGGCAACTGCGCCTCCTCGTTCGTCCAAGGCATCCAGTACTACAAGGACGCCAACCCGGACGAGGCCGTCCCGGGCCTCATGCACGTCGACCTGGGCGGCTACCACGTCCGCGACGTCGAGTTCACGGCCGCCTTCGACATCGACGCGGACAAGGTCGGCAAGGACCTCTCCGAGGCGATCTGGGCCGGGCAGAACAACACGATCAAGTTCTCCGACGTGCCGCACCTCGACGTCCCCGTCTACCGCGGGATGACGCACGACGGCCTCGGCAAGTACCTCTCGCAGCGGATCACGAAGGCGCCCGGCCAGACGGCCGACATCGTCCAGATCCTCAAGGACACGAAGACCGACGTCGTCGTCTCCTACCTGCCGGTCGGTTCCGAGCAGGCGACCAAGTGGTACGTCGAGCAGGTGCTCGAGGCCGGCTGCGGCTTCGTCAACTGCATCCCGGTCTTCATCGCCCGCGAGGACTACTGGGACGACCGCTTCCAGAAGGCCGGCCTGCCGATCGTCGGCGACGACATCAAGTCGCAGGTCGGTGCCACGATCACGCACCGCGCGCTTGCCCGCCTGTTCTTCGAGCGCGGCGTCAAGCTGGAGCACACCTCCCAGCTCAACGTCGGCGGCAACATGGACTTCTTCAACATGCTCGAGCGCGAGCGGCTGGAGTCGAAGAAGATCTCCAAGACGAACGCCGTCACCTCGGTCGCCGGCGTCGACCTGCCGGCCGACGACGTGCACGTCGGCCCCTCGGACTACGTGCCGTGGCTGACGGACCGCAAGTGGGCGCACATCCGCCTGGAGGGCCGTGCGTTC
The DNA here is from genome assembly GCA_963774115.1 of uncultured Actinomycetes bacterium. GTDB lineage: Bacteria > Actinomycetota > Thermoleophilia > Solirubrobacterales > Solirubrobacteraceae > Conexibacter. The sequence continues at coordinate 104,021 of CAVZDN010000004.1, read as the reverse complement.
GGCGACGTCCCGCTGACGTGCGAGATGAAGCTGGAGGTGTGGGACTCCCCCAACTCCGCCGGCATCGTCATCGACGCCGTACGCTGCTGCAAGCTCGCGCTGAACCACGGCATCGGCGGCCAGCTCGACGGCCCGTCGTCCTACCTCATGAAGTCGCCGCACACGCAGCGCCCCGACGACGAGGCGCGGCTCGCGACCGACAAGTTCATTGCCGACCACCAGCGCCGCCCCGGCACCGCGCCGGTGGGCGTGCCGGCTCCGGCCGAGGAGTCGGCGGAGGCCTAGCTGTCATTGCCCGCCCGGAGCCCATGCGGGGCTGCGGGCGGGGTCGCCTGATCGACTGTCCTGTCCTGTGGTCGCAGGACGACCACAGGACAGGACAGTCGCCGGCAAACCACCCATACGAACCGCACCGCGGGCACACCAGCCCCGCTCACCCCCTCGTGGTAGCCGTTCAGCGGCCGCACCGCGCACAGCCACGCACACGGACTGAGCGAACCAGCGCCCACACGCTGCAATGATCCAAGCCATGTGGGCCGAGCTGTCTGTCCCGCTGACCGGCTCACTCGTGGAGCTGCAGCCGCTTGCGGAGCACCACGAGGAGGGCCTGCGTGAGGCGGCCGCGGACGAGCGGATCTCCACCTGGTTCCCGGCGAAGCTGCACAACCCGGCCGGCTTCGACGCCTGGTTCGCCTACACGCTGCAGGCAAGCGCGACCGGTCACGAGGTCCCGTTTGCGACCGTCGCACGTGCAAGCGGCCGGATCCTCGGCAGCACGCGCTTCATGGCGCTGCGACCGGAGCACCGCAGCGTGGAGATCGGGTCGACGTGGCTGTCGCCGACTGCCTGGCGCACGGGGGCAAACGTGGAGGCGAAGCTGCTGATGCTGGCCCACGCGTTCGAGGTGGTGGGCTGCATCCGGGTCGAGCTGAAGACGGACGCGCGCAACGAGCGCTCGCGGGGTGCCATGGAGGCGCTCCCGGCGCAGTTCGAGGGGATCCATCGTCAGCACTACGTACTGGGGGATGGGACGCTGCGCGACTCGGCTTGGTACAGCGTGCTCGACGGGGAGTGGCCGACGGTGCGGGCGAACCTGGAGCGGCGGCTCGCGGCGATGCGGGCGCGGGAGCCGGGCACCGCGCTCCGGCCAGACGCCCTGCCATAGGACCGGTCTATCCTCCAGCGGGTGCCCGACCGGCTCACGATCGCCCAGGTCACCCCGTTCGCGTGGGAGGCCGAGCATGAGGTGAACCGCGCGGTGGCGCGCTGCGGCGCAGGAGCTCGCGGCGCGGGGGCATCGGGTGCTCGTGATCGCCCCGACGCACTCGAGCGCGCTGGTGCGCGAGACGCGCAAGGCGATCTATGCGGCACGGGACCGGCCGGAAGCCCTGCTGGAAAGTGACCGCGAGGACGGCGTCCCGCGGGTGCTCGGCGTCGGCGAGGTGCTGCCGTTCGCGCCGTCCCGGCGGCGGGCGGTGTCGCTGCCGGTGGACGTGGCGCGGACGATCGAGCAGGCGCTGGCGATCGCGCCGCTGGACCTCGTGCACGTGCACGAGCCGTTCGCGCCGAGCGCGTCGGGGGCGGCGCTGCGGCACTCGCGGGCGCTGAACGTCGGCAGCTTCCATGCGCCGACCGAGCGGGTGCTCTCGACGCAGGTCGCGCGGCGCGTGGTCGAGCACTTCCTCGGACGGCTCGACGCGCGGATCGCGAGCTATGCGGCGACGCGAGAGCTGCTGCGGCGTTGGTTCCCGGCCGACTACCGCGTGATCCTGCCGGGCACCGACCTGGCGGCGGCCGACCGCGCACCGAGCCGCCGACGGCGCTGTTGAGATCGCGCTCGTCGCCGACGAGGACCGCGCGGCGGTGCGGACGTTCCTGCGCGCGCTGCGCCAACTTCCGTTGGAGGGCGCGTGGCGCGCGACCGTCTGGTCGCCGCGGGCGCTCGTGCCGAACGGCCCGCTGCGGCGCGAGCTGCGCGAGCGCGTGACGTTCACGGGACCAGACGAGCTGAGCGAGGACGCCCTGCTTGCGCGCGCCGAGCTGACGGTGCGCGCCTCGGCCGGGCTCGCCCCGGCGCCGGACGGCCTGCTGCGCGCGCTGGCTGCCGGCAGCGTGCCGGTCGCGCGCGCGTCTGCCGGTCTACGAGGAGCTGCTCGGCGAGGGCGAGCGCGGGCTGGCGTTCGAGCCCGCCGACGTCGAGACGCTCGCGGCGCACCTCGGCCGCCTCGTTGCCGACCCAGCGCTGCGCGCCCGGCTGCGCGACGGCGCGGCGCCGCTGCGCGAACGGCTCACGTGGTCGCGCGTGGTGGACGAGCTGGAGGACGTCTACGGCGGACTCGTCGCCAAGCGCCACGACGGCCGCGGCGACCCCGTGCTGCGCGCGCGCGTGGCAAAGCGACGGCTGATCGACGTCGACCTGCACATGCACACCGACCACTCGCACGACTGCGCGACGCCCGTCGAGGTGCTGCTGGCGACGGCGAAGGCGCGCGGGCTGGGTGCGATCGCCGTGACCGACCACAACGAGATCTCCGGCGCGCTGGAGGCGCGTGCGAAGGCGAGCGGGATCAAGGTGATCGTCGGCGAGGAGGTCAAGACGGCCGACCAGGGCGAGGTGATCGGCCTCTTCATCGAGGAGCTGATCCCGCGCGGGCTGACGCTGGAGGAGACGATCGCGGAGATCAAGCGGCAGAGCGGCGTCGTCTACGTGCCGCATCCGTTCGACCGCATGCACGCGGTGCCCGATTACGAGCATCTGCTGAGCGTGCTCGACGACGTCGACGCGATCGAGGTCTTCAATCCGCGCGTGGCGATCCAGGAGTTCAACGAGGAGGCGGCGCGCTTCGCCGCGAAGTACCGCATCCCCGCGGGCGCCGGCTCGGACGCGCACGTCACGCAGGGGCTCGGCTCGGTGCGGATCCGCATGCCCGACTTCGACGGCCCGCAGGAGTTCATGGAGTCGCTGCGCGAGGCCGACATCGTGCGCACGCCGGCGTCGCTGCTCTACGTGCAGGCGCTGAAGTTCCTGCAGACGAAGGCGACCCCCGCGACCGCGCGGCAGGCCTCGCGCGAGCGACGCGTCCGGCGGGCTGCACGCAAGTCCTGATGCACGAGCAGGGACATGCCGGGGGTGCGTCCAATCTTCCCCCCAGCATGCCTGCGACCGACGACGAGATCCGCGAGAAGTACCTCGAGCGAGCGATCCGCGAGCTCAACCACTTCACGCACGAGCTGCAGAGCTGCCCGCACTGCCCGCGCGGGAATCTGATGCCGGTGCTCGGCTCCGGCCACCCGCAGGCCGACGTCTTCATGGTCAAGCACCATCCGCGCCCTTCGGAGATCGAGGAGGGCGTCGCCTTCTACGGCCGCGCCGGCGGCGCGCTGATGAAGTCGCTGAAGCGGCTGAACATCGATCCGCTCGCCGTCTACGGGACGCTGTGCGTGAAGTGCCCGCTGCCTGATCCCTCGCTGGCGGACCCGGCGTGCATCGGCCGGCTCGTCGAGGAGCTGGCGATCGTGCAGCCGAAGATCCTCGTCGTGATGGGCGAGGACGCGCTGGAGGTCATGTGCGACCTCGACGTCCCGATGTCGCGCCAGCTCGTCGCGGAGCCGGGCGTGCTGCAGAGCTTCACGCCGTCGATCGACGCGCTCTACGTGCCGAACATCGACGAGGCGCTCGACGAGGAGAGCTCCAAGCGCGCCTTCTGGCGGCGCGTTTCAGGCGCTCGGTGCCTGGTACGCGGACCTGCCGCCGTACTAGCCTCGGCACCGGCACCGGCGGCCTCAGGGCAGCAGGACGATCTTGCCGAGCTTGCCGCCGGCGGCGAAGCGCTCGTAGGCAGCGGGCGCGTCGGCGAGCGGGTAGGTCGCGGCGACGGGCACGCGCAGTGCGCCGGACTCGACGAGCGGGAGCACGTGGCGCTCCAGCGCACGGGCGGTCGCGGCCTTCTCCTCCAGCGGGCGGGCGCGCAAGGTCGAGGCCATGATGCGTGCGCGCTTGCCCATCAGCGCGAGCAGGTTCAGCTCGGCCTTGGCGCCGGCGCTCACGCCGATCACGACGATGCGGCCGTCGGTGTGGAGGGCACCGAGGTTCGCCGGCAGGTTGGGCGCTCCGACGAGCTCCAGCACCACGTCGAACGGGCCGTGGTCGGCGAAGCCCTCTGGGTCGATCGCGTTCGCACCGAACGTGGCGACCTGCTCGCGCAGATCCGCGTTGCGGACGGTCGCGGTGACACGGGCGCCCGCGCTCACGGCGAGCTGGATCGCGGCGGTGCCGACGCCGCCGGCACCGCCGTGCACCAGCAGGCGCTCGCCGGCACGCAGACCGGCCTGCGTGAAGAGGGCGTCGTGCGCCGTCGTGAAGACCTCCGGGAAGCCGCCTGCTGCCGGCCAGTCGAGCGCCTCGGGGACCGGCATCAGAATCCGCTCGTGGACGACCGCGAGCTCGGCTTGTCCGCCACCGCCGACGATCGCCATGACGCGGCCGCCATCGGCAAAACGGGTCGCGCCTGGGCCGCTGGCCACGACCTCGCCGGCCAGCTCCAGGCCCGGGATGTCCTGCGGCGAGCCGGGCGGGGCCGGGTAGAGGCCGCGCCGCTGCATCATGTCGGCGCCGTTGAGGCCGGCGGCGCGCACCCGCACGAGCACCTCGCCGGCGCCGGGGACCGGGTCCGGATGCTCCTCGACGAGAACCTCGCCGTCGCGGATCGTGGCAGCACGCATGGCGGCGGAGTCTAGTCGGGGCACGCGTTCACGCCGTCTGTCCTGCGGTCGCAGGACGACCATCAGCCAGGACGGCGGGTTGGGACACGCCCAGCCTCCGGCGCCTACCATCCGCCCCGATGCCCGACCGCGCTCACGATTCGCCCGAGGGCGGCGAGCACCGCATCTCGCGGCGCTCACTGCTGCGCGGCCAGCTCGTGCGGTGGGCCGGAGGCGTCGCCGAGCAGGTCCCGCCCGCCCCGTCGCCACCCGCCGAGCCCGCGCGCATGAGCGCCGCCGCCGAGCGGGCGACCGCGGCCGTGCGAGCCGTCTGGGATCGCGACGGGCATGAGCCGCTGCTGCGCGCGATCGAGCCGGTCGCCGAGCGGGTCGTCGCGCTCGCGCAGCTTGCCCCGGACGCGCAGGTGCTCGACGTCGGCGCGGGCGACGGCAACGTCGCGCTAGCCGCCTGGCGGCGCGGTGCCGCGGTCACCGCCTGCGACCTCGCGCCCGGGATGGTCGCGCGCGGCCGGGCGCGCTGCCCCCAGGCGACGTGGTCGATCGCCGACGCACAGGACCTCCCGTACGCCGACGGTGCGTTCGACGCGGTCCTGTCAGCGTTCGGCGCCGCGCTCGCGCCCGACGCGCTGCTCGTGGCGAGCGAGCTGGTGCGGGTCACCTGCCCGGGCGCCGTCGTGGTGCTCGCGGCGTGGCTGCCGGATGCGCTCGCCGACGTGGCCGGAATATGGTCGGGGCCGTTCTCAACGCGGGTGGAGGGCGCGGCCGACCCTGCCGACTGGGGGCGCGAAGACGTCGTGCGCGCCCGGCTCGGCGGCCTGCTCTCCGAGCTGGAGCTGGCAACGCAGACCGTCGCGCTCCAGGAAGTCGAGGCGCGCTACCTGCTGGTGCGCGGCCGGCGGCCGATCCCGCCGGCCTGAGTGCGGGGGTTCAGCCCCACTTGATCGTGCGGGCGATCGCGGAGTCCATCACGCGGTCGGGCACGATGCGGGCGAGCAGGCCGCGCGACTTCGCCTCGCGGCCGACGAGGTAGCGGGTGCGGGGCTTGCGGGCCGTGAGCGCGTGCTCGACGTCTTTCGCGACGGCGTCGGGCGGCAGGCCATCGCGCGCGCCCTTGACGGAGGCCTCGCGCACGAACGCGATCAGCTTGCCGTAGGCCTGCTGTGCCTCCGCCGGCATCGTCTCGTTGAGCTGGTCGCCCGAGACGATGCCCTTGTCCCAGATCGGTGTCGCGATCGTGCCGGGCTCCATCACGGAGACGCCGATGCCCCACGGCCGCAGCTCGCGGCGCAGCACGTCCGAGAAGCCCTCCAGCGCGAACTTCGAGGCGGCGTAGGCGCCCAGCAGCGGGACCGCGACACGGCCGCCGATAGAGCTGACGTTGACGATCCGCCCGCGCGCAGTGCGCAGCAGCGGGATGAAGGCCTGGGTGACGGCGACCTGGCCGATCAGGTTGACCTCGATCTGCTGGCGGAAGTCGTCAATCGGCTGGTACTCCAGCGGCGCGGGAACGGCGATTCCGGCGTTGTTGACGAGTCCGGCGAGGCCGCTTGCGCCGACGGCCGCGCCGACCTCGCTCGCCGCGCTCGCGATCGAGTCCGCGTCGACCACGTCGAGGATGATCGGCGTGACGCCAGGGATCGCGGAGCGCAGCCGCTCCCCATCCTCGGGCTTGCGAACCCCCGCAAAGACCTGGAAGCCGGCATTCGTGAGCCGCCGCGCACACGCCTCGCCGATCCCGCTCGACGCGCCGGTCACGACGACCGCTCCACGCTGGCTGCCCGCTTCCATCGAGCGGGATTCTGTCAGGCGGCCGGAGCGGGAGCGCTGGGCGGCGTCATCAGCGCGACCGGCACGGCAAGCCCAGCCGAGCGCTTCAGCGTCGCGATCCGCCGGCCCGGCTGGACAGCCGGCCGCACGGGACTCACGTGCTCACCGAGCCGCGCGACGGTCGCGTCGATGTCCTCGACGCGGAGCGCGAGCCCCCAGAAGAACGCCGGGCCGTCCGGTCCGCCGCTGCGCCCGATCGCCTCGTCGGGCGCCTGCACGACCTCCAGGATCACCGGCCCCAGCCGGAAGAACGCCTGCCGCGGCGCCCCCGCCGGCGTCGGCTCCTCGCGCACGCGGCGCAGGTCGAGGCCGGCACCCTGCAACGCGGCGACCGTGCGGTCGAGCGCAGGCGTGATGGCGACGACGTGGTCGATCGCGTCGATGCCGTTCGGATGCGCGGGAGCGCCAACCGGCGGGGCGTCCGACAGCGCCGTCGACAGCCCGTCCAGCTCCACGCTCGTCACACCGCGCAGCTTCCAGCTCACGAGCCCACGGCCAGCCGCTCTCCCCGCCAAGCGAATCCGCACGCCGCGGACGATGTAGGAATCACCCTCAACCGCAAAGCCCAACGCCGCCCACGCGGCGGGCTCGTCGGCGATCGTCAGCTCCTCGATCACGGATGGCATCAGATAAATGGTAATTTCTTGCCATGAGAATTTCCATCGATAACGTAGGTCGCATGGTCATTCCAAAGAGCCTGCGCGCGGAGCTGGGCATCACTGGGCCGGCGGAGGTCGAAATCGTGGCGACGGACGGACGCCTGGAGCTCTCCGTTCCCGAGGTGCCCGCCCACATCGAGATGCGTGACGGCTTTCCCGTGATCGTGCCCGAGGTCTCGATGCCGCCGATGTCCGTCGAGGACGTTCGGGACGCCCTCGAGCGCACGCGACGGTGATCGCGCCCGATTCGAGCATCGTCATCGCGGTGCTCTCACCTTGGCACGCCGCGCACACCGCGGCACGCGCCGCACTTGACGGCACCGAGTCGAGGCTGATCGCGCATGTGGGCTTCGAGACGACGTCGGCACTCAGTCGCATGCCCCAAGGCCGTCGCGTCTCCGCTCCGGTCGTCGTAGAGGCGCTCGGCAGGCGGTTCCCCGATCCCTGGCTCACCCTCAAGCCGAAGGCGAGCCGCGCGGCGCTTCAGCGCGCGGTGGCCGCAGGCCTGCGCGGCGGCGCCTTGTACGACGCGCTCATCGCCGCGACCGCTGAGCGACATGGCGTCGCGGTGCTCAGCGCAGACCGACGGGCACGAAAGACGTACGAGGCGATGGGTGCCGCAGTCGAGTACGTCGTCTCGCCGCAGCCGTCGAGCTGAGCGCTACCCCCGCTCGAACAGCGCCACGCACTCTATGTGCGGGGTCTGGGGAAACATGTCGACGGGGCGGACCTTGCGCAGGACGTAGCCGGCTTCGACGAGCTGCGCGGCGTTGGGCGCGAGCGTGGTCGGGTTGCAGGAGACGTAGACGAGGCGCTTGGGGTTGGCCTCGATGATGCGGCGGACGACCTTCTGGGAGAGGCCGGCGCGGGGCGGGTCGACGATCATCACGTCGGGGCGAGAGGCCTTCTCGACGAGCTCGCGGAGCGCGAGGCGGACGTCGCCGGCGAAGAAGTGGGCGTTGCTGATCTCGTTGAGCTTGGCGTTGGCGATCGCGTCGGCGATCGCCGGCTCGACGATCTCCAGGCCCCACAGCTCGCCGCAGCGCGGGGCGAGGGTGAGGCCGATCGTGCCGATGCCGCAAAAAAGGTCGTAGACGCGCTCGAAACCGCTCAGCGCAGCGTACTCGCCGGCCAGCGCGTAGAGCTGTTCCGCCATCTCCGTGTTGGTCTGGAAGAAGGCGTGCGGGGAGATGCGGAAGTTGAGCCCGCCCAGCTCCTCGTTGAAGTAGGGACGACCGGCGATCAGGTCGGTCTCACCCTCGGCTGTCGTCTCACCGACGCCTTCGAAGCGGGTCCACAGCAGGCCGTCGCAGTCGATCGCCTCAGCGAACGAGGCACGGTCGAGATCGCCGGGCATCGTCACGAGGCGGACCTGGATCTGGCCGGTTCTGCGGCCCTCGCGCACGACGGCGTTGCGCAGGAAGCCCTTGTGGGTGCGGCGGTCGTAGGCGGTCAGCTGCTGGTCGCGGCACCAGTCGAGGATCTGCTGGCGCACGACGTTGCTGCGCTCAGACGCTATGAGGCAGTCGTCGATCGGGACGATCTCCTCCCAGTGGCCCGGCGCGTGGAAGCCGAAGACCAGCTCGCCCTCAGGGTCGGTGCCGAACGAGTATTCGAGCTTGTTGCGGTAGCGCCACTGCTCGACCGCCGGGACGATCGGCTCCATCTCGTAGCCCTCGAGCTTGCCTATGCGTCGCAGTGCGTCCTCGACCTGCTCGCTGCTTGACCTCGAGCTGGCGCTCGTAAGGAAGTACCTGCCACGGCACGCCCGGATGGTTGGCGAGCGCGGGGATGCGCTCGGGACCCGGCTCGAGTATCTCGACCGCTATCCCTTCGGCGTAGTCGCGCTTGGGCCGCGTGATGCGGACGCGCACGCGGTCGCCGGGGATACCGCCGTGGACGAAGACGACGTAGCCGTCCTCGCGGCGCGCGACGCCGTTGCCGCCGTACGCGAGGGCGTCGACGGTCAGCTCCAGCTCGGCACCCCGCTCGGGGCGCTTGGCGCGTGTGGGCGTCGTGCTCATCGCGCCACCAGCATCGCAGGCTTCGCGATCTCGGCGACGCTCCCCGGCGGCGGCGCGGTGGGTCGGCGCTAGCCGAGCGCCTTGTCGATCGCGGCGAGGACCGACTTGCGGGCCGCGTTGGCCTGCTCGTAGCCGCGCACCTTGCGCAGGTCGGCCGGCTTGAGCTCCTTCAACCGCGCGGTGATCTTGGCGGCGGACAGCTCGTCGTAGCCGAGGATCGGGAACGTCGGGCCGACACCGGCGGCACGGCGGGCGCGGTCGGCGCCGCGCAGGAGGCGGTCGACGGAGTCGGCGCGGCGCGCCTTCGCGGCCTTGCCCTCGAGCTTGCGTGAGAGCTGCTCGATCTGCTCCAGGCCCTTGCCCATCAGCTCGTCGAGGTTGCCGAGCACATCGTCGGTCTGCTCGCGGCCGCGGCGCAGCAGATCGCCGACAAGGTCGTTCGCGTCGCCGCGCGTCATGCGGCCGCGCTCGACGGCCTCGTCCATCGACTCCTGGATCCGCTCAGCTGCGAGCAGGACGAGGTTGAGCGGCTCGAAGACGCGGTCGGAGAGCTGCTCGCGCAGCGCGCCGACGAGCTGGGCGACCGGGTCGGCCTCGCGCTTGGGCGCGGCCTTCGGGGCGGCCTTCGGCGCAGCGGCCTTGGGCGCCGCCTTCGGAGCGGCCTTGGCGGGGACCGGCTTCGTGGCGGCCGGCTTCGGCTTCGCCGTGGCGGGCTTAGCGGCGGCGGCACGGCGCGCGGCCGAGCGCGCGGTGGCGGCACTGGTCGGCGCCTTCGCCGCGGCGACGCTCTTGCCGGCCGGAGCCTTGGCCCCGCGCTTGGCGGCGGGTGTCTTCGCCGCGCTCTTCGCGGCGGTCGGCTTGGCGGCGCGACTCGCGGCCGGTTTGGCGGCGCTCTTGGCCGCAGCGGGCTTGGCGGCGCTCTTCGCGGCGGCCGGCTTGGCCGCGGCACGAGCGGCGGCAGGCTTGGCGGCAGCAGCGGCGGGCTTGCGTGCGGTCGTCGCCTTCGGCCTCGCGGCAGCGGTCGTGCGCGCGGTCGCGGGCTTGGCGGCGCTCTTCGCGGCGGCGGCCTTCGGCTTCGCGGCCGTCGGCGTCTTGGCGGCCGCAGCCGTGGGCTTCGCCGCGGTCGTGCGCCGCTTGGCGGCGGCGGACGAGGCGGGGGTCTTCGGCTGCGGCATGGGTACTCCTCGATTCGGGGCGACGGACGTCCGGCGCGAGGCTACCGCAGCAGCAGCTCCAGCAGGGCCTTCTGGGCATGGCGCCGGTTCTCGGCCTGGTCCCAGATGCGCTGACGATCGCCGTAGAGCAGCCCCGGCGTGATCTCGTCGCCGGGATGGGCCGGCAGGTCGTGAAGGACTATCGCGCCGGGCTTGGCCTGCGCGAGCAGCGCCTCGTCGAGGCGGTAGGACGCGAGCGCCACGCGACGCTCCTGCGCCGCCTCCTCGTCGCCCATGCTGACCCAGACGTCGGTGTAGAGCGCGTCCGCGCCGCGGACCGCCTCGACCGGATCCTCGACCAGAACCGTGTCGCCGATCGGCTCCAGCTCGTAGCCGGCCGGAGAGGCGACGCGCACCTGCACGCCGGCGAGCCCGCCGACGATCGCCAGCGAACGGGCGACGTTGTTGCCGTCGCCGACATACGTCAGCACGAGGCCCTCCAGCCGCCCGAACGTCTCCTTCAACGTCATCAGGTCGGCAAGCGCCTGGCAGGGATGGTGTCCCGCCGTGAGCATGTTCACGACCGGCACGCTCGCGTGCTCGGCAAGCTCCTCGATCAGCGCGTCCGGTCCTGTGCGGATCCCGATCGCAGCAACGTGCCGGGAGAGCACGAGCGCGGTGTCGCGCACGGCCTCGCCGCGGCTGAACTGCATCTCGTCCGTGCGCAGGATCAGCGGGTGACCGCCGAGCTCGAAGACGCCTGCCTCGAAGGAGAGGCGCGTGCGCGTCGAGGGCTTCTGGAAGATCAGCGCGACGCTCTTGCCGGCGAGCGCGCGCGAGGCGAGCGGGTCGGCCTTCAGCTCGATCGCGCGGTCGATCAGCGCGACCAGCTCGTCGCGGCTCAGCTCGCTGCCGGTGAGGAAATGGCGTGGCAAGTGGAGGAGTGTACGGTCAGCCGATGGTCCTGCGCGTGGTCACCTGGAACGTCTTCCACGGTCGCGCGCTGCCGCCGCGCAACGTCGACCTGATGGACGAGTTCGCCGAGCAGCTCGCCAGCTGGGAGTGGGATGTCGCGCTGTTGCAGGAGGTGCCGCCGTGGTGGCCGCCGGCCCTGGCCGCGGCGGCCGGCGCGCAGCAGCGCCATGTGCTCACCTCGCGCAACGCGCTGCTTCCGCTGCGCCGCGCGATCGCGCGGCGGCGCCCGGAGCTGCTGAAGTCGAACGGCGGCGGCTGCAACGCAATCCTCGTGCGCGGGGAGATCACCGCGCATGCGCAGCGGCAGCTGCGGGTCTGGCCCGAGCGCCGGATCGTCCACGCGGTGCGCGACGGCGAGGGCCGCTGGTTCGCGAACCTCCACGCATCGACCTCCCCGCCGCGGGCGCACCCCGACGTCGCGCTCGCTCGCGCCGCCGCCCTGCGCTGGGCGGACGGAGCGCCGCTCGTGCTGGGCGGGGACCTCAACGTCGTGCGGCCCGACGTTCCCGGCTTCACCGCCGCCGGCGGCCACCACGTCGACCACCTCTTCGCACAGGGACTCGTCCCGACAGGACCGGCCGAGACGCTCGACCGCGACGGTCTCTCCGATCACGCGCCGTTGCGCGCGACGCTCAGGAGCCCCGCGCCCGCAGCCCGAAGCCGCGCAGCATGAAGAGGGCCTTCTCGCCGATCGTGCCGTGGGTCGGCAGGACGCCGAGCTGGACGGCGACGTCGTAGAGGTCGAAGAACGTGCGGACGCGGTGGATGCGGCCGCGGCGCAGCTCGAGGTAGACGACAGCGTGGACGACGAGGAAGCGGTCGGACTTCGGCAGGCCGTCGAGGTTGCCGCGGTGGGTGCCGGCGAGCTTGCAGGGAGCGGCGACGAAGCGGCCGTCGGAGAGCCGCTCGCCGGCGCGCTCGACGCGCACGTCGGGGAAGCCCTGCCAGAGGCGCTCGGCGTGGGCGCCGAGCTCGTCGAGGCCGAGCAGCGGCGCGCGCGTGAGCGGGTCCTCGTACTGGACGTGAGGGTCGCAGAGCGGAGCGAAGGCGCCGGGGTCGCGCCCGCACCAGGCGGCCTCCCAACCGTCGAGCAGCACGTCGTGCGCGACCGCGGCGGGCTGGACCTCGGCGTGCGGCTCGTCGCTCATGCGCCGGTCGGCGGGTCCTCAGCCGTCCGCCGGGGCGGGAGTGCCGGCGCCGAAGTCGGGCAGGCCCGCGTCGGGAGTCGAGGCCTCGGCGTAGAGCCTGCGCGGGATGCGCCCGGCGCCGCGCGCGAGCCGTCCTGCCTCGATCGCCTTGCGGATCGCGCGAGCCATCGCGACGGGGTGGTGGGCGCGCGAGATCGCGCTCGCGCAGAGGACGGCGTCGCAGCCGAGCTCCATCGCGAGCGCGGCGTCGGAGGCGGTGCCGACGCCGGCGTCGAGGATCAGCGGCAGCTGCGTGCGCTCGCGGATGATCGCGATGTTGTACGGGTTGCGGATCCCCATCCCGGAGCCGATCGGCGAGCCGAGCGGCATCACCGCGGCGCAGCCGACGTCCTCCAGGCGGCGCGCGAGGATCGGGTCGTCGGTCGTGTAGGGGAGCACGACGAAGCCGTCGTCGACGAGCGCCTCGGCGGCGGCGAGCAGCTCGAGCGCGTCGGGCAGCAGCGTGCGGTCGTCGCCGATCACCTCCAGCTTGATCCAGTTCGTCTCGAACGCCTCGCGCGCGAGCTGGGCGGTCGTGATCGCGTCGCGGGCGGTGTAGCAGCCGGCCGTGTTAGGAAGCACGTCCGACCCCGGCCTCGGCGAGCACCTCCATGATCGAGCCGCGCTGGGCCGGGTCGACGCGCCGCAGCGCGACGGTAACGAGCTCGGTGCCGCTGACGCGCAGCGCGTCGCCCATCTCCTCCAGGCTGGAGAAGCCGCCGGTGCCGAGCAGCAGGCGCGAGCCGAACGTGTGGTCGGCGATGACGAGCGGATCTTCGACCGTGCTCACGGTGCGGATCATCCCCCTTGGATCGCGGTCAGGACCTCGACGCGGGCGCCGGGGGCGAGGACGGTCTCCTCCCATTCGCCGCGCGGCACGACCTCGCGGTCGACGGCGGCGGCCACGCCGCGCGTGTCGGGCTCGACGCCGAGCAGCGCCGCCGCGTTCGCCAGCGTCGCGCCGTCGGGCAGCTCGCGCTGCTCGCCATTGAGAGAGACGACGATCACGATGCCACCGCCTCGCGAACCGGTGCGAAGCGCGCCGCCGAGAACGGCGCGGCGAGCGCCGGCAACCGCTCGCCGGTCAGCGACGCCGCCAGCAGCTCGCCGGTGATCGGTGCGAGCAGGATGCCGTGGCGGAAGTGCCCGGCCGCCCAGTGCAGGCCGACGAGCGCGCCGGGCCCGAGCACGGGGGCGTTGTCCGGCGTGCCGGGTCGCAGGCCGGCGGCGACCTCCTCGATCACCAGCTCGCCGATGCCGGGGATCAGCTCGGTCGCGTCGCGCAGCAGCTCGAAGACGCCGCCCGCGGTCGGTGCGGTGTCGAACCCCTGCTCCTCCATCGTCGCGCCGAGGACGTAGCGGCCGTCCCCGCGCGGGACGAGGTAGCCGGGCTGCATCCGCAGGACGCGCGAGAGGAGACCGGGCCCGGCGGGATCGCGCAGGCGCAGAATCTGGCCCTTGACGGGCCGCAGGGGATCTGCGCGTGCTCGGGCAGGCCGGCGAGCGCGCCGGCCCAGGCGCCGGCGGCGACGACGACGCGGTCGGCCGCGATGCGCGAGCCGTCGGCGAGCTCGACGCCCTCGACGCGCTCCTCCCCTGCGACCGCGATGCGCGCGACGGGCGCGCCCTCCCGCACCACGCCGCCCGCTCGTTCGAACGCGGAGGCAAGCGCCGGCACGAGCGCGCGCGGATCGACGGCATGGTCGTCGGGGATCGCGAGCGCGAGCCGGAGGGTGGGCGCGAGCGCCGGCTCGCGGCGGCGGGCCTCGCTCGGCAGCAGCCGCTCGACGGGAAGCCCGAGCGCCTGGCGCTCGGCCAGCTCGCGGTCGAGCGCCTCGGCGTCGTCGCGGTCGCGCGCGACGAGCAGGGTGCCGCAGGGCGGTAGCCGGGGTCGCGGCCGGAGACCTCAGCGAGCTCCTCGACGAAGGCGGGATAGCGGGCCGCGCTCGCGCGGCTCAGCTCCAGCAGGTCGCGCTCCGCGAGCCGCGCCTCGCTGACGGGCGCGAGCATCCCGGCGGCCACGTGCGTGGCGCCGCCCGCGAGCGCGTCGCGCTCCAGCAGCGACGACGCTCAGCCCTCGCTGCTGCGCGCGCCAGGCGACGGCCAGGCCGGCGATCCCGCCGCCGATGACGGCGACGTCGAAGGATGTGTCCTGATGGCGGTGGGGCATGTGCCTCCTTCCCTGCGCCGGCATGACCCGGATCAGGTTCTGACGGTCGGCGGCCGGAGTGCCGCCCTCTCAGCCCGTGAAGGGGCTCCCGTAGAGGCGATGGTAGCGCCCGGCGGGAACGCTCTTGTTGGTCGCGCCGGAATGCCGTCAGGTTTATGCCAATAGTGCAGAGAGCAATACTATGGTCTGTAACTCGAGATCCATTCGATATGGTGGCTTCAGATGCCCGTGATCGAGATGAGCGACGCGACGTACCGCCGACTGCTCGCGCGCGCGCAGTCGTTCGAGGACACCGCGGAGCAGGTGGTCCTGCCGCCTCCTGGAGGGGACGGAGGAGTACCGACGGAATCGCGCCGAGCCGAGCAAGCCCGGCCACGTCATCGCGCCGCGCCCGGCTCGATCCTCCCGGAGCGCGAGTACTGGCTTCCGATGCTCGCCGCCATCGACGAAGCCGGGGGATGGCTTCCGGCCAACGACGCGATCGAGGCGGTCGGCGAGCGACTCAAGGATCAACTCACCGACGCAGGATCTACGCGCCTCAGAAGTGGGCGAGGTTCGCTGGCGCAACCGGGCGCGCTTCGCACGGCTGCGCATGAAGGAGCAGGGGCTCCTGAGTGACGAATCTCCCCGCGGCGATGTGGGAGATCACGGACGAGGGCCGGGAGTACCTGCGCAGTGCGTAGCCAACTTCGGTTCAACTCCACGCCGTGCGTACAAAGTGCGTACCATTCATCCTATGCGCTGACCTGAGGTCCCATCGCGTGAACCTGCGCGTCGCGTCCAGCGACGACGCATTGTTCCGGCGCGCGGCGCCGGCCGCAGACGAGTCGCTCTCCGAGTTCCTCGTGGAGAGCGGACGGGAGCGGGCCGACGGCTCCTCGCGGATCGCACGCGCTTCGTCCGTCTCCGACGACGATTGGGCCGCCTTCACCGCGGCTCTCGATCGCCCGGGAGACGTCGCGGCCTGCACTCGTCGAGCTGACAGCCGTCCCCGACCGGGTAAGTGCCCCGCTTCTCCGACCACGAGGTGCTCGAGCGGCATCACGTCCTCGACGGGTTCGCGTCCGCGAGCCTTCCCTGGCGGTCTGGCTCCATGAGCATCGCACGAAGCGCCAGCGAGCATGGGCTCGGCGCGCACCTTCGTCACGACCGACGCGGAGCAGGCTCGCGTCGTCGGCTATCACGCGTTGACAGCCGCCCGATCGAACATGCCGAGAGACCGAGCGCGCGGCCGAAGGGCATGCCACGCCATGCAATCCCAGTGGTCGCTGCTCGCACGCCTCGCGGTGGATCGCTCGGTTCAGAGGCGGAGGCCGGCTCTTCCTGCTGCGGGACGCCATGGTCGCGAACCGTCCTGGCTGCCGAGCAGCTCGGAATCCGCGAGCTGCTGGTCCCCGCCCTGCACGACGAGGCACGGGGTTCTACGTGCGGAATGGACTGCAGCCGGCTCCAACCGACGAGTTGCACCTGATGATCCTCGTCAGGCGAATCCGCCGCACGCTGGACTCCGCGCCGAGTCGACGAGCGCTCAGCGGACGCGGTCGCGTCGCGCACGACCTTCGCCGCGCCGACGAGCATGTAGCGCGCCCGTGAGCGCAGTCGTCGGGAGCGCGCTCGCGAGTGAGAGGTCGCGGCGACGGAGATGGCCGACCGCCCGGCGAGCGTGTCGGAGGCGTCGCACATGAACGCGAGCCGCTGCCAGCGACGGCGGGCGGCGCCGTCGCTTGTCAGGTACCCGAGGCCGAGCGCGACTGCGCGGATGCCGAAGACACGCGTCATGTAGTCGAGCCCGGGGTCGCCATCGCGCCGGCACCGAACGCGTCGGCCATCCGGCGCGGAGCGAGGCGGCTCGGGAACCCGAGCGCGATGCGCCCGAGCGCAAGCCCGGCGAGAGCGCGATCGAGCTCGGCGCTCTCGCCGGCCGACCGCGCACGAGCGGCGCGGTAAGCAGCGGGATCCCGGAGCGCGGGCGGCGCAGCGCGCGACCAGCAGCGGGCGCAGGTCCATCTGCGCGCGGCGCTCGAGGATGCGGCCGTCGCGCAGCACGATCCGGTCGTGGGTGACGAGGTCGAGCGGCAGGCCGTCGAGCGTCCCGTGCAGCGCGAGCTCGATCGTGACGCCGTCCGGCTCCGGGCTCCAGCCGCGCACCTCCCCGTGGAGGTCGGGGATCGCGGCGAACAGCGGCTCGAAAACGCGCGGAAGCCGTCGTGGCCGCGCGCCGGGGCAGCAACGGCTGCGCGAGCACGACCTGCTCGTCGACGAGGCCGGGCAGGAAGTGATCGAGGAAGCCCTCGGCGCCGCCGGCCCAGCCCGCGGCGAACTGCTCCACGAAGGCCTCCTGCGCAGCCGTTCCGGCCGCCGCGGTCGTCCCGTTCCCCTGCGCCATCGCGCCCCAGCTCCGTCGCATACAAGCTGTATGTCTCTAGCCTACAGCGTGTATGTCCGGGAGGAGCAGGCAACCGCCACGCGCGCCGAGCTGCTGCGGGTCGCCCGCACGCTGTTCGCCGAGCGCGGCTACGCGGACGTCGGCACCGAGGAGATCGTGCGCGCGGCCCACGTCACCCGCGGCGCGCTCTACCACCACTTCGCCGACAAGCGCGACCTCTTCCGCGCCGTCCACGAGCAGGTCGCCGACGACCTGCTGGCGACGATCGCCGGCAAGATCGCCGGCATCACCGACCCGTGGGAGGCGCTCGAGACCGGCGTGCGGGCGTTCCTCGACGCCTGCACCGACCCGGCCGTCATGCGCATCTCCCACCTCGACGCGCCCGCCGTGCTCGGCTGGGCCGAGTGGCGCGAGATCGACGCGCGCCACTGGCTCGGCGTCGTCTCCGATGGCGTGCAGGAGGCGATCGACGGCGGCGCTTCTGCGCCGCCAGCCCGTCCGGCCGCTCGCGCACATGCTGCTCGGCGCGATGGTCGAGGCGTCCATGCTGATCGCCAGCGCCGCGGACCCAGCGGTCGCGCGCGGCGAGGTCGAGGCGCCGCTGCTGGCGCTGCTGGAGGGCCGGCGGGTCTGACGCCGGGGCGCGACCGCCCTCGAGCTGCGGAATGGAGCTTGCTGCCGCGGGGGTTGCGGGCGCCTGCAGTGCGCCGAAGCGACCGCCGGGATCGCTGTCGTCGCACTCACCGTGCTCGTCTGGATCATCGCCAGTGCCTGTTCGCCGCCGCCGGTGTGCCGTTACCTCGCTGACTCCGGTGGCTCGCATACGCCCGATATGTGGCTGCGTACCGGACAGGCGGGAGCGGTGCTCGCTGTGCTCGGTGCCGATGGCGCTCCGCGCCGTCATGCGTGCATCCTCGCCGGGGGCGCGCCGACGTCCGGCCGAGGGTCGTGCTGCCGCTCGCGCTCGTGCCCGCGCGCTGCTCGGCAGCGACGTTCGAGCAAGGCGCGCTCCACCCGCCTCGGCGAGTCAGCTCGCCCGACCAGCTCGTGGACGATCGTCGCGAGCCGCGCGACCGCGACCCAGGAGCACTCGACTCCTGCTCGCCACGACCACGACGCGAGCCCGGCTCCGCGGTCGTGCGCGTCGCACCTGCCGGCCGGCGCCGCGGCCCCCGTCGAGCGCGCGTACGTGCACGACGCCCGCGGGCTCGAGGGAGCTACGGACCGACAGCGATGCGCTGGACCGCGGGACCCTGCTGCTGCGGTGCGCCGCTCGCCCGCGTGCTGCGCGTCGCCGCGAGGTCCATGCGTCACGCGCGTCGAGGCGCGCTTCGAGCGCTCGGGGTCGAGGGACGCAGCGCTTCGACGTCGCGCCGCCGGCAGTCCTGTCCTGCCGCTGAGCCGACCGGCTGCGAAGATCCAGGACATGCCTTCCCTCGGCGACGAACGGCGTGCGCGACTGCGCGATGCGCGGCTGTACCTCGTGTGCGGGGCGGCCGGCGACGGGCGCGATCTCGCGGGCGTTCCTCGACGCGGCGCTGCGCGGTGGCGTGGACGTGGTCCAGCTGCGCGAGAAGGACGCGCGACGACGAGGCGATCCTGCGGGCGGCACCGTCGTTCCGCGCGGCGTGCGACGCGCATGGCGCGCTGTTCGTGCTGAACGACTGGCCGGACCTCGCCGAGGAGGCGGGCGCCGACGGCGTCCACGTCGGGCAGGACGACGGGCCGGTGGAGGAGGCGCGCGCGATCGTCGGCGAGGACATGCTGATCGGGCGCTCGACGCACACGCCCGCGCAGGCCGACGAGGCGGCGGCCGATCGCGGACGTCGACTACTTCGCCGTCGGCCCCGTGCATGCGACGCCGACGAAGCCGGGGCGCCCGGCCGTCGGGCTGGAGCTCGTGCGGCACGCGGCGGCGCCGCCGCCCGTCGAAGCCGTGGTTCGCGATCGGCGGCATCGACGTCGAGCACGATCGGCGACGTCGTCGCGGCGGGCGCGACGCGCGTGGTCGTCGTGCGCGCGCTGACCGAGGCGGCGGATCCCGAGGCGACGGCGCGCGCGCTGCGCGGTGCGCTGCCGCTGGAGGCGGGCGTTGGCCCAGCGTAGCCGCAAGCGCGGGCAGCGCGAGGCGCCGGCGGCGCGCCACGAGAGCCTTCTGGCGTGCCGGCGGGACGCTGCCGACCCGCGTGCGCCCGGCGCGCCGAAGCCGCCCAGCCGCTCCGAGCTGCGCAACGCAGAGCTGCGCGCGCGGCTGGAGCCGCTGGCGCCCGGCGAGCGGCCGACGGCGGTGACGATCGGCGCGATCGTCGCGGCGGCGCTCGCGGCCACCGTCGTGATCGGCTACGCCTCCGGCGCGCGCGTCGGCGACGAGGGCACGCTGGCGAGCGCGCTGGTGCTCGCCGCGATCCTGCTCGCGGCGGCCGTCGGCATGTGGCGCGTGCGCTACTGGGCGGTGCTCGGCTTCGAGGCGCTGCTGGCCTTCCAGGTGATCGTCGCGTCGCTGTCGCTGCTGGTCGCCTCGAACGTGTGGGCGGCGATCCTCTGCCTCGCGGTCATCGGGCTCGGCGGCTGGCTGTTCTGGAAGCTCGTGCGCGCGATGGCGCGGATCCAGATGCCGCAGCGGAGGGCCGGCGCATGAGCGAGTGGGCGCACTGCCACGTCGACCGCGTGCGCTTCGCGGACCTCGACGCGATGCGGCACCTCAACAACGTGACGTTCCTGACGTTCTTCGAGTCGGCGCGGATCGAGTACATCACCGGCCTGCTCGGCAACGACCCGATGACGCGCGAGCAGTTCGGGCTGATCTTCGCCGAGTGCAAGATCAACTACCGCGCGCCGGCGTTCCTCGACGAGGAGATCCGCACGTGCGTGCGCCCGGCCGAGGTCGCGCGCTCCAGCGTCAAGCTGGAGTTCGAGATGCGCGCGGTGCGCGACGAGCGGCTGCTCGCCGAGGGCTACGGCGTCGTCGTCGGCTACGACTACGCCGCCGGCCGCTCGATGCCGCTGCCCGAGAGCTTCAAGGCCGCGCTCGGCGCGCACGCCGCCGCGTAGCAACGCACGCGGTCGGGGGGCCGGCCTCCGCCATTCGGGGGGTCCGCCACGGCACCGCAGGGGCCGCACCGCGCCCCGCGGAGGCCCTCGCATAGACTCGCGGCCATGCCCGAATCTGCATATGACTGCATCGTCATCGGTTCTGGTCCCGGCGGCTACGTGGCGGCGATTCGCGCGGCCCAGCTCGGGATGCGGACCGCCGTCGTCGAGAAGGACAAGATCGGCGGACGATGCCTCAACTACGCCTGCATCCCCGCCAAGGTCGTGCTGCGCTCGGCCGACATCCTGAGTGAGATCGAGGAGGCGGGTGAGTTCGGCATCGAGGTGTCGGGGCACTCCGTCGACTTCGGCAAGGTCCAAGCGCGTCGCGACAAGGTCACGAAGACCATGAGCGGCGGCGTCAGCGGCCTCTTCAAGAAGAACAAGATCGACGTCATCGAGGGCCACGGCGCGATCACCGCGGGCGGCGGCATCGTGCGCGTCGGCTCCGCCAAGGACGGCACCGAGTACGAGGCCACCAAGGGCATCATCATCGCGAGCGGCTCGGTCAAGCGGCCGATCCCCGGCACGACGTTCGGCGGCCGCGTGATCGGCACCGAGGAGGCGTGGGCGCTGAGCGAGCTGCCGAAGACGCTGGCTGTCGTCGGCGCGGGCGCGTCCGGCGCGGAGATCGCCTCCGCCTACGCGCGGCTCGGCACGCAGGTGCTGCTGTTCGAGGCGCTCGACCGCGTGCTGCCGACCGAGGACGCCGACATCTCGAAGCTCGCCGAGCGCGGGCTCAAGAAGCAGGGCATGCAGGTCTTCACGAAGACGTTCGTCGAGAACGTCAAGTCGGAGAAGGACAAGGTCACCTTCACGTACGGCGGCGAGCCGGGCGAGGCCGACTGGCTCGTGATCGCGGCCGGTCGCGGCCCCGACGTCGAGGGCCTCGGGCTGGACGATGCGAACGTGAAGCTCGACCGACGCCGGCCTGATCGCGGTCGACGGCGCGCAGCGCACGTCGGTGAAGGGCGTCTGGGCGATCGGCGACCTCGTCCCCGGCCCCGCGCTCGCGCACAAGGCCTCCGACGAGGGCATCATCGCGGCGGAGGCCATCGCCGGGATGGACACGCACCCGATCGCGTACATCGACGTCCCACGGGCGACGTTCTGCATGCCGAACGTGGCGAGCTTCGGGCTCACGGAGCAGCAGGCGCGCGACGCCGGCCACGACGTCGTCGTCGGCTCGCTGCCCTACGGCGCCGTCGGCGCGGGCACCGTCTACGGCGACCGCACCGGCATGATCAAGATCATCGGCGACAAGACGTACGGCGAGCTGCTGGGCGGCCACGTGATCGGCGCGAAGGCGACGGAGCTGATCCAGGAGCTCGTGAACGCGCGGGCGCTCGAGGGCGGCTACCCCGAGGTCGCACGCATCGTCCACGGCCATCCGACGCTCAGCGAGGGCGTCATGGAGGCGGCGCGCGCCGCCGACGGCTGGTTGATCCACGGTTAACGCTGCGGGCGTTACCGTGCCGGAGCAGATGCTCTCGGTCACACGGCACAACATCGGCCCGGAGGCGCACGACGCGCAGCCGGGCCGCGTGCAGCCGATCTTCTACTACGACCTCGGCAGCCCGGAGTCATACCTCGCGGCCGAGCGTGCGATGGCGACGTTGCCGGTGGTGCCGGAGTGGACGCCGATCCACGCCGCGGGACTGCCTGGCTACGAGCACGGCGACGCCGCGGCGAGGCGTGCGGCGGTCGAGCGACAAGCAGCGACCGCCCACGTGCAGGCACTGCGCTGGTCGCCGCAGTGGCCCGGCGACACGCGCCTCGCGATGGTCGCGGCGACGTACGCGAAGCAGATCGGCCGTGCGGTGGCGTTCTCGCTCGCGGCCTTCCGCCAGGCGTTCGCCGGCGGCCGCGAGCTCGACCAGGACACGATCCTGATCGCGGCGGCGGCCTGCGAGATGCATCCCAAGGCGGTCCTCGTCGCGCTGAGGCGCGCGTCGGTCGCGGCGGCGCTCGACGCGGCAACGGCGGAGGCGGCCGAGGCCGGCGTGCGGGACGTGCCGGCGGTGCGCATCGGCGCTCGCGTCTTCCACGGCGAGCACGCGATCGAGGACGCGGCGGCCGCGCTCGAGCAGCTTGCGGCAGCCGACCCGGAGCCGGACGCGTCGTGAAGGCCCGCAGCGCATACCGGCTGATCGTCTCGCGCGGCGGGAGAGCGCCGGTGTGGCTGGCCGGACCGGACCGTGTCGACCACGTCGAGGTCGTGCAGATCGAAAGCGGCGAGGTGGTCCTCTTCTGGGACCTGCCGGCCGCACTCGCGCACCGTCTTGCCCGCGCACTGCGGGAGGATCTCGGCACGTTGGAGGCGGAGGAGTTCGTCACCGCCTGGCGCGACGAGAAGGGCTGATCCGAAGGGCGGAACACCGGAAGCGCGGTGCCGCATCGTGAAATCAAAGCCAGCGCCGCACCTCCGCTATGGTGGCCCGCATGGCTACCACACCGGCAGCGAAGAGGCGCCGGTCTCGCGCAGCCGACGGTGACACGCCGCCGCCGCTGCCGGAGCCGGACGTAGCGCGCGAGTGGCTCGCGACGATGCTGCTGATCCGCCGCTTCGAGGAGCGCGCGGGCGAGATGTATGCGAAGGCCAAGATCGGCGGCTTCCTGCACCTCGCGATCGGCGAGGAGGCGACGATCGTCGGCGCAGTCTGCGCGATGCGCGACGCCGACTACCTGATCTCCACATACCGGTCGCACGGCCACGCGATCGCGCGCGGCACGAGCCCCGACGCGGTGATGGCGGAGCTGTTCGGCAAGCAGGACGGCTGCTCGCGCGGGCGCGGCGGCTCGATGCACATGTTCGACCTCGAGCGGCGCTTCATGGGCGGCTACGGGATCGTCGGCGGCAACCTGCCGATCGCCGCCGGCTTCGGCCTCTCCTCCGACCTGCAGGGCACCGACGACGTGACGCTCTGCATGTTCGGCGACGGCGCCTCCAACCAGGGCACGTTCGGCGAGACGATGAACCTCGCGGCGTTGTGGAAGCTGCCGGTCGTCTTCATGGTCTCCAACAACCAGTTCGGGATGGGCACCGCGCTGGAGCGCCACTCGGCCGTCACCGATCTGCAGCGCAAGGGCGAGGGCTTCGGCGTGCCCGGCATGCGCTGCGACGGGATGGACGTGCTCGACACCTACCGCGTGATCGGCGAGGCGGTGCGGCGCGCGCGCGAGGACCGTCAGCCGGTTCTCGTGGAGGCGATCACGTACCGCTTCCGCGGCCACTCGATGGCCGACCCGGAGGAGTACCGCACGAAGGAGCAGGTCGCCGAGTGGCGCAAGCGCGACCCGATCGAGCTGTTCTCCAAGCGGCTGATCGACGAGGGCGCGATCGACGCGACCGGCGTGCAAGAGCTCGACGACGCGGCCGTCAAGCGGGTCGACGAGGCGGTCGCGTTCGCCGACGCCTCGCCCTTCCCGACGCCGGAGTCGCTCTACGACGACGTCTACGTGCTCGGCGACCAGGTGCGCGGCTGGTACTCCGTTGACGAGCGCACGCCGAACGTGCACAAGGGCGAGGACGAGCGCGACATGGATCCGGCCGAGTACCTGTCCGCGCCCACCCTTGCGGAGTACGACCGCCACTCCCAGGCCGAGCCGGCCGAGGACGAGCGCCCGGCTGACGAGGCGCAGGACGCCCGGCCCGGCGGGCGCACCCACGACGGGGCGCGCGACTGATGGCGCTCGTCCGTTACCGCGAGGCGCTCAACCAAGCGCTGCGCGAGGAGCTGACGCGCGACGAGCGCGTCTTCCTGATGGGCGAGGACATCGGCGTCTTCAACGGCGCCTACAAGGTCACGGCCGGCCTGATGGAGGAGTTCGGCGAACGCCGCGTGCGCGACACGCCGATCTCCGAGAACACGATCGTCGGAGCGGGCGTCGGAGCGGCGATGACCGGCATGCGCCCGGTCGTCGAGCTGATGACGATCAACTTCTCGCTGCTGGCGATGGACCAGATCGTCAACCACGCCGCGCACATCCACTACATGTTCGGCGGCCAGGTGCGTGTGCCGATGGTGATCCGCATGCCGCAGGGCGCCGGCCACCAGCTCGGCCCGACGCACAGCCACAACTTCGAGGCGATGTACCTCCAGGTCCCCGGCCTGCTCGTCGCCGTCCCGTCGACCGCCGCCGACGCGAAGGGGCTGTTGAAGGCCGCGATCCGCGACGACAACCCGGTCGTCTTCATCGAGCACGAGTACCTCTACGGCCAGCGCGGCGAGGTGCCCGACGACGCGGACCACGTCGTGCCGTTCGGCAAGGCCGCGATCCGCCGCGAGGGGGACGACGTCACGATCGTCGGCATCTCGCGGATGGCGCTCACGGCCGAGCGCGCCGCGCAGCTGCTCGCCGACGAGCACGACGTCTCCGCCGAGGTGATCGACCCGCGCACGCTGCGCCCACTCGACCTCGACACGATCCTCGCGTCGGTCCGCAAGACGAACCGCTGCGTGATCGTCGAGGAGGGCTGGCCGCACGGCGGCGTCGGCGCGAACCTCGCCGCCTTGATCCAGGAGCAGGCGTTCGACGATCTCGACGCGCCTGTCGGCCGCGTCACCGGCGCCGACGTGCCGATGCCGTACTCCAAGCCACTTGAGCAGATCGCGTTCCCGCACGAGCCGCAGATCGTCGACGCCGCGCTGGCAACCCTGCGCGACCTCTAGAACCGAAAGGAACCGCCTTGTCCGACATCGTCATGCCGCGCCTGTCCGACTCCATGGAGGAGGGCACGATCCTGAAGTGGCTGAAGGCCACCGGCGACGAGGTGAAGCGCGGCGAGGAGATCGTCGAGATCGAGACGGACAAGGCGAACATGACGTACGAGGCCGATGCCTCGGGTGTCCTGGAGATCGTCGCTGATGAGGGCTCGACGCTGCCGATCGGAGAGCCGATCGCGCGCATCGGCTCTGGGGATTCTGGCGGTTCGGCTGAGGGTCAGGCCGCCGCGCCGGCGGGTCCTGTCGCCGGGGAAGTGTCTCCCGGCGGAGCCGGGGAGACAGCTTCCCCCGCGCCACCCGCCGGATCATCGTCTGCGGGCTCAGGCGCGTCCGACACCGCCGGCTCCGCCGAGGCCGCCGCCCCCTCCCCCTCGCGGTCGGCCGTGGGCGGCGGTTCCGCGGCGCAGGCGCAATCCGAGTCCAACGGTCGCGTCAAGGCCTCGCCGGTCGCGCGGCGGTTGGCGAAGGAGCTGGGCGTGGACATCGCGGCGGTGCAGGGCTCGGGCCCGGGTGGGCGGATCGTGAAGGCGGACGTGGAGGCGGCGAAGGCGGGCGGTGGTGCGCAAGCGACCCCTGCTGCTCCGGCGACCCCGGCCACTCCGGCCACTCCGGCCACTCCGGCCACTCCGGCGAGCGTGCCCGGCCCGGTCGTGTCCGGCGATGCCGGCAGCGGTCGGGGCGAGGCGACGACGGTGGAGCTGACGAAGCTGCAGCAGACGGTCGCGAGGCGGATGGCGGAGGCGAAGGCGACGGTGCCGGACTTCACGGTCACGACCGAGGTCGACATGGCCGCGGCGGTGGACATGCGGGCGCAGTTGAAGGCGATGGCGACCGACGACGCCCCGGCGCCGTCGTTCAACGACATGGTCGTGAAGGCGTGCGCGCTTGCGCTGCGCGAGTTCCCGCGTGCGAACGGGTCCTACAAGGACGGCAAGTTCGAGCTGTACGGCCGCGTGAACGTGGGTGTCGCGGTCGCGGCGCAGGACGCGCTGATCGTGCCGACGGTGTTCGACGCGGACCGCAAGAGCATCGGCGAGATCTCGCGCGAGTCGCGGGCGCTGGCGGCGCGCGTGCGCGCCGGGCAGATCACGCCGCCGGAGCTGTCGGGCGGGACGTTCACCGTCTCGAACCTCGGCATGTACGGCGTCACCGAGTTCACGGCGATCATCAACGCCGGGCAGGCGGGGATCCTCGCGGTCGGCGCGCTGCGCGACGTGCCCGTCGTGAAGGACGGCCAGGTCGTCCCCGGCAAGCGCATGGAGATCACCCTCTCCTGCGACCACCGCATCCTCTACGGCGCCGACGCCGCGCAGTTCCTCGCGCGCATCCGGGCGCTGCTCGAATCGCCGCTGGCATTGGCGCTGTAGCTGGCGCACAGGCGCTTCGCGGGGGCGGCGATCCCGCGACGCGCCGCCGCGCGTCGCGCAATGCTGTCCGGCGACCATGACGGCGTCCGACTCGGCATCGGCCGGCCAGCACCGCTATGCGGCGGTGCTGCTGCTGGCCGTGACGACCGTCGTGTTCCTGATCGTCGCGCCGACGGGCGACGGGAGCCGGGCGATCGCGCTCGTGCTGACCGGCAGCATGCTGCTCGTGGTGGTGATGACGAGCCGCGGCGACCTGTCGGTGCGGGAGCTGGCGGCAGGCGTGGTGGGGATCGTCACGCTCGCGGCCGCGACGCTGACGGCGTTCGACCTGATCCCGATCTCGTTCGGGCCGGCGGTCGGGTTCGTCGTGATCCTCACGACGATCGGGCAGCTCGTGCGGGGGATGGTGCGGCTGCTGCGCGAGCAGGGCGTGACGCTGCAGGCGGTCGCTGGCGCGCTGGCGGTCTACCTGCTGCTGGGAGTTCTGTTCGCGTTCGCGATCGCGTTCGCGGCGAAGGCCGGGTCCCAGCCGTACTTCGCGCAGGGCTTCGACGGGACCGAGAGCCAGCACGTGTACTTCAGCTTCACGTCGATGACGACCACCGGCTACGGCGATCTCTCGCCGGCGACGCGCTCCGGCCGCGCGCTGTCGGTGCTGGAGATGCTGATCGGCCAGATCTACCTCGTGACGGTGATCTCACTGCTCGTCGGCAACTTGAGCCGCCGCGGCAACCGGCGCGCGGAGCCCTGACGCGGGCGCAGCGCAGGCGCGTTCGCGCTCGCTGCCGGGGGTAGCGTGTGGCGGGTCGTGTCGCGCCCTCACCCGCTCGCCCGCCTGGGCTCGATCGTCGAGCGCACGATCGAGCTGGCGGGCGCGTCGCTGGAGCGGCTCGTCGCGATGCAGTTCGTCGACCGCGCGGTCGCGCTCGGCTCGCTCGCCTTCACGGCGCTCGTGCCGCTGCTGCTGATCGCCGCCGCCTACGTGCCGGGCAGCGACGCGCTCTCCGACGAGCTGATCAACCGCTTCCATCTGACCGGCTCCAGCGCCGAGCTGATCAGGCAGCTGTTCGCGCAGCCCGACGACGTGCGGCAGTCGCTCTCGTGGCTCGGCGTGCTGCTGCTGATCGTCTCCTCGCTCAGCTTCACGCGCGGGCTGCAGCGGGTCTACGAGCACGCCTGGCAGCTCGACACGCGCGGGCTGCGCGGCACGCGTGCGGGGCTGGTCTGGATCGGCGGGATCGTCCTGTGGTCGACGATCTTCGCGACGGCGCGCCGCTGGCTCGTTGATCTCGGCGGACCGGTCACCGCGGTCGTCGTGCTGCTCGGCGGCAACGCGCTGCTGTGGCTGTGGTCCCCCTGGGTCCTGCTGGCGAAGCGCATCGCGTGGCACCGACTGCTGCCGACGGCGCTGCTGACGTCCGCCGCGATGTCGGCGGTCAGCGTCGGGTCCGTCGTCTACATGCCGAGGGCGATCGAGACGGCGGCGACCAGCTACGGCCCGATCGGGATCGCGATCGCGTTCGTCTCGTGGCTGGTCGGGATCGGCTTCGCGCTGGTCGCGTGCGCCGGAGTCGGGGCGGTGCTGGGCGAGGAGCTGACGGCGCCGCAGGACGTGGGCGCCGAGCCCGCGTAGACCGCTTCGTCAGCGAAGCCCTGCTCGGAAGAGCGCGTTCGGCATGCCGCCGTCTCTGCGGATTCCCTGCGGGTAGGGGACGTCGGTGCGGACGACGACGCACCAGGCGCGGTCCGCCCGCATGGCCGGAGCGCACGTGCGGTAGACGCTGCCGGCGACGATCTCGATCGTGTCCGCGAGCGCCACATGGCGGCGGAACACGGCCGGAGCGTGGGCGCCGATCCATGCCTGCCCGCGTGCGTGGGCGTCGCCGAGCGCCGCGCGGTTGCGCACGACGGTGCCGTGGTGGAGCAGCCCGGCGGTCAGCAGGCCGGCGGTCACGAGGGTCACGAGGGCGGCTCCCGCGTAGTCGCGCGCCACGACCTTCGGCAGGTCTGGCCGCGCCCGCCGCAGCGCGATCCCGCCGAACGGCGCCAGTGCCGCGATCGCGACGAGGTTGAGGAAGCTCGCGAGCAGCAGGCCGGCGACCAGCTCGGTACCGCCGTCGCCGGCGATCGGCCGTGCTCTCAGCAGCAGCGCGTCGGCGATCGTGAGCACGACGAGCAGCGGGGCGAGCCATGCTCCCCGCAGGCGCCAGCGCAGGCGCGAGGTCCACACGCGCTCCATCGCTCCAGGGTACGCCGGGCCGGGTCCGCCGACGACGGCAGCGCGCCTCGCTCGCCGGAGCAGCCCGGCGATTAGGCGCGCACGCCGCCGGGTCCGGCGTCGACGACCGTCCAGGGGCGGTCGTCCGGACCGTCGAGCGCGAACGTCCAGCGCTCGGTGACGGTCGTCTCGCGGCTCTTGCTGCCCGAGACGACGTCGGCGGTGTCGCGGTCCTCGACGTAGCGCCGGCCGCTCACCTCCAGCTCGACGGTCATCGTCGGCGGCACCGCGGCCGCGTCGAGCGCGGCGATCCGCAGGCCCCGCACGCGCGGGCCGCGGATCACGAGGCGGGTCCGGCCCGAGCGGTCGTCCGGATGCAGAAGCGCGACGGCCGCGTCGGAGGTGGCGACGTCGAGCAGGTCGCGGTCGGCCCCGTCGACGGCCTCGGCCCAGGCGGCGACGGCGCGGCGGGCGGCGGCCTCCAGCACGGCCGGGCTCCAGCGCGCGTCGGCGAGCGACAGGTCGAGCGCAGCGGCACGCGCATCGCCCGCGAAGTCGAGGTCGGCGACGTCGGCGGTCCTGAAGCCCTCGGGCAGCTTGTCGGCGGCGGCGACCTCGACCATCGACGCGTCGCTCATGCGCTGCTCGTCGGCCCACGGCACCGCGACGATCTCCGCGTCGAGCACGTGGCGGCCCTCCGCGTCCTGCTCGATCGAGGCGACCGTCCAACGGCCATCCACGCGTGCGAGCGTCCAGTACTCCTGGAGGGCGACGTTCGCGTCACTCTGGCCGTTTCGCATCATCCGCCCGCCGTCCGCGGTCTCGACGTAGTCCCACAGCGACGCGCAGATCCGCACGGTGACACGGTCGTCGCGCTCGTCGGCGCGGTTGACGAGCCCGAGGTACTCGATCGAGGCGATGTTCAGCACCTCGACACGGTTGTGCCAGTCCTTCTCGGCGAAGTCCGCGAGCCGGCGGCGCCACTCGACGAGCAGGTCGTCGCCGAGCAGGTCGCGCAGTCGCATGTCGTCGCGCGCGTCCCATGCGGCCTGCGAGGCGCGGAACAGCTCCTCGGCCGCGGCGACGACCGCTGCGGGGTCGAACACGGGATCGTCGTCAGCCGCCTCGGCGGCGGCGAGCTCGACCCGGCGACGACGCTCGTTGCGGCGCTTGCGATAGCGGGCCGTCTGGAGCGCACCGAGGAGCGCCACGACCGCGATCACGACAACGACGATCGCGACCAGCAGCCATCCGCCGCCACCGGCGCCGCCGGCGCCACCGGCGCCACCGGCGCCACCCCCTCCGAAGCCGCCACCGCCGCCACCACCGAAGCCACCGGAGCCACCGCCCGCGGCCGCATGCGCGGTGCCGGCGAGGAGCAGCGGCAGGACGATCGCGAGCAGCGCGGCCGCGCCGCGCCCGATCGACTGTCCTGCCTTGTGGTCGTCCTGCGACCATGAAGCAGGACGGTCGTGGACCTGGGAGCGGCCGATCATCGTGCCGTGGACGCTAGCGGGCACGACCGCGAGACGCTGCCGCACCCGCCCGCCGCGGATGCGTGACGCTCCGACGAACGCCGCTTCACCCACCCGTTCAGGGGGCAGCCGGAGGGGTACTCTCGAAGGTGATGAATTCCCCATGGTCGCGGTCGATCGGAGATCCCGAGCGAGCGCGGGAGGGGACGGACGGAGATCCCGCTCCGCCCCACGACTGAAGGGGTGATCGCACCGATGGCCACGCACACCGTCCGGCCCGCGGCGACGGAGGATCCCGCCGACGCACCCGCCCACCTCGCGCCCTCCGATCGGATCGAGCTGCTGCGCGCGATGCTGCTGACGCGGGGCGTCGAGGAGCGCGCGCTGAGCCTCTACCGCCAGGGCAAGGTGCCCGGCTCCTTCTACGACGGGCACGGCCAGGAGGCAGCCGCGGTCGGCGCCGCATTCGCGCTGGCCGCGCAGGACCGCCTCTGCCCGCTGCACCGCGACCTCGGCGCGCACCTCGTGCGCGGTGTGGCGCCCGTGCGGATCCTCGCGCAATACATGGGCCGCGCCAGCGGCGTGACCCGCGGACGCGACGGCAACGTCCACTTCGGCGACCCCGCGCTCGGCGTCGTCGGGATGGTCTCGATGCTGCCCGACATGATGCTCGTCGCGACCGGCATGGCGATGGCGTTCAAGCTGCGGGGCGAGCTGCGCGTGGCGCTGGCGACGTGCGGCGACGGCTCCACCTCGCGCGGCGACTGGCACGAGGCGATGAACTGGGCCGGCGTGCAGCGGCTGCCGGTGATCTTCATGCTGGAGAACAACCAGTACGCGTACTCGACGCCGCTGGAAGCGCAGTTCGCGGTCAACCCGGTGGAGCGCGCCTCCGTGTACGGCTTCCCGGGCGTGACCGTCGACGGCAACGACGCGGAGGCGGTCTTCGAGGCCACGCGCGCTGCCCGCGAGCGGGCGCTGTCGGGCGCGGGGCCGACGCTGATCGAGGCGGTCACGATGCGCATGCACGGCCACGCCGCCCACGACGACATGCGCTACGTGCCGGAGGAGCTGCTGGCCGCCTGGCGCGAGCGCGACCCGATTGAGCTGCAGGAGCGCCGGCTGCGCGCGCTGGGCGTCGACGTCGAGGACCTGCGCGCGCAGGTCGCGGCGGAGATCGACGCCGCCACGGAGGAGGCGCTCGCCGCGCCGATGCCGGACCCGGCTGCCGCAGCCGACGGCGTCTTCTGCGAGGGCGAGGCGGTGCCGCTCGGGGACGGGCGGGCGCCCTGGAGCGGCTTTGCCGTCGAGGAGGCCGCGGTCTGATGGCGGTCATGACGTACCTGCAGGCGATCTCCGACGGGCTGCGTGAGGAGATGCGCGCCGACGAGCGGGTCTTTGTGATGGGCGAGGACGTCGGCGTCTTCGGCGGCGCCTTCAAGGTCACCGACGGCTTCAGCGCCGAGTTCGGCGCCGACCGCGTGATGGACACGCCGCTCGCCGAGTCGGCGATCGTCGGCACCGCCGTCGGTGCGGCGGTCGTCGGCATGCGGCCCGTCTGCGAGATGCAGTTCGCCGACTTCGTCTCCTGCGGCTTCGACCAGCTCGTCAACGTCGCCGGCAAGATGCACTACCGCCAGGGCCTCGCGGTCCCGATCGTCGTGCGGCTGCCGAGCGGCGGCGGCTTCTCCGGCGGCCCCTTCCACTCCCAGAACCCGGAGGCGTGGTTCATGCACGCGCCCGGCATCAAGGTCGTCGCGCCCTCGACGCCCGAGGACGCCAAGGGCCTGCTGATCGCCGCGATCCGCGATCCGAACCCCGTCGTCTACCTGGAGCACAAGCACCTCTACCGCCGCGTGAAGGGGGAGGTGCCGGCCGGCGTGTACGAGACCCCGCTGCTCGCCCGCCTCGCGCGCGAGGGAACTGACCTCACCGTGATCGCCTACGGCGCGATGGTCCACGTCGCCCTGGAGGCGACCGACGACCTCGACGGCGCGTCCGTCGAGGTACTCGACCTCCGCTCGCTCGTCCCGCTCGACGAGGACGCGATCCTCGCGTCGGTCGCGAAGACCTCGAAGGTCGTGATCCTCGACGAGGCCAACCAGACCTGCGCCGCCGGCGCCGAGGTCGCGGCGCTGATCGCCCACCGCGCCTTCGAGCAGCTCGACGGCCCTGTCGTCCGCATCGCCACCCCCGACGTCCCGATCCCCTTCTCCCCGCCGCTGGAGCAGGCGGTCCTGCCCAGCGTCGCGCGCGTCCGCGAGGCCTGCCGTGAGCTCCTCGACTACTGACTCGTCCACGGTCCTCGACGTGACGATGCCCCAGATGGGCGTCTCGGTCGCCGAGGGCACCGTCGTGTCGTGGGCCGTCGAGGTCGGCTCCGTCGTCTCGGTCGACCAGACGATCTGCGAGATCACCACCGACAAGATCGACACCGAGGTCCCGGCCCCCGCTGACGGCGTCGTGGCCGAGATCCTGGTGGCGGTCGAGGAGACGGTCTCGGTGGGAACGGTGCTGGCGCGGATCGTTGTTGGCGGCGGTTCGGGCTTGGGTCAGGCGGGGCTGCGGGCGGGTCCTGTCGCCGGTGCGGTTTCTCCGGCGCAAGCGCCGGGAGAAAGCCGCCCCCGCGCCACCCGCCCGATCGGCGTTCCTGACTCGGCGCGTGCGGTGTACTCGCCGGTGGTGCAGCGCATCGCAGCGGAGCACGGCGTGGACCTCGGGCAGGTGAAGGGCACCGGCCGCGACGCGCGGGTGCGCAAGCAGGACGTGCTGGCATGGGTGGAGCAGCAAGCGCTGGAGCCGCCACTCCACACCGAGAGCCCGTATCGGCCAGAGCCCGCGGACGCCGATCGGGCGGGTGGCGTGGGGATCGCTGTCACAAGGCGCTTGCCGCCGGTGACACGATCCCGACGACAGGACCCGCCCGCAGCCACGCCCGACCCGAACGCGCCGGGAAGCCTCTCACGCATACGCAAGACCATCGGCGAGCACATGAAGCGCTCGCTGGAGACCGCCGCCACGTGCACGACGTGGATGGAGGCGGACATGGCGCGAATCGAAGCGGCACGCCGGGAGCTGGGGCTGACAGCGCTGCCGCTGGTGGCGCGGTGCGTGGTCGAGGCGCTGGCGGAGCATCCGGAGTTGAACGCGACGCTCGACGGTGCGGCCTACACGCTGCACGCGGAGGTGAACCTCGGGATCGCGGTGTCGCTCGGGGACGAAGGACTGATCGTGCCGGTCGTCCATGGCGCGCAGGAGCTCGGGGTGGAGGAACTTGGCGCGCGGATCCGGGATCTCGCCGCGCGTGCGCGCGCGGGGACGCTGACGCCGGACGAGGTGCGCGGCGGAACCTTCACGATCACGAATCCCGGGCAGTTCGGGTCGTTGATGGCGACGCCGGTGATCAACCAGCCGCAGGTGGCGATCCTCGACTTGGAGGCGATCGTCAAGCGCCCTGTCGTGGTGACGGGGGATGATGGGAGCGACGTGATCGCGATCCGCCCCCAGACGATCCTCGGGCTGTCCTGGGACCACCGCGCGCTCGACGGCGTGCTGGCGGCGCGGTTCCTCGGCAGCGTGCGGCGGCGGCTCGAGGGCTGGGACGGTGGCTGACCTCCCCGAGCTGTGGGTCGTCCGCCCGGGCGCCGTCGAGTACCGCGCCGCGCTCGCCTTCCAGGAGGCGGTGCGCGCACGACGGCAGGTCGACGAGCTGCCGGACGTGCTGCTGCTGCTGGAGCACCCGCCCGTCTACACGCGCGGGCGCCGCTCGCAGGACGCCGACCTCTCGTTCGCGCCGGAGTGGTATGCCGAGCAGGGGATCGACGTCGTGCCCGTCGACCGCGGCGGGCAGCTCACCTATCACGGCCCCGGCCAGCTGGTCGGCTACCCGATCATGCGGATCAGCGACGTGGTCGACTACCTGCGCACGATGGAGCAGGCCGTGATCGCCGCCCTCGTCGACGAGGGCCTCGCGGCCCGCAACCGCCCCGAGGACGGCATCGAGTACACGGGCGTCTGGGTCGAGGACCGCAAGATCGCCTCGATCGGCGTCCACGTCCAGCGCCACGTCACCACCCACGGCTTCGCCGTCAACGTCGACAACGACATGCGCCCCTTCGACTGGGCCGTCGCGTGCGGCCTGCACGGCGTGCGCATGACCTCGCTGGCCGACGAGCTGGGCGACACGACGCTCACGCGGCCGTCGGCGAGCGAGCCGCTCGCGCTCGACCGCGACCCCTCGCCGGCGCTCTCCCGCTTCGCCGACCGCACCGTCGCGCGCTTCGCCGAAGCGTTCGGGCGCACGCCCGTCGCGGTCGATGCGGCGGCGCTGGGGGTCGCGCCGCCACCGCGAGCGGCGTCCGTGGCGTAGAGCAGGCCGTTCAGCCCTACCGGCCGCGCCCGTGGCGCCCGCCGTGACCGTCGCCGTCGTGGCCACGACCGCGGTGACCGTTGCCATCCTCGTGGTCATGGCCGTGGTGCCAGCCCCAATGATGACCGTGGCCGCCGTGCCCATGCCCATGGCCGCCGTGCCCGCCATCGCACGTGCTGCCGATCGTCCAATGACGCTGGAGCGCCTCCTCCGAGAGGTTCGTCGCGCCCGGTCCGTAGAAGGCGGCCTCGTCGAGCCCGCCGTCCCACTCGAGGTAGGCGTGCGTGGCCGGGTCGGCGGGATTCCACAACCGTCCGCTCGCGCCGAGCAGGAAGCGTCCGCCGGCTGGCGTCCCATCGCCGGGGTCGTCGGGCAGTTGCAGGCTCGATGCCAGCGAGCCAGCCAGCTGGCCATTGACCCACAGGCGCATGACACCGTCCGCGTCGTAGTTGGCGACGAGATGCGACCACGTGTGCAGGGGCAGCGTCGGCGCGCTCAGCGTGCTCCACTGGTCGCCGCCCGGCGTGTGGATCGTGCGCGCGAAGACGAGCGCGTCGGCCCGTGCGGCGAGCAGCCAGCCGCCGGCCGGCAGCTCACGCGAGGCGATCCGCCGCGAGTTGCCATCGAGGAAGTCGGGGCGCGCCCAGATCTCGATGCCAAAGTGGGCGGTGCCGGGCGCGATCGTGTGCGCGCCGTCGCCGGCGACGACGTGGCTCTCCCAGACGTCGTCCGGGATCGCGCCCGTGAGCCCGACAGCGACGTTGCCCTCGCACAGCGCACCCGGCAGCAGCGGCGTCACCTGCGTGCCGTAGAGCGCGTCGGCGTCGGCGTGGCCCATCTCGTCCGGGGAGCCGCCCGGCTGCCCGAGCCGCCAGTAGTAGCTCGGGGCGTCAGCGATCACGGCCTCCGCGTAGCGCTGGTCGTGGCGCTCGTGACGGCAGCCGGAGTCGTGCGCGCCCGCCACCGAGACGTCCACTGCCATCGTCAGAGCCGCAGTCGCGAGAACGACGCGCGTCAGGTCCTTCCAACGCATTCGAGCACCTTCCCATCCGTGGGTCGATCGTCGAGCCGAGTGGTCGATCGTCGGAGGACTGTGGGGCCGCCGGCTTGCACGGATGCGCCGCTGGAGCATTTGCAGACGTTCTGCCTGCGTTCCGCGCACACGGCCGCTCGCCAGCGTCCAGTCGATCAGGTCTGGACCCCGCTAGCCTGTCGAGGGAGATGAGCACCACCGACGAGCGCAAGCACCAGACTCGCTCCCGCGCGAATCCGGGCGGGATGGACGTCCTGAAGGTGCTCGGCTCGGAGGTGCGGCCGTTCCGCGAGCGCAAGCCGCCGTGGTTCAAGGTGCCGGCGCCGGGCGGGCCGAAGTACCGGGACCTGACGGCGATGATCAAGGCGGAGAACCTGCACACCGTCTGCCAGGAGGCCGCCTGCCCGAACGTCGGCGAGTGCTGGGAGCGCGGCACCGCGACGTTCATGATCCTCGGTGACACGTGCACGCGCCGCTGCGGCTTCTGCAACGTGCAGACGGGCAAGCCGACGTGGAACGACCCGCTCGAGCCCGCCCGCGTCGCGCGCTCGGTCGCGAAGATGGGACTGCGCCACGCGGTCATCACATCCGTCGACCGCGACGACCTGCCGGACTACGGCGCGAGCGCCTTCGTCGGCGTGATCCGCTCGATCCGCCAGCAGGCGCCGAACTGCAAGGTCGAGGTCCTCACGCCGGACTTCCGCGGCCAGGAGATGCCGCTCGCGAAGGTGATCGCCGAGCGCCCCGACGTGTTCAACCACAACGTCGAGGTCGTCCCGCGGCTGTACCCGGTCGCACGGCGCGGCTCGGAGTTCCTGCGCTCCTGCCGCGTGCTGAAGAACGCGAAGGCGATGGGCGGCAAGGACGTCGTCACGAAGTCCGGGCTGATGGTCGGGCTCGGCGAGACGCACGACGAGATGGTCGCCACCTTCGAGGTGCTGCGCGAGCACGGCGTGCAGGTGCTCACGGTCGGCCAGTACCTGCGCCCGACCGAGCGCCATCTGCCGATCGTGCGCTACTGGCACCCGGACGAGTTCAAGGCGCTGGAGGAGGCCGCGTATGCGCTCGGCTTCGACCACATCGCCGCCGGTCCGCTCGTGCGCAGCTCCTACCACGCCGACCAGCACGTCCCGCAGGACCAGCCCGGCACTGGGCCGCTCGCGGCGTAGCCGCCCGACCGCCCGCACCCCGCACGCCGCCATGGACGTCGAGACCGCGATCCGCACCCGCCGGACGCACAAGGTGTACGGCGCCGAGCCGGTCGACCGCGCGACACTCGACGAGCTGCTGGAGCTGGCGCGCTGGGCGCCGAACCACAACCTCACGAACCCGTGGCGCTTCCGCGTGCTCGGTCCGGCCGCGCTTGCCGCGCTGAAGCAGGCGGCCGGCCCGGGGGCCGCGGCGAAGCTCGACCGCGCGCCGACGCTCGTGTGCGTCTCCGTCGTGCTCGGCGGCGCGGACGCGGTCGCCGACGAGGAGGACCTGCTCGCCGCCGGCTGCGCGACGTACGCGCTGCTGCTCGGCGCCCACGCCCGCGGGCTCGCCGCCTACTGGCGCACCCCGGCGGTGCTGCGCGACAGCAGCGGCCGCGCGGCGCTCGGCCTCGGCGAGGACGAGCGCGCGATCGCGCTCGTGCACCTCGGCGAGCTGCGCCAGCAGAAGGTGCCGCCGGAGCGCGCCCCGGCGGCGGACGTCGTCACCTACCTCGACTGACGACCCCGCCGGCTGCGAAGCTGCGCGCCGGCCGGTCCTCCTCACCACCCACCGCCGCCACGTGTTCCCTCTTCGCGACAACATCCCGACGGATCGGCTGCCGATCGTCACGATCCTGCTGATCGTCATCAACGTCTTCGTGTACTTCGGCCTCCAAGGCGGGGGGATCACGCACGGCCCGCGCGACAAGCAGGTGATCGAGTACGGCGCGATCCCGTATGCCGTGACGCATCCGGGCAAGGACTGCGGGACGAGTGCGCAACTGACCGACGGCACGCCGCTGGGGACGAACGGCCAGGTCGTCTGCGAGGGCCAGCGGGTGAAGCTCAGCGATGGCCGCGACGGGACCGTCGACGAGACGCCCAACTCGGCGACGTCCGCGTGGCTGACGCTCGTCACCTCGATGTTCCTGCACGGCGGGCTGCTGCACCTGGCGGGCAACATGCTGTTCCTGTGGATCTTCGGCGCGAATGTCGAGGACGCGATGTCGCGCTGGCGGTACGTGCTCTTCTACCTGCTCGGCGGGCTCGCGGCGATCGGGCTGCAGATCGCGATCGACGCCGGCTCGACCGTGCCGACGGTCGGCGCCTCAGGCGCGATCGCGGCGGTGCTGGGCGGCTACATCCTGCTGTACCCACGGGCGCGCGTCGTGACGATCGTGTTCGTGATCCTGCTGTTCACGCTGATCGAGCTGCCGGCATGGCTGCTGCTCGGACTGTGGTTCTTCGAGCAGGCGATCGTGGGCGCGGCGCAGGTGGCCAATCCGACCGGCGGCGGGAGCGGCGGCGTCGCGTACTTCGCGCACATCGGCGGGTTCGTCTTCGGGCTGCTCGCGATCAAGCTGTTCGTGCAGCGGCACAAGCAGCTGCAGCCGCCGCAGGCGATCCCGGCGTGGCGATGACGACGCGCCGCACGATCATCGCCGTCGTCCTTGTCTTCACCGTCTTCTTCGCCTACCTGACGATCGCCGACGCGGTCGATCACGGCGTCTCAATCCTCACCGTCGTCTCAGTCGGCGTGCTCGGGCTGTTCGTGATCGCCCTGCTGGGGATGCTGTCCGAGCCGCCGGAGTAGTGGCGGCTCTACGCCGCTGAGCGTAACCGTCGGCTCGCGCCGCGCGCGGACGGGGTCTCGCGCACGAGTGACGGCAGCGCGGGCATCAGCCGGCGCACGACGGCCGTGGAAGCGCCGAGCAGACGCTCGCGCTGCGGCCCCCACGTGAGGCCGTAGTCGTCGCGAACGCTCGGCGGCAGCAGCCCGACGGTCGCGAGGTTGAGCGTGTCGAACAGCGGTCTGAGCGGCAGCGGAAGACGACGCGGATGGAGCACCGAGTCAGCCACGTCGCGCGCCGCCGGCGTGACCTCGAGCACCTGCTCAACGGTCTCGTCGTAGTAGGCCATGAAGTCCGCGAAGGTGGCGGGCGCCACGTCGGCCGGCGCGCCGCAGGCGACGAGGAAGCGCTTCTGCTCCTCGTAGTACGTCTCCACGTCGGCGACTTTCAGCGGGCCGACGTAGCGCGTGTAGATGAGCAGCGAGCTCTCGACCAGTGTGGCCCAGACCCACAGCAGCAGATCGTGTTCGCCCGCGCGATAGGCGGCGCCTGTCGCGCGGCCGTCGGTGACGACGCCCTTCACGCGCCCGTGCACTCCGCGCAGCCGCCGTGCCGCGCGCGCCGCCGTCTCAGTGCTCCCGAAGACAATCCGCGCCGTCGTGTCGAGCGTGCGCGAGAGCCGCCCCCACGGGTCCTCGCGGTAGTCCGAGTGCTGCTCCACGCCGGCACCCACACGCGGATGCGCCACCTGCAGCAGCAGCGCCCGGCCGCCGCCAAGCAGCAGCACCGACTCGCGGTTCACACGCCAAGTGACGCTCTCCGGTCCGAACAGGCCGTGGTCGGGCACGCAGTCTCTCCTCCGATGGACCCCTTGGCGCACGGTAGCGCCACCGCCGAGGACAGAGCGCCGGTCAGGCGACGTCGGACGCCGGGCGGACCACGCGGCGCTCGAAGCGGAGTCCCGACGCCGGCTCGCCATGCCCGTACAGGACGTCTGAGCGGCCGGCTCGTGCGCCCAGCGCACCGCGGTGTGTCAACTCCTTCACAGCTTCGTGACGAGTTCGCCACTTCGCGCGCCTCAGCGGTGCCTAGCGTCGCGGCGACTCCCCCAACGAATCGAAGGAGAGCTGCGTTGAAGATCGAATGTCCGCGGCGACTCGGGCTTGCGCTCGGGGCTGCTGCCGCACTCGTCCCGGCCGGGCTGGCCCTGGCCGGACCGCTCGTCGTGCCGGGCTCGGCGAGCCTCGACAAGCAGGTGCCCGTCGGCGTCGACGTCGCGGGGCGCGGCTGGAAGCTCGGCGGCTTCAGCGGGCTGTATCCGCTCGACAGCTCGGGCAAGCGGTTCGTCTCGCTGACCGACCGCGGCGCCAACGGCGACGTCACCTGCAGCGGTGTTGCCGGCAAGGAGATCTTCGTGCCGGCGTTCGCGCCACGACTGATCTGGTTCTCGGTCCAGGACGGCAAGATCAAGCTCGACCGCGTCAAGCCGATGCGCGTCGGCACCCAACTGGCGAGCGGCCTGGCGAACCTGCCCAGCGACGAGAGCTCGTTCTCCTCCACCTGCACGCTGCTGCCGAGCGACGCGTTCGGCGTCGACAGCGAGGGCGTTGTCGTGGACCCGCGCACGGATGACGACCACCGTGGGCGCGAGTGGCGCGGCCGCGACACGCGGCTGTGGCTGGCCGACGAGTACCGCCCGAGCATCGTCCGCGCCGCCGGCAACGGCGAGCTGCTGGCGCGCATCGTGCCCAAGGGCGCGACCGGGGACGCCTACGAGGCGGCCGTCGCACAGGCCGAGGCCGACAGCGGCAACAGCATCGACGTGCGCAAGGGCTTCCCGGCGATCGTCGGCGATCGCTTCCGCAAGAACCGCGGCTTCGAGGACGTCGCGATCCAGCAGTTCAAGGGCCGCACGTACCTCTACACGGCGCTGCAGAGCCCGATGGAGAACCCCGGCAAGCCGACGCGTGATTCGCTCGCGATCCGCGTCTTCCGCATCGACGTGACGAACGCGTGGAACCCGGTCGTCGACCGCGAGTGGATCCACCTGCTGGAGATCAAGCCGGGCAAGAAGTCCCCGCTCGCCGACAAGGTCTCGGCGCTGTGGCCGGCCGGCCCGGACAA
Source organism: uncultured Actinomycetes bacterium (assembly GCA_963774115.1). GTDB lineage: Bacteria > Actinomycetota > Thermoleophilia > Solirubrobacterales > Solirubrobacteraceae > Conexibacter. The sequence goes on along the minus strand of CAVZDN010000004.1, from coordinate 63,750 downwards.
GCTGCTGATCGAGGAGCGCGACGACACGATCTCCAACGATCCGACCGCGGTGACGCGCGTCTGGAAGGTCGACTTCACGCACGCGACGAACCTGCTCGGCGGCGCCTACGACAGCACCGCGACGAGCCCGACGCTTGAGGAGCAGTACGTGCCGGTGAGCGGCGGCGGCGTGCCGGGCAACCCGGCCGGCGTGACGCCGGGCGCCAAGTCGCTCTGCGTCGACGTGAATCTCGCGCTGACGGCGGGCGGCCTGACGAACGTCAAGCTCGAGGGCATGGCGCTCGTCAAGCAGAACGGCAAGTCGGTGCTCGCGATCGTCAACGACAACGACTTCGACCTCGCGCACGTGACCGATCCGGGTGCCAACCCGAGCTCGCTCGCGACGCAGATCGACTTCGTGAAGCTGCCGGCGAGCTGCGGGCTGTAGCGACGGTCATCCCCCGGAGCGTCCTGCCCTGTGGTCGCAGAGCGACCACGAGCCAGGACGCTCCGGCGGGGTGCGCGGCTCCGAACTGCCCCGACCGGCGCTATCGTGCTCCTGCAGAGGATTGATTGGCCAGTCAGCCAGCCGAGGAAGGAGCGCCGTGGACCTCAACGACACGCCCGAGCAGGCCGCGTACCGAACAGAGGTGCGCGCGTGGCTCGAGCAGAACGCTTCCCACGCACCCGTCAACGCGAGGGCGCGGCGACGAGGAGGGAGCCGTCGAGGCGCATCGCGCCTGGCAGCGGCGGCTCGCCGAGGGCGGCTACGTCGGGGTCACCTGGCCGGCCGAGCACGGCGGACAGGGCAAGGGCCCCCTCCATCAGGTCGTCATCAATCAGGAGATCGCACGCGCCGGCGTGCCGGGGATCCTCGACGCGATCGGCGTCGGCATGCTCGGCCCGACGCTGATCGCCCACGGCAGCGACGAGCAGAAGCAGCGCTACCTCGCCCCAATGTTGCACGGCGACGAGGTCTGGTGCCAGCTCTTCTCCGAGCCGGCCGCCGGCTCCGACCTCGCCGGCATCCAGGCGCGCGCCAAGCGCGAGGACGACGGCGCGTGGCGCCTCACCGGCCAGAAGGTGTGGACGACGAACGCGCAGTTCGCCTCCTACGGCCTGCTGCTCGCGCGCACCGACCAGGACGCGCACAAGCACAAGGGCCTGACGATGTTCGTCGTCGCCGATGGACGCTCGAGGGCGTCACGATCCGCCCGCTGCGGCAGATCTCCGGCGAGCCGGAGTTCAACGAGGTCTTCTTCGACGACGTGCGGCTGGAGCCCGGCAGCGAAGTCGGCGCCGTCAACGGCGGCTGGGGCGTCGCCCTTACGACGCTGATGTTCGAGCGCCTCACGATCGGCGCCGGCAGCGAGGGCATGGGCTACCGCGCCGACCGCTTCGCGAAGGCGATCGCCGACGACCCGGAGGCGGCGAAGGACCCGGAGGTGCGGGCGCGCTTCGGCGAGCTGGCGGCCGAGCTGCTCGCGCTGCGCTTCACCGGCTACCGCCTGCTGACCGCGATCTCGCGCGGCCAGATCCCCGGCCCCGAGGCGGGCATGGGCAAGATCACCGCCGTCAACGGCGCGATCGCGGCCGGCGACCTGATCGCCGACGTGCTCGGGCCGGAAGCGCTCGACCCGGAGACCGAGTGGTCCTACCTGATCTCGTTCCTGCCGGGGCTGAAGTCGGCCGGCGGCACGGAGGAGATCCTGCGCAACACGGTCGGCGAGCGCGTGCTCGGGCTGCCGCCGGAGCCGCGCCTGGACAAGGGCATCCCGTTCAGCGAGCTGCGCGCCAAGGAGCGTCAGGAGGTGGGGGCATGAACTTCGATCTGTCCGACGAGCAGGTCCTGCTGCGCGAGGCCGCGCGCGACGCGCTCGGCCGCGTCAAGACGGTCGAGGCGGCGCGCGAGGCGCTGGAGGGCGAGACGCTGCCGGACCTGTGGCCGACGGCGCACGCAGGCCGGCTGGACCGGCCTGCTGATCGACGAGCAGCACGGCGGCGCTAGGCCTCGGCGCGATCGACGCGATGCTCGTGATGGCCGAGGCCGGCCGCGTGCTCGCGAGCGTGCCGCTGCTCGGCCACCTGCCGGCGACGGCGCTTGCTGAACGCGGCGGACTCGACGAGGAGACGCTTCGCAAGCTCGCCGCGCGGCGAGCTGCGCGCGGCGTACGTGCCGGCACGCCCCGGCGACGATCGTCGACGCCGCCTGGACGGTCGAGCCGCGCAGCGGCAAGCGCCGCGCGCCGGCGCCGACGCGTCGCGCGCGGCGCCGACGGCCTCGCGACGGTCAACGGCGTCGGTCGCGTGGGTCCCCGATGCGCCCGGCGCCGACGTGCTCGTCGTCGTCGGCGTGGAGGGCGGGACGCCCGTCGCCGTCGCGTTCGGCCCCGGCGCCCACGGCGTGAGCGTCGAGGCGGCGAGCGTCTACGACGCGACCCGCCCGCTCGGCCACGTCACGCTCCACGAGCGCCTGCGGCCAGCCGCTCGCGGCCGACGAGCCCGCAGCTGCGCAGCGCCTGGTACCTCGCGCACGCGCTGATCGCCGCGGAGTCGCTCGGCGCGGTCGAGGACGCGCTGGAGCGCTCGGTCGCCTACGCGAAGGAGCGCTACACGTTCGGGCGCGCGATCGGCTCCTACCAGGCGGTCAAGCACGCGCTGACCGAGGTGCTGCGCCGCCAGGAGAACACGCGCTCGCTGCTCTACTACGCCGGCTGGGCCTACCAGGACGCGCCCGACGAGTTCGCGACCGCGGCGAGCGCGGCGCGCTCGGCGGGCGGCGCGGCGCTCGACTTCGCCGCGCGCGAGCTGATCTCCGTGCACGGCGGGATCGGGGCGACGTGGGAGCACGACGCGCCGCTGTACTTCCGCCGCGCCCAGCTGTCGCGGCGCCTGCTGGGCGGCACCGGCGACGCGACCGACCGCCTCGCGGGCGAGCTGCTGCGCGCCGCCGCGGCGGCTTAGCGCTCGGCGACGATCCGTACGGTCTCCAGCGGGGCCGCTGCGACGTCGCGGCGGAAGGCGTCGTCGTCGGGCCATGCGCGCTTGGGCACGAGCCGGCGCTCGAGCGAGAGCTCGAGCGGGCTCTCGACGAACGGGTAGGGGTCGAAGCGCAGGCGCCACGGGCCGAGCGGCTCGATCGCAAGGCGCACCGGGTCGCCGCCGGCGGCCGTCGGCACGCCTTCGCAGCCGCCCGGCGTCCCGGACTCCAGGTCTGCCAGGCCGCAGTAGAGCGAGACGACGTCGAAGACCTGGAGCAGCGCGTAGTTGGTCCAGCACTGCGCCTCGTCGCCGTCCAGCGTCCGGCACAGCGCCGCTTGGCGGTCCTCCTCCTGCTCGGCGAACGCCTCGACCTGCGCCCGCACGTCGTCGGCGAGCTGCATCGCAGGCGTCGGCATGACGCCGTAGCGGTTGCGATAGAGCCCGCTCATGTGCATCGAGACGAGCAGCCCGGCGTAGGGGTCCTCGTCGCAGACGACCTCGACGCAGGCGCGGTAGAACGCGAGATGAGCCGACGCGGGGACCGCGAAGAAGCTCTGCGGCACCCCGTCGGGGCCCAGGCGCGGGTGGCGCTCCCACACCGACCAGCCGTCGTCGTGGCGCGTCGCGGCCCGCACGACCGACGCGTACGGCTCCGGTCGCGCGAAGCCGGGCCCGCCCCACGCCGCCGCGAGCTGCCCCGCGAGGTCGGCGTGGTCGGGCTGTGCGACGAGCTGCCAGCTGTCGCCGGCGTCGCGGACGAGCATGCCTCCAGGGTAGGAGGGTTTGGCGAAGCCCGCGCGAGTGGCTGGCGAGCGCGCGACCAAGCGGGGCAAGGACGCAGGGAGGCAGCCATAGCAGCGCTATGGCGCCGACCGAGGACGCCGCAGTCGCGCAGCGTCGCACGCCGCCAGACGCCGCGGGGGTTCGCCGAACCCTCCCAGCGCCGGCTCAGCGCACGGGACGGCGGCGCCCGCTGCGGCGCCGGCGGGCGTTGCCGCCGCTCAGCGCCGGCGGGCGCGTGGCGTTCGCGCTCGACCGGCAGACCGCCCGCTTCGAGCTCGCGGTGCAGGCCGAGGCCGGCGACCATCGCGACGACGTCGCGGACCTGGTCGTCGAGCACGAACGTGATGCCGACGCCGGTGGCGCCGGCGCGCGCCGTGCGGCCGACGCGGTGGACGTAGTCCTCGGGCGCGGCGGGCGCGTCGTAGTTGATGACGTGCGTCACGTCGCGCACGTCGATCCCGCGCGCGGCGACGTCGGTCGCGACGAGCGTGTCGACGCGGCCCGACTCGAACTGCGCGAGCGCGCGCTCGCGCTGGCGCTGCGACTTGTCGCCGTGCATCGCCGCGACGTTGAGCGTCGCGACGCGGCTGAGCTGCTTCGCGAGCCGGTCGGCGCCGCGCTTCGTGCGCACGAACACGAGCGTGCGCCCGCGCTCCTGCTCGGTCAGCTCGGCGACGAGCTGGTCGGTGCGGCGCTCGCGCGTGACCTGCAGGAAGCGGTGCTCGACCTTGCCGCGCGCCTGCTGCGGCGGCGCGTGCGCGTGGCGTCTCGCCTCGTGCGTGTACACGCGCGCGATGCGGTCGACCTCGCCGGCGAGCGTCGCGGAGAAGAGCATCGTCTGGCGGTCGTCGGGCGTCAGCGCGACGAGCCGGTCGACGACCGGGCGGAAGCCCATGTCGAGCATGCGGTCGGCCTCGTCGAGCACGAGCACGCTCGACGCTCGCCGAGCGAGACGGCTCTGCGATCGAGCAGGTCGACGAGGCGGCCGGGGGTCGCGACGAGCACGTCGGCGCTGCGCGCGGCCTGCATCTGCGGGTTGATGCCGGCGCCGCCGTAGACGGCGACGACCGACAGCCGGCGGGCGCGGGCGATCGCGTCGAGCTCGTCGACGATCTGGCTGGCGAGCTCGCGCGTCGGCGCGAGCACGAGCGCGCCCGGCTCGCCCTTGCGGCCGGCTCTGCGGCCGGTCTCGACGCGTCGACGAGCGGGATCCCGAACGCGAGCGTCTTGCCCGAGCCGGTCGGCGACTCGACGAGCACGTCGTGGCCGTCGAGCACGTCGGGGACGACGAGCTGCTGGACGGCGAAGGGCTGCTCGATGCCGCGCGCGCGCAAGCGCGCCGGCCACGGCCTTGGACACGCCGAGGTCGGCGAAGGTGGACTGCTGCATGTGTGCTCCTTGCAGCCCAGCGCGACAGCGCGCGGGCGCTATGTGGTGGGGAGAGATTCGACTGTCCCCAACCGCGCGCATGCGCCTTCAGGAGCAAGAACCTCCGCGCACGGCGGCGCCGCACACGCCGGCCGACCCTAGCAGTACGTTGGGCGCGACCGGTACTCTGCATGACATCGACCAGGTACTGCAAGAGCCGCGACGCGGTCCGTCGCACGGACGACGTCCAGCCGGTCGCGCACGAGACGCGCGACCGCATCGTCACCGGGCTCGTGACGATCGTGCCCGTGCTCGCGCTCGGCCTCGTCGCCTGGCAGCTGTGGGCCGTCGCGCTCGGCGTGAGCGACCTCGTCGTGTTCGGCGCTGATGTACGCTGCTCACCGGGCTGGGGATCACGGTCGGCTTCCACCGCCTGCTTCACCCATCGCTCGTTCAAGACGAACCGCGCCGTGCGCGCGCGCTCGCGATCGCTCGGCTCGATGGCGATCGAGGGCCCGATCGTCTGCTGGGTCGCCGACCACCGCAAGCACCACGCCTTCTCCGACCGCGTCGGCGACCCGCACAGCCCGCACGTCGACCATGGCCACGGCCTGCAGCGGCGCGCTGCGGGGGCTCGCGCACGCGCACGTCGGCTGGCTCTTCATCCACACGCAGCGCGGCAACAAGGAGCGCTACGCGCCCGACCTGATGAAGGACCCGGTCGTCGCGTGGGTCGACCGCACGTTCGTCGTGTGGGCGGTCGGCGGCTTCCTGCTGGCGTTCGGGCTCGGCTGCGCGATCGGCGGCTCGCTGGAAGGCCGGGCTGACCGGGATGCTGTGGGGCGGCCTCGTGCGGATGCTGGTGCTGCACCACGTGACCTACTCGATCAACTCGCTGTGCCACTTCTTCGGCCGCCGGCCGTTCGAGACCGGCGACGAGTCGCGCAACCTCGCCTGGCTCGCGCCGCTGACGTTCGGCGAGGCGTGGCACAACGGCCATCACGCCTTCCCCACCTCCGCCCGCCACGGCCTCGAGCGCTGGCAGATCGACATCTCCGCCGGCGTGATCGTGCTGCTGGAGCGCGTCGGGCTCGCCTGGGACGTCGTCCGCGTCGACCCGGCACGCCTCGCCGCCGAAGCGCGCGGGCTGAGCGTCAGCCGCCCGGGCCGGGCGGGATCTCGAAGCGCGTCGCGGGGATGCCCGCCGAGCGTGGCCCGTTGGGCGCGTCGCCCGCGCGGGCGACGCTCGCTCTCGCGGGCGCGGCCTCGCCGCGCGACCCAGTCGACCGCCACCGGCGTCGCGTCTCAGCAGCGCAGGCCACGTGGTCGCATCGACCATCCCGTCTGCGGCAGGCCGACAGCAGCCTGGAAGGCAATCACCGCGTTCGCCGTGCCCGCGCCGAACTGGCCGTCGATCGTCGAGCGGCTGACCCGCCGCCGACGAGGTGCTGCTGCGCCCACACGACGACGTCGCCGCGGCTAGCCGACTCTCCCGCCGCTGCCGGCTCTCAGGGTCGGCCAGTCGCGCACCGGCGGCGTCGCGAGCGGCTCGAGCAGCGCGCCGACCGCATCCCAGTCCGACGCCGTCGCGTGCTGCCACGCCCACCAGCTCACGCCGCGCGCACCGTAGGCGTCCGACAGCTGGCGGAAGCGCTGGATGTCGCTCGCGCGCGGCCGGTCGTAGGTCTGGCCGAGCGGAAAGATCGGCACCTTGTAGGGCGTGTTCCAGGTGTAGGTGTGCGCGAGGCTCTCGTCGACCGAGTCGCCGATCGTCTTCCAGTAGACCTGCGGCAGGTTGAACGTCGCGCCGCCCGGCCCATGAAGACCGAGTACGGCAGTCCGGGTGGAAGTCGACGTAGGGGAAGCTCGTGAGGCCGACCGGGTAGTCCGGCGCCGACGAGCTCGCGCAGCTTGACGACGTAGCGCTGTGCCTGCGCGTACTTGCCCTCGTAGGCGCCCTCGGCGTCGATCACGAAGCAGTCGGCGCCGTTGCGCGCGGCAAGCGCGGCCGCGCTCCGCCTCGCCGATCGGGTTCTCGCCGTAGACGAACTGCCAGCCGCACACGCGCAGCCCCTGTGCCTTGAGCGCCGCGACCGCTCCGGCGTGAACGTCGTACCACGGGTCGCTGCCGTCGGCGCTCTTGACGAACACCGTCGTGACGCTGTGCGCGCGCGCCTGCGCGGCGATCGCGGCGATGTCGCCGCCTTCGCGATCTTCGACAGCAGCCAGATCCACATGCCGCTGCCGTCGAACGCGCTCGGACGCCCGACGGCGCGCCGCCGCGGTCTCTGCGCGGCGCTCTGCGCACCGTGATGCGCACCGCGTTCGAGTGCCGGCGGCCGGGATTCACAACGCGGATCGCGCCCGCTGATCGCGTCGCGCGGGACGCGCACGACGATCCGCGTCGGGCTGCGGAACGAGCCGCCGACCGCCGCGCAGAACGTGCGCCCGCCGGGCGTAGCGCACCGGGAAGACGACCTTCGCGCGCCGGCTCATCCCGCCTGCGCCGACGAGCATGCGAGCCGGTGCGCGTGACGACTCTGTGCGACTGGCAGGGGAACGGGACCGACGAGCAGCGGACGAAGACGATCCGCGGGTGGCCGTCGCGCGGGGGCGCGGCCTGCGCCGGCGCGGCAGGCGTCAGCAGCGCCGCTGCCGCGAGCAGCGGTGCGGCGAGCGAGCGGATGCGATGTCGCGTGGCAACGTCCATGACCCCGGAGGCGCGGTCCAGCTTCAGGTCCCGGTCACTGCGGAGAGCGGGCGCGCCGTTGCAGACCCTCAACACGGCCGGCGTACAGGCGATGCGCTCAGGCAGGCACGCGCACGATCTCGGCGCTCGGGCGAGCCGCGCGCGGGCGCAGCAGCGTCACGTAGGCGCCGTTGGCGGCGAGCGCCGTGCTCCACAGCATCACGTCGGTGCGATGCGGCGTTCCCGCCGGGCACATGCCCGGCTCGCGCCCCTGCGTCGTGTGGCCGTGCTGGTGGCCCTCATCACGGTCGGCCGTGGTCCCGAGGCGCAGCAAGGTGCGCGGGCTGCGCGGGCGGCGGACGTCGGCGAGCAGCAGCCGCTGGACGCAGAAGTCGGCCTCGACGTAGAGCAGGCGGCGATGGCGCAGCGCCGGCTGGGAGAGCTGCGTGAGGCGCGAGCGCAGGACGGTCCGCTCCGTCGCGCTCGCCAGATCGGCCACGACGATCCGGCTGCCGTCGTCGCCGCTGACCGCGTAGGCGAGGCGGTCGCCGGCGAGGCTGGGGCGACCGATCCGCTCGCGCGGGCCGACCTGGGCCACGACGCGAGCCTCGCCGAGCGCCGGCAGCGGCAGGGCGTAGAGCCGCTCGCCTCCGTCGGGCAGGCCGGCGCGCCAGACCAGCCAGCCGCGCGAGACGGCCAGCTGCGTGAGGCCCGGGAGGTCGATCGCCGCGACGTCGGCGCCGCCGGCGAACAGGCGGACCGTCACGCGGTCCCCCAGCTGGACCGCGAGGTGCGGGCCACCGACTGCGACGCGACGGGCGTCCTGGACGGCGATCGCGTCGCCGTCGATCAGCTCCGCGCGGACCGAGCCGCGCAGCACCGCAAGCTGCGTGCCGGCGACGGACGGGTCGGTCGCGTCGCGCGCGATGCGCTCCACGCGCGTTGGCAGCCGCATGGGCGGCGAGTGCCGTGCCGCTGCTCAGCAGCACGCCCGCCAGCGCCGCGAGCAGCGCGGCGTCGGCGAGCCGCAGGCGCCGCAGCAGCGCGGGCTCCTCAGCCATCCGCGTCTCCAGCCGCTCGCCCAGCGTCGCTAGCGAGGCGCGATCGCGACCACCGGCATCGCGCGACCGGCGCCGAAGGCCGAGCCGATCGCGGGCCCGCGACGGGGCGCCGATCGCGACCGCGAGTCCCGGCGAGCGCCCACACCGCGAGCGTGAGGACGAACGTCGTGAACCCAGCCCGAGCAGCACCCCGTAGAGCGCCGGCGGCGAGCGGCAGCGGCACGTGCGGCGCCAGGCTCCGGGACCTGGCGGCGGATCTGCGGGATCACGCGGAGCCGCGCGCCTCGCCGACGCGGCGAGCCGCGATCGCGACGGCCGCGCCGAGCGCGCCTCGCCCCGCCCCGCGAGCGGCGTCCCCAGCAGCGCCGAGCGCGCCGAACGTGACGACGCCGCCGGCGAGCGCGCCGAGGGCGAACGTCGTGCAGCTCGGCCGCGTCGTCGCGCGCCGCCGCGCGTGCCCGCGCCGTTCCGAGCGTCTCCACCATCGAGAAGCCGCACGGCGACCAGGCGCCGGTGACGCCCGCGATCGAACGCCGTCGCAGAAGGATCGCGGCGGACCTCAGCACGGCACCTGGGTCTGGTGTACATGACGCAGAACACGTTGCGGCCCCCGTAGCAGTAGCCGTCAGGGCAGCGTCGCCGTTGATGCGCCGCGCGCTCGTCGAGCAGCAGTCCATCAGGCGCCGCACCTGGCCGCCGCAGCAGCGGTACCACGAGCCGTCGACGTGGACGGGATGTCATAGCGCTCGGGGTCGCGTCGAGAGCAGATGCGGCTGCGCGGCGCAGGCGGGAGCGGGCGCCCGTCCGGGTCGCGCAGCGCGCTGGCCGCGCGCGTCGACCGGCCGTCCCTTGCCGTCGACGACGCGACCCAGGTCGTCGACCGGCTTGCCGTCGCGGGGCGCAGCGGGTATCCGCGGCGGTCGACCCGCGGGATGCCGGTCGGATGGGGACACGATGCGGTCGTGTAGGTGTGGCCGCAGAAGTGGTAGGCGTCGGCGTCCTCGGCGCCGACGGCCGAGCGCCGCCGCCCGGTCGCCGTCGCCAGCAGCCAGACCCGCCGGCGCGCGCGAGAAATCCGCGGCGGGAGAGTCCCGTCGCGAGAGCGCGTCGCTGAGTCGCCGCCGCTCGCGCTCAGGCATGGCGCCGTCTCCGGTGCTCGCGCGAGCGCTCGGCGGTGGCGACGACGACTCGAGCTGCCGGATGCTGTTGAACGTTCCCTTGCGCGAGCCACCGACGCCGTCGAGCCACGAGCACGACGGCGTAGGGACTGCCGGGGATCGCGAGCGTCCGCCCACACGTCGGCGTCGCGCGCGCTCGTCGAAGGTCGCGACGGCGAGCAGCGGATCGCGTGCCAGCGCACGCACCGCCGGCTCGAGCGCGCGCACATCGGGCAGCCCTCTGAGCCGAAGACGGCGACGGCGAGCGCGCGGTCGCGCTCCAGCTGGAAGCGCTCGATCACGTCGCGGCGCGCTCGTCGAGCTGGCGGTCCCTCGCCGGGAATCTCGAGCGCCGGCTGCGAGGGCCGAGCGCGAGGCGCAGCTGTCCGACCTCGCGCGCGAGCGCGAGCACCAGCACGGCGAGCGCCGTGAGCGCAAGCAGCGTCAGCGCGAGGCCGGCGCCGAGCCAGCCCTCGGCGGCGGGATCGGCGTCGGGCACGAGCGGGAGCAGCGCGAAGGCGGCGGCGAGCGCGAGGGTGCGTGCAAGCGCGGCGCGCGAGACGCGCGAGCGCTCGCCCAGGCAGCCGCACGGAGCGCCGGCGCGCCCGTCTCGCAGGGCGCGCGCGAGCAGCTGCGGCGAACGCGAGCATGAGCGCGGTGGCCGCCCACGCCGCGGCGCTGAGGCCCAGCGCCACGCCGACGCCGAGCGCGATCTCGGCGAGGACGGCCGCGGACCAGGCGAGCGCACGGCGACGACGCGTCGCCAGACCGAAGGTCGTCAGCGCCGCCCGCGTGCGCGCTGGAGCGGCGAGCTTCGCGGCGGCGCTGGCGAGCAGCACCGCACCGAGCAGGACGTGCGCGACCGTCGCAAGCATCAGCGCTGCATGACAGCAGATCGGGCGGGCAGGCGAACGTCCGAGCACCACGCCCTGCCCCGCCGCTCTAGAGTTCACCACGCCCCGGGGGCGTGGTGCTAACGGGAACACGCGGCCTTTGCAAGGCTGAGTTGGGGGTTCGATTCCCCCCGCCTCCATTTCCGCCGGATCGCCGCGGCGACGTAGTGTGGACCGTGCGGCCCTTGGCGAGCACCGCCTCCCTGGAGAGCGACCTCGCCTGACGGCACCGTCCCAACCCGCGGTTGGCTTATCCAGAGCAAGTCTCCGGACCACCAAGGCGCTCGGGCTGCCCCCGCCCCCGTTGCCACATCGATCGGGGCGACGGTGTCACCGATCGCGGCTATCCTTCGTGATGACCAAGGTGGGATCTGCTCCCGCCTTCGAGGAGCCCGGCGCCACGAACGCCGGGCTCTTTCGTGTTCTGAGGATGTCCGGCGCCGCCACGAACGGCGCCGCGGCGCGCGCAGGCTCTACGGCCTTGAACTGTGAAGCTCCTGCTGCCAGTTGATCAGCGCAGCGACCAAGGCCCGGACTTCGGCCTCACCGGGGTTTGCTCTCTGTCCCCCCGCCTCCATCGCGCACAGCCGGGTGCCCGCCGGTCAGCTGTTGTAGACGAACTCCCCGAGCTTCCCGAGGCACATGAGGGCTTTGTCGGACGGCATCGGTACTTTCTTCGCTGGTCGACCGCGGGCGCGCCACGTTCGTTGAGTCACCCACACCTCGTCTCTCAAGTCGTCGGCGTGGTTCGCCGATCTCGATCGCATGACCGCACCGCCGCTCGTCAGCGCCCTCGTCACGGCGCATGACGCGGAGGGCGCGATCGTCGCCACGCTCGACAGCGCGCTTGCGCAGGAGTATCCGCCCGAGCGGCTGGAGCTGATCGTGGTGGACGACGGCTCGACCGACCGGACGCCGTCGATCGTCGCGGAGTACGAGGCGCGGCTGCCCGGACGCGTGCGCTCGTTCCGCCAGCCGCACGCGAGACCGGCGGTCGCGCTCAGCCGGGCCCTCGCGGAGGCGCGCGGGGACCTGCTCGCGCTGCTGCCGGCCGGGGAGACATGGCCGAGCGGTCGCTTGGCCGCGCAGGTGGGGCCGCTCGCCCACCGTCCCGAGCTGGGGTTGATCTACTCGCTGCTCGCCGACGACGACGGCCGAACGCTCCCCCGCGCCGGCGAGCCGCCGCGCGGCCGCCCCGTTGCACGCCTGCTGCGACACGACTGGATCGCCCCGTCGTCGATCGTGCTGCGGGCCGAGCTGCGCCCGGCGCTCGGGCCGGTCCCGACCGACGTCCTGCGCGCCGACCGCTGGCTCACCGCGCGAGCAGCCGCGGTGTCGGAGATCGACTACCTGCCCGCGCCGCGCGCCGCGCGCGCGTCCGCGCCCACCGCCGAGGAGCCGCCTGCGCCACCGCTCCCGCTCGCGGTCCGGATCGCGGCGCTGCGCGACGCGCTCGCCCTCCAGCGCTGGTTCCTACGCCATGCCGACGCCGACGCGCCCGGGATCGAGGAGCTGGGCGCCATCTGGAGCGCGTTCGCCGAGACGGCGCGCCGGCTGCTGGGGGCATGCGGCGGAGATCCCTTCGCGACGGTGCTGCTCGTGACCGACGACGAGCGCGCCCAGGCCCGCCGTACGCTCGCCGACGCGCACGACGCGAGCGGTCGGGGGGATGCGACGCGCGCCGCGGTGCTGGCAGCGCGAGCGACCGGCATCGACCCTTGGTGCACGCCCGCCGTCGAGCTGCTGCTCCACTCGCTCGCCGCACGCCCGCGGCGACTGCCATCCGATCCGCTCGTCGGCGCGCGGCGGTTCGTCACGCTCGCGTTCGCCGAGGAGCTGTTCGCCCACCCCGAGCTGCTGGCAGCCTACGCGTGCACCTTCGACGGCGACGCCGACGCGACGCTTGCGATCGATGCGAGCGGGTTGCTCCCGGCGACCGCCGGAGAGGCGCTCGCCGCGTTGGTGTCGGAGCTGGGGCTCGACGCCGACGGATCCGCCCACCTGATCGCGGTGCTCGGGCCGATCGATGCGGCCGTGCGTGGCCAGCTGCCGATCCGCGCGGACGCGCTGCTGACGCGCGCCGCCTATGACGCGATCGCGACCCCGTCGTTCGACGACCGCTCGATCGGCGCGCTGCACGCGCTCGCGACGCACGCGAGCGCCGCCTGACACGCATGCTTAAAGCAGTGGGGACGCCCCGGCCAGAGGCGTCCCCACCAGCGTCCTTGCCCTGCCGTGACCGGGCCGCCCGAAGGCTGCCCAGCCGGCATCCTTGCCCTCATGTGAGCGACAGCGCGTGCTCACAGGCCCCCTCGTGATCGGCGTGCGAACGCCTGCGCGCCATCCGCGTCGGCCCTCCCTGGACGAAGGTTCGAGAACGCCGCCCGGCTCAGAGGTGGACGGTGCCGTCGACCACCACGACGACGTCGCCCCCAACCCGCGGGCGATCGCCCTCGATCGCCGCGTCCAGGCGACTGGGCGGCCCATCTCCACGCCCTGCTCGATCGCGACGCGAGAGCATCCGGCGCGCGCGGCGAGATAGGCGCACAGCGGTCCGGCGGCCGAGCCGGTCGCGGGGTCCTCGCCGATCGCCGGCCCGGCGAAGGCGCGTGCTCGAGCGCGCCCCGAGGCTGGGTCGCAGGCTGCCGCGTAGATCGTCATGACGCCGTGGGCGGCACGCAGCGAGGCGATCGCGGCGTGGTCGGGACGCGCCTGTGCGAGCGCGTCGGCGTCGCGCAGCGGGACGAGCAGATGCGCGACGCCGCAGGAGACCGCCTGCGGCGGGAGCGCCCGGTCGGCGTGCTCGGGCGTCAGGCCGAGCGCGGCGAGCACGTCGGCGCGCGCGAGCTCAGGCCCGTGGATAGCCGGCTCCTGAAGCATCGAGGCGCGAGCGCGACGCGCGTCGAGCAGGTGGACGTCGATCGGCTGCATGCCGGCGCCGGTCTCCTGCACGTAGCGTGCCGACGCGCCGGCGCCCGCCGCGCGCGCGACCGCGACGGCCGTTCCCAGGCTGGGGTGCCCGGCGAACGGGATCTCGCGCTCGACGGTCCAGATGCGATTGCGGTAGTCGGCGCCGGCGACGAAGGAGGACTGCACGAACGACGTCTCGGAGAGTCGCGTCTCACGCGCGAACGCGAGCATCGTGGTCTCGTCGACGCCGTCCGCACCGTGGACGACGGCCAGCGGGTTGCCGGCGAGCGGCGTCTCGGCGAAGACGTCGAGCAGCGTGTAGCGAAAGGCCGCCACTGCCGCCGGCTCAGTCGTCGAAGTCGAAGTCGCGCGGGGGGCGCTGCTCGAACCAGAGCCGGTCGTGCTCGGGCGTCTCCTGGAGGAACTCCGGCGTCTCCTCGAGCACGTCCTCGTCGACCGGAGAGGCGTCCTCATCGACGGGGTCGGCGAACAGCTCGTCAGCCTCGTGGGATTCCTCCTCGACGTGAAACTCCGTCGTCGGCTGATGGACGACGTCGCTGTGGCGGGGATCTGGCGGGGTCGGCTGCTCAGCCGACTGCTCTGGCTGCGGCGGCGCGACCGGGTGCTCGTCGAGGGCGGCGGCCTCGCTGGCGGCGGGCGCCGCGTGCTCCGACGAGGGCTCGGGCTCGCGGCGCACCAGGGCTCAGCGCCTCGTGCTCCAGCCGCGCGATCTCCGTCGGATCGCCCCCGCGGCGGCGCTTGAGGTCGAGATGCTCGCGGATCGCGTCGTCCCAGCAGACCCATGCGCGGCCAATGGTACTGGCCGTGCAGGGCGCAGTGGCTCCCGCGACTCCCACGCCATCTCGCACAGCTACACTTTTCGGCACCGGCGCGCCGTCGCACCAAGCGACAGCGCCGCTCGGGGCTATAGCTCAGTTGGGAGAGCGCCTGGATCGCACCCAGGAGGTCGCCGGTTCGAGCCCGGCTAGCTCCACTGAACTGGTCGTCGCGCAAACCATGGGCGTGGCGATGCGGTAGGTGGGCAGGATCTCTGCGCGGGAGTTGACGCGCAGCTCGGCGATGAGGATGCGCAGGAGCGCCTTGGTGTGTTCGGGGTTGCCGTGCGCGGATGGCGTCTTCGAGGGCGTTGGCGGTGGCGTGCAGCTCGGCGGTGTCGGGCGCGTGCGGCGCTTCTGCGGCCAGCTCGTGGGCGAGTTGCTGGTCTTGGTCCTTGAGGGCGTCGAGCTTGGCCTGGAGCGCTGTCCATGCGGCTTCGGAAGCGTTTGGCGTCGAGGTCGCCGTTCTCGAAGGCGTCGAGGTAGCGGTCGATCGCGCGCTCGGCGCGCTTGATCTCGGCGGCGACTGACGCGCGGCGGTCCTCCAGCGCCGCGCGCTCGCTGTCTCGCCCTCCGCTCGCCTGCTCGATGGCGCTCGCGGATGAGGTGGCCGTCGCGGTAGATGCCGGCGAGTTGCTCGATGACGGCGTCCTCCAGCTTTTCGCGCGGGATGCGGTCGCCGTCGCAGGCTCTCGGTCCGCGCTTCTGGCGGCCGGAGCAGGCGTAGTAGTGGTAGAGGCCACCGTTGCCTCTCGCGCTGACATGCCGACGTACGCGCGCCGGCAGCGCCCGCAGCGCAGCAGGCCGGAGAGCAGGAAGTCGCTGCGCTGCCCGACGCGCTGGGCGCAGTCCTCGCCGCGCTCCTTCAGCAGCTTCTGCGCGCGCTCGAACGTCGCCTCGTCCACGAGGCCGGCGTGGTTGCCGTCGAAGGTCTGCCCGCGCCAGTGGACGCGGCCGACGTATGCCTCGTTGCGCAGGATCAGCAGCACGACGGCCGGCTGCCAGCCCTGCCCGCTGCGTGCCGGCGCGTGCTCGGCGTCGAGCAGCCGTGCGATCGAGACGGCGCCGTGGCGGCCGGCGGTGTAGAGGTCGAAGATGCGCCGCACGATCGGCGCCTCCCGCTCCTCCTCGACCAGCTCTTTGGCGTCGTTGCGGCGGTAGCCGTAGGGGACGCGGCCGTTGGGCCAGTAGCCCTGCTTCGCACGCCGCTCGATGCCGGCGGTGACGCGGTCCACGATCGTCGCGTGCTCGAACTCGGCGAAGACGCCGAGCATCTGCAACATCATCCGCCCGGCGGCAGAGCCGGTGTCGAACGGCTCGGTCGCCGAGCGCAGCACCACGTTCAGGCGGTCCAGCTCCTCGGCGAGCTGCGCGAGCTGGCGCACCTTCCGGCTCAGCCGGTCGACGCGGTAGACGAGCAGCAGGTCCGCGCCGCCCCGCCGCGCGAGATCCAGCGCGGCTTGCAGGCCGGGCCGGTCGAGCTTCGTGCCCGTCGCGCGGTCCTCGTAGTGCGCGACCACGCGCCAGTCGTCGTGGACCTTGCAGAACGATTCGAGCCGGTCCTTCTGGCTGTGCAGCGAGGTCGGCTGGTTCTCCTCGTCCGTCGAGATGCGGGTGTAGAGGCAGACGCGCGTCATCGCCACTCCTCCTCGATCGGCGCGGGTGCTGCCGAGTGGTGAGAGCGCGTGCCAGAACCCGGGCCGGTCCTTGCGCCAGCGGCGGCCGAGCGCGTCCGCCGGGTCAGTCCGGTTCGAAGTCCGGAGACCGGCAGCGATCCAGCCGCAACGGCACGCGGTCGCTCGCCGAGCGGCTGCCAGATCGGGCCGAGCGGTCCGAACTCGCGCAGCTCCGGCACGGTCGCGACGTACACCGGCCACCCCTCGCCGTACGGCTCGTCGCTCACGACGGGCCATCGCGTCCTCCAGCGTTCGCGCGCGTCGCGTGCTGGGGACGACGAACAGCACGCAGCAGCGCTCAGTCGCTGCGGCCGGCGGCCTTGCTGTACATGCGCAGCTTGCGCTCCAGCACCGACCCCGGCTCGGTGCCGCGATCCCACTCCAGCAGGCAGTCGACGGCCCGGCCGGCGTCGAGCGCAGGAACCCGGCGTCGGGCACGAGCCGCGCACGCCAGTCCGGCATCTGCTCCTTCGCGCTCGCCTGAACCCCACCACTCGGCGACGCCGAGCGCCGGGTGCGGGAGCGTCGCGGCGATCAGGTCGGTGACGAACGTGTTGACCTCCAGGCGGTGCGCGAGCTGCGGATGCGTGCCCCAGTTCTCCCGCTGCTCTCCACGGAAGCTGTTTGCGCTCGATGCCGAGGCAGGCAGCGGCGATGTGCGCGCCGGCCTCATCGAGCAGCCAGTGCGCCTGCGGCTTCCCATACGCGAACGGTCGCGGTGGATAGAAGCGATCCAGCACCCGAGCGCGGTAGAGGAACAGCAGCCGATCCATCGCCCGACGACGACCGGAGAAGAACAACAGCGTGAGCTGGCTCGACGTGAGGATCCGGTGCTCGTAGAGCGCCAGCGCGATCTCCACGATCACGGTCGGTCAGATGGTTCGCCAGCTCCGTCAGCCGATCGGCCGTCACGCGGCCCTGCCGCGTGGAAGAAGTTGAAGAACTCATGCAGGACCACCTATGTCGGCTTTCGCCGACCGGCCCGATCCGCCGCCACGACGGCGATCCCGCCGCCTTCGCGGGTCGGCGGGTCGTGACGGGCATACCGCCGCCCAAACGGACCGGCATAGCGCCGGACGAACGGCGCCGGCGATCCGGCGTGCTCTGCGGGCGAGGACGAGCGCGAGCAGGCGCGCCGCTTCGCGCTCCTGCCCCTCGCTCATCACCACCACCTGCGGGCAACCAAGCCCAAGCGAGTCTCTCTCCATATGCGTTGGCGACCGGCGCAGTCGCCTTACACAACAGAGAGGTCGATCCGACCCCCTCCGCGGTACACCGACCCCGCGCGATCTGACCGCATGTCAGCGCCGTGTCAGCCATCTGTCAGCGCCTCCTCGCCATCGCGCGAGGGCAGCGCCACGAGCTGGCGCTCGAACACGATCAGCAGCTCCGAGAGCGGCACGGCCAGGCCGCGCGAGAGCGCGATCAGGATCCGGAACGTCGGGTTGATCTCGCCACGCTCGATCGCGCCCACGTAGTTGCGATGCAGCCGCGAGCAGAACCCCAACTCCTCCTGGCTCAAGCCCGCGCCGCGCGCGCAGCTCGCGCACCGCACGACCGAGCGCCACATGCGCCGGCGACTGCTTGCGCGCCTTCGGCGCCGCGACGGCGCTCATCGCGCCCACCGGACGACACGCGCCCGCTCCCCACGCACGATCTCGACGGCCGCGATAGACGACCGCCGCACCACACAGATACGGTATTCCCGCATCGAAGGTACCTCCTTCGGTGCCAGGCCCGGGGGCGTTCACAGCGCCGCCCGGGCCACATTTCTATGGTCGGCGGACGACCAGACCAGACTCGCGCACGGATCTCAAGCCCAACGTCGCAGAGGCGACCCGGCCGCCTTGGTTCAATGGCGCCGCCGAGTCGGAGATACTGGCGTTCTGCGCCACGATGCCCCTGACGAGCTTCTCGATGAGCACCGGCTCGACGGCGTGGTGGCCATGCAGCGAGTGCTCATGTCGAGCCGCAGTGCCTTGCTGGTGGACGGCGCATCCATGGAGGACGCGTACGAGGCCGTAGCCGAGTGCTGCCAGCGCTGGGGCGGTGCCGCATACATCCTTGTCCCATGTGCTCGCGATGCTCGGGAACTTCCGCCAACTTACCGGCTACTCGAAGACGCCCTGATTGACGAAATCTGGACGCGTAGCGTGACGGACACATTCACGTTCCGCGGAACTGACCGGCGCGTGAGCGCCTGGACTCACCGGGACTTCCTTCTCAGCACGCTTTACAGCTCCCGCTATGGTCGTGACGATTGGGGGCCTGTCCGCGATGCCCTCCCGGCGCGCGATGATCCATGGTTCATCGCGTACCTCGCCGCGCTTGGGCATCTCCCCGAGGAGCCCGAGAGACGTCTGTTAGAGGCGTACCAGTTCCTCAACTGACCTCAGTGGGACCAGATGTTTCCCCGATACGGTCGAGACCGTCGGCGATCCTGGCGGAACCGATCTCTTGGCCCGCTTCGTGATCCGACCACGCGCTGGCCCACATCAATATCAAGGGTGCTGCTTGCCATGCCTACGGCGGGTCGCGCCGCAGACATCCCATCACCCGCCGTATTGCCGCAGGAAGGAGAGCTGGCAGCCGAGTATGGGCCGAACATCGTCGTGGTCTACGAGCCGCACAGCGTCAGCGATCTCTGCGCGATCTGGAATCTCCGGGCAGCAAATGGCCTCCCGAATGGATTCCCGCTAGGTCTTCCTGATAGCGATGACCACCACGGTGCTTGACGCCTGGACCGGCGAATTCGCACAGACGATGTGGGGGTCGCGAGATACCCGCATGGTGCTTGTGAGTGCATCCGTGCCTCGACAGCGACTTGAGGAAATCGCCGTCGCTGCAAGCGCAAGCTGGGAGGTCGCCGACCTGTCAGACGTTCTGCGGGTCGCCGATCGGCCGGGCCGGAGAAAGCTCGGAACTTGTGACCTTCAGCGAAGGACTGGCAGAGGTCTCCGGCTGGGATGCCGAAGATCGCTCTGAACTCGCGCATCATGTTGGGCAGCTGCGCAAGCCTCAGGCTGTGATTCGCTTCTCCCGGCGCGACCGTGTGCTTCCGCGCCTGGCCGCGCTTGATCATGACTACCACTGGGAGCCTGGCTACCGCGGAGGCGGATTTGAGCATCCGCAAGCTAGTCACGACAAGTTGCTTCCGGTTCGGTGGCCCGCTGGCTGGACGGTGCTGGAAGCAATCGCGCGTGGCCTCGATATCCGGGTTGCACCATCTACCGCTGGTCGGGCAGCCGCTGCGTTCCTTCGTCATGTGCGCTCCTGGCCTGGCTTGGAAATCCTTCTCTTGCCCGAGGTCCAGGACACGCTCTACCGGCTTGGTGAGCGAGCGGGCATGACTTGGTTTCGCGGGAAGCTGGCCGAGATTGGCCGGTCCATCGCCGGAGATGACAAGGAGCGTCTCGCGCGCCTTGAGCACAAGATCGACGAGATCGCCATCCGGCCGACCGATCACGACCAGCACACGACCAACTTCAGCAGCCTCGTCAGCTTGCTCGGACGCGACGTGGCCACCGCACTGCTTTCATGGGCAGAGCGCCACGGAGTGGTGCTGCGCGGCGTAGATGTGCAGTGTGAGCATTGTTCGGCACGAGCATGGCGAGCAATGGGCGAGCTGGCTCCCCCGATGATCTGCCGTGGGTGTGGCCGGCCAATGCACCATCCGTTCGGACCGGCGCAGATGACCTTTCGCTACCGCGGTGCGGAGACCCTGCTCCGAGTCCTTGAGCACGATGCCCTCGTGCATCTCTACGCGATGCGCTACCTCGCTCGGCTGTTCGAGGGCAGCCATGGCCGACCTGGCTTGATTTACGGCATGCATCCTGGTGTTGACTTCTTCGATTCATCTGGTCGCTGCATCGGGGAAGCCGACGTCGTCGCGATCTTGCATGATGGGTCGCTGGTCATCGGGGAATGCAAACGACACGGCGCGGGTTTGAACGCAGACGAGATCAGCAAGCTTGACACGCTCGCCAAGCGGCTGCGATCGCCGTGGACATTCGTAGCGACAACCGACGCCGCAGAGGATTGCCCTGCCATATGGGCCGAGAGTCAACGCTCTCTGCCCAATGCGCCACGCTTTTGCCTGAGCGCCACGCAACTGTTTGAGCCTAGCGTCTTCTGGCAAGCAGGTACCAACCCTCTGGCTTGGTCAGGCATCGACCCTGAGGCGCTCTCCGAACGGCAGGCGGCCTATCGGCGCCAGTTGCCGCGGCTGTCGAGTGGCTTGCCGGAACCCGAAGGTACGACGAGCAGCTCATCGCCGAGAGGGACGGACGTGCCGATGCGGCCGAAGAGTAGGCACCACTCTCTGCCTGGTTCCCACCCACGAGATCACTCGATCGACAGATGCCCGGTTACGACTTCACGGTTTGCGCGACGCCAAGTTCTCTCCATCGCGCAAACCGCAACGCCTGGAGACGGGCGGGCTGCGGGGTGCTGCATACATTGTCGTTAGTCCGGTGTCGCGGATGTCATCTCAGAGCCGAGAGGTACTCCACGAGCACTCGAAGATCTTCGCGAGGCAGACTTCTGAACGAAGGCATGGGATCAACCGGGTCGATCAGCACTCGCCGGATCGAGTCTGCGTCGCGCTTCGCCCCAACATGCGTGAGGTTGGGGCCAGGGCCATCGTTTCCAGATGACCCGACCCGATGGCAAGCAAGGCATCCGGATCTGAGCAGTACCTGCGCTCCGGGTGTCTCGTGGTGAGGAACGCCTTCGGCGCCGACGACCTCCACCAGACGCGATGTGCCACTCGATGTCGATGATCCATCCGAACCGCAGCCCGCGACCGTCGCGACCGCGATCACGAGCCAGCCAACGCTCCGCCGACGCTTCCGCACTGTCCGGCACGCTACTCGACACACCACATCCGGACGTCAGTTCTCCTCGAGAGACACTACGTCGCCAGCTCGCCCGCTCGGACGACGTGGTTTGCGCGACGCCAAGTTCTCTTCCACTTCGCAGACCGCGTCCCCTCAGAAAGGTCGTCTGAGGATGGCTCGCGGTAAAGCTTGCTCTGTTGGCGGTCGGTGATCGGACGGGTCTCGGTTGCCTGCTACGCACGCCATGAGGCACTGACGATGTCCCAGATGCCGGCGGCCTGACCTTGGAGGACAGGGTCGATCAGCGCACGGGCCTCGGCGTGTGCACTCACGAGGTCTGAGGGAAGGCCTACGTCTCGCGCCTGCTGCGCATACGGTGTAGTCCACTCCTCGGGCGGTGGGGGGAGCGTGTCTGGCGGCAGTTGCTTGGCGCGTCGCTCGAAGGTCGAATCCAGCGCCTGCTGGAGGCGCTCGGCACGCGGTGAGGTGTGACGGGCGATCAGCACGAGGTCGACGAGGTCCTTGACGCGGGTGCTGCCTCGCTCGCCGCTGCCGTAGGCGGCGGTATAGGCGCGCACCTTCTCCGCGATGTGCTGCTCGATCGCGATCACGGCGAGCGGTGGCAATGTGATGTCCGCGAAGGCGAGCGACCCCTCTGTCTCGATGAGGTCGGGCGAGAGCGCGGGTGCTTCGACGAGCCCGACGTCGAGTGGGAACTGCTCGAAGCGACGGCCAGCAAGCTCGCTGATGACCGAATAGCGAACCGCCCGGAAGGCAACGGCCCGTTCCAGCGCCGGCGTGCGGCGCACACGGAAGGTGAAGAAGTCCTCGACGTCCAGCGCGGCCGCAGCGACAAGGTCCCTCGTGACGGCTGCCTCGTCGTCGTCGCGTGCGAGGTCGATGTCCTTCGTCATCCGCGTCTGGAGGCCAAGACGAAGCTCGAGTGCAAACGCTCCCTTCAGCACCCAGTCAGCCGGCGAGACGGCGAGGCGAGCGAGAAAACGCTCGAACGCGACACGTTTGCGCAGGCGCAGCAGTGCCACACCGCGCGTCTCAGCTTGGTTACGGAGCCGCTGCTCAAGCGCCATCCGCATCGCGTCAGCATCGACGTACCTCATCGAACGTCCGCCTGCTCGATCGCGCCTTGGATGAGATTCCGCACCCGCGCGCCCCGCTGCTCGGCCCCGACCGCGAGCTGCTCGACATCGAGAAGCCCCTGATCAAGAGCCTGGCGCACCGCCATTTCGATCTGCTCCGGTGCCGTCCCCGCAACCGCGGCATCGAGGATCGTGCGCGACGGAGTCGTCGTTCGGATGCCGTCGATCGTCGTGACCTCTTCCGGCCCCCAAGGCGTGTTCGTTGTGTGGATCACGACCCCGGTAGGGGGCTTGATCCCACGATCAGAACGAGCCACGAGCAGATGCACTGCTGTTGAGAAGACGTCTGAGAGCCCGTGCAGCTCAAGCGCACTCTCGTGCGAGACGAGCGCCCGGTCTGTGCCCACCGCCATCCACTTCGCACGAACCTCCTCGCTGCTCGACCCAGGGAACCCGGTCAGCCGGTAGAGCCCGCGCCGCACCCACTCGTACCGGCCCGAGCGCATGTGATGGGCGAGCAGCTGCCGACTGAAACCGAACCCGCGCGCCTGTGCCGTGGTGAAGAAGCCATCCTGGCTGTACGCGCGCCGATGGAGCCCCACGGGATCCGGATGAATGTCAGACATAGGTAAAGCATAGCTTGACCAGAAGATGTCAAGAGTCACGCCACCTATCCCATGATCAGCCTCGGCGCATCAACCACATGGTTTGCGCGACGCCAAGTTCTCTCCATTTAGCAATCGCCTCCCCTGAAGAAAGGTCGGTGCGGGGTGGTGTGCGGTACAGCACCGGACGACCCCGGTTCGCCGTCCGACTGCCAGGGGCTAGTCGCCGAGCGGTTCGGTCGGCTGGCCGGTCATCTGTGCGATGAGTTCGAAGTCCTTGTCCTGATGCAGGATGACGAGGCCAGCGCGCTCCGCGATGGCTGCGATGAGGAGATCGGGCACTGACGGCGCACGGTGGTGACCGCGCTCGGCAAGTAGCGCGAGGACCTCGACTGCGCGGTCTTCCGCAGCAGGCGTGGCGTACTCGACGGGCATCGACGCAACCGGCGGCTCGCGCAATCCCGCGCGGAGATCCTCGGAATCGCGTGCGGAGTAGCCGACTTCCAGCAACGTGACGGTGGCGATGCGGACGAGGCCCCGCTCGATCCGATCGGCCCAGCTCGCGCTGTCCGAGCTTCGCCCGAGCCGGACGAGGGCCGACTTGTCGATGAGCCAGCCAGGCGGCTCGGTCGTCGCGCTCACGACCAGGCTCGGCGCATGACCTCGGGGTCTTCGAGGTCCGAGAAGCGAGAGGCGAACCGCTGCAGATCGCTTGAGGTCACTGGCGTTGACGGACGAGCGGCCTCCTGATGAAGCCGGCGCCGCAGATACTCCGTGCGCGAGAGCTTGAGCTGCGCGGCGAGCGCGTCGATTCGAGCGAGGTCCTCCGCGGGCACGTCTCGGATGAGAACGTCAGGCATGAGCCGAATGATATCAGCCGCTATCACAACTGTGCAGGAGGCATCCAGGAATCCTGCCGACCGCCTACGTCGTGCGCGAACGCCCAGCCTCGCGCTCGCCGATGCCTTGCGATCTCGGCCTGACGAACGACGCCGCTGGCGCCGTTCGATGCGCTCGTAGAGATCGAGTGCTCGGTGCAGGAACGCGATCGTTCCGAGAGCCGCTGCGCGACGCCAAGTTCTCTCCATCGGACGGAGGCCCCGCGGGTGCGGGCTTTGTCGTGGGCCCTCCTATGTACGCTCGGAACCGGCGATAGGCTTGGTGTCGCAGATGACCGCTTGCACGCATCTGACGCACGTCCGGATCAGCAGGCTGCCCGAGTCGGTGGAGGGCTGCGAGGAGTGCCTGGCCAGCGGAGGCCAGTGGCTGCATCTGCGCGTCTGCCTGGAGTGCGGGAAGGTCGGGTGCTGCGACAGCTCCCCGAATCGTCATGCCAGTTCGCACGCCCGCAGCAGCGGCCATCCGCTGATCCGCTCGCTGGAGCCGGGCGAGACCTGGTCGTGGTGCTTCGTGGATGACCTCGCGCTGCTGATTCCCGCGATTCAGGGCGAAACGCGCATCCCTCCCTCCCCCTTGGACTGATCCGGTGGCCAGTCCGGTCACCCGCGCGCTCTCGAGCTCGCAGCTCGCAATGCTCGCCGAGCACGGCGAGGAGCGGACCGCCGAAGTCGGCGAGAAGCTCTTTCAGATCGGCGACGCGATCTATCCGTTCGTGGCGATCGTCGAAGGGGAGGCGGCGATCCTGGACGGTGCCGGGCGGGAGATCGTCCGCCACGGCGCGGCCGGCTTCCTGGGCGAGGTGAACCTCCTCTCGGGGCAAACCGTCTTCCTCACGGCCGTCGTGACCAAGCCGATGCGCTACATCGCAGTTGATCGCGAAGTGCTCAGGCGGCTGCTCTTCGAGGACGGCTCGCTCTCGGACCTGCTCCTGAGCGCCTTCGTCGAGCGCCGCGAGCTGCTCCAACAGCGCCAGGGCATCGGCGTCGAGATCATCGGTCCGCGCGACTCGGCCGCAACGCGCGGGCTGCTCGACTTCGCCCGGCATCAGAGGCTCCCCCACTCCTGGCTCGACCCTGAAGAGATCGATGAGGCTGCCGGACCCGTCGAGAAGCTCGATCCGCGAGAGATGCCGCTGGTGCGGCTGCCGGGTGGCGTGGAGCTGCGGCGCCCGAGCAACGGCGAGCTCTCGCGGGCGCTGGGAATCGGACTCGAGCTGGCACCGCGCGAGGAGGTGGACCTGCTGGTCATCGGCGGTGGACCAGCCGGCCTTGGTGCGGCGGTGTACGGTGCCTCGGAGGGCCTCGACACGCTGGTCGTCGAGGGCACCGTGATCGGCGGCCAGGCGGGCGCCTCGCGCAGGATCGAGAACTATCTCGGCTTCCCTGCCGGGATCAGCGGCACCGAGCTGACGAGCCGTGCGGTCTCACAGGCGCGGAAGTTCGGCGCCCGGATCGCCGCGCCCTACCGCGCCCAGGCACTCGAGCTCGGCGCCGAGCGGCACCTGGTCAAGCTCGAGGACGGGATCAAGATCACCGCCCGCGCAGTCCTGCTCTCAACCGGCGCCGAATACCGCCGCCTGGCCGTGGACGGTCTCGACGAGTACGAGGGGAGCAGCGTCTACTACGCCGCCGGCCCGCTGGAGGGGCAACTCTGCGCGGGGCAGCAGGTCGGAGTGGTGGGCGGCGGCAATTCCGCAGGGCAGGCCGCCATCTGGCTGGCACGCGGTGGCGCCCTCGTCACCCTGTTGCACCGCCGCGCCGAATTGCGCGAGACGATGTCGCGGTACCTCATCGACGATCTCGAGCGCTACGGCGTCCGCGTCCGCGACCGCGCCGAGATCAGCACCCTGCACGGAGAAGACGGCCGGCTCGAATGCGTCACGCTCGCGGACGGCGCGAAGCTGCCGTTCTCCTTCTTGTTCTGCTTCCTGGGTGCGGACCCTTGCACGACCTGGCTCCGTGACGTCGTCACACGAGACTCCCGCGGGTTCATCCTCACCGGTCCCGACGCTGGAGCACACGGACTGCTCGCGACCAGCGCGCCCGGCGTCTACGCGGCCGGTGACGTGCGTGCCGGATCGACCAAGCGCTGCGCGACCGCGGTCGGCGAGGGCGCAACGGTCGTGCGCCTCGTCCATGAGCACCTGGCCTCGGCCATCTCACCTCGCTAGGGGGTCACGATTGCGACCTGGGAAGTAGTGGCGCAGCTACCACCACACGGTTTGCGCGACGCCAAGTTCTCTCCATCGGAATCTTGCGTCGCACTGCTTGCGCCGCGACGCGGCAGGGTCGGCAGATCTATCCGTGACGTTGTTGGTTAGGCTGGCAAACGTGTCCGTCGAGACTGAGGAGGAGCTGGCAGCCCTTCGCGCGGCGGGTCAAGTCGTGGCGCAGGCGCTCCGGACGATGCGCGGACAGGTGCGGCCGGGAGTGACGACAGCTCAGTTGGACGAGGTCGGCGCACGAGTGTTCCGGCGGGCGGGCGCGCGCTCAGGGCCGCAACTCGACTACGGCTTCCCGGGAGTCGCCTGCATCAGCGTCAATGACGAGGCCATCCATGGCGTCCCGGGCACGCGGCGCCTTCGTGAGGGCGATCTTGTGAAGCTCGATGTGACCGCAGAGCTCGACGGGTTCTACGCGGACGCGTGCATCTCCGTCCCTGTCGGCCGAACCCGCCCCAGCACGACACGCTTGGTCGACACGGCGAACAGGGCGCTGAACACAGCGATGCGCGTCGCGCGCTCCGGAGCACCGCTGAACGCGATCGGCGCAGCTGTTGAGCAAACCGTCACCCAACGCCGCCACGCGGTCTGCACCGACCTGCTCGGCCATGGCATCGGCCGGCGCATCCACGAGCCGCCGAACGTGCCCAATTACTACGTTCCACACCTTGCAGCGCCGCTCACAGACGGTCTCGTGCTCACCATCGAGCCCGTGATCTCCACCGGCACCGGCGCCGTTCGTCAAGGGGCGGACGGTTGGACGCTCCTGACGGCCGACGGCGCCATGTCGGCTCACGTCGAGCACACAATCGTGATCACCCAGGGCAGGCCGATCGTCCTGACGGCCTGAACCCGCCGAGGAGCGTGACCGGTCGAGATCGCCGACACGACGACTGCGTAGTTTGCGCGAAGCCAAGTTTTCTCCATCGGATCGGAAGCCCTGCAGATGCGGGCTCGCGCGAGGCGTTCGGCCATACCGGCCATGGCAGGGTCGCCACGTCAATCGATCCAGAAGCTGCGACGCTGCATCTCGATGACGCCCAACAGGTCGTCGGCTTCGACGCCCTCACGACCCGGCTCGTCGTCGGGACCGAGATGGGCCACGAACTCGTCCAACGCCACACGTGACAGCGCCCCGCACTCGTCGTCCGAGAGCCACCGCTGATTGACGGCGTCGATCGCCAGCGCTTTCAGGTCGGGGGCACGCCGTTCCACCAGCTTGATCAGCCGCAGATGCTGGCTAGAGGTGAGTGGCTGTCGCGGGCGATCCATCCGCGAAGCGTAGGCGCCACGCAAAGCAACCACTTCCGATTGCACCTATCGCATGTGTAGACGGGTGGGCAGGTACTCGTCAGCCTTCTGAGCGTGCCGCCTCAGAGCCTCGCCCAGTTGACCTACGAGCAAGCGCAGAAGGCGCTTGAACAGCAGGAGCGGCAGGTCAACGAGCTGCGCCAACGGACTGGCACGCTGCTTGCCGCCGCTGCGTTGACAGCATCGTTCGGGCTCCGCGACACACGCGAGGAGAATGGCCACCTCGTCGACCGGCTCGCACGTTGCCTCGCCCTGGCCGCCATCGCGCTCGTCATCCAGATCGCCTGCTGGACGTGGACGCTCGCGCTACTGTGAGGAAACCGATGCCCGAGAAGCCGACAAACCCGCCGCAACCCCAGCCGACTCCGTCCGCTCCCCCGTCGCAGAGCATTCCGCCCGTGCCTCGCTGGGTCTTCATCCCGGAGAACCGCGGCGCGAACGCTGCGCCTCGGCAGATTTGATCGCATCACAAAGCCGTCACTGCTGAGGCGGTGACGGTCGCACGGTTTGCGCGACGCCAGGTTCTCTCCACTTAGGAAACTGCTTCCCTCGTAGAGAGGTCATTCCGGCGGACTTGCGGCACAAATGTCGTCCTTGACGGTTGGCTGCTTGACCTGAGAGACAGCTCAGCGGTCGAGTCGCTCGGTCGGCTGGCCTGTGATCTGCGCGATGAGGTCGAAGTCCTTGCCTTGGTGCAAGACGACGAGACCAGTGCGCTCGGCGATCGCTGCGATGAGCAGATCCGGGACTGACGGCGCCCATGGTTTGCGCGACGCCAAGTTCTCTCGACTGAACCCGTCGTCGTCTGAACCGTCGGTCGCGTCGGGCGCCCGAGCGCTCGGGCTGAAGCTGACGCCGGCCCATTAGTGTTGCACTCGTCTTAGCGTGCTACACTTGAGAGCATGCCGACCGCTCGGCCGCGACACATGATCACCGAGACGGACGAGGTCGCCCGCGCGCTGGACGATGCCGCTCACCAGTGGCCCCACGACCGCGAGCGGCCCGCCAAGCTGCTGCTCGACCTGGTCCGCGAGGGACATCGAGCGATCACCGCCGACGCGGCACGCACGACAGCCGATCGGCGCGCTGCAATCGCGCGTACCGATGGAGCCCTTACGGGCAGCTATCCCGCGGACTATCTCGATGATCTTCGCGGCGACTGGTCCGCGTGATCGTCCTTGACGCGAACGTGCTGATCGCCCACCTCGATCAGCACGACGCGCACCACACAGCAGCGACCGAGCGCCTGTTCGACCTCGCCGACCAGCCGTTCGGGGCAAGCTCGATCACACTCGCAGAAGTCCTCGTGGCACCCTGCCGCGCCGGAAGCCTCCCCGCCGCGCAAGCCGCTCTACGTACGCTTGAGGTCGCCGAGCTGCCGCTACCGCCAAACGCATCGGAGCGCCTCGCGGCCCTGCGGGTCGAGACCGGTCTCAAGCTGCCTGACTGCTGCGTCCTGCTCACGGCCGAAGCCGTGGCCGGGACGGTGCTCACCTTCGACGACCGGCTCGCCCGCGAAGCGGGCCGGCGCGGACTCGACTCGTAGCACCGAAGCAGCGATCGCCCGGCTTGCGCGACGCCAAGCTCTCTCCATCGCGCAAACCGCCTGCCCGGTCGGTGCGCTCGCGGCAGTGCTGCCGGCGCTCGAGATCAGCGACATCAAGGCTGCCCGACCTTGCGGCCGCTCGTATGTAGCGTCTAAGCTGATGGGCATGACGCCACATGGCGAAAAGCTGAAGACCGAGGTCGGCGTGCGCGAGCTGCACGATCAGCTCAGCCGCTACGTACGACATGCCGCCGAAGGCGGCGAGGTCGTCGTGACGATGCGAGGCCAGCGCGTCGCGCGGCTGTCCCCGCTTGAGGTGAGCGACCCCCTCGCTGATCTGCGCGCCCGCGGGCTCGTGCAGGAGCCAATCCGGTCGAAGCAGATGGTCAGGGGTCGCAAGCGGCTCGTGGCTGCTGCACCCGTCTCGGACCTCGTCGCCGAGCAGCGACGCTGATCGTCTACTTCGACACCTCGGCGCTGGTGAAGCTCGTCTTCGACGAGCCCGGCTCAGACGTTGCGGCCGAGTTGTGGGATCGCGCCACGGCCGTTGCCTCCAGCCAGTTGATCTACCCTGAAGCACGTGCCGCCGCGGCCGCCGCGCAGCGCGGTGGGCGGATCGAGACGCGCACGCTGCGGGCCGCGGTCAGGACGATCAACGCGCTGTGCCGCGAACTGGACATGATCGGACTTGATGACGCGCTGGCGCGAACGGCGGGAGAGCTTGCCGAGCACCATGCGCTGCGCGGCTACGACGCGGTGCACCTCGCGTCGGCAACCGCTATCAACGATCCCGATCTCGTCATCGCTACGTGGGACCGCGACCTCGCCTCGGCCGCCATCGCGAAGAACCACACCGTCGTCCCAGCACCGAGGGACCGCGGTCGTGGCCGCGGTCGGCGAGGAGGGTGAGCACCTCAACAGCGACGCTTGCTACGCCGACCTCAGACTTGGTCTCGCCGACTGCGCCTCGTTGTGCTCGCCCACCGCTACGAGACAACACGCGTCCTCAGATTCGACGATCACTGCCTGCTCACCGCGTCGTCGTGCGCGGTGGGCGTGGCAATGCGGTAGGTGGACAGGATCTCGGCGCGAGTTGACGCGCAGCTATCGGATAAGGGTGAGCAGGAGCGCCTGCGCCGACCTCGCCTAGCGCTCAGCGCCGGGTCTCAGTCGTCTGCTCTGTGAGCGACTGCCCTGTCTCATCAGAGTAGACGTAGGCGTACTGGCGCCCGCAGCCGCGGCAGAGCGCGGCGGCCAGTCGACGTACGCCCTTCGCGCCGCGGGCGGGACGAGCGGTGTGTCAGTCCGCGCGCCGGTAGCGCAGGTACAGGGCACCCGAAGCGAACGCGCGATGCTCAGTCAACCGCAGCTGGAGCGGCTCGCGTCCAACGGGGAAGAACGGCTTGCCGCCGCCGACCGCCACGGGGTTGACCCAGATTTGGAACTCGTCGATGAGGTCGATCAGCGAGGCGGCGAGGGTGGCACCGCCGAGGCCCAGGTGACCCTGGGTCTCCTGCTTGAGGCGTCTCACCTCGGCGACGGCCTCGCTGCTGCGAACGAGCGTGCAGCCCTCCGACACGCCGTCGAGGGTGTCCGAGAAGACGATCCTCGGCGTCTGCACGTAGGCCTGGGCGAACTCTGCCTCGATCTCCGGCACGTCCGGCTGCTGTGCGGCCGCCGGCCAGTAGCCCTCCATCACCTCGTACAGGCGCCGCCCATACAAGAAAGCGGCCGCCTCCCGCGCCTGCTCGTTGGCCAGCCGATGCACCTCGTCGTCGGGCGCCGAGAACGCGATGCTGCCGCCCGGGTCCTCGATGTACCCGTCGAGCGACATGCCCATCGAGTAGATGACGTCACCCACCGGTGCCTCCTTCGTCGTCGCGTCTCGATCAGATCGTCAGGCGAGCTCATAGTACGAAGGCTCATCGCGGGGGTATGACGGGCCCATGGAGCAGACTGCGCGGAATCCCGCGTTGGCCGCCTTCGATCCCATGGTCGGGGAGTGCACGATCGCGGCGACCCATCCGATGCTCCCCTCGACGGTGGTCGACGGCGACATGACGTGCGAGTGGCTGGAGGGCGAGCGGTTCCTCATCCCGGTCGACGCTCGATCGATGCAGCCGCGATGGCCGAAGCCGCCCCAACGAGGATCGCGGTCCTGAGTGACGTAGCACAGGCTCTCGGTCAACATCGCTTGCTCGACGCCGTCCTACCGGCGCGCGGCGAGCACGCCCGCCACATACTCGACGGCGATGCCCGTACCGCTTCGGGGTCGCTAGCCGCGGTCGCCAGATCGGCTTCGCGACGAGAGATGTGCACGAATGCGAAAGCTGCTCAGCGTCATCGTCTTGATCTGGCTCTCGCGGCGCCGGCGACCCCCGCGCAGTCGGGACTCCAGCCCCGGCCACGACAGCAGCGCAGCAGGGAGCCAACCCACCGCTCGCGCAGCGGGACGCGCAGTGCGCCGAGCAGTGACGTCCGCTGCCGCCTCATGCCTCGGTGCTCTGATCTTGGTCGGTGCCCTCTCATCCGCACGGGACCGCATCAGCGTGCAGGATCCACCTCGCGACATGGGCGAAGCCGTCGAGTTCCTCGGCCCGGCCGACGATGTCGTCACGCGCGGGATCATCCTCGGCGTGAGCGTCGAGGTGCTCATCTGCGATCGGCCGGTTGAGGTCACCGTCACCGCTGCGGGAACTGCCGAGTACTGGGAGGAGAACAAGGCGAGCATCCCATACGGGCGCGGCCGGTTCGCCTTTGTGATCAGCGATCCAAGCATCCGAAGGGTGAGCGTCGAGGAAGGGTCGGAGCTCAACAGCATGGACTCCTCGTTGCCGCTCCCTGGGCTGGGGAGCGACGGCGGCGAGTCGCCGATCGAGTACGTCGTCCGCCGCAACGACGAAGCGATCGCGATCGCCGGCAGCGTGAGCAGGTGGCGACAGACCTGGGAGCCTCTGGCCATTCGATTCGTCGCCGACTGGCTCGTCCCTCGATCCGATGGCACATGCTACGTCCGGTTGCCCGCCTTGACAGGGGCCGGTGCCTCTCCGAGCATCGCAGCGGCGGGCTCGCGCACATCGAACGGGCATCGCAACCGGAGAATCCTCGCGTTCGACGACCTTGAGGCGTTCTCGCGGGGTGCGACCCTCCTGGCGCAAACGAGCGTCTTGGCGTATGGCGGTCAGGTTGATCCTGCGTCGTCACGGCCTCAGCCGTCATTCAACACGAACCAGGCTGCGATCTGGAGCTGCGAGGAGCGGTTCCCGACCGTGCCGAGCCTGGCCATAGCGGCCCCCCGGTCTCGGCGTCTCGAGAAGGGCATCGCCTTCTCGAGCTCAGGGGAAGGGATCGCCTTCTCGGAGGAGAGCTACCGGCGCAGATCGTTCGTCGCCACCGGTTGTGACGCCATCGCGGTCGTCGAGGAATCAGGGGCAAGCAGCCGCCGAGATCTCGGCCTCTTGGTGTTCGGCAGCGCGATAGGCCTCGGCTTGGCGCTCACGGTTCAGGGCCTGCTGGGCGTCCTGGACCTGGCACTGGCGGGCTGGGGGCGGGACTACTGACGTAACGCGTGCGCGATCGAGCGCGAGATTCAACCTTTCTCAGCGGCACGTCGAGTAGATGTCGATGGCACTCGATTGCCGGCTGGCACGCGACATGGCGCCGTTCGGCGCCGCGACCCTGCTGGGGTTCGCGATCGTCCCGATCGCGAACGACGTCGCCTGGTCGGGATACGCGCTTGCCGCCGCGGTGATGCTCGCCGCCGCCGGTGCGGCCGTCCTGGCGCCGTGGCAGAAGCTCCCGCGGTCGATGCGTGTCGCTCCGTCGCTGCTGTTCCTCGTCTCCGTGGCGCTGCTGCGCGACGCGAGCGGCGTCGTCGCGGGCGTCGGCGTCCTCACGCTGGTGCCGGTGTTCTGGCTGGCGCTGTACGGCAGCCGCGGGCAGCTGCTGCTCCTCATCGCCGGCGTCTGCGCGTTCTTCCTGGCCCCGGCCGTCCTCGCGGGCGCGCCCAAGTACCCGCTCGGCATCTGGCGGGTGGCGGTCGTCTTCGGGGCCGCCTCGGCGATCGTGGGGATCGCCGTGCAGAATCTCGTCGCCCGGGTGCGCGGCCACGCCGACGCGCTCGCCGTGCGCGAACGCGACCTGGAGGCGGTGGCCGACCTGTTGCGCTCGCTGTCGCTGGTCACCGACGCGCGCGAGCGCATCTGCGTGGGCACCTGCGATCTCAGCGGGGCCCAGTTCGCCGTGCTGCTCGAGGGCAGGAGCGACGACACGCTCGTCTGGACCGCCGGAGCCGGGTTGAGCCTTCGGCCGCGGACATTTACGCCTGCCAGCGGCGCGTCCTGGGCGATGGAGGCCTATCGCTCGCGCACCGCGATGCTCATCTCCGATCCCGACGAGCAGCCGCAAGGCGCCGAGCTCGAGGGGCACGAGCCCTCGACGGCGATCCTCTTCGAGCCCGTCCATCACGGGGACGACGTCGTGGGCGTCCTGGTCGTCGGCTGGCGGGAGCCCCCGTCGGACGAGCGCCGCGCACGGGGCCTGGTCCGCCTGCTCGCGTCCGAGGCCGCGTTCGTGATCGAGCGCGCCGACCTGCTCGGACGGATGACCGAGCTCGCGCTGACCGACGTTCTGACCGGCCTGCCGAACCGCCGCGCATGGGAGGACCACCTCGGGCAGGCGATTCGCGACACCGAGCCGATCTGCGTGGCGATCCTGGACCTCGATCTCTTCAAGTCCTACAACGACGATCATGGGCACCTGGCCGGAGACCGGCTCCTCAAGGAGGCGGCCGCGGCATGGCGCGCGGAGCTGCGGCCGACCGACACGCTCGCCCGCTACGGCGGCGAGGAGTTCGTCGTCCTCCTGCGCGAGCACGACCTCGAGGTCGCACGCGGCGTCGTGGACCGACTGCGAGCCGCCACCCCCCGAGGGCAGTCCTGCTCGGCGGGCGTCGCGCGACGAGAGCGCGGCGAAGCGGCCGCGGCACTGCTCGGGCGGGCCGACGCGGCGCTCTACGACGCGAAGCGGGCCGGCCGCAACCGATCGCTGCTCGCCGACGTCGACTGACACGCGCCGGACGCGCGGAGGGACGAGCGAAGCTCGCGTGAGGGCGCTCCTAGGCCGGCTGGCGCCCGGCACTGTGCGCAGCCGAGGCGAGCTCGCGCTCGGCGACGACCGCGCAGAAGACCTCCACGACCTCCGGGTCGAACTGGGCGCCGGCGCACCGGCGCAGCTCCGCGCAGGCGGCCTTGGACTCGGTCCGGTCGCGGTAGGGACGGTCCGAGACCATCGCGTCGAAGGCGTCGCACACGGCGATGATCCGCGAGGCGAGCGGGATCGCCTTGCCCGCGAGCCGATCCGGATAGCCGGTGCCGTCGAAGCGCTCGTGGCTCCAGCGCACGAGCTTGGCCGCGCGCGACAGCGCGGGTGCAGCCGACAGGATGCGCTCGCCGATCACGGTGTGGCGCCGCATGAACACCCACTCGTCGTCGTTGAGCGGTCCCGGCTTGTTGAGGATGTCGTCCGGGATCGCGGCCTTGCCGACGTCGTGCAGCGACGCCGCCTGGAGCAGCGGCGAGCGATCGGCCTCCGGCATGTCCATCCGCTGCGCGATGACGTCGCACAGGGCGGTGACCTCGTCCAGATGCACGCCGAGGGCCGGGCTGCGCTCGGACAGGATCCGCAGCAGCACGTCGGCGCTCTGGCGCCCGGCCGAGCTGCGGCTGTCGGAGTTCTTGCGGGCGTACATGCGGCGGTCGGCCTCGCGCAGCGCCTCGGTCGCCGTGCTGGCCTCGACCGGAAGCAGGACCGAGCCGTGCGACGCCGTGACGGTGAATCCCTCGCCCTGCTCCGCCAGCGCCTCGGCCGCGAGCGCGGGGAGCGCGTGCGGGTCGTCGCACAGGCTCAGCACGCAGAACTCGTCGCCGCCGACGCGATACGCCGTCGCGGCGTTGTCGAGCACCGTCTCGAGGCGGTTCGCCAGGCGCGTGAGGAGGGCGTCGCCGGCCGGATGGCCGAACGTGTCGTTGTAAGTCTTGAAGCCGTCGAGGTCGAACAGCGCGAGCAGCAGCGGGCGCGCCGGCGTCGCCTCGGCCAGGTCGCGCTCGAGGTCGGCCAGGAGGCTGCGGCGGTTCCCGAGCCCCGTGAGCGGGTCGTGCATCGCCTGGTAGGTGAGCTCCTCGGCGGCAGCCTTGCGCGCGGTGATGTCCTGCACCTGCGCGATCGCGTAGCCGGGCTCACCGGCATCGTCGCGAATCAGCGACAGGCTCACCGAGACCCAGACCGTCCGCCCGTCGGCGTGGAGATAGCGCAGCTCGAGCTGGGCGTGCTCGTCCTCGCCGGATGCGAGTCGCTTCACCGCGACCGCGCCTGCCGTCGCATCGTCGGGATGCACGACGTTGCGGAACGCGTTGGCGCGGAGGTCCTCCTGGGTGCGACCGGTGATCTCGCACATCGCGGGGTTGACCTGGAGGACCTCGCTCGGCACGTCGCCGCCGAAGCTGAACAGCACCATGCCGATCGGCGCGCCGTCGAACGCGCCCCTGAAGCGCTCCTCGCTCGCGCGGGCGCTGCGGTAGGACGCCTGCGCCTCGGCCCGGACGGTCTCGTTGAGGCGCCAGGCGATCACACTCCCGATGCCTGCCGCGGCGACGAAGCCGCCGTGGATCGCCGCCCACTTCCACGGATGTTCGACCGCGTCGGCATGGTTGTAGACGCCCCCGGGAGCGAGCGCGCCGGCGACGCCGTGGTGGACGACCACGTACGCGAACGCCACGAGGAACGGGATCCAGTCCTCGTAGAGCGCGAGCACGACGATCGTGACGAAGAACAGGAAGTGCGCCTCGATCGCGCCGTGCCAGATGTGGACGAGCATCGCGCAGGCGGTGATCAGCCCGAGCGACACGAGCGTCGCGGCGACCCGCCGGCGATGCTGAAGCAGCAGCGCCGCCAGGCCGGTGGGGATCAAGGTGGCCACGTGGGCGAGGCTGTGCAGCGCCCCGAAGCCCTGGATAAAGCTGAAGATCGTCAAGCCGACGGCCTCGGCGAACAGCAGGCCGACCATCGCGTGGTGCCGGTGGCGCCAGGCTGCGTCAGGCAGGGTGTCGCCCTGCGGCAGCGCGGCGCGAAGCTGTTGGAGCAAACGCATGTCTCATGATCGGCTCATTTCGCTCCGGACTTGAGCACCACGAGATCCATCAGCAGGCCGTCGTTCCAGCCGCCCTCCGCCCTGCGCTCGTACGCGCGCATGACGCCGACCGGCGCAAAGCCGGCCGCGGCGTAGCTGCGGATCGCGCGCTCGTTGGTCACGTCGGGATCGATCGTGAAGCGGTGATGCCCCTTGGCGACGAAGTGGGCGACCGCGAGGCGCAGCGCGCGGCGGCCCCAGCCGCGGCCGTGGAGGGCGGTGGTCAGCGCGATGTCGAACGCCACGCTCGGATACCACTCGTATGGCTCCTCGGCGTACTGGAGCCAGCCGGCGAACGCCCCGTCGACCTCGATCACCCAGCCGTTGTCGCGGTCCCAGTCGCCGTCGGGCCACCAGCGCTTGACGGCGGGCTCCTCGAAGAGTGCCGTCAGCGCCTCGGCGTCCGAGGGCTTCGGAGCACGCAGCTCGAGCTCGCCGTCGCGCATCGCGATCGATGATCGCAGCCGCGCGCTTCCGGGTCGCTATCTGCTGACGGTCGCCGACGCGCCGGTGTATCTGTCTCTGGCGCCGGGCGCTGCGCTGAACGTGTTCGTCGTCCATGCGCCCGCCGACTGCGCCTGGAACGTGAACGGCTGCGTCGAGGTCGCGGCGCCCGACGTCGCGATCGACAGCGTCACCGAGGAGCCCGCGCTCGGCGCGGTGAACGTGCCGCCGCTGCCGGCGCCTCTCGTGGGCGTCGTGAGGACGACCGAGTGCCCGCTGCCGAGCCCGCTGACGACGTTGCCCTCGGCGTCGGTGACGCTCACGTTCGCTCTGAGCGTGCCGCCGTCGCCGACCGCCGTGGCCGTGCACGTGAAGAGGCAGGAGCCGAGCGTCCCGGCGCTGAGCGTGGCGCTCGTGAAGGCGAGCCGCGCGGCGTTCCCGGGCGAGACCGTCACGGAGAGGCCCGCCCCGTTGGACACCGTGCCGTCCGTGACGGCGATGCTCGCCGTCTCGGCCCTGCGCAGGACCATCTCGCCGTTGTTGCCTCTCGACACGTTGGTGACGCCGTTTCTGAAGGTGATCGACGTCGCCGTGCCGAACGCGACCGCCGTTCCCGCGCTGTTGGTGACGGTCGGCTGGGTGCCGCTCGGCGAGGGCGACGCGCCGCCGAAGGTGAGGCTCTTGGCGCCGGTGTACGCCGTGACGGTGTTGCCGCCGGCGTCGACCGCGGTGATCGTGAGGCTGTTCGCGTCGCCGGCCCCGGGCGTGGTGTCCGCGGCGTCGAGCCTGAGCGCCGCGAGCGCGCCGGTGGCGATGTTGAAGCTGGCGCTGGTGACCGTCTCCGCGCCGTCTCTCGCCGTCAGTCTGTAGCCGCTGCCGGTGCGATCGACGCTGCACCCGGCGAACGTCGTCACACCGTTGACGCGGGTGCTGACGCAGCCGCTCAGGACGGCGCCGGCGGTCCCGCCGCCGAGCGAGAGCGTGACCGTGCCGGCGTAGCTCGTCACCGTGTTGCCGCCTGCGTCGACGGCCGTCACGACGGGCTGGGTCGCAAACGCGACGGCGGCGTCGCCACCGGACGGCTGCGTCGTGAACACGAGCGCGTCGACGGCGCCGGCGGTCACGTCGAAGACGCCGCCGTCCGCCGTGCGCGTGCCGTCGCTCGCCGCCAGCTGGTAGCCGGTGCCGGCCTTGTCGATCTCGCAGCCAGTGAATCTCGTGACGCCGTTTCTGCGGTCCCCAACGCAGCCCGTCAGCTGCGCGCCGGCCGTGCCCGTGCCGCCCTTGATCGCGAGTCTCACGGTGCCCGCGTAGGAGGTGACCGCGTTGCCGCCGGCGTCCTGCGCCGTCACGACCGGCTGGGTCGCGAAGGCGCTGCCGCCGCTCGCGCCCGCAGGTTGCGTCGTGAACGCCAGCTGGGTCACCGGGCCGACCGCCACGTTGAACGCCGCGCTGTCGGCGGTGAAGGTGCCGTCGCTCGCGCGCAGCTGATAGCCCGTCCCGCTCTTGTCGAGCTTGCATCCGGCGAACGTCGTGACGCCATCTCTGAGCGTGCCCTCGCAGCTGCTCAGCGCCGCCCCTGCGGCGCCGCCTCTGACGGTCAGGGTGATCGTGCCGCTGTAGACCGGGACGGTGTCGTTGGAGGCGTCGCGCGCCGTCACGACGGGCTGGGTCGCGAAGGCGCTGCCGCCGCTCGCGCCCGACGGCTGGGTCGTGAACACCAGCTGGGTGACCGGCGCGTAGAGGACCTCGGCGTCGGCGCCCGCGCTCGTCGCCGTCCAGGAGCGCCATACCGCCGTGACGGTGTACGTGTGCGTCCCGACCGGAACGCCGCTGTCGGTGCAGCTCGTGGCGCCCGTGGGCGCCGCGGCGCCCGGGCAGGCCGCGCTCGCGGCGCCGCCGTCGCGACGCACGTAGTAGGAGACCGATCCGGGACCCGGCGCCGTGACGGGCGACCAGGTCAGCAGGACGGTTCCGGCGCCGGGCGTGGCGCTCTCGATCGCCGGCGCGCCGAGCGTGGTCACGCTCGCGTCGCCGCTGCCGGTGCCCGACGCGGCGTAGTACGCCAGCGCGCTGCCCGCGGTCGCGAGCGCCATCACGACGCTGAGCACGGCGATGCGCAGGCGGCGGCTCACGAGTGCGCGCTCCCGCCGTAGCTGAAGGAGAACGTCGCGCCCTTGCAGGCGTCCTGGTTCGTGGTGAGGTTGCGCATCAGGATCTGGGGCGCGCTGACGCCGCCCGACGGCACGCTCGCGCTGCCGTGCGCGGGCACCGTCAGCGGGTTGACGTAGGACGCGTTGGACTGGAGGACCTGGAGGTTCTCCGGCCCGTCGCAGCCGGGCTTCGTGCTGCCCGCCTCGACGCCGACGGTCAGCGCGGTGATGAAGATCGGCTCGTCGTTGGGGTTGGAGATCGTCAGCGCCAGCTCGCCCGACAGGCCGGGAGCGAGCAGACCGGCGAGGTCGCCGCTGACCGAGAAGGGCACGCCGGTCTGCGCGAGCGTGATGCGCCACTTCCACTTCGCCTCGCCACTCGCGTTGCCGGCCGCGTCCAAGGCGCGCAGTCGCAGCTCGTGCTTGCCGAGCGCCAGGTCGTAGGAGACGGTCGGGCTCGTGCAGCTCGACCATCCGCCGTCGTCGAGCTGGCACTGGAAGACCGCGCCCGCCTCTGCCTCGGTGAACGCGAACAGCGCGTTTCTGTCGCCGGTCGAGTTGTCCGGGCCCTGCGTGATGGTCGGCTTGGGCGGCGGCGTGGCGTCGACCGTCCAGGCATGGGACGCCTCCGGGCTGGCATTGCCCGCCGCGTCGCGGGCGACGAGCGTGAAGGTGTGCGGTCCGTCGTCGAGCCCGACGTAGGACTGCTCCGATGCGCAGGGGGCCGGCGCGCGGCCGTCGAGTCTGCACTCAAGTCTCGCGCCGGCCTCACCGCTTCTGAACGCGAAGGTCGCGGTTCGCGCGCTCGTCAGTCTCGGCGGCTGCGCGGTGATCTGGGGGGTCGGTGGCGCTTGGGTGTCGATCGCGAAGCTGGCGCTCGTCTGGGCGGCGGCGGTCGTCGCGTTGCCGAGCGCGTCGGTCGCGCGCACGTGGACCACGTAGGAGCCGTCGGGCGCCGGCACCGACAGCGGGAGGCGCCACGCCGTCGTCCCGCTGGCGATCAGGAACTGCTCGCTCGCGGCTGCGAAGGCCGAGCCGTTCCAGTACAGGCCGCTGCTCTGCTGACGCACCGAGACGCTGACGGTGGCGACGCCGGTTGCATCGCTCGCGCTGCCGCAGATGCCCGCGCCCCCGGCGCAGCCCGCGGCCCAGCCGCCCGCGTTGAAGAGGCCGTTGTTCGCGGGGTGCGCGAGCGAGACGGTCGGCGCCTGCGTGTCGATCGTCCAACTGCGCGACGTCGCGTCGCTGAGGCGACCTTGTCTGTCGCGCGCGACGACGCTGAACGTGTGCGGCCCGGACGCGAGCGGCCCGGCGTAGGCCTTGGGGCTCGTGCACGCGGCGTAGGCCCCGCCGTCCAGCTTGCATTCGAAGGTGAGCCCAGCGGCGCCGGTGAACGCGAAGCTCGCGGAGGTCTGTCTGCTGGAGCCGGTGGGTCCGGAGGTGATCGTGGGGGCCGGCACCGCCGGCCCTCTCGCGGCGTAGGCGATGCCGCCCACGGCGGCGAGGATTGCGAGGACACCGAGCAGCGTCAGCGGCCGCTTGGCCCTGGCGCTCATCGCTGTCCGGCTCGAGAGAAGGAAGATCCGCATCGTGCTCAGAGATCGGGGAGGCAGGGCTGGGGGGACGCGATCCGTGCGTCCCCCCAGCGACTCCTCCCGCTAGATGCCGCTGTTGTCCACCTTGAGGTGGAGGACCGGTGCGGCGTTCTTGCAGTCGTCCTGGTTGAGCTCCGTGTTGTCCATCGAGAGCGTTCCCGTGACCGAGGTCGAGTCGCCTGCGGCGATCTCGGTGTCGACGACCACGTCGTCGAAGTTGAAGTCGGCCGCCGAGCACGTGCCCGTGAGGCCGGAGATCCCGTTCGTGTTGCCGCCGGCGTCGTCGGCGACGACCGTGCCGACCTTGGCGGCGGTGTCCGTCGAGGTGTTGTTGATCGTGATCTGGACTCTCGTCGAGCCGCCGGGGTACAGCGTCTCGTCGAACGTGATCGGATCGATCGTCACGCCGGCGTCCGTGCCGACGGTCGCCGTGCCCGAGCCGGTGCCCGAGGACGTGAAGTACGCGTAGGCGACGCCTGCGATCGCCAGCGCCAGAGCGGCGACGACCGGCATCAGAATGCGCTTCCGTGTGAGCTTCCGCATGTGAGCGATGCTCCTTTCGTGATTTGCCTGCTGGAGCGAGCGCTCCATGCGGCGAGGTGCCACTTGCTGGAAGGCAGCTTGGGGCGGCGGCGTGGCTCGCTCAATGGTCCCCGCGGGGCATTCGGCGTTCAGTGACGTGAACGCGCGAGTTGCGATCCGCCGGGCGGCACGGGAGAGTTCGGCCGATGGACCCTGGCGTGCGCGTGCTGCTCGTGGACGATCACGACGTGTTCCGTCACGGGCTCGCCCAGCTGCTGCGCCAAGAAGGGCTCGACGTCGTGGCCGAGGCCAGCGGGGGTCAGGCGGGAGTGCGCCTGGCGGCCGAGCTGGCCCCCAACGTCGTGCTGATGGACCTGAGCATGCCGGTGCTGTCCGGCGTGGAGGCGACGCGCGCGATCCTCGCCGCCGACCCGACGGCGCGCGTCGTGATCCTCACGCTCTCCGACGACGACGAGGCGATGCTCGAGGCGATGCTGGCGGGGGCGGTCGGCTACGTGGTCAAGGACGATGCGCTCGAGCGCATCGTCGCAGCGGTCCGGTCGGCCGCGCACGGCGACGCCGTCATCCCCCCGCGCGTGGCGCCCGAGATCCTGCGCCGGCTGCGCGCGACCGAGCCGGTCCCGGTCGAGGACGGGGCGCCTGAGCTCTCCGCGCGCGAGCTCGAGGTCCTGCGCCTGGTCGTGGCGGGGCACGACAACGCCGCGATCGCGTCGGCGCTGTTCATCAGTCCCAACACGGTCAAGCGCCACATCGCCAGCATCTTCGACAAGCTGGGAGTCGAGAGCCGGCTTCAGGCGTCAGTCCAGGCGCTGCGCCGCGGGCTCGCGTCCTGATCCGGCGGACCGTCGCAGGCGCTCGCGCAGGGCGTCGAGCGACGCGCGCAGCTCGCGCTCGCGCGCGACCAGGCCGAGCTCGAGCTGGCTGAGATCGAGCGCTCGCTCGCGCAGCCGCCGGCGCGCCCCCTCGATCGCGAGCGCGACCGCGTAGCCCTCGGTCAGCACGTCGGCGGTGCGCGCCGCCAGCTCAGGCTCGGCGCCGCAGGCGTCCAGCTCGACCAGCAGCCGCGCAGCCTTGTCGATGAGCTCGTCGGCGGGCGGAGGCATGCCGGTCGCGCATGCTGCCGGTCGCGCGGCGCCCGCGCCATGGCCCGCGCGGACGCTTCGCCGTTCAGGCGCGTGAACGCGGCGCGGCCGCGGCCGCGCGCAGGCGCTCGAGCAGCTCGAAGGCCGCCCGGCGGTCGGGAACGCGCAGCTTGCGCAGCACCCCGGAGACGTGGCGCCGCACCGTGACCTGGCTGATGCCGAGCCGCGCGGCCACGTCGGCGGTCGAGGCGCCGCCGCGCAGCAGCTCGAGGATCTCCCACTCGCGCCGCGTCAGCTCGGCGCCGCCGCTGCTCAGCAGCGGCACGCGCCGGCGGCGGCGCTCGCCGAGCTCCTCGACGATGCGGCCGACCAGCCGGCGTGGAATCGCCGCCTCGCCAGCGAGCACGCCCTCGAGCGCGGCCGGCAGCCGCCCGGGGTCGATGTCCTTGAGCAGGTAGCCGCCTGCCCCGGCGCGGATCGCGGCGAACAGGTCGTCCTCGTCGGCCGAGACCGTCAGCATCACGATCGCGGTCCCCGGCAGGCGCGCCGCGATCTCAGCCGCCGCCTCGATCCCGCCGCTTCCGGGCATCAGCACGTCGAGCAGGCACACGTCGGGCGCCTCGCGCATCGCCGCCTCCACGGCTGCCTTGCCGTCGGCCACCTCGGCGCAGACGACGAAGCCGCCGGCCTCGAGCGCGGACCGCACGCCCGCACGGGTCGGCGCGTGATCGTCGGCGATCAAGACCCGGCTGGGCGGCGCAGGGCGCGCGCTCACGGGAGCGTGACCTCGATCTCGGTGCCGGCGCCAGGCGTCGATCGGACGGCGAGGCGCCCACCGAGCGCCGCGGCGCGCTCGCGCATCGACACGAGCCCGAAGCACCCCTTCGGGATCCGGCCCGGGTCGGGATCGAACCCGCGACCGTCGTCGCTGATCGTCAGGCGCGGGGCCGCGCCGTCGCGCAGCTCGATCGCCGCACTGCGGGCGCCCCCATGCCGCGCCGCATTCGAGAGCGCCTCGCCGACGATGCGCAGCACCGCCCGGCGCGCCTCGGGCTCGAGCTCCACCGCGGGATCGGCGTCCACACGCACGTCGAGTCCGAGCCGCCGGCCCAACTCGCCGGCAACGCGGTGCAGCGCCTCCGACAACGGCTCGTCGAGCGGCGCGCGCAGCGTCGAGATGGCCGCCCGCGACTCGTGCAGCGCGCGCTCGGCGGCGCCCAACAGGCGCTGGCTCTCGGCCCCCGGGCGATGCGCCTCCAGTCGGCGTGCGTGGGCGAGCACGTGGGCGAGCTCCTGCGCGACGCCGTCGTGCAGCTCGCGCGCGACGCGCGCGCGCTCCTCGATCGTCGCCAGTCGGGCGCAGCGGCGCTGATGGCCGCGGATCTC
Source organism: uncultured Actinomycetes bacterium (assembly GCA_963774115.1). GTDB lineage: Bacteria > Actinomycetota > Thermoleophilia > Solirubrobacterales > Solirubrobacteraceae > Conexibacter. The sequence continues at coordinate 20,509 of CAVZDN010000004.1, read as the reverse complement.
CACGACGGCGCCGGCGGCGAGCAGCAGGCACGCGACCACTGCGCCGCCCGTGAGCGCGATCGAGGCCGTGCTTCCGGCCAGCAGCTCGTAGGCGACCGACGTCGTGGCACCGCCGACCAGGACGGCAAGCGCCAGTTCGCGGCGCAGGGCGCGCAGCGGAAGCGACGAGGCCGTGCGAGGCGAGCGCCGCCGTGCCCGTGGCGCGACGGGCCGCGGAGGGCCGACGCCCGTCAGTCGAGCTCCAATCGTCTTCGTCGGGCTCATCCACATCGTTTTCGGCGTTTCGCGCCCGCTCCTCGACCCCTGGCCGCGAGTCGGCGCCGTTCGCGCCGCGGTCGGTCAGACTGCCAACCCCATGGACCTGCGCGGAAAGACGCTGTTCATCTCCGGCGCCAGCCGCGGCATCGGCCTGGCGATCGCGCTGCGCGCCGCGCGCGACGGCGCCAACGTCGCGCTGATCGCCAAGACCGCCGAGCCGCATCCCAAGCTCGAGGGCACCGTCTACACCGCCGCCGAGCAGATCGAGGCGGCGGGCGGGCAGGCGCTGCCGATCGTCGGCGACATCCGCGACGAGGAGCAGGTCGGCTGCCGCCGTCGCGCAGGCGGTCGAGCGCTTCGGCGGCATCGACGTCTGCGTCAACAACGCCAGCGCGATCAACCTGTCCGGCACCGAGGCGCTCGACGATGAAGCGCTACGACCTGATGCAGGACATCAACGCGCGCGGCACGTTCCTGCGTCAGCAAGCGCGTGCATCCCGCACCTGCGCGCGGCCGAGAACCCGCACATCCTCACGCTCTCGCCGCCGATCAGCCTCGAGCCCCGGTGGCTCGGCCCGCACATCGGCTACACGCTCGCCAAGTACGGGATGAGCCTGTGCGCGCTCGGCTTGGCCGCGGAGCTCCGCGACGACGGGATCGCCTCCAACGCGCTGTGGCCGCGCACGCTGATCGCGACCGCGGCGGTGCAGAACCTGCTCGGCGGCGACGCCGCGATGGCGCGCGCCCGGCAAGCCCGAGCTCTACGCCGACGCCGCCTACGCGATCCTCACCCGCCCCAGCCGCGAGTGCACGGGCAACACGTACCTCTGCGAGGACGTGCTCGCCGAGGAGGGCGTCACCGACCTCGGCCAGTACGCCTACGTGCCGGGCGCCGAGCTCGCAGGTCGACCTGTTCGTCGACGCGGCCGACCCGCCGAGCTGACGCCGACGAGCGGGTTCGCTACCGTCGGCTGCGATGCCCGCAGCCGCACCCGCGATGACGCTGCGCCACGGAGCGGCGATGCCGCGCATCGGGCTCGGCACCTGGCCGATGTCCGACGCCGAGGTCGAGATCGCCGTCGTCCAGGCGATCGAGCTCGGCTACCGCCTCGTCGACACCGCCTACGCGTACGGCAACGAGGTCGGCGTGGGACGCGGGCTGCGCGCCAGCGGGCTGCCGCGCGAGGAGCTGTTCGTCACCACCAAGCTCAACGGCGAGTGGCACGGCTTCGAGGCGGCGCAGGAGGCGTTGCGCGCGAGCGCCGCGCGCCTCGGCGTCGACTATCTCGACCTGTTCCTGATCCACTGGCCGCTGCCCGCGGCTGGACCGCTACGTCGGCGCCTGGCGGGGCTCGTGAAGCTGCTCGAGGACGGGCGCGTGCGCGCGATCGGGGTGTCGAACTTCAAGCCCGCGCACCTCGACCGGCTGCTGGCCGAGACGGGCGTGGCGCCCGACGTCAACCAGATCCAGCTCGACCCCGACGCTCACGCGCGACGCGAGCCGCGCCTACCACGCCGAGCACGGCATCGCCACGCGAGTCCTGGAGCCCGCTGGCGCCGGCGGCGCGCTGCTCGCCGAGCCGGTCGTCACGCGGATCGCCCAGCGCCACGGCAGACGCCCGCGCAGGTCGTGCTGCGCTGGCACGTCGAGCTCGGGCTCTGGCGGTGCCGAAGTCCGCCGACCCGGAGCGCATGGCGCAGAACATCGACGATCTTCGACTTCGCGCTCACGCCGACGAGGAGATCGCCGCGCTGTCGGCGCTCGACCGCGGCGAGGCGGCCGCCGCGGACTCCGACGCGCTCGGCCACTGACCGCCCCGCCCTATCCTCATCCGGTGTCCATCACGTCGCGCGAGCGGGCGGCTGAGGAGCGGCGCGCGCCGCGCGCGCGGCCAGCGTGCCGGCCGATCCCCTACCCGGCCGGAGCTGCCGATCACCGGCGCAGCGCGACGAGATCCGCCGCGCGATCGACGACCACCAGGTCGTCATCGTCTGCGGCGAGACCGGCTCGGGCAAGACGACGCAGCTGCCGAAGATCTGCCTCGAGCTCGGGCGCGGCGTCGCCGGCATGATCGGCCACACGCAGCCGCGGCGCATCGCCGCGCGCACGGTCGCTGCGCGCATCGCCGAGGAGCTCGACGTGCGCAGCTCGGCGGGCGCGGTCGGCTTCAAGGTGCGCTTCGACGACCGCACCGGCGACGACACGCTCGATCAAGCTCATGACCGACGGCATCCTGCTCGCCGAGACGCAGGGCGACCGGTTCCTCGCCGCTACGACACGATCATCGTCGACGAGGCGCACGAGCGCTGCCTCAACATCGACTTCCTGCTCGGCTACCTCAAGCGGCTGCTGCCGAAGCGGCCGGACCTCAAGGTCATCATCACGTCGGCGACGATCGACCCGGAGCGCTTCGCCGAGCACTTCAACGACGCGCCGATCATCGAGGTCTCGGGCCGCAGGTATCCGGTCGAGGTGCGCTACCGCGCCGGCCGCGACGAGGACGACGACGAGACCGCGACGCCGAGCAGGCGATCCTCGACGCGGTCGACGAGCTGTGGGGCGAGCAGGCCCGGCGACATGCTGGTGTTCCTCAGCGGCGAGCGCGAGATCCGCGAGACCGCCGAGGCGCTGCGCAAGCATCATCCGCCGGACTGCCGAGATCCTGCCGCTCTACGCGCGTCTCTCGCACGGACGAGCAGCAGCGCGTGTTCCAGCCGCACGCGCGCGCCGGCGCGTCGTGCTCGCGACCAACGTCGCCGAGACCTCGCTGACCGTGCCCGGCATCCGCTACGTCATCGACACGGGCACCGCGCGCATCAGCCGCTACAGCGCGCGGCTGAAGGTCCAGCGGCTGCCCATCGAGCCGATCTCGCAGGCCTCGGCCGACCAGCGCACGGGCCGCTGCGGCCGCGTCGGGACGGGCATCTGCATCCGCCTCTACTCCGAGGAGGATTTCGCGCGCGCGGCCCGCGTTCACCGAGCCCGAGATCCTGCGCACGAACCTCGCCGCGGTGATCCTGCAGATGCAGGCGCTGCGGCTCGGCGACATCGAGGACGTTCCCGTTCCTCGAGCCGCCCGACGCGCCGCCAGGTCCGCGACGGCGATGCAGCTGCTGCAGCGAGCTCGGCGCGCTCGACGGAGCGAGCGGCGAGCTCACCGCCGCTCGGCCGCCGGCTCGCCCAACTGCCGCTCGACCCGCGCCTCGGCCGCATGCTGCTCGCGGCCGACGCGGAGCGGCTGCGCGCGACGAGGTCGATCGTATCGCCGCGGCGCTCTCGGTGCAGGACCCGCGCGAGCGCCCGGCCGACAAGCAGACGCAGGCCGACCAGAAGCACGCGCGGTTCGCGCGACGAGCAGCTCCGACTTCCTCGCTGCTCAAGCTCTGGCAGCTCTTCGCGAGCAGCGAGGCGCTGTCGCGGCAGCAGTTGCGCGGCTGGTGCAAGGAGAACTTCCTCACTACCTGCGGATCCGCGAGTGGCACGACGTGCACGGCCAGGTGCGCGGAGGTGGCGAAGGCGGCTCGGCGTGAAGCTCAATCCAGCGGCCGCGCGAGCTACGACGCCGATCCACCGCGCGCTGCTCGCCGGGCCTGCTGTCGCAGGTCGGCGCAGCGCGACGGCGCGGTCGCGAGTACCCGGGCGCGCACGGCACGCGCTTCGCGATCTCACCCGGCTCGGGGCTGTTCAAGGCGCAGCCGGACGTGGATCATGAGCGCCGAGCTGGTCCAGACGACGCGGCTTTACGCGCGCACCGTCGCGCGCATCGATCCGCGCTGGGTCGAGGAGCTCGGCGCGCATCTCGTGCAAGCCGCAGCACTACGAGCCGCACTGGGAGCGCCGCGCGCGGCGCGGTCGTCGCGACCGAGCGCACGACGTTGTTCGGGCTGCCGATCGTCACCGACCGCAGCGTGCCTACGGACGATCGACCCGAGGCCGCGCGCGAGATGTTCATCCGCCACGCGCTGGTGCGACTGGGACGACTCGCGCGCGCCGTTCCTCGCGAGAACCTGAGCTGCTCGAGGAGACCGAGTACCTGCAGCAGAAGGCCGCCGGCGCGACCTGCTTGGCGACGAGGAGCGCTCTACGCGTTCTTCGACGCGCGGATCCCGGCCGAGGTCATCTCCGGCGCGGCGCTTCGAGCGCTGGCGGCGCGAAGCCGCAGGCAGACGACCCGAAGCTGCTGTGGCTCACCGCAGAGCGCGATCTCGCCGCGGCGACGCCGAGCTCGATGCGCGCGACTGGCCCGGACCGCGTGGCGCCGGGCGAGCTCGTCGTGCAGCTGCGCTACCGCTTCGAGCCCGGCCCCGAGGACGATGGCGTCTCGGTCGCGCGTCCCGCTGCACGTGCTGAACCAGCTGCGCGCCGACCGCTTCGAGTGGCTGGTCCCGGGACTGCTCGACGAGAAGATAGAGGCGCTGGTCCGCTCGCTGCCGAAGAATCTGCGCGTGCACTTCGTGCCGGTGCCCGACGTGGCCGCGGCGGTGCTCGAGCGAACCGCGCCGCGCAGCGCCCCGCTGCTCGACGCGCTGGAGCGGGCACTGGAGCAGCTGCGCGGCGTGCGCGTGCCGCGCGAGGCGTGGGACCTGTCGCGCCTGGCGCCCCACCTGCGGATGCGCTTCCAGATCGAGGACGAGCAGGGCGAGCCGATCGCCGTGGGGGAGGACCTCGACGTGCTGCGCGAGGCGGTGCGCCCGCACCTGCGCGCCCAGCTGAGCGCGGCCGCGCCGGAGCTGGAGCGCAGCGGCCTGACGGCGTGGACGATCGGCTCGCTGCCGCGCGAGGTCGCGCTGCCGGGCAGCGGCGGCGCCGCGCGCGCCTTTCCCGCGCTCGTCGACGAGGGCGCAGCGGCGGGCGTGCGGGTCTTCGACGCGCCCGCGGCGCAGGCGGCCGCGATGGCGGCGGGAACGCGGCGACTGCTGCTGCTCGCGATGCCCTCGACGGTGCGCTACGTGCGCGACCACGTCGACGCCGCGACGCAGCTGGCGCTCGCCGCCGCACCCCACGGATCGGTCGCGGCGGCCGTCGAGGACGCGCTCGCGGCCGCGGTCGACGCGCTCGTCGCCGAGGCCGGCGGGCCGGCATGGGACGAGGCGGCCTTCGCCGCGCTGCGCGCGCACGTCTCGGGCGAGGTCGCCGAACGTACGGCGACGGCGCTCGTCGAGGTCGTGCGGGTGCTCGCCGCCGGGCGCGCCGTGCGGGCTCGACTCGACGCGCTCGCGGTCGCGCCGCCGACGCTCGCGCACGCGCGCGAGGACGTCGAGCGCCAGCTGACGCGACTGCTGCACCCGGGGTTCGTGACGGCGACGGGCGTCGAGCGCCTCGGCGACCTCGAGCGCTGGCTGCGCGCGGCGGCTCGCCGGCTCGAGCGGCTGCCCGAGGCGCCCGGCGCCGACCGCTCGCGCATGGAGGCGATCCACGAGCTGGAGCGCGCCTGCGAGCGTGCCGGGGCGCCCGCGGAGGTGCGCTGGATGATCGAGGAGCTGCGCGTCGCCGAGTTCGCGCAGGGACTCGGGACGCGTGGCAGGGTCTCGCCGAAGCGGATCCGCCAGGCACTGGCGGCCGCGTCGGGCTAGAGGATCTCGAGCACGCGCTCGACCGGGCGCGCGAGCACCGCGCGGTCGCCGTTGACGACGATCGGTCGCTGAAGCAGGTCGGGACGCGCGACCATCGCCGCGACGATCGCCTCGTCGTCGTCGCCGGCCGCGAGCTCGGCGGCGCCCTCCTCGCGCATCCGCAGCGCGTCGCGCGCACGCAGGCCCGCCTTTGCGAGCAGCGCGCGCAGCTCGTCCTCCGCCAGCCCCTCCACGTGGTACTCGACGCGCTCGAAGTCGACGCCGTGCTGCGTCAGCAGCTCGGCAAGCGTGCGACACGTCGTGCAGGTGCGCTTCTCGTAGACGACGACGGCCATCGCCAGAGGCTAGCGCGAGGCGCCGGCCACGACGCGGTCCTTGCCGGCGTTCTTGGCCTCGTAGAGCGCCTGGTCGGCGCGGCCCAGCAGCTGGTCGATCGAGAGACCCGTGGCGATCCCGTCGATCGCGGCGAGCCCGACGCTCAGCGTCACCGGCGCAAGCGCGTCGCCGACGATCGCGGACAGGCGCTCGCCAACGGCGCCTTGAGCTCGCATGCCATTCGCGCCGCGGCCTCGAGCTCGGTGCGGCGCAGGATCGCGGCGAACTCGTCGCCGCCGAGACGTGCGATGACGTCGGCCGAGCGCAGGCGCTCGCGCAGCGCGAGCCCCAGCTCGGCGATCACGGCGTCCCCGACGGCATGGCCGAGCGTGTCGTTGATCGCCTTGAAGTCGTCGACGTCGAGGAGCAGCAGGACGCTTCCGCGTCGCCCGCCGCCGCCGTGGTCGAGCCCGCGCTGGAGCTCCTGCTCGAAGCGGCGGCGGTTGTAGACGCCGCTGAGCGGATCGTGGTCGGCGAGATAGCGCAACCGCTCCTCGGAGCGCTTGCGATCGGTGACGTCGAGCACCTGGACGAGGCGGTAGAGCGGGCGCCCCTCGGCGTCGCGCACGAGCGAGGCGGTCATGTCGAGCCAGATGCGCACGCCGTCCTGGCGCACCGCACGGCATTCGCAGCGGTGGACCGTCTCCTGGCTGTGCAGCAGCCGTGCGGTCCCGCGGGCCACCGCGGCCGCGTGGGAGGGGTCGAGCAGCTCGGTCAGCGCGCGGCTGCCGATCAGCGCCTCGCGCGAGCTGCCGAGCATGCGCGAAAGGCTTTCGTTGGCGTCGAGCACGACGTCGCGGCGCGCGCCCTCGACGCCGACGACCGCCATGCCGGTGGCCGAGTCGTCGAACGCCCGGCGGAAGCGCTCCTCGGCCTCGCGTCGCGCCTCGTCGGCGGCGCGCCGCTCGGTCACGTCGCGCGCGGCGGCGTAGATCGTGCGCGTCGCCGGATCGGCCGTCGAGTTCCATTCGATCCAGCGCCACCCGCCGTCCTTGGCGCGGTAGCGGTTGGTGAAGCTGACCGTGGTCTCCCCGGTCGCCAAGCGTGCCGCCTCCTCCTCGGTGTTGGCGCGGTCGTCGGGATGGACGAACTCGATGAACGGCTTGGCCATCAGCTCCTCGCGCGACCAGCCCAGCAGCGACTCCCAGGCGCCGTTGAGGTGCGTCAGGTAGCCGTCGAAGCTGGCCGTGCAGAAGAGGTCGCGCGCCAGCTCGAAGTGGCGCCCGCTGGCCTGGGCGATCGCGAGCGCGTTGTGCAGGCGGTCCGCCAGATGGCCCGCCACGACGCCCACGGCGACGAAGACGAGGCCGCGCGCGAGGAACGCCGTGAGCGGAATGTCCTCCGGAGCGAACGGCGCCCATGCGCAGAAGAGTCCAAACGCCGCGATGCCGGCGATCGTCCCCGCGCGGCGTCCCAGCTCGACGGCGACGAGCACGACGGGAAGCACGTAGAGGATCGTCAGGCCGGTGGTCGCGGCCGTGTCGAGGAAGCGCCCGACGAAGATCGCCGCGAACAGCAGCGATGCAGCGAGCAACACGCGCCCTGGACGGGCCGAGCGTGACGGCGACCTTCCCACGACGTGATCATCGGCCGGCGTTTCGGGAACCTGAGTGCCGCTGGAGGTTTCGTGGACGCTTCGCTCCTCAATCCTGCTCGACAGCAGCCGGTCCCCGGCCGTTTCCTAGGGTTCGGCCGCCTCGGGATGGCGGACGCGCTGGCGCGCCTCCCCGTAGATGCGCGTCTCGTAGGAGATCAGCGCGACCAGCAGCGTCGCGAGGATCCCGAGCGTCGCGAGCGCCGGCAGCTGGTCGAGCGAACGGCACCATCGCCAGCAGCGCGATCGCAAGCCCGAGACGACGGCGGTTGAGCGTGTGGACGTTGCGCAGGCGGAAGGCGACGTGACCAGCAGATAGAGCGCCGTCCCGCCCAGCAGCGCGAACGTGGGAACCAGCTTCAGCGGGTCCTCGACGTGCGCGAGCGTCTTCTTCATCCCGAGCGCCACGAGCACGATGCCGGCGACCATCGGGAAGTGCAGGTAGGAGTAGGAGTCGCGCGCCATCTTGTTGCGCTCGCGCCCCGGGGCGGCGGCCACGAGGCGCCGCTCGGAGACGATCGCGACGACGTCGAAGTAGAGCCACCACAGCGCAGCGGCGACCGCGATGCCGAGCACCGCCGCGACCACGACGCCGGCGTCGACGCCCAGCTCGGCGCCGACGCCGATCGCGACGATCGACTCGCCCAGCGCGATGATCACGATCAGCCCATGTCGCTCGGCGAAGTGGCCCGGCGCAGCTTCCAGCCCTCGGAGTCGATCAGCAGCGGGCCGCCCATGTCGAGCGCGAGCGCCAGCGCCCACAGGCCGCCCTGCAGCGCCCCGTCGGCGAGCGCCGCCAGGACCAGCAGGCCGACGCCGATCGCCGTGCTGATCGCGAGCCCCACGACGGAGTGGCGCAGTGCGGGGTCGTCGCGGCTGGCGAGCACGAACAGCGACGATGTGCGAGACGCGCACGACCCCGTAGGCGCACGCGAACAGCAGCGCCTCGTCGCCGAACGCCCCCGGCACGCACAGCGCGGCGACGAGCAACGCGGCCATCGCGGCGAAGATGACGATCCGCACCGCGCCCTCCTCCGGGTCGACGACGCTCGTCAGCCAGGCGTAGCCGACCCACGACCACCACAGCACGCCCAGCACGAGCAGGCCCTGGACGAGCCCGCCCACGTCGGGTCGGCCGCCATCAGCGCCGTGCACTGCGTCAGCGCGAGCACGAAGACGAGGTCGAAGAACAGCTCGAGCGGCGTCACCCGCTCGCCCTCGCGCATGACCGCAGTCAGGCGCGGCGAGCGGCTGGAGGCGGCGGTGCTCACGTCCACATCTTCGCAAGCGCGGGAGGCCGCGGGCCGGGACCGGCGGTGAGATGGTTGATGCCACGGCCGCGCGTGCGCGGGGGAGCAAGGTGACGAGCGGGCCGCCACGACGCGCGCGTTCGGTCGTCCCGCTCGCTTTGGCCGCGTGGCGCAGCGGCTTTGGTCACGCGCCCAAAGACAGCGCGAGGGGGCGTTGCGACACTCGCTTGCATGAGCGTGCGCCCACCGCAGATCGTCGCGTTCGGCGGCGGCGGCTTCTCGATGGAGGCCGGGAACCCGCTGCTCGACGACTTCGTGCTGTCGCTCGACCGGGCGCCGAGCGGCCCAGGTCTGCTTCCTGCCGACCGCCTCCGGGCGACGCCGACCACTACGTCGTGCGCTTCTACCGGCGCTTCGCCGGCGTGGCCGACGCCGCCACGTGTCGCTGTTCCGCCGCGACCGCGGCAGCGGGGCGGTCGAGGGCGACCTCGAGCAGCACCTGCTCGCGCAGGACCTCATCTACGTCGGCGGCGGCAGCGTCGTGTCGCTGCTCGGCGCCTGGCGCGCGCACGGCCTCGACCGTGTGCTCAAGCAGGCGTGGCGGCGCGGCGTGGTGCTGTGCGGGCTGTCGGCCGGCTCGCTGTGCTGGTTCGCGGAGGCGCTGACCGCCTTCCACGGCGCGCCGAGGTCGGTGCGCGGCCTCGGGCCTGCTGCCGCACTCCAACTGCGTCCACTACGACGGCGAGCCGGAGCGGCGCGAGGAGTACCGGCGCTTCGTCGGCGACGGCGATGCGGCCCGGCTACGCGGCCGAGGACGGCGCGGCGCTGCACTTCGTGGGGCGCGAGCCTGCGCCAGGTCGTCAGCTCGCGGCCGGCGGCGCGCGCCTTCCGCGTCGAGCCGTCGACGGCGAGGTCGTCGAGCGGCCGCTCGACGTCAGCTACCTCGGCGAGGCGCGCCACGGCCTCGCGGTCGCGTGAGCCGGCCGGCGAGCCTCCGACGCTCCTCGCGATGGGCGGCGGCGGCTTCACGATGGAGCCCGACAACCCCGCGCTCGACGACTTCGTCCTGTCGCTCGCGGAGCGGCGCGAGCCGCGGATCCTGTTCCTGCCCACCGCCTCGGGCGATCCCGACGGCGCAGATCGCCGCCTTCCACGCACGCTTCGGCGGCCGCGCCTGCCGCGCGACGCACCTGTCGCTGTTCCGCCGCCACGGCGTCGGCGCGCTCGCTCGCGCGAGATCGTGCTCGCCCACGACGTCGTCTACGTCGGCGGCGGCTCGATGCGCAACCTGCTGGCGATCTGGCGCGCGCACGGGCTCGACGAGCTGCTCGTCGAGGCGTGGCAGCGCGGCATCGTGCTGGCCGGCCTGAGCGCCGGGGCGATGTGCTGGTTCGCGGGCGGCATCACGAAGTCCGGCGGCCCGCCGGAGCCGATCGGCGGGCCTGGGCCTCCTGCCCGGCTCGCTCACCGTGCACGCCGACGGCGAGCCCGAGCGCCTGCCGGTCGTGGCTGGACGGCGGTGCGCGACGGCGCGCTGCCGGGCGGCTGGGCGGCCGACGACGGCGTCGGCCTGCTGTTCCGCGGGACCGCGCTGGCGCGCGTCGTCAGCTCGCGCCCGGGCGCCGCCGCGCTGCGCGTCGACGCCGTCGGCGGCGAGCTGGTGCGCCACCGCGTCGAGCCCGAGCTGCTCGGGGCGGCTGCCCGGCCCGCGGCCGGTGCCCGACGACGTCCGCGAGCTGCGCGAGCTGCGCCAGGGCATGCGACGCGGCTGAGCAGGCCACGAGCCCGGGGCAGCTACTTCAGCTCGGCCGAGCGTCTTGCCCGAGCAGCTGGCGCGCGATGATCAGCAGCTGGATCTGCTGCGTGCCCTCGAAGAGGTCGAGGATCTTCGCGTCGCGCGCCCACTTCTCCAGCAGCTCGCGCCTCGCCGTAGCCGACGCTGCCGCACAGCGCGCACGCAGCGCAGCGCGATGTCGACGCCGGTGCGCCCCGCCTTCGCCTTGGCCATCGAGGCCTGGAGCGAGTTGGGCTTGCGGTTGTCGGCCATCCAGGCGGCCTGCGAGCGTCAGCAGCCGCGCGGCCTCGTAGTCGGCCTCCAGCGCGAGCAGCTCGGCGGCGGCGGCCGACTGGCGCGTGCGCCGGGCGGTCGTAGTCGACCTCGACGCCGGCCTCGCGAGCAGCGCGTCGCGCGTCTCCTCGAGGCACGCGCGCGCCACGCCGACCGCCATCGCCGCCACCAGCGGGCGCGTGTTGTCGAACGTCTGCATGACGCCGGCGAAGCCCTTCTTGGTGTCGATCTCGGGGCTGCCGAGCAGGTCCTCCTTCGGCACGCGGCAGTCCTCGAGCGAGAACGCGGCGGTGTCCGAGGCGCGGATGCCGAGCTTGTGCTCGAGGCGGTCGAGCTTCAGGCCCGGGTTCGAGCGCTCGACCACGAACGACTTGATCGCCGCGCGGCCCTGCTCGCGGTCGAGCGTCGCCCACACGACGACGAGGTCGGCGCGCTCGCCGGAGGTGACGTAGATCTTCTCGCCGTTGAGCACGTACTCGTCGCCGTCGAGCACCGCGGTGGTGCGGATCGCGGCGGAGTCCGAGCCGGCCTCGGGCTCGGTGATCGCCATCGCCGCCCACTTGCCGCTCGAAGCGCTCGAGCTGCTCGTCGTCGGCGACCGACGGCGATCGCGCGAGTTGCCGAGGCCCTGGCGCGGCATCGAGAGCAGCAGGCCGACGTCGCCCCAGCACAGCTCCATGATCGCCGAGCACGGTCGCCATGTTCGAGCCGTTGCGGTTGCCGTCGTCGGCCGTCGGCCGTCGCGTCGCCGCCGCACGCCGGCCGCGCCGGCGCCGCCGGTCCCGCCGCCCTCGTTCATGCCGTCGATCAGCGCGGCGAGCATGTCGAGCTCCTTGGGGTACGTCGTGCTCGGCGCGGTCGTACTTGCGCGAGATCGGGCGGAAGACCTCGGTCGGCGACCTGGTGGGCCTGCTCGACGAGCGGCTCGAACTTCTTGGGGATCTCGAGGTTGATCATCAGACCGAGCAGCGCCCCTTCCATCACGCCGGCGGCCCGCAGGTCGCGGTACCAGCGCTCGACGGGGTACTCCTTGACGTAGCCGTGGCCGCCCAGCAGCTGGACGCCGTGCGGAGCCGATCTGCCATGCCCTTGCTCGGCGCACAGCGCGGCGCGCGAGCGCGGCCTCGCGGGCGAACGGCTTGCCCTGGTCGGCGCAGCGCGGCGGCGCGCAGGTCGCCAGGCGCATGCCCTCGAGCTCGATCGCGATGTCGGAGACCGCGAACGCGACCGCCTGGCGGTGGCTGATCGGCTCGCCGAACGCCTTGCGCTCGTTGACGTAGGGGATCACGTAGTCGAGCACCGCCTGCGCGGTGCCGACGGCGAGCGCGCACCAGGCCAGCCGCGCGCGGCGCACGCACTCGGCGTAGACGGCCGGGTCGCCGCCGCCGAGCAGCGCGCGTCGCCGGCACGCGCGACGTCCGTCGAGCAGCAGCGTCGCCGGTGGCGGCGGCGCGCACGCCCATCGCCGGGCTCGGGCTCGACGCAGCACGCCGTCGGTCGCCGACTCGACGATGAACAGCGCCGGGCCGTCGCCCTCGAGCTGCGGCGGCGACGACGAGCAGCTCGGCGCTCGGCCGCGCGCGGCACGAGCGACTTGACGCCGTCGAGCACGTAGCCGTCGCCGTCGCGGCGCGCGCGTGGTCTGCAGCGCGAACGGGTCGAACAGCGGGCGCGGCTCGAGCATCGCGAGCGCGGCGGCGCGGCGACGTCGTCGCCGACGAACGGCGGCAGGTAGGTGGCCTGCTGGTCGGCGTCGCCCCACAGCGCGAGCGCGGTGGCGACGCCGCGCCGGGCGCGAGCAGCGCGGCGGCGAGGCCCATGTCGCCGTGGGCGAGCGCCTCGGCGACCAGCACGCGCGGTGACGCGCCGAGCGCTCGCCGACGGCGCCGCCGAGCTCCTCGGGCACGCCGAGCATCGTCAGCCCCAGCTCGGCCGCCTGGGCCAGCAGCTCCGGCCGGCGCGGCGCAGGCGGCGTCGGCCGTCCTGCGCGGCCGGGCGCAGCTCGCTCGGCGGCGAAGTCGCGGAACGCCTCCCGCAGCATCTGCTGCTCGTCGTCGGGCGTGAGGTCGAACAGGCCGCGTCGCCGGGCTGGTCGCCGGCCGCGCCGGGCGTGCCGAGCTTCGTGCGCGGCCGTGAACGTGCGGCCGGCGGCGCCGCGCCGCCGGAAGCCGTTGCGGCTGGCGCGGTAGAGCAGCCGCTCGGCGGGCTTGCGCAGGCCGAGGCGGTCGACCACGTCCGAGCCCGGCGATGCGCCCGAGCGCCCGCAGGCCGAGGCCCATGCTGCGTCGGCGACGCTCACGGCGTCACCGTGCCCTTCGAGGTGGGGCGGATCCGACTGTCGGCGTCGCGCACGGCGAAGCTCGCGCCGTCGCCGTCGCGCCTGCGGCGAACGCGACCGCGCCGGCAGCAGGATCGGCTTGCGGAACTCGACCTCGACCGTGAAGGCGTCGGGCAGCTCGCGCCTCCAGCGCGGCGAGGCAGCGCGGCCTTCGTCCACATGCCGTGGGCGATCGCGCGCGGGAAGCCGAACAGCTTGCGCGGTCGGCGCGGTGCAGGTGGATCGGGTTGCGGTCGCCCGAGACGGCGGCGTAGCGGCGGCCGAGGTCGCGGGAGCCTCCAGGTCGCCACGGCTCGACGGTGCTGCCAGCGGGTCTGTCGCGAGGCGTCCGGCGCCGCGGCGCGCGCTGCCGGAATCGTCCTCACGCCGCCCGCTGATCGGCGTCGCTGCTCCGCGGCGCAGCATCGTGCTGGCTCCTCCCACACCAGCTCGTCGCCGACGCGCGCCTCGGTGACGATCGCGAACGTCCGCCCCTTCGGGTGGGGCTCGACCGGCGTCGGGTGCACGCGCAGGTCGAAGCGCTCGGCCGGCGTCGATCGGCCGGTGCTGCTCGATCGCGTTGGCGATGTGCACGAGGCCGACGGCGGGGAACGGGAAGCGCCCGTCGGTCATCAGCGCCATGTGCAGCGGGAAGGCGAGGACGTGCGGGTAGGTCGCCGGGCAGCGTCGTCGCGCAGCGTCGAAGCCGCAGACCTCGCGCGTAGTCGGCCAGGCTGCTCGCGGTCGACGTCGCACGTCCTCGCGCGCGCGCTCGAGCTCGGGCATCTCGCCGCCGCCGCCGGCGACGAACGGCAGCCGCGAGGCGCCGGGGACGAGCGGCGCGGCGGCGCGCGGCGTAGGCGAGCAGGCGTCGCCACGATCAGGCTCCCAGCAGGCTCTGGCCGCAGACGCGCACGACGTTGCCGTTGACGCCCGCCGGAGGCGGGGCTCGCGAACCAGGCGATCGTCTCGGCCACGTCGACCGGCAGGCCGCCCTGGGACAGCGAGTTCATGCGCCGGCCCGCCTCGCGGATCGCGAGCGGCACCTTGGCGGTCATCTGCGTCTCGATGAAGCCGGGGGCGACGGCGTTGATCGTGGCGCCGCGCTCGGCGAGCACCGGCGCGAGCGCCTCGCACCATCCCGATCACGCCGGCCTTCGACGTGGCGTAGTTGGTCTGCCCGGCGTTGCCGGCGATCCCGCTGATCGAGGAGACGCAGACGATGCGCCCGCCTGCTCGGCGCAGCACGCCCTCGTCGGCTCGAGCAGCGCGTCGTTGATGCGCTCCTCGCGGAGAGGTTGATGTCGAGCACCGCGTTCCAGCGCTCCTCGGTCCATGCGCCCGAGCGTCTTGTCGCGCGTGATGCCGGCGTTGTGGACGACGACGTCGACGCCGCCGTGCTCGCGCGCGCAGGTGCGTCGACGATCGCGTCGGGCGCGTCGGCGCGCGGTGATGTCGCAGCGCGAGCGAGGAGCCGCCGAGCGCCGTCGGTCACCGCGTCGAGGTCGTCGGCCAGCGCGGGGACGTCGAGCCCGACGACGTGCGCGCCGTCGCGCGCGAGCGTCGCGGCGATCGCCGCGCCGATGCCGCGCGAGGCGCCGGTGACGAGCGCGACCTTGCCGTCCAGCGGGCGCTCCCAGTCGAGCTCCGGCGGGCCGCTCGCCCGCCGGCCCGATCCGCACGACCTGGCCGGACACGTAGGCCGAGCGCGGCGAGAGCAGGAAGCGCAGCGTCGAGTCGAGCTGCTCCTCGGCGCCGGGCGCGACGTAGACGAGCTGCGCCGGTCGCGCCGCGCGCGCACCTCCTTGCCGAGCGAGCGCGTGAAGCCCTCGAGCGCGCGCTGCGCGGTCGCCTCGCGCGGGCTGGCGCAGCGCTCGGGCGGCGTGCCGAGCACGACGATCCGCCCGCAGCGCCTCGAGCACGGCGCATCGTCGGGTGAGAAGAACGCGCGCAGCTCGGCCAGCTGCGGCGCTGTCGGCGATCCCGGTCGCGTCGAAGACGAGCGCCTTGAAGCGCTGCTCGTCGGCGCTCCGGCGTCCAGACAGCGGCGTCGAGCCCGCGTCGGCGGCGGCCGCGCGCAGGTCGTCGCGCAGCTCGTCGCGACGTCGACGCCGCGCGCCAGCACGCGCGCCAGCGCCGACGAGCCGGCCGCCCGGGCGCGGCGCCGAGCAGCACGCGGCCCGTCGACCACCGGGTCGCCCGGGCTCGTAGCGCTCGAGCGGCGACCGGCTGCGGGCAGCCCGACGTTCGCGGCGCGACGAGCCTGCCGAGCGGGGTGTTGACGAGCTGGGTGTAGCGGTCGGTCATCGGGTCGTCCCTCGCTTCTCGAGGATCGCGACGACGCCCTGGCCGCCGGCGGCGCAGACGCTGATCAGCGCCGCGCCCGCCGCCGCGCTCGTGCAGCGCCTTGGCGAGGCCGGCGACGATCCGCCCGCCGGTCGCGGCGAACGGGTGCCCGGCGGCCAGCGAGCCGCCGTTGACGTTGAGCTTGGCGCGGTCGATCGGCCCGAGCGGCGCGTCGAGGCCGAGGCGCTCCGTGCAGAAGACCGGGTCCTCCCACGCCTTCGAGCGTGCGAGAGCACCTGCGAGGCGAACGCCTCGTGGATCTCGTAGAGGTCGAAGTCCTGAAGCGTCAGGCCGTCGCGCGCGAGCATCCGCGGCATCGCGTAGGCGGGCGCCATCAGCAGCCCCTCGCGCCCGTCGACGTAGTCGACCGCCGCGGTCTCGGCGTCGACGAAGGTGGCCAGCACCGGCAGGTCGCGCTCGGCCGCCCACTCCTCGCTGGCCAGCAGCACGACCGCGGCGCCGTCGGTCAGCGGCGTCGAGTTGCCGGCGGTCATCGTGCCGTCCTCGCCGCCGAAGACCGGCTTGAGCTTCGCGAGCTTCTCCGGCGATGGTGTCCGGGCGCAGGTTCTGGTCGCGCTCGAGCCCGAGGTACGGGCGTCACCAGGTCGTCGTTGAAGCCGCGCTCGTACGCGGCGGCGAGGTTGCTGGTGGCTGCGCAGCGGCGAGCTCGTCCTGCTCCTCGCGCGTGACGCCCCACTCGGCGGCGGTGAGCGCCTGGTGCTCGCCCATCGACAGGCCGGTGCGCGGCTCCTCGTTGCGCGGGATCGCGGGCACGATCTGGCTGCGGGCGCACCCCGGCGAGCGCCCGCACGCGCCCGGCCGTGCGACTTCGCGCGGTTGGCCTCGAGCAGCACCTCGCGCAGGTCCTCGTTGAGCGCGATCGGCGCGTCGGAGGTCGTGTCGACGCCGCCGGCGATGCCCGACGTCGATCTGGCCGAGCGCGATCTTGTTGGCGACGAGGATCACCGCCTCCAGGCCGGTGCCGCACGCCTGCTGGACGTCGTAGGCCGGGCGTCTCCGGCGCCAGCCGGCTGCCGAGCACGCACTCGCGCGTGAGGTTGAAGTCGCGGCTGTGCTTGAGCACGGCGCCGGCGGCGACCTCGCCGAGGCGCTCGCCCTCGAGCCCGAAGCGGTCGACGAGCCCGTCGAGCGCGGCGGTGAGCATGTCCTGGTTGGAGGCGTTCGCGTAGGCGCTGTTCGGAGCGCGCGAACGGGATCCGGTTGCCGCCGAGCACGGCGACGCGTGCGGGTGGTGGGATCATCAGGCTCCTGGCTCGGGGACGTGGCGCCCCTGCGCGCGCGGCCGGAGGCGCGGCGTGCAGCCCGGGCTCGACGGTCGCGATCAAGAGCTCGGCGGCCTCGGCGGCGGGGATCGCGCCGGTGCGCAGCCACCAGCGCGCCGAGCGCCTCGGCGGCGCCGAGCAGCGCGTGCGACAGCGCCTCGACCTCGGTGGCCTGCTCGCGCCCGCCGAGCCTCCGGCAGGCGGCGAGCAGCGCCTGGGCGACCAGCTCGACGAGCCGCTCGCGGTACTCGCCGACCCGCTGCGGCGATCTCGCCGCCGGCGGGCAGCGTCTCGTCGAACAGCACGCGCCACGCGCCGCGGTCGGCGTCGATGAACGCGAAGAAGGCGCGCAGGCCGCGGCGCAGCGCGTCGGCCGGGCCGCCGGCGTCGGCGACCGCGCCGCCGACGGTCGCGAGCAGCGCGTCGCCGTCGCGCTCCAGGCAGGCGAGGTAGAGCCGCTCCTTGTTGCCCAAGTAGTTGTAGAGCAGCGGCTTGGTCACGCCGACGGCGCGCGGCGACGTCGTCCATCGTCACGGCGGCGTAGCCGCGCTCGGCGAACTGCGCGTGCGCGGTGTCGAGGATCTGCTGCTCGCGCTCGGCGCGCGGGAAGCCGGGTGCGAGCAGTCGTCGGCATCGTGCCCGACTAGGTTACTCACATATAAATTTATATGCCAGTCACATGAACGGACGTGGTCATGAGGCTGACGTCAGCACCGACCACGCCGACCTCGCTGCGGCCCGGGCCACGCGGTCCCTCGACGGGCAGCTGGGCGTCGGTCGCCATGCGCGGAGCCTAAGCGCCGGCGAGCGCGAACAGCGCCGCCTGGCCCTGCCCGACGCCGACGCACAGCGTCGCCAGGCCGTAGCGGCCGCCGCGGCGGCGCAGCTCGTGCACCAGGCGAGACGACCAGCCGGGCGCCGCTCATGCCGAGCGGATGGCCGAGCGCGATCGCGCCGCCGTTGACGTTGACGCGCTCGGGGTCGAGGCCGAGCTCGCGGATCACCGCGACGCTCTGCGACGCGAACGCCTCGTTCAGCTCGACCAGGTCGATGTCGCCCACGGCGACGCCGGCGCGCGTCGAGCGCTTGCGCACCGCCGGGCACCGGCCCGATGCCCATCACGCGCGGGTCGACGCCGGCGACGGCGCTGGCGACGGAACGCGGCCGAGCGGCTGCAGGCCGAGCTCGCGCGCCCGCTCCTCGCTCGCGACACCAGCGCGGCGGCGCCGTCGTTGATGCCGCTGGAGTTGCCGGCCGTGACGCTGCCGCCCTCGCGGAACGCGGGCTTGAGCGCCGCCAGCTTCTCGCGGTCGTGTCCGGCCGCGGGTGCTCGTCGACCGTCGAGCTCGCCGACCGGCACCAGCTCGTCGGCGAAGCGGCCCGGCCTCCTGCGCCGCGGCCCAGCGCCGCTGGACCGCAGCGCGAAGGCGTCCTGATCCTCGCGCGAGACGCCGCAGCGCTCGGCGACGTTCTCGCCGGTCTCGCCCATCGCTCTCGAGCGGGAACATCGCCTCCAGCCGCGGGTTCGGGAATCGCCAGCCGAGCGTCGTGTCGTAGACCGTCGCGGTTGCCGCGCGCGAACGCGCGCTCCGGCTTCGGCATCGACCAGCGGCGCGCGCGTCATCGACTCGACGCCGCCGGCGACGAACAGGTCGCCGTCGCCGGCGCCACGGCGTGACAGGCCGAGACGACCGCCGACAGGCCCGGACGCGCACAGGCGGTTGACGGTCACGCCGGCGACCGCTGCCGGGCAGGCCGGCGAGCAGCACCGCCATCCGCGCGACGTTGCGGTTGTCCTCGCCCGCCTGGTTGGCGCAGCCGAGGTACACGTCCTCGATCGTCGCCGGCGGCGACGCCCGCGCGCTCGACCGCCGCCGCGCACCGCGATCGCCGCGAGGTCGTCCGGCGCGGACGCCGGCCAGCGCGCCGCCGTAGCGGCCGATCGGCGTGCGCACCGCGGAGACGATGACGGCGTCGGGCATCGCCGACACGCTCCCGCGGCGCCGGCCGTCCGGCGCAGCTCGGTCCTCCTACGGCAGGTCGGCGACGACGTCGCGAGCGGCTTGCGGATGCCGGTGAAGAACGGCAGCTCCTCGCGCGTGTGGCGCCGTGCCTCGGCGCCGCGCAGATGACGCATCAGGTCGACGATGCGCGTCAGCTCGTCGGCCTCGAAGGCCAGCAGCCACTCGTAGTCGCCGAGCGCGAAGCGCTGACCGTGTTGGCCCGCACGTCGGGGTAGTCGCGGCCCATCATGCCGTGCTCGCGCAGCAGCTCCGAGCGCTCGTCGGGCGCCAGCAGGTACCAGTCGAGCGAGCGCACGAACGGGTAGACGCAGACGTACTTGCGCGGCTCCTCGCCCGGAGGAACGCGGGGACGTGCGCCTTGTTGAACTCCGCGTCGCGGTGCACGCCCACGTCGTCCACACGGCGTCAGCGCGCGGCCCAGCTCGCTGTGGCGGAAGGCGACGAGCGCGTCCTGCAAGGCGTCGGCGCTCGGGCCGACGAGCCACAGCAGCAGGTCGGCCTCGGCGCGGAAGCCGGCGAGCGGGTAGGCGCCGCGCAGTCTCACGCCGTCGCACGAGCGCGGCCTCGGCGGCGCGAGGCGGCGCCCGGCGAGCGCGTGGGCGCCCGGCTCGCGGGCGCGGAGAGCGGCGTAGAGGGTGAAGGGGTGCTCGAGCTCGGTCACGCGCAGGCACCCTATCGGCCGGCCCGGCAGCGAGCGATGTGCGAGGCTGCGCTGGATCATCCGACTCGCCGCGCAGGGCCGTCGCGATCACCGGCGCCTCGTCGGGCATCGGCGAGGCCACGGCGCTGGCGTGCGCGTCCGCCGGCGCCGCCGTCGCGCTGGCGGCTCGGCGCGTCGAGCGCATCGAAGCGCTCGCCCAGCGCATCGTCGACGGCGGCGGTCGCGCGGTCGCGATCCCGGTCGACGTCGGCGAGGAGGAGCAGGCGCGCGCGTTCGTACGCACGCGCATGCGGAGCTCGGCCGGGCTCGACGCGCTCGTCAACAACGCGGGCGTGATGCTGCTCGGCCCGATCGACGACGCGCCGACGGAGGAGTGGCGGCGCATGGTGCACGCCAACGTCTTCGGCGTCCTCTACCGCACGCACGCCGCGCTGCCGCTCATGCGCGCGCAGGGGGCGGGCGACGTCGTCAACGTCAGCTCGGTCGCCGGACGCGTCGCGCGCGCGGGGGCGGGCGTCTACAACCTCACCAAGTTCGGCGTCGGCGCGTTCTCGGAGGCGCTGCGCCAGGGACGGCCGGCTTGGGGATCCGCGTGACGCTGGTCGAGCCGGGCGCCGTCGCGACGGAGCTGGTCGGCCACAACCGCCCCGAGGTGCTCGAGCAGCTCGCGAAGCGCTTCGTCGGCGTCGAGCCGCTGCACGCCGAGGACATCGCCAACGCGATGTCTTCAGGGCAGGCCGCCCGACGTAAACAAATCGT
>CAVZDN010000003.1:0-1519931 GCA_963774115.1 uncultured Actinomycetes bacterium | reverse complement strand
CCCTGCTCCCCGGGCGCCCCGTCAAGCACACCGTCGGGATGACCGGCGAGGCGCACCCTCCAGGGCCGCGTGCTGCCATCGGCGGCGTCAAGCAGAAGGTGCTCGCCGCGCACGCGGCCGGCCTGACCGACGTGATCCTCCCGGAGCGCAACCGCGGGGACCTCGACGACGTCCCCGCCGACGTGCGCGAGCGGATGACGTTCCACCTCGCGATGACCGTCGACGAAGTGCTGGCCGTCGCGCTGGGCCGGCGCGCACGCCGACCGCCGCCTCCCGGACCGATCGCCGGGAGCTCCCGCCCCGCCGCCGACGCGCGGGCGGCAGCAGCCGCATCTAGAGGGGGAGATCCATGACCTGCACGCAACGGCCGCGGCAACACTCGCGCTGGCGCTCGCCTGCCTCGCCGGCGCTCGCCGCGTCCGCGCCTCGCCGTCTATCCGAACTCGATGGCGGCGACCGGCGACTCCATCACGAAGGCCTTCAACAGCTGCGCGACGCCGTTCACCGACTGTCCGGCCAACTCCTGGCCGACCGGCACCGAATGTCACCGTCAACAGCTTCTACCTGCGCATCAGCGCCGCCAACCCGGCGATCACCGGCAACGCGTTCAACGACGCCAGATCCCGGCGCGGAGATGGAAGCGCTCGCGGGCCAGGTCGACGACGGCGATCGGCCAGAGAGTCGAGTACGTGACGATCGCCGATGGGCGCCAACGACGCCTGCGGCGATCAGCGAGGCGGCGATGACGCCGGTCGCCGAACTTCCAGGCGCAGTTCCAGACGGCCGTTAACCTCCTGAGAACGAGATTGCCGGCACGCGCGGATCTCCGTCCTGTCGATCCCCAACGTCCACTACCTCTGGAGATCCTCCACACCGATCCGGCGGCGGTCGCGGCCTGGGGAACGAACTCGACGTCTGTCAGTCGATGCTCGCCAACCCGACGTCGACGTCGACCGCCGACGCGGCACGGCGCAACCGCGTGCTGAGACGGATCGTCGAATACAACACGGTCCTCTCGAACGCCTGCACTGCCTACGCGCAGTGCCGCTACGACAGAGGCACCGGCTTCAGCTACAGATTCGACGCGAGCGAGGTCTCGACCAACGACTACTTCCACCCGAACGTCGCGGGCCAGAGCGATCGCGAGCATCGAGTGGGGCGTGACCTGGGTCTTCTGACTCGCCTTCCGGCTGACCGCCGGCTCGACGCTCCGTCATCCTGAGCGTCGAGCCGGCCGGCAGGGGGCCGCCGGACCGACCAAGGGGGAAGAGATGTCCGGCATTCGCCGGTCTGTCCTCGCGCTTCGACGGCCGCCATTTGCATCCCCGCGATCGCCGCGCCCGCGGCGATCGCCGTCTATCCCGAACTCGATCGCCGCCACCGGGCGACTCGATCACGCGCGCGTTCAACTCCTGCAGACCGTCCGTTCGGCGACTGCCCGGAAACTCGTGGGCGACCGGCACCGGAAGAGCGGTCAACAGCTTCTACGAGCGCATCGTGGCCGGCAACGCGGCCGCCAGAGGCAACCTATTCAACGACGCCAGATCCGGCGCGAGATGAGCCACCTGCGGGAACAGGTCGCTAGATCGATCGAACAGAGAGTCGACTACGTCGTCGATCGAGATGGGCGCCAACGACGTCTGCACCAGCAGCGAGGCGACGATGACGTCGGTCGCGAGCTTCACCGCGAACTTCGAAAGATCGATCAGAGACCTCAGAGAAAGACTGCCGGGCGCGCGCATTTCCGTCGGCTCGATCCCGAACGTCTACCAGCTGTGGAGCCTGCTCAACGGCAACAGATCGGCGACGGGCACCTGGAACCTGCTGAGAATCTGCCAGTCGATGCTCGCGAAACCCGACCTCGAGAACGAGAGAAGACGAAGAACGGCGCCTGCGCGTGCAGAGACGCGAGGTCGAATTCAACAGAGCGCCTGAAACCGTCTGCGCCACTACGCGCAGTGCAAGTTCGACAGAGGACACGGGCTACAACTACAGATTCAGAGCGGAAGAGGTCTCGACGAACGACTACTTCCACCCGAGCGTCACGGGTCAGGCGACGATCGCGGCCATCGAGTGCGGGCGTCCCTGGGTCTTCTGACCTGACACGACGGCATGTCGCGCCGTCGCCGCGACCGGACGATTCGCTCCGCCTCGCGACGCGGTAGCGTGCAGTGCATGAGCACGATCACCCCCATGCAAGAGCAGGACGTCGTCGCGGGCGTTCCGAAGGGCCTGTTCATCGGCGGCGAGTGGCGCGACGGCGACCGGCGGGCGGAACGCTCCCCGTCGAGGACCCGTCGACCGGCGAGGCGCTGTGCGAGGTCGCCGACGCGACCGTCGAGGACGCGATGGCGGCGCTCGACGCCGCGCGTCGCCGCGCAGGCCGAGTGGGCGGCGCACGCCGCCGCGCGAGCGCGGCGAGATCCTGCGCCGCGCGTACGAGGCGGTCGTCGCGCGCGCCGACGAGCTGGCGCTGCTGATGACGCTGGAGATGGGCAAGCCGCTGGCCGAGTCGCGCGCCGAGGTGCTCTACGCCGCCGACTTCCTGCGCTGGTTCTCCGAGGAGGCCGTGCGCGATCGAGGGCCGCTTCGCGACCGCGCCGAACGGCGGCACGGCCGGATGCTGACGATGCGCCAGCCGGTCGGGCCGTGCCTGCTGATCACGCCGTGGAACTTCCCGCTGGCGATGGGCACGCGCAAGATCGGCCCGGCCGATCGCCGCCGGCTGCACGATGGTCGTCAAGCCGGCCAAGCAGACGCCGCTGTCGATGCTCGCGCTCGCGCAGATCCTCGAGGAGGCCGGGCTGCCCGACGGCGTGCTGAACGTCTTCACCTCGCAGCTCGATCGGGCCCGACGACCGGCGCCGCTGATCGCCGACCCGCGGCTGCGCAAGCTCTCCTTCACCGGCTCGACCGAGGTCGGCCGCACGCTGATCGCCAGGCCGCCGCCGACAACGTGCTGCGCGTCTCGATGGAGCTCGGCGGCAACGCGCCGTTCCTCGTCTTCGAGGACGCCGACCTCGACGCCGCCGTCGAGGGCGCGATGCTCGCGAAGATGCGCAACATCGGCGAGGCCTGCACGGCGGCGAACCGCTTCCACGTCGCACGAGTCGGTCGCCGAGGCAGTTCACCGAGCAAGCTCGCCGAGCGGATGGGCGCGCTGACGCTCGGCCGCGGCAGTCGAGGAGGGCGTCGAGCGTCGGCCCGCTGATCGACGACGACCAGCGCGGCAAGGTCGCGCACGCTCGTCGAGGACGCCGTCGCGCAAGCGGCGCGCGCTGCGTCGTCGGCGGCCGACGCGATCCCGGACGGCGCCCGGCTACTTCTTCGCCCGCCGACCGTGCTCGCCGACGTGCCCGCCGACGCGCGACTGCTGCGCGAGGAGATCTTCGGCCCGGTCGCGCCGATCGCGACGTTCGCGACCGAGGACGAGGCGATCGCCGCCGCCAACCGCACCGAGTACGGCCTCGTCGCCTACGTCTTCACGCGCGACCTCAAGCGCGCGCTGCGCGTGATCGAGGCCTCGAGACCGGCATGGTCGGCCTCAACCAGGGCATCGTCTCCAACGCCGCCGCCCCCTTCGGCGGCGTCAAGCAGTCGGGCTTCGGCCGCGAGGGCGGCGTCGAGGGGATCGACGAGTACCTCTCGACGAAGTACGTCGCGATCAACGCGGACCGCTGAGCACCTGACGCGGGGGCGGTGGTCCGGGGGCGCCCCGGACCACCGCCAGCCTCGCGCCATCCCCCGACCTACGGCACGTCGATCCGCGCCGACGAGTTCAAGTGCTCCGCACCCTGCGGTCCGTCCCAGCGGACCGCGACGGGCTGTCCTTGAGGACTGCGTCGAGCACGTTCGCCGATGCCTCGACCTCCTGCACCGTGCCGTCGTCGTAGACCACCGTCACGCTCGCGACCCCATCCGCCGCGAGACCGATCAGGTGGACTTCCCCCTCCGCGTTCCACGTCACCGCGGGCGCCGCCCCGTGCTTCGGTGAGTTGGTCGGCGCTCCCGCACGTCATGCGACCCGGGCCGGCCACGCACAGCCCGCTGCCGTCGGTCGTCGGCGCCACGAGCAGGTCGCTGTCTGCGACCTGGCGGGCGTCGTCGAGCTCGATCACGTCGTCCGCCATGATCGGCGCGCCGTGCAGGTCCGAGACCTCGACCGGTCCGTCAGTCTCCGACGGGTCGCGCAGGATCTCCATCTCGTCCGCCAGCTCGACAGCTCGTCGCTGCGCACCGGGATCGCGTCGCTCGTCGCGTCGCTCGCCCCCGCGAGGACGGCGGTCGCGGCGGGCACGAGCACGCAGATCGCAGCCAACAGGACCAGTAGTTTGCGAAGGCTCATCGTCACGCCTTCCCGTGGCCCCAGACGGTGTGCGCGACACCGCTGGCCTGAGCGACGGAAAACCGCATGTTGGTCGCCGTTTGCGGGACGCAGGACACGTAGTAGCAAGCGCGTACGAGGTCGGTGCCCGTCCCTCCGAAGGTCAGGCCACTGCCCTCGACGGCAAGCGAGACCGTGATGTGACCCGAGCCGCTGTAGGACGCGGAGCCCCAGCCGAAGTGGTGCCAGACCGCGCTGCCGGGATTCGTCGTCCCGTTGCGTAGCAGCCCGCCGAGATGATCTGGCCGCAGTTGTAGCTCGTGTCGAGCGTGTAGTTGCCCGCGGGCATGCACCACGAACCCGAGCAGCCGATTCCAGAGGAGGGCTCGGCATCGAGCGCCGAGGACGCCGCGAACGCGATAGAGCAGCGCACGCTCCAAGCAGCGCAATCGCACGGGCCATCGGCACCCGCCGGTCCAGCAAAGTCATCGACACGCGCTCTCCTCGTTCCGGTCCGAATCCCTCAATTCGAGCCCTCAACATCTCGCATTGCCACGGATCGCGCCAGAAATGTCCACACATGTTTGATCTTTTGTCACAAGCCCTCGGCTCGTGCGAAATGTGTTCTTGTAGCGCTGTAACCGGCGATCAAGAAACAACGCAGTGACGCGCTTTGTCACAGCCACCCGGCTCGTGCGAGAACCTTCCAGAGATGCCCCGCGACGACCGGACCAGCGACGAGGCCCTGCTCGCCGCGACCGCGCGTCGCCCGGCGGCATTCGGACCGGTCTACGAGCGCCATGCACCGGCGATCCTCGCATACCTCCGTCGGCGCACCGGCTCGACGGACATCGCGGTCGACCTCACCGCCGAGGTCTTCGCCGCGGCGCTCGAAGCCGCCCCGCGCTTCCGTGCCGGTGAGGCGCCCGTCCGCGCCTGGCTGATCGGCATCGCGAACCACAAGCTGATCGACTCGCGGCGCCGTGCCCGGGCATCCCGCGACGCGCTCCAGCGGCTCGGCATCCGCAGCGTCGACCTCAGCGACGCCGAAATCGCGGAGCTGGACCAGCGCCTCTCCGAGCAGGCCGACGGCGCGCTGGCGATGCGCCTCGTCGCCGACCTCCCTCCCGACCAACGTGCTGCGGTGCTCGCCCGCGTCGTCGACGAGGAGGACTACGGCGACCTCGCGATGCGCTTCGACACGACCGAAGTCAACGTACGCGCCCGCGTCCACCGCGGGCTGCGCCGACTGGGAACCCTGATGTCCCGACCTCAGGAGCAGTGAGCCAATGACGGCGAATGCAGCACATCAGACGGACCCGCTCGCTCGACTCGGGCGTCAGCTCATCTCCGCTGCCCAGGTTCGCACGGTGCGCCGTCGGCGACGGCGCACGGCGCTGTCGGTGAGCGCGGCAACGCTGGCGCTGAGCTGCGCGATCGGCGTCGCCGCACTCCAGACCGATGTCGTCGTGACGGTCCCGCCCACCCACGTGAGGCTCTTCGGTCAGTACAGGGACGCTCGCGTCAACCTGCGGCTCGTCGAAAACGACACGACATGGAGGCTCGTCGTGTACCGCACCTTGGCGGCGGGCATCTGCATTGCCGCGCCCACGCGCACCACGCGGTCGTTGCAGATGGGATGCAGCTCGGCTAGCCTCGCCGCGGACTTCGACACCTCGCCCCTGGGCACGGCAAACGCGATACACGTGACCGGCGCCGCCGACCGCAACACGGTGATCGTCTACGGCATCGCCCGCCCGGACGTCGAGCGGCTGGGGGTGCCCTCGCCGAGCGGAGAGACCGTCGAGCGAACGATCGGCGGCGAGACGCTCGACGTGCCGATGCAGCAGAGCGAGCCCCACGGCGACATCCTCACGGTCCGACCTTTCGCGGTGTTCGGGACCGCCCCGCCCGGTGCGAAGTGGATTCCCGTGATGGCATACACGAGCGGTGGCGGCGGATCCGTCGTCAACGTCCGTGTCCAGCCGGCCCTGCACAAGCGGAAGCCATGAGGTCCCACGCGATGCCGCTGCGCCACGACAGCGCGGCCCACGGTGGGCCGCTGCCGGCGATGCCGTCCTACGTCTGCCTCTTCTGCGAGACGCCGTGGACGTACGCGCGCGTGCAGTCGCTCGCGCGCTGCCCCGACTGCGGCGGGCCGCTCGCGAAGGCCGAAGCGCCGGCGGACACTCAGTCTGAATCGGCCGCCTGAGGCTCGTCGCCGCCGGCGGCGGTGCCGCTGCCGCTGCCGGCCTCGAACCCGCGGCACTCCACGACGGGCAGCCGCGGGTAGCGCGGGAAGCTCGGATCCTCGCGCGAGCGGCGGCACAGCGAGAAGACCGATCCGCGCGTGTTGGGCACCAGCTGCTGGTGGCGGCAGAGGTTGCAGAGCCCGGCGGCGGGGGGCGCGCCCATAGGCAGCACTATACTTTCTGAAGCATGAGGACGTTCTGGCGCCTGCTCGGCTTTCTGCGCCCGCACCGGCGGGGCGTTGTCTGGTCCCTGCTGCTGGCGCTCGCGGCGATGGGCGCGACGGTGGCGATCCCTTATCTGACGGGTCGCGCGATCGACTCGATGCGGCGCGGCGACAAGCACGACCTGACCGTGCTCGCGATCGCCGTCGGCGTCGCCGGCCTGCTGCGGCTCGCGATGAGCGTCGGCCGCCGCATCGTCGCCGGCAACGTCTCGCTCGGCGTCGAGTACGACCTGCGCGGCCGCCTCTACTCGCACCTGCAGTCGCTGGAGCTCGGCTTCTTCGACCGCCAGCAGACGGGCCAACTGATGTCGCGCGTGACGGTCGACCTGCAGGGCGTGCGCTTCTTCCTCGGCTACGGGCTGATCTTCATCGGCTCCTCCCTCTTCACGATCCTGCTGGCGGCGATCGCGATGTTCCTGATGCGCCCGGAGCTGGCGGCGCTCGCGCTCGCGCCGGTGCCGTTCGTCGTGCTCGTCGCCGCGCGCTACGGGCGCCGCTCGCGGCCGGCGATCCAGGAGGTCCAGCAGCGCATCGCCGAGCTGACCGCGGAGGCCGAGGAGAACATCTCCGGCGTGCGCGTCGTGAAGGCCTTCGCACGCGAGGACCGTCAGCTCGCACCGCTTCCGCCACCACACCGGCCGCGTCTTCGACCAGGCGATGTACAGCACACGCCTGCAGGCGTTCTACGGCCCGTTCATCGGCTTCCTGCCCAACCTCGGGCTCGCCGCGATCCTCTTCGTCGGCGGTCGCGAGGTGATCTCCGGCACGATCACGCTCGGCACCTTCACCGCGTTCTACGGCTACCTGCTGATGCTGATCGGCCCGATGCGGACGCTGGGCTTCATGCTCGGCTCCGCACAGCGCGCGACCGCCGCCGGCGCGCGCATCTTCGAGCTGCTCGACCGCGCGCCGGAGATCGTGTCCGTGCCGGACGCGCCGCCGCTGCCCGCCGGCAGCGGGCGCGTCGAGCTGCGCGGTGTCGGCCTCACGTTCGCGGGGTCGAACAGGCCGGCGCTGCACGACGTCGACCTCGACGTCGCCGCCGGCACGACCGTCGCGCTCGTCGGCGGGACCGGCTCTGGCAAGACCTCGCTGGTGTCGCTGCTGCCGCGCCTCTACGAGGTGACCGAGGGCGCGGTGCTGGTCGACGGCGCCGACGTGCGCAGCGTCGACCCCTTCTCGCTGCGCCACGAGATCGCCGTCGTCAACGACGACCCCTTTCTCTTCTCCGCCACGGTCCACGACAACATCGCCTACGCGCGATCGGACGCCTCCCGCGAGGACGTCGAGCTGGCCGCGCGGCGCGCGCTCGCCGACGGCTTCGTGCGGGCGCTGCCGGACGGCTACGACACGATGGTCGGCGAGCGCGGCCTGACGCTCTCCGGTGGCCAGCGCCAGCGCATCGCGATCGCGCGGGCGCTGCTCGCCAACCCGCGCGTCCTGATCCTCGACGACGCGACGTCGTCGGTCGACGCCTCGACCGAGCAGGAGATCAAGCAGGCGCTCGTCGAGGTGATGGCCGGCCGCACGACGTTCGTGATCGCCCACCGCCTCTCGACGATCGCGCTCGCCGACGAGATCGTCGTGCTGGAGGGCGGCACGATCGTCGCCCGCGGGACGCACGCCGAGCTGCTGGAGCAAGAGGGCCTCTACCGCGACATCGTCGAGAAGGGCCTGCCCGACCAGGTCTTCCTCAACCGCAAGCCGCTGGAGCCGGAGGTGGCGGGGCTGTGAGCCGCGCCACGGGGACAGGCGACGGCGACGGCCGCGTGCCCGACGAGGGCGGCACGAGCCGGCGGGAGCGGCGCGCCGCCGACGCCGCCCGGCGCGACGCGGCCTACGCCGAGGCCGCCCGCCTCCGCGAGGAGGGCGCCAGTGCGCTCGCGACGGGCGCGATCGGTCGCGAGACGACGGCCGGCCGCGAGGAGGACCGGCTCGCCGACCTGCGCCGCCGCCTGCGTCAGACGGGCGGGCGCGGGCGCAAGCTGCGCGGGCTGATCATCCTGCTGCGCCCCTACCGCGTGCGGGTCGCGCTGATGTTCGGCGCGCTGCTGCTCGCGACCGCCGCGGCGCTGGCGCCGGTGCCGCTTGCCAAGCGCGCGATCGACGACGGCATCGCGAAGGGCGACGAGGGCGCGCTGAACGTGATCGTGCTCGCGTTCCTCGCCTCTGCGCTGCTCTACTGGCTGGCGACGTACCTGCAGACGTACCTGACCGGCTGGGTCGGCCAGCGCGCGTTGCAGGACCTGCGCGTGCAGCTCTTCCGCCACCTGCAGACGCTCTCGCTCGGCTTCTACTCGCGCACCCGCGCCGGCGTCGTGATCTCGCGCATCACGAACGACGTGCAGGCGCTCGACAGCCTCGTCTCCGACGGCATCACGACGCTCTTCCAGTCCTCGCTGATGCTGCTCGGGGTCGTCATCACGCTGCTGATCTTCAACGTCGAGCTGGCGCTGCTGACGTTCCTCGTGATCCCACTGCTGGCGCTGGGCGCGCTGGCGTTCCGGATCGCCTCCGCGGATGCCTTCCGCCGCACGCGCGAGCGGATCGCGGCGATCACCGGCTACCTGCAGGAGACGCTGTCGGGCATCCGCGTCGTGCGCTCCTTCGCGCAGGAGCGGCGCCACGTCGCGCGCTTCGCCGACCTCAATCAGGCCAACCGCGACGCGAACATGACGACCGTCTACCTCAACGCCGCCTACTTCCCCGGCGTCGAGCTGCTGTCCGCGATGGTGACGGTGGGGATCCTGGTGATCGGCGGGATCGAGGTCGATCAACGGCGACACCTCGACCGGCGTCGTGTTCGGCTTCATCGCCGCGCTGAACCAGTTCTTCGACCCGATCCAGCAGCTCTCCCAGCTCTACACGACCTACCAGTCGGGGATGGCGGCGCTCGACAAGATCTTCGAGCTGCTCGACGAGGAGCCCGAGCTGGTCGACCGTCCGGATGCCGTGGAGCTGCCCGAGCTGCGCGGCGAGCTGTCCTTCGAGGGGGTTTCGTTCCGGTACGGGTCTAACGACGACGGCGTCTGGGCGCTGCGCGAAGTCGACCTGCACGTGTCGCCGGGCCAGACGGTCGCGCTGGTCGGCGAGACCGGCGCCGGCAAGTCGACGTTCGCCAAGCTCGTGGCGCGCTTCTATGACCCGACGGCGGGCGTCGTGCGCGTCGACGGACACGACCTGCGCGACGTCGCGCGCCGGGTCGCTGCGCGCCCAGATGGGGATCGTCCCCCAGGAGGGCTTCCTCTTCAGCGGCACGATCGCCGAGAACATCGCCTTCGGCCGGCCCGGACGCGACGCTGGACGAGATCGCCGATGCCGCTCGCGCCGTCGGCGCCGACGCCTTCATCGAGGCGCTGCCGAGCTCGGCTACGACACCGAGACCGGCGAGCGCGGCGCCCAGCTCTCGGCCGGCCAGCGCCAGCTCGTCGCGTTCGCCCGCGCCCTGATCGCCGACCCGCGCGTGCTGATCCTCGACGAGGCCACCTCCAACGTCGACATCCACACCGAGACGCGCATCGAGGAGGGCCTGCGCCGCCTGCTCGCCGGCCGCACCGCTGTCGTCATCGCCCACCGCCTGTCGACGATCCGCCACGCCGGCCACATCGTCGTGCTCGACGGCGGGCGGATCGCCGAGCAGGGCACGCATGAGGAGCTGCTTGCCGCGGAGGGGCGCTACTGGCGGCTGTACCAAGACTGGCAGCAGCAAGCCGCCGCCTGAATCGACCGTCCTGCCCTACGGTCGCAGAACGACCACAGGACAGGACGGTTGCGGCCGCGGCGCTCGCTACGGTTGCGCGCATGGCTGATGACTTCGCCCTGCTGCGCGGCGCCGCCCCCGCCGAGCTGGACGAGCTGCTCGACCGAGCCCGCCGGCGGCACTTCAGCGCCGGCGAGGTCGTCTTCCATGCCGGGGACCCAGGCGACACGGTGCATCTCGTGCGTTCGGGGCGCTTCGCAGTACGGATCGCCACAGAGTTCGGGGACGTGGCGACGCTCAACGTGGTGGGCCCGGGCGAGGCGTTCGGAGAGCTGGCATTGGTGACGCCCGGCCAGCCGCGCTCGGCGACCGTCGCGGCGCTGGAGGAGGCCGAGACGCTGTCGGTCCACCAGCTCGACTTCGACCGCCTGCGACGCGAGCGGCCGCAGACCGACGCGCTGCTGGTGGAACTGCTCGCGGCGCGCGTGCGGCGGCTGTCTGGGCAGCTCGTGGAGGCGCTCCACCTTCCCGCCGAGACGCGGATCCGCCGCCGGCTGCTGGAGATCGCGGGCATCTACGGGGACGCCGTCGCCGACGCGGGCGCCGTGATCCCGCTCACGCAGGAAGAGCTGGCGAGCCTCGCCGGCACGTCGCGCGCAACGGTCAACAAGGTGCTGCGCGAGGAGCAGGAGCACGGCGCGGTCGAGCTTGCGCGTGGGCGCACCACTGTGGTGGACCGTGCGGCGCTCGAGCGCCGCGCACGCGGGCCGTTCGGCTGACGACCGTCCTGTCCTGTGGTCGCAGGACGACCACAGGACAGGACGGTTGGCGATCAGGGCCGGTGCGCCGGCGCCAGCACGCGGTTCCCCGCGGGCACCAAGAACGTCCGCTGCAGCACGAACGAGCGCACCGCGACGACGCCCTTCGAGACGACGACGAGCGTGCCGGGGCGCGGGTGTTCCGGGCAACGGTCGACGGTCGTCCAGCGCGTGCCGCGCACGACGGCGGCGCCGTACTTGCCGCGCGTCTTGATGCGCCCGCGGGCGCGCACCTTCAGGCGGCGGCCGTGGGCGGCGCGGCCGGCGGCATGGACGCGCGGTGCGGCAGCGGCCGCGCCGGCGGCGTCCGTCCGCTCGGTCCGCGCCACCGGCGGCGCGCAGCCATACAGCGGTCCTGACAGCCGCAGCTCGCCCGGCCGCTGGCCGGTGTCGTAGACGTCGGGCTGGAGCACGAGGAAGCGGCCACCGGTGACGATCGCCTTGGCGCGCTTGCCGCCGCGGGTCGTGCGGAAGAACAGCACGACGCTGCCGTCGCCGACGTCGAGCTCGCTGCCCATCGGCAGGTTCGAGATCGTCGTCAGGTCGACGAAGTGGGTCGTGCCGGGCAGACGCACCAGCACCGGCCCGATCCGCGGCTTGGCGACGACGCTGCGGCCGAGGACCGGCGGCGAGACGCCGGGCGGCGGCACTGGGTTGAGATCCTCCGGCGGTGCCGCCGTCGGCGCGGCGACGACGCGCACACGATGGTTGAACGCGTCGGCGACCCACAGGCGCGGCGCGTCGTAGGCGACCGCGCGCGGGTGCGAGAGCTGCGCCGCAGCGGGGTCTCCGCCATCCCCGGAAAGGCCGCCCGTGCCCGTTCCCGCCAACGTCGAAATCGTGCCGTCGATGCCGACGTCGCGCACGCGGTCGTTCGTGGAGTCGGCGATCGCAAGGCTGCCGTCCGGGCGCACGGCGACGCCCTCCGGCTGGTTCAGGCGCGCACGGGTCGCCGGACCGCCGTCCCCCGCGAAGGCGCCGATCGCCGAGGAGCCCGCGACCGTCGCGATCGCGCCGGTCGTGTCGACGCGGCGGATGCGGCTGTTGCCGGTGTCGGCGATCAGAAAGCCACCGCCGGTCAGCGGCACGACGCGCGCCGGCAGGTTCAGCGCCGCCGAGGTGGCCGCTCCGCCGTCGCCGGCGAAGCCGACCTTGGTGTTGCCGGCTACCGTCGTGATTGCCCCGCCCGGGCTGACGAGCCGGATGCGGCTGTTGCCGGTGTCGGCGATCAGGAACGAGCCGTCCGGCAGCGCGGCGACGCCACCGGGCTGGTTCAGCAGCGCCTGCGTCGCCGGGATGTTGTCGCCGTTGTAGCCGGCCGCCCCGGAGCCCGCGACGGTCGTGATGACGCCGTTGGCGGCAACCTTGCGGATGCGGTTGTTGCCAGTGTCGGCGATCAGGAAGCCGCCGGCCAGCAGCGGCGAGACGCCGCGCGGCAGGTTGAGGCGCACGAGCGGGTTGGTCGCGGCGAGCCCGTCGCCTGCGAAGCCGCCCGTCGCGCCGGCCGCCGGTCCGGCGCCCGCGACGGTGGTGACGATCCCCTCGGCGTCGACACGACGGATGCGGTGATTCGAACTGTCCGCGATCAGATAGGCGCCGCCACCGAGCGCCGCGACGTCCGACGGGCTCGTGAGCAGCGCCGCGCTCGCAAGACCGCCGTCACCGCCGAAGCCCCCCACGCCGCTGCCCGCCGCCGTGTCGATGCGCTCTCCTCCGGCGCCGCCCGCGATCGGCACGGCGACGAGCGTCAGCAGCGCAAGCGATGCGAGGAGCCTGAGAACGGTGCGGGATCGAGGGGACATCGAAGACGAGCTTGACGCGATCGGTGCCGCAGCACTGTCGCAGACACGGCGTTCCGCGTGTCGAATGCGCGACACTCCCGCGCATGTCCCGCCGGCTCCTGCGCGCGATCGTCGTCGGGTTGGTCGCCGTCGCAGTCACAGCAGGGCTCACCGCCGCCGGCGTGCTGGATGGATTCGAACACAGCCTCGTGGACCAGCGCTATGAGCTGCGCGACGAGCACGCGGCGCCGGACGTCGCAGTCGTGGGGATCGACGAGGACACCTACGCGAGCCTCGGCTTCCCCTTCCGCCGTGCGCTGCACGCACGCGCGATCCGCGCGCTGCTGGCGGCAGGCGCACGGGCGGTCGCATACGACGTGCAGTTCTCCGAGCCGTCCGACCGCCCCGCCGACGACTTCGCGCTGCTCCGCGCCGCCGAGAACCCACGCGTGGTGCTCGGCACCGCCGAGGTCTACGCGAGCGACGGCCTCCCGGCGGTGATCGACGCCAAGCGGCTGCTCGCACGCGGCGGGCGCGTCGGTCAGGTCCTCTTCCCCGTCGACGACGACGGCGTGTGGCGGCAGACGGAGGCGCGCGTCCAAGGTCTGCCCAGCCTCGCGACCGCCGCCACGGGCGGCGACCCCGACGCGGGCACGCATCCGATCGACTTCGCCGGCGGGCCGGGCACGATCGACGAGATCCCGTTCGTCGACGTGCTCGACGGGACGTTCGACGCACGTCGCGTGCGCGGCAAGGTCGTCGTCGTCGGCGTGACTGCGCCGGCGGGACAGGACCTCCACGCGACCGCGGCCGGCGGGCCGATGAGCGGCCCCGAGATCCACGCGAACGCCGCCCAGACGATCCTCGACGGCTACCCGCTGCAGGACGCGCCCGGATGGGCGGGCGGGCTGCTCGTTATCGCCGCCGCGCTGCTGGCGCCGCTCGTGGCGTTGCGCGGGCGCCCCGAGCGGGCGATCCTCGCCAGCCTGTGCGCCGTCGCGGGAGGCTTCGTGCTGCTCGCCGCCGTCGGCCAGCTCGCTTTCAACAGCGGCCTGATCCTCCCGCTCGCCGCACCGCTGCTCGCGCTCGCACTCGGAACGGTGGGGGCCGTCGCGCTCACGTACGGCGTTGAGGTGCGTCAGCGGCGGCGGCTGCGCACGACCTTCGAGCGCTTCGTCTCGCCGGACGTCGCCGCCGAGCTCCTGCCGCAGGACGGCAGCGCCCCGCGGCTGGAGAGCCAACGGGTGGAGGCCACCGTCCTCTTCTGCGACCTGCGCGGCTTCACGACGCTCGCGGAGCGGCTCGGCGCCGAGCAGACGATCGCGGTTCTCAACCGCTACCTGGCGCTCGTCTCCGGGGCCGTCTTCGGCCATGGCGGCACGGTCGTCTCCTACCAGGGCGACGGCGTGCTGGCCGTCTTCGGCGCGCCGCTCGCCCAGGCCGACCACGCGGCACGCGCCTACGCTGCCGCGCGTCAGATCCTCGACGAGGAGCTGCCGCGCTTCAACGCCTGGCTGCTGGAGGAGCGCCTGGGCGATGCGCCGCTCGACGCGGGGATCGGCCTCAACACGGGACCGGTGATGTCCGGCCTCGTCGGCTCCCAGCGCCGCGTCGAGTACGCCGCCGTCGGCGACGCGACGAACGTCGCCGCGCGCCTGCAGGCGCTCGGCCGCGACGTCCCGGGGCGCGCCTGTTTGTCGCCGCAAGCACCGTCGCCGCCCTCGGAGAGGACGGCGACGGGCTGCGACGGCATGGCGATGTGGAGCTGCGCGGGCGCAGCGAGCCGGTGACGGTCTACGTCGCCGGCTGAGCGGCGGCTACGCCGCCTTCGGGACGCACACCACGTAGGCGCGCAGGACCCGGTTGTCGCCGGTGCGGTTGATGCCGACCGCACGCCAGCCGGTCATGTTGTCCGTGCCGCCGGCGGTCGGGATCGGCAGCGAACTGTTGAGCTGAGCGTCGAGCTCGGTCGGCGTCTCGCCGCCGGGGATGAGCCAGGCGGCGCCACCGCCGATGCCCTTCTCGGTCACCGCGCACGAGGCGGTGACGGACTCGCTGGCACCGTTGACCACCGTCGCTTGGGCGGAGACGACCCGTACGCTGTTGGCAAGGAACTTCGAGGAGTCGCGGCCCTGCAGCGCCAGCGCGTTTTGGGCCGTGTCGGCGTTCGTCGCACTGGCCGCGGTCGTCGCGCTGCCGGCGACGTCCGCCGCGCTGGCGTGCGTCGCCTGCGGGACCGTGCCGAGCTTGGCCTCGTTGATCTGGTTGGTGCCGAGCGCGTTGGCCTTCACGCGGTTGGCGGGGATGCTGTTCTTCTGAATCTCCTTGCCGTTGAGCGTGACGGCTGCATAGCCGGTCCCGCCAAGCGCCACGAACAGCGCGACGATGGCGAGAACGAAAGCGGCGGACGGACGACGTGAGGCGATGGTGGAACGCATGAGAACCCTCCGGATTTCCGGGGCGAGCCGGGTGCTCGCCGTTGATGGGTTCAGCTTCCGTCAGCGCCGGCCGGCCGTCTGCTCAGCCGGTGACGCGGGGAGTGTCAAGTGCGCGACACTCGACTGCGGGACAGGGATTCGAACCCCAATTCCTCGGACCAGAACCGAGTGTCTTGCCGTTAGACGATCCCGCAAGGATTCAGCTGAGGAGGATAGAGGCTTCGCCCGATGAGCGATTCGCCGCCGGGCGGTCGTGAAATGATGCTTACGTGGAGCAGCGCGTGAGCCTGTCACCCTCGGCGTCGCCGACCTCGCCCGCTCGCGGGCCTTCTACGAGGCGCTCGGCTGGAGAACCGGCGCCGCGCCGGACGATGACGTCGTCTTCTTCCAGGCCGGCGGGATGGTCGTCGCACTGTGGGACCGCGCGCAGCTCGCCGAGGACAGCGGCGTGCAGGACGCAGGCGGCTGGGGCGGCATCACGCTCGCGTACAACGCCGGCTCACCGGCGGAGGTGGACCGCGTGATCGCCGAGGCCGAGGCCGCCGGCGCCACGATCCCGCGCCACGGCGCCGAGACCTTCTGGGGCGGCTACTCGGGCGCTCTTCCTCGACCCCGACGGCCACCCGTGGGAGGTCGCCCACAACCCCCACTGGACGCTGGACCCCGACGGCAGCGTCAGCCTCGGGTAGCCGACCCCGCTGAGCCGTCGTCTCAGGGCCAGCCGGGCGCCATCTCGTACTGCTCCTCGCCGAGCCCGAGCACGAGCGGGTCGCCCGAACGGGCGGCGAGGTGCAGTGGCGTGTCCGGATCGGTCGTCGCGAACGTCACGGTGAGGACGCTGCGGCCCGGGAAGGCATCGACCAGCTCCCGCACGGCACGCGCATGGTGCTCGACGCCGCCGAGCGGGGACGTGATCTCGGCGCGCACGCGCGTCGACGTCGAACGGCGGCAGCTCGCGCACCTCGGGAAGCGGCAGCGGCGACGGCCGCGAGCCGGCCGGCGTCCAGCTCCACCGTCGTCTCCCCCTCGCTCAGGCCGACCAGCCCGACCGCCGGGCACTCGACCAGCAGCGGCGGCGTCTCTTCGCCCTGGTCGAGCAGCAGCACGGCGGCGAACGCGCCGGAGGCGATGGTGAACGCGCGCAGCGTCACGACGACCTGCGCGATCTGCTCCCGGGCCTCCTCGGTCGAGGTCATCGACGGGACTAGAGCGCGCCGAGGTCGCTCGAGAGGTCCCCGAGCGCATCGGCGCGGTCGCCCAGCTCGGTGCCTGCGGAGATCAGCCGGCGCGCGTGCTCCAGGTCGTCGGAGCGATCGACCGACAACGCCCCCGCGAGACGGCCGCCGTCGAGGTACCAGACGCTGAACTTGCCCTCGTCGAGCGAGCCGCGCACGATCTCGCGGTCCCACTGCGCGGCCGGTCCGACGTACTCCAGCGAGGCCCAGTCGGCGAGGTCGGAGAAGAAGTACGGCACGACGTCGTGCGGGACGTCCTGGCCGAGCATGTTCAGCGCGACCGTCTTGCCGTGGTTGAACGCGACGTCCCAGTGCTCGACGCGGATGCGGCGGCGGTTGGGGACGCTGTCGTAAGAGGCGACGTCGCCGGCGGCGAAGACGCCGGGCGCCGACGCCCGCAGGCGCGAGTCGCACAGGATGCCGCCGCGCTCGCTGTCCAGCTCCAGCCCGGCCGAGCGCGCGAGCATCATGTCGGGCATCACGCCGGCGCCGATCACGACGCAGTCGGCCTCCAGCCGCAAGCCCTTCTTCGTCACGACGTGCGTGACGCGCCCGTCGGCGCCCTCGAAGCGCTCCAGCTCGTCCTCGCCGTGGATCTCGACCCCGTGGTCCCTCCAGACCGTCTGGAAGTAGCCCCCAGCCTTCACGCCGAAGCCGCGCGAGAGCGTCACCGCCTCCTGCATCACGATCGCGCAGGTGGCGTGGTCGGCCGAGACGAGCGACGCGGCGACCTCGCAGCCGATGTAGGAGCCGCCGATCAGCACGACGCGCTTGCCGTCCGCGTCGGCGCGGATCGTGTCGGCGTTGCCGAGCGCGCGCAGGTAGTGGATCCCGTCGAGCTCGCCGCCGTCGACGTTGAGCCGCCGCACGTTCGCGCCGGTCGCGAGCAGCGCGGTGTCGTAGCCGACGACCTCCTTGGTGGAGAGCGTCGCCTCCTTCGCGGCGGTGTCCAGCTTCATCACGCTCGTGCGCGTGCGCAGGTCGATGCGCTGCTCGCCCCACCAGTCGTCGGGGCGGAAGAAGGTGTCGTCGCGCGATTCGTGGCCCTGCAGGTAGCCCTTCGAGCACGGCGGGCGGTTGTACGGCGGGTCTGGCTCGCGCCCCACCAGCAGGATCTCCCCCTCGGCGCCCGACTCGCGCAGCCAGCGCGCGCAGTTGGCGCTCGCCATGCCTCCGCCGATCAGCAGGTGGGCAACGTGACGATCAGCCATCCAAGGTCTCCTCGTAAGCCGGGTGTGCGGTACGGAGCGACTGCGACGACCGTACCCAGGCGCACGCCGATCTAGCCGGGATTCGCCCCGTTGCGCGTGAACTGCGGCGTGATCGCGGACTCGAGGCCCGGGTCGAGGATCAGCAGCACCTCGTCGCCCGCCTCGATCACGGTGTCGGACTTGGGCACGAAGCCGGCCCCGCCGCGCAGCACCGAGATGATCAGGCTGCCCTCGGGCAGCGGCACGTCATCGACGCGCATGCCCGCGGCGGGCGCGCCCTCGACGACCTCCAGCTCGATGATCTCCAGCCGCTCGCCCTCCAGCGCAAGCAGCTGCACGAGGCCGTACTGCGGCACCTCGTGCTCGATCAGGCGCAGGATCAGGTCGGTCGCGGAGACAGCCGGGCGGATCCCCAGCAGCTGGAAGTGCTGCAGGTTGCGTGGGTTGTTCACGCGCGCCACGATCCGCTGGCAGAGGTACTTCTCCTTCGCGACCTGGCAGATCAGCATGTTGTCCTCGTCGTCGCCGGTAACGGCGATCACGAGGTCGGCACGCTGGATGCCGGCGCGCTCCAAGACCCACAGCTCGGTCGCGTCGCCGTACTGGACGGAGTGCTCGAGCTCCTGCTCGACGACGAGGTAGCGGCGGCGGTCGGCCTCGATCAGCGAGACCTCGTGGCCCTTGCCGAGCAGCTCGCGCGCGAGGTTCCAGCCGACCTTGCCGGCGCCGGCGACGATCACGTACATGTGCAGGACCAGGTCATACGGGCGTGCTCAAGGCGGCCTTCTCGACCATCTCGATCGCGTGCTTCGTCGGGCAGATCGTGTGGAGCCCCTGCTCGGCGTACCAGGCCGCGCGCGCCGGGTCGAGCACGCGCACGACGACGCGCGGCACCTCGAAGCGCTTCTGCGCGATCTGCGCGATCAACAGGTTCGTGTTGTCGCCGTTGGTGGACGCGATGAAGACGTCTGCCTGCTCGACACCTGCCTCGATCAGCGCATCGACCTCCAG
This sequence comes from uncultured Actinomycetes bacterium, assembly GCA_963774115.1. Classification (GTDB taxonomy): domain Bacteria; phylum Actinomycetota; class Thermoleophilia; order Solirubrobacterales; family Solirubrobacteraceae; genus Conexibacter. The sequence continues at coordinate 1,500,937 of CAVZDN010000003.1, read as the reverse complement.
CGCCGTGCCGACCGTGAAACGCCCGCCGGCGTCCTCCCAGGTCTCGGCAAGGTCCTTGTCGAGCTGCTCGTGCGACAGCGGATCCTCGTCGAGCACGGAGACCTCGTGCCCCTGCTCGAGCGCCCGCTTCGCAACGGCGGACCCGACGCGACCTGCTCCGACGACCAAGATGAACATGGCCGGGAGGTTACCGCGGCGTATCGCCGGGGGTCTCCTCCAGCACCGCATCGGCAGCGAGCATCGCTTCGGCCGCCGGCGCGGTGAGGATCACGCGGCAGTCGGCCTTGCGCAGCACGTACTTGGTGACGTCGCCGACGTAGTTGTCGAGCGGCCCCCCCGACCCACCGAACAACGCGCCACCGCGCACGCGCGAAGGCTCCTCGGCGGCGAGCACGATCGCCTCGACGCCACGGCGCTTGGCCTCGTGCACGATCGCCTGCCCGGCGCGGCGCGCGCGCACCATCGCGGTGGCGACGTGAACGCCCTCGTACTCCTCCCCGACCGCCTTCGCGCGCCGCAGCGCATCCTGCGCGCGCTTGACCTGCGCCTCCGGCAGACGCGCGTCAAGCGGCAGCGACATCGGGATCTCGAAGACCCAGATTGCCTCGATCGTGGCGCCCTCTTCATCGAGCTCGTCACGCACGTCGCCGGCGAGCCGGCCGGCCGTCTGCACGATGTCGTCGTCGAGCGGCTTGCCGAAGATCGGCACGAGCATCGAGCCGAAGTCCGACGGGGCGGGCGGCTCGTGGCGCAGCGCGCGCTCGGGGATCGTGACGCGCGTCAGCAGCGGGTTGCCGTCGATCCGGCGGTAGACGACGTACAGCAGCAGCCCCATCAGCAACCAGGCGAGACCGACGTAGCGCGCGCTCTCGTGCAGCACGAGCACACTGAGCCAGCCGATGCCCGACAGCAGCGCGCCGAGCACTGCCGGCAGCGGCAGCGATCCGCCCCGAAACGGGATCGAGAACGGGATCCGATAGGGCCGCTCGCGTGCCGGCTCGCGATAGCGCAGGGCGATGATCGAGACGTGCGCGATCGTGAACGCGAGCATCGCGCCGAACGCGTAGATGCCGACGAGGAAGTCGATGTCGGCCGGGATCGTGAGCGCGGCCGCGACCACTGCCGCCAGCCCGATCAGCACGAACGGCGTCCCTCGCTTGGCGTGCAGGCGACCGAGCGCGCTGGGGATCTGGCGGTTTGTCGCCAGACCGTAAGCAAGCCGCGAGATCCCCAGCATCGAGGAGTTCGCCGCCACCAGCAGGCCGATCACGGCGGTCGCCGCGACCGCGGGGCGCAGGACGCTCGCGAGCCACGCCGGGTCAAACGCGCTCGCGACCGACAGCAGCGGCGCCTCGACGTCGCGTGTGCTGAAGGCATCGGGCCCGCCCGCGATCGGCAGGGCGCTCACCGCCACCAGCGCGATCCCCACGTAGACGAGCAGGATCGTGCCGACTCCCGGGCCGACGAGACGCCGCAGACCGGTGCTCGTCGTGCGCGTCTCCCCTGCGAGGCTCGCCGCCGCCTCCAGGCCGGTGAAGGCGATCGTCGCGATCGTCAGCGCGTAGATCGTGTCGTCCCACGGCGGGGCGCTGCCGAAGTGGATCGTGTCGATCACGCCGCTGGGGTCGAGCAGCAGCACGAGCCCGAGCACGATCACCAGCAGCTGCACGGCGAGGTCGGCGACCGCCACGATCAGCCCGCGCCGCAGCGTGCGCACGGTCACGCCGGCGACGTTCATCAGCGCCACGGCGGCGATGATCCCGATCGCGACGACGATCTCCGGCGCGCCGTGCCCGAGCGGGTCGTAGAACTCGGCCAGGTAGTTCGTCGCCGTGAAGGCGGTGACCGCGAGCAGGATCGCGTAGTCGAGCAGGATTGCCCAACCCGCCACGAAGCTGACCAGCTCGTTGAAGGCGTAGCGCGCGAAGACCGACGAGCCGCCGCGCTCGCGGTGCAGCCCCGCGCCCTCGACGTACGACATCGAGGCGAGCGCGAAGAACACGCCCGCAATCAGGAAGACCACCGGCGTCAGCCCGAGCGCGCGCTGCGCCACGACGCCCAGCGCGAAGTACACGGAGCTGATCGACATCGTGTAGACAAGCCCGAAGAGGGCCCGCGCGCTGAGCGTCCGCGGGGTCATCCGCCCTGCCCGTTACGTGACTGCAAGTAGATCCGCGCCCCCCCGGCGGCCGCGAACAGGATCCCGAGCACGACACCGAGCGCGAGCCCGCCGCCGCCGCTCGTGAGCGTGCGCACCACGAGCGCGACGCCGATCAGCACCATCGCGACCGACAGGACGTGGGTGGAGCGCTGGTGGAGCTGGCGGGGATCGGGCATGACAGAGCGGACCTCGCGGACCGGGACGTAGCTTAGGACGGCGAGCGGGCAGCTCAGACGGCGGCCGGCTCGACCGGCGCCGCATGCCGGCCCCGGCCGGACTCGATGATGACGCGGCAGGGCCGCTCGGCGAGCACCGTCTCCAGCGAGCGGCCGAACAGCGACCCGCCGCCGGCCCGCAGCGGCAGCGGCATCACGATCGCCCGCGCCTGGATCTCGCGCGCCTCGTCGACGATCCGCCGGCCCGCCTGCCCCGGGCGCACCTTCTCCCAGTGCCCGGTGACGCGCCGCCCGCCCTGCAGCTTCGCCTGCTCGATGATCGCCTGTGCGGCCAGCTCCTCTTCGGGCATCGCGGCGCCGATCGGGCTGGTCGCACGCACGGTGATCGTGACGATCACGTGGATGCCGCGGCTGCGCGCGGCAGCGAGGCGGATCGCGGTGCCGAGCACTTCGGGCACGTAGTCGTCCTCCTCGAAGGCGACGAGCACCGATTCGTACTCGGCCTCGTGGTCGATCACCGGCTTGGGAACGGCGACGCGCGTCGTGGTCGTCAGGTCGAGCCCGTGGCGGCGGCGATAGACCGCGTACAGCCCGACGCCTGAGGCGAGCCAAGCGAACCCGGCGACGGCCACGTCGAGATGCAGCAGCGTGACGGTGATCCACGCCAGCGCGGTGCCGAGCCCGCCGACGAGCGCGAAGACAGGAAGCGGACGTCCGCGGACGTGGATCGTGCCCGGTCCGCGGTACGGGCGCGCCTGGTCGGGCTTGACCAGTCGCAGCCGCACGACCGCCGCGTGCGCGATCGTGAACGACAGCATCGCCCCGAACGCGTAGATGTTGCCGAGGAAGTCGGCCTTGCCCGGCAGCATCGCGAGGCACGCGAGGCCCGAGAAGATCAGGATCCCCATCCAGGGCGTGCGGAACGTCGGGTGCAGCTGGCGCAGGCGGTCCGGCACCTGCCGGTGGATGCCCATCGAGTAGACGAGCCGCGAGACGCCGATGATGCCCGCGTTCGTCGCGATGAAGAGGATCGTGGCGGCGAGCAGGCCGACGTAGATCTCGCCGACACCCTGCAGCGGGCCGAGGTCGAAGCTCTTGACGATCCCGAGCACCGGGTCGCCTGAGAAGCCGCCGTCGGCCTCGCCGACGCCGAGCAGCGTCGAGTAGCTGCCGTCCGGCTGCTGCGTGACCGGCAGCGCCGAGAGCGCCACTGCCGGCAGCAGCGCGTAGATCGCGAAGACGGCGACGACGACGCGGTTGATCGCCTTCGGGATCGTCGTCGCCTCGTCCTTCGCCTCCTCCGCCATGTTCGAGATCGTCTCGATGCCGGTGTAGGCGATCATCGCGACGGGGATCGCGACGATGAAGTCCCGCCACGTCGGCGCGAGCCCGAAGTGCACGTTGTCGATCAGCGTCTCGGGCGAGAAGACGAGCACGATCCCGAGCGCGACGAGCAGCAGCTGGGTCGCGAAGTCGGCGACCGCGAGGAAGATGTTCAGCCGCGCCGCCTCCTTGACGCCGAAGACGTTGATCACCGCGAGGATCACGACGACGACGATCCCGCCGATCACGTCCCCCGGCCCGTGCCGCAGCGGCTCCCAGAAGAGGCTGCCGATGTAGTGGGGCACGAAGAACGCCGAGATCGAGATCGTGATCACGTAGTTGAGCATCTGGCCCCACGCCGCGAAGAACGACCAGAACTCGTTGAAGGCGTGGCGCGCGAAGCTTGAGGAGCCGCCCGCCTCCGGGTACATCGCCGTCGCCTCGGCGTAGGTGGCGGCGGTCAGGTAGAAGATCGCCCCCGCGATCACGAACACGACGGGCGTCAGCCCGAGCGCGAAGCTCGCCACGAGCCCGAGCGCGTAGTAGATCGACGACCCCACGTTGCCGTAGGCGGTCGAGAAGAGAGCGTTGACCCCGAGCACCCGCTCGAGGCCGTGGAGGCGGCGTTGGGCCATGTGGGCGGGGTGTGATGCTAGAGCGCGCCGCGGACCGGCGGCGACGGCCCTCCGCGTCAGGGGGAGATGAGGCCCTTCAGCAGGCCGCCAACCGAGCTCGGGTCGACGCCGTAGCGCTGTTTGAAGCGCTTCGCGGCCTCGGCGTTCGCGAGTGCCAGCACCAGCTCCTCGCGGTTGCTGCCGAGCCGGCAGGCGCTCGCGTCGAGCGCTTGGAGCGCGCGATCCTGGAGGAATCCGGTGATCCCGCCGCTTTGTGGGAGGTCGCGATGCTTGCAGGGGTCCCGGAGGACCACGGGGGTTGGCTCGTCGGCTTTGTGGAGGACGGCATATGCGGCTGGTGTGGCGATGGCTGCGGCGATCATTGCCCCGACGAGTGGGGTGCGGAGCGCTGCTGCGGGCGGGTCCTGTCGTCGGGATCGTGTCACCGGCGGCAAGCGCCTTGTGACAGCGATCCCCACGCCACCCGCCCGATCGGCGTCTGCGGCCTCGCTCCGCTCGCTGGTCCGCGCTCGACCGGCGTTGGCTGCCCCAGCGGCGACGAGGGCAGCTGCGAGGAGCGCGAGGGCGCCGGCGATCAGGAAGGTGGCGCGGAAGGCGTCGCCGACGGCGCTGACGATCGTGTCATCGGCGCGGGTGGCGAGCGTATTGAAGGTGGCGCGTTCGGCGCCGTCGTAGTCGCCGCGGTGGCGGGCGAGCGCCTGTTCAAGGCCGGTGCGGGGGCGTTCGGCTTCGACGCCGGCGAGCAGTTCGGGCGCGAGGCTGAGCTTGTCCTGAGGTGGCAGTCTGGCGTCGAGCACGAGCGCGATGCCTTGCTGCTGGGCGCGCTCGGTGACGATCTCGAGGCGGTGGGCGATCAGGGGCGCGAGCGCGATCAGCACGAGCGCGATGCCGGCGTGGCGGACCGTCAGCAGCCGCGCGGCGTCGAGCGTCGTGCGCTCCGGCAGCAGCTCGCCGGCGAACGCCGGAAGCGCCATCCCCATCCCCACGCCCGCGAGCAGCTGTGGCGCGAACGTCCACGCCACGCTCGCGCTCGGGAGCCACGCCAGCGCGAGCACACCGCCGCCGACGAGCAGCGAGCCAGCGCCGCCACGCATCCGCGCCCGACCGCCGACTCGCGATCCCGCCACCGCCGCCAACGGCAGCACCGTCACCGTCGCCGCGGCCGCAAGCGGCTCGATCGCCCAGCCGGCGATCAACAGCAGCACCAGCCCAAACAGCACCGCAGTCAGCGCCGCCGACACCAACGCCAGCGCGACAGCATCCGCCAGCCGCCCCCAGCCACGCCAGCCCTTACCGGTGTCCTCGACCAGCGCGGGCGTATGAGTCTCAGACGCCGATCGGGCGGGTGGCGTGGGGATCGCTGTCACAAGGCGCTTGCCGCCGGTGACACGATCCCGACGACAGGACCCGCCCGCCAACCCCGCCCGACCCTCGCCAGAGAGCGCCGCCAACGCACCGGCCACCGCAACCGGTACCTGGACGACGAAGATCGCCCGCCAGTCGAACGCCTGCGTCAGCGCGCCCCCGAGCGCCGGGCCGACGGCGCTCGCGAAGACCGCCGCGCCGAGCCAGTGCCGCCGCCCAACCGACGTCCCGCCGGCGATCAGGTCGAACGCGGCGACCAACCCGAGCGCGCCGCCGAACGCCTGGATCGCGCGCGCCGACAGCAGCACCGTCAACGTGTCGGCCCCGGCACACACCGCCGAGGCCAGCGCGAAGAGCGCGAAGCCGAAGACCCCGGTGCGCGCGGTCCCCCACTGCCGCCGCACCGTCTCCGCGGGCAGCAGCGAGAGCGCCAGCACCCCCGTGTACACGGCGATCACCGCCGCAACCCCCTCGATGCTCGTGTCGAGCGCCTTCAACAGCTCGGGCAGCGCCAGCGTGACGATCGACGCGTCCGCCAAGACAAGACCTGCGGACGCGGTGACGATCCACGTGCGTGCGCGCATGGACCCCATAGTGACGCCCCGTGAAGCACTCGGTGGACAGTTGCCCGCCGGCGGGCTGGCGAGTGCCGATGCGCCCAAATGTCCGCGAGAGGCTGCGTGCTGCCCGTTAGCTGGGTAGGCCGCACAGCATGCGATCAGCTTTCAGGAGGAATGAGGAGCGTTCCGCGTGGCCAGATGAGGCGCCAAGGCGCTCCTCCCCGCATGACGTCCGTGTGATCGTCGGCGAGCGTGAAGGCCTCACGCGCGCCTCATTCCTGCGGCGCGTCGCGATCGGCGCAAGCGCGACCTCCGCCGTGACCGTCGCCGTGCTCGGCCTTCCGCGGCTCGCGACGTCGGCGCCGTCGGCGGAGCAGGACCGCTCGATCCTCAACTTCCTGCTGCTGCTCGAGCGCACGCAAGCTTCGTTCTATGCGGAGGCGCTGAGGCGTGCATCGCTTGACGGGGAGCTGCGTCAGTTCGCGGAGGTGGCCGCGGCGCACGAGCGCGCGCATGTCGCCGAGCTCGTCGGCCTGCTCGGCAGCGCGGCCGAACCGCCGCCACGGCTCGCACTGGGCTCTGCGACCGCCGACGCCGCACACGTGCGCGCTGCCGCGGTCGCACTCGAGGATCTCGCGCTCGACGGCTACAACGGCCAGGCGCCCAATCTCACGCCCGGCCGCCTCCGCACGGTGCTGCGCATCGCCTCGGTCGAGGCCCGGCACGCCGGCTGGGTACGCGGGCTGGCGGGAGCGGTGCCCGCACCGCGCGCGGCCGATCCGCTTCCGGGCCAGAAGCAGGTGCTCACCGACCTGCACGAGACCGACATCGTCACGAGCGAGGCGCCATGAGTCTCCCTGGCTGGCTGAGCCCGTTCGACTACGACGGCGCGATCGCCGAGACGCGCGCCAGCAGCGGCGCCGTCTCGCGCGCGCACGCGCTGCGCCTGGGAGCGGCGGCGACCGGCGGCGCGCTCGCCATGCAAGCGCGGACGTCGACCGCTCGCGGCGCCGGCTCCGGTGACGCCGGCGACGTGGCGATCCTCAACTACGCCTTGACGCTCGAGGAGGTCCAGGCCGCGTTCTACAGCGAGGCCGAGCAGGCCGGCGCGTTGAGCGGGGCGCTCGCCGAGCAGGCCCGGATCGTCGGCGCGCACGAGCGCGCGCACGTCGCGGCGTTCCGGAAGGTCCTCGGCTCACGTGCGATCGCCCGGCCTGCGTTCGACTTCCGCGGACAGACGGAGAGCCCCGAGGGGTTCCGCAAGACGGCGGTCGCCTTCGAGGATCTGGCGGTCGCGGCCTACCAGGACCAGATCCCGCTGCTCGAAGCGCGCGACTACGTCGCCGCAGCGGTCGCGATCCATTCGGTCGAGGCCCGCCATGCTGCGTGGATCCGCCGTCTCGCGGGCGTCCTGCCGGCTTCGAAGCCGTTCGACGAACCCCTGCCGAAGGCGGAGGTCACGCGCCTCGTCGCCTCGACCCACTTCATCGTCTCGCGGCCACGGACGGCTGGCCAGCGCACACCGAGGTACACCGGCTGAAGTGCCGATGCCGCCGGCAGCGCGTATCACCGCCCTGTCCTCGCTCGCCGCAAGCGTGCTCGCCGGCGGCGTCGCGGCAGGGATCTCCTTGACCGGAGCGCCGACGTCGAGCGCCTGGCCTCGAGCCGCCCGGCCGTTCGCGATCCCGCACCCCGTGCCGCTGCACGAGAGCCGGCATCTCGTGCGGTGGGCTTCGGTCGAGCGCGTCGCGACAGCCCGTGCCGCACCCAGGCCGCACGCGCGGCCCGTCGCCAGGGTCGGTCGACGCACGCCGGAGGGAACCGCGAACATCGTCCTGATCTTCGGCGACTCGCGCGTGACGTCACACGGCGTCTGGCTGCGAGCTCGACTGCCCGGCGGCGGGATCGGATGGCTGCCGCGGCGGGCGCTCGGCGGCTACACGACGGTGACGACGAGGCTCGTCGTCGACCGCCGCCGCCTGACGGCCACCCTGCGGCACGACGGCCGCGTCGTCTTCGTCGCGCGGGTCGCGGTCGGCCGGGCGAGCGCACCGACACCGGCGGGGCGCTTCTACGTCCGCAACAGGCTCGAGCGCTACCGCAGCGCGAAGTACGGACCGCTCGCGTTCGGGACCAGCGCCCTCGCCCCGGGCGTGACGGACTGGCCGTCGGGCGGCTGGGTCGGCATCCATGGCACCGATCGACCGCAGCTCATCCCCGGTCGCGTTTCGCACGGCTGCATCCGCATGCGGAACGTCGACGTCCTGCAACTCGGCCGGTTGATGCCCGTGGGCACCCCGGTCGTGGTGATCTGATGACCGGTCGCGGCGGCCTCATCCACCGGCTGTCCTGGATGCTCGCGTTGACGATCGTCGCGATGACCGGATCCGGTCTCGTGCTGGCGCTGCGGGCGCTGCCCGGATCCAGCCCGCCGGCGGCGCGCGGCGCTACGTCGGATCTCGTGCGCAAGTACCCGCTCGGCGAGCGGTCGCTGTGCTGCTCGAAACGTGCGGCCGGCACGCCGGTCACCGCACGTCGTGGCTCCCGCCAGGACGGCGGCGGAACGGTGTGGCCCCTGGTGGCGGTGCCTCTCCTCGTCGCGCTTGCGATGCTCGGTTGGGGGAGCCAGCGCTTCAGCCGTCAGGACGGCTACTGGGTGCGGACGCGCCCCCGCCGGCGCTGGCGGGTCGGTCCGCGGGGCGAGCGACTCGCGCAGACGCTCGGATTTCGCTACTCCTACTCCCGCAACGCGCTCGTGCTGCCGGTCCGAGGCGGCCACTTCGGACCGGTCCTCAAGCTGCAGACCGCGATCGAGCCCAGGCACCGCTCAGCGCCCGACTGGCTCGGCACAACCCGCGGCGCGACGGCGACCCGGTCGTCCGTGTGGCCTGAGATACGTCTCATCCGACGAGCGCCGCCATCGTCCGAGTGGCCGCGCAGCACGGTGGACGTCGCCTGCCTCCCCCATCCCTACGCGCACCCCGGTATCTGGCAGTTGACCGCGGTCGACCTGCGCACGGGATACACGTGGGCGACGCTCGCACGCCGCCGCAGTGGACGGCCAACGGCACAACAGATCGCCACGTTCGTGCGCGGCGTCGCCGACGACCTCGCGGATGCCGACCAGCGCCTCGGCACCCTCGTCGTGCACGATCCCCCTCCAGCGTTGCTCGAACGGGACGCACTCCCCTCCGGCGTCTTGTTGCTCGCGCCCGAGGACAGCACGGCACGCCCACAGCTGGCCGCGGCCGTCCACCAGCTGCTGTTCGAGCACCACCGGCGCGCAGCGCAGATCTCCCCGACGGCATCGTTCCCCGTGCTGCAGCGGCAGCTGGAGCGCTGGGTCGCGGCTCACAACGCCGAAAGCGGCGCAGCCCTCACGTCAGCCGCCGCTCACGGGCACGGCACCTGACGGCCTCGCCTCAGCCGCCGAACCAGCGGGCGCGACGGCTGGAGCCGAAGTGCTCCTTCTCGGCGACGAGCTCGAGCGACGGCGCCTGGAACTCACCGGTCGGTGACGGGCCCGAGAGAAAGTCGACGTCGACGCGGCCGACGCGACCCGAGCCGAACTCGATGTAGCACGAGCCGCGCCCGTCATACGGCGCAGGCGGATCGCTGCCGCGCACCTGGGCGATCAGCGTCTCAGCAACGACACGCCCCGCACGCTCGGCGAACACCCCTGCTTTCGGAACCCCGACCGTCGCCACGTCGCCGATGGCGTAGACACCCGGGAATTGCGTCGCAAGCGTCGCGGAGTCGACCGGCACATAGCCGCCCTCCGTCATCCCGCTCTCGACCACGACGTCGGGCGCACGGTGCTTGGGCACGCCGAGGAAGAGGTCATACGACAGCTCGCTGCCGTCGTCGAGCACCACGACGCCTCGTGCCGTGTCAAGCGCACTCACACGACGCTCCGGGACGAACCGGATGTCGCGCTCCGCGAACGCCTCCACAAGCGCCCCGGACGTCTCCGGCGACGGCGGAACCGGCCGCTTGAACGGCAGCACGATCGAGATCTCACAGTCGCCGCGCACACCCCGCTGCGTCAGGTACGCATCCAGCATCAGCGCACACTCGCTCGGCGCCGGCGGGCACTTGAACGGCGCCGCACACACCCCCACGACCGCCCGCCCACTCGTGAACGCAGCGACCTTCCCCGCCATCCGCGCCGCACCCGCGACCGAATAGAACTCGTTGTCGCCATCGGCAAGACCCGGCGTGTGGTCCAGGTCGTAGTCGGCACCCAGGGCCACCACGAGCACGTCCGCGTCGTAGACGCCGCCATCCGTCGTCACACGCCGCGCCTCGGGATCGATCGCCGTCACCGTCTCCCGCACAAACCGAATCCCAGGCTTCGCAAACTCCGTATACGGCAGCCGCACAGCCTCCAGCGGCGCACGCCCAAACAGCACATCCAGCTTCGAGAACCCAAAGACGAACGCATCGCCCTTGTCGATGAGCGTGACCTCGACATCGTCGCCAAGCGCCTCCGACAGCGTCGTCACAAGCTCAAGCCCCCCGAAGCCAGCACCCAGGACGAGGACTCGCAGCGGCATCGGCGCAGCATAGCCGCGCGACCGCCGCCAACCGTCCTGTCCTGTGGTCGTCCTGCGACCACCAGGCAGGACAGTCCCGTGGCAGCGACGCCGATCGGGCGGGTGGCGTGGGGATCGCTGTCACAAGGCGCTTGCCGCCGGTGACACGATCCCGACGACAGGACCCGCCCGCCAACCACGCCCGACCCGAGCCCGAGCCGTTAAAGCCAACGGGCGGCCCCAAAGGGCCGCCCGCAAGGCAAGGGATGAAGCCGGAACTACGCGATCAACGGCAGGATCAGGATCGCAACGATGTTCGCGACCTTGATCATCGGGTTGATCGCCGGACCGGCGGTGTCCTTATAGGGATCGCCGACCGTGTCGCCGGTGATCGAGGCGGCATGGGCGACGGAGCCCTTGCCGCCGAACGCGCCGTCCTCGATCAGCTTCTTCGCGTTGTCCCAGGCACCGCCACCGGCGGTCATCGAGACGGCCATGAAGAGGCCCACGACGATCACGCCGATCAGCAGGCCGCCAAGCGCCTCGACCGACAGCAGGCCGACGACGAGCGTCACGACGATCGGGATCAGCGACGGGATGATCATCTCGCGCTGAGCCGACTTCGTGACGATGTCGACGCAGGTGCCGTACTCGGGCTGCTCGCTGCCGTCCATGATGCCCGGCTTCTCGCGGAACTGGCGACGGACCTCCTCGACGACGGCACCGCCGGCGCGGCCGACGGCCTCCATCGAGAGGGCGGCGAACAGGTAGACCATCATGCCGCCGATCAGCAGGCCGACCAGCACGGCCGGGTCGCCGATCAGGAACACGGCGGCGTCCTTGCCGTCCTCCGTCAGACGCGTGTTGAGCTCGCTCTCGAAGGCCGCGAACAGCACAAGCGCGGCGAGCACGGCAGAGCCGATCGCGTAGCCCTTCGTGACGGCCTTCGTCGTGTTGCCGACCGCGTCGAGCGGATCGGTCACGGCGCGAACCTCCTCGGGCAGGTCCGCCATCTCGGCGATGCCGCCGGCGTTGTCCGTGATCGGGCCGAACGCGTCGAGCGCGACGATCAGGCCGGTCAGCGAGAGCTGCGCCATGACGGCGACGCCGATGCCGTAGATGCCGGCGAGGTCGTTCGCCCAGAGGATGCCGAGCGCAAGCACGAGCGCCGGCGCAGCGGTCGCCTGGAAACCCTGTGCGAGCCCTTGGATGATGTTCGTGGCGTGACCCGTCTCGGAGGCCTTCGCGGTCGACTTGACCGGAGCGAAGCGCGTCGACGTGTAGTAGTCGGTGATCACGAACAGCAGGGCGGTGACGCCCAGGCCGATCAGCGAGCAGATGTAGAAGTCGCCGACGCCGGGCGAGCTGCCGGGAGCGCCGGCATCCGTCAGCGTCACGCCGTCCATCAGCCAGTGCGTGATCGGGTAGAACGCCGCCGCGGCGATGAGGCCAGAGACGAACAGGCCCTGGTAGAGGGCGCGCTCGACGTTGCCGGCGGCGGAGCGCACGAAGAACGTGCCGATGATCGAGGCGATGATCGAGACGCCGCCGAGGATCAGCGGGTAGAGCGCCACGTTCGAGGCGTCGTCGCCGCTGAACGTGAGGACGCCGAGCAGCATCACGGCGACCGCCGTCACCGCGTACGTCTCGAACAGGTCGGCCGCCATGCCGGCGCAGTCGCCGACGTTGTCGCCGACGTTGTCGGCAATCACGGCCGGGTTGCGCGGGTCGTCCTCGGGGATGCCGGCCTCGATCTTGCCGACGAGGTCGGCGCCGACGTCGGCGCCCTTCGTGAAGATGCCGCCGCCCAGACGGGCGAAGACGGAGATCAGCGAACCGCCGAAGCCGAGGCCGATCAGCGCGTCGATCGACTCCTTCGGGGTGTCGCCCACCCAGGAGGTGAGGATGCCGTAGTAGGCCGCGACGCCGGACAGCGCGAGGCCGACGACGAGCATGCCGGTGACGGCGCCGCCGCGGAACGCGACGCTGAGCGCCTTCGGCACGCCGTCGCGGGCGGCCTCGGCGACACGCGCGTTCGAGCGCACCGACACGTTCATGCCGATGTAGCCGGCCGCCGCGGACGAGAAGCCACCGATCGCGAAGCCGATCGCGACCTTGATGTCCTGGACGAAGATCAGCGCCACGAACAGGACGACGCCGACAACGGCGATCGTCGTGTACTGGCGGTTGAGGTACGCGCGCGCACCCTCCTGCACCGCCAACGAGATCGACTGCATCCGCTCGTTGCCGGGCGAGAGCGCGAGCAGCGAGCGGACCGTCAGCGCTCCGTAGACGAGCGCGCAGGCCGCGCATACCAGGGCGACAACGACGCCATGGTCACTCAGAAAGCTGGACAAGAGTTCCTCCGGGGGGTTTCCGTTGAACGCAGACGACGCGCAACAAGGCGCGCCGACACGCTTCGGGGCCAGCGTCGGCGCATGCCGAAACCGGCCCCGTCCTTAAGAGCGGCGCGAGTTTATCGTGGGACGCGGACCGACGGCGGCGCGGTGCGCGCCACCGGGTCCGGCCACGTCATCGCGGCGAGCAGCGACTCCTCGCCGCAGAGCGCCCACAGCTCCTCGGCGATGTGCGGCGCCATCGGCGCGATCAACTGGACGAGCAGCCGCAGCGCGATCGCGACGGCGGTCTCGTCGGCCGGGTCGAGCACACCCCCATGTGCCCCCGCGGCGCGCTTCTCGAAGTCACGCAGCTTGCCGAACAGCGCCATCACGTGCTCGACGGCGCGCTTCATCTCAAGAGCGTCAATCGACTCGGCGACGTTGCCGCGCGCGGCGTCGCACCACTTCACGAGGCTGCGCCGCAGCTTGTCGGACGCGTCGATCTCCTCGGTGTCCTCGAGCTCCGGCCAGCGCGTCAGCCGCGGCGCGGCGAAGTCCCACAGCTGCTCCAGGAACTCGGCGCAGAACTTGATCGGCTCGTCGGTCCAGTGGAAGTCGTTCCGCGGCGAGGCGGCGTAGAGCATCGCGACGCGCAGCGTGTCGGCGCCGACCTCCTCGAGCATCTGCTTCAGCTCGACGGTGTTGCGCAGATGCTTGCTCATCTTCTTGCCGTCGAAGCGGACGAGCCCGATCATGCGCTGGTTCGTGAACGGCTCGCCGTCCTCGATGTGCGTCAACAGGCCGACGTCGCGCAGCATCTTCGTGAACGAGCGCTGGTCGAACACGAAGCCGGCGCCGTCGGTGCCGCGAATCACGTTCGTGACCGGCAACCAGGTGGCCGTCTGCGGGTGGTCAAACATGCGCTCGGCGCGGTCCGCGTACGGGACGCTGATCGACAGCCACGTCCAGAACGCATCGACGTGGCAGTCGAGCGTGTCCGTCTCGCGTCTCGCCGGGCCGCCGCACGACGGGCACTCGGTGTTGACGAAGTCCGCGTCTTCGGCCAGCGGGCGCCCGCTCCCGTCGATCTTCAGGTCCGGCGGCAGGACGACCGGCAGCTGCTCCTTCGGCACCGGTACGACACCGCACGCGTCGCAGTAGACGATTGGGATCGGCGCACCCCAGCTGCGCTGGCGCCCGACGGAGAAGTCGCTGATCGCGTAGCGGCGCGCCGGGCGCGCCACGACCCCGAAGGCACGCGCGTCCTCCGGCGGCGGCGAAATCCCCGCCTTCTCCCCTACCACCGCGTCGGTTCTGTCGGCCGCCGGGATCCCAAGCGACGCCGTCGCGCCGTGTCGCGCGTCGACGATCGGCGAGACGAGCACCGGCAGCGGACGCGAGATGCCCGCGACGCTCGCGGTGAGGCCCGTGTCGATCACGTCGACCGTGCCGGCGCGATCGCCGCTGCGCCAGCCCGTCGACTTCATGTCACGCAGCGCGTCGCTGTCGCCCAACTCGCCGACCCAGTCGCCGAGCTGCGGATGGTTCGGCGAGACGACGACGAACGCGGCCTGCGCGAGCGCGCCAGGCTCAGCCGCGAAGACGGCTGACTGGGCCCCAGACGGCGTCGTCGCGTCGACCTCGACGCCCTCCACACGACTCAGCAGCGAGCGCTGCGCGCCGATCGCGTTCACGTCCCAGCCCTTGAGCGTGTCGAGGTTGTCGTCGTTCTCGGCCGCGTAGCGCGTCGCACGGAAGAACCACTGCTCGAGCGGCAGGAAGCGCGTCTCGCCGTCGCAGCGCCAGCACTTCCCGCCCTCCGCCTGCGTGCGGGCAAGCACCGTCTGGCACGAGTCGCACCAGTCGACGTGGCGCGTCTGCCGGTAGATCAGGTCGTGCTCCAGCAGCAGCAGGAAGAGGTACTGCGTCCACTGATAGTGCTGCTCCTCGCACGTGACGAAGGAGCGCTCCCAGTCGAACGAGACGCCGAGACCGGAGAAGTCGCGGCGGAAGTTGGCGCAGCACTGCTCGACCCACTCACGCGGGGTGATGCCGCGGCGGATCGCCTCCAGCTCGGATGGCAGCCCGAAGGAGTCGAAGCCGGTCGAGAAGAGGACCGCGTCGCCCTGCGCGCGGCGGTAGCGCACGAACGCGTCCGCGATCGAGTAGATGCGCGCGTGGCCGAGGTGGGCGTTGCCCGAGGTGAACGGACATGACGGGAAGACGTAGCGCGTCGGGCCGTCGTCTGCCCCACCGACCTCCGGCGTCGCGAACACGCGCTGCTCGCGCCAGGCCGCCTGCCATCGTCGATCAACGTCCGATGGCGGCACGCGACCTCTCCCGATCTTCAATTATCCGAATAACTAAGTACGCCCGACGGGACTCGAACCCGTATCACCGGCTTGAAAGGCCGGTACTCTCCAGGAAGCCTGCGGTCTGGGACGCATGGAGCTACGCTGCCACAAGGGCCACCAAACACCAGCAAGATGGACAAGCCACACTGCCGGCTAGATGTTTGGAACGTAGCGTTCCGGTAATCCCCCGTTTACTTCCTTTGACCGTTTGAGCTACGGGCGCATGTCCCCCTTCGCGGTCAAAGATATGCCGGTCGCTCGCGGCTTGTCAAGTTATCCACGCGGACCCTCCGGATCGCTAAGCTAGCCCGAAGCAAGCCCAGGGGGATGGGTGGCACATGCAAGGGGGAAATGGAACTGATGGTCGCTGCCTCGATCATTGAGTGCATCGGCGACACACCGCTGGTGCGGCTGCGCAGGCTCTTCAGCGGCAGCCCGCAGGTCTTCGCCAAGCTCGAGCTGCTGAACCCGGGCGGGAGCGTGAAGGACCGCCCCGCGCGCTACATCATCGAACGCGGCCTGCGCGACGGCACGATCGCCCCCGGCGCGACGGTGATCGAGTCCTCCTCGGGGAACTTCGGCATCGCGCTCGCGATGGCCGCGCGCATCTACGAGCTCGACTTCGTCTGCGTCGTGGACCCGAAGATCTCGCCGCTGAACCTCCGCATCCTCGGCCAGCTCGGCGCGCGCGTCGAGAGAGTCGAGCGCCCCGACGCGTTCGGCGGCTACCTCCACACGCGCCTGGAGCGCGTACAGGAGCTGCTCACCGAGATCCCCGGCTCCTACTGGATCGACCAGTACGCCAACGAGCTCAACACGCGCTGCCACTACGACGGCATCGGCAGCGAGATCGTCGACGCGCTGGAGGGCGACACGGTTGACGTGCTGGTGGCTGCGGTCAGCACGACCGCGACGCTGCTCGGCGCTGCCCGCCGCCTGCGCGACGCGAACCCCGCGGTACGGATCGTCGCCGTCGACGCGGCCGGCTCCGTCATCTTCGGCGCAGCGCCGAGAGCGCGCGACCTGCCGGGCATCGGCTCCAGCCGTCGTCCCGAGCTGCTCGTCGAGGAGGAGGTCGACGACGTGATCTTCGTCGACGACTACGACTCCGCCCGCGGCTGCCGCGACCTGCTGCTGGGCGAGGGGATCCTCGCCGGCGGGTCCTCAGGCGCCGTGATCGCCGCCGTGCAGAGGCTCGCGCCGGACCTGGCGCCCGGGTCGAGAGTCGTCACGATCCTGCCCGACCGCGGCGAGCGCTACATGGACCGCGTCTACGACGACGCATGGGTCGCGTCACGCCGGCCGGCGGTCCCCGAGCCGGCCATCCGAGCGATCCCGGCGGGCGCGGTCGCGCTAGTGACAGCTCCCTAGAGGTTGCAGCGATGACCTCGACGCAGTCAGATCCCGCCACGGCCGGCGGGGGCCCGGCCCCCGGCGCGCTGCTGTACCTCAGCCGCAGCGACGTGCGTGCCGCTATGGGCGGCTCGATCGGCGCCTACGTCGAGGCGCTGCGCGGCGCGCTTGCGCTGCACGCCGGCGGGGAGACCGCGCAGCCGCTCAAGCCCTACCTGAAGTGGCGCGAGAACGGCCACATCGCCGATCGCATCATCGCGATGCCCGGCTACGTCGGCGGCGAGCAGCCGATCGCCGGCATCAAGTGGATCGGCTCAAAGCACGACAACCCGGCGGCGCGCGGCATCGAGCGCGCGAGCGCGGTGATCGTCCTCAACGACGCCGAGACGCACTTCCCGATCGCCGTCATCGAGGGCGGCGAGATCAGCGGCATGCGCACGGCCGGCGTCACGGTCCTCGCGACCGAGTACCTGGCGCGCGAGCGCTTCGAGACCGTCGCGCTGATCGGCAGCGGCTTCATCGGCCGTCTGCACGCGCTCGGCCTGGTCGAGGCGTTCCCGCAGATCCGCGAGCTGCGGCTGCACGACCACAAGCCCGAGGCTGCCCAACAGCTCGCTGATGAGATCGAGGCGCTCGGCGGCGAGACCACCGCCACGGTGTGTGCGACGGCCGAGGAGGCCGTGCGCGGTGCCGAGGTCGTCGTCCCGTGCACGGTCGCCGACACGCCATATATCCCGTTCGAGTGGTTGTCAGCGGGCGTCTTCGTCTCCAACATCTCGATCATGGACGTGGAGCCCGACGTGTTCGTGCAGGTCGACAAGCTCGTCGTCGACGACTGGGATCAGTGCAACCGCGAGAGAAAGACGATCAACCAGCTCGTGCTCGACGGCAAGCTCACGCGTGAGGACCTGCACGCCGAGCTGGGCGACATCGTCTGCGGCGAGCGTCCCGGCCGCACCGACCCGGACGAGCGGATCCTGCTGAACCCGATGGGTATGGCAATCGAGGACGTCGCCTGCGCCGCCGCCGTCTACCGGTCGGCGCTCGCGACGGGCACCGGGACATGGCTGAGCCTGACGTAGCGGACGCCGCCGTCGCCGCCGTCCGTGCCCGGCTTCAGCAGGTACGCAAGCGCCACCGCGACGTGCTCGTGATCGTCGCACCGCCGCGCACCGCCTCCACCGCGCTCGCGCGCATCCTCTGGAACCACCCCGACGTCGGCTTTTACAGCCACGAGCCGTTCGAGCCCACTTATTACCGCGATGCGCCGCTTACAGACGCCGCAGCGCTGCTGGAAGCACCAGCGCCGGTCGGTGAGCTGGGCGGTGCCGGCGGCGTGGGCACGACACTCGTCGTGAAGGAGATGACCTTCCAGGTCGGCGACGCCTTCCCCCTGCTCGCCGAGCTGGCGACGCGCCCGATCGTCTTCCTCGTACGCGACCCGCGCCTCAGCATCGCCTCGCGCATGCGCGTGCTGGAGCGCGCCGGGCGCCCAGCGGTGTTCCCGTTGCGCGAGTGTGGTTGGGACGATCTCGAGCGCCAGCTCGCTCACGTCAGCGATAACGGGATCGAGCACCTGATCGTCGACTCGACGCACCTGCGGGCGATGCCCACCCGCGCCGTGCCGCCGATCCTCGAGCGACTTGGGCTCACGTACGCTCCGGAGCTGCTGACGTGGGAGTCCTCGACCGCGACCGGCCTCAGCGCCGTCTCGGGGGCTGACGACCCCTTCTACCGGCGGGTGCTGGAGAGCGGCGGGCTGCAGGCACCCGCTGAGGACGTCCCCTCGCTCGACGTCTTCCCCGAGACCGGCGGCTTCCGCACTCACGTCGCCCAGTGTGTCGCCCGCTACGAGGCGTTGCGGGGCCGCGCAATCTGATCGCCGGCCAGCTCGCCTGGGCCGCTGGAGTCCCTGCGGCCGAGTGCCGGGATCACGTCGGAGACGAGATACAGCGGCCGGCCGAGCACCTGTGTGTGCACACGCGCGAGGTAGCGGCCGATGATCCCCATGCCGGTCAACTGCATACCGCCGAGGAACAGGAGTATCACCAGCGCCCAGACGCTCGCAGACGCCGAGATCCCGCCGACAACGGTCAGCAAGAGGATCACGAAACCGGCGACGGCGCTCGCGAGCGACGTTGCGATCCCGAGGTAGCTCGCGAGCGCCAGCGGCACGTCGGAGAACGACGTCAGGGCCTCGAAGGCAAGCCGCAGCAGTGCGGGGTACGAGGCGCCGCGACCACCGTGGCGGCCGGCGCGACGGTACTCGACTGGCACTTGGTCGTAACCGACCCACGCGATCATCCCGCGCAGGAACCGGCGGCGCTCGGGCATCGTCCGAACTGCGTCAACGACCCGTCGTGACATCACGCGGAAGTCACCTGCCTGCCCCTGGTAGGGCGTGCGCGCGAGCCGCTCCATCAGCGCGTAGAAGGCTGTCGCCAGCGTCCGCTTGAGCAGGCTCTCGTCACGTCCGATGCGACGCGCGTACACGACGTCAGCCCCATCGCGGGCGTGCTCCAACATCTCCGGGATCAGCTCCGGCGGATCCTGCAGGTCTGCATGGACGAGCGCCACGTAATCACCGCGGGCATGGTCCAAACCGGCAGACATCGCGATCTCCATGCCGAAGTTCCGCGACAGCCGCACGAGCACGACGTCAGTCCGTTCCTGCGCGAGTGTGGAGATCAGCGCCGCCGACGCATCGACCGAACCGTCATCGACGTATACGATCTCGTAGCCGCCCTCGAGCACGCCCAGCGCACCTTCCAGCCGGCGCTGCAGCTCGCCGAGCACGTCCTCCTCGTTGAAGACCGGAACGACGACGGAGATGAGCGGCGGGCCGTCCATCGCTACTCGCACACCATTGCGATCGAGACACCAGCAGGCAGGTTGAAGCCGCGAGCGATCGCACGCGCCTCACCCGCCATCGGTACGCCCAGCACGCGGTCGAGCCCGCGTGTGAGCGCATAATCGGAGGCATCCTCCCGCGGCGTGCGCCGCCGGCCGACGGCGCGCACGGCGGCGATCGCCGGCAGCAGCACAGTGTTGAAGTGGGTGATCCTGCGTGGTCGCCAGCCGCCTGCCCGTACCGACGCCTCCAGCGCTTCCTTGGTGTAGCGGCGCTGGTGGTGGTGACGGTCGTCATGGTGGCTCCACAGCCACATGTACGCTGGCACGGTCAGTACGAGCTGTGCCCCCGCGCTGGCCACGCGCCTGAGCTCCCGCAGCGCACCCACGTCATCCTCGATGTGCTCGATCACATCGCAGGCGAGCAGCAAATCGAAGCTCCCCGGGTCGAACGGCATGTCCTCCAGCCGCGCATGTGTGACGTCCCGCAAGCCGCGCTCACGACATGCCGCGACGGCCTCGCTCGAGAAGTCGACGCCGACTGCCGAACCGAGGCGGCCGTACTCGACGAGGTTGCGTCCAGTCCCACAGCCCGCGTCGAGGATCGCCGGATTGGTCGGCAGCCCAGCGTCGCGCAGCAGCGCCCAGATGACGGCGCGCCGGCCGCGGAACCACCAGTGGGCGTCCTCCAGCCGATACAGCTCGTCGTAGACCCGTTGTTCCACTGACTGCCCTCCCCCAAGGCCAGTCGCCGCTCCGTCCGCTTAATTGACCCACCAGCGAACCTGCGCCGATGCCGGCGCGCCGCTCATTCTACCAACATTCAGCCTTCGACACACCAGATAGGCGATCATTGGAAAGGTTCCGTCACGAGCTGCCGGGCACCCAAAGGCGTCCGCTGTGCTGCGCCGGACCGGCTCCTGGGTTCGCCTCCGGCGACTGCTTCGCGGACCCCTCTGCACCAGCGTCGGCTGCTGGCCCATTGGGCCCCGAAGCGGCGTCATCCGGTCCGCCCTGCGCCCGCACATACGCCAGCTGCAGCTGCGACAGCGCGTCACGGATCGGCTTTGCCTGCTCGACCCCAACCGCCTGCTCCACCAGCGGCAGCAGCGCCCGCACCGCCTCGATCCCCATGCGCACCTGTGGAGGATCGACTTCGCCCTCGCTGCCGGGCACGAGTCCGGCGCGCAGGACCGCCACGTTGAGGATCGAGACGGTCGCCTCGGTGACGATCTGCTCGACGCGGACCCGCTTGAGCTCCTCCTCCAGCGCGGCGCGCATCTCCTCCTCGCTTGGCTCGCGAGCGTCCTGCGGCTGCTGTATGTCGTCCGGCGTCACACGATCACCTCCTGGGCGTATGTCTCGCGGGTTTCGCGGACGGTCGCCGCGTAGACCTCCTCCATCGACGCCCCGCCCTCGGCGAGGCGCCGTTGGCGCTGAGCGCCGTTCAAGTCGGGCAGCAGGACCTCGATGCCGAGCTCGGCGCGCATCGGCGCGGTCCAGGCGAGCAGGCGGTCGGCCGTCTCGGCGGCCGGGTACTCCTCGGCGCGCTCGAGGTCGATCATCGAGCCGTCAAGGCCGTGCCGGATCGCGCGCCACATGTTCTCCTCGACCAGGCGCGGCGCCGGGTCGGCGAACAGCACGCCCTCGTCGACGTCGCGGGATGCCTGCGCGACGCAGGCGACGATCAGCGACGCGAGCGCCTCCGACTCGCCGGCGGTGCTCTGCGCATCGCAGATGCGCACCTCGACGGTGCCGAACGACAGGTGGGGCCGCACTGACCACCACACCTGCGTGTACTCGACGATCGAGCGCGTGCGCTGGAGGAACTCCAGATACGCGCGGAAGCCCTGCCAGGAGCCGAACGCGTCCGGCACGCCGCAGCGCGGGAAGCTCTTCGTGAACGTCTGAGTGCGCGCGGTGTGCAGGCCCGCGAGGCGGCCGTCGACGTACGGCGAGTTGGCCGAGATCGCCAGCAGCAGCGGCAGCACCGGCCGCAGCCGGTCGCATACCTGCACTGCGCGGTCGGCGTCGCGCACGCCGACATGAACGTGCAGCGAGAACGTGTTGTTGCGCCACGCGACGTACTTGAGCCCTTCCTCGACGCGGCGGTAGTGCTCGGTGTCGATGATGTGCTGCTCGCGGTAGTCGGCCCACGGGTGCGTGCCGGTTGCTCCGAGCGCGATGCCGCGATCGGCGGCGAGCGCGAAAAGCCGGCGGCGGTGGTCGCGCTGCAACGCGAGCGCGCCCGCGAGGTCCTCGCCGCGGCCGGAGCGGATCTCGATCTCGGAAGAGATCAGCTCGCCGGCGATCGAGGCGGCAAGGACCGGATCGGTCTCAGCCGCGGCATCGCTCAGCTCCTCGAAGCGCTGCGCGAGCGTGAGCGTCGCCGGATCGAGGATCGCAAACTCCTCCTCGAGGCCGACCGTGAAGTCGGGTGCGCTCGCGAACAGCTCGTAGGCGTTGTCGAGGTCGAGGCTCAAGCGGTTTGGTGGAGACGGCGGACGGGACGCGGCGCTACGTCAGGTAGAAGTACAGCGCGTAGAGGAGGTCGACGGCGGGGCTGGAGGTGTGGACCGTCACCTCGGGCGGCACCTGCAGCAGCGCCTCGGAGTAGTTGAAGATGATCTTCACGCCTGCCTGCACGAGGTCATCGGCGAGCAGCTGTGCGGCGCCCGTCGGGACGGCCAGCACCGCGACGACGATGTCCTCCTCGTCGACGACTTGCTTGAGCGTGCTCATCGCGCGAATCGGCTGCGGTCCGACCAGCTCGCCGACCTTCGCCGGGTCGTTGTCGAAGATCGCCACGACGCGGAAGCCATGGTCGGCGAAGATGTCCGAGCTGGCGATCGCGCGGCCGAGGTGGCCGGCGCCGAACAGGGCGATGTTGTGCTGGCCGGAGGTCCGCAGGATCTTGCGGATCTGCGAGACGAGCGAGTCGACGTTGTAGCCCACGCCGCGCTTGCCGAACTTGCCGAAGCCCGACAGGTCGCGCCGGATCTGCGTCGAGTTCACGTGCGTGTAGTCGGACAGCTCCTGCGAGGAGATTGTCTCCTTGCCCATCTTCTTCGCCTGCGTGAGCACCTGCAGGTAGCGCGACAGCCGCGCCGCGACGCCCAGCGAGAGGCGCTCGCCGGCCTTGCCGATTCCCGTCTCGGCGCCCTGCTCGATCGTGGAGCTCATCGCACCCCACTGTAGTCGATGACCAGGGCGATCCGGTCCGCCGCGGGGCGCGCGATCAGCCCGCCAGACGGCGCCGCAGCTCCGCCTCTACCACGAAGAACTCGAACGCCTCGGCGCCGTCGATCGTCACCACCGGGATGCGCTCCAGGTACGCGCGGTGGAGCGCGTCGTCGGCCGTGATGTCGAGCTCGACCAGCGCGAAGGGCAGTTCCCTCCGCACTCGTTCCAGCACCTCACGTGCGTCGTCGCAAAGGTGGCAGTCCGGCTTGCCGTAGAGCACGACCTGAGGCATCGAGGCCTCAGCGTAGTAGGGCCAAGCCCTACCAGCCCTCAGGAATGCGCCAGCGCCTCGCGCGTCAGGCGGTGCAGCGCGCGCAGGTAGTCGACGTGGACCTCCCACTCCAGCCGCGTCGCCGGAGCGGTGGCCAGGCGGACGGTGTCCTCGTGCGCATCCGCAAGTTCCTCGACAAGCGGGAGGAGCCGATGAGCTGAAACTGTTACTGGAAGCGTTTGCATCGCTTTATCATAAGGCGCACCCCCCCGGGTCCGTCAAGGTGTTGGGCGCGGCGGCGCTTGCGTCCTACAGGTCCCGCTCGCCGGTCGCGTACGCGTCGAGCGCGAGGTAGTCAGGGAACGGCAGCGACGGCACGTGGCGGGCGGCGCTCGCGATCATCGCCGCGTTGTCGGTGCAGAGTGCATGCGGGGGGATGTCGATCGCGACATCCAGGGCGCGCATGCGCTCGCGCAAGGGCCCGTTGGCCGCGACGCCGCCGCCGAGCGCAAGGCGGTCGATCCCGGTCTGATCGAGGGCCCGCTCGACGCGGCGTGCGAGCGTCTCGACGATCGCACGCTGGTAGGAGGCAGCGAGGTCGGCGCGGCGCCGCGCGACCTCTTCCTCGCCCAGGTCACGCAGCTTGTAGAGCAGCGCCGTCTTCAGGCCGGAGAAGGAGAAGTCGAGGCCGGCGACTTGGCGGGCAGTCGGGAAGGGATACGCCTCGGGGTCGCCGTCCGCCGCGAGCCGCTGCAGCGCCGGGCCGCCGGGATAGCCGAGCCCGAGCATCCGCGCCCCCTTGTCGAAGGCCTCGCCGGCGGCGTCGTCGTGCGTGGAGCCAAGGATCTCCCAGTCCGGCCCGTGGTCGCGCACGTGCGCGAGCAGCGTGTGGCCGCCGCTGGCGATCAGGATCAGGAACGGCGGCTCGAACGGCTCCGGCCCGAGGAAGCTCGCGGCGACGTGGCCGTGCAGGTGGTCGACGGGAATCAGCGGCAGCCGGTGCGCAGCAGCAAGCGCCTTCGCCGTCGCGACGCCGACGAGCAGCGCGCCGACGAGGCCGGGGCCCTGCGTGACGGCGACCGCGTCGAGCTCCGGCAACGCGACGTCCGCCTGCCCGAGCGCGTCGTCGACGACCGCGCCGATCAGCTCCAGGTGGTGGCGCGACGCGACCTCCGGGACGACGCCGCCGTAGCGGTCGTGCACGCCCTGCGAGGAGATCACGTTGGAGCGGATCTCCCCGTCGCGCGTCACGACCGCGGCGCACGTGTCGTCGCAGCTCGTCTCGATCGCGAGGATCACGCCGAGGCCGGATCCGCGTTCGGGACGTCGTCGAGGCGGCCGGCCAGCGTCGCCGGTGTGCGCCACATGATGAGCGCGTCCTCCCCGTTGTCCTGGTAGTAGCGGGGCCGTGTGCCGGCGGAGCGGAAGCCGAAGCGCTCGTAGAGGGCGATCGCCGGGCCATTCGTCGGGCGCACCTCGAGCGTCAGCTGCGCCGCCCCATCGTCGACGCGCTCCAGCAGCGCGTCGAGCAGCGCGGTCGCGATCTTCTGGCGCCGCAGGCGCGGGTCCACGGCGACGTTCATGACATGCCAGACCGTGTCGTAGCGCGAGCAGATCACATAGCCGACGAGGTCGTCGTCGCGCAGCGCCGCGAGGCACACGCCCGACGGCTTCGACAGCTCCAGCACGAACATCGCCAGCGACCACGGCGTTGGGAAGGCGCGCCGCTCGACCGCGATGACCTGCGGCAGGTCCGAGTACGTCAGGCGGCGGATCGAAAGGTTCCGGGTCACGGTTGCTCGGCGGCGCGGCGCCGGCGGAGCGCCAGCTCGGCGTCCGGGAGGCGCAGATAGGCCGGAAGGACCGCGTCGCGGGCGGTCGGCTCCATCGCCGCCGCGAGCCGGCAGTGCACGGCCGCGTCGACACGATGCTGGGGCGAACCGTCCGCCGGGACCACGGCCCCGGCCGCTTCGAGTTGCTCCCTGAACCTTAGCGCCCCATCTCCGACCGCCAGCAGGGATTCCGGGGTCGGGGACAGCGTGCGAACCACATCGGCGAGCGCGTCCGGCGTCAGCGCGGCGGGAGCCAACAGGGCGTGGCGCCCGGGTCGGCGCCGGCGCCGGGCGGCCAGGCGGCGACGAAGGCCTCGCCGCGACGAGCGTCGATCACGGCGAGGACCGTCTGCGGCACGTCGGGTCCATCCAGCTCGACACCCACCGCGAGCGAGCGCAGCGTCGAGACGCCGACGAGCGGGGTCTCGAGGGCCTGCGCGAGCGCGCGGGCGCTCGCGACGCCGATCCGCACGCCCGTGAACGTTCCGGGGCCGACGCCGACGGCGATGCGATCGAGGTCAGGCCAGTCCACCCCCGCCTCCTCCAGCAGCTCCAGCGCGAGCGGCAGCAGCTGGGTCGCGTGGCCCGGCCGCTCACCCGGCTCAGGCTCGTGGCGGCGCGTGAGGAGCGTCCCGTCGTGCAGCGCAAGTGCGACCGAGGTCGCCGGCGTCGCGGTGTCCAGCGCGAGGATCTGCACGGCGCCATCCTCGCGCACGGGACCGGCGCGTGCGGCGTCGCCGGGCAGCAGTGTCAGGCCTGCTCGACGAGGATTTCGCGCTCGTCCTCCTCGCCGGCATGCGCGAGGTGGACTCGCGCGACGACGCCGGGCAGCGCTCCCCCCGCGACCTCGGGCCACTCGACGAACGCGACGCGGTCGGGCGCGAGGTAGTCGGCCAGCAGGCCCGGGTCCTCGTCCGCGAAGTCGCCGAGCCGGTAGAGGTCGAGATGCGAGATCGGCACGCGGCCTTCGTAGCGGCGGCCGATCGTGAACGTCGGGCTCGTCACGCGCCCGGTCACGCCGAGCGCTCGACAGGCGCCGCGCACGAAGGTCGTCTTTCCGGCACCCAGCTCGCCCGACAGGAGTACGACGTCGCCAGGCTCCAGCGCCGCCGCAAGCCGAGCGGCGACCGCCTCGGTCTGTTCAGGGCCGGAGCTGCGATGGACGCCGAGTGGAAGCGATCCGTGCAGGCTCATGGCGAGCGGACGCTAGCGTAAGGTGGGCTGCGATGGCCGACGTTGGGGGAACGCGGCGAAGGCGACGGGTCGGTGCGCTGCGTGAGCGTCTCATGACGCTGCGCACATCCGGCCTTGCAACGTCCGCATGGCTCGCCGGAGCGATGATCGCGAACAACGTGCTCGCACTCGGCGCGACGGTGGCGTTCGCCCGCCTCCTCGACGACTACGGCTCGCTGGCGGCGCTCATCAGCTACTACCTGATCCTGTCCGTGGCGGGTCAGGCGATGCAGGTCGCGACGGCACGCGAGAGCGCCGTCGGCCGGCTCGGCGCAGGTCCCGAGCTTGCCGCCACGCTGCGGAGCTGGACGCGCACGCTGCTGATACTGACCGCCGGTGTCGCGGTGCTGTCGCTCGTGCTGCGGGCCCCGCTCGCCCACATGGTCGGCGTCGACCAGACGTGGGCAGCAGCGGTCGGACTGCCGGCTGGGGTCCTGTGGCTGCTGCTGTCGATCCTGCGCGGCGTGCTCCAAGGCGTCGGCGACTACCGCGGACTCGGCCTCAGCCTGATCGGCGAGCAAGGCAGCCGCCTGCTGTTCGGCACGACGCTCGCGGCTGTCGGCCTCGGCGTCACCGGAGCCTTTCTCGGCACTCCGCTCTCGCTGATCGCGATGACGGCGTACTGCGGACTGCTGCTGCGTCCGCGGCTCGCCGGCACAGCGCCCGTGACCGCCGCCTCACGTGTCGCGATGCGGCTGAGTGATCACGTCGTGCGAGCGTGGGCGCCGATTGCCGCTCTGGTCGTGATCGCCATCCTGCAGAACATCGACGTGATCGCCGCAAAGCATCGCTTCTCGACAGACGTCGCGAGCTCGTACGGCGCAACAGCCGTCGCCGCGAAGGTGCTCGTATGGATCGCGATCGGCGCAGGCTTCTACCTCGTGCCGGAGACGTCCCGGCGCCACGCCGCGCAGGAGGACGCGCGGCCTGTCCTGCTGCGCGCGATCGCGATCGTGCTCGTGTGCGCGATCCCGGTGCTGCTGATCTTCGCGTTCGGAGGCGAGCTGCTGCTGCGGCTGGCGTTCGGGTCGGACCGTCTGCTGGCGTCCGACGCGCTGCTGCCGCTCGGCGTGGCCTTCACGCTCCTGGCGATCACGCTGCTGGCAGTCCAATA
Source organism: uncultured Actinomycetes bacterium (assembly GCA_963774115.1). Classification (GTDB taxonomy): domain Bacteria; phylum Actinomycetota; class Thermoleophilia; order Solirubrobacterales; family Solirubrobacteraceae; genus Conexibacter. The sequence goes on along the minus strand of CAVZDN010000003.1, from coordinate 1,473,653 downwards.
CCTGCTGGCACTGCAGCGCACGCGCTTCCTGCTCCCGCTCGGCGCAGTCGCGCTTGCCGAGCCGCTGCTGCTGGTGACCGCCGCCCCAGGCACCCCCGACGGCTTCGCGGCCGTCGTGCTCGCTCTGCAAGGGTGCGCGGTCGCCTTGGCGCTTGCGCTGGCGCTGCGATCCAGCCGAGCCCCGGACTAAGAACGAGGTTCTAAAACAGCCCGAGCTGATCGTCGGGTGGCTGCTCGGCCCAGTCGGGCGCCGCGGCGTCGGCGGCGGCGGTCGCGACGACGGCCTCCGGTGTCTCGGGCACGCCCTCGACCCCTTCGAGCTCCGGAATCGGCTCGACGTCGGCGGCCGGCTGCGGCGGCGCCGGCATCGCGAGCAGCTCGGGCAGCCGCGCGAAGTCGGTGCGCAGCACCTCGACCATGCTCGGCGTGTAGAGCGCCGCGGCCGGATGGTAGATCGGAAAGAGACGCACGGCGCGCGGGCCGATCGTGAGGACCTCGGGCTGGCCGTGCAGCTTCGAGATACCCGTCGGGTCGCCGCGCAGAAGCTTGGTGGAGAAGTTGCCGAGCGTGCAGATCACGAGCGGTTCGATCAGCTCGACCTGACGGTGCAGATAGTCGCTGCACGCCTCGATCTCCTGCGGCCGCGGATCGCGGTTGCCCGGCGGGCGGCACTTGAGCACGTTCGCGATGAAGACCTGCCCGCGCTCGAGCCCGATCTCGCCCAGCAGCTTGTCGAGCAGCTTCCCCGCCTGCCCGACGAACGGCAAGCCTTGCTTGTCCTCGTTGGCACCGGGCGCCTCGCCGACGAACATCAGATCCGCGTCGGCGTTGCCTGCTCCGAAGACCACGGTGGTGCGTGTCTCCGAGAGCACGCAGCGGACACAGAAGCTGGCCTCCTGGAAGACCTCCTTGAGCTGCTCACGGCGGGCTTCGGCGGTGCTCACGAGCTTTGATGGTAAATGGGCGCAATGACGGCTACCATTTTGAGCACGCCGTCACCTTCGGGGACGGACGCTCACCGTCACACCGTCACATCTGGCTCGACCGGTATCTCCCATGCGGGAACTGGAACGGGAATCACACCACCACACGATTGCGCGCCTGCGCTGCGCGGTGATCGGCGCAGGCCGACTCGGCCACGCGCTCACCGCAGCTCTCCGCGACGCCGGAATCGCCGTCGACGGTCCGCTCGGACGTGGCGCCGACGGAGCTGGAGCCGACGTCGTGCTGCTGTGCGTTCCTGACGCCGAGATCGCCGCCGCGGCCGCAGCAGTCAGTCAAGGTCGGCTCGTCGGCCACTGCTCCGGCGCCACGACACTCGCCCCGCTCGCCCCCCACGAGGCGTTCTCGCTGCATCCGCTGATGACCGTCCCCGCCGAGGGCCCCACGCACTTCGTCGGCGCCACAGTCGCCGTCGCCGGCTCGACCGAGCCCGCAAGCACCGTCGCCACCGCCCTCGCCCACAGCCTCGGCATGACCCCCGTAGCCGTCGCCGACGAGGACCGCGCCGCCTACCACGCCGCCGCCTCGATCGCCTCGAACTTCCTCGTCACCATCGAGGCCGCCGCCGAGCAACTCGCCGCCACCGCCGGCCTCGACCGCACTGCCCTGGCCCCACTCGTCCGCGCCACCGTCGAGAACTGGGCCACCCTCGGCCCCGCGCAAGCACTCACCGGCCCGATCGCACGCGGCGACGAAGCCACCGTCGCCCGCCAACGACAGGCCATCGAGGAGCGCGCGCCCGAGCACGTGGAGCTGTTCGACGCGCTCGCGAAGGCAACGCGAACGCTGGCGGAACGCCGATCGGGCGGGTGGCGTGGGGATCGCTGTCACAAGGCGCTTGCCGCCGGTGACACGATCCCGACGACAGGACCCGCCCGCAGGCACGCCGGGGCCCCAGCGGAGGTGCCAGCCGCATGAGGACCATCCGGACGATCAAGGAGCTGCGCACCCACCTCCAACAGGAGCGCAAGAACGGCCGCACCATCGGCCTCGTCCCCACAATGGGCGCCTTCCACGCCGGACACACATCGCTGATGAACCAGGCCCGCCAAGAGAACGACGTCGTCGTCGTCTCCCTCTTCGTCAACCCAACCCAGTTCGGACCCACGGAGGATCTCGCCGCCTACCCCCGCGACGAGGCCAAAGACGCCGAGACCGCAGCAGCAGCCGGCACAGACGTCCTCTTCGCGCCACCCACCGAAGAGGTCTATCCCCCCGGCTTCGCCACCACCGTCAGCGTCTCCGGCATCAGCGAGCCACTCGAAGGCGCACACCGCCCGGGCCACTTCGACGGGGTCGCGACCGTCGTCACGAAGCTCCTCAACATGGTCCAACCTGACACGGCCTACTTCGGCCAGAAAGACGCTCAGCAGGCGCTGCTGATCCGCCGCCTCGCACGCGACCTCGACATCCCCGCCCGCATCGCCGTCTGCCCGACGGTGCGCGAGCCCGACGGCCTCGCGATGTCGAGCCGCAACGCCTACCTCGCTCCCGCCGACCGCGAGCGCGCCGTGGCGCTGCGCCGCGCACTCGACGCCGCCGAGGCGGCCGTCGCCGCCGGCGAGCGCGACGCCGCCGCCGTCGCCGCCGCCGCCCGCGGCGCGATGGAGCCCTACGGCGTCGAGCCCGAGTACCTCGCGCTCGTCGCTTCAGACACGCTTGCCCCCGTCGATCGCATCGATGGGGAGGTGCTGGTGGCCCTCGCCGCGCGCGTCGGTCCAGCACGCCTGATCGACAACACGCTCATCGCCACCAACGGAAACGGGAGTTCCTGAACCGTCATGCATCGCACGATGCTCAAATCGAAGATCCACCGGGCGACCGTGACCGACGCCGACCTGCACTACGTCGGCTCGATCACCGTCGACCCCGAGCTGCTCGAGGCCGCCGACATCCTCGAGCATGAGCAGGTCGCCGTCGTCGACGTGAACAACGGCGCCCGCTTCGAGACGTACACGATCGCCGGGGAGCGCGGCTCTGGCGAGATGAAGGTCAACGGCGCCGCGGCCCGCCTCGTGCACCACGGCGACACGATCATCGTCATCTCCTACGCGCAGTACGACCGCGTGGAGATGGAGCACTACGAGCCCCGCGTCGTCCACGTGGACGCGCAGAACCGCATCGTCACCGTCGACAGCGAGGTGGCGACCCTCCTGAGCTGAGGGCGCCAACCACCGCACAGACAAGGAGACCCGAATGTCAGCCGTACCGACACCCACACCGACCCAGGCGCCGACCGGACCTCCGGCGAGCGACCGTCTTCCGGTCTCCCTCCCCCAGCTCGCGGAGAAGAAGCGCCTCGGCGAGCCGATCGTCATGGTCACCGCCTATGACTTCCCCTCGGCGCAGGTCGCCGAGGCAGCCGGCGTCGACGTCGTGCTCGTCGGCGACTCCGGCGCGATGACCGTGCTCGGCTACCCGTCCACAGTGCCCGTCTCCGTCGAGGAGATGCTGATGCTGTGCGCCGCCACACGTCGCGGCCTGCGCACGCCGCTGCTCGTCGCCGACCTGCCGTTCGGCTCCTACGAGGCCTCGAACGAGCAGGCGATCAACACGGCGCAGCGGTTCATCAAGGAGAGTGGTGCGGACGCGGTCAAGCTGGAGGGCGGCGGCACGATGGCCGAGCGGGCGCGTGCGCTCGCCGCGGCGGGCATTCCGGTGATGGGCCACGTCGGCTTGACCCCGCAGACCGCCACGCAGCTTGGCGGCTACCGTGCCCAGGGCCGCACGGCACAGCGCGCCGCCGACGTCGCAGCCGACGCGCTCGCGCTGCAGGAGGCCGGCTGCTTCGCGATCGTCTTCGAGGCGATCCCGGCGGCGATCGCGCACGCGCTGATGGAGCGGATGGAGATCCCCGTGATCGGGATCGGCGCGGGCGCTTCGACCGACGGCCAGGTACTCGTCTTCCACGACCTGCTGGGGATCCGCGAAGGCGTCGGCGCCCGCTTCGTCAAGCGCTACGCCGACGTCCAGCAGGACATGACCGCCGGCGTCCGCGCCTACGCCGAGGACGTGCGCACGCGCCGCTACCCCGGCCCGGACCACACGTACTCGATCGATCCGGACGAGTTGGCGCGTTTCCAGGAGCTCCTCGCGTAGCTCGCCAGCGAACACCGTCCTGTCCTGAGGTCGCAGGACGACCTCAGGACAGGACGGCGCGTCGACGCGCCCATAGGCGGCCGCGCCGCGCGAGCCTCTACACTGCGCGCGGCTTTCACAGTTCGTTTACGTCTTCTTCACAGGAGGGTCGCGCGATGGCGCGCCTGTCACAGGTCTTCGCTCCCCGCGACCGCGAGTTCTTCGACCTCTTCGAGGAGGCCGGGCGCAACATTTTGCACGCCGCCGACCTGCTCGACCGGATGCTGCGCAACTACCCGGACACGAAGGATCTGGCGCGCGACATCCTCCTGTGCGAGCAGGAGGGCGACCGCATCACGCACGACATCATCAACCGGCTCAACCAGACGTTCGTCACGCCGATCGACCGCGAGGACATCCTCGAGCTGGCCTCGGCGCTCGATGACATCGTCGACCTGACCGAGGAGGTCGCCGACTACCTCGGTCTCTACAAGGTCGAGGCGCCGATGGAGCAGGCGCAGCGGCTCGCCCACATCCTGATGCAGGCCTCGCGCCAGATCAGCGAGGCGATGCCGCGGATGCGCGACTTCAAGGACATCTCGCACTTCACGGTCGAGATCCACCGACTGGAGAACGAGGGCGACCGCGTCGTGCGCGAAGCGATTGCCTCACTGTTCGACACCGGCATCGACCCGATGGTCGTGATCCGCTGGAAGGACCTCTTCGAGCGCCTCGAGGAGGCGATCGACGCGACCGAGAAGGTCGCCAACACCCTGCAGGGCATCGTCATCAAGAACTCCTGAGTGTGGCCCGCCTCGGAACCCCACGCCCGGATCGGCGGTCCCGGATGACCGCCATGCGGCGTCCTCAGTCGGGGCAATGGCGCTGCCATTGCACCCTCCCTGCGTCCTTGCCTGACGGCCCCCGGACCTCGCCGCTCCGCACGCGAGGTCCCGAGACGAACCACTGATGGACGGCAACGAGCTCATCCTCATCATCGTCGTCGCCACCGCGCTGGCGTTCGACTTCACGAACGGCTTCCACGACACCGCGAACGTCGTCGCGACGACGATCTCGACACGGGCGCTGCCGCCGCGGGTGGCAGTCACGATCGCGGCGATCCTCAACTTCGTCGGCGCGTTCCTGTCGCTCGCGGTCGCGAGCACGATCGCGAAGGACATCGTCGACCAGGAGCTGGTGACGACGACGATCGTCTTCGCGGGGCTCGTCGGGGCGATCGTCTGGAACCTCGTCACGTGGTACTTCGGGCTGCCGTCGAGCAGCTCGCACGCACTCGTCGGCGGCGTCGTCGGCGCGATGCTGGTCGCCAACGGGATCGGCGCGATCGAGGTCGACGGCCTCGCCGCGAAGGTGCTGATCCCGGCGCTGATCGCCCCCGTGCTCGCGTTCGGCGTCGCCGGGATCGGGATCCTGCTCTGCTACCGGATCGTCGGGCGACTGGCTCCGGGCCCGGTGAGCCGCGGCTTCCGGCTCGGGCAGGTGCTCTCGGGCGGCCTGCTGGCGCTCGCGCACGGCACCAACGACGCGCAAAAGACGATGGGGATCATCACGCTCGCGCTGATCGCGAACGGCAATCTCGGCGCTGACGCCACCGTGCCCACCTGGGTCGTCGTCTCGGCCGCGACCGCGATCGCGCTCGGCACGTACCTGGGCGGCTGGCGGATCATCAAGACGATGGGCACCCGCATCATCAAGATGGATCCGGCGCAGGGCTTCGCCGCCCAGACCTCTGGCTCCGCGGTGATTCTCGCCGCCACCCACTTCGGCTACCCGCTCTCGACGACGCACACGATCTCCGGCGCGGTGATGGGCGCGGGCGCGGCCAAGCGGTTGTCGGCGGTGCGCTGGGGCGTCGCGGGCAACATCGTGCTCGCGTGGGTGCTGACGCTGCCGTGCGCGGCCTTCGTCGGCGGGGCCGTCTACGGCATCACTCACGTCTTCGGCGACGGGCCCGCCGGCCCCGTGATCGTCGCCGCCGCCGGCGTCGCCTTCACCGCCGCCATGTTCGTGCGCCGCCTGCAGCAGGGCGCGGCGATCACTTCGACAGCGACCGAGAGCGCATGATCGCGACGAAGATCCTCGATGTCGGGCAGCTCGCGCAGGTGATCGAGGCCGCCTTGATCGCCGGCGTCGGCGTCTCGATCGCCTTCTCGTTCGTGATCCGCGGTGCTGTGCGCGCTGGCGAGCACCGCCAGCAGGCGCAGATGGTGCGGGCCGGCGCCTACGTGCTGCTCGCGACGATCTCGCTGCTCGCCGTGCTCGGCGCGATCGCGTTTGCAGTCACGGTGATGCTCAGCAAGTAGCCGCCTCACGCCGTAGGTGCCGCCGGAGCAGGCGGGGCGTGCGCGGGGGCGCTCGACAGCGACTCGGCGGCCTCCCCCAAGCGCCGTGCCGGCAGGTTGCGCGTCGCCAGCAGCGAGGCGAGCACGATGAACGCGCACGCCAGGATGCCCAGTTTGAGCGCTTTGAGCTGCGCGTCGGCGTAGCCGTCGACGATCGCGGCCGTCTCGGCCGGCGAGACGCCGGCATCCTGGGCCGCCTTCTCCACGCTCGCGGAGCTGACGAACGAGACGTCGCCCTCCAGGGCGATGGAGACCTGGCTCTGCGTCGCCTTCGAGATGCGCGCGTCCTCGCCGACGTTCGTCCCGAACGCGGTCAGCAGCCCACTGATGACGATCGCGCCGATCAGCGCGGTGCCCAGCGAGCTGCCGAGCTGCTGAGCGGTGTACTGCAGGCCTCCGGCCTCGCTGCGGTCGTCCTCCTCGACGGCGGACTGCACGACGTTGCCGAGCTGCGAGACGACCAGCCCCATGCCGAGGCCGAGCACCGCCATCCCGATCGCAAACGCCGTCGAGTCGATGTCGGGGTCGATCGTGGCCAGCAGGAAGCCGCACGCCGCCAACAGCGCCAGGAAGCCGGCGCGCACGATCGTGCGCGGCGCGAAGCGGGCAGAGAGACGCGAGCCGAGCAGCGCAGTGACGAACAGCGCCACGGAGGTTGGCAGCATGCGGATGCCGGTCTCCAGCGCGTTGAAGCCCTGCACGACCTGCAGGTAGAGCGGGATCGCGAAGAAGATCCCCATCAGCACGAGGTTCTGGCCGAGGAACGTCGTCAGCCCGCTGCGCAGCACAGGCCGCCGCAGCAGCTCGAAGTGGACGAGCGGTTCCTCACCGTGCTCCTCGCGGCGGCGCTGCCAGGAACGGAACGCGGCGAGCAGCACGCCGCCGGCAGCGACGACGAACGGCGTCATCGAGAAGCCGAAGGGCTCGACCGGCGAGTTGCGCGGCACCAGCCAGCCCCACGTGCTCGCCTTGAGGACCCCGTAGACGACGAGGCCGATCCCGAGTGCACTGAGCGCCGCCCCGACCCAGTCGATTGCGGGCGGCTCCTCGGCGCGCGGCGCGTCGCGCACGAGCCGCGGCGTCGCGAGCACAATCGCCGCCGCGATCACGACCTCGCCGGCGAACACGAGGCGCCATGTCAACTCCTCCGTCACCCAGCCGCCGAGGATCGGGCCGACCGCGATCGCCGCGCCCGCCACCCCACCCAGCAGGCCGTAGGCCGCGGCGCGCTCCTTGCCCTCGAAGTTGCCGGCGACGAGCGCGGCGAGCGCCGGCAGTACGAGCGCCGCACCGATCCCCTCCATGATCGACCAGCCGAGCGCCAGCGCGCCGACGCTCCAGGAGAGCGCAGTCAGCAGCGACCCGGCAGCGTAGATCACGTGGCCGATCACGAACGCGCGCCGGCGCCCCCACACATCCCCCAGCTTGCCGCCCGTCATGAACAGCGCCGCCATCACGAGCGCGTAGAGCGTGATGATCCCCTGGATCGTCGTCACCGTCGTGTCAAAGTCGGCGACGAGCTGCGAGATCGACACGTTCATCACGGCCGCGTCGAGCACCATCAGGAACTGCGACGCCGCGAGCACGAGCAGCACGGCGCCCTTCTTCGAGGAACCTCGCTCAGGAGACGGGCCGGACATGCGCTCCCCCCGATCAGACCAGAGCGGCGATGACGCCGCAACGGGCTTGGCGCGTCAGCGTGCGCCGCGGCGGGCGAGCTGGCCGGCGGTGCGCCTCAGGCGTCCTGCGGGTACTCGATCTCGCGGATCGGGCGCGCGGGGACGCCCGCAGCGATCGTGCGTGGCGGGATGTCGCTCGTGACGACGCTGTTCGCGCCGATCACGGCGCGCTCGCCGATCGTCACGCCGCTCGTGACGACGACGTTGGCCCCCAGCCAGACGTTGTCGCCGATGCGCGTCGGGCCTTTGCTCGTGAAGCCCTGCCATGGCACCGGCTTCTGTGCGTCGTCGAAGCGATGCGCCCCGTCGGTGACGAAGCAGCCGTTGGCAAGCATGCAGTGCTCGCCGATCTCGACCAGCTCGACGGCGGCGATCATGACGCCGAGGTTGAGGAACGAGCCGGCGCCAATGCGGATGCGCGCGGGCGCGGGCGCCGTCAGCCAGACGCCTGGCTCGAGCAGCACCTGCGGTCCGATCTCCAGCCGCCCCTCATCGAGCATCTCGCGCACGTTGCCGTGAACCGGCCAGCGCACGAATGCCTCACGGCGCAGGAAGTGCCAGTGGATGCGGGCACGGTTCCACGGCAGCGCGTTGCGCTCGTACCAGCGCCACTTCTGGCTCCAGAGCCGGGCCTGGCGCGCGAGTTCGCTCATCGCGCGCACACGCTAGCGGGGCGCGAAACGATCGGCGACGCGCCCAGCTGCGGGTCGTGCGATGGGCGGCCGGGAATACCCGTTTCCCGACCATCGGAGGCCCCGATGTCTACGTCCGTGCACGGCCGCACGACCCCGCCCTCCTCCGACCAGCCGCATCCGGTCACGCGGCTCGTCCAGCTCGGCGCGGCCACGCTGCTCGTCGCCGTGGCCCTGGGGACCTTCGCGGGCATCCTCGTGTACGTGACCGGGCTCGCGGTGCTCGCCGCCCGCGCGGCCGCGCACTCCGCTACGCCGCCGCAGCGACCTTCCGCGCGCGCCGCTTCGCCGGCGCTACCGGACCCTGGGCGGGCAGGAGTCCGGCGAGAAACTCGCCAGTGACCGAGGCGGGCGTCGCGACGACGTCCTCGGGCGTGCCCGTCGCGATCAGCCGTCCGCCCTCGTCGCCGCCCTCGGGGCCCATGTCGATCAGGCGGTCGGCCGTCTTGATGACGTCGAGGTTGTGCTCGATCACGACGACCGAGTTGCCCTGGTCGACGAGCGTCTGCAGCACTTCGAGCAGCCGCTGGATGTCGGCGAAGTGCAAGCCGGTCGTCGGCTCGTCGAGGATGTAGAGCGTCCTGCCGGTCGCGACCTTGCAGAGCTCGGCGGCGAGCTTGACGCGCTGCGCCTCGCCGCCGGAGAGCGTCGTGGCGGGCTGGCCGAGGCGCATGTAGTCGAGCCCGACGTCGTGCAACGTCTGGATGCGACGGCGGATCTTCGGGATGTGCTCGAAGAAGGTCAGCGCGTCCTCGATCGACATCTCCAGCACGTCGGAGATGTTCTTACCCTTGAAGCGGACCTCGAGCGTCTCGCGGTTGTAGCGCTTGCCGTGGCACTGCTCGCACGGCACGTAGACGTCGGGGAGGAAGTGCATCTCGATCTTGATCTGCCCGTCGCCGCGGCAGACCTCGCAGCGCCCGCCCTTGACGTTGAAGGAGAAGCGCCCGGCCTTGTAGCCGCGCGCCTTCGCCTCCGGCGTCTTGGAGAAGAGGTCGCGGACCTGGTCGAAGAGGCCGATGTACGTCGCCGGATTCGAGCGCGGCGTGCGCCCGATCGGCGACTGGTCGACGGCGATGATCTTGTCGAGCTGCTCGATCCCGGTGATGCGCCGGTGCGCACCCGGCCGCTGCTTCGTCTTGTGCAGCCGGTTGGAGACCGCCTTGTGCAGCACTTCGTTGACGAGCGTCGACTTGCCCGAGCCGGAGACGCCGGTGACGCAGCAGAAGACGCCGAGCGGGATGTCGACGTCGACCTCCTTCAGGTTGTGCTGCGCAGCTCCCTCGATGCCGACGTAGCCGCTCGGCGTGCGGCGCTGCGCCGGCACCTCGATCCGCCGCGTGCCCGCGAGGAACTGGCCGGTCGCGGAGTCAGGGTTCGCCTCGACCTCGGCCGCCGTCCCCTCAGCCACGACGTAGCCGCCGTGCTCACCGGCGCCGGGCCCCATGTCGACGATGTGGTCGGCCGCGCGCATCGTGCCCTCGTCGTGCTCCACCACCAGGACGGAGTTGCCGAGATCGCGCAGCCGCTTCAACGTCCCGATCAGCTTCTCGTTGTCGCGCTGGTGCAAGCCGATCGACGGCTCGTCGAGGATGTAGAGCACGCCGACGAGCGACGAGCCGATCTGCGTCGCCAGGCGGATCCGCTGCGCCTCGCCGCCCGACAGCGTCGCCGACCCGCGCGCCATCGAGAGGTAGCCGACGCCGACGTTCTCCAGGAACGCCAGGCGCTCCTCGATCTCGCGCAGCACGAGCCGCGCGATGCGCCGCTCCTGCTCGCTCAGCTCCAGCGCGCGCACCCACTCCAGCGCCCGCTTGGCGGGCAGCTCGGTGAACTCGTGGATGGGCGTGCCGGCCACGAGCACGGCACGCGACTCGGGCCGCAGGCGCGCCCCCTCGCACTCCGGGCACGGCACGACCGACATGTACTCCTCGATCTTCTCGCGCGCCCAGTCGGAGTCGGTCTCGCGGTAGCGCCGCTCGAGGTTCGGCACGATCCCCTCGAAGCTCGTCGTGTACGAGCGGCTGCGGCCGAAGCGGTTGCGGTACTTGACGGTGACCTTGTCGCCGTTCGTGCCGTGCAGGAAGAAGTCGCGCTGCTCGTCGTCCAGCTCCTGCCACGGCGTCTCCAGATCGACCTCGTAGCGCTCGGAGATCGACTGCGTGAGCTGCTCGTAGTAGTTCGACGCGCTCGCCGACCACGGCGCGATCGCGCCCTCGCCGATCGACAACGTCGGGTCGGGGACGACCAGCTCGGGGTCGATCACCATCTGCGATCCGAGGCCGGTGCAGCGCGGGCAGGCGCCGTGCGGCGCGTTGAAGGAGAAGATCCGCGGCTCCAGCTCAGGGAACGAGATGCCGCACTCCAGACAGGCGAACTTCTCGCTGAACGTCAGGACGCGATCCTCGTCGACGAGCTCGATCTCGACGATCCCGTCCGCCAGCGCGACGGCCGTCTCGACCGAGTCGGCGAGCCGCTTGCGCAGCTCGGAGCGCATCACCAGGCGGTCGACGACGACCGCGATGTCGTGCTTGAACTTCTTGTCGAGGACGATCTCCTCCTCGAGCTTGCGGACCTCGCCGTCGACCTTCACGCGCGTGAAGCCCTCGGCGCGCAGCTCCTCGAACTGCTTGCCGTACTCGCCCTTGCGGCCGCGCACGATCGGCGCGAGCACCATGAAGCGCGTGCCGTCCTCCAAGTCCATCACCTGGTCGATGATCTGCTCGGCCGACTGACCCTCGATCGGCTTGCCGCACTTGGGGCAGTGCGGATGGCCGACACGCGCCCACAGCAGGCGCAGGTAGTCGTAGATCTCCGTGACGGTGCCGACCGTCGAGCGCGGGTTGCGCGACGTCGTCTTCTGGTCGATCGAGATCGCCGGCGAGAGCCCCTCGATCGAGTCGACGTCGGGCTTGTCCATCTGTCCGAGGAACTGCCGCGCGTAGGCCGAGAGGGACTCGACGTAGCGCCGCTGCCCCTCCGCGTAGATCGTGTCGAACGCCAGCGAGGACTTGCCCGAGCCCGACAGCCCGGTGATCACGACGAGCGCGTTGCGCGGCAACGCGACGGTGACGTCCTTCAGGTTGTGCTCACGCGCGCCGGAGACGACGAGCTGTTCCGAGGGCGGCATCCATGACGATGATAGCTGGGCGAACAGACGTTCCCCTATTGCCAGGTCAGCGCAACTGCGCCATCGGTCGATGACCGCCCGCTAGGGTCACGCCCGTGCAGCAGCTCGCAGAGGACGTCTGGCAGCTCTCCGGCTTCCCGCCGAACAGCATCAACGTGTACGTGCTCGGCGACGTGCTGATCGACGCCGGGGCCGTGTTCGACAAGCGGCGGATCCTCAAGCAGCTCAGCGGTCGCAAGATCTCGGCGCATACGCTGACGCACGCACACATCGACCACTACGGCTCCAGCCACGTGATCTGCGAGACGCTGGGGATCCCGATGTGGTGCGGCGCGGACGACGTCGAGGCGGTCGAGAGCGGCAAGATGGTCGGTGCCGGAGGGCGCATGCTGCCGGCCGCGAAGGCCCACCCGATCACCCGCGCGCTGCGCGAGGGCGACGAGGTCGCGGGCTTCACGGTCCTCCAGACGCCGGGCCACTCCCCCGGCCACGTCTCCTACTGGCGCGAGTCGGACCGCACGCTGATCTGTGGCGACGTGATGTGGGGCACGAACCCGTTCCTGCTGCGCGGCCCGATCCGCGAGCCGTTCCCGGCCTTCAGCCCCGACCCGGCGCTCAACCGCAAGTCGGCCCGCCGCATCGCCGCGCTCGAGCCGGCGCTCGTCTGCTTCGGCCACGGCCGTCCGGTGCGCGACCCCGCGCGGCTGGCCGCGGCGGTCGCGAAGCTGCCGCAGTAGCGCGCGTCGGAGCTCTCCCCGTCAGCGCAGGCCGTGGCGGCGCAGCGTCTCCTCGATCCGCTCGACGCGGCCTCCGAGCGTGTCGAGCTTCGCGTCGAAGTCGCTGCGCACGAGCGCGATGTGCGTGTCGACGGCCATCCTGGCGACCGTCGCCTCCCTGACGAACTGAGCCGCGGACGTGCCCTCGCGCCTGCTGGCCTGCTGCACGCGCGCCCACAGCTCGTCGCTGAAGCGAACGGTCGTCTCATGCACCAGCCGGACGTTAAGGCTGCCACGCAGCCAACGTGACGTACCTGCACAGTCGGTGGTGTATCCGGCGGCACATCCGCCACCGACCTCCGCCGATCGTGGTGAGTGCCGAGATCGATGGTTAGCGTGCCGGCGCGCAGGACCGCACGCGGCCCCTGGCAGAACTCCCCGCCCTCTTCCCCCCGGGCGGGCACCGGGGCGTCCCCACGCGTGCGCACAGCAGGCGTCCTGGCTTCCACCTCGGCGGCCAGGGCGTCCGCTGCGGAGTTGCCGTACTACGCGGCCGCGGCCCACGCGGGTCGTGGTCCCGAGAACGCTGGGTCACCGACGATGCGTCGTGCCTCAAGCTCGCGCACCTGTTCGAAGGCGACGTTCAAGCGATAGCGGAAGTACAGCTTGCGACGGATGAGGCTCACACGCGCGTCGTGCGTCATCGCGGCAACGCGACCCGTGGCAAACAGGACGTCCTTGTCGGTGAGCGCGATCTCACGAAAGTTCGCGAACAGCGGATCGTTGGAGCCGGGCACAGGGGCGAGGAAGAACGTGTGTGCGAACGCAATACGGATCGCCCGATCGCGCTCCACCCAACCTGCGACGACCTGCGCGCGCTGGCTTGCGTCAGCGATGGCTGACAGTAGACGGACGCGCACGACCTGCAGCTCGCGGACGCTCGTCTTTGCGATCTCGCACGTCGGATGCACGAGCAGTGCGGCGTCCCACGGCTCTCCGGCGATCTCGACGGGTCCGAACAGATCGCCCTGACGATGCGGGTACTCGCCGGCTTGATCAGCGACGACCCAGTAGTCCTCCGCCGGCAAGTACCAGGCGCCGACGGCACGGCCCTCGCTAGACAAACTTCAACTCCTCGTCATCCTCCTCCGCCGGCGTGTGCACGAGGGGCACGTTGGAGAGCGGCAGCGGCAGGCCCTCCTCGCCCTGCGCGATCGCGATCGGGTACCGCGCCTGGAACGCGTTCAGCGCACGCCAGTCCAACTCCGACGCACCGAGATCGAGCAGCTCCAGCGTCTCAGACGGGATGCGCACCCCCGCCGCCACCGCGGCGAGCAGCATCGCGACTGTCTCGCTCAGCTGCTCCCGCCGCTCCCGTTCGCCGAGCAGCGCGTCGTACTCAGCCGGAGGCACGATCACTGCGTCGGGGCGATTGTGGTTCGTGACCACGACCGTACGCCCCTGCCTCACCGTGCGGTCGAGCACACCGCTGAGCTGGTTCTTCAGGTCACGGATGCCGACCTGATCGAGCTCGGCGCGCGGACGCGGGCGGTTGGGCTCGATTGCCATGCCAGAACTATAGCCACATATGTAGCTACATTGGACCGTTGGAACCCCGCGCCCTCAGTCCTCAGCCTCCAGCCGGCAGAACCTCGACCGACGGGGGACGTTTGCCGAAGTGCAACACACCGAGTGGATCAGGTGCGACGGGGATGTTGTCGCCACCGCCGTCAGCGGGGCGGAAGCGCAGGATCTCGTAGGTGGAGGTGACCGTTCGGGTCGGCGACCCAAAACTAGGGACGGCAAGACCGCTTCCCGTGAGCGCCGGCAGCTCGGGCTCGTCGCCCGGGTCGCGTGACCCGGCGACGGCGACGACGTCGACCTCGCCGACGGAGGCGCCCTCGGGCCCCATCGTCCGCAGGTCGCGGCGGTAGTAGCGCAGCGCGAGCACGCCGTTGGCGGGCGAGACGACGAGCGCGCGCGGGTGATCGGCCGTGCCGAGCGCGGCGGCAACGCCCGCCCAATCCTGGCGCTGGTAGCTGACGTCCGCCGCGACCATCACGACGATCGCAAGCGACAGCGCGCACAACGCCGCGAGCAGCGCCGTGCCGGCGGCGCGCGCGCGACTCGCCCCGTAGCCGACACCGAGCACGGCGAGCAGCGGGACGAGCGCGGGCAGCAAGTTGCGTGCGTTGACGTAGTCGGAGCCGAGCGCGGCAGCCAGCAGCGGCAGCACCACGCCGGCAAGGCCGATCGCCGCGGCCCCGAGCGCGCGTTCGCGTCGGCGCCACTCGGTGCGCGTCAGCAGCAGCCAGGCGCCGCCGGCCACGAGCGCCGCACCCAGCAGTCCGAGCGGCAGCGCGAGCGGCCCGCGGTAGCCGAGCAGGAACTGCTTCGGGACCTGTGCGAGGCGCACCGCGAGCGACTCGCCGGCGATGTCGTACGGGTTGTCGCGCTGGGCGAGCAGCAGCGGCAGCAGCGCGAGCCCGACTGTCGCGAGCGCGGCCATTGCGGCGACGACGGCGCGGCGGCGGGGGTGGCGCCACAGCAGCCAGACCGCCTGCGGAAGCAGCACGAACGCGGTGAAGTAATGCGTCGTGAGCGCCAGCGAGGCGGCGAGCGCCCACCAGGCGAGCTCGCGCGGCCGATCGTCCTCGACGGCGCGCAGCAGCGCGAGCAGCGCCAGCGCGCTGAGCAGGACGGCGAGCGAGTAGCTGCGCGCCTCCTGCGAGAACCACACGAGCAGCGGGTTGACCGCGACGAGCGCCGCGGTCGCGAGCCCCGCGCGCCGACCGCCCAGCCGGCACCCGATCGCGTACGCCACCAGCACCGTCAGCGTCCCGGCGAGCGCCGAGAGGGAGCGCAGGCCCACCTCCCCATCGCCGAACACACGCGTCCAGCCCCACTCGAGCACGTAGAACAGCGGCGGATTGCTCTCGCCGTCGGGCAGGCGGTCGAGCATCGCCCCGAACGGCTGGCGCACGACGTCCCACGTCGCCGCCTCGTCGAACCACACGCTCTGCCCGCCGAGCGTCGCGAAGCGCAGCACGGCCGCGAGCGCGGCGAGTGCCCAGAGCGCCGGCCACGGCGTGGGCCCCTGCGCGGAGGACCGCGCCGAGAGTTGTCCGACGGTCATCGACACGCTGGCGCGGGAGGCTAGCG
This sequence comes from uncultured Actinomycetes bacterium, assembly GCA_963774115.1. Taxonomy (GTDB): domain Bacteria; phylum Actinomycetota; class Thermoleophilia; order Solirubrobacterales; family Solirubrobacteraceae; genus Conexibacter. The sequence goes on along the minus strand of CAVZDN010000003.1, from coordinate 1,457,831 downwards.
GCCGCGGCGGGTGCCGGGCCGCCGGGCTACGGCAGCCGCACGGCCGCGCCGTCGCGCACGACGAGCCCGTCGCGCTCCAACCCGGCGAGCGCACGCTCCAACCGCTCGGAGTCGATCCCCGCCGGCAGCGCCTTCTCCGCCGCCAACGCGGCGACGACACGGCCGCGCACCCAGCGGTCGGTGTCCTCGAAGCGCACCCGCTCGCCCGCTCGCCGTACAGGCTCCAGCGGCGCCCGCCCGCGGGAGCGGCACGACGCTGCCGGGCACGCCTCGCACAGCGGCGTCCGCGCCACGCACACCGTCGCGCCCAACTCCATCATCGCCTGGTTCCAGTCCGCCGCCCGCCCGGCGGGCACCAGCGCATCCGCCCGTCGTGCCAGCTCCGGCGCGCGCCGCCGCCGCCGGTCCAGCCGCTCGATCACCCGCCGCACGTTCGTGTCGACCGCAGCCGCCTGCACGTCGAACGCGAATGACGCGACGGCCGCGGCCGTGTACGGCCCGACGCCCGGAAGCGCCATCAGACCCGGCACGTCCCGCGGCCACCCACCGGCCGCCACCGCCGCAGCCGCCGCCTGCAGCGCCAGCGCCCGCCGGTTGTACCCCAGCCCGCTCCACAGCCGCAGCACGTCCGCCGCCGGCGCTTCTGCCAGCGCCGCCGCATCCGGAAACCGCTCCAAGAACGCCTCGTAATACGGCACCACCCGCGCAACCTGCGTCTGCTGCAGCATCACCTCCGACACCAAGACCCGATACGGATCCCGCGTCCGCCGCCAAGGCAGGTCCCGCCGCACCGCCGCGTACCAAGCCAGGATCGCATCGGCGTCCACGCAAGACATTGCCGGCACGCTACCGCCAGCAGGCGCCGATCGGGCGGGTGGCGTGGGGATCGCTGTCACAAGGCGCTTGCCGCCGGTGACACGATCCCGACGACAGGACCCGCCCGCCAGGCCACGCCCGAGCCCAAACCGAGCCGCAGCAGCGCCCGGCGCTAGACCCGCGACGCCTCCGCCAGCGCGATGTCCATCTCGCGCCGCAGCGACTTGATCTCGTCGCGCAGCTTCGCGGCGTACTCGAAGCGCAGCTCCTCGGCGGCCGCGAGCATCTCCTCCTCGACCTCGATGATCGCTTTCTCGATCTCGGCCGGCGCCATGCCCTTGCCGGCGTCCAGCTTCTCCCGACGACGGCGACCCCGCGGCACCTTCGACTCGGCCTGCAGGAACTCGGCGATGTCCGAGACGCCCTTGACAATCGACTCGGGCGTGATGCCGTGCTCCTCGTTGTAGGCGACCTGGATCGCGCGGCGGCGGTCGGTCTCCGAGAGCGCGGCGGTCATCGCCTTCGTCTCCTTGTCGGCGTACATCAGCACCTTGCCGCCGATGTTGCGGGCCGCGCGGCCGATCGTCTGGATCAGCGAGGTCTCCCCGCGCAGGAAGCCCTCCTTGTCGGCGTCGAGGATCGCCACGAGCGAGACCTCCGGCAGGTCGAGGCCCTCGCGCAGCAGGTTGACGCCGACGAGCACGTCGTACTCCCCCAGCCGCAGCTCGCGGATGATCTGGATCCGCTCGATCGTGTCAATCTCGGAGTGCAGGTAGCGGACCTTGAAGCCCATCTCCAGCAGGTAGCCGGTGAGGTCCTCCGACATCTTCTTCGTGAGCGTGGTCACGAGCGTGCGCTCGTCGCGGTCGACGCGCTCGCGGATCTCGTTCATCAGGTCGTCGATCTGGTTCTTCGTCTCGCGCACGTCGATCTCGGGGTCGATGACCCCCGTGGGACGGACGATCTGCTCGACGATCCGCTGCCCGTGGTTGCGCTCGTACTGACCGGGGGTCGCGGAGACGAAGACGATCTGCGGCGTGATCGAGAGGAACTCGTCGAACGTCTGTGGACGGTTCCCCATCGCGCTCGGCAGGCGGAAGCCGTAGTCGACGAGCGTCTGCTTCCGAGAGCGGTCGCCCTCGAACATGCCGCCGATCTGCGGCACGGTCTGATGCGACTCATCGATGAAGCAGACGAAGTCCTCGGGGAAGTAGTCGATCAGGCAGTAGGGCCGCTCGCCCGGCTTGCGCCCGTCGAGGATCTGCGAGTAGTTCTCGATCCCCAGCAGAAGCCCATCTCGCGCAGCATCTCCATGTCGTACTGGGTGCGCTGACGCAGGCGGTGGGACTCCAACAGCTTGCCCTCCTTCTCCAGCTGCGCGCAGCGCTCGTTCAGCTCGCGGCCGATCTCGATCACGCCGCCCTCGATCCGCCCCTCCTCGACGTTGTAATGCGAGGCCGGCCAGATCGCGACGTGCTCCAGCTCCTCTTCCAGCACCTCGCCGGTGAGCGGGTCGAAGTGCGAGAGCGTCTCGACCTCGTCGCCGAAGAGGGTGGCGCGGTAGGCCGACTCGGCGTACGCCGGGAAGACCTCCAGCGTCTCCCCCCGCACGCGGAACGTCCCGCGCTGGAGGATGTCGTTGCGCGTGTACTGGATCGAGACGAGCTTCTTGAGGATCTCGTCGCGGTCGACCATCTCGCCCTGCTTGAGGATCAGCATGTTTCTGTCGTACGTCTCCGGCGAGCCGAGGCCGTAGATGGATGACACGCTCGCCACCACGATCACGTCGCGGCGCGCGAACAGCGCGGCCGTCGCGGCGTGCCGGAGCCGCTCGATCTCCTGGTTGATCGCAGAGTCCTTCTCGATATAGAGGTCGCGGCTCGGGACATACGCCTCGGGCTGGTAGTAGTCGTAGTAGGAGACGAAGTACTCGACCGCGTTGTTGGGGAAGTACGTGCGGAACTCGTTGCAGAGCTGCGCGGCGAGCGTCTTGTTGTGGGCGATGATCAGCGACGGCCGCTGGACCTGCTCGATCGTCGAGGCCATCGTCATCGTCTTGCCGGTGCCCGTCGCGCCCAGCAGCGTGATGAAACGCTCGCCGGCCTCGATCCCCTCGGAGATCGAGGCGATCGCCTTCGGCTGATCGGCCGCGGGGGCGTAGGTGGCGTCAAGCTCGAAGCGGCGCATGGACGCGTTCGAGGGTAGCGGCCATTGCGGCCAGTGAATGGCCGCAACTTCGAGGGTGCCGTCGCACCGTCCTGTCTGATGGTCGTCATGCGACCACGGAACAGGACAGTGCGCCGCGCGAACCGACGCGCACCCCACATACCGTCTGTATGTTTGAGCGCTCACGCACACCTCACGGGAGGCCACTCCAATGGCGGATTTCACGGTCAAGAAGATCGACGACATGCAGGGCGCGTACGGCGGAGCGTTCAAGCGCGCCCGCGCGGAGCTGGGCGTCAGCTCGTTCGGGATGGCGATCATCGACATGCCGCCGAACTACGCGGACTATCCCGAGCACGACCACGCCGAGGACGGCCAGGAGGAGGTCTTCATGACCCTCAGCGGCAGCGGCGAGCTGGACATCGAAGGCGAGCGCCACCCTCTCGACCCCGCCCACGCGATCCGCGTCGCCTCCGGCACGAAGCGCAAGGTCCTCCCCGGCCCCGACGGCATCCGCGTGCTCGTGCTCGGAGCCGCTCCGGGCAAGGTCTACGAGGCCGGTCCGTTCTCGCAGCTCGACGGAGCGCAGGCCGTCTAGGGCAGCCACCCATGTGCACGTCCCACGGCACGCGCGTTCGGTGGTCTGCGCGCCGGCGGCTCAGCCCGCAGGCCGCCTCGCGCGTGCCTGTCGGCCATGCATTCAACAACGGGCACCGCGCAAGCAGCATATCGCGCGCCGCTTCTCTCCGCACCAGATATCAGCGCATCACGTGTGTAGGTATGGTAATTTAGGCTAACCGGCCGGTGTCATCGGTAGTTGAGACTGCGTCCGCCCAGCGCCTAGTGCATGTGCAGACGCTCAACAGGAGGACACCAGAATGCCTACGCGAATCAAGCTGCTGTTCGCAGCGCTCGTGACTGCACTGCTGCTCGCTGCGAGCACCGGCAATGCCATGGCCAACAGATCACTCGCCATCTCTCCCGGAGGAGCGATCAGAGCCGTCTCTAGCTCATTCACCCTGACCACCAGATACGAAGCGTTGTCGATATTCGACCTGATATGCGAAACCACGCTGGGTGGCAGCCTCCAGAGATCGATAGCCAAGAGCGTCGGCACGGAAATGGGTTCTATCAGTGAATACAGATTTAACCTCGCCAGATGCAGAGTCAATTCCTTCGCTAGAACGCTGAGAAACTTTGTGATTCTAGGCCTTCCATGGACGATCCGTTACCAATCGTTCTCGGGCACACTACCGAGCATAAGCGGGGTTCTAGTCACGCTCGCGAACTTTTCCTACCTATTCGATGTAACCTTGATACTTGGTATTAACTCTAGATGCCTATTTAGAACAGACCTCGGCTTCAATGCCCCTGTGTCGGGCGGGAGAATCACCAGACTTGACGTTCTAGAAAACCAGAGAATAGCGCCACAGGTACTTGGGCTAAACGTGGTCTGCCCAGAAGAACTTCGGTTCGAAGCGAGAGGGAGCTTCTCCGTCGAACCCGCGCAGGAAGTAAGACTAGTCTGACCGCACAGGCGGGACCGGCCACCACCGGCCGGTCCCGCTGCTCAGCCCAGCCCCAGCTCGTCCGCGTACGTCGCGCGATAGTCGCGGCGCGCGTTCAGCACCCGCTCGACGTACGCGCGCGTCTCGGCGAACGGGATGTCGTCGAGGCCGAAGCGCTCGCCACGTGCACGGGCCTCGGCAAGCCAGCGACTGACGTTCGTCTCGCCGCCGTTGTAGGCGGCGAGCGCGAGCACTTCGTTGCCGTTGTAGCGGTCGAGCAGGTAGCGCAGGTACCAACTGCCGTAGGCGATGTTGATGTCGGGCGTCGAGAGGTCCTCGGTGGTAAAGGCCGTGCCGCCGCTGCGCTGCGCGATGAAGTCCGCGGTCGAGGGCATCAACTGCATCAGCCCAAGGGCGCCTGCCGACGAGGTCGAGTCGCTGAACTTCGACTCGGCGTAGATGACGCCGGCGATCAAGGACGGATCGAGGCCCTTGTCCTGCGCCTGCTCGCGGATGACGGCTTCGTGACGCAGCGGCAGCGCGAGGTCGCGCACCGCGCTGGTGAAGAGCGGCCGCAACAGCAGCGCGCCAAACGCGACGAGCGCGAGGAAGCCGAGGAACAGGAAAGCCTGCCGGCGACGACGGGCGGCGCGGCGGCTGGCGACCTGGAGCTGTGCTGCTCGCGAGCTCATCACCTCAGCTTTGCAAGAACCTCCGACAGCTTCTCTTCGAGTTGCTCGATGCTGCCGTCGTTGACGACCGCATACGTCGCACGGGCGGCCTTCTCCTCCTGTGTGAGCTGTCGTGCGGTCCGCTCTCCGACCGCCGTGTGACCGCGGGCGCCAGCGCGCTCCTCGCGCAGCGCCTCGGGCGCGACGATCGCGATCGTGGCGTCGAAGCCCGCCTCCATGCCGGACTCGAACAGCAGCGGGATCTCGATCACCGCGGCGGGCGGCGGCGAGTCCTGCGCGAGCAGCTCCTCACGCCACGCGGCGATGCGCATGCCGACGCGCGGCCAGACGACGCTCTCCAACCAGGCGCGCTCCTCCGGCGCGGCAAACGCGCGAGCCGCCACGGCGGCGCGGTCGACCTCGCCGCCGGGCGCGACGTCCTCACCCCAGCGCGTAACGACGAGGTCACGGACCTCGGCGCCGGCGTACAGCTCATGCACAACCGCGTCAGTCGAGAGGACCGACGCACCCAGCCGTGCGAGTGCCTCGAGCGCGGTGGACTTGCCGGCGGCGATGCCGCCGGTCAGTCCAACGAAGGGGACGCGCTCAGTCTTCAGACGCGATCAGGCCTGCGGTGCGGGGTCCTCGGCGGGCGCATCGTCCGCGGCGTCGTCGGCCGGAGCGGCCTCCTCGGCAGCGGCCTCAGCGGCCGGGGCCTCCTCAGCGGCCGGCTCGCTCGCGGCGGGCTCGGCGACCTCGGCGGGAGCCTCAGCCTCCTCAGCGGGAGCCTCGGCAACCGGCGCCTCCTCAGGCGCGGCCTCCTCGACAGGCTCCTCGGCCGCGGCCTCCGCGGCAGGCTCCTCGGTGGCAGGCTCCTCGGTGGCGGCCTCCTCAGCCGGGGCATCCGCAGCGGTGACCTCGGCGGCCGGCTCCTCAACGGGAGCAGCCTCCTCGGCCGGAGCCTCCTCGGCGGCAGGCGCCTCAGCAGCCGGTGCGTCGGCGTTCGCGAAGACGTCCTCCGACAGGCCGAGCTCCGGCACGTCGTCGAGGTTCGACTCGCCCTCGGCGCCCTCAACCATCTCCGAGCCGTCGAGCTCGCGGCGCGGCAGGACCTGGCCCTCGACGCGCTTGATCGAGAGCGAGAGGCGGCGGCGCTCGGAGTCAATCTCGAGGATCTTGACTTTCACCTCGTCGCCCGGCTGGATGATCTCGCGCGGGTTCTCGACGTGGTGCTGGGCCAGCTCGGAGATGTGCACGAGGCCCTCGACGCCGTCGAGGATCTCGACGAAAGCGCCGAACGTGACGACCTTCGTGACCTTGCCCTCCAGCTCGTCGCCCACGTTGTACGTGTCGACGACCCGCTGCCACGGATCCTCCTGCGTCTGCTTCAGACCCAGGGAGATGCGCTGGCGGTCGCGATCGATGTCGAGCACCTTGACGTTGACGGTGTCGCCGATGTTGAGGATCTCGCTCGGGTGGTTGACGTGCGACCACGACAGCTCCGAGATGTGGATCAGGCCGTCGATCCCGTCGAGGTCGACGAACGCGCCGAAGTCGACGATGTTCGAGATCGTGCCGTCGACGACGAGGCCCGGCTGCAGGCGGTCGAGGATCCGTTCGCGGTCCTCTCTGCGCTGCTCCTCCAGGACGGCGCGACGCGAGAGCACGACGTTGTTGCGCGAGCGGTTGAGCTCGATGACCTTGCACTCGATCGTCTGGCCCATGTACTCGTCGAGGTGCGGCACGCGGCGGATGTCGACGAGCGAGGCGGGCAGGAAGCCGCGCACCCCGAGGTCGATGATCAGGCCGCCCTTGACGACCTCGATGACGGTGCCGTCGACCGGCTCGCCGGACTCGGCGGCAGCTTCGATTCTGCGCCAGGCCTTCTCGAAGCGCGCGCGCTTCTTCGACAGGATCAGCCGACCGTCCGGGTCCTCCTTCGTGAGGACGAGGGCGTCGACCTCCTCCCCCATCTCGACCTCGTCCTTCGGGTCGACCGACTTGCGGATCGAAAGCTCGTTGGCGGGGATGACGCCCTCGGACTTGTAGCCGATGTCGACGAGGACCTCGTCCTTGTCGATGCGGACGACGTGGCCGGTGACGACGTCGCCTTCCGCGAAGGGTGTGAGCGTGGCGTCGTAGTTGGGGACGATCTGGCCGTCGATCTCAAGCAGAAGGCCGTTCGAGCCCTCGACGATCTTGGCGGCGGGATCGATCTGAGCAGGATCCGAAGTCGTTGACATAGGGGTACCGGTAGGGAACAGAGATCAGCCGGAAGAGGTTAGCGGAGTCCACCTGGGCCGGGTGACCGGTATTCGGCCCGCCGCTGCGCCCTATCATCCGGTCTCCCCTATGCCGAAGCGCGCCACCAAGCGCGGAGCGGAGCGCACGCCGCTGCACCGCGACGCCGACGTCCTCATCTGCGGTGCCAGCTTCGCCGGCCTGGCGGTCGCGCGCGAGCTCGCCGGCAGCGGTGCACGCGTGCTGATGATTGACCGCTACGAGGTCGGCGAGAAGCAGACGTCGGCATGCGGGATCCCCACCGCCTGGCTGGAGAACCTCGACCTGATGGGCTCCCATCGGCAGACGTTCCCCGAGCTGGTGATGCACACGCCGCACACGACCGTGCGCTATCGCCTGCCGTACACCTTCTCAACGTTCGACTACCGCGAGCTGTGCGCGCTGTTGCGCGAGCAGGGCGACGCCGAGTTCGAGACCGCGAAGGTCGACGGCCGCACCGGCAACACGATCCACACCGATCGCGGCGACCTGACCGCGCCGCTGATCGTCGACGGCCTCGGCTGGCGGCGGATCCTCGGGCCGGGCGAGAACGTCCAGCCGCCCGACGCGCTGCTCTCGCGCGGGCTGGAGGTCCACCCCCGCGGCCGCGGCGACGATCTCGAGATCTGGATCGATCGCTCCTATGTGCCGGCCGGCTACGGCTGGAGCTTCCCGGCGGGTGAGGAGCTGCGCATCGGCATCGGCTCCTTCGATCCGCGCTTCCACGTGAAGGAGGGAACCGTCCAGCTCGCCAAGGACCTGGACGCCGACCCCGTGCGCTTCCAGGGCAACTGGATCCCCCACGCGCTGCGCCGCTCGACGGAGGACGGCATCTTCTTCGCGGGCGACTCCGCCGGGCACTGTTTGCCGCTGACCGCCGAGGGCATCCGCACCGCCCTCTACTTCGGCCTCGCCTGCGGGCGTGAGCTGCGCGCGGTAGTCGACGGTGAGCAGACGCGCGAGCAGGCGCTCGCCAAGTACCACGGGTTCAGCGCCGGTCACCAATTCCCGTTCGACTCGATGCTGCGCGTCCAGCGCCTGATCCCGCGCATCCCGCCGCGAGCGCTCGCCCTCGGTCTGCGCGCGATGACCGCCAAACGCTTCGTCGACTGGTCCTTCGAGCACTACCTCAAAGTCGCCCACCCGGACTTTGCGTTGGGCGGGCCGCCCACCGGCCGTGCCCGCCGGGCGACGCCCGTCCGCGTGGCGGCTTGACCCGCTCCTAGATCACTACTACGGTAGTAGTCCTGGTCCCACAGGGATCAGACGATGCCGCAGCCGTGATCACCCGAGGAAGCGAGGAGAGCCGATGTCCGAGAATCGTGGCGTTGCCTACATCGAGCCCGGACGCGTGACGATCCAGGACATCGACTTTCCGGCGCTGGAGCTGCGCGACGGACCAGGGGTGCACCCGGCCAACGTCGGACGCAAGCTCCCCCATGGCGCCATCCTGCGCGTCGTCTCGACGAACATCTGTGGCTCGGATCAGCACATGGTCCGCGGACGCACGACCGCGCCCGCCGGCTTGATCCTCGGCCACGAGATCACCGGCGAGGTGATCGAGGTCGGGCCGGGCGTCGAGTTCATCAAGGTCGGCGACCTCGTGTCGGTGCCGTTCAACATCGCCTGCGGGCGCTGCCGCACGTGCAAGGACGGCGACACCGGCGTCTGCCTCACGACCAACCCCGACCGGCCCGGCTCCGCCTACGGCTACGTCGACATGGGCGGCTGGGTCGGCGGACAGGCCGAGTACGTCACGGTCCCCTACGCCGACTGGAACCTGCTCAAGTTCCCCGACCGCGAACAGGCGATGGCGAAGATCCTCGACCTGACGATGCTCTCCGACATCTTCCCGACCGGCTACCACGGCTGCGTGACGGCCGGCGTCGGACCGGGCAGCAGCGTCTACATCGCCGGCGCCGGCCCCGTCGGCCTCGCGGCGGCCGCCTCCGCGCACCTGCTCGGAGCGGCGGTCGTGATCGTCGGCGACCTGCAGGAGGAGCGCCTCACCCAGGCCCGCTCGTTCGGGTGCGAGACGATCGACGTCAGCAAGGGCGACCCGAAGGACCAGATCGAGCAGCTGCTCGGCGTCCCCGAGGTCGACTGCGCCGTCGACGCCGTCGGCTTCGAGGCACGCGGGCATGGCAACGACGCCGCGCACGAGGCGCCCGCGACGGTCCTCAACACGCTGATGGAGATCACGCGGCCGGCCGGCAAGCTCGGCATCCCGGGCCTCTACGTGACCGGCGATCCGGGCGCGGTCGACGACGCGGCCAAGCAGGGCTCGCTGTCGATCCGCATCGGCCTCGGCTGGGCGAAGTCGCAGTCGTTCACGACCGGCCAGTGCCCCGTGATGCGCTACCACCGCACGCTGATGCAGGCGATCCTCAACGACCGCGTGCAGATCGCGAAGGCCGTCAACGCCACCGTGATCCGCCTCGACGACGCGCCGAGCGGCTACCAGGACTTCGACTCCGGGGCCGCGCGCAAGTACGTCATCGACCCGCACGGCCTGATCGCCGCCTGAGCGGCGGCGCGCGGCGCGTGTCTCAGACAGCTCGCCAGCGTGCGGTGCGCGCGGTGAGCCGCTCGGCCGGGTCGCGCGCGGTCAGCGCGGCAAGCTCGCCGGCGAGCACGGTCCCGAGCCGCGCGAGGAAGTCCGCCGGCTGCTCGTGCGCCGGGCTCGGCTCCAGCACGCCGACGTCGGCGATGCCATGCGCGAGCAGATCCCACGAGGCGCCACCCTGTATCGCGGCCAGCTCGGCGGCGTGCTCAAGGTCCCGGTAGAGGATCGCCGAGGCGCCCTCCGGCGCGATCACGCCAAGCGACGCGTGCTGCGCGACGACGACGCGGTCGGCGGCCAACAGAGCGAGCGCTCCGCCGCTGCCGCCCTCCCCGAGCAGCACGGCAAGCGTCGGCACGGGGAGCACAGCCAGGTCGGCGAGGCAGCCGGCGATCTCGCCCGCCATGCCGCCTTGCTCGGCCTCGGCGCTCAGCTCGGCGCCGGGCGTGTCGACCAGCGTCACGAGCGGAAGGCGCAGCTCGGCGGCAAGCGCCATCGCACGGCGTGCCTTGCGGTAGCCCGCGGCGTTCATCGCGCCGGGGCGGCCGGCGGCGTCGCGGCGCTGGGCGACGAGGACCGCCGGGTAGCCGGCGACGCCGGCGAGCGCGGCCACGCAGGCCGGATCGTCCGGGCGGCCCGTGCGGTCGCCGCGCAACTCGGTCACGTCGGTCGCGAGTGCGTCGAGCACGGCGTCGGCGCCAGGGCGTCGAGGGTCGCGTGCGTGCTGGAGCGAGGCCCAGGCGTCGCGACCGTCCGGCGAGACGCAAACGCCCCCGCCCTCGATGCCGTCCAGTGACGCATCAGCCGCATGCCGCGGCGGCACGGTGCCCGCAACCGCCAGCACCCGGCCGATTGCGACCCGCAGCTCCGAAGGCTCCACGATGGCGTCGATCAGACCGTGCTCCAGCAGCGCCTCGGCGCTCTGGATCCCTTCGGGCAGCGGCTCACCCGCGAGCAGCTCGACGACGCGGGGGCCGGCGAAGCCCGCGAGCGCTCCGGGAAGCGCGAACGTAACGGTCCCGAGCGAGCCCCAGGAGGCGAAGACCCCGCCGGTCGTGGGATGCGTCAGGCACACGACGTACGGAAGTCCGGCCGCACGCAGGCGACCAGCCGCGGCGGCAAGCTTCGCCATTCCGACGACGGCAAGCGTGCCCTCCTGCATCCGCGACCCGCCGGAGGCAGTGAGTGCGACGAGTGGGAGCCGCTGGTCGACTGCCCGCTCGAACGCCCGCGCGATCCGCTCGCTTGTCGCGACCCCGATGCTGCCGCCGAGGAAGCCGAACTCGCCGGCGACCACCGCGACGGGACGTCCGTCGAGCGATGCACGCCCCGTCAGGACCGCCTCGCCGAGCCCGGTGCGCTCGCGTGCCTCGGCGAGCCGCTCCTCATAGGGCTTGGCGTCGGAGAACCCGAGCGGATCAGCGGAGACGACGTCCTCGTCCCACAGCTCTAGACTCCCGTCGTCGACCACCAGCGCTGCCCGCTCGCGGGCGCTCGCGAGGCCGGTCTCCGAACCGCTCGACACGCTCGGGATAGTAGCCCGACTGGCTCGCTGGCCAACCCGGTCGCTCAGTCGCCGAACGGGGAGTTGCGGCGCAGCCATTCCCCGAGAAACGGATCGATGATCCGCCAGCGGCTTCCGGCAGCGGGCTCGACGAGTCCCCGTCGTGCCAGTCGCGGCATCGCGTTGCGGGCCGCGGTGTGAGCGCCGAGTCCGTAGCGCTCTGCCAGCACGCGGCTGCTGAGCCCTTCGCCCGCATGGTCGGCGAGCAGGTAGAGCGCCTTGCGCTCGGTCGCCTCCTGCTCCTCGCCGTTCGCCAGCATCTCCTCGAGGACCGCGAAGTCGGCTTGCTGGTCGTCCATCAGCTCCTCGAAGGCGGCTTGGACGTCGGCCACCCCCACAGCCCGACGCGCGCCGCGCTGCCACGTGCCCCACGCGAGCTGCTGGGTCCGCTTCGGATGCGCATCGGTGATCGCGAGCAGGTGGTCGAGCGCACGCTCATCGATCTCCACCCCGGTCGCCTCGAACTGGAAGGCGAGCCACTCGTGGAAGTCGGTCCGGCCGATCGTCGGGAGACGCTTCTTCGTCGCCTGGTTGAAGAGCGGCTCGCGGCTGTTGTTGAGCAGCATCTCGAGGTACTCGCGGATCGAGCCCGTGAACAGGACGGAGGTGTTCCCTTGCCCGACGCCCATGAGGGCAGAGCCGATCAGCGCCAGCGGCTCGCCTGGGCAGCGGTTGAGACGCTGGAACTCGTCGAAGCACACGACGACGTGGCTTGCCAGTCGGGTGAGCGAGCGAAGCTGCGCATGCAGCATCTCCTCCGCGCCTCCGAGCTGGCGGGCTCCGCGGCGCACGCTGCCCTTCAGCAGCTTGAGATCGAAGCCCAGCTCGCGCTCCAGCACCTCCAGCTCCCGTGCGGCTGCCCGGCGGATCACCTGGTGGGGATGGGTGCGCACAGCCTCGTCGACGCAGGCAATGAAGGCCGGGATCGAGAGTGCTCGCTTGAGGTCGATCCGCACCATCGCGTATGGAGGTGCATCGTCCTCGTGCTCGATCTGCAGCTCACGCGCAAGCGCCGTGAGGAACGTCGACTTGCCGGTGTCGCGCGCACCGAAGATCGCCACGTTGGTCGAGCCCTTGAGGATCAACGCGACGTCGCGAGCGAAGTCGTCCATCCCGACGATCTTCGCGGGATCCTCGAAGCGGCCGGTCCCAGATGAAGGGGTTCACTGCCATGGAAAGCAAGTGTAGCTTGTCTAGCTACAGAAAAGGAGCATGCCAAGCTACATGTGGGGAGCCCGGCATGCTCCATCGGAAGGCCCGAGCAAGAGCGCGCAGCTAGACTCGCCGGCCGATGGCGTCCTCCCCTCACTTCGCCGACCGGCTGATCGAGCGCGTCGAGGCGACGCGGAGCCATCTCGTGGTGGGGTTCGACCCGGATCTGCGCGAGCTGCCGCCGGAGCTGCTCGACGGGGCGACCGACCTGGCGGGCGCCGCACGGGCGATCGAGGACTTCTCGACGGCGGTGATCGACGGTGTCGCGGACCTCGTGCCCGCGGTCAAGCCGCAGTCGGCGTTCTTCGAGGCGCTCGGGTCGGCGGGTGTCGCGGCGCTGGAGCGGGTCGAGGCACATGCGCGGACGGCGGGGCTGCTGGTGATCGAGGACGCCAAGCGCGGCGACATCGGCAACACGATGGCGGCGTACGCCGCCGCGGCGCTTGGGCGCGTGCGGATCGACGGGCGCGAGCTGCCGGTGCACGATGCGGACGCGGTGACTGTGAGCCCCTACCTCGGCCCGGAGTCGCTGGAGCCGATGATCGATGTCGCGCGGCAGTTCGGGAAGGGCCTCTTCGTGCTCGTGCGCACGAGCAACCCCGGGCTCAGGGGAGCTGCAGGACGCTCCGATCGGCGGGGCGGGCGGGCCCGACGTCCAGCCGCTCCACGTACGGGTCGCGGCAATGGTCGACGCGCTCGGCGAGGGCGGCGTCGGCAAGCGCGGCTACGCCGATGTCGGCGCCGTCACCGGCCTCACCTATCCCGAGCAGGCGCCCGTGCTGCGCGCCCTGATGCCGCGCGCCTACCTGCTCGTGCCGGGCCTCGGCGCACAGGGCGGACGACCGGAGGACTTCGCGGGCTTCCTCGACGCGAACGGGCTCGGCGCCGTCGCCGCCGCGTCGCGCAGCATCGCGGGCGGCTGGCGCTCGCGTGCGGGCGCGGGCGAGCCGGCGCTCACCGCCGTACGCGAGGGCGCCGCCGCGGCGGCGGCTGAGACGAACGTCACGCTCGCGCGGGCGCTCGGCGCCGCGGAGCGCCTGCGCTGGTAGTTCGGCCGACTTCGCGACGACTGTCCTGTCCTGTGGTCGCAGGACGACCACAGGACAGGACAGTCGTCAGGCTGGCTCGGGCCCGGGCGGCTCGACGCCCGGCGGCAAGTCGATCCGCGCCGGCGGCTCTCCTGGCGGCGGGGGCGGCGGGTCCGGGCGCTCGACGCCGGGCGGCATCTCGACGGCGGCGGACTGGCGGTACTCCCACCACTCGCGAATCGCGATCTGGATCGAGGCGGCGAAGGGGATCGCGAGCAGCGCACCGAGGATCCCGAACAGCGTCGCGCCGCACAGCACCGAGAACAGCACGGCGAACGGGTGGATCTCGACGGCGCGCTTCTGGATCTGCGGCTGGATCACGTTGTTCTCGAGCTGCTGGTAGATCACGGCCCAGATCGCCCAAATGATCGTGTCGGTCGGGAAGTCGCTGAAGAGCGTGATGAGGCCGACGAGCACCGCAGCGAGCGTCGCGCCGACGAGCGGGATCAAGTCGAAGAGGGCGACGACGACCGCCAGCGGTGCGGCGAACGGCACGCCGAGGATCGTCAGCACGAGCCAGGTCGTCACCCCGGCGACCGTTGCCTGGAACATCGCTCCGCCGACGTAGTTGCCGACGGCTATGCCGATGCGGTCGACGGCGCGCTTGATGCGCGGCGCGTGCTCGGGTCGCGCAAGTGTGATCGCGCGGTCGACCCAGCCGCGGCCGCCGGCGACCATGAAGATGCTGAGCACGAGGATGTTGAAGGCGGCGAACAGCGAGCCGACGATCGCGCCGCCGACGCTGGAGAGCGCCGAGGCGGCGTCGCCGATGTGGGTGGGCAGTTCCTTCGCCTTCGTCTCCAGCTCGGCGCCGATGTTGTACTGGTCGTCGAGCTTGCGCAGCGTGTCGTTGTGCGTGAGCCAGTCCTGCGCGTCGTTGACGTACTGGGGCGCGTTGTCGGCCAGGTGCGTCAGCTCGCGCACGAGCGGCGGGATCACGAGCGCGGCGATCCCGATCGGCACGAGGATCAGGCCGATGTACGTGATCAGGATCGCCAGGCTGCGCGGCATGCGGCGACTCAGCAGGTTGACCGGCCCCGAGAGGGCGATCGCCAGGAAGGTCGCGATCACGAGCCAGCTGAGCGGCGTCCGCAGCAGGTAGATCAGGTAGATCGCCAGCAGGACGAGCAGCACGATGACCACCGTGCGCACGATCGTTCGGACACCCGGTGCGGCGGGCATGCGCTCGGACAGGGTCGCAGGGCCCGGTTCGGGAGCCATGGCGCTCACTTCGCGTCCATCCAGTTCGGCCCCGACGCCGGCGTCGACGACGAGCGGCGGATCGAGCTCCAGCGCGTCGACCATCTCGCGGCAGACGAGCTCCTTCGCCCGCTCGGCCTCGGCGGCCGGCCCCTCGAACAGCAGCTCGTCGTGGATCTGCAGCACGAGCCGCGTCGCGAGCCCGGATGCCTCCAGCGCCTGCTCGGCACGCACCATCGCGACCTTGATGACGTCGGCCGCGGTCCCCTGGATCACCGTGTTGACCGCCAACCGCTCGCCGAGCTGCTTGACCTGGTGATTGCGCGCGCGCAGCTCCGGAATTTGACGACGGCGGCCGAGCAGCGTCGTGACGTAGCCCTGCTCGGTCGCCTGCTCGATCGTCGACGCGATGAACGCCTGCACGGCCGGGAAGCCTTCCAGATAGCGATCGATGAACTCCTGTGCCTCCTCGCGCGGGATCTGCAGGCGGTCGGCGAGGCCGAAGGCGGAGAGGCCGTAGACGATCCCGTAGTTGACCATCTTTGCCTTCGAGCGAGAGCCCGCGTCCAGGTCCTCGGGCGCGACGCCGAGGATCGCTGCGGCGGTCGCCGTGTGGACGTCCTCGCCGCGGCGGAAGATGTCCTTCAGCACCTCCTCACCTGCGATGTGCGCGAGCACGCGCAGCTCCACCTGTGAGTAGTCCGCGGATATCAGCACGTTGCCCGGCTCGGCCACGAAGCACGCGCGGATCTCGCGGCCGAGCGATGTGCGGATCGGGATGTTCTGCAGGTTCGGGTTGATCGAGGAGAGCCGCCCGGTCGCGGCGGTCACTTGGCTGAACGTCGTGTGCAGGCGCCCGTCGGCCGGGTCGATCAGCAGCGGCAGCGCGTCAAGGTACGTCGAGGCGAGCTTCGTCAGCTCGCGCCAGCGCTCGATCTTGGGGATCACGTCGTGCTCAGAGCGGATCGCCTGCAGCACGCGCGCGTCGGTCGAGAAGCCCGTCTTGCCGCGGCGCTTCTTCGACAGGTTCAGCTTCACGAACAGCACGTCGGCGAGCTGCTGCGGGGAGCCGATCATGAACTCGGTGCCGCAGAGGTCCCAGATCTCGCGTTCGAGCGTGCCGACCTCGTCCATCACGCGCGTGCGGATCGTCGCCAACAGCTCGGTGTCGAGCTTGAGGCCGATCTTCTCCATCCCGCGCAGGACCCGCACGAGCGGCAGCTCGACGTCGTGCAGCAGCGGCTCCAGGCCGCGCTCGGCGAGCTGCGGGCGCTGGACCGCCGTCAGCGCGTGGACGAGCACAGCTTCGGCGGCGGTCGGGTCATCGACCTCAGCGCCGATCCCGCGTTCCTCGCACAGCTCGTCGAGCGGGTAGGAGCGACGCGCCGGGTCGAGCAGGTAGGCGGCGACGAACGTGTCGTGCGCGAGCCGTGCGGGAACGACGTCGAGCGCCTTGGCGTCGTGCGCGAGCGCGGGCCGGTCGCCGAGCGCCGCCGCCAGCTCGGCCGGCGCACCGCACTCCCCCGCGAGCGCCTCGGGCCCGCCCGCGAACGCGCCGAAGCGCCATGCGTCGGACTCACCGAAGAGCGCGCCTTCGGGCGTCTCGGGAGCGCGCGCGGCGACGGCCACCTCCGCGCCGTCGGTGGCGAACGTCGCGAGCGCAGCGGGCACGCCGGCACGGACCCGCGCACGCAGCGCCTGCTCCGCCTCCGGGCGCGGCGCCGCCTCCTGCCCGTCCCCGTTTCCGAGGGCCTCCTCCAGCCGCCGCAGCGGGTCGCGCAGCTCGAACTCGCGGAATGTCTCGCGCAACTTCGAGCGGTCCGGCTCGGCGCTGACGAACGCGGCGACATCGACGTCCACTTCGATGTCGCGCACCATCGTCGCGAGCCGCTTCGAGATGCGCGCGTTCTCAGCGTGCTCGATCAGGTTCTCGCGCCGTTTCGTGGCCTTGATCTCGTGCGCGTGCTCGAGCACGCCCTCGAGCGTCCCGTACTCCTGCAGCAGCTGCGCGGCCGTCTTGTCGCCGATCCCGGGGACGCCGGGGATGTTGTCGGAGGTGTCGCCCTTCAGCCCGATGAAGTCCGGAACCAGCTCGGGCGGGATGCCGTAGCGGTCGATCACGCCCTGGCGCGTGTAGAGCTTCGTCTCGGTGATGCCGCGCGCGGTCGCCATGATCGAGACGCCCTGGTCGACGAGCTGGAAGGAGTCGCGGTCGCCGGTGACGATCACGACGGGGACCTTCGCGACCTTCGCCTTCTCGGCGATCGAGGCGATCACGTCGTCGGCCTCGTAGCCCTCGACGGAGACGTTCGCGTAGCCGAACGCGTCGACGAGCGGCTCCAGGTGCGGCCACTGCTGCATGAAGAGGTCGGGCCGCGAGGAGCGCTGGGCCTTGTAGTCGGCGTAGACCTCCTTGCGGCCGGAGTGGCCGCGGTCCCACACGACGATCGTCGCCTTCGGCCCGTACTCGGTGAGGATCTTCACGAGCATCGAGGCGAAGCCGAAGATCGCGTTCGTCGGGAAGCCGGTCGAAGTGGCGATCGACTCGGGCAGTGCGAAGAAGGCGCGATAGGCGAGCGAGTTGCCGTCGATCAGGAACAGCTCGTCATGACCGGCGCCGTCATTCGTCACGCGTGGAACTCTAGGGGCAGTGGCGGCGCGGCCACCTGCCGCGGGACCGTTCCGTCATACGGAACGCGCCAACCGCTACGCGGCATATAATCGGTGCATCCTCACCAACTACGAAGGACGATCCACCGCCATGCCGCCCACGCCCAGCGCCCAGTACAGCCTCACGATCCGCGTCGAGATCGCGGACCGCCCGGGGATGCTCGGCCGCGTAGCAAGCGCGATTGGCGAAGCGGGCGGCACGATCGGCGCCGTCGACCTCGTCGCGCTCGAGGACGGCCGCACGGTGCGCGACATCACGACGCTCTGCGCCGACCAGACCGCGTGGACCGACGTCACGGCGGCGATCGAACACGTCGACGGCGTGCGCGTACTCGACACGACCGACCGCACGTTCCTGATGCACCTCGGCGGCAAGATCGAACAGCGCAACAAGATGCCGCTGAAGACACGTGACGACCTCTCGATGGCCTACACCCCGGGTGTCGCCCGCGTCTGTGAGGCGATCCATGAGGACCCCGACAAAGCCTTCCAGTACACGATCAAGCGCAACACGGTCGCCGTCGTCTCCGACGGCACCGCCGTGCTCGGCCTCGGCGATATCGGCCCGGCCGCAGCGATGCCCGTGATGGAGGGCAAGGCGATGCTCTTCAAGGAGTTCGCCGGCGTCGACGCCTTCCCGATCTGCCTTGACACGAAGGACCCCGACGAGATCGTCGCGATCGTCAAGGCGATGGCGCCGACGTTCGGCGGCATCAACCTCGAGGACATCTCCGCCCCGCGCTGCTTCGAGATCGAGGACCGGCTGATCGAGGAGCTCGACATCCCTGTCTTCCACGACGACCAGCACGGCACAGCGGTCGTGGTGCTTGCCGCGCTGCTGAACGCGGCCAAGCTGACCGGCCGCCGGCTCGAGGACCTGCGCGTGCTCGTCGTCGGCCTCGGCGCCGCCGGCGTCGCGGTCACCAAGATCCTTCATGCGGCGGGCGTCACCGAGATCGTCGGCTGCGACTCGCGCGGCGCCGTGCACACCGAGCGCGCCGACTACCTCGACGGCTCGATGAACGCGATGAAACGCTGGTACGCCGAGACGACAAATCCGGAGAGGCTCGACGGGCGCCCCGGCGACGTGATCGACGGGATGGACCTCTTCATCGGCCTCTCCGGCGCGCGCGTGATGCCGCCCGAGGCGCTCGGCCGGATGCGGCCCGACCCGCTCGTCTTCGCGATGGCGAATCCGAACCCGGAGGTCTCCCCCGAGGAGGCCGCGCCGTACGTGCGGATCATGGCCACGGGCCGCTCGGACTACCCGAACCAGATCAACAACGTGCTCTGCTTCCCGGGGATCTTCCGCGGCGCGCTCGACGTGCGTGCCTCGCACATCACGGAGGGCATGAAGATGGCCGCCGCCCAGGCGATCGCCGCGATCGTCCCGGAGGACGAGCTGCGCGAGGACTACATCATCCCCTCCGTCTTCAACCGCGACGTGGCCCCGGCGGTCGCCGCCGCGGTCGCCGAGCAGGCCCGCGCCAGCGGCGAAGCCCACGCGGCCAACGAGGTCGGCTTCGCGGCGAGCGACGAGCTGCACGTCGGCGCGGCCTGAACAGCAGCTCCTGCGTCTCGGCGTCGATCCGCGCGACGCCTCAGCCGTACCCTTCTCGAAGACCACCACGAGGAGGCGGCCGCATGCGGGTGACGGTGACAGGCGCGACAGGTCTGATCGGGACGCGACTCGTACGCACGCTGGTGGACCGCGGCGACGAGGTGACCGTCCTCTCGCGCGGCCCCGAGCGCGCCGCTGCGCGCCTCGGCGTCGAGGCGGTCGCGTGGGACCCGCTCGCCGAGCCGGCGCCCGCAAGTGCGCTGGAGGGCCGTGACGGCGTCGTGCACCTCGCCGGCGAGCCGGTCGCGCAGCGCTGGAGCGACGGCGCAAAGGAGGGCATCCGCACGAGTCGCAGCGCAGGGACTGCGAACCTCGTCGCCGGCCTGCGTGCGGCCGAGCCACGGCCGGCGGCGCTCGTGTCCGCCTCAGCCGTCGGGTACTACGGCGCTCACGGCGACGAGCAGGTCGACGAGTCCACCCCGCCCGGCAGCGACTTCCTCGCCGAGGTCTGCGTCGCCTGGGAGGGCGCGGCGCAGGAGGCCGAGCAGGTCGGCATGCGCGTCGTACGCGTGCGCACCGGCGTCGTGCTCGACCCGGACGGCGGCGCGCTCGCGAAAATGCTGCCGCCCTTCCGCGCGGGCGTCGGCGGTCCGGTGGCGGGCGGCCAGCAGTACATGCCGTGGATCCACGTCGACGACCTCGTCGGGATCTACCTTGCGGCACTCGACGGCGCCGACTGGAGCGGCCCCGTCAACGCGACGGCGCCTACGCCCGCGACGAACCGCGACTTCTCAAAGGCGCTCGGCCGCGCATTGCACCGTCCCGCGGTCGCCCCCGTCCCCCGCCTCGCGATGAAGCTGCTGTACGGCGATATGGAGCAGATCGTCACGACCGGCCAGCGCGCCGTGCCCCGGGCCGCGCTCGCGAACGGCTACGCCTTCCGGCATCCCGAGCTGGACGAAGCGCTGCGCGCGGCGCTCGCGTGAGCAGCGCCGCGCGCGGACCGTTGGTGCCGCGGGGTTATTTCGTGCTCGGCTCGAACTCTCCGGCGTACCACAGCTCACCGGCGCCCACGCGATAGAGCGCGTAGCGTCGAAGCGACGTGTCCCCGTGCCCGTCGATGCGGTACGGACCGAGGACGCCGTCGTGTCGACCACCCTCGAAGAACGCGCCCACCACGTCGTCACGTGCGATTCGCCCGTCGCCCGACGCACGTTCGGCAGATCGGATCGCCGCGAGCGTGACCCGCATCGACTCGTAGCCGTAGAGCGCCGCCGGCGTGGGCCGAGCGCCGTAGCGATCCGCGAACGCCCGTGCAAAAGGCCGGGCCGCGGGCTGATAGGCACCGAGCGGCAGCAGGGGCCGAGCGGCATAGGCGCCGGCGCCGGCCGCGCCGGCCCAGACAGCGAACGACGGGGACGCGAGCGCGTTCGGCGCGAACAGCTTGAGATCGGAATCGGCGCGCGCCAGCTCCCGCCAGATCCGCGCGGCGACGTCACGCATCGCTCCCGCATAGAGGACGGCATCGGGACGCCGCGCGAGAACGTCTGCAACCAGCTCGCGATGCTCCTCGGCATGCGCATCGACCTGCTCGCTTGCGACGATCGTCACGCCGTGGTCGCGCACTGCGTCGCGGACGGCGGCCGCGAGCGCCTGCCCGGGGGCGTCCTCGTCGGTGAGCAGTGCAGCGCGCCTCAGGCCCTCTTGCTGCATGAACGCGAGCAGCGCGTCGGCCTGGACGCCGTCTGACGGCACGAGGCGGGCGAACGTGCGCCCGGCTCGTTTGGCGTTCGGGTAGTAGCGCACCGGCGAGCCGGTGATCGCCATGGTGTGCGTCGTCAGGCCCAGCGCGGTGTCGAGTGGACTGACCTGGAGCATGCCCGCCTCGTTGAGGATCGGGATCGAGACCGCAGACGCGCCCGTGCGGACCTCGCCGAGGTAGGCGACCGCGTGCGGGTCGCGTGCGGCGCGGCGAGCGTTCAAGGAGACCTTGGCGGGGTCCGCGCCGCCGGTGAAGGGCCGCGCCGCGTCGAGCGTCACGAGCCGCACCTGGTAGCGCCCGACCCGACCGCCGTCCTGCGCCAGCGCAAGCCGCTGCGCGCGGAAGATCGCCTCGCCGGCCTCCCGGTCCGGGCCGTGCAGCGGCGCCGACGCGTAGATCGCCAGCCGCGAGCCGGCGATCGGCCGCTCGCTCTGCGGAAGGGCGTCGCTCTCGCACCCGCCCGCGAGCAGTGCCACGAGCGTGCAGAGGAGCGGGACCGTCGCGGCCCACGCGGCACGCGCGGGAGCCCTCGGCACAGGGAACGTCTCGGGGGACACGGGCGGCGATTGTATGCAGCGCTCCGTTCGAGGTCAGCCACTGGAGGCGCACGGGCATCGATCACGACCGGTTTCCGGGCCGATCTGAGAGGCTAGGCTGCCCGCAGATGCGCGTCGGAATCCTCACCGCGGGCGGCGACTGTCCCGGCCTCAACGCTGTGATCCGCGCGGCTGCGCGGCGTCTGCTCGCGCGAGGCCACGAGCCGCTCGGCCTGCGGCGCGGCTACCGCGGGCTCGCCGAGCGCGACCACCTGCCGCTCGACCAGAAGACCGTCTCAGGGATCCTGCACCTCGGCGGCACGATCCTCTCGACCTCCAACTACAACCCGTTCCGCGAGCCGGAAGGGCTGCAGAAGGTCCGCGCCGCGCAAGCGGAGGATCCGCTCGACGCCGTCATCGCGATCGGCGGCGAGCACACGATGATGATCACGCGCAAGCTCGCCGAGGAGGTCGGGCTGCCGGTGATCGGCGTGCCGAAGACGATCGACAACGACGTCGTCGGCACCGACTACACGTTCGGGTTCGACACCGCCGTGCAGACGGTCGTCTCGGCGCTCGACCGCCTCCACACGACCGCGCAGTCGCACGACCGCGTGATGGTCGTCGAGGTGATGGGCCGCAACACCGGCTGGATCGCCGTCTTCGCCGGGATCGCCGGCGGCGCCGACGCGATCTTGATCCCAGAGCTGGAGCTGACCGTCGAGGACGTCGCCGCGGCGATCGCGCGCCGCCACGAGCGCGGCAAGGACTTCTCGATCATCGTCGTCGCCGAGGGTGCGAAGCTCTCGTTCGCCTCCGGCGAGAAGCGCCTGATCCGCGCCTCCGACGACGTCGACACCTACGGCTATCCGCGTCTCGGCGGGATCGGGGCCGCGCTCGCCGTCGAGATCGAGGAGCGCACCGGCTACGAGACGCGCGTCACCACACTCGGCCACGTCCAACGCGGCGGCACACCAACCGCCACCGACCGGCTGCTCGCGACACGCTACGGTGTCCACGCCGCCGATCTCGTGATGGCCGGCGCGTCGGGCCGCATGGTCGCGCTGCACGGCACCGAGATGACGAGCATCCCGCTCGAGGAGGTCGACGGAGTCAAGACCGTCGACCTGCGCTACCTCGACATCGCGCGAACGTTCTTCGGCTGAGCGTCAGCGCTCCGGCGAATCGAACTTCGCCTCGATCGCCGTTAGCGGATCAGGATCCAGCTCCGGCGGGATCAGCCGGGCACGGAGACCGGCGGCCTTCTCGCTCCCACCGTTGTCCCGGCCCGCGAGCTCGTCCACGCGCACCAGCGCCTCCAACCCGGCCAGCTCCAGCCAAGGCAGGCGCCGCACGACCGTTCCAAGTCGCAGGACGAGGCGCGCGTCGTCGCCGGCCCGCTCAAGGTTGTCGACGTCATGATCTGTGAGGAAGCGGTCGCAGCGCACGTGAGCGCGCACCGCGAGAGCGTTCCCGTGCGCCGGAATCATCAAGCGCGGGCCCGCAAGCGCGACGGCTTCGGTGCAGAGCCGCTCGGCTTCATCGAATGCACCGCTGAGACGACGCTCGGTCGCGATCTCGGGCAACATGCTCCCCCACTCGAGCAGGTCGTCGCCGTCCCGGAACGTCGTGGCCGCGGCCTCCTGCTGCTGGCGAGCCGCGATCACCTCTCGGTCGGCGAGGTGGCACTGCGCGAGCAGTCGGCGGCACCGCGCGACGTCCTCGTTCCAGCCATTCCTCTCGCTGATCTCGAGGTTGTGCTCGGCGAGTGTGCGCACGAGGTGACCACGCCCCGTCTGCAGCAGGTAGACACCCCACTCGAAACCACGCAGCGAGTAGAGATGGCGCTGCGAGTCGCGCACCTCCAACTCGTCGGCGGCGACGTACCAGCGCTCCGCCTCCAGCGTATCTCCGGCCAGATTTGCGGACGCGGCCATATAGGCCATGCTGGCCAAGTGGACTTGCCGGTCCTCCTCGCCCTGCGGAAGCCCCTCGGCGGCGAGTGCACGTGCACGATCGACATCCCCAAGCGCAAGGAAGCAGTCGCACAGGTTCTGCATAGCGACCGCGACGTTCACCGGACTGCCGACCTCGCGATAGGACGCGAGCGCGGCACCGAGCGCCTGCTCGGCCGCAGGGAAGTCCGCGCCCTGCAGCGAGGAGAGCCCGACATGGTTCAGGTACATGGCGAGGGCCGGTAGCGTCAGCCGCTTCCGGCACGTCTGTCGGAGGTCTTCGGAGCCGACGAACGCGCTGCTGCATCGCTGGCCTAACCGCACCGCCGGCAAATGACGCCAGATTCGCCCCGAGTCCGTGCGAGCCATGTAGAGGTTGCTGGCCGCCTCCCAGTCGTCGACAGCCAGCAGCAGCTCGACCATCTCGGTGACGATCAGTGCCTCCTCGCGGGTGGAGACCGCGCCGTCCGGCACGTCCGCGAAAGCGATCCCGATCACCTCCTGTGCCGCCTGCCGGCTGAGCACGAGCGGACGGAACGTGTCGCGGACGAGCGGGTGGGCTGAGATCGTCCCGTCGGCGTGCCACGTCAGCAGCCCGGCGAGCCGCTGCCTGACCGCGGCTTCCACCTGGCTGACAGTCCAGCCCGCCAGCGGCGCGCCGATCACCTCACCGGCCCCGAGTTCAAGCACGCTGGCGACGCTCACCGGCCGTTGGAAGAGCGACACGATCCCAGCCACGTGCTGGTCCGGCTCGCTCAACTGATCGCGATAGAACGCCAGCACGCGGGCGACGCGAGTGTCTGTCCCGCCTCCTTCCCCGAGCTGTGTCCGGAGCGTGGTGACGTCCGCCGCGTCTGGCCGCTCCGCGAGCACGCTCGCGAGCGCGCTGAGCGCCAGCGCGTGACCGTCTACGGCGTCAGCGAAGTCGCGCCGCTCCTGCTCGCCCATCCATCCAGCACCCGCGCTCGCGAGCAGCTCCGCGCCCTCAACAGGCGTCATCGGCGGAAGATCGAGCATGCGGGCCGCGCCGCCATCGAACTGCTCGAGATCGGCGAACGGAAAGCGGCTGGTGAGCAGCACGAGCCCATCATGGTCGCGCTCGCACAGTCCGGTGAGCACAGCGCGGAGCGTGCCGTCGAGCAGCCGGCCGAACTGCGCGGCCGCCGGTCCTTCTTGCATGACCTCGAGCCCATCGAGGACCAGGAGCAGCGGCACCTGGCGCGCGGCCGAGAGGACGCGATTCGCGAGCGACCCTCTCTTGACCGCGACACCGAAACTCTGCTCAATCCAAGCGAGCAGCTCGACGGCCCAATGCTCTGCCGAGCGACCCTCGTAGAAGCTCCACGCGAAGCCGCCTCGCAGCAAGGACCGCATCGCAACGCCGTTCTCGCGAGCGACCCACTGCGTGACGAGCGTCGTCTTCCCCGTCCCTCCCCATGCGGTCACGCCAACGAGACGAACGGTCGCATCCCGCGCCCAGCGCCCGAGATGCGCCAGCTCTTCAGCGCGACCGGTGAAATGTCCGGTCAGCTCCCCACCATGAGCCCAGTGGACCAGCACAGCGCCGGGCCCGTCGGCGTCGTGCGCAGCCGCTTGTGACTCCGTCCGCGGCGCGGGCAGCGCCCCAGCGGCCGCGTAGCGGCGATCGGTCAACTCCGCGAGCAGCCGCTCCAGCGCGGCGTGGTCGCCGTTCGGCGCCGGGTAGAGGATCGCGCGAGATCCAAACTGAGTCTCGATCAACTGGCGCACGACGTCGGGGTCGTGCGGACCGCAACCGTCTCCACCTTCTCCTAAGGGATCCCATGGCATCAGCGCCATATGCCTGGGCGGACCGCCGGGCTCGTCAGCCGTCCCCGAGCCCTCGGCGATCTCGCGCAGGATCGCCTCGATGCGCCGATCGGCGAACGAGAACCCGATCCACACGAGATGACCCGTGTCGACAATTCGTCCGAGCACGCGCGCGAGCTTGCCACCATAGGCCCTGCGGTACTCGGTCGTCGCGAGCACGATCGCGTCCGGCTGGTTGTGATGCCCGTGTGCGTAGAGGACCGGCAGCTCGTCGTCGCCGAAGACGTCGCCGGTACGCCATCGATCCAGCGCGCCTTCATCGGACCAGGACGCAAACCCGGTGCTGGAGGCGTTGGGCCGCACCGCCATCCGAGCGTTCAGGATCCCGGGGTCGTAGTTGGTGGTGACGATGCCCGCAAGAGCGCAACGCGCGACGAGCTCCTGCGTTGATGTCCATGTCCGTCCGCTGTCGGGGTCGCGCCGCGGGCGGAACAGCGTGCGCAGGAGCTCCCGGTAGTCGGCGACGCCGAGCCGCTTGCGCACGATCTCGACGACCGCGTCCGGACGATCGTTCGCGAGTGCCCTACATGTGGCGGCCACCTCAACGCCCAGCCGGTCCGCCGAGGCATCGATCAGGTTGGAGACGAGCTCGCCCCACAGGGGATAGAGCGGCGCCGACGTGCCAGCGCCGAGGAATGCGAGCGCGTCGCCCTGCTCGAGCCGCTCGAGCAGGGCCTCGATCCCAGGCCTGTTGATCTGGCGGAGCTGCTCCTGCCGATCGGCGTCGAGCTCTGCGAGGTACTGCGTCGGTATGGCGACGCTGGCTCGGCGCTCCCGCACACCACAAAGCGTTCCATACGCTCGCCGCGTCCGCGGCAGCAAAGACCGGCGAGCCGGGCTACCAGCCGCCGCGGGACCGCTGGTCCCGCGCAGGTGCGCCCGGCAGGTACCGGGTGAGCATCTTGAGCGTCGCGCCGACGAGCACGATCACGACCGTGAGCATGAAGCCGTCGAAGCCCTTGACGCCGACGCTCCAGAGCGCGACCCAGAGGCAGAGCGCGAGCGTGGTGGTGAGTGCGAGGCCCATTGCGCGCCGGATCCTAGCGGAGGGCCTCGGCGGATGGCGTGTGCAGCGCGTCGGCGAGCGCGGCCACGAGATCGCGGACCTCGGCGGCCGGATCGTCCGCCTCCCCGGCGGCTCGCACGAGCCGACTGCCGACGATCACGCCCGCCGCCCCCGCGTCCGCCGCGGCGGACGCCTGCTCGGGCGTCGCGATTCCGAAGCCGACCGCGACCGGCACGTCCGTCGCCGCCACCGCGCGGCTCAGCACGTCGGCGAGGCCGGCCTCGAGCGCGCCGCGCTCGCCGGTTGTGCCGGTGACCGAGACGGTGTAGACGAAGCCGCGCGCCTCGGCGCCGATGCGCGCGAGCCGCTCGTCCGGCGTCGTCGGCGCCACGAGCGGGACGAGCGCGATGCCCTCCGTGTCGCAGGCGGCACGCAGCTCAGGCGCCTCCTCGAGTGGCAGGTCGGGCACGATCAGCCCGCTGATCTCGTGCTCGCGCAGCGCGGCGGCGAACGCCTCGAAGCCGCGTGCGTAGACGATGTTGGCGTAACACATGAGGATCACCGGGACACGGGGCGCAAGCGCGGCGCCGAGCTGCAGGATCTGGCCGACGGTCGCACCCTTGCGCAGCGCCTCGACGCCGGCCGCATGGATCACCGGCCCGTCGGCGAGCGGGTCGGAGAACGGCACGCCCAGCTCGATCAGGTCCGCGCCGCCGTCGACGTACGCCTCGCCGATCGCCAGCGACGTCGCGAGGTCGGGAAAGCCGCCCATCAGGTACGGCATCAGCGCAGCGCGCTTGCCGCTGGACTCGAAGGCTTCCGCGATGCGATCGATACCGGTCACGATGCTTCGCGCTCGATCCGCGCGATCACCTCGGCGAGGTCCTTGTCGCCGCGGCCGGAGAGGCAAACGAGGTCGACATCCCCAGGAGCCTCGGCGCCGTTTGCAAGCGCCCACGCCAGCGCGTGCGAGGACTCGAGCGCCGGGATGATCCCCTCCAGCCGCGCGACGCGCTGCAGGGCGGCAAGCGCGTCGGCGTCCGTGACGGCCTCGTAGCGCGCGCGGCCGGTGTCGCGCAGCCAGGCGTGCTCGGGGCCGACGCCGGGGTAGTCGAGGCCGGCGGAGATCGAGTGCGCCTCGAGGATCTGGCCGTCGTCGTCCTGCATAACGGCGGAGTAGGCGCCGTGGAGGATGCCGGGCCGCTCGCCGACCGTCAGCGGGGCGCCGTGGCGCCCGGTGGAGATCCCCTCCCCCGCCGCCTCGACGCCGATCAGCTCGACGTCCTCGTCGGCGGTGAACGGCGTGAAGATGCCGATCGCGTTGGAGCCGCCGCCGACACACGCGATCACGCGGTCCGGCAGGCGGCCCTCGCGCTCCAGCAGCTGGGCGCGCGCCTCGATCCCGATCACGCGCTGGAGGTCGCGCACGATCGCCGGATACGGCGCCGGTCCGGCGGCGGTGCCGAGCACGTAGTGGGTCGTGGCGACGTTCGAGACCCAGTCGCGGATTGCCGCTGAGCAGGCCTCCTTGAGCGTGCGCGTGCCGGCGTCGACCGGTGAGACGGTCGCCCCGAGAAGGCCCATCCGCTCGACGTTCGGCTTCTGGCGGCGCATGTCCTCGACGCCCATGTAGACGACACACTCGAGGTCGAGCAGCGCGCAGGCGGTCGCGGTCGCGACACCGTGCTGACCCGCGCCCGTCTCCGCGATCACGCGCGGCTTGCCCATCCGCTTGGCGAGCAGCGCCTGCCCGAGCGCGTTGTTGATCTTGTGCGCGCCCGTGTGCAGCAGGTCCTCGCGCTTGAGGTAGATCGTGCGCCCGGCCGCCTCCGACAGGCGCTCGGCCAGATACAGCGGCGTCGGGCGCCCGGCGTAGTCGCGCAGCAGCTCGTCGAGCCGCGTCGTGAAGGCCGTGTCGCGCATCGCGTCAAGCCATGCGGCCTCCAGCTCGGCGAGCGCCGGCATCAGCGTCTCGGGGACGTACTGGCCGCCATAAGGGCCGAAGCGGTGCTCGAGACCGGCGGTCATCGCGTCGTCTCGGCGACTACGTCCGTCGGCGCCGCATCTTCGTCAGCGACAGGCGCCTGCGGCGCGGTAGCCGCGACCGCGGCCGCGAACGCGGCCATCCGAGCGTGGTCCTTCACGCCGGGCGCGGTGGTCTCGATCCCACTTGCAACGTCGACCGCGAACGGATGCACCGCGGCGATCGCCTCGCCGACGTTCTCAGGAGTCAGCCCGCCGCTGAGGATCAACGGCCGGTCGCGCGGGTGGGCGCCGACGTGCTCCCACGCAAACGTCTCCCCTGTCCCGCCGAGCACCCCTGCGACGTATGCATCGAGCAGGTGGAAGTCGGTCTGGAAGGCGCGCAGCTCTTGCACGTCCGAGCGGCCCTGGATGCGCGCCGCCTTGATCACCTTGCAGCCTGTCCGGCGGGCCGCCTCGCCGCAGTAGACGGGTCCCTCATCACCGTGGAACTGCAGCAGGGTGAGCCCAGCCGCCTCGGCGGCCGCGGCGACGTCGTCGAGGTGCGCGTTGACGAACACGCCCGCAACCTCGGCGCGGCGATGCAGCGCAGCCCCGATTGCGGCAGCGTCGTCCGGTCGGCAGTAGCGCGGCGATCCGGACCAGAGGTTCACGCCAACGGCCCAGGCGCCGAGCTCCACGGCCCGCTCAGCGTCTTCCATGCGGACGATGCCGCAGAACTTGATGCGCGGAATGCGGATCACTCCCCCATCGTAGAGCGCTGCCCCGCGCGATCGCCGCTCCCTGCCGGGAGCCACCGCTACGGCGAGGTCGACTGCGACGGCGCCTGCTTCGGCGCGGCGCCGAGCTTCACCGTCACCTGCTTGGCGTCGCCGGCGCGCAGGATGCGGAGCTTCACCTCGTCGCCGGGCTTGTGCTTGGCGAGCGCGGCCGAGAGGTCGCTCATCGAGTCGATCGGCTTGCCATCGAGCGTCTGGATCACGTCGCCGCCGAGCACGATCCGCGAGCCGTTGATCTGACTCTCCACCGTGCCGCCGCGCAGGCCGGCGTCGTCGGCGCCGCGGCCCGGCTCGACCGTCTGCACGAGCACGCCGCGATCGACGCGCAGTTGGAGGTCGGCGAGCGAGTTGTCGATCGTCGCACCAGTGATCCCAAGGTAGGGGTGCGCGACGGTGCCGGACTTCTTCAGCTCCGCGAGCTGGCGCTTGGCCGTGTTGATCGGGACCGCGAAGCCGATCCCGACGTTGCCGCTGCCCGAGCCGCCCGTGGCGATCTGCGAGTTGATCCCGATCACGCGGCCGGCGGCGTCCAGCAGCGGCCCACCGGAGTTGCCGGGATTGATCGAGGCGTCGGTCTGGATCACGTGCTGGATCGCAAAGCCGTTCGGCGCCCTGATCTCGCGTTGGATCGCCGAGACGACGCCGGTCGTAAGCGTGCGGTCGAGCCCGAAGGGGTTGCCGATCGCCAGCACCGGATCGCCGACCTGCGCGGTGCTCGAGTCGCCCAGCTCCAGCGGCTGGAGGTCGAGGCCGTCGTCGTTCGGATCGACCTTCAGCAAGGCCAGGTCGTTGCTCGGATCGGTGCCGAGCACCTTCGCGTCGACCGTGCGCTCGTCGCTGAAGCCGACGGTGACCGTGGACGCGCCGGCGACGACGTGGAAGTTCGTGAGGATGTGCCCGTCGCCGTCGATCACGAAGCCGGTGCCGGTCGCCTCGCTCTGCTGCGTCTCCGGCTCCAGACCGAACGGCGAGGCGACCTGCTGCACGATCCGCGAGCGGATGTAGACGACGCCGGGGGCGTCGCGGACGTAGATGTCGTGCGCGGTGAGCCCGTCGCCCTCAGCCGCGGCGGACGCCGAACGCGACGACGACATCGGCGCCTGCTGGACGACCGTCGTGGTCGTCCCCGGCTCGCTGCCGATGTCGAGCGCCAACATGGCACCGGCGACGACGGCTCCGCCGACGAGCGCGGCCACGAGCGAGAGGACAAGGCTGGAACGGGGGGTCGTTCTCATCAGACGCCAGAAGTGTGTCGCGGCACGCTCAACCCGACCTAAACTGCGGTCGCGACAAGCTTCACACCTCTTCGTTCTGCCCCGTGAAGGCCCGGCAGGCCGCCTCCACGTCGTCGGAGCGCATCAGCGCCTCGCCGACGAGGACGGCGTCGACGCCCACGCGCTCGAGCTCGTCGAGCTGGTCGCGCGTAGTGATGCCCGACTCGGACACGACCGTCTTGCCGGCGGGCACGTCGGAGAGCAGCTCGAACGTCCGCGCGAGGTCGATCGTGAAATCGGTCAGGTCGCGGTTGTTGATGCCGATCACGTCCGCGTCGAGCTCCAGTGCCACCTCCAGCTCGCGCTCGTCGTGGACCTCCACGAGCACGTCGAGGTCGAGCGCGAGCGCCTCCGCGTGCAATCGCTCCAGCTCGCGTGGGTCGAGCGCGGCGACAATCAGCAGGATCGCGTCCGCGCCGACGGCGGCCGACTCGTACACCTGGTAGTGGTCGACGATGAAGTCCTTGCGCAGGATCGGCAAGCTCGAAGCCGCCTTCGCCTCGCGCAGGTCCTCCAGCGAGCCGCCGAAGTGCTGGCGCTCGGTCAGGACCGAGAGCGCGGCCGCGCCGGCGCGTTCGTAGGCGCGCACGATCTCCTCGACCGTGCTGCCCTCACGGATTGCTCCGGCCGATGGGGAACGGCGCTTGTGCTCCGCGATCACAGAGATGCCTGGATGCACGAGCGCCTCCGTGAAAGGGCGGTCCTCGCTACGACCGACGAGCTCGCGCTCCAGCGTCGCGAGCGGCACAGTCGCGCGACGGTGCTCGACCTCGCGGCGGGTGGAGTCGACGATGCGCTCCAGGGTGTTCATGGTCACCTCCGCGGGGCGTCCAGCCCCGCGTCTTGATGTTGGCTCTCGGCGTCCGGCCTCGCGTGACCGCCGGGGCTCCGCCCCGGCTCCTGCACCAGCCGCTGAGACGCCGCGACGTAGCGTTCCAGCACGGCGAGCGCCGCACCCGAGTCGATCGCGGCCTCGGCAGCCCGCACGCCCTGCTCGAGCGTCTCGGCGCGACCGCCGGCGTAGATCCCGGCGCCCGCGTTCAGCACCGCGACGTCACGCGGCGCGCCGCGCTCGCCGGCCAAGATCCGCCGCGCGATCTCGGCGTTGACCTCCGGTGTGCCGCCGCGCAGGTCGTCATAGACGGCCGCGTCGAGACCGACATCCGCCGCCGTCACCGTGAAGCGGTCGATCGCGTCTCCGCGCACCTCCAGCACGAGCGAGGGCGCCGCGGTGGAGAGCTCGTCGAGCCCGTCGTCGCTGGAGACGACCAGCACGTGCACGGCGCCGAGCCGCGCGAACGTGCCCGCGATCGTCTCGACGTAGCGGCGGTCGGCGACGCCCGTCAGCTGGCGCGTGACGCCGGCCGGGCTCGTGAGCGGCCCGAGGAAGTTGAAGATCGTGCGCACCGCCAGCTGCTTGCGGACCGGGATGACGTGGCGCGTGGCGGCATGGTGCGTGGGCGCAAACATGAAGCCGAAGCCAACTTCGTCGATGCAGCGGCCGACGGCGTCCGGCGTCAGGTCGATGCGCGCGCCGAGCGCCTCCAGCACGTCGGCGGCGCCGGAGAGGCCGGTGGCGGAGCGATTGCCGTGCTTAGCGACGACGCAGCCGGCGCCGGCTGCGATCAGCGCAGCCGTCGTGGAGACGTTGAACGTCTGCGGCCCGCCGCCGGTGCCGACGACGTCGAGCAGGTCGCCGCCGCCGCCGATCGGGACGTGCGCCGCCAGCTCGCGCATCGTCCGCGCCAGCCCGGCGATCTCCTCGACCGTCTCCCCCTTCGTGCGCAGCGCGATCAGGAACGCGGCGATCTGCACCTCGGTCGCGTTGCCGGCCATGATCTCGGCAAGCACCGCCGCGGCGTCGTCGCCGGAGAGGTCCTCGCCGGACGCAAGCGCATCGATCGAGCGGGTCAGCAGGTCGCGCTCGGGGCTCACGCCGACCCTCCGACCGCCGCGTGGGAGCCGGCCGCGAGGAAGCTGCGCAGCAGGTCGTGGCCGTGGTCGGTCAGCACCGACTCGGGGTGGAACTGGATCCCCTCCGCGGGCAGCGTGCGATGGCGGATGGCCATGATCACGCCCGCTCCGCGCGCAGACACCTCAAGCTCCTCAGGCAGGCTCTCCTCCTCCACCACGAGCGAGTGATAGCGGCCCACGGTCAACGGCGACGCCAGTCCCTCGAAGATCGTCCGACCGTCGTGCTGGATCTCGCACGTCTTGCCGTGCACCGGCTCGTGGCGCACGACGCGTCCGCCGAACGCCTGCGCCATCGCCTGGTGGCCGAGGCAGACGCCCAACGTAGGGATGCCGGCCTCCGGGAAGCGACGCACCGCCTCCAGCGAGATGCCGGACTCATCGGGCGTGCACGGGCCTGGAGAGACGACGACGGCGTGGTAGCCGCGCACGACCAGCTCGTCGACGGTCGCGCGATCGTTGCGCACGACCTCGACGTCCGCACCCAGCTCGCCCAGGTACTGAACGAGGTTGTAGGTGAACGAGTCGTAGTTGTCGAGGACGAGGACCCTCATGGCCACTCAGCCTGCCTTGTCGCCAGCTCGATCGCCTGCTTGACGGCGCCGGCCTTCGCCTCCGACTCGCGGAACTCGTAGTCCGGCTTCGCGTCGGCGACGGTCCCGCCGCCGGCCTGGACGTGCGCGACGCCGTCCTTCACGACGACCGTCCGGATGTGGATGCACGTGTCGAGGTCCCCGGTGTACGACAGGTAGCCGATCGCGCCGCCGTAGCCGCCGCGCTTGACGGGCTCCAGCTCGTCGATGATCTGCATCGCACGGACCTTCGGCGCGCCTGAGAGCGTACCCGCCGGCAGGATCGACCGCAGCGCCTCCAGCGGCCCGACGCCCTCGCGCAGCCGCCCGGAGACGCGCGAGACGATGTGCATGACGTGGCTGTAGGTCTCGATCTCCATGAAGCCGTCGACCTTCACCGAGCCGTACTCGCTGACGCGCCCTACGTCGTTGCGGCCGAGGTCGACGAGCATCACGTGCTCGGCGCGCTCCTTCTTGTCGGCGAGCAGGTCCTCGGCGAGGCGCGCGTCGTCCTCGGGGCTGCCGCCGCGCGGTCGCGTGCCGGCGACCGGCCGCGTCTCGATGCGCCCGCCGTGGACGGTCACAAGCGGCTCCGGGCTCGCGCCCGCGATCTCGAAGTCGCCGAAGTCGAGGAAGTACATGTACGGGCTCGGGTTGACAACACGCAGGCCGCGGTAGATCGAGAACGCCTCGACGGGCACGTCGGCCGACCATCGCTGCGACGGGACCACCTGGTAGGCGTCGCCGGCGTGGATGTACTCGACGATCCGCTCGACCATGCCCTCGAACTGCTCGCGCGGCATGTTGCTGGCGAACGACGGCGGCTCGCGATCGGGCGCCGGGGGCCGCTCCGCCGCGGGCACCGGCCCCGCCAGCCGCGCCCGCACGTCGGCGATCGTCTCGACGGCGGCCGCGTAGGAGGCGTCGAGGTCGTCGTCCTCCGCGTAGACGTTGGCGAGGATCGTCGTCTCGCGCCGCAGGTGGTCGATCGCGACGAGCACGTCCGTCAGCATCAGCGCGAGGTCAGGCAGCCCGACCGGGTCGGGATTGGGCGCCGCGAGCGGCTCGACGGTCCGCACGAGGTCGTAGCCGAACATCCCCACCGCGCCGCCGCTGAACGGCGGCAGGTCCGGCAGCGGCGCCTGCTGGTAGCGCGCGACCTCCGCGGCCGCGAGCGCGTACGGATCGCCCTCGTCGCCGAGCGACCAGCGCAGGATGCTGCGCGGGCGGAAGCCGATGAACGACCAACGCCCGACGCGCCCCTGCTCGGCCGACTCCAGCAGGAACGACGGACCCTCGCTGCGCAGCTTCAGGAACGCCGAAATCGGCGTCTCGCAGTCGTCGACGAACGTGTGCCGCAGCGGGATCAGGGTGTGCTCGCGCGCGAGCGCGCGGACCTCGTCGAGCGAGGGCGTGACCTGCAACGGCGGGGCGGACGAGGCGGGTGTGGCGGGTGGAGCCGACATGAAGCTCAGCGACGACGCTCCCCGAGCACACGCGCGGCATCGGCGAGCGTGAGCCCGCGCGAGCGCATCAGCACGAGGAGGTGGTAGATCACGTCGGCGGCCTCGTTGGCGACGCGCTCGTCGCTCTCCTCGCGCACTGCGCGCACGACCTCCTCCGCCTCCTCCTCGACCTTCTCGGCGGCCAGCGCGGGGTCGGCGAGCAGCTTCGCGGTGTAGGAACCGTCAGGCTGCGCGGCGGCGCGCTCGGCGATCGTGCGCTCCAGCGCCGGCAGCACCTCGAACGGCACGGGCGGCGTCAGGTCACCCGTGAAGAAGCACGTGCGCTCGCCCGTGTGGCAGGCCGGCCCCGCCGGCTCGACGAGCGCCACCAGCGCGTCACCGTCGCAGTCGACGCGCAGCGCGTGCAGCTTCTGCGTGTTGCCGCTCGTCGCGCCCTTGTGCCACAGCTCCTGGCGCGAGCGGCTCCAGAAGTGCATCTCGCCCGTCTCGCGGGTGCGCGTGAGCGCCTCCGCGTTCATGTAGGCGAGCGTCAGCACCTCGCCGCTGCGCCAATCCTGGACGACGCACGGAACGAGGCCGCGGTCGTCGAACGCGATGGCAGGGTCGGGCACGGTCGGGGAATTGTAGGGCGCGTCTGCGAGCGGGCGCGCCCGCCGGCCTCTCCACGCTCACTCCGCGGCCGGGGACCACTGCCAGCAGCGCACCTCGCACGCGATGCCCTCGACCGCGAGAGCAGCGGCGGCCGGCGCGGCGACGGCCAGCTCGTGCAACCAGGGATCACTGCCGTCCTGCACCGTCTCGGCGCCGCCGATGCCGGTTCCGCGGCACTTCAGCACCGCCTCGTAGCGCACCCATGCACGCAGGAACTCATGCTCGCGCTGCGTCGGATCGAGCGCGCGCAGACGAGCAGTCTCAGCCGCACCGAACGTGCGCGCGGCGATCGCGTCGATGTCGCGGGGGCGCCGCGGCAGCTCGACGTCGACGCCGACCTCGCGGTCGCGTGCGAACGCATAGAGCGCGACGGTTCCCGAATGGGAGAGGTTGAAGCGCACCGCGGCCGCCGCGCCGGTCAGCTCCGGCTTGCCGTGCGGACCGACGGCGAAGCGCAGACCTGCCGGATCGACACCGATGTACACGCCGAGCAGCGCGCGCAGGATCCCGCGTGCGTGTGCCCAGTGCAGCCCCAGCTCGGCGCGCACGAAGCGTGCGGCGCGCTCACGCTCGTCCGGCGACAGCAGCGCTCGCTCACGCTCGCCCTCCTCGTCAGAGAGGTCCGCCCGCCACACGTCGACGACGCCGTCGACGAGCCGCATGTCGGGCGGCGGTGGGCTCCAAACGAGATCCGGCATCGCCCGCAACGTAGCCGAACCGCCGCCCCGCGCCCGTCCTGCGGACGTCGCCGAAGCCGCCCGGCGATGGATAGCGTGCTGGGACGATGAGCTCCCCGGCCGCCGCGCTTCCCCCGCTCGACACGCCGCCGCAGGTCTCGCGCCGCGTGCTTGCCGCGATCCTGCTGGGGACCGTCCTCAACCCGCTCAACTCGTCGATGATCGCGGTCGCGCTCGTGCGGATCGGCGACGACTTCGACGTCGGGATCGTGTCGCTCTCGTGGCTGATCTCGAGCTTCTACCTCGTCGCGGCAATCTTCCAGTCGGTGCTCGGGCGGCTCGTGGACCAGTTCGGCCCGCGGCGGTTGCAGTGCCTCGGCTTCATGCTCGTCGGCGTCGCCGGCGCGTTGGGCGCGGTCGCCCCCACGTTCGGCTGGCTGATCGCAGCGCGGCTGCTGCTCGCGATCGGCACGTCCGCCGGCTTCCCCGCCGGGCTCGCGCTGCTGCGCAACGCCTCCGGCGGGCACCGGCCGTCGCCGTCGACGCTCGCGGCGATCACGATCGCCGGCTCCTCCACCGCAGCGCTCGGACCGGTGTTCGGCGGTGCGCTCGTCGCACTCGCGAGCTGGCCGGCGATCTTCGTCGTCAACGTCGCGTTCGCGCTCGTCGCGCTGCCGCTCGCGCTGCGCTGGCTGCCGCGCGACCCGCAGCACGAGGGCGGCGTCGACCTGAGTCTCGTGCGGCGCCTCGTCGACCTGCCCGGGATCCTCGCCTTCACCGCGATGCTCGGGAGCCTGCTCGCGCTGCTGCTGTCGTTCGCGAGCGACCCGCTGTGGATCCTGGCGCCGGTGGCGCTGGTAGCGGCCGGCGCGCTGCTGGTACTCGACCGCCGTCGCGAGGACCCCTTCCTCGACGTGCAGATGCTGCTCGCCAACCGCGGCCTGCTGGCCGTCAACGCGCAGTACCTGCTGGTCAACGTCGTCGCGTTCGGCGTCTTCTTCAGCCTGCCGCTGTGGATCGAGGCCTCGCGCGGCTACAGCTCGGGTGCCGCGGGCCTGCTCGTCGCGCCGCTGGCCGGCGTCGCCGTCTTCGGCACGCCGTTCGCGGCGCGCCTCGTCGCGCGTTCCGGCGTGCGTCCCGCGCTGGTGATCGGCGCGATCGCGATGGTCGCCGGCACGCTGCTGATGCAGACGTTCGACGCCGGCACGCCGGTGTGGGCGATCCTCGCCGTCGCCGTCGTGCTCGGCGTCCCGATCGGCTTCAACAACCTCGGCCTGCAGTCCGCCCTCTACGCCGTCAGCGACCCCGAGCGCACCGGCGCAGCCGCCGGCCTCTTCCAGACCTGCCGCTTCATCGGCGCCGTGCTCGCCACCAGCCTGCTCGGGCTCGTCTTCGCCGACGGTGTCGACAGCCACGGGCTGCACGTGCTCGCCGCGGTGCTGGCGGGCGTCAGCGTGCTCGTGCTGCTCTCCAGCGTGCGGGCGGCGCGCAGCACGCTCCGCGGCGGGGGCTAGAACTCGACGAGCACCTTCGTCGCCTCGGCACGCTGCTGGCGAGCCGCCGCGGCGGGCAGCTCGGCAAGCGCGACGCGCTCGGAGACGACGGGTGCGAAGTCGATGCGCCCCTGCTCCACGAGCCGCAGCGCGGGCGCGAACACGTAGCTGCCGACCTGGGCGCCGAGCACCTGCACGTCGTGGCCCTGAATCGCGCTCGGCTCCACCGCGATAGTCCCGTTCGACATGGAGCCGAACACGACCACCCGGCCGGATCGCCCGACGCAGGCGAGCGCGGCCGGAAGCTGCGTGCCGACGGCGTCGACGACCAGCTCGGCCCCCTGGCCCCCGGTCAGGTCGCGGACCCGCGCGGCAGCGTCGGGTCCAGGCTCCACGACGTGGCCCGCGCCCATCTCGCGCGCCGCTCCGGCGCGAGTCTCCGACGGCTCGATCGCGATCACGTCGAGGCCGGCGGCAGCGAGCACGCCGACGAACAGCAGGCCGATCGGTCCCGCGCCGATCACGAGCGCACGCTCGCCCGGGAAGGGTCGCGCCATCCTGACGCCGTGGACCACGGTGGAGAGCGGCTCGACGAGCGCGCCACGCCAGTCCGGCACGTCGTCGGCAAGCGGGTAGACGCTGGCGGCCGTCACGACGACGTGCGGCGCGAAGCCGCCCGGGTGCGTGAATCCATACGCGTAGGCGTTGGCGCACTGGTGCACGATGCCGCGGCGGCAGCTGCCGCACACGCCGCACGCGACGACCGGCGCGACGACGACGCGGTCGCCCAGGCGCACGTGGGTGACGGCGTCGCCGACCTCGCGCACGACGCCGGCGAACTCGTGGCCGAGGACCTCGCCGCGCGTGACACCGATCCCGTCCGGGTCGCGGATGACGTGCAGGTCACTCCCGCAGAGGCCCGCGGCCGTGACGTCGAGCAGCACGTCGCTTGGCCCGTGCACGCGCGGTACGGGCACGTCCACGATCGCAAGCACGCCCGGACCTTCGACCACGCCTGCACGCATCGACTCCATCCCTGGATGATGCATGATCGGTTGCGCTTCCGTGTGCCGGCCTCTGCGCCTCGCTGCGGCGCGCGCCGGCTACTCGATGCCCAGCCGGTCCAGCAAGCGCTCGTCGCTGCGCCAGCTCTTGCGCACGCGGACGGCGAGGTCGAGGTGGACCTGGCAGCCGAGCTCGCGCTCCAGCTCCTTGCGGGAGGCGATGCCGATCGCCTTGATCATCGCGCCGCCGGCGCCGATCAGGATGCCCTTCTGCGAGTCGGCCTCGACCCACATCACGGCGCGCACGGCGATCAGGCCCTCGCGCCGCTCGTCGATCTCCTCGACCTCGACCTCGACGGCGTGCGGGACCTCCTGGCGGGTGCGGCGCAGCACTTGCTCGCGCACCAGCTCGGCGAGCATCGTCTCCTCGGCCTGATCGGAGCGCTCGTCGGCCGGGAAGTAGAAGGGACCCTCGGGCAGCAGGCCGGTCAGATGCTCGACGAGCGCCAGGACGCCAGTGCCCTTCCGCGCGGAGATCGGGAAGATCTCCTGCGCCACGTCCAGGTCCTCCGCCGCCTGCAGCACGGCCACGAGCTGAGCCTGGGTGCACTTGTCGACCTTGTTGACGGCGATGATCACCGGCACCGACGCGCGGCCGAGCAACTGGGCGATGAAGCGGTCGCCCGGTCCGATGCCCTGGATCGCGTTGACGAGCATCAGGGCGCAGTCGGCGTCCGCCAGCTCACGCTCGACGCGGCGCTGCATCCGCTCGGTGAGTGCATCGCGGGGGCGCTGGACGCCGGGCAGGTCAACCAGCACGAGCTGCGTGTCAGCAGTCGTGGCAACGCCACGGATCGCGCGGCGCGTCGTCTGCGGCTTGTCGGAGACAATCGCAACCTTGCCGCCAACGATCGCGTTGGTGAGGGTCGACTTGCCGACGTTGGGACGACCGGCCAGCGCGACGAAGCCGCTGCGCGTCGGCGGTCGGGGGGCTGGTGGGTGGGTCACTCTTGAACCCAGCGGAGCAGCTCCGCCTGGAGCGCGAGCATCTCGCCGTCGTCGACCTCGTGATCCATCCCGGTCAGGTGGAGCGTGCCGTGGACGACGGCCTCACTGAGGTCCTCCGTGCAGGGCGGGCAGATGACGACGTCGCCGAGCTCGAGCGGCGCGTCGGTGGCCGCCGGCTCCCCGTCGGCGCCGTCGATCGGGAACGACAGCACGTCGGTCGGCTCGTCCTTGCCGCGGTGGTCGCGGTTGAGCGTCTGGATCGTCTGCTCGTCGACGAACGCGACGGCGACGTGGCCGTCCTCGATCCCGGCCGAGGAGAGCGCGAGCGCGCACAGCTCTTCGACGTCGAGCACGGTCATGCCGTCGACGACGCCGTCGTCCAGTCCGATCACCTCGACCTCCAGCATGCGATCGCTCAAGCGCGCCGGCGATCGGCAGGTCGCAGTTCCGGCGTGAGCCGCTGCTGGTGGTCGGCGTAGGCGGCGACGATCCGCTGCACGAGCTTGTGCCGCACGACGTCCTCGCCGCCGAAGCGGATGAACTCGATCCCCTCGACCTGCTCCAGCACCTCGCCGACGACGACGAGCCCGGACTGCTGGTCGGTCGGCAGGTCTATCTGCGTGACGTCGCCGGTGACGACCATCCGCGAGTTGAAGCCCAGGCGCGTGAGGAACATCTTCATCTGCTCGGGGCTCGTGTTCTGGGCCTCGTCGAGGATGATGAAGCTGTCGTTCAGCGTGCGCCCGCGCATGAATGCGAGCGGCGCCACCTCGATCACGCTGCGCTCCAGGTACTGCGAGACGCGTTCGGGGTCGATCATGTCGTGCAGCGCGTCGAACAGCGGGCGCAGGTAAGGATCGACCTTCGCCATCAGGTCGCCAGGCAGGAAGCCGAGCCGCTCGCCGGCCTCGACCGCGGGGCGCGTGAGGATGATCCGATTGACCTCTCTGCGCGAGAGCGCGGCCGCCGCCATCGCGACCGCGAGGAACGTCTTGCCGGTGCCGGCCGGCCCGACGCCGAACGTGATCGTGTTGCGGCGGATCGAGTCGACGTAGGCCTTCTGGTTGACGGTCTTGGGCGCGACCTTCGTCGAACGGTGGCGCCAGACGACGTCCTCGAGGATCTTGCCGGGCGACTCGTGCTGATCGAGCGCGCCTTGGACGGCTTCGATCGTCCCGGGCGCGATCTCGTGGCCCTGTGCGATCAGGTCCGTCATCTCGCGCACGACCTGCTCGCCGGCCTCGACGGCCTGCTCGTCGCCGTCGAGCGTGAGCATGTTCCCGCGCAGGAAGACCTCGCAGTCGAGGTGGTCCTCAAGCGTGCGCAGCACCGCATCCTGTGTGCCCGCGAGCTCCGCGGCGACGGCGTTGTCGAGCTCGATCCGGCGTTTCACTACGGCCTCAGCGCCTCCTGCACGCGCGCAGAGACGCGCTTGCCGTCCGCGCGACCCGCGACACGCGCCATCGCGGCCTTCATGACGTGGCCCATGTCCTTTGGCGAGCTCGCGCCGGTCTCGGAGACGGCGTCGGCGACGATCGCGGCGATCTCCTCGTCGGACAGCTCGACCGGCAGGTAGGAGGCGATCAGCTCCGCCTCGCTCTCCTCCTGCGTCGCCATTTCGATGCGGCCGCCGTCGCGGAACTGGGTCGCGGCGTCGAGGCGGCGCTTGCGCTCGCGACGCAGCACGGCAACCTCGTCCCCCGCGCCCTCCTTGGCGTCCTTCTGCAACTCGGAGAGGATCAGCCGCAACGCGCCGACCCGCTCCTTCTCGCCCGCCTTCATGGCAGTGGTGAGATCGGTCTTGAGCTGATCGGCGACGGTCACGTCGTTCAAGGATAGCCGCGGCGCGGCGGCCGGCGGTGGTCGATGCGCGTCAGGCGGGTGGTTCAACGCGCTCGGGCGCTGCTGGCGCCGGAGCCTGCGCCCCGCCTGCGGCATGCCGCTCCAGCTCTGGCGGATGGCCGAGCTGGCCGAGCTCGGAGGTGTCGCGGCTGAAGAGCAGCGAGACGGTCCAGTCGACGACGAGGCGGAGCTTGCGCTTCGTGCCGGGCATGTTCGCGAGGTGGTAGGTGCGGGCGAGGAACCAGGCGGGGAAGCCGCGCCACTTGATCCCCATCGTGCTGGCGACGGCCTGGTGGCGGCCCATGTCGACGAAGACGCCCTTCGTCTTGTACGTGAACGGCTTGACGCTGCCGCCCGCGCCCAGCTCGGCGACGACGTTGCGGGCGACGCGGCGGCCCTGGCGGATCGCGTGCTGCGCAGTCGGCGGCGAGGGCTGCCCCTTGCGCGCGGGGTCCGGCACCGCCGCGGCGTCGCCGATCGCCCAGATGTTCTCGTGGCCGCGCACGCGCATCGTCGCGTCGACGTCGATGCGCCCACCCGCGCCGAGCGGCACGCCCAGCTCGGCGACGACCGGATGCGGCTTCACGCCGGCCGTCCAGGCGACCGTGCGGGTCGGGATCACGTCTCCCCCCTTCAGGCGCACCCAGCGGTCGGCGACCTCCTCGACCGTGGTGTTCGTGCGGATCTCGATCCCGCGGCCACGCAGCTCGCGTTCGGCGAAGGCGGCGAGGCGGGGCGCGACCTCCGGCATCACGCGCTCCTTCGCCTCGACGAGCATGAAGCGCATCCCCTGCACGCGGCAGCGCGGGTAGAGGTCGATCACGTCGGTCATGAAGTCCTGCAGCTCGGCGAGGCCCTCGAGCCCGGCGTAGCCGGCGCCGACGAACACGACCGTCAGCAGCTCCGCGCGCGTCTCCGCGTCCGGGACCGTCTCGGCGATCTCCAGCAGCGAGAGGAT
Organism: uncultured Actinomycetes bacterium; assembly: GCA_963774115.1. Classification (GTDB taxonomy): domain Bacteria; phylum Actinomycetota; class Thermoleophilia; order Solirubrobacterales; family Solirubrobacteraceae; genus Conexibacter. The sequence goes on along the minus strand of CAVZDN010000003.1, from coordinate 1,415,747 downwards.
GCGGTTGCGCAGCGCGATCGCCTCCGACAGCGTCTTGAAGCCCATTGCGTGCTCGACCAGCCCGGGGATCGGCAGCGTGCGCGAGGTCGAGCCGACCGCGACGATCAGCTGGTCGTAGTGCAGTTCGTGGCGACGCCCGTCGAGTGAGTCGACGATCAGCCGGTTGCGCTCCGGCGCCGCCCCGCTCACGCGTCCCAGCCACAGGTCCGTCGTCTTCAACTGCTCGCGCAGCGGCACGACGACGTGGCGCGGCTCCAGCGTCCCCGCCGCCGCGCCCGGCAGCAGCGGCGTGAACAGCAGGAAGTTCACGTCGCTGACGAGCGTCACCCGCGCGCTGTGCTGCGGCAGCAGCTTCTCGAGCGTGCGTGCCGCGTAGTAGCCGCCGAATCCGCCGCCGGCGATGACGATGTCCCAAGCCATGGCCGCGAGGCTACTCGCCAGTCGGCCATGAGACCACTGTCACAAGCGTGTTACAAAGTCCCCCGGGGACTGGTCAGATAGCCAGCACGAGCGCCGCCCACTCTCCACGCTCGCGACGATCGCGCTCGTGGAGGCCGTGGCGGGTAAATGCCGCAGCGACCTCGTCGGCCTCGTGGACGAGCAGGCCACTCGCGATCAGCGTTCGGGGCGGGTCGGTGACCAAGCGCGCATAGTCGAGCAGCAGCGGGCGCAGCAGGTTCGCGAGGACGGTCGGCGCGGTGGGGATCAGGTCGTGACGCAGGTCGCAGCGGGCGACGTCGAGCGTGACGTCGTTGACGACCGCGTTTGCCGCCGTCGCCTCGACGCTGAGCGGATCGAAGTCGACGGCGGCCACCGGCGCGAAGCCGAGCTTCGCCGCGGCGATCGCGAGCACGCCGGAGCCGCAGCCGAGGTCGAGCAGCGGGCCGCGCTCCTCGCCGTCCGCCAGCCCCAGCAGCAGCTCCAAGCACAGCCGCGTCGTCGCGTGGGCGCCGGTGCCGAACGCCTGTGCGGGATCGATGACGATCTCGATCGCTGTGCCGATCGGCGCCTCCCAGGGCGGTCGGACGGCGAGCCGGTCGCCGAGCGCGAGCGGGACGTGGAACTGCTTCCAGCGCTCGGACCAGTCGTCCGGCAGCTCGGTCGTCGTGACCTCCACAAGCGCTCCGCCGACGGCGGCCTCGAGGTCCGGCAGCGCCGGCAGCTCTCCGGGCGGACCGTAGACCGCGTACTCGACGCTGTCGCCGTGATCGACCTCCTCCACCCCACCCGGCGCCAGCTCCAGCAGCTCGGCGAGCGCCACCTCGGCGTGCGCGCGGTCGACGCGCAGCGCGAGGCGGATCACGGCTTCGCCGTGATCTCGATGCCGAAGGCGGGGCCCGCCTCCGGCGACCATGTGGTCCCCTCCGGCACCCCGCTCAGGCCCCGAACGTCCGCTTCAGCTTCGAGAAGACACCCTCGTCGGAACGCAGGTTGTCGTCGGTCATCGTGCCGGCGAGACGTTCGAGCATCTCGCGCTGCTCGGTCGTCAGACGGCGCGGGATCAGGACGTTGACGACGACGCGCAGGTCGCCGTGGCGACCGCGGCGCAGCGCGGGGATCCCCTTGCCGCGCAGCGTGAGCGTGGCATGCGGCTGAGTGCCGGCGGGAATGTCGAGCGCTATCGGGCCGTCGAGCGTCGGCACCTCGACGGTCGTACCGAGCGCGGCCAGCGGCGCGGCGACGTCGACGACGGTGACGAGGTCGTCGCCGTCGCGCACGAAGCGCTCGTCCTCGCGCACGCGGACGAGCACGTAGAGGTCGCCGGGCGGGCCGCCCTGCTCCCCCGCGTGTCCGCGGCCGGTGAGGCGGATGCGCTGGCCGTCGGCGATGCCGGCCGGGACGTCGACCGTGACCGTCAAGCGGTCGACCGTACGGCCGCGGCCGCGGCAGCTCGCGCATGGCTTGGTGGGGATGCGGCCGTCGCCGTGGCAGGTGTCGCAGACGGTCGCCCGCACGACCTGGCCGAAGGGTGTCCGGGTAACGGCGCGCAGCTGCCCGGCGCCCCCGCAGCGGCCGCATGTCTCGATCGGCGTGCCCGGCTCGGCGCCGTTGCCGTTGCAGGTCTCGCAGCGGACGACTGCCTCGTAGTCGACGTCGACCGACGCTCCCGCCGCCGCGTCGGCGAGGTCGATCGCGGCCGTCACCGCGACGTCGCCGCCCTGCGCGGGGCCCGGCCGGCCACCTCCGCCACCTCCGCCGAACATGTCGCCGCCGCCGAAGAACGCGTCGAAGATGTCCGAGAACGACCCGAAGCCACTCGGCTGGAAGCCGCCGTTGCGCAGCCCCTCGGCGCCGTAGCGGTCGTAGGTGGCGCGGCGCTCGGGGTCGGACAGGACCTCGTAGGCCTCGGCGCACTGCTTGAACTTCGCCTCCGCGTCGGGGTCGTGGGCGTTGACGTCCGGATGCAGCTCGCGCGCAAGCTTGCGGAACGCCTTCTTGATCGCGGTCTCGTCGGCGTCGCGGGCGACGCCCAGTCGCTCGTAGTAGTCGGTGGCCATCACGGTGTCTGGGTCAGACCTCGTAGACGCCCTCGACGAAGCGCGACAGCTCGCTGGCGGCCGCGCGCACGGAGCTGATCGTCCGTGCATAGTCCATCCGCAGCGGACCGATCACCGAGACGGTGCCGAGATTGCGGGCCGGCAGGCCGTAGCCGGAGGCGACGAGCGTGAGCGACTGCAGTGCCGGCGCCTCGTTCTCGCTGCCGATGCGAACGTAGATGTCGCGCTGCGTCAGTGCCGCACGCAGCACGCCGAGCAGCGAGACGCGCCGTTCGAGCATCTCCATCACGTCGTTCAGCTGGGTGACGTCGGGGAAGCGGTAGCTGCTGACGAGCCGCGCGGCGCCGTCGACGTAAAGCGTCTCCTCCGCCGTCTCGGTCAGCTCGGTGAAGGCGGGTGCGATCGCGGCGAGGAAGCGCAGCTCGGCGGCGCCAAGCGTCGGGTCGGCGAGGCGCTGATGCAGCTGCCGCGCGCCGAGGCCGAGACCGACGAGCTGCTCGTTGAGGTAGCTCGCGCCCCACCCGACGAGGCCGGGATCGACCGGCTGCTCGAACGTCAGCATGCGCTTCGTCACACCTCCGGTCGAGGTGATCACGACGACCATCAGGACCTGCGGCTGCAGCAGCAGCACCTCGACGTGGCGGATCGTCGCCGTCTCGATCGGCGGCGCGGAGACGATCGCGAGCAGGTTCGTGACCTGCGAGAGCGCCTCGGTCGTCACGCGCATCGCCTCGTCGACCTCGCGCCGCACGAGCGAGAGCGCCAGCGGCGGCGCGGGCACCGCGTGCGCCGCGTCAGGCAGCAGGCGGTCGACGAAGTAGCGGTAGCCGGCGTCCGTCGGGACACGGCCGGCGGACGTGTGCGGATGCGCGAGCAGTCCGTGCTCCTCGAGCACCGCAAGCTCGTTGCGGACCGTCGAGGGACCCCACTCGACGTCGCTCGCAAGCACCTTCGAACCGACCGGCTGACCGTCCTCGCGGTAGGAATCGACGACCTTGCGGAGGATCAGCTCCTGGCGGGGACTCAGCATGCGACTGATTCTAGGGCGGGGACCCCCCGGCCCCGCTGTCAGGCCCGCAGCACGACGAGCCCCGCCGCCAGCAGCACCATCGCGAGCGACAGCACCCGAAGCGCCCCGTCGAGCGGAGCGGCGAGCCGCGCCGCCGACAGCTGCCGCACCGTCCCGTCCGTCAGCCGCTGCTCCCCCACGACCGCCTCGGTGCGCCGCCGCAGCTCACGGACCGGCGTGCTGAGCCGCCGCTGCGCCACGCTCAGCAGCGCGCAGGCAATCGAGACCAGCAGTCCCGGCACCTCGAACCGCAGCGCACAGACCCAGAATCCCGTCACCGCCGGAAACCCGCCCCAAGCGAGCGCGAACGTGAGGCCGTTGTGGAAGCGCCCGCCCAACAGCTCCAGGTTGTACGCAAGCGCAAGGAACGCGCCCACGAGCACGAACGGGATCAGCGTCGCCGAGACCGTGACGACACCGGTGACCCCGATCGCGCAGGCGCCGCCGAGGCCGAGGGCCGCGAGCACGACGAGCGTCCGGTCGGAGAGGCTCGTACCCAGCGGACGGTCGTGCAGCTCATCGAGTGCATGCGCCGCGACGCCGACCGCGAGGAAGAACGCGGCAAGCGCAGCACCGAGCCGGCCGAGGTCGAACGTCGAGGCCGCCGCCGCACCGAGCGCGACATAGCTGAGATGCCAAGCGGTGTAAGGCGGATGCAGCACCGTCACAACACCTCGCCAGCCGCCGCCGGGCAGCGCGTAGAAGGCCGGACGGTCGAGTTTCGAGGTCACGTCGCCCGCACCGCGTGCATCACCACACCCGCACCGAAGCTCATCCGCCGCACCCGCACATCCGTCAGCCCCGCCGCCTCCCACAGCCCGACGAGCCGCGGCAGCGGGTTCACCTCATAGAAGCCCTCGATGCTCGGCCCCAGAAACCGCCCGACCTCCTGCCAGTCACGCGACAACAGCCGGCCCAGCAGCGGCATGACCCCGCGCGTGTAGATCCGCCACAGCACCCGCAAACCCCGCCGCGACGGCACGCCGAACTCGACCATCGCCACAACCCCGCCCGGCTTCACCACTCGTGCCAGCTCGCGCAGCGTCGTCGCCAGATCGTCGACGTAGCGCAGCAGGTACGTGAACGTGAGCGCATCGAACGTCGCGTCGGCAAACGGCAGCCGCTCCGCCTCCCCGCGCACCGGATCGATCCGCGCCGCGAGCGTGGCGTCCACTGCCAGCCGGGCGCGCAGACCGCCCAGCATCTCGTCGCTCTGATCGAGCGCCGTGACGCGGCAGCCGGTGCGCCGCACCAACGCCGCTGCAACCATGCCGGTGCCAGTCGCCACGTCGAGCACGTCCGCGTCCGGCCCCACCCGCACCGCGTCGACCAGCGCGGCCCGCCACCGCGGGTCCTGCCCAAAGCTCAGTGCCGCACCTGCGTGGTCGTAGTGCCGCGGCAGCCCCGCGAAAAGGCTCAGCGCATGCTGCTTGCGCGGCGTGGTCGACACACCGCGCAGCATGCCCATCGTGGCTCCGCCGCACGCATGACGGCCGATCGGGCGGGTGGCGCGGGGATCGCTGTCACAAGGCGCTTGCCGCCGGTGACACGATCCCGGCGACAGGACCCGCCCGCCAACCACGCCCGACCCGCGTCGGGCCGAACACCGTCAGACCGCGACCTCCGCCTCGCCCTTGCGCACGATCCGCGTGTCGCCCTGCGCCGCCTCTGCGTCGACCACCGCGATCCCGCCCTCAACGGAGCGCACCGTGCTCGTCACCACGACGTCCTGCTCCAGCACGCCCATGCCACGGAACTGCACCGACAGGCGCTTCAGCTTCTCCGGCCCACCAGCCGCCTCGGTCTGCGCGCGCGCGACCTGCGCCATCGACCACAGCCCATGCAGGATCCGCCCCGGAAGGCCAACAGACGTGGCGAACGCCTCGTCGATGTGGATCGGGTTGAAGTCGCCCGAGGCGCCCGCGTAGCGGACGGTGATGAAGCGGTCGGGGTGGACCCGCAGCTCCGGCAGCGCGGCACCAGGCTCGTAGCTCGCCATCTCAGACTCCCCTCACGATCATCTTCCAGATGCCTGTGCAGACGGTCTCGCCGGCCTCGTCCTTCGTGACGACCTCGAAGTCGTAGAAGCCCATGCCGCCCTTCTCCTCGATGTTCACGCACGAGGCCTGCGTCGTCAGCTCCTCGCCGGCGACGACGACGCGCTCCCAGCGGAAGTCCTGGCCGCTGTGGACCATCATCGCGAAGTTGATGCCGACCTCCGGGTCGAAGATCCCGGGCATCACGGCGCCGGACTGGTAGACGACGGCGAACATCGGCGGGGCGACGACGTCGGCGTAGCCGGCGGCGCGCGCGGCGGCGGGGTCGAGGTGCAGCGGGTTCGTCTCGCCGACCGCGCTCGCGTACTCCTTGACCTTCTCGCGGCCGACCGCGTAGACGACCGGCGGGTACTGCTTCCCGACGGCGCTGGTGTTGACTGGCACCGGGCTCCTTCCTGCGTGGGCTGTGCGGCGGCGCAGTCTACCGGCGCACGCGCCGGCCGAACGCCCCCGTTCAGATGATGCTCGGGACCGCGCCGCCGTCGACCGACCAGGCAGCGCCGACGACATCGCTCGCGCGCTCGGAGCAGAGGAAGACGACGACCGACGCGACCTCCTCCGGCTCGGCGAAGCGCCCGAGCGGGACCTTGGCGGCGGCCGCCGCGATGACGTCCTTGCGGTTCTCGCCGCTCGCCGCGGCCGTCTGGTCGGCAAGGCCGCCACGCGCGGTCCACAGCTCGCTCGCCGTGATCCCGGGCGCGACCGCGTTCACGAGCACCCCCCGCGCGGCGTACGTGTCGGCGTAGGCGCGCGAGAGCGAGAGCTGCGCGGCCTTCGTGACCGAGTAGGCCGCGTTGCGCAGCGACGGCCGCTTGCCGGAGGACGAGGTCACGTTGACGATCCGCCCCCAGCCCTGCTCGACCATCCGCGGCGCAGCGGCGCGCATCAGGCGGTCCGGGGCGCGCACGTTGAGCTGCCACTGCGCCTCCCAGTCCTCCTCGGTGAGCTCGTCGAGCGGGCGCAGCCAGGTGGCCCCGGCGCAGTTGACGAGCACGTCGACGCCGCCGAGACGCTCGGCGCATGCGCCGACGATGCGGTCGCCCGCGTCGGGCGCGGTGACATCGGTCGCGAGGATCTCCGCGCCGGACGGCGCCGCCTCGGCAAGCGCGTCGCGGTCACGGGCGACGAGCAGCACGCGCGCGCCCTCAGCCGCGAGCAGCTGTGCGGTCGCGTTGCCGATGCCGCGACTGGCGCCCGTGACGATGCAGCGCTTGCCGGTCAGTCCGAGGTCCATCGTCTGGACATCATGCCGGCTCAGGGCGTCAGAGCCGCGACCAGCTCGCCGGCCGGCCGCACGTCGTTGAGTCGCGCGACCGTCTCCCCCGCGTAGAGCGCGCTCGCGTCGAGGAGCGCTGCCGCGTCCTCGTCCGTGACCGGCGCGGGCGACAGCAGGCGGCCGGTGGGACGCTGCGCACGGGCGATCCGATCCTGCACGCCCGCCGGCATCCATCGCGCGCTCGGACCGGACATCCGGCTCAGCAGCCGTTGCGCTCGCGGGCCACGTGGATCGCCGGCGAGCCAGCGATCCGTCGCCGCGTTCGCGAGCACGCGATGCGGCGCCGGCCAGCCGAGGCCGAACAGCTCCGTGAGCAGCGTCTCGTGGGCCGCCAGCAGTCGCTCGCGGTATCCGGGGTGGGCGCGGCTCTCATCAGAGAGCAGGAAGCGCGTGCCCGCCACCGCGGCGCTCGCGCCCGCGTCGAGGGCCGTGGCGACGTCGGCACGCTCGGCGATCCCGCCGGCGAGCAGCAACGGAACGTCGCCGGACAGCGCCGCCCGCACCTGCGCGAGCAGCTCGAGCGCCGGCACGATTCCGCGCACGTGCCCGCCGGCCTCGACTCCCTGCACGATCACGCCGTCGACGCCGGCGCGGTGGGCCGCAAGCGCCTCCGCGACCGAGCCGCACTGATGCAGCCAGACGCCGATGGTCCGGCGTCTGGGCGCGCCCCAGAACGTCACGACGACGTCGGCCGCCGCCGCCGCGGCGAACCAGTCGGAGCGCGCGAACGGCAGCAGCACGTTCATCGCGAGCGGACGTCCCGTCAACGCCCGGGCCGCTCGCAGCTCATGCGTGATCGCGGCCGCCCCGTTGACCGCGATCGTCCCCAGGCCGCCGGCCTCCGAGACGGCCGCCGCCAGCTCATGGCGGCTGAGCCCGCCGCCCATTCCAGCCTGCACGACCGGTGCGGAGATCCCGAGACGGTCGAGCAGCACGGCCGCGCCGCTACTTCGCGTCGCCCAGCTCCAGCACGGCCAGGAAGGCCTCCTGCGGAACCTCGATGCGCCCGACCTGCTTCATCCGCTTCTTGCCCTCCTTCTGCTTCTCCAGCAGCTTGCGCTTGCGGGAGATGTCGCCGCCGTAGCACTTGGCGATCACATCCTTGCGGAAGGCCTTGACGGTCTCGCGGGCGACGACGCGCGAGCCTATGGCGGCCTGGATCGGCACGTCGAACTGCTGGCGCGGGATCTTCTGGCGCAGCTTCTCGACGAGCACTCTGCCCGAGTCCTGCGCCTTCGAGCGGTGGACGACCATCGAGAGCGCGTCGACCGGGTCGCCGGCGAGCAGGATGTCGAGCTTGACGAGGTCCGAGGGCGCGACGCCGTTGAGGTCGTAGTCGAGCGAGGCATAGCCGCGCGTGCGCGACTTCAGCTGGTCGAAGAAGTCGAGCACGATCTCCGCGAGCGGCAGGTCGTAGGTGAGCTGGACGCGCTCTGCGGAGAGGTAGTGCATGCCGGCGTGCGTGCCGCGCTTCTCCTGGCACAGCTCCATGATCGTGCCGACGAACTCCTTCGGCGCGAGGATCGACGCGCGGATCATCGGCTCGCGGATCTCGCGGATCTTGCTCGGGTCTGGCATGTCGTTCGGGTTGTGGACCTCCACCAGGTCTCCGTTCTCCAGCGTCACCTCGAACTCGACGCTCGGCATCGTCGTCATCAGCTCCAGGTCGTACTCGCGCTCCAGCCGCTCGCGCACGATGTCCATGTGCAGCAGGCCGAGGAAGCCGCAGCGGAAGCCGAAGCCGAGCGCGTCGGAGGTCTCCGGCTCCCACGAGAGCGCAGCGTCGTTGAGGACGAGCTTCTCCAGCGCGTCGCGCAGGTCCGGGTAGTCGTCGGAGTCGATCGGGAAGAGGCCGCAGAAGACCATCGGCTTGACGTCCTGGTAGCCGGGGAGCGCCTGCGTGGCAGCGTTCGCCTTCGTCGTCAGCGTGTCGCCGACGCGCAGCATCGTCACGTCCTTGACGCCGGTTATGACGTAGCCGACCTCGCCCGGGCCGAGGTGCGTCGTGGACGTCATGCGCGGGTTGAAGAAGCCGATGTCATCGATGTCCGCTTCCGTGCCGGCCGCCATCGCGCGGATGGCCTCGCCCTTCTTGAACGTGCCGTCGACCACCCGCACGTAGGCGATCACGCCGCGGTACTGGTCGAACTCCGAGTCGAAGATCAGCGCGCGCGGCGAGGCGTCCGGATCGCCGGAGGGCGGCGGGACCTTCTGCACGAGCTGGTCGAGCACCTCAACGACGCCCTCCCCCGTCTTCGCGCTGATCCGCAGCACCTCGTCGGCCGGCTCGCCCAGCAGGTCCGCGACCTCGCCGGCGACGCGCTCGGGCTCGGCACCCGGCAGGTCGATCTTGTTCAGGCAGGGGATCAGCTCAAGGCCGGAGTCGACCGCCAGGTACGTGTTGGCGAGCGTCTGCGCCTCGACGCCCTGGGAGGCGTCGACCACCAGCAGCGCGCCCTCGCACGCAGCCAGCGAGCGGCTGACCTCGTAGGTGAAGTCGACGTGCCCAGGCGTGTCGATGAGGTGCAGCTGGTACGTCTCGCCGTCAGAGGCGTCGAAGGAGACGCGCACCGCCTGCGCCTTGATCGTGATCCCCCGCTCGCGCTCCAGGTCCATCGAGTCGAGCAGCTGCGCCTTCATGTTGCGCATCTCGACCGTCTTCGTCAGCTCGAGGATCCGATCGGCCAGCGTCGACTTCCCATGGTCGATGTGGGCGATGATCGAGAAGTTGCGGATGTGCGCTTGGTCGGCCATGGGCCGGTACAGCGTAGGGCCTGCGCGCCTCAGCCTGCTCGGCCCATCGCGCGGCGATCCACGGCTACGCCTCGCCGCGCTTGAGGCGGCCTCGGACGAGCGCGCGAATCTGGCGGGCCTCGGCGATGCCCATCGCGAGCACAGCGGCCACGTAGACGAGCGTGCCGGCGAGGAGTGCCGTGCCGACGGAGGCAATTTGGGCGAGCAGCGCGCGGCCGAGCAGGTCGTCGAGCAGCCACCAGACTCCGAACGCGACCGCGCCGAGCAGCGCAGACGCCGCACAGATCTGCAGCACCGTCGATCAGCGTGCGGCGCCCCTCGAGGCTTCCCTCCAGCAGCCCACGCAGCCGCCATGTCTGGCCGACGGTCATGAAGGCGCTGCCGACGGCGGTGCCGATCACGAGGCCGGCGATGCCGAACGGCTTGGTAGAGCGCGAGGCTGACGGCGGCGTTGACGACGAGGCTCCCCGCAGCGAGCGCGGTCGGCATCCATGGCTGCTGCAGCGAGAAGAACGTGCGCGTGAGCAGCAGGTTCGCGCCCGCGAACGGCAGGCTGAAGGAGAACCAGAAGAGCGCGGTCGAGACCAGCTCGGTCGACTCGGCGTCGAACGAGCCGCGCTGGTAGACGAGTCGCGTGATCGGCGTCGCCAGCACGATCGTGAAGGCGGCCGCCGGGATCAGCAGCAGGTAGACCTGCCGCACGCCGGTCGCCATCGTGCGGCGCAGCCCGGGCAGGTCGCGCTGGGCGGCGAGGCGGCGACAGCGCCGGGAACAGGACGGTCGCGATCGCGACGCTGAACATCCCCTGGGGCAGCATGTAGATGCGGAAGGCGGCGTCGATCGCGCGCGGCGCCTGGTCGGAGACGAGCGTGCCGAGCGAGCTGTTGATCAGCAGGTCGAAGTTGATGACCCCGAGACCGATAGTCACCGGCAGCATCAGACGGAACACGCGGATCACGCGCGGGTCGCGCCAGTCGAACGCCCACTCGAAGTGGAAGCCGACGCGCGGCAGCATCGGCAGCACCATCAGCAGCTGGACGGTCGTCCCCGCCAGCACGCCGATCGCGTAGGCGTAGAGCTGGTCGGGGCCGTCGAACAGCGGCTTGAGCGCGACCAGCACGACGATGATCACGACGTTCCACACCAGCGGCGCGATCGCCGGCAGCGCGAAGTGCTCGTAGGAGTTGAGGATCCCGACGACGAGGCCGTTGACGCCGAGCAGCACGACGATCGGGAACAGCACCTGGCTGAGGCCGATCGTCAGCTGCGTGAGCTCGCGCGTCGAACGTGTCGCCGATGAACAGCGGCATGATCGAGCTCGCGAAGACGATGAACAGCGCGGTGATCGCGCCGAGCGCGGCGAGGATGATCAGCAGCAGCGTCGAGGCGAGGCGCGCCGCGTCGCGCTTGCGGCCGTGCTCGATCTGCTCCATGAAGACCGGCACGAACGCGGCCGACAGCGCCGCGTCGGCGAACAGGCTGCGCACGAGGTTGGGGACCTGGAAGGCGATCGTGAACGCCGAGAACGGGCCCGTCGTGCCGAAGTAGCGAGGACGCCACGACCTCGCGCACGAGACCCGCGATGCGGGACAGTCCGGTGGCGATCGAGAAGATCGCGGTGTTGCGTGCGAGCCGCCGGTTTCGACGTGCGGGCTGGTCCGGATTTTCGGCGGGGGTCTCGACCTGCACGAGCGCGCTATAGTACGGCCCGCCGCGGCACTGACCGCGGCCGCTCTCTGTCATGGCCAACATTCACTCCCAGAAGAAGCGCATCCTGCGCGCCGAGCGTGAGCGGCTCGAGAATCGCCGCTACACGTCCAAGATCAAGACGCTCTTCCGGCGCCTCGAGACGGCTGTGGGTGACGGCGGCAACGCCGACGAGGCCGCGACCACGCACCGCGAGCTGATCCAGACGGTCGACAAAGCCGTCAAGCGCGGCGCGCTGCACCGCAACACCGGCGCCCGCAAGAAGTCACGCGCCGCCCGCATTGCCGCTGGCAGCGGCAATGCCGGCTGATCTTCAGCTCTTCTCGCAGTACCTGTCCCGCTGGCGGGACGCACACTGGTGGGGCCGCTCTCGGCGCGGCACGCTCGTCGAGCACGGCCTGACCTCACAAGCGCTCTCGCAACGCGATGCGCTCGCACGGCTCGATGCGATTGCCTGCGCCAACGCTCCGGGCTACATCCAGCCCGAAACGTCAGCCGCCTTCCAGCGGCTGACGTGCGCGATCGCAGCGGCGCACACGCGCGTCGACTTCTCTCCAGCCGTGATTGAGTGCCGCTCGCCCGCGGCGCGCCTGCGCACAGCCCACGCGCGTTTCGATCCCTACTGGCTGCACGACATGATGCTGTGCGGCGCGATGCACGTCGCGGAAAGCGTCGCGCGGTGCCACAACCTCGGCAGCCGCGCGCAGACGGTCCACACGCGGATGTGCGTCGTGCTCGTGGTGTTGCGGTGCTCGGAGTCGTCACCGTTGGCTCACCTTCATCTGGTCGTCCCGACGACGACCGTCACTGCGATCGCTGACGCAGCGACCGCCACCCGCCCCGAGGACGCGCTCCAGCGCAAGCGGCATCTTCGACGCCCCCTGTCCGTCGGTTGCCCCTGCCTTGAAACGTGTTCGATCGCCATCGCCACACCCACCACCACCATGCGACGCCGGCACCGCCCCGGCGGCGCAGCCTGGCGTGGTGGAGCGATGTCGCAGCGATCCTCGCGACGGCTTTCGCATTCCTGACCTGGGCGGGCTTGACGCCGCTCGACCGGGAGCACCCACCGGTGATCGTGTACGTGGTGATCATGGCGCCCGACGCGTCCTCCGCGGAGCCACGCAAGTCATGCGACCCGCAACGAACCCAGCATGCGGTCACACGCCCTCACCGCACGAGGCGGCCTCATCGGACTCCGCCTAAGCCGCGATCTCCGCGATCGCCTCGATCGCGAGCGTGTCCTCGCTGAGGCCTCCGCGCGTGCCGCCGCGGGAGGCGAGCTCGAGGTCGGCGACAATGCCGAGAGCGTGGCGCAGGCCGGCGACGTCGCTGCGCTGGACGTCGGCGAGGAAGCGCTCAGCGGCCTTCGGCGGCATGCGCAGGCCGCGGCGGATCTGGGCGGCGGACTCGCCGGCTTCCAGGCGAGTGGCGACGTCGAGCGCGTCGCGCAGGCGGCGGGCGATCGTGTAGAGCAGACCGGCGAGTCGCTCGCCCTGAGCGCGCAGTTCGAGGTAGGCGCCTGTGGCGGCGGCGCCATCGCGGGCGACGAGCGCGTCGGCGAACGTCCAGCTCTTGCGCTCGGCGGAGCTCGCGGTCAGCTGCTCGACCTGCTCGAGGTCGATGCGGGCCGGGTTGGCGGGATCTGCCCCCAGTTCGAGCGCGAGCTTCTCCAACTCGCGCAGCAGGCGCTGCTGGCGCTCGCCGACGTGCTCGACGAGTGCCTTCGCGGCGGCGGGATGCAGATCGAGACCGAGCTGGCGAGCCTGGGCGCTGGCCCATTTCGGCAGCTCCCACGGCTTCACCGTCTGCTCGCGGCTGACGTCACCGCCGGCCTTCTGCACGGCCGCGACGAGGCCGTCGGGAACCTTGGTGCGCCCCTCCTCGCGGCCGAAGAAGACGATCGTCGTGTCGGGAGCAATGCTGGCGAGCGCGGGTGCGATCAGCTCGACGTCGGCGGCGTTCCAGCGCTCGACGCCGTCGACGATCACGAAGCGGCGGCCCATCGCGAACGTCATCGCCGAGAGGGCCGCGGCGACAGCTTCTGCGGTCGCCATCTCCCCCTCGAACAGCTCCATCCCCTGCGCGCCGCTCTCGCGCTCGGCGAGCGCGCGCAGGCGGGCGCGCCGCTCGCCGATGCGGCCGTGGTCGTCGCCGTGGATCAGGTAGGCGGGCTTGAAGGACGGCACCGCCGCCGAGTCTAGATGCGGTGGCGGCGCGCGAGCCGTCGGATGAGTAGTCCGCCGAGTGCGATGCCGGCGTAGACGCCCGCGAATGTCCGGGGACCGCCGAGCGCAAGTGGGACGCTCGCGTGCGGAACGTCGGCCGCAGCGTGCGCCACCCAGCCGACGTAGGCGAGCAGGTACGCGTTGAGCGCGTTCAGTGGAAGCGCGAGCGCCGGGGTCAACTGACCGGCCGCTGCCGCCAGCATTCCGAGCCAGGTGATCGGCGCGATCGCCGGTGCCGCAAGCAGGTTCGCGGGCAGCGAGACGAGCGAGAGCTGAGAGAAGTGGAAGGCCAGCAGCGGCGCCGTGCCGAGCGTGGCCGCGCAGGAGATCGCGAGCGCGTCGGCGACGCCCTCGGGCACGCGGCGGGCACGCAGGGCGCTGCGCATCCCGGGAGCGACGAGCGCGATGGCCACGACGGCAGCGAAGCTGAGCTGCCAGCCCGGGTCGCCGCTCGCGTGCGGGTTGAGCGCCAGCGTGACGGCGGCGGCGAGCAGGAGCGCGTACCAGCGCGAGGCGGACCGGCCGGCGAGCGCGGCTACCGTCGTCGCGGCGCCCATCACGCCGGCGCGCTGGATCGACGGACCGGCGCCGGCGAGCGGGACGTACAGAGCGATCAGGAACAGCGCCCCCGTGAGCCGCGCCTGGCGGCCGGCGCCAGCCCACGCGAGCAGCGGCAGCGCGAGCGCGATCAGCAGCGCGACGTTCTGACCGCTGGCGGCCAAGACATGTGCCAGACCCGAGGCACGGAACTCGTCGCGCGTGCGCTCGCTCGAGGTCCTCGTCCTGGCCGAGCGTCATGCCGCGCAGCAGCGCCGCCTGCGGTGCTGGAAGCCCACTGTCGAGCGCCCGCTCGGCGCGGCCGCGGATGCCGTCCACCACTCGCCAGAGCCCGCCGCGTCGCGCGGTCGTCGCCGCAGCGGCATCGAGGGAGATCGCCGCATGCGCGCCGCGTCGCGCGTAGTGGGACTCGAACGGACCGAGCGGGCGCAGGCGGCCGCGCACGAGCACGATCGCGCCCGTAGCCGCTGCTGGCCATGGAACGTCCTGGCCGATCCGCAACATCACGCGCTCGTCGAGACCGGCGGAGGCGCCGGCGGCACGCGCCGCCTCTCCCCCTCCCCAGCCGTCCAACCGCGCAAGTGCGGTGGCGCCGTACCGAACCGGGCGCGGCTGCTCAAGCAGCACCACCCGCGCGGTGACGCTCGATCCGAGCAGCGGACCCAGCTCGGAGTGCTCCAGCGTAGCCAGCCGGGCCTGGGCGCCGAGCGCACCGCCCAGCAGCGCAAGAGCCGCGAGCAGCCCAAGCGCCGGACGACCGGCCGCGGCAGCCGCCGCGACCGCGAGCAGCAGCACCAGCCGCGGCGCGAGCGGCGCCGCGAGCAGGCCGGCAACCAACGCGGCGAGCACGACGTGGCGCGGGTGGCGCTGGAGTGCTTCGATCACTGCCCGAGCTGGGCGCGGATCGCGGCGAGCTTGGCCTCGCCGATCCCGGAGACGTCGTCGAGCTGGTCGATCGAGGCGAAGCCGCCGTTCTGCTCGCGGTAGGCGACGATCTTGGCAGCGGTCGCGGGACCGACGCCGTCGAGCTGCTCGAGCTCCTCGGCGGTCGCGGTGTTGAGGTCGAGCGCGAGCGGTGCGGCCGGGTCGCCGGCTGCGGCGCCGGCGGCGCTTTCCGGCTGCGCGCTGCCGGCCGGCATGCGCTCGGGCACGACCAGCTCGCCGCCGTCGACCACGCGTGCGGCGAGGTTGACGTGGATGCGGTCGGCCCGGCGGGTGAGGCCGCCGGCGCGACGGACGGCGTCGAGCGCACGCGAGCCGTCGGCGAGGCGATAGACGCCGGGACGGCGGACCTCCCCCTTGACGTCGATAACGAGGCTGCTGCCGGCCGAGGGGGCGGCGCTCGTCCCATCTGAGAGCGAGGGCGCGTCGGTGCCCGCCGAGCCGGCGGCGTCCGTGGATGCGAACGCGCCGGTGTCGGCGGCGTCCGGGCCGGTCGTGACACCGCCGCTCTCGCGCAGGAAGCGTGCCCCGATCAGCAGGACGGCGATCGCGAGCGCAGCGTAGATCGCGAGCTGGGGCTTGGACGGCGATTCGGGCATGCACGCGAAGCTACGCGGCGCGCTGTCGCCGATCAGCTCAGCTTCGTGACGGAACGGCGGCGGAGCGCGGCGCTCAGCGCACGACGAGGTTCACGAGCTTGCCGGGCACGACGATCACCTTGACGACTTCGTGGCCGTCGACGTGGGCCTGCACGTTCGGCTGCTCGCGGGCGAGCGCTTCGAGCTGCGTCGCGGGAAGCGTCAGCCGGGGCGTCGACGCGGTCGCGGACCTTGCCGTTGACCTGGCAGACGAGCTCGAATGTGTCGGACTCCAGCATCGCCGGGTCGGCCGCCGGCCACGGCTGGTCCCAGACACGCGCGCCGGCGATCAGCTCGTAGACCTCGCTGGCCGTGTGCGGCGCGAACGGGAAGACGAGCGAAGCAGCGGTCGCGGTCGCGAAGCGCAGCGCGTCGGCGGATGCCGACTCGCGGTGGCGGTAGCACTCGTTGACGAGCTCCATCACGGCTGAGATCGCGGTGTTGAAGGCGAAGCGGCCGGCCATGTCGCCGGTGACCTTGTCGATCGCCCAGTGGGCCTTGCGGGCGAGCAGGAGGTCGTCTCCGGCGAGCGCGGCCGCGTCGGGCGCGACCGTGGCCGGCACCGCCAAGCTCCACCCCCAGTCGCCACAGGCGCGCGAGGAAGCGGTGCACCCCCTCGACGCCCTCGTCGGACCAGTCGGCGTCCTGGTCGGGCGGGCCGATGAAGAGGATGTAGCAGCGGGCGGTGTCCGCGCCGTACTTCTCGACGTACGTCGCCGGGCTGATGACGTTGCCCTTCGACTTGGACATCTTCGCGCCGTCGCGCGTGATCATCCCCTGCGTGAAGAGCGCCTGGAAGGGCTCCTGCGCGTCGAGCAGCTCCATGTCGGCGAACGCCTTTGTGAAGAAGCGCGCGTAGAGCAGGTGCAGGATCGCGTGCTCGACGCCGCCGATGTACTGGTCGACGGGCATCCACTCGCGCAGCACTTTGCGATCCCACGGCGCCTCGTCGTTGCTCGCGTCGCAGTAGCGCAGGAAGTACCAGGAGGAGTCGACGAACGTGTCCATCGTGTCGGTCTCGCGCTTGGCGGGGCCGCCGCATGACGGGCAGTCGACGTTGACCCAGTCCTCGACGGCCGCGAGCGGCGACTTGCCCTTCGGCTTGTACTCGGTGACGTCGGGCAGCTCGACCGGCAGGTCTGCCTCCGGCACCGGCACCGTCCCGCACTGCGGCGCAGTGGACGATCGGAATCGGGCAGCCCCAGTAGCGCTGGCGCGAGACGAGCCAGTCGCGCAGGCGATAGTTGACGGAGGCATGGCCCTTGCCCTCGCGGTCGAGCCAGCCGACGATCGCCTCCAGCGCCTCGCGGTTGCCCATCCCGTCGAAGTCGGGGTGGCTGTCAACGAGCGGGCCGTTGCCCGCGTAGGGCAGCTCCCCCCCTTCGATCACGCGCTTGATCGGCAAGTCGTAGGCCTTCGCGAAGGCGAAGTCGCGCCCGTCGTGGCCGGGGACGGCCATGATCGCGCCGGTGCCGTACTCCATCAGCACGTAGTCGGCGACGAACATCGGGATCGTCTCGCCGTTGACCGGGTTGATCACACTGCGCCCGAGCGGGACGCCGGTCTTCTGGCGGTCGGCGTCGCCGCGCTCCTGGTTGGACTCCGTCATCGCGTGGTTGACGTAGTCGCGCACGGCCTGCTCGTGCGGCGTCCCGGCGGCCAGCTTGAGCACGTCCGGGTGCTCGGGCGCCATCACGAAGAACGTCGCGCCGAAGAGCGTGTCGGGACGCGTCGTGAAGACGGGGTAGTCGATCCCCAGGTCCGGGCAGTGGAACGTGACCTCGGCGCCGACGGAGCGGCCGATCCAGTTGCGCTGCATCGTCTTGACGTGCTCGGGCCACTCGATCGTCGCAAGGTCCTCCAGCAGCCGGTCGGCGTAGTCGGTGATGCGGAAGAACCACTGCTCGAGCTGGCGCGCCTCGACGACCGCGCCGCAGCGCTCGCAGGTGCCCTCGGCGGTGACCTGCTCGTTGGCGAGCACCGTCTGGTCGTTCGGGCACCACTTGACCGCGGCCTCCTTGCGGTAGGCGAGGCCGCGCTCGAAGAGCTTCAGGAAGAGCCACTGCGTCCAGCGGTAGTAGCGCGGCTCGTGCGTGCCGAACTCGCGCGTCCAGTCGATCGAGATCCCCCACTGGCGGAACTGGCGCTGGAAGGACTCGATCGACGCGGCCGTCGAGTCGCGCGGGTGAACGCCCGGTCTTGATCGCGTGGTTCTCGGCCGGCAGGCCGAACGCGTCGTAGCCCATCGGGTGCAGCACGCGGCGGCCGATGCGGCGGTTGAAGTGCGCGACCGCGTCGCCGAGCGCGTAGTTCTTCAGGTGCCCCATGTGCGGCTCGCCGCTCGGGTAGGGCAGCATCTCCAGCACGTAGTAGGAGGGCCGCCCGTCGGGCTCGTTGGCGACCTCCCAGGTGCGCTCGCGCGCCCACGTCTCCTGCCACTTGGGCTCGATCGTCGTCGGGTCGAAACGCAGCTCGCTCATCGGGGCGATGAGGTTACCGGCAGGTCGCGAGCAACGTCCCGCCGGCCTGCGGGCCGCGACTACGATCGACGGATGCGACGGCTCCTTCTGCTCGTCGGCGCGATCGTGCTCGTCGACACGATGTTCTTCTCGGCGATCACGCCGCTGCTGCCGCGCTACGTCGAGCGCTTCGGCCTGTCGAAGACGAGCGCGGGGATCCTCTCCGGCTCGTATGCCGCCGGCGCCGTGTTCGGCACGGTCCCGAGCGGCTGGCTTGCGGCGCGGGCCGGCTCGCGCCGCACCGCGCTGATCGGACTGACGCTCATGTCGCTGTCGAGCATCGGCTTCGCGTTCGGCCACTCGTTCGCGGTGCTGACCGCGCTGCGGTTCATTCGACGGGATCGGTGGGGCGTTCGCGTGGACCGGCGGCATGGGCTGGCTGATCGCGCAAACGCCGCCCGAGCAGCGCGGTGCGACGATCGGGGCGGCGATGAGCGCGGCGCTTGCGGGTGTCCTGCTCGGACCGGTGGTGGGAGCAGTCGCGCAGGGCGTCGGACCCGAGTTGCCGTTCACGACGATCGGCGTGTTCGCCGCGCTGCTGGGGCTGGTGGCGCTGCGGATGCCCGCGCCGCCGGCGACGGTCGCGACCAAGCGTCCCTTCGCGGCCGCGCTGCGCGACCCGCGCGTGCGGGGCGGCGCGTTCCTGGTACTGGTGCCCGCGCTGGTGTACGGCACCGTCGAGGTGCTGGCCCCGCTGGCGCTCGACGGGCTCGGCGCGAGCGGCCTCGCGATCGGCGCGACGTTCCTCGTGGCAGCGGCGATCGAGGGAGTCGCCCAGATCGTCGTCGGTCGCGCGACGGACCGCGTCGGCCGCGGCCTGCCGATCCGCATCGGCTTGGTGGGAACGATCGTCTTCCTCGTGCTACTCCCCTTGCTCGACGTCGCATGGCTGCTGGCGGTGCCGGTCGTGCTCGTTTGCGTCTTCAGCGGCACCGTCAACACGCCCGCGATCACGCTGATGTCGGACGGCATCGAGGAGATCGGACTTGACTACGGGCTCGGCTTCGCGATCGTGAACCTCGTCTGGGGCGGCGGCCAGGTCATCGGCGCCGTCGGCAGCGGCGCGCTTGCCGCGACGACCAGCGACACCGTCCCTTACCTCCTGCTCGCCACGATCTGCACGGCGACCCTGCTGACCGTCGCCCGCCGCAGCACGCAGCCCAGCGTCCCGGCTACGGCAGCATGAGATCGCGCGTGCCGGCGCGATACACTTTCGATCGCTTGGGGCTATAGCTCAGCTGGGAGAGCGTCGCGCTGGCAGCGCGAAGGTCGTCGGTTCGAGCCCGACTAGCTCCATCGGACAGAAGCCCCGTGGATGCGGGGCTTCTGGCGTTTTGGGGCATCCCCTGCCTTGTCTCCCGTACTTAGGGAGTACCAGCCGGGAGTACCAAATCCGATGGCCGTCTGCCCGACGGCCGCCGCATCGTGCATATCGAACAGGCCGCCACGATCTTCGTCGATGAGGCCGTCGACAGACTGCTCCGTGCCCGGCGCGCGAGCGGTTGAGCTGTGGACGTGAGCCGTGCCGAATCGAGGGCGCGGGATCAGTGAGCGAGCGGAAAGAAGCGGCCGTGGAGATCCGCGATATCGCGGGCAACCGCAATCGCCGCGTCGTCGTCCATCGCCTGGGTCGAGGCGACGATCCTTCCTTCGCTTCCGCCGTCGCTGCTCGTCAGGGCACTCATGATGCGCGCGAACAGCTCACGATCTTCGGGCCGAACGAAGTCGTCGGCTTCGAGGCGGATGAGCGCGCTCATGCCGGCGTTGGCCAGCCGCTCCTGGAGCGGGGATGTGCTGACCGCCAGCGCATCCATCGCCACGTAGAGCTTCTCCCGCACGTAGTCCTCGCTCACCAACGCCTCCCTTGTGGTCGTGATCGATGCAGGAACGCTAGTCCTGGAGGCCGACGCGCGGGCTGGATGGCCTCGGCACACGCATCACTCCTGCTTGACCGTGGAGCGCAGCATCATCCCGCCGAGCAGCGCTTCGACAGCCGCATGGATCCACACATTCGCATCGGCTCGTCAGCGTCAGCAGGACCCGCATCAACGGCTCTGACGGCAGCCCCGCACCGCGCTCCACTCAAGAACGGTCGGGCCAGGCTGGGCATCACTGGCATACCAGCCGGGAGCATCAGATCCGGCGCGTAGTCGCAGGCGGGTGGCTCATCCGTCACGTCGCTTCGAGAGGATCGGAGCCGTGACGACCCGCCGAAAGACCATCGACGCCCTTATTGCGGCTGCCGCCGAACGCGCATTGCCACACGAACACGGGAATCCTTCAGCAGCTCCAATCACGTTCCCGGGCGGCGACTACATCCTGCCCACCGGCGGTTCTTCCGAAGACGTAGTCGCGGTTCGCCATCTCCTGATGGCGTACTTCTTGCACAAGGAGCGTCCGCCCGAGGCCTTGCGCGTCGAAGCGCTACGTCTCACGCTGGCGCTGCTTCGAATCGGGCATCACCTGAGCACGGCGAGTGGCATGGACCGGCTCGGGTGCATCACGAGTTCAGATCCAGCAAAGCATCTCCGCCGCGCGCTCCGCTTGTCGAGCGCCCAGCTTTCGCAAATCATTCATCAGGACGTAGAGATCCTCGCCGCACTCGTGACCGAGGACCTTTCTCCCGAAGGTACATGGACGTCCACACCCGTCCTGCGTGAGGGGAACGCGTACGTTGTCGTGGGCGCTGACAGCTTGCTTGTTGCGCTCCGCCATCACCTGATTCTGCTGGCGGACCAGCACGGATGGCGCGAAACTCTCCAGACGAGGCTCGCCCTTGCGTACGAGAGGACAACCGCCGAGTCCCTGCGACGGCTTGGCTGGTCGGAGACCTCACTCGCGTACGAACATGACGAACTGCCTTTCCTTCACAGCATTTGGTCCTTCGACGAGGACGCTGGCGCTCTCGTCACCGTCCTCTCTGACGATCTGTCCGACTACGACGCCGGGAATCCGGAGGCGCCGTGGCAATGTGAGCGCTACCTCGATGACCTCGGTGTCCACAGCCAGGACCTGATGGCGAACCTGTTCGTCGGACCGTCCGCGCCCGATCGACTTATGCACCTCGTGATCCTGGCCGGAGTAGCACGACCAAGCGCCTGGTTCGACCGGGCGGCCGACGACGTATTGCAAGCACCAGAGGTCAGTATTTTCCCCGGCGACCTTGAGTTGGTCAGCATCGCGGAACGTGGCGAACCACTCGCCCTGTGGCGCTTCGGCGTAGATGCTGAGCGCCTCGACACCCGGTTCATGGTCGAGGACCCCCTTGAGCTTTTCGCTGTATGGCGGGCCAACGACCACTCCTTCTATCTCAACGATGACACCCGGCCCACGTTCCTAAGTTCTGCTGGGCACGCTGAAGCCTTGCGCCGTGACTTGGTCCAAGCCCGCGATTTCCACGGGGTCTCTGGGCCAAGAGGTCGCGGCCTTCTTGAGGTCGTCCGGCGCTTCGACGACCTGCCCGCGCCGATATATCGACCCCTGGCTTCGAACATCGAGGGGCTCGTCGTCGAATCCGATGGGTTGCGCTGCTGGGTGCTCGCAGATTCGGTCGACCGAACGCTTGGTCAGCTGGTTGACGCCGTTGCTTTTTGGATGTGGCAGTTGGCTAAGGAGCTTGATCTCGACGAACTTGAGATTCAGGTCGAGACTGGACAAGACCTCGCCGCCACACAGACCGCCCCTGGACACCTTCTCGTCACGATTCATCCAGAGAGCCCATCCTTCCAGCGATCAGACAACGCCGGAGAGCGGGAGCTGGTGCGGGCCCTTCTGCAAGCGCTCACTGGGGACGCGCCGAGCACACTTGTCGATCGAGTCGCGCCGCTCGGCGCTAAGAAGATGATGTTGGTGTTCGATGCGACCGCAGATGCCGCCTTGGACAGTCGCAACCTTCCCCCTGCGAGGCCCGCGCTGCGCGAGAGCGACGAAGCGGAGGCAATGGACGAGTTGGGAGAGCATCTCCAAAGCGAACTTGGCCTTCGAGTGGGGCCTATCTCTTCTGAGCAGCGCGAGCCAGTGCTATGGACATCTATCAACTTCCACCTCCAGCAGATGGAGCGACTTATCGCCGGCCTGCGCCCTGATGGGCTGCTGGAGAGGCTCATCAGTCTCAACGAGCGCCTGCTCAACGAAGGTGCGTTTACCCGATACACCATTCCCACGCGGCTTGCTTGCTACGGCCACATCGCGGACATAGAGGGAGACCTCCGGAGAAAGCTCGAACGACATGCCACCGCCAGCAATGCGGTTCGGTTTGTCATCGAGTGCGTTTCAGCCCGACCACCGAGCGGCATCCGCCCGGTGACCCTGTCTGTACAGGATCGACTCGTTGCCCTTGCCGCCCAAGTCATCTCGCGCGGAGGCCTGCTGGACACGATCCGCGAAGGCCTCGATGACACAGCCCTGTCGGTGCTCCCATCCGGTCGCCTAGGAGTCAGCCGAAGAGGAAAGTTCTTTCTGCAACGCGAACGGTACGCAGATCACTTTGCAGCGGCAGAGGTCCGCCGATCCCATGACCACTTTCCTTCGCTGTGGGTCGAGGACGACGAGCCGTCTGAGCAAGCGGTAAGAGACGTCGAAATACTCGATGCCGCTGCTCTATGTGAGTGGGGTGCCAGCCTAAGTGAAGTTCTGGAGCTGTTTGGGGAGTTTGTCGCCCTCGGGGACCGTATGCCCGCCGCCGTCCTCTTGTTGGATGAAGCTGCTGCTGCGATTGGCCAGCGAATGGGATGGGAGCCGGGGAAAGTCACCAGCGTTCTCAACCATTTCGCACTGATGCCTCGCACCGACCTGATGGGTCCAGCCCCACCGTTCAAGGCCAGCGACGTGTACCCGTGGCGGTATGGACGTCGCCTTGCCTTTGTGCGTCGTCCGTTTGTCATTCGGCAAAGCCATAAAAGTTATGAACTCGTGTACGGATTTCGTGCTGTGGATACGGCCGGTCGCCAGTTGGTGAACGACATCCAGACGGCACGCCTGAAGGTCACGAGCCCGCAGATGCAACGCGCCATGACAGACCTTCGACAGCGTTCGGACTTGAGCTTCAACACCAAGATTGCCGACCTCTATCGGGCGATCCCCGGCTTTGTTGTGGTTGAGCGCGTGAAGAAGATCGACCGGCTTTTGATTGCCCGTCCCAGCGGTGAGCCTCTAGGCGACATCGACGTCCTCGTCGCAGATCCAGCACGGCAGGTCCTCACCGCGATCGACACCAAGAATCTCGCGGTCGGCCGAACGCCCATTGAAATCGCCCGCGAAATGAAGCGCACCTTCAGGAGTGAAGGTTCGAAGCCAGCCGCGCTCGACATACATTCCGAGCGCACGGATTGGCTGCGCGAGCACCTCGACGCAGTGTTGGCCTGGCTGAGACTAAGACAGACTGACGGCCGGCGATGGCGCGTCGAAGCGAGCATCGTGGTCGATATGGAAGTACCAGCCCAGTTCCTTGAGGATCTGCCAATGCCCGTTTTGGACGCAGCCACATTGAGGCAGCAGTTGGCTAGTCAGTCGTCACTCTGACGGCCGCTCTCGTACGACGCTTCGGTGGCGCCGACCGACGCTACTCAACAAGCGCCGAACAGCGCCCGCTGCGACGACGCCCGTAGACGAGCGCCGCCGTGGCGCCCCCGCTGAGTCTCGTATCTGGAGAGGCTCAGCGCGACACCGCCGCTGTGGTGTGCACTACGGAGCGGGCGGGATCGCGGCATCCGCGATCCGGCGTGTTGCCTCGCCAGCTCTGCTGGCCAGCTCGGCGGCTCCGGCTAGGCCAAGTCCTTCAGCGAGCTGACCCATATGCCTGACCGTCGGGTTCGCCCGGCCGTTCTCGACGGCGCTGACGAACTTCGTCCCGAGCCCGGCGCGTCGGGCGATCTCAGCCTGCGAGAGCTTGTCGCGCGTTCGGATTGTGCGCGTGACAGCGGCGAGTCCGACGAGGAACTGCGTGGTGTCCTTGGACGCTTCACGTCGCCTCGGCGTGCGTCGTCTCCTAATCATCACGTCCATACGGGTGCGTGCTCTCGCCGCTCTCATCGGTTGCGAGCAGCACGGCGACCGTGGTCAACGCGGAGCGGTCGGGGTCATCCGCGCTGCCGCGACTTCGGCGCTCGCGTGTCTGGAGCCCGAGTTCGCCGAGCCGAGCGAGGTAGGCGGCGGTGAGCGTGCGCAGCTCTGCGAGCGCCTCTGGATCGAGCGCAACTGTGACGTCGCCCCTGCCGTTCTGGCGCTCGAAGTCGGTCACGAGCAGCTCCGCGCGGATCCCCCACGTCACCGAGGCCACACGTTCGCGGTCGGCGAGCTGGTAGTGGTGCGACGGACGCGCCACGGCGCTGCGTTCGGCCCGCGAGCCTGACGATGCCGCGCTCGGCGAGGACGCGGACGTGGTAGCTGACGGTGCCGAGTGGCAGCCCGAGCGCGTCGGCGATGTCGCTCGGCGTCGCCGTTCCCGTCGTCAGGAAGCGGCGCATGATCTCGACGCGGTACGGATGCCCGACCGCGTGTAGCCAATCGGACGCCGCCGGGCGGCCGCTCGTCATAGACGAGCACGCCGCGCGCGCGGCGGTCGAGACGACGAAGCAGTGCCCGCCGGTACCGGTCCCGAGGGGCGGGCAGGGACCGGAACCGGCGGGCGTCGTGCACCGGGATGGGGACGCGTGCACGGAGGGACGGCGCCGTTGATCGCGAACGGACGCACGCGACCCCGGACGCCCAGTTGGGGCATGGGCGCCGGGGCCGCGAAACGTCCGCGATGTCCCGCGTGCACTCGAGCGGCCTCGTCGTCGGGGGACGACGCGAGGCGCGCGGCACGCTTGGCGGGCGATGGGGGATCTGCCCGTGGGGCTCTCGCAGCACCATCGCGAGAGGCTGACCGTCCACCCGCTGGCTGCCTAGTTCCGCGCCGGTATACCGCGTCGGTACATCCAGCGACGCCGATTGAGCCGTTGCCGTTTGCGACTACCGTCAGGTCGTGATCTAGGGTGAAGCGGACGGTCACTGTTCGGGGATGCGGGGATCGTGAAAAGAGCTGCGCCGAGCGGGGTTGTTGCCAGAGTCACGTTGGCGACCGTCGTCCTCGCCCCTGAGCCGCTGACGCGCTATGCCGTCGCGCGCAGGGTCGAGAGCGCGGTTCGGCGGCGAGAACGGCATACTGCGCACGAAGCTCCAGCACGCCTACGACCTGGTCCCGAGGCTCGAACGACGCCGGACTGATCCGCGTCGTCGGGAACGGTGCCGACGCGGCCCGGCAAGGAGCGCGACACGCCTCCTGGCCGCGACGCAGGCCGGCGTGCGAGGACTGGCGCTCGTGGCTGGCCAGTCCGATCACGATGCCCGACGCGATGACGGGAGCGCTGTCGCGTCTGTACGCGGTGCGGACAGGCGACTACGCGACGATGCTCGCGATCATCGACCGCTACGAGGCGACGCTTCAGAGCGATCGTCCAGCAGGCGATCGACCCAGGCGACCCGGACGACGTCGCCGATCGCATCGGCCTGCTGTGGAACAGACGGAGCTGGTCGCGCAGCTCCAGTGGTGCCAGCACGCGCGCGACGATCATCTACGAGGCGATGTCGGGAGGCGATCAGCGGTGACCCTGCTCGCGCTCTCCGGCGTGTCGCTGCGGTACCCGACCGTGACGGCGCTGGCCGACGTGTCGCTCGAGGTCGTCGCGGGCGAGCTGGTCGATCGTGTGGGGTCCGGCACGCTCGGGCCGCACGACGCTGCTGGAGGTCGCCGCCGGACTGCGCAAGCCGGACAGCGGCACGGTCACATTCGCTGGCAGGTCGCCGCGCGCGAGCCTCGGACGGCACGAGGGCTTCGCGATCGTGACCGAGCGCGGAAGCGGCGCTGCTCGGCCACGAGAAGCTCGTGATCGACCAGGTCGCGTTTCCGGCGCTGCGGGTGATGTCGCGCTGGCGCGCGCAGTCGGCGGCCGACGCCGCGCTTCGCCGCTGCGGCGTCGAGGACCTCGGACAGACGCCGATGACAGCGCTCTCGCACGCCGAGCGCATCCGCGTTCTGCTCGCGCGAGCGCTCGTGCGCGAGCCGCGCCTGGTGCTGATGGACGAGCCGACCGCCGGCCTCTCCCACACCGAGAGCGAGCGCTTCCTCAAGCTCGTGCAGTCGCTCGTGCGCGACGGCATCGCGGTGCTGATGACCGACGACGCCGAGGGGTCGGCGCTCGTCCCCGGCGCGCGCGTGCTGACGATGCAGCGCGGCACGCTGCGCGGCACGAGCCCGTCGCCGCCGGCCGAGGTCATCCCGCTGGAGCAGCGGCGCGCCGAGCCGGGTCGGCGCATGACGCTCCGGCTGGAGCACGTCTCGCGGCACTTCAGCGTCGGCGGCGAGACCGTGCGCGCGGTCGACGACGTCTCGCTCAAGATCGAGCGCGGAGAGCTGATCGCGCTCTACGGGCCGAGCGGCTCGGGCAAGTCGACGCTGCTGCTGATCGCCGCCGGCCTGGAGGCGCCCGACCGCGGCACCGTCACCTGGGACGGCGAGCCGGTCCCGCTGCGCGGACGCGCCGCCGATCGCTGGCGACGCGAGACGCTCGGCGTCGTGCTCCAGCAGCCGCAGCTCGTCGAGGGCGTGCCGCTGCACCGCAGCGCCGGCCTGCGGCTGGAGGCGCGCGGCGTGCGCCGCTCGAAGGCGCGGCTCGACGGGGTTCGCGCGCTCAGAGACGTGGGCCTCGGCAATCGCCTCGACCATCGCCCCGACCAGCTCTCGGTCGGCCAGCGGCAGCGCGCGGCGATCGCGAGAGCGCTGACGACGGACCCCGAGCTGATCCTCGCCGACGAGCCGACCGGCAACCTCGACTCGCAGATCGAGCGCGCGAGATCGTCGACCTGCTCGACGGGCTCGCGCACGAGCGCGGGCGCGCGGTCCTGATCGTCACCCACGACCCGCAGCTCGCGCAGCGCGCCGATCGCGTCCTGCGCCTCGACGACGGACGCTTGACCGAGCTGGACACCGACGGCTCCGAGCTCACACCGATGCCATGACCGACGAGTCGCCGACCCGACGAAGGTCGCAGCGCGCCGAGCGTCGCTCGTGGGTCCGGCCCGGCACGCTCGTTGACGCTCTACGCCGGCCGGCTGCGGCGCCAGTGGCTTCAAGAGCTGCTCGCGGGCGCCGGCATCGCGACCGGGGTGATGCTCGTGTTCGCGCGTGCTCGCCGCGAACACGAGCATCAAGACCTCGGCACGGGAGATCGTGAACGGGATCGCCGGGCGCGCGCGAGCTCCAGCTCGGCGCCATCGGCGCCGAGGGTTCGACGCCCGCGTCGTGGACAGGGTGCGCACCGCGCCGGGCGTGCAGGCGGCCGCCGCCGTGCTTCAGACCCACGCGACGCTGCGATACGGGAGCCGTCAGCGTGGGCATCGACCTCGTCGGCCTCGACGACGCATACACGCAGCTCGGCGGCGTCGGCTCGCGGCCGGCGCTGTTCGGGCTGTTCGGCCTGCCCGGCATCTACCTCTCCGCGGGTGCCGGCGAGGCGCTCGGATCTCGAGGTCGGCAACGCTCCCGCGCGGCCGGTCACGATCGACGTTCGAGGACGCGCACGCGAGATGCCGGTCATCGGCGTCCTCGGCCACAGCGAGATCGGCGCGCTTGGCCGACACGCTCGTCTCCTCCACCTCGCTGCGCCGGGCGCAGCGTCTCAGCGGCCTGCCGGGACGGGCGACGCGGATCCTGGTCGTCGCCAGAGCCGGCGATGAGGAGCTCGCGCGCCGGTCGCTCGACCAGATCGCGCGCGCCGAGGGCCTGCAGGCGAGTCGCGTCGACGACGAGCTGCGCGCGCTCGCGGTCGCGACCGCGCCGAACGATCAGTCCACGACTCTGTTCGCGCTCATCGCCGCGATCGTCGGCCTGCTGCTGACCGCGATGGCGATGCTGCTGACCGTGCCCGAGCGTCGCCGCGAGCTGGCGCGGATGCGCATCGTCGCCGGCTTCACGGCGAGCCAGGCGGCGCAGGTGCTGCTCTCGCAGGCGCTCGCTGCTCGGCCTGGTCGCGTCCGATCGTGGGCGTGATCGCCGGAGACCTGATGGCTCGCAGCGCGGCGCAGGCGCCGCCTGGGTACCTGGCGTTCGCCTTCCCGATCGGCTCCGGCGTCGACGTGCAGCCGTGGATGGTCGTCTCGGCGATCGTCGGCGGCACGCTGTTCACCTGCATCGCCGCCGCCACGCCGCTGGCTGACCTGCGATCGAGGCGGGCGCTCAACGCGATCTACGGGACGACCGGCCAGCCGGGCCAGAGCATCTCGACCGCTGTCCGCCTGCGGCTCGCGCTCGGTGCCGCTGCTGCTCGTGCTGCTCGCTTCCGTCGTCGTGTGGCATCTGGCCCGCGATGACGCTGGTGGCGGTCGGCGCGCTGATCGTCGCGACGCTGCTGGCGATGCCCGCGCTGCTCGCGGCCATCCTCGCCGCTCGCCGACCAGTTCGAGCGACTCGACCGCGCGCCGCCGCTCGTCATCCCGGTCGGCGCGCTGCGAGCGGCACCCGTGCGCTCGCTGGCGCTGGCCGCGACCTGCGCCGTAGCCGTCTGCGGAGCGCTCGCGATCGGTGGCGCTCGCGACGACCTGATCGACGGGCTGGATCAGAGCGAGTACTACGGCACCGCCGACATCTGGATTCAGCCAGCAGGGCGACGCGCTCGGCCTGCAGCCGTTCCGACCGCCTGACGGAATCGGAGGCGATTCCCGGCGTCGCGGCAGTCCGCGAGTACACCGGAGGGCTGCTCGACATCGGCGACCGGCGCGTCGTGGGTAGTCGCCCACGCCCGCCGAGGACCGGATGATGGTTCCGCCGTCTCAGGTGCGCGAGGGCAACTACGCGACCGCCAACGCGCGCCTGCGCGCCGGCGGCTGGGTCACCGTCTCCGATCGGATCGCGCGAGGCAGCGCGGGATCTCGCCTGGAGAGACGATCCAGCTCCCCACGCCGACCGGCCGCCGCAGCTACCGCGTCGCCGCGATCACCACCAACCTCGGGTGGGGACCCGGCGCCATCGCCATGAACGCCGACGACTACCGCCGCGACTGGGCCAGCAGACACGCCGACCGCCTTGGAGGTCGACGTCAAGCACGGCGCGTCGCCGGCTCAGGTCAGCGACGCAGATCCGCGCCGCGCTCGGGCCGACGTCCGGCCTTGAGGTGAAGACGACTCCGCAGGCTGTCGAGGACGCCCGCGGGATCGTGCGCGACGGTCTGGCCCGTCTGCGGCAGATCTCGACGCTGCTGCTGATCGCCGCTGCAATCGCCATCGCTGTCGCCATGACCGCGACCATCCGCGACCGACGGCCGCAGCTCGCGGCCTATGCGATCGAGGGCTGGAGCCGTGCCGCACTCTGGTCGCGCGCTGATGGCCGAGACGGCGATGATCCTGCTCGCCGGCTGCCTCGCGGGCGCGTTGGCCGGAACCTACGGGCACTACCTCGGCGGCCGCTGGCTGGAGCAGACGACCTCGTTCCCTGCTCCGTGGTCGTGGTCGCCTGGAGCTGTACTTCCCGTCTGTGCGCTGCTCGCCGCAGTCGCGCTCCTCGTGACCGCCGTCCCTGGGTACTTCGCGGCTCATCCGCGAGCGCGCCTTGCGATCGACCGACGCTGACGGCGACACGATTCCAGCGAAGGGCGATCGGCGAAGATCAGCCGGTGCTCACGACGCTCAGGACGCTGAAGACGCTCCTTGAATACGAGGCTTCCATCGTCCCGCATGCGCGCCGCGAGATCCGTAAGTGGGCGAGCATCGCCGCCACGATCCCCGACCCGGCCCTGCGTCACTACGCGACCGACTCCATCGCGGTCGACGCGACGAACGCCGAGGCCGTGGCGGCCTTTGCGGCAATCGCACCGCGACGCCAGCGGCGCGGCGCGGTCGAGCTGCTCGTCGCCTACCAGCTCCTGGTCGATTACGTCGACGCGCTCGGCGAGCGCGTCTGCGCCGAGCAGCTCCTACGGGGCCTACAGATCGGCATGGCGCTTGCGGCCGCGATCGCCGCGCCCGCGTCACCGCTCGACCTCGACCCGCTCGGCGACGACGGCGGCTATCTCGCAGGACTCGTGGCGGCCTGTCGCGCTGCGCTCTGGCAACTGCCCTCGGCAGCCGTGGTCGCGCAGGCAGGCCCAGATCGCGGCTGTTCGTTGCGGCGACGCGCTTGCGCACACCCATACGGCTGCCCATCGCGGCACGGTCATCGAGCTTCGCCAGTGGGCGACCGTGCAGTCGGGCGCTGCTGGTTATGCGTGGTGGGAGGTCGCCGCGGGCGGGAACTCGAGCATCGCGATCCTCGCGCTGCTCGCCGCCGCGGCTGACCCCGCGACCACCCGCCACGATGTCGATGACATCGCCGCTGCGTATTGGCCACACGTCTGTGTGATCTCCACGATGCTCGACAGCCTCGTGGACTTCGAGCGCGATGCGATCAGCGGCGACTTCTCGTTCGTGTCGCACTATCCAGAACGCCCAGCAGTCCGACGCGGTCTGATCGGAGCGGCGACAAGGTCGCTTGCCGCGACCCGCTCATTGCGACATAGCCACCTCCACACGATGATCGTCTGCGGCGTCGCGGGCTACTACGCCGCGGTCGCAGTTCGCGGGAGCCTTGCATCGCAGATCTCGCCAAGCCTCCTCGCGGAGCTTCGCCCAACCGCCACGCCGATCATCCTCGCGCTTCGGGTGCAACACCGGCTCTGAGCTGCTCCGCTCTCCCGCCGCCCGTGGCTGATCCTTCACGAGCCTCTGCCCTGACGCACCCCCGACACTCATCCCCGACATTGGCTCCGACTTCTAGGAGAGTCGGAGATGAGTGTCGGGGGCTGTGTCCCTCGCTCCCTGCCAAATCGCCTATCCCACCTGGCAACGAGGAAGGGGGTCACCGCTGCTCCGCACCGGTGACCCCCTTCCTCGACCAACCCAAATATGGGTTGAACCAGGTGGGTGGTTGGCGGATGGCAGGGAGCGAGGGACACAGCAGGGTTGGTGGTGAGACGGGCGGACAGCGAGGACAGACGTCCGGGGTGCGGAGTTGGGCAACGGTCACGGAAGTAAGGGCGGGCATTGACGGCTGGAGCGTTTGGCAGCGGGCTGGAGAGGCGGAAGGAGGAAGAAGGAAGCAGGCAGGACAGCTCGGCCATGGGCGGCGGGGATGGCACCTTTGATGGTCGGTGGGTTCGATCTGCCGTGTGCGAAGGCCAGCTTCGGCGGTCGGTCATCCGTCCGGAAGCTCGCACGATCTGGTCGTTTTCGTGAAGAAAGGCTATGAGCACGATTTCGCACCGCGCAGCGATGGCGGAGCCATTGCGTTCGCGGCGGAGTCAGATCACGCAGGCGAACGACGTTGCGCGAAGTGCATCCAAGGCTCGTCGCCATGGCAGCCAAGGCTCAGCCAAGGCAGCGCCTTTGCTCGTCGGCGAAGCCTGCGACACGAACGCTCGCGATCTGGGAAGCCTCAGCCCTTGGTTGCGACCTGCACGCGGTCGCCGGACAAGGAGTCACCGCCTTCGCCCCATCAACAACAGCGCAGGGGTGCCCCTGGGCGCCTACGAGCGCCCAGGGGCATTCCGGCACGGTGCAGTCGGCATCGAGACTGCTGGGACGCGACGATGACCGGCGCGCCTCAAACCATGCCGACCTCGTACAGCCCAGATCCGCACCGGCGACCTCTCACGCGCGCAGATGTGATGACCGCCGCCGAGGTGGCGACCATGCTCGCTCTCCCGAAGTCGACGATCTACGAACTCGCCCGCCGTGGCGAACTGCCCTGTGCCCGCCTGGGACGCACGATCCGCTTCGTCCGCCAAGACGTCGAGACCCGCCTGCGCGGCTTCTAGCTCCGCTCGCCGATGCGACCTAAGGGTCGATGCCGTGCGCCGCGTTCATCGCAGCCACAGCACCAGCGTCGAGCTTGGAGTGCAGGTAGCGATTCGTCGTCGAGAGGTTCGCATGGCCATAGAAGTCGCGGATCGTGATGAGATCGACGTTGTTGCGCGCGAGCACTGAGCCCGCCGCGTGACGGAGCCCATGCAGACGGACTGGGCGCAGGCCGGCCACGCTCGCCGCGCGCTTGTAACGACGGCGCAACGCGGACCCGTCGAGTCGCTGACCGAAGCGGTTGCAGAACGACGTAGTCATCCGGTGAGGTGAACTCGTCGCGCTGCCCGAGCCGCGCGAGCGCCTCGGCGGCGGGGCGAGCGACCGGCACGTCGCGCGTGCGACCGCTCTTGGGCGCCTTCTCGACATCCGCGCTCACGGCTTTCTCAACGGTCACGATGACGCCCGAGAGGTCGGGCAAGAACCGGACATGGCTCCAGCGCAGTGCGAGCAGCTCGCCGAGCCGCAGACCCGAGAAGAACATCAGCGCGAACGCGGCCGCGTCCTGCTGATCCTCGGCGGCACACGCAGCCAACTCGTCGTCGCTCTCCGTTACCGAGCGGCCCTTGTAGTGCTTTGGTGCGCGGTGCTTCCCTTGCTCGCACACGCGCACAAGAGCTTCGATCTCGTGACGCTCGTAGTGGTCGAGGGGCGCGGGCGGCGGCTGGGAGCGCTTGTCAGTGCCACTGACCGGGTTGATCGTCACCTGATCTCCGTAGGTGTCCGGCCGCATCGCGTAGTTGAAGATGGCGTGCAGCAGTGCGCGGTACTTGTTGACGTTCGGCGCGGGCATCCCGTCTGCGTCCAGATCGCTCAGGAACCGCGACATCTCGCGGGTGGTGATCTCGGCCACTGGCCTGTCGCCGAAGCGCTCCATGATCCGGCCGCGGGTGACACCTCTCCCTCGCTTGTGCGGTTGGCCCGGCTCGCACAGCAGCGAGCGGTTGTCGCGCAGCGTCGCGGGGGCGGCGCCTTTCACGTCGCGCTTCCACGTCAGCCACTCTGCGGCAAGGCGCCGGAACGTGACCAGCTCGCCGAGCGCTGCGGCCCGTGCCGCCTCGGCCTGCTCACGTTCGACCTCCTCCACCATCTCGGCCGCCGCGACGTGAACCGTGCGCGGGTCGAGCCACCCGGCTGGCGTGCGCCCCCGGCGCTTGCGCCACTCGCCGCTCCGTGGGTCGCGCTCCATCCATGCTTGACCGAGCCGACGCTTCACCTGACGACCACCAGAGTCGCGCCACTTCGCTTCGTAGTAGGCACCATCGGCGGCCTTCGCCGGGACGATCACGATGGCGGGCGCGACGCTGGACATGGCACTAGGCTAGCGCGCCTGACGACGGGAGTACCACACGAAATAGACGGGAGTACCACAGTCGCCAGGGAGTACCAGAGGGAGTACCAAACGGCGCCGATCGCCTATCGAATAAGGGATCTCTGCCTGACGTAGTCGGCCGTGACAGCGCGTTTCGGACGGCTGGCTTCGTACTGGCAGCGCGAAGGTCGTCGGTTCGAGCCCGACTAGCTCCACTGAACTGCTCGTCGCGCAAACTGTGGGCGTGGCGATGCGGTAGGTGGGAAGGATCTCCCGCGGGAATTTGACGCGCAGCTCAGCGATGAGGATCCGCAGGAGCGCTTTGGTGTGCTCGGGGGTTGCCTTGGCGGATGGCGTCTTCGAGCGCGTTGGCGGTGGCGTGCAGCTCGGCGGTGTCGGACGCGTGTGGCGCGTCTGCGGTGAGGTGGTGGGGAGCTGGCTGTTTTGGTCCCGGAGCGTGTCGAGCTTCACCTGGAGCGCCGCGAGGCGGCTGTCGAAGCGCTTGGCGACCTCCGGAAAGCGCTGCGGACGGTCCAGATTGCGGAGCAAAGTCGCGGCGCGATCCTGCTCGTGTGTTGAGACGCCTGCTAGCGTGGTTTGAGCGTTAGGCATCGGGGGAGATATGAGTTCATCGCATCGATTGGGAGGCGACAGAGGTCTGAGTCGTCGCAAGTTCTTGGCGGCCACAGGGGGCAGCGCTGCCGCGGTAGCGCTGAGCAATCTGAAACTGCCGTCAGCCGAGGCAGCTACGACGCGGCAGAACCTCTGCACGAATCCGTCGCTTGAGACCAATGGGGCGAGTTGGTCGGGACTCTCCTCGCCGACGACCGCCGTGGTCAGCGAACAGTCGCCACCGGTCGGCACCGACTGCTTGCGGGTGATCACCGACGGATCGGCGTCGTTCGAGGGCGTCTACACCGCGACATCCGTGGTCACGTCGTCAGACGTCGTCACCGGCTCCGTCTACGTCAAGGCGCCCAACGGCGCTGCGATGCGGCTGCGGCTCGAGGAAAGCAACGGTATGACGATTCAAACGTTCACGGGGACCGGCGCTTGGCAGCGCGTGTCGGTTACGCGAACCCTTGCCAGATCGCCCGTCTACGCCCAGTTGTCGGTGATCCTCAACGGATCCGCTTCGATCACCTATTACGTCGATGGCTGCCTGTTGGAGAAGTCCGCGACGATGGGCTCATACTTCGACGGCGACTCGCCGGACACGAGATGGGACGGCACCGCCCATGCATCCACCTCGACGCTCACCTCCACCGCTCCGGTGGCGACAACCGGCAGCGCCTCGGAGGTGACCGCGTCGAGCGCGATGCTGGCTGGCTCGGTCGACCCCAACGGCGCCGCAACCGCGTACTCGTTCGAGTATGGCGAGACGATCAGCTACGGCACGAGTGTCCCGGCAAGACAGGACGGCGATGCCGGGTCAGGCGGCACTCCGGTCGCGGTCGATGAGGACATCTCGGGGCTGGACGCCGCCACCACCTATCACTACCGGCTCGTCGCTTCCAACAGAGAAGGCACGGATTCCGGCGACGACGAGACGTTCGCGACGCTTCCGTCGGAATTCACTGGCAACTTCGACACCGGCGACACCTCGGAGTGGGACTCGATACAGGCAATCTCTGAACGCCTGACCGTCGTCACGAGCCCGAAGGCCCAAGGCACGCACGCGGGACGATTCGAAGTGCAAGCTGGCGACAGAGAGCCCCAAACCGGCTCGCAGCGCTGCGAGGTCGTCTCGGGTCTTCTGTTCCACGAAGGCGACGAACGCTACTTCCGCATACTCGCGCGCGTCGACGCCTGGGACACCGACGCCTGGGGACTGATCTGGCAACTGCACGACGAATCCAGAGGCTCGCCGCCGGTCGCGCTCTTCATCGAAGCGGATGAGCTTCGGCTGCAGAACGGAACGGGCAGACCGGTCTACTGGTCTGGCCAGAGAATCGCCACTGAAACATGGTTCGAGGTCGTGGTGCGCGTCGTCTTCTCAACGAGAGAAGGCATCATCGAGGTCTGGCTCAACGGCAGAAAACAGACCCTCGTGGGCGAAGTCGAAACGCTCACCAACCAAAAACACGATCGGCGTCGCGCCGTGCTACGACAAGCTCGGCATCTACCGCTCAAGCAGCGCAAACGCGACGGCGGTCGTCTACCACGACGATTACCGCGTCACCGAGGAGTTCTTCAGTTCACCGCCGAGATGACGCAGTCACGAACGACGAGACCAGCGTCCCGAGCTCGTGACAAGGAAGCCGTGGCGCAAGACCGCCACGGCGGTCCAGAGGTTGTCGAGCGGTCGTCCTTCCGACGCGAGCCTCCGGCCGGAGGCGCGGCAGCACCTCGCGCCCGATGCAAATGCCTGCTGTGTGCTGGGTAGACGACAGGCGTTGGCCACTACCGTCCGGGGCCGCCCGCCCGCACTGTCGAGGGTTCAGCTGAGCTGCTCGGCCAGTCCGATGATGATGCCCTCGGGGCCACGCAGGAAGCAGAGCCTGTAGATGTCCTTGTACTGCGCGATCTCGCCCACGAGTTCGGCACCGTGGCCGCGCAGGCGGGTGACGACGTCGTCGATGTTGTCGACGGTGAACATGATGCGGCGTATGCCCAGCGTGTTCGCCGGGGCGAGCTCGGGCTCGGCTTTGACCGCCAGCGGCGTGTGGAACTTCGACAGCTCAACTCGGCCGTGGCCGTCTGGGGTCACCATCATGGCGATGTCGGCACGGACGTCGTTGAGCCCGACCGTGCTGTCCGCCCAAGGCCCCTCGACCTGCGTCTCGCCTTCCAGCTCCATGCCGAGCTCGGCGAAGAACGCTTTGGCAGCCTCGAGGTCGTCGACGACGACGAGAACGTTGTCCATCCGCTGAAGCGTCATATCGTGGTCTCCTGGTGTCGTGGGCGGCGCATGTCGTGGCCCTTCACCTGTGAGCGGAGTCGGTCAGAGCTTCTCGACATGGAAGCACTCATCTTGCTCGAAGCCGCTGGGCGGAGCGGCTCGCGCCGCGCTCCCGCATCAAGACGCTGCGAGACGCGCTGCGCCCGGGGGCATTCTGGCCGCGTCCTAACGTCAAGGGCTACGCTCACCGATCGCGGCGCGATGTCGAGAAGCCCCGGCCGGCTCCGCTCATGTGATGAGGGCCTCGACAGGCGCGGCCCACGACACCAGGAGGCGACGATGCCGAAGTACCTGCTGCTCAAGCACTACCGCGGCGGCCCGGAGCCGCACCGTCCCGTGCCCCCGATCGACCAGTGGGCGCCCGAGGACGTGGAGGCGCACATGGCCTTCCAACATCACGTCAGCGAGCTGCTCGAGGAGAACGGCGAGTACGTCGACGCGCAGGCACTCACGCCGACTCGCACCTGGGTGCGCTACGGCGGCCCGGACGCCGCCCCCGTCACGACCGACGGCCCGCATCCCGAGACCAGCGACCTGGTCGCCGGCTGGTGGATCGTTGACGTCGACTCGCACGAGCGCGCGGTCGAGCTCGGGGCCTACGTCTCCTCCGAGCCCGGCCCGGGCGGGGAGCCGCTGTACGAGTGGATCGACGTCCGGGAGGTCATGTGGGAGCGCCCTCGGACGACTGACGCGGCGTGATCGACGAGCCGACGCGACGGCTGGACGAGGGCGCGCTGCGCGCTCTCGTTCCGCGGGTGCTCGCGGGCCTGGTCCGGCGGGGCGAGGACTTCGATGCCGCCGAGGACGCGCTGCAGGAGGCACTGCTGGAGGCGCTGCGGGTGTGGCCCGAGCACCCGCCCCGCGACCCAGGCGCGTGGCTGGCGACGGTCGCCACCCGGCGGCTCGTCGACGCCCGCCGCAGCGAGGCCGCCCGGCACCGCCGCGAGGAGGCGACATACGCGGAGCCGCGACCAGCCGCCGCGGCGGAAGAGGGCGACGACACACTCTTCCTGCTCTTCTGCTGCTGTCACCCCACCCTCGCGCCCACGTCGCAGGTGGCGCTGACCCTCCGTGCCGTCGGCGGCCTCACCACCGGGGAGATCGCCGATGCCTTCTATGTCCCCGAGGCAACGATGGCGCAGCGGATCAGCCGCGCCAAGCGCACCCTGCGCGGGCGCCGGCTGGACCAGCCCGGCAACCTCGCCGTCGTGCTGCGCGTGCTCTACCTCATCTACACGACCGGCCACGCCGGCCGGGTGGATTCGACCGGCGAGGCGATCCGGCTCTCCCGCCAGCTCACCCTCGCCACGGAGGAGCCCGAGGCGCGCGGGCTGCTCGCGCTGATGCTGCTGAATCACGCCCGGCTGCCGGCGCGACACGACGCCGCGGGTCGGATCGTCACGCTGGACCGGCAGGACCGCGGCCTGTGGGACACAGACGAGATCGCCGAGGGCGTGCGCGTCCTGCAGTCGGCGCTCGCCATGCAGACGGAGGAACGACGCCCGGGCCGCTATCAGCTCGAGGCCGCGATCGCCGCCCTGCACGACGACGCGGCGAGCACCGAGGAGACCGACTGGCCGCAGATCCTCGCCTGGTACGACGACCTCGTCGCGCTGACCGAGGAGCCTGCCCACCGGGACCCCGCGGCAGT
This sequence comes from uncultured Actinomycetes bacterium, assembly GCA_963774115.1. Lineage (GTDB taxonomy): Bacteria > Actinomycetota > Thermoleophilia > Solirubrobacterales > Solirubrobacteraceae > Conexibacter. The sequence continues at coordinate 1,377,773 of CAVZDN010000003.1, read as the reverse complement.
GCTCGGCCGCGCGGTTGCGGTCGGCCACGTCCTCGGCGCCGCCGCCGGGCTGCGCGAGACGGACCGGCTGCGCGAGGCGATTGGCGAGCGGCACCGATGGCACGCCGTGCGCGGGCACCTGCACGAGCTCGAGGGCGACCTGCCCGCCGCCGCCGCGGCGTACGCGAACGCCGCCCACCGGGCCACGAACGTCGCCGAGCGCGACCACCTTGTCCGCCAGGCCGCCCGCGCGCGAGCTGCGGGGACTGGTCCCGTCAGCTAACGCTGCTCTCGGAGCACTGGCGGTACAGGGGATGTTGCGCGAGGGTCGCGGAACGCCGCGCGAATGGTTAGTCCAGATCGAACGCGGCGCGGACCGCGGCGCTGAGCGTCTGCTCTTGCCGGTCCAGCAGCACGCCGATCTGCTCGCCCAGGACGCTGGTGGGGATCGTGGTGATGTTGTCGCAGCTGACGACTGAAGGTCCCTCCAAGCCGTTGGCACTGTTGACAGCCACCTCGGTCGAGAGCCCGCGAATCGTCGTAGTGATCGGGGCGATCGTCACGGCCGTCATATGCGGGCGCACAAGCTCGCGCGTGAGGACCAGGACCGGCCTCATCTTGTCGAGCCGGGCGAGGTGGATCGGCCGCATCAGGCAAGCTCAGACGACAACCCGAGCGCATGCTCGGCAAGACCAGCAAGCTCGGGATCCTGGCCCGTTCGAGCAAGGATCTCGGCGTCGCGTGCAGCGATCGCACGGCGACGCTCACGCTCCAGCGCACGGGTCACGACCGCAGCCCGACTGGGCTCGGTCCCGGCGCCAACCAGTTCATCGACGAACTCGACAAGCTCGTCTGACAGGCGAACCGCGATCTGCTTGCTCATCCCATAATGGTACCAAAGTGGTATCAGCACTCAGCCCACTACTAGCGCCGCTTGTCAGCGGATCGTCAGCGGCGGCACGCGCAAGAGGTCGCTGACGTTGATGACGGTCGCCTGGAGCTCTGACGCCGTTTCGCCTGCCCGTGCCAGGAGACGATGTGCGTCGTCGAGTTCGGCACGCTGCACCAGGCGCTTCTCGTTGAGCACCCATTCGTGGCGCTCCGCGAGGCGTGCGTGGGCGACGCACAGGACGGCGGTGGAAAGCATGCCGGTGCAGCCGACCACGTCCCCGGCACGCGCGTGGCTCTGCGCAAACATGAGTGCGACGCTCGCTCGACCGTTCCAGCGCTCAAGGGCCGTTTCCGCGAGCCGGTCCGGGAAGGAAGGTCGGGGCAGGTTGCCGACGATCGGCTGAGAGACCGCAAGCTCGCCGACGGGCAGATAGGTCGGAGCCCCCACCACGTACCCGTTCTGCGAGAGCACCTCGAAGCGCCCGTCCTGCGCATCCGCAAGCCAGCCCTCGACGGTGTCGAGGTCGCGCAGGAGAACATCCACCGGCGTGTTCGCAACCGTGAGCCATGCGCCCCCGTTGACGATGGGACCCCACTCGCCGAGGTCCGACACATAGCCTGGATATCCGAGCCGACGGACATCAGCCGGCTCGAACGGTCGCTGCGAGCCTCGGTAGTAGACGCCGAGATCCCAGTCGCTGTCCGGTCGATGCGTCGCCGTGGCGCGCGAACCGCCGAGCACGACCGCGACCACACCTGGAAGCCCTGCGAGCTCAACTGCGAGGCGCGAGATCGACGGCGGGAGGGACACGCTCACCGGCGCGATCTTACGTCGACGCACATCGATCGCGTGTAGGGCCGGGGCCCTGCAACCGATACGTCCCGAACGACACCCGGACACGCGCACGGCTGCCCGGTAGTGTCATGAGGATCGCGATGTCGCTTCCCGTCCTCCTCGTCATCGACGGAGACTTGAACGCCCTCGGAGGCGTCGAGGCTCAGCTGGTCCGGCGCTATGGCCAGGACTACCGGATCGAGAGCGCGAGCGATCCGGAGGAGGCGCTCCGGCGCCTGGCGGAGCTGGCCGACAGCGGCGCCGAAGTGGCCTTGGTGCTGGCGGCCGAGTCGCTCGGGGATGCGACCGGCGGTGGAGTGCTCGAGCGGGCGCGGCAGCTCCATCCGCACGCCAAGCGTGGGCTGATGGTTGCGTGGGGCGCCCTGGCGGATCCGCCGTCTGCCCAGGCGATCCTCGACGCGATCGCCCTGGGCCGCATCGACTACTACGTCCCCATGCCGGCAGGTTCGACGGACGAGGTGTTCCACCACACGATCTCGACCTTCCTGCTGGAGTGGGCGACGGAGCAGCGCAAGGTTCCGCAGACCGTGTACATCGTCGGCGAGGAGTGGTCGGGACGGGCCTACGAGCTGCGGGAGACCTTCGAGCGCTGCGCGGCTCCGCACTACTTCTGCTTGGCTGACTCCGAGGAAGGGCGCGAGTTGCTCGCGAAAGCAGGCCCCGACGTGAAGCTCCCGGTCATGGTCATGCCGGACGGGCGGGCCCTGAGCGACCCGTCGAACGCCGAGATCGCGGAGGCCGCCGGCACCCCGGCCGACTTTGACGAGCGCGATTTCGACGTCGTCGTCGTCGGAGCCGGGCCGGCGGGCCTGTCGGCGGCGGTCTACGGCGCCTCCGAAGGGCTGCGCACGCTCGTCGTCGATGAGGGCGGCATCGGGGGACAGGCCCGGTCCAGCTCGTTGATCCGCAACTACCTCGGCTTTCCACGAGGCGTGAGCGGTAACCGGCTGGCCGAGCAGGCGTACGAGCAGGCCTCCGTCTTCGGGGCCAGCTTCGTGTTCATGAATCGAGCGACTGCGCTCGGTCGCTCGAACGGACAGATCACCCTCTCGCTCGCCGACGACCGCCGCGTCAACGCCGCAGTGGTGATCCTGGCCACCGGCGCCAGCTATCGCCGCCTCGATGTCCCTTCCCTCGAAGCGCTGAACGGCGCCGGAGTCTTCTACGGCGGCCCAGCCGCGGAGGCCCACGCACTCAGCGGGAAGGACGTCTTCGTCGCGGGTGGCGGGAACTCGGCGGGGCAGGCTGCCTTGCACCTCGCGCGCTATGCGCGACGCGTCACCCTCGTCGTGCGCGGTGCGTCGCTCGAGGCTGGGATGTCGCATTACCTCATCCAGGAGGTCCAGGCCACGCCGAGCGTCGAGGTACGCACGAACACGACCGTCATCGGCGGAGGAGGCGACGGCCGCTTGCAGGAGCTCGTGTTCCGCGAAGCCGTCACCGGCTCCGCGGAGACCGTCGCCGCCGACGCGCTGTTCGTGCTGATCGGGGCGCGCCCGCACACCGACTGGCTGCCTCAGGACATCGCGCGCGACCGTCACGGGTTCCTCTACACCGGCGACGACGTCCCAGACGACCATGGCTGGCCGCTCGAGCGGCGGCCGTTCGCGCTGGAGACCAGCATGCCCGGCGTGCTCGCAGCAGGGGACGTCCGGCACGACTCTGTGAAACGCGTGGCGTCAGCCGTCGGCGAGGGCTCCATCGCGGTGCAGCTCGTCCACAGCCTCCGCGGCTAGCGCGCCTGGAGCGCGTCCATGCCGACCGCGGCGGCGAGCACGAGGCGGCGGTCGATCGTGCGGTCGGGGTCGCCACTCATATCGATCGCGTAGGTGTCGCGGAACTTCATCGCCTGGCGCCGGTGGGAGCCGAGCACCGTGTCGCCACGCTTGAAGTCGAAGTGGTACGGGATCGGCAGCCAGTCGGAGACCCAGTCGACGTACGGGATGAAGCCGACGAGGCGGCGGAAGATCGCCACCGGCAGGCTCTTCTCGCTGGCCCGCGCCAGCTCCTCGCCGGACGCGCCAAAGAGCGCGTAGGTCGAGCGCAGGAGGCTCGCGCCGAAGACCTTCTGGAGCTCGCCGATCTTCGTGCCGTCCGCGTCGGTGACGTCGTAGCGGGCCGCGGGATCGAAGCGCTGGCGCGCCTTGATGCGCATCAGCTCCTGCTGCTTGGACGCGTCGGCGTAGAAGCGGATGTCCTCCTTGAACGTGAAGCGCTTCTGCTCGACGAAGCAGATCGGCTCGCCGGGGGCGCCGTCGGCGGTCGGCAGGCTGAACTCGTAGCGGTTGACGACCGGGCGGATCAGTTGGCGCAGCACGAAGGCGTCGTGCGCATTGAGATCGAGTGACATGCCGCGGCACTCTAGGGCGTAGGCGCGACGATCGCCGCCGCGATCCGCTCGGCGAGCCAGAGGTCGCACAGCCAGTCGCCTTCGCGGCTGGAGGTGCGGTAGACGGCCAGGCCCTCGGGCCCACCCTCGACGCGGACGTCACGCCAGCGTTTGGAGGCCGGCAGCGAGCTCAGCGAGCGGCCAACTCCCGCGGGCGCGCCGCGCTCGGCGCGCAGCCGGCCGTCGCGGTAGCCCGCCTCCAGCTCCGGCACGGCGCCGGCGAGCGTCACCGCGCTCGGCGAGCGCACGCCCGATCCGCCGGCCGGGAAGCAGACGGACACCGCGCGGCCGTGGCGATGGCGCTCAGCACCGTCGCCCCCGCGAAGTCGGTCGAGTAGAGCGGACGGTCGAGGCGCAGCTTGAACCAGACCTTCGGGCGCTCTGTCAGCTCGAGCCCGAGCGGCGCCATCGCCTCGCCGACGCGCTCGTAGGAGGCGTCCAGCTCGCCGCCGGCGCGCAGCAGCCCGAACGACTTCCACAGCGCGATCAAGCCGATCAGCGGCGCGCCGATCAGGATCGGGACGAACGTGTCGAGCAGGTAGGTCGGCACGACGCTCGCGAAGATCAGCAGCGTGATCAGCCAACTCAGACGCATGCTCCCGCGCACCGTCCCCCAGATCTCGGTACGGGCCCGCGCTGCCTCCGGGGTGATCGGGCCGATCGCCAGCGCGGCCCACAGCTCCGGCTCTGAGAGCGACGTGGGATCGCCGAGCTCGCCGGCGGACGGAGCCGCAGACGCCGCGGGCACACTGGCCGCCTCCACGCGCGAGACGTCGCGCGACTGCAGCACGAAGAGGATCGCGACAAACAGCGCGATCACAGCGAAGATCAGGGCAAGCACCGGCTTCGGCTTCGCCTGACCCGCGCCCATCGTCTGCGCGATCGCGGCGACCACGACGGCGACCACGACGGCGACCACGACGACGCCGATCAGACCGAAGAGCCCCGACCGCCTGAAGCCGCCCATGGCGCGGGACCCTAGTCGCTGGCCCGGAGTGGTGGTTAAGGGCGCGCGGGAGGCATGACGCCCGCGCGCCGGCAAGCCGTCCGCGCGGTCGGGTACGACTGCGCACATGAGCCATCCCGTACAGCTGATCGTCGGCGACGATCTCAAGCGCACACGCGCCTCCGTCTTCTTTCGCCTGCTGCTCGCCATCCCGCACTTCGTCTGGCTGTTCCTGTGGGGCGTCATCGCGGGCGTCGTCGTTGTCGTCAACTGGTTCGCGACGCTGTTCAAGGGGACCTCCCCCACAGCGCTGCACGACTTCCTGTCCGACTACCTGCGGTACGCGATCCATGTCGGCGCCTACGTCAACCTGCTCGCCGACCCGTACCCGAAGTTCGGCGGCGACGCCGGCTATGCCATCGACGTCGAGATCGCGGCGCCGCAGCAACAGAACCGCTGGACGGTCTTCTTCCGCATGCTGCTGGCAATCCCGGCGATCCTGATCGGCGCCGCGTTGACCGGGGGCGCGGGTGAGGGCGACACAATCGCCAGCGCGTTCGCGGGCGTCCTCGCCAGCGTCGCGTTCCTCGGGTGGTTCGCCGCGCTCGCGCGTGGGCGGATGCCGCGCGGGATGCGCGACGCGGGGGCGTACGGGCTCGCCTACAGCGCGCAGCTGACGGCCTACCTCTTCCTCCTTACCGACCGCTACCCGGACAGTGACCCGTACGCGGCGCTGCCGGATCGGCCGGTGCGTGAGGACCCGATCCGGCTGGAGACCGACGACGACCTGCGCCGCTCGCGCCTGACGGTCTTCTTCCGCCTGCTGCTCGGCATCCCCCACCTCGTCTGGCTCACGCTGTGGGGCGTCGTCGCGCTGCTCGCACTGATCGCGAGCTGGTTCGCGACGCTGGCGACCGGCAACTCGCCCGTCGCGCTGCACAACTTCCTCGCCCGCTACCTGCGCTACGAGACTCACGTGTATGCGTTCCTGATGCTGACGGCGAACCCGTTCCCGGGGTTCGTCGGGGAGCCGGGCAGCTATCCGTGCGACCTCGTCGTCGCGCCGCGCGAGCAGCAGGATCGCTGGGGCGTCGCGTTCCGCGGGCTGCTCGCACTGCCGGCGCTGCTGCTCCTGAGCGCCTACCAGGGCCTCCTCTTCTGCGTGGCGGTGCTGGGCTGGTTCTCCGTGATGGCGCGCGGGCGCATGCCGCTCGGGCTGCGCAACGCGGGCGTGCTCTCGCTGCGCTACTCGCAGCAGGTCAACGGCTACCTGTTCCTGCTGACCTCCACCTATCCCTACAGCGGGCCGACCGCGGCAGAGCCGTCCGGTACGCAGCCGCCCGTCGCGGTGCCGCCGCCGGACGCGCTCGCGGCGCCCGCATGAGGTGAGCACCAACGAACCTGGCCGAGCGGGCGCGCGGCGCCTGCGCCTGCTCGGCCTTGCCGCGCTGGTCCTTGGCGGCGCGGCACTGTGGCTGCTGGCCGCCAGCCGCCTTTGGCGGACGACCGTGCCGGGCGACCTGCGGCTGCCCGACGTCGACGCGCACGGGTACTTCAGTGCGGCCTTCCTGGAACGCAGCGCCTCCTACGAGGGCTTCCTGGCGATCGACGGGCTGCTGGCGTCGCTGACGCTGCTGGGCGTCTTGGCGCTCTACGCGCGCCACGGCGAGCGGCTGATGCGCGAGTCGGCGGCGGGCCCGATCGGCACCGGGATGCTGCTCGGGATGCTCGGCCTCGGGATCGTCTGGATCGCGGAGGTCCCCTTCGCGCTGGCGGCGGTGTGGTGGGAGCGGCGCCATGGCGTCTCGCATCTGGGGTACGTGGACGCGCTCGTGCAGGGCTTCCTCGGGCTCGGCGGCACGTTCCTGGCGATCTCGTTCGCGCTGCTCGTCGCGATGTGGCTGGCGCGCGTGCTGCGCAGCTGGTGGTGGCTGGCCGCGGCGCCGTTCTTCGCCGGACTCACGCTGCTGCTGGCGTTCCTCACGATCCACCTGATCCCCGAGCTGCATTCGCTGCAGCGGCCGGCGCAGGTCGCCGATGCGCGGGCGCTGGCGCGGATCGAGGGCGTGCCGGAGACGCAGGTCAAGGTGCAGAAGGTCTCGCGCGACACGACGGCGCCGAACGCCGAGGCCGTCGGCTTCGGCTCGCAGCGCGGCGTGATCCTGTGGAACACGCTGCTCGACGGTCGCTTCAGCCGGCGCGAGATCCGCGCGGTGCTGGCTCACGAGTTCGGCCACCACGCCCGCGACCACGTCCTGAAAGGGGTCGGCTGGACGCTGCTGTTCCTGCTGCCCGTCTCCGCGCTGATCGCGCTGGCGACGCGGCGGCGCGGCGGACTTGCGCGACCCGAGGCAGTGCCGCTGGCGCTGCTGATGCTGGTCGGGCTCAGCGTGCTCGCGCAGCCGCTGCTGAACGTCGCCACGCGCCGGATGGAGGCCGAGGCGGACTGGGCCGCCCTGCAGGCCACGCACGACCCGGCCGGCGCACGCGCCCTCTTCAAGCGACTGGCGACGACGAGCCTCGGCGATCCCGACCCGCCCGGCTGGTCGGTCGTGCTGAACGGCTCGCATCCGACGATCGTGCAGCGGATCGCGATGACGCGCGCCTGGGAAGCGCGCCAGTAGACGCGACTGGCTCGCCAGCCAGGATTGCCGGCTAGGGTTGGCGCCATGCGAGCCGTCGTCATCACCAAGCACGGAGATCCGAGCGTCCTGCAGGTCCAGGAGCGTCCCGACCCGTCCATGCAAGCAGGCCATGTCCGCGTCGAAGTCGCCGCCGCGGGGGTGAACTTCGCCGACACGATGGCGCGCACCGGGCTCTACCCGGACGCCCCCAAGGTGCCGTCGGTCGTCGGCTACGAGGTCGCCGGCACCGTCACCGAGGTCGCCGCCGACGTCGAGGGCATCGCCGTCGGCGACCGCGTGATGGCCGGCACCCGCTTCGGCGGCTACGCCTCGCAGGTCGTCGTCCCGACGGCGGCAGTCGTCCCGCTCGCCGACCGGCTCAGCTTCGAGCAGGGCGCCGCGATCCCCGTCAACTACGCGACCGCATGGGCCGGGCTGCTCGGCTACGGCAGCCTGCGCGCCGGCGAGCGCGTACTGGTCCAGGCGGCCGCCGGCGGCGTCGGGATCGCCGCCACGCAGATCGCCAAGCGCTACGGCGCCGAGGTCCACGGCACCGCCTCGCCCGGTAAGCACGACGCGATCCGCGGCTTCGGCGTCGACGTCGCGCACGACTACCGGAGCAAGGGCTGGGAGAAGGGTCTGGAGAGCAGCTTCGACCTCGTGCTCGACGCGATCGGCGGCGAGTCCTTCAAGCGCTCCTACAAGCTGATGCGGCCCGGCGGGCGGATGGTCGCGTTCGGCGCCTCCGTCGTGCAGCAGGGCGAGAAGCGCAACCTCCTGCGCGCCGCGCCGCAGGCGCTGCGGATGTTCCGCGGCTTCAACCTGATCGACCAGATGTCGGACTCGAAGGCGATCGTCGGCCTCAACATGCTGCGCCTGTGGGACGACCGCGGCTCGCTGAAGCCGTGGACCGACCCGCTGGAGGCGCTGATCGAGGACGGCACCGTACAGCCCGTCGTCTCCGACGCCGTGCCGTTCGACCAGGCTCCCGACGCGCACCGCATCATCGCGGAGCGGCGCAACGTCGGGAAGGTCGTCCTCGTCCCGTAGCCGCTAGACCTCGGGCCGTGCGATCTCGCGCTTGAGGATCTTGCCGGTCGGGCCCTTCGGCAGCTCGTCCACGAGCCAGACGTGGCGGGGGTACTTGTAGGCGGCGACGCGCTCCTTCAGGAACGCCTGCAGCTCCTCGGGGGTCGCCTCTGCGCCAGCCTTGAGCGCGACGGCAGCGCCGACCTCCTCGCCCAGCTCCGCGTGCGGGATCGCGACGACGGCGGCCTCGGCGACGGCGGGGTGCTCGTAGAGGACCTCCTCCACCTCGCGCGGGTAGACGTTGTAGCCGCCGCGGATGATGAGGTCCTTCTTGCGGTCGACGATGAAGAAGTAGCCGTCCTCGTCGACCTTCGCGAGGTCGCCGGTGTGGAACCAGCCGCCGCGCATGCACTCCTCGGTCGCCTCGGGCCGCTGCCAGTAGCCCTTCATCACGTTCGGACCCTTGATGACGATCTCCCCCACCTCGCCCACCGGCAGCTCGTTGTCCTGCTCGTCGAAGACCTTCATCTCGACCTCGCGGATCGGCGTGCCGATCGAGCCGGGCTTACGCTCGCGGTCCGGGTGGTTGAAGGACGCGACGGGCGAGGTCTCCGAGAGGCCGTAGCCCTCGAGGATCTGCGTGCCGAACTGGCTCTCAAATGCGCGCAGCACCTCGACAGGCAGCGACGCCCCACCGGAGATGCACGTGCGCAGCGAGGAGCAGTCGGGCCGCTGCTCAGGCGGCACCGCGAGCAGCGCCGAGTACATCGTCGGCACGCCAAGGAAGACCGAGACGCGGTCGCGCTCCATGATCTGCAGCGCCTTGACCGGGTCGAAGCGCGCCAGCAGGCTGAGGCAGGCGCCCGCGAGCACCCCGGCGTTCATCGCCGCCGTCTGGCCGAAGGAGTGGAACAGCGGCAGCGCGCCGAGGATCACGTCGTCGCTCGTGAGCTTGATGAGCGTCTCGACCTTCGTCTCGGCGTTCAGCTTGAGGTTCAGGTGGGTCAGCTCGGCGCCCTTCGGCTTGCCGGTCGTGCCGGACGTGTAGAGGATCACGGCGGTGTCGCCATCCTCGACCTCGGCGACCTCCGTGCGTGCCGGGGCGGCACCGACGGCTGCCTCGAAGCCGGGCGCGACCTCAATCAGCTCTGTGCCGGCCTGCTCGGCACCGGGCCGCGCCTCTGTGCCGAACTCGTGCCAGGCGAACAGCAGCTTCGCGCCGGAGTCGCCGAGGTAGAAGGCGACCTCGCGCTCCTTCAGCAGCACGTTCATCGGCACAACCGTGCCGCCGGCACGCAGGATCCCGTAGTAGACGACCGGGAAGTACGGCACGTTCGGCAGCATGATCCCGACGCGGTCGCCCGGCTGGAAGCCGTGCTGCTCCAGCATCCCGGCGATGTGCGCAGACGCCCCTTCGAGCTGCGCGAAGCTGAGCGCCACGTCGTCGAGCTTGATCGCCGTGCGCTCGCCGTGGCGCGCGGCGGTGTCCGTCAGCAGGCTCGCGAGGTTGCGCCCCATGGCCGGTCCTCCGTCGGTCGGTGACTCTCCGGTTAGGTGGCCACGACGTCAGCGCCCGTGTCGAGCGTGCGCGACGGGGCCTCGCCCCACAGCTGTTCAAGCCGATAGAACTCGCGCGTCTCGGGCGTGAAGACGTGAACCACCACGTCCAGATAATCCATCAGGACCCAGTGCGCCTGCGGCAGTCCCTCCACGCGGCGCGGCAGCAGGCCGTGATCCTGCTTCATGCCCATGTGGACGCCGTCGTGGATCGCCTTGACCTGGCGGTCCGTGTTGCCGGTGGCAATGACGAAGTAGTCGGCGTAGCCGAGGATCCCGCGCAGGTCCAGCTCGACGATCTCGATCGCCTTCTTGTCGGACGCGTACTCGGCGATCGCGGCGGCCATCTTGGCGCCGACCAGCTCAGGAGCGCTCATGTGCGTGCCTGCTCGGTGTAGAGCCCGTCGGCGGCAAGGCGCTCAGCCACCGCGTCGGGGACGAGGTGGCGGATCGGCCGGCCGGCGGCGACGCGCTCGCGAATCGTGGATGAGGAGATGTCGATGCGGGGCATGTCGAAAAAGATGATCCGGTCGTCGGTGGCGGCTGGGAGCGCGGCAAGCGCCTCGCGGATCTGGTCGCGCTCGGCGCCCGTCCGCTCGGCGATGGCGATCCGCGCAAGCTCGAGGATGGCGTCGGGCTCACGCCACGACGGGAGGCTCTTGGCCATGTCTCCCCCGACGATGAACGTCAGCTCGTCCTGCGGTGCCTGGTCGTGCAACTCCCGCAGCGTAGCGACTGTGTACGAGGGACCGGGTCGCCGCAGCTCCAGGTCCGAGACCGCGAAGCGCTCGTCGCCCTCGATCGCCAGCTCGCACAGCTCGAGCCGACGGGTCGCGCCCGGGTCGCCGGCGATCTCCTTGTGAGGCGGAATGTTGGCCGGCATCAGCAGCACGCGGTCGAGGCCGAGCTGCGCATGCGCCTCCTGCGCGCAGACGAGATGGCCGACGTGCGGCGGGTTGAACGTGCCGCCGAGGATGCCGAGACGCACTACTCGCGGACCTGACCGGTGCCCTCGACGAGGTACTTGAACGTGCACAGCTCGCGCAGCCCGATCGGGCCACGGGCATGCAGCTTCTGCGTCGAGTTGCCGATCTCCGCGCCCATCCCGAACTCTCCCCCGTCGGTGAAGCGGGTGGAGGCGTTGACGTAGACGCAGGCGGCGTCGACGGCGAGCTGGAAGGCGCGCGCGACGCCGAGATCCTCCGTCACGACGGCCTCGGAGTGACCGCTGCCGTACGCGTTGACGTGCTCGATCGCCTCCTCGGCCGAGTCGACGACCTTGACCGCGAGGATCAGCGCGAGGAACTCGGTCGCCCAGTCCTCGTCGGTGGCGGTGGCCACCGGCACGTCGCCGTTGAGTGCGCGGGTGCGCTCGTCGCCGCGCAGCTCGACGCCCGCGGCGTGGAGGGCGCGCAGGACGCGCGGAAGGAAGGCCGGGGCGGCGTCGGCATGCACGAGCAGCGTCTCGGCGGCGTTGCAGACACCGGGACGGTGGGTCTTGGCGTTGATCACGATCGCCTCGGCCGCGTCGAGGTCGGCGTCCGCGTCGACGTAGACGTGGCAGTTGCCCGACGCCGCGTAGATCACCGGCACCGTCGCGACCGCCTTCAGCGCGTTCTTGAGGCCCTCGCCGCCGCGCGGGAAGATCAGGTCGACGACGCCGTCCTGCGTCGCCAGCTCGGTCAGCTCCTCACGACCGCCGCCGGAGACGAGCTGGATCGCCCCCTCCGGCACACCGGCGACGGTGGCCGCCTCGGAGGCGATCTGCGCGAGCACGGCGTTCGAATGGGTCGCGGTCGAGGACCCGCGCAGCACGATCGCGTTGCCCGACTTCAAGCACAGCGCCGCCGCGTCGATCGTCACGTTCGGCCGCGCCTCGTAGACGACCGCGACGACGCCGAAGGGGACGCGCACGCGCCGCACGTCGACACCGTTCGGCAGCCGGTGCCCGTCGAGCGTCTCCCCGACCGGATCGGGCAGCACCGCGATCGCCCGCGCGCCGTCGGCGATCGCGACGATCCGCTCGGGCGTGAGCGCGAGACGGTCGAGCAGCGCATCGCCGATGTCGTTCGCGCGGCCAGCCTCCAGGTCGAGCGCGTTCGCGGCCAGGATGTCGGGCGTGCGCGCGACGAGCGCGTCGGCGATCGCGTAGAGCGCCGCGTCCTTCACGCGCGAGTCGAGCATCGCGAGCGGGGTTGCAGCCCGCTTAGCGGCGGCGCAGATGTCGGCGACGGACGTAGGGGTGGTCAGAGCCATGCGGAGAAGGGTATCGGCCGGGGCTTTGATTCTCGGCGGCGGCGTGGTGCCGGCGTTGAACTGCCGCTTGGGAGGGGAGCGGGTGTGGTGTCGGCCGGCTTGCGCTCTTCCGAACGGCTGGGGCGCCCGTCACGGAGCCGGATCCCACACGTGACTTACACTACTTTTTGAGGAGCGGCAGTTTGTGGCCCCTGTAGGGCCCTAAACTGCCGCTCCTCAAAAAGTAGTGTGGGAAAGACCGCATCGAGCGGCCAGCCGGGTCAGAGGAGCGCGCTCACGTGCAGGCAACCCTCCCCCTCCCCAGCCGCAGTTGACGCCGAAACCGCGCCACCGCCGAAGGACCAAGCGCAGGCTCAGGCCAAGACGAAGTAGTCCCGATGAACCGCCTCTTCGCTCGCACGGGGCAGCAACGCCCGAGCCTCGGCCGACTTCATGCCCTTCACGTGCTCCAGCTCGGCGGCGGAGTAGTTGGTGATGCCCTTCCCCACCTCGGCGCCGTCGTGCGTGACGTCGACGGCGTCGCCGGTCTGGAACCCGCCGGCCACCGAGACGATCCCGACCGGCAGCAAGCTCGTGCCGCCGTCGCGCAGGGCGCGGGCGGCGCCGGCGTCGATCGCGATCGTGCCGCGGGAGGGCTTGGCGTACTTGAGCCACAGCTTGAAGCTGGAATGGCGCGCCTCGCCGGCGGGGAAGCGCGTGCCGATCGGCTCGCCGGCGACGGCGGCGGCGATCGCGCCCGGCGTGCGGCCGTTGGCGACGACGGCGGGGATCCCGGCGGCGGTCGCCATCTCGGCGGCGACGACCTTCGAGCGCATGCCGCCTGAGCCGAGCGTCGTCGTCGTCTGGCGGATGTCGAGCGCTTCGAGCGCGGCGAAGTCCTCGACGAGCGGGACGATCTCCGCGGACGGGTCGAGCCGCGGGTCGGCCGTGTAGAGGCCGTCGGTCGACGTCAGCAGTATGAGCAGCTCGGCGCCGAGCAGGATCGCGACCTGCGCGGCAAGGAAGTCGTTGTCTCCGAAGGTGATCTCGTCCGTCGCGGTCGTGTCGTTCTCGTTGATGACCGGCACGACGCGCCAGTCGAGCAGCTTGCGCAGCGTCTGGCGGGCGTTGAGGTAGAGGTCGCGCTCGCCGCTGAGGTCGTGGAACGTCAGCAGCACCTGCGCGCTGGTGATGCCGTGCGCATGCAGCAGCTCGTCGTAGTAGCGATAGAGCTTCCCCTGCCCCACCGCACTCGCCGCCTGCAGCTCCTCGATCGCGCGCGGGCGCTCGGCGAAGCGCATGACGCCCATCCCCCGCGCGATCGCGCCGCTGGTGACGATCACGACATCGCGGCCGGCCTTGTGCAGCGCCGCCGCTTCGTCGCAGACGTGCGCGAGCACGTCGGCGCGCGGATGACCGCCGTCGTCGGCGACGATCGAGGAGCCGAGCTTGATGACGATGCTGCTCATGGCCGATGGAGGTTAGACGCGGGCTACGACGGGTCCAGCTCGAACTCGATGCCGCCGATCTCGACGTCGTCGCCGGGCTCGAAGCCGGCTTCCTCCAGCGCGCGGATGACGCCGATCGACCGCAGGCGGCGCTCGAGGAAGGCCATCGCCTCCTCGTTGTCGGCGTCGTAGCGCATCACGAGGCGGTCGACGCCGCGGCCGACCACGCGGAAGTGGGCGGGCGGGCCCTCATCCAGCTGCTCGACTGTGAAGCCGCGGTCGGAGGCGGGCCGGAAGACCTTGTGCTCGGCCAGCCCCTCGACGTCGGGGACGTCGACCGGCGGCGCGACCGGGACGTAGCGCAGCAGCCCGAGCCGCAGCTCGTCGAGCCCTTCGCCGGTCGCGCTGGAGGTGACCAGCACCGGCACGCCCTCCCCCAGCCGCTCACGCCACACGGCGGCCGCCTCGGCAGCGGCCTCCGGTGTCACGAGATCCGCCTTCGAGAGCGCGAGGATGCGCGGCAGGCCCGCGAGGCGGGCGTCGTGCGAGATCAGCTCGTGCTCGATCGTCGCGTGGTTCGCGACAGGGTCGCTGCCGTCGATCGGCGCGAGGTCGAGCACGTGCACGAGCAGCCGCGTACGCTCGACGTGCGCGAGGAAGTCGTGACCGAGGCCGGCGCCATCGCTGGCGCCCTCGATCAGGCCGGGGATGTCGGCGAGCACGAGCTGGCGCTCGTCGGCGTCGATCGTGCCGAGCACCGGCGAGAGCGTCGTGAAGGGATAGTCGGCGACCTTCGGACGCGCCCGCGTCAGGCGTGCGAGCAACGAGGACTTGCCGGCGTTCGGAAGCCCGACCAGTCCGACGTCCGCCAGCAGCTTGAGGTGCAGCTCGACCCAGCCCTCCTCCCCCGGCAAGCCGCGCTCGGCGAAGCGCGGCGCCTGGCGCGTCGGCGTGGCGAAGTGCTTGTTGCCGCGCGCGCCGCCGCCGCCCTTGGCGACCATCGCCCGCTGCCCCGGCACCACGAGGTCGTGGCGGGTGCCGTTCTCCAGCACGGCGACCGTGCCGGGCGGGACGCGCACGACGAGGTCCCCACCGTCGGCGCCGTGTCGCAGCGCGCCCTTCCCGTTGCCGCCCTTCGGCGCCTTGAAGTGGGAGGTGCGGCGGAAGAACTGCAGGTCGCGCAGCGAGTCGTCGCACAGCAGCACGACGTCGCCGCCGCGGCCGCCGTCGCCGCCGTCCGGCCCGCCGAGCGGGACGTGCGCCTCGCGGCGGAAGCTCATGCAGCCGTCGCCGCCGCCGCCGGCCTGGACATGGATGCGTGCGCGATCGGAGAGCATGTGAGTTGCATCCTGACAGCGAGAGAGCGAGGAACCATGCCCGATCCCGTCTTCCTCATCACCGGCGCCTCCAGCGGCATCGGCGCGGCGACCGCGCGACGCGCCGTGCAGGCCGGTTATCGCGTCGTGCTCGCGGCGCGCTCGCGCGAGCAGCTCGACGCGCTTGCAGCGGAGCTGGGCGGCCCCGAGCGCGCGCTGGCGGTCACGTGCGACGTGACGGAGTGGGATCAGCAGGAGGCGATGGTCGCCTTGGCGCTCGACGCCTACGGTCAGCTCGACGTCGTCTTCGCGAACGCCGGCTTCGGCGCCACGCGCGGCTTCCTGGAGGAGTCGCCCGAGCATTGGAAGTCGATGGTGTTGACGAACGTCTACGGCGCCGCGCTCACGCTCCGCGCCACGATTCCGGCGCTGCGCGAGGCGCGCGGGCACCTGCTGCTGACCGGCTCGGTCGCGGGCCGGGTCGCGCTGCCGGGGTCGCTGTACTCCTGCACGAAGTGGGCCGTCACGGCAATGGCGCAGGCAGCGCGCGGCGAGCTCGACGACAGCAGCGGCGTCCGCGTGACGTTGATCGAGCCGGGCATGGTCGCGACGCCGTTCTTCGAGAACGACGTGTCGCAGTGGGCGCTTGCGGCCGACGACGTCGCCGATGCCGTCATGTACGCCGTCAGCCGCCCGAACCGGGTCGACGTCGGCGACATCCTGATCCGCCCGATCCTGCAGCCGGAGTAGCGGCTGCAGGCTGGTGCGCTACTCAGACTCTGCAGGAACCACTGAGACGAAGCGTCCCAGCCGCCCCGTCTTGAACTGCAGCGTGCCCGGCGCCTTCGCGAAGAGCGTGTCGTCCTTGCCGATGCCGACGCCGGCGCCCGGCTTGAAGCGGGTGCCGCGCTGGCGCACGATGATCTCGCCGCCGGTGACGGTCTGACCGGCGAACAGCTTCACGCCCAGGAACTGGGGATTCGAGTCGCGGCCGTTCTTGGAGGAGCCGAGGCCCTTCTTATGCGCCATTGTCAGCCCCCTCGTCGTCGGTCGTCTTGGCGGCGGCAGCGGCCTTCTTGGCCGCGCCGAGCTTGATCGTCGTGATCTCGATGCGGGTCAGGTCCTGGCGGTGGCCGGTGCGCCGCTTGTAGCCGCGCTTGGGCTTGAACTTCACGATGCGCAGCTTGGGGCCGCGCTCGTGCGCCACGATCTTCGCCTCGACCTTCACCTTCGCGAGGTCGGCACCGTCGAGGATCTCGTCGTCGCCGCGGTACATCAGCGGCTCGAGCGCGATCTTGGCGCCCTCCTCGGCAGCGAGCTTCTCGACGAGCAGGGTCTGCCCCTCCTCGACGCGGTACTGCTTGCCGCCTGTCTTCACGATCGCGTACATGGTGATGTGGTCTCTCGTCAGTCGTCGGTCGTGCCGGCGGGCGAATTCGCGGCCGTGGCACGGGAACGGCGCCGTCCGCCCCTGCGGCCTCGGCGCCGAGGCGTCGATTCTACGCCATCCTCGGCCTTCGCGGCGTCCTCAGCGGTCTCGGCGTCCTCGGCGGCCGGCAGTACGGCATCACCGACGCCGTCGAGCGGCATCTCGGCCGCCTCGATGACGCTGTCGGCCGGCTGCTTGCGAGCGCGGCGCGGACGCGCGGCGGGCTTCTCCGCCGGCTGCTCGGCGGCGTCCGGCTCCGCCGGGCCGTTGCCGTTGTCGATCAGCGTGGCGACGGCGGCCGTGCGGCCGACCTCGTCGACGCGCACGAGGCGCTTCTCGCCGACGTGGCGGCCGCCGCCCGTGACGGAGACGATGTAGCCGTCGATCTTCGCGACTGCGTCGTCGACGTTGTACATGTGCGGCTCGACGATCGTGACGAGCACCTCGTCGCCTTCGCGGAACGGCAGGGCGCGCTCGGCGACCTCCTCGCGCGTGCCCTCCAGCGTGATCGCGAAGTGGTCGAGCGGAAGACCCTCGGAGCCCTCGAAGTGGAACCACTTGCCCGTCTGCTCCTCGAGCTGGCGCAGGATCCGCGCGCCGCCGCCGGTGAAGACCGCCGAGACTCTCGGGTTGATCTGCAGCAGCAGCGCCTCCGCCTCGATCTCCTTCGTCATGCGGCGCAGCTTGCGCTCAAAGCCGATCGCGATCGTCTCCTCGGAGCGGATCACGCCCTCGCCCTCGCACGTCGGGCAGTGGCGGGTCATGATCTCTCGCACGCCCTCGGTGACGTTCTGGCGCGTCATCTCGACCAGGCCGAGCGGCGAGATCTCGACGACGAACGTCTTTGTGCGGTCCTCGTCGAGCGCCTTGCGCAGCGTCTTCAGCACGGTGTCGCGGTTGCGGGCCCGCGCCATGTCGATGAAGTCGATGACGATGATGCCGCCGATGTCGCGCAACCGCAGCTGGCGCACGACCTCCTCGGCCGCTTCGAGGTTCGTCTTCGTGATCGTGTCCTCCAACCGCGCGGACTTGCCGCGGCCGATGAAGGAGCCGGTGTTGACGTCGATGACCGTGCCGGCCTCGGCGTAGTCGATCATCAGGTAGCCGCCGCTCTCAAGATCGACGCGGCGCGAAAGCGTGCCGTCGATCTCCTTCTCGACGCCGAAGCGCTCGAACAGCGCGACGTCGTCGTCCTCCCACAGCTCGACGCGGTCGACCAACTCCGGCGCGGTGCGCGTGAAGAACGAGATCAGCCGCTGGTGCTGCTGCGGATCGTCGACGACGGCGCGCTCGAAGTGCTCGGAGAAGATGTCGCGCACGACGCGGACCGAGAGGTCGGCCTCCTGGAAGACGAGATCGGGCGCAACGGTCTCCTCGACGCGCTTCTCCAGCACCTCGTTGAGCTTGAAGAGGTACTGCAGCTCGCGCTCGAAGTCGGGGCGCTTGGCGCCGTAGGCCGCGGTGCGGATGATCGCGCCGCCGCCGTCGAGGTCAAGCTGCTTGGCCTCCCTGCGCAGCCGCTCGCGCTCCTTGTCGTCGAGCCGGCGCGAGACGCCGACGCCCTCGCCCTGCGGCGAGTAGACCATGTAGCGGCCGGGAATCGCGAGCTCCATCGAGAGGCGCGCGCCCTTCGTCTTCAGCGGGTCCTTGACGACCTGGACGACGACCTCCTGGCCGGGCTTCAGGAGGTCGTGGATCTTGTGGCCCTCCTTCGCGGTGCCGCGGCCGCGGCGGACCTGCTCGACGCCGGGCAGCACGATCTCGTCGACGTGCAGGAAGCCGTTCTTCTCCAGGCCGATGTCGACGAACGCGGCCTCCAGGCCGGCGAGGACGTTGTCGACCTTGCCCTTGTAGATGTTGCCGACAATGGAGCGGCCGCCACGGCGCTCCAGGTACAGCTCCGCCACGCGGTAGCCGGCGGCGGGGTTGGCGGGCTTGCGGCGCCTGCGACCGGCAGCGGTCGGCTTGGGCGCGGCGGCGACGGTTCCCGTCGCCTCGAGGAGCGCGACGCGGGTCTCTCCGCGATCGACGCTGACCAGCACTTGCTTCTTCACAGTTTTTGCCTTTTCAAGAGAGGAGCGCTCGCCCCTTCGATCCCTGCGCGATCCGTCCTTGGACGTGGATCGACTGCAAGAGCCCGAGCGCGATGAAGGTTGTCAGATATGAGGCGCCGCCGAAGCTCATGAGCGGCAGCGTGACGCCGGTGATGGGCATGATCCCGATGGTCATGCCGACGTTGACGAAGGCCTGGAACATCAGCATCGCGAGGATGCCGCCGGCGATCAGGGCGCCGAACAGGTTCTTCGAAAGCGTGACGATGCGGAGGATGCGCCAGATCATGAGCGCATAGAGGGACAGCACGAGGGCGGCGCCGGCAAAGCCGTACGTCTCCCCTACGACGGAAAAGATGAAGTCCGTGTGATGCTCGGGGAGGAAGTTCAGCCCCGTCTGCGTCGCATGGTCCACGCCCCGGCCGGTCTTCTCGCCCGAGCCGATCGCGATCAGCGACTGGTTGATCTGGTAGGTCGCCTTGTCGGGGTCGTGAGAAGGGTTCACGAAGCCCGTCAGGCGCTGGACTTGATAGTCCTTCAGCACGTGCACGCCAACCGCAGGAGCGGCGACGAGCACGAGCACCGTCGCGACGGCGAACAGCCCCACCAGGGCGCCGAGTTGGCGTCCGGAGGTGCCGGCGACGAAAAGGATTGAGAACGAGAGCGCCACGTACACGAGCGCTGTGCCGAGGTCCGGCTGGACCATCACGAGCGCGGCCGGGCCGAGCGCGAGCAGCATCAGGCGCGCGGTCGTCTCGCGCTCGCCGAGACGGCGGGCGCGGTCGACCGCGAAGCCGGCCAGCGCCACGATCAGCAGCACCTTGCCCAGCTCGGACGGCTGGAACTGGAAGAACGGCAGGTCGATCCAGCGGCGCGACCCGCGCGCAGCGGTGCCGAGCCCGAGCACGAAGACGATCGAGACGACCAGCAAGCCGTAGACGCCGAGCTTGAACTCGCGCAGGCGCGAGTAGTCGAAGCGCGTCAGCAGGAGCATCAGGATCAGACCCACGACGGCGTAGCCGATCTGGCGCTCGAAGAAGTACAGCGGCGAGCCCGGGATATCGGTGCGCGTCGCGCCCTTAATCGTCACGAGCGAGCAGGCGACGAGCGCGAGCGTCGCGAACAGCAGCCACGGGTCGAGCAGCATCCGCGGGCCACGCGGCGCGCGGGCGAGGTCGTCGACGCTGCGCTGGATCGGCGTCGTGCTCATCGCGTCTGCGACGTCCCCACGACGACCTCTTTGTGGACCCCGAACCACTGCGAGAGGATCAGGCGCACGGCGGGTGCGGCGGCTTGCGCGCCGAAGCCGCCGCCCTCGACGGTGGCCGCGACGACGATCGGCTTTACGGGGTCGTCGACGTACGCGACGTACCAGGACTGGTCCGGCTTGCCGGCGACCTGCGCCGTCCCCGTCTTGCCGTGCACCTCGTAGGGGAACCCCTCGAAGACGTCGACGGACGTGCCACCCGCGTCGTTCGCCGCTGCGCGCAGCGCATCCTGGATCGCCGACAGCTCGGTGATGCCGATATGGCGCGTCGCCTTCGGGTCGATCTTCTGCAGCACGGCGCCGTCGCGGTCGGTGATCTGCAGCCCGACGTGCGGATGCACGATCGTGCCGCCGTTCTCGATCGCCGCGTAGGCGACGGCCATCTGCAACGGCGTGGCAAGGAAGTCGCCCTGCCCGACGGCCAGGTTCGAGTTGTCGCCCTCCGACCAGGGGCGATCGTCGGCCAGGTAGCAGTTGGGCTTGTGCTCGCGCCTGCGGCACTTCAGCTCCGCGCGCCAACGGCCGCGCCGCCAGGCGGCCGATGGGATCGTGCCCTTCACCTCGCCGCCGATGTCGATCCCGGTCCGTGCCCCGAGCCCGAACTTGCGCGCCCACGCCTGCAGCGGCCCACCTTGAGGCTTCGGCGAGTTGAGGCGCTGGCCGAGCCAGTAGAAGAACGTGTCGACCGAGTACGCCAGCGCGTTGTGCAGCGTGACCGTGCCGTAGGCGACCTCGCCCGCGTTGTGCCGCTCCAACGTGCCCTGCATGAAGGTGCCGGTGTCGTTGTACGGCGTCGCCGACGTGATGATGCCGGTCGCAAGCGCCGCAGCGGCCGTGACGATCTTGAACGTCGACCCCACGGGATATGCCGCGCTGATCGCGCGGTTGATCTGCGGGTAGCCGCGTTCCTCCCCCACCAACTCGTTGTAGCGGCGCGTGCTGATGCGGCCGGTCAGCTGGTTTGGGTCGAAGCTCGGCTCGGAGCCCATCGCGAGCACCTCGCCGTTGCGCGGGTCGAGCGCGACGTACGCGGCGCCCTGGGCGGCGTTGCCGTTCAGGTGCGCGAGCGAGATGCCCTCCTTGAGGGCCGCCTGGCCCGCCTTCTCCAAGCCGAGGTCGAGTGAGAGCTTGAGGTTGCTGCCCGGCACCGGCACGCGCCGGTGGAGTCTGCCGGTCGCCTGGCCGAAGGCGTCGACCTGGATGCGCGTCGCCCCGTCGGTGCCGCGCAGGTAGCGGTCGTAGGTGTACTCCAGCCCAGACTTGCCGACGATCGTGCCGCCCTTCACGCCGCGGTAGTGCTCCTCCGCGAGCTGGTCCTCGCTGATCTGCCCGATCGTGCCGAACAGCTGCGCGCCCGACTCCTTGAACGGGTAGTGACGCAGGAAGATCGGACGCGTCGTGATGCCGGGGAACTCCTGGATGCGCTCGCCGAGGTAGCCGGTGACGGCCTGCGAGACGTCCGTCTTTACCGTCACGTCGGCGTACGGAAGCGTGAAGACGCCCTGCTCGACGAGGCACTCGACGTCCATGATGCGCTTGTCGTCGCCCCCGACCTTGCAGGGGTTGGGCTTCGTCGAGACGCCGATCACGCGGCTGAGGCGAGCGAGCAGGCGGTGGCGCGCAGCCGCGTCGTCGGGCAGCCGCGGCGGCGAGACGATGACCGCCATCGCGCGGCGGTTCTCGACGAGCACCGTGCCGTTGCGGTCGACCATCTCCCCGCGCGGTGCGGCGATCTTGACGTCGCGCACGCGGTTGCTCGAGCGCCTGCGCGAGGTACTGGTCGCCGGACAGCACCTGCAGGAACCACAACCGGAAGAAGACGATCGCGAACAACGCGAGCGCGACTCCGCCCATGATCGCGACGCGCATCGCGAGCTGCGGCGTGATCGGCGGGCGGCGCTCCTCCGGCGGCTGGATCGTCGGGCTCATCGCGCGGACGGCCTCTGCAGCGGCGAGAGGCCGCCGGTCGTGTAGGCGCGGCGCCGACGCCGGCGCGGGTCGTCGGGCAGCGAGCCGCTGCACAACGCGGCGCACGAGCGCGTAGACCGGCAGCGCGAGCAGCGTGCCCGCGAGGATCGTGACGACGACCTGGCGCAGCAGCAGCCAGCTGACCGGCGCTTGCACGCCGAGCAGGAACTGCATCAGCGCGAAGCCGATCGTCGAGACGGCCGTCGCCACGGCGCCGACCGCAAGCGGCAGCAGCCCGTGCGCCGGGTCGCGCAGCTCGCGCAGGCGCCCGGACCAGTAGCCGATCGCGATGAACAGCAGCGAGGTGACGCCGAGCGTCTGCACGAGTGCGAGGTCGACGAACAGTCCGACGCTGAAGCCGAACACCGCGCCTGGCAGCGAGCCGGCGAGCAGGCCGACGGAGGCGACGACGAGCGGCGAGAGGTCGGCGGTGACGCCGAAGATGGTGACCTGCGAGACCGCCGCGATCTGCACGATCGACGGCGAGGAAACCGAGCGCCGAGAGCCGCAGCGCGAGCTGGGTGCTGTCGCTCACGGCGTCCCCACCTGCGCTCGCGCTTCGCCGTCGCCGGTGGGACCGGTGAGGACCAGGACGAAGTCGATGTGGCGCAGGTCGGCGATCGGGGCGACGTGGATCTGCTGGTCGGAGGAGAGCTCCTCGGGATCGGCCTTCGTGACGCGCGCGATCGGGATATTCGGCGGGTAGAGCGACGGCAGCCGCGGGTCGGTCGTGCCGGCCGTCACGACGACGTCGTTCACGCGGATCGGCGCGTCGCGCGGCAGCAGCTGCACGAGCATGTCGAGCGGGTCGCCGACCGACGGCTTCAGCATCCCGTGCTCGCCCTCATGCGAACGATCGTTGAGCACGTGTGCGGCGACCGTCGAGCTCGGGTCGGTGATGAGCGTAACGATCGCGTTGCCGGAGGTCACGGTCGTGACGTGACCCACGAGCCCGCCGTCAGCGATCGCCGGCTGCCCCACGCGCACCCCGTCGCTGCTGCCGGCGTTGACCTCGATCGTGTCGAGCAGCAGGTTGTTCGGCGCGCGGCCGATGATGCGCGCGGCCTGCATCTCGAAGCGATCGAGCCCGTTGGAGGCCTCGAGCGACAGGAGCGCCCGGAACTCCTCGTTCTGCTCGAGCGCGACCTGATAGCCGGTGACCTTCGTCAGCAGGTCGTCGCGCTGCTGCTTGAGCTGGTCGCGCTCCTGCTTGGCGTGGAGCGTGTCGCCGAACCAGCCGAACAGGTCGCGCACGGGCTTGAGCGCACGGCTCGCGCCCTCCTGCACGGGAGAGAGCACCTGTATGACGCCCCGCTGCACCGAATGCAGCGGGCTGCCGGCGGACTCGCCGAAGTAGGCAGTCAGCAGGATCAGGGAGACGACGACGAGCAGCGCGAGCACTGCCCGTCGTCGGCGGACTTGCTTGTCATACACAGGGGTTGTGTCTCCATAAGCTGGTGCGGGCGGGCGGGCGGCATCACTAGTAGCGCCGACGCCGGTTGTTCCGGTTGCTCTTGTGCGAGCGGTGGATCGCCTCGAACTCTTCGAGCGAGCGGCCCGAGCCGACGGCGACGCACGTCAGCGGGGACTCCGCCAGGTGCGCCGGCATCTGCGTCTCGTGGCGCAGGCGCTCGTCCATTCCTTGCAGCAACGCGCCGCCGCCGGCAAGCATGATGCCGCGGTCCATGATGTCGGACGCGAGCTCGGGCGGGGTGCGGTCGAGCGTCTCCTTGACGGCGTCGATGATCTGCGAGACGGGCTCCTCGAGCGCGCCCCGGATCTCCTCGCTCGTCAACACGACGGTCTTCGGCAGGCCCGACACCATGTCGCGCCCGCGGATCTCGGCCTGGACCTCCTCCTGCATCGGGAAGGCCGAGCCGATCTCCAGCTTGACCTCCTCGGAGGTCTGCTGGCCGATCAAGAGTTTGTACTCGCGCTTCACGTAGTTGATGATCGCCTCGTCCAGCTCGTCGCCGCCGACGCGGATCGACTGCGAGACGACGATGCCGCCGAGCGAGATGACGGCGACCTCCGAGGTGCCGCCGCCGATGTCGACGACCATCGAGCCGGTCGGCTCCCCCACCGGCAGCCCGGCCCCGATCGCGGCGGCCATCGGCTCCTCGATCAGGTAGGCCTGGCGCGCGCCGGCGGACAGGCACGCCTCCTCGACCGCGCGCTTCTCGACGCCGGTGACGCCGGAGGGGACGCAGACGACGACGCGCGGGTGCGCCCAGCGGTTCTGGTGGACCTTCTGGATGAAGTGGCGCAGCATCTCCTCTGTCACCTCAAAGTCGGCGATGACGCCGTCCTTCAGCGGCCGGATCGCCGAGATCGTGCCCGGCGTGCGGCCCAGCATCCGCTTCGCCTCGATGCCGACGGCGTGCACCTCACCGGTGCGCGAGTCGACGGCGACGACGGACGGCTCCGAGAGCACGATCCCGCGCCCACGCACGTAGACGAGGGTGTTGGCCGTGCCGAGGTCCACGGCCATGTCGCGGCCGCCGAACCCGGTCAGGTAGCTGAAGAAGCCCATGCGTAGTGGAGGGGGAGAGCGAGGCGCCGGGACGTCAATGGCACGCGCGCCGACAGCTGCCGCCGCTCGCGGCGCAGTGTAGCGGACGGATGGGCCGTCCCGAGCGGGCCGAGCGCCTCCGCCTGGCGCGAAGACGCTGCAAATCGCAGCCTCAGGAGCCTTCTTGCAGGATTCCTGGCAACAGCTCCAGCAGCGTCGCCACCGGCAGCCCAACCACGTTCAGATAGTCCCCCTCGATCCCCCGCACCAGCGCCGCCCCACGCCCCTGGATCGCATACCCCCCGGCCCGCTCCCGCCACTCGCCAGTCGCGACGTACCAGTCCAGCAGCCCGTCGAGCGAGCGGAACTCGACCCGCGTCGTCGCCGCCGCGGTGCGGACGTCCTCCCCCTCCACCACGCAGATGCCGCTGACGACCTCGTGCACCCGGCCCGACAGCCGCGCGAGCATCGCCCGCGCATCCGCTTCGTCACGAGGCTTGCCGTAGACCACACCGTCGAGGACGACAATCGTGTCGACACCAAGAACGGGGCTGGAAACGCCGATCGGGCGGGTGGCGCGGGGATCGCTGTCACAAGGCGCTTGCGCCGGTGACACGATCCCGGCGACAGGACCCGCCCGCAACACGGCCTCGGCCTTCAGCCGAGCATTCTCGACCGCGACGTACTCCGGATCGCCGGATCCCAGCTCCTCGACGTCCGCCACCACGACGGTGAACGCGACGCCGAGCTGCTCCAGGATCGCCCGCCGTTGCGGCGAGCGCGATGCGAGGACGAGCGGCGTGGCGATCAGCCCAGCTGCGGGAAGAAGATCGCCGCCTCCCGGGCGGCCGACTCGTTCGAGTCCGAGCCATGGACCATGTTCTGACCGACCTCGAGCGCGAAGTCACCACGGATCGAGCCAGTGGCGGCCTCGAGCGGATTGGTCGCACCGATCGCCTGACGGGCAGCCTTGACCGCCTCGTGGCCCTCCAGCACGGCGGCCACGAGTGGACCCGAGGTGATGAACTCGACGAGCTCGCCGAAGAACGGGCGCTCGCTGTGCTCGGCGTAGTGCGTCTCGGCCGTCTCGCGGCTGAGGGTCTGCTTCTCCAGCGCGACGATGCGCAGGCCCTTGCGCTCGAAGCGGGCGAGGATCTCGCCGGTCAGGCCGCGCGCGAAGGCGTCGGGCTTGACCAGGATGAGGGTCCGGTCCACGGGGTTCTCCTTCTGCGTTTCAGATGTACGACCGCACGGGTGCGGCCGAGATGACAAGGTTCAACATCAGCTTGAGGGTGATGCTTGCCCGTGCGGGCGTCAGGGCGTCGGCTCGGGCGCGCCCTCGACCCGCCGGCGCCGGCTGCGGCGCGCGGTGGCGCCGTGCGACTCGATCTCCGCCTCGCAGTACGGGCAGACGTTCCACATCGGATCGAGCGGCTTGCCGCACTCGTGACAGGGATCCTTCAGCTTGCGCAGGCAGCTCGGGCAGCGCAGGAAATCGCGCTCGACCTCGTAGTCGCAGTGCGGGCAAAGATGGAAGCCGAGCTGCGCCAGGCGCGCCTCGGCCGACTGCATCTCCAGCTCGCGCTCACGCACGTCCTCCAGATACTCCGGCGGGCGCACGATCATGTAGACGATCGTCCCGACGTAGGGGAACAGCGACGCCGCGGTCGCGCACCACACGAGCATCGAGTCCTCGACACGCCGGCGGGCATCCGCGTACGTCCAGTAGACGAGCGCAAGCCAGACGACGACGACGAAAAGAATCAGCAGGTTCACCACGAGGTTCAGGCCGCTGCTGTCGATCCCGAAGACGGCGAAGGGAGGCATCGATCGGCGAGTTTAGTGGTTCGAGCGGCAGGTTCGCATGCGCCTCACCTAGAGGAACATGCGGCCGAACAGGTACCCGATCGCGAAGAACACGAGGATCACGACCGCGACGACGACGGCCACGAGGCCCATCATCGGCAGGAAGCGGGGTCCGTCCTGCGGGTTCACAGCATCGAGGCGCTGCGCTGCCCGGCGGGGCGCAGCAGGTCGGCGACGAGGTAGATCGAGCCGGTCGCGAGCACGACGCCGGCAGCGCCGGCCAATTCGCGCGCACGGTCGAGTGCGCGGCGCGGGTCCGCCTCCAGCTCGCACTCCGGCCCGTCAAGCTGCGCACACAGCGAGCCCAGCGTGGCCGGCGGCAACGCGCGCGGGTTTTGACTGCGCGTGAAGACGACGTGCTCGCAGTGCGGCAGCAGCTCGCGCAACATCCCGGCCGCGTCCTTGTCCTCCAGAATCGAGACGACCGCGACGAGCCGACGGCCGGCCGTCAGCTGCGGCAGCGACTCGCCGAGCGCGGCAATCCCGTCGGCGTTGTGGGCGCCATCGAGCGCGGTCAGCGGCTCGTGCCCGATCACCTGGAGGCGGCCAGGCACCGTGACGGCAGCGGCAGCCGCGCGCACGGCGTCGAGCCGGGCACCGCCGGACTCCGCGAGGAAGGCGTCGGCGGCGGCACGTGCGAGCGCGAAGTTGCGGCGCTGGAAGGTGCCCGGCGCGGCGACCTCCACCCCGGGCTCGGCCGGTGCCTCGATCAGCGTCGCGCCGTGGCGCTCGGCCGCGGCGTGCGCCTCCTCCAGGGCATCCGGATGCAGGTCGGCGCCGACGACGAGCGTGCCGCCGTCGCGCACGATCGCGAGCTTCTCACGCGCGATGTCGCGGACGGTCGGGCCGAGCCAGCGCGTGTGTTCGAGGCCGACGTTCGTCAGCACCTGCACGGTCGAGGGCAGCACGTTGGTCGCGTCCCAGCGACCGCCGAGGCCGGCCTCGATCACGGCCACGTCGACCTTGCGAGCGGCCAGCTCGTCGAACGCCGCGGCGGTGAGCGCCTCGAACTGCGTGACGCGGTCCTCCTGCTGTTGGCTGCGGTCGACGAGCGCCGCGGCGTGGGCGGCGCGCTCGACGGCGCGGGCGAAGGCGTTGGGCTCGACGTCGACGTCGTCGACGCGGATCCGCTCGGTGAACGAGACGAGGTGCGGCGAGAGGTAGGCGCCGGCCGAGAGGCCGTGGCGCTGGAGGATCGCGGCGATCATCCGGACCGTCGAGGACTTGCCGTTCGTCCCGACGACGTGCACCGCGTCGAAGCGCCGCTCCGGCTGGTTCAGCGTCGTCATCAGGCGGTGCATGCGATCGAGCCCAAAGCGCATGCCGAACAGCTCCAGCGAGCGCAGGTAGCGCTCGGCGTCCTCCACGCTCCAGTGCGCCCCGCCGCTCACAGGGAAGCCAGCTCCTCGCGCAGACGCTCCAGCTTGTCGCGCTCGGCCGCCACGACCGGCGGCGGCGCCTTCGCGACGAACCCCTCGTTGGAGAGCTTGCTCTCGCAGCGCACGACTTCCTCCTGCAGCGTCGCGCGGCGCTCCGCCAGCTTGCGCTCGGCCGCGCCGAGGTCGACCGCCTCGCTGGCGTAGACCTCGATCGCGCCGCCGGGGATAGCTATCGACGCGACCGGGTCGCTGCCGTTGGCGCCCGCCAGATCGAGCCGCGCCAACCGCGCGACGTGCTCGGCCGTGTGCTCGTAGCCGTCGGCCTGCAGGCGGGCGGGGATGCGTGCTCCGGCCGGCGCCTTGACGCCGTCGCGCCAGCCGCGCAGCGCCTGCACCGCGCCGATCGCGCCGGCGATCGCGCGCTCGGCCTCGTCGTCGCGCCCCTCGACCGAGGGCTCCTCGAGCTGCTGCGCTGCGAGCAGCCCGTCGGCGCCCGGCACGAACGACCAGATCTCCTCGGTCACGAACGGGATCACCGGGTGCGCGAGCTGGAGCGTCTCGGTCAGCACGTGCAGCAGCGTCGCGGCGAGGTCCTCGCGGTCGTCGCCGTCCTCCGCGTAGAGACGCGGCTTGACGAGCTCCAGGTACCAGTCGCACAGCTCGCCATAGACGAAGTCGTAGAGCGCGAGCGCGGCGTGCGAGAAGTCGTAGGCGGCAACCCGCTCGTCGACCTCGGTGCGGGCGGCAGCCAGGCGCGAGAGGATCCAGCGGTCCTCGATCGTGCGCCGACGCGCGGCGGCGCGGGCGTCGGGGCCGACGCGCATGAGGATCAGTCGCGAGGCGTTCCACAGCTTGTTCGCGAGCTGCTGGCCCTGCTGGACCTTCTCGGCGGAGTAGCGCACGTCCTGCGAGGAGGACATCGCCAGCAGGCCGAAGCGCACGCCGTCGGCGCCGTGCGTCTCGATCTCGTCGAGCGGGTCGATGCCGGTGCCCAGCGACTTCGACATCCGCCGGCCGTCGGGCGCCTGGATCACGGAGTGGATGTAGACGTCGTCGAACGGCACGTCGCCGGCGAACTCCAGTCCCATCATGATCATGCGCGCGACCCACAGGAACAGGATGTCGCGCGCCGTCGAGAGCACGTCGGTCGGGTAGAACGCCTTCAGCTCAGGTGTCTGCTGCGGCCAGCCGAGCGTCGCGAACGGCCACAGCGCCGACGAGAACCACGTGTCGAGCACGTCGGGGTCCTGCTCCCACCCCGGCCCGTGCGGGGGCTCCGAGCCGACGTACGTCTCCTCGCCGCGGTACCAGACCGGCAGCCGATGGCCCCACCACAGCTGGCGCGAGACGCACCACGGGCGGATGTTCTCCATCCAGTTGACGTAGACCCGCTCCCAGCGCTCGGGATGGAGCTTCACGCGCCCGTCCTGGACTGCCGCGATCGCCGGCTTGGCGAGCTCGTCCATCCGCATGAACCACTGCAGCGAGATCAGCGGCTCGATCCGCTCGCCCGAGCGGTGGCTGAACGGGACGGTGTGGGGGTACTCCTCCGTGCGCGACAGCAGGCCCTGCTCGCGCAGCGCGGCGACGACGGCGTCCTGCGCCTCCTTGACGGTCAGGCCCTCATAGGTCGCGCCCGCCGCGGCGGTCATGCGGCCGTCCTCGCCGATCACGCTGAGCTCCTCGAGCCCGTGGCGGCGGCCGATCTCGAAATCGTTCGGGTCGTGGCCGGGCGTGATCTTCAGCGCGCCAGTGCCGAACTCGGGCTTGACGTAGTCGTCGGCGATGATCGGCAGCCGGCGCCCGACGAGCGGCAGGATCGCCGTCTCTCCGATCAGCCGTGCGTAGCGCTCGTCGTTCGGGTTCACCGCGATCGCCGTATCGGCGAGCATCGTCTCGGGGCGGACCGTGGCGACGGTGATCGAGCCGTTGCCGGACGCGAGCGGGTAGTCAACGTAGAAGAGCGTGTCGGTGACGTCGCGGTCCTCGACCTCCAGGTCGGAGATCGCCGAGCCGCTGCCCGGATCCCAGTTGACCATGTAGTAGTCGCGGTAGATCAGGCCCTTCTCGTAGAGGTCGACGAAGACTTTCAGGACCGCCTCGTGGTAGGCCGCGTCGAGCGTGAAGCGCTCGTCCTCGTAGTCGCACGAGGCGCCGAGGCGCTGGAACTGGTCGACGATCGTGCCGCCGAACTCCGTCCGCCACTCCCACACGCGCTGCTCGAACGCCTCGCGCCCGATCGCCTCGCGGGACGTGCCCTCCTCCAGCAGCCGCTTCTCGACCTGCTTCTGCGTCGCGATGCCCGCATGATCGGTGCCGAGGATCCACTTCGTGCGCTTCCCGCGCGCACGGTGATACCGCACGAGCGCATCCTGGATCGACCCGTTCAGCGCATGCCCCATGTGCAGCGCGCCCGTCACGTTCGGCGGCGGGATCGCGATCGAGTAGTTGTCGTCCGCACTCCCCTCCGGCTCAGGATGGAACAGCCCCGACTCCAGCCACGCCCGCAGGATCCGCGGCTCCACTTCGGAGGCGTCGTAGCGCGTGCGGTCTTCGAGCGTGGACATGAAGGCCAAGTGTATTGGCGATCAGCGGGTGGCCTGCGCCTGGGCGTTGGGTGTACGCCGGAGCGTGCGTGGCTGCTAGCCGGTCGAGGCCACGCCAACCTGGCTGGCGCCCCGCCACGTTCCCGCGCCTCCTTAAGCCTCGCCGGCAAGCACCACACACGCCCGGCTGCCCGTGCGGTGGCCGCGCCTCCACCGCCTCCGCGCGGGACGACAGCCGAGAACACACGACGCACGACAGCTAGCGTCATCCGCGACTGGCCGCGGGAGGAACGCCCGGGCACTGACGCTGCTGGGAGCCGGTGCCGTGCGGGCATTGCCGGCGAGGCTTAAGGAGGCGCGCAACGGCACCGCAGCGCCGGCAAGGTCGGCGTGGCCTCGACCGGCAAGCCCCGCACGGCACCGGCGTACCACCAACGCCCGAGCCGCACGACGGCGACCCACACACCGGCTTGGTTAGCCGGCCTCCTCCTGCAGCTCGTCCTCCACCGACGGCTCGTCGGGGACGGCCTCGGTGACGAGCGTGGGCGGGTGGCCCTTCTCGATCGTCTCCTTCGTGACGACGCACTTCTTGACGTCACGGCGGGAGGGCAGTTCGAACTGGACCTCGAGGAGGACCTCCTCGATGATCGAGCGCAGGCCGCGGGCGCCGGTCTCGCGTTCCAGGGCCTTGTCGGCGATCGAGACGAGCGCCTCGTCGGCGAAGACGAGCTCGATCCCGTCGAACTGGAAGAAGCGTTGGAACTGCTTGGCGAGCGCGTTGCGCGGCTCGGTGAGGATCGTCATCAGCTCGTTGCGGGAGAGCTGGTGGACCGCCGAGACGACCGGCAGGCGCCCGATGAACTCGGGGATCAGGCCGTACTGGACGAGGTCCTCGGGGAGGCAGGCGTCGAAGATGTTGCCGGTGTCCGGCTCCTCGACCTTCTCCTCCATCGCGACGCCGAAACCGATGCCCTGGTGGCCGATGCGCCGTTCGATGACCTTGTCGAGGTTCGCGAAGGCGCCGCCGCAGACGAACAGCACGTTCGTCGTGTCGATCGTGAGGAACTCCTGGTGCGGGTGCTTGCGACCGCCCTGCGGCGGGACCGAGGCGCTCGTGCCCTCGAGGATCTTCAGCAGCGCCTGCTGGACGCCCTCGCCGGACACGTCACGCGTGATCGACGGGTTGTCCGCCTTGCGCGCGATCTTGTCGACCTCGTCGATGTAAATGATCCCGGTCTCGGCCTTCTTGACGTCGTAGTCGGCCGCCTGGATCAGCTTCAAGAGGATGTTCTCGACGTCCTCGCCGACGTAGCCAGCCTCCGTCAGCGCCGTGGCGTCGGCGATCGCGAAGGGGACGTTGAGGATCTTGGCGAGCGTCTGCGCGAGCAGCGTCTTGCCGCATCCGGTCGGGCCGAGCAGCAGGATGTTCGACTTCTGCAGCTCGATGTCGTCGTCGTCGGACTGCATCATCTGCACGCGCTTGTAGTGGTTGTAGACCGCTACGGAGAGCGTGC
The DNA here is from genome assembly GCA_963774115.1 of uncultured Actinomycetes bacterium. Classification (GTDB taxonomy): domain Bacteria; phylum Actinomycetota; class Thermoleophilia; order Solirubrobacterales; family Solirubrobacteraceae; genus Conexibacter. Next base: position 1,345,971 of record CAVZDN010000003.1, on the reverse strand, counting down.
GCTTGGCGGACTCTTGCCCGACGACGTACTCGTTCAGGACGTCGTAGATCTGCCGCGGCTTCGGCAGGTTCTCGATGTCGAAGGTCGGCGGAGCGGTCAGCTCCTCGTCGATGATCTCGTTGCAGAGATCGATGCACTCGTCGCAGATGTAGACGCCCGGGCCGGCGATCAGCTTCTTGACCTGCCGCTGCGACTTCCCGCAGAAGCTGCAGAGAAGCTGTTCGTTGGTATCCGTTGGGCGTGCCATCAGTGGTTCTCCCGGTTTGTTCGGCAGCCGGGGCCTACGACATTAGTGCTGGGTGATCACCCGATCGATGATGCCGTAGTCCTTGGCCTCCTCGGAGCTCATGAAGTAGTCGCGCTCCGTGTCGCCCTTGACGTCCTCGACGGGCTTACCCGTGTGGTGGGCGATGATCTCGTCGAGCCGGCGGCGGATGTCGATGATCTCGCGCGCGTGGATCTCGATGTCGGTCGCCTGACCTTGGAAGGACGAGGAGACCTGGTGGATGAGGATCTTGGCGTTCGGCAGCGCCATGCGCTTGCCCTTCGCGCCGCCGGAGAGCAGCAGCGCGCCCATGCTCATCGCGATGCCGACGCAGATCGTCTGCACGTCGGGCTTGATGAACTGCATGGTGTCGTAAATCGCGAGGCCGGCGTAGACGGAGCCGCCCGGCGAGTTGATGTAGAGCGAGATGTCCTTCTCGGGGTCCTCGGACTCCAGGTGCAGGAGCTGGGCCACCACGAGGTTGGCGATCTGGTCGTCGACGGGCGTGCCGAGGAAGATGATCCTCTCGTTGAGCAGGCGGCTGTAGATGTCGAACGCGCGCTCGCCGCGAGACGTCTGCTCCACGACCATCGGTACCAGGGGGCTCATAGTCCTCGCTTTGTTTCGCTTCCTCGGCTCAAATCCTGCCGGCGGAGCCGAGCTATTTCAGCGCCCGTCCGGTGGGGCGAGCATAGCAACCGCCAGTTGGCGGACAGGCGGGTCTGGGCGCGCCCGGAGGCGGTGCTCAGGCGTCAGGCGTGGAGGGCTTGCCGGCATCGCCGGCTTTGCCCTTCGCCTTGGGCTTGGCTGCAGCTTTGGGCTTGGCCGCGGCCTTGGCGCTCGGGTCGGCCTTCGGCTTTGCAGCTGTCTTAGGCTTCGCGGCAGGCTTGGCCTTCGGCTTCGCGGCGCTCTTGGGCTTCGCGGTCGCGTCATCGCCAGCGGCCTTCCCCGGTGTGAGCGGGATCGCGCTCGCCCGCTCGGTCAGCAGGTCAAGCGCCTTGCGCGTCGCCACGTCTTCGACCAGCGCGTCGACGTTGCCGGACGAGCGCACGCGCTCCAGCAGCTTCTCGGGCGTGAGGTTCTCGTGGGAGGCGGTGTGGGCGAGCGCCTCGACCAGCTCGTCGTCGGTCGGCTCGATCTGCTCGGCCTCTACGACGGCGGCGAGGACGGCCTCGCGCTTGAGCGCCTGCTCGGCGTCGGGCTTGGCCTCGACGAGGATCTCCTCCTCGCTCTTGCCGGCCATCTGCAGGTAGGCCTCCTTCGAGAGGCCCCGGCGGCGCAGCGAGTTGATCGTCTGCTCCCACAGCTCGACGGCGCGCGCCTCGATCAGCGCGTCGGGCACGTCGACGGTCGCCTTGGCCACGACAGCGTCGAGGACGGCCTCGCGATACTCCGCGTCGATCGCCTTCTCCTCCTGCTCGGCGAGCCGCGTGCGGACGTCGTCCTTGAGCTCCTCCAGCGTGTCGAAGCCGGCGGCGTCGGAGGCCAGCTCGTCGTCGAGCTCGGGCAGCAGCTTCTCGCGCACCTCCTTGACGGTGAGCGCGAACTGGGCGGGCTTGCCGGCGAGGTGGCCGGCGCCGTAGTCCTCGGGGAACGTCACGTCGATCGTGCGCTCCTCCCCCGCCTTCGCGCCCGTCAGCTGCTCCTCGAAGCCGGGGATCAGGCGTCCGCCACCGAGCTCGATCAGCTGATCGCGGCCCTCGCCGCCGTCGAACGGCTCGCCGTCCACCGTGCCGACGTAGTCGACGACGACGAAGTCGCCCTCTTTGGCGGCGCGCTCGGCGGTCTCCAGCTTCGCGAGTCGCTCGCGCAGGTGCTCCAGCTCGTGCTCGACGCGGTGGTCGTCGACGCTCGCCTGGCGCCGGCCGACGACGAGCTTCTTCGTGTCGCCGAGCGTCGCGGTCGGGCGCACGCCGATCTCGATCGAGAAGGACAGCGGCTGGCCCTCGGGCGGCAGGTCCCCGAGGTCGACGTTCGGCTCGCCGACCGTGACGACGCCGGAGGCGACGATCGCGTCGGCGTACCAGTTGCCGATCGAGCCGCGCACGGCCTCGTCGAGCACGGCTTCGCGGCCGAGGCGACGCAGGATCACCTGCGGCGGCACCTTGCCCTTGCGAAAGCCAGGGAGGCGCATCTCGCGCGCCAGCTGGCGCGCGGCGGCCGTGACGCTCTTCTCGACCTCCGTCGCGGGGACCTCGGCGTCGACGCGGACGCGCGACTCGGGCAGCTCGGTGACGTTGGTCTTCACGGCGGTCGGCATGGGGGCGGCGAACGATACCGTGGGTGCGTGCTCTCTCGACTTGCCGCCCGTGTGGTCACCGGTCCGCCGGGGTTCTTCCTCGCCGGCGTGCTGGACGTGACGAAGGCATGGACGGGCTGGGCGCGCCATCGGCTGGGGCTGCGCCGCGCGCGCCGCGCGGCTCGCTAGCGTTCCGCGGCGTGAGCGTCACCGACGAGCTGCTCGACAACAACGCCGCGTACGCGGCCGTCTACGAGCACGGCGCCCTGCCGGCCGCGCCGCGCCTCCCGGTTGCCGTCCTCACGTGCATGGACGCGCGCATCGACCCCCATCGCCTGCTCGGGCTTGGAGGAGGGCGACGCGCACGTGATCCGCAACGCGGGCGGCGTCGCGAACGACGACGCGATCCGCTCGCTGACCGTCTCCCAGCGCCTGCTCGGGACGCGCGAGGTGATCGTGATCCTGCACACCGACTGCGGCATGCGCACGTTCGCGGAGACCGACTTCGTGCGCAAGCTGGAGGCGGAGACCGGCGTCGCGCCGACCTGGGAGACGACGGAGTTCCACGGGATCGAGGAAGACGTGCGGCGCGCGACGGCGCGCGTTCGAGCGAGCCCGTTCCTCCCCCACACCGACGCCGTGCGGGGCTTCGTCTACGAGGTCGAGTCGGGGCGGCTGCGCGAAGTCGGCTGACCTCCGGGCGCCACTGACTGGCTGGCCAGCCAGGTGGCGCATCGTAGAAGCGGGGGCGTCATCATCGGGTACCCCCATGAGCACGACGACGCTCGACCCCACCATCGTCGCGCCGCCGCGCCCGCCACGCTCGGCGCTGCCGCCCGGACCGTGGGCACCCGGACTGCTGCAGGCGCTGCGGATGTCGCGCGACCCGCTTGGCTACGGCATGGCAGTGCATCGCCGCTGGGGCGAGCCGTTCACGATGAAGTCGCCGGGCTTCGGAACGTCGATGGTCTTCAGCTCGCCGGAGCTGATCAAGCCGATCATCACCGGCGACCCGAACGTCTTCCATGCCGGTCTCGCGAACGCGCCGTTGAAGCCGGTGCTCGGGCCGTGGTCGCTGCTGATCCTCGACCGCGCGCCGCACATGCGCCAGCGCAAGCTGCTGCTGCCGCCCTTCCACGGCGAGCGGCTGCGCGCCTACACCGAGCTGATCGCCGAGCTCGCCGAGCGCGAGGTCGCGAGCTGGCCGATCGCTGAGCCGTTCGCGCTGCAGCAGCGGATGGAGCGGCTCACGCTGGAGGTCATCCTCGACGTCGTCTTCGGGATCACCGACGAGGCGCGCAAGGACCAGTTGCGCCGGCTGCTGCCGCTGCTCGTCTCCAGCGGCCGGGTGCTCGTGTTCTGGGGGGCGATGATCCATCGCGACATCGGGCCGGTCCGCCCGCAGGCGACGTTCGAGTCGCGACGCGACGCGGTCGACTCGCTGCTCTACGCCGAGATCGCCGACCGGCGCGCGATGGCCTCGGAGGAGCTCGCAGAGCGCAGCGACATCCTCTCGATGCTCGTCGAGGCGACGCACGAGGACGGCACACCGATGGGCGACGCGGAGCTGCGCGACGAGCTGCTGACGCTCGTGCTCGCCGGCCATGAGACGACCGCGACCGCGCTGTCGTGGGCGATGGACCTGCTGCTGCGCAACCCGGGGGTCCTCGCGCGCGTGCGCGCGGGCGGGGACGACGAGTACCTCGACGCCGTCTGCAAGGAGGTCCTGCGAATCCGGCCGGTCGTCCCGATGGTCGGGCGCGACGTGACCGAGCCGGTCGAGATCGGCGGCCACCACGTGCCGGCCGGCACCGACCTCGCCGTCGCGATCCTCATCACGCACCACCGCGAGGACGTCTTCCCCGAGCCGGCGCGCTTCCGCCCCGAGCGCTTCCTCGACGGCGGCGACGAGGTGCCCTCCTACGGCTGGGTCCCGTTCGGCGGCGGCGTGCGCCGCTGCATCGGCGCGAGCTTCGCGCAGTTCGAGATGGCGACGATCCTGCGCGTGCTCGCCCGCACCCAGGTGCGGCTGGCGGTGCGCCGGCCCGAGCCGATCCGCGCCACCGGCGTCACGCTGGTGCCGGGGCGCGGAGTGCGGCTCGTGCGCGAGGTTAGTTGACGAATTCCTTCACGCCTCTGAAGACCGTCGCATCGCTCGTCAGGCCGATGTGCGAGACGCAACCCGCTTCGGTGTTTCTCGCACCGATGAGCAGGACGCTTTCGTCCGGGTTGATGATTTCGTCGCACGAGGACCACCACGTGCCATAGTTCGTCGTCCCTGGCGTCTCGTCTTCTCTGTTGAGTTCTCTCAGGAAAGTCGATTCGGGGCGCATCTCCACGCACGACGTTTCGAAACAGAATCTCGCCGTCGTGGTGCCGTGGTTGGGCCCGCCGAGCGAGACCCACTCGTCGACTCTTTCCGAGCCTCTGAGATTCTTGAGGTAGTAGCGGGTGTTGAGGCCGCCCATCGAGTGACTGATGATGTCGACTCTCGCGGCTCTCGTTCTGGTGAGAATTTCCGCGACCTTTCTTTCCACTTCTCTCGCCGTCGTCACGTTCGACTGCGACGTGTTGTATCTCCAGTTGTTGAGCTCTTCTCTGGTCCATCCTTCTCTTTCAAAGTTTCTGATCATCGTCGACCAGACCGATTCGTTCTCCGCCCATCCGTGGACGAAGAGAATCGGATCGTGTGCCCCGGCGACGGTGGCCGGAGCAAGCAGTGCAACCGTCGCGAGCGCGACGGCGAGAAGCGTCCTTCGCATACGTCTCCCCCTTCGAATTGAACGACGTGCGCGTTGAACGTACCCGCTGCGCGTCGTGCGAAGTCGCGCTACTACTCTTCTTCTAGGTCCGTCGTGCGCTGCCGAGTGCGTGCGTGGTGACCGGCACGAACGACGGGATCGACTCCATCCGCATGCGGCGGTCCTCCTGCAGTTCGAAGCCAGCGGCCACAATCGCGGCTACGGTGTCGCGGTGCGTGTGGCAGCCGCCGAAGGCGCGCGGCCAGAAGGTGCGGTCGACGAAGCGCTGCGCGCGCCGCATTCGGAGCGTCGGGGCGCGCACGTGCTCGAGGAAGCGCAGCGTGCCGCCGGGGCGCACGACGCGGTGCAGCTCCGCGAGCGCGCGTGCCTGGTCGGGCACCGAGCAGAGCACGAGGCAGGCGATCGCGGCGTCGCAGGAGGCGTCCTCGAGCGGGAGCGCGTCGGCGAGCCCGTCGAGGACGGTGACGGGCACGGGTGCGTCGGCCGCCGCCTCGCGCGCGCGCTCGCGCAGGTAGGACTCGGGCTCGACGGCGACGACCTCGGTGACGGTCGCCGGGTAGTGCGGGAAGTTCGCCCCCGCGCCGGCGCCGAGCTCGACCACGCGGCCGCTGAGGCCGCGCAGCAGCTCGTCGCGATGCGCCCGCAGCTCGGCCGGCTCGTTGCGGCTGAGGACGCGTGCGTAGAAGCGGGCGAAAAGCGGATGGTGGACCGTCGCGGACGCCATCGACCGACCCTAGCGCGCGTTCACCCGCGCGGTGGAGCATGCTGGCACGCGCGCGGGCTTTCGCCGGCAGAGTGCCGGGAGTACGGTCGTAGCGAGGCACTCCGACGAAAGGAGAGCGTATGACGACCGCGACGCAGTGCGTGGTCAAGCGCTTCGAGCGGCCCGACGAAACGCGGCCGTTCGTGGGCCATGGAAAGGCCGACGTCGTGGAGCTCGCCGGCCACACCGTGGCGAAGGGCGAGTTCAAGCCCGGCTGGCGCTGGTCGAACGACGTGAAGCCGATCGCCGGCACGGACTCGTGCCAGGCGTCGCATCTCGGCTACTGCGTGTCCGGGCGGATGCGCGTGCACATGGACGACGGGTCGCGCAGCGAGATCGGCCCGGGCGACGCGTTCGCGATCCCACCGGGACACGACGCGGAGGTGCTCGGCGACGAGGCCTGCGTGATGCTGGACTTCGGCGAGATCGCCGACTACGCCAAGCGCTGAGAGGAGATCGATGTCGGTGCGGGCGCATGTCGCGCCGGCATCGGTCAGATGCGGTGCTGGGCCAGCTCCTCGACGAGCGTCAGCAGCGCCGAGTCGTCCTCGTCGCCGCGCCCGTGCGCCTGCAGCGCGGCGAACGCCTGCGCCATCAGCTCGGTCGCCGGGAGTGAGACGTCGAGCTCGCGGGCGGTATCGAGCACGATCGCGAGGTCCTTCGCGTGGTGGCGAGACTTGAAGCCGGGCGCGAAGTCGTGCTCGAGGAAATTGCGGCGGCGGATCTCGATGACGCGGTTGGCGGCCATCCCGCCCGACAGCACGTCGAGGATCTTGGCAGGCTCGACGCCGGCCTTCGAGCCGAGCACGAGTGCCTCGCTGAGCGCCTGGAAGATCAGCGCGACGACGATCTGGTTGCACGCCTTCACGACCTGGCCGGCACCGGACCCGCCGACGTGGGTGATCGTCGTGCCCAACACCTCGAACAGCGGCCGTGCGCGCTCGAGGTCCTCCTCCCTCCCGCCGACCATGATCGACAGCGTGCCGTCGCGCGCGCCGACGTCGCCGCCGCTGACGGGCGCGTCGAGCATCGTGAGCCGATGCTCGACGGCCTCGGCCGCCAGCTCCCGCGCGACCAACGGAGAGATCGTGCTCATGTCGACCAGCAGCGTGCCTGGGCGCGCGGCCTCGAACAGCTGCTCGGCGACGGCACGGACGTCGGGGCCGTCGGGCAGCATCGTGATGACGACGTCGGCGTCGGCAGCGGTCTCGGCGGCGGACAGTGCACCGGTCGCCCCGAGCGCGACGAGCTCGTCGACCGCCGGGCGGCTGCGGTTGAAGACCGTCAGCCGGTGACCGGCGCGCAGCAGGTTCGCGGCCATGGGCTTGCCCATAAGGCCGAGGCCGATGAAGCCGACGTGTGTCATGCGCGCTCCCGAGTCTGACGGTGACGAGGTCGTGCCGCCACGATACGGCCCGGATGCCGACGAGCCCCGCTCATGGCACCCAGGCCTCGTGGCGCCGCGACGTCAGCCGCCGCAGCCGTACCGCTTGGCGTCGGCGTTCGACTCCTTCACGTCCGCCTTGGCCTCGGCGACCTTCGCGCGGGCGGTCTTGACGGCCTTCTTGGCCTTCGTGAGCTTCGTCTGGGCCTGCTTCGTGGCCTTCTCGCCCACCGCCGCGTCGAGTGCCGTGCGCGCGGCTGCCTGCTTGCTCTTGGCCTTCTTGAGCTTCGCCTGGCTGGACGCGAGCGCGCTCTGGTCGCTGCGCTGCTGCGCCTCGACCCGATGACAGTGGGGATCCGGACGATGGCTGCCACCGCGCGGATCCTTGCCGCGCGCACCCGCCGCGCCCACCGGGACGAGGGCGAGCACGAGGACCAGGACGAGCGGCGCGAGGCGACGCCGGGAGCTGCGATGCATGCGTGTCTCCTTCGAGGGATGTGCGGCGAGCCTACGAGACGGCGTGCGCCGGCGCGACGCGTGTGCGGCGCCTGCCGTAGCTATCCCCGCGTCGCGAACTGGCGGATCAGCTCGGCGCGGCGCTTCAGGCGGCGTAGCGCTGCGCGATGCGAGCGCGCGCCTTTGCCGCCTCGACCTCGCGGTCCTTCGGCGGCGCCGACGTCACAAGCTCGCCGAGCAGCGTCGCCGAGGAAGCGGCGATCGCCTCGACGGCCCGCTCGAACGCCTCAGCATTCGCCTGCGACGGCTTCGTGAAGCCGCTGATCTTGCGGACGTACTGGAGCGCGGCGGCGTGGACCTCGTCCTCGGTCGCGGGTGGCTCGAAGTTGTAGAGCGTGTGGATGTTTCGGCACATGGGGTGATCGTAGCGGCGCTGGCTCAGCCGCCCGCGAACTGCGCCATCACCGCCGGGAGATCCCAGAAGGCGCGCAGCGAGACGATCGCTCCGGCGTCGTCCAACACGTAGTGGATCGCCGCGTCGTAGCCGGCGGTGGCACCTCCGGGCGCGCGAATCGAGACGTCGGCGACCAGCAGCGCCTCCCGCGGAGCGTCGTGAACGCGCGTGACCTCGAAACGGACTTGCTCGAGCACGCCGATCCCCTGGTCCCAGAACTCCGCGATCTGCTCCGCGCCGCGGCGGGCCGGGACGTGACCGACGGGATCCTCCAGCACCGCGTCGGAGGCGAACAGCCCGAGCCAGGTGTCGCGCTCGCCTTGTTCCACCGCCGTCATCGCGCGGATCGCTGTCTCAGCAGGCTTCGTCGTCATATGCGGGGAGGTTACAGACTGTAACGTTACAATGCGTCACATGGCCACCACGCGCACTGCGCCGTCAGTCCCTGCGATCCTCACCGCCGCCCGCGCGCTGCTGGAGCGCCTCCCACCGGAGCGAGTCAGCATGGACCTGGTCGCCGCCGAATCCGGCTTCTCCCGCCAGGCGGTCTATCGCCATTTCGGCTCGCGTGCCGGGCTGCTGACGGCACTGCTCGAGCACATCGATGTCGTCGAGGGCGCACGCGAGTCTGTCGACCGGGTGCTCGCAGCTCCGTCTGCTCAGGCATGCGTCGAGCGGCTGTTCGGTTGGTGGGCCGAGTACGTCCCGCGCTTCGCAGGCGTCGCTCGCGGTGTGCTCGCGGCCAAGCACGCGGATCCGGACCTGCGTGCCGCCTGGGACGACCGCATGCGCGCGCTGCGCACCGTCTGCGACGCGGTCGTCGAGCGCTGCCGCGCGGACGGCGGGCTCGTCGTGGGCACCTCGCCAAAGGAGGCCGCCGAGACCCTCTGGGTGCTGCTGTCGGTGCCGCTGTGGATCCAGCTGACCGACGACGCCGGTTGGAGCGGCGACCGCTATGCGGCGACGATGTCGCGGATCGCGTTGACGACCCTAGCGACCGACCAGCCATAGTTCCTCTCATGAGCGACCGCCACGACATCGAGAGCCGCGCCGACTGCGAGCGACTCGTGCGCGCCTTCTACGGCCGCGCGCTCACCGACCCGATCATCGGCTGGATCTTCACCGACGTCGCGAAGCTCGACCTCGAGGAGCACGTCCCCCAGATCGCGTCGTTCTGGGAGACGATCCTGCTCGGCACCAAGTCCTACGTCGGCACCCCCTTCGCCCCCCACGCCGTACTCCACGAGAAGGTCGGCCTGCGCGCCGGCCACTTCGGCCGCTGGCTCGCGCTGTGGAGCGAGACGGTCGACGAGCTGTTCGCCGGGGAGCGAGCGGAGCTTGCGAAGGCCCACGCCCTGCGCGTGGCGCAGGCATTCCACCAGCGGCTGCAAGGCCTGCCGTCGCCGGCGGACTCCGCGGCTCCCGACGCGGGTCTGACCGTGACGACCCACGGACCGTCGCACCCCCGCTGATAGCATCGATCCGTTCCGTGGTGGGCGTAGCTCAGTTGGTAGAGCTCCTGGTTGTGGTCCAGGCGGTCGCGGGTTCAAGTCCCGTCGCTCACCCCTCGTGGAAGCCCCGCCGACGGCGGGGCTTTCTCGTTCAGGGTCACTCCCCCGCTCGGTTGAGCGCGTCGCCCGTGGCGACGAACAGCACCGGCCCACCGGCCAGCTCGCCACGACGCAGAAGCCCCAGCAAGCCCGCCATCGCCTTGGCGGCGTAGACCGGGTCGAGCGGCAGTGCGTCAGCGTCGTGCAGCAGCCTCGCAGCAGCCGTGCCTTCGGCGGTCGAATGGCCGTAGCCGGCCCCGAGCCAGTCGCGCACGAGCAGCACGTCGTCGGACTTCACGGTCGCGTGCGCTGGCAGCCGCGCGTTGCGCCGGCGCAGCAGCTGCTCGGCCCGCCCCGCGAGCCGTGCCGTTCGGCCGGCGTCGAGCCGCATGCGGTCGTTGACGACGACGCCGACTGCGCGGCTGCGCAGCCCGGCGAGGCGCAGGCCGAGTGCAAGCCCGGCGAGCGTCCCGCCGGAGCCGACGGGAACGATGACGTGGGCGGGCTCGGGCAGCGCACCGGCCGCCACCTGCTCCCCCAGCTCCAGCCCGGCCTCGACGTAGCCGAGGATCCCCAGCGGCGAGGAGCCGCCGACCGGCAGGTAGTACGGCGGCCGGCGCCTCCGCCAGTCGGCGTGACGGACGAGCAGCCGCGGCAGCGCCGCGACGGTGCGTGCGGTCGAGTGGGTGAGATGGAGCGTCGCGCCGGAGGCGCGCAGCCGCGCGAGCTGCGCGCGGACGTGGTCGTCAGGCGGCTGGTCGACGAGCACGAGCGCCGTCTCGAGACCCAGGCTGTGGGCGTAGATCGCCGTCGCCAGGCCGTGGTTGGTCGCCAGCGCGCCGATCGTCAGCACCGTCCGCGATCCGCGCCCGAGTGCGTCCGCCAGCACCCACTCGAGCTTGCGCACCTTGTTGCCGCCGTACAGCTCGCCGTAGCGGCCGTCCTCCTTGCACCAGACCTCCGCGTCGGCGACGGCGCTCAGCCGGCGCACCGGCGTGGGCCCGCTGCCGAGCGCGACGTGGGGCAGCGTCGTGCGCAGTTCGGGGAAGCGGTCGTGGAGCAGTGGAGGGGGCATCGGCACCGTGCAGGCTCGCACGACGCACCCGTCACGCGGGCCGATCAGGCTAGGGTCGAAGTGATGCCCCGGTCCCCCACCCCTTCCGTCACCCTCCGCCCGCTCGCCGAGCACGACACCGCCGAGCTGCACCGCATCCACGCGACCCCCGAGGTCGTGCGCTGGTGGGCGCACCCTGAGGAGGGCTTCCCGATGACGGACGAGCCGGAGTCGACGCGGCTGACCATCGAGGTCGAGGGCCGGATCGCCGGGCTGATCCAGTTCTATGAGGAGCCGGAGCCGCGCTATCGGCACGCGTCGATCGACGTGTTCCTCGACCCCGCGTTCCACAACCGCGGGATCGGGACCGAGGCGGTACGGCAGGTGGTGCGGCTGCTGATCGAGGAGCGGGGCCACCATCGGATCACCATCGACCCGGCGGTCGACAACGCGGCGGCGATCCGCGCCTACGAGAAGGCCGGCTTCCGGACCGTCGGCGTGATGCGCAGCTACGAGCGCGAGGTCGAGGGCGACGGCTGGCGGGACGGTCTGCTGATGGAGCTGATCGCCGGCGGCTGAGGCGTCAGCGCGATCACAGGCGAGGGCACCGAGACGATCTCGGAGCGCAGTTCGCCCTCGCTGATCGTCAGCGCGCGATCCACGCCAGCGACGCCGATCGCCTCGCCCGTCGTCATCAGCACCGCGACGTCGCTCGTCGGCGATCGAGCGCAGCAGAAGGAGCATCGATTCGCGTTCGAGCAGCTCGACGTGCTCCGGTCGGGTCGTCGATCACCAGCAGGCGCGGTTCGGCCACGAGCGCCTGAGCGATCGCGGCACGCACCAGCTCGGTCGGCTGCAGCTCGCGAGGCCGGCATGCTCGCGCAAGCGCTCGCGCCGACGCGTTCGAGCTCGTTGAACGGCGCGATCGCGGCCTCTCGCGCGCGAGAGGCCGCGGGCGAGCAGCGGCATCGCCACGTCGTCGACGACGGTCCGGCCCGCGCCCGCGAGCATGGTCGTCTGCACGAAGCCGATGCCCGTCCTCGACCCACGTGCCTCCGCCATGCGCGAACGGGCGGCTGCCGAAGCGGACGACGCCTTCGTCGCGGGCGCTCCAGGCCCGCGGCTACGCGCAGCAGCGTCGTGCGGCCGGAGCGCGGCATGCCCCAGATCGCGACGTGCTCGCCGCGCTCGATCGTCAGACAGACGTCGTCGAGCGCCACGTACTCGTGCCGCCCACGCCGGTAGCGCTTGCCGACGTGCTCAAGCGTCCAGCAGGCCCATCGCATCTCGCCCCGCTGCTCGGTCGCGAACGCTCGCACCTCGCGGCGCGCGTAGGCGATCCATTCGTGCCGGGCGTCGAGCAGCGAGCGGCGGGCGCCGAGGACGAGCCGCTCGATCAGGTCCTCCGGCGTCGCGGCGCTCCGGCGTCGTCACGGGTGCGCAGCGGCAGCCGGCTCGCCTCTTCGACGCACGCGCGCTCGTAGTTGTCGATCAGCTCGCTCATGACGACGAGCTGCGTCGAGGCCCGGTGCCGGCGGTGGCGGCGAGCCGCAGCAGCAGCTCGCCGTGCGGAGGATCGCTGCGCGATCTGGTCCGCGAGCCAGCACGCGGAAGGAGCGCTCGCCCTCCGCGGTGGCGCGATAGTGGACGCGGGCTGGTGCCGTGCCGCCGGCGCGCGCGGGCGCAAGGCGGCCACGGCGAGCGGCTGCTCCTCCTCGGGCAGCGGCTCGACGAGCGCCGCGCGCTCGAGGCTGCTGAGCGCCGCGTAGATCTGAGAGATCTGCGGCTCGAGCACGCCGGCGAAGTGGCGTTCGAAGCGCTGGCCGAGCTCATAGCCGTAGCTCGGCTGCTCGATCACGAGCGCGAGGACGGCCCAGTTGACCGTCGACTTGATCGTGACCGAATCGCCCACTCGTCCTCCCGCCCGTCGCCGTCCCAACGCTGGCGCCTTCACGTTGCACGCTATTCCAGTAGACGCCCCAAATCAACCAATCGCACCAGTATTCAAAGTTTGAATCCTCCGGCGTTTACGTGCGTTGGTTGCCCGCGATGACCCAGAGTTCCACAGCGAGCGCCACAGGTGCGCATGCATTTGGGGCACGCCGCCACGTGACGGCAGCCGTCGAGGAACGTCGGACCGAGGTCGGTTCAGCCGACTGCGACGCCGTCGCGTCTGCTGGCCCGCATCACGCGCACGCGCTCGTGCGAGCTGAGCGAGACCTTGCGCAGGCGCACCGCGCCCGGGGTGACTTCGACGCACTCGTCCTCGCGAACGAACTCCAGCGCCTCGTCGAGATTCGGGATTCTCGGCCGGTCGAGCCGCACGAGCTCGTCGGCGGTCGACGTGCGCATGTTCGTGAGCTTCTTCTCGCGACAGGCGTTGACGTCGAGGTCCTCGGGGCGCGAGTGCTCGCCGACGATCATGCCCTCATAGGTCTCCATGCCGGGCTCGACGAACAGCATGCCGCGCTCCTGCAGGCTGAAGAGGGCGAACGCGACGATCGAGCCGGCGCGGTCGGAGACGAGCGAGCCGGTGTGGCGGATCCGGATCTCGCCGTGCCATGGCTCGTGGCCTTCGAAGACGTGGTTGAGGATGCCGGTGCCGCGCGTCTCGGTGAGGAACTCGGTGCGGAAGCCGATCAGCCCGCGGGCGGGGACGACGTAGTCCATCCGCACCCAGCCGGTGCCGTGATTGACCATGTGCCCCATGCGGCCCTTGCGGTTCGCGAGCAGCTGCGTGACCGCGCCGACGTACTCCTCCGGGACGTCGATCGTCATCCGCTCCATCGGCTCGTGCAGCTTGCCGTCGATCATCTGCGTGACGACCTGCGGCTTGCCGACGGTCAGCTCGAAGCCCTCGCGCCGCATCAGCTCGACGAGGATCGAGAGCTGCAGCTCGCCGCGGCCCTGGACCTCCCAGGTGTCGGGGCGCTCGGTCGGCAGCACGCGCAGCGAGACGTTGCCGACCAGCTCCGCGTCGAGGCGGCTCTTGATCAGCCGCGCGGTGACCTTCGTGCCCTTCTCGCTGCCGGCGAGCGGCGAGGTGTTGACGCCGATCGTGACCGACAGGCTCGGGTCGTCGACGTGGATCACCGGCAGCGCGCGCGGATCCTCCGGGTCGGCGATCGTCTCGCCGATCGTCACGTCGGGCAGGCCGGCTATCGCGATGATCTCGCCGGGACCGACCTCGTCGGCGTCGACGCGCTCCAGCGCGTCGCGTGATGAACAGCTCGGTGATCTTGACGCGTTCGACCGTGCCGTCGGCGCGGCACCAGGCAGACCTGCTCGCCGCGCTTGAGGATCCCGTGGCGGACGCGGCAGAGCGCGATGCGGCCGAGGTACGGCGAGGCGTCGAGATTCGTGACGAGCGCCTGCAGCGGATGCTCAGGATCGTGCTCGGGCGCAGGGATGCGCTCGACGATCAGGTCGAGCAGCGGCTTGAGGTTCTCGCCCTCGACGCCCTCGGTCAGCGACGCCCAGCCCTCTTTCGCGTTCGTGTAGACGATCGGGAACTCGATCTGCGACTCGTCGGCGTCGAGGTCGAGGAACAGCTCGTAGACCTCGTCGATGACTTCCTTGATGCGCGCGTCGGGGCGGTCGACCTTGTTGATCACGAGGATCACCGGCAGCCTCGCCTCGAGCGTCTTGCGCAGCACGAAGCGCGTCTGCGGCAGCGGCCCCTCGCTCGCGTCGACGAGCAGCAGCACGCCGTCGACCATCGTCAGCCCGCGCTCGACCTCGCCGCCGAAGTCCGCGTGGCCGGGCGTGTCGATGATGTTGATCTTGGTCTCGCCGTACTGGACCGCGGTGTTCTTGGCGAGGATCGTGATGCCCTTCTCGCGCTCGAGGTCCATCGAGTCCATCACCCGGTCGGCGACCTCCTGGTTGGCGCGAAACGCGCCGGACTGCCGCAGCAGGCCGTCGACGAGCGTCGTCTTGCCGTGGTCGACGTGGGCGACGATCGCGATGTTGCGGAGTGAGTCTCGGGTGGCCATGGGCAACGGTCACTGTAGGGAACTGCGCGCCGAGACAGCTCTCATCTATCCCCACGACTCCGAAGATCGCGTTCGGATCGGCAGTGAGACAGCGGGCGCCCCGGCCTGCACGACCGGGGCGCCCGGAGCCTGGACGGCCCGGGCAGGATTCGAACCTGCGACCCACTGCTTAGAAGGCAGTTGCTCTTTCCGGCTGAGCTACCGGGCCTGGGGGATGTCCAGGGAGGGATGTCTCTGCCCAGATGGTACGCGCTGAGGCGCCCGGATCCCACTTTTCGAGGATCCGAAGATCGTCGGGCGAGCGGCTGGGCGCCACGGCGCCCGTTCGTTTTACACAAACTTGCTTGACCAAAATGCTGATTTCCTGGTAGACATCGGGCGTATATGGCCGATGTAGGCTGGGCACGAGACCGATGAGGAGGAGCCGCCCGTGGCCGTCGAACACCCCTACCCTGGCAAGCCGTTGAAGGTAGGCTCGAAAGGGCCCCACGTCCGGGAGCTGCAGGAGCAGCTCAACACGCTGACGGGCAAGAAGGTGGACGTCGACGGCGAGTTCGGGCCGCAGACGGAGGCGAAGGTCAAGGCGTTCCAGGAGAACCGCCACCTCGGCGCCAGCGGCGACGTCGACGCCGTCATCTGGGACCGCCTGTTCGACAACCCACCGCCGAAGCTGCACCCGCGCGATCCTGAGGCGCCCGAGGCGAAGCTGCGCCGGCTGCGCGAGGAGGTGCCCGTCCGGCTGCGCCAGATCAAGCACGCCGAGGGTGAGCGCAAGGAGGCGCTGAAGGGCCGTCTCAAGAAGGTCGAAGGCAAGATCGACAAGCTGATCGAGCCGAAGGACCCCGCGATCGACGGCAACCGCATCAAAGGCGGCAATCCACGCGAGCGGGTCGTGGCGGCCGCGCTGGCCGCCTCGCGCCACGACGCGGAAGGCAAGCGCAAGAGCTTCTACAGCCAGGCCGGCGGATGGACGACCGACTACGCGATCACCGGCGAGCCGAACGGCTATCGCTCCGACTGCTCCCAATGGGTGACGTCGGTCTACAAGTCGGCGGGGCTTCCCGACCCCAACGGCAACGACTACAAGGGCGGCTACACCGGCACGCTCGCCAACCACTGCCGCAAAATCGGCCGCAGCGAGCTGCAGCCCGGCGACTTCGTGCTGTACGGCTCAGGACCGCCCTACCACCACGTCGAGCTGTACGTCGGGCCCGGCGAGCAGACGATCGGCCACGGCTCGGACCCGGTCGACGGCGGCACGATCGGGATGATCGCCGAAGCGCACTACTACACGGCGTTTTAGGGCGCGGTCCAGGAGACGTCGTCGAGGATTGGCGAGTCGCCGAAGCTCGCGACGTTGTCAGCGATCCAGGCGGCGACGTCGCGGCAGGGAGCGGCCCACAAGGTGCCGTCGTCGACCGCTCGGCGGATGCGGGCGAGGACGTCGCGCACGGCGTCGCGCTCCAGCTCGATCGCCCAGTTGTGCAGGACGAGGGTGGTGTGCCCACCGCCGGCGAGCGCGTCCTCGACGGCTTGCAGCAGGCTGGCGCGGACGGCGTCCGGTCCGCCCGGCTCCTCTCTGCCGAAGACGTGCTTGCGGAGTGCTCCAAACCCCGGAAGGACGTGGAAGGCGTCGACCGCCGGCCAAGCGAAGGGGATCACCGCGACGCCGCCGTCGTCGTCCACGAGACCGGCCGTGCTGCCGGCCGGTGAGCAGTAGCGCAAGCCACGACTGGCGAACAGCTTCGGCGAGCGAGGCGTGAGCCGGCCGCCAGGCGGGCGCATTCCGGCGATCTCGATCCCGACGGCCTGAAAGGCCGCGAGCCCGCGATCGAGGTTGGCGGCCTCGGCGTCCGCGTCGAGCGCCGACCAGTCCTCGTGGCACCACGCGTGGAAGGCGACCTCGTGGCCTGCTTCCACGATCGCGTGAAGCGCCTCCGGGTACCCCTCCGCGTTGATCCCCTCGACGAAGAACGTCGCGCTCAACTGCGCGTCCGCCAGCTCGCCGAGCACGATCGGCAGCGCGGTCGTGACGGAGTAATGACCGCCGAGCGGGGCGGCAGCGTCACGCAGCCCGAGCTCGATCTCGGCCGCCTCGCCGAGGTTGTCGACAGTGATCGAGACGGCGGCACGGGCAGCTCCCGGCCAGGGTCGCGAGTCGCTCATGCAGCGGCGCGCTCGTCGCCGTCGAGCAGCCACGGGCTCCAGTGCTCGGGGTCGCGCCGCGCCTGCACCTTCGCCCAGGCGAAGTGGTGGCGCGCCGACTCCAGCAGCAGCGGGGCCGTCGCGACGCCGGCGGCCACGTACTTCAGATGCTCGCGACGCGTCTCCAGCAGGACGCTGCCGACCCCCGCCGCCAGCCACGTCCAGAGGATCGCGTTGTAGTAAGGCATCTGCGCGGGCGTCAGCCCCTCCGCCTCGTCGAGGCACGGCAGCACGCCGCCGCGCACGGACCACGGCCAGTCGGCGAAGTGCACCCCCATACCGGCGATCGCGATCCCTGCGTTGAACGCCAGCAGCGGACCGTCGCGGCGTTCGTTGCCGACGAGCGCGCGGACGAACCCGACGGGCAGCACCACGCTCCAGAAGGCGTTGCTGCTGCGGCGCCCAATCCACGGCTCCAGGAAGACGCCGACGCCGGCCCAGCGCTCAAAGCCGTTGTGCCCGGCGGCACCGAGGGTGGCGATCGCGTTCAGCGGCTGGAAGAGCCTTCGACGGCGCATCAGCGCGCTCCGATCGTGTTGGTGAGCGTGCAGAGGCCTTCGAGCTCCAGCTCGACGACGTCGCCAGGCTGGATCCAGCGGTCCAACTCCAGTCCGCTCCCGCCCGGGAGGGTGCCGGTGGAGAAGAGGTCACCCGGCGCGAGCCGCTCGCCGGCGGACGCCTGCGCAACGAGGGCGCCGAGCGAGTGCGTAGCGCCGGCGGTCGAGGTGTCGCTCCAGACCTCGCCGTTGACGCGGACGGTGCCCTTCAGCGACCCGGCCCGCGCAAGCAGCTCGTCGGCGGTCACGACCACCGTCCCCATCCCGTTGTTGAACGACTTTGCCTTCACCACCGGACCGAACATGCCGTGGCGGTACTCGTCTGCCTGCACGTCCCGCGCGCTCCAGTCGTTAATCAGCACGAACCCGCCGATCGCCGCCTCCCCTTCCTGCGGCGTGGCATCCGCGACCGGCGCCGCGAGCACGAAGCCCAGCTCCAGCTCATAGTCCAGACGGTCGGTGTGCGACGGCCACGGCATCGTCTCGCCGTCAGCGAGGAAGGCGGTGTGGTTGCCGACGTAGAACGCCGGCTCCTCGAAGAACTTCGCCTTGGGCTTCAGCGGCGGGAAGGTCCGGCGCGTGATGCGCTCGAACAGCTTCAGGACCGCCGCCGCCGGCTTCGGAAAGAAGCGCGTCACCAGCACCCGTGCAGACTGCTCCACGTGCGCGGGATAGATCGAGAAGGCGCGCAGTGAGCGCGGTTCAAATGGCAGCAGGACGTCAGGTTCAAGCGCGGCCGGGTCGGCGTGGGCCACAAGCCGATCGACCCGCGCGCGGATGGTGGCCCCGCCGCCGAGCAGCGCGACGAGGTCACGCGCCCATGGCTCGTCTGTCAGCGGCGCCAGCGCGACCCAGACCCCGTCACGTTCGACCGCCACGGACGCCGCTGCCTCGCCCACCACTCGCACCCGCTTGAGCCTCACGGGCGGTAGTAGTACCAAGGCAGCGGCCGCATCCGGGGAGGTCCCCGCCGCCAGATGTCAGCGCAGCCCCTCCTCGACAGTCGTCTGGATGCCCTTGACCAAGTCGCCTGGGAGCTGCTCAGCGATCGTGACGATCAGGATCTCGGGCGGAGCGCCGAGGCGCAGGCGAGGCGCCTGGCCGCGCTCGACCCCGATGCCGCGGCTGACGTAGAGCGCGCGGCCGTCGATCACGTGCAGACCGCCCGCGGCAAAATCGCGGGAAACGCCTGAGGCGGTCGAGAGCGGTCCGATCAGCGGCAGTTGCACCTGGCCGCCGTGGGTGTGGCCGGCCGCGAGCAGGTCGACGCGCGTGTGCGGCGTCAACTCATGCACCACGTCGGGCCGGTGCGCGATCAGGATGCGCACGTCGCCATCGCCCGGCATCTGCTCGAAGCGCGGATGAAGTCGCGTGCGCCGGAGCGCCAGTACGCCAGCTGGACGCCGCCGATGGTGACGTCGCGGTCGCCCAGCGGGTGCGCGCCACCTCGTTGAAGAGCGTGTGGACGCCGGTGCCCGCAAACGTCCATTGAAGGTCGGCCGGGCCGTCGACGTCACCCTGCACGGCGAACACGCCGCCGGGCGCATGCAGCTGCGCGAACAGCCGGTGAATCGCCGGCAGTTGCCGCGCAAACTCGGCGCACGAGGCGGTTCGGCTCGATGAAGCTGGCATAGGCGCCGACCGGCGCGGCCAGCAGCCCGGCGACGACGAGCGCACGCACGGCGCCGCCACTGTGGCGCCAGGTGAGCAGGCCGAGCAACACTGCCGCGAGCGGCAGCACGACGGCGAAGTCCAGCCACAGCACGTGCATGACGCCAAAGTTGCCCGAGTAGTGGGTGATCTGCACCACCTGGAACCCTACGGAACGCCACCCGCGAGACTGCCGACAGGACGGGCACTTCTGACAATCGGGGCGCCGGGATTCGAACCCAGGACCTCCTGCTCCCAAAATCCCACAGGGGGCTGGGATCACACTTCTTGCGGGGATTAACACCGCATAAACCGGGCTTCTTGCACCTGAGTAGTGGTCACCCAATGCCGCCGATTGCGACAACTGCTTGTTCCCTGCTTGTCCCCTGAGCCCCTCTGAGAGGCCGGGATTTGAATGCGCGGCCTCACCCTGCGCAGACGGCTGCGAGCCGGTCGTAGGGTTCGGGGTGTGCGTCCTGCCGAGACAGAATCCGAGGCTGCCCGTCTGCTTCATGACGACTGGATATCCGATCGCGCCATCGCGCACGCGACAGGGGCAACAGCACAGCTCGTGCGCGATTGGCGTGCAGGCCGAGCGACGCCGAGCGACGAGCAGGCTCAGCGGCTCCGGGCGCTCTCGTCCGTTGTCGAGCGGCTCGGGCGCGTAATCGATCCGTCGCTCATCAGCGCATGGTTGGTGGCGCCAATAGCGGCGCTCGACGGTGATAGCCCGCTGGACCGCATCGCCTCTGGAGATGACCGCGCTCTCAGCCGGCTCGTCTCCGGGCTTGAAGATCCAGGCGCGACCTAACGCGGTGCTTGAGTCAGCGCTGTGCGCACACGAGCACGCCGGTTCCGGCGGTAAGTTCGACTTGTGAGCGAGCACAGCCCTTCGCTGACCGAGCTTAGAGCCGACCTTTGGCGTGCTGCCGAGATCGACGATCTGACCGAGCGCACGCTCGAAGTCGTTGCGGTGATCGAGGAGGCCGCCGCACCGCTCGGAATCCATCCGACCCTCGTGGGCGGTATGGCCGTCTACTTCTGGACCGAGAGTGACGAGTTTCTCACCTACGACATCGATGTCGTCATGGCCGTGCCCGACCCACTCGCGGCGATCCTCGCCCAGCTCGGGTTCACGCGCACCAACGACGGTCGTCACTGGGAACTCGAAGGCACCAAAGTGCTCCTGGAGGCGCCAAGCGCGGACCTCGACATCGGGGCGCGCATCACCGAGGTCCAGCTCCATTCCGGACGGACAGCGCGGGTGCTCTCGCGCGCTGACATCCTGCTCGACCGCCTCGACGAGTTTCAGGCCACAGGACATCAGCTCGTCGCCCAGCAAGTCCTCGTCCTGCTCGTCGACCTCACCGAGGAGGAAGCTGCCGACATTGACGCTCGCGCATCGCCGCGCCGAGTCACCGCCATCCTCGCTGCGATGCGTCGGCTTGCCGACGAACTCCCTGCCCGCGGCGACGTACCGCCCAGCCACGAGCTGCACGAAATCGCCCGAGACGCGCTGCGTGCCGAGTACTCTTCTAAGCAGCCATGAAGACGCAGACCATCACGATTGACGAGTGGCGCCGCGACTCGGCGAGGCGACGCGCAAAGAGCGCGCAGGTCCTCGCCTACCTGGGACCGGCCAAGCGCGAGAAGCCGCGTCATCCGACGGAGGCCGCGTTCCTTCGACGCATCGGGACGCCTGAGCGGCTCATCGGGCCCGAGGCCTGACGCACTTCCAGGGCGCTCGAACGCCCCGCCGACATTCCGAGCGGCCTGACAGCCGAACTACCGCATCGAGGGGGAGCGAACGCGGCTGCCGGTTCACACGCTCGCGGCTCAACTGAAGGCCCCGTCGCGCAATCGCGCGATGAGCACGAGGACATCCGTGCCGCGGCCGGCGCGAATGCGCTCCGCGGGCAGCTCGTCCCGATTGCCGTAGGTCGGCAGGAAGTGCCGCCGCAGCCCGAGCCGGTAGCTGTCGAGCGTGCTCGGCGCCAGCGCGCCCACGTCGACGAGCTGCTCGCACTCCGCAAGGTAGAGCTCGGCCACCTCGCGCACCTTCGCGCGCCGTGAGACGGTCCCGACCTCACCGCGCCGCACCCGTGCCACGAAGTCGTCGCGGCGACGACGCGCCTCCATGACGCCGACCGGGCCGAGCTTGAGCCACTCGGCCTGACGACCGCCGGGCGGCGTCGCGCACGCCCAGTACACCTCACCGGCGAGGTAGAGGTTGCGCTCGCCGGCGACCCGGACTCGTCGGGTGCGTCGCGGGCATCAGCTCGCGCGAGGCAACAACGCCAGCGGCCCGTCCTCAGGCGTCAGGCACGCCTGACCCGACAGGATCGCCACGTCGATCTCATCCCGGTGGTAGAGCTTCGTGCGCCCACCGTGCGAGGGAATCAGCCCCATCGCCGACAGCCGGCGGAACGTGCCGGACGGGATGCGCGAGTAGGCCACAGCCTCCTTGAACTGCATCCACGGCGAACCGGCTTTCGTCGCCAACAGCGGCGAGAGCATCTCGTGGAGCCGCGCAGCAAGCGTGCTCAGCTCCTCATCGTTGAAATCCGAGTGCATGGTCTGAATGGGGGTCATGTCCCGCGCCGGTCGCGAGACGGTTGCGGGCTAGGAGGGCTTGGCGAAACGATTGGCGAAACTGTTGCCACGTCGAGCTGGCGTGACCTACGTTCGTCGGGTCCATAGAACGTAGGTGGCCCGGGCGGCGCGTGAACGCCCCCGGGCCTGACACCAGGAGGTAAGTCCTGATGCCCGACAAGGGTACCCCGCCGATCTCGCGGGACCATGATGCGCTGGGCGCAGCAGTACGCGAGGCACGAGCACGACGCGGGCTGAGCCAGGAGGAGCTGGGCAGCCGTGGCGGGCTGCACCGCAACTACATCGGCGCCATCGAGCGCGGAGAGATCAACCCGACGTTTCGGACGCTGCTGTGCGTCGCAACCGGGCTGATGCTGCCGCTGTCCCTGCTCGTGGCGGTCTACGAGCGCAACATCAGCGAGTGCACCTGAACTAACAGCGGTCCGGGCTGGCCCTGTGTGGCCGGCCCGGTGGACCGACGCCACGCCGTACTGGTTTGTAGAAGGGTTACGCGCCATGGCCCCGACCCCATCGCACCGTCTCAAGCTCCAGCGGGCCGAGCAGCACCTCGCGAGCCTTGACGCCCTCGTTGCCGGACTCCGTGGACGCCGCCCATACCCGGTGAGCGAGACGTTCGATCCCAAGCGCCAGAAATGGATCTATCACCTCAGGCTCGATGGGATCGAGCCGCCGGAGATGTTCCCCATCGTCCTTGGGGATGTCCTGTTCAACATGCGCTCCGCGCTCGACCATCTCGTGGTAGCGATCGCCCCCAAGGACTTCAAAAAACGGGTCGGCTTCCCCATTTGCACTGTCGATCCGCTCGCGACGGACGAGCGCACCGGGAAGTACTTGGACGCTCAAGCAAGTGGGGCGTGGATCTCGCGGACCAAAGGCTTGCCAGCGGACTGCGTCGCAGCGATCCGCAGATTGCAGCCCTACGAGGCTGGACGGCAGCTCTCGGAACCGGCGGAGGGTCATCCCCTCGCGATCCTGAGTGCTCTCCAGAATGCCGACAAGCACCGCAATCTCGTCGGCGTCATCAGCGCGCTCAAAGACCCCACGCTCTCCACCGATGGCAAGGCGTGGGACGTAGACCTGTCGCCCACCATCAATCCCGCACTGAAGAACGGCGCAGAGATCTACTCCGCCTCCCAGCAGGTGAAGGTGGAGATCGAAGGCGCCGCCACGATAGGAGTTGGCCGACCGAACGAACCGTGGGACTGCTACGAGTTCATCGCGGCGCTCCACGCCACCATCGCCAACTGCGTCCTGCCATGGCTTGAGCCGTTCCTTCCCGGTGGAGCGCAGCATCAGACGGAACCCCCGACCGGCTGACGCGACACTACCCGCGCCGCCGAAACCGCCCGCGCCCGCTCCAACGTAGTCGAGAGCCGTGCGAGGACCGTCAGGTCAGCGTGAAGCCGTACGCGGTCGATTCCGCGCACGCGCAGAGGCAGCAGCGCCCAGTCGTGCTTGAGCCGCCCGAACTCTCGCTCGATGGCTCCACGCCTGCGGTAGAGGCCCTTCCAGCGCAGCGTCTCGCGCGGGATGAGCGGGTGGAGGCGGTCGGCCTTGATCCACGTTGACGCTGGGGTGCACTCGCCCGTGGGGCAGCGCCACTTCGCGGCTTGGCGCTTGTAGTCCGACCCGGCGAAGCGCCACGGGCCGTGTTCGCAGCTCGGCGGCAGGTGGTCGCCGCGCACGACCTCGGGTGTGCGGCGAAGCGGGACGATGGCCTGACAGCCACGCTCCGCGCACTCATCGTGGACGCGCTGGAAGTCGTACGCCTTGTCCATCGCGCACGTCTCGACCGCGAACCCGCGTGCTTGTGCGGTGTCGATGAGGGAGGCGACGAACTTCGACTCGTTCGCGCGGGCGCTCTCGACCTGCCACGCGACGGGGAGGCCGGTCGCGGTGCAGACAGCGGCCTGGAGCTTGTAGCCGTAGAAGCCGCCGCCGCGTCGAACGGAGACGGCCGACCGATGACCCCACGAGGCATCGGGATCGGAGTAGCGCTGACGCTCCGGGCCGTTGTTGTAGAGATACCGCTGCCCGTTCGCGTAGGCCGGCAAGTCCGAAGCGTCGATGGCGATGTCGCGCCCGTAGTCGGGAAGGCGACGGTGCAGCTCGGCCGTGACCTTGCCGATGCAGGCGTCGAGCATGTCCCCGTTCTCGCGCAGCTTCTTCGAGAACCGATAGCACGCCCACTCCGACGGAACACCGTCCTCGCAGCCGAGCGCGGCTTGCAGCGCCGCGTGCTCGCCGACGAGGCGGACGGTCTTCGTCCACGTCGGGATCGTGTAGACCGACTTCGCCAGCGCCATGCCGATCATGACCCGCACCGGGTAGCCGGGACGGCCCGTCCAACGGGTCTCTTCCAGATCGGTGATGAGCCCTCGAATCTCCGCAGAGTCGAGGAGATCACCAAGCTCAGCCGCAGCCGAGCGCGGTGATACGTTTGGCGAGGCCACGGAGCGCTATCTCCAAGGTCCAGACCCCCGGCTGTTTGCGCAGCGCGGGGGTCGCTTTTTCCCTTATCTACAGGGAAAACTACCGGTTGGACCGGACAGAAAGACGTGGGGTAACCGCCACAAATCCGTGGGGTCCCGACACATTTCTCGCCCTCGAAAACGCCCGCCACAACAGGGCGAGACGAGTTTCGCCAATCCCTCCTAGAGGCGACGCTTTGCGCAGATTCGCCCCCTCCCTGCCACATCTCTCACCAAGATCCGCCGGAGCGGCCCCTGAGATCCGTTGACGGCCGGTACTTCCTGCTGCGCGATCTTCCACAGCAGGAAGCATCCGATCCTGCTCACATCTCAGCGACGCTGAGCAGCTTGGCTACATTCGTCCCGGGGACGGTCCTTGTCCTTCGAGGCCATGCGCTTGTCCTGCTGGGACGGCTCCTCGTGCGCGCGACCGACACGTGGACGGGCGATGCGCTCCGCGTGGTGCTCCTCGCAGAGGATGATCAGTCCGGAGAGCGGGATCTCGATGCCGCTCGTCAGACGCAGCAGCGTCAGGAACGTGGGGTTGATCTCGCCGCGCTCGATCGCGCCGATGTAGTTGCGGTGCAAGCCCGCTCGTTCGCCGAGCGTTTCCTGGGAGATGTAGCGCCGGGCGCGGAGTTGACGGACGGCCGTCCCGAGGGAGCAGTGCGCGACGGTGATCCGCGCACGCTGGATACGCTTTTCCTGCATGGGAGCTGATCCTCCTGTGCCGGGCCCGGGGTGTTCACGCACCGCCGGGCCGCTTTCGTTGTCCGCCCCGACCCTACGCAGCCACCTGCAACGTTCCAACACCCAATCGCAACAACTCTCGACACCCTCAGCTGTTCGCCTCGCTCCCCGTCGCAGCTCACGACCTTCGATCCGCACTACCCCCATAGCCCCGACCTTCGCCCGCTGTTCCCCCGGTTCGTCCCTCCATCCACTTGCTGTGCCCCTCGCTCCCCGCCAGCCCTTCGTCCGTCTCATCTGGCCCTACCCACCATCTCTGGTGGTAGGTCGAGAAAGGGGGTCACGGGTGCGAAGCGAAGCGAAGTCAGCCGTGACCCCCTTCCTCGATCAGCCGATGAGACGGGCGATCTGGCGGGGAGCGAGGGGCAGCACGCACCACGCGCCTCCGACATTGCAGGGTGTTGGAGCCAATGTCACACCCGCCCCCCAAACCCCCGCAATGCAGCGTCCCTACTCCGCTGGCGCTCGCCCTGGGGAGTCGGGCGCAATCGCGTCTTGCAGGCTGGTCAGAACCTTGAGTGCTTTGGGGTACATGTCCTTCAGCTCTCCGAATGTGAGGTTGCTTACCGCTGCCCCGTCAGTCTCATGGGCGACATCGTGTCGATTGCTGATGATCGTGTCCCAAGCCGTATGCGCCTCATCGTCCAGCTCGGTGCGAAACTGAGCCTTACAGTCGACATGGAACCACGCCGCAGCTCCTGCCAGATCACCGATTTTGATTGAGCGCACCAAACGTCGGGAAGCGTAGGCGGCGAAGGTGCCTACGTCTCGATCAGTCCCGGCCGCAGTCGCGACCCGTTCGGCGACGATGGAGCGAACCTGTGCCTCAAGCGCCGCATAGATCAACGCCGAGACATACGCAGTTAGGATGGCCTCGATCTCTGTACCCGTGCTACTCGTCGCCTCGAGATGACGCTCGCAATCCTCGAGCGCTGCTTCGACACGGAGAAGCTTCATCCGAACAGGACCTCGTCGACCAATGCGAGACGTCCGCGAACCTGCTCTACGTCAGTAGTGCCGCCCTTGACCAGATCCTCGAACTCACTCGACTCGGCCAACTTCTCGTACCGCTCCCCGACCTCATCAGGTATCGCGTCGAGGTGACGAGCGAACGCGCAGAAAACGCTGTCGAACGCTGAAGAGTTGAACCCGGCATAAACATGAAAGGGTCGCTCGACAAGCAAATCGGAGACAGCTTCCAAGACAGCCAAGAACTCGGTGCGATACCGGTCGATCTGCTCGGTCGGTGCGTGTGCATGTCGGCGCATGTAACGCGAGAGAAAGTCCTTCATCGGCTTCTCGTACTGTCCAGCAGCGTGACGAAGGGCAAAGAAACGAAGGATAAGCTCGACATCACGCATGCGGGTATCCGGTCCGGGCTTACCGAGGAGCACTCGCCACCGTGGGTCTGCGTTGAGTTCGTGAAGCAGCTCGTTGAAGCTGCCGGAGCAGATTGCGTTTCGTACCTCTTGGTTGTGGAGAAGCGTGCCCCCAGTGTTCAGGCGCTCAAAGATATGGAACACACTGGTGTCATCCTCAGGATCCAACTGGCGGACGACGAATGCACGCAAGACACTGTTCCGCAAGCGACGAGCCGCTGCTTCATCAGTCTTTTCAAGCTCAGCGTACGTCTTGTCGGCGTAGGGCGAATCCTCACTCAAACCCTTGAGGCGAAACACCGTCCGCCGACCCTCCTTCTCCTCCCCAAACACACCAGAAAGGAAGTAGAAGATCGTACGGAGACGCTGCTGACCGTCGACTACCAGCGACTTCTCGCTGCCCCGCTCCGTGTACAGAAAAATCGCGGGGACAGGCAACCCGACCAAGAAGGACTCGATCAGCTTGCTCGCCTGTGCGTGGGACCATACGAACTTGCGCTGGAACGCGGGGATAACTAGATCGCCCGCCGCCCATTTCGTCTGCAGAACCTCAAGCGTGAAGTCGGCAGGGTACGTCGCGATCTCATATCGCGGCGGTGAGCTTTGGCGATCAGCAAGCTCCGACGCGGGGTCGTCAAACTCGACATCATCCGCATTGGTTTCGCGAGGCCCTGTCGTAGACATCGAAGTAGCGTAACGGGAACCGTGGCGTGATCTCGCAGATGAGATGGTTCGTTGCCTCCGGGTAACGGTACGGAAGCTCAAGGAGCACTTGCTCGCAGCAGCTCTGCGACCGGGAGTCGGACCGTGCTATACCCACGCGTCGTCGACGTAGGCTGTACCACGCTGGGGTCAGCGCGTAGCAGTCGATCTCGGCTAGTGAACCCGGTTTGCTCACGCCCGACGCATTCGCCGAGTCCCGATCGATCGTCGGAACGCACAAGCCTCGCGGTCAGGTAGGCGCGGGCTGCACGCACAAACGCTGAGATGTTCTGCTCGTCGGCGCAGACCAATAGGACTGCCGGCTCGATGTCGAGGAAGGCATAGCGGCTCTCTCGCCAGCCCACCGTGAGGAACCAGTCGTACCGCCGCAACCGCTCCCCTTGTTTGGAGGACCGCCGGGTGCGGTCGAACTCGAACATCACCGCGGTTCGGTTGCCGCCGGCGTCGACGCCGATCATCGTCGCATCGGGCTTGAGGACGCCGGCGTGGGCGGTGCCGAGGCTGATGTGGCAACCGGCGAGATCGGAGGCCGGTGAGGCGTCGGGCGCGTCTCGGTGCGTGGGTCGATGGTGCCCGAGCGCGGACCGTGCAGCTCGAACGGCGCCGCATTGATCAGCGGACCGTTCTTGCCGACGAACGCTGCTGCCCGCGCCGCGATCTGTGCCATGAGCGCGGAAACCTGCACGTAGTGCTCGACGTAGGCGATCGAAGTCAGCTTTGCTGGCTTGAAGGCCTCGCGGTCGGCAGGCTCGCCGTGGTCGCCGAGGAGTTGCCTGCCGCGGAGCGTCAAGCGGTAGACCCACTCGGGCGCGCCCTGGGTCCTTCCCACCCGCGGACGGAGCTTGTCGACGAAGCCGACATCGTGGAGCAGCTTGAGGCGCTCGCGGACGGCGCTCCCGTAGCTGCCCCAGAACATCGCGGCGAGCGTGCTCGTGCTGGCGTAGTTGAAGTCGTGGAGGAACCTGAGCAGCCGGAGGTCGCGGTCCTGGATGGAGCACGTCGGGAGCTTGTCGGGGCGCTTGCCCCACTGGATGCCCACGGCGCCGATGTCGACGCCGGCCTCGCCGAGCTTGCGGGTCAGGTCGTCGTCGATCACGGCGTGCCTGCTTGTTCCCGAGGGGTTTGCTTGTTCCCTACTTGTTCCCTCGCCCGATCCCCGACAGATGGTGCGGCATGGGCGGGAAAGCGGAAGTGCTGATTTGCAGGTATTTCCTCCGCAAATCCTGAGTCGGGGCGCCGGGATTCGAACCCAGGACCTCCTGCTCCCAAAGCAGGCGCGCTACCAGGCTGCGCTACGCCCCGTCTTGTCGAGTATACGGGCCGCTGGGTGGGCGGCCGAGAGGTGCAGCGTCCACCTGCCGTCCAGGTAATGATGGAGCTTTGGTGAGGTTTCGTAAGTAATGATGTGAATGAAAGTCACCCGCCGGCCTAAATAAGAGAACGTTGAGTGAAGGTGGGGTCTGGACCCCATTGCAGGATCGGGTTGAATTAGCTGTCCTGTGCGAGGGCGTCGCGCTGACCCCCGGTACAGGGTCGGCGTGACGTTTGCTGTCTGCGCACCTCATTCGCCGATTCGCCTTCCTTACCCCCGATCCCTGGAGGACCTGCCGTGTCTGAAGCGCATGCACTCGCGGTCGCGCCCGTTCACGCACCGGTCGTTCGCGACGAGCCGGACGCCGCCTCGGCGGCCACTCCGAGCGTCGCTGTCGTGGGACTGGGGTACGTCGGTCTTCCTACCGTGCTGGCGCTGCATGCCGCCGGCGCGAACGTGATCGGCATCGACGTCAGCGAGCAGCGGCTCGTCGCGATCCGCGATCAGAACGTCGACCTGCCGGCGCCCGACCGTGCCCGGCTGCGGGAGGCGCTCGCCGGCGAACGCCTGCGGCTGCGGGCGATCCCGGCAGCGCTCTCCAACGCCGACGCGGTGATCATCGCCGTCCCGACGCCCGTCGACGCCGAGCGCAAGCCGGACCTGCGGGCGCTCCGCTCCGCCTGCGCGAGCACCATCGCGCATGCCCGCGCCGGACAGACCATCGTCCTCACCTCCACGACGTCGGTCGGCTCCACGCGCACGCTGCTGGTCGAGCCGCTCGCCAAGCGCGGCCTGCGAGCCGGCATGGAGATCAACGTCGCGTTCGCGCCCGAACGGATCCTGCCCGGCGACCTGACCGTCGACCAGCACGCCGTCCCGCGTGTCGTCGGCGGCGCCACGCCCGCCTGCGCGCAGCGGGCGCGCGAGGTGCTCGCTCCCACCGCGGCGCATATCCATGAGGTCTCCTCGCTGGAGGCGGCCGAGTTCACGAAACTTTACGAGAACACCTTCCGCGCGGTTAACCTTGCGTTCGCGAACGAGATGGCGAGCGTCGGGGCGCACCTGGGCCTCGACCCTGTCGAGATCGTCGACGCCGCCGCGACGAAGCCCTACGGCTTCCTCGCCCACTACCCTGGCCCAGGGGTCGGCGGACACTGCATCC
The DNA here is from genome assembly GCA_963774115.1 of uncultured Actinomycetes bacterium. GTDB lineage: Bacteria > Actinomycetota > Thermoleophilia > Solirubrobacterales > Solirubrobacteraceae > Conexibacter. Next base: position 1,316,227 of record CAVZDN010000003.1, on the reverse strand, counting down.
CGGTCGATCCCTACTACCTGCTGGAGCCGGTGAACCACGCCGGCGTGCGCACACCGATCGCCCAGCAGGCGATGGCGGCGATCGCCGCGCGGCCGGCCGCCGTGGCCGCACGGGCGCTCTCGCTGCTGCGGGCCCGCGGGTTCGCCCCCGCTGAGGCCCGCGTCCTGATCGCCGGCATGGCCTACAAGCCCGGCGTCGCCGACGCACGCGAGTCGCCCGGGCTGGCGATCGCCGAGCGGCTGGAACTGCTCGGCGTGCAGGTCGCCTACCACGACCCGCGCGTGCCGCAGGTACGCACCGCCGCCGGGACGACGCTGCGCTCGATCAACCGGCCGGCACCGGCCGACACCGACCTCGTGCTCGTCACCGCGGTGCACGCCGGCGCCGACCTCAGCTGGCTGGCGGACTTCGACCACGTCCTCGACGCCACCTACCGGTTGGCGCAAGACCGCCCGCTCCACCTCGTCTAGCCGATGCCGAACGTGAACCGACCAACCCTCCCCCGCCTCGCCGACCATGCCATGCGCGTCGTCGCCGCGATCTACCTCGCGCTGCTGCTGGTGCTCGCGATCGCCTACCACGCGCTGTGGTTTGACCTCGGCGGCGGGGACCTGATGTTCGCGATCTACGGCGTCGTCGTGGTCGCCTACATCACCAGCCGCTTCCTGCTCTCACTGCCGTACAAGCCGCCGCCGGACGCCGGGCTCGAGCCACACGTGGCGATCGTGATGCCAGCGTTCAACGAGGAGGGCGTGATCGCCGACTCGCTGCGGTCGCTGCTCGCGCTCGACTACCCAGCCGACAAGCTGGAGCTCGTCGCGGTCAACGACGGCTCGACCGACGACACACTGAAGCGGATGCTGGAGGTCTCGGCAGAGTCCCCGCGCGTGCGTGTCATCGACCTCGGCTCCAACTGCGGCAAGCGCGCCGCGATGGCGGTCGGCATGCGTGCGACTGACGCAGAGATCCTCGCCTTCGTCGATTCCGACAGCAGCGTCGAGCCGGACGCCCTGCGCCGCCTGATGCAGGGCTTCGCGGACCCAAAGGTCGGGGCGATCTGCGGCCACGCCGACGTCGCCAACGTCGATGAGTCGTGGCTGACGCGCATGCAGGTCGTGCGCTACTTCGTCGCGTTCCGCGTCGTGAAGGCGGCCGAGTCGGTGTTCGGCTGCGTCACCTGCTGCTCGGGCTGCTTCTCCGCCTACCGCCGCGTGGCGATCGTCCCCCACCTCGATCCGTGGGAGCGCCAGACGTTCTTCGGCTCCCCCGCGACGTTCGGCGACGACCGCGCTCTGACGAACCGCGTGCTGCGCGACTGGAAGGTCCTCTATGCCTCCGACGCGATCTCCCACACGGCCGCGCCCGCAACGCTGCGGCAGTTCCTCAAGCAGCAGCTGCGCTGGAAGCGCTCCTGGACGCGCGAGTCGCTGATCCTCAGCTCGTTCATCTGGCGCCGGCACCCGATCGCCGCACTGCAAGCGTACGCCGGCATCCTGATCTCGCTCGTCGCGCCGGTCGTGGCGCTGCGCGCACTCGTGTGGCTGCCACTCACGGGCGAGCGCGGAATCCCCGTCGTCTACGCCGTCGGGATCTACATGATGGCCCTCACGTACGGCCTCTACTACGTCGTGCGCCGCCCCCGCTACGACCCGCGCTGGATCTACGGGATCGTCTTCTGCTTCTTCTACCTCGCCTTCCTGTTGTGGCAGACGTACTGGGCGATCCTCACCGCGCGCAGCTCCTCCTGGGGCACGCGCCCGGCGACCGCGACCGGCGCCGGGATCCCGCAGCCGGTGGAGGGACGGGCGTGATGCGCGCATGGCTGCGACGCGTCGCCGGGTTCGCGCTCGTCCCGCTCTCGCTGCTGCCGCTGGCGGCGATCGTGCCGGTCGTGGCGCCGTCGGTGGCGAAGCGGATCGACGTGCTGCAGGGCGTGGCGGGAGCGGCTTCCGCCCCGGCCCCGGCCCCTGCCTCCGTCGAGGGCGCCCAAGCCTCCCTCACACCGACCTTCCTCCCCCCGCTCGTCGCGCCTGGGCATGACCGCCGGCATGCCCGGGCGGCGACGGCACAGCGGAGGCACACCCCACGCCACAACGCCACGAGGCGACCCCGATGAGGCGCGCCACGCTCCTCGCCGCTGCAGCGCTCACAGCGGCCGCCGCCCTCGGCACCACGACGACGGCACCCGCACGCCCCACGCCGTCCAAGCCCTCCTTCGCCTGCAAGGGCAAGCAGCCCACCGAGCTGCGCTTCACCCGCAAGCTCGGCAAGACGGTCGGCATGCTGCGCTGGCACCTGCCCAAGGGGATGCGCTCCCGCGTGCTCCGGGACGGCCGCGTCGTCGGGCAGACGACGGGACACGCACTGCGGATCCCCGTGAAGCTCGGCGACCGCCATCGCTTCACGGTCGTCGCAGTCAACGCCGCCGGACAGGCGCTGCGCTGCAAGGTGGAGCGCCGCGTGCGGATCACCTACCGCATGCCCACAGCCCCGACAGCGCTGGCCGTCGGGGGCGACGAGCGCGGCCTGCGCCTCAGCTGGGGTGCGAGCAAGCGCGGCGACGGCGGCCTCGCCGGCTACCGCCTGCTGCGCAACGGCGCGACGGTCGGGCAGACCTCACGCACAGGCTGGAAGATTGGCGCCGCGCCGAACCGCGCCTACCGCTTCACGGTCGTCGCGGTCGACCGCCAAGGCCACACGAGCCGGCCCAGCAACACGGTGACCGCCGTCACCGGCCACGAGCCGCCCAGCACGCCCGAGGGGCTGGAGGCGATCCCCGTCTCCGACTCGGAGATCGGCGCGCAGTGGCAGGCGAGCACGATCGGTGCCGGCAAGGTCGCCGGCTACCGCGTGATGCGCGACGGCGTCGTCGTCAAGCAGGTCGAGACCACCTCCTTGATGCTCGACAACCTCGCGGCCAACACGAGCTACCGCATCTCCGTCGTCGCGATCGACAGCCTCGGCTACATGAGCAAGCCGACGGCCCCCGTCGACGTACGCACGCAGAACCCGATCCCCACGACCGGCAACGCGCACGCCTACCTGCTCGCCACGACCGACCAGAGCTTCGCCGACTTCCGCGCCCACTACCGCAGCATCGGCGTCGTCTATCCGACCTACTACGACTGCACGTCCAGCGCTGAGCTGGGCGGTCATGACGACCCCCTGATGACGCGCTGGGCCGAGGCACGCCAGGTGCACGTGCTCCCCCGCGTCAACTGCCAGCGCACCACCGTCGTCCACAAGATCCTGACCGACCCCACGACGCGCGAGCAGTGGCTCGACGCCCTGATGGGCCTCGTCGCCAACTACGGCTACGACGGCATCTCGATCGACTTCGAGGCCGGGCCCGCCGCCGACCGCACGGCGCTCAGCACCTTCATCGAGGACCTCGCCGGGCGCCTGCACGCGCAGGGCAAGTACCTGACGATCGCGCTCTCGCCGAAGGCGAAGGATGTGCCGACGCACTCGCGCTCGGGGATCTTCGACTACCCGCGCCTGTCGCAATCGGCCGATTGGCTGTTCGTGATGGCGTGGGGCCTGCACTGGTCCACCTCGGCACCGGGCTCGCAGGACGACTCCACCTGGACCTCGCAGATCGCCGACTACGTCGCGACGATGCCGCTGAAGCACAAGTTCATCTACGGCACGAACCTGTACGCGATGGACTGGCCGGCCGGCGGCGGGCCGTCGCACGTGGCGACCGCCTACGAGTACGGCGACTTCATGGACCGCCTCCCGTCGCTCAACGCCACCGTCCTGCTCGACCCTGCCTCCGACACCTACCACGCCACCTACACCGACGCCGGCGGCGTCACCCACGACGTCTGGTACCCGGACGGCGCGACGATCGGCCGCCGCATCCGGATCGCCTCGACCCGCGGCCTCGGCGGCGTCGGCTTCTGGCGCCTCGGCCGCGAGGACCAGCGCCTCTGGGACGACCCGCTGCTCGCGCCGGGCGCGGCGTGGTGAGTGCCTCTCAGACGGCGAGCGGCACGGGCGACTCGACGGCTGCCGGAGCAGCGCGGGAGAACGCGATCGCGTCGTCCTCGAGCGGGCCGCGGCGCAGCATCAGGATGTCGCGCGCGTAGTTCTGGTGCAGGCGCCACGGCGTCCTGTCCCCCTGCTTCGGGAGCTGGTCGAGCGAGCGCAGCACGTAGCCGGACGCGAGATCCAGGAACGGATGCGTCGGCTCTGACGGATCGGGACCGCGCGGTGTGACGACGCGGTAGCCGTTCGCGTCCATGTGGTTGAGCAGCCGGCAGACGTACTCGGCGCAGAGGTCGCCCTTCAGCGTCCACGAGGCGTTCGTGTAGCCGAGCGTCACGGCCGCGTTCGGCACTCCGCTGAACATCATGCCCTTGTAGCCGACCGTCTCGGACATCGCGACCTCGCTGCCATCGACCGCCAGCGTCATGCCGCCCAGCAGCTGCAGGTTGAGGCCGGTCGCCGTGATGATCACGTCGGCCTCCAGCTCGGCGCCGGAGGCGAGCTTCAGCCCCGTCTCGGTGAACGTCTCGATGCGGTCGGTCACGATCGAGGCGTCGCCGCTTCTGATCGCCTTGAAGAGGTCGGCGTCGGGCACCAGGCATATCCGCTGGTCCCACGGGTTGTAGCTCGGCGTGAAGTGCGTGTCGACGTCGTAGCCCTCCGGGAGCTGCTTCTCGACGCCCTTGCGCAACAGCCGCTTCATGAAGTCCGGGGCGCGCCGGCTGACCTGGAACATCAGCGTCGCGAGCAGCACGTTCTTCCAGCGCACGATCGGATAGGCGACCTTCGGCGGCAGCAGCCCGCGCAGGAAGTCGGCGATCGGGTCGTGGCCCGGCAGCGAGACGACGTACGTCGGGGAGCGCTGCAGCATCGTCACGTGCGCGGCCTTGTCGGCCATCGACGGGACGAGCGTCACCGCCGTCGCGCCGCTGCCGATCACGACGACGCGCTTGCCCGTGTAGTCGAGGTCCGCCGGCCAGTGCTGTGGGTGCACGACCTGTCCGCCGAAGCGCTCGACGCCGGCGAACGCGGGCGTGTAGCCCTCGTCGTAGCGGTAGTAGCCGGTACAGCCGAAGAGGAACGAGCAGGTCAGCTGCTCCGTCTCGCCCGTGTCGGAGCGCTCCACGTCCACGGTCCAGCGCGCGTCGGCCGAGGACCACGCCGCCCGCACGACGCGGCGGTTGTAGCGAATCCTCTGCTCGACGCCATGCTCGCGCGCCGTGTCGCGCACGTAGCGAAGGATCGACGGCCCATCCGCGATCGACTTCGCTTCCGTCCACGGCTTGAACGAGTAGCCGAGCGTGAACATGTCCGAGTCCGAGCGGATGCCCGGGTACTGGAACAGACTCCACGTCCCCCCGCTCTCCGCGCGCGACTCGAGGATCGCAAAGCTCTTGCGGGGGCAGTCCGCGCGCAGGTGGCAGGCGGCGCCGATGCCCGAGAGGCCGGCGCCGACGATCAGCACGTCGAGATGCTCAAGTTCCATGCGCTGGATGTTCCCGGAACGAATTTGACTTTGCGTCAGTCGCCCCGAACATGTCGTTCGGAGGACGTCTACGTCGTATGCCGAAGGCCGGCCGTCCAGGCGCCGCGCCTACAGTGCGAGCCCTCGCTACGATGGCCCACGGCGTAGATACGGGACCCTCGGAGCGAATGAAGATGATGAAGGCGATCGCGCGGCGCACCGGCACGTTCTCGCATGAGATCGACGTGCGGGAACATCGCATCAAGACGGATGAGCCACGCGAGTCCGGCGGCGACGACGAAGCGCCGAATCCGCAGGAGCTGCTCGCCGCGAGTCTCGCGTCGTGCACCGCGATCACGGTCGAGATGTACGCCAAGCGCAAGGGCTGGGACATCGGCAACATCGAGGTGGAGGCCGAGTACACGCCCGCCGAGCGCGGCGCGCCGACCCGCTTCAAGCTGCTGCTGCGCCTGCCCAAGACGCTCTCCTCCGAGCAGGTCGAGCGCCTGACGGTGATCGCTGCGAAATGCCCGATCCACCGGGCGCTTGACGGCGAGGTCATGTTCGACGAGCGCATCGAGCTCGTCAGCTGACCTGCGGAGACGGGATCCGCGACACGCTGCGCCGGCTCCTGACTGCCGGCGAGATTACGGCGGCGCCGCCCGGCTCGGCCGAGGACGTCGAGGCTGCCGTGCTCGTCCCGCTGTTCGAGTCCGACGGCGAGCTGCACGCCGTCTTCACCAAGCGCCGTGAGGACCTGCGCCGCCATCCGGGCGAGATCTCGTTCCCCGGCGGGCGCCGCGACCATCCGCACGAGGAGCTGCACACCACCGCGCTGCGCGAGGCGGAGGAGGAGGTCGGCCTCTCGCCCGCCGCGGTCGACCTGCTTGGCACGCTGCCGCCCGTTCGCACGTTCGTGACCGGCTACGTGATCTACCCGCACGTCGGGCTGATCGAGCCCGGGCACGCCTGGGTGCCGCAGCCGACGGAGGTCGCGCTCGTGATGGAGCTGCCGCTGAGCGCGCTGAGCGCGGGCTACGCAATCCGCCCGATGACGCGGCGGGGCATCACGTTCGACACGCCCACCTACGTCGTCGGCGACCACCTCATCTGGGGCGCCACCGCCCGCATCCTCGGCGACCTGCTCGAGCGTCTGCGGCCGTTGCTCGGCGCGAGCTAGCCGCGCTCGAACGACAGCAGCTCGTCGACGCAGCCGAGCGCCGCCGCCAGCCATGCGTCGTGGGAGGCCGCCGGATCGCCCGTAAGCAGCGCATGCGGGATCTCCGAGTACGTGCACGCCGCGCGCACTGTTTCCGCCCCCTGCGCGAGCAGGGCACCGTCGACCGAGCCGGCTGCCTCGTAGACAAGGCCGCGCACGGTCGTGTCGATCGTGCGCTCCAACAGCATCTTCAGCCGCGAGCCGTGCAGCGCGGCGAGCTGCTCGTCGCTCCCGGAGGCCGAGCCCATCAGCCAGCAGAGGATCGTCACGCCGTCGAGCGCGTAGCTGATCGTGGCGATCCGGTCGGGATCGCCGACCCACGCCTCCGCCCCAGCCGCCTCGATCGCCGCGACGCCCGCCTGCTCGCGCGTCGTGCCGCGCACCGCGTGCCCCTGCGCGCGCAGCGCCCGCGCGAGCGACTGCCCGCGGCATCCGCATCCGACGATCAGCACGCGCGCCATCGGCGCGGGAGCCTACGTCAAGGGCTTGCCGTCGCGCACCTCGCGCAGCGTCAGCTCGCGCTCGCCGCGCGCACGGCGCTTCATGTTGACGCCCTCCAGCATCTGCGCGAGGTCGTCGGAGTCGCGGGCGCCGGTCGTCTCCGCGTGGTACTCGGGCGTGTGCCAGTCGAGCACGTCCGCACCCGAGCCGGGATACCAGACCCCGAGTGCGAGGACCATCAGGACTATCACCAGCAGAAAGCCGCCAATGGCGAGTGCGAATGGGTCCATGAACTGAGGCTACCCATGTCGGCGCTCGTGCTCGCCGCCTGGCACGCCGCAACTCGATCCAGATGCCGGTGTTTGAGCAGACGTCCGACCCCTCCCAGTCAGGAACGAGGAGTAAGGGAGGGGATCCCATCGTCCAGTCCAGCCAATGGAGGCTTCCGTGCGTCCACGTTTCGCCCTGCTTGCCGCGCTTGCGGCAATCCTCGCGCTCGCGGTGCCAGCCGTCGCGTCGGCGCGCCACCGCCACCACCAGCCGAATCCGCCGCGCGTCAGCGCGACGGTCACGCTCGACCAGCCGGCCGAGCCGCTCCTGACCCGCACGCCGATCGCGTTCTCCGGCAACGTCACGCCGGTCCATCCGTCCCAGCACGTGATCCTGCAGCGGCAGGTCGGCGTCAACGGCGACCAGTGGCGCACGATCGACCACGGCCGCACCGACGCCGCCGGCCACTACACGATCGTCCACCGCTTCCGCCAGGCCGGCGACCGCACGCTGCGCACAATCGTCCGCGCGGACCGCCACGTCCTGCGCGGCGAGTCGACGCCGATCTCGATCACTATCGAGCAGGAGCAGATCGCCGGCTTCACGATCGGCGCGAGCTCAACGTCGATTGACTTCGGCCAGAGCGTGACGATCTCCGGCACGCTCACCGACGGGCCGAACACGTCCGTGATGCTCTACGGCCGCAACGAGCACCGCGGCCGCTTCCGTCCGTTCGCCGCCGCCACGACGGACGCCGACGGCAACTACTCGTTCACGCAGAGCCCGACGCGCAACGCGATCTACAAGGTGCGCGTCACGACCGACCGCTCCCGCCACACGGCGGCGCTGTTCATCGGCGTGCACGACGTCGTCTCGATCGCGCCCAGCACGACGAACGCCGCCGTGGGCGACACGATCTCGTTCACGGGCACGGTCCAGCCCGACAAGACCGGGCACATCGTGTTCCTCCAGCGCCTCGACGGCACGGTCTGGCGCTCGATCGCCGTCGGCCGTGTCGGCGTCGGTTCGAGCTACTCGCTCGCGACCACGCTCGTCTCCCCCGGCGACATCCAGTTCCGCACGCTCGTTCCCGGCGGCCCCGTCAACCAGCGGGGCATCTCGTCGGCCGTGACGATCGCGGTTGTCCCATCACCCGCGACGTAGTCCCACGCGGCTGACTCCGCGGCCGGCTCGACGCACGAGCCGGCCGCGGACGACGGTCCAGCGACTCCCGGCCGCAATGCCCCCGCGGTCGGGAGCCGTGGCAGGCTGCTGGAATCGGCGAGCCGCCGTGCAGCGGCCGGTAGCGTTCGGCGCCTCCCGATCCCCGCGACGAGGATGCCGACCGCATGGACTTCGACCTGACCGACGAGCAGCGCCTGATCCGCGACACCGCCCGCGACTTCACCAACGGCGAGATCGTCCCGCGCGCCCGCGAGAACGACCGCAACTCCCACTTCGACGTGGAGCTCGTGAAGAAGATCGCGGCCCAGGGCTACCTCGGCGCGATCGTCCCGCGCGAGTACGGCGGCGCCGGCCTCGACTACATCACCTACGGCCTCGTCGTCGAGGAGATCGGCCGCGGCTGCTCGGCGATGCGTACCGTCATTAGCGTGCAGACCTCGCTCGTCTGCTCGGCGATCCTGCGCTGGGGGACCGAGGAGCAGAAGCAGCACTACCTGCCGAAGCTCACCTCCGGCGAGTGGCTCGGCTGCTTCGGCCTGACGGAGCCGGACACCGGCTCCGACGCCGCCAACCAGAAGACGCGCGCGAAGAAAATCGACGGCGGCTGGTCGATCTCCGGCTCGAAAATGTTCATCTCGCTCGGCAACCACGCCCGCGTCGCGCTGATCTTCGCCCAGACCGACCCGGCGCTCGGCCATCGTGGTCTCGCCTGCTTCCTCGTCGACCCGGCGACGAAGGGCTTTGAGGCGCAGGAGATCCACCACAAGCTCGGCCTGCACGGCTCCGACACCGCCTCGCTTTCGCTCGACGAGGTCGAGGTCGGCGACGACGCGCTGCTCGGCCAGGTCGGCGAGGGCTTCAAGGTCGCGATGTCGTCGCTGGACTCCGGCCGCTACAGCGTCGCAGCGGGCTGCGTCGGGATTTGCCAGGGCTGCGTTGACGCCTCCGTCTCCTACGCGAAGGAGCGCGAGCAGTTCGGCCGCCCGATCGCGAGCTTCCAGCTCGTGCAGGCGATGATCGCCGACATGGTCGTCGACACCGACGCGTCCCGCATGCTCGTCTGGCGCGCCGGCCACCTCAAGGACAGCGGCCGCCCGTCCACGACCGAGACGTCGATTGCGAAGCTCTACGCGACCGAGGCGGCCGTCCGCTCCGCCAACACCGCGATCCAGGTCCACGGCGGCTCCGGCTACGTCGACGACCACCCCGTCGAGCGATACTTCCGCGACGTGCGCGTCACCACCCTGTACGAGGGCACCTCCCAGATCCAGAAGCTGATCATCGGCCGCGCTGCGACCGGGATCAACGCGATGACATGAGCGACGCCGCGACCGTCGTCGGCGTCGTCGGCGCCGGCACGATGGGCGGCGGGATCGCCCAGCTCGCCTGCCTCGCGGGTGCCCGCACGCTGCTGCACGACCCGGACCGGGACGCGCTCGAGCGCGGCGCGGCGACCCTGCGCGCGAACCTGGAGAAGGGCGCCGCGAAAGGCCGCTGGAGCGCGGAGGAGGCCGCAGCCGCTGCCGCGCGCGTCGAGCCCGCCTACACGCTCGAGGCGCTCGCCCCTTGCGAACTGGTCATCGAGGCCGCGCCCGAGTCGCTGCCGCTCAAGCGCGAGCTGTTCGGCGCGCTGTCGGCGATCGTCGCGCCCGACTGCGTGCTCGCGACGAACACCTCCTCGATCCCCGTCACCGCGATCGCCGCCGGCGCCGCGCACCCCGAGCGCGTCGTCGGCATGCACTTCTTCAACCCCGCGCCGCTGATGCGCCTGCTGGAGGTCGTCGCCGGCGAGGACTCGGGCACGGCGGCGCTCGCGCTCGCCCGCGCGACCGGCAAGGCGATGGGCAAGGTCGTGATCGACGCCGCCGACGTGCCTGGCTTCCTCGTCAACCGCGTCAACCGGCCCTACGGGCTGGAAGCGCTGCGCCTCGTCACCGAGCGGATCGCATCCGTCGAGGACGTCGACCGCATCTGCCGCCTCGGCGGCGGCTTCCGCATGGGCCCGTTCGAGCTGATGGACCTCGTCGGCGTCGACGTCGGCTTCGACGTCGCGCGCTCCTTCCACGAGCAGTCGTTCGGCGAGCCGCGTTGGCGGCCCTTCCCGTTGACCGCCCGGCTCGTCGCCGCCGGGCGCACCGGCCGCAAGTCCGGGCGCGGCTTCTACGACTACCGCGACGGCCCACATCGTCCCGACGACCCTCCGGCGCCGGAGCCGACCAGCCCCCCGGGCGGCGCTACCGGCCCCGTCGTCGTCGCCGGCGACGTCCCCATCGCGCATACGCTGCTCGATCGTGCCAGCGACGCCGGCTGGGACGCTCGCACACCGGAGGAAGCCGACGGCGAGGTGCCGTTCCTGATCCTCGACTGCGGCGCGCGCGAGAGCGAGACGCCGCTGCAGGGCGGCCCGCAGGCGATCTGCTGCCACGAGGGCTCGCTCGCCGTGCTCGATCCCTCGGGCGGCGCAGTCGGCTTCCACGCGCTGCCGCCGCTCGCGGCAGGGACGCTCGTCGAGTTGACGCGCGGGCCCGACACGCTCGACACCGCGGTCCGTGCAACGGAGCAGTTCTTCGCCACGCTCGGCTGCCCGGTCGTCTGGGTCGGCGACGCACCCGGGCTCGTGCTCGGCCGCATCCTCAGTCAGCTCGCCAACGAGGCGGCGTTCGCCGTCACCGAGGGGGTCGGCACGCCGGCCGACGTCGATGCCGGCCTCGTCCACGGCATGAATCACCCGCGCGGGATCCTCGGCTGGGCCGACGAGATCGGGATCGACCACGTCCTTACCGTGCTCGACGCACTGTTCGACGAATACCGCGAGGAGCGCTACCGCGCCGCGCCCCTGCTGCGCCGCCTCGCCCTCTCCGGCCGCCTCGGCCGCAGCACCGGCGAAGGCTTCTTCACCTACGACGACGAGGAGCCGGACCAGTAATGCATGCCGTCACCTTCCAGGCGCCCGGCGAGGTCGCGCTCGAGCAGAAGCCCGATCCGGAGCTGCAGGCCGCCGACGACGCGATCGTGCGGATCGAGGCGACCGGCATCTGCGGCTCCGACCTCCACATCTACCACGGCCGCGTCCCCGTCGAGCGGGGCTTCACGATCGGCCACGAGTTCACCGGCACCGTCCTCGCCGTCGGCGCAGACGTTGAACGCGTCGCCGTCGGCGACCGCGTGCTCGGCTGCTTCCACACCGCCTGCGCGACCTGCATCTCCTGCGTGCGCGGCGACTACCATCGTTGCGAACGCGGCCAGACGTTCGGCCACGGCGCCAACCTCGGTGACCTCCAGGGCGCCCAGGCCGAGCAGTTGCTCGTCCCACGCGCCAACCTCACTCTGCGCAAGGTCCCTGACGGCATGTCCGCCGACGTCGCCCTGTTCGCCGGCGACGTGATGGGCACCGGCTACCACGCCGTGACCCACGCGGGCGTCCGCGCCGGCGACACCGTCGCAGTCCTCGGCCTCGGCCCCGTCGGCCTCTGTGCCGTCCAGTCCGCGAGAGCGGCCGGCGCCGCCCAGGTCTTCGCGATCGACACGGTCGCCCAGCGCCTGGAGATGGCCGAGCAGTTCGGCGCAACCGCCCTGCACCTCAGCGAGCAGGACCCCAAGCGCGCGATCCGCGCCGCCACCGGCCGCGGAGTCGACATCACCGTCGACGCCGTCGGCGACCCCGGCCCGCTCGCCCTCGCGATCAGCCTCACCCGCGACGCCGGCACCGTCTCCGGCATCGGCGCCTACGCCGGCAAGGCCGAGATCCCGCTCGGTCTCGCCTGGCTCAAGGGCCTCACCCTCCGCCTCGGCCTCGCCAACGTGATCGCCCACGTCGACCGTGTCCTCGCCCTCATGCAAGCCGGCATCCTCGACCCCAGCCCCCTCGTCACCCACCACATGCCCCTCGCCGACGCCGCCGAGGCCTACCGCCTCTACGACGCGCGGGAGGCGCTGAAGATCGTGCTGACGCCGTGAGTTAGCGCCGGTGCCCGCCGAGCGCCGCGGGCAGCAGCTTCAGCGCCGACAGTCGCGCCCGCGGGCGCAGCTTGCCGCGCATGACCGCGTGGCCCGGGTTGACGCGGCCGCTGGCGACGTCGAGCCAGTCGTCCCAGCTCGTGCGCAGCGTGACGTCGGCCTTGGGCTCACCGCCGCGCTCGACCAGCGGCTTGCTGCCGCCGACGAGCCGCAGCGTCCACGGCTCGACGTCGGTGAAGGCGAACTGGACTGTCAGGTTGGTGCCGTTCGTGTTCGGCAGCTGACGGCCGACGGTGTCCATCACGAGCTCGATCGAGGCTGCGTCCTTCGGCGCCGAGTGCTGCTTCTCGCCCAGCAGTCCGGCCTGCACGAGCAGCGGCCCGCGCGTCGCGGTCTCGCGCGGCGAGAGGTCGGCCGGGACGACCGGCGGGCCGGGCAGCGACTCCAGCGGCATGCCGGCGCTGCGCATCTTCGTGGCCAGCGACGTGACGCCCTCCTCGCCGATGTCCTCCAGCGAGAAGCCGAAAACCTCGGTGTAGTTGCGATCCCAGCCGGGCGGCTGCAGCACCGCCGCGCCCCACGGCGTGACCTCGCGCAGCATGTCCGCGCACGCCTTGCGACAGCGCTCGTCGCCCGAAGCGACGTCCGCCAGCAGCTTCACCCCGAAGGCGATGTGGCGCTGCTCGTCGCGGGCGATCTGCGTCATTCCCTCGCGGAACGCCGGCATCAGGTTGCGGGTCTCCAGATAGGAGGTGATGAAGTGCTGGCCGGGCTGCGCGAGCGTCGCCTCGATCACCATGTGGTAGAGCGTCACCGCGGCGGACAGCTTCACCGGCGAGCGATCGCGACGCAGCTCGTCGGCCATCGTGTCGAGCCGGCCGAAGACCTTGTTGAAGCCCCACGTCAGCTCGGGCTTGATCGCGTTCAGCCCACCGGCCGCGGTGCCGTCACCAAGGCCGCAGACCTCGTGCATGAAGCGCTTGAAGAAGATCGCGTGGCGCGCCTCGTCGACCTGCTGCGTGGTGAGGAAGTACTTCTGCTCCTCCAGCGGCGCGGCGTCGATGAACGGCGAGAGGTTGTCGGCAACGGCGTCCTCGCCCCAGAAGAAGAGGGCGTAGTTCCACAGCGCGGCCTTGCGCTCGAAGTCCGTCATCTCCTCGCGCCACTGGCGCGCGTCCTCCGTGAAGTCCAGCTCCATCGCGCTCCAGTTGCCCTGCTCCCAGCGCGCGTAGAGGTCCTCGTAGGAGATCAGGTCGGCAGCGGTCTTCGACGGGGCCGATCCAGCGGTTTGAACATCGTTCAAGCTCATGGGGAGTACGATAGACGGCACCTTGAACGGAAGTCAAGACACATCCATGGTTCCTGTTGCAGTCGCACTCCCGGCAAGTGAAGCCAGCCCCGATCGCCGCGCCGAGCTGCTCGCGATCGGCCGCCAGCTGTTCGCCCGCCACGCCTACGACGAGCTCTCGATCGACGACGTCGCCGCCGCCGCCGGTGTCGCGAAGGGCCTGCTCTACTACTACTTCAAGAGCAAGCGCGGCTTCTACCTCGCGACGATCCGCGCCGAGGCCGACGAGCTGCTGGAGCTCGCGCAACCCGATCCCACGCTCCCGCCCGCCGAGCGCCTGCGCCGCACGCTCGACGCCTACCTCGCCTTCGTCGACCAGGCCTCCGAGCGCTTCCGCGCGCTTCACCTCGCAGGGCTTGGCTCCGACCCCGAGGTCCGGGCGATCCGCGACCGCGACCGTGCCGCCTTCCTGCGCCTGATCGCCGAGGGCGTCGCCCACGACCCCGAGCCGTCCCCTGCCTTGCGCACCGCGCTTGAGGGCTGGCTGAGCTTCATCGAGGGCGTCAGCCTCGACTGGCTCGACCACCGCGACCTGACGGCGACGCAGCTGCGCGAGCTGATCGTCGCCGCCCTCGCGGGATCCCTCCAAGCCGCCCTCGCCGTCGACCCGACGCTCGAGATCGACTTCAGCGTCCTGTAGCGCCGGCCGCTACCGCAGCGGCGAGTAGATCGTGCGAAAGTCGCTCGACAGGCTCGTCTCCAGCAGCCACACCCACGGCATCAGGAAGTAGCCGTCCATGCCCCAGTCGGTGCCCCAGGAGTTGCGCACCAGGCAGTAGTGCGGCTCCGCCTTCAGGTACCCGACCGCCAGCACCTCGTGCCCGGCGTTCTCGATCAGCGGCGTGTCGCCGGGCAGTCCCATGATCCCCGTCCGCGCCATCTGCGCCGACTGGAAGCCCTCCGGCACGCTGAAGCCGAACGCAATCGTCTGGCGGTTGGAGAGCACGCGCTTGAACGCCGTCAGCGAGCGTGGGACGGCCTTGTAGCGATCTTGGAGCACCCAATGCTGCGGGGGCCAGTCGGTGTCCTTACGCGGGTCCTTCTTGTACAGCGGGCTGCTCGTATCGTCGGTGTAGGCGAGGTACTTCTCCGGCAGCACGCCCCAACGCCGCGCGGCCTTGAAGCCGTCGCGCCCGTACGCGCCGGCGTCGGCCGTCGCCGGCTGGCCCTCAAGGAACCGCTCCAGCCAGTAGATGCCCAGGCGCGAAGGGTAGATCGGGTCGAGGCCGTCGGTGATGCGCGACGCGTCGATCGCGGCGGCCACCGCGTTGGCGGTGCAGCTGCCGATCTGGCCTTGGTCGTACACCGGCGTCATGTAGTCGCCGCGCGGGTCCACGTCGGCGCGGATCGGGATCTCGCTCGTGTCAGCGAGGACGTCGCGGGCATCCGGCAGCGAGGGTCGCCAGCCAAATCCGCGAACGGGTGAGCCGGCTGCGTCGTCAGCCATCGTGCGCCTCCTGTGCGATGGGCGGATCCCCGCGCACAATGCGCAGGGACTCCTGACCGCTTTCTAGAGGAGCGGCGCCGCGGCGTCCACTCGCAACCGACCGTCCTGGATCGTGGTCGCAGGACGACCACAGGGCAGGACGGTCGGCGACCCCCGCCGCACGTCAGGCCTCGATGGCCTCCGACGGCGGCCGCACGCCGACATCCGGCGGCGTGTCGCGCAGGTACCACTCGGCATCCAGCGCGGCCTTGCAGCCGGATCCGGCGGCAGTGATCGCCTGGCGATACGTGTGGTCGACGAGGTCGCCCGCGGCGAAGACCCCGGCGAGGTTTGTCCGCGTCGAGCCCCCCGCGGTCGAGACATACGTGTTGGCGTCGACGTCGACCTGGCCGGCCACAAGTTCGGACTGTGGCTCGTGCCCGATCGCGATGAATGCGCCCGTCGCCGGCAACTCGCGCGTATCGCCGCTCTCCATGTGCCGCACGCGCACTTTCGCGAGCGCGCCCGTCTCCCCAGCGACGAACTCCTCGGGCGCATACGGCGTCAGGAACTCGATGTTCTCCACAGCCCGCGCACGGTCGAGCATGATCGGCGAGGCGCGGAACTCGTCGCGGCGGTGCACGATCGTCACCTTCGCGGCGAACTTGGCGAGGAAGATCGCCTCCTCCATCGCGGAGTCGCCGCCGCCGACGATGACCGTCTCGTGCTCCTTGAAGAAGGCCGCGTCGCACGTCGCGCAGTAGCTGACACCACGACCGCTCAGCAGCTCCTCGCCCGGCACGTCCAGCTTCTTGTGCTGGGCGCCCATCGCAAGCACGACCGCCTTCGCGTGGAACTCGTCGTCGCCGATCCAGACCTTCTGGACACCGCCGTCGCTCAGCTCGACCTTCGTCGCGTCGTCCGTGATGAAGCGCGTGCCGAAGCGCTCGGCCTGGTCGCGCAGCTCCTGCATCATCTCCGGGCCCATGATCCCCTGCGGGTAGCCGGGGTAATTCTCGACATCGGTCGTCTGCTGCAACAGGCCGCCCCAGGCGAAGCCCTCGATCACGAGCGGATTCAGGTTCGCGCGCGCGGTGTAGAGCGCCGCCGTATAGCCGGCGGGACCGCTGCCGATGATGATCACGTTCTCGAGGTCGTTGGCCATGGTGCTCCGATCGAGGGTCAATACTTCACAAAGTATAGCGAGTGCGTGGTCAAGCCGGGGCGGGCCTAGCGCGCCACTGCGGCACCCGCCGGCGCAGCTGGAAGTAGGCGATCACGCCGGGGATCGTCGGCAGCCAGAACGCGAACAGCCGGTACGAGAGCACCGCCAGCACCGCAAGGTTGCCACCCACGCCGAACGCGACGAGCGCACCGATCATCCCGCCGTCGACCCCGCCGATCCCGCCCGGCAGCGGCAGCAGGTTCCCCAGCATCCCGACGAAGAACGCCTGCACGAGGACGGCCAGCGGCGGCGGCTCGCCGAACGCGTGGAAGCAGGCCCACAGCACAGCGATGTTGAACGCCCACCACGTCACCACGCCGATCATCGCGAGGTCCGGGTGGCGCACCTTGCGCAGCGCGAAGCGCACGCCGCCGCCGAGCGACGCCGGTCCCGAGGCGATCCGGCGCAGCCAGCGCGCCAGCTTCGGCCGTCGATGCGCGAGCCACTCGATGCGGCGGTCGATGTCCTCCGGCACGAGCGACAGCGGCAGGAGGATCACGATCCCCGCCGCCGCGATGATCGCCGGCACGACCGTCATCGCGAACGGCGCCCGTCCCGAGAAGAGCCCCGTCCGCAGCCCGATCCCGCACACGACCATCGCCATCAGGTACACGCCGTACAGCAGCACCAGGAACGCGATCATCCGCTCGGCGACCTCGCGCCGCTCCATTCCCGAGCGCCGCAGCGCCCACGCCGTCAGCGCAACGCCGCCGGCACCCGCCGCCGCGAACAGGCGCGTCGCCGCAAGGCTCGCCATCGTGATCAAGTAGCTGTCGCGATGTGTCAGCGGCGAGCCGGGCGGGACCTGCACGCCGTGGAAGATCGCGATGAAGCTCCCCATCGCCAGCACCTGGAAGCCAAGCGCCGCCGCCAGCCATACGCGGTCGCCGCCGGAGACGCGGTCGAGCGTGTCCTTCACTCCGCTGATCTGCGGCAGCACGAAATACAGGAACGCGATCGCCGCGAGCACGAAGAGCACGAAGGCGATCGTGTGCCGGCGCGTCAGGACGACGCGCGGCATCTCCTCGTCGTCGTGCTCGTGGACCTGCGGCTGCGGCTCCGGAGCAGGTGCGGTCGCCGGCCCGTGGAGTCTGGCGATGCGCTCGTCGGTGGCGTCGCCGGCCATCGGCCGCATCTACCCGCGTGCCCGAGCTTCGATGCCCTCCACGACGCTTGCGGCGCGCCGCACGTACGGCCCCGCGAGCGGCGCGGCGGCGCGCACGGTCTCGGTCAGCGCGAGCCCCGCCAGCAGGTCGATCACGTAGTGCTCGCCGAGGTAGACGAGCGCGAGCCCAAGCGTCAGCGCGTACGTCCAGCCGATCGCGCCCTCGACCCGACCGACCTCGCCGAGCAGGTGCGCGGCGTTGACGGACGTGGCGAAGTGGAGTGAGGGCATCGCGGCCAGAGGGTTACCTCCCAGCACACTGTAGAGCGGCCCCCAGCGATGCTTCCAGAACTGCTCGCCGTACTCGATCATCATGCGCCGCACCTGCGGCGTGTCACCGTTACCGAGCCGGCCCTTTTGCGCCGCGTACCAAGGCGGCGCGGTCGGCACGAGCCAGTAGACGACGGCGCCCAGGTCGAACACCGCATACGTCAGCGCGGCGGTGCGGCCGAAGCGCTCGCGGCGGCGGATCAGCACATACGCCGTCGTCGCATGAGGCACGATGAACCACGCCCAGTGCGTCCACACCAGCACCTTCTCGAAGGTGCTCGTCTCGCCCGGGGCCGACAACAGCCGCTGCAGCCGCAGCGTCGGCGGCGTGCCGCGGCCGATGACCGTATCCACGTCGACCGGGTAGTCGATGTGCACGCGCTTCTCCAGCGCCTCCGGATCGTCGTGCGGCATCTCGTACGCAGCCAGGTACGCCCACATCTGCAGAGCGCATGCCGCCACGTCCCGCGCGCGCGTGCGCGGAGTCGCGATGCACAGCGCGATCGGCGCGGCCGCCGACGCCGCCGCAACCGCCGCCCGCGGCAGCCCCAGGCGCCTGCGCACCGGGGGCGCGAGGACACCCGCTGCGACCACGGCCCATGCCACCGTTCGAATGGCCTTCGGCTTCCGCAAAGCGCGGGCAGTATATGAGGCGCCTCACATGGCGCCCGCGAATCTTCGCCCCCTTAGGATCTCCACGCATGAGCGACTACGAGCTGGTGCACGCATACGACACCGTCAACTTCCAGCGCGCCGGCGGCGCCGCGCGGATCGAGCTGAACCGCCCGGAGCGGATGAACGCATGGGATGCGCAGCTCTCCCGCGACCTGCTCGACGCCTTCACGCGCGTCGAGGACGACGACACCCTGCGCGCCGCGCTCGTGACCGGCGCCGGCCGCGGCTTCTGCTCCGGCGCCGACCTCGCCGCCGGCTTCGACCCGACGCCGTCGGGCCATCCGGACCTGCTGACGTCGCTGCGCGAGCGCTACCACCCGGTCATCACCGCGATCCGCAACCTGCCGAAGCCGGTCGTCGCGGCGGTCAACGGCGGCGCGGTCGGCGTCGGCTGCTCGTTGGCGTTGGCATGCGACCTCGTGCTCGCCGGCGAGGCGGGCTACTTCCTGCTCGCGTTCGTGAACATCGGGCTCGTGCCCGACGGCGGCTCTTCGGCGTTCATCCCGAACCGCGTCGGCCTCGCCCGTGCCACCGAGATGGCGATGCTCGGCGAGCGCATCCCCGGCCGGCAGGCGTTCGAGTGGGGTCTTGTCAACGCGGTCCACGCCGACGACGAGCTGCAGGCGGCCGCCGACGCGCTCGTCGCACGGCTCGCGGCAGGCCCGACGCGGTCATACGCGGGCGCCAAGCGCCAGCTCAACGCCTGGTGCTTCGAGGGCCTCGAGGACCAGCTCGAGCTGGAGGCGCAGATCCAGCAGGAGCAGGCACAGACGGCCGACTTCGTCGAGGGCGTCACGGCCTTCCTGCAGAAGCGTACGGCCACGTTCAGCGGCCGATGACCCGCGTTCTTCGGTGGGTGACGCGGCGCTCCGCCGCGTCCTGAGTAGAATCCGCGCCGCCTTGCGTCCTGAACCCTCTCTCCGCCGCCGCCTCCTCGCGACCCTGCTGCTCGCCACCACGGCTTCGCTCGTGTTCGCCAGCGGAGCATTCGCCGACTTCCTGACTCCAGAGTCCGGTGGATCGCCGAACGCCGACGACATCGACTCGCTCTACAAGATCGTCCTCTACATCGCGATCGTCGTGTTCGTGGTCGTGGAGGGTGCGCTGCTGTATTCGCTGATCAAGTTCCGCGCACGGAAGGGCCGCGTCGCCGCCCAGATCCACGGCAACACGCGCCTGGAGATCTCCTGGACGGTCGGCGCCGCGCTGATCCTCGTCGTGCTCTCCGTCGTGACGTTCGTGAAGCTCGGCGACATCCAGAACCCTCCGAACAGCAGCCCCGAGGGCCTGGACCTCGCCAGCGGCGTGCTGACGGCCTCGACGACCGCGCCGACGCCGCCGAACGGCAAGAAGCTCACGATCTGCGTGACCGGCCGCCAGTACATCTGGCGCTACACGTACGGCGCCGAGTGCCAGAAGAACGCGTTCGGCCTGCCGTACTCCTACCAGGAGATGGTGGTGCCGGCGAACACCACGGTCGTGCTCGACATCCAGGCGACCGACGTCATCCACTCCTGGTGGATCCCCAAGCTCGGCGGCAAGTTCGACGCCGTCCCGGGCTACAAGAACTTCACGTGGTTCAAGGCGCCGCACGCCGGCGAGACCTACACGGGTCAGTGCGCCGAGCTGTGCGGCCGCAACCACGCCGACATGACCGCGCGCGTCCGCGTCGTCACGCCGGCCGAGTACGAGACCTGGATCGCCGACCAGAAGCAGGCGATCACGGACGCGAACGAGCAGGCAGTCGAGCTGCGCGACCAGCTGTCGCGCGACGGCGCGATCTAAAGGAACCGGACGGCGACCATGGCAACGAGCGACTTCACGACGCGGCCTGTACCCCAGGTGATCGCCCACGAGGTCACGGCCGCGCCCAAGGGAGGCTCGTGGACCGAGTGGTTCACGACGACCGACCACAAGAAGATCGGGATCCTCTACATCGTCACGACGTTCGCCTTCTTCCTGATCGGCGGCATCGAGGCGCTGATGATGCGCATCCAGCTCGCGGTGCCGAACAACAACTTCCTCACGCCCGAGCACTACAACGAGCTGTTCACGATGCACGGGACGACGATGATCTTCCTGTTCGTCGTGCCGATGATGGCGGGCTTCGCGAACTACTTCCTGCCGTTGATGATCGGCGCGCGGGACATGGCGTTCCCACGTCTGAACGCGCTCTCGTACTGGCTGCTGCTGTTCGGCGGGATCGTCTTCTACTCGTCGATCTTCTGGCAGCCTCCGGAGGCCGGATGGTTCAGCTATACGCCGCTCTCCAGCGAGCTCTACACGCCGAGCGGCGGCCAGGACGCCTGGATCTACCTGATCCACATCACCGGCATCTCCTCGCTCGTCGGCGCGATCAACTTCTACGCGACGATCGTGAACATGCGCGCGCCCGGCATGGGCTGGGGCCGTCTGCCGCTGTTCGTCTGGACGATCCTGATCTACGCGCTGCTGCTGATCCTGGCGCTTCCGGTGATCGCCGGCGCGGTGACGATGCTGCTGACGGACCGCAACTTCGGCACGCACTTCTTCGACCCGGCAGAGGGCGGCTCGCCCGTGCTGTGGCAACACCTCTTCTGGTTCTTCGGCCACCCCGAGGTCTACATCATGATCCTGCCGGGCTTCGGGATCATCTCGGAGGTCCTGCCGGTCTTCTCGCGCAAGCCGATCTTCGGCTACAAGGCGATCGCCGCCTCCACCGCGGTCATCGCCTTCCTCGCCGCGCTCGTGTGGGCCCACCACATGTTCGCCGTGCCGGTGCCGACCGTCGTGCTCGGCTTCTTCATGCTCTCGTCGTTCCTGATCGCGGTGCCGACGGGCGTGAAGATCTTCAACTGGATCGCGACCTTGTGGCGCGGCTCGATCGTCTTCACGACGGCGCTCTACTTCGCCGTCGGCTTCATCTCGATCTTCGTCGTCGGCGGCATCACCGGGGTCTTCCTCGCCGTCTTCCCCGTCGACTGGCAGCTCACCGACACGTACTTCGTCGTCGCGCACTTCCACTACGTGCTGATGGGCGGCGCCGTCTTCACGATCTTCTGCGGGCTCTACTACTGGTATCCCAAGATGTCGGGCCGGATGCTGAACGAGACGCTCGGCAAGGTCTCCTTCTGGCTGATGTTCGTCGGCTTCAACCTGACCTTCCTGGTCCAGCACGCCGCCGGCCTCTCGGGCATGCCGCGCCGCGTCTACCAGTACCCCTCCGACGCGGGCCTGACGGCCTACAACCAGATCTCGACGGTCGGCTCATTCGTGCTCGGCCTCGGGATCCTGGTCTCGGTCGTCAACTTTGTGCGCAGCCTGAAGAAGGGCGCGATCGCCGGTCCCGACCCATGGAAGGGCAACACGCTCGAGTGGTTCACGACGTCACCGCCGCCGGTCAACAACTTCGACGTCGTCCCGCACGTGCGCTCGGTCGAGCCGATGAAGGACATCCGTCGGCAGGTCGAGCGTCAGTCCGGCGTCCCGCACGACGAGACCGTCGGCCAGCCCGTCACGTTCGCCTGACGATGGCCGCCGGGATCACCCGCTAGGCTGCTGGTCGCGTGGAAGCCTCGCGCCTGCAATCCCCCGTCAAGCCTGCGGTCGCGGCAGGCGTGCGTCAGGTCGTCTCCGACTACGTGACGCTTACGAAGCCGCGCGTCCAGCTGCTGCTGCTGCTGACGACCGTCGCGACGATGCTCGTCGCCGGCAGCCCCTCGTTCGGTCTGATCCTGCTGACGCTGCTCGGCGGCGCGCTCTCGGCCGGCGGAGCGGGCGCCGTGAACCACTGGTACGACCGCGACATTGACCTGCGGATGGCGCGCACGGCCTCGCGGCCGATCCCCTCAGGCCGCGTCTCGCCGCGTGCCGGGCTGACGTTCGGCATCGTCCTCGCCGCGCTCTCGTTCGCCGAGTTGACGCTCACGGTCAACATCACCGCCGCCCTGCTCGCGCTCAGCGGCTTCCTCGGCTACGTCTTCGTCTACACGCTCTGGCTCAAGCGCACGACGCCGCAGAACATCGTCATCGGGGGGCAGCCGGCGCGGTCCCGCCGCTCGTGGGCTGGGCCGCCGTGACCGGCTCGATCGACCCCGCCGCGCTCTACCTCTTCGCGATCGTCTTCTACTGGACGCCTCCGCACTTCTGGGCGCTCAGCCTGCTGATGAAGGACGAGTACGCGAAGGTCGAGATCCCGATGCTGCCGGTCGTGCGAGGCGAGACCGAGACGCGCCGCCAGATCACGCTCTACAGCTTCCTGCTCGTGGCTGTGACGTTCCTGCCCTTCGCCGGACGCCTGTTCGACGGCATCTACGCGATCGCCGCGGGCGTGCTCGGGGCGATCTTCCTCGCCGGCGCGATCCGCCTGCAGCGCAACCCGCTGGCCGACGGCGGCTCGGATCGCAAGCTCGCGCTGCGCCTCTATCTCTACTCGCTGCTCTACCTCGCGCTGCTGTTCGTCGCGATGGTGGCCGACGCCAAGCTGTAACGCAGTCCCGAACCCGACGAAGTAGGATCACGCCCCCATGGACCGTCGTCTCGCCCGCAAGAACATCCGCTCCGCACTGATCGCCGCCTCGGTGTGCGTCTTCATGTTCGGCGCGTCGTTCCTCGCCGCCGCGATCTACATCTCGTAGCCATGAGCACGCCCGACCAGACGCCCCCGCCCGTCGGCGAGGAGATCCACCTCCCCGGCCCGAGCCTGCTGCCGATCTTCAACGCGGCCGGCATCACGCTGGCGATCATCGGCGTCACGCTCGGCTGGCCCCTCATCGTCGCCGGCCTGATCCTCTTCCTCTGGACGACGATCCGCTGGATCCGCGACACCCGTCGCGACATTTCAGAGCTCCCGCTCGACCACGACTCGCACTGAGGCGGAGAGCGGTCCTGAGCTTCGTCTCAGCGCGCCGTGCCGCTCCCGGCTGGGACGTCACACATAGCTCCGTCTCCCACCCAGACGCGCACGATGTCGCGCATCGAGAGGACGCCGACGAGCTCGCCGCCGTCGACGACGACGAGGTGGCGGAAGCCGCCGCGGACCATTTCCCCGGCGGCCTGCTCGAGCGACCAGTCGGGCGCTGCGAAGACGAGATCGCTGGTGAGGTGATCGCCGACCCGCTCGCGGTCCGGATCGAGCCCTTGGCCCACCGCGCCGAGGATGTCGCGCTCAGTCAGCAGGCCCGCCCCGGGCTGATCGCCGTCGAGCACGACGGCCGACCCGACGGAGCGCTGGTGCATCAGCTCGGCGGCCTCGCGCAGCGTGTGGTCGGGCCCGACGGTGAGCGAGGTCGCCGACATTCCTTCCCGCACTTGCATCGTCACCCTCCCGAATAGCTTGCAACGATTGCCTCAAAGCATACACCGCGCCCCATACAAGCAAGGCCTGCACCGTGGCCGTTCCCAAACAGCGCCTACGCGCCAGTTTGCTCACAACCAATCCGATTGTGGTGTTCGTGCGTATAAGGGGTTGCTCATGCAACGGCCCGGAACCGTCCGACACCGCACACAGCTCTTCACAGAGGCCATGCGGATCGTCGAGGCCGAGTACGCATCGGATCTGGAACTCGACGACATCGCCCGCCGCGTCGCCTCCTCGCGCCGCCAGCTGCAGCGCGCCTACGCCGAGATCGGCCACACGACGTTCCGCGAGCACCTGACGCGCGTGCGCATGGAGCGCGCCGCGAACCTGCTCGCGAACGGATCGCTGACCGTCCGCGAGGTCGCGCGCCGCGTCGGCTATCGCCAGCCTGCCCAGTTCGCCAAGACCTTCCGCCGCCATCTGGGTGCCGTCCCGTCGGCGTACCGGGCACGTGCGCACCGTGAGGCCACGGTCCACACGCATCGCGCCGCCGCCTGAGGCTCTCCAGGCCTCGGAGATCGCGCCCCTCCCCCTCACGCGGTCGCGGTCCATCCCGTCCTTGCACAGAACGAGTTTGCGGTACGTCGCGCCCGTCGCATAGGATCCCGCGCCGGAGAGCCACTGAGGGTGCACGCGACAGGAGACACAGGTGCGTAAGCGCCCCATCGCCCCGGCGGTCGTCATCGCCGTGATCGCGTCTGCGATCGGCATCGCGCTGGCATTGTGGATCGACTGGTTCCCAGTCGACGCCGCGGAGCAGGCCAAGCCGATCGACACGCTCTACGACGTGCTGATGATCGTCTCAGTGCCGATCTTCGTGCTCGTCGTGACGGTCATCCTCTACTCCGTCTGGGCCTTCCGCATGCGCCCGGGCCAGGAGAACGAGGACGGCCCGCCGATCCACGGCAACACGCGTCTCGAGGTCGTCTGGACGGCAGTGCCGGCGATCATCCTCGTGTCGCTCTGCAGCTACGCCTACGCAGTCCTGAAGGACATCGAGGAGATCCGGCCCAACACGCTGGTCGTGAACGTCACCGGCGAGCAGTTCGCGTGGTCGTACAGCTACCCGCAGGAGAGCGGCAAGCCGATCGCCTCCAACCAGCTGTACCTGCCCGAGGATCGTCCCGTGCTCTTCAAGATCCGCTCGAAGGACGTGATCCACGACTTCTGGGTGCCGGCCTTCCGCATGAAGGTCGACGCCGTCCCCGGCATCACCACCAGCTTCCGCGTGACGCCCACCCGCGCCGGCACCTATCCGGTCATCTGCGCCGAGCTCTGCGGGCTCGGGCACTCCGTCATGCGCTCGACGGCCTTCGTCGTCTCGCCCGACCGCTTCGAGCAGTGGCTCGCCAAGCAGTCCGCGCCCCCGGCCGCGGCCGGCGGCGGCACCGGCGAGAAGATCAGCGGCGACCGACCTCGCCGCGATCGGCAAGGAGACGTTCGCCGGGTCGGCCGGCTGCGGCGCCTGCCACAAGCTCGCGGACGCCGGCACCACCGGCACGACCGGCCCGGATCTCGACACCGTGCTGACGGGCATGAGCGAGGACGAGATCCGCACGGACATCGTCGACCCCGGCGCCGACGTCGCCGCCGGCTATCAGGACGGCATCATGCCGACGAACTTCGGCGACACGCTTTCGGAGCAACAGCTCGACGGGCTGGTCGCGTACCTCGCTACCGTGTCGAAGTGATGGAGGAGAGCCGTCGATGACCGCAAAGCTCCGCACTCCCGGCTGGTACCGGGCAGCTCTCTTCACGCTGCTCGCGCTCGCCTTCTCCTACACGCTCGTGGGCGTCGTGCGCACGGCGATGCACTTCGACAACGCGTGGGACGACGGCGACGCGATCACGATCGTCAGCCTGCTCGCGGTCGCCGCTCTTCTTCCTCGTCGGGCTCGGCTGCTTCGACTACTGGTTCGACCTGGGCCGCCGGCAAGCCCGACGCGGCCCGAGGATCACTCCTCGCACGGCGCGCACAGCTGGAAGGACTACTTCCGCGTCAACACCGATCACAAGGTGATCGGCATCCAGTACATCTGCACGTCGGTCTTCTTCCTCTTCGTCGGCGGCCTGATCGCGATGCTGATGCGCGCCGAGCTCGCGCAGCCGGGCATGCAGTTCGTCGACAGCTCGACGTTCAACGGCCTCTTCTCGGTCCACGCCGCGCTGCTGATCTTCCTGTTCGTGATCCCGGTCTTCGCGGGGCTCGCGAACTTCGTGATCCCGCTGATGATCGGCGCGCCGGATATGGCGTTCCCGCGTCTCAACGCGCTCTCCTTCTGGATGCTTCCGCTCGCCGGCACGCTGATGATGGCGAGCTTCCTCGCCCCCGGCGGCGCCTTCGCGACCGGCTGGACGGCCTACGCGCCGCTCTCGACCGAGATGCCGCTCGGGCAGATGTTCTTCACCGTCGGCGTCCAGTTCGCCGGCGCCTCCTCGATCGCAACGGCGCTGAACTTCCTCGTGACGATCATCACGATGCGTGCCCCGGGCATGAGCTTCTTCCGCATGCCGCTGCTCGTGTGGGCGAACTTCTCGACCTCGCTGCTGGTGGTGATCGCGACGCCGTTCATCGCCGCCTCGCAGTTCTTCGTGCTGCTTGAGCGGACGCTCGGCTTCCACTTCTTCGACGCCTTCGTCGGCGCCGGGAAGGACGGGAGCGTGCTGATGTACCAGCACGTCTTCTGGTTCTACTCGCACCCGGCCGTCTACATCATGATGCTGCCCGGCTTCGGGATCATCAGCGAGATCATCTCGGTGAAGGCGCGCAAGCCGATCTTCGGCTACCGCATGATGGCGTTCTCGCTGCTGGCGATCGTCGATCCTCGGCTTCACCGTGTGGGCCCACCACATGTTCGTCTCCGGCATGCAGACCTGGATCCGCATCCCGATGATGATCACGACGGCGATCATCGCCGTGCCGACCGGCATCAAGATCTTCTCGTGGCTGGCGACGCTGTGGCGCGGCGTGCTGCACCTCGACACGCCGATGCTGTTCGCGCTCGGCTTCCTGACGACGTTCACGCTCGGCGGAATCAGCGGCGTGATGCTCGCGATGATCCCGCTCGACGATCCACGTCTCGGATACCTACTTCATCGTCGCCCACATCCACTACGTGCTGTTCGGCGGCTCGCTCTTCACGATCTTCGCCGGGATCTACTACTGGTTCCCGAAGATGACCGGGCGAATGTACGACGAGCGGCTCGGCAAGCATGCACTTCTGGGCCACGTTCGTCTTCTTCAACCCGACGTTCGCGCCGATGCACGTGATCGGCGTCCAGGGCATGCCGCGCCGCGTCGCCGACTACGCCGAGCAGTTCGCCGGGATGAACCTCGCGATCACGATCGCGAGCTTCCTGCTGGGCCTCAGCATGCTCGTCTTCCTCTACAACATGGTCGTCAGCTGGCGCGGCGGCCCGCGCGCCGGCGCCAACCCGTGGCGAGCGCTGACGCTCGAGTGGCAGGTCTCCTCGCCACCGCCGATCTTCAACTTCGACGCCGTCCCGACGGTCGTCGGCGGCCCGTACGAGTACGGCGTCCCGGGCGCGGTGCACGGCATCTTCCAGTCCCCTGCCGAGGCGGTTCCCGCCGGCAGCGGCGCGACATCCACGACGACGGAGTGAGGTAGGCGCGCATGACGAACGTCCTGGTCGTGGCCAACGACACGCACGGTGGCCGCAAGCTCATCGAGGCGATTCAGGCGCGCGCCGCTGAGGGCGACGCGAGCTTCGTCGTCATCGCCCCGCAGAACAAGCCGCAGCTCCGGCTACGTGATCTACGACGAGGCCGTCCGCGACGCCGCCAGACACCGCGTCGAGCTGACGCTCGCGGCGCTGCGAGAGCTCGGCATCGAGGCGCGCGGCGACGTGATGGACCCCGATCCCTTCTACGCGACGCTCGACGCCGTGCGCGAGTACGGGATCGACGAGATCATCATCTCCACGCACCCCGAGACGCGCTCAGGCTGGCTGCGGCGCGATCTGATCGAGCGCGTTCAGGACGCGACCGGCCTCCCCGTCGAGCACGTCGTCGTCGACCTCGACGCGGACCGCGACGAGGCGAAGCACACGCTCGTCGTCGCCAACCAGACGGCCGGCCGCGAGCTTGTTCGAGGAGCTGCGCCAGCGCGCCGCCGCGTCCCCCACCGCTTCACGGTCATCGTGCCGCAGGACGGCGGCGACGGCCGGCACACCGCGCGAGGCGCGCGAGCGGCTCGCGGCGCTGCTCGCGAAGCTGCGCGAGGAGGGCATCCCGGCGACCGGCGGCATCGGCGACCCCGACCCCTTCACCGCCGTGATGAACGCGCTGCAGTTCTACCGCGTGGACGAGATCGTCATCTCGACGCTGCCGAAGACCGCGCTCGCGCTGGCTGCGCGGCGACCTCGTCGAGCGCGTCCAGCGCGCGACGGCAGCGCCAGTTGACCACGTCGTCGTCGACGTTCCCGGTGCGGCACCGCCGGCGAAGCGGGAGGCCGCCTGATGGAAGCCGCCTCCGCCGCCCTTCACCCGCACGTCGCCACGACGCCCACCACCACGGCCCGCCCGAGGCGCACCGCAGCTCGCGCGTGGAGCCGCAGCTGCTCGGGATGCTGCTTTTCATCATCTCCGAGGTGATGGTCTTCGGCGCCTTCTTCACCGCCTACTTCTTCATCCGCGTCGTGGACGGGAACCCGTGGCCGGCTGAGGGCACGGAGCTGCCGAAGCTGATCGCCGGCGTCAACACCGCGATCCTCCTCTCGTCCTCGATCACGCTGCACTGGGCGCTCGAGTCGGTCAAGCGCGGCAACCGCACCGGCTTGAAGGCCGGCATGCTCGCGACGTTCTTGCTCGGCGCGACGTTCCTGTTCATCCAGATCAACGAGTACGTGCACATCGGCTTCGCGCCGTCGAACAGCGCGCAGGCGTCGATCTTCTACGGCCTCACGGGCCTGCACGGCGCGCACGTCTTCATCGGCCTGCTGCTGCTGCTGTTGGTCACCGTGCGGGCGTTCCGCGGGCACTTCTCGCCCGAGCAGCACCGCGGCGTCGAGATCCCGGGCATCTACTGGCACTTCGTCGACGTGATGTGGGTCGTCGTCTACAGCACCGTCTACATCCTCTAGATGAGCTGATGCTCAACCCGCTGCGCTCCGAGCAGCGAGGCGTTCCGGGCGCTGCTGTACGTGGCGGTCGTCGTGGTCGCGATCGTCGCCGTCGTGCTCGTGGTGCGCGCGCTGGCGTGACGCCGCGCCGCGCGCCTGCGGCACCATTGAGCCTCGTGCGGTTCGCGTTCGATCCCGTCGTCGCCGCCTGCTGCTGCTCGCCGCCGGCCTCTACCTGCGCGCGCTGGCGTCCTCGCCGCGCCGCGGCTGCGCGCCTCGCGCGCGCCAGCAGGCGTGCTGGTGGATCGGGCTCGCGCTGCTGGCCTTCGGCCTGCTCGGGCCGCCCGACGTCTACGACGCCGAGCTGATGAGCGCGCACATGGCCCAGCACCAGCTGATCGGCGACCTCGCCGCCCCGTTCCTGCTGCTCGGACTGCGCGCGCCGCTGCTGCTGTTCTTCCTCCCCCGCCCCGCGCTCGTGCTGCTCGCGCGCCGGCGCGGGCTGCGGCGCGCCTTCCGCCTCGCGCGCCGGCCGCTCGTCGCGCTGCCGCTCTACGTGCTGACGATCTACGCTCTGGCACCACGGAACGCTGTTCGAGGGCGCCCTGAACCATCCGCTGCTGCACGTGCTCCAGCACCAGTGCTTCATCGCCGCCAACCTGCTGTTGTGGTGGCCGGTGATCGAGCCTGCACGCCAGCGCATGGGCGGCCAGCTGTGGAAGATCGGCTATGTCTTCGCGGCGCGCATGTCGACGATGTTCCTCGGGATGATCTTCGTCTTCTCGCGCGGCGTGCTCTACGAGGACGTCTACGGCCCGGGACCCCGCGAGGGCCTCTCGGCGCTGGGCGACCAGCAGACCGCGGGCGGGCATGATGATGACGCTCGACATCGCGATCATGGATCGCGCTCTGCCCTGGTTCTTCTGGGACGCTCGTCGCAAGGAGCATGACGACCGTCGGGCGCGCTAGCCCGAGGACGCCGCCTGGGCGACGACGCGTCGTCAGCGGACGGTGAGGGTGCCCAGCATGCCGCCCTCGCGGTGGCCGGGCAGGGTGCAGAAGAACGTGTAGGTGCCCGCCTTGAGGTCCACGGTGATGCGTCGAGACGCCGCCGCCGGAGACCGTCCTCGCCGTCGCCCAGCGTCGGGCCGTCGGTGCCCTCCTGCAGCGCGATGTCGTGCGGCGTCGAGGAGTCGTTCTTCGAGTCGATCTCGAGCGCGCCCGGCAGGCGCGGTCGCCTTGCTGACGAGGTAAGCGAGCTGGCCGTTGGGATCGGCGTCGATCTCCAGTCTGCCGTTCTCGCGCGGCCGCCGCCTGCTGCGACCGACTCTGACGGCCTCGCGAGCGCGCCCTCGTCCTCTCCGCGCGTGCGGCGGCGTACGCGACGTAGGCGGCAGCGTCGACGGCCGCCTGGCCGGTCAACAGCTTCGCCGGCATCACGCCCGCGCGCTCGGGTAGAGGATCTGCTCCTTCACGACGCCCTGACGGTGTCGCGCTTGAAGCCGTCGCGCAGCGACTGCGCGAACGCGTCGTCGAGGTTCGGACCGACGGCGCCCTTCGTCTCCGCACGGGCGAGCGTGTGGCAGGAGCCGCACTTCTCGACGAACACCTGCTTGCCGTGCACGAGGTCGGCGCGATCGCCCTTGATGTCCCCGCCGCAGCCCGCAGAAGCGAGCGCGCCGTCGCGGCCGCCGCCATTGCGGCGAACGCCGCTCCTCTCCGCACGATCCCGAACACCATCTTGCGGGCGGATGCTATCCGAGCGCGCGGCCGGTGCGCCAGTCGCTAAGCGCCAGGCGCCGCCGCCGGAGGCTCCGGCAAGCCGTCCAGCCGACCTTCCGCGGCGGCGATCACGCCCGCGCCACGCCCTCCCACGACCACCGTTCGCGCGACCGTCCGACGAGCGCGGCGCGCGTTGCCCGCGCACGCTCGGGAGCCAGGGCGAGCCAGGCGACAGCCGCCCGGCGATCGCCGCGACGGCGTCCGCGACCCACCGGGAACGCCAGCAGCGGCCGCTTCGGCCTCGGGCACGGTGGCGCGAGCGCCCCGGCGACCTCCGCGAGGCCCGAGTGATCCGGGCAGACCGGCAGCGCCCCGCAGGCGGCTGCCTCCGCTGCGACCATGCCGAACGCCTCCGGGAACGTGCTCGGCACGACCTGCGCCTCGCATGCGGGCAGCAGGTCGATCAGCTCCTCGTGGTCCAGCCGGCCGGTCAGCAAGACGCGCTCGCGCAGCGCACGCGCCGCGGCCAGGTAGGAGGCCCGCCCGTCTCCGTCCAGCCCGTCGAGGAACGCCTGCAGGTGGACGAGGCGCCCGCCGCCGTCCGTCGCGCCCTCGGCGGTGCGTCCCTCCGCCGCCAGCGCCGCCACAGCCGCGAGGTCGCCGTCCGCGAGCGCGCCGATCAGCCGCTCGACCGCCGGCGCGGTAGGCGCCGAAGCCGACGACGACCAGCCGCGCGCGCGGCTCGCGCGGCCAGCACGAGCGGCCACGCCGCCACGAGCAGGTCGATCCCCTTCGAGACGATCAGCTTGCCGACGAACGCTACGAGGCGGTCCTCCGGGGCCTGCACGAGGGCCTCCACGGCCGTCGCCGCCTCGCCGTCGTCGCGTGCGAAGGCAGAGACGGGCTCAGCGGCGGCGGTCACCGCGACCGGTGCGCCAGCGCGCTCCCCAGCGTCGCCGCGAGCTGCGCGAGCCCGGCACGGGCCGCCGCAGGGTCGCGCGGGACGAAGCGGGCAACGTCGACGCCAGGAGGGCCGAGGCGCGTGCGGGCAGGCAGCTCGGCGTCGTCGAGCACGGTCCACAGCCGCTCCGCGGTGTGGCGCGAGCCGACGAGGATCCCACGCGCGTGCGAAAGCCCCTCACGCGAGGCGGGCAGGAAGCGCTCAGGCTCGGGAGCAACCGTGTACTCGAGCGCGCTGCCGTGGATCTTCACGGCGTAGGGAATGTCCTCGAGAGCACGCGCCAGCACGAGCGGGCCCATCACGAGGTGGTTGGCGAGCGCGACGTCCGGCGCCGCGCGCTCCACCACGTCACGCACGGCGCGCACGTTCGCCTCGACGTAGGCGGCAACCTCGTCGTCCGTCAGCTTGGAGTACGGACGCGCCTCGATGCCCTCGTAGCGATCGGCGACGTACACCGGCAGCAGGCCCGCCAGCGCCGGCCGGTACACGGTGCAATGGACGGGTTCGCGCAGGACGCGCACCGCCAGCTCGCCGCCATCCCAGTCGCCGACGGCGTCGACGAACGGCAGCTCCTCGGGGGCGCGGTCCTGGCACAGCAGGTGCACCTCGTGGCCGAGCCGCACGAGGGCCGCAGCGAGGTTCGCGTTGTACACATTGGAACCCGTCCCGTGCAGGAGGTAGCCATGGAAGACGAGGACGCGCACGCCGCGAAGCGTAGGGACCAGCGCGGCGGCCGGTCCGGCGGTCGGCGCCCGGCTCCGCCACCGGCAACTGCCGTCTGCATTGCTAGGATCCCGCGCGTGAGAACTCAACAGCGGTACCGCATGCGCACCCCGTCCACCGGCCGCGAGATCGTCCTCGAAGCCGATCCGGGCCGTACCTACGTCGACCGCGAGACGGGCGAGCCGCTCGAGGTCGTCGCGCGGCTGCTGCCGCTTGCCCCGACCCCATCCGAGCTGCCCTGGGCCGTTGAGAACCTGCGTCTCTGCAACTGGTGCGACCAGTTCGCGCAGAAGGACCTCAACGACTGCCCAAACTGCGGACGCCGCATGGCGCCGATCGGCCGGTAGCGCCGTTCCCCTGCTCGTGCCTCGTCGCACGCACGCTCTCGCCACAACCGCGGCCCTGCTGCTGGCTCTCGGCGCGGCCGGCTGCGGCTCGGACGCCGTCTCCTCGTCCGACACGCTCGAGCGCCCGCCGCTGACGGTGGGCAGCGACACGACGCTTTCTGACGACGCCACGTCGACGCCACGGACGACGACCACCGCGACGACGCCCGACGACACCTCGGGCGGAGCCACCGCCGACGACACCGGCGGCGCGGTCGACCCGAGCGGCACGACCGGCGACACTGACGGCGACACGACGCCGCCGCAGGGTACCGGCGGCGGGAGCGCACCGGACGGCGACGACACGCCGACGACGCCGAAGCCGGAACCGGAGCCGTCGAACCCAGGCGGCGCGGCACCGGACACGCAGGCGTTCTGCGACGAGAACCCAGGCGCCTGCTGACGGCGCGCCCGAAGGGGGCGCGCCGCTCGCGAGGCTGCTACTTCTTGGCCGGGGCCTCGGGCTCAGGCTTCGGCGCGACGGGCGTCGGGATCAACGTCGCCGTGTACGTGACCCGGGCGGTCTGGTAGAGGCACTTGTACTGCGCCTCATTGCCGACCACGAGCTGTGCCGTCTGGTCGACGAGGTTGTCGCAGCTGTCCGCGCGGCTGGCACGCCAGCCGTTCTCCTTCGCGAGGTTGACGGCCAGCACCGGCGCCCAGGTAGGCACCGACAGCGCGACGACGTCGCCCTTCTGGATCGGCAGGGTGGTCTTCAGCGGGAACGTGACGGTCGTGCCGAAGAAGGGCTGGATCTTGAAGATGCCCGTCTGGGCGACGACGTCGTAGAACCGCTTCGGCTTGCCGCGCAGCACGGTGAGCTGCACGCGCGAGGTACCGCCGTAGGTCGTGTTGAAGAAATGGATCTGCTTGTCACTCAGCTTGCCGAGCTGCAGCGTGAAGGCGACGAGACGGCCGCTCTTGGGCGCCGTCGTCGGGTAGGTCGTTGCTCCGCTGCGAACCTGGAGCGCCGTCGTGCGCGTCACCACGAAACAGGTGTCGGGGCAACTCGCGGTGACGACGTCCGGGGTCGAGCCGAGCTCGTAGGTCTTTGCAGAGGCGGGAGAGGCGACGACGCCGAGCACGCAAACGAGCAGGGCCGCGCCGAAGGGGATGCGCTTCATGTGCCCATTCAACACGAGTAGGGGGCGGAAAGAGCGCCCGAAGCCCCTCCGGGCGCGCTCTTGCACCCTCGAACGCGGCCTCAGTCGCGGAGTTGCGCGCCCGCGTCCGCGATCTCGTCGCGGTCGCCGGGGGACGGCACCCACGGCAACTCCAGCGGATCGCCCACGTAGCGGGGGATCACGTGGAGATGGAAGTGGAAGACCGTCTGCCACGCCGCCGCGCCGCACGAGTTGATCACGTTGACGCCGTCGGCGCCGAGCCGCTCACGCATGCGGCCGGCAAGTCGCTGCGCGGCAACCGCGCATGCGCCGAGATCCTCCGGGGAGATCGCGAGCAGGTCGTCCGCGTGGTCGCGCGGGATCACCAGCGCGTGCCCGCGCGTGGCGGGGCTGATGTCCATGAAGGCGACCGTCCGCTCGTCCTCGTCGACGATCGTGGCCGGCAACTCGCCGGCGACGATCTTGCAGAAGATGCAGTCGTCCTTACTGGTGGGCACGGCGCGAGCATAGCGGTACCCTCCGGCTCCTCGTGTCGGATCGCCGCCACCTCCGTGATGCGATCGCCCATCTCGCGGCGATCGACCGCCCCTCCGCCTCCCCCGGAGAGCACGAGGCTGCCCAGTGGATCGCCGCGCAGCTCTCCGAGTTCGGCTGCGAGGCACGCGTCGAGGAGGAGCGCGCGCACGGCGGCTACTGGTTCCCGCTCGGGGTCCCGAACGCGCTCGCCGGCACCGCCGGCCTGATCGCGCGCCGCGGCGGCCGCAGGGCCCGCGCGCTGGCCGCGGCAGTCGGCGTGTTCGCGGCCGCGGCGATCTGGGACGACGTCGGCGGCGGGCGCCTGTGGTTCCGACGCCGCTTCCTGCCGAGCCGGCCGACCTGGAACGTCGTTGCCGAGACCGGTGACGCAACCGCCGAGCGGACGGTGGTCTTCGTCGCCCATCACGACGCCGCGCATTGGGGACTGCTCTTCCATCCCGGCGTCCTGCCGTTCCTCGACAAACGCTTCCCTGGACTGGTGGAGCGCGCCGACACCTCACCGCCGCTGATGGCGCCGGTGATCGCCGGCCCGCTGCTGGTCGCGCTTGGTGCGCTGACGCGCCGCCGCCGTGCGGTCACGACGGGCACGGTGCTCGCGCTGGGCTCAGCGGCGACGTTCGCGGAGATCGGCGCGCGCAGCGTGGTGCCGGGCGCGAACGACAACCTCACCGGCGTCGCGACGCTGATCGGGATCGCGACCGAGCTGGCCGAGCGCCCGGTCGAGGATCTGCGCGTGCTGCTCGTCTCGACCGGCTCGGAGGAGGGTTTCATGGAGGGCATGCAGGCCTTCGCCCGCCGCCACTTCCCGCGACTCGCTCCGGAGCGCACGCACTTCGTCTGCGTCGACACGGTCGGCTCGCCGGAGCTGACGCTGATCGAGGGCGAGGGGATGCTGCGGATGCGCGACTACCCGGACGACTTCAAGGACCTCGTCGCCGGCTGCGCCGACGAGAGCGGCGTGCACCTTCGGCGCGGCCTGCGCCTGCGCAACGCGACCGACGGCCTGATCGCCCTGCGCGCCGGCTATCCGACGACGGCGATCGGCTCCGTCACGTCGCTGAAGGTCCCAGCCAACTACCACTGGCCGACGGACACCGCGGAGAACGTCGACCACGGCACCGTCGCCGACGCCGTGACGCTCTGCACCGCCGTCGCGCGCCGTCTGGCCGCCGAACCGGGCGCGACCGCCTCGGTGGCGGCAAGCGGCACGACCTCCGCGTAGCGAACCGCGAGCGGTCAGAGCCGCGAGCGTGCGTGGGCGATCGCCTGCTCGCGAGTGGCGATCTCGCCTGCGTACGTCGCTTCCTCCAGCTCCGCGAGCAGCGTGCCGAGCTGGGGACCGCGGGCGATGCCGAGCGCATCGGCGAGCTCGTCGCCGCGGATCAAGGGTGCCGGTGGACCGGCGGCGCGCCAGGCGAGCGCCGGGCCCAGCAGCTCGTCGACGAGCTGCATGTGCTTGGCGATCGCCTCCTCGGCCTTGCGCCCGCGGGTTGCGAGGCGGTCGGCAACGGACAGCAGGGTCACGTCGACCTGGACCGGATCGCACGCCTTCAGGTAGCGGTACAGCGTGCGGGGCGGCAGCGGCCGCTCGCGCACGAGGAAGCCGGCGCGCAGGTGATGGCGCGTGAGCGCGGCCACGTGGGTGCGCAGCCGCTCGCTCGCGTTCAGGCGGGCGAGCACGTCGCGGGCAACCTCCGCACCTGCCGCGTCGTGGCCGAAGAAGCTGATGCGCCCCTCGTCGGTGACGCCCCGCGTCTGCGGCTTGGCGACGTCGTGGAAGAGCGCCCCGAAGCGCAGCGCGGTGCCGCGCGTGAGCTCGTCGGCGAGCGGCTCAGCGAGCAGCGCCGCGACTGCCGGCGCGTGCTCCTCGCCAAGCGACGCGGCGGGGTCGCGCTCGAGCGCGACCGTCTCGGCCAGCACGGCGAGCGTGTGGTCGCGGACGTCGAGGTGGTGGTAGGCGCTCTGCTCGACGCCGGCAAGCGCCGCCAACTCCGGCAGCACCACGGCGGTCGCCCCCGTGCGGTCGAGCAGCTCGACGCCGGCGACCGGGTCGGGCGACGCGACGACCCGCTTGAGCTCGTAGAAGACACGCTCCGACGCGACGGCAGCGAGTCCAGGTGCGGCCTCTCGCGCGGCCGTGACCATCGCGGACTCGGGCGCCAAGCCCAGCTCGCACGCGAAGCGCGCCACGCGCAGCACCCGCAGCGGATCGGCGCTGAACGATGTCGCCGACGCCATCCGCAGCCGTCCGGCCGCGAGATCCTCGCGTCCGCCCGTCGGGTCGAGCGCCTCCCCGCCGCTGAGCGGCTCGGCGATCGCGTTGACGGTGAAGTCGCGCCGCACGAGGTCCGCCTCGATCGTCTCGCCGAGCAGCGGCGAGAGGTCCGCCTGCCAGCCGTCGCGGTTGGAGACGACGCGCCAGGCGCCGAAGTCCTCCGACAGCGGGAAGACCGCGGCCCGGCCCGCGCGAGCGAGCGCCCGCGCTGCCGCCTCGACGTCACCGGCGACGGCAAGGTCCAAGTCCGGCCGCGCGACGGAGCGTCCGAGCAGGCGGTCGCGCACCGCACCGCCGACGAGCCATGCCTGGGTGCCAGCGAGCGCGGTCCGCGCGAGCGCAAGCGGGTCGGGCGTCTCAGACATCGCGCGCACCGGCGCGACCCTCCGCGGGCACGCCGTCGCGGTGATACTCGCGCGTCGCACGCGCCGTCAGCGCAGTCGTGATCTCGTAGTTGATCGTGTCGATGCGCCGCGCGAGCGCTTCTGCCGTGAGACGCTCCGCGCCGTCGGCGCCGAGCAGGATCGCCGCGTCGCCTTCGCCCACGGGCGCGTCGCCCACGTCGACGGTGACGTTGTCCATGCTGACGCGCCCCGCAATCGGGTGGCGGCGGCCGCCGATCAGCACCTCGCCGTTGTTCGAGAAGGCCCGCCGGAAGCCGTCGCCGTAGCCGATCGGCAGCGTGGCGGTCCAGGTCGGCTCTTGCGCGGTGAAGCGCGACCCGTAGCCGACGCTCTCCCCCACGGCCAATGGTTTGTGGGCCGCGACGTAGGAGCGCAGCTCCAGCGCTGGCTCCAGCCGCTGGGCGCCGGCGTCGACGCCGAACGGGTCGAGGCCGTAGATCGCGACGCCGCAGCGGACCATGTCCAGCCGGCTCTCGGGGATCGAGAGCGTCGCGGCGCTGTTGGCGGCGTGCAGCCGCACGGACGGCGCGACCGCCCGCAAGCGCTCGCCGAAGGCGCGGAAGGCCTCGACCTGTGCACGCGTGGTGTCCGGATCCTCGTCGGCGCACGGCAGGTGCGTCGTCCCCCCCGCCAGCTCCAGCTCAGGCGCGGCGGCGACCTGTTCGGCGAGGCGCAGCAGCGCCTGCTCGTCGCGTATGCCGAGACGGCCCATGCCGACGTCGAGCTTGAGGTGCACGCGAATCCCGGTGCGTCCGCTCGCCCGCAGCGCCCCGACAAACGCCTCGCTCCAGGCGACGACGTCGGCCTCCGCGTCGAGCGCCAGCGGCAGCTCCTCCGCGCTCAGCGCGCCCATCACGAGCAGCGGGCCCGTAATCCCAGCGGCGCGCAGCTCGACCGCCTCCAGCGCCGTCGCGACGGCGATCCAGCCCGCCCCGCCGGCCTGCGCCGCACGCGCACTGGCGACAGCGCCGTGGCCGTAGCCGTTGGCCTTCACGACCGCGCACAACACCGTCCCAGGTGCAAGGTCCGCGCGCAGCCGGGCGCAGTTGCGCTCGATCGCCGCGAGGTTGACCCGCGCGAGCGCCCGCAGCGCCATCGTCAGTCCGAGACGAGTGCCGCGAGCACGTCGAGACGAGTCACGACACCGACGAGGCGGCCGTGCTCGACGACGGGAAGCCTGTTGTGGCGGTGCTCGGCGATCGTGCGCGCGGCCTCGCGCACGTCCGTGTCCGGCGCGACCGTGATCGGGTCCGCGGTCATCA
Source organism: uncultured Actinomycetes bacterium (assembly GCA_963774115.1). GTDB lineage: Bacteria > Actinomycetota > Thermoleophilia > Solirubrobacterales > Solirubrobacteraceae > Conexibacter. Next base: position 1,277,777 of record CAVZDN010000003.1, on the reverse strand, counting down.
TCTCCTCGACCGTCGAGGCGATCGCCTTTTTGACGCGGTCCTCGAACGGCTTCATGCGGCCGAGGAAGACGGTCCCGCCAAACAGGTCGATGTGCAGCGGCAGGCGCAGGTCCTCCTCCTCGTCGCGCAGGACGAGGTCGGACTCCGTCACGATCCCGACGCAGCGCCCGCCGCCGTTGACGACGGGCACGCCCGGCAGCTCGTGCTCGCGCAGCGTTCGCAGCAGCGTCTCGACGCTGTCCTCCGGACGCACGGTGACGAGGTCTCGATCCATGATGTCGCCAACGGTTGCCACGCCGCGCAGACTAGCGCGTGGCGGTGATGGCGCGACGGGCGCGTCACTGACGAAGCGGCGCTCAGCCGCGCCCGGCGCGTGCCAACGGGAGCGCCGCGATCACGTCGCCCGCAATCGCGCCCTCGACACCGATCCGCTCGCCGACGAGCCGGCCCGCGCGGCGGTGCAGCTCGACGCCGGCGCAGGCGGCGGTGAACGGGGCCACCCCGCGCGCCAGCAGCGCGCCGATCGCGCCGGCAAGCACGTCGCCGGTGCCGGCCGTCGCGAGCGCCGGCGCGTCGCCGCGGCTGACACCGACGGGCGCAGCCGGGTCGGGCGATACGACGAGCGTGTCGTCGCCCTTCAGGACGACGACCGCGTCCGCGCGACGGGCTGCCTCGCGTGCGCAGGCAAGCCGCCGTGCACGCACCTCATTGCTGGAGACGCCGAGCAGCCGCGCCAGCTCGCCCCCGTGCGGCGTGAGCACCGTCGGAGCGGAACGTCCCAGCAGCGACTCGAGCGCTCCTGCGTGCGCATTCAGTCCGTCGGCGTCGAGCAGCAGCGGCAGCGGCGCCTGCCCCGCGAGCGCCCTCGCCAGCTCCGCGGCACCCGCGTCGCGCCCCAGCCCGGGGCCGAGCACGAGCGCGTCCGCCCGTTCGCAGCGCTCCAGCGCCGTCGCGAGCGCTGCCGGGGTCAGCGAGCCGCCTTCGTCCGGCAGCGACACGCTCATGGCCTCGACGAGCCGCAGCTCGAAGACGAGCGCGAGCGCTGCGGGCACGAGCGCGGTGACGTAGCCGGCGCCGGTGCGCATCGCCGCCTCCGCGGCCATCGACGGCGCGCCCGTCAGCCCCGTCGAGCCGCCGCAGACGAGCAGGCTGCCGCCGTCGAACTTCGTCGTCTGGGCCCCGCGGCGCGGCAGCTCGTCCAGGACCGTCTCGCCGATCAGACCGATCGGTTCACCGGCGGCCACCGGGCGGTCGTCCGCGTCTGGGATGCCGATCGGCACCACCACGACCTCCCCGGCGTGTGCCTTGCCGGGCGCGATCCACAGCCCGGGCTTCGCGGCATGGAACGTCGCGGTCGCGACCGCGCGGACCGCCGGGCCGGCGACCTCCCCCGTGGAAGCGTCGACACCGCTCGGCACATCGCAGGCGACGAGGGAGATCCCCCGCTCCGCCGCAGCGGCCATCGTCTCGACGGCGCCCAGCGCCTCGCCACGTGGAACACCGGTCGCACCGGTGCCGAGCACCGCATCGACGATCCCGGCCACCTCCATCAGCGAGCCGGGGTTGAACGGACGCGGCGGCGCGCCCGGAAGCCGCTCGCAGTTCGCGCGCGCGTCACCCTCCAGCTCGCGCGGCGCGCACAGCAGCTGCACGTCGACCTCGCGCCCGGCCTCGCGCAGCAGGCGCGCGGCGACAAAGCCGTCGGCTCCGTTGTTGCCCTTCCCGCAGACGACGGCGATCGGGCCGTCGGGCACGCAGCGGGCCGTCAGCTCGGCCAGGCCCGTCCCGGCGCGCTCCATCAGCTCGATGCCGGGGATGCGCCGCTGTTCGATCGCCCACGCGTCGAGCGCACGCTGCGCTGCTGCGTCGGGCAGCAGCTCCAACCAGGGGTGCAAGGCCTCCCCGCCGGTCATCCCGGCGAGGCTACTCGACGGTGACGGTCTTCGCGAGGTTGCGCGGCTGGTCGACGTTAAGGCCGCGCAGACGGGCGACGTGGTAGGCCAGCAGCTGCAGCGGGACGACCGCCAGCAGCGGCGCGAGCATCCAGTCCGTCGCCGGGATTGCGATCGACTGCTCGACGTGGCCGAGGATCTCCTCGTTGCCTTCGGTCACGATCGCGATCACGTGCGCGCCGCGGACGCGGACCTCCTGCATGTTCGAGACGACCTTGTCGAGCACCGGCGAGTCTGTCGCCACGCAGACGACCGGCGTCTGCTCGTCGAGCAGCGCGATCGGGCCGTGCTTCATCTCACCGGCCGCGTAGGCGTCCGTCGCGATGTAGGAGACCTCCTTCAGCTTCAGCGCACCCTCCAGCGCCACCGGCAGGCCGACGTGGCGGCCAAGGTAGAGGAAGAAGTCGGCCTCGTAGTGGGCCTTGGCGATCGCCTCGATGTGGTCACCGCCCCGCTCCAGCAGCTCGGCGATGTGGTGCGGCAGGTGCTTGAGCGCACCGACCAGCTCCGTCAAGCGCGACGGCTCCAGCGTCCCGCGCAGCTCCGCGAGCCGCAGCGCGAGCAGGTACATCGCGGCGACCTGGCTGACGAACGTCTTCGTCGCCGCGACGCCGATCTCAAGACCGGCGCGCGTGAAGAGGACGCCGTCGGCGTCGCGGGTGGCCTGCGAGCCCATCACGTTCGTGATCGCGAGCACCTTCGCGCCGGCGCTGCGCGCCAGCCGCATTGCGGCAAGCGTGTCGGCCGTCTCGCCCGACTGGGAGATGCCGATCACGAGGTCGCCCGGTCCGACGACCGGGTTGCGGTAGCGGTACTCGGAGGCGACGTCCATCTCGACAGAGACGCGCGCCCACTCCTCGATCGCGTAGCGGCCGATCAGACCAGCGTGGTAGGAGGTGCCGCAGGCGACGATCACGATCCGCCGCACGTCGCGCAGCATCGCGTCGTCGATCGTGCCGAGGTCGCCCAGGTCGACCCCGTCACCGCGCGCGGTGCGGTCGGCGACCGTCTCGGCCACGGCATAGGCCTGTTCGTGGATCTCCTTCAGCATGAAGGTGTCGTAGCCGCCCTTCTCGGCGGTCTCCGCGTCCCAGTCGATCGCCACGACCTCGCGCTCGACGGGCGTGCCGTCTGCCGTCATGAACTCGACGCCGGAGGTGCGCAGGACGACAATCTCCCCGTCCTCGATGTACTGCACGCGGTTCGTGTGCTCCAGGAAGGCCGGCACGGCGGACCCGAGGAACTGCTCCCCGTCGCCGCGCCCGACCACGAGCGGGCACTCGCGGCGCGCCCCGACGAGCACGCCGGGCTCGTCCGCGCTCATCGCGACGAAGGCGAAGTGGCCATCGAGCTCGGCGTAGGCGGCCTGCACGGCCTGCACGAGGTCGCGGTCGCCCTCGGAGTGGTGGGCAATCAGGTGCGCGATCACCTCGGCGTCGGTCTCGGAGGTGAAGACGGCGCCGTCGGCCTTCAGACGGCGGCCGAGCGAGACGTAGTTCTCGACGATCCCGTTGACGACGATGTGGACGCGGCCGTCGCCGCCGACGTGCGGATGCGCGTTCTGCTCGGTGACACGGCCGTGCGTGGCCCAGCGCGTGTGGCCGATCCCCGCGGCGGGGTCGGCGAGCGCGACGACCGAGCCGCCGTTCTCCGTCGTGGCGGGCATTGCGTCGACAGCGCTGCGCAGCGCGGAGAGGTTCCCGACCGCGCGCACGGACTCGACGTGATCCCCCGCGAGCACGGAGATGCCGGCGCTGTCATAGCCGCGGTACTCGAGCTTCTCAAGCCCTGCCAGCAGCACGTCGCGGACGGGACGGGCGCCGACGTAGCCAACGATGCCGCACATACAGGGGGACCTCCATGGAAAACGACGAAAGCCGCAGGTGATGCGGCTCCGGTACCCGCACGCTGGACGGCACTCATGGTATCGGCCACTGGCCGGTTCGCCACAGCGCGGCAGGCGAATTTGCAGCCAGATGTCCGAGCGTCGCTAGCTGACGACGCCGGCGGCGGCAGCCTCGGCCTGCGCGACGAGCCGGCCGCAGACGTCGTCCGCCTCCGTGTCGCTCGGCGCCTCGACCATCACGCGCAGCAGCGGTTCGGTGCCGGAGGCACGCACCAGCACCCGCCCGCGGCCGGCCAGCGCCTCGTGCTCGCGCTCGATCGCCTCGACCATCGACGGGTCGCCGGCAGCGCGATCGACCGCCGCGCGATCCGGCAGACGCACGTTCACCAGCCGCTGGGGCAGCTTCTCCATCCCGTGGCGGTCGGCCAGCTTCGTGCCGCCGAGCGCTTCCAGCGTAAGCAGGGCGCTCGCGATCCCGTCGCCGGACGGAGCGAAGCCGAGCTCGACGATGTGACCGGACTGCTCGCCGCCGAGCGTCCAGCCGCGCTCGCGCAGCGCCTCCAGCACGTAGCGGTCGCCGACCGAGGTCGTGGCGACCTCGATGCCGGCGGCGGCCATTGCCGTGTGGAAGCCGTAGTTCGTCATGACGGTCACCGCCACGCCGTTGCCCGCCAGCTTGCCCTGCGCGCGCAGGTGCAGCGCGGCGAGCGCGACGAGCTCGTCGCCGTCGACGACCTCGCCGGCACCGTCGACCGCCAGCACGCGGTCGCCGTCGCCGTCGAACGCGAAGCCGGCGTCGTGACCCCCAGCCTTGACGGCCTCGGCGAGCGCCTCGACGTGCGTCGAGCCGACCCCGTCGTTGATGTTGCGGCCGTCGGGCGCGTCGGCGATCACGTCGACGTGCGCGCCGAGGCGCCGGAAGATCTCCGGCGCGGCGCGGGACGTGGCGCCGTGGGCGCAGTCGAGCAGGATGCGAAGCCCCGAGAGGTCGAGCGCGGCGAAGCGGGTGTGCAGCTCGCGCAGGTAGTCCTCGAGCGTGCCGTGCAGCGTCGTGACGCCCCCCAGCTCCTCGGGAGGTGCGACCGGTGCGTCGATCAGCGCCTCGATCTCTTCCTCGACGGCGTCGGAGAGCTTGTCGCCGTCAGCGCCGAAGAACTTCACGCCGTTGTCGCGCCACGGGTTGTGCGAGGCCGACAGCACGACGCCGAGATCGAAGCCGTAGCGGCGCAGCAGCAGGGGCGCAGCCGGCGTCGGCAGCACGCCGCCGAGCAGGGCGGTGCCCCCCGCTGCCGCGATGCCCGCCGCCACGGCGGCCTCCAGCATCTCGCCCGAGGCGCGCGGATCGCGGATCACAAGCACGCGCGGACCGGGATGCTCAGCGGCGATCCGCGTCGTCGCGGCACGCGCGAGCGCAAGCGCGAGCTCCGCCGTGAGGAACTCGCCGGCGACGCCGCGAACGCCGTCGGTGCCGAACAACCGCCGGGCCATTGGAGTGAAAGCCTAGTGGCCCGGAGGGCGACTAGCGCTTCGAGAACTGCGGACGCTTGCGGGCCTTCTTGAGGCCGGCCTTCTTGCGCTCCTTCGCGCGAGCGTCGCGGGTCAGGAAGCCACGGCGCTTGAGCTCGCCGCGCAGGTTCGGGTCGGCCTCCAGCAGCGCACGCGCGATGCCGTGGCGCAGCGCGCCGGCCTGCGCCGAGACGCCGCCACCGTGCAGCTTGGCGACCACGTCCATCTTCTCTTCGTACGCGACCGTCTCGAGCGGCTGACGGATGTTGCGCTGAAGCGTCGGGCGCGGGAAGAACACTTCGAGCGTCTTGCCGTTGACGGTGTAGAGACCGGTGCCCGGCTTGAGGATCACGCGTGCGACGGCCGTCTTGCGCTTGCCGGTGGCGCGGTAGCGCGCTCCGGACGCGAGCGAGATCGCGGCGCCGGTGATCGGCTTGACCTCCGGCTCGTCGTCGCCGTCGGCGGACGAGGACGTTCCGTCGTCCTCGAGCTCCTCGTGGGCGAGTGCGTCGCCGCCCTCGGGCACGATGTCCGGGACGAGGTCGGCGCCGGGAATCTCGGGCTTGACGCGAGGCGTCTCCTCGACGAGCTCCTCCTCGGCAACCGGCTTGGGCTGAGCGGCCGGTGCCTCCTCGGCGGGCTGCTCGGCAACGGGCTCCGCAACAGGCGCCTCCTCGGCGGCAGGAGCGGGCTCCTCGGCGGGCGCCTCCTCGGCGGCCGGCACGGCCTCCTCGGCGGATTCGGTCCCACCCTCCCGCGCGTCGTTCGCGGCCTCGGCGGCAGGCTCCTCAGCCGGGGCCTGCGCCTCGGGGGTCGTCTGCTCGTCCTCTGGCTGCTCGACGTCGGTCACGAGGCTTCAATCTCCATGGGTTGCGGCTGCTGGGCGACGTGCGGATGGTCTGGACCGGCGTACACCTTCAACTTCGTGATCTGCTTGCGCGCAAGGCGGTTGCGCGGCAGCATGCCCTTGACCGCGAGGCGGATGACCTCTTCGGGGCGGCGATCGAGCATCTCCTGCAGCGTGCGCGAGCGCAGGCCGCCGGGATAGCCGGAGTGACGGTAGTACCGCTTGTCCTCGCGCTTCTTGCCCGAGACAGAGATCTTCTCCGCGTTGATCACGACGACGAAGTCGCCCGTGTCGATGTGCGGGGTGTACGTCGGCTTGCGCTTGCCGCGCAGCGCGTCGGCGATCTGCGTCGCGAGCCGTCCGAGCGTCTGCCCGGTGGCGTCGACGATGAGCCAGTTGCGCTCGCGGTCGGTTGGTTTGGCGACGTATGTCTTCATGGCATGAAAGCGGCCGCGCACGCTGGGCGCCGCGGCGGTCGCCCATGATAGGGAAATCGCGCCGCGCGTGCCGCCGGGTGGGCGGGACGGTGTTCCGGTTTCCGTCGGACCCAGGGATATACTGCCGCCCGTTCCATAAACAGCCAGCCGAATCCCTCTGACGTCGGGGGGAACGGGGAATCCAACGGCGGCGCCGATGCCACGGTGCCGTCTGGGGCGAATCCGAGCAGTGCCGCTCGGTAGCGCAGGCCTTTCAAGCGCGAGCCCGTCAGCTAACCCCGTAGGCGCACGCGAAAGGGCATCGGCCACGATGCAGCTTGGGACGGGGTGTCGCCCCGTGAAGTCGATGCTTGCTACCGCAATGCTGATCGGCATAGGCGCCGCCGCTCCGGCGCTCGCCACCACCGGCGGTGCGGGTCTCTCGGTCCCGACGACCGGAGCGCCCGCGACGAAGGTCCTGGCAGCACCCGCCCCGGTGCTCACCCCCGTCGCCGGGATACCACTGCTCGACGCCGGCGTCACGCTGCGCAAGGTCTCGCGTCGCGCAGCCAGCGCCGCGATGCTGCGCTACGTCTCGCACGCGAGCGGTCCGCTGCAAGTGCGCGTCGACGTCGTGCGCCTCGCCGACGGGCTCTCGATCTACCACGAGGACCGCACCGTGGAGCCGGAGACCCCGCAGACGATCCGCTGGAGCGGCCGCGCCGACACCGGCGTCGCGATCGACGGGCGCTACGAGCTGCGCGTCGTCGCGGGCGACACGGCGCTGCACACGATGAGCGCCTCGACTGCGACCGGCGGGGCCGGGGGCGCGGCTCCGGAGGGCACGCCACCGCCACCGGGCTCGGCAAGCCTCAGCCGCTTCACGTTCATCGGCGCCGTCTTCCCGGTGCGCGGCGACCACGACTTCGGCGGTCGCAGCGGCCGCTTCGGCGCCGGCCGCGCCGGCCACATGCACGAAGGCCAGGACGTGATGGCCGACTGCGGCACGCCGCTCATCGCCGCACGCGGCGGGACCGTGACGCTGCGCGCACGCCAGTGGGCCGCGGGCAACTACCTCGTCATCCACGACCCGGTCTCCGGCCAAGACTTCATGTACGCCCACCTGCGCGAGCGCGCGCTCGTCAAGAAGGGCCAGCGCGTCGAGACCGGCCAGCCGATCGGCGTCGTCGGCGAGACCGGCGACGCAACCGCCTGTCACCTCCACTTCGAGATCTGGACGACGCCCGGCTGGTACGCCGGCGGCGCCCCGATCGACCCCCTCCCCACGCTCCAGAGCTGGGACGCACTGAGCTGATCCGCGGCGGCGCGCCGGGGTACCCTTCGGCGCGATGACGGTCTACGCGGTGTCACTCCTCGGAATCGCCGGCATCGCCGTCGTCGCGATCGCCGTGATCATCTTGCTCGTGTCAGTCCTGCACCCGGAGGGGATGCGGCGGCCGGGCGGCTATCTCGACGGCGAGGAGCCGCGGCGAGACCACGACGAGCGGCCGGACTGACAAATGCCAGCACCGCCGTAGGCGGATGCCGGCGCCTGCCAGGGGAGGATGCAGCCGGCGTGGCGTACTTCGTACGCGAGCCGGCGAAGACGATGCCTGGCAGGATGCCGGCGCCGCCTACTCCCACTCGATGGTGCCGGGGGGCTTACTCGTGATGTCGAGCACGACGCGGTTGACCTCGCGGATTTCGTTGATCATGCGCGAGGCGATCTGCTCGAGGAGGTCGTATGGGAGGCGGGCCCAGTCTGCCGTCATCGCGTCGTCGCTGGTGACAGCGCGGATCACGACGACGTAGCCGTAGGTGCGTTCGTCGCCTTGGACGCCGACGGTGCGAACGTCGGGGAGCACACAGAACGACTGCCACAGCTCGCGGTAGAGGCCGGCGTTGCGGATCTCGTCCTGGAGGATCGCGTCGGCATCCCGCAACGTATCGAGCCGCTCCTTCGTGGCCTCACCGCCGACGATGCGGATCGCGAGGCCGGGACCCGGGAAGGGCTGGCGCCAGACGAGCCGCTCGGGAAGGCCGAGCTCGGCGCCGACGGCGCGGACCTCGTCCTTGAAGAGCGTACGCAGCGGTTCGACGAGGTCGAAGTCGAGGTCGTCGGGCAGGCCGCCGACGTTGTGGTGCGACTTGATCGTCGCGGCGCCGGTGCCGCCACCTGACTCGATCACGTCGGAGTAGAGCGTGCCCTGCACGAGGAACCCCGCCCCGCCGCCGCCTTCGCTGTCGGTCGCGAGCTTGAGTGCCTCCTCCTCGAAGACGCGGATGAACTCGGCGCCGATCGCCTTGCGCTTGGCCTCCGGCTCGGTGACGCCCTTCAAGCGCGTGAGGAAGCGCTCCTCCGCATCGACGGCGACGAGCGGAACCTTGAAATGGTCGCGGAAGGCGGAGATGACCTGCTCGCCCTCGTTCTTGCGCATCAGCCCGTGGTCGACGAACACACACGTGAGCTGGTCGCCGATCGCCCGGTGCACGAGCAGCGCGGCGACGGACGAGTCGACGCCGCCCGAGAGCCCGCAGATGACGCGACCGTCGCCGACCTGGGCGCGGATGCGGGCAATCTGCTCGTCGATCACCGACGCCGCGCTCCAGCCGCGCTCGCAGCCGCAGATGTCCTCGAGGAAGCGCGTGATGATGTCCTGCCCGTAGGGCGTGTGGACGACCTCGGGGTGGAACTGGATGCCGTAGATGTCGCGCTCGACGGACTCGACCGCCGCGACCGGCGACTCCGTCGAGGAGGCGAGCGCCGTGAAGCCGGGCGGCGGCGAGAAGACGGTGTCGCGGTGCGACATCCAGCAGGTCTGCTCGAGCGGAAGCCCAGCCAGCAGACGACCCGGCTCCTTCACGGTCAGCGTCGAGCGACCGAACTCCCCCACCTCGGCGCCCTGCACCTCGCCACCAAGCTCACGTGTGAGCAACTGCATGCCGTAGCAGATGCCCAGCACCGGTATTCCGAGCTCCAGCAGCGCGGGATCGAGCCGCGGCGCGTCGGGCGCGTACACCGACGCGGGTCCGCCGGAGAGGATCAGGCCCTTCGGCTTGCGGCGAGCCACCTCGGCCGCGCCGACGTGATGCGGCAGCAGCTCCGAGAAGACGCCGCATTCGCGCACGCGGCGCGCGATCAGCTGCGAGTATTGGCCGCCGTAATCCAGAACGACGACCTGCTCGGTCGCGGCTGCCGAGACACCAGGCACGTCCCCTGCGGTGCGGATCGTCGTGTCTGGCAAGGACGCAGCCGATGTGGCGTGCTCTGCACGCGAATCGGCGAGGACGCCGCCAGACGCGGCGAGGCGTGCCGCAGGGTCAGTCATTGACGAGCGCGACTGCTCGTCCGTTGGAGCCCATCCCGACCTGCTGGTCGCGTTGGAGGTGCTTGCCCTCCGTCTGCAGGGCGGGCGCGACCATCAGCTCGGCGCGGTTGAACTCGGCGATGTCGCGGTAACCGCACGTCGCCATCGAGGTGCGCAGGCCGCCCATCAGGTTAAACGTGCCGTCGTTCTCGCGGGCCGGGCCGGTGACGATCTCCTCCAGTGTGCCGCGCGCCGGCGTCGCGACGCGCGTGCCGCGCGGCAGCGTCGGATGGAACGTCGCCATGCCCCAGTTGTAGCCGCGGCCGGGCGCTTCCTCGGCGCGTGCGAGCGGCGAGCCGATCATCACGGCGTCGGCGCCGCAGGCGATCGCCTTGGCGATGTCGCCGCCGTTCTTCATGCCGCCGTCGGCGATCACGCGGACGTAGTCGCCCGTCTCGAGCATGTGCTGCGAGCGGGCCGCGGCGACGTCGGCGATCGCGGTCGCCTGGGGGACGCCGATGCCGAGCACGCCGCGCGTGGTGCAGATCGCGCCCGGGCCGACGCCGACGAGCACGCCGGCCGCGCCGGTGCGCATCAGGTGCAGGCCCGTGTGGTAGGAGGCGCAGCCGCCGACGACGACGGGAACCGGGACCTCCTGGATGAACTCCTTGAGGTTGAGCGGCTCGGCGACGGTCGAGACGTGCTCGGCCGAGACGACGGTGCCCTGGATCACGAGGATGTCGAGACCGGCCTCGAGCGCGATCTCGTAGTTTTCGCGCACGCGCTGGGGCGTCAGCGAGGCCGCGACGACGACGCCCTGCTCCTTGATCTCGCGGATGCGCTGGGCCATCAGCTCCGGCTTGACCGGCTCGCGGTAGATCTCCTGCATCTCGCGCGTGGCGATCTCGCGCGGCAGCTCGGCGATCTTCTCCAGCTGCTCGTCGACGTTCTCGTAGCGGCAGAAGATGCCCTCGAGGTTGAGGACGGCGAGGCCGCCGAGCTTGCCCATCAGACCGGCCGTGTGCGGCGAGACGACGCCGTCGAGCGCGGAGGCGAGCAGCGGCAGCTCGAAGCGGTAGGGCCCGAGCGTCCAGGAGATGTCGACGTCGTCGGGGTCGCGGGTGCGCCGTGAGGGCACGATCGCGACGTCGTCGAAACCGTAAGCTCGACGAGCCTTCTTACCGCGGCCGATCTCTATCTCCATTGCTGCACCGTATGGTTCGAGGCGGACGGGAAGGCCCCGCCAGAGCGGGGCCGGGAGGAAGTCGTCGTCGTGGTGGAGGCGGCGACCACCGACTGCTTTTGATGCTAGCAGCGAAGGCGGTCCGAACCCCATCCCGTTTGCCCACGGGACGGTGCGTCGCGGGGCAGCAGCTACGAGACCTCGGCGGGGAGAGCGAGCGGGATCGCCTCGACCGCGCCGAGCAGCCGCTCGACGCCGTGCGGGTCGATCACGCCAGCGCCGAAGTGCTGGGTCGACTCCGCCCCGCAGGCGACGCCGAAGCGCAGGCAGTCCTCGGGCGTGCCACCCGTGTAGCGCGCCGCGACGTAGCCGGCGAGGAACGCGTCGCCCGAGCCGACGGCAGCGCGCGCCTCCTGCTGCTCGATCCGTACGCGGTAGAGCTGCGGCCCCGATCGGCGTCAGCACCTGCGCGAAACAGCCGTCGGGCACCGTCATGATCGCCTCGCGCGCGCCCAGCGCGACGATCTCCGCGATCGCCAGCGTGCGCTCTTCGTCGTCGTTGAACTCGTGGCCGACGAGTTCCTCGGCCTCCGGCACGTTCGGCGAGGCGACGTCGGGCTCCGCGCGCACGGCGTGGCGCAGCGGCTCCCCGTCGGTGTCGATCGACCGTCGTGACGCCGAGCTTGCGCAGGTCGCGGATCAGGCTGCCGTAGACGTCGGGGTCGACCGCGCGCGGGAGGCTCCCCGCGATGACGCAGATCTGAGCGCCCTGCGCGAGGTACAGCAGCTTGTCGCGGAACAGCTCCATCTCGCTCTCGGTGATCGCGGGCCCGCGCTCGTTGATCTCGGTCTGCACGCCGGTGGTCGGGTCGAGCACCGCCGTGTTCGTGCGCGACTCCTCGCCGATGCGGACGAAGTCGGTGAGGATCGACTCGGCCGTCAGCGCCTCGACGATGCGCGTGCCGGTCGCGCCGCCCGCGAAGCCGGTCGCGATCACCGGGCGGCCGAGCCGCTTGATCGCCCGCGCGACGTTGACGCCCTTGCCGCCCGGCATCGTCGTCTGCGAGACGGTGCGGTGACGCCGGCCGATGCGGAAGTTCGGCACCTCGAGCGTCTTGTCGATCGCGGTGTTGAGCGTGACGGTGACGATCATGCGGCGGCCTCCATGTCTGCGCGGCGGCGGCGCAAGGCTCCGCGCCTGCGTGCGAGCAGGGCCGCTGCGCCTCCGAGCATCGCCACGATCGCTACCAGGCTACCCGGTCGCGCGATCGCCCGACCAGCACGTTCGAGCGGCCCCACCTCCGGCACCGCCTGACGTGTGAGCAGCGGCACGCGCACAAGCGGGCGCCCCTCGACGCGAACAGTCAACGTGCCGACGCGCGTGCCCTTCGGCAGGGGGCCCGCGAGCTCGTCCGGAACGCTGAGCGTCACACGAACGCGCGCGCCGCGGTCGACCAGGCGACGCACCGAGCTGGCGGCGACGACATCGATCCGGTCATCGGGGCGATGCTGGACCTGTGGGGCGTGCATAGACGACACCGGCCGTGACCGGCGTCGCGATGCGGAAAGCTCGCAAACGCCCACCGCAGCAGCGCGAGCGCGTCGGCGTCGCGCGCGGCTTCGCTCGGAGCGCCGAGCACAGCGGTCACGAAGTTGAGCCCGCGTTGGGTGCCGGACGCCGACCAGGATGTAGCCGGCAGCGTTCGTGTGCCCCGTCTTGACGCCGTCGACCCATGGCACGTTCAGCACGAGCGTGTTGCGGTTGACGATCGTGCGCGAACGCACGCCCGAGTGCAGCGTCGCGCGCGGCAGGTCCATCGTGCGCCGCAGGAAGCCGTTGCCGCGCAGCGCGATCGCCAGGCGCACGAGGTCGGCCGCCGTCGAGTAGTTGCCGGCGGCGTCGAGCCCGATCGGCGTCGTGAAGTGGGTGTGGAGCAGTCCGAGCTGCTTCGCGCGCTGGTTCATGCGCGCCACGAACGCCCCGCGCGAGCCGGCGACACAGACCGCGAGCGCGGCGGCCGCGTCATTCGCGCTCGGCAGCATGACCGCCTGCAGCAGGTCGTGGACGTCGATCTGCTCCCCGACGCGCAGGCCGATTTGCGACTCGAGCGGCAGCGCCGCGTACGGCGGCGCCGTGCAGACGCGCGTGAGCGAAGCCGAGGAGACCGTCACGAGCGCGGTCATCATCTTCGTCGTGCTCGCGATCAAGCGGCGCTGCCCGGCGGCACGGCCAAACACCGGCTGCCCTGTCGAGGCCTCGAAGACCGCCGCGGAGGGCGCGGAGATCGACGGGGCCGGCGCGGCGACGACAGGGGACGCGGTCACCGTGACGAGCGAAGCGGCGAGCAGCGCGGAAACGACGAGACTCCCCAAGACGCAGCGGGCGCGGCATCCCCGCGCGCCCGGACTCACGGAGTGAGCTTGAGGCGCGCGCCGGCTGCGAGTGTCTGCGGATCGATGTCGGGGTTCAAGCGTTCGATCGTCTCGATCGAGACGCCCGTCTTCTCCGCGATCAACGTCAGGTTGTCCCCCGGCTTGACGACGTACGCGTGCCGCTTGGGCTTGACAGAGGTCGTGTCGCTCGTCTGCGACTGCTGTGTCGTCCGCACCGGGGAGGGGGCGTCCACCTGCGATATCAGGACGACGACCATCACCCCGAAGACGGACGCGATCAGCGCGAGAGGCGCGAGAAAGCGCCCGGGACCCCTGACGGCCATCGAGCGTCGATGGTACCCACGTCAGTTCAGCAAGCACGCCGGTTCCCCGTCCCTGAGCGTCGGCGTCCGGCGCGGCTCCCGTCGCAGCCCCAGGGTCTGCAGCCGAAGCCGCGCCGGTCCGAACGCGGGCGCCGCAGGAGTGCGGCGCCGCGGCGAAGGGACGAGCTCAGCCCTTGACGGCCTTCTTGAGGCCCGAGCCGGCGGTGAAGCGCGGAACGCGGGAGGCCGCGATCTGGATGCGCTCGCCCGTGCTGGGGTTGCGACCCTCGCGGGCACCACGGTCGGCGACGTGGAACTTGCCGAAGCCGGAGAACGTGACGTCGCTTCCGCGCTTGAGCGCGTCCTCGATCGTCTGGAGGACGGCGTCGACCGCGTCTCCTGCGTCCTTCTTGCTCAGGCCGCTGTTCGCGGAGACCTGATCGACGAACTCTGATTTCGTCACGTTGAATCCTCCTTCGAGGTCGGGGAGGGGCGAAGCTAACAAGACCGGCGGACAGGAACAACGCGAATTTCCCGTCAGCACGGGAAATTTCCGTATCCCTGGCCGCTGGCAGTGCTCCGCGGCAGTAGAACACCACTATCCGGTTTTCCCGGTACCAAAGGGATTTCTCCCTGTCTCGACGGGCATTTCGCCCACCATGACGCCGTTTACGTCGTCGCCGGAGGCCGATCGGCCACGGCAGCCAAGATCGCCGTCAGATCGTGGAAAATCAGCGGCAGCAGTGCCTGATCGCCGGCCGAAAGGACGATCGCGGTGCCATCGGCGGCACGTGCCAGCACGACCGTCTCGCCATCCGCCTGCACCGACCACGAGCCTGCGTCGGCTCTCTCGCCGAGCAGCGAGCGCGCCCGTGCAGCCAACTCGGCGTCGCCCGCGCGGACCCCGCCGGAGGCGTCGAGCACGACCGCAGAGTGCACGTCGAGCGACAGCTCGCGGAGATACGCGAGCGCGAGCGTCGGCGTGAGGGAGCCGTCCGTCATCCGCGACCGCGAGAATACGCGAGTGTCACTTACCCGCATCTCCTGGCTCACGACAGTCGGCATCTGCTTGGTGGGCGTGATCCTGCTGCTCGCCAGCGGCTACCTCGGCTACGCCGGCGTCGTCTTCGCCGTCGCCTGCTCGGCCGCGATCAACCTTCGCTGATCCGCTCCGGCGGCAGCTCGGTGCCAGGCTGCACACGGTCCTCGGGCTCGAGGTGGATCAGCACGTCGGCGCCTCGCAGCCGCGCGGCGATCGCGTCCTGGATCGCATGGGCGATCTCGTGCGCCTGCTCCAGCGTGGTGCCGGAGCGGAACTGCAGGTGCAGGTCGACGTAGCGGCGTGCGCCCCCACGCCGCGTGCGCAGCTTGTGGTAGCCCGCGACGCCCCGGCTGCCGAACGCACGCACCTCGGTCTCGATCGCAGCGCGCTCCTCCGCCGGCAGCGCCTCGTCGACGAGCACCCGTGAGGAACGCAGGAGGATCCGCACGCCGGCGGTCACGATCGCCCCGGCGACCAGCAGCGCCGCCACCGGGTCGAGCCACTCGGCGCCGGTGACCTGCACGAGCACCAGTCCGGCCAGCACGGCGAGCGACGTGAAGGCGTCGGTGCGCAGGTGCGCGGCGTCGCCCTCGAGCGCCGCCGACTCCGTCTCGCGCGCAGTCCGCGCGATCGACGCGGAGACGACCAGGTTCGCGACCGCCGAGAAGCCGACGACCGCGATGCCGAAGCCGAGCCGCTCCACCTCGGAGCCCGCGATCAGCCGTCGCACGGACTCGAACACGATGATCCCCGAGCCGACGAGGATCAGCATCCCCTCGATCGCCGCCGCCAGGTTCTCGATCTTGTCGTGGCCGTAGCGGTGCGACTCGTCGGCCGGCTCGCCAGCCTTGCGCACCGAGAAGTACGCGACGACCGAGGCGATCAGGTCGATCCCGGAATGGACCGCCTCGGTGACGATCGCGACCGACCCGGTGACCGCGCCGGCGACGAGCTTGAGCAGGATCAGCGTGAAGTTCGATCCGATCGAGAGCCCTGCTGCGCGCCGCTTGCGCAGCGTCGCGTGTTCGTGTGAGACGGCCGTCATCGGGTCCTCAGCCGGGCAGCCATGCCAGCAGTGCCCGCACGGCGCGACCGCGATGGCTGATCGCGTCCTTCTCGCCGTCGGAGAGCTCGGCCATCGTGCGACTGCCCGCCTCGTCGTCGGGCAGGAAGGCCGGGTCGTATCCGAAGCCGCCCGCGCCGCGCGGGTCGGCCGCGAGCGTGCCGCTGCAGCGGCCCTCGAAGACGCGTTCCTCCCCTGTCCCCGGGTCAACGTACGCGAGCGCACAGACGTACGCGAGCGCGCTGTTGGCCGGCGCCTCGCGCAGCAGCTTGGCGAGGTTCTCGCCGTCGCTCGCATTGGGGCCGGCATAGCGGGCGGAGTAGATCCCGGGTGCGCCGCCGAGCGCGGCCGCCTCGATGCCGGAGTCGTCGGCGATCGCGACACGACCCGTCGCGGCGGCCGCCGCGCGCGCTTTTCCGAGTGCGTTGGCAGCGAAGCTGTCGCCGTCCTCGGGCGGCAGGTCGACGTCGTCGGGCAGCGGGTCGATGCCGTGCGGCGCCGCCAGCCGCGCGAGCTCGCGCAGCTTGTGCGCGTTGCGCGTGGCGAGCAGCAGCCGCGTCATCCGCGCGTGAGCGCGCCGGCCGCATCCTGGGCGACGCGCAGCTCATCGATGCCAGACGCCGCGAGCAGCAGCAGATCGTCGAGGTGCGCGCGCGAGAGGGGCGTGCGCTCGGCCGTCGCCTGCACCTCCACGAGGCCCCCGTCGCCGGTCATCACGACGTTCGCGTCGACCTCGGCGGTCGAGTCCTCGGGATAGTCGAGGTCGAGCAGCGGCACGCCGCCGACGATCCCGCAGGAGACGGCGGCGACCGCACCGGTCAGCGGCACCTGCTCCAGCTTGCCTTCGGCGACGAGCCGCTCGCAGGCGAGCCGCAGCGCGACCCAGCCGCCGGTGATCGACGCGCAGCGCGTGCCGCCGTCGGCTTGCAGCACGTCGCAGTCGACGTACACGGTGCGCTCGCCGAGCGCCTCGAAGTCGACGACGCCGCGCAGCGAGCGGCCGATCAGCCGCTGGATCTCGACGCTGCGCCCGTCGGCGCGGCCCTTCGTGATGTCGCGCGCCTTTCGCTGGCCCGTCGAGGCCGGCAGCATGCCGTACTCGGCCGTGACCCAGCCGCGGCCCTTGCCGACCATCCAGCGCGGCACGCTCTCCTCGACGGAGGCGGTGCAGATGACGCGCGTCTCGCCGAGCGAGATCAGCGCCGAGCCGGTCGCGCTGCGCACGAAGCCGGGCTCGATCTCGAGCGGGCGCAGCTGGTCGGGCGCGCGGTCGTAGCTACGTTGGATGCTCATCTAGGCGGCTACCTCGATCGGGGTCAGGACGACCTGCTCGACCTCGCCGAGCGGCATCTGGAGGAAACGGGTTCCGAGCGTGCGGAAGGCGTCCACGTCGCCGGTGGTGTGGAAGCGGTAGGCGCCTTCTCCGGAGCGCCCGCTCAGCAGATCGCGCTCCGCGAGCGCCCGCTCGACGCTGCGCACGACGCCCGTGCCGGAGGTCACGAGCCGCACGCCGCGGCCGAGCATCCGCTGGAGCATCGGAGCGACGAGCGGATAGTGGGTGCTGCCGAGGATCACGGTGTCGACCTCGGCGTCGCGCAGCGGCGCGACATAGCGCCGCACCGTCTCCACGACGCGCTCGTCGAACGGGAAGCCGCTCTGGATGATCGGCGCGAGGTCGGGGCACGCGACGCTGTGGAGGCGCACCGTCTCGTCGTGTGCGGCGATCGCGGCAGCGAAGGCGCCGCTGCCGACCGTCGCGGGCGTCGCGAGCAGGCCGATCCGCCCATTCACCGTCGCCTCGACGGCAAGCTCGGCGGCAGGAGCGATCACACCGAGCACGTCGACCTCGCTGCCCGCGAGCCGCTCCTGCAGCAGCGGGAGGGCGGCGGCGGTCGCCGAGCCGCAGGCGACGACGAGCAGCTTGGCGCCGGCGGCGAGCAGATGCTCGGCGATCTCCAGCGCGAACGTGCGCAGCTGCTCCTGCGACTTCTCACCGTACGGGAAGCGGGCAGTGTCGCCGAGGTAGAGGAAGTCCTCGCTCGGCAGCGAGACGAGCAGCTCGTGCAGGACGGTCAGCCCGCCCACGCCGGAGTCGAAGACGGCGATCGGGCACTCGGGCACGACGCGGTCGGTCGCGGTCATCGCGTCAATGGTGCCAGAGGAGGGCGCGGAAGCGGCGACGCGAACCCGGGTCGCGCCGCCGCCCGCGGAGCTACTTGATCGTCACGAGCGCATTCTTGATCTGCTTGACGATCGTCTCGGCGATCTGTCCGGTGCCGAACTTCGTGCCCTTCGTGGCGGCCACGACGCCTGCCAGCAGCGCCGCCACGAGCAGGATCAGCGCGACGTACTCGACGGTCCCCTGTCCCTGCTCGTCGCGCACCGCCGTGAGCCGGGCGTGCACGAGACCCATCAGCCGGTAGCCCATCTGGTCCTCCTCGTTCGTTGACAGGCGGCGACTGTGGAGTTGATCCCCGCAACGCATCGAGACGCCTCTGCGACAAGACAGACGCGTGGGTACGCTGGCGGTGCCGATGCGCGCGCTCGTCGTCACAAACATGCTCCCCACCGCCGAACGTCCGGCGCTCGGGCGCTTCGTGCGCGATCAGGTCGAGGCGCTGCGCCGGATCGACGGGATCGAGGTCGAGCTGTTCGCGTTCCCACCCGGCCTGCGCTCCTACCCGCGGGCAGCGCGAGCGCTGCGGCGGCAGTACCGCGGCGAGCGCTTCGACGTCGTGCACGCGCACTTCGGCCTCACCGCCTGGCCCGCCCTCGCGCTGCGCGGCGCACCGCACGTCGTCACCTTCCACGGCACCGACCTCGCCCATCCGCGCTCCGGCCGGCTGAGCCGCGCCGTCTTGCCGTTCGTCTCGCTCGCGGCGACCGTCTCGGCATCGTTGGCCGAGCTCGTACCGGGTGCGGGCGTGCGGCGACGCGTCGCGGTGCTGCCCTGCGGCGTCGACCTCGAACGCTTCCGGCCACTGCCGCGCACCGAGGCGCGCGTGCGGCTCGGGCTCGATCTGTCGGAGCCGTGCCTGCTGTTCCCCGCCGATCCGGCACGCGCGGAGAAGCGCTTCGACCGCGCCCGCGAGGTCGCCGGCGAGGTTCGGCTGCTGACGCTTCGGGACGTCGATCCAGACGAGGTCCCGTATTGGGTCAACGCCGCGAATGCGGTGCTCGTCCCATCCGATCGCGAGGGTTTCGGTCTCGCCGTGCTGGAGGCGCTTGCGTGTGACGTGCCGGTGCTGGCGACGGAGACCGGGATCGCGCCGCTCGCACTGGGCGGCATCGAGGGGACGCACTGCGGGCCGTTCGACGCCGGCACCTGGCGCGCAGCGCTCGCGCCTCATCTCGCGACCGCGGATCCGCGCGTCGCGGGCCGTGCGCGAGCGGAGCTGCTCTCGGCCGAGCGGATGGCCGCGCGGGTCGCCGTGGCATGGCGCGCGATCGCAGGCGAGACCGGCGAAACGGGACCGGGCCGACGCTATACTCGCCGCCGAGGCGCCGCCGGCCAGGCAGGGAATGCGGTGTCCCCCACTCGATGAGCGGCTTGTTCCAACGCATCGGACGTCGTCCCGCCGATTCCCCCGACGGCGCGAGTGTGCCGGAATCCGACGCTCCGGCGCAGCCGGCGACGCCGGAGTCCGCGGCACCGCCTTCGGAGGCGGCAACGACAGCGCAGCTTGCGGCACGAGAGGCACAGCCCTCGGAGGCGCCGACCACCGTGCAGCCCGCGCTCGCCGATCCCACACCGGTCGACTCCCCTACGGTCGTCGTTCCACCGGTCCCGGCCCCGCAACCGGCTGCCGCCCCGTCCGTTCCGGCGGCCCCCGCCACCCAGCCTGCGCCCGCCGAGCCGCCTGCCCCGCGCCGCCCGGGCTTCCGCGAGCGCGGCCGCATGCGGCGGCGCCTGCGCTACCTCCGCCGGCTGCGCGAGCTGCAGGTGCGCGACCTCGGCGGCTTGGTCTTCGACCTGCGGCGCTTCGAACGCAAGCGCGACGACCTCGTCGCGCAGAAGGTCGACCAGATGCGTGCGTGCGACGACGAGCTGCAGGCGCTCGAGATTGCGCTCGACGAGCGGCGCGACCTGCGCGACGTCCGCGAGCCGGGCATCGGGGGCACGTGCCCGCGCTGCTTCGCGATCCACGGAAGCACCGACCACTTCTGCGCGACGTGCGGCGCCGCGCTGGGCGGCGCAGTTCAGGGCCCGGCTCAGGTCGCGCCCGCGGCGCCGACGGCGCCGCCTGCGCAACCGGCCCCGCCACCGCAGTGAGCATCTACGGTCCCGCGCCGGTCGCGCCGGGGGCGATTCTGTGCCCCCGCTGCGGGCATGCGCTGAGATCCGATCAGGCGTGGTGCCTGGAATGCGGGCTTGCGGCACGCACGCGGGTCCATCCTCCACCGAACTGGCGGCTGCCGATCGCCCTCACGCTCGTGTTGCTCGCGCTGCTCGCGGCCGGCATCGCGTTCGCGCTCGTCGCGCTGCTCGACGAACGCGAGGCGACGCCCGCCCCGGCGACGGTGACGGTGCCGGCGACCGCCCCGGCCGCGACCGCTCCGCCTGCGACGACGCCCGCCACGACGGTGCCGCCGGTCACGAGCACACCGGCGACGACGGTCCCCGGCACCGCGACGACGACCGTTCCGGACCCGACGACCACAACCCCAGCCCCTGCCGCGCCGCCGACCTCAACGACCCCGCAGCAGACCTTCAAGATCCCCGGGACAGGGATACAGCTGCCGGCCAACGGCGACTGAGCGACGCTCAGCCAGTCGCGACGGCGGCGAGCGCCGGCCAGCGCTCAGCGAGCCGTGCCGCGGCGGCGCGGGCCTGCAGCGTCACCGGCACATCGGCGGACGACACAGAGTCGAGGCCCGTCAGTGCTCGCAGGGTGGCGACGGTCGAAGCGGCCAGCGCGTGCAGGTCGTAGCCGCCCTCCAGCACCGCGCCGACGGGGGCTTCGAGCTCCGCTCCGAGCCGGCACACCGTCCCCGCCATCGCCGCGAAGCCGTGCTCCGTCACGCAGACCCCGGCGAGCGGATCGTCGCGGTGGGCGTCGAAGCCGGCTGAGACGAGCACGAGTTCGGGCTCGTAGGCGCGTGCGAGCGGCGCGACGACGTGCTCAAGCAGCGAGACGTAGACGGCGTCGTCGGCGCCGGCCGCTACGGGCAGGTTCACCGTGTAGCCCTCCCCTGCCCCGCTCCCGACGTCGCTCGCCGGCCCCGTGCCGGGATACAGCGGCGACTGATGCAGCGAGACGAACAGCACCTCCGGCGTCGCGTGGAAGGCGGCGCTCGTGCCGTTGCCGTGATGCACGTCCCAGTCGAGCACCAGCACGCGCTCGACCCCATGCGCGTCGCGTGCATGACGAGCGGCGACGGCGATGTTGTCGAACAGGCAGAAGCCCATCGCCCGCGTGGGCTCGGCGTGGTGCCCAGGCGGGCGCAGCGCGCTCATCCCAGTCGACGCCGCGCCCGTCATCAGCATGTCGACGAGCTGCACCGCGCCGCCCGCCGCGTGCAGGGCGGCCTCGTAGGAGCCTTCGGAGACGATCGTGTCGGCGTCGATCGCCCGGGCGGGCGGGGCCGTCGCACACAGCTCCTCGATGCCGCGCACGTGGTGCGCCGGGTGGATCGCGGTGAGCGTCTCCATCGCGACCGGCGGCGCCTCGACCCGCACCATCCCGAGCCAGTCATGACGCGCGAGCTCCGCCTCGATCGCGCCGATGCGTGCAGCGCGCTCGGGGTGCGCGCCGGTGTCGTGCGCGAGCGAGGACGCATGGCGAACGTAGACGGGCCGGCCCATGCGAGTACGGTACTGGCCGGCATGGAGCCCTCGTCAGCGATCGAGACCGACGTCGCCGTCGTCGGCGCGGGAGCGGCCGGGCTGTACGCGGCGCTCGTCGCCGCCGAGGCCGGCGCCCGGGTCGTCCTGGTGTCGGCGACGCCGCTGGCGCAGTCGGCGAGCTACTGGGCGCAGGGTGGGCTGGCCGCCGCGCTGACGATCGACGACAGCCCCCAGCGGCATCTGGAGGACACGCTGACCGCCGGCCGCGGCACCGTCCGCCGCAGCGCCGCGGAGGTCCTGACGACAGAGGCGCCCGCGAGCGTCCACGACCTCGAGCGCCTCGGCGTGCGCTTCGACGCCGACCGCCTGGGACGGCTCGCGCTCGGGCTCGAGGGCGGACACTCCGCGCGCCGGATCGTCCATGCCGGCGGTGCCGCGACCGGACGCCGCATCACGCGCCAGCTGTCGGCGCTCGTCGCGGAGAACGACCGCATCGACGTGCTGGAGGACTGCCGCGCCGTCGCCGTCCTTGTGGTCAATGACCGTGCCGCGGGCCTGCGCATGCACGACGGCCGTGTCGTGGCGGCGCGCGCGACGATCCTCGCTACCGGGGGCGCCGCCGCATTGTGGTCACGCACGACAAACCCGCTCGGCTCGACCGGCGCGGGGATGCTGCTCGCGCACGCCGCCGGTGCGGCGCTCGCCGACCTGGAGATGGTCCAGTTCCATCCGACCGCCGTCGCAACGGCGAACGGCGCCGACGGCTTCCTCGTGACGGAGGCCGTCCGCGGCGAGGGCGCGCTGCTGCTGGACGCCGGCGGCGAGCGCTTCGTCGACGAGCTGGCCCCACGCGACGAGGTCGCACGGGCGGTCGCGCAGCGGATGCTCGACACAGGCGTGCCGTCAGTCAGCCTCGACATGCGCGCGATCGACCCTGCGCTGTTCCCCAACGTCGTCTCGGTGCTGCGCAAGTCCGGCATCGATCCGACGCGCGACCTCGTCCCGGTCGCGCCGGCCGCCCACTACATGATGGGCGGGATCGCGACCGACCTGGAGGGGCGCTCGACGCTGCCAGGCCTCTACGCCGTCGGCGAGTGCGCCTGCACCGGCCTGCACGGCGCCAACCGACTTGCCTCGAACTCGCTGAGCGAATGCTTTGTGTTCGGACGCAGAGCTGCGCTCGCAGCACTGGCCGAGCCGCCGCTGGCTTCAGTGCCCGCCGCCGGTCCGCCCGTGCCGAAGCCTGAGCTGTCGGCGGCAAGCCGCGAGGCGCTGTGGCAGCGAGCTGGGATCGAGCGCGACGACGCCGGCCTGCGGACGCTGCTCGACGACCCCCATCCGCTCGTGCGCCTGGTCGGCGCGTGTGCCCTCGCACGCGAGGAGAGCCGCGGCGCGCATCAGCGGCGTGACTTCCCGCAGGCGGCTCCCGCGCTCGACGAGCACCACACCGTCGTGCACGGCACGACGACCCCAGTGCTGCAGCGCTGGGTCTGATCCACTACTGCGGCTGTAGACGAACGGGTTCGTTCCGTCTACCCTCTTGCACGGCTCGTCAAGCGAACGCAGACGTTTCGACTTAACATGGGGTTAACGGTGGAGCGGTCTGAGCTTCACACCTCAGAGAGATACTGCGGCGGCTCAGGGGAGCACGGGGACCAGAGAAGGAGAGGCAAGGCCGTCATGTACCGCTTCAGTCGAGCGATCTATCGCGAGCTCGCGCGTGAAATCGTCGAAGATCCGCCCAACTCGGGCGGCGCCACCAACCACGAGCGCGTCCTGAAGGCGTGTGAGGCCGCGATCGAGCGGCTCGCCACCGACCGGCACTACTTCGCGCGGCCCGCGCGGACGCTCTTCAACGACATCCGGCCGTACTTCCCCATGTCGGCCCAGGCGCGCATATACGTCGTGATCGAACGCTACATGGCGTGCGCCGACGAGTTTCTCGCCCGCCAGCCGATGACCGGCTACGACCTCGCGGGTAACCCGCTGCAGTGCCGCGCGACGACGCGCAAGGGCACGCCGTGCCAGCGGATGCCGTTGCCGCACAACGGCTACTGCCCCTCGCACCAGCACCTCGCCGAGACCGAGGAACTGGCCGAGGCCGCGCTGGCCGCCGCGTAGCGAGCGCTAGTAGCGTCCCCGAGCAATGTTGCTCGGGGTTGATGTGGGTGGGACGTTCACGGACGCCGTGCTCGTCGCAGACGGCGCGATCGTCACCGCCAAGTCGCCCACCACGCCGGAGGACCAGTCGCGCGGCGTGATGGCCGCGGTCGAGGCCGCGCTCGCGCGTGCCGGCAGGCGCCCGGACGAGGTGCGCGTCTTCGCGCACGGCATGACGGTGGCAACGAACGCGCTGTTGGAGGGACGCGCCGCGCGCACGGCGCTTGTCGCGACCGAGGGCTTCACCGACGTCGTGGAGCTGGGACGGCAGGCACGTGCCGACCTGTACCGCCTCTGCGCCGCCCATCCGGCGCCGCTCGTGCCGGCGGAGCTGCGCTTCGCGGCGCCCGAGCGGATGACGCCGTCGGGCCCGCTGCGTCCGCTCGCCGAAGCGGACGCGCGCTCGCTCGCGGAGGACGTCGCGGCCGCCGACCCGGAGGCCGTCGCGGTCGTGCTGCTGCACGCCTACCGGCATCCGCAGCACGAGCTGGCGTTGCGCGAGGCGCTGGCGGCGGCGCTGCCCGCGGCGCACGTCTCGCTGTCCCACGAGGTCGTCGGCACGTTTCGCGAGTACGAGCGCGCGGCGACGACGGAGATCGACGCCGCCCTCTCCCCCTTGTTGGAGCGCTACCTGCGACGACTCGCAGGGCGCGCCCGCGAGGCCGGACTGCCGGAGCCGGCGATCATGCAGTCCAACGGCGGGCTGATCGACCTGGAGGCGGCAGCCGGCCATGCCGCCTGGACCGTCCTGTCGGGGCCCGCCGGCGGCGCGGCCGGGGCGGCGTTCGCGGCGCGCGCCGCGGGTGTCGAGCGGGCGCTGTGCCTGGACATGGGCGGCACCTCGTGCGACGTCTGCGTCGTGCATGACGGCATCGTCGCGGAGACGAGCGGCGGCACGATCGCCGGGCGACCGCTCGCGCTGCCGATGCTCGACGTCCACACCGTCGGCGCGGGCGGCGGCTCGATCGCCTGGCGCGACGCAGGCGGCGCGTTGCGCGTCGGGCCGCGCTCGGCGGGAGCCGTACCCGGCCCCGCGTGCTACGGACGTGGCGGCGAGGAACCCACCGTCACGGACGCGAACCTGCTGCTGGGCCATCTGCCCGCCGATGCGCCGCTCGCCGGCGGCGTCGCGCTCGACCTCGC
Source organism: uncultured Actinomycetes bacterium (assembly GCA_963774115.1). Lineage (GTDB taxonomy): Bacteria > Actinomycetota > Thermoleophilia > Solirubrobacterales > Solirubrobacteraceae > Conexibacter. Next base: position 1,252,827 of record CAVZDN010000003.1, on the reverse strand, counting down.
CGCGGCCGAGCGCGCCGTCGGACGGCTCGCCGCGGAGCTGGGTCTCGACCGGCGCGCATGTGCCGAAGGGATCGTGCGCGTCGCGAACGCCGAGATCGCTCGCGCGCTGCGGGTCGTGACGGTCGAGCGCGGCATCGACCCGCGCGACCACGCGCTGCTCGCGTTCGGCGGCGCCGGGCCGCTGCATGCGGTCGCGATCGCGCAGGAGCTGGAGATCGATCACGTGATCGCACCGCGGGCCTCGGGGGTGCTGGCCGCGCTCGGGCTCGTGGTCGCGCCGCTGCGGCGCGACGCGCAGCGCAGCGTCCTGCGAGCGGGCAAGGAGCTGACGGCCGCCGCGGTGGGACAGGACGTGGCCGAGCTGAGCGACGCCGCCCGGACTGCCCTGGGCGTCGCGGATGCGGAGATCGCTGCGACATACGAGCTGCGCTACCGCGGCCAGGCGTATGAGTTGGCAATCCCCGGTCCGCGCGGGCAGGAGGCGATCACGCCGGCCTGGTTGCGCGAGGCGTTCGAGGCCGCCCACGAGGAGCGGTACGGCTACCGCGACGGCGACCAGGAGGTGGAGCTGGTGACCGTGCGCGTGAGCGCGACCGTACCTGGGCCTGACCTGGGCGCCGCGCCACAGGCCGGTGCGGCAGGCGACATGGGCAACACGCTGGAGGGACCGATCGCAGTCCCACTCGGCGAGTCGACGCTGTGGATCCCGGACGGCTGGCGCGGCGAAGTCGCAGCAGACGGCACGCTGCACGTGCGCCGCGAGGGAACGGCGCAATGAGCCTCGACCCCGTCCAGCTGCAGGTGATCCTTGGCGCGCTGCGCGCCGCGTGCGACGAGATGGGGGCGGTGCTGATCCGCTCTGCTCACTCGGCGAACATCAAGGAGCGCCGCGACTGCTCGACGGCGCTGTTCAATGCAGCGGGCGAGATGGTGATGCAGGCCGAGCACATCCCGGTGCATCTCGGGGCGATGCCGGCCGCGGTCGCGGCGGTGCGGGAAGAGCGTCACGCGCCCGGCCGCGCGTGGGTGCTGAACGACCCATACCGCGGCGGGACGCATCTGCCCGACATCACCGTCGTGACACCGGTGTTCGCCGGCGACGAGCTGCTCGGCTTCGCCGCCAATCGCGCCCACCACGCCGACGTCGGCGGGCCGACGCCGGGATCGATGCCGGCGGACAGCCGCACACTCGCCGACGAGGGCGTCGTGATCCCGCCGCAGCCGCTCGACGAGGCGGCGATCGGCCGGCTCGCAGCGACGATGCGACAGCCCGCGCAGCGGCGCGCCGATCTGCGCGCCCAGCTCGCCGCGAACCGCGCCGGCGCCGCGCGGCTGACCGCGCTGGCCGAGCGGTCCGGCATCGCGACGCTGCAGGCCGCGATGGCAGAGGTGCTCGACTACGCCGAGCGCCGCACGCGCGCATGCCTCGCCGCGCTGCCGGACGGAGTGCGATCCGCCTGCGATGTGCTGGAGGCGGTCGAGGGCGACCTCGAGCTGACGCTGACCGCGACCGTCGAGAGCGACCGGCTCGTGCTCGACTTCGACGGCAGCGCCGCGCAGCACGATGGCAACCTCAACTGCCCGCTCGCCGTGACGCGCTCCGCCTGCTACTTCGCGGTGCGCGTGCTGACCGATCCGGACATCCCGCCGAGCGCCGGCGCCTACCGCCCGATCGAGGTGCGCGCGCCCGAGGGGTCGCTGCTGAACGCGCGCTGAGCCGGCCGCGGTCGTCGCCGGCAACGTCGAGACGTCCTCGCGCGTGGCGGACCTCGTGCTCGCCGCGTTCGGCCGCGCGCTCGGGCAGGGGACAATGAACAACCTCACGCTCGGCGACGAGTCCTTCACCTACTACGAGACGCTCGGCGGCGGACAGGGCGCGTGCCCGGACGCGGACGGGCCCAGCGGCGTGCACGTCGCGATGAGCAACACGCTGAATACGCCGGTCGAGGCGCTGGAGCTGGAGTTCCCGCTGCGGGTAACGGAGTACGCGTTGCGTCGCGGGTCGGGCGGGGCTGGGCGCCACCGCGGCGGCGACGGCGTGGTGCGCGAGCTGGAAGCGCTCGCGCCGATGACCTACTCGCTGCTCACCGAGCGCCGGCGCCACGCGCCGCCTGGCGCGGACGGGGGCGAATCGGGCGCGTCGGGACACAACCTGCTCGACGGCGTTTCACTGCCCTCGAAGGTGAAGGGGACGTTGTCACCCGGACAACGTCTGCGCGTAGAGACACCTGGAGGCGGTGGTCAGGGTTAGCGTCAAAACGCTCTGAAAGTGTTAAGAATGGCTAATTTGCAGGAACATTTGGGAATTACCAGGGTAATGCGTAGAATGGGTCGCCCGTGAGCGGTCGGTTGGACCTCCCGCGCCCACGGTTCATATCCGCACCTCTTCCCACCGGAACCCAATGCCGATTGCTATCAAAGAATGGGCCGTCACCGTGCGTGCGCTGGCCGAAGGCGAGCAGCTCATCACGCTCAGGAAAGGCGGCATCCGCGAGCCGGAGAAGCACTTCGCGCTCGAGCACGACCGATTCTTCCTCTATCCGACCTTTGACCACCAGCGCGAAGACCTCGTGCGGGAGTCCCACCAGCCCGAGCTGCTGCGCGCGCTGGAGGAGGGTGTCTGGCCAGAGGGCGAGCCGCCGCTGCACGCGCTGACGCGCGACGGCGAGATCCCGCAGCCCGACCGCGTGCGCATCCGCGCGTGGGCCGAGGTCGCGGACCACTGGACGATCACCGATCCCCGCGCCGTCGACGCGCTGTCCCCGTTCTATGTCTGGACGACGGACTACGCCGAGAAGCGCCTTGCCTGGAAGCGGCGCCACCCGCTGCACGTGGTGCTGCTGCGTACCTACCGCATCCCCCGCCCTGTCACGGTGAAGGTTCGTGACGACTACGGCGGATGCCGCTCCTGGCTGGAGATCACGCGCGACCTTCCGTTCGAGGGCACCCCGGTGCTCTCCGACGACGAGTTCGAGCGCGCCTCCGAGGAAATCGCCGGGATCGTCGCCGGCAGAATCCCGGCGCTGGTCTAAGAAGCTGAATCACCGCCGGCCGGGTCCGCCCGGCCGGCACAGCATCCTCGCGCCCTGTCGGCTGCGCCATGATGTCCCGCGCATGCCTTGGACGGAGACCGTCACGTCGTCGTTCCGCGCGCGGCACGAGTCAGCCGACGCCGGCGACGTCGCTCACGCGCTCGACTCACTCGAAGCCACGCGCGCGCGGCTCGACGTGCTGTTCCCGCGGACGGTGGCCGACGTGGCCGTCGTCTTCCACCGCTCGTCGCTCGTACTCGACCTCGCCCATCCGCTGGTGGCGGTCGAGCGGCTGCTGACCGGTCCCGCCGCCCGCCGCTACGTCGTCGGCTCGACCGGCCCGGCGACGATCCACGTGCTCGCGCCGACCGCGTTGGCGGCGCGAGCATCCAACGTGCCCGGCTCGCGCGAGATGCTCGCGCTCGCGCCCGACGTGCTCTACGCGCGCCTCGTCGTCGGGCTCAACAACCGCCGCCTGCCGCCGCCCTCGACCCCGCCGCGGCTGCGGCATCGGCTGCGCTGGGCATGGCTGGTCGAGGGCGCCGCACGCCACTTCGCCGGCCAGGTCGAGCATGCGCGGCCGGCGATCGCGCGGCGGCTGCGCGACGGAGACAGGCCGTCGTTCCCGCCCGGCCTGCGCGACGCGGCGCTGCTCGGCGGCACCGTGCTCGACCTGCTCGCGCGTGAGGAAGGGCCGGAAGCGGCAATGCGACTCGCCTGCTATCTCAACCCGGCCGGCCCTCGTTCCGCCCTGCGCGAGGCCTTCGCCGGGCGCTCGCTCGTGCACACCGAGGGCGCCTGGCGCTCGCACCTGGCGCGACTGGCATCGGTGTAGCGACCCTCAGGCCGAGGCGTCCGGCGCGCCGTCGCTGCGCGGCGTCAGCACGTCGCGCGCCGCCTCCACGCCCGAGCGCGGCACCATCACGTCGCGTGGCCCGGACGCCATGAAGTCGGGGATGTCGAAGCCCATGCTGCGTCGCAGCATGCTCGGGATCCCCTCCTCCAGCAGCAGGCCCTGGATCAGCTCCGCCTCCGCCTGATGTCGCGCGTGCGCGACGCGGACCAGCTCGCCCTCGCTGTACTGCCGCTTGATCTTGCGGGCACGCTGCTGACGCTCGCTCGCCGGCGCCGGCGCGGTGTCGACCTGCACGAGCGGCACATGGCAGCGCGGGCAGAACCGCTCCTCGTCCCCGAAGACCTCCCCACAGCTCGGACAGACGAGCGGGTCGGCCACGACTACTCGACGATCAGCTCCGCCTCGGAGACCTCGGCGCCCACGATGCGCCAAGCGCGCACGTCCGGCTCGGCGTTCGCGAGCCCGACGATCACGTACAGCGCGTCTGGATAGAACGCGAGGTTGATGTCCGTCTGCGACGGCTCGGGGGCCGTGCGCGTGTGCGAGTGATAGATCGCGCCGAGCTCGTGACCCGCATCCTCGATCGCGGTGAGGATCTTCAGCTGCTCCTTGCCGTCGATCTCGTAGCGCAGCGGACTCGCCGCGACGTTCTCGGCGACGTGCACCGCAACCGCTGTGCCATCGAGCGCGGCGACCATGCCGCAGCACTCGTTCGGCGCCTCGGCGCGGGCGTGGGAGATCGAGCTGGTCGTAGAGATCACGGGCGATGCGCATCGCCCGCGAGGCTACCAGCAGCGCGCCACGTCGAACGCGGCGCGCCGACGGTCGTCAGGCGACGTCGCGCTCCCGCGCTGCGGTCAGCTCGGGCTCTGGCTCGTCGTCCTTCGTGACACCTGAGATCGAATCCTTGAACTCGCGCATTCCCTTGCCGATCGAGCGGCCGGCCTCAGGCAGGCGCTTCGGGCCGAGGATGATCAGCGCGACGACGAGGACGAGGATGATCTCCATCGGTCCGATCTGAGAGAACATGTTGCTCCGTTCCTGCTTCGAGTGGCTGTCCGATGGTAGCGGCCTTCACAAGTGCGAAGGAACGCGGCGACCGGATCACCACCAGACCGTCGAGTCGAGGTTCTCGACCTCGTCGACGGGCAGCGTGTAGATGCCGGACGACAGGTACTTCCAGCCGTCGTCGGCGACGATGAAGACGACGTTGCCCTCGTCCAGCTCGCCTGCGATCCGCACCGCCACACGGGCGATCGCGCCGGTGGAGACGCCCGCGAAGAGGCCCTCCTCGTCGAGCAGCTTGCGCGTCCAGAGGATCGCGTCGCGGTTGGTGACGAAGATCTTCCGGTCGAGCAGCGAGAGGTCGATGATCGGCGGGATGAAGCCGTCATCGAGCGAGCGCAGGCCTTGAACCGGCTCGCCCTGCATCGGCTCGGCCGCGACGATCTTGCAGGCGTCGCCGAGCTCCTCCTTGAAGCGCCGGCCGTTGCCCATCAGCGTGCCGCCGGTGCCGAGTCCCGCGACGAAGGCGGAGATCTCGTCGAGCTCCTCGAGGATCTCCAGCGCCGTACCGTTGTAGTGGGCGAGTGGGTTGGCCTGATTGCCGTACTGGTAGGGCATGTAGTACGACGCGTCGGCGGCGGCCATCTCGAGCGCCAGCTCGACCGCGCCGTTGGAGCCCTTGGAGCCGTCCGAGTAGACGATCTCGGCGCCGTACATCTTCAGCAGCTGCGTGCGCTCCCGCGTGACGTTGTCCGGCATCACGACTTTGAGCGCATAGCCCTTGCGCGAGCAGATCATCGCGAGCGAGATGCCGGTGTTGCCGGAGGTCGGCTCGAGGATCGTCTGTCCCGGGCGGATCAGGCTCTTCTCCTCGGCGTCCTCGATCAGCGCGCGGGCGACGCGGTCCTTGACGGACCCCGTCGGGTTGCGCGACTCGAGCTTCGCCCAGATGCGCACGCCCGGCTTGGGCGAGAGCCGCTTGAGCTCGACGAGCGGCGTGTTGCCGATCGCCTGAACGATGTCGCCGTAGCGCCCGCCGCACGGCTTGTTCTCAAGACGCTCCCCTGCCATTACTTCACGAAGTATAGCGCCCTGAGGGGCGCCTCGCACCCGCTGGCGGCGTCCTCGGTCGCTCGCCTGCGTGCGCAGGCCACGCTCCCTGCGTCCTGGCCAGCGAGCGCGATCCGCCCCTCAGGCGGATCCCCCAGCCATCGCTGGCAAGATGACGAGCGTGTCGCCCTCGCCCACAGCGGTGGAGAGACCGTCGAGCACACGGACGTCCTCGTCGTTGAGGTAGACGTTGACGTAGCGGTTCAGCTCGCCCTCGGCGGAGAACAGCTGGGACTGCGTCTGCGGGTGTGCGGCGGCGAGCGAGTTGAGCACCTCGCCGACCGACGCGCCGTCGGCCGCGACTTGCTTCTCGCCGCCGACGGACGGGCGCAGGACTGGTGGGATCTTCACGGTAGCCATAGGAAGCGGACCCTATCCGGCCGCGGCGCAAAACGCCTCGTAGTCGGGGAAGACGCCCATCTCCTCGTCGGTGATCGCGTCCGGCTCACGCGAGCAGATCGGGCAGTTGGGGTCGCGGCGCACCTTCAGCTCGGTGAACGTCGCGCCGAGCGCCTCGTACAGCAGCAGGCGGCCGATCAGCGGCTCGCCCTCGCCGAGGATCAGCTTGACGACCTCGGTCGCCTGCAGCAGGCCCATCGTTCCCGGCAGCACGCCGAGGACGCCGTTGGCGCCGCAGGAGGGCGCCAGCTCGGCCGGCGGCGGTGTCGGGTAAAGGCAGCGGTAGCACGGGCCCTCGTACGGGGCGAAGACCGAGAGCTGACCGTCGAAGCCGAGGATCGACGCCGAGACGACGGGGATCTTCGTGCGCACGGAGGCGTCGTTGAGCAGGTAGCGCGTCGGGAAGTTGTCGAGCCCGTCGACGATCACGTCGTAGCCCTCGATGATCTCCATGATGTTCGAGGCATCCATGCGGACCGGGTACTTGACGACCTTCACGTCCGGGTTCAGCTCGGCGATTGTCTGCTCCGCCGAGTCGACCTTCGACACGCCGACGCGCTCGGTCGTGTGGATCACCTGGCGCTGGAGGTTGGAGAGGTCGACGACGTCGTTGTCGACGATCCCGAGCGTGCCGACGCCGGCCGCCGCGAGGTAGAGCGCGGTCGGCGAGCCAAGCCCGCCGGCGCCGAGCAGCAACACCTTTGCGTCGAGCAGCTTGAGCTGGCCCTCGACCCCGACCTCGCTCATCAGCAGGTGACGCGAGTAGCGGTCGCGTTGCTCGGGTGTGAGGGAGCGCGGGACGACGACCTCGTAGCCGCGGTCCTTCCACAGCGCGATCCCACCGGTCATCGAGGCGACGTTCGTGTAGCCGAGGTCCTGCGTGAGCGTGCGTGCGCCGTAGGCGGAGCGATTGCCGGAGGCGCAGTAGAGGATCACGCGCGCGTCGCGGTCGGAGACGATCCCCTCGATGCGCGTCTCGAGATAGGAGCGCGGCACGTGCCTGGCGCCCGGGAGGTGCCCGACGGCGAACTCCTCGGCCTCGCGCACGTCGACGATGACGGCCCCGTTGCCGAGGTGCTCGCCGACGACGGCCGGGTCGACCTCCTCGATCTGGCTCTTGACTTGGCGGAGCAGCTCCGCGCCGGAGGGGCTCATTCGGGAAAACTCCTCAAAGGGGGTCGGCTTTACAGACTTCAGAAAGGATAGCGCGTCGCGAGCGGTGGCTATCGCTACGGGATCGAGCTGTCGATATCGGGTGCAGACCGGATGCCGCTGCCGCCTGTCGTCATCATGTCGCGACTGCAATGACCCGCCCCTCGCTTCCAGCACGGATGCTGCTGCGCCGCCACCTCGCTGAGATCGCGCAGGAGCGCACGGCCATGGAGGAGCTGCGCACGCGCATGGAGGCGGAGCGGCGCGCAGCCGGACTGGCCGCCATCCGGGCGCAGGAGCAGGAGCGCCAGCGGCTCGCGCAGGATCTGCACGACGAGGTCAACCAGGCGCTCACCGCGATCCTGTTGCGGCTGGAAGCGACGATCCACGAGGCGCCCGCCGCGCTGCAGGAGGAACTGCGCGACACCAAGCGGCTCGCCGCCCAGGCGATGGAGGAACTGCTGCGGCTCGCGCGGCGGCTGCGTCCGGCGGTGCTGGACGACCACGGGCTGATGCCGGCGCTGCACACGCAGGTGCGCGACTTCACCGAGCAGACCGGGATCCGCGCGACGTTCCACCACCAGGGCACGCCGTCGCGGCTGACGCCCGAGCAGCAGCTCGCGATCTACCGCGTCACGCAGGAGGGGCTCTCGAACGTCGCACAGCACGCCTCCGCCAGTCGCGTGAAGGTCGAGCTCTCATTCGTCGGGCGCACTGTGCTGCGGATCTCCGACGACGGCTGCGGCTTCGCCCGCCGGCGGGACGACCGCCTCGGGTTGGAGGGGATGCGCGAGCGCGCGACGCTCGCGGGCGGACATCTGTCCGTCTGGTCGGCTCCCGGTATGGGCACCCGCGTCGAGCTGACGATCTAGAGGGCGGCGGATACTCCCGCGGTCGGGCACTTCGTGCGCGACCGCGGGTTCGCCTCTCTTCGAACCATGCGCACACTCATTGCCGACGACCACGGAATCGTGCGCTCCGGGATCCGCCTCCTGCTGGAGCGCCAGCCCAACCTTGAGGTCGTCGCCGAGGCGGGCGACGGAATTCAGGCCTTCGAGCAGGCGCTCGCCGACGAAGCCGGACCTCTGCGTCCTCGACGTCGGCATGCCGCGGATGACCGGACTGCAGGCGACCCGTGAGATCCGTGCCCACCTGCCGGACACTCAGGTCCTGATCCTCTCGATGCACGACGATGAGCGCTACCTGTTCGAAGCGCTGAAGGCAGGCGCTGCCGGCTACGTGCTCAAGCGCGAGGCCGACCAAGCGCTCGTGATCGCGCTGCACGCGATCGCGCGCGGCGAGCCGTTCCTGACCAACGCGGCCGAGCGCACGATCATCCGGCGCTGGATGGAGGAGGGCGCCGACGGGCCGCGCGAGCCGTTGTCGGCGCGCGAGGACCAGGTCGTGAAGCTCGTCGCGGAGGCGTACACGAACGCACAGATCGCGATGACGCTTCACCTCTCGGAGAAGACGGTCGAGTCGCACCGCGCCAACGTGCTGCGCAAGCTCGGGATGCGCGACCGCGTCGAGCTCGTGCGCTACGCGATCCGGCGCGGGCTCGTCGAGGCGTAGCGCTTCGTACGCTGTGCGGGTGCCCGCCCGCCTGCGCCTGACGCTCGTCGTCGCAACCGTCTGCCTCGTCGCCGCGCTCGCGGCGGTCGTGGCATTCGGCGGCGGAGACGGCGGCACCGCCGGACCGACCGGGTTCCACGGCGCGATCCGGCCGCCGGCAGCGCGTGCGATCGACTTCCGGCTGCGGGATCAGGACGGCCGCACCGCCACGATGGACGAGTACCGCGGGCGCGCAGTCGTCATCACGTTCCTCTACTCGACCTGCCAGGACACCTGCCCGCTGACCGCCCAGCAGATCCGCGGCGCCCTCGACGACCTCGGACATGACGTGCCGGTGCTCGCGATCAGCGTTGACCCGGCCGGCGACACGCAATCACACGTGCGGCACTTCCTCGTGGAGCAGCGGCTCGCGGGGCGCATGCGCTTCCTGGTCGGCACCCGGGAGCAGTTGCGCCCGGTGTGGCGCGCGTATGGGATCCAGCCGCAGGGACAGGGCTTCGAGCACACCGCCTCGACGGTCGTCGTCGACGGGGAGGGCACGCAGCGGCTCGGCTACCTGACCGAGCAGCTCACTCCCGAGGGCCTGGCAGACGACCTGCGCGCGCTCGGCGCCGCTCGCGCAGCGTCGTGAACGCGAGCCCGCCGGCGAGCAGCAGAGCCGGCGCCGCGTAGATCAGCGAGACGTACCAGTGGCCGAAGTGCGCGAGCACGAGCATCGGCTGAAGGCTACCCTTGCCGGCGCATGCGCCCCCCCGCCGAGTTCGACCTGATCGCACCGCCCTTCCCCAAGCAGGCCGAGTGGATCAACGTAGCCGCCCTGCGGATGGACCAGCAGAAGGGCCGGCCCGTGCTCGTCGAGTTCTGGGACTTCTGCCGCGTCAACTCGCTGCGCACGCTCCCCTATCTGAAAGTCTGGCACGAGCGCTACGCCGAGACCGGACTGCGCGTCGTGGGCATCCACGCTGCCGGCTTCGAGCCCTCAGGCGACGCCGACGCCGTACGTGCCGCCGTCGCCCGGCTCGGGATCGAGTACCCGGTGATGGTCGATGCCGAGTTCGAGGCGTGGCAGGCGTACGGCATCGACGGCTGGCCGAGCCGCTATCTGTGGGACGGCGAGGGCAAGCTGGTGGACTTCCAGGTCGGCGAGGGCGGCTACGCGGAGACGGAGCAAGCGATCCAAGCGCTGCTCGGCATCCAGCGCGAGGTCCTTACCCCGGTGCGACCCGAGGACGAGCCGGGCGCGCTGCTGCCCCCGCAGACGGCCGACCAGCCCGGCCCGTACAGCGGTCCCTACGAGGCCGGTGGTGTCTGGGCCGTGCTCTCCGGTGCCGGGACCGTACGCGTCGGCGGCCGCGACATCGCCGTCGAGCATCCCGGCGCGTACGCGCTGACCGAGCACGACCGCCACACCGCAGGCGTGCTGGAACTGGAGATCGGCGACGGCGTGACGTGCCATGCCGTCTGCTTCACGCCGGGCGTCGAGTAGCTCAGCGCCCGTCCAGCTCCGCGTGGCCCCGCTCGCCGAGCAGCCGCAGATGCTGCGGCGGCGAACCGTCGTCCTCGACACGTACGGCGACGCCGGGCCAGTAGGGACTCTCGTAGGGCGTCGCGCCGAGGAAGTGACGCTCGTAGACCCAGCAGCCGGTGTTGTGGAGGCGGGTGCCTGCAGCGGTTGTCCAGTCGGCGGGGTCGTCGCCGGGGCGCGGGCCCATCCGGTGCGTGTGGCCAAAGATCACGTGGTCGGCGCGGATCCCGAGGCGGTCGACGGCCTCCCCCATGGCGCGCACGCCGGCGCGGCCAAGCGCGCTGCCGGAGATGTCGGCGCGGACCGGGCCGATGCCGGCGCGGTTGACGGCGGCGACGCCGAGCGGGAAGAGTGCCGCGAGCGCGCGGCGGCGGATCGGGCGGTGACCGTCGCCGGCCAGCGTGCGCCAGACGCGCACCGAGACGCCCTGCGTACCGGTCGCCTGTTCGTCGGCGCCCTGCGCAAGCGTGTAGGACCACGCGTATATCGGTGCGAGGGCGCGCTCGTAGTCGTCTGGACCCGCCTCGCGCTCGGGCAGTGCGCCGACGACGCGGCCCATCACGCCGGCGCTGAGGCGCTCGAACGTCGGCACCGTCGTGTGGCGGTCCAGGTAGTGGCCGTGCATCGCGTAGACGTCGTCGCGCAGCCAGATCCCCGGATAGGAGAGCGTCACACGGGCGGGCGACGAGGCGGCCTCGAGCGCGACGACGGCGTCACCCGGCTGCCACGCAGCCTGCTCGGCGAGCCCGAGCGGCGGGGGCACCGCATCGCGCCGGCGACGTTCCAACCAGGGTGCGACGAGTGCGTGGTCGTGATTGCCCGGCACGAGCACGATCTCGCCCTCGGGCCCGAGCGCCTCCCCCACCTCCGCAAAGAACGGCAGCGCGGCCGCAAGGCTCTCGCGCAGCGGGCCCTGGCGCAGCTCGAGCGCGTCCCCGAGCAGGACGAGGCGGTCGATCCCGTCGCGGACCGCCTCGATCAGTGGCGCGCGCAGCTCAGGCCGGCGCACCAGGTCGGTCTCGCCGCGCGAGCCGAGGTGCAGGTCGGAGACGACGAGGGTGGGCAGGGCCTAGCGGGTGCCGGAGGCGGTCCTGCGGGTGCCGGAGGCGGCCATATGGCCGCCGGAGGCGGGTCCCGTGAGAGGGTCGCCGCCGGAGGCCGGTCCCGCCCCCGATTCCGACTGCGCGGCGAGCGCTTGGCGGATCGTCTTGGGGAGCATGAAGCGCACGTCCTCCTGGATCACCTCGAGCTCGCCGACGTCGGTCGTGCCGCGCTCGCGGAAGAAGGCGACGAGCCGCTGCACAAGCTCCTCGGGCGCGCTCGCGCCGGAGGTGATGCCGAGCACGCGCTTGCCCTCCAGCCACGACTCCTGCACCTGCCCCTCGTGGTCGATCAGATGCGCTTCGGTGCCGAGCTCGCGCGTCACATCGACGAGCCGGTTCGAGTTCGAGGAGTTCTGCGAGCCGATCACGAGCACGAGGTCGCACTCCTGCGCGAGCTGCTTGACGGCCGCTTGCCGGTTCGTCGTGGCGTAGCAGATGTCGTCGGTGCGGGGTCCGACGATGTTCGGGAACTTCTCGCGCAGACGGTTGATGATCGTGCGGGTCTCGTCGACCGACAGCGTCGTCTGCGAGATGTAGGCGACGCGGTCGGGATCCGCGACCTCGAGCGCGTCGACGTCGGCCTCCGTCTCGATCAGGACGATGTGCTCGGGCGCCTCGCCCATCGTGCCCTCGACCTCCTCGTGGCCAGCGTGGCCGACGAGCACGATCGTGTAGCCCTCGGCGGCGAACTTCTTCGCCTCGACGTGGACCTTTGTGACGAGCGGACAGGTGGCGTCGATCGTCTGCAGCTGGCGCACCGCCGCGTTGGCATGCACGCTCGGTGCGACGCCGTGGGCAGAGAAGACGACCGTCGCGCCCTCGGGCACCTCCGTCTCCTGGTCGACGAAGATCGCGCCGCGTGCGCGCAGCTGCTCGACGACGTGCTTGTTGTGCACGATCTCCTTGCGCACATAGACGGGGGCGCCGTGCAGGTCGAGCGCGCGCTCAACGGTCTGGACAGCGCGGTCGACGCCGGCGCAGTAGCCGCGCGGCGCGGCGAGCAGGATCTTCTCGGGAGCGTGGAGCATGACGCTCGACACAGTGTAGGCACGAGCCGGCGTGCAGCGAGAAGGGGCACGCGGACGGCGCGAACCCTCTACCGTCTCCCCCCGTGGCCGGGACGAGCAGCAAGGTGAAGGGGGAAAAGGACAAGCAGGGCGAGCGCAACACGTTCGTCGAGCTGGTCGGCATCGTCGTGGTCGCACTGGCGCTGGCGTTCTTCATCCAGCTGCTGCTCGTCAAGACCTACCGCATTCCGAGCCCGTCGATGGAGCCGACGCTCGACATCGGCCAGCGCGTGCTCGTCAACCGCATAGGCAATCGCTTCGGCGACCCGTCGGTCGGTGACATCGTCGTCTTCCACCCGCCCAAGGGTGCGGACGGCGGGCAAGGCCAGCCGCCGGTGTGCGGCGTGCCCGAGGAGGGCTACAGCTCGACGCGGCCGTGCTCGCAGCCGACGCCGGATCGCTCCAGCCAGACCTTCATCAAGCGCGTCGTCGCCGTCGGCGGTGACCGCATATCGCTGCGGGACGGCCATGTCGTGCGCAACGGCAAGCTGCAGGAGGAGCCGTTCATCCGCGAGTGCCAGGCCGGCAGCCAGTGCGACTTCAGCGGCACGGTCACCGTGCCCGACGGCAGCTTCTACATGCTCGGTGACAACCGCGGCGACTCCGACGACAGCCGCTTCTGGGGCCCGGTGCCGAAGAAGTGGGTCATCGGCAAGGCGTTCGCGACGTACTGGCCCCCGAAGCGGATCGGGTTGTTCTAGCGGGCGTTTGGCCCGTGCGGGCGCCGGGCACCGTCTGGCATGCAGGGGGCTTCGTGTTGGACACCGACGTGTCTGGCAGGAAGGGAAAACCAGTCACCGCGAAGTAGATGAAGACCGCGGCGAGCGCGAGTTGGATCGCGAGCGCCCACACGAGCAGACGGATGGACACGCGGAGAGCTTTGCACGCGCCAGACCCGGGTTGCGTGGAGGCCCAAGGCGTATACGCTTGAACCCAGACCACCGCGACACACCGGGAGACACGCCGTGGCGCAGCAGCACCTCGATCGACTGACCGCCGTGGACGCGTCCTTCCTCCACCAGGAGGACGCCATCTCCCACATGCACATCGGTGCGGTGACGATCTTCGAGGGGCCCCCGCCCCCGTTCACCGAGGTGCTCGAACACATCCGCAGCCGGCTGCGCTTCGTGCCGCGCTACCGCCAGAAGCTCGCCTACCCGCCGTTCGAGAGCGGGCGGCCGCTGTGGGTCGACGACCCGACGTTCAACCTGGAGTACCACCTGCGGCATTCGGCGCTGCCGGCGCCCGGCACCGAGCAGCAGCTGCACCGGCTCGCTGCACGCATCAGCTCCCAGCAGCTGGACCGCTCCAAGCCACTGTGGGAGTGCTGGTTCGTGGAGGGCCTCGAGGACGGCCGCTTCGCGCTGATCTTCAAGACTCACCACGCACTCGTCGACGGCGTCTCGGGCGTCGACCTCGCGACGGTGCTCTTCGATCTCTCCCCGACGCCGCCGGCGTCCGAGCCGGACGTCTGGGCGCCGCGGCCCGAGCCGACGAGCGCGGAGCTGTTGGCCGCCGGCATCGCAGGGTTCGCGAAGACCGCCATGAGCGTGACGGAGAAGGCGCTCTCCGCGGCGACGAACCCAAGCGCCGCGGTCGACGCGCTGCGCGAAGCCGCCGAGGGCATCGGCGAAGTCGTCTGGGCGGGGCTCAATCCGGCACCGGAGACGCCGTTGAACGTCGAGATCGGCCCGCACCGCCGCTACGCGGTGGTGCGCACGCGGCTCGAGGACTTCCGCTACGTCAAGGGCGTCCTTGGCGGCACCGTCAACGACGTCGTGCTGGCAGTCGTCTCCGGCTCGCTCGCGCGCTGGCTGCGCTCGCGCGGGATCCGCACTGAGGGACTCGAGCTGCGCGCCCTCGTGCCGGTCTCGATCCGCCCGCAGGACGCGCGCCACCACCTCGGCAACCAGATCGTGCTGATGCGCGGACCGCTGCCGGTCTATATCCGCGACCCCGTCGCACGGCTGCGCTTCGTGAAGGAGGCGATGGACGGGTTGAAGGAGTCCAAGCAGGCGGTCGGCGCGAAGGTGCTTGCCGACGTGCAGCAACTCGCCCCGCCGACGATCCTCGCACAGGCCTCCCGCGCGCAGTTCTCCACGCGCCTGTTCAACCTCATCACGACGAACGTGCCGGGCCCGCAGTTCCCGCTCTACGTGCTGGGGCGCGAGCTGCACGACCTCTTCCCGATCGCGTTCCTGCCGAAGAACCATGCCCTCGCGGTCGCGATCATGTCCTACAACGGCGGCGTCAACTTCGGACTGCTCGGCGACTACGACGCGCTGCCGGACATCGAGCTGATCGCCGACGGGATCGAGGACGGCTTGACGCAGCTGAAGACCGCCGCGCAGTCGAAGGAGGCGCGGATCGCGGGGGCCCGTGCCGCCGGTGGCCACACGACGGATGGCCGCGCGCCCGCCAAGCGCCGCCGTCCCGCAAGCCGGCCGCCGAAGCCGGCAATGCCAGCTGCCGCCGAGCCCGCTGCCGCTCCCGCCGCGGGTGGGCCTCAGCTGCTGCCGAGCGGCCCGTCGACTCGTGCGGACGGGCCGGGCGCGTCGATGCGCAAGCGCGCCCGCCGCACGCCGTCGTCGCGCAACGGCTCAAGCGACGAGGGCTAGAAGCCCAGCGCGAACTTCGCGTCCTCGCTCATGCGGTCCGGAGACCACGGCGGCGAGAAGACCATCTTCGGATTGACCTCGGTGACGTCCTCGAGCTCGCCGACGAACTCGATCATCTGCTCGGTCACCTGCGGACCGATCGGGCACGCGGGCGTCGTGAGCGTGAAGGTGATGTCCACGATTCCACCGTCGATCTCGACGTCGTAGACGAGGCCGAGCTCGACGAAGTCGAGGCCGAGCTCCGGGTCGATCACGTTCGCGAGCGCGTCGTTGACTTCGTCCAGTGTGGGCATGCCGCAGAGTCTAGCCGGCGGTCCCGGAGTGCCCCGCAGAACGCGTTCTTCATCACTTCGAAGACGTGAGAGTCTGCTCAGATTGCTTGCAGGTCAGGTAGAGATTTCGTTACGTTCGTCGGCATCGTCGAGTACTGGGCACATCCACCGACGCTGCGCTGCACGGGCGATGAGGACCGTGCGACGCAGGCGCGCAGGCGCTGCGCAATCGTGCGCGCGCTGAAGGCGAAGGCCGACGTCGTCGTCGACCTCTCCGGCCTCAGCTGGGCCGACGTGTCGCTGATGCTCGACTTCGTGATGCTCGCACGCCGGCTGCGCGCCCAGGACCGCACGATCGCGTTCCGCGATCCGCAGCCGCAGATCGTCGCGCTGCTGGAGCTCGTCGGGCTCGACCGCCTGCCAGGCATCCGCATCGAGCAGTCGGCGCCGGCGCCGATCGCGGCGCTCGCCTAGACAGCCGCTCCGGGCGCCGTCCACCGGCGCCGCGCACGAGTAGCCTGTGAGGCGCATGCTCGTCCTCCTGTTCCTGCTCTTCCTCGTCGTCCCGCTCGTGGAGCTCTACCTGATCATCCAGGTCGGCCAGGCGATCGGAGCGCTGCCAACGATCGGGCTGCTGCTGCTCGACTCGTTGCTCGGCACATGGCTGCTGCGCTCGCAGGGCCGTGTCGTCTGGCGCCGCTTCCGCACGACGCTCGCGGCCGGACAGGCGCCGGCCCGCGAGGTGCTCGACGGCGTGCTGGTGATTGTCGGCGGCGCATTGCTGCTCGCGCCCGGCTTCCTCACCGACATCGTCGGCATCCTCCTGCTGCTGCCGCCGTCGCGCGCGCTCGTGCGCGGCGGGCTGTTGCGCAACGCCCGCAGCCGGCTGGTGATGGCGTTCGCCGAGGGCGGAGCGCGTGCCGCGTCCGGCGCGCGTACGCCGAGAGAGAGCTATGACGTTGACGGCACCGCGCACGACGTGGACCCCGGCCAGCTGCGCCGATGATCGGACCAGAGCTCGAAACAGCACGCGCCGCGACCGGCGCGGGCTTCGGCGACGCGGTCACGTTCGCGTTCGGCGACGCGGCGCAGCGCCTCTACGGCAGCGCGCGGCTCGGACTTGTCCCCGGCGAGCCGGTTCTCGCCAGCGGGCTGGTGCTGCTGTTCCACGACGGCCAGCCGGTCGCCGCCGACGCGGTCGGTGGCATCGAGCTGGACGCGGCCGACTGGACACGCCTCGACGTCGGTGACCTCGCCGCGACGATCGTCGAGCCGCTGCACGTCTGGACCGTCGCCTACGACGGCGACGAGGCCGGCTTCGAGCTGCGTTTCGAGGCGCTCGGCCCGCCCGCCGAGCTGGGTCGCGACGCGATCGCCGCAAGCCCCGCCGACCTGCACGGCTACGAGCAGCTCTGCCACGTCACCGGCACGCTGCGCTGCGAGGGCCGCCGCTGGGAGATCGACTGCCTCGGGCAGCGCGGCCACCAGTGGGGCGCTCCCGACTGGGATCGCCTGGAGCTCGCCCGCACTGTCACGCTGTGGCGCGAGGACGGCGTCGGCGTGACGCTCGCGGCCGTGCGCCCGGCCGGTGCCGGCGACCACGAGTCCGAGTTGGTCAACGGCGCGCTGCTCGGCCAGGACGTGGCCACGCCAATCGCCGACCCGCGGCTCTCAACGGGGTTCGACGGCGAGGGGCGCCAACGCCGCGTTGGGCTGGAGCTGTGGGTCACCGAGGACGATGACGCGTTCCCGCACCGAGCCGCCGGGGAGGCGGTTTGCGGCACGACGCTCGACCTCGGCCGCCTGCGACTCGACGCCGCCTTCTTCGAATGGCGGATGGACGGCCACAGCGGCGTCGGCCGCTACGACGTGTTGCGTCGCGCATGAGCCGCATCGAGGCGATCGTCAGCGACTTCGGCGGAGTGCTCACGTCTCCCTTGTTCGACGCGTTCGCGGGCGTGCAGCAGACGCACGGCGTCCCTCCCGAGGCGTTCGGTGCGGCGCTCGTGCGGCTGGCGCAGGAGAACGGCGGCGTGAACCCGCTGTTCGAACTGGAGACGGGGACGATCAGCGAGGCGGCGTTCCTCGCCCAGCTCGGCGGCGCCCTGCGCGCCGAGCTGGGTCACGACGTCGAACTGGAGGGCTTCGGTGAGACGTTCTTCCGGTACCTCCACCCCAACGAGGAGCTGTTCGCGTTCATGCGCGAGCTGCACGGCCGCGGCTACCGCATGGCGATCCTCACGAACAACGTGCGCGAGTGGGAGCCGCTGTGGCGCTCGATGCTGCCGGTCGACGAGATCTTCGAACTCGTCATCGACTCCGGCTTCGAGGGTGTGCGCAAGCCCGACCCGAAAATCTACGAGCTGACGCTCGAGCGGTTGGCCGTGGCGCCCGCTGCGACGCTGTTCGTCGACGACATGGAGATCAACTGTGAGGCGGCACGGGCACTCGGGATGAACGCCGTGTGGTTCCGCGAGACGGCCCAAGCGATCGGTGAGATCGAGGCCGCGCTTGCGGCCTAGCGCTCGCCGCTCAGTTCTCGGAGCCGAGCCGGTCCCAGCAATACAGCTCGACGCACTCGCGCGCCAGTTCCCGGCAGCGGGCGTCGGACAGGAACGGGAGTACGAGCTCCAGCGACTGCTCTTCGGTGACACCGGCGTCGAAGGCGTCCTCCCCGCGGAAGCCCGCGGCGATCTTCAGCGCCTCGCGGCGGTTCTCGCCGAGCGAGGGGAAGACGTTGACGAGGAACTCACGGTTGGCGATCGGGTGGCCGACCTCCAACGAGGCGTGCCATGCGGCCAACATCGAGAGGTCGTCCTGATCCAGGTCGGCGACCGCCTTCGCATAGTGCGACGTGAGCTCGGCGTCCGGGATCTCGTCGACCCACGCTCGCACGACCTCGCCCAACAGCTGCCGCCGCGCCTCGCGACCAACGGAGCTGGCGATCACACGGATCGCGTTCTGAGGCTCGATGAAGCAGATGGACATCGCAACTCCCGCGTGTAGCGATCGGGAAGGGGACTTGATCGAGCAGGACTCTACGGCGGGGTGTGGACGGCAACTTGACCGACCGCTCGCGTCAGCCTCCGCGGTGCACGACGTAAATGTCGTTGCACATGCAGCGGCCGGCACGGAGGGTGGCCGGATGCCGGATGTCACCCGCTTTCTCACCGCGCTCGGTCGGGCACTTCGCGAACGTCGCGAAGCGCTTCGGCTCACGCAAGAGGCAGTGTCGCTGCTCACCGGTGTGCCACAACGACGGATCTGGGAGATCGAGGCGGGGATCGGCAACCCGACGGCGCGCACGCTGCTGCGTCTCGTCGGCGGACTGAGCATCCCGTGCTCGCAGATCTTCGCCCGTGCCGAGGAGTTGGCAGCTGCGCTGCCAGCGTCCGAGGACGAGGGCGAGACCGTGACGCCGCCCACCTGAGCCGCCCGTTTTACGACGTTTGCGTCGTAAGGCTTCGGCTGCGAGGATGAGAAATGGTCACGTTCCCCGAGCGCGTCCAATGTCCATCTCAGCGCAGGAGAAGCGGTGAACGACGACGAGCAGAACTGGCCGGCCGCCGAGCGTGCACTCCTCGACTCGGCGCTCGACTTCTTCGGCGCGGCGGAGGCTGTAATCGACTTCGGAGGACCCGACCGTCCCCACCTGCGCTACGACGTCGACGGACTGCAGGGAGTGCGCAGCGCGATGGCGGCGCTCGAGGAGCGCATCCACGTCGCCCACGAGGCCGGCGTCGCAGCCGAGCGGATCGCGAGCATCACGCGGCTGGAGCAGGAGATCGTCGAGCTGATCATTGCGCGCCACCGCAGGGCGCCGGAAGGCAAAGCGGCAGCGTCTGAGACAAGGTGACCTCGTCCCCTGCGGCACGTGCCGGAGCGGACGAGGTCGGACCTTCGAGCTAGTCGGCGGGGATGACCGTCACGTAGACGGCGGCCGAGTGCGTCGTGACGAACGGATAGCCGCCCTGACGCGGCACCACGACGCGGAAGCCGAAGCGGCCGTGTGGAAGCCGAAAGCGGTAGCGCGTCGTCCAGCTGCCGGTGCGAGACGTGCGTACGGTGCGAAATACACGCCAGCCCCACCCCGCCTGATATCCCTGCAGTGTGACGAGCACGCCGCCGCGCGGGATCAACCCGCCGCCGGCGCGGCCGCTCAGGCGCACGACGTTCGTGCCGACCAGGCTCGTGCGGTCGGCGTGGATCGTCAGCGGCGCCAGCACGTCCTCCGTGATGACGTTCGACGAGATGAACCCGCGGCTGTCCGAGAACGCGAAGTAGGCAAGCTTCACCTGGCGGCTCGGGCCGGCTGGCAACACATATGAGAAGCCCCCGTCGGCGCCGGTGCGCACCCCGCCGTGCGCCGTCCAGTTGCGGCCGGTCACTTTCCAGGCGACTGCCAGCCGCGCGCCGGCGATGGCGCCACCGTCAGCGCCTACAAGCCGACCGACGAGCGTCCAGCTACGGGTGCGCGGCGAGCGCACGCGCGTGGCCGTCCGCCCGCCGGGCTTGCGAAACGCCAGCTCGATGTGGGCGGATCCGGTCGCCCCGCTGCCGTTGCCGACATGCCCGCCGGCATCGCCGATCGGGTTTGTGAGGCCGCCGATGCCGCCGACTCCGTCGATGCCACCGGGCGAGGAGCCAGGATCACCGGGAGTGTCGCCCGCGGGCGTCAGTGCGGTGTGGCCCTCGGCGTCCGCGACGAGTTGGCTCACGGCCGTGCGCGCGGTGGCGTCGCCACTGCCGTTCTCAGCGGTAACGTCGGCGACGAGGCGATGGTAGGCGTCGGCCGAGGTGGGCGTGTATGCCGCCTCGTCGGCGCCTGCAATGCCGGCGCAGCCGGCGCCGTCGGCGTCACAGCGCAGCCAGCGATAGCCGTAGCTCGTCGGCGCGCCATCCCATTGGCCGGTACTCGCCGAGAGCTGTGTGCCGACCTTCGCGGTGCCGCCGATCGCCGGCAGCGTCGTCGAGATCGGAGCGTTGTGTGTCTGCACGGCCGCCTCGTAGACGACATCCTCGTTGCCGGCCGTGTCCTCAACGGCGACACGGAAGGTGTGCGGCCCGTCTTGCAGCTCGGCGGTGTCGAACTGCACCTGCCCTGCGGCATCCAGCGGACATGGCCGCGGCGTCCCGAACTCATACGGATCGTCGTTCTCCGGCTCCACGTCCGCGCACCCGCCGTCCCCCGAGTCAACGACCTGCCGCGAGACCTCCTCACCGTCGACGCTCACGCTCGACCGGTACACGCCTCCGCCCATGTCGCTCGCATGGAACGCCAGCGTGCCGGTCCCGCGAACCGGATCGTCACCGGCAAGGTTGCCGCCAGACACGCTCGATACGGGCGCTTCGGTGTCGGTGAGGATGAAAGTGACACGGGGGACCTGAAGCTTTGCCCGGAACGGACCGCAGTCGTGGTTTCCCATCATCGCCCAGCACCGCACGCGGAGACTGACGGAGTTCCAAGAGACGCCGTCCTGAACAAGCATCGGATCGAAGTCGGTACCCAACGTGTCACCGCCGAACGGCGGGAAGAAAAACTCGAGTTGGTTCCCAGAAACGTCATCGTCATGCCACGCGTCGTAGACATATGGCCGTCCATACGTCCCGGGAACTACCGGCCAGCCAAGCTCGAATGAGCGAAGCACTGTCACAGACGCGATCTGCGTATTGGGCGCTGCAGCGAATTTCCAATCGAGCCATCGTCCGGAGCCAACGGGCATCTGCGTGGCGCCGAAGTCAAGGCGGATGTGCTTGTCATCGTCGGTGCAGGATCCGGCGACCCCGGGATCCTGGCCCTGAATCGGCAAACTCGCCGAGCTTGTCCAGCCTTCCATTCCGGTCCACGTGCCGCTTGGGGTGGTGCAGGAGTGGACGGTGTAGGTGTTGTTGGCTTGGGCTGTGGGTGGGGGTGCTACGGCGAGGAGTGTGGCGACGATGAGGGACAGGGTGAGGTGGCGCCGGTGGTGGGCGCGGGGTGCGGTACGGGGCATCGAGTGCGACCTCCCAGATGCGTTGTGGGCGGTGTTGGGGTTGTGGGTCAGGGGCCGGCGAACTCGCCCGGTGGCTGGGCGCGCGCCGGCGGGGACGTCGCCGTGGGCGCCGGGGACGGCGGTGGCGACGTGGTGAAGGCAGGCGCTGACGTGGCTTGGGCCGTGGCGGCCTGCACGGGATCGGCGTCGGCGGTGAACTCGCCGGGCGCCGTGCTACCGCTTTCGACGCCGAACTCGCCGGCGGCAGCGGTGGCAGCGCGACCGTCCGCGTCGTGATCGACACCCGTGCGAGCCAGCTGTGGATGCGAGATCGAGGTCGTGACGAGAGCCGCGCTGCTCAGCGCGCTCGCAGGTGCAGAAGCGCCCATGGAGACCTGTGCGGCCGGACGCGCAGGTCGGTGTGGGTGTGCCACGTGCTCGATCGCCGCGCCGCCAGCCAGCGCGGCGGTCGACGCGGCGACGGCCGCGACCTTCGCCCCAGGAAGCGCGTCGAGGGCTCCCTGCAGGCGCGTCGTCGCAAGCGTCGCCCGTTCGGCGACGGCATGCAGGAGCGCGGCGAGATGGCCGGCGGCTGCTCCTGGGTCCGCCCCGGTGGCCGGCACGAGCGCCACGGGGACGAGCGCCGCGACCTGGCGCGGCGCGTCGTGGAAGCCGCGCAGCGTGGCGCGACATGCCCCGCAGCCACGCAGGTGCGGACGCAGCTCTGCGAGATCTCGCGCGGTCGCCTCTCCGTCGGCCAGCAGCGACAGGTGCGGCAGCCAGCGGTCGCACTCGGCGCCGGACTCGATCGCGCCAAGGCGCTCACGCAGTGCGCGACGACCTTCGGTGATCGCTCGGTTGCACTTCGTGTAGGTCCACCCTGTCCGCGCGCAGATTTCCTTGTACGTGAGACCCTCCGCCCGCAGCACGAGGGCGGTCACCTCCTGCGACTTGAGCCGCTGCAGCGCTTCGGCAACCTGGCCGAGCCGCTCGAAGTCGGTCACCCGCTCGGATGGATCCTCGACCTCACGAGCCTCTTCGCGGTCCAGGTCGACCTCACGATGGCCGAGCAGCCGCTCACGCTCCATACGTACCGCCGTGCTCTCGTTGCGGATGACGGTGCGCAGCCAGTTGAGCGGGTGGTCCGGAGGGCTTGTCCGCATGCGGCGGACGAGGATCTCGACACCGCGCTGATAGGCGTCCTGCGCGTCGTCGGAGCACAGCGAGAAGCGGCGCGCGAAGTGCAGCAGCTCAGCTGCGTGGTCCTGGACGAGCCGCAGCGTCGCCTGCTCGGCGTCCGTGCCTCGTCCGATCGTCTCCTGCATCCCGCTTCCTCCCTGGCTGCGACCTGGTTTGCCACTTATGCGGACGCGTCACGCGCCAACGCCATGACGTATCGGGCGGTGGAGCGCCCAAACCGCAGCCTTTCCTCCCCCAGGACACACGAGAAAACGTGCAATTTGCATCAATAGACATTGTTGTTCCCGAACGGATGTCCACGCATTCCGCGGAACAGATGCGAACTCTGCGGCGGAGAAGTCGCCGTTCCGAGGGAGACTGGGGGAGCGTCTACAAGCCGAGCGCGACGCCGATGCGGGCGTACGCGTCGGCGTCCGACTCGCCGTCGGCGAAGCCGAGCGTGGCGCGCGTCGGGACCGGCTCGATGCCGGGACGCACACGCGGCTCGGGCCGCGACCAGTTCCACAGCCCGAGGTCGAGCGCGGCGAGCGGGATCTCGCACGCGGCGGCGAGATCGGCCGCGCGCCGCTCAAGCAGCAGCGTGTCACCGATTCCGAAGACGCGCTTGGCGGCGATCGTCGTCTCGTCAGTCCCACCGAACTGGAGTGCGCCGGCACGCATGTCGTACACGCCGAGCTGGCCGAGCGTCACGAGCAGGTCGAAGCGGGCGTCGCGGTGCAGGCCGGGCAGCGCAAGCCGCTCGAAGGCGCGCGCGAAGCGGCGCTCCGGCGTCCATCCCGGTTCGCCGGCGTAGGCGACCTGCTGAGAGCCGGCGCGGCCGGCCCAGGCGCGGTAGGCGTCGAGCGTCGCGGTTCCGCGGCCTGCCTCGTGCGCGGTCCGCAGCCCCAGCGGGACGCCGTCGAGCTGCGCGAGGGCGGCGGACCACCGCGTCCGCGCCGCGCTCACACCCGCAAACGGATCATCGCCCTCGAGCGGTCCGATGTAGGCGATCAAGAACGCGAGCCAGGTCGCCTCCTCCGGGTCGCCGCTCTGGGCGACCTCGGCGTAAAGCCCCATCGGCGCGGTGGTGAGCGCGGCGAGGCGTGCCGACGCGAACGCAATCTCCTGTGTCAGGCGCTCTGCGGAGCCGGTGCCCTTGACGCCCGGGACGAGGCGAGAGCGGAAGCCGTCATCGGCGTCGCGCGCCACGTGACGAACGCGCAGGTCGTTGCCGCCGCGACCGCTGGAGCGCGTCGCGCGCTTGGGCGTCACCGGCCCGCCGCTGCTTCTCACCCCGACCCGCCGCGGCGCTGCTGCCGCCGCCAGCTCCTCCCCACAGATCGGACAGTTCGCGAGGAAGCGGTTGTGGCGGCAAAACGTGGGCATCGGGTGCTCAGTCTAGGCCGCGGGGCGCCGTCGGCGACACTCGTGTGCACGGAACGGTGGTGTCAACCATTACGCGCCTGTGGTCCTCAAAGCCGATCACGGCACGGAAGCGCAGTCCGTGCTCCGGACAATGGACAGGGAGCACGACCCCGTCCGGGTGGTAGCGGACGCTTCTGTGACCGACGTGCCGGCGGTAGACGATTCTGGGCGAGCCGACCGACAGGCGCAGATCTGTCAGGGCCACGGTCGCGAGGTCTGCGATCGAAGGGATCGCCGGGATGCGGACGGTCAGCGTCCCGCCGAACGAGCCCGAACCCGCGCCGACCTCGCCGGCGTATACCAGCCGCGCCCCGAACGGTGTGTGTCCCACCACGTAGGTGACGAGCTCCAAGCCGGTCGGCCCGATTGCTCCCGACAGCAGCGTGAGCGTCGCGAACTCCGGGATCACCTGGCCCTCCAGCAGCCGCACCTCGGCGTTCGCGGTGCCGTACCCGAGCACCGAGTTCGGCGGGCAGTCGGCCAGCACCGACCGTTCGATCAACACCTGCTCGAACTCCGTGCCCGGCCGCACGCAGCTGGCAAGGCCCAGCCCGCTGGTGACCAGCCCGATCCCACGCGGATACAGCAGCCGCAGCGACGTCACCGGCGGCTGCACGCGACGGGTGTCGACGTGCAGCGCGACATGCATCTCGGTGCTCTCCCCCAACCGTGCGCCCGGCTCGAACCCCGCCGTCAGACGCACCGGCCCAGCGGCCGCCGCGTTCGCCGGCCAGCACGCGAGCGCCAGCAGCGCCCCG
Organism: uncultured Actinomycetes bacterium; assembly: GCA_963774115.1. Lineage (GTDB taxonomy): Bacteria > Actinomycetota > Thermoleophilia > Solirubrobacterales > Solirubrobacteraceae > Conexibacter. The sequence continues at coordinate 1,227,782 of CAVZDN010000003.1, read as the reverse complement.
ACCACCGCCAGCCTTCGCGACCCCCCCGCGGCCGAGGACCTAATAGGTCAGCGTCGCCTTGGCGTTCACCGTGAACGCCCACGTGTTGCGATTCACCGTGCCCGTGAACGAGCCGCTGCCCAACGCTTTCTCATAGCGTCCAGTCCCCTTCCGGACCGCCATGAAGCCGCTGAACTTCGCGACCGTCCCCGTCGAGTCCGGATGACCCGTGGCGTTGAACGTCAGCGATCCGCCGCTGTACGGATAGAACGTCACGCTCGCGGTCACGTGCGTGATGTCACTCGTGTCAAAGCGCGCCTTCACCGTGCCCGGCAACGTCCCCGTCGCCGTCCCCTCCTCCTTGAGGATCGCGCCTTTCTTCTTCACCAGATGCAGCCGTGCCGTCTCCGTGAAGCTGTGCGACTTCCGCTTCGCCGCCTGACCGACCGGCTGCGCCAGCCCAACCGCACCGCCGACCACCAGGCTCACCGTGGCTACCGCGAGCACCATCCCGAACCCTGCTCTCCAACGCCGTCGCGCGTTCCCCGCCATGACGTCTCCTCCCTTGAGTTCCCTACCAGCGATCTCGCCCAAGCCTATACGGCTGAGCGATTAGGTGAACGAAGTTGTTTCCGTGCGCTTGCGACTACGCGGCCAGCCGCCCCATCCCACCCAGGAACAGCTCACTCGCGAAGTGGGCGGTGCGCTCGACGTCGGGTGGGTCCTGCTCGGTCATGCGGATGCCGAGCTCGAAGGCGACGCCGCCCATTGCGGCTGCAAGCGCGTCGAGGTCGAGCGCCGGCGAGAGCTCGCCGCGGGCGGCGAGAGTGCGGAGGTCCTCCAGCAGCTCGTGGATGCCGGTGGCGAGCGCTGGGGTGTCGAAGAGGGCGCGCACCGTGCCGGCGTTTCGGCGCAGCATCTCGAACAGCGGCTGGTCCTCGGCGATGAAGGAGAAGTAGGCGTGGAAGCCCTCGCGCACGATCGCCTCAGCGTCGGTGGCACCGGCGCGCGTCTCGCGCAGGCGGCGGCGCAGCTCGGTGGTGCGCTCCTCCAGCACGGCCTGGAAGACCGACTGCTTGTCGGGGAAGTAGTTGTAGAAGGTGCCGGAGGCGAGGTCGGTGCGGCGCACGACGTCGCGGATGCTCGCGGCGCCGTAGCCCATCTCGGTGAAGACCTCGCGGGCGGCGTCGAGGATCGCCTGGCGGTTGTGCGCCTTCGTCTGCTCGCGGCGGCTGACGGCGACGGCGCCGTTCACGCGGGCGCCTCGGCCTGTGGAGCGGCGGCGGCACGGGCCGGGAGCGGCAGGCGGAAGCCCTCTCCGCGCATGCGGCGGGCGCCGGCGCGCCGCTCGCGGCGCAGGTCGTAGAGGTAGTTGTCGAAGTCGACCTGCATCGTGTGCCGCTTGGAGGCGACGTAGCGCTTGAACATCTTCGCGCGCTCGCGCTCCATGTCGGCGTGCAGCGCGCCCGAGTCGGGCAGCGCGTACTCGCCGCGGAGATAGGCAGCGATCCACTGCCCCTGGGCCTCGGAGAGCGGCATGATCGCACCGAGCGGCTGCAACAGCCCGACGAAGAAGAGCCCGCCGATCTCGGGATGGAAGACGCGGCGGTAGAGCGGCAGGTCGTTGTCCGGCGCCGAGACGAAGCCCTCGTCGAAGAACGGGAAGGTGACCTTGTAGCCCGTGCAGCAGACGATCGTGTCGACCTGCTCGACGCTGCCGTCCTCGAAGCGCACGCGGTCGCCCAGCAGCTCGGCGATGTTCGGCCGGTACTCGACCTCGCCGTGGGCGATGCGGTTGAGGAAGTCGGCGGAGATCGTCGGATGCGCGTCGCCGAGGTCGTGGTCGGGGCGCGGGAGGCCGTAGTCCTCCATGCGGCCGACGCCGGTGCGGTAGAAGGCCATGAAGAGCGACTTGCGGAACGCCCACGGCAGCGCGCCCGTGAAGCGGTTGACGCCGATCTGGTCGAGCGGGCGGCCGAAGAGGTACTTGGGGACGATGTGCGCACCGCGGCGCGAGGCGAGGATCGTCTTCTCGGCGACGAAGCTCGACTCGACGGCGATGTCCATGGCGCTGTTGCCGATTCCCAGCACGACGACGCGCTTGCCCTCGAAGGGCTTGTTGTCGACGTAGTGGTGCGCGTGCACCATCTCGCCGTCGAAGGACCCGGGGAACGCTGGCTCGGGCCAGCGCGGGTTCCAGTGGTGGCCGTTGGCGACCACGAGCGCGTCGTAGCGGCGCGTCTCCCCCGTGTCGAGCGTGATCGACCAGATGCCGTCGGCGCCGCGCTCGGCGTGCTTGACGCTCGTCTCGAACGCGATCTTGTCGCGGAAGCCGAAGTGGTCGACGTAGTCGTCGAAGTAGGCGGCGATCTGCGAGTGGTGCGGGAAGTCCGGATAGGACTTCGGCATCGGGAAGTCGGTGTACTCCATCCGTTCGCGCGAGGTGTTGATGTGCAGCGAGCGGTACGCCGACGACATCCCGTTCTTGTTGCCGAAGACCCAGTTGCCGCCGACGCGGTCGGAGGCCTCGAAGCAGTCGAACGGGATCCCGCGTTCGTGCAGCGCCTTCGCCGCCGCGATACCGGAGGAGCCTGCGCCGATGACGCAGACGGACGGGAGCGAAGTTGACGCAGGCGTCACCTTGCTCACGGTACCACTGCGGCATCCTCCTCGCGGCGGTGCTCGCGCCCGCGGCGCACGACCTCCTTGAAGCTGCGGAAGCGGAAGATCAGCACGAGCGCGGCAAAGCCCATCGCGACGGCCGCCGTCGCAAGCGCGATCTGCTGGCCGACTGAGAAGGCGGCGACCTCGGACTTCGTCGCGGCGCCGGCGAAGACGGTCAGCAGCAGCGCCTGCTGCACGCCCGCCCCGCCCGGCGTGAAGGGGACCAACAGGGCGACGACCTGCACGCCGAGCACGAGCAGGACGTTGCGCACCGATCCGCCGATGTGGAAGGCGTCGAGCAGAAACCAGTAGGCGGCGAAGCGGGCGATCCAGGCGGCGGCCTGCCAGCTCGCCATCTCGCGCATGTAGCGATGGCGGTCGGTGAGGATCGTGAAGCCCTGGCGGACGCGAGCCCAGAACGCCTTCACGCGCACCGACAGCAGCGCGAAGGCGACAATCGCGGCGACGCCGAGCGCTGTGATGAAGAAGAGCGTGAAGCGTGGATGCGACGCCAGGAATGCGAGGTCGAACGCCGGCAGCTTCGAGAAGTCCGGCGGCTTCGGAAAGACGCCCTGCGTGAAGGCGAAGGCGAGCACAAGCAGGTTCACACCCCAGTCGAAGACGAGCCCGGTCCAGATCGCCGCGACGATCGCCGGATAGCTGGACGCCGGGATCGAGATGCGCGTGAGGAAGTACTGCACGAGCGTGCCACCGCCGAGCGGGAAGACCTGGTTGATCCCGACGCCTGCGACGTACGCGCCCCAGATGTCGCGCCAGCGCACATGCTCGGCCGGATAGGCGGCCTGGACCGCGTTGTAGAGCGCGCGTGAGCGCAGCGTCAGGTACGCCGCGTAACACAGCAGCGCAAGCAGCAGTGCGCCCCAGCTCAGGTCGGTCAGGTTTGCGAAGAACGTCCCGACCGCGTCGAAGAACTGCGTCAGGTCCGTGCCGACCGATGCTGGTGCCGGGGTCATCGCGGCACACGTTCCCACAGGCGCGAGCGGCACGATTCGCCGGACCGGCCCCAGATGCGCGGAAGGGCCCGAATCCATCCGGGCCCTCCGCAGCCGGGAATCGTGGGGGAGACGATTCCGGCGGAGCAGGACGCAGGCGCCCCGCCCCGTGAGAATACCCGTGTTAGCACCGTTTCGCGGTCCCGCGAGTGCCAACTAGCGCAGGTTCTGCACAACAAGATCGTGCAGGATGCGCACGATTTCCGTTCTGACGAGGATCGGACGCGCCGCCACCGGCCATCGCACCGACTCGCGGTGTGACTCAGATCGTTCCGCCGGGCCCGCTGAAGAAGTCGTCGCCGAGCCGCACGTTGCCGGCCGCCTCGGCCTCGTGACGCAGCGTGTGGTCCTCCACCCCGCTCCACGCGCCGATCGCCAGCTTCTCGCGATCGGCGTCCATCGGACTCCCGCCGAGGTCGCGATTGACGATGCGCGCGCACTTGCGCCCCTCGGCGATCGCGGTGACGACGAGCGACTGGCCGATGCGAGCGTCGCCGCACGCGTAGACGCCCGCCTCCGAGGTGCGGTAGGTCTGGCGCGTGCGGACGTTGCCGCGCGGGTCGAAGTCGGTGCCGAGCTGAGCGACGAAGCCCTCGTGCTCGGGATGCGTGAAACCGATCGCGATCAGCACGAGGTCGGCAGGCACGGTGAACTCGCTCCCCGGCACGGGCTGCAGGTCGCGCGAGGAGGTGCCCGTCACGCGGCGCGCGTGCACCTGGGTGACGCCGCCTTCCTCGCCCGAGAAGCTCATGACCTCCGTCCCCCACCAGCGTTCGCCGCCCTCCTCCAGCGCGTACGTCGTCTGCGTCCGCTTGGGCGGCAGCGGCCAGGGCGAGCGCGAGTCGCGCCCGCTGACCGGCAGCTGCTGGTAGACGTCGAGGATGACCGCGGAGGTCGCGCCCTCGCGGTTGGCATTGGAGACGCAGTCCATGCCGGTGTCGCCGCCACCGATCACGACGACGCGCTTGCCGGCGGCGACGATCTCCGTGCCCGGCTCTGGCGCGCGCGAGGGGCGCCCTTCCTGTGCAGCCACCCAGCGGTTGCGCTGGTAGAGGTAGTCCATCGCGAAGTGGATGCCGCTCAGCTCGCGGCCGGGCACTTCGACGTCGCGGTGCACGCGCGAGCCGATTGCGACGACGAGCGCGTCATGGCGCTCGCGCAGCTCGTCGGCGGTCACGTCGACGCCGACGTCGACGCCGTACTCGAAGCGCACGCCCTCGGCCTCCAGCAGTGCGGTGCGGCGGTCAATCACGACCTTCGGCAGCTTCGCGTCCGGCACGCCGAAGCGCATCAGGCCGCCGGGCCCTTCGTCGCGCTCGTAGACGGTGACGGTGTGGCCGCTCTTGTTCAACTCGGCGGCGACGGCGAGCCCGGCCGGGCCCGAGCCGACGACGCCGACGGTCTTGCCCGTACGCCGGTCGGGCGGCTCCGGGGCGATCCAGCCCTCGTCGAAGCCGCGCTCGACGATCGCCATCTCGATCTGCTCGATCGCGACCGGATCGTCGTTGATCGCGAGCACGCAGGCGGACTCGCACGGCGCCGGGCAGATGCGTCCCGTGAACTCGGGGAAGTTGTTCGTCGCGTGGAGCTGTATGAGCGCGTCTTGCCACTTGTCGCGGTAGACGAGGTCGTTCCAGTCGGGGATCAGGTTTCCGAGCGGGCAGCCCTCGTGGCAGAACGGCACGCCGCAGTCCATGCAGCGCGCGCCCTGCTTGCGCAGCTCCTCCTCCGGTTGGAGGTCGAAGTACTGCTCGTAGTCGTTCACGCGCTGCGCGGGATCGCGCTTGTCGAAGCCGACCCGATGGATCTTGAGGAAGCCGCCGAGCTGTCCCATGATCAGGCTCCGGCGGGCTCAGCCGTTGGCTCGGCGGCGGCCGCCTCGGCGGCGGCGCGCTCGGCGAGCGCACGCTTGTAGTCGCGCGGCATCACCTTGACGAAGCTGCGCACGGCCGCGTCCCAGTCCTCCAACACGCGGTTGGCGACGGGCGAGCCGGTGCGCTGCGCGTGCTCGGTGACGAGGTCGCGGACCTCGGCCTCGTCGTGCTCGCCGAGCGGCTCGAGGTCGACGAGGTCGACGTTGCAGCGGCGCGCGAACGTGTGGTGCTCGTCGAAGACGTAGGCGACGCCGCCGCTCATGCCAGCGGCGAAGTTGCGGCCGGTCGGACCGAGCACGACGACACGACCGCCGGTCATGTACTCGCAGCCGTGGTCACCGACGCCCTCGACAACCGCGTTGGCGCCCGAGTTGCGCACGGCGAAGCGCTCGCCGGCAAGCCCGCGGAAGAAGGCGCGGCCGGCGGTGGCGCCGTAGAGCACGGTGTTGCCGACGATCACGTTGTCCTCGGCGCGGAACCCCGCGTCCTCGGGCGGGCGCACCGTGACGATCCCCCCGGCGAGGCCCTTGCCGGCATAGTCGTTCGTCTCGCCCGCGAGCGTGAAGGTGACGCCGGGCATCAGCCAAGCGCCGAAGCTCTGTCCGGCGGAACCTTCGAGAGCAACCTCGATCGTGTTCTCAGCCAGGCCCGCAGGACCGTAACGACGGGCGATCTCGCTCGACAGCAGACCACCGACGGTGCGGTTGACGTTGCGCACGGTGGTCGAGATCTTCACGTGCTCGCCGCGCTCGAGCGCCGGCTGCGCCTGGCGGATCAGCTCCCAGTCGAGCGCGTCGTCGAGCACCGGCTCCTGCGCGCGCGTGCGATGCCGCGGCACGTCGGGGCCGATGTCGGGCGACCTCAGGACGTTGGACAAGTCGACGCCGCGGGCCTTCCAATGGTCGATCGCGTCGTCGACATCGAGCAGGTCGGGACGGCCGATCAGCGCGTCGAACGTGCGCACGCCGATCGAGGCCATCAGTTCGCGGACCTCCTCGGCGACGAAGAAGAGGTACTTGACGACGTGCTCGGGGGTCCCCTCGAAGCGCTTGCGCAGCTCAGGGTTCTGGGTGGCGATCCCGACGGGGCACGTGTTGAGGTGGCAGACGCGCATCATGATGCAGCCCATCGCGATCAGCGGGGCGGTCGAGAAGCCGATCTCGTCGGCGCCGAGCAGCGCGGCGACGACGACGTCGCGGCCCGTCTTCATCTGGCCGTCGGCCTCGACGATCACGCGCGAGCGCAAGTCGTTGAGCAGCAGTGTCTGCTGCGTCTCGGCGAGGCCGATCTCCCACGGGATACCGGCCGCCTGGACGGAGGACTGCGGCGAGGCGCCGGTGCCGCCGTCATGGCCGGAGATCACGATGTGGTCGGCGTTGGCCTTCGCGACGCCGGCGGCGACGGTGCCGACGCCGACCTCGGAGACGAGCTTGACCGAGACCTCAGCGGTCGGGTTCGAGCAGCGCAGGTCGTAGATCAGCTGCTTGAGGTCCTCGATCGAGTAGATGTCGTGGTGCGGCGGCGGCGAGATCAGGCCGACGCCCGGCGTCGAGTTGCGCAGCCAGGCGATGTAGTCGTCGACCTTGTGGCCGGGCAGCTGACCGCCCTCGCCAGGCTTCGCGCCCTGCGCCATCTTGATCTGCAGCCGGTCGGCGTTGACGAGGTAGTGCGGCGTGACGCCGAAGCGGCCCGAGGCGATCTGCTTGATCGCCGATCGGCGCTCGTCGTCGAAGCGGCTCGGGTCCTCCCCGCCCTCGCCCGTGTTCGACTTCGCGCCGAGGCGGTTCATCGCGATCGCGAGCGCCTCGTGCGACTCGCGCGAGATCGCGCCGAGGCTCATCGCGCCGGTCGAGAAGCGCTTGACGATCTCCTCGGCGGACTCGATCTCCTCCAGCGGCAACGGCTTGGGCAGCGTGCGCAGCTTCATCAGGCCGCGCAGCGTCGCCTTGCGCGCGGCGTCGTCATTGACCGAGCGCGCGAACTCCTTGTATGTCTGCAAGCCGTCGCCGTTCTGGCCGCGCACCGAGTGCTGCAGGAGCGCGACGGTGTCGGGGTTCCAGACGTGCAGCTCGCCGTCGCGGCGCCACTGCAGCACGCCGCCGACGGGCAGCACTTCACGGCCGGTGCGCGGGTAGGCGCGCAGGTGGCGCTCCAGTGCCTCGCGCGCGAGCACGTCGATTCCGATCCCGCCGATGCGCGAGGCGGTGCCGGTGAAGTGGCGGTCGACGAGCCCCGGCTCCAGCCCGACGGCCTCGAAGATCTGCGCGCCGCAGTAGGACTGGATCGTCGAGATGCCCATCTTCGAGAACGTCTTCAGCAGGCCCTTGCCGATCGCCTTGACGATGCGCTGCTCGGCTGTCTCGTTGTCAAGGTCGACGGGCAGCAGGCCGCGGTCGGAGAGCTCGTCGAGCGACTCGAACATCAGGTATGGGTTGATCGCGGCGGCGCCGTAGCCGATCAGCGTTGCCATGTGGTGGATCTCACGCGGCTCGCCAGTCTCGATCACGAGGCCGGCGCGCAGGCGCGTGCCCTCACGCACGAGGTGGTGGTGGACGGCGGCGACCGCCAGCAGCGACGGGATCGCGACGCGCTCGGGGCCGAGGTTGCGGTCGGAGAGGATCAGGATGTTCACTCCGCGCTCGACCCACTCGGAGGCCTCGGCGCAGACGGCCTCGAGGCGGTACTCCATCCCGTCGGTGCCGAGCTCGATCGGCCAGGTCAGATCGATGGTGGCCGCGTGGAAGACGTCGTGGGAGACCTGGCGCAGCTTCTCCAGCTCGTGGTTGCGCAGAATCGGCTGGCGCATGAAGAGCTGGTGGGCGTGCGCGGGCGACTCGGTCAGCAGGTTGAGCGAGCCGCCGACGCTGGTGGCGAGGCTCATCACGATCGACTCGCGGATCGGGTCGATCGGCGGGTTGGTGACCTGCGCGAAGAGCTGCTTGAAGTAGGCGAACAGCGGCGGCTGACGGTCGGAGAGGACCGCGAGCGCGGCGTCGTTACCCATCGAGGCGACCGGCTCCTCGCCGTTTGCCGCCATCGGGGCGATCACCATCCGCAGGTCCTCCTGCGAGTAGCCGAACGCGAGCTGCTTGGAGCGCAGCGGCTCCACGCGCGGGGCGCGCGGCGCGCGATCGGGCAGGTCGTCGAGATGCACGACGCGCTCGGCGTACCACTCGCCGTAGGGACGCTGGCCGGCGACCTGCGCCTTGACCTCCTCGTCCTCGACGATGCGGCCCTGCTCGAGGTCGACGAGGAAGATCTTGCCCGGCTGCAGGCGCCCCTTGCGGACGATCTGGTCCGGAGCGGCCTTCGTGACGCCGGTCTCGGAGGCGAGCACGACGTAGCCGTCGGCCGTCTGCACCCAGCGGCCGGGGCGCAGGCCGTTGCGGTCGAGCGTGGCGCCGACCTGGGTGCCATCGGTGAAGGCAACGACGGCCGGGCCGTCCCATGGCTCCATCACGCACGAGTGGTAGTCGTAGAAGCCGCGCACGGCCGGCGGCAGGTCGGTGCGGTCGCGGTAGGCCTCCGGCACCATCATCATCACCGCGTGGGTGATCGGCCGGCCCGCGAGCACCAGCAGCTCCAGCACGTTGTCGAACGTCAGCGAGTCCGACGCGCCCTGCTTGACGACCGGCATCACCTTGGCGAGGTCCTCGCCGAAGAGGTCCGAGGCGAGCTGCGACTCGCGCGCCCGCATCCAGTTGATGTTGCCGCGCAGGGTGTTGATCTCGCCGTTGTGGGCGATCAGGCGGTACGGGTGCGCGAGCTCCCAGCTCGGGAAGGTGTTCGTCGAGAAGCGCGAGTGGACGAGCGCCAGGCGCGTGGCGAAGCGCTCGTCGACGAGGTCCGGGTAGTAGCCGGACAGCTGGGGTGCCGTCAGCATGCCCTTGTAGACGAGCGTGCGCGATGAGAGGCCGGGGATCGCGAAGTCCTCGCCAGCCTGCTGTTCGATCAAGCGGCGGATCACGTAGAGCTTGCGCTCGAACGCGTCCTGGTCGGGGAGGTCGTCGGCCGCGCCGATCAGCACCTGGCGAACGAGCGGCGCCGCCTCGCCGGCCACGACGCCGACGTGGGCGTCGTCGACCGGAACCTCGCGCCAGCCGAGCAGCTGCTGGCCCTCGGCGGCGACGATCGCCTCGATCGCGTCCACGAGGTGCGCGTAAAGCTCGGGATCGTGCGGCAGGAAGCAGACGCCGACGCCGTAGCGCCCAACGGGCGGCAGCTCGAAGTCGACGACCGCCCGGAAGAACGCGTCGGGCAGCTGCACGAGTATCCCGGCGCCGTCGCCGGTCGTCGGGTCAGCCCCGGCCGCGCCGCGATGCTCGAGGTTCTCCAACGCGTAGAGCGCGCGCTGGACGACGCCGTGGTCGGCTCCGTCTGTGAGCTTTGCCACAAACGCAACGCCGCACGCATCGTGCTCGTTTTCGGGGTGGTAGAGGCCAGCGGCCTTTGGGGGCTTCTTCGTACGCATGGATTCCGGTGTTCTCGTGGGCGGCGTGAACACTGAGAGGAGGCCACAGGGTACCAGCGTGACGCCCCTGCGCAGCGCTCCAACTGCAGGACAAACGTGAGGGCCCGATGGTTCTGGACCGACGCGGCGGGTGCGCCGCCTACGTCAACCGCGTGACTTCGCGCGCGAAGCCGACTTTGCGGGCGCTGCAGCCTTCGTGCTGCGCTTGCGTGCGGGCTTCGAGGTCGCGCCGCCCTTGCCGCGCACGGCGGCAACGCTCGCCTCCAGCGCAGCCATCAGGTCCGGGGCCGCCGCCGGCTCCTTCGCGGCGGGCTGCACGGCGATCTCCTCGCCGGCCGCCTTGCGCTCGATCAGCTCCAGCACGCGCTCACGGTAGCCGTCCTTGTGCTTCTCGGGCTCGAAGGGCGCGGAGAGCGATTCGATCAGCTCGCGCGCCATCGCGACCTCACGGTCGTTGGCCTCGACGTCGCCGAGCGCCTCGAGCTCGTCGAGCCGCTCCGGCGCGTGGACCTCATCGCCGTAGAGCATCGTCGAGAGAACAAGCACGCCGTTCGCGGGGCGCAGTGCGCAGAGCTGCTGGCGGGTGCGCAGCACGAAGCGGCCGATCGCGACCTTGCCGGCCTCCTCCATCGCAGACAGCAGCAGCCGGTAGCCCTTCGCGCCGCCAGGGGCGGGCGCGAGGTGGTAGGCGCTGTCGTAGTAGACGGGGTCGATCTCGGCGAGCTCGACGAACTCCTCGATGTCGATCGTCTTCGTGTGGCGCGGATCGAGCGCGTCCAGCTCCTGCTGTGTGATCGTCACGTAGCGGTCGGGCGCGATCTCGAAGCCCTTGACGATGTGCTCGTAGGGCACCTCCTCGCCGTCGGCCGGGCATATGCGCTTCTGCTGGATGCGCACGCCGTCCTTGTCGTGGAGCTGGTGGAAGCGCACCGTCTTCTGCGCGGTCGCGGAATAGAGCTTCACCGGGACGTTGACCAGTCCGAAGCTGATCGCCCCTGTCCAAAGTGCTCGGGCCATGGAACGTTTCTATACCGTCGGCGTGCCCACGGCAACCCGTGGGCGGCGTCTGTCAGCGCGCGGACGGTGCGACGAGCGAGTCGCTCATCTGCTCCAGCGCACGACGCAGCAGACGCGAGACGTGCATCTGGGAGATCCCAATGCGCTCGGCGATCTCACGCTGCGTGAGGCCGCCGAAGAAGCGCAGCAGCACGATGCGGCGCTCGCGTTCGCTGAGCGGACGCATCGCGATGCTCAGCTCGATGCGCTCCTCCGCGATCTCGAAGGCCGGATCGTCGTCGCCGAGGCGCGCGACGGGCTCGCCGTCATCGCCGATCGTCTCCTCCAGTGGAACGGTGCTGTAGGCGTGCGCACCCTGGAGCGCTTCGAGCACCTGCTCGGGTGTCGAGCCAGTCGCCTGCGCGACGTCTTCAATCGTCGGGGAGCGGCCGAGCTTGGTCGACAGGCGATCGACTTCGCGGGCGACCTTCGCGCTGAGCTCCTGCAGCCCGCGCGAGACGTGCACCGACCAGGCGCGGTCACGGAAGTGGCGCTTGATCTCGCCGAGGATCGTCGGTACGGCGAACGTCGAGAAGCGCAGCTCGCGCTCGAGGTCAAAGCGGTCGACGGCCTTGATCAGCCCGACGCAGCCGACCTGCTCGAGATCGTCGAGCGGCTCGCCTCGATTGGCATAGCGGCGGGCAAGTGAGCGGACGAGCGGCAGCATGCGCTCGATGAGGGCCCGGCGAGCATCCTGGTCGTGCTGCTCGTGCCAACGACGCAGCAGCTCATGCTCGTCGACGTGTGCGTCGACTGGCGGGCGGACGGCCGATACGGCAGACACGTGGGGAGCGCCTCCTTCGTCTATCGAAGCCCGGTCTCTCGGTCCTTCTGAGCACTCTCGCTGGCCGTGCGCGATTGGCAAGGTGGGCAGACGCGGTCACTGGCGCCAACGCGTCGGTTGCGGTACAACGGTTGGGTGGACACGGGTGGGCAGACCGTCAGTGCCACCGAGTTCGCCGGACTGACCGGGATCTCGCGCGAGCGGCTGCGCACCTGGGAGCGCCGCTTCGGCTTCCCAGCCCCCGTACGCGTCTCGCACGGGCCGCGCCGCTACGTGCTCGCCGACGCGCCACGTGTCGTCGCCGTGCGCCGCGCGGCGGAGCAGGGCGTGCCGCTCGCGCAGGCGATCGCGGACGCCGCGGCAGCACCCGCCGGCACGATCGCCCCCACGACGCTTGCAGCGGTTGCCGCGCTCGCCCCCACGCCGATCGTGCTCGTGAGCGGCCCCGAGCCACTCCGCGTCGCGTACGTCAATGCTCCCCTGCATGCGCACGAGAGCGCAATCGCGCCGGGACAGAAGCTCGACAACCTCCCCTGGTTCATGGGCAGCGACCTGGAGCGCACGCTGCACACGCTGTTCGCCGGGACAACGCAGCTGCTGGAGTGCCGGCACCCATCGTGGACCGGCGAAGGCGGGATCAAGCGGTCGATCGCATACCGCCTGCCGCCCGGCCCCGGCGAAGCGCCGCTGCTCGCGGTGATAGGCGTCGATCGCGCGGAGGAGAACCTGGCACTGCGCGAGGTCAGCGAGCTGCGCCACGAGCTTGCGATGCTGCGCGACGAGGAGCAGCGCCAGCATCGCTGGCTCGCGCTCGCGGCTGCGCTCGCGGAGCGCTTCCAGCGCGACGCGGAGGCGACGCTTGTGGCCACCGTCACGAGCACGGTGGCGCGCGGGCTCGGAGCCGTCGACGCGGGCATCGCCGTGTACATGTCCGGCGAACTGGCGCTCGGCGGCTCGAGTCGCGGCGTGTTGGGCCCGCGGATGGTCACGGTGACCGGCTACGACGACCTTGCGCGAATCCTGCACGCAGGCGTGCCCGGCTGGCTCGGCAGCGCCACGGGCGGTGCGTTCGGCGCGCCGCCCGGCCTGCACTGCCTCGCGGTGCCGATCGTCGTCGTCGGCGAGACGTTGGGGATCCTGCTGCTGGCGTTCGACGAGCTCGGCGAGCTCGACGACGACACGCGGCGGCTGCTGACCGTCGTGTCCGCCGGATTGGGCTTCACGCTGCTGCGCGACCGGCTCGTGGCGTCGGGGAAGACCGGCGAGGTCTGATCAGCCGGCCGGGTCGGCCCCGGCTCGGGTGCGCTCCAGCGGCCAGGAGCACAGCGAGCCGCGCCCCGGGCAGCCGTCACAGATGCGCGGGCCCGGGTCGGGCGCGACGGCGAACTCGCGCGCCAGGACGGCGGCCGCGCGGGCGGCGAGGTCGGCCGTCAGCGCAGGCTCGTCCTGGGGGCGGAAGGTGGCGCCGACCGGACGGTCGGGCTGCTCGAGGAAGCAGTGGACGATCTCGACCTCCTGGGCGCCGTCGTGGAGCGCGGCGAGCGCGTAGGCGGCCCGCTGGAGGCCGTAGGCCTCGTCGGCCGCGACTCCCGGGTCGGCGCCAGCGAGCCGATCGCTCTTGTAGTCGACGACGAGCGTGCGCGGCCCCTCCTGAGCGATCGCGTCGAGCACGCCGGTGAGCGGGATCGTCGCGCCGTCCGCGAGTGCGAGCTGGAAGGCGAAGGACTGCTCGCGGCGGACGTCGGCGGCAGCGGCGAGCCGGCCGCGCAGCTCGCTTCCCGCGAAGCCGTCGACGAGCGCGATCAGCTCGTCGACTTCGGCAGCGGTCGGCTCCGCGCCGGCGCGAGCGGCCGCTCGCCGGACGGCCTCGGCGGTCGGCGGCTGCGGCCGGGCGAGGTCGAGCCGCTCCAGGAGCGCGTGGACGATCGTGCCTCGCTGGGCGGCGTCGAGGCCCGGGTGCGCCGACCGTCCAGGAGCCGGTGTGAGCGGTCGCTCGATGCGGGGCAGCCGCAACACGCGCTCGAGGTAGAAGCGGTAGCCGCAGCGGGCGTGGTCTTGGAGGCTTGTGTAGCTGAGCGTGGCGACCGGGGGCGCGAGCGGCGCCGGGGCCGGCCCAGGCGCGGATGCGGCGTCTGTGGGTGGGTCGGCCTCGACGGATCCCCGCGCGTCGGTCGCGACGTCCTCGCGGGGTGCCGGCACGGCCGGGAGCGTGTCGGGCCGGGTGACCGCGTAGGCAACCGCGACGCCGTGATGCTCGGCGACACCGCTCGCAGGCAGGCCGGGCGTTGCGCGCTGTGCGACGTCGGGCACGAACGCGGGAGCGATCCAGGCGAGCGGCGACGCGCCCGGCTTCGCCTCCGGCCATGACTCGCAGGCGATCGCGCCGCTGAGGATCAGCTGCTCGCGAGCACGGGTCATCGCGACGTAGAAGAGGCGCGCCTCCTCGTCCGCCTCATCGCGGGCGCGCTCCTGGCCGATCGCGCGGTAGGCGAGCGCGGGCCGCGGGCGGCCGCCGTCGAGCGTCTTGAGCCGCAGCCCGACGCGGCCGTCACGCCCCACGCGGATCAGGTCCCTGCCCGACGGCGGCGACTCGCGCCCAAGATCCGCCACGCAGACGACCGGGAACTCGAGCCCCTTCGCGCGATGGATCGTCATCAGCCGGACGGCGTCGAGCGCCTCGCCCTCCACGGGCGCTTCGCTCTCGCGGTCCTCATCTTCCCCACGCACGCCGCGCTCGCCGAGGCGGGTGACGAGGTCGACGAAGCCGCGCAGGTCATGGCCGTGCTCGGCCTCGTGCTCGCGTGCAAGACGCATCAGCTTGCGCACGTTCGCGAGCCGCCGGGCGCCGCCGGACATGCGCAGCAGCGCCAGGTCATAGCCGGTGCGCGCGAGCACGCGGTCGATCAGCGACTCGACGCCGAGCCGCGGTGCAGCGCGGCGCTCGGCGGGGAGCCAGGCACGCAGCGCGGCGACGCGGTCGCGGTCCGGGGAGCTGAGCTGGTCGAGCAGCGGGGCGGGCGCTTCCCCGTTGCGCGCCGTGCCCTCAGCGGCGCTCGCGCCGGAGGCCGCGAGTCGCGGGCCCGACTCCCCCTCCTCGTCATTCGCCATGAGTGTCCACCAGGCATCGCGGCCGCTCGCTCGCGAGGTCGCTGCGAGCTGGACGAGCGCGTCGCTGGAGAGGCCGACGAGCGGCGAGGCCAGGAACGTCATCAGTGCGAGGCCGTCGCGCGGGTTGGCGAGTACGGCGAGGTAGGCGACGAGATCGCGCACCTGCTGCTGGGACCAGTAGCCGCGGCCGCCGATCACGTATGTCGGCACGCCGGCGTCGGTCAGCGCACGCTCGTAGACGGCGAGGTCGCCGGTCGCCCGCAGCAGCACGACGACGTCGCTTGCGGAGCGGCCCGTGTCGAGCAGCTCGCGGATGCGCGCCGCAAGCACGCGTGCCTCGGCGATCCGCCACAGCGGGGCGGGGGCGACAGTCCCGGCCGGTGTGAGGCCGGCCTCGCTCCAGTCAGCGCCCGCGTCGGTCATCAGCAGCTCGACGCGCGAGCTGGCGGGCGCCGGATCGTCCTCGGCCGGCTCGGCGCGCCCGGCGACGAGTGGCACGAAGCTCACGTTGAAGCGGGGCGCGAAGGCGTGGTTGAGCGCGCGGAGCACGTCCGCGTGGCTGCGGAAGTTGGTCGCGAGCGTCGCGGTCGCGCCGTCCTCGGCCAGCGTCGCGCGGCGCGCGCGGAACAGCCGCACGTCGGCGTGGCGGAAGCCATAGATCGACTGCAGCTCGTCGCCGACCGCGAACAGTCCCTCCCCGGCGACGCGCTCCAGCAGCTCAAGCTGCAGCGGGTTCGTGTCCTGGAACTCGTCGACCATCACGTGCCGAAAGCGCTCGGCGTAGCGCGCGCGCAGCGGCTCGTGCTCGCGCAGCAGGCGGTTTGCGCGCAGCTCCAGGTCCTCGAAGTCGAGCGCGGAGGCAGCGTGTTTGGCGGCGTCGTAGCGCTGCCCGAAGGCGCGCAGCAGCGCGTCGAGCAGCCCGTGCACCGGGACGGCGCGCACGTCGACGCAGGCGTCGAGGTATCCGTCGAGGGCGGCGCGGTAGGCGGCGCAGCCGTCGCCGGCGAGGGCCTTTCCGTTGCGGGGGAGCACGAGCGCGGCGACCTCGGCGGGCGCAGGCGGCAGGTCGCCGGGGCGCTCCAACAGCTCCGCGCACGCGGCGAGACGCCCGCGAGCGGTGGCGACCGTCTTGCCGTCGGTGGCCGCCTCCAGCTCGACGGCGGCCTGGGCGCGCGCGAGCGCAAGCGCGGCGTGGGCGCGGTCGAGCGATGCCGGGCGGGCTGGCGGCAGCGCCGGCTCCTCCATGCCGCGGCTGCGCAGCTCGCCGTGGACGGCTGAGATCGCGTCGCGCAGGTCGCCCGGCCGGTAAGCAGCGACGAGCTCCAACGCGGCGGTGCCGTGCGCTTCGACGAGATCGTCGAGGGCGGCCTCGAAGGCTGCCGCGGCAAACCGTCGTGCCGCGCGCTCGTCGAGCACCGAGAAGCGCGGGTCGAGCCCGGCCGCGAGCGCGTGCGTGCGCAGCAGTCGCGCACAGAAGCTGTGGATGGTGGAGATCCAGGCGCCCTCGGCCGCGCGGGCGCGCTCGCCGTCGCCGAGCTGCTCGAAGCGCGCGCGGACGCGCTGCTTCAGCTCCGCCGCCGCCTTCTCGGTGAACGTGATCGCAAGGATGCGGCCGACGTCGGTGTCCTCCTCGCGCGCCGCGCGGACGTAGCGCTCGGCCATCACGGACGTCTTGCCGCTGCCGGCGTTCGCCGTCAGCAGCAGCCCGCCCATGTGCTCGATCGCCGCCTGCTGCTCGGGGGTGAACGGCACCCCTCCTGCGTCCGCGTCGCTCATGCGTCCGCCACACGGCAGATGCCGGGATGGGCGCACCCGCCGGGCGAGCAGGTGTCGGGCAGCGGGACGAGCTCGCCGGCGCGCAGACGCGCAGCGAGCTCACAGGC
Source organism: uncultured Actinomycetes bacterium (assembly GCA_963774115.1). Lineage (GTDB taxonomy): Bacteria > Actinomycetota > Thermoleophilia > Solirubrobacterales > Solirubrobacteraceae > Conexibacter. The sequence goes on along the minus strand of CAVZDN010000003.1, from coordinate 1,210,950 downwards.
GCGCGCGGCGGCGGCGTCCAGCTCCTGCCCCAGCTCCTCTCGTGAGCGGCGGTCGGTGTCGAGCACCAGCTCGCCGGCGTCCGCGTCGTCGCGCACAAGCCCGCGCGCACGCAGGTCCTCGCCGCGCAGCGGCTGGTAGACGCCGCCGACCGGCTCGCGCCGCAGCAGCTCACGGACGGCGACCATGTAGAGGGCGATCTGGAGCTGATCGTCGGGCTGCCAGCGCGCGACGGGCCAGCTCTTCGACGGTCTCCCGCTCTTGTAGTCGCGCACGAGCGCGCGGCCGGCGCGGTCGACGTCGACGCGGTCGATCACGCCGCGCAGCCGCAGCGCCCCATCGCCGAGCACGAGCGCCGGCAGCGCCTCGTCCGGCGCTTCGACCGGGTCGAGCAGGCCGAGCTGCTCGCCGGGCTCACGGGCCGGGGCGGTGGAGGCGGCTGGGCCCATCCCGAACTGCAGCTCGGTCTCGACCGGCACGAACCCGCCACCGCCGCGCGCCTCGTGCGCGAGCAGGCGCAGCACGTCGGCGGCGATCTCGTGCGCGGCGGCCGCCTGGGCCGCGGCGCCGCGGCCGAGCACGAAACGGGGCGCCTCCTGCGCGACGACCTCGCGCACGATCGCCTCCGCGGCCGGCAGCGCCGCCGGCGACAGCGGCCAGTCGAGCCGTCCGAGCACGTCCTCAAGCACACGGTGGATGCAGCTGCCGCGGGCGATCGCCTCGGGATCCGGCTCGAAGCGCTCGGGCGCCAGCTCGCGCTCGACGAGCCAGCGGACGGGACAGCGTGCGTACAGCTCCAGCGCACCGGCGGAGAGGACGTCACGCTGGCGCAGCAGCGTGCAGGTCTCCGCCTGCAGCGACGCGATCGGTGACGCTGCCGTGCGCGGCGCGGCCAGCGCGAGCGCACGCGCCCGCTCGGCCGGCGTCGGCGCGCGGTCCAGCGGCCAGGTCACGTCAGAGAGCGGGCGATGGATCTCCGGCAGCTCGCTCAGCAGCGCGCGCACGTCATCGACGAAGAACGACGGAATGGCGGGGTTGCCGTCCTCGTCCGCGTCGCGGCAGCTGAGCACGAGCCTCCGCTCGGCACGCGAGATCGTCGCGTAGAAGAGGTGGCGCTCGTCGGCGAGCGTGTCCTCGCGCAGCGCCAGCCGCAGCCCGCTCGCGATGCTCAATCCGCGCCGCTCCTCGTCGGACAGGAACGGCTCGGCGACCGACGGGCGCGGAAACTCCCCCTCCTGCAGGCCGCAGACGATCACGGTGTCGAAGCGCCGTGCGCGGATCGCCAGCGGATCGGCGACGAGCACGGCGCCCGGCGCCGGTGCCGCGCCGACCGCGACCTCCAGCTCGGCAAGCGACGCCAGCAGCTGCTCGGCGTTGGAGGCGGCGCTACGGCGTGGATCGGCAGTGGCGAGGTCCCCGAGCTCGTCGAGGGCGGTGAGCAGCACCGCCAGCGCACGCGCGTCGACCTCCTCGTCGGAGGTCAGTTGCGCGGCTCGCCCGCGGTGCGGAGCGGAGAACAGCGCCTGCGCTTCCCGCGCGAGCGCGGCGAGCAGGGCGCCCGGCCCGTCGGCGGCGGCGCCGCGCAGGCGGTCCAGCTCACGCAGGGGCCAGCCTCCAGGCGCTGTCTCCCATGCCTCGCGTGCGGCGGCGAGATCGCGGACGGCGTGGCGTCGCAGCGTCGACTCGAGCCGATCGGCAAGCTCGAGCCGCTCGAGCCGACCCGGCGTGCGGAGGTAGGCGAGCAGGTCCTCGGGCCGCGCCTGGTCAGCCAGCAGCGCACAGCGCGCGAGCGCAAGCAGCCCCGTGCCGAGGGCGGTGTGCGCCAGCGGCACGCGACGGTCGAGCGCATGCGGGATCCCATATGCGTCGAAGACCTGCGCGACGAGCGCCGCGGAACGGTCCGGATTGCGCAGCACGACGGCGATCCGCTCGCCGGGCACGTCGTCCTCGTGCAGCAGTCGCAGCACCTCCGCAGCGACGAGCTCGACCTCGGCACGCTCCCCTCCGGCGACGAGCAGCTCGACGGCATCGCCAGGCGCAATCCGATCCGCCGCATCGCTTTGCGGCTCGAAGATGGTGCGCTCCAGATGGTGCAGGGTCGCGCGCGCCGCCGGGTCGTAGTGGTCGTTGAGTGCGGGCAGCTGCTCGACCTCGTTCGCGATCTGCCGCAGCTCCTCGACGAGGCCGGCCGCACGCCCGGCGAACGCGGCACGTCCGGGCTCGTAGGTGAGCGAGACGGTCACGTCGGCGTCGGCGACCCTCGCCAGCGTCTCGACCGCGTCGCACTCAAGACGCGTGAGGTCGTCGAAGCCATAGAGGAAGACGGGGGTGGTCCCCCACGCCTCTTTGCGCGCACGCAGCGCGTCGAGCGCCCGCCACGTGAACAACTCGCGATCAACGCGGCCGAGGCGCTCGAGCGTGCGCTGATAGCGGTCGTAGATCGCGGCGGCCTCGTGCAGGGCCGTGCTCGCCTCCGGCCACGCGCGGACCGCGGCCGTCAGGCGCTGCGGCGTCACGAGCGAGCGCTCCAGCTCCGTGACGAACGCGACCGCGGCGCGCAGGAACCCGCGCGTGCCGGCAACGGGCGCGAGCGCTTCCAGGTGCGCGGCCGCGATCGCGTCCGCGACGAGCCGCTCGCGTTGGAGCGACCCGATCGTGCGCGCGCCATACCCCGCCCGACGGGCGATCTCGCCGGTAAGCCCCGAGAACGTCGCGACGCGACCGCCGCGCCGCGCACCCGTCTCCGTCAGCTCGCGCTCGTAGTGCGCGACATCGGCGGCCGTCGGCACGACCAGCCACGGATCGCGTGCCAGGTGCTTGCGAAACGCGCCAAAGACGACGCCCGCCTTGGCGGCGTTCGCGGGACCGATGACGAGCTTGAGGGACATGGGCTCGACATGGTGGCGCGCGGGGCGGTCAGCGCGCGGTGAGCAGCGTTCGGATGGTGTCGGCGACCCAGGCCGGGCGGGTGGTGACGTCCTGGTGAGTGAAGCGCAGGACCGTCCAACCCTTGGACGTCAGACGGACGTCACGTTCGCGGTCGACTTGGAAGGCCTGCTTGGAGCTGTGGTACTTCCAGCCGTCGAGCTCGATGATGAGCTTGGCGTCGGGCCAGGCGGCATCGACCGCATGGTTCTCGATGCGCACGTTGGCTTGTGGCTTGGACAGACCCGCGCGTTGGATCAGGCGCTGAAAGCGGACCTCGAGGGAGGAGCGGGTGAGGGTCGTCGCGAGAGCTTCGAGCTCGGCGAGGGCTGTTCTCGCGGCCGTGTGGCCTGGGCCGTGGCGACCCTGCGTGCGTGCAAGCACCGCTCGAACCGCGCGGACGTCGAGGGTTCGGAGGTCGTCAGCCTGGCGGAGTGCAGGCCGGCTGCGTCTCGATGGCTGAGCGCACTGCTTGGCACGGCCAACACCGCCGCGAGCCAGTAGCCCTCGCGTCGCAGCTGCCGGTGGCCGACGGCGTAGACGCCGCGGTGGAGACGCAGCAGGCTCCCGCGCGCTGCGCGCACACGGATCGCCTTGTCCGAGACGCCCTCCTCGAGGAGCTGGCGCCAGGTGACTACGCCGTGTTGCCGTGCCGCCATGTCCCGCAGGAGAGCATCGGGATGACCGTCAATTTGGCGCCCTACAAGGGCGCTAGATTGCCGGTCCTCGGGCATGGTGCCGAGGTTGCCAGCCCGGAGTGCGCGAAACGCGCTCGGTTTGTACCGGAAGCGCTACGCGACAGCGGACTCGGCGGGGGTAGCCTCGCCGGGAGCGGCGACGGCGTCGGTCGCCTCGACCGTGTCGGTCTCGGTCTCCGGGGGCTTGGCGCCCTCCTTCGCCCAGGGCTCGTCGAACTCGACGCGCCAACGGCCCTCGTCGGTCTGCTCGAGCGCGAGCCGGGCTCGGAAGGACCGACCGCTGCGGCCCTTGAAGCCGGTGACGGCCTTCTCCGTGCGACCGGTGCGGATCAGCTCGCGGACGATCGCGGGACCCATCGTCTTGCCGGCTTTCGCCTTCCAGATGACGAAGCCGCAGCCGGGATCCTCGCGCGACCAGCAGGAGTAGCCCTTACGGTTCTCGATGATGTCGTGGCCGCAGACGGGGCAGGGGCCGAGGTTGGCCCGCGGGATCCTGACGTCCTTGAGCTTCTCGTCGAGCTCGGCGATCGTGCCCTCGGCGAACTTGACGATGTCGGCCATGAACGCCTTGCGCGTGTCCTCGCCGGTCTCGATGCGGGCGAGGCGATGCTCCCAGTCGCCGGTCAGCGAGGGGGAGGTCAAGGGGTGGCCGTCGAGCAGGCGGATGACGTTCTGGCCCTTTTCGGTCACGACCAGGGCACGCGCATCGCGCTCGATGTAGCCGACCGACAGCAGACGCTCGATGATCGCCGCCCGGGTCGCGGGCGTGCCGATGCCGGAGTCCTTCATCGCCTCGCGCAGCTCGTCGTCGTCGACGAGCTTGCCTGCGGTCTCCATTGCCGCCAGCAGGGAGCCCTCGGAGTAGCGCCGCGGCGGCTTGGTCTCCTTCTCCTCGGAGCGGATGTCGCGCGTCTCGATGGGCTCGCCCTGCTCCAGCTTCGGGAGGCGCTGCTCGCGGCCCTCGTCCTCGTCGCCCTCGGGCTTCTCGGCGTCGGCCATCTCGCCGTAGACGCCGCGCCAGCCCGGCACGATCATGACCTTGCCGCTCGTGCGGAAGCTGTGGCCGACGACCTCGGTCTCAACCTTCGTGTTCTCGAAGACGGCCTCGGGATGGAAGACGGCGAGGAAGCGGCGTACGACGAGGTCGTAGATGCGGCGGTCGTCGTTGTCCATCTTGTCGACGGGATGCGACGAGTTGGTCGGGATGATCGCGTGGTGGTCGGTGACCTTCTCGTTGTTGATCACGCGGCCGAGCGGCAGCATGTCGAGCCCGACGACGTACTTCGCACCCTCGGCGTACTCGCGCTGGCCGCCGACGATCTCGGCGATCGGCTTGATCTCGGGGATCATGTCGCTCGGCAGGTAGCGTGAGCTCGTCCGCGGATACGTGAGCGCCTTGTACTCCTCGTAGAGCCGCTGTGCCGCGCCCAGCGTGCGGCGCGCGGAGAAGCCGAAGCGGCTGTTCGCCTCGCGCTGAAGCGAGGTGAGGTCGTAGAGCAGCGGCGCGCGCTCCTTGCGCGTCGTCTTCTCCAACTTGACGATCTCGCCGTCGACGCCGCGGCAGGCCTCGACGACCGCCGTCGCCTCGGCGGCGCTCGCGACCCGCGGGCCCTTGCCGATCTCGCTGCCGGCGCCAAGGTGGAAGCGACCCTCGTAGGTGCGCTCGCCGGATGCGGCGAAGGAGGCGTCGACGATCCAGTACGCCTCGGGCTTGAACGCCTTAATCTCCTCCTCGCGGCGGGCAAGGATCGCGAGCGTCGGCGTCTGCACGCGACCGAGCGAGACGGCGCCGTCGAAGGAGGAGCGCAGACGGATCGTGGCGGCGCGTGTGGCGTTCATCCCGACGATCCAGTCGGCCTCGCTGCGCGAGCGGGCGGCGTCCTCCAGCGACTTCAGCTCGGAGCCGTCGCGCAGCTGCGAGAACGCCTCCTCGATCGCGGCCTTTGTCATCGAGGACAGCCACAACCGCTGGACGGGCAGCTTCGAGCCGGCCTTCTCGTACAGGTAGGCGAAGATCAGCTCGCCCTCGCGGCCGGCGTCGCAGGCGTTGACGACCTGGTCGACGTCGTCGCGGCCGAGCATCCGCTTGACGACGTTCATCTGCTTCTTCGAGCGCTCGTCGCGCACAACGAGCTTGAACTTCTCGGGCACGATCGGCAGGTCGGCCATGCGCCACTTCTTGAACTTGTCGTCGTACTCGTCGGGCTCCGCAAGCTGCACGAGGTGGCCGACAGCCCACGTGATGACGTGGTCGGGGCCCTCGAGGTAACCCTCGCCCTTCTGGAAGGGACCGGGCAGGACGCGGGTGAGATCCTTGCCGACGGACGGCTTCTCGGCGATGACGAGGGTGCTCATGGGTTGGGGAGCGTAGCGGCCCGGCGGGAAGGTGCGCTGACGCGACCGCTCAGTTGGCGCCTGCGACGGCCCGCTCAGCCCACGCAGGGGCCGCTCGACACAGCCCGGCCGGTCCGTGCAACGGCGAGCGCCTCGCGCACGACCGCGTTCGCCACGCCGAACCCGGCCGGTCGACCGCTCGTCGTGGCGGCGAAGATCGTCGCGAGCACGCGGCCCTGCGCGTCGACGACGGGCCCGCCGGAGTTGCCGCTGCGCACGCGCCCCCGCAGCGGCGTCACGGCGCGCCGTACCGGGCCGCGCCCGTAGGCGTCCTCCGACAGCACGGTGCGTGTCTCCCCGACGCGCGCCGCCCGCGCGTCGAACGGGCCGTTGAGCGGGTAGCCGAGGATCGCGCCGCCCGTGCCCGCGGACACGTCGGCCGCGAGCGGCAGCGGCTGAGCTTCGAGCCCGTCCACCCGCAGCACCGCGACGTCGTTGCGGACGTCGAAGCGCACCAGCCGCGCCGGCAGCTCGGGTCCGCTGCCGCGCTCCTGCACGATCGTGTCCTGTTCGCCCGCGACGACGTGGGCGTTCGTGACGACGAGCCCGGGCCCTGCGATCCAGCCGCTGCCCTCGACGCCGAGCCCGCATGCGGTCCCGAGCACGCGCACGACGCTCGGCGCCGCCGCCCGCACGCCGGGCGCGGCGAGCACGGCGCGCGAGGGCGGCGGGACGTCGCCCACCGACCCGCTCACCGACGGCAGCGGGTCGAAGCGCGCGAGCGCGTTCAGCAGGGGTCCGGACGGCGGCAGCAGCTCGTTCAGCTCACGCAGCAGCGCCGAGCGCTGCACGTCGCGCCGCAGGTCGCCCAGACCCGGCGTCTGCAGCACCACCGCTCCCGCGAGCCACGCGATCGCCAGCGCCAGCGCGGCGCTCAGCAGCCCGCCGAGGACGCCGTCGAGCACCCCGATCCCCGGCAGTCGCAGCCCGCTGCGCAGCCAGCGGCCGACCAGCTCGAGCCCGCTCGCGAGCAGACCGCCCGCCAGCAGCGCACCCGCGAGCGCGAACAGCGGCGCGTACGGCGAGTGGGAGCCCTCCGGCAGCACGAGCGGGCCGACGCGCGCGCCCAGCAGCGCACCGGCCGCGAAGCCGCCGAGCGCAAGCACGCCGACGATGAAGCCGCGGCGGAAGCCGGCAAGCGCGAGCGCCGCCGTGAACGCGACGATGACCCAGTCGAGCGTCGTCATGCCGGCCGCGAAGCATGACGGTCGCGGTGGCGCGACTGACCTCCTCGTCCGCGCCGTCGCATCATCTACGCTGCCGGCAGACGTGGAGGCAGGTGGTCACAGCGGCACACACGGGACGCCGCGTCACGCCCGCGCCGCAATCGAGCGGCGCCGTCGCCTGTTGCATCGCGGTCTGCCCGCCGCCGCGGCCCTGCTCGTCGCGGTCGTCGTGCTCACCGTCTTCGTGGGCGGAGGGTCAGGGCGAGGCGAGCGGCGCATCGCGACCGAGTTCGTGACGCAGTGGGCACGCGGCGACTACGCGCAGATGTACCGGCTGCTCGACGGCAGCGCGCGCTCCCGCGTTACGCCGACCGCGTTCGAAGACGCGTACCGCACCGCGGCGCTGACGGCGACCGTCCGCACGATCGACGTTGGCGAGGTCGGCGACCGTGAAGGCGACACGATCCCGGTCAATGTCACGGTCCGCACACACGCCTTCGGGACGCTGCACGGCGTGCTGGCACTGCCGGTCAGCGGCAGCGGCGACACGACGCGGATCGCCTGGCGAGCGCATGCCGTCTTCCCAGGCCTGAGCGCCGGTGAGCGCCTCTCCCGCACGACGGCGCTGCCGCCGCGCGCCTCGCTGCTCGCCCGCGACGACACGGTGCTGGCCGAGGGTTCCGCCCGCGCGTCGGCGGATCCCGACCTCGCCGGGCACGTCGTCGGCCGTCTTGAGCCACTCGTCTCCCCCGTCCCCGCCTCGATGCGCGCGCTCGGTTTTCCCGAGGGAGCGCTCGTCGGGGCCTCCGGGCTTGAGCGGGTCTTTCAAGCAGACCTCGCCGGCAGGCCTGGCGGCACGCTCTATGCCGGCTCCCGCACCCTTGCGCGCACGCTCCCCCGCCCCGCTCCGGCCGTGCACACGACGATCGATCCGGACGTCGAGCGCGCAGCGATCGCAGCACTCGCCGGCCGCTATGGCGGCGTCGCCGCGATCGTGCCCTCGACAGGCGAGATCTTGGCGCTGGCCGGCCTGGCCTTCTCCGCCGTACAGCCGCCCGGATCGACGTTCAAGATCGTCACGCTGACGGGCGTGCTGGAGGCCCACCTCGCGAAGGCCGGCACACTCTTCCCGGTCCAGAGCGAGGCAGAGATTGAGGGCGTCACCGTCGAGAACGCCAACGGCGAGTACTGCGGAGGCACGCTCATGCAGTCCTTCGCGCACTCCTGCAACTCGGTCTTCGCACCGCTCGGCGCTCAGTTGGGAGCACGGCGTCTGGTGGACGTCGCGGAGCGCTTCGGCTTCAACGAGCCGCCGCCGATCGCCGGCGCGGTCGCGAGCACGATCCCGAGCGCCACAACGATCGGCGACGCGCTCGCCGTCGGCTCCTCGGCGATCGGCCAGGGACTCGTGCAGGCGACCGCCCTGCAGATGACGAGCGTCGCGGCGACGATCGCGACCCGCGGGCGCCGCGCGGTGCCGACGCTGCGCCTGGGAGCGACACCGCGGTTCGTCCGCGTGACACGGCCGCGGGTCGCACGCGAGGTCGCGCGGATGATGCGGGCCGTCGTCGCATACGGCACCGGCACGGGCGCGGCGATCTCAGGCGTTGCCGTCGCCGGCAAGACCGGCACCGCCGAGCTGGCCACCACCGTCGCGCCGGATGACGAGACGACGCCCGGCGAGGTGACGCTTCCGCCGGCGCAGGACATCCCGCCCCCGCCGGAGACCGACGCGTGGTTCGTCGGCTACGCACCGGCGCAGCGCCCGCGGATCGTCGTCGGCGCGCTGTTCGTCGAGGCGGGGGCCGGCGGCGACGTGGCCGCGCCAGCCGTTCGGCAGGTCCTGATCGCCGGGCTGCAGCGCAAGGGCCGCTGAATCGCCGCCCGAGCGGCGCCGGCCGGATCTAGAGGTCGAGCACGACGGACGACGGCTCGCCGCCGCCCTCCGGGGTGATCTCGAGCTCGAGCGGGCGGTTCGAGTAGACCGACGTGTTGAGCTTGAACAGCAGCATCGAGCCCTGGATCGGACCTCCACCCGCGCCGCTCTCCGGGTCCGGCAGCAACGGCTGTCCGTCCGTGCCCTCGATGTCGCGCTGCTGGTAGGAGTACGGGTTGTTCGCCGGCAGCTCGAACGGCTCGTACTCGGTGCCGAGCGTGTCGACGATCTTGAACTCGCCGGCTGCCGGCTGGGCGTCGTCGTCGTCGTTCTCGACGCGCAACCAGACCCCGAACCACTCCTCGTCACCGGCGATCGCCGTCGGCACCGAGAGACCTTCGAGGTACTCGCGGTCCTCGACATTCTCCGGATTGAGCTCGCGGGACATCTGCACCTGGTAGACGAGCGAACCGGCCTGGATGTAGGCGCCCTCGCCCTCACCGTGAGTGGTCGGCTGCTTCTGACCGCCACAAGCGGCGAGCGTCAACGCGGCAAGCAGTGCCGCGCACGTCAAGAGGGGGATGCGCGCAAAGTTCTTCGTCATAAGCGGCGGGAAGTCTATCCGTCTACCGGGCGGCGATCGTCGCTCGAACGCCGCGGTCGCGATTCTCCTCGAGGATCGCCTGCAGGCGACGCACGGAGCGGCCGAGCTTGCGACGCCACCAGCTGCGACCGGCGACCAGCTCCATCAAGCGGTCGGCGAACTTCCCGGGCTGCGTCTCGTAGCTGTAGGCAACCTTCGTCATGCCGCCGGGGGCGTCCTGGAGCGTCCAGACGCCCATCGCGCGGGTGCGGTTGAACTTGCCGCCGCGGCCGCGCTCGAGGATGCGGAACGGCGGCTCGACCTCCGCCAGCGTGATGTCGCCCCAGCTGAAGCGGTGCAGCGGCAGGTGCTCGCGGAAGCGCGCACCGGCGCCACGGCCGACGCTGTCCTCGCGCGTCAGATGCCAGTCGCCGAGGAAGTGATCCTTGAACTCGGGATGGTTCGCGACGTCGGCAAGGTAGTCGAAGACCTCGGCGCGCGGGCGGGCGATCGTGACGGAGACGGTGACTGGATCCACAGCGGGCCGGAGTGTAGTGAACGGCCCGCGCGGCGAACTCGCCGGGAGCGGCCGGGCGAGATCAGGCGGCGGCGCGGCGGCGGTCCCCGACGGACCGCTGATCCGTGATGCGAACCGTCTGACCGTGCTCGGCGCCGAGGATGGCGCGGGAGCGCAGGGGGGCCTCGTGCCGCTCGCGGCGGCACAGCTCGCAGAGTGTGCGGCCGCCGTCGTAGACGTGCACGCGCTCGCCCACGAGCGGCGTGCGGTGACAGCCGTCGCAGCGGTCGGCACCCGCGGCGAGCGCCAGGACGCCACGTCTCAGAAGCTGGCGCTCGAGATCGCTAGCGTCATGGATCATTCGTTCCATACCGCAAGGTTTCGCCGACGGCGTCAGGGCTCCTTCCCCTGCATGTCTGTCACCAACCCGCCACGTTTCACCCCCATCGATCAGCGGGTAGGAGGTTCGCGGGTCGCCAGTGCGGCCTAGCACGGAGACTGCGGCTTGGTACGCTCGTTACGTTTGTTACTTGTGAGTCGCCCGGCGCGCACCCGCCGGCGCACCGCGGAGGTTGGGGCAACATGGAGTCACATACGTCTGGCACTCTCGTAGGCACCGGCACGTTTCGGTGCGTCACCTGCGACTACGTCGTATCGCTTGCAGCCGCGGATCGACTGCCGCCCTGTCCGAGTTGCGGGGGCGCCGAGTTCGTGCGCGCCTCGCTCTTCACGACACCGCACGCCGCCTTCCGTGAGCTGGCTGACGAGGCCGAGACCTTGGAGGCCGGGAGTGCATGGCTCGACGACGTCCGAGCCGAGATCGACGAAGCCGGCCAGTACCTGATCTACGACGACGGTGACGAGCCGATCGTCCATGCGCTCGCGCGCGAGTGGACGCGCATCGGCCGCAGCCTCGCGGCGGACATCCGCTTCGACGACCCGACCGTCTCGCGCCGCCATGCACTCGTGGTGCGCCAAGCGGACGGCGTGCGCGTGCTCGACGACCGCAGCCTCAACGGCGTCTTCGTCAACGGCGAGCGGATCGAGTGGCAGGTGCTGCGCGACGGTGACGAGCTCGTCGTCGGCCGCCACCGCCTCCACTTCATCGACCTGCCGGCGATCGGCGGGCCGGACGAGGAAGCGGCGCTCGTGATGCGCGATCCAGGGGCACTCGCCGGCTGACCGGCGAATGCGGCCGGGCCGCGGCGGTATGGTCCGCGGCCCGATGGCGGTCACGATCGCGGTTCTCTCTCAGAAGGGCGGAACCGGCAAGACGACAATGGTGCGGACGCTCACCGACGTCTTCCGGCGCGTCGGCCTGACGACGCTCGCGATCGACCTCGATCCGCAGGGCAACCTCTCTGACTACCTTGACGTCGACCCTGAGGCCCATCCGACCGTCGGCGACGTGCTGAGCGGACGCGCGACTGCCGCGGAGGCGATCCACGACGGGATCGTCCCGGCGAACCTCGGGCTCGCCGAGGCCGAGCTGGCCCTCAGCGGCAAGATGGGCCGCGAGATGACGCTGCGGCGGGCGCTGCGGGAGGTCAAGGACGACTACGATGTGGTGCTGATCGACTGCCCGCCGGCGTTGGGACTGCTGACCGTCAACGCGCTCGTCGCGGCGGACAAGGCGCTGTTGTCGGCGGAGGCGCAGTACTTCGCGATGCAGGGCGTCGAGCAGGCGCTCGAAGTGATCGAGCTCGCCCGCGAGAACCTCAACTCCGACCTCGAATGGCTCGGCGTCGTGCTCAACATCGCCGACATGCGCACGCGCCACTCGCGTGAGGCGTTCGACTCGCTGCGTGAGCACTTCGGCGGAAAGTTGGTCTCGCAGACGATCCGCCAGTCGATCGCGTACGCCGAGTCGGCCGAACGCGCCCGCTCGATCGTCGACTACCGGCCGGACCTGGGGATCGACTACCTGCACGTCGCAGACGAGCTGCTCGGGCGGCTCGGCCTGACGGGTGCGCGACGGCGGCTGGCGCCGCTGCTGGACGGGGCGGCAGAGCCCGACTGACGCCGGCGCGTATCCTGCGCTGACCGGTGTCCGCGTCCGCTCGCAGCCTGACGTCGTTCCAGCGCCCGCGCCGCGTGCACGGGCTCGTCCTCACCGTGGTGATTGCCGTCGTGCCGATCGCTGGCTGCGGAACCGACCGCAGCTCGGAGCCGTCGCTCGCACAGCCCTCCGTACAGAAGATCGAGACGACGACGGCCACGACCGACCGCCCCCTCAAGCCCGGTGCGGTGGTCGTGCACATCAAGCGCACGACGCCGCTGCGCTCGCGGCCGAACGGCCCGGTGATCGCACAGCTCGTCCCGAAGACGTCGTTCGACTCGCCGACCGTGCTGGCGATCGTGCGCAAGCAGGGCGACTGGTACGGAGTGGTCACGCCCGAGGTGCCCAACGGGCAGATCGGCTGGATCTCCACACGCGCCAAGATCGGCCTGTACGAGAACGACTTCCGTGTCGACGTGTCGCTGAACGAACGCGAGATCGTCGTGCACCGCGGCAAACACGTCGAGGCGCGCTTCCCGGTCGCGATCGGCCGTGTCTCCTCCCCGACCCCGCTCGGCCGCTTCGCGATCACCGACAAGCTGATCACGCAGGGCGGCGCGTCGCCCTACGGCTGCTGCATCCTCGCGACCAGCGCCCATCAGCGGCTCACCCCGCAGGGCTGGGGCGGCGGCGACCGCATCGCGATCCACGCCACCGACCACCCAGACACGATCGGCAGCGCCGTCAGCCTCGGTTGCCTGCGCGCCCCCGAGGACGTGATGCGTCGCCTCGTGCGCCTCGTGCCGCTCGGGACGCTCGTGACCATCCGCGCGTGAGGTGACCCGCGCGCCATCCTGGCGCGCGGTCTGAGACGGCGCTCGGCATCACGCCTCGCGAGACCGCTCGCCGCGCTCGCTCTTCCCTACACCTCGACGACGTCGGCGCCTTGCGTCTCGAACGGGACCCGCATGACCTCGGCCCAGTCGCCTGACTGCGCGCGCAGGCGCTCGGCGACGAGCGCGGTCTGCTCGAAGTGGGTCCAGACGAGGACGGTCGGACCGGCGCCGGAGATCGTCGCGCCGAGCGCGCCGAGCGCGCGGGCGTCGCGGACCAGCTCGGCGGAGCGCGGATAGAGGTGGGCGCGGTGCGGTTGGTGGAGGCGGTCGTCGAGGCCGCGGGCGACGAGGTCCCAGTCGCCGCGCGCGAGGCCGAGCGTCAGCAGCGCGGTGCTGGCGACGTTGTGGACGGCGTCGGCCATCGGCACCTGCGCCGGGAGCGCCGCGCGTGCCTCGGCGGTGCGGACCGCCTCGTGCGGGATCACGAGCACGCCCTCCAGGCCGGTCGGCGCATCGAAGCGCACCACGCCGTCACCGGCGCAGACGACGAAGCCGCCGTGCACGGCCGCCGCGACGTTGTCGGGATGGCCCTCGATCTCGCAGGCGAGCTTGAAGACGTCGGCGTCGAGCTCGAAGAGGTGGTCGGCAGCCATCAGGCCCGCGACGATCGCCGCCGCGCTCGACCCAAGCCCGCCGGAGAGCGGGATCCCTGAGGCGATCCGGAACGTGAAGCGGTCCGACGGATGCAGCCGCTCGAACGCGCGCACGACGAGGTTGCGACGGTCGGTCGCGATCGTGAGATCGGTCTCGACGGCGAAGTGGCCCGTCTCGACGACCTCCACCTCAAGGTGGAGTGCGAGCGCCGCGGCAAGCACGTCGAAGCCGGGCCCGAGGTTTGCGGAGGACGCGGGCACGCGGACGAGCCGGCGGCGCTCCACGGTCAGCCTCCGAGGACCGCGCGCTCGACGGCGGCCAGCTCCGGCTCGCACGGCACGACCGCGCCGGCCTGGTCCAGAGCGGTGCCCGGGTCCTTCAAGCCGTGGCCGGTCAGCACGCATGCCACCCGCTGCGCCCCGTCGACCCCGTGCACAATCAGCCCGGCGACGCTCGCCGCCGAGGCCGGCTCGCAGAAGACCCCCTCGCGGGCGGCGAGGAAGCGGTAGGCGTCGAGGATCTGCGCGTCGGTGACCGCCTGCACGGCGCCGTGGGAGGAGGCCATCGCGTCCATCGCCTGCTCCCAGCGGGCTGGGTTGCCGATGCGGATCGCGCTCGCGATCGTCTCCGGGTTCTTGACCGGCGCCCCTTCGACAAGCGGCGCTGCGCCGGCTGCCTGGAAGCCGAACATCCGCGGCGACATGTCGAGCTCGCGGAAGCCCTTCCAGTAGGCGCTGATGTTGCCGGCGTTGCCGACCGGGATGCAGAGCGCGTCCAGCTCGCCGCCGAGCTGCTCGGCGATCTCGAACGCTGCCGTCTTCTGCCCCTGAAGGCGGAACTCGTTGACCGAGTTCACGAGCGAGATCGGGTGGCGGTCGGCCAGCTCGCGCACGAGCTCCAGCGCCTGGTCGAAGTTGCCGCGCAGCACGATCACGTTCGCGCCGTGCATCAGCGCCTGCGCGAGCTTGCCCGTCGCGATCTTGCCGTCAGGCACGAGCACGGCGCAGCGGATGCCGGCCCGTGCGGCGTAGGCGGCAGCGCTGGCGGAGGTGTTGCCGGTCGACGCGCAGATGACCGCCTTCGCCCCCTCGCGCACGGCGGCTGAGACCGCGCACGTCATGCCGCGGTCCTTGAACGAGCCGGTCGGGTTGAGCCCCTCCAGCTTCAGCCACACCTCGGCGCCGACGCGCTCGGAGACAGCGGGCGCGTAGACGAGCGGCGTCGAGCCCTCCCCCAGCGTCACGACCGGATCGCCGTCGGCGAACGGCAGGCGGTCGCGATAGCGCTCGATCAGGCCGATGCGGCTCACGCGAACTCCTCCTCGATCACGCGGATCGCGCGCGGCGCGGTGCGCAGGACGTCGAGCGTCTCGAGCTGCGCGAGCGCCTCGAAGAAGCGTGATTCGAGCACCGGGTGGACGACCATCACCAGCCGCGCGTTGACACCGAGGCCCTTCTGCACAACCGACTTGACGGAGATCCCGTGGTCGCCGAGGACACCGGCGATGCGCGCGAGCACGCCGGGCGTGTCCTCCACCTCGAGGTGGAGATAGAAGGCGGACACGACGTCGGCGACGATCTCCAGCGTGGCATGCGTCTCCGGCGTGGACGCGGGCGGGATCATCGCGCTGATGACGTCGCCCAGCACCGCGCTCGCGGTCTGCGGCCCGCCGGCGCCGGGACCGGACATTGTGATCTCGGTGATCGACTCCGACTCGACCGTGACGGCGTTGTAGGGCCCGTTGACGGACGCGAGCGGATGGCCCGGGTAGAGGAAGGCCGGGTGGACGCGGACCGAAAGGCCGCCGTCGACACGCTCCGCGGTCCCGATCAACTTCAGGCCGAGGCCGAGGTCACGGGCGTATTCGAGGTCGTCGGGCGCAATCCGTTCGATCCCCTCGCAGACGACCTGGTCGATGTGGACCGGTGTGTCGAACGCAAGCCGCGCGAGGATCGCCATCTTCGCGGCAGCGTCCTTGCCATTCACGTCTTCGGTCGGGTCGGCCTCGGCGTAGCCGAGCGCTTGCGCCTGCGCCAACGCGTCGGCATACGTCGCGCCGGTGCGCGCCATCTCGGAGAGGATGAAGTTGGTCGTGCCGTTGACGATCCCGTGGATCCGCTCGACGTGCGCCGCGGCGAGCGACTCTTGCAGCACGCGGATGACGGGCACGACGCCGGCGACGGCAGCCTCGAAGCGCAGCTGGACGCCCTGCTCGCGCGCCAGCGCCCACAGCTCCTCGCCGTGCTGGGAGAGCAGCTGCTTGTTCGCAGTCACGACGTGCTTGCCGGCCCGCATCGCACGCATCACGTAGTCGCGCGCCGGCTCGATCCCACCGATCAGCTCGACGATCAGGTCGCTCCCGGCGAGCAGCTCGTCGAAGTCGCCGCGCGAACGCGTCAGGACGCCGGAGATCTCCGGGCGCAGACCGGTCAAGTCTGCGATGTGCGCGGAACGCTCCGGCAACAGCGCTGCGAACGCCGCGCCGACCGTCCCGTGTCCGAGCAGGCCGATGCGGAAGGTTGAGTCAGTCGACGTCACGGGCCGTCAGATCCTCGTAGGTCTCGCGGCGGACGACGACGCGTGCCTCGCCGTCCTTGCAGAAGATCACCGGCGGGCGCGGGATCCCGTTGTAGTTGTTCGCCATCGCGTGGCCGTAGGCGCCGGTCACGGGCGTGACAAGCACGTCGCCCGGGCGCGGGCTGTCGAGCGGCACGTCGCGCACGATCACGTCGCCCGACTCGCAGTGCTTGCCGGCCACGTGGCAGCGCTCGCCGGTGCCGGCTACGGCCGCGCGGTCGGCGAGCAGCGCCTCGTAGATGGAGCCATAGAGCATCGGACGCAGGTTGTCCGACATGCCGCCGTCGACGCCGACCCACGTCGAGACGTTGCGCTTCACCGTCTCGACCGTGTAGAGCGTGACGCCCGCGTTCGCCACCAGCGAGCGGCCAGGCTCCAGCAGCAGCTTCTTGTCGCGGCCGAGCAGCTCGTGCAGCGCGCGCACGTTGACGTCGACGTACTCCTCGATCGACGGCGGGTGCTGCTCGGAGGTGTAGGCCGCGCCGAGCCCGCCGCCGAAGTTGTAGACCGAGAAGTCGCCGAACGAGGCGAGCGCCTCGGCAGCGGGCCGGTACGCGTCCAGCGAGAGCAGCTGCGAGCCGATGTGCATGTGCAGGCCAACGAGCTCCAGCGACGCCGAGTCGCGCAGCCGCTCGATCGCCGTGCGAGCGTCGTCGAGGCCGAAGCCGAACTTCGAGTCGGCCTGACCGGTCGAGATCTTCTCGTGGGTCGTGCCCGCGACGCCGGGCGTGACGCGGATCAGCACGCGCTGGCGGGCGCCGCTAGGGGTGCCGGCGCCGGCCACATGGCCGGCGGAGGCGGGCCCCCGTGGGCTCTCAGCCGCGAGCCGCTCCAGCCGGTCGAGGTCGTCGAACGAGTCGAGCACGATGTGGCCGACGCCGGCGTCGAGCGCCTCGCGCAGCTCCGACTCCGACTTCGCGTTGCCGTGCAGGTAGAGCCGCGCCGGGTCGAAGCCCCCGCGCAGCGCCAGGTGCAGCTCGCCGCCGGAGGCGACGTCGCACGACAGTCCCTCCTCCGCAAGCACCCGATAGACGGCGGTGCAGGGGAACGCCTTGGAGGCGAACAGCACATCGAAGTCGTCGTGGCGAGCGCTCAGCGCCTCGACGAACGCCCGTGCCCGCGCGCGGATGTCGTCCTCGGCGACGACGAACGCGGGCGTGCCGAACTCCCGCGCCAGCTCGACCGTGTCGCAGCCGCCCACCTCGAGATGGCCGCGCGCGTTGATGCGGCTGCCGAGCGGGAAGACGTGCGAGAGCTGCTGAGTCGCGGCCATAGCCGCGTGATTATGCCGGCTTGCCCGTGACGGCCGAGGGCATGGCGCGCCGACGCGGCCACCACGCCCGACCGATCCGGGTCATCTGGACGACGTGGATCTGCGACTGCCGAGGCCGCCCAGCAGCCCGCCGACGACGCCGCCGGTTCCCGAGACCACTTGCCCGACCGTCCCGGTCGTGCCGGCGAGGGCGGTCCCGACCACCTGACCGGTCTGCACGACCGTCTGCCCGAGCGCCGGGCTCACCTGCCCGACCGTGGCGCCGAGCTGCCCTGTGGTGGTGCCGACCGTGGTGCCAAGCGCTGCACCGGTCTGACCCACCGTGGCGCCGAGCGCCGCGCCGGTCTGGCCGACCGTGGCGCCGAGGCTGCTCGTCACCTCCTCGACGGTCCCGCCGAGGCCGCCATCGCCCGAGGAGCCCGTGCCGTCTCCGGCCGGAGGCTGAGACGGTGGCGACCCGGAAGAGCCAGACGGACCGCTCGGCGGCGGATCGCCGTCGTCCGACGTTCCTCCCCCCAAACCGTCCTGCGCGCTGCCACGGGCGGCAGGCGGAATCGTCGAGGAGTCAGACGCGCCACGCTCGACCTCGCCGAGGCCGGAAATGCCCTTCACCTCGCTCTGCTCGTCGCCCACGACCCCTCCGAGCTCGCCGGAACCGCGCGCTGGTCTCTTCCCGAGCGCGCGGTGCGAGTGCGCGGTGCGCGTGACCGCCTCGCCGCCGGAGTCCGTCACCGCGCCGCCGCCCTCGGCAGAAGTGCCGAGCACCCCGCCGTCGTCGAGCGTCGTGGCGGGCCGGCCGACCTGGACGCTGGGCCAGCCCTCGAACGCGACTATCGCCGAGACGACCGCGAACATGCAGACCGTTGCCGCCATCAGGGCACCGGTCGTGCCGAATCCGGCAATGAACGCCTTCCGTGTGCGCACTGCTCCCCCGCTTCCCCCGGGTGTTTGAACCGACCGCGCAACTCTTGCCGATCGGTCGGACAGCTGCAAGGCAACACCCGTCTAGGGGCTGCGCTCTGACGCGCTGGACGCCGGAGCGTCAGGCTGTCGCGGCGTGTGCGCTCGACGCGTGCGACGCCCCGGGCGCCCGCAGCGACCCGTGGCGCCGGTACAGCACGATCAGCCATACGACACCGCCGCCGAGCAGCAGCAGGCTCTCGACCTGCGCGCCTGTGAGGAAGCCGAGCACCTCGTCGTTGCGGCGAGCGAACTCGACGAGGAAGCGCTCCAGCCCCGCGCCGACCGCGTAGAGGCCGAACAGCGCGCCCGGACGCAGCGCGTCGCGCAGCCGCCACAGCACGAGCGCCAGCAGTCCCATCGACAGCGTCTCGTAGATCGGCGTCGGCTGGACCTCGACGCCGGGCGCCGTTGGCACCGCCCCGTCCGGGTAGCCCATCGCCCACGGCAGCCCCGAGACCTTGCCGTAGTCCCCGTCGCCGGAGACCTGACAGCCGATACGGCCGATCGCGTAGCCGAGCGCGAGCGCCGGCGCCGCGAGGTCGAGCAGCGCCAGCCCGAGGAAGTTGCGCCAGCGCGCCCACAGCAGCACCGCGATCACGCCGCCGATCAGTCCGCCGTACCAGACGAGCCCCGCGCCGGAGAAGACGTTCCCGAGCAGGTCGTCCTTCACCTCGTCGTAGTTCTGCAGCAGGAAGTAGCCGCGCGCCCCGACGAGCCCGCCGATCAGCGACGCGAACAGCAGCTCGTAGGCCCAGTCGACCGGCTTGCCGATCTCCTTCAGCCGCCGCGCCATCACCGCCGCCCACGCCAGGAAGTTCAGCGCGAAGAACAGCCCGAAGGTCTGCAGCTGCAGCCCGAGGACGTCGATCTGCTTCAGCACGCGCTGGAGGCTACAGCGAGCCCGCTCAACCGAGGTAGTTGAGGGGGTTCGTGACCGCGCCGTTGATGCGCACCTCGAAGTGGAGGTGGTCGCCGAAGCAGAGGCCGGTGCAGCCGACGAGGCCAATCACCTGGCCCTGGGCGACGCCCTGGCCGACGCTGACGTGGATCGCAGACTGGTGGGCGTAGCAGGTGGAGACCCCGCCGCCGTGGTCGATGCAGGTGTAGTTGCCGTAGCCGCTAGTCCAGCCGGCGAGGATCACGGTGCCGCCGCCGCCGGCGCGGATCGGCGTGCCGGAGGGGACGCCGATGTCGATGCCCGGGTGGCAGCTCTCCCACGAGCGCTGCTCGCAGAAGGGCGAGGTGATCGGGCCGTTGACGGGCCAGATGAAGCGTCCGCCGCCCTGGATCGGCCCGGCGGGGATGCCGCCCTGGGCGCCGCGGATCCGCGCCTCGATCTCCGACTGCTGGCGCTGCAGCGCACCGATGTCCTCATGGATCTCGTGCGCCTCGGCCTTGACCCGGTCGAGCAGCTGACGCTTGGAAGCGCGGGCGTGGCCGATCACGTCGCGCTTGCCCTGGACGTCGAGGCGCACGCGCGCGACCGCGTTGCGTCGCTCGTAGATCTCGGCGGCGACGCGCTGCTGGCGCTGCTCGAGCTCGCCGAGCTGCGTGGAGAGGTCCTCGGCCTCCGCCTTCGCGTCGCGCACGGCGGTGATGATCTCCTGGTCCTGCTGGCCGATCCGCTGCAGGTAGGCACCGTTCTCCAGCAGCTCGGCGAAGCCGTCGGCGTTCAGCACAACGCTGATCATGTCGGGCTCGTCTGCCTTGTAGAGCTCGACGAGGCGAGCGGCGAGCACGGTGCGCGCGTGACGCAGCCGCGCCTGCAGCTGCGCGAGCCGTGCGCGCACGCGGCGCAGCTGGGTCTGCGTGCGGCCGAGCTCGGCGCGCTTCTCGTCGAGGTCGGACTGGATCGCGTCCTCGTTGCGCTGAAGCTTCGAGATCGTGCCTTCGAGGCCGAGGATCTTCTGCGTGAGCTGCGAGACGTCGCTGCTGAGCACGCGGGCGTGGCCGTTGACGTGGTCGAGCTTGCCCTGCTTGACGTCGATCTTGTCCTGCAGTGCGCTGACGGTGGCCTGCTCGCTCGCGCCCGAGACGAGCGGAAGCGCCGCCCACAGGGTGATCGGCAGCACAAGGCAGATGAGGAGGATGCGGAGCCGCATACCGGCGCGCGAGTCTAGGTCCGCCCCCGCCTGAGGGTCAACCTCAGGTCCAGAGTTATGGATCGCCGAGACGGCCGTGGGACAGCCGTTGCAGACGGGCGGGCGTTGGGGGTCGTCATGAGCGCAGTGCCTGCGGGGTTAGCTGTCGGGCTCGCGCATTGCGCTACGCGACCACCAGGTCGCGATTCGCCCCGGGGACTGTGTGGGTCCCCCGCTCTCCGGCGCGCACGCAGGAGATTCGGCGCGAGGGAGCCTACCAGGCGCCATTCCCGCCGACCAGCTGAAAACGGCCAGCGTGCTGGGCTTCTCGCCGGTCGCCGTGTAATCTCGTGTGGGAGAGGCATGGCAGCCCCCTGGGAAGACAACCCCGACCGAGCGGCAGGAAGCCCGCTCAGCGGAGACATCGGCGCGCGAGTCGCGGCGATCGTCCACGCCGCCGAGCGCGAGGCGCTGGCCGCCGAGCGCGCGATCGCCGACCGTCGGCGCGCCGCCGAGGAGGAGGTCCAGCGCTACCTCGCCGCCGCCCGCCTGCGGGTCGACGCCGAGGCCGCCGCCCGTGCCGCCCGCCTCGAGGCGCTCGGCACCGCCGCCCGTCGCTTGGCCGCCGAGCTCTCCGACGCCGCCAGCGCACTCACGCACGAGCTGCGAGGCGAGGGCGACGAGGCCGCGCTGCCGCACACCCCGTGGCCAGCGCCGCCGGTCGAGCCCACCTTCACCGCGCCTGCGCCTCCGCCGATGTCGGCCGAGCCGTTCGCCATGCCCACGCCGCCACCGATATCCGCCGAGCCGTTCGCGGCGCCGGCACCGCCGACCGCGGCCGAGCCGGCGCCTGAGCCGACCTGGTCGCGCAACGAGGCCGACGCCGTCGCGGAGTGGACTCCGGACGAGTTCGCGCATTCGGACGTGGAGCCCGATGCGGACAGCGCGGCCGAGCCCGAGGATCTCCCGGTCACAAACGGGGTCACTGGCGCCGAGGTGCCAAGCGCCGCGCGCCTCGTGGCGATCGAGATGGCCGTCGGCGGATCCTCGCGCGCCGAGGTCGAGCATCACCTGCGTGAGCTGGGCACCGTGGACCCGCAGGAGCTGCTCGACGACGTCTTCGGCGCCGCCTCCCACGCTGGCAGCACGCTGGCGTGGGGCCAGCCGTAAGCCGAGAAGCGCGACGGCGCCTTAAGCGCCGCTAACCTCGTCTGCGATCATGTTTCCTGGACCCTGAATCCCAGGAGGATCACCACGATGCCCCGCCCGACCTCGTTCGGCCGCGACACCGGACTCCAGCTCCGGATGACGCTCACCATGTTCCTGCTCGGCCTCGTCTATGCCGTGCTGGTCGGCGTCGTCTTTGCCTCCGGGATGACGTTCCTGCTGATCGTCGTCGGCGGCATGTTCCTGTTCCAGATCTTCGCGTCTGACAAGCTCGCGCTGCACGCGATGGGCGCCCGCGAGGTGACGCCGGAGGAGGCGCCGCAACTGCACGCGATGATCGACCGACTCTGCGTGCAGGCCGACCTGCCGAAGCCGCGCGTCGCCGTCGCCAACACGCCGATGCCGAACGCCTTCGCGATCGGCCGCTCGCCGAAGAAGGCGACCGTCTGTGCGACGACGGGGATCATGGACCTGCTCTCCCCCGCCGAGCTGGAGGGCGTCATGGCCCACGAGCTCACGCACGTGCAGAACCGCGACGTGATCGTGATGACGATCGCGAGCTTCTTCGCCTCCGTTGCCGCCTACATCGTCCAGTTCGGCTTCTTCTTCGGCGGCGGCGGGATGGGCGACAGCGACGACGACAGTCCGTCGATGATGGTCGTGATCCTCGTCTCGGTTGCCGTCTACGTACTCTCGTTCCTGCTGCTGCAGGCGCTCTCGCGCTACCGCGAGTTTGCGGCCGACCGCGGCGCCGCGGTCATCACGGGTCGCCCGAGCGCGCTCTCCTCGGCGCTGATGAAGATCAGCGGCACGATGGAGCGGATCCCCCAGCGCGACCTGCGCGCCTCGCAGGAGATGGCAGCCTTCTACATCTTCCCGCCGCACGCGAAGCAGTCGTTCATGAACCTCTTCTCCACTCACCCGCCGATGGAGAAGCGGATCGCGGCGCTGAGCCGGCTCGAGTCCCAGCTGCAGGGCGCCGCGTAGCGCATAGATGGGCCTGCTCGACGTCCTCACCGGCAAGCGCAAGCTCGCCAAGCCCGCGCCCGACCGGCTGTTCGCGCTCAGCACGGCTTACATCACCTTCCAGACCGAGCTGTCGATCACGACACGCGGCAAGGCGGGCATCGTCTTCCAGCCGCTGGCGACCGCCGACTTCGAGCAGATCGTGCGCGACATGGTCGAGGTCGTGCAGGCGACGTCGAGTGACGCGGGCAGCGACGTCCAGACGAAGGACGACGAGTACGGCTACCGCTGGATGGTCTTGAACGATCCGGACTTCGACGACCTCGTCGTCGGCGTCAACGCGGTCGGCGGCGCGATCGAGGCCGGCGGCTACGGCGAGCGCGTGCTGTGCGCCGTGTTCGCCTTCGAGGACGCGCAGAAGCGCCCGCTCTACTGGATCTACAACTACAAGCGCGGCTCGTTCTACCCGTTCGCGCCCGGCGCGGGCGCACAGCAGCGAGACACCGAGCGTGAGCTGCGCCTGAAGGCCCAGGTCGGAGCCGAGCTGCCGGTCGAGCCCGAGCTGGAGCGCTGGTTCCCGCTCTGGGGGATCCCGATCTAGACCGCGCGGCGCTGACCCGCCGATACTGGCGGGTCGCTGTCGCGATAGCTGCGCAGGCCGTCCCGCCAACTCGTCACGACCGGGTGCCAGCCGAGCTCGCGCTTGGCCTTCGCGTTCGTGGCACCGCGGATCTGTGTTCCGGCCGCCACCGCATAGGGACCGGCGACCACGCGGGCGACCCACGTCGGGATGCGGAAAGGCTTCTTCGCGCCGATCGCCTCGGCGAGCGCGGGCAGCCACGCGCGCAGCGTCGCGGGCTCGTCGTCGACGACGTTGTAGATGCCGGGCGCTCCGCGCTCGACCGCTACGACGGTCGCGGCGGCCGCGTCGGCGACGTGCACGAACGACGTGATCCCCGCACCGTTGCCGAGCACCGGGAAGCGGCGTGCGGCGACCTGGGTCGTGATCGCGCCGTCGGTCGCGTAGAAGGTGCCCGGACCGTAGAAGAAGCCGTAGCGCAGCACGAGCCCCTCGAACGGGGCCGCGAGGACCGCGCGCTCGTTGTCGCGCATAATCGTGACGGCACGGCCGAACGGCGGCGGCGCGTCCTCCCAGGCAGGCGCGTCCTCGTCCTTGACTGGTCCGCCCTCCGGCGCGTAGAGGAACGCGATCGACTGCAGCACGTAGCGACGGACCCCCAGCTCGGCGGCCGCCGCGATCAGCGCCCCGCTGGCCTCGCGGCGCGTGCGGTCGTTTGCGTCGTAGAGGTCCTTGCGACGCAGGTCGAGGTCGTGCGGGAGGCTGGTGAGTTGGTCGACGATCACGTCAGGCCGCACGTCGGCAACGAGCTGACGCGCGCGGCCGGGCTCCAGCAGGTCGCACACCATGGCCTCCGCACCGGCCGCCCGCAGCGTGGTTGCGCGCTGCTCGCTGCGCGTCGTGCCGACGACCTCGTGACCGGCTGCCAGCAGCAGCAGGACGAGCGGCCGCCCGATCGCGCCGGTGGCGCCTGCGAGCAGGACCTTCACCGCGCTTGCTCCCACAGGCTCGCCCGTACAAGACCGACGATCAGGAAGGCCAGCACGGTCAGCGAGACGGCGTCGAAGATCCCCGCATCGGAGCCGGCATGCGCGTCCCCGACGTCGAGCCAGTGGTTGAACGCGTGGAGGGCGGTTGCCCCGAGCGTCACCACGAGTGCGCCGGGGCGCAGCGCCGGCACGACGAGCGAGGCGGCGAGCGCGAGCCCGATGCCCGCCTGGAAGGAGGCGGCATCGCCGAGATAGTGCGGGTTGTAGACGCCGAACGGGCCGACCTGCTCGAAGAAGCCGTGCGGGTCGACGACGATCCACAGCGCGGGACCGAGGTTGGCGAGGGCGAGCAATGCGATGCCGAGCGGCAGATGCCGCGCGACGCGGGCGGGATCGAGTGGCGATCCGAGACGGGATGCTGCAGCGCCTGAGGTCATGGTCAACACGCTATGCCGCGTCCGGCACCCTGCCAAGATCCATTTTCGTGTCCACGCCGGGGACCACTTCCCGCAACTCCAAGCCGCCCGCCGCCGGCCCGGAGCTGCTCGTCGAGCTGCATCGCGAGTCGGCGCGGCCGCTGCGCGCACAGCTCGAGGACCGCCTGCGCGGCGCGGTCCGCAACGGCCGACTCGCCGCCGGCGCGCGCATGCCGCCGTCGCGCACGCTGGCACGCGACCTCGCCGTCTCGCGCCGACTCGTCGTCGAGGCCTACGCACAGCTCTGCGCGGAGGGCTACCTCGTGGGGCGACCAGGTTCCGGGACGTATGTCGCGGCGGGCCGCGCGGTTCCCGCTCCGCCCGCGCGCCCGACAACCGGCCCGCCGCGCGTGCGCTACGACTTCTTCCCAGGCGCTCCGGACCTCAGCGCGTTCCCCCGCGCCGCTTGGCTTCGCGCCCTGCGCGACGTGCTGCGCACCCTCCCCGACCGCGCCCTCGGCTACGAGGACCCGCGTGGCGTCGAGGCACTGCGGGTCCAACTCGCGGAGTACCTCGCACGCGTCCGGGGCGTGGTCGCGGCGCCGGAGAGGATCGTCGTCGTCTCGGGCGCGGTCCAGGGCCTCGCCCTGCTGACCAGCGTGCTCGCACGCGAAGGCAGAGCGCAGATCGCCGTAGAGGATCCGAGTCTGCCCGCACACCGCCTGGTGCTCGAGCGCCACGGAGCGACACTGATCCCGATCCCGGTCGACGAGGACGGCATGCGCGTCGAGCTGCTCGCCGACTCCGGCGCTCATGCGGCACTCGTCACGCCCGCGCATCAGATGCCGCTCGGTGTCGCGCTGTCGGTGCGCCGTCGCGCCGCCCTCCTCGCCTGGGACGGCCTCGTGATCGAGGACGACTACGACGCCGAGTTCCGCTATGACCGTGCGCCGCTGGGCGCGGTGCAGGGCCTTGCACCGGAGCGCGTCGCCTACCTGGGGTCGGCGAGCAAGACGCTCGCTCCCGGCCTGCGCCTCGGCTGGCTCGTCCTTCCCACAGCGCTCACGAACGCTCTCGCGGAGGCGAAGCTGCTCACCGATATGGGCAGCGACGTGCTCGGCCAGCACGTGCTCGCCCACCTGATCGCGACCGGCGTCTACGACCGCCACTTGCGCACCCTGCGGCGCCGCCATCGCTCCCGGCGCGAGGCGCTCGTCGCCGCGCTCGCCCGACACCTTCCTGACGTCGAGGTCCAAGGGATCGCGGCGGGACTGCACGCGGTCGTCCGGCTTCCCCGCGCGATCGACGTCCAGGCGTTCGAGGCGGCGTGCGCGCGACGCTCCCTGCGCGTCTACGGCACGACGCCGGAGTCCCTCCTGCTCGGCTACGCCAACGTCCAGGAGGCGGCGTTCGCCTCGGCGATCGAACTGCTCGCCGAGGCGCTCGCGGAAGCAGAGCTCAGTCCGGGATCAGGCCGTCGCCGCTGAACTCGTGCTTCGCCTCGTCGAACGAGGTGTCCGGCGGCGGGACGATCACGTCGGAGCCGTGGAGGTAGTCCCCGTCCAGCCGCGTCCCTTGGGCGCGAATCAGCTCGATCATCTGGCCGAAGAGATCCGTGAAACGAGCCTCGTCGCCGGCCTCGACGGCAGCGACAGCATCGTTGTCGAGCGCGTTCAGGCGCCCGACGACGTCGTCGGCCAGCTCGTACTGGCCCTCGGTCGAGATGCGGACGATCATGCCGACTGCCCCGGCTGCTCGCCGCTGTTCAGCTCGCCGGCGGACTGGCCGCCGCCGGCGGCCAGCTCGGCCTTCATTTTCTCCAGCTCGCTGTCGACCTGGGTGCCGCCGCTCAGCTCGGCCAGCTGACGGTCGATGTCGTCGGGCCCGCCGTCGCCGAGCTGCGTGAGGTCGTCGAAAGCGCCGGCCTTCTCGAGCTCGTCGACCGCTTGCGCGCGGGCGCGCATGTTCTCGGTCTTGTCGAGCGCGCGCTGCATTGCGAGGCCGACGTCGGCCATCTCCTCGCCGACCCCGGTCGCTGCCTCGGAGATCCGCACCTGCGCCTCGGCGGCCGAGTACTGCGCCTTGATGACCTCCTTCTTGGAGCGGAAGGCCTCGAGCTTCGTTTGCAGCTTCGCCTGGTTGTCGGTCATCGACTGCTGCTGGGACTCGAGCTCGGCGATCTGCCCGTCGAGGCCTTGCAGCTCGCCCTGCACCGCCGTCTTGCGCTCGAGCGCGGTCCGCGCGAGCTGCTCGTTTCCGCCCGCGAGCGCCTGGCGCGCCTGCGTGTCGAGCTTGACGACCTGCTGCTCGAGCTTCTGCGACTGCAGCTGGAGGCGCTTCTTGGCCGTGACCACGTCGGCGAGGCCCTTCTTGACGTTCTGGAGCAGCTCCATCTGCTTCTGGTAGCTGTACTCCAGCGTCTCAGAGGGGTCCTCCGCGCGGTCGAGCAGCTTGGAGATCTTCGCCTTGACGACGGTGGACATGCGCCCGGACAGGCCGGCCATCGCATCCTCCTTGGACAGCTTCGAGGGGCAGGTCCTCGAAGCGTACCGGCCGGCGGGAGCCGCGGCCGAACGCCCGGGCGCCCGGCGCTAGAAGAAGTCGGGGTGACGCACGCGGTAGCCGCGCGTGGAGCGCTTCTCGGTGCGCCAGCGCGGTCCGGACTCGCCGGGGCCGCTGGTGTCGAGCCGCATGCCCGCGATGATCGCCCAGGCGTGACCGGGGTTCGTGTAGACCGTGATCCACGCGCCCTTGCCGCGCTCGCCCCACTTCATGAAGGAGCCGGAGTCGAGCGGGCTGTCGAGCAGGCCGGCGGCATGCAGCATGTAGGAGACGGTGCCGGAGCAGTCGTAGCCGCGCGACTTGAAGCTCTTGTGGCCGCCGCCGTAGATGTACGGCTTGCCGCGCAGCCCGTTCGCCGCCCAGATCGCGCGTTGCACCTCGATCGGCGCGGTCGCAGGGGCGTAGGCGATGCCGTCCTTGATGACGCCGACGTCACCAGGGACCGTCGGGTGCAGCACGGCGGGAACGAACGCGGCGCCGCCGGCGAGGTCCTGCACGACGGGCATGTCCGGCGTCGTGGTAGGTGCGGGATCGGCCGCCTTCTTGGCGGACGACGTACCGCTCGAGACGCTTGCGCCACCGGTCGCCGCATCAGCGGCCACGGGGGCACAGACGAAACCGGTCAACGTAAAACCCAACGCAAGCAGGGTCTTTGCGCGCAACAGCTTCTCTTTCGTCGGCCTCCGGGGTTAGCTGTCGGGCTGGCGCGGAAAGAGCCGGCGCCTCTCGCGGAAAACCGCGTGATTAGCCCCAAACTTCTGGGTCCCCCGGTCCACGACTTCGGGTCGTGGATTCGGCGTTGCGCGGCATCCTAGCCGAACTGGACGACGGAAGGTCAAGCGATCGGCCACGTCGGCCCAAAGAGCCCGCTCTGTCCGTAGGATTGCGCCCGATGCTCCGCCGCTCCCCCACCGGCCTTGGCATGCTCGCGCTCGTCGCGCTGCTTGCCGCCCTCGTGCTCGCCGGGTGTGGCAGCAGCGGTAGCGGCAACGGCAGCACCACCGCGGCGCCGGGGCCGGATCCCGCCACGGTCGCGCCCGCGAGCGCCGCGGTCTACGCCGAGGCCGTCGTGCGGCCCGGCGGCGAGGTCGCGGACGGCGTGCTCGCCGCCGCCCGCAAGGTGTCGCAGGTGGAGGATCCGGTGGGCGAGCTGACGCGCCTGCTCGACGACGAGCTCGCGGAGGAGGACAGCAGCTTCGCGCGCGACTTCGAGCCGTGGCTCGGCTCGCGCGTCGGGCTGTTCGTGACG
Organism: uncultured Actinomycetes bacterium; assembly: GCA_963774115.1. Classification (GTDB taxonomy): domain Bacteria; phylum Actinomycetota; class Thermoleophilia; order Solirubrobacterales; family Solirubrobacteraceae; genus Conexibacter. The sequence continues at coordinate 1,182,481 of CAVZDN010000003.1, read as the reverse complement.
AAGCCTCCGCGCCGCGGAGAGGCGGGGCTCGCCGTCATCGCGGCCGTGCGCGACCGTGATGCGCTGAAGGGCGCGGTGGCACGACAGCGGACGAACGGCACCTTGCGCCCAAGCGGCAGCTACCGAGGCGTCGCCTATGACGTCGACAGCGACGACGGCGTGCCCAACGCGCTCGTCGGCGACTGGTACGTGGCGGGCCGCATGGATGCCTTCCGCGCCGTGGTGGACACCTTCAAGGGCGGCGCCAGCCTCGCCGACAGCGCTCGCTTCCACGACGCGATCGCTCCGCTCGACGACGACCGCCTCGCGTTCGTCTACGCCGACCCGACAGCGCTGCTCGCGAACGTCGACACTCCCGACGTACTGGACGACGACGCGTTCCACGTTGAGATCCCGGGGCTCGAGGGGCTGCTGAAGTCGCTGCGCGACGCGGACCCGGTCACGCTCGCGCTGACCGCGCGCGCTGACGAGATCGCGCTCGAGCTGCGCGCGGACGCGGACGGCACGCCACTGGCCGAGGCGCAGGACGGCGGACTGTCCGTCGGCGAACTGCCCGGCGACGCGTGGCTCGCTCTCGCGACACCCGCGCTCGGTCCACTGATCGCCTCGGCGCTCGACGCCGCCGGCGTGCACGACGACGCTGTCCAGCAGGTGCGCGGCACGCTGGGGCTCGATCTGGATCGCGACCTGCTGGATCCGCTCGGCGGCCTCGCCGCCTTCGCGCGGGGCACGAGTGTGCTGGACCTCGGCGGCGGCGTGATGCTGAAGATGGACGACGCCAGAAGCGCGAGCACGCTGTTGACGCGCTTGCGCGCGATCCTCGGCGCCGCAGGTGTCGGCGTCGTGCGTCCGGCAGGAGACGGCTTCGAGGTGCAGATTCCGCGCTCGCCGCAGCCGATCGTCGTAGATGCCCTGGGAGACCGCATCGCCGCGGGCTACGCCAGGTCTTCGACCGCGGACCTGCTGAACCCGCAGGAGCGCTTCGACGAGAGCCCCGGCGGCAAGGCGGCGATCGCGTCCCTTGGCGAGGGCTTCACGCCGTCACTGGTCGTGCTCGTCTCGCCGATCGCTCAGCTGCTGGAGTCGCTCGACGCGATCGGCATCGCCGACATGTCGAAGGTGCTCCCCTACGTGCGCCCGTACCGGTCGCTGGCGATCGGGACGCAGCGCGACGACGATCGCGTGACGGTTCGCGTCGTCGCCGCGCTGCGCTGAGGGATCAGGTTCAGGCGGGCACCGCCGTGCGCTCGCGCTCGGCGAGGCCGGCGATCACCTCGGCCGCCTCGGCCAGCTGGCGCTGGCGCTCGGCGACCTGCATGCGCGAGATCACGAGCCGCTGGATCTGCGCGGTGCCCTCGAACAGCTGGAAGATCTTCGCGTCGCGGAAGTACTTCTCCAACGGGTTGCCGGCCATGCCCGCCTCCAGCCCGACGAGGTCCATCAGTGCGGTCGTGCACCACATCGTCACGTCGCCGGCCTTCAGCTTCGACATCGAGCCCTGACCGCCGGCCATCGGCACGCCGTTGCGGCCCATCCAGGCGGCACGCTGGACCAGCAGCCGAGATGCTTCGATCTCCGTCGCGACGTCGGCGATCACCTGCTGGACGCGCTGCTGCTCCAGCAGCGGACCGTTCTCGTCGGCGCGACCTTCGAGCAGGTCGAGCGTGTGCTCGTAGGCGGCGCGGGCGATCCCGAGCGCGCCGGCGCCGACGAGCGGACGCGTGATCTCGAAGGTGGCGAGGGCGTTGGAGGAGCCGCTGGACTGCCCGGAGCGGGCGCGCTCCAGCTTGCGGTCGAGCTTGTCCATCCCGCCGAGCAGGTGGTCGAGCGGGATGCGGCAGTCCTCCAGCACGACCTCGGTCGTCTGTGAGGCGCGGATGCCGATCTTGTCCTCTTTCTTGCCCTGTGAGAGGCCGGGCGTGCCCTTCGGGATGACGAAGGAGGCCTGACTGCGGTGGCCGAGCGACGGGTCGGTCAGGGCGACGACGACGTTGACGTCGGCGATGCCGCCGTTGGAGATGAAGACCTTCGTGCCGTTGAGGACCCACTCGTCGCCGTCGCGCTTGGCGGTCGTGCGCAGCGACTTGACATCGGAGCCGGCAGACGGCTCGGTGACGGCGTAAGCGCCGAACTTGATCTCCTCGCCGACGCCGAAGCACTCGGGCACCCAGCGCTGGATCTGCTCGGACGTGCCGGAGGCGGCGATGCCGGCGGCAGCGAGCGAGGAGGCGGAGATCGCCAGGGCGATGCCGGCACAGCCCCAGTGCAGCTCCTCGGCGTAGATGACGCCGAACAGGCCCTGGTCGTCGGTCGCCATCTTCGTGAGCAGGTCGAAGCCGTGCAGGCCGCGGCGGCGCGCCTCGGCGACGATCTCGTACGGAACCGCCTGCTCGCGGTCGTAGCGCTCGGCCTCGGGGCGGATGACCTCCTCGGCGAAGCGGTGGCAGTGCTGCTGGAACTCGATCTGCTCGTCGGTCAGGCGGAAGTCCATGGTCTCCCCGATTCGCTCGTCCTGCCGTAGCACGCCTCGGAGCGCCCTCCGGCGATTGACTGGTCAGTCAACCAGCCGATTGTAGCGCCCAACGGAACGAAGGCGTTCACCTGACCGTCCGCTCGCGACCGTCCTGTTCCGTGGTCGCAGGACGACCACCATCCAGGACGGTCGGGACACGGGGAGCAGCCCCAGCCGGTGCGCCGCTGGCTATCGTGCGGCCCCATGCTCCGCCGCCGGATCCCCCTCGCCGGCCTGCTCCTGCTGCTCGCGCTGCCCTTCGCGGGCTGCGGCGGCGAGCCGCGCCGCCTCGACGAACCGCGCATCGGCCAAGGCGGCGACGACGCGAACGCGTCGCTGCAGCTCGGCTTCCCCGGCTTCGCAACGAAGAACACGACGCGCGTCGGCGGCGCCGACCCGGTCGCGGACGCCGCCGCGGTGGCGCGTGCGGTCTACCCAGGTGGCGGAACGCCCGGGGCGCGGCCGCGCGCGGTCGTGCTCGCCGACCAGCAGGTGTGGCAGGCAGGGCTCGCGGCCGCAGTGCTGATGAGCCAGCCGCTGCGCGCGCCGCTGCTGCTGTCCAACGGCGGCGAGCTGCCGCAGGCCAGCGCCGACGCGCTGGAGGCACTCGCGCCGACGGGAGCGGCGGAACTGGGCGGCGCCCAGGTCGTCCGCGTCGGCGATGCGCCTGCGCCGGCCGGCTACCGCTCCTCGACGCTCGCCGGCGAGGATCCGATCGAGCTCGCGGCGGCGATCGACCGGCTGCAGGCGGCCGCGGTCGGCCGTGCGAGCCGCTCGGTCCTGATCGTCTCGGCCGACGCGCCCGCGTACGCGATGCCGGCAGCGGGCTACGCCGCCAAGAGCGGCATCCCGCTGCTGTTCGTGCACCGCGACACGATCCCGGGCCCGACCTTCGCGGCGCTGCAGTCGCATCGCAAGCCGCGCGTCTACCTGCTCGGGCCGCCGTCGGCGATCGGCGCGAAGGTCGGGCGCGCGCTGCGCGCGAGCGGTCCGGTGACGCGGATCGAGGGCGCCGACCCGGTCGCCTCGGCGATCGCCTTCGCGCGCTTCCGCGACGGCCTCTTCGGCTGGGGCGTCGTCGACCCCGGCCATGGGCTCGTGTTCGCCAACGCGAACCGCACGCTCGACGCCGCCGCAGCCGCGCCGCTGTCGGCAAGCGGGACCTACGGGCCGCTGCTGCTGCTCGACGACGCCGCGACGCTGCCGCTGCCGCTCGGCCGCTTCCTGCTCGACATCCAGCCGGGCTACGCGCGCGACCCCGTGCGCGCGGTCTACAATCACGGCTGGCTGATCGGCGACGAGAGCGCGATCTCACTCCCGACGCAGTCCCGCATCGACAGCCTCCTCGAGGTCGCTCCCATCAACCAGGTCAACGTCATCAGATGAGCCAAGCCGAGCACCCCGACCGCCTGCGCCCCGAGCGCGCCGTCACCGTCGAGGACGTCCGTCAGCTGATGGGCGCCTCCACCCCCCACTTCGCGCTTCAACTGCGCGAGCGGATCCGCCGGCTGATTCGCAAGCTGCCGGCCGACCACCCCGCTCGCGTCGAGGGCGAGCGCGAGATCGCCCGCCTCGACACGCTTGCGCTCGACGGAGAGGTCCGCGGCGAGCCCGCCCAGGCGGACATGGCGACGCTCGCGAGCGTCTCCGGCGACGCGGCCTGACGCAGGGCGGCTGCGGCCGCGCCCTGAGCTACGCTCGGAGGCGATGAGCGAGACGGCGCCGGTGCCGGCAGGGATCGACGGCAGCACGCTGCCGGGTCCCTATCCCGTGGGCGCGTATGCGGACAAGCTGCGGGAGCGGCTGCGGGCGTTCGCGCAGGTGCAGGTCTTTGGGGAGCTGTGGAACCTGCGGACGAGCCGCACGACGGTGTACTTCGAGCTGCGCGACCCACGTGGGGCGCTGCCGTGCTCAATGTGGCGGAGTGACTTCGACCGGCTTGGCGTCGAGCTTGTGGACGGCGCGCAGGTCGTGATCGCGGGCGGCTGCGACTACTACCCGGGCAGCGCGACGTCGTCGCCGTCGTTCTCCTTCCGTGCCAGCGACCTGCGGATCGCGGGCGAGGGCGACCTGCTCGCGCAGGTGGAGCGGCTGCGCCGGCAGTTCGCGCAGGAGGGGCTGCTGGAGCCCCAGAAGCATCTCCCCCGTCCGCTGCTGCCGCGCACGATCGGCGTCGTGACGGGCGAAGGCGGTAAGGCGCGCGACGATCTCGTGGCGGCGCTGGCGCGCCGTGGCTGGGCAGGCCGCGTGATCTGGGGCTTCGCGCCGGTACAGGACCGCCACGCCGCACCGGCGATCGCGCAGGCGCTGCGCGAGCTGGCGGCGATCGAGGAGGTCGAGACGATCGTGGTGGCGCGCGGCGGCGGCTCGCTCGCGGACCTCTTCGCCTTCTGCGACGAGGCGCTGTGCCGGACGGTCGCGCTGCTGCGCGTGCCGGTGATCGCGTCGGTCGGGCACCACACGGACCGGACGCTGATCGACGACGTCGCGGCGGTCTCGTGCTCGACGCCGACGCATGCCGCCGAGGCGGCAGTGCGACTCGACTGCAACGCGGCGCGGGCAGCGCTGCTGCGGGACGCGCGCCGGCTCCAGGCGCATGGCCGGCGGGCCGTGCTCGACCGTGCGCGCACGCTCGCGCGCCTTGCCCGCGCGCCCGCCGAGCATGTCGCGCGCCACCGCCGCCGGCTGCACCAGCAGCTGCGAGAGCTGCGCGCGAGCGCCCGTCGGCGCGGCATCCGCGAGCGCGAGCTGACGGACACGCGCCTGCTCGTGCTGCGGCGCAAGACGGCGGCGGCCAAGGTCGAGCACGCGCGGGCGCACGACGGTCTGGCGCTCGACGCCGAGCGCCTGCAGCGGGCGGGTGGGGGCGCCAGGACGCGACGGCGGCGCGACCTCGACCAGCTGCTGCTCGCGCTCGCGGCACACGATCCCGCGCGCACGCTGGAGCGCGGCTACGCGATCGTCGAGGACGACGACGGCACGGTCGTCACATCGGCCGAGGGCGCACGCGCCGCGGGCACCGTCGGGCTGCGCTTCCACGACGGTCGCGTCCGCGCTGACGTCGAAGATGGGAGCCGATGACCGAGGACGCGACAAGCGGCGGCGAGACCCCGGAGCCGCTCTCCTATGAGGCGGCGAGTGCGCGTATCGAAGAGATCGTGCGGCGCCTGGACTCCGGTGAGGCAGGGCTGCGCGAGACACTGGACCTCGTCGCGGAGGGCCGTCGGCTGGTGGAGCTGTGCGCGGCCGAGCTCGAAGCCGTCGGCAAGGGGCTTGAGGAGCTGCGGCTCGACGAGCTCGTCGCGCGGCTGGAGCGTGGCGGGACCGAGCCGGGCCCCAGCGCGTAGGCTGAGCCGCGATGGGGATCTACGACCTGTTCGCCGACCTGCCGCTGACGGTCGAGTCGTATGCGCTCGAAGGGCTGGAGCGCGACGTGTCGAGCGGGTTCCATCGCAAGTCGACGGTCATTCACCTGCAGGGCGCAGGCGAGGAGGGCGTCGGCGAGGACGTCGTCTACGACGCCGAGGACCATGACGTGCTGCAAGCCGCGGGCCCGGTCGCGGACCTTGCCGGCCAGCAGACGCTCGGCGAGCTCTGCGAGCGCGTCGACGCGCTTGACCTCTTCCCCGTCGAGCCGGTGCGCGGCGAGGTCTCGCGCCTGTATCGCCGCTGGGCCTTCCATTCCGCCGGGCTCGACCTCGCGCTGCGACAAGCCGGACGGCCGCTGCACGAGGTCGTCGGGCGTCCCGCACAGCCGGTCACGTTCGTCAACTCGCTGCGGCTGCCGGAGGACGAGGACGGCGTGGCGAGCATCGCGCCGCTGCAGCGCGCACTCGCGCGCTATCCGACGCTGCGTTTCAAGCTCGACCCGACCGCGGCCTGGGACGACGAGCTGATCGCCGCGCTCGTGGCCACCGGCGCCGTCGATTCGGTCGACTTCAAGGGCCTCTACAAGGGCACGGTCGTCGACAATCCGGCCGACCCGGACCTCTACCGGCGCGTCGCCGAGGCGTTCCCGGACGCGTGGCTGGAGGATCCAGACCTCGAGGCGCCGGGAATCGACGAAGTGCTGGCGTCGCATCGCGAGCGCGTCACGTGGGACGCGCCGATCCACTCGATCGCGGACATCGAGGCGCTGCCGTTCGCGCCGAGGATGGTGAACATCAAGCCGTCGCGCTTCGGTGGACTGGCGCGGCTGTGCGCTGGCTACGACTACTGCGCCGAGCACGGCATCCGCGCCTACGGCGGCGGGCAGTTCGAGCTCGGCGTCGGTCGCGGGCAGGCGCAGTACCTCGCCTCGTTGTTCCATCCTGAGACGCCGAACGACCTCGCCCCGAGCGGCTACAACGAGCCCGATCCGCCGGACGGGCTGCCCGTCAGCCCGCTCGACCCGCGCCCGTCGGCGACCGGCTTTCGCTGGGACTGAGCCGAGGGGCGAAACAGGCCCACGGCCGCCATCAGGGCGGGCGTGGACCTGCCGCCCCGCCTGCGCCGGCTTCCCGCCGTCGAGCTCGCACCAACGCTCGACCGGTTCGACGTGCGGCGCGCCGGCGATCCGATCGCGCGCCTGATCGGCCTCGCGGGACTACAAACGCTCCCAACAGGCTGCGGGCTGCTGCTCCCCGGCACCCGCTCGATCCACACGTTCGGGATGCGCTTCGCGCTCGACCTGCTGTGGCTCGACCGTGACGGAGGCGTCGTACGGATCGATCGCGACGTGCCGCCCTGCCGCTTCCGCGCCTGCCGCGCCGCGTGCTCTGTCGTGGAGTTCCCCGCCGAGCGCCCGTGCGACGATGCCGCCCGGCAGTCCGTACGCTACCCGGGCTGACTGGCGAGTCAATCTAAGGAGCTTTGACGTGGAGGAACGGCTGGGGATCGCAGGTTCGGGCGCGATCGCATGCGGCTTGGCCGCAACGGCGGCACAACACGGCGACGTGCTGCTGTGGGCGCGCTCGGAGGCATCCGCGACCCGCGCGCAGGGCGCCGTGGCGAAGTGGTGCAGCAAGCTCAGCGAGGAGCCGATCGTCGATCGCGTGGCGGTCGTCTCGGACATCGACGCGCTGGCATCCGCCACGTTCCTGGTCGAGGCGGTCGCCGAGGACCATGCCGTGAAGGCGGGCGTGCTGAGCGAGCTCGGCCGCATCTCGGGCGAGGATGCCGTGATCGCGACGACGACCTCCTCTCTCTCCGTGGGGGCGCTGTCGCAGGAGTCGGGCCGGCCGGACCGCTTCGTCGGGCTGCACGTCTTCAATCCGGTGCCGAAGATGGCGCTGGTGGAGCTGGCCTACGCGCCGGAGGCAGTCGAGGCCGTCCGCGAGCGCGCACGCGCGCTGTGCGCGACGCTCGGCAAGACGGCCGTCGAGGTGCCGGACATCGCGGGCTTCGTCGTCAACCGCCTGCTGTTCCCGTACCTCTTCAGCGCGGTCGACTTCATGGAGCAGACCGGCATGGCGCCGGAGGCGATCGACACGTGCATGCGGCTCGGCGCCGGCCATCCGATGGGCCCGCTCGCGCTGCTCGACTACGTCGGCCTCGATGTCTCGAAGGCGATCGGCGAGGCGATCGACTCGCCCGTCCCCGCCCGCGTGCAGGAGCTGGTCGCCGCCGGCCACCTCGGTAAGAAGACCGGGCGCGGTTTGCTCAACTACTCCTGATGAGAGGACTCTCAGGGCCAGCTTAGGGTTGCTTCACGTCGCGGGCAGATACTTCCCGTGCGACGTACCTCACAGCAGCACCTCCTCCCAGAAGCAACGAAGCCGGCCCGTGGACGCGGGCCGGCTTCGTCTTTGGTGGCTCCCACCGAACAGGGCCACCGACTTCCTCTCTCCTCCTCAACCGCCGAACCCGCGAGGGGCGGACGATTTCGTGCGGGCACGGTAGCGCGTCGTGAGCTTTTGTGCGGTCTGGGCAGGAATGAGGAGGTTTGCGCGCCGGCGCGCGCCAAGCTACGCCGGCCCGCGACGCTCGGAGATGCGGACCGCCTCGATGCGGTTCTCACGCACGGACTCGACCCGGATGGAGTAGCCGTTGGCGGCAACGACGTCGCCGCGCTTGGGCAGCCGGCCGAGCTCGGCGAAGACGAAGCCACCGACCGAGTTGTACGCGTCGGTGTCGACCGGCAGTGCGAGACCGTAGTCCTCGAGGTCCGTGACGGCGACGTGCCCGCGTACGAACCAGTCGCCGTTCGGGAGGCGTCGCACGGAACCAGCGGCAGGATCCGTCTCGTCGGCGATCTCTCCGACGATCTCCTCGATGATGTCCTCGATCGTCACGATGCCGGCGGTGCGGCCGTACTCGTCGATCACGACAGCCATCGAGCTGCGCTGGCGCTTGAGATCAGCGAGCAGGTCGTCGAGCGGCTTTGTCTCCGGCACGATCGGTGCGTCGCGCACGAGCGGCTCGATCGAAGCCGTCGGGCCGATCTCCATCAGCAGCTTCGCGAGCGAGTTCGCATGCACGAGCCCCTTGATGCGGTCGGTGTTCTCGTCCTCCGTCACGACCAGGCGCGTATGTCCGGAGTCGACGCAGCGCCGCAGTGCGGCTTCGACCGTCTCCGACACGTCGACCGTGACGACGGCCGGGATCGGCGTCATCACCTGACGTGCCTCCTGCTCGTGCAGGTGGAAGACGCCCGCGAGCATGCCGGCCTCGCCCTCGTCGAGCTTGCCGCCCGTGTAGGACTCGGTGATCAGCAGCTTGAGCTCCTCGGGCGTGCCGCCGGCGTCCTCTCCAACGTCCGGGTCGATCCGCAGCAGCCGCAGGATCCCGCTGGAGGCGCTGTTGAGCAGCACCACGAACGGATGGAACGTGCGTGCGAAGACGTGCAGCGGGCGCGCGATCCGCTTGACCGTGCCGTCAGCGCGTTGGATCGCCATCACCTTCGGGACCTGCTCGCCGACGGTGATGTGGACGACGGTGACGATCACGTAGGCGATCGCGATGCTGATCGCCGCGGCAGCGCCATGCGAGAGGCCTCCGAAGGCCGGCTCGATCAGCGTCGCGATCGCCGGCTCGCCGAGGAAGCCGATGCCGATCGAGGCGAGCGTGATGCCGAGCTGGCAGGCCGAGAGGTACTCGGTGATCTCCTCGAGCTCGACGAGCGCGATGCGCGCACCGGACTCGCCGTCCTCCGCCATCTCCTCGATGCGCGAGCGGCGCGCACGTACGAGTGCGAACTCAGCGGCGACGAAGAAGCCATTGATGGCGACGAGCGCGACCAGCCCGAGCAGCAGCAGCGCACTCATGCCGCCACCTCGGCTCGCGCGCGCCTACTTCGAGAGAGGTCGTCTTCGTCGCTCATCTACAGGTCGGCGAACCGTAGCAGCAGGCCCCGGCGGCACCGCTCACCCGAGCGCGTCCAAGCGGGCCGCGAGCGCGAGGTCGGCGGCGGTGATGCCGCCCTCGGAGTGCGTCGAGAGCGTCAGGCGGACCTTGTTCCATCCGTGCACGAGGATGTCCGGATGGTGGTTGGCCACTTCGGCCTCCTCGGCGACCCGCTCCACGAACGCGATCGCGCCGGCGAAGTCGTTGAAACGGCGGTCGCACACGATCGTCTCGCCATCGCGTCGCCATTCGCTCCCGGCGTCGGCGAGCCAACCAGCGATCTCCCCGTCCTTCAGACGTGTCATATCGTCCTCCTCATGCGTCGAACCTACCCGGAGCGGCCCCCGTGCGTATCGTGAGCCTCGTCCCGTCGGCGACGGAGATCCTCTTCGCACTGGGTCTCGGCGCCGAGGTTGTCGCGGTCACGCACGAGTGCGACTACCCGGCCGCCGCGCTGCAGCTGCCGCACGCGACGCGCGACACGCTGCCAGGAGACCTGACGGCGGGGCAGATCGACGCCGCGGTGCGGGCGCGCACCGATCAAGGCGAGGCGATCTACGAGCTCGATACGGAGCTGTTGCACGAGTTGCGGCCCGACCTGATCGTCACACAGGCGCTTTGCCCCGTGTGCGCGGTCTCCTACGACGACGTGCGAGCGGTCGCGGAGCAGATCGAGACGCGCCCGCACGTGATCTCGCTGGACCCCCACACGCTCGGCGAGGTTCTCGGCGACGTGCGCACGCTTGCGCAGGCGACCGATCAAAAGGACGCGGGCGTCGACCTGATCCAGGACGCGGCCGCGCGCATCGACCGCGTGCGGGTAGCGGTGCGCGACCGGCGACCGCCGCGCATCGCGGCGCTGGAGTGGCTCGACCCGGTCTACACGGCAGGCCACTGGACGCCGCAGTTGATCGAGTACGCGGGCGGGATCGACGTGCTGGGAATGGCCGGCGAGCACTCCGAGCGCCGCCCCTGGGAGGAGGTCGCGGCGGCCGAACCGGACATCGTGATCGTGATGCCGTGCGGCTACGACGCGCCGCGTGCGCGCGAGGAGGCACTCACATACCGAGAGCGTCTCGCCACCCTCGGCGCGGGCCAGATCGTGGCCGTCGACGCCTCGGCCTATTTCTCTCGTCCGGGGCCTCGATTGATCGACGGCCTCGAGCTGCTCGCTTCGGTGTTCCACCCCGAAGCGTTCGGGGAAGCATGGGCGGATGCATTTACGATCGAAGTCTGACGCTGGCGCCGGTAGGCATTGGACCGCCGGTACACACACGTTTATCATCAGGGCCATGCCAAAAAATCGTGTAGCTCGCATCGCGTCTGCTGCGGCGGCCGCCAGTCTCCTCCTCGTCGCGACCGCTCCGGCGGCCGACGCCCCCACCCTCGCCGGGACGCTCACGGCGAGCGCCACGCCGAACAAGGCGGAGAATCCGCCCAAGAACGGCTTCGGGACGCCCGTCAAGCTCAAGCTCGACGTCAAGTTCAAGCAGCCCGCCGGAACCACCTTCGTGCTCAAGTCGCTGACCTACCAGTTCCCGAAGGGTGCCGTCCAGAACGGCAAGATCTTCCCGTCGTGCAGCGTCGAGAAGCTGCAGGCAGCGCGTGGCGCACTGAAGGTCTGCCCGAAGGGCTCCAAGATCGGTGGCGGCACCGCCATCGGCACCGCCGTCGCACTCCAGCCTCCGATCACCTCGTCGGGCGCGGTCACGATCTTCAACGGTCCTGGCGGCAAGAGCGCCACGATCAACGTGAACGTCATCCGCCCGGCCGCGATCAACGCGACGTTCAAGGCGCCGATCAAGAAGACCAAGGGCAAGTTCGGCTACACGACGACCGTCATCGTTCCTCCGTCGCTGCAGGAGATCCTCGACGGACCGATCGTCGTCGACCGCATCCTTACGACCCTCGGCGCCACGCTCACCATCAACGGCAAGGAGCGCGGCTACATCGAGGCTGGGGCCAAGGTCTGCCCCAAGAGCGGCAAGCTGCCGGTCCGCGGCGACTTCAACTTCAAGGACGCGGACACCGGCGTGGAGGCGTCGTCGCACACCGATGCGACGATCAAGTGCCAGCGCTGACGAAGACCTGACGAAGATCTCGCTCAAGGAGCCCGCCTCGTGCGGGCTCCTTGCGTTCAACGGGCGAAACTATCGCGTACGCCGGGGTTTACGAAGGGCATGCGAACAAAACTTCTCGGTCGCGTCGCGTGCATCGCGACAGCCACCAGCCTCCTGGCCGCTGCCGCCCCGGCCGCGGAAGCCCCCACGCTCAAAGGCACGCTGACCGCCAGCGTCTCGCCGAACAAGGCGCAGAACCCGCCCAAGAACGGGATCGCCACGCCGCTCAAGCTGAAGATCGACACGAAGTTCCAGCAACCGGCCGGCACGACGTTCGTGCTCAAGTCGCTCAATTACCAGTTCCCGGGTGGCGCGAGCATCGCCACGAACGGCAAGCTGTTCCCCTCGTGCAGCGTCGCGAAGCTGCAGGCCGCTCGTGGTGCGCTGAAGGCATGCCCGAAGGGCTCGAAGATCGGCAGCGGCAAGGCCACCGGCACGGCCGTGGCGCTCCAACCCCCGATCACGTCGACCGGCGCGATCACGCTCTTCAACGGGCCCGGCGGCAAGAGCATCACGATGAACATCAACGTCGTCCGCCCGGCCGCGATCAACGCGACGTTCTCCGCCCCGCTGAAAAAGACGAAGGGCAAGTACGGCTACAAGCTGACCGTGAACGTGCCCACGTCGCTGCAGTCGATCCTCGACGGACCGATCGTCGTCAAGCGCATCCAAGCCACGACGGGCGCGACGCTGACGATCAAGGGCAAGCAGCGCGGCTACATCGAGGCCAAGAGCAACGCGTGCCCGAAGAGCGGCAAGCTGCCGATCCGCGGCAACTTCTTCTTCGAAGACGCCGACACGCACGTCGACGCCACGTCGAAGACCGACGCGACGATCACGTGCCGGCGTTGATCTAGAAGATCGAGGTGCTCGAGTCGCCGAGCAAGCCGGCGTCGCCCGCAACGGCGATGCCGGCGATTGCGGCGACGAGCCCGAGCACGACGCACGCGCCGAGCGCGACGCCGCGCGGCAGACGACGCCGGTCCGCCTGGTCGTAGATCACCCCGACGAGCATCCCGCCGAGGAAGCCGCCCACGTGACCGCCGATCGAGATGCCGGAGATCGTGAACGTGATCAGGAAGTTCAGCACGGCCACGGTCCCCAACCCCGAGGCCCAGATGTCGATGCCGCGCGAGCGCGCCTCGACGATCGCGGCGCCGAGCAGGCCGAACGCCGCACCGGAGGCGCCCACGGTCACCGCGTCGGGCTGCAGCAGCAGCACGCCGAAGGAGCCGCACAGCAGCGCCGTGAAGTAGAGCGCGGCGAAGCGCGCACGGCCGAGCGCCGGCTCGAGCATCCCGCCGAGCACCCAGATGAACCACATGTTGAGGAGGATGTGCAATGGGCCCGAGTGCAGGAACCCTGACGTCACCAGACGCCAGTAGTCGTCGCCGTACGCGACTGCGGGGCCGTAGAGCGCACCGTGCTCGAAGACCGAGCCGCCGCCGCCGTTGCCGAAGTTGCCGCCTGAGGCGAGCTGGCCGACGAAGACGAGCGCGTTGAGCGCGATGATCGCCATCGTGATCGTCGGCTCGGAGGAGGCGCCGGGCATCCGCACGACGCGCGTGCGATCGCGCGAGCACTCCGGGCAGCGCATGCCGACCGGCGTCGGCGTCATGCAGTCCGGGCAGATGGGGCGACCGCAGTTCGAGCAGGAGACGCCTGTCTCGCGCGTCGGATGGCGATAGCACGTGGGCATCGGCGCGCGGACCGTATCAGCCGCGCCTATGGCCCAGCTCAGGACGCGCCGCGCGGGTGCGCGAGCGTCCGGCTGGACTCACAGCGGCGCGTTGATGACCGGCTGGCTCGTCGGCGCGGGGCTGCCACCGGCCGGCTCGGCGGTGACGAGCACCGCCTCGACGCCGCGCGTGCTCGGCAACGCAACCCTGCCGTTGCCCTGGTGATCGACGCCGAAGAGGGCGTCGGTCGGCGACGGCGCGGCCGCGCCGCGCTTCAGCAGCCAGACCTCGTAGACGTAGCCGGGCGGCGGAGCGGGCAGGCCCCGGACGCGCAAGGTAGCGACGCCGCTGCGCAGCACGACGAACGCGTTGGCGCCCGGCGCCGCGGTCGCATCGACCTTCGCCTGCACGGTGCGGACCTGCACGACCGTCCGCGTCGTGCTGTCGTCCGCCGAGTGCAGGGCGTAGCCGGCGAGGCCGCCGGCCAGCGCGAGTGCGGCGGCGCTGCCCGCGAGTGCGAGTGGGCGCGCGAAACGCTCGCCGAAGCGCGGACGCGTGCGCTGCGCACGCGGACGATCGGCGCCCGGACCGGCCGCTGTGAGCAGCTCGGCCTCGGCCTGGACCGTGGCCATGATGCGGTTGCGCAGATCGCGGGGAGGCGTGACAGGCGGAGCGGCCGTCGCGAGGACGTCAACGACCGGGCGCAGTGCGACGAGCGCCTCGCGGCAGCCGGAGCAGTCCGCGAGGTGCGTCTCGAACTGCGTGCGCTCCCCGTCGGTCAGCGCACCCAGCAGGTAGGCGGCAGCCGTGTCGGCGTGCTGGCAGCGCTCGGTCATGAGAGCACCTCCGCCGACGGGTCGAGCCGTCCGCGCATCTTTTCGAGACCGAGCCGCATGCGGCCCTTGACGGTGCCGATCGGCATCTCGAGCATGTCGGCGATCTCACTCTGCGAGAAGCCTCCGAAGTAGGCCAGCTCGATCGCGCGGCGCTGCTCGGTGGGGAGATCCTCCAGCGCGCTGCGGACCTCGAGCGCCTCCTCGCGGCGCGCGACCTCGACGTCGGTGCGCTCCGGTGCCTCGAAGCGCTCCTCGATGCCCTCGTCGCTGGCGCGATGACGTTCCTGCACGACGCCGCGCCGCAGCGTGTCGATCGCGCGGTGATGGGTGATGCCGAGGATCCAGGTGCGCACGCTGCCGCGTCCGCGGTCGTAACGGGCGCCGCTGCGCCAGATCGACAAGAACGCCTCCTGCACGACGTCCTCGGCGACCGCGCGCTTGCCGCACATGCGGTAGGCGAGCGAGAAGGCGGCGCCGGCGTGACGGTCGTAGACGACCTCGAACGCCGACGCCTCAGCCCGTTGAACGAGCTGCATCAGGTCCTCGTCAGCGAGGTCTCGCAGGGAGGTGGTCGGTGAGCGGCGTGCGAGCGGCATGGTCAATCGCTCTTACGCGCCTACTTGCCGCGCGGATCACTGAACGCGCGAGTTCGGCGGGGAGCACCGGCGCTGTCACGCGCGGATCTAGCGCGTCAGTCGCCGTTGGGCAGCAGCTTACGAGCCTCGTCGGCCAGATCCCGGACCGTGCGCTCGGCGAAGTCGAAGACGCCGCTGGACTGGGCCGCGCGCTTGCGGCTGCGACTGCGCACGCGCAGGATCACGAGTGCGGTTCCGGCACTCGCGCCGACGACGGCCGCCGCGGCCGGGCGCACCCAGTTGCGCGGGTCGCGCATCGACGACAGCTCCCATGCCTCGAGCTCGTCGGCGGCCAACTCGGTGAGGCTGACGAGCGTGCGCTCGACCCGCACCGCCAGCTCCTCGGGCGGCTCGACCGGATGCAGCGCTGCGCGCAGACGCGACTCGAAGTCGGCCGTGCTCATGCCGCCTCCCCCGCCTCGCCGGGCTCCGGGTGCTCGACGATCCCCTCGAGCTGCTTGATCGCGCGGTGCAGCAGGACCTTCGTTGCGCCGTCCGTGCGGCCGAGCGCGCGGGCAATCTCGCGGTTGTCCATCCCGAGCGCGAAACGCATGATGAGCGCCTCGCGGCGGTCGTCGGGCAGCTGCTGGATGCCGGCGAGGATCTCCTCCAGCTCCTCGCGGCCCTCGACGAGCGACTCCGTCGTGTGAGGAGCGCTGATCACGGCCGCGTCCTCGATCGCGGACTCCGGCTTGCGGGCACGGTCGCGGTAGAAGTTCGCGGCGAGGTTGTGCGCGATGCGGATGAGCCAGGGGCGCAGCGGACGGCCGTCGGACTCGCGCAGGGCGCGCTCGTAGTGGCGGTAGGCCTGCAGGAACGTCTGCTCGGTGAGGTCCTCGGCGTCGTGGTGGTTGCCGACGCGGTAGTACGAGTACGAGTAGACGTCGCGCAGATGGGTCCGGTACAGCTCGGAGAAGCTGCGGTCGAGCTCCGCCTTGGACGTCGTGGGCTGTTCGTCGGACACCGCATTGCAGTATCCCCCTTCCTACGCCGCGCGGGCCTTTCGCGACCGGCGCGCCGACTCGGCGAGGGCCGCCGTCCAGTCCTCGGAGGCGACATGGCCTTCCACGAGCGGCGCGAGGCCGGTGAGGACGGAGGCGAGCTCGGCGCCGAACGCGCGGTCGCCGCTGGTGGCGAGGACGATCGAGGCGCCGCTGTGCTCTGGAGCGCCGTCGGTCTGTGCAGGGACGGCGAGCACCGTGACGGCACGGTCGGGAAGGCTGTGCGCGACGGTCGCCGAGGGAGGTGCCTCGCCCGGCGGGACCGGGCCTGCGGCGATGACGAGCAGCCCGGCGCGGTCGGGGATCTCGCCTTGGTGGTCGGCGAGGGCGGTGTCCAGGTCGTGCACCGGCACGGCCAGGCAGACGAGGTCGTGGGCGGCCAGCTCGAGGTCGGCGGCAGGCAGCGGCCGCACGCGGTCGGGGAGTGGCACGCCGGGCAGGAGCTGCGTGTTCTCGCGCGCGTGCCAGAGGCTGTCCGCCTCGGCGGCCGACGCGCAGCCGAGGTCGACGTCGAGGCCGCTGCGGGCGAGCGCGACGGCAAGCGCGGTACCCCAGGCACCGTCGCCGATGACGGCGGCGCGGCGCAGCGGGGTGATACCGCCGAGCCACTCCCACTGGAGCATGACGCACGGCCAGATGCGGTCCGTGACGGCGGTGGCCAGCTCGCGGGACGGCGTCTCGACGCGCGGGAAGGTGAGCGGGCGACCGGCGCGGATGCGGACCTTGCGCGGGCGGATGCGCCAGCCCTTGCGAATGTCCTGTGTGCCGATCACGGCGACCGGGACGACCGGCGCGCCGGTCTCCAGCGCAAGGCGCCCGACGCCGCGCTTGGCGTTGCCGGGCGGGCCCGGGCGCACGCGCGTGCCCTCGGGGAAGATCAGGACGCAGTCGCCACGGGCGAGGATCTCCTTGGCGGTATCGATCGAGCTCTGGTCGGCGTTGCCGCGGTCGACCGGGAAGGCGCCGAGCGAGTTGAGGAACCACGCCTGGACGCGATTGCGGAACAGCTCCTTCTTGGCGACGTAGTAGATCGGCCGCCGCATCATCGTCCCGATCACGAACGGGTCGAGGAAGCTGCGGTGGTTCGCCGCGAAGATGACCGGCCCCTCCTGCGGAATGTGCTCGCGGCCGATGCGCGAGAGCCGGAAGTAGAGGTGGAAGAACGGCTGCAGCAGCCCGCGCACGAGCCAGTAGAGGATCGGGTTCACCCCGTGCTCACGTGCGCGCCTGTGCCGGGCGTCGAGATCCTGCTGGGCCATCGCAGGAAGTACCCGTGCGAGATGCGGGCGTTACTCGCGGGTAGAGTCGCGCGGATGCGGATCTCTGGTGCGCGGTGCTTGCGGGGCGGTGTCGCCGGCGGTGTCGCGGCGGCTGTGTGGGCGCTGCAGCAGCCTGTCGACAAGCGCGCGTTCGGGTGTCGCTACGACGACGTCGAGTTGCTTGGACGGGCTGTGGCGCCGCGCAGCAGCCGATCGCGGTGGTACCCGCTGGGTCTCGCGATGCACATCGGCAACGGCGCGCTGTTTGGCGCGGCCTACGCGACCGTCGCGGCGCAGCTGCCCCTGCCCGCGCGGACACGCGGCGCCGCCGTCGCAATGGTCGAGCACCTCGGGCTGTGGCCGCTCGGGCGGCTGACCGACCGCTTCCATCCATCCCGCTCCGCGCTGCCCACGCTGACGGGCAACCGCCGCGCGTTCTGGCAGGCGGCGTGGCGGCACCTGCTGTTCGGGATCGTGCTCGGGGAGGTCGAGCGGCGCCTCAACGCCGACCCGCCGGTTCCGCTGCCCGAGCCCGTCACAGCTCCGTAAACTCGGCCCAGCGCCGGGATAGCTCAGCTGGTAGAGCGCCGCTCTTGTAAAGCGGAGGTCACGGGTTCGATCCCCGTTCCCGGCTCTGGAACGGAACCCGGCGGGCGGATGTGCTCGGAGCGGGCGCGAATCCGGTGACGCGACCTGCGCTCTGAAAGGCGTCTATCGCGGGCGCAGCTTGCGGCGAGTCCGGCGCACGAGCGGCATCTGCTCGACCCGCTCGCGCAAAACCGACGGCGGGACTGGCAGGCTCGCCACGTCGTCCACGGTGAGCTTCAGCGTCACGGCGCGCTCAGCGATGTGGTCGACCTCGGGAGCGTCGACGAAGCGCCTGCCCTGACGCGTCTCGATCACGATGCCGTCGAAGATCGCCTCGCGCTGGTTGTCGAGCACGCGGCGCACGGTGCCGACCTCGGTGCCGTCGCTGGCGCGGACGCGCACGCCGCGGCGCAACGCGTGGTAGGAGACCGCCGGCCCGTCGTCGGGGGTGCTCATCATCGAGAGATCATAGGAGGAGGTGAGGCACCGGGGGCGGACTGCGTCGTCCACCCCCGGCCTCCGCTTACTGCACGATCAACATCTTCTCGATCTGTTTTCTATGCAGATGTCCTGTGCTGCCGTGCGGCTCCAATCTAGGGCGCTGCCGAGCATGCTGGCACTGATCGTGTCTCTTCTCGCGCTTTCGAATCTGAGCGTCGCGTTGCCTCTTGCGTCGGTGACCGCAGAGGTGCCGCCGCCGCTCACCGTGTAGCCGACCGCGTCGGTCGGTGGGCTCTGTTCGATTATCCAGTGCCCTCTTCTGTCTTCTCTGCCGAAGATGTCAGTCGGGCGCCACTTCGTGACGTGAACTGTGAGCGTCGATCTGACTTCTATCGGCCCGCTCGCCGGCGTGATCCGCTGGAGCTCCAACGGCACCGAGTGAGGTATGAAGAGTTCTTCTAGGCCGGACTTGCCCGCCTGGAGCAGGAGCTTGGCGCCTTCTCTGAGGTGGAGTTCGCAGAGGCCCCATTCGTCGTAGTGCCACTGTTCGTAGGCGTTGTCGTCGTCATAGATGATCCACTGCTCTTGATTGGGTTCCCATCTGTGCGACTCGCCGCTGATCGTGGTGACGAACAGCTGTCTGTCCCAATTGCCTCTGACCGCCAGCTCAAGCGCCTGGTAGGCGGTGTCCGCGGCGCATCTCTGGATTTCTCTTTCCTGTTCTCTTCTGAACGCTCTCGCGTTTTCTCTGCTGGAGCCGAGCGTGACCGACGTCGCGACCTGCAGGTTTCTTTCTTGCCCCTCGACGCGGACGGTGACTAGGACGGCACCCGCGATCGCGGGCAGGACTGTGGCGGCCAGCGCCGCCAGCACGAGCGCGAGGACGAGCCGGCGCGCGTGCCGGGTGGTGCGTGACATGCGTCACTCCTTTGGTTGTGGGTGGTGGGTGAGCTTGTGGACGACGCGGATCGACGCCCGCGGATGGGCGGCGCGCACGCGGGCGCGGATCCGGCGGGTCTGTCGTGCGGAGCCGCCGTGCAGCACGACCGTGCAGAGGACCCGTCGCGGCTTGGTGCCGACCAGGCGGCAGGTGACCGTCGCATCGCGGCCGGCGGGGCCGCGCGCGCCCTTGGGGCCGGTGGGGCCGATCTTGCCCGGGGTCCCGGCCGAGCCGGTTGGGCCGGTTGCGCCTGTCGGACCCTGCGGCCCGGTGGCGCCAGCGGGGCCGGTCGCGCCCGGGTCACCTGGCGGACCCTGAGGCGCAGCGCCGCCAGTGCCGGCGAGCGTCACGAGCGGATCCGTCGCGTCGTCGGTGACCACGACGAGTGCGGCGCTGCGGGCACCGGCCGCGCTGGGCGCGAAGCGTACGTGCACGGTGCACTGCCCGCCGGGGGCCAGCGTCGTGCCCGAGCAGTCGTCGGCGCTGAGGAGGAAGTCGTCGCGGTCGGTCCCCGTCGTGGTGGCGCGGGCGATCTCCAGCGGCAGCGTGCCGGCGGTCACCGTGACCGCCTGGGCGGCGCTGAGCGTGCCGAGCGCCTGGGTGCCGAACGTCAGGCCCGTGGGTGCCGCCGTCGGCGGGTCGGGCGTGAGGACCGCGAGTGCGTGCAGCATCGCGCTGCCCGCGCTGACGGCTTCGACGTGGAGGTCGCCGACACGGACCGGGACCGCGTTTGCTTCCGTACTGCCGCCGTCGCCGAGCTGGCCGAGGTCGCCCTCGCCGAGCGCCCACAGCGTGCCCTCGGCCTTCCGCGCGTAGGTGACGGAGAAGCCCGCGCCGATCTGGGTGACGTCTGCCAGGCCCGCGACCGTCACGGGCACGCCGCTGCCAGCAGGCGCGGCCGTGCCGAGCTGCCCGTAGAGCCCGTCGCCCCAGCCGAGCACCGTGCCTCCCTCGCGCAGCACGAGCGTGTGGAAGCCCCCTGCGACGACGGCGACCGCGTCGGAGATGCCGGGGATGACGATCGGCGTCGGCTGGTCTGTCGTCCCGCCGTCGCCGAGCAGGCCGTCCGCATCGCGGCCCCATGCGGCGACGGTGCCGCCGTCGAGCAGCGCGAAGCTCTGGGAGGCGCCCGCCGTGACGACGGTCGCGGTGGAGACCCCGGACACGGTGACGGGCGTGAGGTGGTTGCCGATCGAGCCGTCACCGAGCTGGCCGACGTCGTTGCCGCCCCAGGCGCGGATCGTGCCGTCGTCACGCAGCGCGAGCGTGTAGTCGAAGCCGGCTGCGATGGCGACGACGTGGTCGACGCCAGCGACCACGGTGGGCGTGAAGCCGTCGTCGGTGGTGCCGTCGCCGAGCTGGCCCGAGACGTTGCCGCCCCACGTCAGCACGGTGCCATCGTCGCGCAGCGCGACGCTGTGCTCCAGGCCAGCGGCGATCGCGACGATGTCGTCGAGATCGGGGATCTCGACGGGCACGGCGTGGTCGTCGGTCGTGCCGTCGCCGAGCTGGCCGGCCTCGTTCAGGCCCCAGCTCCAGACAGTGCCGTCGTCGAGCAGGGCGAGGCTGTGCCACAGCCCACCGGTGACGGCGACGGCGGAGAAGATCCCGGGGACGCTCTGCGGCGCGAGCGCCGGCGAAGAGGCCGCGGCACCCAGCTCGCCGAAGTCGTTGCTGCCCCACCCCGCGATCGCGCTCGGCGTGACGGCGGCGTCGGCGCGCGCGGCGCCGAGCGGGACGAGCAGGAGCGCAAGCAGCAGTGCGACGGCGAGGCGCCGTGAATGGCGGCGGGGGGTCGGGGGCGTCATCGGGTCCTCCGGGGATGGGTGGGGGACGGCGCGAGCAGGCGCACGGCGACGCGCACGCGCGCCCCGCCGTGGCCGAGGATCAGGACGTAGCTGCCGCGGGTGAGTCGGCGCGTGAGTTGCAGGCACGCAAGCTTCCGGCGGGCACACGCGCCGCCGCCGTCACCGTGCGCGCGGCCCGGCCGCCGGATCGTGCCGCGCGCGAACGTCAACCCGCCGTGCACGAGACGGACGGCGATCGCCGCACGCGAGCGGCGTGTGCTCACGACGCGGCGCACGTTGCAGGTGAGCATCTGCGCGTGCGAGTCGACGAGCCGGCAGGTGACGCGCGCATTGCGGCCGGCGGGGCCGCGACCGCCACGCCGTCCCGCACGGCCGGACGAGCCTGCTGCACCGGCGGCGCCAGCCGAGCCGGTGGGCCTGAGCGGACCGACGACCCCGCCCGTCCCGGGCATTCCGGGGTCGCCGGGCGGTCCTTGCGGCAGCGACCCGCCGCTGCCGGCAAGCGCGACCGCGGGCGCAGCACCCGCACCATCGTGTTCGGCAGCGAGCGTCGCCCAGCGCGCTCCAGGCGCGCCGGGCGAGAAGCGCACCGACGCCTCGCACGTCGCGCCCGGAGCGAGCGTCTCCCCCACACACGTCTGCGATGCCAGCATGAAGTCACCGGCATCGGTGCCGCCGAGATGCAGCCGCTCGACGGTCACGACGGTCGTTCCGCGGTTCGTCAGCACGACCGGTCGCACGGCGCTCAGCAAGCCGACGGACTGCGCACCGAAGTCGAGCATGGCCGGGTCGAACGTCAACGGCAGGGGATCCTCCAGCCGCAGCCCGACGACCGCGCCGTAGGGAACCGCCTGCGTCCCCGCCGGCTGCTCGGGCGCGCCGCCGAGGCTGACCTTCCAGCCGCCGCCCGGTGCTGCGACGGCGCCGTCGACACGGACGATCGCACCGCCCTCGGCGACGACGTCGCTCACGCAGCCCGGCGGCGCCGAGGCGATGCCCGCCGCCGCGAGCACGTCTGTCAGCGATGCGCCCGCGAGCGCCGTCGTGCTGCACAGGTGGGCGTTGCCGAAGCCGGGGTCGATCGCGAGGACGACGGGGACGGGCGTCCCGTCCGCGACCGTCGCCGGCGCTCGCAGCAACGGGTCGACCGGATTCGCTCGCGGCGGCGGCGCCGCGAAGAACCCGGGATCGGCGAGCGCGTGCAGCGCGTTCTGCGTCGCGTACGGGTTCGCGACGCCGTTCACGCCCCACGCGCCCGCGTCGGGGCCGCCGGTCAGCTGGCCGCCGAGCAGCCAGTCGATCGTCGCCTCGTCGCCACCGGTCCAGCCCGGGCCGCCGCGATGCAGCCCGCAGGCCGCCATCCCGCCGAGCGCCCAGCCCGCCGCGTCGACGTCGCCGAGACCGAGGCTGTGGCTGCGCAGGAACGCGACGGCCGCGGACACCGACGCGTCGGCGAGCGTACGTCCCGCGCCGCAGAGACCGGCGAGCGCGGCGCCCGTCGAGTCGACGTTGGCGGGGTTTGCGTACGTCGCCGGGCCGGTTACTGGGTAGCTGGTGTAGCCACCGTCAGCGTGCCGGTTGGCCTCGACGATCTGCGTGGTGCGCTCGACCAGGCCGGCCGGGACGGGCACCCGCTCCAGCGCGAGCAGGCCGAAGATCGTGTGGTTGAAGACGGAGGTCTTCGACGTGAACCAGCCGTCGCGGTAGCGGGCGGCAAGCTTTGCCAACAGGTTCTGCTGCGACCGACAGCCGCAGCGGATCGACGCCGGCCGCCTCGCGCGAGCAGGATCGCGCGCTCGTAGTCGGTCGCGCTCGGCGAGTCGATCGCCGCGCTCCAGGCGCCGTCGTCGGGGCCCGCCCACAGCGCCGCGTAGTAGTCCTGTGCGCTCGGCGCCGCCGGGCGCGGCGCGCAGATCGGCCGCATGCACGCCGGCGCCGGCGAGGCCGAGCAGCGCCCAGGCGGGATCGAGGCCGTGGTTGGGCCCGAGCGAGCCGTCTGGCGCCTGGATGCGAGCGCAGCCAGGCGACGGCAGCGTCGACGGCGGTGTCGACCTGCTGATCGGTGGCGGCGCGCGCCGGCGCAGCGCTCAGCGCAAGCGCGGCGAGACACGCCGCGACGGCGATGCGGAGACGACCACGGAGGTGGCCCTGTCGATGCATGTCGGTGCTCCTGTTCGGGGCGGCGACACGCACGCGGCACTGACCACGAGCGAGGCAGCCGCCTATACGCGAGACGGTTCGCTCACCGGGTCTTCGGGCTCGGGATCGACCTCCCGGATCTCCTTCCCAGGCCGCCGACGGCCCAGTGGAACCTCGATCCGGTCGTCACCCATACCGCTGCGCGTCAGCCCCGGATTCGCACCGGAGTTCCCCGCCGTCGTGAGCATCGGGAACCGTACACGGCGCGCGGGCGACGTGCCACAGCTCAAGTGCGCCGGGGGTTCCGGCGGCTGCGCAGGGTCCCCGCCACAACATCTGGGATCGGTGGCCAGGGGAAGTCGGTGCGAATCCGGCGCGGGCCCGCCACTGTGACCGAGGACGCCCGCCGCACGCCGTGTGGCAGCCACTGGGCAGGAGCCCGGGAAGGCGCGGAGGGATCGCTCGGAAGCCAGGAGACCCGTCTCCGATCCGACACGTCGATCGCCCTCGCGGAAACAGGGCAGAAGGCACATGCGAGCAGCTCGCGCGACGCTCGCCGTCGCGATCACCATCCTCCTCGTCGGGGCCTCCAGCGCCGCGGCCGCGCCGGCCGACGTGCGCGTGCGCATCGAGGGCGCGACGAGCACGATCTTCGACCGCGCCGTGCAGACCGACGGCCACGCCGTGCGCGCGAGCTCCGACAGCGTCAGGCGCGCCGCTGCGACGGCACGAACGCCGGCGCCGCAACCGGCCCGGGCCCGACGGCGACGGCTGCCGCCGTCGACGCGCTCGCGACGCTCGGGCAGGCTTTCGACGGCCAGTGGTACCCTGGCTTCGACGACTACTACGTCGCGCAGCTCGGTCCCGAGCGGGAGGACAACGACGCGGCTCAGTGGTGGGGCGTGCTCGTCAACCGCCGCTTCACGCCGCTCGGCGGCTGCCAGCGGCCAGGTCCGGAGCGGCGACGAGGTGCTGTGGGCGTACGACGCCTTCTGCAACCGCCCGTTCCTGTGGCTCGACGGGCCGGCGACCGCGCCGCTCGGCGTGCCGGTGAGCGTCGGCGTCACCGCGACAGCCTCGAGCACGTCGAACGACGCAGACGGCGGGGCCGCCGTACGCCGGCGCCAGTCGTGGGCGCGGTCGGCGCCAACGGCCAGCCGGCGCCCGCAGGGACGGCCGACGCGGCACGACCGCCGCCGACGGAGCTGCGCTCGTCGTCTTCCACGCGGCCGGCTGGCAGCGCCTGAAGGCGCGGGCGCCGGGCCGGCGCATCCCGCCGCGATCGCGTCGAACAGCGTGGACGTGTGCGTCGAGGCGAGCCCGGGCGACGGCTGCGCCGGCCTGCCGCCGAGCCAGCAGCCGCAGGTCCCGCCGCACGTCGAGCCGCCGACGCCTCCCTCCGGTGGCGGTGGCGACGGCCACAGCCAGCCCGCAAGGCGGTGGCGCCCGGCGTGGACTGCGGCGCATCGCCCGCGGCACGCTGCGCGACGACCGTGCGCGCGGGCTCCGCTGGCGCGGGCCGTGGCTGCGGATGCGCAGTCACGGCGAGCGCCTGGAAGGGCACGCTGACGCGCGGCGCCGCGGGCGCAAGCGTCGCGCTGGAGCTGGGCGCCGGCCGCCCGGTGTTCGCGCTGCGCACGGCTGGCGGCCGCGGGCGCGCCGGTGGAGATGCAGGCCGGCGGGCGCACGCTCGCGCTTGCACCCGCCTCGCGGCCTCGCGAGCGCCGCGGCTCCGGCGCCGCTCGTGGGGCCACGCCGTTCACGACGCGGCGTGGCCGTACCGCCGTCCTGCGCGTGCTGTCGGGCACGATCTGCGTCGACGGTGTCGGCGCGCGGCGGCGCTGCGAGCCGCTCGGCGACCGCGAGGGCGGCGCGCGGGCCCGACCATCGCAACCAGGCGCGGCTCGACAGCACGATCCGCTTCCTGCAGGAGGTCCAGAACGCCGATGGCGGCTTCGGCGGCGAGGCCGGCATGCCGTCGGACCCGCTCTTCAGCGCATGGGTCGCGATCGCGCTGGCGGCCGGCGGCGTCAACCCGCGCGACCAGCGGCAGCCGCGCGGCAGTCGACGTCTACGGCTACGTCACACGACACGCCGCAGCGCTGTCGAAGACGACCGACTTCGAGCGGGCGGCGCTCGTCGCCGTCGCCGCCGGGACCTCGCCGCGGCGCTTCGGCGGCGTCGACCTCGTCGCGCAGATCCTCTCCCGCCAGCTGCCGAACGGCGCCTTCCCGTTCGAGGCCGGCGGCAGCACCGGCTACGTCAACGCGACGGCGTTCGCGATCCTGCCGCTCAGCACGCTGCACGAGCCGGCGCGTCGACGCGGCGCTGCGACGCGGCGCCGACTGGCTGCTCGGCGTCGCAGGACCCCAGCGGTGCGTGGGGATACGCGCCCGGCGCCGAGCTGAGCAGCGACGTGACGGCCGTCGCGATCGAGGCGCTGCACGCCGCGCGGCGCACCGGCACCGCCGCAGGAGCGGCGCGCCTGGGAGTACCTCCGCGGCCTGCAAAACACGGACGGTGGCTTCGGCTTCAACGCCGCGATGCGGGAGTCGAACACCGCCTCGACGGCATGGGTCGTGCAGGCGATGTGGGCGGCCGGGATCGACCCGCGACCGCTTCGCGCCGGGACGCGCGAGCCCGCTCGCCTACCTCGCCTCGCATGCAGCGTGCCGACGGCAGCATCGCGTGGAAGGCCGGCGACGACCTCAACTCGGTGTGGATGACCGCCTACGCCGCGCCGGCCTACGGCGGCCGCGCACTGCCGGTGCCGACGGTGCCGCGCGCGGTCGAGGCCGCGCCGCCGCGACTCGCAGCCCGCGGGACGCGCGTCGACCACCGCCACGGCCGTCGAGCGCGTCGAGGGACAGGGCGGAACGTCAACCGACAGCGGAACCGTAATCGCCGGCGGCGGCGGGCGTGGCGCGCCGCTCTTCAGCAGACCGCAGCCGCAGAGCCAGGGGCGCACGGCGGGAGGCGTGCGCGACGTGAGCGGTCCGGGCGGGCGTGGGCGGACGGGCACGGGATCCGGCGGGAGCGACACTCGGGAGTCCCAGCCGGCCGACGGACGCAGCGCAGGCTCCAGTCACGGCGCGGGCGACCCCAAGGTCACCGGCGTCGTGCTGGGCGATGCAGGACCTGCCGCTCCCGGTCTGCGTGGCGCGCAGGCGGGCGGGCGGACACGGGGCCCGGCGCTGGCGCTGACACTCGCCGCCGCGCTGCTGCTGTGCGCCGCGCTCGGCGCCCGGCTGGAGCAGCGCCGGCCGGGAGCGCTCGCATGAGCGGCCTCGCCGCCGTCCAACGAAGAAGGGAGAGGCCAGACAAGAGTGCCGACATGAGCGACGCCTCGGCGACGCGCTCGCGCAGATCGCCTCAGCCCTGCAGGTCCCGGTGCTGCTCGCGGCAGTCGCCGTGCTGCTGCTGTGCGCACTGGAGGTGGGCCGCTTCGCCGCCGAGACGTGGCAGCGTCGCTCCCGCACGCGGCGCGGCGGTGACCTGCGCGCACTCGCATTGCGAGCGGTCGCGAAACCGGCGCACGTCTCGCAGTTCGCCCGCGACGCGCCGACGGCGTTCGCCGCGCGAGCGCTCGTGCAGGTCGTCACCGCCCGCACCGCCGGCCGCCAGCAGAGCGTCGAGCACGCACTCGCCGACTACGAGCTGGCGGCGCAGCGGCGACTCGACCGCACGCGCATGCTGGTGCGCGCCGGCCCGGCACTGGGCCTGATGGGGACGCTGATTCCGCTGGCGCCGGGCCTCGCGGCGCTCGGGCGCGGCGACGTCGTCTCGCTGGCCGCCGACCTGCGCACGGCGTTTGCGGCGACCGTCATCGGCCTGCTCGTCGGGACCGTCGCCTTCGCTCTCACGCTCACCCGCACGCGCATGTACACCGAGGACCTGACCGCGCTCGAGCGCGCCGCTGCCTCGACCGCTGCCGACACCGGCACCCGCGTCGACGACCCCGGAACCGCTCCGTCGGAGGCGCTCGCATGAGCCGCATCGGCCTCGGCCGCCACAGCCGGCTCGACGACGCGGCCGGAGACCCGCTCGATGGGCTCGTGAACCTCTTCGACGTGGGAATCGTGCTCGCCGTCGCCTTCCTCGTCGCCGGGCTCAGCCTCACGCGCGATCCGCGGAGCGGACGCATCGAGCGCGGAGCAGGCGGCCCAGCAGCAGGCGACTCGCCCTCTCCCCGCACCAGTCGACAGCGCCCCCGCGAGCGGACGCGGCGCTGCGGTCGGCACGGTCTACCGCCTGGCGGACGGTCGGCTGGTCTACGTCGAGCGCCGCTGAGCGGCGAGCCCTACCCGCCGATCGGCGCCCGCGGGTTCGCGCCCCAGAAGAGCTGCGTCCCGAGCATGCCGATGAGGTGCACGTAGACGATGTTGAGCACCATCGATTTGGCGGTCGCGGTGCCGACGCCGACGGGTCCGCCGCCCGCGGTGTAGCCGTAGTAGCAGCCGACGATCACGATCCCGGTCGCCATGAAGGCGCCCTTGATCATGCTGAAGAGCAGGTCGGGCGGGTTCTGGAAGGCCCAGAAGATCAGGTCGTAGCCGCCCGGCGAGACCTCGTGGATCTGGATCACCACCGCGAGGTAGGAGGCGATGAAGGCCGCGCCGACGCCGCCGATGTAGACGAACGGCAGCACCATCCAGGACGCCAACAGGCGCGTCCCGCAGAGGAACGTCATCGAGCTGATGCCCATCACCTCGAGCGCGTCGATCTCCTCCGTGATCCGCATCGAGCCGATCTCGGCCACGATCCCGGTCCCGACCTTCGCGGCCATCATGTAGCCGAAGGCGTAGGGGACCAGCTCACGCAGGTCGCACCAAGCGGTGAAGACGCCAGAGTACGCGGGCGTGCCGGCAGCGCGCGTGAAGTAGGCGCCCTCGATCCCGCACTGCAGGCCGATCAGGAACACGAGGCCCCAGATGACGATCGTCGAGGAGAGGATCAGCAACCCGGACTGGCGCAGCGCCTCGCCGAAGAAGCGGAAGACGCGGCCGCCCCACACCTCGCGGAAGCACTGCGCGGCGAAGCGGGCTATCTCGCCGAAGCTCTCAACCCAGCCGCGTGGGACGGCAAACCAGCTCACGACCGGGAGTCTAGTAGTGGGTTGCGGCGGTTGCGCCGGGTCGCTTCGCGCTACGCGGTGACGTCGCGCCGCCGCAGCAGCACGGCTCCGGCCAGCGCGAACAGCGCGACGTAACCGGCGAGCAGCAGCCCGGCGGGGACCTGGGCGAGGATGTCGGTACCGGTGTTGTCTTCAAAGCCGTTGAGCCCGTCCATCAGCGGACCGACGCCGTACTTCTCGAGGATGTCGTCGACGCCCGGGATGATCGTCAACAGCGGCTCGACGATGAAGATCCACGCGAGCGCGCCAACGAGCGCGCCGACCTGGTTGCGGACGACCGCGCCGACGCCGACGCCAAGCGCAGCGAGCAGCCCCGCCGTGACGCTGACACCGGCCGTCCAGCGCAGCGCCTCGCCCATCGAAGTCCCGCTCTCGATCCCGCGGATCGAGAAGACCAGCTCGACCAGCGCCAAGTTCAGCACCACCACCAGCAGGCCGAGCAGGAAGCCGGCCAACAGGTGCGCGACGACCTTCGCCCCGATCACGCGTGCACGGCCGGGCACGGCCAGCAGCGTCGGCGTGATCGTCCCGTGGCGGAACTCGGTGCTGACCGCGAGCACGCCCAGCACGAGTGCGAAGAGCGGACCGAAGAAGATGATCCCGACGAGGTCCTCGCCCGGCTGGACGCCGTTCATGTCGAAGTCGGCGAGCGACGACGCGAGCGCCGAGATCACGCCGACGAGCAGCACGGCGCTCAGCATCAGCGCGAAGAACGTGCGCGTCGTGCGCAGCTTCAGCAGCTCGCTGGAGAGCGCGCGGCTCACGACGGCCCGCCGCCGCCATCGGCCCCGTCGGTCAGCTCGAAGAAGATCTGCTCCAGCGACTGCGCGATCGGCGACAGCTCGGAGATGACGACGCTGTTGGCCGCGATCACGCGCCCGATCTGCTCGCCGCTGCGGTCGGTGACGACGATCGCGCCTTCGCCCTCCGCCTGGACCGCTGCGCCCTCGCCGCTCAGCAGCTCGCCGAGACGCCCGACGTCGGGGCCCGCGACGCGCACGCCGCCGGTGCGCTGCGCCATCAGCTCGGCGAGCGGGGCCTGCGCGACGGAGCGGCCCTTGTGGATCACGACGACCTCGTCGGCGGTTTGCGCGACCTCCGCGAGCACGTGGCTGGAGACGAGCACTGCGCGGCCCTCGGCGGCGAGCCCGCGCAAGAAGTCGCGCAGCCAGCGGATCCCCTGCGGGTCGAGGCCGTTCGCCGGCTCGTCGAGCACCAGTACGCGCGGGTCGCCGAGCAGCGCGACCGCGAGCCCCAGCCGCTGGCGCATGCCGAGCGAGTAACCCTTCGTGCGGCGACCGCCGTCGGCTTTCAGCTCGACCAGCTCCAGCAGCTCGTCCACGCGCGCGTCGCCCACGCCGGAGGCGCGCGCCAGCGTGCGCAGGTGGTTGCGGCCCTTGCGGCCCGGATGCAGCATGCCGCCGTCGAGCAGCGCGCCGACCGTGGCGAACGGGTCCTCCAGCTCCACGTAGGACTGGCCCTCGATCGTCGCGTGCCCGTCGCTGGGGCGGATCAGGCCGAGCAGCGCACGCAGCGTCGTCGTCTTGCCGGCGCCGTTGGGGCCGAGGAAGCCCACCACGCGGCTGGCCGTGACGGAGAACGAGAGGTCCTGGACGGCGACCGTGTCGCCGAACCGCTTGCTGAGTCC
The DNA here is from genome assembly GCA_963774115.1 of uncultured Actinomycetes bacterium. Lineage (GTDB taxonomy): Bacteria > Actinomycetota > Thermoleophilia > Solirubrobacterales > Solirubrobacteraceae > Conexibacter. The sequence continues at coordinate 1,152,418 of CAVZDN010000003.1, read as the reverse complement.
AACGACCTCGATTGCATTCGCCACTGCGGGAATCAATAGCGCACCGCGCCGACGCGCCGCTTCTCGGCCGCCTGCGCACCTGCGAACATGCATGTCATGAGCGATCTCGAACGACGCGGTTCCTCCCGCCCCTCACGGCGCAGCCGCGAACAGCGCGCCTACCGCCTCGTGCTCGCGACGGGCGTGTTCGGCGTCGTCGGTGTCGTCGGGATCGTGCTCGCGATCGCCGGCGTGGTGGGCGGGACGATCCCGTTCCTCGCGCTCGTGGTCGCCGCCGTCTGCGGCTTCCTGCTGCGGCGTACCGTCAGCGGGCGCTGAGCGCCTCGTCGGCGCCGGCGCCGCTGCGCACGAACGCAACGACGACCGCCACGGTGCCGGCGAGCGCGAACGCCATCGCGCCGAGCCCCCAGCCGCCGGCGACGTCCGAGAACCAGTGCACGCGCAGGTAGATGCGCGTCAGCCCGACCGCCACGGCGATGGCGATCCCCGCGCTCAGCAGCGCCGCTCGCGCCGCCATCCCCGGGAACGCGCGGCGCAGCGCGACGGCGGTTGCGACCCAGCACATCGCGTAGGCCGCGTGGCCTGAGGGATACGCCCAGCCGCTCGCGTCGATGATCGGGTCCAGCGGGCGCGGGCGGCCGAACGCCGGCTTCGTGATGTGCACGCCGGCGTAGATGAGCGCGAGTCCGGCCAGCAGCGCGAAGCCCTCCAGCCGCTCGCGCCGCGCGAGCAGCACGATCGCGGTGAGCGCAAGTACACCGCCGGCCACCGGCAGCGAGCCAAGGTGCGTGACCGCCCGCGCGAGGTCGTCGAGCCACGGCGTCTGCAGGTCGGCGCTCCAGCGCAGCCCACGCTGGTCGCCGGCCGTCAGCTCCGTGACCGGGTCGATCGCGATCAGATAGCCGAAGAAGACGAAGCTGCCGACGCTCGCGATCGCCAGCAGCGAGGTCAGCTCGAGGCCCAGCTCGCCGGGCGTCAGGCGATTCCATGCGAAGCGCGCCGGGCCGGCGATGCGGCGGCCTGCAGCGCGTGCGATCCGGATGGCCAAGCCGAGCACGGGCGTGCGCTCATGCGCCTCGAACCAGGCCGCAAGCGCACCGCGGTTCTCGTCCTCGCGCAGCCAGCGCACCGCGACGACGATCCCGGCGATCACGACGATCGTCGTGCCGAGCGCCAGCGTCCCTTGCTTGGCGATCGCGAGCACCTTGTCGAGCGAGCGCCAGAAGACGAAGCCGAGCAGACAGAAGGCAGTCCCCATGATCCCCGCTGCCAGCACGTCGTAGGGCAGGAAGCGCCGCAGCGGCATGCCCGAGGAGGCGGCGAGGAACGGCGAGACGGCGCGCACGAGCCCGACGAAGCGCCCGAGGAAGACGGCCTTGCCGCCGTGGCGGTCATAGAAGCGCTCGACCTGCTCGATCCGCTCCTCCGTGATCTGCACGCGCGGCCCGTGCCTCACGAGGAAGTCGCGGCCCAGTCGGCGCCCGAGCATGAAGCTGAAGAGATCTCCCGCGACCGCCGTGCTCCAGACGATCGCGATCAGCACGATCAGGTCGAGCTTCCCTTGTCCTGCCACCACGCCGCCGACGATGATCGCCGTCTCCCCCGGCACGATCAGCCCGACGAACGCGCCACTCTCCAGGAAGCACAGCATGCCGACCAGCAGGTAGGTCCAGGTGCCGAGCGTGCGCCCGACGTCCTCCAGCAGCTCGTCGAGGTCCGGCAGCTCGACGGCGCCGGTGCCGTAGACGACCATCGCCCCCGCGGCCAGCACAATCCCGACGAGCATCGTGGGCTCGATCCTGTGCTGCCGCCAGCGCCGCAGCGCATACGCGAGCACGAACGCGGCGACTGCGAACCAGAGCGGCTTCATGCCTCGGCGACGGCGGCGCGGACGTAGCGGGCGAGGCGGCGCGCGAACGCCTTGGGCGACTCGGCATAGAGGCGGCGCCCGAGCCGCTCGGACTGCTGGCGCAGCTCGCTGGAGCGCTCGTCGACGAGCGCCAGCAGCGCCGGCAGCTCGGCCGCAGCGGCGACGGGCAGCTCCATGGCGGACAGAAGCGGATCGAGCCGCGCACGCAGGACGGCGAGGTCGTGATCGTCACCGAGCTGCTCGGAGAGCACGTGCGCCTCCTCCCCGTGTGCGCCGACGACCGCCGGCCAGACCGGGCCCAGCAGGCGCTCGTGGTACCAGAGGTCCTTGACGCGCTTGCGCCATTCGTGCAGGTGCTCGGGCGTCGGGTCACGGCGAGCGATCGCGAAGGCGTCACAGCCGCCCGCATAGGCTCGCGCGACGCCGGCGACGACGGTGTCCCAGCCGGCACCGTTGAGCGGCCAGTCCTCCACGCGCGCGAGCGCGGCGCGCAAGGTTTCGACGATCGGGATGAGGTCGATCCGAGGCCCGTCGCGGTCAGCTTGACCTGGCGCGTCCGCTGTGAGCGCGTCCCGGACCTGCTCGAAGACAACCGCGGGAAGGCGACCCGCGAAGCGCGCCGCGAGCTTGTCGACGGTCTCCACGAGCACGTCGGCGTCGCGGGCCTCCGACAGCGCGCGGCCGGCGTCGCCCAGTGCCGCGTTCTCACGGCGGTATGTCTTCGTGCCGAGCGCCGGGCGCACGAGCCGCAGCAGCGCGCGCGCCTTCTTCAGGTGCTTGCGCGCCTCGTGGATGGCGTCGACCGAGTCCTCACCGGCCCGCTCGAGCTGCCTGATCGCACCTTCGAGCTGCTCACGCGCACACGTGCGCACGCTCGCGGCGAGGTCGTCGGCGATGCTCAGGCGGTAGGCCATCGTGGATCCCATCGTCCTGCGCCCGTCGTGCGTGCGCAAGGCGCGCGGTGCGCGATCAGAAGACGACCGTCTTGTTCTCGTGCACGAGCACGCGGTCCGCCAGGTGCGCGCGGACCGCACGCGCGAGCACGGTGCGCTCGATGTCGCGGCCGATCCGCACGAGCGCGGGCACGTCGTCGCGATGGCTGACGCGTGCAACGTCCTGCTCGATGATCGGACCGGCGTCGAGCTCTTCGGTCACGTAATGGGCGGTGGCGCCGATGATCTTCACGCCGCGCTCGCTTGCGCGCCTGTATGCATCGGCGCCCGCGAAGGCGGGCAGGAACGAGTGGTGGATGTTGATGCACGGCGCGCCGAGTGCGGCGAGGAAGCCGCCCGAGACGATCTGCATGTAGCGCGCGAGCACGACGAGGTCGAACGCTCCCGCGAGCCGCTCCAGCATCGCCGCCTCGGCTGCCGGCTTCGTGTCGGGCGTGACCGGGACGTGCAGGAACGGCACGCCGAAGCTCGCGACGTCCTGCTCGACGTCGCGGTGGTTGGAGATCACGAGCCCGACGTCCGCGTCGAGATCGCCGCTGCGGCCACGCCAGAGCAGGTCGAGCAGGCAGTGGTCCTCGCGCGAGACGAGGATCGCAAGGCGCTTGCGGTCGGTCGCGTACGCGATCGACCACTCCATCTCGAACTCCTGCGCGACGACGGTCGCGAAGGCGCGCTCGAGCTCCTCGCGGCCGAGGTCGAGGCCGTCGAGGTGGAACTCCATCCGCATGAAGAAGGTGCCGCCCTCGGGGTCGGTCGAGTGCTGGTCGGCATCGAGGATGTTCGCGCCGTGCTCGAAGAGGAAGCGCGAGACGGCAGCGACGACGCCGCGTCGGTCGGGACAGGAGATCAGCAGGCGGGCGACGTGGGGCCGCGCCGCGCCGTTCGTGCCGTCCGCGACCGTCATGCCGACGCGGAGCTAGCGGTCGTCCTCGACCGCTGCGGCGTACCAGGCGCCGTCGCGGCGCCCGAGCGTGAGGCGGCTCGTGCCACCGGCCGTGACGACGCGGAAGACGGCGAGGTCCTGGTCGGTGCCCGGCTCGTCCTTGATCTGCGTCAGCTCCAGCGCGGTGATCTCGACACCCGGCCGTTGCGCCGCCCATTCGCTGCGGGCGGCGGCGTCGAGCGTGTCGGGGTGCCAGCCGTGGTCCTGCGCGACGGCGCTCGCCAGCTGGCGGTCGACCGCGGTGAGGCTCTCGGTGAAGCGCTCAGCGCCCGCGCGATTGCGGCGCGAGGCACCCAGCGCGCCGACCAGCGCGAGCAGGATCAGCACGCCCAAGAGGGCCAGTACGACGATCAGGACTACCGACATCGCGGCACATCGTAGTGCGGGGACCCGGCCTGCGCCCCTCCATGGTCGCTACAGCAGCACATTGCGCGCGGCGAGGTGCGTGCCGACCTTGCGCTTCACGCGCTGCAGCGCGTTGTCGACGGTCTTCGTGTCGCAGTCCAGGCGCGTGCCGACGTCCTCGTAGGAGTAGCCGTCGAGGTAGAGCGAGAGGACGCGCGACTCGAGCTCGGAGAGCACGGTCGAAAGGCACGCCACGAGCGCACGCAGCTCCTCGGAGCTGATCACCTGGTTGACCGGGTCGTGCACGGTTGGCCCGGGGATCACCTCGTCGAGCGTCGGCTCGCCCTCTCCGGAGGCGCCGGCGGGCGAGGAGGAGAACGAGACGTACTGGTTCAGCGGCGTGTGCTTGTTGCGCGTCGCCGTCTTGACGGCGGTGATGATCTGGCGCGTGATGCAAAGCTCCGCGAAGTTGCGGAAGCTCGACTCGCGGTCGGTGCGGTAGTCGCGGATCGCCTTGTAGAGGCCGACGAGGCCCTCCTGGATGAGGTCGTCGCTGTCGCCGCCGGCGAGGAAGTACGACGATGCCTTGAGGCGCACGAAGCCGTAGTAGCGGCGCACGAGGCGGTCGTACGCATCGGCCTTCCCCTGCTTGGCAAGGGCGATCAGGTACCCGTCCTCAAGCTGAACTTGAGACTGCGGGTTGTAGGAGATACGAGCCACGAGCATGTCCTTTCATGGGCCCGCGCAGCCGCGAGACCCTTGCTCCGTGGCGCTTCACCTCCCCTGGCGCGCACCGATGTTGCTTATGTAGACCACCAGGCGGGGCTCAACCTCAACTCCACCCTTACTGCCGCGCGCAGATTGCCAAGTTATGCACCCTCTGTCAAGCAAGTCGTGCAGGATGAGCTGCAGAGGACGCGTCAGCACTCCGTCGGCCCTCTCGTGACGGACCCGCGTATGTCGCGCACCGTGGACCTCGATGCACCTATTACTTGACAGTAGACAGCCAGATTTCTTAGTATCTTGAGGCCGGCCACGTAAGCCCGCTAACAGCGGACGCCGATGGCTGCTTCTGGGGGAAGCACAGGCCTGCTCTCGTCGCCGTGGACGTGCGCCGCTCGCGACGGTGCCAGCAGAGTCGAAGCTGCCCTCGCTTTTACATCCGCGTATATGCGCGGGGAAAGGCAGGATGCCCGATGAAGGCAAAGCCACACCTTCTTGCAGTCGTGGCGGTACTCGCCACAACCGCGCTGTTGGCCACGGGATCAGCGCTAGCTGCGTTCCCGAACTTGTCCGACTGCCCACGGTCCACCCCTGGGGTGACCATTTGCGTCGATGTCCAAAGCATCAGAGGGAGCCTCGAAATCAAGGGCTTCACCGTGCCACTCGGCGACTCCCTCGAGATTCGCGGCGGCCTCATTACGCCCACCGAAGGCTCAGTGGCGAGATTCGCACCGCCCGCCGGCACGAACGGCTTCTTCTCGAAGTCGATACAGATCCCCGGCGGCTTGCTCGGCATCGAATTTCCCATACCCGGCAACGCGGTCACAGGCACAGCGCAACTCGCGGGTCCCGCATCCTCGATCCTCTTCGACGTGTCTAGCGGAGTAGCGGTGAGAATCCCAGTCAAGCTGAAGCTCGACAATCCGATACTCGGACCGAACTGCTACATCGGATCGAACAGCAACCCCGTCAGACTCAACCTGACGAGCGGGACGACGAGCCCCCCACCACCGAATAGACCGATCTCGGGATTCCCTGGCAATGGGGTCTTCGAAGAAGGAGTCCTCATCCAATCCAACGCCGTCAACGTCGACAACTCGTTCGCCGTTCCCGGCGCATCCGGCTGCGGGCTTGGGCTCGGACTGATCAGCGCAATCGTCAATGCAAAGCTGAGACTGCCGTCCGCCGGTGGCAACAACACGATGATCGTAGAAAACAACATCGCGATCGGGCAATAGCCGCATCGTTGCATCAGGTGTGGGAGGGCGTCGCCCTCCCACACCTGATTTCGTCCACGATCAGCCGGCGTCGCGCTGCCGGACGATCTCGTAGATCAGCGCCGCGGCGGCGGCGTTGACGTTGAGCGAGCCGATGCGGCCCTTCAGCGGCAGGCGGATCAGCTCGTCGCAGCTCTGCGCGACCCGCGGGCGCAGGCCCTTGCCCTCCGAGCCCATCACGAGCACGACGCTGCCGCGATAGTCCGGCTGCGTGTGCGGCGTCTTCGCGTCGCCGTCGGCACCGTAGGACCATGCCCCCGCCTTGCGGGCGTCGAGCAGGAAGTCGGCGAGGTTGCGGACGTGCGCGACGCGCAGATGCTCGACCGCGCCGGCGGAGGCCTTGCAGACGGCCGGCGTGACCTCGGCCGAGCGGCGCTCCGGCAGGATCACGCCGGTCGCGCCCGCGCACTCGGCCGTACGGCAGATCGCGCCGAGGTTCTGCGGGTCCTGGATCTCGTCGAGCGCCACGATCAGCGCGTCGGGCGTCGCGAGCAGCTCGCCCGCGTCGGCGTAGCGGTAGGGCGCGACATCGGCGCAGATCCCTTGATGGTCAGTCGACCCGCAGCGCTGCTCCAGCTCCTGCGGATCCGCGACGACCGTCACCCGCGCGTCCTTCAGCCACGGCTCCCGCGACGCCCGCTCCGTCGCCCAGACCGTCGCGACGGCGCGCGGGCCGCGCAGCGCCTCCATCACCGCATTGCGGCCGTAGAGCACCATGCGGCCGTCGGATGGCGGTGCAGTCGGCGACTCGACTTCGCGACGGCGTGGCGCCTCGTCGCCACCGCCGACGCGATCCCGCGAGCTGCCCGGCCCGCCGCCCGCGCGCCCTGTCTCGCCGCCGCCGCGCGAAGCGCCACCGCCCGCCGGTCCACGACGCCCGTCGCGGCCTCGTCCCGCACCTCCGGGCCCGCGATCTGCCATCAGCCGCGCGGGACGAGGGCCGGGCCGTCGGCGCTGTCGCGCACGTCCCAGCCGAGCGCGGCGAGCTCGTCGCGGATGCGGTCGGCGGCGGCGAAGTCGCGTGCGGCACGAGCGGCCTCGCGCTGGGCGAGCAGCTCCAGGGCCGCGGCGTCGGGACCGGCGGCTGCGTCGTCGACGTCGAGCAGGTTGTCCAAGGCGAAGACGGCGAGCATCTCGCGCAGGTCGGCGTCGCCGGTCGACTCGCTGCGGCGGTTCGCCTCGCGCACCCAGTCGAATACGACCGCAAGCGCCTTCGGCGTGTTGAAGTCCTCGGCCAGCGCCGCGAAGAACTGCTCGCGCAAGGGCGCCAGCTCCCCGGGGCTCGTCCCGGCCACCAGCCGCCGACCGGCCTCGCGGATCCGCTCGACGCTGCGCGCCGCCTCCTCCAAACGTTCGCCGGAGTAGGCGATCGGCTGGCGGTAGTGGCCGCCGCAGAAGTAGGCGACGAGCGCGTCGCGGCCATGCGCGGCAAGCGCCTCGTGCAACAGGAAGATGTTGCCGACGGACTTCGCCATCTTCTCGCCGTCGAGCCGCACCATGCCGTTGTGCATCCAGACGCGCGCGAGCGGCTCGCCGCACGCCGCCGCCGTCTGCGCCGCCTCGTTCTCGTGATGCGGGAAGACGAGGTCCGAGCCGCCGCCGTGGACGTCGAAGCCGACGCCGAGCAGCTTCTCCGCCATCGCCGAGCACTCGATGTGCCAGCCCGGCCGTCCGCGGCCCCACGGCGAGTCCCAGGCCGTGTCCTCGCCCTCCTTCTGCGCCTTCCAGAGGGCGAAGTCGAGCGGATCGCGCTTGATGGAGGCGCCCTCGACGCCCTCGCCCTGGTCCATCTGGTCGACGTCGCGATGCGACAGCTCTCCGTACGCCGGATAGGAGCGCACGTCGAAGTACACGTCTCCCTCGACCGCATACGCATGCCCGCGCTCGATCAGCGTCTGGATCAGCGCCACGATCTCGTCCATCGTCTCGCTCGCAAGCGGCTCATGATCCGGTCGGCCGAGGCCCAGCCCCTCCGTGTCCGCGACATACGCAGCAGTCATCTCCCGCGCCAGGACCTCGCTCGCGACCCCCGCCGCCTGCGCCGCGTCGTAGATCTTGTCGTTGACGTCGGTCACGTTGGCCACGAACGTCACGTCATACCCCTCGTGCACGAGGAACCGCTTCAGCAGCGAGAAGACGACGTACGGCCGTGCGTTGCCGACATGGATCCGCCCGTAGACGGTCGGCCCGCACGCATAGACGCCGACCCGCCCCGGGTCGCGCGGTTCGAGCGGCCGAACCTCACCGGTCCGCGTGTCGTGAAGCGTGATCGAGCGCACGCCGGGACCCTACCGGGAGCGGAGATCCGCACGGCTTGACACGCACATGCATCGCTCTGACTCTGATGCTCAGTAGCGTGGTACCGGCCGGTTTGAACCGCGCAACAGCGTCGATGTGGTCAACCTCAACGCCCTCTGAGCGTCGCAATCGCCAGCGCCGCGGCGCCCTCGACACGACCGACGAAGCCCATCCCCTCGCCACGCGTCGCCTTGACGTTGACGTGGGCGAGCTGAAGCCCCAGGGCGCCGGCCAAGACGGCGCGCATCGCCGGCTTGTGGTCGAGCAGCTTCGGGCGCTCCAGCATCACTGTCGCGTCGACGTGGACGATCTCAAAGCCGTTACCGACGACCAGCTCGCCGACATGGCGCAGCAGCTCGATCGAGTCCGCCCCGCGCCAGCGCTCTTCCGTGTCGGGGAAGTGCTCGCCGATGTCGCCGAGGCCGGCGGCACCCAGCAGCGCGTCAATCACGGCGTGGGTGAGAACGTCGGCGTCCGAGTGACCCTCGAGCCCCAGCTCCGACGGGACGGTCACACCGCCGAGGATCAGCGGACGCCCGGGCACGAGCCGGTGGACGTCCCAGCCGATCCCCGTCGTCGTCATGACGCGCCGACCGGCTCCAGCCGTCGTTCCCGGCCCTCGAAGACGCACAGCTCGCGCACGCCCTGCTCCGCGAGCCACGCGACCGTCGACTCGTACTCCCAGCCGACGTGTTCGGGCACGTGGGCGTCGCTGGAGAGCGCGATCGGGGTCCCGGCGTCCAGGCACATCTGCAGGAACGGCTCGGCCGGGTAGCGCTCGCCGATCGGCTTGCGCAGGCCGGCGGTCGAGACTTCGATCGCGACGCCGGCCTCGGCGATCGCCTCGATGGCCGGCTCGTAGAAGCGGCGCAGGTCGCCTTCCGGGTGCGGACGGTCCTTGCCCCACACCTTTACGAGGTCGGGGTGGGCCATGATGTCGAAGAGCCCGCTGCGGGCGGCCTCCGCGAGCATCTGGAAGTAACGGCGCCAGACCTTCTCCGGCGACTCGAACGTCGTCGCCCAGATGTCCCAGTCGGGATGGTCGACGGCGTGGTCGCCGACGAAGTGCACCGAGCCGATCACGTAGTCCCAGTCGCGTGCGTCGAGCAGGTTGCGCATGCGGTCCTCGCGACCGGGCACGTAGTCGGCCTCGATGCCGAGGCGCAGGTCGGTCTCCGAGCGCACGTACTCGCAGTAGGCGTCCATGTCGTCGACGGCGTTCTCCTGCCAGAACGGGTGCTGCCAGACGTCGAGCGTCTGGCGGAAGCGGTAGACGTGCTCGGAGACGCCCAGCTCGGCGATCCCGCGCTCGCTCGCAGCCGCCCGGTAGACCTCGGCGTTCGTGGTAGTGAAGTAGCGCTCGGCAGGCGTGTCGGCGCCGTCGGGGCGCAAGTGCACGTGGTAGTCGGTCAGCATGCTCGGCGTTCGTTCAAGAGGATCTCGGCGAGGCGGAGGTCGACCAGCGTGGTGACCTTCAGGTTCTCGCCTGGGGACTCTATGACGTGGACCCGACCGCCTGCCTGCTCGACGAGGCCGGCATCGTCGGTGGCAGCGGCGAGCACATCGTCGGGCGCTGCCAGCGCAGCCGCGAGCGCGGCGCGGCGGAAGACCTGCGGCGTCTGCACGGCCCACAGCGAGCGGCGGTCGAGCGTCTCGACCACCCGCAGGTCCTCGTCGGCTCGCTTGACGGTGTCGGTCACGCGCGCGGCCGCGACGACCGCGTCGGACCTGCTTGCGGACAACGCCTCGATCGCCTGCGCGAACAGCTTCGGCGTCGCCAGCGGACGCGCCGCGTCGTGGACGACGACAGCTTCGTCGTCGGGGGTGGGTGGGGACGGGTATGCGGCCGTCAGCGCCGCCCGCACCGAATGCGAGCGCTCCGCGCCGCCGACCACGCCGATGGTGCCCTCAGGCGCCTCGACGCCCGGCGGCAGGGCAACCACGATCCGCGAGATCGCCGGCACCGCGCGCAGCGCGTCGAGGCTCCAGGCGATCATCGGACGGCCCGCCAGCATGACGAACGCCTTGGGCCCTTCGGCGCCAAGGCGTTCACCACGACCAGCGGCCACAAGCAGAGCGACCGCCATCAGACTGGGCTCTCGCGGGCTATTCCGCCGCGACTGCCACCTTGCCGCTCGCGGAGCTGGTGAGCAGTTCGTCGAGGTGCTCCTCGGCCTGCTCCTCCTCCATCTCCAGCGCGTACATCAGCTCAGAAGCGAGGATCTTCTTGGCACGGGTGAACATCTGCTTCTCGCCAGTCGACAGGCCCTTCTCCGCCTCTCGGATGGCGAGGTTGCGGACAACCTCAGCGAGTTCGTAGATGTCGCCGGTCTTGATCTTGTCGCGGTTGTGCTTGAAGCGGCGGTTCCAGTTCTTCGGCATGTCGGAGCATTCGTCCTGGAGGACGGCGAGCACCTTCTTCACCGTCTCCTCGTCGATCACACGACGAAGACCCGCGATCGCGGCGTTCTCGGTCGGGACCATGACCGTCATGTCGTTGTGGAGGATCTTGATCGTCAGGTACTCGCGCTTCTCCCCGAGGATGTCCTTCAGCTCCTTCTTCAGGACCTGCCCGGCACCGTGATGGGGGTAGACGACGTTGTCGCCGATCTGGAAGTCGATGTGCTCGACCTCAACCTCGATCTCAAGGTCCTCAAGTTGCTCTTCAGTCAATTCGGTGATGGTGTCGTCTCCTTGTCCCAGCGGGCCGGAGGCCCCCCGACGGTTCATGTCTGCAGATAGCGGTCCACGAGGTTGATCTCCTGCTGGCGACGCAGGCCCTCACGAATGTCCTTGGCACGGATCTCGCCGACCCCGTCGACGGTCTCCAGCTCGCCGTCGCTCGCGGCAAGCATCTCCTCAAGTCCTCCGAACTCCTCGATGATCCGCTGCACGACCTGCCTGGGCAGGCGCGGGATGCGGCCGAGGATGCGGTAGCCCCGCGGTGAGACGGGGAAGTCGAGCGTGTTGGTCTTGCGGTCGTAGCCGAGCAGCTCGGCGAGGCGGCCGAAGTCGAGCAGGTCCTGGTGCGGGAGGCGCACGAGCTGGTCGAACGCGTCAGCGAACTGCTCGTCGGTGTCCTCCGCGAGGTAGTCGTGCACAAGCGCGGCCTTGTCGCCGGCGACGCCGACCATCGTCTCGTCGAGCTGCATCTCGATCAGGCGCCCCTCGGTGCCGAGCTCGACGATGTAGCGCTCGATCTCGACGCCCATGCGCGTGACGAGCTCGACGCGCTGCAGCACCGTCAGCACGTCGTGCAGCGTCGCGCCGCCCTCGAACTCCAGCGCGGTGAGGCGAGTGGAGACCTGGTCGAGGCGGCTGCGGTACTTGTCGAGCGTCGCGAGCGCCTGGTTGGCCTTCGCGAGCACGACGGGGATGTCCTCGAGGATGTACTTCGCGCCGTCGACGTAGAGCGAGACGACTTCGCGGCGCTGCGAGATCGCGATCACGAGCGCGTCGGTCTGCTTGGAGATGCGCTCGGCGGTGCGGTGGCGCGTGCCGGTCTCGAGCGTGAGGATCGTCGGGTCGGGCGTCAGCTGGACGTTGGCCCACACGAGCTTCGTCGCGTTGGCGCTGAGCACGAGGGCGCCGTCCATCTTCGCCAGCTGGTAGAGGAAGGCCGGCGTGTAGTCGATGTCGAGCTTGAGCCCGCCCGAGAACAAGAAGGCGAGGTCGTCCGCGTCTCCGATGACCAGCAGGCCACCGGTGCGGGCGTGGACGATGTTGTCGATTCCCTCGCGCAGCGAGGTCCCAGGGGCAACCATCTCGAGTGCCTTGACGAGCCGGGGCTCTTGGCGAGACTCGAGCTCATCTTTGAGCTCTTCCCCGGTACGCGGCGCCATACCCACCCGATTCTACCGGGTTTTGATGGGATTTTCCTCAGCGTCGCAGGGATTTTCGCAACGATTGCGAAGGATCTCCGCAATTGCACAAAACGGCCGCGTTCACGCCGCCTGTGCTGGCGCGTCGGCGGTCTCTCGCGTCCTCGCGCGGAGCGGCTTCAGCGCGGCTCGCAGCGTGCCGGCCTCCGGCGTCACGAGCGTGCGCAGTCCGAACTTCGTCGCCTCGGCGAGCCGCCGGTCGTGATGCGCCACCGAGCGCAGCTCGCCCGTCAGCCCGAGCTCGCCGAAGCACGCCAGCGGCGGCTCGTGCTCGCCGACCAACGGGACCCCGCGCGAAGCGCTCGCCACCGCCAGCGCGACCGCCAGGTCCGCCCCCGGCTCGTCCACGCGCACGCCGCCGACCACATTGACGAACACATCCGCCGTGCCGAGCGGGATGCCGCCGTGGCGCGAGAGGACCGCGAGCACGAGCGCGAGGCGGTTGCGGTCGATCCCGCTGACCACGCGCCGCGGAGGCACCAGCTCCGAGGGCGAGACGAGCGCCTGCACCTCCACGAGCAGCGGCCGCGATCCCTCCATCGCACACAGCACGACGCTCCCGGGCGCCCGCGTCGCCTCGCCGACGAAGCGCGCCGAGGCATCGAGCACTTCCACGAGCCCGTCGTCGCGCATCTCGAAGACGCCCGCCTCGTTCGTCGAGCCGAAGCGGTTCTTCAGCGCCCGCAACGTGCGATACGTGCGCTCCCGCTCGCCCTCGAACTGAAGCACGCAGTCGACGAGGTGCTCCAGCACGCGCGGCCCCGCGAGCGCACCATCCTTCGTGACATGCCCAACGAGCAGCACCGCGATGCCGTGTGTCTTCGCGACGCGCATGATCTCCCCGGCGACCTCGCGCACCTGCCCGACCGAGCCGGGGGCGCCCGTGAGGCTACTCGCGTGCAGCGTCTGGACCGAGTCCACGACGCAGACGTCGGGCTTCTCGCGCTCCAGCGTCGCGAGCACCGCGTCGAGGTCCGTCTCGGCGATCACGGGGATCTGCAGCGCCGCCCCCGGGCCGCCGGACGTGACGAGCCGCTCGGCACGCAGCTTGATCTGCGCCGCCGACTCCTCGGCGGACACATAGAGGCCCTTGCGCCCGGAAGCGACGAGGTTCGCGAGCGCCATCGTCGTCAGCGTCGACTTGCCGATCCCCGGCGAGCCGCCGATCAGCACGAGCGAGCCGGGCACGATCCCGCCGCCCAGCACGCGGTCGAGCTCGCCGATCCCCGTCGCCAGGCGCGCGAGCTCAGCGGCCTCGATGTGCGCCAACGGCACCGGCGCTACGGCGCGGCCGGCACCGGCGCTACCACTCCCGCGGGCGCGCCCCCCACCGGCCGAGGGCCGCGCGACGGCCTCCTCGACGAGCGAGTTCCAGGCGTTGCAGCCGGGGCACTGGCCGTGCCAGCGCGGCGTCTCGTGACCGCACTCGGAGCAGACGTGGATCGAGCTGGGACGGGCCATCGCCCGTCCAGCGTACGAGTCAGGCCGGCGGCACCCAGCCGCCGAAGACACGCTCCAGCTCGAGCGCGACGGCGATCGAGACGTGGTCGCGATCGGGGGCTGCTGCGACCTGCACGCCGAGCGGCAGGCCGGCACTGCCGAGCCCGAGCGGCACCTGCGTGACGGGCACCGCAGCGAGGTTGAAGACGAGCATCGGATGGACCCACCACAGCCGCCCCACGGTGCGGCCGTGGCGCGGCGCGACGTTCGGGTAGGGCGGATGCAGCAGCACGCCGTCGCCGATCGTCTCCGCCACCTCGCGTGCGAACGCGCGGCCGGCCTCGATCATCTTCTGTGCGCGCTTCGTCGAGCTACGCGCCGAGAGGCGCTCGGCCCCAAGCAGCAGGCGCGTCGGCACCGTGTGCGGACCGCCGCGGCGCAGCAGGCTCATCCACGTCGCCGGATCGACGCCTTCGCCGACCAGCAGCTCCTGGAGCGTGCTGTCGCCGTCGCCCAGTGACGTGAGAAAGGGCTCGATGACGCTGCGCATGGAGCGCATCGAGACACGCTCGACACGCGCCCCCGCGGCCGCCAACGCGCCCGCCGCGCGCTCACGCGCTGCCAGCAGCTCGCGCGCGATCGGGCTGACGAAGGCGTCGTCGCTAATCACGACGCGCAGACCGTCAAGCGTGACGTCAGCCGGATCGCCGAGCTCGACCTCGCGCATCGAGGGATCGAGACCGTCCGGGCCGGACAGCAGCCGCAGCGCCGGCATCAGGTCCTCCGCACGCCGCACCAGCGGGCCGTTGGCGACCATCCGCTCGACCTCGGTGCCCGCGCCGACCGGCGGGTAGGTTGCCGTCATCGGCACGAGGCCCTGCGACGGCTTGTGGCCGAACACGCCGTTGAAGGCCGCCGGCCCGCGGATCGAGCCGCCGACGTCGGAGCCGAGCCCAAGCGGCGACCCGCCGCTGCCGACCGCCGCCCCCTCCCCGCCGGAGGACCCGCCCGCGATCCGCGTGCGGTCGTACGCGTTGTGGGTGCGTCCGTACACGCGGTTGTTGGACTCGATCCACATGCACAGCTCGGACGTGTTGGTCACGCCGAGCGGGATCGCACCGGCGTCGACGAGGCGCTGGGCGGCCGTGGCGGTCTCCGGGCAACGGTGCTCGGCCCGGGCCATCAGCCCGGCGCAGTTCGCCATCCCGGCGAGCGCGATCGACTCCTTGATCGTGACCGGCACGCCCAGCAGCGACGGCAGCGCCGCACGGTCCTTCGCAGCGGCGACGCGCTCGTCGGCGGCATCGGCCTCGGCGCGCGCCTCGGCGTAGCGGTCCATGACGATCGCGTTGAGCGACGGGTTCACGCGCTCCAACAGCGCGATGTGCGCCTCGACGACCTCGCGGGCGGTCAGCTCGCCGGCGCGGATCGCAGCAGCCAGCGCGGTCGCCGAGCGCGTCGTGATCGGCGCGGTTTCGGCGGCGGGCGCAGTGCGCTTGCGTGAGCGTGAACGTGAGGGCGAGACGGCCATCGGCGCGACCGATGCTACGTCCGTCCCCGCACGCACGCGCCAGTTGGCTGGCTGGCCAGCCTGCCTCAGTCGATCAGCGCAGCGGCGCGCACGCACGAGGCGAAGCCGGACTCCTTGTGCGCCTTGTCGCAGAACGGCTTGGTGCGCGAGTGCCCACACCGACAGAGCGCAAGCGGCCGCTCGCGGTCGTACAGGATCTCGTTCCCCTCAGCGTCCACGAGCCGCACCGGGCCCGTGACCTTGTAGGACCCGTCGTCCCGGACCTTGATCTCAACCGGCTCGCTCACGCAGAGCACTCTATGGCGATGACCGTCAGTTTGGCGCCCCTATAGGGCTCCAAACTGCCTGTCCTCAAAAAACAGAGCGGGCGGCCCGGCAACCGGACCGCCCTCTCCCAAGCCTGCCGTTCTGCGGACGCTGCGCTACTCGGCGGACGTCTCGGACGGTTCGCCGCCATCCTCGGAGCCTGAGTCCGAGCCGGCGTCATCCTCGTCGTCCGACCCGCCCTTCGCCCCCACGCCCACCGGCTGCGGCGCCGGCTTGGGCATCACGACGTCGATCGAGACCTCGCGATCGTCGCCCTCGGGCGCCTTGTCGACCATCACGGTCGCGCCCTCGGTCAGCTCGGAGCGCAGCACGAAATCGGCAAGCGGATCCTCGATGTAGCGCTGGATCGCGCGGCGCAGCGGACGTGCGCCCATCGCCGGATCCCAGCCCTTGTCGACGAGCAGGTCGCGCGCCTCCTCGGTCAGCTCCAGCTGCAGGCCACGGTCGGCGAGCGACGCGCGGATGCGCAGCAGCAGCAGCTCGACGATCTGCTTGATCTCGTCCTTGGCCAGCTTGTGGAAGACGATCACGTCGTCGATGCGGTTGAGGAACTCGGGACGGAAGACCTTCTTCAGCTCGCCCATGATCCGGTTCTTCATGTCGTCGTACGTGATGCCGGTCTCGTCGTCGGAGACGGCGAAGCCCAACGGCGTGTTGCGAGCGATCTCGGAGGCGCCGATGTTCGACGTCATGATCACGATCGCGTGGCGGAAGTCGACGGTCCGGCCCTGGGCGTCCGTCAGCCGCCCGTCCTCCAGGATCTGGAGCAGGATGTTGAAGACGTCGGGGTGGGCCTTCTCGATCTCGTCGAGCAGCAGGACGCTGTACGGCTTGCGCCGCACGGCCTCGGTCAGCTGACCGCCCTCGTCGTAGCCGATGTAGCCGGGAGGCGACCCGACGAGCCGCGACACCGCGTGCTTCTCCATGTACTCGGACATGTCGATGCGCACCATCGCGTCCTCGTCGCCGAAGAGGAACTCGGCGAGCGTGCGGGCAAGCTCGGTCTTCCCGACGCCGGAGGGGCCGAGGAAGATGAACGACCCGGTCGGCCGCTTGGGGTCCTTGAGCCCGGCGCGCGAGCGGCGGATCGCCTTCGAGATGACCTCGACGGCGGCGTGCTGCCCGATGACGCGCTTGTGCAGCTCCTCTTCCATCCGCATCAGCTTCTGCGTCTCGGCCTCCGTCAGCTTGAAGACGGGGATCCCGGTCCACATCGAGACGATGTCCGCGATCTCCTCCTCGCCGATCGAGGGGCGCTCGCCGGACTCGCCGGACTCCCACTGCTCCTCCAGCTCCTTCTTCTTCTGGGTGAGCTGGCGCTCGGAGTCGCGCAGGTTCGCGGCCTTCTCGAACTCCTGCGCCTCGATCGCGGCCTCCTTGTTGCGCCGCGTCGTCTCGATCTCCTCTTCGAGGTCCCGGTAGACGGGCGGGGAGGTCATCGACTTGATGCGCATGCGCGAGGCGGCCTCGTCGATCAGGTCGATCGCCTTGTCCGGCAGGAAGCGGTCTGAGATATAGCGGTCCGCGAGATCGGCGGCTGCGGTCAGCGCCTCGTCGGTGATGTTCACCTTGTG
Source organism: uncultured Actinomycetes bacterium (assembly GCA_963774115.1). Classification (GTDB taxonomy): domain Bacteria; phylum Actinomycetota; class Thermoleophilia; order Solirubrobacterales; family Solirubrobacteraceae; genus Conexibacter. Next base: position 1,135,256 of record CAVZDN010000003.1, on the reverse strand, counting down.
GTGCTGCTCGTAGCGGTCGCGCAGGCCGCGCAGGATCTGCACAGTCTCGTCCGTGGAGGGCTGCTCGACGCGGATCTGCTGAAAGCGGCGCTCCAAGGCGGAGTCGCGCTCGAGGTACTTGCGGTACTCGTCGAGCGTGGTGGCGCCGATCGTCTGCAGCTCGCCGCGCGCGAGGGCCGGCTTGAGGATCGAGGCCGCGTCGATCGCGCCCTCGGCCGCGCCGGCGCCGACGAGGTTGTGGAGCTCGTCGATGAACAGGATGATGTCGCCGCGCTGGGTGATCTCCTTCATCACCTTCTTGAGGCGCTCCTCGAACTCGCCGCGGTACTTCGACCCGGCGACGAGCGCCGCGAGGTCGAGCGTGTAGATCTGCTTGTTCTTCAGCAGCTCGGGCACGTCGGAGTTCGTGATGCGCTGGGCGAGGCCCTCGACGACGGCCGTCTTGCCGACGCCCGGCTCACCGATCAGCACCGGGTTGTTCTTCGTGCGACGCGAGAGGATCTGCATGATCCGCTCGATCTCCGTCTCACGGCCGACCACGGGGTCGAGCTTGCCGTCGGAGGCGAGCTTCGTCAGGTTGCGGCCGAACTGGTCGAGCAGCTTGGAGGACTTCTTGCCCTCGCCGGCCGCGCCGGGCGCGCCAGAGGCACCGCTGCCGCTGCTGCTGCCCTGGCGGCGACCGCCGGGGCCGGACAGCATGCGGATGACCTCGTTGCGGATCTTCTCGGAGTCGGCGTCGAAGTCGAGCAGGATGCGTGCGGCGACGCCCTCGTTCTCGCGCACGAGGCCGAGCAGGATGTGCTCGGTGCCGATGTAGTTGTGGCCGAGGCTCAGCGCCTCGCGCAGGGCCAGCTCCAGCACCTTCTTGGCGCGGGGCGTGAAGGGGATCTGGCCGGAGGTGACCTCCTCACCGGAGCCGACGATGCGCACGACCTGGGCGCGCACACGCTCGACGGTGATGTCCAGGCTCTCCAGCACGCGCGCGGCGAGGCCCTCCTCCTCGCGGAGCAGGCCGAGCAGGATGTGCTCCGTGCCGATGTAGTTGTGCTTGAGCGTCCGGGCCTCCTCTTGGGCGAGGACGACGACCTGGCGGGCCCGCTCTGTGAATCGCTCGAACATGGTCCCTGCGTTCCTTCCCTACCGGAGGCGGCTTCGACGGACTCGTCTGAGGGGATGCGAACGCACCCACTCACTCGGATCATCGACCGGAACCGGTCCGAAGCGGAGTGATCGGGCTCGTTTGCCGGACATACACCAGTCTACCAACCACCCGCACACCACTCTGGTGCAGGCGCACGGCTCCCGCACGTCTTTGCGGACAAAGTCCGCGGAGCAGACCTTAATCGCGCATCGCGGGGAAGAGGACGACCTCGCGGATCGACTTCTGCCCAGTCAGCACCATAACCAGCCGGTCGATGCCGATGCCAACGCCGCCGGTCGGCGGCATGCCCTGCTCCAGCGCCTGCAGGAAGGCCTCGTCGAACGGCTGCGCCTCCTCGTCGCCGGCGGCGGCGTGCGCCCGCTGCTGCTGGAAGCGCAGGCGCTGGTCGTCAGGATCGTTCAGCTCCGTGAAGCCGTTCGCGATCTCCATCCCCTGCACGTAGGCCTCGAAACGCTCTGCAAGGCGGTCGTCGTCACGGTGGCGCTTGGCGAACGGCGACAGCTCGACCGGATAGTCGAACAGGAAGGTCGGCTCGACCAGCGTCGGCTCGACGTGCTTGGTCACCAGCTCGTCGACGAGCTGCGCCCAGGTGTCATCCGGCGGCGCGACGAGGCCCTTCGCCTCCATCGCGGCAGCAAGCGCGTCGCGGTCGCGCGCCACGAGGATGTCGACGCCGGTGCGCGAGCGGATCGCCTCCGGCAGGCTCTCGCGCTTCCACGGCGGCGAGAGGTCGACCTCCCCGGCGTACCCGATCGCCTCGGCGGCATACGCCACGAGCGCTTCCACGCGCGCCGCGATGCCCTCCGCGTCCGAGTAGGCCTCGTAGAACTCGAGCATCGTGAACTCGGGGTTGTGCTTCTGCGAGATGCCCTCGTTGCGGAAGTCCTTGCCCAACTCGTAGACGCGCTCGATCCCGCCGATCACGCAGCGCTTGAGGTACAGCTCGGTCGCGACCCGCAGGAACAGCGTGCGGTCGAGCGCGTTGTGGTGGGTCGTGAACGGCCGTGCGTTCGCACCGCCGTAGAGCGGCTGCAAGACGGGCGTCTCGACCTCAACGAACTCCTGCTCGTCGAGGAAGCGGCGGATCGCCGAGACCGTTTTCGCGCGCGTCACGAACAGCGCACGCGTCTCCTCGGAGCCGATCAGGTCCAGCTCGCGGTGGCGGAAGCGCGTCTCGACGTCCTGCAGTCCGTGGTGCTTCTCCGGCGGCGGACGCAGCGACTTCGCGAGCACCGCCCAGTCCTCGATCCGCAGCGACAGCTCGCCGCGCCGCGAGCGGAAGACGAAGCCGTCGACACCGAGGATGTCGCCGAGGTCCATGCCCACCAGCCGCTCGAAGCGCTCCTCCCCCAGCACGTCCAGGCTGGCGTGCAGCTGGATGCGGCCGCTGCGGTCGACCAGATCAAGGAACGCGCCCTTGCCCTGCCCGCGGCGCGCCGCGAGGCGGCCGGCGAGGCGATAGCGAGACTCCGTCTCAGCGCCGTCCTCCAGATCCTCGTGCGCCGCCCGCACGTCGGCGATCGCCGACACGCCCGCGTAGGAGTGCGGGAATGGGTCGATGCCCTCGCCCCGCAGCCGCTCGAGCTTGCGGCGGCGCGCCGCAAGCAGCTCGGGCAGGTCCTCGGTGTCGGCGGTCGGCGCTTCGTCGTCTGCGGAGGCCATCGCGGCCTCCTTTCTACAGGCCGACGTCGATCTTCGTGATCTTCAGCTCGCGCTTCTTGCCGTTGGGCAGCAGCACGGTGACGATCTCGTTGCGCTTGCGGCCGAGCAGCGCCTTGCCGACGGGCGACTCGTTGGAGAGCTTGTGCTCGGCGGGGTTTGCCTCGGCGGAGCCGACGATCGTGAACGTGTCGCTCTTGCCGTTGGTGCCCTGGTCCTTGACGTGGACCGTCGAGCCGACCGACACGATGTCAGTGCCGAGATCCTTCGAGTCGATGACCGTCGCGGCGCGGAGCTTCTCCTCCAACTGAGCGATCTTGGACTCGAGCATTGCCTGCTCGTTCTTCGCGTCGTCGTACTCGGCGTTCTCGGAGATGTCGCCGAACTCGCGCGCCTCCTTGATGCGTGCCGCAACCTCGCGGCGCTTCTCGGTCGACAGGAACTCGAGCTCGGACTTCAGCTTCGTGAGACCGTCTGGGGTGAGGATGACGTCCTTGGGCATGAGCCTGACCTTGGCGTTGCGAGGGTGAGCGGATCCCGCCGCCTGGACAAAGGAAAACCCGCACCAGGGCGGGGGTTCCGACGAGTCCCGGCTCGACGGGCGGGCAAGTATAGCGCCGCTCAAGGCGGTTTTCGGAAACGAGCCAAGACGGCGCCCCGACGCCCCTTCGCGGGACGTGCCGCGAACCCCCTCAGACCGCCGCGACGAGCGCCCCGATCCCGAAGACCTCGCGCGCCTCAGCGGTCGAGTTGGTGCGCTGGAGGCGATCCTGCAGCGTCTTGTCGCCCGCGAGCCGCGTCACGTACCAGGGGTAGAACTTGCGCAGGTAGCGAGCGGCGCGAACCTCGCCGAGATGCTCGACGGCGCGGTCGAGCACCCAGTCGATCTCGGCCAGGATCTCCTCGCGCGTCGGCTCGCCCTCGCGCGTGCCGAGCACCTGCTCGAACAACCACGGATTGCCGAGCGAGCCACGCGCCAACAGCACGGCCGCGGCGCCGGTGCGCTCGAAGACGTCGTGGACCTTGGCGGCGCTGCTGAGGCCGCCGGAAATCAGGACCGGGACCGGAAGCTCTGCGACCAGCGCCGCCGCCAGCTCGTAGTCGGCCTTGCCGCCGTGGCGTTTCTGAGCGACACGTGGGTGGATGCAGAGTCCGGCGATGCCGGCCTCGTCGACCAGCCGGTAGGCGAGGTCCACGCCGATCCGCTCGCCGGGCTTCAACCCCGGCCGCAGCTTCACCGTCACCGGCAGCCCGCTGCCCTCGCGCGCCGCCTTCGCGACGGCGACCGCACGGTCGGGATCGGCCAGCAAGGCGGCGCCGGCGCCCGTCTTACAGACCTTCGGCACCGGGCAGCCCATGTTCAAGTCGATCAGGTCGACACCGAGCGCCGCGACCTGCTCGGCCGCGCTCGCCATCACGGCAGGGTCGCCGCCGAACAGCTGGATCGACGTCGGTCCCGCCGCGCGCTCCTCCGGATGGACGCGCAGCAGCTCGGTGCACGTCTTCTCGTTGCCGTAGTGGATCGCATGGCTGGAGACCATCTCCGAGACGGCCAGGCCCGCGCCGTAGCGCTTTGCCTGCAGCCGCACGAACCAGTTGCCGATGCCCGCGAGCGGCGCGAGCACGACGCGGTTCGGGATCTCGACCCCGCCGAGCATCCAGCTGTCGTGGAGCGAGCGCATGCGCCCATGGTAGGCGCAGCGGCTTAGAGTCCGCACGCATGCAGCAGCTTCGCGCCGCCGACCTCGAGGTCAGGCGACACGGCAAGGGTCCGCCGGTCGTGCTCGTGCACGGCAGCGTCGTGGGCTCGGAGCGCACATGGCACGAGCAGCAGCCGCTGGCCGAGCGCTGGGAGCTGGTGGTCCCGAACCGGCCCGGCTTCGGCGCGAGCCCACCGCTGGCACGCGGCGACTTCGAGGCCGAGGCGCCGCTGATCGCGGAGCTGCTCGGCGACGGCGCCCACCTCGTCGGGCACTCATACGGCGCCGTGATCGCGCTGCTCGCGGCGGCGCTGCGGCCCGACGCCGTGCACTCGCTGACGGTCTCCGAGCCCGGCGCGTTGCGGCTCGCGGCCGGCGACCCCGAGGTCGACGCGACGATCGTCAACGGCGAGGCGCTCTACCGCCACCGCGATCAGATCGACCCGCGCGACTTCGTGCTGATGTTCCGCTCCGGCGTCGGCTCGGTCCGCGAGACGCCCGGCGAGTTGCCGGAGTGGCTGGAGCGCGGCGCCCGCCACGTGATGGAGGAGCGACCACCCTGGGAGGCCGAGATCCCGCTCGAGGCACTGGCCGCCGCGCGCTTCCCGAAGCTCGTCGTCTCCGGCGGCCATTCCCCCGTCTTCGATGCCGTCTGCGACGCGCTCGCCGCTGGGATCGGCGCCGAGCGAGCAGTCGTGCCCGGCCGCGGCCATTCGATCCCGACCGCCGGCGCGGCCTACAACGACCTGCTGGAGGGCTTCCTCAGCCGTCCGCGTTGAGCTCGTGGAGGATCCGCAGCCCGGTGAGCGTCAACAGGTCGTCGGTCTCGTCGATCTCCTCGGTCGAGGGCACGATCGACGCGGCGAGCCCGCCGGTCGCGATCGTCGCCGTCTCCGGGCCCATCTCCTCGCGCAGGCGTCGGACGATGCCGTCGACGAGGCCGGCGAAGCCGTAGACGACGCCTGAGCGGATCGCGTCGACGGTCGTTTTGCCGATGATCGATCGCGGCGGGACGAGGTCGATCTTCGGCAGTGCGGCTGCGCGTTCGGTCAGCGCCTCCATCGATATCTCGACGCCAGGAGCGATCACGCCGCCGAGGTACTCGCCCTCGGCTGAGACCGGGTCGAACGTGATCGCGGTGCCGAAGTCGACGACGATGCAGGCGTCGCCGATCTTGTCGTAGGCGGCGACGGCGTTGACGAGCCGGTCGGCGCCGATCTCGCGCGGGTTCTCGTAGCGGATCGGCATGCCCGACTTGATGCCCGGGCCGACGACGAGCGTCCCGTGGCCCAGATAGCGCTCGCCGACCTGCTGCCACTCGGCGCCGAGCTGCGGCACCGTCGAGGAGACGATCGAGCCGTCGAGACGTTCGAACGAGAGGCCGCGCAGCGCGAGCAGGTTCGCGAGCTTCGCGCCCAGCTCGTCGGCGGTCGAGTCGCGCACGGTCGCGAAGCGCCAGTGCTGCTGCAGCTCCTCGCCGAGGAACGTGCCGAAGTGGGTCTGCGTGTTGCCGACGTCGACGACGAGGAGCATGGCGGAAGTATCGCGCGCCGGCCGGCAGGGCCGTCCCACGCCCACATGCAACCTGTATGGACCGGCGCGCGAGCACGCGTCGCCCGCCTATCCTCGCCCGATGCCACACACCCTCTACGCAATCCACGGCTCGCACCCCTGCGTCTGCGCCGAGCGCGCGCTGCAGCTCAAGGGCCAGCCCTACCGCATCCACGAGATGGCGCCCGCGATGCACGTGCCGGAGCAGTGGCTGCGCTTCCGCAAGACGACCGTGCCCGGCGCTGGTGCTCGGCAACGGCGAGCGGATCGTCGGCTCCCGCGCGATCGTCCACCGGCTTGACGCGCTCGTGCCCGAGCCGCCGCTGCTGCCCACCGACGAGGCCGCCCGCGCCCGCGTCGTCGAGGCCGAGGAGTGGGGCGACCGCGTCCTGCAGCCGATCCCCCGCCGGCTCTTCTGGGTCGGCATCCAGCAGCGCACCGACGCGATCTCGAGCTACGCCGAGGGCTCCAAGCTGCCGCTGCCCGCACCGCTCCAGCGGCTCGTCGCCCCGCTCGTGAGCCGCGTCGCGCGGCTCCCGCAACAAGGCCTCGAAGGCCCGTGCCCGCGACGACCTCGCCGCGCTCCCCGGCCTGCTCGACAAGGTCGACGCCTGGATCGCCGAGGGCGTGCTCGGCGGCCCGGCAGCCCAACGCCGCCGACCTCCAGATCGGCGCCAGCATCCGCTTCATGGGCACGTTCGGCGACGTACGGCCGATGCTGGAGGGCCGACCGGGCTGGACGATGGCCCAACGGGTCGTGCCGTCGTACGCAGGTCACCTGCCCGCGGGCGCGCTGCCGGTCTGACGGCGCGTCCGGCGCTTCGGCCGTGGGCGCTCCGTGTGGAGCGGCCGACGGGTTGTGACGCTGGCGTACGGCCTGCTGGGGAGGGAGGGGGTGTCTGTTGCGTTGCTGTTCTGCCGCGGTCGCGTTGCAGAGCGCGGGCGTTTGCGCACGTTTCGCCTGGGCCCCTGCGATGTGTGGCGAGTTCTCCCTCGTATGCGGGGCTTTCCCTCCACACATCGACGGGGCGCGGAGATCCTGCGTAGGTGCGTAAGGATTTCGTGGCACGACTGAGCCCCGGCGGCACGGGCTCCCGCCAGCCCCGCCCGCACTCACCCCCTCGAGGCCAGCCGTGGGCGCGCGCCCACACCCCAGCTCCACCACACGGAGCGAGCGACCGCCGAGCCTCAGACCAACGGCGGGCCCGCCAACCGCACCCGCACCTCAGGATCGAGCCTCGCGAGCGCATCGGCGAGCCGCTCCCCGTCCGGTGTCGTCAGCTCGGGATCCAGCTCCAGCAGCGGCACGAGCACGAAGCGCCGGCTTGTGACCTCGGGATGCGGCAGCCGCAGGCGCGCCGACTCGTGCTCCAACCCTCCGAGCAGCAGCACGTCGACGTCGATCGGCCGCGGGGCGTGCCGCACGCCGCCGGCCTCGCGCCCCAACTCGCGCTCAACCGCCTTGCACGCGTCGAGCAGGCCCTCGGGGTCGAGTGCCGTCGAGACCCGCAGACAGGCGTTGAGGAAGTCCGGCTGGTCGAGGATCTCGCCGACCGGCTCGGTCTCGTACGTCGAGGAGGAGGCGAGCACGTGCACGCCGTGGGCCGGCAGCGCGGCGATGGCGGCGGTGAGCCGGGCGCGGCGGTCGCCGACGTTGGAGCCGAGACCGAGGTAGCCGATGCGGTCGGGCACGGCGCGGCGGCTACTCAGCCTCGCGGAAGACCTCGACCGAGACTTCCTCGACCGGCAGTGGAATCGGCGGTTCGGGCTTTGCCGCCTTCACCCATACCGACTCTGCCTCGTAGCGTTCGAGCAGACGGTCGGCGATCGCGGTGCAGAGCCGCTCGAGTGTCTTGTAGGAGCGCTGCTGTGCGACGAGCGCGACCGTCTGGCAGACCTCGCCGTAGTCGATCGTGTCCTCGACGCGGTCGGTGATCGTCGCGTCGCACTCGCCCACTTCGAGCCGCAGGTCGAGCACGAGCCGCTGGCCGACCTCACGCTCGGCCTCGCTGACGCCGTGGTGCGTGTAGAGCGAGAGGCCGCTGATCTCGATCGTGACGACCGGTTCGGAGGGCTCGTCGTCTCCGTCGTCGAGGTCGTTCGAGCTCGTCGTCGAACTCCTCGTCGGGGGTGTCGTCCTCAGGCGGCGTCATCGGCCGCGGACCGTAGCAGCCGCGACCGCGAGCGCGTCCCTCAACGGGGCGACGTCGTGGACGCGGAAGACGGACGCCCCGCGCTCGAGCGCGAGCACGTTCGTCGCGATCGTCCCCGGCAGGCGGTCGGCGACCTCGCGGCCGGTGATCTTGCCCAGGAACGACTTGCGCGAGGTGCCGACGACGACCGGGCGGCCGAGCGCGACGATCTCGTCGAGGCGCCGCAGCAGCTCGAGGTTGTGCGCGACCGTCTTGCCGAAGCCGATGCCGGGGTCGAGCTGGATGCGCTCCTCGGCGATGCCGGCTGCGACCGCCGCCGCCAACCGCTCCTCCAGGAACGCCTTCACGTCGGAGACGACGTCCGCGTAGACAGGGTCGGCCTGCATCGTGCGGGGCTCGCCGCGCATGTGCATCAGGCAGCAGTCGACGCCGCGGTCGGCGACGAGGCCCGCCAGCTCCGGATCGGCCCGGAACGCCGTGACGTCGTTGACGTACGTGGCACCCGCGTCCAGCGCCGCCTCGGCGACCGCGCGCTTGAACGTGTCGATGGAGATCTGCGCACGCGTCCCACCCGCCACGAGAGCGGCGATCACGGGGACGACGCGACGCAGCTCCTCCTCGACCGGAACCGGCTCGGCGCCCGGACGCGTCGACTCGCCACCGACGTCGAGGACATCGGCACCTTCCTCCACCAGCTCGACACCGTGCGCGACCGCTGCCGCCGGGTCGAGGTAGCGGCCGCCGTCGGAGAACGAGTCGGGCGTGACGTTGAGCACGCCCATGATGCGGAAGGAGTCCATCGTTCCGGCATCGTCGCATCCTCTAGGCGCGGACGAACTCCTGAATCAGCTCGACGAGCCGCTCCGGCTGGTCCTCCGGCGAGAACGTCCGCGCGTCGGCGATCGCCTCGAAGCGCGCGTTCGGGAAGGCTGCCGCGAGCCGCTCGCCGTAGCGCAGCGGGAAGACCTTGTCCTCCGCCGACCAGGCGACCAGCACGGGCTTGTGGAACTCGCCGAACTTCTCGGCGGCCGCGAGCGTGTCGCGCTTGTCGATCCCCCGCAGGAACTTCGTCGTGTCGCGCCGCACGCCGGCGTCGCGCAGGATCGGCGCGACGTACGCGTCCTCGACGGCTCGCTCGATCGGCCGCTTGACGAGCCAGCCGAACGCGATCGGCAGCCGGCGCAGCGGCCGCACCCGCAGCATCTGCATGCCGACGACGGCGCCGCCCGGCACACGCGCAAGCAGCTGCAGGTAGCGGAACAGCGGCGGCAGGAAGTTGTCGTACGCGTCGCAGGACGTCAGCACGAGGCGGCCGATGCGCTCCGGATGGCGGGTGACGAGCAGCTGCGAGATCGCTCCTCCGCTGTCGTTCGCGACCAGCGTCACGTCCTCGAGCCCAAGGCCCTCAACGAAGTCGGCGATCAGCCGAGCGACCGCGCCGGGCGACACGTCGGCGCCAGCGTCGAGCGGCACCTCATGAGACCCCAGCGGCCAGTCCGGCACGATGCAGCGCCGTCCGCCTGCCGCGACCGCGGGCGCGACCTTGCGCCACAGCAGCCCGTTCACGAGCAGCCCATGCACGAACACGACGGGAGGCCCAGACCCGATCTCCCGATACCGCACCGTCCCCTGCGGAAGCCGCAGCTCCTTCGCCTCACCGAGTGGATGACTCATGCCCACATACATACAGCATGTATGTGAACGAGGTCAAAGAGAACCGCCTTGCGGCGGCCTCTTGAACAGCTATGCGAGCTCGGGCTTCTCGGGGTCGATCTTGCGCGCCTCGGCGGTGCCTCCGGCGAGGCCGGGTCGGGGCAGCGGACGCGGGGCCTCGCGCCCTCCGGCGAGACCGGCCTGCGTCGGCGGAACGGGAAGCTCGGGCGGCGGGGGCGCCTCGGCGCCGAAGACGTCCTGCTCGCTGTCGCCGGCGATCAGCGCCTCGAACTGCTCGCGCTCGATCGTCTCGCGCTTGAGGAGGATCTCCGAGATGCGCTCGAGCGAGGAGCGGTGCGTGGAGAGGATGTCCTTCGCGCGCTGGTGGGCGGACTCGACGATGCGGCGGATCTCGTCGTCGATCTCGCGAGCGATCTCGTCGGAGTAGTCGGGCTCGGAGCGGAACTCGCGACCGAGAAACGGCTGCGCGTGCTCATGGCCGAAGACGCGCGGGCCGAGCTTCTCGCTCATGCCGAAGCGCATCACCATCTGCTTCGCCGTGGCCGTGACCTTCTCCAGGTCGTTCGACGCGCCGGTGGTGATCTCGTCGAAGACGATCTCCTCAGCGGCACGGCCGCCGAGCGTCATCGCCATGGTGTCGAGCAGCGCCGCGCGCGTGGTGAGGAACTTGTCCTCGGCCGGCAGCGAGATCGTGTAGCCGAGCGCCTGGCCGCGCGAGATCACGGAGATCTTGTGCACCGGGTCGGCGTGCTCGAGGAAGTGGCCGACGAGCGCATGACCCATCTCGTGATAGGCGGTGATGCGCCGCTCCTCGTCGCTCATCACGCGCGTCTTCTTCTCGGGGCCGGCAATCACGCGCATGATCCCCTCCTCGAGCTCGATCTGGCCGATCTCGCGCTTGCCCGTGCGGGCGGCGAGCAGGGCGGCCTCGTTGACGAGGTTGGCGAGGTCGGCGCCGGTGAACCCGGGCGTCTGGCCGGCGAGCACGTCGATGTCGATCACCTTCGCGAGCGGCTTGCCGCGCGTGTGGACTTCGAGGATCTTCGCGCGGCCCTTGCGGTCCGGGCGGTCGACCGTGATCTGGCGGTCGAAGCGGCCGGGACGCAGGAGGGCGGGATCGAGGATGTCGGGCCGGTTCGTGGCCGCGATCATGATGATGTTGTCCTTCGCCTCGAAGCCGTCCATCTCGACGAGCAGCTGGTTCAGCGTCTGCTCGCGCTCGTCGTGACCGCCGCCCATGCCGGCGCCGCGGTGGCGACCGACGGCGTCGATCTCGTCCATGAAGATGATGCAAGGGGCGTTCTGCTTGGCCTGCTCGAAGAGGTCACGCACGCGCGAGGCGCCGACGCCGACGAACATCTCGACGAAGTCCGAACCGGAGATCGAGAAGAACGGCACGCCCGCCTCGCCCGCAACCGCGCGCGCGAGCAGCGTCTTGCCGGTGCCGGGGGGTCCGTACAAGAGGACGCCCTTCGGGATCCGCGCGCCGAGCGCCTGGAACTTCTTCGGGTTCTCGAGGAACTCCTTGATCTCGTGCAGCTCCTCGACCGCCTCGTCCACCCCGGCGACGTCGCGGAAGGTGATCTTCGGCGAGTCGACCGACAGTCGCTTCGCGCGCGACTTGCCGAACGACATGACCTTCGATCCCCCGCCTTGGACCTGATTCATCAGGAAGATCCAAAAGCCGATGAAGATCAGGAACGGGAGCACGTAGGTCAGCAGCGAGAGCCAGCCGCTCGTCTTCGTGCCCTCGACGTTGAAGTCGACCTTCTCCTTCTGCAGCTGCGTGACGAGCGAGTTGCCGTTGTCCGGCACGAAGCCGATCTCGTGCTGCTCGTTCGCCGGGCTCTTCAGCGTGATCGCAAGCGAGTTGTCCTTCGTCTTGATGACGGCGGACTTGACGTTGCCCTGCGCGAGGTCCTGCTGGAAGGTCGAGTAGTCGTACGTCGGCCCCTGCTTCGCCGGATTGATGAGCTTCGAGGCGAAGAACGCCAGCACGACCACGATGAGGATCGGGAAGGCGGCGCTCTTGAAGAACCTGCTCATGTAGACGTTCCGGGCGCGCGCAGCGCCATGTCTGACGGTGGACGGGCTGCCAAGCGTAGCACCAGGGCTTCGTCGCCCTGACGGCTCACGTGCAGTACGGGGACGGGGTTTCCCCTGCATCGGCAGCTTGCCGACGCAACCTGAGGAATGGCGTCAGACGCCGTCGAGCGCGGCGACGTACGGGAGGTTGCGGTAGCGCTCCCCATGGTCGAGTCCGTAGCCGATCGCGAAGCGGTTCGGGATCTCGAAGCCGACGTAACGCGGCGAGAGGTCGACCTTCAGCCGCTCGGGCTTCGTCAACAGCGCGCAGACGGCAAGCGAGCGCGGGTCGCGGGATTTCAGGTTGCGCAGCAGGTACTGAAGCGTCAGGCCGGAGTCGACGATGTCCTCGACGATGATCACGTCGCGCTCGGCTATCACCGCGTCGAGGTCCTTGAGGATCCGCACCACGCCGGAGGACTGCGTCGCCGAGCCGTAGGAGGCGACCGCCATGAAGTCGACCTCGACCGGCAGGTCGATCGAGCGCATCAGGTCGGAGAGGAAGAAGACCGCGCCCTTCAGCACGCAGACGAGCAACGGCTCGCGGCCCGCGTAGTCGCGCGTGATCTCCTCGCCCAGCTCGCGAACCCGCCGTTGCAGGTCGTCCGCCGGGACGAGCACCTCTCCGATCGCCGCCTCGCCCATGTCGCGCGCAGTGTACGCAGCCCACAGCGGAGTCCGACGCTCGCGTCGTCTCAGCGGCCGTTGCGAGCCAGCTCGGCGCGCAGCACGCCGCGCTCGGAGACGGCGCGCACGCCGCCGCCGAGATCCAGCATCGCGGTACCGGTACGACGCAGCGCCGCGACCTTGTCGGCATGACGGGCCGCGCCGGGCACGAGTCGGCCGGCGGCGCCGTCGGCGAGCCGCTGGACGACGAGCCGGCGCAGCGCAGACGGCAGTGCCGCGAGCCGCTCGAGCTTGATCGTCCCGTCGGCCCCGAGCTGGTCGGTGACGAGCGCGTCGAGCACGGCCGCCTCGTCGCGCAACAGACCTGCGGTGCGCAGCACGTTCGCGGCGGCCGCAGGGTGGATCGCTTCGAGCGCCGGCACGAGTCCGTGGCGCACGCGGTTGCGCGCGTATCTGTCGCCCGCGTTCGTAACGTCGTCGCGCCACGCCAGGCCGCGCTCCTCGCAGTAGGCGGTCGTCTCCGCGCGCGTGCACGCGAGCAGCGGCCGGACGAGCCGTCCGTCGCGGTCGGCCATGCCGAGGAGCGCGCGGCGGCTGGGCGAGGAGGCGAGGCGGTAGAGGATCGTCTCGACCTGGTCGTCGGCCGTGTGGCCCGCCGCAACGACGGCATCGCGCGCGAGCGCGATTCTGGTCGCGGCCGCGTAGCGCGCGTCGCGCGCCCACGCCTGCAGGTTGCCGGCGCCCTCCGGGCGGCGCGGAGCTTCGAGCGCGAGCGGCACGCCGAGCCGTGCGCAGAGCGCGACGCAGTGGCGCTCGTCGTCGCCGGAGTCGTCGCGCAGGCCGTAGTTGACGTGCAGCGCCGAGACGCCGTCCTCCCCCACGCCGGCAAGTCGCACGGCGACGTCGAGCAAGCAGACGGAGTCGCGCCCGCCCGAGAGCAGCACGACGACGGGAGCGCCGGCGGGCAGGAGCCCCCCGGCCCGCACCTGCTCGAGGACGCGGTCGGCATCCATGGCAGCCAGTGTAGGCGCGGCGAGGGTGCCGGGGTTGCTATTCAAAACAGTTGGTGGCGGGACCGCATCTGGCAGCCCCGCCACCCGCGGGCAGATCGGCCCGCTGCGTCGGTTGGTGGCGCTCGTCGCCAGGCGGCGGCACCTTGCGGGCGGGACCTCCGCTCGACCGGCGGCCCGTCCACTCTCCAACCGTTCGTCTATACAGAGAGGCGTACTCCTCGCGAATGGCGAAGTCAACGCCCGCGGTCCGCGCACGGCGCGCGAACGTCTACAACGCGAGGTGCGGGTACTCCGTCTCCACCAACTCGCGGTAGTGCGCGAACACCGGCTTGGTGATCGGCATCAACGCGAGCGCCGCCTTCACGTCGCCCCCCGCCTTGATGCGACGGCGGGCGATCGCCATCGCGACGTTCTCCTTGCCCTGGAAGTAGCGGTTGGCCGTCTCCGAGGACATCGTCATGCGGACCTTCGGCTCCCACTCCACGTCGTCGGACCACACCCACACGAGGTTCGCGCTCTCGTCGGGGCGGGCGGCGCGGACGTTGACGACCAGGTCGACGTCCTCGAACTCGAAGCGCTGGGGCACGTCAGCGTCGCGCAGGCGGGGCCCCATGTCGGGATCCTCGTCCATCAGCGTGAAGATGCGGTCGATCACCGCACGGAACTCCTTCGACGACTTGAAGCTCATCCGTCACCGCCCTCCGTCTCCGACGCCACGCACCTGCGCCCACTGTTCCCGGGCGGCCGCGCGGCCAGTCTACGTCTATCCTCGCCGCCCGTGACCGCGACGCTTCACGTCCACCCGACCGCCGAGCTCGCGGAGCGTGTGCTGCTGCCGGGGGACCCGGGCCGCGCGCTGCTGCTCGCGCAGTCGCTGCTGGAGCAGCCGAAGATGTTCAACCACAACCGCGGGCTGTGGGGCTACACGGGGACCGCGGCGGACGGCGGGCCGTTGACGATCCAGAGCACGGGGATGGGCGGGCCGAGCGCGGCGATCGTGGTGGAGGAGCTGGTGCGGCTCGGCGCGCGGCGGCTGGTGCGCGTCGGCTCGTGCGGAGCGCTCGTCGACGGCTTCGCGCTGGGTGACCTGCTGGTCGCGACGGAGACGGTCGCGCGCGACGGCACGAGCCGCGCCCTCGGTGCCGGCGAGCGGGTCGCGGCCGACCCGGCGCTGACCGAGGCGCTGCTCGCCGCGGCGCGGGCCGACGGCGGCGCCCACAGTGGCGCGATCGTCACCACCGACCTCTTCTACGACGAGGCCGGCGAGCACGCCGAGCCGCCGGCGCTCGACGCGCTGGCGATCGAGATGGAGGCGGCGACGGTGCTGCGGGTCGCGGCGCTGCGCGGGCTGCAGGCGGGCTGCGTGCTGGTCGTCAGCGACCTGCTCGGCCCGGGGCGCGGGCGCATCGACGCGGAGACGCTCGAGGCGGCGGCGGAGCGGATGGGGCGCATCGCGGCCGCATCCCTCAGCTGACGCGGCGATTCAGGGCTGCTTCGGCGAGCGCTTCTGAGCTGCCGCCGCGCGTGTGCGCGTCGTCGCCGGCTTCTTCGCGGCCGCGGGCTTCGGGGCGGCCGGGACGAGCTCGGCGAGCTGAGCTGCCAGCGCGGTCAGCTGCAGCTCGATCGCGGCGAGACGCTCCTCGACGGCACCGGCGCCGCCGATCGCCTGGATCCGCTGCTCGACGCGATCGAGGGCGTCCTCGACTCCTTCGAAGCGCTGTGAGACAGAGCGGACACGGCGGGTCAGTCGCTCAAGGTCGCCGGCCGACGGGATGTTGAGCGCGCCCATCGCGACCTCCTGCGCCTGGGCGGCCTTCTCGCGCGCCTCGAACGCGCGTGAGACGGCGCTGGTCACAAACGGGCTCTCGAGCAGCTCCTGCGCGATGCGGCCGAGCGTGTCCTCGCTCTGCTTGGAGATGCGGGCGCGGAGCCCGTCGGTGCCTTCGGTGTCGGTCATCGTCGCGCACGATACCGCAGGCCCCGAACCGTGACGCCGGGCCGAGTTATGAAACCCTCGACCGCAACTTGAAGCTTCATAGCCCGTTTAAACCCCGTGTTTACCGTCGTGACGTCGAGGGTGTGGTACTCAAGTCGAGTGCCCACCCCGCCGATGGTCAGGTCAGGTGCGCATCGCGCCGCTATGCGATTTACAAACACGTGGGTTCTCTTTTGCAAACGTCCAGATCAGCCGGTAGCTTGCCAGAGGACCGCCAACGCGGCGGACGTTCCACAACGCCGCGACATGCGGCTGTGCGGGAGGATCACGGCGGCCCAATGACGACGACGAAGTTCCGTATCGCCTCGCTTGTCGCGGGCATCGCCCTTGTGGTGGTGGCTCTGCTCTCGGTCCCCGCCATAGCCGACAAGCGCAACCTCGTCGTCACGCTGCTCGGCGGCACGCAGGTCACGCTCTCCGTCGACGCCGCACCGGGCGCCGCCGTCGGCGACATCCCGCTGCCGGACCTCGGCCTGCCGGTCAGCTCGGTCTCAGAGGTCGCGAGCGCCGCAACGCCGGCCTCGACCACCACGGCAGTGCCCACGACCCCTTCAACGCCTTCGACGACGGCCACCGCAGCGCCAACCACGATCGCTCCCTCCACGCCGACCGTGCCGACGACGACGTCACCCGCCGCGATCGGGGGAGTCGTCGAAGCTAAGGGTCAAGTCAAGGGTGAGGGTTCGGCGCTCGCCGTTCCGGAGACGACGCCAGCCGACGATCAGAGTCACGGTCTCATCGAGGACGCGAGCGTCACTAAGACCCCCGGCGGCGTGCAGCCGAGCCCGTCCTCCCCCGGCTTTACGGTCGCGCCGAGCATGCCGGCGCCGATCGGCGTGCCGAACTTCTTCATCGACAGCTTCCGCATCCCGCCGTTCCTGCTGCCGATCTACCAGGCCGCCGGCATCCAGTACTCGGTGCCGTGGCAGGTGCTCGCGGCGATCAACGAGATCGAGACGGACTACGGCCGCAACCTCAGCGTCTCGAGCGCCGGCGCGCTGGGCTGGATGCAGTTCATGCCCTCGAGCTGGGAGATGTACGGGGTCGACGCCAACGGCGACGGCGTGAAGGATCCCTACAACCCGGTCGACGCGATCTTCGCCGCGGCGCGCTACCTCAACGCCGCCGGCGCCGCCATTGACCTCTCGCGTGCCATCTTCGCCTACAACCACGCCGACTGGTATGTGCAGTCCGTGCTGCTGCGGGCCAATCTCGTCGGGCAGATGCCGGCCGACCTCGTCGGCTCGCTGACCGGCTTGACGCAGGGCCACTTCCCCGTCGCCGCCCGCGCCACCTACGCGAACGGCCTGGACGCCAAGGCGGCCACCAGCCGCGTCAAGGGCTCGAATGCCGCCGTGCTCGTCGAGGGCGACCCGACGCGCCGCTCCGTGAACATCTTCGCCAAGCGCCGCGCACCCGTGATCGCCGTCAACGACGGCCGCGTGGTCAAGATCGGCAAGAGCAAGCGCCTCGGCCGCTACGTCGTGCTCCAGGACGTCTACGGGAACCGCTACACGTACAGCCGCCTCGGCTCGATCGCGCACAAGCACCCCGTCCCGAAGCCGCATGACGTCAGCCAGGCACAGGTGGCCCGCGAGCTGCAGCTGCCGAAGCCCGACGCCGCGCCGACCGCGCCGGCTAGCGCAGGCGCACAGCCCGCCGGCAACGACGACGCCTCGAACAACGACACGAACGAGGCCCCGACAGGCGACGAGGCCAAGGCGCCAGCCGCGAGCGGGAAGGCCACGGCCTCCGTCGCGAAGGAGCGGCTGTTCGCGCATCCCTCCCGCCCTGCCGCCTACCGCAACGGCGGCGAGCAGCAGCTCGAGGCGATTGGCGAGCAGATGACGACCTTCCGCGGCTACTTCACCGCCGCGCTCGACCTCGACCCGCACGACTACCTGCTCAAGCCGCTGCACGTCGGCTCCTCAGTGCTCGCCGGCACGATCCTCGGCCGCATCGGCAAGACGGACGCCGACCTCGCCCCCCACGTCGAGTTCTCGATCCGGCCGGCCGGCCGCGGCGCGCCGCGGATCGACCCGAAGCCGATCCTCGACGGTTGGAAGCTGCTCGACTCGACCGCCGTCTATCGCGCCAAGGGCAAGAGCGCCTTCTTCGGCAACGACGCCGCCCATCCGTCGACGGGCCAGGTACTGCTGATGAGCAAGGCCGAGCTCCAGCAGCGCGTGCTCGCGGACCCGAACGTCGAGCTCTACGAGTGCGGACGCAAGGACGTCGAGACGGGCGCGATCGACCAGCGCGTGCTCGCGACGATCGAGTTCCTCGCCGCCAGCGGCTTGCGCCCGACGATCACCTCGCTGCGCTGCGGCCACGGCTTCTACACGACCTCCGGCAACGTCTCCGAGCACTCGAGCGGCAATGCCGTCGACATCGCAGCCGTCAACGGCGTCCCGATCTCCGGCAACCAGGGCGAGGGCTCGATCACCGACCTCACGATCCGCACGCTGCTGACGCTCCAGGGCGCGATGAAGCCGCACCAGATCATCAGCCTGATGACGTACCCTGGCACTGACAACACGCTCGCGCTGCCCGACCACGCGGATCACATCCACGTCGGCTTCCAGCCGGTCGGCTTCGGCTCGGACCTGCGGGCGATCCTCAAGCCCGAGCAGTGGACGAAGCTGGTCGACCGCCTCGGCGCGATCGAGAACCCGGTCGTCCCAACGAAGCCGTCCAAGTACGCGATCGAGGACGGCAGCGGCGACTGACGAGGGCGCCGGTCCGACCGTCGCCGGGCGGGCCTTTCGCTTCGTGCAGTTCGAGTTCCCCTGGGCGCTCGGACCGCCGGACGGCCGTTATGTCGTGCGCGACACGGCCGACGGCGCGACGACGCACGTGCTGCTGTTCGCGACGCTCGGTGCGTCCGAGCGCCGGCTGTTGCGCGGCCGGCGCAGCCGGGCTGTCGCGCCGGAGCCTGACCCCGCGCCGGTGACGACCTCGCGCACCACGGTGATCGAGGCGGAGCCGACGTCGGCTGAGGAGGCGGCAGCCTGGCTCGCCGCGGCTGATCGGTCAGCGGCGGAGACGGCACTCGATCCGCTCTCGCGCGCGGTGCACGCATACCGGCTCGCGAGTAGCGATCCGCACGTCCATGAGCCGGCGCTTGCACAGGCGCTCGTCGCGCGGGCGGGTTACGGCGCCGGCGAACAGGTCGCCCAGGGGCGCTGGACGGACGCGCGCGAACTGCAGACGCCGGAGGGACGGCAGCGGCGGCGCGGCGCGATCCTGCATCCCCAGGAGCGCCTCGCGGCGCTGCTGGGCGGCCGCGCCCACGTGCTCGCGTGTGAGGAGCTGACGCTGCGGGCGCGGCATGACCTCAACCGAGGGCAGCTGCGCGAGGCCGCCGTGCAGTTGCGCGCGGCACTGGACGCCGCGCTGGTGGAGCTGCCGCGCGAGACGGATCAGCTCGGATCGGCAGCGTTCGCCGAGCGCGTCAGCTCTCTTGCGGGCGATCGCGGGATCGTCGCGACGCTCGCGGACGCGGCGCTCGCCGGTGTCCTCCCGCCGAATGCCGCGGAGACGCTTGCCGACGCGCTCGGAAAGCTGGAGGCGGCGCTGCGAGCCCGCTCAGCCGCGCAGTCTAACCCTGGACTTTAGCGTTAGACCTGCTTCAGCGACCATGGAACCGCGGCGCCCGCTTCTCGAGGAAGGCGCCGATGCCCTCCTTCGCGTCCTCAGAGCCGAAGACGGCCGCGAAGGCATCCTTCTCCGCTGCGATCCCGGCGTCGAGGTCCGCGTGCGCGGAGACACGCTTGATCTGCGCGACCGCGAGCGGCGCCTGTGCGGCGAGCCTGCCCGCCCACTCCAAGGCCGTGTCGAGCAGCTCGGCCTCCGGCACGACGCGATTCACGAGACCGCAGTGCTCGGCCTCCTCCGCTGAGATCGGGTCGCCGAGCAGGCTCATCTCCAGGGCCTTTGCCACGCCGACGAGGCGCGGCAGGCGCTGGGTGCCGCCGAAGCCGGGGATGATCCCGAGCTTGATCTCGGGCTGGCCGAACGTCGCGGAGGCGGCGGCGATGCGGACGTCGCAGGCCATCGCCAGCTCGCAGCCGCCGCCGAACGCGAGCCGGTTAACAGCGGCGATCGTGACGACGGAGCTGCGCTCAAACGCGCGGAAGAGGTCGTGGGCCGCGTCGACCATCGCCCGTCCTCCCGCCTCGTCGAGCGTCGTGAAGGCCTTGATGTCCGCCCCCGCACAAAAGAGCTTCGGGTTCGCGGAGGCGATCACGAGCGCACGCACGACGCCGCCGCTCTCGACGTGATCCCAGAGGCGCAGCAGCGCCGCGATCGCGTCGGGCGAGAGTGAGTTCGCCGGTGGCCGGTCGAGCCAGGCGATCGCGACCTCGCCGCGCGTCTCGAGCTTGACGGGGCCTTCGTCCCAGCCGGCGTCGGCCCGGATCTCTGGAGAGGTGCGTTGGTCGCTCATGGCGCGGATCCTATGGCGGCGCCGGGGCCGACGCGTCGGCTACTTGGCGCATGCGCAACTCACCTGACGGGCAGGTGTTCCGACCAGCGGGATCACCGACCACGGGAGCAGCGCATGCGCGACCTCAAGACCGCCCTTCTCGCCGGCCTGGCGCTCAGCCTGCTGGCATCGGCCACCGCGAGCGCGGCGAGTCCGACCGTGACGACGCTCAGCGCGACCGCCGTCGCCCAGACGCACGCGACGCTCCGAGCTGACGTGAACCCGCATGGCAAGGCGACGACGTATGCCTTCCAGTACGGCACGAGCGCCGCCTACGGCGCGCAGACGCCTGGCCGCGCCGCGGGCGCTGGCACCGCCGTCAAGCGCGTCACCTTCAAGCTCACAGGCCTCACCCCCGGGACGGCCTATCACTACCGCGTGATCGCCTCCAACGCCGACGGCACCTCCATCGGCAGCGACCGCGCCTTCAAGACGACGCTGCCGCCGGCCAAGCCGCCGGCGATCCTCGGCACGGCACCGTTCTCCCCCAGCGCGAACGGGCTCACGTTCACCGCGCTCGTGAACCCGAACGCCGCGACCACCACCTACCGCTTCCAATACGGCACCTCCACCGCGTACGGGCTGGAGACGTTCGGCAAGTCGATCGCCGCGGGCGTGATCCCGCAGCACGTGGAGTTCGGCATCAACTCGCTCGCGCCGCGCACGACCTACCACTTCCGGGTCGTCGCCTCGAACAAGGCCGGCACTACGCTCGGCCCGGACACGATCGCGCAAACCGGCCCGTTCCCGCCCGGCAAGCTGGAGGTCACCACGCGGCCGGGTCACGCGGAGCGCTCGCATCCGTACTGGGTGACGCACGGGCGGCTCGTGCTCGGCTCGGGCGTGGGCGTCGCGCAGGGCTGCGGGAGCGGCACGATCACTGTGCGCTTCGCGTCCAAGCGCCACACCGTCGCGCGCGCCAGCGCGAAGCTGAGCGGCGGGCACTGCAGCTTCCGGCTGCGGATGCGCGCGCTGCCGCCGGCGGGGCGTGAGCTGATGCGTGTGCACACGACGTTCGGCGGCAACGCGATCCTCACGCCGTTCGCGGCGCGCAGCTACCTCGTGCGGATCGGGTAGCCGACCGTCCCGTTACGTCGCCGCAACGCGGCGGCGGCCCCGGAGCATCCGAGCTCCGGGGCCGCCGTGACGGTCCGCAAGGGATGAGAAGGACGCGTCAGACGCCGGCGGCAGCCGGCTCCTCGATGCGGCGCGGCAGCAGCGTCTCGCGGGCGATCACGAGGCGCTGGATCTGCGCCGTGCCCTCGTAGAGCTGCATGATCTTCGCGTCGCGCATGAGCTTCTCGACGGGGTAGTCCTTGATGAAGCCGTAACCGCCGTAGACCTGCACGGCGTCCGTCGCGACCTTCATCGCGGCGTCGGCGGCGAAGCGCTTCGCGTGCGAGGAGAGCAGCGTGTTGCGCGCGCCCTGGTCCAGCAGCACGGCCGACTTCCACGTCAGCAAGCGAGCCGCCTCCACGTCGGTCGCCATGTCGGCGATCATGAACTGGATCGCCTGGTGCATCGCGATCGGCACGCCGAACTGGACGCGCTCCTTCGAGTAGTCGATCGCGAACTCCATCGCGGCGCGCGCGATGCCGGTCGCCATGGCAGCGACGCCGGGGCGCGTGCGGTCGAGCGTCATCATCGCCAGCTTGAAGCCTTTGTTCTCCTCGCCGATGAGGTGGTCGAGCGGGATCTCGACGTCGTTGAAGGAGACGGTCGCCGTGTTCGACGCCCGCTGGCCCATCTTGTCCTCCTTCTTGTCCACCACAACGCCTGCATCACGGGGGACGATGAAGGCGGAGATGCCGCGGTGACCGGCCTCCTTGTCGGTCTTGGCGTAGACCGTGTACCAGTTGGCGTAACCGCCGTTGGTGATGAAGCACTTGGAGCCGTTGATGACCCACTTGTCGCCCTTCTTGACGGCAGTGGTCTTCATCCCGGAGACGTCGGAGCCGGCATCGGGCTCGGTGAGGCAGAAGGAGGCGAGCAGCGGGGCCTCAGTGAGACGGCCGAGGTACTCCTTCTTCAGTTCCTCAGAGGCGCCGAGCACGACCGGCGCCGAGGCGAGGCCGTTGCAGCCGACGGACGTCTGGATGCCGGAGCAGCCCCACGAGAGCTCCTCCTCGATCAGGCAACCGTCGAGGTAGCCAGCGCCGGGGCCGCCGTACTCCTCGGGGATGTGGGTGTTCATGAGACCCACCTCCCACGCCTTCTCGATGATCTTCTCGGGCCAGGTGCCGTCCTTGTCGAACTCCCAGGCGACCGGCCGGATCTCCTTCTCGGCAAAGTCGTGCGCCATCTCGCGCAGGTTCTTCTGCTCGTCGGTGAGCGTGAAATCGACCACGGTGGATCTCCTTGAAGCTGGTCTAGATTGACTGGTCAGTCAACGCGTGGCCCACAGGGTACCGCCGCCCCACGCGGCACGCAACGAAGACCCATTCCGCCGGTCCCAGCGGATAGGCTCCGCGCCATGGCACGCCCACAGCGCTTCGAGCTCGACGAGCTGGCCCTCCGCCCCGGCACGTACTTCAACCCGGAGACCGAGGTGCTGATCGTCATCGACGACACGCCTGAGATCGACCAGGCCATCTTCGACGGCGACACCGACGCCGAGGGCGGCGACTGGGTGCTCGTCTCCGACGAGGTGCCGGTCGACGAGGCTGCCCGCGACGAGCTGCTCGAGCGCTTCCAGGTCCGCTGGCACGCCGGCGCCCCCACGGCAGACGCCGATGAGGACGACGAGAACGACGAGGATCTCGACGAGGATGAAGACGAGGACGAGGTCCCCGAGCTGGGCGAAGAGGACGACGAGCTCTAAGCGAAGGCGAAGGCGAGCGCGAGTACCGCGTAGACGGCCAGCAGCTGGATGCCCTCGAACCAGGTCGACTCGCCCTCGTTCGTGACGTGACCGGCGATCAGCACGGCGATGAAGATGGCGCCGAGCTCGAAGCCGTTGAAGACGAGGGGCATCGGCCCGGGGCCGAGCACGAACGAGGCGAGCACGAGCACCGGGGCGACGAACAGGGCGATCTGCGCGCTGGAGCCGATCGAGATGTTGACCGCGAGGTCCATCTTGTCCTTACGCGCGACGAGCACCGCAACCCAGTGCTCGGCAGCGTTGCCGACGATCGCGACGACGATCGCGCCGACGAAGAACTCGGTGAGGCCGATCGACCCCGCCGCCTCGGAGATCGAGCCGACGAGGATCTCCGACATGACGCCCACGGCGATGCCGGCGAGCGCGAGCGCGCCCACCGAGCGACGCACGCTCCACGGCTCGCCATGCTCCTCTTCGTCCGCGGGCGGATTGAAGAGGTCGCGGTGCGTGCGCAGCGAGAAGATCAGCCCGGCGACGTACGAGGCGATCAGCACGAGTGCAACCGCGAGCGAGAGCTGCTCGACCGTCGAGTCGTAGACGATCCGCTCGGAGCCGGGACCCGGCAGGCCCTTGCCCTCGACCAGCTCGAAGATCGCCGGCATTGCGAGCGCAGCGACGGCGAGCAGCAGCATCGCCGACTGCGCGGAGGCGCTCACGCGGTTGAAATACTGGCGGTCGCGTCCCAGGCCACCGACGAACATCGATGCCCCCATCACGAGCAGGATGTTCCCGATCACCGATCCGATGAGCGACGCCTTGACGACCTCGTGGAGACCGGCCTCGAGCGCGAACAGGGCGATGATCAGCTCCGGCGCGTTGCCGAACGTCACGTTGAGCAGCCCGCCGATGCCGGGGCCCGAGCGAGCCGCCAACTCCTCCGTCGCGCGGCCCATCAGCGCAGCCGTCGGGATGACGCCGAGCGCGGAGCAGACGAAGATGATGACCGGCGAGGCGTGCGCGATGTCGACCGCGATCGCGATCGGGATGAACGGCACGAGCAGGTACGGCCAGCCCGAGGCGGTCAGCAGGAAGCGGCGCAGGCCCAGCCGCTGAGGAGGAGTCACGGACACGCGGCGCGCAACGATACGGGACCGGGCGGAGCGGTCACCCGCCGCGCGCGACAAGCGCCCCCGTCCCGCGGCAGGCGCGGGACGGGGGCGAGGTCAGCATCAGACGGCGGAACGAGCTACTGACTGAGCAGATCGGCGCACTTCTGCGCCTTCGTCACGTCGCCCTGTGCGTCCTGCAAGCACGCTGTGTACTTGTCGATGTCGGGCCCGGCGGAGCTGCCGCTTCCGCTGCCCAGTGCACCGCCACCAAGGGCGCCGCCGAGCAGACCCTGGAGCTGGCCGAGCAGCTCGCTGAGCGGACGCGTCGTCTCCGGCGGCTCAATCGTCTGCGGCTCGTTGAGCTCCGTCAGCTCGAAGCTGACCGAGACGTCAAGCGACTTGGGCCCCTTGGCGCTCGCCGGCGGCTCGACCGCGACCGTCACGACCAGCTTGCGCAGCGTCTTGTCGTCCTTGCCGGTCCAGATGTCGACCGTCGCCTGCTTGACGGCGTCCTCGATCTGCTTGCGCGTGTCCTCCGGGATGCTGTCCGGGATTGGCTGACCGGTCGCGGCGGCCGCCGGCAGCTGATCCTTGACCTTGGCGAGCACGCCGTCGATGTCGTCGAGCAGCGCGTTCACGTCGAGCTCGGACGTGATGTGCTCGGTCTCGACACCTCCAACGGTCTCGGTGCCGGCGATCTTCGGGTTCTTCAGCCAGCTCATCGGGTCGATCCCGAGGCTGTCGAGGCTGAGGCCCGACTTCGACGACCCGGAGTTGAAGCTCTCCTTCATCTGCGCGATGAGCGTCGCGGGCACCTCGTAGGCGGTTCCGCCGAACTTGACGAACAGGCGGTCGCTCGTCGACGCGATGCCAGCCTCGAAGCCCTGGCCCTGTGCGTGTATGTCCAGCGCGAGGTCGAACTTCGGCAGCTCGTCCTTGCCCGCCGTCTGGAACGGGCCGCTGACCTTCAGCTCGATCGGGCCGCGAATCGTCGAGTCGCCCTCGGTCTCGACCTTGACCACGAGGTTCGCCTTGCCGCTCTCGATCTCGTGCGTGCCCGTGAAGGTCTGCGTCAGCAGCGTCTTCACGTCGCCCGAGTCGCCGCCCCCACCGCTGCCGTCGTCGTTGCCGCCGCCGCATGCGGTGAACCCGAATGCGGCAAGTGCGAGGGCGAGCAGCGCGACAACCGCCCGCACGCGGTGTTCGAAGGCACGATGGGTAGAAAACACCTGCAATCTCCTTATACGACGTGGCGGCCGGCCGCGCGAGCGTAGCATCCGTTCGCGTGCCTTCCCTGCGCATCCTGTTCTTCGGATTCATCGTTGCAGGTGCGATGACCGGCGGCTCCAGCTCGGTCTCGCACGCGGCCGATCGCGTCCTCGTGATGGGTCCCGAGGGGCAGGTCCATGCCCGTGTGGACCGGGCGCTGCCGACCGCCGGCGACGGCCCGGCCGACGCCGGCATGGCACCCCGTAGCCGACCGCCGGCGATCGCGGGCGCCGCTGCGACACCCGCCCACCGGGCACCCTCTAAGCCCCGCGCCCGCACGTTCCGCGGCGAGCTGAAGCGGATGTTCAAAGCCGACGAGATCGACGCGGCGACGAATCTCCGCTGCCGGCGCGCGTTCGATGACGCGATACGCACTGCGCGCGGCCTGAGCGGCTTCCGCAGCGCCGGGATCCTCAACGTCGTTCGCAATGCCCACGACATGGCGGCGCGCGGCTCGCTGATCCCCTCCCGCCTGCCCGCGATCTGCCTCACGCTCGAGCGCAACAAGCAGTGGTGGACGACGGGGACGGCGCTTGCGCCCAACCAGCGCGTCGAGTTCTCCGACAGCGAGCTGGTGTGGCAGTACTACCCGGGCGAGGGGATCGAGCTGCAGGTGCTCGGCACGTTCGGCAAGGCGAACGGCCTCTTCGCGTCGCACGAGGACGAGCGGCTGCGCGCGCTGCTGGACGAGATGGTCGGGCTCGCGGCCCAGCGCGGCTCCTCGAAGGCGTGGGAGTACTACTTCGACTTCGGCGGCGGCCACCCACCGTGGACGAGTGCGATGTCCCAGGCGACCGGCATCCAGGCGCTCGCACGCGCCGGACAGCAGCTCGGCGAACCGGTCTACCTCGAAGCCGCGAAACTCGCGCTGCCGCTGTTCTCGACGGCGGCGCCGGTCGGCGTCCGTCAGCCGACGGACATCGGAGCGCGCTACCTCCTGTACTCGTTCTCCCCTGGCCTGCGGGTCATCAACGCGTTCGTACAGACGCTCGTGGGACTGTTCGACTACGCCAACATCACGGCCAGCACTCCCGCGCGCCGGCTGTTCCGCGCCGGCGACCGCCAGGCGCGCCAGGACGTACCTGCCGCCGACACCGGCGCCTGGTCGCTCTACTCGCTCGGCGGCGGGGAGTCGGACCTCAGCTACCACGAGCTGCTGCGCGACTTCCTGCGCAACCTCTGCGACCGCACCGCGACCGTCGTCTACTGCGACACCGCGGCCTCGTTCACCGAGGACATGCGCGAGCCACCGGAGTTGACGCTGTTGACGAAACGCGTGCGCGCGCGCCAGACGGTGCTCGTAGGTTTCCAGCTCTCGAAGATCTCCCGCGTGGGAATGACGATCCGCCGCGACGATGAGACGGTGCTCGAGGCGAGCGCGACGGTCGGGCGCGGCGAGCACTCGTACGCGTGGAAGGTACCCCCGGTCCGCGGCATCTACGACGTCACGCTCACGGCGACGGACCTCGCCGGAAACAGCGGTCGCTCGGACGGGCAGGTCGAGGTGCTGCGGCGCAAGCCTCCCGCACCCCGAGACGGAGGGGCGCAGCCCTAGAATCAATCGCGTGGCCGCCGACCCCCCCGCCCGCACCTGGATCCTCACCGGCTCGCCGGAGAACTACGTCGCCACGCGCGAGCACGGCTACCGCGTGATCGGGCTGAAGGAGCGCAACCGCAACCGCGCATTGGAGATCGTCCCGGGCGACCGGATCGTGCTCTACCTGACGCGGGTCATGTCCTTCGCGGCGTCGATCCGCGTGACCGGTGAGCTGTACGAGGACCGCGAGAAGATCTGGCCCGGCAAGCTCGGCAAGGCGGACCCGTACCCGTGGCGCTTCGAGACCAAGCCGGAGCTCGTGCTGGAGGAGGACGCGTGGGTGCCGGCGGAGACGCTCGTCGGGAAGCTGGAGCACATCGGCAAGTGGCCGGTCGAGCATTGGAAACTCGCGTTCCAGGGTCAGATCCGCGCGATCTCCGAGCATGATGCGGACGTCCTGCTCGAGCGTCTCGGCGCGGCCGCGGCGACACGGGCATGAGCGACGACCGCGCCGGGGTGCTCGTACGCCTCGGGCGGGCGTGGCGCGCACTGACGCCGGAGGGCCGCATCGCGACGTTCGCGGCGCTCGGGCTGTTCCTCTCGATGATGCTGCCGTGGTACCAGCAGAACGCGGTCGTCAGCAGCGACCGCGTGCGCCCGCTGCGCAGCCAGGACCTGACGGCCTTCGGCGTCTTCTCGTTCGTCGAGGCCGCGGTGCTGCTGGTCGCGGTCGGCGTGCTCGCGCTGCTGTTCGCGCGCGCCGAGCGGCGCACCTTCCACCTCCCCGGCGGCGATGGCGCGGTCGTGATGGGCGCGGGGTTGTGGGCGGCCCTGCTGCTCGTCTGGCGGCTGTTCGACAAGCCGGGGATCGAGGCGAACGGCGTCGCCGCGAACGTCGGGATCCAGTGGGGGATCTTCTTCGCGCTTGCCGCCGCCGGCCTGATCGCCTACGCCGGCTCGCGCATGCGGCGGGGACAGCGTCCCGCGGCGCCGCTTGTGCGGCAGCGGCCGCCGCGACCGCCGAGTGAGACGCCGCCTCCTCCTGGGACCACGGTCACGCGCGTGCTGCCGCCGGAGCGCCCGGCGCCGCGCCGCACCCGCCCGGCGATGTCGGACGATCAGTTGACGATCCCGCTCGGCGGTGACCCACCGTTCGGCGACGACTCGTCGGCGAGCGACGACGGGGACTGAGCCGGCGGAGCGCGCGAGGCGCCTCCCTATCATTCGCCCCCCATGAGCATCGAGCCCGCATCCGTCGAAGAGGTCGCCGAAGGCCTGCGCTCGGCCGGCTACCTGCCCGGCGAGGCGACCGCGCTCGTGTCGTTCCTGGCGGCGAAGCTCGGCAAGCCGGTGCTCGTCGAGGGGCCGGCCGGCGTCGGCAAGACGGAGCTGGCGAAGGCGCTCTCCCGCTACCTCGGCCGCTCGCTCGTGCGGCTGCAGTGCTACGAGGGCCTCGACGAGGCGAAGGCGCTGTACGAGTGGAACTACCGCAAGCAGCTGCTGCGGATCCAGGCGGAGGCCTCCGGGACCGGCTGGGACGCCGTGCAGGAGGACATCTTCGGCGAGGAGTTCCTGCTCGCACGGCCGCTGATGACGGCGATCGCCTCCGAAGAGCCGGTCGTGCTGCTGATCGACGAGATCGACAAGACCGACCAGGAGTTCGAGGCGATGCTGCTCGAGCTGCTGTCCGACTTCCAGATCTCGATCCCCGAGCTGGGCCGCATCGACGCGCGCACGCAGCCGGTCGTGCTGCTGACGTCGAACAACTCGCGCGAGCTGACCGAGGCACTGAAGCGCCGCTGCCTCTACCTCTGGCTCGACTATCCGGAGCTCGACCACGAGCTGGAGATCGTGCGGCTGCACACGCCCGAGCTGAGCGAGGAGATCACTCGCAAGCTCGTTACGATCGTCCACGAGGTGCGCGAGCTGGACCTCAAGAAGCCGCCGTCGATCGCCGAGTCGATCGACTGGGCGCGCGCGCTGCTGCTGCTTGGCGCCGAGGACCTCGACGCGAAGACCTTCCGCGAGACGATGAGCGTGATCGTCAAGCACCGCACCGACATCGACATCGTCGCCGCGCGCGTCGGCGTGCGGCTGGAGGGGGCGCCCGATGCCGCCTTCGGCGCACCGCGCGGCGGCTGACCCGCCTTCCGGGCCGGGCGGCCTGGACGCGAAGCTGCTCGGCTTCGCGGAGGAGCTGCGCGGCGAGGGCGTCGCGATCGGCACGTCCGAGCTGCTCGACGCATTCGCGGCGCTGCGCGAGGTGCCGTGGACCGTGCGCGTGGACTTCAAGGAGGCGCTCGCGGCGACGCTCGCGAAGTCGCCCGACGACCGCCGTGTCTTCGAGCTCGTCTTCGACCGCTGGTTCTTCCGTCAGGCCGAGGCGGAGGCCGCACGGCAGCAGGTGACGGAGGGCGAGGGGCTCGAAGGCGCCGAGCAGATCGACCTCGACACGCTGCGCGAGATGATCGCGGCGACGATGCAGGAGGGCGACGAGGGCGCGATGCGCGACCTCGCGCGGCTCGCGATCGCGGCGTTCGGCGAGCGCGGCGAGGGCTCCGGCGTGATCGGCGTCGACGTGCAGCGGATCCGCCGTGCGCTCGGCCTGCGCGCCGAGCCGCAGCCGGACCTGCCGGAGGGCGACCCGCGGCGCGAAGGGCTGCCGCGCGAGCAGCTGCGGAAGTTCGAGCAGCAGCTGCGGCGCGAGCTGGAGCGGGGGCTGATCGAGCGCACGAAGCAGCTGCCGCCGGCGCGGCCGCTGAGCGAGCTGGACCGGGCGCTGCCGGGCGGGCCGATCCAGGACCTCGCGGCCGTGCACCGCGTGGTCGCGCAGCTCAAGCGCCGGCTGGCGACGCAGGGGCACGAGCAGAAGGGCCAGCGGCGCCACGCGCACGTCGACGTGCGCCGCACGATGCGCGCGTCGCTGGAGACGGGCGGGGTCCCGGTCGTGCTGAAGTATCGGCCGAAGCGGCCCCGGCGGCCGGAGATCTTCGTGCTGTGCGACGTCTCGACGTCGGTCACTTCGGCAAGCGTCTTCTTCCTCAGCGTGCTGCACGCGCTGCACGACTCGTTCCGCAAGCTGCGCTCGTTCGTCTTCATCGAGCGGATCTCCGAGGTCACCGAGGTCTTCGAGCGCGAGCGCGACTTCCGCGCCGCGAACGAGGCGATCTCACGCGACGCCGGCGTCGCCGACATCTCCGGCTACACCGACTACGGCCGCGTCTGGACCGAGTTCCTCGTGGCCGTCGAAGACGACCTCACCCCCCGCTCCACCGTGATCGTGCTGGGCGACGCGCGCACGAACGGCCGCCCACCGCGCGACGACGTCTTCGCCGCGATCGCCGCGAAGGCCGGCCGCACCTTCTGGCTCAACCCCGAGCCGCGCCTGTACTGGAACTACGGCGACTCCGTGATCGCCGCCTACGAGCGCCACTGCCAGGCGTTCGAGTGCTGGACCGCGGCGCAGCTCGAGGAGTTCGTGAAGGCGCTGGCGAGCAGCGCACACATCGCGCCCAGTCGTTGACCCGGCCCCGTCCGGCGGCGGACGCGCGTACGCGACCGCCACCAGAAGCAGGGGTCAAGGAGCCGTGTAGGCCCAGGAGACGACGATGAAGTTCGTCGCCGCGCTCGTCGTCCAGCGAACGCCGAACCCGAGCTTTGCGGCCTCACCGCTCTGACCACTTGAGAGCGCGGGAGTCGCCGGGGTCGTGCTGCCCGACGCTGTGAGGATGTACACGCAGCCGAACCCTGCTGCCGCCGCCGGCGCCTGAGCCGTCCCCGGGCAATTCGTCGGGTCGGCTGACGCGAGCCTCAAATGGGCGTTGTCGAGCGCCACCGGCGCAGGCGCCGGCAGCGTCACCCACTGCGAGCGCGTGCCTGTCGACCCATCGATGAAGTCGCCGCCCGCAACACCGCGCACGGTCGTGCCGGAGGGGATCGCGTCGAACGCCGACAGGCCACGATCGCCCTTGTCGCCCTTCGTCCCGACGGGTCCCTGCGGCCCCGTCGCGCCCGTCGCACCCTTCGCCCCGCGCTGGCTGAGGATCAGCTTGCGCTCGCCCTTGGCGCACTTGGTGGCCTTCAGCAGCAGGCGCAGGTCGCCGCCCTGCTTCGCGTAGCACGCCGTGACCTGGGTCTTCGGGCTGCTCTTGGCGAGCGCGAACGCCCCGCCGCCGCCAAGCGCGGCGAACAGCGCCACCGCCGCCAGCACATGAGCTGAACCCGTACTTGGCCGGATCCTTCGCAGCATCGGCATCTCCTTCTCGGTCGTGGCGCCACCCACATATGGGGGCGCTGATCGCGCCGACCTTAGTGCCGAGAGGCGACGCCATGGGGCAGATCAGCGCGCCTGCACTAGCATTTGGCGCAGCGACAACCAGGGGAGCTGGCGGACGAGCCGGCTGAGAGAGCGCCTACAACCCGGCGCTGACCCTTCGAACCTGTGGGGTAATGCCCGCGGAGGGAGCGATGGCAGGCGTACGGATCGACGGAGTGGAGCGGACGTTCCGCAACCGTCGCAGCGGAGAGGTCGTCGCACTGCGTGGGATGAGCCTGCGGGCGGCGCCGGGTGAGATCGTCGCGGTCGTAGGCGCGAGTGGCTGTGGCAAGTCGACCCTGCTGGAGCTGATCTGCGGCCTGCAGGCGCCGGACGCCGGCAGCGTGGCCGCAGATCCCGCCGTGCTGATGCCGCAGCGTGACGTGCTGCTGCCGTGGCTGTCGGCACTCGACAACGCCGGGCTGGCGCTGCGCGTGCGCGGTGTCGGGCGTGTGGAGGGGCGCGAGCAGGCGCAGCCGTGGTTCGAGCGCTTCGGGCTCGGCGGGTTCGAGGCGGCCCGGCCGGCACAGCTCTCGGGCGGGATGCGCCAGCGCGTCGCGTTCGTGCGCACGCTGCTGGCCGGCAAGCCGGTGCTCGCGCTCGACGAGCCGTTCGCAGCACTCGACGCCCTGACCCGCCAGGAGATGCAGTCGTGGCTCGCGCAGGCACTGGAGGACGAGCCGCGCACCGTCGTGCTCGTCACGCACGACGTCGAGGAGGCGATCGTGCTGGGCGACCGCGTCGTGGTGATGTCGCCGCGACCCGGGCGCGCGGTCGCGGAGCTGGACGTCGCGCTGCCGCGTCCGCGGCGGCGCACCGATCCCGAGGTCATCGCACTGCGTGAGCGGGCGCTGGAAGCGCTGGGGGTGCCGGCATGACGCGCCAGGCGCCGACCGCGAGCCCGGCGGCCGATCCGCTGATGGCCGTGCCCCGCGCGGCCCTTGGCAGACCGCCACGCCGCGGATGGACCAGCGTCCTCTATCCGCTGCTCATCGTCCTTGCGCTGT
This sequence comes from uncultured Actinomycetes bacterium, assembly GCA_963774115.1. GTDB lineage: Bacteria > Actinomycetota > Thermoleophilia > Solirubrobacterales > Solirubrobacteraceae > Conexibacter. The sequence continues at coordinate 1,103,092 of CAVZDN010000003.1, read as the reverse complement.
TCGGCGCGTGGGAGCTCTACACCGTGCTCAGCGCCGATCGACCCGCTCATCCTCCCCGCCCCGCACGACGTGGCGCAGGCGCTCTACGAGGACCGCGACCTGCTCTGGGACGACCTCACGGTGACGGTCGCGGAGCTGCTGCTCGGGATCCTCGTGGCCGGCGTCGTCGGGTTCGCCTGCGCTGTGGCGCTGCACCTCTCGCTCGCGCTGCGAAGCGCCGCGTACCCCTTGCTGATCGCCTCACAGACGATCCCGATCGTGCTGATCGCTCCGCTGTTGGTCGTCTGGCTCGGCTTCGGCATCGCCCCCAAGCTCGTGGTCATCGGGCTCATCGCGTTCTTCCCGATCACCGTCACGACGCTCGACGCGCTCGGCCGCGTCGACACCGAGCTGATCAAGCTGATGCGGACACTCGACGCCTCGCGCCTGCAGATCCTGCGCCACGTCGAGCTGCCGGCGGCCCTTCCGGGGCTGTTCAGCGGCGCGAAGATCGGCGTGGCGGTCGCCGTGATCGGCGCCGTCTTCGCAGAGTGGGTCGGGTCCTCGTCCGGTCTCGGCCATCTCGTGCAGCAGTCGCTCGCCCAATACGACACGCCGCGCGCCTTCGCGGCTGTGCTGATCCTGTCCGCGTTCGCGATCACGCTGTTTGGCCTGCTCACGCTGGCCGAGCGGCTGATCGTGCCGTGGGCGCGCAATCCCCCAGGAGGAACCGACCGATGACCCGACCCCGTGCCCTCGCCGTCGTTGCCGCACTGTGCGCGCTGCTCGCCTTGAGCGCGTGCGGCGAGAAGGAGGACCAGGTCGGCCCGGGCAACGCCCAGCGGTCGCTCTCGCTGATGCTCGACTACCTGCCGAACGCCGACCACGTCGGGCTCTACCAGGCGCACGCGGACGGGGAGTTCGCGAGGGCCGGCCTCGACGTCGCGATCCAGGTCCCCTCCGACCCGGCCGCGCCGCTGAAGCTCGTCCAAGCCGGAAAGGTAGATCTCGCGATCTCCTATGAGCCAGAGCTGCTGATCGCGCGTGACAAGGGCGCATCGCTCGTGTCGGTGGCCGCGATCGTGCAGAAGCCGCTGACGTCGCTGATGACGCTCGACCGCAAGGTCAAGACGCCTGCCGACCTCCGCGGCGGGCGCGTCGGGACGGCCGGGATCCCCTACCAGAGCGCGTATCTGGAGACGATCCTCGCGCGCGCAGGCGTGCCGCGCGACAGCGTCAAGGAGACGAACGTCGGCTTCAACCTCGTGCCGGTGATGGTCTCGAAGAAGGTCGACGCCACACTCGGCGCGTTCTGGAACGTCGAGGGCGTGCAGCTCGCCCGCGCCGGCAAGCACCCCCGCATCATCCGCATGGAAGAGGTCGGCGTGCCGACGTATGCGGAGCTCGTGCTCGTCGCGCGCAAGGACACGCTCGCGGACCGGGGCGACGAGGTGCGTGCGTTCGTGCAGGCGCTCGGGCGCGGCTACGCCACGGCACGCGCCAACCCGAGCGCCGGGACCGACGTGCTTGTGAAGGCCGAGCCGGACCTCGACCGCGCGTTCACGCTCGCGAGCGTCAAGGCCTCCCTCCCTGTCTTCTTCCCGGACAGCACCGCCAAGCCGTTCGGCTGGCAAAGCCCGAAGGAGTGGTCCGCCTACGGCGACTGGATGTTCGAGCAGGGCCTGCTCGGCGTGCGGCCGAACGCCGTCGTCGCGCTGACGAACGAGTTTCTCGCCGGTCAAGGCTCTTGATTGCGCCACCTCGGTTGACCAAACGGCCGCCGTCGCACTATCTTTCTTGACACCGCGTCAATGACGGCGGCCGGTCATGCCCTTGGGGGAGGGCGACCGCGAGCAAAGGAGGGGCTCAGGCGAAGCAGACCAGGGGTCTAAGCACGCGCGCCAACACAGGCTTCGCGTGCCCACACGTCAATCGGGGGGACCGCATCATGAACAAGGCCACACGCCTTGCCATCACGGCATGCGCGACGTTCGTCCTGCTCGCGTTCGCGAGCGGCGCCGCGCTCGCCAACAGAGCGATAAGGATAGAACCGGGCGGACCGGCGTTGAACGTCGGTGCCATATCGATAACGTCACCGTTCGGCGGCGGCGCGCTCATCAGATGTGAACTCACACTCGAACTAGAATACGTCAGATTCATACAGAAGCAGTTCGCGAGAAACCTAGCCGGTGGACAGATCGGCGTCATCAACGGCGGCAGAGCCGTGGAATGCATCGAAACCGGCGGGATGCCGTGGATCGTCACGATCCTAGCCGAAAGACTCAGACCGAGCCCGATGCGCTACGACGCGTTCCTAGGCTCCCTACCGCTGATAACCGGGATCCTAATCACCGCCCTAAATTTCGGCATCAAGCTGAACAACGGGCTTCTTGCGTGTCTATTCGAAGGGGAACTCCCGTTCCTAATATTCGAAAGACTGGGCAGTCAGAGATTCGACCGCAAGAGACTCCTACCGAACCTGCTGCCGTTGGTCGAAGGCATGTGCCCGATCGGCAGCACGGTCGAACTCAGAGGCGGGCTCAACATCCTGCCGCCTCAGACCGTGACCCTAATGTGAATCAGAGGAGCACGACATCGTGAACATCAGACATCTTCTCCTCGCAGCGTGCGTCGTCTCGACGCTGCTCATGGCTGCGTCCGGGCCGGCCATCGCCGACAGATCGCTGGGGATAGAACCCGGAAGAGTGACCAACACCGGCAGAATATCCGCGATATACAACGACGGGATTAGAACCTCGACCATAAACTGCAACATCTCGATTGAACTATCGTACGTGAGATCGATGCCGAAGGTCTGGGCCGGCAGACTACCCGAAGGCAGAATCGGGACGATGAGCGCCAGAACCGGCGGCTGCAGAGAAATGATGACGAACTGGGCCGTCACCTTCCTAAACGAAATAAACATGCGCTACGACGCCTTTCTAGGCGTCCTACCGAGAATAACCGGGCTCCTAATCACGGGACTAGAAGTCGGCGTTAGAATCGACTCGATGAACGCCAACTGCCTATTCCGCGGCGACCTGCCGTTCCTAGTGTTCGAATTCGGCGGCGGGCAGAGATTCAACCGCAAGACATTCCTAGCGAACACCCTTCCCCGCATCGGCGGAATGGCATGTCCGTCGGGAAGCACACTCGAAATCGCAGGCACGCTGGAAATAGACCCGCCGATAGGGGTGAGACTACTGTGATGATGCGCAAACTCGCAACGGCGCTCGCGGCTGCGTCCCTGCTCGCACTCGCGGCGGGATCGGCAACGGCGAGCAGATCGCTCGCGATAGCCGAAGAAGGGTCGGAAAACATCGGCAGAATAATATTCACGTACAACGACATGATGAGAAGCCACAGAATAAACTGCGAGCTTTTCATGACCCTAGATTACGTAAGAGTCGTGTCCAAAGGCACGGCGGAGAGACTAACGGAACCCATCGGGAAGATCGTCAGAGCCAGAGCAGCCAACTGCAGAGAAGGCCTGAACGGCTGGGAAATCACGTTTCTACTCCCCGCCGAAGGGATACCGATGCGCTACGACGCCTTCCTAGGAACCCTACCGAACATATCTGGGGTGCTAATCACCGCGCTAGACGTCGGCGTGCACATAAGACGCAACACCGTCAACTGCCTATTCAGTGGAAGCCTGCCCTACCTAGCCTTCGAGGAAGGCGGCGGCACCAGATTCAATAGGAAGAGAACGCTAAGCAACAGACTGCTGCGAGTCGAAGGGGTGGAATGCCCGGTGATGAGCGGCATCGAACTCGCCATCGGCCTTCCGATCTCACCCGCGATCGACGTGAGACTACTGTAGCCGCCTGTCATGCCGCCGCCGCGACCGCGCGCAGCTCGGGCGCGGCGGCGCGCAGGGCGTAGGCGCCTGCGAGTCCCACCCACTCGCCATAGGGCGCGAAGAAGTCGCGCACCTGCTGCTCCTCCACGCGGGCACGCGGGTCGCCGGTCAGCAACCGGCCGACGAGCTTGAGGTAGGCGAGATCGCCGGCCGGCAGGGCGTCGTAGCGGCCTTGGCCGAGCAGGGCGAGCAGCGAGAGCGTCCAGGAACCGATCTCCGGGATCGCGCGCAGGCGCCGCCAGCCGGGCGCGGGATCGGACGCGTGGAGATCGACGCGGCCGCTGGCGACCTCATCCGCGACCCGCCGCAGCGCGAGCGCGCGCTTCGGCGCGAGGTCGAGCGAGCACAGCAGTGCGGGCGCCTGCGCGGCGACCACGGCCGGCGAGGGCAGGTCGCGCAGGCCGGTGCGCGCGCAGCGGCGGCCGAGCCGCGTCACGAGCCGGCGCTGGATCGCCGCAGCTCGCACGAACTCGATCAACTGCTCGGTGACGGCCCAGGCGAGCGCCTCGAATGGCTCGGGCCGGCGCCGCAGCCGCACCGTCGGGTCGGCGCGTACGGCGCCGCCGATCAAGGGGTCGTCGCGGAAGCGATCGTGGAAGGGGCGCAGGTCATCGTCGACGCCAAGCGCGAAGCGCATCCGCTCGATCCCCCACGCCGCCGCCTCGCGGCTCGGCGCCTGCGCCCCGAACAGCACGCGGTCGCGCGCCGTCTGCGCGACGCGCACGACGACCGCGTCCTCGTCGCGATGCAGGAGCCGATGCACCACGCCGCCGCGCACCTTCAGCACGCCGTCCATCCCACTTGCGCGTGAGAGGCGGAACGGCCACGGCGGCGTGACCTCGGTGCGCAGCTCGCCCGTCCACGCGACCGTCGTGTGCACACGTACCCGTTGTGGCGCGCCGCCCGAGCGGCGGTGCGCGGCGTGCGCCGGCACGCCTGCCCTCACTCGCCGCGGCCGAGCAGGTGCACGTCGAGCAGGAACGAGCGCGTGCCGAGGACGTTCAACGTCTCCGGGGCAGTGCCGCGCTTGCGGCGCGAAAGCCGCGCTGGCGCCTTGCGTGCGTTGTGGCGGCGAATCGCGACGATCGTCGCTGCACCCGCCACGAAGCCGGTCGCCGCGACGGCAGCCGCCTGCACGGCCGGTGGAGAGCGGCGCACCCGGTCCAGCGCGCGCACCTCGGCCACGAGCACCGGGACGGCGTCGACCGTCTCCTCCGGCTCGACCAGCTCGGAGACCGCCTCCTCGAAGGCGTGCTCGTCCGTCACCGTGCGAGGCTCGTGGTGGGACGCTGCTCGGGCCACAACCGCGAATCCTGACAGCGCGACCGGTCGACTCGCAAGGGCATTCGCCGCCCGTCGGGTCAAGCCGGCGCGCCGGCGCCGATCGGCAGCGCCACGGATTCGGAGACGCCGACCGTCTCGTCCTCCTCGAAGAGCCGCTCGTAGAGGCGGTAGCGGCGCACGACCGTGCCCCCCATCCCCTCCATCGCGCGGTTCATCGAGGTGTTCGTCTCGAGGATCCAGCCCATCTCGCCGTACGTCTGAGGCGTGATTTCGGCGGAGTCGAAGTGCAGCTGGTAGAAGCGCGCGGCGACGCCGGTGTGCTGCCACTCGCGCTTGACGCCCAGCGCGAACACGCGCACGCGGTCGATCTTGCGCTTGTACCAGAGGAACTTCAGCCAGCCGAACGGCAGCAGACGGCCCTTCATGCGCGCGAGCACCTGGTTGTAGTCGGGGATCGTCAGCGCCGCGCCGACCGTCTCGCCGTCCTTCTCGGCGATGAAGGCCCAGTGCTCGTCGAGGAACGGCTTCAACGTCTTCGCGTAGTGCCGGACCTCCTTCTCGGTCAGCGGCGAGAAGCCCCAGTTCTTCTCCCAGGCGGCGTTGTAGACCTCCAGGAAGCGGTCGATCTCGGCGTGGATGTCCTTCTTGCGCATCGGCCGCACGACGATTCCGTGCTTGGACTCGACGCGTTCGGCCATCGTCCAGATCGCCGGGTTGACCTTGTCGCGGCCGGCGATCTCGAGCTCCCACATGAGCGTGTCCATCGCCTTCGTCAGCCCGGCGCCCTCCAGCAGCGCCGGGTAGGACGGTGGCGTCCAGTTCGTGAGGATGATCGGCGGGCGCTCGAAGCCGTCGACGAGCACGCCGCACTCGTCGTTCATCGTGAAGTCCATCGGGCCGACCATGCGGTCGCGCCCGCGGGCGCGCAGCCACGTCTCGGCCGCGTCGAGCAGCGCGCGAGCCGCCTCCGGGTCGTCCTCGCACTCGAAGAAGCCGAAGAGGCCCCAGTCGTTGCCCTGGAACTCGTTGAGCAGGCGGTCGACCTGCGCGGTGATGCGCCCGACCGCGCGCCCGTCGCGCCACGCGAGGAAGTACTCCGCCTCGCCATGCTCGAACCACGGGTTCTTCGTGCGGTCGAGGAACTGGCGGCGCTCGAACACGAGCGGCGGCACCCAGTTCGGCTCGTTACGATAGAGCCGCCAGGGCAGCTTGATGAAGGTCGTGAGGTCGCGCTTGGACGTGACCGGCCGGACGTCGAGACCCATTGCGGCGCACTGTATATGCCCACCACCGTCGATGTGTTCAGCAAGGCCCGCACGCACGAGCGCGTGGCGCAGCTGCGTGCCGCCCGCGAGATCGACGCGATGCCCTACTTCCGCCGCATCGAATCGGCCGCCGCGCCGGTCGTGGAGATGGAGGGCCAACGGCGGATCATGCTCGGCTCGAACAACTACCTCGGGCTGACAGCCGACGAGCGCGTGATCCAGGGCGCGCTCGACGCGATCCACCGCTACGGCACCGGCGTCACCGGCTCGCGCCTGCTCAACGGCACGCTCGACCTGCACCTGGAGCTGGAGTCCGAGCTGGCCGACTGGCTCGGCACCGAGGACGCGATCGTCTACACGACCGGCCACCAGGCGAACCTCGGCGCGCTCGGGACGATCCTCGGCCCCGGCGACACCGTCATCGCCGACTCCGGCGACCACGCGTCGATCCTCGACGGCGTGCTGCTCTCGCGCGCGAAGCTGCGCGCCTTCCGCCACAACCGCCTCGACCTGCTGGAGAAGCGCCTGCAGCAGGCCACGGGCGACGGCGGAGGGATCCTCGTCGTCGTCGACGGCGTCTTCTCGATGGAGGGCGACGTCGCCCCGCTGCAGGAGATCGCGGACCTCTGCGGCCGCTTCGGCGCGCGGCTGATGGTCGACGAGGCGCACGGCCTCGGCGTGCTCGGCGCGCGCGGCGCCGGCGCCAGCGAGCTGCTCGGCGTGGAGGACCGCGTCGACCTGCGGATGGCGACCTTCTCGAAGTCGCTCGCCTCCTGCGGCGGCGTGATCGCGGGTCCTGCCGACGTGATCGACTTCCTGCGGATCCAGTCGCGCCCCTTCCTCTTCACCGCCTCGGGCGTGCCGGCCGCCGTCGGCGCCGCGCTCGCAGCGACGCGCATCTGCCGCTCGGACGAGGGCCGCGAGCTGTTCGCTCGCGTGCTCGCGAACGGCGACTACCTCAACGCGGGGTTGCGCGACCTCGGCTTCCACGTCGTCGATCCGATGGCGATGCCGGACGGCTCGACGGTCGCCACGCCGATCGTCCCGGTCCTCGTCGCCGACGACTGGAAGGCGGCGCTGCTGTGGAAGGCCCTCTACGAGGCGGGCGTCTACGTGAACGTCGCGCTGCACCCCGCCGTCCCCCCGGGCGGCGCGCTGCTGCGCACAAGCGTGATGGCGACGCACGAGCGCGCGACGCTCGACGAGGCGCTCGGCGCGTTCGAGCGCGTGAAGCGCGCGTTCGAGGCCGAGCACGGTCCGCTGCCGGCCCCGGTCCGACCAACCGGAAAATAGATCGCAAACGAAAAGCCCGCTCCTAGCGCACGAACCGGACAGTTCGAAGTTGACCCGCGAGGGGTCCCTGACATAGCTTCTACAGCGTCGCCGGGATGACTCGACTCACGGCATCGGCACCCCAGCCGAAGCCAGGCAAGGGAGACCGAGATCACGCCCGACGGCATCCCCTCACAGGCGACCGGGTCCCCGCTCGGTCCGCCCTTCGATGGCCTTCTCGGCAGGGAGAAAGAGTGCAGATGGACGGGTTGCCGACGATGTCCCCTGGGCCGCAGCACCTGCGTGCCCTCCAGCATGCGAACCGCGTGCGCCTCGCGCGTGCGGAGTTGAAGCGCCGAATCGCCGACGGCGAGATCGCCGCGGCGGACGTGATCCTGTCCTCTCCGTGGGAGGCGGACAGCATGGCGATCGCCGACGTCCTGATGAGTCAGCGGCGTTGGGGCGGCACGCGCTGCCGCAAGTTCCTCGCGATGTTCCAGGTCTCGGAGACGAAGACCGTCGGGTCGCTCACGCAGCGCCAGCGCACCGCGCTCGCCGCGCAGCTCGACGCGCACGCGAAGATCGAGCAGGGCTGCCGTACCGAGACGCACGAGCTCGTCACTGCGTAGCGAGCTCACCGCTTCGACGCGGCCCGTGCCCGGCAGTCCCCGGGCACGGGCCGCGTCGCTTTCCTTGCCGGTTCCCGCTGGCTAGTGGACGCGGAAGCCGACGCCGCCCGAGCGGCGCTTGAACAGCTCGCGCCAGCCGAGCAGGCCGGCGACCAGCACCCCGCCGCCGATCGCGAGCATCGCGGTGCGACCGGCATGCGCGAAGAACAACACGGCGAGCGTCGCGACCGCGAGCACACCCGACAGCACAAGCGTGTGCGAGCGGAAGCCGCCGAGGTGCTCGCGGATCGCGACCTCGAGGCCGGCGACCGAGCCGAGCAGCGCCGCCGCCGCGAGCAGGACGCCGCCGCCGTGGCCGCCGCGCAGCATCCCCCAGACGCCGAGCACGATCGCGGCGAGCGCGCACAGCTCGATCAGCGGGAACGACCCCCACGGTGCCGTCGGCGCGTCGGCGCGGCGCTGGCCGCGGGCGGCGGTGGGCAGCGGAGCCTCGGCGCGCGGCGGGGACCCCGGCGCGTGGCGGCGGCTCCGCGTCACCGGCGTGGCGATGCGCTGTCGGCTACGTCGACCCATTGCTTCTCGTCTAGCTCAGGAGGTTGGTTGGCAAAGTCAGGGCCGCGTCAGCGACCCTCGGCTAGCGGACATCCGGAGGACAGCTTGACGTGCCACCACCCCATCAGCATGCCGATCAGACCGAGGCGCGGGCGCACCTGCCAGGCACCGCAGCCGGGCTGACCGATGTCGGCCTGCGTGACGCGCAGGAAGTGATGGCGACCCGGGTCGCGCAGCATGCGCTCGAGCAGGTCGCGCATCCGCGCCTCGCGCTCGGCGCGCTCGGCAAGCGCGGCGCGGACGGCGTACAGGCGCTCCGCCAGCTCGTCGCGCAGCCGCTCGAGCTCGCCGAGGCCGAGCACACGTGGTCCGCCGAGGCGACCTGTCGCCCAGACGATCCCGTCGCGCGGGGAGGTCTCCAGAGCATGCGCGGCAAGCTCGCGCTCGAGCTTCGCGACCTGGGCACGCAGCGAACGGCGCGCAGCGGCTTCGTCGATCCCTGACCCGGCGCTGCCGAGCCTTGCGGGATGCTGCGCGATCATGGCCACGGTCACCTCCTCGCTCCTGTCCAGGTAGCCAAGTCTATCGCTCGGCTAGAACTCTTTCGAGGGGCAACGCGGCAACCTGTCAGGACGCCCGCAGCGTCTCGATGCACGACCACAGCGCCTCGGAGACGTTCATCGCCGGCACGCCGTCGACGTGGACCGCAAACAACCGCAGCGTCGCGGTGCGGCGCGTGACGGCACGCTCGGCGGTCGGCTCGGAAAACAGCGGCGCGAGCGGACCGGCCGCGTCGGCGACGACGATCTGGCCGGCGGGCAGCGTGGGTGACGCGTCCCCGCCGCCGAGGCGCTCCCCCGCGCTCGCGAGGCGCAGCCCGAGGGGACCGTCGAGCGCATCGGCGTCGAGCGCCCACACCGGCACGCCGGTTTCCACGAGCGCGATCGTGAGCGCGTCGTCGAGCAGGTTGCGCGAGGCGAAGCCGCCGTGCACGAGCCGCTCGATCGCGACCGCCTCGGCCGGGATGGGCGTGATGTCGGGATCCAGGCCGACGTGACGGAAGAAGACGCGGTAGGCGTGCGGAACCGGGCGCTGGCGCAGCGCGAGCGCATCCGCACCGCGGAAGCGCGTCCCGAGGTAGTCGAGCTGGTCGCGCACGCCTTGGGGACTACGACCGATCCGCGGCGACGGGATCGCGACAGAGGCGATCCCGAGCCGCGGGAACTCGGAGCGCAGCGGCTCCGCGACCCAGCCCTCCTCGATCGTGGGCGCGCTCATTCGCCGCCGTCCGATGTCGCGGGCGCGGCGTCGGCACCGCGTGTCGCGTCCGCGGCACTCGGCGCGGCAAGCAGCACGCGCACCTTGCGGGCCAGCCGTGCGGGCGTCGAGACCTCGTCACCGAGCGCGGTGTCGAGCACTCGTCCGCCACGCTTGGCGAAAACGACGGTCGGGCAGATCGCGACGCCGTAGAGGTTGGCGACGGCGCCGTCGCGGTCCTGCGCGACCGGGAAGCTCCACCCGTGCTCACGCACGAGCGTACGCAGCTCGTCCCGGTCGCCGCGGATCGCGACGGCGGCGAAGGCGACCTGCGGGAAGCTCGGCGCGACGGCCTCCATCGCGTCGAGCTCGTCGACGCACTTGTCCGCGCCGGCCGTCAGGAACGCAAGCACGACGGGGCGCGCTCGCTCCAGCGTGCAAATGTTCAGCGCGCGCCGGTCGCTCACGGCGCAGGCCGGGCGCGCACCCGCCTCGCCCTGCCCCGCGCGGCGCGCGACGTTCGCATCGCCAACCAGGTCGCTGGCGATCAGTGGTGCCGCGAACGGCGCCATCTGCGCGCCCGCGGGCAAACCCGTCGAGCCCGGGCCGTCCGTGCGCAGCGTGTTGACGGAGATGTAGACGAGCGCGACGAACGCCGCAAGTGCGACGATCCAGCCAGGACCGCGGTCACCCATCGACGATGGCGGCCGCCGAGGGTCGCCGGGCCGTGCGCCGGAACAGTCCGCGCTCGGCGAGCACGAGCACGGACGGCAGCACGACAAGCACCCCGAGCAGCGAGACGGTCAGGTCCACGACCGTCACGATGCCGAAGTCGCGCAGCATGCGGATGTCCGAGAGCGCCAGCACGCCGAAGCCGGCGATCGCGGTGACGCCCGAGGCGAGCACCGCGCGGCCGGTCGAGCCGTAGGTGCGCGCGAGCGCGGCTTCGAGGTCGTGGCCGGCGCGGCGCTCCTGTCCGAAGCGCTCGGACAGCAGCACCGCGAACTCGGTCGAGATCGCGATCACGAGCGCGCCGAGCGTCGCCGACATCGGGTTCAGCGGCACGCCGGTGGCGTAGAGGACGAGCGCCGACCAGCCGGTGGCCAACGCGATCGGCAGCAGCGGCACGAGCGCGCGCTCCACCCGCCGGAAGACAGCCAGCAGCACGAGCGCGACGGCCAGCAGGCCGACGACGAGCGTCACGATGCGCCGCCAGGACGAGGACAGGTCCGCGTTCGCCTGCGCCGCGACGACGGGCAGGCCGGCGAGCTGCGCAGAGACGCCGGCAGGCGGGTCGAGCTCGGCGCGCATCGCCTCCACCACCCGCTGCTGCTCGTCGAGCGGCATCAGGCGGATCCCGAACGCGAGCGCCGCCGCGTCGCGCTCGCGGGTCAGGACGGCGGAGGAGAAGTACGGCGGCACCTGGTCGAGCAGCGCGTCGATCGCCGCGGCCGACTTCGCGCTGGAGCCCTGGAAGAGGTCGGGCAGCGAGAAGGCCGGGCACAGCGTCGCGGTCGCGCAGCCCTTCGCCTCGTCGTAGCCGAAGCGGCGCAGGACGCGGCGCTGGTAAGCCGTCATCCAACGCACGACCTCGAGTCGCGCGAGGTCCTTGCCCTGCACGAGCACGTCGATCTCGCCGGAGGAGCTGGTGGCGTCCTGGAGCGTCTGCAGGTCCCGCAGCGCCGCCATGTCGGCCGGCACCAGCTCGCGCACGTCGGACACGACGCCGGTCCGCGTGTCGGCGACCCAGCCGAGGGCCGCGAGCGCGAGCGCCAGGCCGAGGATGCGGCCGGGGTGGCGCAGCGAGGCGGCGAGGACGGCGCGAGGTGAGACAGCTCGAGCGAGCGCGCGCAACGGCGCGACGCGGGCGAGCGCGCGGCCGGCGGCGGCGAGGATCTCCCCTGCGCCGAGCGCCGCCGCACCGAGCGTGGCACCGGCCTCGCGAGCGATCCGGGACCCGGGAAGCGGCGAGCGCCGTGACCCGAGCGCCAGCGCCGCCGATCCGGCGGTGAGCGCGCAGGCGAACGCCAGCGCGATGCCGACCACGAGCACCAGGCCGAAGCCGCGCACCATCGGGACCGGGGACAGCAGCAGGACGAGGAAGCCGGTCGCGGTTGCGAGCGCGGCCGTCGCGACGGTCGGCGCGCCGGCCCGAGCGGCACGAGCGACCGCTTCCGCGGGTGCGATCCCGCTCCGCGCGCTGCTCCTCGACGCGCGACTGCAGCTGGATCGCGTAGTCGACCGCGAGGCCGATCAGCACGGGCAGCACGGCGATCGACGCCATCGTCAGGCCCGCGCCGACGAGCGCCATCGCGCCGAACGTCAACGCGGTCGCCGCGAGCGCGACCAGCAGCGGCAGCAGGCGCCGCCGCGCACGGAAGACGAGCAACAGCGCCAGCGCCATCGCGACGACGGCGCCTACGAGCAGCACCGCGATCCCCCCCGTGACAGTCGATGCGAGATCGTCGGCGACGACGGGCACGCCGCTGACCGTGTAGGTGCCGCCGTTGCGCGAGGCGAACAGCGGCATCTGCACGGCCGCGCGGATCAGCTCGATCGCGCGCGTGCGCTCGACGGCCGTGAGGTCGGGCCGCAGGCGCACCTGGATCAGCGCGGCGTTGCGGTTCGGGAAGAGGTAGGCGAAGCGCGACTTCGGCTGCGCGGCGCCGCGCGCAGGGTCAAAGACGATCTGCGAGATGAACGGCTTGCTGTCGATGTTGGGAAGGCCCTGGAGGCCGGAGCTGAGCGCGAGCCGCTGCAGGTCGGTCTGCGCCTGCTTCTCGGCAGCCGAGCGGGCGGCAGCGACCACCTGCCGCTGCTCGTCGGGGGTGAGTCCTTGGGCCTTCGCCTCGCGCTTCGCGACGGCGACCGCTTCGGCGATGTCGCGCTTGAACACGTCGACCTGCCCGAGGATCGCGTCCTGCACGGTGCGGACCGACTCGTTGAGGAAGGTGCCGGGGCCGTAGACGACGCGCGTCGGCTTGAGCTTCGCGAGCGCCCCGCACGGGCTGCCCGCGCCGCCGTAGGGCTTTGCGTCCTTCGGCACATTGCCGCCAAGGCAGCCCTCCAGCCGGATCGTGCGGCCGAGATCGGCCGTCAAGACGAGCTTCGCGACCGGCTCGCGGATCAACACGACGACGGCGTCGCCGCCGAAGCGGTCGTGCAGCGTCGCGGTGGCGCGCGAGGCCGGGGACGACTTGCCGGCAAGCGTGTCGGTGCCGGTACTCGGCTCGAGCCCCAGCGCCAGCAGGCCACCGCCAAGCGCAAGCGCCCCGACAGCAAGCAGCACGGCGACCGGCCGGGCCGCGGCGGCCCGCGCGACGCGCTCGAGCCAGGACCGCCGCTGCATCGTCAGGGCGTCGGCGTCGCCGGCGGCGTTGCGAGCACGTGCGGGAAGTCCGTACCGAAGCCGGGCGTCTGACCCTGCGCGCGGCAAGCAGGGGCGGGAACGTTCGACGGGTCGTTGCGGAAGGCGAGTTCGAGGATCTGTTGAGCGGCCTCAGGGAACACGCCGCCGACAATCGTCGCAAAGTCCGACGGGAGGTTCGGCGTCGGCCGCAGGCCGCTCGCGCACTGGCGGTCCTCGAACACGTCGAGTCGCGTGGCGAGGTCGGTGAGTGTCCCCGGGAAGCGATAGGGATTGGGCCGATTCGTGGCGAGGCGCTTCGGATAGAGCGTCAGGGCCTCGGGGCTGAAGGGCTGCGCCGCACGCAGGTAGTGAAGCCCGTTGTCGAACCCGACCGCCTGCGTTGCAGCCACGATGTTGCCGACGAAGCCGTCGAGCTCCGGCAGGTACTGCGCCACGAACCCGAGGAACGGGTTGAGGCTGCGCGTGAACGGGTCGAGCTGCCCGAGCGCCGGCCGGATGTCCCGCAGGAAGCGCTGGAAGGCCGGCAGACCGGTCTGCGATGCCGTGATGAGCGGCCCGAGATCGACGAAGAAGCGCTCGAACGAGGGGGCGAGCCGGCCCGCTGCTTGCAGCGTCGGGCTCAGCTCGCGCGCGACGGGGCGCAGCTGGGTGATGATCGGGTTGGCCTCGCGGACGAAGCGGTTGAGGCGGTTGAGCGTCAGCTGCGACTCCCGCTCGAACGTCGGGAACGCGCGGAACGTCGCCGCCAGTTGCTCGTTGCGATCGGCGATCGTGCTGAAGACGGTGTTGGAGTTGCGGATCAGCCCGGTGAGCGCGTCGCCGCGTGCGCTGAGCGCGTTGAAGACCGTGCCGCTGTTGTGCACGAGCTGCTGCACCGCCGGGCCCTGCGCGTTGAGCACCTCCACCAGCGCGTTTGTGTTCTCCGCGAACGGCGCGAGGTTGCCGATCGCGGCGTTGAGCGAGGGACCACGGCCCTCAAGGCCCTGCGCGACGGACTGCATCCAGACCTGGAACGAGCGCCGCGTGAGCGGGTCGAGCGAGCGGAAGATCTCGTCGAGCTCCACCGTCTCCGCAACCTGCGAGGCCGGCAGCACACCGTCCTCGGCCAAGGTCTTCGCGCTCTTGCCGCCCGGCGTCAGCTCGACATACGTCTCCCCGAGCAGCGTCTTGGCGCGCAAGACCGCGCGCGCGTCGCTGGGGATGGGCGCGTAGCGCTCGTCGATCTGGATCGTCGCGTCGGTCGTCTCCCCCGGCCCAAGCTGGAGCTTCACGACACGGCCGACCGGAACGCCGGAGATGCGCACGTCGGCCTGCTCGGCGAGCTGCGTCGCCTCCGCGAAGTGGATGTGCACGCGATAGCCCTTCGGCTTCAGCGGGAAGCCGCCGCCGAACGCGACCCAGAGGTAGAGCAGCAGTCCGAAGCAGGACAGCGCGAAGCCGGCCATGACGAGGATGCGTCCGAGTGTTGGTGCTTGCTTTTGCATGTCTCAGTCGCAGTAATCGGTCGCCGCGGCACTCGGAACGTTGGCGAGCTGTGTGAGCAATGCCAATCCGATCTGCTGAGGAGATTGCAGACTCTTCACAGGATCGAGTGCGCTCAGGTTCACGCAGTTGGCCGCCACTACCCCGCGCCGGATAGCACCATTCGCGTCCTGTGCCGTAAAGATCGAATTGGAGATGTGGTTGAGCCACGCAAGGTAGAAGAGGTAGCCCTCGTCCTTGCCGGGCGGGTTGTACGCGAGCCCGTTGAGGAACGCGTTCAGCACACCGAACGACGTCGTCAGGTTCGGTGTCGCGTCGGCGAGGCTGTCGGCTGCCGGGCGCAACTTCTTCACGACAGGGAGCACTGCCCGTGTGAACGGGCGGATCTGGTTCTCGATGATCGGCGTCGTCTCGCGCAGGAACGGCCGTGTCGCCACGAGCGACGGGCCGAGCGCCCGCGCCCCGGGTCGCAGCGCCTGGAGCGCCGGGCGGGCCTGATCGGCGAACGCCTTGCTCTTCACGAGCGCGTCGTTCGTGTCGCGCAATGTCGCCGGCAGCAGCTTGAGCGTCTCCTGCAGATTCGCGTCCTGGTTGGCGAAGTGCCGGAAGACGTCGTTCGAGTTGTCGACGAACTCGCCGAGATCCTGGTCGCGCGCGGCAAACGCGTTGACGAACTTGCCGAAGTTGTGGATCGAGTGGCGGATGTGCTGCCGCCGCTGCGCGAGCAGCTTGGTCAGCTTCGCCCCATCCCGCGCGGTGGGCCCGAAGCGCCGCCAGACCTGCGCGAGATCGCGGCCCTGGCCCGTCAAGCCCGTCGCCGCCCCGTTGAGCAGCAGCTGGAGGTAGGTGCGCGTGTCGCCGTCGAGCACAGCGAGCAGCTCGTCGAGGTTCACGTCCGGCTGCGTGTTCGAGATGGGGACCAAGTAGCCGTCCTTCACACGCCGACCACTGTCGCGCGTGCCTGGATCGAGCTCCACCACCATGTCCTTGAGCCCCGTCTTCGGGCGCAGCAGCATCGTCGCGTTCGGATAGACCTCGGCGTACTTCGGGTCCATCTTCATCGTCACGATCGCACGACCGTTGACGAGGTCGACGTTCGAGATCTCGCCCACTTGGACGCCGGCGATGTCAACCGTCTGGCCTTGGCCAGGCGTGATCGCCTGCGCCGTCGAGAACTCACCCTTGAGCTCGAAGAAGTCCTGCCCGACGATCGGCACCCACTCGGGCAGCGCCGTGCTCTGGTGGGCGAGCACGTAGATGCCGGTCGTGCCGGCGACCAGGACGAGCACGACGATCGCCGCGAAGTCGCGCAGGTGCTTGCGGATCGCGCTCCTCATGGCGTTGGCTCCCCGCTCGTGGTCGAGGTGGTCGTGATCGTCTGGCGCACGAGCGGGGCCGGCGTCGGCACCACCGTGCTCGGAGGCGGCGAGGCCGGGCCGGCCTGCGGGCCGTTGACGTTCGGCAGCGCGCTGCGGTAGCACGTCGCGCCAGGTTTGTAAGCCAACGGTGCCTTCGGGTAGAGCGGACTGACGCCCCGTGGCTCGATGTTCAAATTGCCGATCGTCGGCGAGAAGCTGGGCCTGCCGTCCGTTCCCTCGGACTTCGCTACGCCGAAGTTAGTCGTCCGCGCGCCGCCGCCCGTGGCAAGACGGATATAGCTGCCGTTGGCATCGAAGCTTGCTCCCTCGCTCGCGAGTCCGACCATGCCGTACCAGAACTCCTTGTAGTTCTCGACGACGCTGCCGTCTGGGCGACGAGTCGTGAGCGCTCCGTCTTGTACGCCTACGTTGCCCGTCGGGATGATCAGCTTCGTGAAGCAGCGGTTGGCGAGGTCGAGCTGCGGGAGGAACTTGAGCGTGGCGCCCTGGAGCCGCGCGAGATCGGCAACCGCCGGCTGAAGCTCGGCCAGCAGCCCGCCCAGCTCCTCCTTGCGCAGCAGCGCACGCGTCTGCGCTATCCACGGGAACGACGCCTTGACCGTGGCGGGCGTCTCCCGCACCGCTGGCAGGAAGTCGCGTGCGAAGCCACGCGTCGCCGGGAACGAGGCGTCGAGGCTCTTGAAGGCGGCGTCGGCGTTCGCGACCGTCGGCCCGAGCAGCCCGACCGCGGCTTGGAGGGACGAGCTCTGCGCGGCGAACGCGCTCGCCGTTGTGTTGAAGTTGCCGAGCAGCTCCTGCAGCTCCGACTCGTGGCCGCGCAGGTTCGTGCTGAGCCGCGCGATGCCGGCGATCATCCGCGAGAGGTCGTGGGGCTCGGTTCCGAGCAGTGCGCTGTTGACCAGCGCGGCGCCCTTCAACGCATCCGGCGAGTACAGGTAGCTCTTGTTCAGCGCCTCAGCACCGGTGAGCCCGCGCACCATCGGATCCTGCTCCGCGTCCTCGGCAGCCGTCGGCTTGGTGTCGAGCGAGATGCCGTACTCCTCGAGCAGGTGCTGGAGATCGGCCCGCGTGTCCGCTTGCAGCGCGGTCAGCAGCTCGTCGAGCTGCACCGGCGGCGAGGTCTGCGACGGCCCGATCGTGCCACCGCTGTCGATCGTCGGGGCCGACGGCGAGCCCGGCTTGAGATCCACGAAGAAGTTGCCCTCGAGGAAGATGCGCGGGCGGATCTTGAGCGTCGCGTCGCGGTGGATCGGCAGCCCCGCGTCGTCGATCTCGAGCAAGACGTCGGTCAGGTCCGTCTCCTTGTAGCGCTCGACGCTCGCGACCTTGCCGACGTTGACGCCGGCGATGCGAACGGGCGAGCCCGGACGGAGGTTGTTCGACGACTTGAAGACGGCGTGCACCTGATAGCCATGCGTGAACGGGATGTCCTTCGTGAACCCGAAGTACGTGCCGATCGCGATCAGGACGATCGCGAGCATGCCGACGCGGAAGCGGCTCCACGGCGGGCGCTTGCCGGGCTGGGTGCGCGGAGTGTCGGTGGGAGGCGTCATGAATGGTCCTTGACCGCCGAACGGAGCTTTGCGGTCTTCTTCGGAGCCTGGCCAGGCGGATTGCCGATGACCTGCCTACCGGGCTCGTAGAACTCATTGGCTGCCAGACAGACCCCACCCTGGCCCGGAGCACCTACGAGCGGGTAAGGATTGGAGTGCAGGTAGTTGACGTTGTCTTCAGCAGGACTCACGGGCGGCCCGTTCGCGGGCGCTGACGACGGACCTGCCTCGCTGTTCGGACCGATCGGCAACGGAAGGACGCCAAAGCGCAGCCACTTACCAACCCGCGCGGTGTCCCCATCACTCAGGATGTTTGCCGCGTTGTTGAAGAGCAGGCCGAGGTAGTTGCAGTTGATCTGTGCCCCCGCCAGGTTCTGGATGGTCGGCGTCAACGCCTCGACCGTCCCGCGCAGACCATGGATGCCAAGCGGCACCTGGGGATCCTCGGCGAATGCCTGGATCGAGCGCGTGGCGCTCGACAGCCGGCGGTTGAGCCCGGCCGCGCGCTTGATCGTGTCCGTCCCGACCGTGAACGCCTCCGCGAGCGCGGGAGCCGAGACGCGCAACGCCTGCGCTCCCGGTTGCAGCTCGCGGAAGAACGCCGCGGTGTTGGCGAGGAACGGGCGCTGGATCGGGAACGAGCGGATCGCCGTGTCGAGGGCGGGCGGCCCGCCGGTGATGGTGTCCTGCAGGTACGGTCGCGCAACCGACGCCCAGGCATCGAACGTGACCGCGAGGCCGCGCCACAGCGACCCCTGCTCCTCCCCCACCGGAGCGACCGCCGCCGCTGTCTGCCCGAGCGCGCGGAACAGCCGCGCGAACCCGGTGTCCGGGTCCGAGAGGTTGCGCATCACGGGGATGAGGTTCTTCAAGAGCGGATCGAGCGCGACGATCGCCGTGTTGATGTCGGTGCCACGACCGGCGAGTGCGTCGCCGAACTCGCGCAGGTTCGTCTGGTTCGCCTCGCGCGTGGGCTCGTCGAACATGTTGAAGAACTCGTCTATCTCGACCGGCTTCGTCACCGCCGCCGCCAGCGGCATCGTCGCGCCCTCGTCGAAGCCCTTCGAGGAGTGGCCGAGCGTCACCTCGATGTACTTGATGCCGAGCGCGGAGCGCGGGCGGACGATGAGCGTCGAGTCGACCGGCAGCGGCTTGACGTCGGTCTCCAGCTTGACGTGCAGCTTCGCGGTCACGGAGCCGTCCTCGTGCGCCAACGGCTCGATCTTGTCGATGATGCCGACGCGGTCGCCGCCGATCCGCACCTCGTTGCCGGTCACGAGGTTCGCGGCGTCGGGGAGCTGCATCGTGAGCTGGTAGGTGGGCACGAACGGCAGGCCGTTGTTCGCGTTGTAGGCGAGGAAGACCGCGACGATCACGACGAGCAGCGTCGCCGCGCCGATCAGCACAGGGTTCGCGGCGACGGATGTGCTCCGCCGGTTCACCGCGTGCTCCCGTTCCCAAGCAGGTAGCCAAGAAGACCGGATTGCGGGGTCTCGCCAGACGACCCGCTTGGTACGGACTGCGTCGGCTCTGCCGTGCCGATCGACTCACCGCTGCTCGCGGGATCGGTCACGCTCAGACCAGTGTCAGCGGCGCCTTGCGGAAGGGGCGCGCTCAGCTCCGAGGCCGGAGCCTGCGCCGCCGAAGCCCCGGGGGCACGATCGTTGTTGATGAAGGTGGCATCGCAGGTGTTGCGCTGTTGCCGCGTCACGTACTCCAAGCACTGCCCGACGTAGATGTACGACCGCAGGTAGTGCCCGATGTCATCGAAGCCGTTCCCCGACCCGACGGTGAACAGGATCACGTTCAGCAGGTTCTCGATCCCATGCTGGCCCTGCAGGTCCGTCAGACCCTTCGCCAGGCTGCTCGCCAGCGGCTTCGACTTGCGCCCGAGCTGGTCGAGGTCCTCGATCACCGGCTGTGAACGCTGCAGGGCGACGCGCGACACGTCCGCGAAGTTCCCGAGCGTGCGGAACGTCGGCAGCGCCGCGGTGCTGAACGGTCCGAGCTGCTTGAAGATCTTGTTGACCGACGGCGCGGCGGCGCGCAGGTCAGCCATCACGGGCAGGCCGGCGGCGGCGAACTCGCCGAGCCGCTGCGCGGTCGGGCGCAGCTGGCGCAGGAACTCGGGGAGGCGCTCGAAGTTCGCCTCCAAGTCGTCGCCACGCTCGGCGGTAGCGGCGGCCGTCACACCAGAGGAGCGGATGAAGTCGCTGAGGCTGTCGCTCTCGCGCGCCGTCGCCGCGAGCGCCTGGTCGGAGTCGCGCGCGAGGTCCGCCAGCACGCGGTTCTGGCTCGCGAGGATCGCCAGCACCTTGTCGAACTCCTGCAACGCGGGGTTCGCGCGACGGACGACCCGGCGCAGCTCGTCGCCGTTGCCCGCGAGGCCGACGCCCAGCTCGTTGAGGATGATCGCGAAGCGCTGCCGCTGCGGCGCCCGCATGATGTTGTTCAGCAGGTCGACGTCGACGGGCGACGAGGTGTTCGTCACGGGCAGCAGGTACTCGCCCTCGCCGTCGCCGTGCTGGATCTGGTGCAGCGGCGGCGTCTGCGGCGCGCCCTGTGCCTTCGGCTGGGTCGGCTCGCAGGCGACGAACTTCTCGCCGATCAGCGACTGCAGCCGGACGCGGCAGCTCGCGTCCCGCCGGAAGTCCTGGAACGCTGGGTCCTCGATACGCAGCACGATCGCGGCCTTCTTGTTGGCCGTCACGTCGAGCGACTCGATCGTGCCGACCTTGACGCCGGCGACCTTTACGTCCTCCCCCGGCACGAGGAAGCCGGCGTTGTCGAAGATCGCGCGCACCTTGTAGTCGCCGCCTCCGCCGTCGCCGCCCGCGCCGGATCCGAGCACGACGACGAGCAGCACGACGAACGCGAGCCCGGCTACGGCGATCCAGCGCTTGGCTGTGGCGGAGACGTTCGTCATGGGCCGGGAACCACGTCGTTGGCGTCGCAGTCGAAGCCGGCGGGCGCGAACGGGTTCGAGCCGTCGGGACGGGGCTGGCTGGCGGCGCCGGGGCAGCGGCGCGTGAAGCCGTGGGAGATCCCCTGGAGCCGCTGCGCAGGCGAGACCGGGTTCAGCTCAGACGTCCCGTCGCCGTTGTCCTGGAAGTCGAAGATCCCGAAGATCGGCAGCGTGCGGGCGTAATGGCCGTTGGCGTCGTAGTTCGCGGCGGCCTGACCGAAGTCGCGGAACCAGCCGACGAGGTCGGGCGTGTAAGGCCGCAGGAAGTCGATCACCGGCTGGCCCTGCTTCATCGCCTGGATCGCGCGGCGGAAGGTGGGGCTGCCGATCTGCTGCAGCTTCGGCAGCCCGACCATGATGTCGGTCGCGTCGTTGTCGGCCCCGGGCTGCTTGACGATCGCGCTGAAGTCCTCGAACGTCGGCGTCGCCTCGTTCAGCAGCGGCCGCAGCTCGCGGAAGAAGCGTGGCAGGTCCTGCTCGCCGCCACGGCTGACGCCTCCAGCAGCGGATCGAGGTCGTCGAGCGTCGAGCGCAGGTCGACGAACGTCGAGCTGCCCTGGCGCAGCGTGTCGGGCAGGAAGGTGAGCGCCTGCCCGAGCGAGTCGTTCTCGGCCGCGATCGCGCCCATCATCGTGTTGAGGTTGCCGACCAGCGAGGAGAGGTCGTCGCTGCGCTCGGCGATCGCGCCGGTCACGCTCGCGCCCGCGACGAGCGCCCGTTCGAGCGTCGCCTGGTCGCGCATGAGCTCCTTCACGAGCTGGTCGGTCGTCGAGATGAAGGGGTTGAAGTACTTGGCCGACTCGTTGACCTGCGCGCCCTTGCCGGCGTACTGCACGGCCGAGCCCTGGAGCACCCGCTGCAGGCCCTTGCGCGTCTTGGGGTCGAACGTGTTGAAGAGCTGGTCGAGGTCCACGACGGACTTTGTCTTCTCCACGCCCAGGGTGGCGCCGGACGCCAGCTCCTTCTTGTTGTTTGGCCCCGGCGTCAGCGCGACGTAGCGGTTCGCGACGCCTGACAGTGACGTAAGGCGGATCGTCGCGGTGGTGCCCTCGTGCAGCGGCGCGAACGGCTCCTCGACGGTGATGCGGATCTCTGCCTGGTTGTCGTCGGTGAGCAGGATGTCGTCGACGTTGCCGATGCGGCGGCCGCCGATCTGCACGTCGTCGCCTTTCACGAGCTGGCCCGCGTTCTGGAAGATGAGCTGGTACTGCTCCCCCCCACCGCCGCCGAGCGCGATGATCGCGACGACCGCGACCACGGCGAGCAGCGCGCCCAGGACGGCGCCGCGAGCGATCGTCATGGGGCCGTCACTCCATCCCGAGTGGGCCGTCGGACTCCCCGCTGAGGAACTGCCGCACGAAGGCGTTCCCGGACTCGAACAGCTCCTGCGCGGGTCCGGACTCGACGATCCGTCCGCGCCACAGCACCGCGATGAACTCCGCGACGCGACGTGCGCTCATGATGTCGTGGGTGATGACCACGTAGGTGCCGCCATTTTCGGCATGCACCTCCTTGATCAGCTCACACAGCAGCGCCGTGCGGACCGGGTCGAGACCCGAGTCGGGCTCGTCGAAGAGCACGATCTTGGGATCGAGCACGAGCGCACGCGCAAAGCCGGCGCGCTTGCGCATGCCGCCCGAGAGCTCGTTGGGCATCTTGTCGCCGGAGTCGCCGAGACCGACCTCCTGCAGACGCCGGCTGACGATCTCGAGGATCTCGTCCTCGCCCTTGTCGGTGTGCTGGCGCAGCGGGAAGGCGACGTTGTCGTAGAGGTTCATCGATCCGAACAGTGCGCCGTCCTGGAAGAGGACGCCGAACTTCTTGCGCATCTCGAAGAGGCGGTCATCGGTCATGCCCGGCACCGACTCGCCCTCGATGAGGATGTCGCCCTGGTCGGGGTAGAGCAGTCCCACCATGTGCTTGATGCAGACAGACTTGCCCGTGCCCGACGGGCCGAGGATCATCGAGATCTGGCCCTCAGGGATGCCGAGGTTGAGGCCCCGCAGCACGCGGTTGCGGCCGAACGCCTTGTGCACGTCGATGAACTCGATCGCGTCGGCGACGCCGTCGACGGCGTGGTGGGCTTCGGTGTGGTGGGCGAACTCGTCGTCGTCGTCGCGGTCGGGCTCGGAGACGACCGCGGCATGTCCGTCACGCGGGTCGCTCACCTCGACCTCAGCCTGCGGAACGTCCTCGTAGGCGTCGAGCTCCTCGGCAGCCACGAGCTCCTCGGGTACCTCGAGGGGCGCGCTCGTGCCGTCGTCGTCCGGGCCGAGCCCGCCGACGCGCTCCTCCTCGTCCAGCCGTTCCCTATCCGAATCCGAGCGGCTCACATCGCCCTCCTGTCGGCAGCGGCGCGCATCAGCGGATCACGTTGATCTGCGGATGGGTGGCCAGAAGCGTCTGCGTGAAGACGTAGTTGAACGCGAACACGCCCATGAACGCGATCACGACCGCCTGGTTGACGGCGCGCCCAACGCCCTCGGCTCCTCCGGATGCGGTCATGCCCTTGTAGCAGCACACGATCGCGATGATCGCTCCGAACAACGTCGTCTTGAGAACAGAGCCCCACAGGTCGGTTGTCGAGGCGTTCGTGAAGAAGGTCGCCCAGAAGGGACCGAGCGGCGCGCCGTTGACGAGCGTCGCGGTCACGCCGCCGAAGATGCCGAACAGCAGCGCGTAGATGTCGAACAGTCCGGTGACGAGCATCAGCGCGAGGAAGCGCGGCACGACGAGGTTCTTGACCGGGTCGACACCGAGCACCTGGAGGGCGTCAAGCTCCTCGCGGATCTTGCGGGCGCCGAGGTCGGCGGTGATCGCGGTGCCGGCGACACCTGCCAGCACGATCGCCGTCACGAACGGCGCGAACTCGCGAATCGAGGCGAGCACGAAGAAGCCGCCGAGGCGGTCGAGCGCGCCGAAGAGGACGAGGAAGTTCGCCGCCTGCAGCCCTGGCGCGCCGTAGCCGAACGCGACCGTCGAGACGAGCAGCGGGAACCAGCAGAGCTTCAGCGCGAAGAGGAACTGGGAGACGAACTCGCCGCCATACGGGTATGGCGGCCTGACCGCGGAGACGAGCGTCTTCCCGGTCAGGATCATCATGTCGCCGATCTCCTCGAGGGCGTTCCTCGTGGGCAAGAACGCTCGATCGGCGACTGCTCGGACCATCTCTCCTGTCCTTCCTGGGGGACATCCAAGAGGCGCCCTTGTGGCGCCCCCTGACGGACAGGGTATGGCACGAAACTCGCGCATGCCAAACGTGAACCGTCACGTCTTCATGAAGACTTCATGAAGTGAGACATCCTGGTCTATATATCGGTGGCATCGGGGATGTGCCGCGTTCGCTACCGGCGGGCGCACCGGGAGGCGCGTGCTATGTTCGCGCCGCTGTGGCGAGGCAAGAGGCACTCCGGCGAGGGACCACGGTGACCGCCGCGGCTGTCGCGTTGGCGCTCGCCTCCGGCTGCGGCAGCGGTCAGCGTCAGGACGCCGGCGAGGAGGCCGCGACCTACCCGGTCGTCATCGCCGACGCGTCCTTCCCCGCCCGACAGACGCTCGCCGAGCGCTCGGAGATGCGGATCGCCGTGCGCAACGCCGGCGACCGGACGATCCCCAATGTCGCCGTGACGATCGAGGCCGACGGCGGCGGCACCGCCATCGAGGCGTTCGGCCGCGCGCTCGACCAGCCCGGCAACGCGACCCAGTCGCGTCCCGTCTGGATCGTCGACGAGGGTCCGGTCAACGGCGACACCGCCTACGCGAACACCTGGGCGCTCGGGCCGCTGCGCCCGAAGCGCACCGCGACGTTCGTCTGGAAGGTCGCGGCAGTGCGCTCGGGCCACTACGTCCTCACCTACCGGCTCGCCGGCAGCCTCACGGGCCGCTCGCAGCTGCGTCGCCAGGACGGCGGCAGCCCGCGCGGCAGCTTCAAGGTCGACGTCAGCCAGGGCGCGGCGCAGGTGAAGGTCACGCCGGACGGGCGGATCCTCTCCGTCCCGCCCAAGTAGCGGTTAACCCGCAAGGGCCAGCAGCGCGATTGCGCCACTGGCCCTCATGGTGCACGGACCGGCGCCGCCCGTCATTACGGCGCCGGAGCCGAGTCGGTGGGGCGGATCGGTCGCTGCTGGCGACGCTCAGCCAGCGGCCGCCGCCTCAGGGTGGGCCTGCAGCGTCTCCTCACCGGACTCGCCGGTGCGGATGCGGTACGCCTGCTCGACGGGCAGCACGAAGACCTTCCCGTCGCCGATCGAACCGGTGCGCGCGTGGCGCAGGATCGTGTCGACGATCGTCTGCACGTCGCCCGATGCGACGACGCACTCGATCTTGACCTTCGGCCGCAGGTAGTTCGTCACCGACGAGCCGCGGTACTGCTCGGTGATGCCCTTCTGCCGTCCCGAGCCCTTCACCTCGGTGATCGACAGCGACGGGAAGCCCAGATCCAGCAGCTCCATCCGGATCGGCTCGAACGTCTCGTGCCGGATATACGCGATCACGAGCTTCATGCCGGTACCTCCGAGGGGTTGTAGCCCGTCGCGGCGGCCGCACTGGCCGGCGCACGGACTGATCCGGCACCGATGAGCTCGGGCGCGGGGATGAACTGCTCCGGGTAGCCATACATGCCGTGCTCGGAGATGTCGAGACCGGCATCCTCCTCTTCGGCGTCGACCCGCAGCCCGTACGTCTTCTTGATGAGGAAGAACGTGATGAAGCTGCAGACGAAGACGAAGGCGAACACCGTCACGACACCCAGCGCCTGGACGCCGAGCTGGTGGAACGAGCCGGTGTAGACCAGCCCGCCCTCGCCGAACGCGTTGTACTCGGCAAGCTTCGGGTTCGTGAAGAGCCCGCACGCGAGCGTGCCCCAGATACCGGCGATCCCGTGCGCGGAGAGCGCACCGACCGGGTCGTCGATCTTGCGGTCGATCGCCAGGACGGCGACGACCACGAGCACGCCGGCGACCGCGCCGATGATGACGGCGGCCCACGGCACCACGTAGCCCGAAGGCGCCGTGATCGCGACGAGCGCGGCGATCGCGCCGTTGCCCGCCATGCCGATGTCGATCGTCCTCATCAGGATCCGCGAGGTGATGATCGCGAACAGCACGCCCGCACAGGCGGCAAGCTGCGTCGTGATCACGACCTCCGCGAAGCGACCGTCGAGCGCCCCGAGCGTGGAGCCCGGGTTGAAGCCGAACCAACCGAGCCAGAGGATCAGGATCCCGAGGCCGAAGAGCGGCATGTTGTGGCCGGGGATCGGCCGTGGCTTGCCGTCGGCGCCGTACTTGCCGCGCCGCGGTCCGAGCAGCAGGAGCACGGCGAGCGCGCCGGTGGCACCGATAAGGTGCACCGCCGTCGAACCGGCGAAGTCCTGCATGCCGAGGTTGTTCTGGAGCCAGCCGCCGCCGAAGACCCAGTGCGAGCCCACGGGGTAGATGATGCCGGCGAACACGACCGCGTAGATGGCGTAGACGCCGAACTTGATGCGCTCGAGCGTCGTCCCCCACACGATCGCCAGCGACACCGCGCAGAACACGAACTGGAAGAACCACTTCGAGTCGATGGTGGCGTCGGAGAAGCCCATGACGGGGAACGCGGTGGTCGGATCGCCGAACCCACGAAGGAAGAAGCCGTCATGGCCGATGATGTCGCCAGTACCGAAGGCGAACGCGAAGCCGACGGCCCAGTACATGAGCCCGGCGATGGAGAAGTTCATGAGGATCTTCGCGATCACGGTCCCGGCGTTCTTGCCACGCGAGAAACCGATCTCGAGGAACGCAAAGCCGGCCTGCATGAACATCACGAAAAGCCCGGCGACGATCACCCACATCGAGTTGATCCCAACCGACGTGAGCGACTCAGCACCTGCGGCGTCGAACGTGTCCGCAAGCGCTGCGCCGGCAGCAGCAATATGGCGACGAGCGCGAGCGCGCTTGCGCACAACATCCTCGTCCGCTTCATTTTTCCTCCTGGGTTGACGGGTATGCGGCGAGTCTGCGCCAGGAGGGGCGCACGATCTTTAGCCAGGTGGCGAAAGATCGCGGCCGTGCTTTCGCCACGCATGGAGGAAGCCCCGGCCCTTATAGTCCTCGCGCGAGGCCCGCCTACGCACGTTCTTTGGACATGCGGATAGTGTCGGAAGGCAGGAGAGCCCTTACGCTCGCTGCGCACGGAAATCACGAGTGCCACCGTCCCGTGCCGCCCAGGGACGCTGGAAAGGAACAGCCCGTCTATGACAAAGATCCGTCAGCAGAACGTCAGTGCCGCCCAGTGGTCGCCCAACGGCGCCGCGCTCGGCGCGCCCGATCTCACGCTCGCCGACAACCAGGTGTTCGGCGCCAACGTCTTCAGTCTCGCCGAGCAGCGCCAGCGGCTGCCGAAGGTCGTCTTCAAGCAGCTCCAGGCCACGCTCGAGAAGGGCGAGGCGCTCGACGGCTCGCTCGCCGACGCGGTCGCGCTCGCGATGAAGGAATGGGCGCTCGAGAAGGGCGCGACGCACTACGCCCACTGGTTCCAGCCGCTGACCGGCTCGACCGCCGAGAAGCACGACTCCTTCTACAACCCGGTCGGCGACGGCACCGCACTCGCCGAGTTCTCCGGCAAGGAGCTGATCCAGGGCGAGCCCGACGCGTCCTCCTTCCCCACCGGCGGCATCCGCGCGACCTTCGAGGCGCGCGGCTACACGGCGTGGGATCCGACGAGCCCGGCGTTCATCATGGAGAACCCGAACGGGGCGCTGCTCTGCATCCCGACGGCGTTCACCTCCTGGACGGGCGAGGCGCTCGACCACAAGATCCCGCTGCTGCGCTCGATGGAGGCACTCTCGAACGCCGCGATCCGCGCGCTGAAGCTGCTCGGCGACGACGTCGCCCAGCGCGTCTTCACGACGGTCGGGCCCGAGCAGGAGTACTTCCTGATCGACGAGCAGTACTACTTCGAGCGTCCCGACCTGCTGACGACCGGGCGCACGCTGTTCGGCGCCAAGCCGCCGAAGGGCCATGAGCTCGACGACCACTACTTCGGCTCGATCCCGGAGCGCGTGCTCGCGTGCATGCTCGACGTCGAGCGTGAGCTGCAGAAGCTCGGCGTGCCGGTCAAGACGCGTCACAACGAGGTCGCGCCGGCGCAGTACGAGATCGCGCCGATGTTCGAGAACTCGAACGTCGGCTCCGACCACCAGCAGATCACGATGCAGGTGCTGCAGAACGTCGCGCGGCGCTACGGCCTCGTCTGCCTGCTGCACGAGAAGCCGTTCGCCGGCGTCAACGGCTCGGGCAAGCACAACAACTGGTCGATGGGCACCGACGAGCGGCTCGAACCTGCTCGAGCCCGGCGCCACGCCGCACGACAACCTCTCAGTTCCTGTTCTTCTGCACGGCCGTGATCCAGGCGGTCGACACGCACCAGGGACTCCTGCGCGCGACCGTCGCCAGGTCCGGGCCAGGACCACCGGCTCGGCGCCAACGAGGCGCCGCCGGCGATCATCTCGATCTTCCTCGGCAAGGAGCTCGCGCGAGGTCTTCGACGCGATCGAGAAGGGCGCCGCGGGCGAGCCGAAGCCCGGCGGGCTGCTCGGCCTCGGCTCCTCCGTGCTGCCGCCGCTGCCGCTGCACGGCGGCGACCGCAACCGCACGAGCCCGTTCGCCTTCACCGGCAACAAGTTCGAGTTCCGCGCGGTCGGCTCGACGGCGTCCGTCGCACTGCCGAACACGGTCCTGAACACGATCGTCGCCGAGGCGATCGACGACCTCGCCGGTCAACTGCAGGACGCGATGAACGGCGGCAGCGTCGCTCGAGGACGCGCTGCGTCCGGTGCTCCAGAAGAGCTGGGCTGCGCACAAGCGGATCGTCTTCGACGGCGACGGCTACTCAGAGGCGTGGCACGAGGAGGCCGAGGAGGAGCGCGGCCTGCTGAACCTGCGCACGACGCCCGAGGCGCTGCCGTACTTCGTCGAAGACCGAGACGATCGCGGTCTTCGAGAAGTACGAGGTGCTCGACGAGCGCGAGCTCGACGCCCGCTATGAGGTCTTCACCGAGCAGTACGCGGTGAAGATCAACATCGAGGCCGAGACGGCTGCGGTCGATCGCCCGCACGATGCTGCTGCCCGCCGCGCTGCGCCACCTCGCGCTGCTGCGCGAGGCGGGCGTCGCTGGCCGCATCACCGAGACCGAGGGCCTCGTCAACGAGTTCGTCGCGGCGATCAAGGCGCTCGAGGCCGTGAACCTCGCTGAGAACCAGGACGACGAGCCGGCCTCCACCTGGGCCGTGTTTATGCGCGACAGGGTCATCCCCGCGATGGGCGACCGTCCGCGAGATCGCCGACAAGCTCGAGAAGATCGTCGCCGACGACCTCTGGCCGCTGCCGAAGTACAGCGAGATCCTCTTCATCAAGTAACGGGTCCGCAACATCAGGACGGTTCCCGAAGCCCCGCTCTAGCGGGGCTTCGGTCGTTCAGTGACGCATGCCACACAGCCTGCGTGACGCGGCGCACACTGGACGATCGGCGACGCGCCTACCTTGAACTGCGAAGGGTCGCTAACGATCCCTCAACCAAATACCCGCATCGACTCCCAAGGAACGCAGATGCTCTCCGTACTCACGCAGGTCCTCGTGGGCATCGGGCTGACGGCCAGTGAGCCCCAGCTCGACTCCGACGGCCGCCCCAAGCGCCGCTAGCCGGGCCGTCTCAACCTTGGCACGGCTGTGTCAAGGTTGAGCGGACCGCTGCTAGGATCGCGTGCATGCGGGACTACCTCGACGCAATCAGCCAACGGATCGTCGTCTTCGACGGCGGAATGGGCGCGACGCTGGAGCAGTTCGAGCTCACCCAGGAGGACTACGGCGGCCTCCAAGGCAAGTGCCATGAGGCGCTCGTGCTCAACCGGCCCGACGTGATCGAGGGCGTCCATGCGGCGATGCTCGACGCCGGCGCGGAGGTCGTCGAGACCGACACCTTCCAGGCCTCGCGGCTGAAGCTGGAGGAGTGGGGGCTTGGCGAGCACACCCACGAGATCAACGTGAAGGCGGCGCAGATCGCGCGCAAGGCCGCGGGCGAGCACCGCTTCGTGGCCGGCTCGATCGGGCCGACTGGCTTCCTCCCGGCCTCGGACGACCCGACGCTCGGGAACATCACCTTCCGCGAGCTGGTCGACGTCTTCGCCCAGCAGGCGCAGGGTCTCGTCGAGGGTGGCTCGGACCTGATCATCATCGAGACCGCGCAGGACATCCTGGAGGTCAAGGCGGCGATCTTCGGTGCGCGCGAGGCCTTCAAGGCCACCGGCATGACGCTGCCGATCCAGTGCTCCGTCTCGCTGCTGCCCAACGGCGGCAAGATGCTGCTCGGCACCGACATCTCCGCCGTCCTGACGACACTGACGGCGCTCGACATCCAGGTGATCGGGCTCAACTGCTCGACCGGACCCGAGGACATGCGCGACGCGATCCGCTTCCTCGGCGAGTTCTCCCCCCTCCCCGTCCACTGCATCCCGAACGCCGGCCTGCCCCTGCAAGGCCCGGACGGCGAGACGATCTTCCCCGAGGAGCCCGCGCCGCTCGCCAAGACGCTCGGCGAGTTCGTCGAGCGCTACGGCGTCGGCATCGTCGGCGGCTGCTGCGGCACGACCGCCGACCACATCCGCGCGATCGCCGAGCGCGTTAAGGGCCTCAAGCCCGCGCCGCGCCCCGCGGACCGCGATCCCCCACGTCTCCTCGATGATCGCCGCCACCCAGCTCGCGCAGGAGCCGCGCCCGACGATCGTCGGCGAGCGCGTGAACTCGCAGGGCTCGCGCAAGGCGAAGGAGATGCTGCTGGCCGACGACTACGACGGCCTGCTGCAGATCGCCGAGGGTCAGGTCGAGGGCGGCGCGCACATCCTCGACCTCTGCGTCGCGCTGACCGAGCGCCAGGACGAGGCCGAGCAGATGGCGACGCTCGTCAAGAAGGTCTCGCTCTCGCTGCCCGCGCCGATCCAGGTCGACTCGACCGAGCCGGACGTGATGAAGGCTGCGCTGGAGCAGATCCCCGGCCGCGCGATCGTCAACTCGGTGAACCTGGAGGCCGGCCGCGACAAGCTCGACCACGTCGTGCCGCTCTGCATCGAGCACGGCGCCGCGTTGATCGCGCTGACGATCGACGAGGAGTCGATGGCGAAGACGGTGCAGCGCAAGGTCGACGTCGCCAAGCGCATCCACGGCTACGTCTGCGACGAGCACGGGATGGACCCGCGGACGCTGATCTTCGACGCGCTCACGTTCACGCTCGCGACCGGCTCCGACGAGTTCAAGGACTCGGCCGTCGAGACGATCGAGGGCATCCGCGCGATCAAGGCCGAGCTCCCGGGCGTGCTCGACCTCGCTCGGCGTCTCGAACGTCTCCTTCGGCTTCGGCAAGCAGGCGCGCGAGGTCTTGAACTCCGTCTTCCTGCACCACTGCGTCGAGGCCGGCCTCGACCTCGCGATGGTCCACCCCGCCGACGTCACGCCCTACGGCGAGATCCCGCAAGTCGAGCGCGACCTCGCCGACGACCTCGTCTTCAACAAGCGCGAGGACGCGACCCAGCGCTTCATCGAGCACTTCGAGGAGAAGGGCGAGAGCGACGAGGAGGAGAAGGCCGATCCGACCGCCGGGATGGAGCCGGAGGAGGCGCTGCACTTCCACATCCTGCGCCGCAAGAAGGAGGGCGTCGAGGACTGGATCGACGCCTCTGTGAAGAAGATCGGCGCTGTCCCGACGCTCAACGACGTGCTGCTGCCCGCGATGAAGGAGGTCGGCGACAAGTTCGGCGCGGGCGAGCTGATCCTCCCCTTCGTGCTGCAGTCGGCCGAGGTGATGAAGAAGGCCGTCGCGCGGCTGGAGAACTACCTCGACCGCATCGAGGGCTATACGAAGGGCACCGTCGTGATCGCGACCGTCTTCGGCGACGTGCACGACATCGGCAAGTCGCTCGTCAACACGATCCTCACGAACAACGGGTACACCGTCATCGACCTCGGCAAGCAGGTCCCGATCGCGACGATCCTCGACGCCGCCCAGGAGCACAAGGCCACCGCCATCGGCCTCTCCGCGCTGCTTGTCTCGACCTCCAAGCAGATGCCGCTGTGCGTGCAGGAGCTGCACGAGCGCGAGCTGCCCTACCCGGTGCTGATCGGCGGCGCCGCGATCAACCGCGACTTCGGCTTGCGCATCCTCTACCCGCACGGGCGCGAGGACGACGCGATCTACGCCCCCGGCGTCTTCTACTGCAAGGACGCGTTCGAGGGCCTGGCGAAGATGGATCAGCTCGTCGACGAGGAGGCGCGCGCCGCGCTCGTGCACAAGACGCGCGACGCCGCCAAGACGCTGCGCGAGAAGCCCGTCGTCGTGGACAACGGCCCGCCGACGACCGACGACTCCGTGCGCTCGGCGGCACGTACCGACGTGGACGTGCCCGACCCCGCCGTGGTGGGGCGTGCGCGAGGTCGAGGTCGACAGGGACGGCGTCTACCGCCAGCTCGACACGCACGTGCCTGTTCAAGCTCCACTGGGGCGGACGCGGCGTGAAGGGCGAGGCCTGGAAGGAGCTCGTCGCCGAGAACTTCCGCCCGCGCCTGGAGCGCATGTGGGCGGAGCAGACCTACCTGCACCCGCGCGCGAAGCTCGGCTACTTCCCCTGCGCGTCCGACGGCAACGAGGTCGTGATCTTCGACCCCGAGGACCACGACCGCGAGATCAACCGCCTCGTGTTCCCGCGCCAGCCGCGCCACGACCGCATCTGCCTCGCCGACTTCTACCGCCCGCTCGACAGCGGCGAGAAGGACGTCGTCGCGCTGCAGGTCGTGACCGCCGGCGACGAGGTCACGGAGCTGATGGCGCAGCTGGAGAAGGACGGCGAGTTCGCCGAGCAGCTGTTCGTCCATGGGCTCGGCGTGCAGACCGCCGAGGGGATGGCCGAGTGGCTGCACGCGAAGGTCCGCTCCGACCTCGACATCGGCGTGGCACAGGGCCGGCGCTACTCGTGGGGCTACCCCGCCTGCCCCGAGCAGTCCGAGCACGAGAAGGTCTTCGCGCTGCTCGACGCGCCTTCAATCGGCATGCGCCTCTCGGGCGGCTACGCCGTCGAGCCGGAGCAGTCGACGGTCGCGATCGTCGCCCACCACCCGCAGGCCGTCTACTTCGGCATGAAGAGCGGCTTCCTGCCGAAGAACGTCGCCCCGCCGGACGACGTCATCGCCGGCTCCGAGCCGCGACCCCAGCCTGTTCGACGAGGACCCGCCCGACGGCTCCGTCGAGGCAGAGGTGGCCGAGCCGGCCGCCGACGCCGCCGGCGTCGAGTAGCCACTCTCGGCGTCTCAACGCCAGCCAGAAGGTCTAGCGTCGGTCGCACTGCAAGCCAGCGAGGAGGCTCATCATGGCGAACGACGCCCTCTTCATCGGTTGGGGCGAGGCCGTGCGCGGACGGGAGGACCACGCGGTGGAGGTCTTCCAGGAGACGATCGGCTTCTGGGAGCAGGCGCGCTCCGACGGACGGATTGAGAGCTACGAGCCCTGGCTGCTCGAGCCGCACGGCGGCGAGCTCGGCGGGTTCATCCTGGTGCGCGGCGACCGCACGCAGCTCGACGCGCTGCGTGGCGACGCCGAGTTCCAGCGCCTGATGGCACGCGCAGCGGCCGTCGTCGACGACCTCGGGATCATCAGCGCGTTCGGCGACGAGGCGCTCGCGCGCCAGCTCGGGTACTTCCAGCAGGCCGCAGGCGCGCTCGCCTGAGCAGGCTGCGACCAGTGTCCTGTCCTGCGGTCGCAGGACGACCCTGGGGCAGGACGCTGCTGGCCGGCTACGCCTCCGCGCGGCGCTGCGCCGCCGACGACGAGCGGTGCGGATGGGCGCGCAGTTCCACAGGTGCGGTCTGCAGCGCCCGCAGCCGCACGTCCTTCCACGACAGGCCCTCCTTCACGAGCGCGGGCATGCCCATGAAGACGGCGGTCGCGATCTCGACCGCCTGCAGCACGATCCCGTAGCCGAGCGCGTCGGCCTGCGAGACGCCGTAGCCGCCGCTCAGCACGACGACGCACGCCGCCTGGAAGATCCCCAGGTTCGACGGCGTCACCGGCAGCACGGCCGTCACGTTGACGGCGAACAGCACGGCCGCCGCGGCGCCCGCACCGGCGCGCTCGTCGAGGCCGAACGCGATCAGCAGCACATAGCACGACAGCCACTGGAGCCCCCATGCGGAGAGCTGCGCGACGAGCGCCGTGCCGCCGAGCCGCGGCTGGCGGAAGACGGCGAGGCCCGTACGCACGCGCGCCAGCTCGCCGCGCGCCTTGCCGGCCAGCTCGCGCAGCTTCGCGAAGCGCAGGTGGCGCCCCGCGCCGAGCAGCGGCGGTGCCAGCAGGACGATCGCCAACAGCACGAGCGGCGCGATCGCCGCGAGCAGCAGCGCGTCGTGGTGGCCGCGGAACAGCCGGACCGTCGAGAACGTGACGACGCCGAGCAGCAGCAGCGCGAAGATGTTCAAGAGCGTCTGCGAGACGATCGTCCCCAGCACGATCGGCAGGTGCTCGCGCGGACGGCCCGTGCGGCGCGCGACGACCAGCGCACGCGAGGGCTCGCCGAGGCGCGCCGGCAGCGTGGCCGACATCAGCACGCCGATGAACGTCCCCTGCATCGCGTCGCGCAGCCGCACGCGCCCATGCGGCAGCGCCGCTTTCAGGATCGCGTGCCACGCGACCGCGCGTACCGCCATCGAGGCGCACATGATCCCCAGCCCGACAAGCACCCACGACGGGCTCGAGTCGAGCAGCGCCAGCACGATCTCGTGGACACCGATGCGGCGAAACGCCAGCACCGTGCCGAGCAGCGCTGCGAGCGCGAAGGCGAGCAGGAGACCGCGGCGCAACGCCGCGACCGCGGGCCGGCGCGTGCCGGCGGGCGGCGGCGGCTCGAGGCTCGCGAGCCGTTGCGGACGCACGCGCGGAAGCATGTCCGCCGGGCGCGTGCCGATCCGCACCGCAGCGCGTGAGACGGCATCCCGGGGTGCCGGCATCTCGATTGCCGCCTGGTAGGCATCGAGCACTTCGGCGGCGACGTGCGGCCAGGCGAAGCGACCCGCGCGCGCGGTCGCCTCCTCCCCCATCGCCGCGCGTCGCTCGGGCGCCAGCCACAGGTCGCGCAGCGTTTCCGCCAGCGCGGTCGCGTCCCCGCGCGGAACGAGCACGCCGTCGACGCCGTCGCGCACGACGTCGCGGTAGCCGGCGATGTCGGAGGCGACGACGGGCGTGCCGGCGGCGAACGCCTCCGTCAACACCATGCCGAAGCTCTCGCCGCCGAGCGACGGCGCGCACAGCACGTCGGCGCTCTCCAGCACGCGCTGCTTCTCCGCGTCGTCCACGCGTCCGAGCACCGTCACGCCGCGCGCGTCGAGCAGCAGCGGCGCGACTTCCTCCTCGTTCGCGCCGACGACCGTCAGCTCGACGGGGATGTGCTCGCGCAGCGCCTCGAAGGCGCGCAGCAGCACCGGCAGGCCCTTGCGCTCGACCGCCTGCCCGACGAACGCGACCCGCAGGCGGTCGGCGGGCTCGCGCGAGGCGAGTTGCTCCGGCAGTGCCACGCCGTTGGGGACGATGCGGTAGCGACCGCCGTAGTAGCGCTGCGCGGTCCACGCGGCCGCCTCGGACACCGCGATGCGGACGTGCAGGTGGTTCAGCACCCGCCGCGCGCCGAGCACGTTCGCGACGTTGTTCGAGATGCGGTTCGTGGAGTAGGCGTGGAACGTGCCGACGAGCGGCGCACGCGCCGAGACGCATGCGTCCCAGCCGAGCAGCGGCGCGACGGGCTCGTGCACGTGCACGACGTCGTAGTTCCCGGAGCGCAGCTCGCGCCGCATCTGGCTGAGGCCGGCGGCGCGCGAGGAGATGTTCGACACGGCGCCGTTGGCGGGGAAGCCGAACGTGCGGCCGAGCGGGATCAGGTAGTCGGGCGCCGGACGGCGCTGCGGAGCGGCCCCCCGGTGGAGCACCGTAGCGAGGCGGTCGTCGGGATCGAACGGGGCGAGCACGCGCACCTCGTGGCCGTCGGCGACGAACTGCTCCGCGAGGGCCTCGATGTGCCGGGTGACGCCGCCAGGGTAGGTCCACGAGTACGGCGAGACCAAGGCAACGCGCATCCGGCGCATCCTAGCGGGGTTTACGGCCATTCTCCGCAGGATCTCGACCGTTCCGGGCGCATCCCTGTCATCGCCGTGCATGGAAGCGACCGAGCGACCCGGTGCTGGGCGCGATCCTCGCCACCGAGGCCCCGCCGGAGCGGGGCCTCGGATCCTTGCGGGATGCGGTGATTCGACCTATGGCGCTCTGCGTCTGATCGTCATCGTGTCGATGTTGAACGTGCCTCTTCTCGCTCCGATCACAGGTTCTATCGAGAGCTGGTAGAGCGTCGACCCTCTCCACCCAGGCACTTCTCTCATGTCGAAGTCGTAGTTTTCGTACCCGGCCCCTCTCAGGGTGAGCGTTTTCGACTTCGTCGCGTTCCATGTTCTGTCGGCCGTCGTGATGAACGACACACGTACCTGTGTGCCTTCAGTGCTGTGCTTCATCCTGATCCGGATGGTGTTGTCTTCGACCGGCACTTCCAGCTTGTCGATCGAATCCACCCACGACGGGCTGGCGTTGATCGTCCCGCTCAACGTGCCCAAGCCACCGTCCGAGCTCCATCTGAGGCCGGTCATGCCACCCGACACTATCCAGTACTGGGAATCGACCGGGAACGCCCACTCCTTGGCGATCGTGTCTTCTCTGAGCTTCACCTCTTGAATCGACAGGGGCTCGACTTCCGGCGCGCCCTGCGAGGTCGTCAAGAAGCTCATCTTGCCGTTTCTCTTATACAGCGACTTGTCCGGGACTAGTATGTAGTCGCCCAACGCCGGATTGCTTTCGGTCACGATTTCTCTGGCGGTGTACGTCGCCCAGTTGTTGTTGCTGTTCGACACGATGGCTCTCATCGACACCGCCTGTCTGAACTCCCAGGCCTTCGCCACCGTCGGAGTTCTCTGATCGTCCTGGAGGTGGATCCAGTCCACGCTGACGTGACCTCTTCTCGCTCTTTCGAATTCGAGCTCGAGCTGTCTCAGCGTGCCTCTCCAGTCGGCGTCAGTGACGTTGAACGTGTAGGTCGAGTATTCACCTTCTCTTTGTCTCGCCGTGATCGGGAAGCTCTGGAGTCTCCCGGTTTCCCCT
The DNA here is from genome assembly GCA_963774115.1 of uncultured Actinomycetes bacterium. Classification (GTDB taxonomy): domain Bacteria; phylum Actinomycetota; class Thermoleophilia; order Solirubrobacterales; family Solirubrobacteraceae; genus Conexibacter. The sequence continues at coordinate 1,066,036 of CAVZDN010000003.1, read as the reverse complement.
TCTGGCGATTCGTTCGTCACCCAGACGACTTGCATGTTTTCGGCGTCTGTCGTGTTGTTGAGACGCACGGAGATCGTGTGGTAGTTCCCTCTTCCGGCCGCCGTCGAGATCGGGATGCCGAGCGGGAAGTTGGTGTCCATCGCGGTGGCCGCGCCGGCCTCCATGTTGACGAACTCGCCGCCCTGCCACGTGAAGTGTTCACCCGGCAAGCCTCTCTCGTTGCCTTCGTACGGATGCCAATCGAGGTAGTTGCGGTGGTAGACGTAGTACAGGTTGTCGGCCGGATCGAGGAACAGCGCTCCCCACGGCTCCTCTTCAAAGTGGTTTTCGGTCTCCATCCACGCCGAATGCCACGTGCCGTCGGACGTCAGCCAGATATGGTTGAGCCGAGGATCGATCGGGACGTCGCCCGTCGTCGGAGTGCTCGCCATCGAGGTCACCAGGTGCGGCATTTCGTTGGAGTCGATCTCCATGAACCCGCTTCCGGCAAACGTGCCGTATGGCGTCGACACGACCATGGTTTCGGTTTCGTCTCTGACGCGGATCGGATCGCTCGTGTTCGTCGCGAAGCTTCTGCCTCCCGGAGTTCTCCAGGTCGCCCCGTAGTCGTCGCTCCACGCGTAGAACATGCCATGTAGCCCCGAACGGATTTCGACTCTAGCCCCCGAATGCTCCTTCCAGACGAAGTACATCCCCAATAGTTCATGACGATCGAACGCCATGCCCAAGACGTAGACGCCGCGTTCTTCGGATCTCTTTGTGACGCCGGCCGCGTCAACGAATTCTATGGTTTCGGCTCTTATCGGCGATCTTCTGCGGCCGTTCAGCACCAACCCCTTGCTCGTCCATGTGCCGTTGTCGTTGTAGACGTTGAGGTACTGGTTGCCGCGAAACGAGGAGCCGAAGCGGAGCGCGCAGTAGAGACGACCTCTGTTGTCGTTGAAGTACTGCGGGTACGTGACTTCTTCCTCTATGGGAACCGTTCTTTCTCTGAGGTTGGTGTCGGTCACTTCTCTGGTCTGATATCTCGACCAGTCGAACGTGCATTCACTGAGTCTTGTCGCGCTCAGGCATCTTTCGCTCGAGATGCCATAGTGATGCGGAGCGCCGTGGGCGGTCCAGCTTATGTGGATGCGGCCGTCGTTCGGGCTCAGTCCCATGATGACCTGGTTGTGCCCGTCGTACTTGGCTTCGCTTTCGCTCGCGCCTCTTTCTTCGACGCGATACAGGTACTGATTGCTCGTTCCTCCCGCCCCATCGAAGATGATCGATTCAGTGGCGTTCGTGGTCACGTGACGCCGCGTGAGCTTCACGTGAACTAGCGCTTCTCTATCGGGCGCATCCCAATACGCTATGTATTGGTATTCGCCGGAGCTCTCGGGACGAATCCCGTTCCAGAAGTGCACGTCGCTGTCGATTTGCGTTCTCGTCAGCGTTTCCATCGCCAGATCCGCGGCCGGTGCCGCGCCGGCTAGCCACGCGAGCACAACCGCCATGCCCATGAGACAGCCGAGCATCGCCCGACTCCATCGCCTTGCCGTCTGCATCATTACTTCCTTTGGTAAGCGCTTTCCCATGAACGTGGGCGCTTGGCTCGACTGCCCCCTGCACCCCCGCCTATGGCCTACGGCCTATGGCCTACGGGCGTACGGTACTCCAATGGCGCCACCCGATGTGATTTATTTTATAGCGAGCGAGTGAGTTTTTCTTGGCCACCGGGTCGCTCGCATCGGGCCATCTAGCGTGGTCCGCGGCCTTTCTCCGCAGGATCGCGCCCCTTCTGGGCGCATCCGTATCATCGCCGTGCATGAAGGCGGCGATCCACCTGCAGGCGAGCGACCCCGTTCTGGGCGCGATCGTCGCCGCCTTCGGCCCGCTCGACCCCGGAAGCGACCGCGACGCCGCTCCCGGCGAGCATTACGCGGCGCTCGTGCGCTCGATCGTCGGGCAGCAGCTCTCGACCAAGGCCGCCAGCACCATCCACGGACGTCTGATCGATCGCTTCGACGGCCGCGCCCCGACGCCGCAGGAGGTCCTCGCCGACGACCCCGAGGAGCTGCGCGCCGCCGCCGGCCTCTCGCGTGCCAAGGTCGGCTTCCTGCGCTCGCTCGCCGAGCACGTGATCTCCGGCGAGCTTGAGCTGGAGCGGCTCGACGACCTGCCCGACGCCGAGGTGACGGCCGAGCTGATCGCAGTCAAGGGCCTCGGCCCCTGGACCGCCGACATGTTCCTGATGTTCCATCTCGACCGGCCCGACGTGCTGCCGGTCGGCGACCTCGGCATCCGGCGCGCCGTCGAGCGCGCCTACGGCTTGGCCGAGCTGCCCGACGCCGCCGAGCTCACGCGGATCGCCGAGCCCTGGCGCCCGCACCGGACGCTGGCCTGCCGCTACTTGTGGCGGTCGTTGGACGCAGTGCCAATCACGTAAGGCAGCGCCGACCTGCTGTCAGACGGCGCTGACCTCTTGTTCATCTGCGACCCGGAACGATGAGCCGCAGCCGCAGGCGGCGGTCACGTTGGGGTTCTCGACCTTGAAGCCGGCGCCTTGGAGGTCGTCGACGTAGTCGATGATCGAGCCCTGGACGTACGGCAGGCTCGGCGTGTCGACGAGCAGGCGGATGCCCTTGTCCTCGAAGATCTCGTCGTCGTCGCGCTGCTGGTCGAACGCGAGCGCGTACTGGAAGCCCGAGCAGCCGCCGCCGCGCACGCCGACCCGCAGTCCGGCGGTATCGACCTCCGAGCCTTGCGAGGCAAGGAACTCGCGGACCTTCTCGGCGCCTTTGTCGGTGAGCGTGATCATCTCGGTATCTCCGTCGCGGTGGCTGATACTTCATTCAGTGTAGCGACCCCCTCCGCTCTCGCTACTCTTGAGTCCGATGGCATCCATCGAAGAGCTGAAAGAGCGGATCGAGGCCGGGATTCCCGGCGCGCAGGCCGACGTGAGCGGCGACGGGCACCACTTCCAGGCGCAGGTCGTCGCGCCCCAGTTCGCGGGCCTCTCGCGTCTGGCCCAGCACCGTCTCGTCTACGACGTGTTCGAAGGCGAGCTGGGCGGCCGCATCCACGCCCTGTCCCTGCAGACCAAGGCCGAGTGAGGACTCACCGTGAGCGACGAGACGACGAACCCCCTGCGCGACGAGATCGGCAAGGCGATCGAGTCCAACCCCGTGCTGCTCTTCATGAAGGGCAGCCCCGAGCAGCCGATGTGCGGCTTCTCCGCGCGCACCGTCGGCGCGCTGCAGTCGCTCGAAGTGCCGTTCGCGGCCGTCGACGTGCTGCCCGACCCGCGCATCCGCCAGGAGCTCTCCGCGCTCTCGAACTGGCCGACGATCCCGCAGCTGTTCGTCGATGGCGAGCTGATCGGCGGCGCCGACATCGTGGCGGAGATGTTCGAGAGCGGCGAGCTGGCCGAGCTGCTCGGCGCCGAGCAGCCGGACGTGGCACCTGTGACCGCAGACTCGACCGCGGCCGCGCCGCTGTCGATCGAGAACCGGCTGAGCTGAGCTGAGCGGCGCCTCGCGGCGCGCTCAGCCTTCCAGCTGGTTGAGGAGCTCTTCGAGCGACGGCTCGTCGTCGCCCGCCGCGCTCTCATCGCCGTGGCGCGCGCCCGCGACGCGCACGTCGAGCGACGCGCGGCCGTCGAGACGCAGCTCGTCGTTGCGGTAGAGGCGCCACTCGCTCCTGCCGACCTTCGCGGTGACGCCGTCCCAGCGGGCGGTGCCCTCGAACTTCTCGCGCACCTCGCGCAGCGACTTCGCGATTCCTCCACCGCCACCACCGAAGAGGTCCTCGAAGAAGGCGTCGCCGCCGCCCTCGCCCTCGACGGAGGTGCCGGTGACCTTGAGCTCGCGCTGTCCCGCGGGCGCGTCACGCGGGATGCGCGTGCTTACACGGATCGTGCGCAGCGGCCCGCGCACGAGGCGCACCTGCAGCTTCAGCTCCACCTTCTGCCCGGGCTTGACGACGTGCGGGCCGCTGACCGACGTGATCGTGGCGAGTCGCAGCCCACGCTCGGCGACCGCACTGACGCTGATGCTCGTCACGTGCAGCGTCGCGAAGCGCACGCTGTCGATCGCGCTCAGCGCGCTGGAGACGTCGTCCATCATCGACAGCGCGACCGCAGCCGGCATGCCTTCCCCGACGAAGCCGCTGGCCACGTAGCGGTTGCAGAAGCGCAGCAGGTCGTGCAGCTCGCGCACGCGGACGCGCAGGCAGAGACGGCCGGTCTGCTCGGCAGGCGTGCCGTCGAGCGCGAGGATCATGCCTTGGGCGGCGGCGGCCGACGCGAGCGCCGGCATGAGGCCCGGACCGTCGGGCGACCCCACGTCCGTCTCGTCGGCGAGCTTCACGTTCAACAGCGTCGAGTGGCCGCGATCGAGGTCGCGTGCGCGGACCTTCAGCGGGATCGTCGGCGGCAGCGCGCCGAGCGTGCCCGCGACGGCCGCCGACTGGTCGCTGGAGAGCGTGCCGAGCGAATGGCCCGGAGCAGCGAGCTTGTACGAGGTCGGGAGGCCGAGGCCGAGGTCGAGCGGGTTCGAGACGACGGTGAAGACGTAGGCGTCCTGCAGCAGCAGCGAGCGCCGGCCAGTGGCCTCGAGCGGATGGCCGAAGCCGTAGACGACGTCGCCGTCGCGATACGTCACGGTCCCGACCGCGCCCACGGCCAGGTCCCCGGAGGCCACCGCGACCGCCATCGACGCGCCCGGCACGAGCGGCTGGGGCGCGAACGTCCCGAGCGGTCCCGCGGGCGCCGCGAGGATCGTGCGTCCCCCGTGCGCGGCGGAGCGCTCGAGCAGCCGCCCGAGCGACGGCGCGAGGCCGGCGATCGTCAGCGGCGCTGCGAGCGGGCGCGCGGAGCGCAGCAGCTTCGGCGCATGACGGATGCCGGTCGGCGGGACGACGTCGATGCCGAGCATCTCCTCGATCGGCGTGACGAGCGCGACGTCGTTGCCGTACTGGCCGATCGTCGCCGAGATCGCGCCGGCGTTGCCGATCGTGCCGTTCGCGTCGGGGCAGTAGACGGGGGAGCCGGAGAAGCCCTGCGCGACGCCGGTGGCCGCGACGACCGGCCCGGAGACGTGCACGAGGATCCGTGCTCCGCCGCCGTCGAGGCCGGCGACGACGTCGAGCACGTCCACGTCGAAGCTGGAGATGTCCGTCCCGTGGACGACGGTGAGGGCTGTGCACTGCACACCGCGGTGCATGTCCTGCAACGGGACGATCGGATCGCGCGCCCAGGCAGCGGGTGCCGCGACGGCGAGCGACAGCAGCGCTCCGGCCAGCACGCGACGAGCGGCGTGTCCGAGGGTCCTCTCGGCGATCCCCTGCTCCCGCGCGCGCACGGGCCGGACTGTAGTGGGAGCGACGGTGCGATGCGGCGCTCGCCACCACCGTTCTTGACTGGCTGATCGACTAGGGTGCCCGCAATGGGATCGGTCGCCGTCGTCACCGACACCTGCCACTACCTCCCCCGCCAGCTCGTCGCCGCCCGCGGCATCCACGAGGTGAGCCTGTACGTGCACTGGGACGGGCGCGAGGATCGCGAGTCCGCGCTGCCGGACTTCAACGCCTACTACGCCCACCTCGGCTCGGCGTCGGTCCTGCCGACGACGTCGCAGCCGTCGATCGGGGACTTCCTCGCCGTCTACGAGCCGCTGCTCGCCGATGGTCGCGAGATCGTCTCGATCCACCTCTCCGGCGTGCTGTCGGGCACGATGGCTTCCGCCGAGCAAGCGAAGGAGCAGCTTGCCGGACGCGGCGGCGAGCGCATCCACGTCGTCGACTCGCGCAGCGCCTGCGGCGGCGAGGGCCTCGTCGTGCTCGCGGCCCATGCCGCGGCCGCACGGGGCGCGAGCGGTGAGGAGGTCGTCGCGCACGCACGCGAGGCGCGCAAGGCGCTGACGATGTGGTTCGCGATCGACACGCTCGAGTTCCTCAAGCGCGGCGGACGCATCGGCGCCGCGCAGGCATGGCTCGGCGCGGCATTGAAGATCAAGCCGATCCTCACGCTCGAGGAGGAGATCACCCCCGTCGAGCGCGTGCGAACCGCCGGCCGCGCATTCGAGCGGATGGTCGACTACCTGCAGGCGCGCCACGACGACGGCGCCGACGCGTGGGTCGTCCAGCACATCCAGGCGCACGAGGAGGCCGAGCGCCTGATCCTGCGCGGCCGCGAGATCTTCGGGACCGACCCATGCTTCGTCTCGGAGGTCGGGCCGGTGATCGGCACGCACGTCGGCCCGGGGCTGCTCGGCGTCGGCGGCATCCCCAGCAGCTTCCTCGCCTGAGGCACGGCGTCTCCGCCCCGGAAACTCCCGCACACAGCGGGAAGTCTGTCATTCGGCGATTGCAGTCCGACGGAGCAGGGAAGATCGACGGGACGACGCCGCTGCGACCTCGGGGTTTCGCTGGTTCGCGCGGTGCCCGGCCGAGACAAAGGAACGTGCCCATGACGGTCTTCTCAATCAGCCTTCTCGCACTTGTTTGGCTCGGACTGATGGGCGTGGTCGTCGCCCTTTGCGCAGCTGCCGGTCGCGCCGATCGCCGCGAGCGTCCACGGAAGTCCGCCGGCCGTTCCGGCGCGATGCTCGTCACGCCGCGTCGTCGCTGATAGTCGCCGCCTAGCGGTGACGACGACGGCGGCGGCGTCCGAAGACGGCGCCCCCGAGCGCTGCGATGCCGCCGCCGATCACGAAGCCGGCGACAGCTGCGCCGATCACCGCTTCGCGGCGATGGACGGTGAGCTGCTTGCGCCAGTCGGTGAGCTCGACGACGCCGCCGCGCAGGCGCTCGAGCGAGACGCCGAGCTCCTGACGGTTCTGCTCGATCGAGGCGCGGATCTCCTCGGACGTCCGCGCGGGCATCAGGACGGTCCCTCCGAGGCAGTGGTCACGGTCTCACGGATCTTCTTCGCTTCGTCGATCGCCATCGTCGGCACCGGCGGGGCGCCGCTGCGCACCGCGCGGTAGGCGAGCAGGCCCGCGAGCGCACCGAGCAGGAACAGAGCGACGGCGACGATGAGGAACCCGAGCCAGTAGTTGGCGCTGCCGCCGATCGCCTCCCATGTCCCCCACGCTGCGGCATGCAGCAGGAACAGCAGGCCGGTGACGACGAAGATGCCGGCGACGATGCCGACCACGGCGCCCTTGACGAGCTTCGTGATCTTCTCGCTGACCTCGGCCTTCGCGAGCTCGATCTCCTCGCGCACGAGCAGCGAGGCGCGCTCGGAGACCTCCGTGATCGCCTGGGCAATCGAGACGGCCTGCGGTTCGAGGGGCTCGGGGCCGTTAGCGGACAAGGCGACGGAAGAAGAGGGCAAGGGCGAAGCCGCCGGCGAAGGCGGCCCCGACGATCAGCTCGGAGCGCTCAGCCGGCGCAGCGGCGGGAATTGACGAGGGCGTGCCGTTCGGCGACGGCGAAGCCGTGCCGAGCGTAGCGGCGTCAGGCGCGAGCGCCGCCTGCTCGACCGTCGGCTGGACGTTGCCGTCGTCCGGTGTCTTGGCCGCGTCGCTCACTCCGGCGGCTCCTCGCCAAAGGCGCGCACCCAAATCATCGCGGCGACGCGCTGCGTGGCGATGCTGGCAAGCGCACCGATGCCGGCGAGCAGGCCGGACCAGACAAGTCGTTTTACGAGGTCGCTTTCGGCCATCAGCTCCCGCATTCAATCAGAGCTCCCGGCGACTGGCCACAATAGGGTCGACACGGTCGAGGCCGCCGCAGATCGTCTCGACGATGTGCGTCTTGGCTTGCTCGTATTCCCGATCGCCGATGGGAAGCAACGCGAAGATCCAGCCCGTGAGCACCTGCTCGACCGCACCGTAGAAGGCAAGCGCAGCGAAGTCCGGCGTGACGCCGGTGCGAAACTCGCCGTCCGCCTGGGCACGCTCGACGATCGCGGCGATCTTCACGTAAGCGTTCTGGATCTGCTGCAGGTGCGTGCGCCCGAAGGTGTTCGCGGCCCGCGTGACCTCGACGATGATCACCTTCATCAGGTCCGGGTCGTGCTTGTAGGACTCGATGATGAAGGAGGCGATCGCGCGCAGCTTCTCGCGGGCGGGGATCGTCTGGCCGTCGACCTCCTCGATCGCGCGCAGGAGCACGTCCCAGCGCTCGAGGAAGAGCGTGTCGAGGATCTGGTCCTTCGAGTCGAAGTAGTGGTAGACGAGCCCGTAGGCGACGCCTGCCTCGTCGGCGACGTCGGAGACGCGGCACGTGTGGAAGCCCTGGCGCGCGAACACGCGCACGGCCGCGTCGAGGATCAGCCGCCGCTTGTCGATCGCGGCCTGGCTGCGGGCCGTCACGCGGACGCCTTCACGGTAGAGTTCTGCTGGATCGCCGCGGCGGACACGGGGGTGGTGATCCTCCAGGGGGCTTCGACAGATTGACTGGTCAGTCAACCGGTCGGCAAGCATAGCGCGCCCGCTGCGTCAGTCGGCTCGCCGCTGATCGCGCTGCGTCCGGAGCTCTGCCAGCAGGAGCTTGGAATGCATCGCTCCGATCAGCTCATGGAGCGGCTCGGCGCCCGAGGCGATGATCTCGACGGCGCGGTCCTCGTCGACGGTTCCGGCAAGGCGGCCGAGCAGGACACGCGCCTCCTCCTCGACGAGCGGCGCGAGCGCCTCGCGGTAGCGGAGCGTGTCGTAGACGGTGAAGCCGATCGCCTCGTCGTAGCCGCCGGCGCGGAAGCGCGAGATCGCCTCGATGATCTTGACGTCGTCGGGATCGTAGCCGCGCGTGTTTGGCGTCAGCACCGCAAGCTGCTCCAGCCGCTCGAGCACGTTGCGCGGCACCCCGTACGCCTTCTCGACCGCCGCGCGCGAGGTGCGCGTGCGCTCGCCTGCGACGGCGGCGGCACGCTCCAGGATGCGGTCCTCCAACGCGATCAGCGCCTCGACGCGCTGCGGGTCGTCGCGCAGGACGTCACGGATCACCCGCAGCGGCATGAAGCGCTCCTCCTGCAGGCGCTTGATGACGCGAATCCGCTCGACGAACTCGGGCGGGTAGTACGCCATGTTGCGGCTCGTGCGGGTGATCTCGTCATCGCCGCCGAGCAGCCCCTCGCGCAGGTAGTGCTTGATCGTGCCGGCGCTGACGCCGGAGCGCTCGGCCAGCTCGCTCATCTTGAGGAGCCCGTTCGCGCGGAGCTCAGCCGGCAAGGAAGGACCCTTGCGGGGCGCCCGTGGGACCGGCGACTGCGCCGGACTCCTTGAGCGCAGCGATCTCCTCAGGCGCGTAGCCGGCTGCCGCGAGCACCTCGTCGGTGTGCTCTCCGAGTGACGGCCCGGGGGCGCGGCGCGGGTCGCCGGGCGTGCGGCTGAGCTTGATCGGCACGCCGAGCAGCTTGACGGGCTGCGTCGCGCCGGGCTGTGCGACCTCGACGACCATCTCGCGGGCGCGCACCAGCTCCGAGTCGAGTGCCTCGTCGAGGTCGAGCACCGGCTCCAGGCAGCAGTCGTGCTCAGCGGCGAACGCCGTCCACTCGTCGCGCGTGCGCGACCGGAAGACCGCCTCGATCTCACGGTGGTCGGCGGTGCCCGGCGCCACGAACTGCTTCTCGATCAGGTCCTCGCGACCGATGCCGCGACACCACGCCTGCCAGAACTTCGGCTCCAGGGCGCCGCAGGCGACCCAGCCGTCGGCGCACTCGTACGGGCGGTAGCAGGCGAACTGGCCCGAGAGCGGGAGCAGACCGCGCTGCGGCGCGCGGCCCTCGGTGAGTGTCTGGGCGGCGATCATCGCCATCCACGAAAGCGCGCCGTCGAACATCGAGACATCGACGACCTGCCCCTCGCCGGAGCGGTCGCGCTCACGCAGCGCAGCGAGGATCCCGACCGCCGCCATCAGCGCGCCGCCGCCGAGGTCGGCGATCTGGCCCGCCGCCTGGACGGGCGCGCCGCCGGCCTCGCCGGTGAGGCCGAGCAGCCCGCCGAGCGCGAGGTAGTTCATGTCATGGCCGGCGGCGTCGCGCTTGGGCCCATCCTGGCCGTAGCCGGTGATCGCGCAGTAGACGAGGCCGGGGTTCTCCTGCTTCAGGCGCTCGTAGCCGACGCCGAGACGATCGAGCACGCCGGGGCGGAACGACTCCAGCAGCACGTCGTGCTCGCGCGCGAGCCGCAGCAGCACTTCCTTGCCTGCGTCGGACTTGAGGTCGACGCGGATGGACCGCTTGTTGCGGTTCAGGGAGAGGAACAGCGCCGACTTGGCGCTGTCCTCGACGCCCTCGACGTAGGGCGGCGACCAGCGCACGTAGTCGCCCATGCCGGTGTCCTCGACCTTCAGCACCTCGGCACCGAGGTCGGCCAGCAGCAGCGAGCAGAAGCCGCCGGGGAGCAGGCGGCTGAGGTCGAGGATCTTGAGGCCGGCGAGCGGACCGGCGGCCGCCGCCGTGCTCACGCGCCGGCCCCGGCGGACGCGGACGCCTTGGGCTCCACCCCGGCCACCGCGCGCCGCGGCGTGCCGAGCATCGCCCGCGCCTCCGCGACCGTCGCGGGCCGACGACCGACGTCCTCGGCGATCTGGCGCGCCTTCGCGATCAGGTCGCCGTTCGAGCGCGCCATCGTGCCGTCGGGCAGGTAGAAGTTGTCCTCGAGGCCGGCGCGGATGTTGCCGCCGAGCACGAGCGAGGCGGCGATCAGCATCCACTGGTCGCGCGAGATGCCGATCACGCCCCAGTTGTTGGGCCCGTCGGGACCGCCGGGAATGTTCTCCGCCATGTGCGCGAGGTTGCGCGCGTTCGGCCGCACCCCGCCGGTGACGCCCATCACGCAGGAGATCTGCAGCGGCTCGTTCAGCAGGCCCATGTCGATCAGCGGGTCGAGGTTCGCGATATGGCCGGTGTCGAAGCACTCGTGCTCGGGCTTGATGCCCAGCTCGTTCATCGCCTCAGCAGCGTCGTGATCGTCTCGAAGCTGTTCGCGAAGACGGTCGAGAAGACGAAGTCCTTGCGGTTCTTGCGAGTACTTCGCGTAGTTCATCGAGCCCATGTTGAGCGCGGCGACGTCGGGCTCGCAGCTCGCGCAGGTACGCGATCCGCTTCTCCAGCGAGATGCCGATCGCGCCGGTCGAGTAGTTGATGATCACGTCGTCGACCTCGGCGAGGATCGCCTCGGTGATCGCGCGGAAGTCCTCGACCTCGTAGGACGGCGTGCCGTCGGGCGTGCGCGCGTGGATGTGGATCATCGACGCGCCCTCGTCGACGATCCGGCGCGCCTCGGCGGCGTACTCCTCGGGCGTGTACGGGATCCCCGGGCACTGGTCGCGGTTGGCGACGACGCCGGAGATCGAGCAGGTGATGATGACGGGGTCGTCGAGGCTCATTCGATCTCCTAGCACGGGCACGACGCCGTGTCGCTTCCAGGGCCGCTCGACGCGCTTGCCCTCGGCCATCTCCAGCGCGCGGCAGATCGTCGGGCGCGTCTCGCGCGGGTCGATGACGTCGTCGATCATCGCGTTCTTGGCCGGCGACGTAGACGTCGATCATCTTGCGGTAGGCCTCGATCAGCTCGGCCTTCTTCGCGACCGGGTCCTCGGCCTCCTCGACCTGCCTGCGCATGACGATCTCGACGGCGCCCTCGGCGCCCATCACGCTGATCTCGGCGCTCGGCCAGGCGACGATCAGGTCGGGCTCGTAGGCCCGGCCGTTCATCACGTAGTAGCCGGCGCCGTAGGCCTTGCGGATCACGACCGTGATCTTCGGGCACCGTCGCGTTGGCGACCGCGTAGAGCATCTTCGCGCCGTGGCGGATGATGCCCGCCTCCTCGACCTTCGTGCCGACCATGAAGCCCGGCACGTCCTGCAGGAACACGAGCGGGATGTCGAACGCGTTGCAGAGGTTGACGAAGCGCGCGGCCTTGTCGGCGGAGTCGTTGTCGAGGATGCCGCCGAGCTGCTTGGGCTGGTTGGCGACGATCCCGCACGGCCGGCCGCCGAAGCGCGCGAAGCACGTGATGATCGTCTTCGCCCACTGCGGCTTGATGTCGAAGTACTCGCCGTCGTCGACGATCCGCCTGATGACCTCGTACATGTCGTACGGCTTGCGGTTGGACTCCGGCAGGACGTCGAGCAGCTCCTCGTCGCGGCGGTCGATCGGGTCGGTGCACCGGCCGCATCGGCGGCTTCTGCTCGCAGTGCTGCGGCATGAACGAGAGGTACTGCTTGATGCGCTCGATGCACTCCTCGTCGTCGGCGACCTCGAGGTCGCCGACGCCCGACTTGCGGCAGTGCACGCGCGAGCCGCCGAGCTCCTCCTGCGTGACGTCCTCGCCGATCGCGGCGCGCACGAGGTGCGGGCCGGCGAGCGCCATCGAGCCGCGGCCCTTGACCATCGGGACGAAGTCGGCGAGGCCCGGGATGTAGGCGGTGCCGGCGGCGCACGGGCCCATCAGCGCGGCGACCTGCGGGATCACGCCGCTCATCACGACCTCCTCGCGGAACAGGTAGCCGGAGCCGGCGAACATCGAGCCGACCGCCTCCTGGATGCGCGCGCCGGCCGAGTCGAGCAGCCAGATGAAGGGGATCCGCTTGCGTCAGCGCGAGGTCGCGCAGGCGCGTGACCTTCATCTCGCCGGTCATGCCCATCGAGCCGGCCATGACGGTGAAGTCGTAGGCGCAGACGGCGACCATGCGGCCGTCGACCTTGCCGTAGCCGGTGATGACGCCGTCGGCCGGCGCCTCCTTGCCCTCCAGGCCGCGCACCGCGAAGTGGATGCCGGCGTGGATGCCCAGCTCGGTGAACGTGCCCTCGTCGATCAGCAGCGCGAGGCGCTCGCGCGCGGTCAGCTTGTCGGCGGCGTGCTGCTTGGCGATCTTCTCCTCGCCCGCCGCCGAGCATCGCCTTCGCGCGGCGCTCGCGCCAGCTCCTCGACGAGCGGCCGCAGGATGCGACTGCGGAGGCGTCGTCACCGTCCCGTCCATTGGGGCTCCCGCTTCTCGAAGAACGCCTTGACGCCCTCCTGGATGTCCTCGGTCGAGAACGCGATCGTGAGCTGGCGCGCAGGAAGTCGAGCGCGTCCTCGAAGGCCATGTCCTGCTGGCGGTACATCGCGTCCTTGCCGAGCTTCATCAGCACCGGCGACTTGGCCGCCAGGCGCGTCGCCCAGTCCTGCGACCGCGGCGTCGAACTCCGTCCGCGGGCACGACCTTGTTGACGAGCCCGATCCGCTCCGCCTCGTGCGCGTCGATCCGCTCGCCGAGCAGCAGCAGCTCGTTGGTCTTCTTGCGCCCGACGTTGCGGTAGATCAGCGCCATGATCATGAACGGGAACGCGCCGACGTTGATCTCGGGCGTGCCGAAGCGTCACGCCCTCCTTCGCGACGATCAGGTCGCACGCGAGCGCGATCCCGAGCGCGCCGGCGAGCACGTGCCCGTTGGCGGCGCAGATCGTCGGCTTGCCGAGCTTGCCGATCGGCGTGAACAGCGCGGGGAAGCGCTCGATCGCCGAAGTGCTTGTGCACGAGCGGCACGTCGGCCGCGAAGCCGGCGAGGTTCGCGCCCGAGGAGAAGACCTTCTCGTGCGTGGAGGTGAGCACGACGCAGCGCACCGCGTCGTCGTCGCGCGCCGCCTCGAAGGCGGCCTGCAGGTCGTCGAGCAGCGCGTCGGAGAGCGCGTTGCGGGTGTCGGGCTGGTCGAGCGCGATCGTCGCCACGCCGTCGGCGACGTCGTAGCGGAGGGTGTCGTAGGCCATGGAGCGCACGCGTACCGCGTGCAGCGGAAAGTGGGAAGCACTACTGTCTACTTTGCCAGCGCAGCCAGTCCCGCCCCGCGCACGAGGAGACGAACCGCATGGCCGCCACCGCAGACGTGCTCAAGCCCGACTTCGGCGCGCCAGCGCAAGCACTTCATCTTCACCGAGGAGCACGACCAGCTGCGCGAGTCGATCCCCGCTTCGTCGCGAAGGAGCTCGCGCCGCACGCCGAGGAGTGGGAGGAGACGACCTTCCCCGACTCGGTCTTCCACCGCATGGGCGAGCTCGGCTTCCTCGGCCTCTCCGTCGCCGGAGGAGTACGGCGGCCAGGGCGGCGACTACTACGCCAACCTCGTGCTCGCCGAGGAGATGGGCGGCTCGCTGCTCCGGCGGCCTCGCGATGGGCGTCGCGGTCCACACCGACATGGCGATGCCGCCGATCCTCGAGTTCGGCACCGAGGAGCAGAAGCAGGAGTGGGTCGTGCCCGCGATCAAGGGCGAGAAGATCCTCTGCCTCGGCATCACCGAGCCCGACGCCGGCTCCGACGTCGCCGGCATCAAGACGCGCGCGGTCCACGACGGCGACGAGTACGTCATCAACGGCTCGAAGACCTACATCACCAACGGCCACCGCGCCGACGTGATCGTGCTCGTGACGAAGACCGACCCGGACGCCGGCTACGACGGCTTCACGCTGTTCCTCGTGCCGATGGACGCGCCCGGCGTGATCCGCGAGAAGAAGCTCGAGAAGCTCGGCATGCACGCCTCCGACACCGCGCTGCTCGCCTTCCAGGACGTGCGCGTGCCCGAGTCGCGCGGTGCTCGGCCAGGTCGGCAAGGGCTTCTACCACATCATGTGGGAGCTCCAGGGCGAGCGCCTGATCGGCGCCGCCGGCTGCGTCGCCGGCGCCCAGCGCTGCTTCGACCGGACGCTCCAGTACGCGCAGGAGCGCACCGCGTTCGGCCGCCAGATCGGCAAGTTCCAGGTGATCCGCCACAAGTTCGCCGAGATGGCGACGAAGATCGAGTCGGCGCGGCAGATGGTCTACATGACCGCGTGGCGCTTCAACGAACGGCGAGTACCCGGTGCGCGAGATCTCGATGGCCAAGCTGCACGCCTCGCGGATCGCCGTCGAGGTCGCCGACGAGTGCATCCAGATCCACGGCGGCGCCGGCTACATGAAGGAGTACGGCGTCGAGCGCGTCTGGCGCGACATGCGCCTGAACCGCATCGGCGCGGGCACCGACGAGATCATGCTCGACGTCATCGGCCGCTCCTACGGCCTCTAGGAGGCACGCGATGACCAAGGAGATCATCAGCGGACCGGGCTACGCGGTCGGGGACCTCGAGCTGCTCGGCGAGGGCTACGGCTTTCGCAAGATCCGCAAGGGGCTCGACGTCAAGGAGTTCGGCGCCAACGCGATCGTGATGCCGCCCGGCTACGAGACGGGCGGGCACTTCCACGACGAGCAGGAGGAGCTGTACTTCGTCCACCGCGGCCGCATCGCGATGACGTTCGGCGACGGCACGACGCACGAGCTTGGCGCCGGCGGCCTCGCGCGCGTCGACGCGCCGACGGTGCGCTCGGTCAAGAACGTCGGCGAGGGCGACGCGATCTACGTGATCGTCGGCGGCAAGGGCGGCTACGTCGGCCGCGACGGCCGCACGGCCGAGGGCCTGACGGCCGAGCGACGCACCTGCCCGGCGCCGAGGCGGTGAGCGCCGACCCGCGACAGCTCGGCATCTGGCCGAGCCGGCGCCGGCATCGGGGCCGCCGCCGCCGGCCGCGGCCGCTGCCGCCGTTCACCGAGGAGTACGAGGCGCTGCGGCTGGAGATGCGGGCGTTCGTCGGAGGCCGAGCTGGCGCCGCACGCGGCCGAGTGGGAGGAGGCGCGCTCGTTCCCCGACTGGGTCATCCCGCGCTGCGCCGAGCAGGGCTACATCGGGCTGAAGTTCCCGCAGCGAGCTACGGCGGCGGCGGCGATCCGCTCGCCGCCGCGGTGTGGGCGCAGGAGCTGGCGCGCTGCGGCTCGGGCGGCGCTCGGCGCCGGGATCGGCGCGCACACCGGCATCGCGCTGCCGCCGGTGTGGAAGTTCGGCACGCCCGACCAGCACGAGCGCTATCTCGTGCCCGGGCATCCGCGGCGAGAAGATCGCCGCGCTCGGGATCACCGAGCCCGACGCGGGCTCCGACGTCGCCGGCATCAAGACGCGCGCGCGACGCGTCGAGGGCGGCTTCGTCGTCAACGGCTCGAAGATGTTCATCACGAACGGCGTGCGCGCCGACTTCATCGTCACCGCGGTGAAGACGACCGAGGAGGGCGGCCACCACGGCATCTCGTTCCTGATCGTCGACAGAGGCGAGGGCGTCTCGGCCTCGCCGATCGAGAAGCTGGGCTGGCACGCGTCCGACACGGCGCTGATCGCGCTTCGACGACGTGTTCGTGCCGGAGGAGAACCTGCTCGGCGCCGAGCACGAGGGCTTCAAGCTGATCATGGCCAACTTCCAGTGGGAGCGCGTGATGATGGCGCTCGGCGCCGTCGGCGCGATGGAGGCGCTGTTCGAGCGCACGCTCGCCTTCGCGCAGGAGCGCGAGGCAGTTCGGCAGGCCGATCGGCAGCCACCAGGCGATCCGCCACAAGCTCGCCGAGGTCGCGGTCGCGCTGGAGACCGGCCGCACGATCACCTACAACGCGCTGCGCCTGCACCTCGCGGGCGTGAACGCGGTGCAGGAGGTGACGATGGCGAAGCTCGCGACGCAGCGCGCCGCCTTCGACGTCGCCGACGCGTGCCTGCAGATCCACGGCGGCGCCGGCTACATGACGAGGCCGAGATCGAGCGCGCGGCGCGCGACCTGCGCCTCGGCCCGATCGGCGGCGGCACCGACGAGATCATGCGCGAGATCCTCGGCAAGACGCTCGGGCTGTGAGCGGCGCGCACGACGCGCGAGCTGACGCCGACGTTCATCTGACCGCCTAGAGTCCGCCTCCGCACCGCTTTCGCATCACCCGTACCCGTCACCAAGGAGACAGTGCATGGGAGTCCTCGACGACAAGGTCGCGATCGTCACCGGCAGCGCGCGCGGCATCGGCCGCGCCACCGCCGAGCTGCTCGCCTCGCAGGGCGCGAAGGTCCTGATCAACGACCTCGACGGCGACGTCGCGCAGCAGACCGCATCCGAGATCGCAGGGCGAGACGACCGTCTTCGCCGGCGACCTCACGCAGGGCGACGCGCCCGACAAGCTGATCCAGACGGCGATCGACGCCTGGGGCCGGATCGACATCATCGTCAACAACGCCGGCTACACGCTCGACGCGCCGATCCACAAGATGACCGACGAGTGGTTCCAGAAGATGCTGGACATCCACCTGATCGTCCCGTTCCGCGTGATCCGCGCGGCCGCCCCGCACCTGCGCGAGCCGGCCAAGGCCGAGCGCGAGCGCGGCGAGGAGGTCTTCCGCAAGATCGTCAACGTCTCCTCGATCTCCGGCACGATGGGCAACGCCGGCCAGGCCAACTACTCCTCCGGCAAGGCCGGCGTCGTCGGCCTGACGAAGACGCTCGCGAAGGAGTGGGGCCAGTTCAAGGTGAACGTCAACGCGGTCGCCTTCGGCTACATCGAGACGCGCCTGACGGCCTCCAAGGACGACGCGAACGTCGCCGAGATCGGCGGCGAGAAGATCCAGCTCGGCATCCCGGACCAGCTGCGCGGCATGGCCGCGATGCTGATCCCGCTCGGCCGCCCGGGCACGCCCGAGGAGGCCGCCGGCGGCGTCTTCTTCCTCTGCTCGCCGTGGAGCAACTACGTCCACGGCCAGACGCTGAACATCACCGGTGGCCAGTTCACCGGCATGACCACCTGAGACGCGAGCCGCGGGCGCCGATCCGGCGCCCGCCTCACGGACGCTCGTGCGACGCGGCGTCGCGCCCGGCGGTCGCGCGCCGATGCGCGCCGCGTCGCCGCGCGCAGCTCGGTGAGGCGGATCGATCGAGGAGAGCCGGATGTCGAGGCCCTTCGCGACCGTCAGGAGCGTCCGGAACGTCGGGTTGATCTCGCCGCGCTCGACCGCGCCAACGTAATTGCGATGGAGCTTCGCGCGGAAGCCGAGCTCCTCCTGCGAGATCGCACGGCGCGCGCGCAGCTCGCGCACCACCGAGCCGAGCGCCGCATGAGCAGGCGAGATCGCCGAGTCGGAAGTAGGCTTGTCCTGCATGGGAGTCACTCCTCCTGTGCCTGGCCGGGGGCTGTGTCCGCAGCCCCCGGCCGCTTTTCTTAACGTGGACGAGGCTAGGAAGCGGCTCGGACGATCAAGGCGTGAAAACGCCTGCGTTGCGCAATCTTGATGCAAAGTCTTTACTTAATTGTTGCTAAGCGCGGGCTTGATGTTGCGAATAGTTCAGGAGGATGCCCCCGGGGCTTGCAACGAAAGAGGGGCCCGACATTGTCGGGCCCCTCTGCACGGCCACAGCACTCGCCGTGCTCACCATGCGACAGGCTAGCCGGGCATCGGCTGCGTCACAACACGAAGGACATGACTTTGTGAACTACCGTGGCAGCACACCCAGCAGCCGATCCAGGTCGTCCTCGCTGCTCCATCCGCCGAAGGACGCTCGGACGAGATCCTCGTTGGGCAGCGAGCGGACGACGACACCGGCAGCGGCGAGGCGTTCGACAGCGGCCGGAGCGTCGTGCTCTCGCCAGGTGACGAGGGTCGTGTCGTCGCGTGGGAGCACGTCGCGGTCCTGCGCGCGCAGTGCTTCCACGGCCGCGGCGCCAAGCGCCGCGCCGTGTGCGTGGACGGCCGGCCAGCCCGCGGAGCCAAGCACTGACAGCGCCGCTTGAGCCTGAGCAAGCGATGCCGCGGAGAGGGCGTGCGTGTCGTAGGCACGCGCGCCCGGGAACAGCGGGGCGTCGAGGCCGACGTTCGGTTCCCCGAGGTTGTTGTAGCCCGGGGCCGGCGAGGGCAGGCGCTCGCGCATCGCGGGCGAGACGTAGAGCAGCCCCGTCCCCTCCGGCCCGCACAGCCACTTCTGCCCGGCGGCGGCGTAGAAGTCGACACCAAGGGCGGTCAAGTCGAGCGGCACCGCGCCGGCCCCCTGGGCGCCGTCGAGCAGCACCGGGACGTCGAGCGAGGAGAGCGCGTCCGGTGCGTAGGCGCCGCGGCGCCAACTGACGTGGGAGCAGACGACGAGCCGCGTGCGCGGGCCGACGGCGTCGGCGATCTCGTCGAACGGCGCGATCCGCACGTCCACCCCACGCCGGCGCTGCGCACCGAGCGGGCCGAGCACGCCGGCGTGCTCCTCGTCGCTCGTGAGGATCTCGTCGCCGGGCCCCAGCTCGAGTCCGAGCAGCACACGCGCGATCCCGTCAGTCGTCGACGTCGTGAGCGCGACATCCTCCGGACCGCAGCCAAGGCACGTCGCATAGCCGCCACGCAACGCCGCCGACAGTTCGTCGATGCGCGTCCAGTGCGCGACCCCCGCACGGCCCCGCTCCTCCTCGCGCGCCAGCTCAGCCCGCGCAGCGTCGCTCGCCGCGGCCGGCACGGGCCCGTTCGTGCCGGCGTTGAGGTAGGCGGTGTTGCGCAGGACCGGGAAGGCGGCTCGCAGCGACGCGAGCGGACTACCCGACCCGCTCATCCCCGCTCTTCGCGCCAGCGCGCCTTCGACTCGTCGACTGCCCGGATCGCGTCCTCGCGCGAGAACCAGCCGTCGACCTTCACGACCTTCCCCTCGGGCGTCTTGTAGATCGAGAAGAAGTGCGAGATCTCGTCGCGCAGCTGCTGCGGCAGGTCGTCGAGCTCGTCGATCGTGTTCCAGTTCGGATCCTCGAGCGGGACGCAGAGGACCTTGTCGTCGACGCCCTTGTCGTCGCGCATCTTGAACAGCGCGATCGGCTTCACGGGGATCACGCAGCCGGGGAACGTCGGCTCGGAGACGATCACCATCGCGTCGAGCGGGTCGCCGTCTTCGCCCAGCGTCTCGGGGATGAAGCCGTAGTCGGTCGGATAGACGACCGAGGAGAAGAGGAAGCGGTCGAACTTGATCGCCTGCAGCTCCTCGTCCCACTCGTACTTGTTACGCGACCCCTTGGGGATCTCGACGATGCAGTGGAGGACGATCGGCTTCATGCGCCCGCACCATACGGGAGCGGCGTCATGAGCCGCGGCCCGGCGGCGTACGATGACCCCATGGCGCACGCGCACGGCCATCACCCCCACGGTCACGCGCACACCCACGCGGCCGGGCACGTCCACGGCACGGATGCGGACGCCCGCCGCCTCACGATCGCGCTGACGCTGATCCTCGTGTTCATGGCCGTGGAGGTCGTGACCGGCATCCTCGCCTCCTCGCTCGCACTGCTCTCCGACGCGGCCCACATGCTCACCGACGCCGCCGCGCTCGGTCTCTCGCTCGTCGCGCTGCGCTTTGCCCAACGGCCGGCGCGCGGCGCGATGACATACGGCTTCGGCCGCGTCGAGATCCTCAGCGCGCAGGCGAACGGGATCACGCTCGTGCTGCTCGCGGCCTGGATCGTCTTCGAGGCGGTCCACCGCCTGATCGACCCGCCGGGCGTCGAGGGCGGGATCGTGCTGGCCGTCGCCGTCGTGGGGATCGGCGTGAACCTGGCCGCGACGCTCGTGCTGTCGGGCGCGAACCGCGAGAAGCTCAATGTCGAGGGCAGCTTCCAGCACATCCTCACCGACCTGTTCGCGTTCGTCGCGACGGCGATCGCAGGCGCGGTCATCCTGACCACAGGCTTCGCGCGCGCAGACGCGCTCGCGTCGCTGCTCGTCGCGGCGCTGATGCTGCTCGCCGGCGTCCGGCTGATCAAGGCCTCGGCGCGTATCTTCCTGGAGGCCGCGCCGGAGGGGCTTGACCCCGACCAGATCGGCCGTAGGCTGGCCGCCCACGCCGGCGTCGTCGAGGTGCACGACCTGCACGTGTGGGAGGTGACGTCGGGCTTTCCGGCGCTCTCCGCGCACATCGTCGTACGAGCCGGCAGCGATTGCCACGAGCTGCGGCGGGTGCTGCAGCAGGAGCTGGTCGCGGAGTTCGGCCTGCGCCACACGACGCTCCAGGTCGACCACGAGGCGGCACCGCAGGCGCCGCTGCGGATCGAGGTCGCGGGACGGCGCGAGCCGTGAGCAGCGCGATGCGCGCCACGATGTGGCGCCAGCCGGACGAGCTGCGGAGGCTCATCGCGGACAGCGACGCCCCCGCACGAGCGGCGGAGCTGATCGCCGGACGGCGCGTGCTGCTGGCCGGTACCGGGACGAGCTGGCACGCGGCGAACCACGGCGCATGGATGCTGCGGGCAGCGGGCGTCGAGGCGTGGCCTGTCCAGCCGCTGGACGCCGCCGTCGGCGGGCCGTGTCCCACAGCCGAGGACGCACTCGTCCTCCTCAGCCATACGGGAGCGAAGCACCACAGCGCCGAGCTGCTCGCGACCGCGCGCGCGGCGGGCCTCGCCACCGTCGCGATCGGCGGGATCGGGCAGCCGGGCGTGGACATCGAGACGGTGGAGCGCGAGTCGTCCGCTGCCTACACCGCGAGCCACCTGAGCGCGCTGCTGCGGCTTGCGCAGATCGCGGTCGCACTCGGCGGGAACCTCGGCGACCTCGCCGCTGTCCCCGATGCTGTCGCCGCGGTGCTCGACGGCCCGGGCCCCGGCGTGGCTCCGCCCCGACGGCTGCTGGAGTACACGGCCGCCGGCCCGAACGCATGGACGGCCCAGGAGGGGGCGTTGAAGGTGCGCGAGACCGCCCGCATCGCGTCCGAGGGACTGATGGTCGAGCAGTGCCTGCACGGCCCGGCGGTCGCGCTCGATGATCGCGACGCGCTCGTCTGCCTCGACGGTGGCGGGCCGGGCGCCGGGCGTCTGGAGCAGGTCGCCGGCGTGGTCGAGGCCGGCGGCGCCCGCGTCCACCGCCTTGCCGCCCGCGACCTCGGCGAGCAGCTCTCGGTCTTCCCGCTCACCGTTCTCGTGCAGCGCATCGCCCTGGAGTGCGCCGAGACGCTTGGCACCGACCCGGACGCGTTCGGCTACGACGTGCCGGGACGCAAGGCGGTGTGGGAGCGGCTCACGCTGTGAACGCGATCCGACCTGCCGACGCGGTGCGGGACGCACGAGCGTGCGCTCAGATCTACGAGCCGTTCGTGCGCGACAGCGCGGTGTCGTTCGAGGTCGAGGCACCGAGCGCCGACGAGATGGCCGGGCGGATCGAGCGGATCGCCAAGACACACCACTGGCTCGTCGCTGAGCGCGACGAGCAGATCGCGGGCTTCGCATATGCCTCGCCGCACCGTGAGCGTCGGGCGTACCGCTGGGCCGCCGACGTGACCGTCTACGTCGATCCCGCACACCATCGACATGGCATCGCCCGGCAACTGTACGAGGAGCTGTTTCGCCTCCTGCGCCTGCAGCACATCTACGTCGCGTGTGCGGGCATCACACTCCCCAACGCCGCGAGCGTGGGACTGCACGAAGCGCTCGGCTTCACGCCCGTCGGCGTCTACCGCGACATCGGCTACAAGGCAGGCGCCTGGCGCGACGTCGGCTGGTGGCAGCTCCCGCTCCTCGTGGCAGACGGTCCGCCGCCGGAGCCGTTGGCGGGAGCGGCTCGTCGAAGCCCTCGGCTGAGGTTCGGCGCTCAGGCCGCCGTCTGCTCGCCGAGCGCGAGGCGGCATCCGGAGAAGTAGTCGCCCGCAGGCGAGGCGAGGTAGGCAGTGAGGGCGGCGATCTCCGCGTCGGTCGTCGTCTCGCCCGGTGTGATCGCGGTGGTGGTGATCGCATGGCGCGCCCACTCGATTGAGAGGGTGCGGGAGAGGTTCTCGGCGGCCGCGAGCACTCCCGCCGCCGAGGGATCGACGGTGTCTGGCCGTGGGGCGACGATCACCACGCGCCCGCCTCGCTCGGCTGGGATGAACGCTGTCGTGGCGACCGCGCGAATCGTGACCCAGGCGGTGTCGAGGGTGGTGCGCAGGCCGTCGTGGCCTCCCGTTCCGAACGCGGGCCGCAGGTCGTGGAGGAGCACGTCGATCGCGCCGTGCGCCGTGAGCGCGCCCTGTGTGTGCGCCGACGCCTCGTCCTCGTCGGCTGTCGCCAGCAGCACCGCCGTGACGGCGCCGAGCGCCGCAAGCGGCGGACCGAGCACGTCCCCTCCGCCGAGCGCGACGACGCGGTCGGCAAGCAGGCCGGGGCGGAGCAAGGCGGTCGCGTCCATCGGCGGGTGAGCTTAGGGCGCGCGGTCGGCCGTCGGCGCCGATCGGCGCCGCGGCGTCAGGAGCGGACGCCGGCGGGGCTGGCAGCGCGGCGCTGGCGGCGCTCGGCGCGCACGCGGGCGGCGACGCCCTTGCGGCCGTGCTGCTCGAGGCCCTCGTAAAGCTCCTTGATCGCGGCGAGGATCTCGTTGGAGACCTCCTGCTGCTGCTCGCGGGAGGGGTTCGCGACGTGCGGGAAGTGGAGCGGCTCGCCGTACTGGACGGTGACCTTCGGGAACTGGAGCTTCTTCCA
This sequence comes from uncultured Actinomycetes bacterium, assembly GCA_963774115.1. Classification (GTDB taxonomy): domain Bacteria; phylum Actinomycetota; class Thermoleophilia; order Solirubrobacterales; family Solirubrobacteraceae; genus Conexibacter. Next base: position 1,042,833 of record CAVZDN010000003.1, on the reverse strand, counting down.
GTTGCGCACGCGCTGGGAGCCGTAGATCGCGATCGGGACGACGGGCGCGCCGGACTGCAAGGCAAGGCGACCGATGCCGGGACGCGCGCGGTCGCTGACCTTGCCGGTGCGCGAGCGGCCTCCCTCGCAGTACATGACGATCGTGTTGCCCTTGTCGAGGATCGAGTTCGCGGTGATGAACGCGTCCTCGTCGACGAAGCCGCGCCGCACCGGGAAGACGCCGCCAGGCGAGTAGATCCACTCCATCGGCTTGGAGAAAAGCTGCGACTTCGCCATGAAGCGCACACGGCGGCGGATGAACGCGCCGGTGAAGAAGTGGTCCATGAAGGAGAAGTGGTTCGGCGCCAGGATCGCCTTGCCGTGCGCCGGCACATTGTCCGACGAGATGCAGCGCATGCGGAAGAAGATCAGCCCGTAGATGGACGTCACCATCCGCACCATCTCGTAGACCCAGTTCGGCTCACGCGTGCGCGAACGCTCGTGGAACTTCGCGAAGTACTCCTCTGGGCGCGGGTCCTTGTAGACCTGCTCCTTCATGCGCGCAAGCTGCTCGGCCATCTGCCCTGGAGCTTATCGCGGAAGCCCCGGGATTCAGCGACGGACTGTGCGCAGAGTTGACGCAAACGCGTGTAGGGCTGTGGTATTGCCGGATATAATGTCGGGTGTGAAAGTCATGGTCTCGATTCCCGACGATCTCTTGGAGCGCATCGACGCCGGCGCCGTCGAGCGCGGCGAGTCGCGCAGCGCGTTCCTTCAAGAGGCCGCGCGGATGCGACTCGGCGAGCCGGATCCTGCGGTTGCAGAGGCGATCGCGTGGGTCGAGGCTCACCGCATCTCGGTCTCCGGGCCGACCGCGGCCGAGGTAGTCCGGCACGATCGCGATACCCGCGACGACCATCGGCTGTGAGGCTGCTGCTCGACAGCTCCGTCTGGCTCGCCTGGATGCGGACTGAGGAGGAGCCAAACCATGAAGCCGCCCGGTCGATTGTTGAACGGGCGTTGACGGACGATGTCGAGGTCCGTTTGCTCGATCTCACACCCTACGAGATCGGCAACGTGCTGATCCGCGCCTGGAGGCAGCCAGCAACGCGCGCCGACGAGTTCGTCGCTCGCGCGCTTGCCGTGGCTCACGCACGACGGCTGGTGCCCACGCCGGACGAGCGGAATGCGGCGCACGCGCTCGCTGAGGAGCACGGCCTCAGCGTCTACGACGCGACCTACGGCGCGGTGGCGCAGTCGCGTCGATTGACGCTCGTCAGCGGCGATCGCAAGCTGTTGGACGCGGGGCTTGCGATCTCGCCTGCCGACGCCTAGCGCCGGCTCACATACACCGCGACGAAGTCGACGAGCTGTCGTCCGCGGTGGAGGAAGCCGCGGAGCGTGCGGCCGGTGGCGCGGTGGGCGAGGTCGAGCTGGACCTCGCTGACGCGGTGGCCGGCGCGGACGGCGTCGACCGTCATGCCGATCTCCATCCCGAAGCGGGGCGCGAAGGGGACGACGGCGGGAAGCACGTCTGCACGCAGCGCCCGCTGGCCGGAGATCGGGGCGTTGCAGAGCAGCCCGCAGCGGCGCTGGATCGCCCAGCGCGCGAAGCCGAGCGCGAGACCGAAGCCGCCCCCCACGCGCTTGGCGAAGTCGGCGACGGCGAGGTCGGCGCGGCCGGAGCGGACTTCCTCCACGAGCGCGACGAGCGCCTCAGCGCTCCCGGCAAGGTCGCCGTCGCAGAGCAGGATGACGGGCGGCTCGGGCTCGGTGGCGAGCGGCAGCAGGCGCTGCGCCGCAAGCGTCGCGACGCCGCCCTTGCCGATGTTGCGCTCCGAGCGCACGACCTCCGCGCCGTTGGCAGCGGCCACCTCGGCGCCGCCGTCCGTCGAGCCGTCGTCGGCGACGAGAAGGCGGGCGCCCGGGAACGCGGCCGCGAGCGCGGCGAGGGTCGCCGGGAGGCGGTCCGCCTCGTTGTGGGCGGTGACGATGACGACGGGATCGGCGGGGGTCATCGGGAGCGCCGGCTATTCTGGCGCCCCGCGGGGTCGACTGCGGCGTCGCTCCATCCTCGTCACGATCCAGGAGGTCAGGCGTGCCCGACGTTGAGGCCCACATCACCGGCACTGTCTGGAAGATCGAGGTGTCCGTCGGCGACACGATCGACGAGGGCGACACGGTCGTCATCCTCGAGTCGATGAAGATGGAGATGCCCGTCGAGGCGGAGGATCCCGGCGTCGTGAAGGAGATCCGCTGCGAGGAGGGCCAGGCGGTCTCCGAGGGCGACACGCTCGTCGTGCTCGAGTAAAGATGGCGGATACCACGACCCCACGCACGCGGATGACGCACATGACCGTCGCTGGATCGGGGTCATCGGACTTGCCAATACCGCATGGGTATTGGCTGCGCCCTGCTTCCCCCGCCCAGCTCGGCCCTGTGCGCCCCCGCGCACGCGCGGCCATGGCATCCGCCATCTAGTGCCGGGCACGCTCAACGTCGAAGAGCCGGCGCCCGGTGTCGCGCTCCTGACGATCTCCAACCCCGAGAAGCGTGGCGCACTCGACCGGCCGCTGCTGGAGGGACTCGTCGCCGCGCTCGACCGGCTCGACGCCCGCTGCGTCGTGCTGACCGGCGAGGGCCGCGCGTTCTGCGCCGGCTACGACATCGAGGAGCTGATGCGCGAGGGGTACGACGACGGCGCGGAAGCCGCGCATCCGTTCCCCGCCGCGCTCGCCGCGCTCGAGGCCTATCCGTATCCGGTCCTCGCAGCGATGAACGGCTACGCGATCGGCGGCGGCCTGGAGCTGGCGATGGCGTGCGACCTGCGAATCGCCGCCGACACGATCCAGCTCGGCATGCCGCCGGTGAAGCTCGGCGTCGTCTACGGCCACCCCGGCCTGACGCGCTTCGTGAGCGCGATCGGCGCCGCCCGCACGCGCGAGCTGTTCCTCACGGGACGCCGCATCGACGCCGCGACGGCAGAGCGCTGGGGGCTCATCAACGAGGTCGTCGAGGCGGAGGCGCTCAGCTCGACGGTGCTCGAACGGGCGAGCGAGATCGCCGCCAACGCACCTCTCTCGCTGCGCGGCAACAAGGCCGCGATCCGCGCGCTCGTCGCGGCTGCCGGGGAGCTGGACCCGAGCACCGCCGCCGCGCTCCAAGCCGAGCGGCGCGCGGCGTTCGCGTCGGAGGACCTGCGCGAGGGACTCCGCGCGTTCGGCGAGAAGCGCGCGCCGGCCTGGCGCGGGCGCTGAGACGCCGCCCCGGCGCAAAGCGCCCAGGCCCCGCCGAGCCGCCCGAGGGCGCCCGGCGGGATGGGTAGGGAGATCAGTTGAACGCGTACTCCCGGTACTCGGTCGACGTTGTCTTGCGTCACGGTCGCGGCCGGGACCACGATCTGGCGCGGCACCTCGGGCGGCACGAGCTCCGGGAAGCCCTCGTCAAGTGCGATCAGGCGTGCCATGTTGACGGCCGACGCCGCCATGTTCGGGTTGTAGAGGAAGGTGGCGGCGTAGAGCCCGCCCTCGGCGATCTGGTCCATCGCGTCCTGCGAGCCGCCGACGCCGGTCAGGATCATCTCGTCCTCGCGCTCGGCGTTGCGGATCGCGCTGCACGACGCCCTGGGCCATGTCGTCGTCGTGCGTGTAGACGGCGTCGATCTGGTCCTGCGCCTGCAGGATGTTCTCCATCACCTTCAGTCCGGTGTCCGGGTTGAAGTCACCGGGCTGCTTGGCGACGATCTCGATCCCGCCGTCCGGGCAGGCTTTCTTCAGCTCGTCCGCGAAGCCCTTGGAGCGCTCCTCGGTGACCGAGATGCCCGCCAGGCCCTGGATCTCGACGACGTTGCCGTCGCAGTTGAGCTGCTCGCCGATGTAGTCGGCCGCCAGCACGCCGATCTGGTAGTTGTCGCCGAGGATCGTCGCCGTCGCCGCGTCAGGGGCCGTGAACAGCCGGTCGACATTGACGACGGGAATGCCCGCGGCCTCCGCCTTGCTGCGCGACCGGCGTCAGCGCCGCGCCGTCCTGCGGCAGCACGACGAGCGCGTCCGGCTTCTCGGAGATGACCTGCTCGATCTGCTGCGCCTGCGAGTCGGCGTCCGCCGCCTCCAGCAGCCGGAAGTCGACGTCGTCGTACTGCTCCGCCGCGGCTTTCGCGTTCTTGGAGATCGCGCCGAGCCAGCCGTGGTCGGTCGGCGGCACGCTCGCGACGATCGTCACCGGGCCGCTCGAGCCGGACGTCCCGCCGTCGTCGGTGGTGGTCGTGGCGGCCTGGTTCGACCCGCCGCTGTCGTCGCCGCCGCCGCACGCCGCGGCGCCGAGCACCAGCAGCGCCAGGATGGCCATCACCGTCAGTAGTCGCTTGAAGGACATGCTCCGCCTCCTCCTGTGTTTGGACGTTCCTCACAGCCGTGCCTCGGGTCGTTGGAGCAGCACCGCCCCGAGGACGATCGCCCCCTTGACCACCTGCTGGACCTCGGTGGACAGGTCCAGCTGCGTCATCAAGCTGAAGATGAGCGCGAACGTCAGCACCCCGAGGAAGGTGCCGACGATCGTCGCCCGGCCTCCCGCCAGGCTCGTGCCGCCGATCACGACGGCGCCGATCGCGTCGAGCTCGTAGAGGTTCCCGCTGACGGGCGACGCGCTTCCGAGCCGCGCGCACAGCAGCACCGCCGCGACGCCGGCGAGCAGGCCCGAGAGCACGTAGACGCTCAGGATCGTCCGCCGCACCGGCACGCCGGCGATCCGCGCCGCCTCGCGGTTCCCGCCGACCGCCACGACGTAGCGCCCGTAGCGCGTGCGGTTGAGCACCACCCAGCCGGCGATCACGATCCCCAGGAACACGTAGACCGAGATCGGGACCCCGAGGATCCGCCCGGTGCCGAACCACAGCAGCGAGAACGCAGCGGGGTCGCCGAACGAGCCGCCGTTGAGGTCGAGCAGCCCGACCGGCAGCTTGTCGTTCAGCAGCAGCGCGATGCCGCGCGCGATCGAGAACATCGCGAGCGTCGCGATGAACGGCACGACTCGGCCGTAGGCGATCGCGATCGCGTTGACCGAGCCGAGCGCGTCGCGAAGAAGATCGCGCCGGCGATGAAGAGCAGCGTCGAGCCCTCCGGGTCGACGAGGATCCCGCCGAACATGCCGGCGGCGGCGACCATCGAGCCGACCGAGAGGTCGATGCCGGCCGTGGCGATCACGAACGTCATGCCGATCGCCAGCACGCCGACGATGCTCGCCTGGGTGAGCATGTTGCGGACGTTGCTCGATCGTCGGGAAGGTGTCGGGCTTGAGGATCGCGCCGACGACGAACAGCAGCGACCACGACGATCAGCAGCGCGTACTCCTGCAGGCGGAAGCCGCCCAGCCGGCGCTCGGTCAGCGGCTCGCTCGGCGCCGTCGCGCCTTCGCGCTCTGTGGGCGACGTCGTCATCTGACCTCCTCGATCAGGTCCGCGGACTCCGTCGGCGCCACGGCGTGGCGCAGCAGCTCGCGCTCGCTCGCGCGGTCGCCCGCAACCTCGAAGACCGTCTGCCCCTCGCGCATCACGATGATGCGGTTGCAGATGCCCACCAGCTCGCCGAGCTCGGAGGAGACGACGAGCAGCGCGACGCCCTCGGCGGCCAGGTCGGTGATCACGCGGTACAGCTCGGCCTTCGTCGCGACGTCGACGCCGCGCGTCGGCTCGTCGAGCAGCAGCACGCGGCAGTGGTGCAGCAGCCAGCGCGCCAGCACGACCTTCTGCTGGTTGCCGCCGGACAGCTCGCCGCACGATGCGCTCGCCGTCGTCGGGCACGGTCTGCAGTCGGCGCAGCTGCTCGCGCACCGCGGCGCGCTCGGCGCGCACGTTGAGCAGCCCGCGCTGGAAGCGGCCGAGGTCGGCGAGGCTGACGTTCTTCGTCTGGCTCCATTCGCAGCAGCAGACCCTGCGACTTGCGGTCCTCCGGGGCGAGGCCGAGCCCGGCGGCGATCGCACGGTCGGGCCGTCCCGGCGGCAGGCGCTTGCCGTCGACCCGCACCTCGCCCGCGTCCGGCGCGTCGAGCCCGTAGATCAGCGCGCAGCAGCTCGGTGCGCCCGGAGCCGACGAGACCGCCGAGCCCGACCACCTCGCCGGCGCGCACCTGCAACGTCACGGAGCGGACTTCGGGCAGGCGCCGCAGTCCACGGACGTCCAGCACCACCTCGCCGGGGGCGCTCGGGCGGTCGGGATAGAGCTGCTCCACCGCGCGCCCGACCATCAGCTCGACGAGCCGGTCGGTCGGGGTGGAGGCGGGCAGGCCGGTCGCGGCGGTGCGGCCGTCGCTCAGCACCGTCACGCGGTCGCCGATGCGCCGGATCTCGTCGAGGCGGTGGGAGATGTAGATGACCGCGACGCCGTCGGCGGTGAGCCGCCGCACGACCTCGAACAGCGTCTCGATCTCGCCGTCGTCGAGGATCGCGGACGGCTCGTCCATGATCAGCAGGCGCACGTCGTGGGAGAGCGCGCGGGCGATCGAGACGACCTGCTGCGCCGCCGGACGCAGCTCCCCGATCTTCTTGCGCGGATCGATGCCCTCGTGGCCGAGGCGCGCGAGCAGCGTCGCGCTGTCGCGGCGCATGCGTTCGAGGTCGAGGAACGGGCCGCGCCGCGGCTCGTGCGCGAGGAAGACGCTCTGCGCGACCGTCAGCTCCTCAACGAGGTCGAGCTCCTGGTAGATCGTCGCGACGCCGCGGCGCAGCGAGGCCGCCGGGTCGCCGACCGGCAGCGGCTCGCCGTTCGAACAGGATCTCGCCGGCGGTCGGCTCGCACGACGCCCGAGACGCACTTGATCAGCGTCGACTTGCCGGCGCCGTTCGGCCCGAGCAGGCAGTGCACCTCGCCGGCTGCGACGTCGAAGTCGACGCCCTTGAGCGCCTTGACGCCCGGGTACTCCTTGACCAGCCCGCGGACCTGAGCGTGGGCATGGACGCCATCAGCCCACCACCAGCGGGCGCAGCGTGCGGTGCGCGATCTGCAGGCCCTGCTCGACCTTCCGTGGCGTGCCGCCCCAGACCGGATCCTCGTGCTCGACCGAGAGCACCCCGTCGAAGCCACCCTCGTAGAGCGTGTCGACGTAGCGCGGAAGTCGACCTGACCGAGGCCGGGGATGCGGTAGCGCCACCAGCCCATGTCCCAGGGCCCTGCTCGCGCGTCGCGGTGCGGCCGAAGAAGCCGTAGCGGTCACGCTGCGCCGGGAAACGTCTCGGCGTCCTTCGCGTGCGCGTGCACGACGCGGTCCACGTACGGCGCGAGCGCAGCGATCGGGTCGATCCCGAGCCAGAGCAGATGAGACGGATCGAAGTTCAGGTACAGGCCGAGCTCGAACATCCACTCCCACAGCTCCGGCGAGTACGCGAGGTTCCCCGGGTAGCCGTCGGGGTGCCAGCCCTCCATCACGCAGTTCTCGATCATCAGCTTCACGCCACGCTCATTCGCGTACCCGACGAGCGGCGGCAGGACCCGCTCCGCCTCGCGCAGGTTCTCGGCGACGCTGCGGCCTGGGTCGCGGCCGACGAATGTGCCCGACCGGGACGCCGCCGAGCGCGGCCGCAGCGTCGACGCACGCGCGCACGTGCGCGTGGATCGCCTCGCGCTCGACGGGGTCCGGGTGGAGGTTGTTGTCGTAGTAGGCGAGCGCCGAGAGCGTCAGGCCGTTGTCGCCAAGCGCGGTGCGGACCCGCTCGGCCTCGCGCTCGTCGAACGCGTCGGCCGCGATGTGGGACGCGGTGAACGGGCGCTCCCCGATCGTCGGCCAGGCGGCGAGCTCGAGCGCCTCGTAGCCTGCGCGCACGGCCCAGGCCGCGATCTGCTCGAGCGAACGCTCGGGCATGCAGGCGGTGAGGAAGCCGAGCTTCACCGGTGCGCCTCCGGCAGGGCCGAGGTCGGGCACGTCGGTCCAGGCGCCGCCCGCTGCGGCCGAGGCGAGCACGGCCTCCGTGAGCTGAACCGCTCGGCGTCCGTCGGCAAACTGGGGCATGCCTTCAGGAGGCGTCCCCGTACGGATCGCGTCGTAGACATCGGCAACGAACGCGTCGAAGCAGTCGGCGTAGCCCTGCGGGTGACCGGCGGGAAGCGTGGCGAAGCGCGCGGCAGGCGCCGTCAGGAGGTCGGCGTCGCGATAGGCGAGGGCAGCGCCGTCGCGCCGGCCGCGCCACAGCAGCTCGGGGCTCTCCTGATCGAAGGCGAGCGACTCCTCAGCGGTGCTCCACTCGATCCACAGCCGGTTCTTGCGACCGGGCGAGACCTGGCTCACGACGACCGAGCCGAGCGCACCGTCGTCGGTCTCGAACTGCACGAGCGCGACGTCCTCGGTGTCGACCGGCCGGGCGGCGCCGCCGCTCGCGTCTCCGCGGGCGAAGGCAGGTCGGCCGCTGCCGTCGCTGCGCTCAGGCACCACCGTCGCGGTGCGTGCACTGAGGCGAGCGATCCTGCTGCCCGCTTGCGAACTCCGCCAGGTCGCACCAGTGCGAGCCGATGTCGGCGAAGGCGCGTGAACGGCCACCGAAGCGCCGCTCGACGCGCCAGTTGTCGTCAGTCGGCAGCGACAGCCAGTCCTGCAGGTAGGTGCCATGCAGCAGCCGCAGCTCGACTGCCGCGCAGCTGCTCGCGCGCCTCGCGCACCATCGGGTAGTAGCGGTAGACGAACGGCACCGCTCCCTGGAGCCCACGCGCCGCGGCGTGCTCGACGAGCAGGCCCGCCCCGTCGTCGTCGAGCGCGATCGGCTTCTCGCAGATCACGTGCTTGCCGGCTTCGAGCGCGGCGCTGCGCGAGCGGGACGTGCAGGTGGTTCGGCGTGCAGACGTGGACGACGTCGAGCGTCGTCCGACGCGACGAGCTCCTCGGCCGACGCGAAGGCGCGCTCCGCGTCGAGCCGCGCGGCCGCCGCCTGTGCCGACTTCTCCGACGATGCCGCCACCGCCGCCATCCGCCCTCCGCCGAGGCGGGCCGAGCGGGCGTGCACGCGCGCCGATGAAGCCCGTACCGACGATGCCGACACGCAGGCGAGCTCCTCCACCCATGTGCTCACGATCCCACAGCTTTTACCGGCTGTCAAGCAAAAGATGCGTTCAAGTCAAGACACGTGCCGATTCGACAGAAGCGGTGCCCCGTGCTTTACTCCCGTCCCCGATGGCAGCGAGACGAGGATCATGCGAGCCCGTCCGCCCGCTCGCGCGGCGAGGCCGCAAGCGCCGGCGCCGTGCTGCGGGTTATCCGCGACGCCGGCACGCTCACCCGCGCGGAGCTCGTGCGCCGCACCGGCCTCGCCCGCTCGACGGTCGCGCAGCGGGTCGACACGCTGATGCAGCACGGACTCATCCACGAGACCGGCGGCGGCGACTCGACCGGCGGCCGTCCGCCTACGGCGCTCGCCTTCGACGACAGCTCCGGCGTCGTGCTCTGCGCCGACCTCGGCGTCACGCACGCGCGGCTCGCGGTCTGCGACCTCGGCGGAGCGCCGCTGGCGGAGGAGGTCGAGGACCTCGACATCGCCGCCGGCCCGGACGCCGTGCTGGCGACCGTCCACGAGCGCTTCGGAGCGCTGCTGGCCGCGGCCGGCCGCTCCGAGTCCCATGTCCGCGGCATCGGGCTCGGCGTGCCGGGCCCGGTCGCGTTCGACCGCGGCAAGCCGACCAACCCGCCGATCATGCCCGGCTGGGACGGCTTCTCGATCCCGGGCTGGTTCGCCAGCACGCACCGACGCGCCGGTGCTCGTCGACAACGACGTGAACATCATGGCGCTCGGCGAGCACTGGACCACGTGGCGCGACCGCGGTCACCTGCTCTTCATCAAGGTCGGAACGGGCATCGGCTGCGGCATCGTCGCCAAGGGCCAGATCCATCACGGAGCGAAGGGCGCCGCCGGCGACATCGGCCACATCCGCCTCGCCGGCCAGGACGTCACGTGCCCCTGCGGGAACGTCGGCTGCCTCGAGGCCGTCTCAGGCGGCGGGGCGCTCGCGCGGCGGCTGTCCGAGCAGGGGATCGAGGCGCGCACCAGCCGCGACGTCGTGCGCCCTCGTGAAGGGCGGCAACGGCCCGGCCACCCAGCTCGTGCGCGAGGCCGGACGCAACCTCGGCGAGGTGCTCGCCGGCTGCGTCAACTTCTTCAACCCCGAGGTGATCGTGATCGGCGGCGACGTCGGTCAGGCGTCCCAACAGCTCCTGGCGGGCGTGCGGGAGGTCATCTTCCAGCGCTCGCTGCCGCTCGCCACGGAGGAGCTGCGGGTCGTCGCCGAGCGGCTCGGCGACCGTGCGGGCATCGTCGGCGCGGCGATCATGGTGATCGAGCACGTCCTCGCTCCCGAGGCGATCGACCGCGCGATCCGCAGCCCCGCCGCATGAGCCGGCGCGTGGTCGGGAGGCGCACGGCGCCAACCGCTGTGAGACCCTTTCAGACGCCGCCATCACCGCAGTTTGCGGGTCTGTGCCGTCCGGCATCGACCGTATCGTGACCCGATCCACTCCCGGAGGTTGCCGCCCCCATGCCGCCGTTGATCACCCGCGAGGAAGCATGTCGCCTGGGCGAGATCGAGGATCGCGCCGAGATCGAGGCGCTGATCGAGCGTGCGTGGAAGGTGCGGGTGGAGCGCTTCGACGACGCGACCGACATGTGCTCGCTCGTGAACGCGAAGTCGGGCGGCTGCGCGGAGGACTGCGGCTTCTGCGCGCAGTCGAAGTACGCCGAGGCGGAGACGCCACTGCACGCGATGATGGAGCCGGAGCAGATCCTCGAGCACGCGAAGGCGGCCGAGGCCGCCGGCGCGCACCGCTTCTGCATGGTCACGCAGGGCCAGGGGCTCTCCAAGCGCGACTTCGAGAAGGTCCTCGAGGGCACGCGCCTCGTCGCCGAGCACACGAACCTCAAGCGCTGCGCCTCCGTCGGGCACATGTCCGTCGCCCGCGCGAAGGCGCTGAAGGAGGCCGGCGTCCAGCGCGTGCACCACAACGTCGAGACGGCGGAGTCCTACTACCCCGAGGTCTCCTCGACGGTCCGCTACGAGGGCCGGCTGCGCACGATCGACGCGGTGCGAGAGGCGGGTCTGGAGACGTGCGTCGGCGGGATCCTGAACCTCGGCGAGACGCGCGAGCAGCGCGTCGAGATGGCCTTCGAGCTCGCGAAGATCAATCCCACGAGCGTGCCGATCAACCTGCTGAACCCACGCCCCGGCACGAAGTTCGGCGACCGCGACTACATGGACCCGTGGGAGGCCGTGAAGTGGATCGCGATCTTCCGGCTGATCCTGCCCGAGGCGCTCTTCCGCCTCTGCGGCGGCCGCGTCGAGAACATCGGCGACCTGCAGAAGATGGCCGTGAAGGCCGGCATCAACGGCGTGATGATGGGCAACTTCCTTACGACGCTCGGCACGACGCCTGAGGAGGACCGGGCCATGTTCGAGGAGCACGGCCTCAACGTGGCGCGCCAGCCCGACAACGGCGCGAACCCGCGGCCGGACAACCGCTCCGGCTGGCTGGAGGGCGAGACGCCCGACGTCGTCGGCACGCACCTCGCGACGGCCGCGACGGAGGCCAACGCCGAGCCGCTGACGGTGCGCCTGTGGGACCCGGCGTCGCAACTTCGCTTCCAGAGCAAGCACACGGTTCCGCCGCGCCCGGACGGCGCGCCGAACCGAGGCCAGGGACGTCCGACACGGGAGGCGGCAGCGCGGCAATGATCGAGATCGAGGCACGACTGGACGAGCTGCACGAGCTCGGACTCGCACGGCGCACGCGACTCGTCAGCGGGCCGCAGGGGCCGCGCGTCGTGCTCGACGGCAAGCCGGTCCTGCTGCTCTGCTCGAACAACTACCTCGGGCTCGCCGACCATCCGGGCGTGCGCGAGGCGGCCGCCGACGCGGCTATGCGCTGGGGCGTCGGAGCGGGAGCCTCGCGCCTCGTCTCCGGCACGATGACGATCCATCGCCGGCTCGAAGAGCGGCTCGCCGCGTTCGAGCGCCGCCAGTCCGCGCTCCTGTTCGGTTCCGGCTACCTCGCGAACATGGGCGTCATCTCAGCCCTCGCGCGGCCCGGTGACGTCGTCTTCTCCGACGAGCTCAACCATGCCTCGATCGTCGACGGCTGCCGCCTCTCGCGCGCCGAGGTCTTCGTCTACGACCACTGCGACCTCGAGCACCTCGAGTGGGGTTTGCGCGAGTCGGGCGGTCGCGGCGCGCTGATCGTCACCGACGGCGTCTTCTCGATGGACGGCGACGTCGCGCCGCTCGCCGAGCTCGCCGAGCTCGCGCAGCGCTACGACGTGCGGCTCGCGGTCGACGAAGCGCACGGCACCGGCGCAATCGGCCCGGAGGGTCGGGGCGCGGCCGCCGAGGCCGGCGTCGAGGACGACGTCGACGTGATCGTCGGCACGCTCGGCAAGGCGCTCGGCTCCTACGGCGCCTACGTCGCCTGCGACAAGGGGATGGCGAAGTACCTCGTCAACGCCGCGCGCTCGTTCGTCTTCTCGACCGCGCCGCCACCGCCGGCGGTCGCCGGAGCGCTCGCTGCACTGGGCCTGCTGGAGGCCGAGCCGCGCCGCGTCGAGCGGCTGCAGGCCAACGCCGACGTCCTGCGGGCAGCGCTCGCCAAGGAGGGCTTCGCCGTCGCCGCCGGGCGTACCCAGATCGTGCCGCTCGTGATCGGCGAGGCCGACACGACGATGCGCGTCTGCGAGCAGGCGCTCGAGCGCGGCGTCTTCGCCCAGGGCATCCGCCCCCCCACCGTCCCCGTGGGCACCTCCCGCCTGCGCCTCTCCGTGATGGCCACGCACAGCAAGAACGAGCTGCGCGACGCGGCCAAGGCGCTCGCGCAGGCGGCCCGTGCCGCGGGCGTGCGTCCCGAGGACACGCGTGCGCCGCAGCCGGTAGGGGCGGTCGCCGCGGACTCGCCGCCGGCGCGCGAAGAGGAGCCCGTCGGCCGCTGGGACGACGCGGCGCCCACGCCGCGCCTCTTCGACGGGCAGGCCGGCGACGCGCTCGAACGCGCCGCGTAGGGCCGCATGACACGCCGAGGGTGCTTCGTCACCGGGACGGACACCGGCGTCGGCAAGACGGTCGTTGCCGCTGCGATCGCAGCGGCGCTGCGTGCTCGCGGCGAGGTCGTCGCGGCGTTCAAGCCGGTGGTCACGGGGACCGACGAGCCGCCTGATCCCGACTGGCCCGCCGACGACGTGCTGCTCGCGGCCGCGGCCGGGACGACGCCGCACGAGGTCGCGCCGGTGCGCTTCGGCCCGCCCGTCTCACCCCATCTCGCGGCAGCGCTCGGGGGACGCTCCGTCGACCCGGCCGAGCTGCTCGCGGCGCTTTCGGCATGCACGGCGTCCGCTGACGCGGTGATCGTGGAGGGCGTCGGCGGGCTGCTCGTCCCGCTCACGCCGGACTACCTGGTTCGCGACTTCGCCCGCGACGCGGGGCTGCCGCTCGTGATCGCGGCCCGGCCCGGGCTCGGAACGATCAACCACACGCTGCTGACGATCGAAGCCGCCCGCAGGGCCGGGCTGACCGTCGCGGGCGTCGTGCTGACACCGTGGCCGGAGCAGCCGAGTGCGATGGAGGCCGACAACCGCGCCACGATCGAGCGCATCGGCGGCGTCGAGGTCGCGACGCTCGCGCGCCTGCCGCGGGCGGAGTCCGGGCTGCTCGCCGCGGCGGGCGCGACGCTCCCGCTCGATCGCTGGCTCTGACGCCGCCGGGCGTCAGGAGCCGTCGGCCAGCGCCCGGTCGACGAACGGCCCGAGCAGCCGCGCGACGGCGGCGGCCGTCGCATGGGGGTCGCCGGTCGGCACGGTCATGTGGCTGATCGCCAGGCGCACGAGGTTCTCGGCCAGCAGCTGCGCGTCGGCGCCGGATGCGTGGCTCCAGCCCTCCTGGATCACGCTCGCCAGGCGCGCCGAGGCCCATGCGACCACTGGCATGCTCTGCGTCGTGACGAGCGGCAGCATGCCGCCGGTGCCGTCGTCGCTGAGCAGGATCCGCATCAGCGGGTCCTCGCCGGCCGTCGCAAGGAAGGCCTCCAGCGCCGCCGCGACCGCCGCGTGAGGATCGTCGAGGTGGTCGCGCACGGACTGCTCGACGGCGTCGAGGAAGCGCTCGCCCTCATGGATCACGAACGCCTGCGCGAACTCGTCGCGCGTGCCGAACTCCTTGTAGAGCGTCTGGCGCGAGACGCCGGCCGCGCGCGCGACGTCGGCCATCGTGATGTCGGCCCAGGCGCGGTGCTGCAGCTCGTCCCGTGCAGCGCCGAACAGCGTGTCGCGCAGCAACTGGCGCGCGGCGACCGCGTAGGGGGTGCGTTCGCGCGTGGAGGCCATCGTCCCCATCGTGGCAGCCGAGGCACTGGACACGGTCACTCCTCCTCGTGGGGCTCGAAGTCGACCTTGTCGCGCACGCCGCAGTCCGGGCAGGCCCAGTCGTCCGGCACGTCGCTCCAGGGCGTGCCGGCGGGGAAGCCCTCGCGCGGGTGGCCCTGCTGCTCGTCGTAGACGTACCCGCAGCCGGGGCAGCGCCAGCGGCTCACGAGGCGACCGACCCGTAGCGGGCGAGCACCCGCTTGCGCGCCGCGCGGCTGGATGTTCGCGCGCGAGAGGTCGCCGCCGTAGTGCTCGACGCAGGCGATGGTCCATCACGCGCCGCCAGACCGGCGGCAAGAGCGCCAGCACGATCATTCCCGCGTAGCCGGTGGGCAGCTGCGGCGCCCCGTCCATGTGGCGCAGCGCCTGGTAGCGGCGGGTCGGGTTCGGCGTGGTGGTCGCTGTGGCGCTGGAGGTGGTAGAGGAGCACGTTCGAGGCGACGTTGTTGCTGTTCCAGGAGTGCTCGGGGGCGGTGCGCTCGTAGCGGCCGTCCTCGCGCTTCTGGCGCAGCAGGCCGTAGTGCTCCAGGTAGTTGACGACCTCCAGCAGCGAGGCGCCGACGACCGACTGGATCACGAGGTACGGCAGCACGACCGGGCCGAAGACGACGGCGAGCACGACGTAGAGCGCGAGCGTCATCGCCCAGGCGTTGAGGAGGTCGTTGCGGTAGGTCCAGCGCGAGTGGCCGCCGCGGCCGAGGCGCTCGGCCTCCAGCTCCCAGGAGGAGCGCAGGCTGCCCCAGGCGGTGCGCGGCAGGAACGCCCAGAAGCTCTCGCCGAGGCGCGCGCTGGCCGGGTCCTCAGGCGTCGCGACGCGCACGTGATGGCCGCGGTTGTGCTCGATGAAGAAGTGGCCGTAGCCGGTTGCGCGAGCGCGACCTTCGAGAGCCAGCGCTCCATGCTTGCGCGCTTGTGGCCGAGCTCGTGTGCAGTGTTGATCGCGATCCCGCTGACCATCGCCATCGTGAGCGCGAGGCCGATCTTGTCGACGGCGGAGAGGTCGCCGTTCGCCCACAGCCAGCAGGCGAACACGAGTCCTGCGTACTGGACCGGGATGAAGATGTACGTGCACCAGCGGTACCAGCGGTCCTGCTCCAGCCACTTGATGACGCTGTCGGGCGGGTTCTCGGCGTCCATCCCGACGGCGACGTCGAGCAGCGAGAAGATCACGAAGACGAGGATCGGCCCGTAGAACCAGAAGACGCCGAGGCCCGTCAGCTCGACGCCGCCCCAGGCGAGGAACGGCAGCAGCGGCACGATCAGGCCGAGCAGCCAGGCGTAGCGCTTGCCGTCTCGCCATGTGGCGGGGTTGAGTTCCTCGACAGCAGTTGCGCTCATGTCTCCTCCTAGGTCGTTGTCCTCTCTTACGTCAGTTAGATTGACACGAGAGGGGATTGGTGTCAACCCCGACCAGCGGCTCGGCCGGCAGCGCCAGGCGCAGCAGCGCGCCCTCGCCGTCCGCGGCCTGCGCCTCCACCCTTCCCCCATGCAGCTCGGCCACCTGGCGGACGATCGCGAGGCCGAGTCCGGAGCCCGGCATGCCGCGGGCGCCCGGCGCGCGGTAGAAGCGCTCGAAGACATGCGGCAGGTCCTCCGCCGCGATTCCTTGACCGTGGTCGCGCACCGTCAGCTCGCCGCCGCTCAACGTCACGGCCACCTCGCCGCCCAACGGGCTCCACTTCGCCGCGTTGTCGAGCAGGTTCGCGACAGCGCGATCGAGGCGGGCCGGCACGCCGCGCACGATGCACGGCTCCAGCACCGTCGCAAACTCCGGCGCCCCGGCGCGCGTGCCCGCGCGGGCGACCGCCGCCGCGACGAGCTCGTCGAAGCGCACGTCCTCCAGCTCCGTCGCCGGCTGCTCCTCGCGCGCGAGCTCGACCACGTCGCCGACCAGCGCGCCCAGCTCGTCGAGCTGCCCGACGACGTCGGCGAGCAGTCGGCGCCGTTCCTCCTCCGGCAGCTCGGGCGAGCGCGCCAGCACTTCGGCGTTCGTGCGCAGGCTCGTCAGCGGCGTCCGCAGCTCGTGCGAGGCGTCGGCGACGAGCTGGCGCTGGCGCCCGACCGAGGAGGCCAGCGCGGCGAGCATCCCGTTGAAGCTGCGCGCCAGGCGCGAGAGCTCGTCCTCGCCGCCGGGCGCGACGTCGATCCGCCGGCTGAGGTCGCTCGTCGCCGCGACGTGCTCGACCGTGTCCGTCAACTGGGCGACCGGCTGCAGCGCCGTGACGGCCGCGAACCGCGCCAGGACGGCGGCAAGGCCGATCCCGCCGGCGCTCACGAGCACGAGCACCAGCGCGAGCCGGTCGAGCGTACGCTCGACCTCGGTCAGCGGACGCGCGACCTGCACCGCAAAGCCGGGCGGCCCGGCGTGGGTGAAGACGCGCACCGACGCGCCGTCGACGCTCGCGTCGGAGAAGAACGACTGGGCGACACCCGCCGCGACCGCGCGCGTGGCCGCCGTGACCGGCAGGCGCGCCCGCTCGCCCGGCGGCAGCACGACGTCGCCATCGCGTCCGACGATCGCGACGTACGCCGTCTGCAACCCGAGCGCGTCGCGCGGCGCGAGGAAGCGATCGCCGATCGCGGCGCCCGGCGGGGCGTTCTCCTGGAACGCCTGGTCCTCGTCACCGGCCTCAAGGCGGCGGCGCAGCATCAGGCCGCCGGCACCGACCACCGCCTGCGGCACGTTCCCGCGCAGCTCCTCGTCCACGCGTCCCCGCAGCTCGCCGCGGACGACGACGTAGACGATCGCCGAGGCGAGCACGACGGCGACCGCGACGGCGACGGCCGAGACCAGCGCGAAGCGCCGCCGCAGCGTCATCGTTCGCGCAGGACGTAGCCGACGCCGCGCACCGTATGGATCAGGCGCGGCTCGCCGTCCGCCTCCGTCTTGCGCCGCAGGTAGCCGACGTAGACCTCCAGCGAGTTGGAGGTCGCGCCGAAGTCGTAGCCCCACACGTGCTCGAAGATCGCGCCGCGCGTGAGTACCTGGCGCGGGTGCCGCAGCAGCAGCTCCAGCAGCAGGAACTCCGTCCGCGTCAGCTCGACCTGCCGTTCGCCGCGACGGACCTCGTAGGCGCCCGGATCGAGCGTGAGGTCGGCGAAGCGCAGCAGATCTTCCGGGCTGTTGCCGTGGCCGTTGCGACGCAGCAGCGCCCGCAGGCGGGCCATCAGCTCCTCCAGCGCGAACGGCTTCACCAGATAGTCGTCGGCTCCCGCGTCGAGCCCGTCGACGCGGTCGGCGACGCGGTCGCGCGCCGTGAGCATCAGCACCGGCGTGCGATCGCCGGCCGCGCGCAGGCGCCGGCAGACCTCCAGCCCGTCCGGCGCGGGCATCAGCACGTCGAGCACCACCGCATCGGCCGGCCGGCCGGCCAGCGCGTCGAGCGCCCCGCGACCGTCGTTCGCGAGCGCGACGTCGTATCCGTCCAGCCGCAGCGCACGCTCGAGCGACGCCCGCACCGCCGGCTCGTCGTCGACGACGAGGATCCGCATGCCGTGGACGATGCCCGCCGAAGCTGAAGAATGGGTAAGAGCACCTAGCTAGGACGTTCGTCCGGAAGTTCAAGCGGTGCGGACCCTGCGTCGATAGGGCCGGCATGCCCCGCATGCTTCTGATCGCTCTCGTTGCCGCCGTCACGCTGATCCTCGGCGCCGCGCCCGCGCTCGCCGCGCCCCCGACCGCACCCGTTTCGGCGCTCCACGCCTCGACGCCGGCCACCGCCGACGACGAGGACCCCGGCGAGGACAGTGGCGAGGACCCGGGCGACGACTGGGACGAGGATCCCGGGGACGACGACGGGGACGATCCGGGCGACGACTCCGGCGACGACGACGCCTGCGTCGAGGAGTGGGACGACGACGCCGGCGAGTGGGTCGCGGTCGAAGGCGACTGCAGCGACGACGGCGACCTCTGCTGGGAGGACGACTGGTCCGACGACTCCGGCGACGACGACCTCGCCGCCGTGTCCGCAACGGACGACGACTACGGCGATGACGACTGGTCCGACGACAGCTGCGACGAGGCCGAGGCCGAGCCGGCGCCGCTCGTCACGAAGCTGCGTGCCACGTCAGCGCGCCAGGGCCGCGACCTGCGCGTGCAGGTCCGCTTCCGCCTCGACCGTGCCGGCGACGTCTCGCTCACGCTCGAGCGTGTCGGCGGCACCGCACGCAGCAGCCGCCGCTGCGCCGCCCCGGCGCGTGCGGGCGGCCACGGGAAGTCGCACGACAAGAAGAAGGGCAAGAACTGCGCGCGCACGGTCGCGCTCTCCGGCACGATGAGCGTCGCCGGCCACGCCGGCAAGAACGCCACCACGCTGCGCCGCTGGAAGGGCCGCCGGCTCGCCCCGGGCTCCTACCGCCTGACGGTCACGCCGGTCGCCGACGGCGCCCGCAGCGCGAAGGCGACCTTCAAGGTCGCCGCGCCGCGTCCGCGGCACTGAGCGCTCAGCGCGTCCCGTTCGCCGCCGTCTCGACGATCGAGGCGTCGATCAGCCACTCGACCGGCGCGCGGTCGTCGGTGTAGACCGTCCGCCCGGCAGCGCAGGCGCGAGCCGCTCGGCGGCTGCGAGCGCGACCGGCCGCAGGTCGGCCGGCAGTGCCGGCCTCCCTCGCAGCAGCGCCGCGGCCGACACCGGCGCGTCGCTCGCGAGCAGGATCGTGTTGACGTCCTGGCTGGGATCCCGCACGACCGTCGCGAACACCTCCTCCAGCGTCGCGCCCAGCACCCGCTCCAGCGTCGTCGGAGCGCTCGGGTGACCAACGTTGACGAGCACGACGCCGCCGGGCGTCCAGCCGCGCGCGCACGAGCTCGAAGAACTCGTGTGTCGCGAGGTGGAACGGCACGTACGGCTGCCGGTAGGCGTCGACGAAGATCGCGTCCCAGCGGCGCTCGGCCACGCGCAGGAACGTGCGAGCGTCCTCGGTGTGCAGGTGCAGATCGCGGCCCGCGCAGGTCGAACAGCTCCCGCCCGACCTCGCTCAGCGCACCGTCGAGCTCGACGCCGTCGACGCTCGTGCCCGGGAAGTAGTGCGCATACGCGCGCGCCGTCGTGCCCGCCGCGTTGCCGAGGATCGCGACCGAGCGCGGCGGCGCGGTCGCGCGCGGCGAGCGGCAGCACGAGGAACTCGTCCCAGTAGTTGCCCGGTCAGCCACGGCCGGGCTCGTAGACCGAGTGGACCGCGAGCCCCTCGTTGAGCTCCAGCCGCCGCTTTCCGTCGTCGGATCCTCGACCACGCGCGCGTACTGGTAGGGCGTCTCGCGCTCCCAGATCACGCGCCCGTCGCTCGGTCGCCTTGACCGTCCCGACCGGGATCGCGATCAGCGCCGCGAGCGCGACCGGCGCCAGCGCGAATCGCCGCCCCAGCGACGACGACCGCGACGACCGCGAGCGCCAGCGCGAACGCCGAGGAAGGTGCGGCGCGTGCCGAGGAACGGGATCAGCACCAACGCGCTGAGGAAGACGCCCGCGAGCGAGCCGAGCGTCGAGATCGCGTACAGGCGCCCGGCCACCCGTCCTGCCTCCTCGACGCGCTCGACCGCGAGACGGATCGCGTAGGGCGCGACGGTTCCCAGCAGCAGCATCGGCAGCGCGATCAGCACGAGCACTGCGACCAGCGAGCCGACGAACGCACCCGCGGCGACCGAGTCCAGCGCCTCGACCGAGACGCGCAGGAAGGGCCCGGCGACGAACGGCACGAGCGCGAACAGCGCGGCCGCCACGAGCACGATGCGGCTCAGGCGCGGCGAGCGACGGATCGCGGTCCGCCAGCCGCCCGCCCAGCCAGTAGCCGGCCGACAGCGCGAGCAGCACGGTCGCGATCGTGTTCGCCCAGATCAGTGTCGAGTCGCCGAACCAGGGCGCCAGCAGGCGCGCGGCAGCGATCTCGCCGCCCAGCGAGGCGGCGCCGACGACGAAGACGAGAGCCCCGAGGCGACGACGGGCCATGTCGGCCAGCGTAGGGCACCGCGCCCGCGTCCGGCGGGCGCGCACGCCGCGCCCGCGCTGATCAGTCCTCGTAGACGACGAAGTCGCGCTTTCGCGCGCCGCAGACGGGACAGAACCACGTCTCGGGGATGTCCTCGAACCTCGTGCCCGGCGGGATGCCGCCGTCCGGATCGCCGTCGACGGGGTCGTAGATGAATCCGCAGGACTCGCAGATCCACTTCTGGGTCATGGTCGTGGTGCTCATGCCTGAACGGTACCGCGCATCCCCCGTCCACCGCTGTACTAGGGTGCGAAAGCGATGGAGCCCGCCCAGCCCGGACCCGGCGAGGAGCTCAACCTCGGCGACGTGACCCCGCCGCGCCTCGCGGCGAGCGTCATCGTCCTGCGCGGTGGCGACGAGGGGCTGGAGGTGCTGCTGGTCCAGCGCAACCCGGCGTCGCGCTTCATGGGCGGGGCGTGGGTCTTCCCCGGCGGCTCGGTCGACGCGGTCGACGGCGAGGGACAGGACGGCCTGCGCGCGGCGGCGATGCGCGAGGCGGAGGAGGAGGCCGGGATCGTGCTCTCCGACCCCGAGGAGCTCCTTCCCTACTCGCGCTGGATCACGCCCAAGCTGGTGAAGATCCGCTTCGACACATGGTTCTTCGTCGCGCACGCGCCCGCGGGTGCGTCGCCGCAGGTCGACGGTAGCGAGTGCGTCGCCTGGCGCTGGCACACGCCACAGGACGCGCTCGCCGCGCACGCGGCCGAGCAGCTGATGCTGGTCTTCCCGACGATTAAGCACCTGGAGCAGTTGGGGACCTTTGCGAATGCAAGCGCGCTGGTCGCGCACGCGCGCAGCCGCGAGGTGCAGCCGGTCGAGCCGCGCGTCGTGCTCGAAGGCGAGGTCGCGCGAGTGCTGCTGCCCGGTGACCCGGGCTACGACGACGAGGCGCCGGTCGGCGTGTGAGCGTGGCGGACGCCGGCCTCACCGTCGCCGTCACCGGCCCGAGCGGGGAGATCGGGCGCTCCTTCATGCGCGCACTGGAGCGCAGCGCCGACGTCGCCTCGATCCGCGCGATGGGCCGACGCGTGCTGGACCCCGCCGCCGAGAGCTGGCGCAAGACGACCTACCTGCGCGGCGACGTGCGCGACCGCGATGCCGTCGACGCGCTGGTCGCGGGCGCCGACGCCGTGGTGCACCTGGCCTTCGCGATCATGGGCGCGGGCGGCGACGAGGGACGTAAGGTCAACCTCGACGGCTCGCGCAACGTCTTCGCGGCAGCCGTCGCGGCGGGTGCGAAGCGGCTCGTCTACACCTCCTCGGTGGCGGCGTACGGCTTCCATTCCGACGACCCACCGCTGCTGACCGAGGACCTCCCGCCGCGCGGGACCGACGGACACGCCTATTCGGCGGAGAAGGCGGCAGTCGAGCGCCTGCTCGGGGAAGTCGCGCACGGAAGCGCGACCGCCGTCTACATCTTCCGCCCGTGCATCGTCGCCGGCCCCGACGCGCCGATGCTGATCCAGAGCATTCCTTACGTGCAGCTGGGCGAGAAGATGCCGGCCGCGGTGCGGCGTCTGCTCGACTCGGTGCCGGTGCTGAAGCCGGTGATACCCGACGCCGGGGTGACGTTCCAGCTCGTGCACCACGACGACGTCGCGACCGCACTGCGCGCCGCCGTGCTCGGCAACGGCGCGCCCGGGATCTACAACCTCGCCGGCCAGGGCACGCTCACGATGCGCGACCTCGCCGGCGACCTCGGCTGGTACGCGATCCCCGTGCCGGAGCTGGCCGTCGACGCGACCGCCGAGGCGTTCGCGCGGCTGCCCTTCATCCCGGAGAAGGCGCAGTGGATCAACGCCCTCCGCGTCCCCGTGCTGATGGACGCTGCCAAGGCCCGCCGTGAGCTGAAGTGGCGCCCCCGCCACGGCGCCCGCGAGACGTTGCGCGCGACGATCACGGCGGCGCGAGCGGCTGAGCTGCTGCGCTGAGCGCGTCGCGTCGTATCGTTCGCCCAATGGCGCACCCAACGCACACCGCCGTCGGCACCTGGAGCGGCGGACGCTTCATGCACTTCGGCGAGCCGCTCGACGACGAGCGGCTGATCGCGCTGCTGCGACCGGACGCGCAGATCCGCACGGTGCTTACGGCGGACACCTACGGCAGCGGCGACGCCGACCGCCTGGTCGCTCGTGCGCTGGAGGACCTCCCGCGCGAGGAGTATGTGCTCGTCGGCGCCGTCGGACACGACTTCTACGAAGGGGAGCGCGAGGGGGCGAAGGGCTTCCCGCGCTTCACCGACGCGCGCCTGCGCGGGCCGGACGATTACGCCGGCTACTTGCGCCGCGCTACCGAGGCTAGCCTGGAGCGCTGCGGCGTCGACCGCTTCGACCTGCTGCTGCTGCACAACCCGGACCGCGTCGGCTACACGAGCGAGACGGTGTGGGACGGGATGGCGGCGCTGCGCGACGCCGGGCTGACCGACCTGATCGGCGTCGCCCCCGGTCCCGCGAACGGCTTCACGCTCGACGTGATCGACTGCTTCGAGCGCTTCGGCGACCGCATCGACTGGGCGATGGTGATCCTCAACCCGCTGGAGCCGTGGCCCGGCGAGCTGGTGCTCCCGGCCGCCGTCGCGCATGACGTAAAGCTGATCACGCGCGTGGTCGACTACGGCGGGCTGTTCGCCGACGACCTCTACGACCCGATCGCGCTCGGCCCCCGCGACCATCGCGGCTTCCGCCCCGCCGGCTGGATCGAGCGGGGCCGCGAGCGGATCGCCCGCATGCGCCCGATCGCTGAGCGCCATGGCCTCACGCCGCTGCAGCTCGCCTGCCAGTGGAACCTCGCGCACGCGTCCGTCGAGCTGCGTCGTCCCCACCCTCATCCAAGAGGCTGGCCCCGACGCCCGCCTGGTCGAGGACAAGCGCGCCGAGCTGGCAGCCGTCCCCGTCGAGATCGTGCTCAGCGAGGAGGAGGTCGCCGAGCTGCGCGCGATCGGCGACAACACCGGATCGATGCTGCTCAAGGGCGCCACGCCCGACCACGACGGCCCGCCGCTGCCCGACCGCTGGTCGCTGGCCCCCGAGCTCGCTGACCTCGCCGCCCGCTGGTCGATCGACCCGGCGCGCGACCTCGTCAAGTCGGCCGCGGCGTAGGGCGTCCCACGACGCGCCGAAGCTCAGCGCTCCGCCTCCTCCCCCTCGATCACGTGCATCACCGCGTTGATGAGCGCGAGGTGGGTAAAAGCCTGGGGGAAGTTTCCGAGCTGGCGGCCGCTGTGGGAGTCGAGCTCCTCGGCGAAGAGGAGCAGCGGGGAGGCGTGGCTGAGGAGCTTCTCGAGCAGCTGCTTGGCGCGGCGGTGGTCGCCGATCTCCTCCAGTGCGGCGACGAGCCAGAAGGAGCAGATCAGGAACGTGCCCTCCTCGCCTGAGAGGCCGTCGTCGGTCTCCTCGACGCGGTAGCGCAGGACAAGGCCGTGCACGGTGAGGTCGCGGGCGATTGCACGCACGGTCTGCTCAACGCGCTCGTCGTCGGGCGGCAGGAAGCGCACGAGCGGCAGCAGCAGCACGGAGGCGTCGAGCGCGTCGGTCTCGTAGTGCTGGCGGAAGACGCCGTCGCGCAGGCCGTGGCGAATGATGTCGCGCCTGATCTTCTCGGCGATCTCCTGCCACTCGGCCGCCAGGTCCCGCTCGCCGTGGATCTCCGCCAGCCGTGCGCCGCGATCCAGCGCGACCCAGCACATCAGCTTCGATGAGACGTAGTGCTTCGGCTCGCCGCGGGCCTCCCAGATGCCCTGATCGGGCTGGTCCCAACAGGCAATCGCCGCCTTCACCTGCGCCTCCAGCACCGGCCACAGCCGCTGCGGCAGGCGCCCGCCGAGCTTTGTGTGGAGGTAGACCGAGTCGAGCACGGAGCCGTAGACGTCGTTCTGGCGCTGGTTGTAAGCGCCGTTGCCGATCCGTACGGGCTTCGCGCCGTCGTAGCCGGTGAGGTGGTCGAGCGTCTGCTCGGGCAGGTCCTTCTCGCCGTCGATCCCGTACATGATCTGCAGCGAGCCGTCGCCGTTGCGATCGACGTCGGCGACGAACTGCATGAAGTCGTCGGCCTCCCAGTCGAGCCCGAGCGCGTGCAGGCCCCAGAGCGTGAAGGTGGCGTCCCGCATCCAGGTGTAGCGGTAGTCCCAGTTGCGCTCGCCCTGCGGCGTCTCGGGCAGGGACGTCGTCAAGGCGGCGACCATCGCGCCCGTCGGCGTGTACGTCAGCCCCTTCAGCACGAGCGCCGAGCGTTGCAGGTAGGTGCGCCAGGGATGGTCGGGGAAGTGGCCGTCGTCGATCCACCCACGCCAGAAGTGGGAGGTGCGGTCGAGCTTCGCCGTCGCCTCCTCGGCGGTGCGCGGCCCGCGCAGCTCCTTCGCCCACGAGAGCGCGCAGAAGCGCGTCTCCCCCTCCTCCAGCGTGTGCCGTGCCCGCGCGCGGTTGCCCTCGATGCCGATCAGCATGTCGCTGGTCAGGCGCATCGTCGTCGTGCCGTCACTCGCGTCGGCGGCGGCGTAGCCGTCGACGCTCTCCCAGACGGCGGGCGCACGTGCGTAGTCGAACGCCGGCTCGCAGACCATCTCGACCTGCACGCTGCCCTGGATGCACTCCACGGTGCGCACGAGCACGCGGTCGGCGTCGCAGTCGGTCGGCGGGCGTGTGTGCAGCGAGGGGTCGCTGCTCTCCGACCACGGCCCGATCGTCAGCGCGTCGCGCACGATCAGCCAGCCGGACGGCGTCATCCACGTCGTCTCGACGATGTTCGTGCCCGGCTCGTAGCGCCGCGAGCCCGGCACGAGCATCCCGTAGGGGCCGAGCCGGAAGCCGCCAGCACCGCGGTCGAGCAGCGCGCCGAAGACGCTGGGGGCGTCGAAGCGCGGCACGCACAGCCACTCGACGGTGCCGTTCGGCGCCACCAGCGCGCCGGTGTGGCAGTCCGACAGGAAGGCGTAGTCGGCGATCGGCGGGAACGGGGAGCTGGCCGGCTCGCGCACTCGGTGTCCGCGGGCGTTCGCGCGTGGCTTGGTGCGGTGCCGCCCTGCCGTGCCGCTCATGCCGCCGTGCTCCTCTCGCCCATGCCGGCCTTCTAGCCGGTTTCAGGCTTCTGGAACCTAGGGCATGCTCGCCTGCGGTGACAACCGTCCCGCCGTTCGAGCTCAAGCCGAGCGCCGCGCAGCTCCTGCGCGGGCGCCGGGCGCTCGTGACCGGGGCGGACTCTGGCATCGGTCAGGGGATTGCGTACGAGCTGGCGGCCCACGGCGCCGCGGTCGCGATCGACCACGTCGGCCCGCCAGCCGTCGCCGAGGCGATGGCGGACGCGATCCATGCCGGCGGCGGCGACGCGCTCGCGCTGCATATGAACGTCGCCGAGGAGGCGGCGGTCGACCGTGGATTCGAGATCGCGCGCGAGCGACTCGGCGGGCTCGACCTGCTCGTCAACAACGCGGGCGTCGAGCGCAAGTACCCGCTCGTCGAGATGCCGCTGACGGAGTGGCAGCGTGTGCTCGACGTGAACCTGACCGGTACGTTCCTCTGCTCCCGCGCCGCCGCGCGACTCATGCTTGAGGCTCCCGGCACTCCTCGCGCGATCGTGAACATCTCGTCAGTCCACGAGGTGATCCCGTGGGAGGGCTTCTCGCACTACTGCGCCACGAAGGGAGCAGTGAAGCTGTTCGCCCAGTCGATCGCCCGCGAGCTGGCGCCGCACGGGATCCGCGTCGTCAACGTCGCGCCCGGCGCGATCGCGACGCCGATCAACGCCGACGTGCTCGCCGACCCATCGGCCCGCGAGG
This sequence comes from uncultured Actinomycetes bacterium, assembly GCA_963774115.1. Classification (GTDB taxonomy): domain Bacteria; phylum Actinomycetota; class Thermoleophilia; order Solirubrobacterales; family Solirubrobacteraceae; genus Conexibacter. The sequence goes on along the minus strand of CAVZDN010000003.1, from coordinate 1,016,734 downwards.
CCGTCGAGGAGGAGATCCCGCTCGGCCGCTGGGGCACGGTCGCCGACGTCGCGTCCGCCGTCGCGTGGGTCGCCTCCGAGCAGGCGTCCTACGTGGTCGGCTCGACGCTGTTCGTCGACGGAGGCATGACGCTGTACCCGAAGTTCGTCTGAGGCGGCGGTGACCGGCACCACCCTGGGCGCCGCGCTACGCTGACTATGAGCAACCGCGCGTTGCCGCGGTGTGTGGTCGCAAGGGGGAACGACAAAAGGGGGAGCCGCAATGCGCAATCGCAGCACGTGCCTGCATGCGCTGGTCGCAGCAATCGTCCTGTCGGCTGTGATGGCCGGCGGCGCGAGCGCGAGCAGAAGCCTGGAACTGTCCGTCGCCGAAGGCGAACTCGGCAGCGTCAGAGCCGTAACCAGTAGATACAACTTCTATCTGTCGGGCGAAGAACCACCTTGGACGTGCGAAATCACGAGAACGTTCAGATTCAACAGATTGTTCGAGAAGAGAGTCGGTGCAACGGTAGCCACGCTCACGAGCGTCACGCCCAACTGCAGAAACGCTCCGAGACTCTTCAGATTCCTAATGCCCAGAGAAGCCGAAGAACCACAGCCGCAGCTCACGTACAGTGGTTTCAGCGGGACGCTACCGAACATAACGACACTCAGATTCAACCTCACGAACTTCCGCTTCCTAATGGAGATAGGCATCTTCACGTGCCTATTCGCCGGCACCATGCAGGAGAACGGAAATGTCTTCCTCGAAAGAGGCAGACGCATGATGAGATCGCTCAGCGGCGAAGCCAGTATTCCGCTGTTCGCGATACTACCGCCGATTAGCATCTGCTACACCGAAGTGATCGTCCAAGGAACGCTAACGCTCACACCCGCCCTCGGGGTCACCCTAATGTAGGGCGATCAGACGCTGTTCCAGAAATCGAGGCCCAGGCTGTTCATCAGGTCCTGGGCCTCGGTGTTCAGCCGGAAGAACTCGCCCGTCCAGATCAACACGCCCATCGCGATCAGCACGACGCCGCCGGCGCCGATGATGACGCCGTAGTGGCGCTTGACGACGGCAAACGCGCTCGTCATCCGGCCGAACGCGAGCGCAGTGAGCAGGAATGGGATCGCGAGACCGGCTGAGTAGAAGGCGAGCAGCAGCGCGCCCCGGCCGGCAGACTCGGACAACGCCGCTGTCGTGAGGATCGCTCCGAGCGTCGGGCCGATGCAGGGCGTCCACGCGATCGCGAACGCCACGCCGGCGATCACAGGCCCGCCGCGGCCGGCGCGCTGCATCAGGCCGGCGACGTGGAACTCGCGGTTCAGCCGCGTCGACGAACGGCGCGGCGAGGAAGAAGACCCCCATCGCCGACGATCAGCACGGCGGAGACCTTCTCAAGCGTCTCGCGATGGTCGCTGAAGCGCAGAACCGACGGCGGTCGCACCGAGGCCCGAGCAGGATGAAGATCGTCGAGAAGCTCAGCACGAACAGCAGGCTCGGCGCGAGCACCCGACGCGCGTTGCCGGCGCCGCCCGCCCGCTCCGGCGTGACGCCCGCCACAGCCGAGATGTAGCCCGGCACGAGCGGCAGCACGCACGGCGAGAGGAACGATACGAGCCCCGCCAGGACGGCGAGCGGGATGCCGACTCCATTGGAGCGGGATCCATGGCAATCGAGAGGGTATCTTGAGAGGACCCCCGGGAAGGAGCGATCCTCATGGCCACCGCGACCCGTACGCTGCGCAACTTCGTCGACGGCGAGTCGGTGGACCCGCTCGACGGTGCCACCGAGCCGATCGTCAACCCCGCGACCGGCGAGCAGATCGCCACCGCGCCGTGCTCGAGCGCGGCGGACGTCGATCGCGCCGTCGCGGCCGCGCGCCGCGCCTTCGACGGCTGGGCCAGCGCGACCCCGGGCGAGCGCTCGCTCGCGCTGCTGCGGCTCGCCGACGCGATCGAGCAGCACGCCGACGAGCTCGCCGAGTTGGAGGCGCTCAACGCCGGCAAGCCGCTCGCAGGCCGTCAAGGCGACGAGATCCCCGTCGTCGCTGACAACCTGCGCTTCTTCGCCGGCGCGGCGCGGATGCTCGAGGGCACCGCCGCGGGCGAGTACATGGCGGACTACACGTCGATGATCCGGCGCGAGCCGATCGGCGTCGTCGGCCAGATCGCGCCGTGGAACTACCCGCTGATGATGGCCATCTGGAAGATCGGCCCGGCGCTGGCGGCCGGCAACACGGTCGTGCTCAAGCCGGCCGAGACGACGCCCGTCACGACGCTGCGGCTGGCCGAGCTGGCGGCCGAGCACCTGCCGCCCGGCGTCCTCAACGTGATCACCGGGCACGGCGACCCAGCCGGGCAGGCGCTCGTGACGCACGCCGAGGTCGACATGGTCTCGCTCGACCGGCATCGGTCGAGACGGGCAAGTGGATCGCCCGAGCCGCGGCCGACACGCTCAAGCGCGTGCACCTGGAGCTGGGCGGCAAGGCGCCGGTGATCGTCTTCGACGACGTCGACCTCGAGACCGCGCTGGAGACGATCGCCGGCACCGGCTACTACAACGCCGGCCAGGACTGCACGGCGGCGACCCGCGTGCTGGCCGGCGCCAAGGTCCACGACGACGTCGTCGCCGGCCTGGCCGAGCAGGCGCAGGGGCTTCGTGATCGGCGACACGCTCTCGCCCGACACGACGCTGGGCCCGCTCAACTCCGCCGCGCCAGCGCGAGCGCGTCGAGCGGCTTCGTCGAGCGCGCGGCCCGGCCACGCCGAGGTCGTCACCGGCGGCCGCGAGCGCCGACCGCGCCCGGCTTCTTCTACGAGCCGACCGTGGTCGCGGGCCTGCGAGCAGGACGACGAGATGATCCAGCGCGAGATCTTCGGGCCGGTCATCACCGTCCAGCGCTTCGCCGACGAGGCAGAGGCGATCGCCTGGGCCAACGGCACGCCGTACGGGCTCGCCTCGTCGGTCTGGACGCGAGACGTCGGCCGCGCGCTGCGGATGGCGAAGGCGCTGCGCTTCGGCTGCCGTCTGGATCAACGACCACATCCCGCTCGCGTCGGAGATGCCGCACGGCGGCTTCAAGCAGTCCGGCTACGGCAAGGACCTCAGCAGAGTACGGCTTCGAGGACTACACCCAGATCAAGCACGTGATGGCCAACATCGGCTGATAGCTCGTCGCGCATCCGCAGTCTGCTACGGTCGGCGGTCACTTCGCTGAGCAATGCGTATTAAAGCCTTGGCTCGCCCGTTGACCGGTCAGGAGCGTGTGAAGAGTGGAGGCCTCGACCATCCAAGCCACCGCGGCACTGGCGCCCCAGCGGGGCAGTCCGCTCTCGGCGGGTCCGCTGCTGCGCCTGCGCTCCGACGAGCAGCTCGTGCGCCTCTTCCGCGCCGGCAACGAGGACGCCTTCCGCGTCATCCACGACCGCTACCGCGCCCGCCTCTTCGCCTACGCGCGCCAGATGCTCGGCGGGCTCGCGCCAGGACGCCGAAGACGCGCTGCAGGACGTCTTCGTGCGCGCCTACGCGCGCGCTGCGCGCCAACGATCGCGACGTCTCGCTGCGCGCCTGGCTCTACCGCGTCGCGCACAACCGCTGCATCGACGAGCTGCGCCGGCCGGCGCCGCCGCCGCCCGAGGCGTTCGACCTGATCGCGTCCGCCGGCATGCGACCCGATCGCCGCGACCGAGCAGCGCGAGTCGCTGCGGCGCCTCGTGGAGGACGTCGGCCGGCTGCCCGAGCAGCAGCGCTCGGCGCTGCTCGATGCGCGAGCTGTCGGGCATGTCCTACGACGACCTCGCCGTCGCGCTCGACGTGACGGTCCCGGCGATCAAGTCGCTGCTCGTGCGCGCCCGCATCGGCCTCGCGCAGGCCGCCGAGGCGCGCGACACCGCGTGCATCGAGATCCGCGAGTCGCTCGCCGACGCGCATGAGCGCGGCGTCCGCGCAACCGGCCTCGCGCGCCGGCACCTGCAGGACTGCGACGGCTGCCGCGCCTACCGCGGCGAGCTGCGCGCCACGCACAAGCGCTTCGCAGCGCTGCTGCCCGGCGCTCGGCCCGTGGCGCGCTGCTCGCGCAGCTGCTCGGGATCGGCGGCGGCGGCGCCGGCAGCGGCGGCGAGCGTGGCGCTGCGATCGGCGGCGGCGCGCACCGCCGGCGGCGCGGTGGCCGGCGGCAGGCGTCGGAGCGGCGATCGGCGGCGGCACGATCGGCGTCAGCGCGACGCACTTCGTCGCCGTCGTGGCGGCCGCTGTCGTCAGCGCGGGCGGCGCGGTCGAGGTGCAGCGCACGCTCGACGCCCATCGCGCGCCGACCACGCGCCGCTCGTCGCGATCGGTCGACGCGCCGACGGCCCGACCCCGCTCGCTCCGACCAGCCGCGGCTCGCCCGCCGCGGCGCGATGGCCGGTGCCGCGACGGCAGAGGCGCTCAAGCTGAAGGTCGTCGCGCCGGTCGCCGCCGCGGCTGCCCGCGGCTCCGAGCCGCCGGCGCCGGTCGTCGACGGCCGCGGCAACGGCGGCGCCGGTCTGCCCGCCGACCTCGTGACCGAGCCGGCGCCGGCCGACCCAGCAGTCGCCGGTGAGGCGCCGACGCCCGCGGATCCGCCGACGGATCCCGCTGACGTCCGCCGACAGCACGCGGGACTGCGCCGACCCCGCCGGCACGCCGCAGCCGGCAGCACGGCCGGGAGCCGGCCGGCCGGCACCGGCGCGACCGCCGTCCGGATCCGCTTCGGGTGCCGGCGGAGCGACGATAGCCAGCGCAGGCACGCGGCTCCCTGAGCCAGCAGCTGGCGCGTCGCCGCTGATAGCGTCGCGCCATCGACCCGCTGCTGCCACCGCTCGACCACGAGGAGCTCTACGTCCGGCGGGGCGGCGCTCCGGCCTGCCGGTGATCGTGGCGATCCACTCGACCGCGCGCGGGCCGTCGCTCGGCGGCTGCCGCATGTGGACGTACGCGGACGTCAAGCTCGCCGTGCGCGACGGGCTGCGCCTCTCGCGCGCGATGACGTACAAGGCCGCCGTGGCCGGCCTCCCGCTCGGCGGCGGCAAGGGCGTGATCGCGCTGCCGCCGGGCACGCTCTGAGCGGGCCGCGCGCCGCCGCGACGCGCTGCTCGACTTCGGCGACGCGGTCGAGCTCGCTCGGCGGCCGCTATCTGACCGCCGAGGACGTCGGCATGGCCAGCCGCGACATGCCGACGATCGCCGAGCGCACCGCCACGTGACCGGGCTCGCCCGTGCCCGCGGCGGCTCGGGCGACCCCAGCCCCTTCACCGCGCTCGGCGTCGAGGCTGCGCTGCGCACCACCTGCGAGCGCCTGTTCGGCACGCCGTCCCTGCGCGGCCGCTCGATCGCCGTCGTCGGCCTCGGCCACGTCGGCTCGCGCGTTGCCGCGCGCTGCGCCCGCGCCGGCGCGCAGCTCGTCGTCAGCGACGTCGATCCGGCCAAGCGCGCGATCGCCGAGCGGCTCGGCGCACGCTGGACCACGCCCGGCGCGAGCCCTCACGGCGAAGGTCGACGTCCTCTCCCCCTGCGCACTGGGCGGCGTGCTGACGCGGACATCGTGCCCCGGCTGCGTTGCCGCGCGATCGCCGGGCCCGGCGAACAACCAGCTCACCGAGGACGCTGTCGCCGAGCTGCTCGCCGATCGCGGATCCTGTGGGCGCCCGACTTCGTCGTCAGCGCCGGCGGGATCATCAACATCGCGGTCGAGCTGCGCCCGAGCGGCTACGACGCCGCCACGGCCCGGCGCAACACGCAGGCAGATCGGCACGACGCTCGCCGAGGTCTTCGACGCCGCCGAGCCGCGGGCGTCACGCCGCTGGTAGCAGCCAACGCACTCGCGGAGCGCCGGCTCGCCGAGGCCGCGCCCGATCCCCTGAGCCGCCGTCCACGTCAACCAGCCCGGGAACGCCGGGCGCTCGACGCCGTCCGGCAGGCGGCCCTCGTCGGCCAGCTTGTCGAGATGCGCGGCGAGCGTGACCGTCGCGGCCGAGGCGCAGGACGGCCGGCGCGTCGGCCCACGCGGCATCGAGCAGCTCGTCGACGCTGCGCGCACCGCGGCGAGCGCGTCGAGCAGCGCCGCTCGCGCTCCAGCCGATGGGCGATGTACTCGTCGAGCTTCGCAGCGGGATCCTCGACGACCGGTCCATGCCCGGGGCACAGCACGCCAGCTCCCGCTCGCGCAGCCGTGCGAGCCCGGCGAGATAGCCGGCGAGCGCCCCCGGATCGGGCATCACGAAGACGCTGCCGCTGCCGAGCACCGCGTCGCCGGTGAAGGCGATCTCGCCGAGGATGTACGTGAGGTGATCGACGGCTGGCCGGGCGTGGCGAGCGCCTCCAGCGGGCCGGCGCGGTCGCCGTCGCAGCGGCAGCCCGACCTCCCGCGCGCCGCCGCGACGGGCGCGTCCCAAGCGCTCACGCAGTGCCGGAACGGCCTCCGCATGGTCGCGCATGGTCATGCGTGAGCGCGATCCCGCCGAGCCCGCCGCGCGCTCGACCTCGACCGCCACGGCCTCGACGTGCGCCGGCAGCGCAGGCCCTGGGTCGATCACCCATGCCGGGATCGCCCCGACGATCCATGTGTTCGTGCCGGTCAGCGTGAACGGCCCGGGGTTCTCGGCCCGGATCGCCGACGACGTCGTGCGCGTGAGGGCGCTCACCGCGGATCGAGCCGGTACACCGGCCCGTCCAAGCGAGACCGCATAGACGCGACCGGCGTTGTCCTCGCCGAACGACGACAGGCTCGGGACGCTGAGCTTCAGCGAGCGCTCGCCGTCGCGCCGCCTTCGCGCAGGCGCGCGCTCAGCAGCTGCCCACGCAGAAGTCGCCGTAGACGTACTGGCCCGCCAGCGACGGCAGCCGCGGATCGCGGATCACGTAGCCCCCGGTCACCGAGCAGCCGCCCGACGCGTGCGTGTACTCCAGCACCGGCCCGACTCGCCCCGGCCACGTTCAAGCCGGAGTCGTAGCGATGCGTCCCCTCGAACGCCCGCCAGCCGAAGTTCGCGCCGCGCGCCCGCCCCGCAGCGGCGGAAGTCGACCTCCTCGACCTCTTCCTGCCCGACGTCCCCGATCGCGATGTCGCCCGTCTTGCGGTCGAACGAGAAGCGCCACGGGTTGCGCAGGCCCCACGAGTAGATCTCCGGGCGCGCGCCCGCGCGCCCGACGAACGGATTGTCGGCCGGCACCCGGTAGGGCCGCTTCCCGCCGCCGGCGCGCGGATCGATCCGCAGGATCTTCCCGAGCCACGTGCCGAGGTTCTGCGCGTTGCCGATCGGCCCATGCTCGTCGCCGCCGCCGCCGCCGTCGCCAAGCCCGACGTACAGAAGCCCGTCTGGCCCGAACAGCAGCAGCCCACCGTTGTGGTTCGACTCCGGCTGATCCTGAAACAGCACCAGCCGCGCGCTGCCCGCCTTCGCCCGATCCGCCGTCGCACCCGCGCCGATACTCGACCACCCGCGTGTCGCCGTTGCGGTCCGTGTAGTCCACGTAGAAGCGGCCGCTCTTCGCATAGTCGGGCGCGAACGCCACCGACAGCAGCCCCTGCTCGTCCCCGCTCAGCACCTTCGAGCGGATGTCCAAGAACGGCGTCGCCCAACGTCCGCCCACCGCGCCGCACCATGATCCGCCCATCCTGCTCCACGACGAACAGCCGCTTCCGGTCGCCCGGGAGCCTGGGTCACATACACGGGCGAGTCATACGTCCCAACGCGCGTCAGGCCGCACGCCCTCGCCGGCAGCGGCACCCGCCACCGGACCGGTCACGGCGCGCTCGGCCGGCGCGCTACCGCACGCGGCGGGCGCCAGCAGCAGCGAACGCCGCGACCAGCGAGAGCGTCAGACGAACGCCACGATGCACACGTGCAGCATGCCAGACCGATCGGCGCGCCAACGCTCAAGTCCACCCGTCGGCCTGCGCGGCTGACAGGCGTTTCAACTGCGGCCGCGAGGGGGTGGGCCTTGGCGGTCGTGGCGGCCCTTTGCGACCGATTCTGCCCGACCGTCCTGTCCTGTGGTCGTCCTGCGACCACCAGGCAGGATGGTCGCCGCAGGCCGGAACGCCGATCGGGCGGGTGGCGTGGGGATCGCTGTCACAAGGCGCTTGCCGCCGGTGACACGATCCCGACGACAGGACCCGCCCGCCAACCACGCCCGACCCTCGAAGCGCCAGACCCTAGGCCTCAGGCCAAGACGCCTGCGCGCAGAGCCCCTCCTGCCCAGCCACCGCCCAAAGCTCCTCCGCCATGTGCGGAGCCAGCGGCGCCAGCATCCGCACCGTGTCCAGCAGCACCGCCTGCAGCGCCGCCGTGTCGCTCGGCGTCAGCGCGTCCTGCGACTTCAGCACCCGCCGCTCGAAGTCCCGGATCCGCTCGACGAGCGTCATCACGTTGCGCGCCGCGCGATGGGTCTCGAGTCCTTCCATGTTCTCCGTGATGCGCCGCACCGCGACTCCGCGCCAGTTCGTCGAGCCGCCCGCGCAGCTTGACCGCGCCCTCCTCCGGGTCAGGCTCCGCACGCTCGCCGACGCCCTCGAGCCGCGGCTGGGCGTACTGCCAGAAGTTGTGCAGCCAGCGGTGGCAGTACTGCAGCGCCTGGTCGGTCCAGGTGAGGATGTTCGTCGGCGCGGCCGCGTAGAGGACCGCCAGCCGGACCGTGTCCGCCCCGACCTCTCGAGCAGCGCGTCCGGGTCGACGACGTTGCCCAGGTGCTTGCTCATCTTCTTGCCGTCGAGGTGGACCATCTCGTGCATCAGGACCCTGCCGTGCGGCTCGCCGTCGGCGAGGTGCGGCAAGCATGCTCGGCGTCGCGCAGGACCTTTGCGGTCATGCGCTGGTCGAACATCGAGCCGCCGCCGTCGGCGCCCCAGATGACGATGTGGACGGGCAGCCAGCGCTTCAGTTCCTCGCTCGTGAACATCGAGCCCTCGCGCTCGGCGGCGGGCACCGAGAACGGCAGCCACTGCCACAGGCCGTCGACATGGCAGTCGAGCGTGTCGGTCTCGCGCCGCGCGGCCGCACCGCACTTCGGGCACGCGCACGCGATGAAGTCCTCGCGCTCGGCGAGCGCGTTGCCGGCGCCGGTCGGGCGCAGGTCCGTCGGGCAGGCGCACCGGCAGCTGGTCGACCGGCACCGGCACCGTGCCGCACGCCTCGCAGTGGACGAGCGGGATCGGCGCGCCCCATGCGCGCTGACGCGAGATCGGGAAGTCGCGGGCGCGGTAGCGGGCAGCGTCGCGCAGCTTCGGGCTGCCCGACGGCATCTTCCACGCGAACGCCGACGCGGCTTGACGCGCTTGGCGAGCGAGGCGTCGACCTTGTCGACCGCCGGGATCCCCAGCACCGCGGTGTAGCCGTAGCGGTCGTCGACCGCCGACGTGATCACGACCGGCAGCGGCTTCGCGAAGCCGGGATCGCCGAGCGCGCGGCCGGTCTCGATCAGCGGCGCCGCGTCGACGCTGCGGTCGTCGCGCTGGACGCCGGCGCGACGCACGCGCTCAAGCTGCGCGCGCACGTCGTCGTCGGCCACCCACGCGTCGATCTCCGGATGGCTCGGCGACATCGCGACGAACTCGCCCTGCGCCACCGCGTCCTTGTGCGGCGTGAAGACGGTGAGCTGCATGCCGTCGAGCGTGGCCGCGTCGAACTCGACGCCGTCGACGCGGCCGAGCATCGTGCGCTGAGCGGCGGCCGCGGCCGCGTTCCAGCCCGTCGAGCAGCTCGATCCCGCTCTCGTTCTCCTCCAGGTACTTGTGGACGCCGAGGTACCACTGCGAGCGCCGCACGAGCTTGACGGGCTCGTGGCAGCGCCAGCAGGCGCCGTCCTCGACCTGGAGGCTCGCGAGCACCGTTCTGCAGTTCTCGCACCAGTCGACCTGGCCCTCGGCGTGGTAGACGAGATCGCGTTCGAGCAGCAGCAGGAACAGCCACTGCGTCCACTTGTAGAGCTCGGGATAGCTCGTGACCCACTCGCGCTCCCAGTCGAACGAGTAGCCGAGGCGGTCGAACTGGTCCTTCATGCGGACTCTGCACTGCTCGACCCACTCGACCGGCGTCAGGTCGTTCTTGATCGCGCCGATCTCGCTCGGCAGGCCGAACGCGTCGAAGCCGATCGAGAAGAGCACGTCGCTTGCCGCGCATGCGCAGGAAGCGCGCATAGGCGTCGGATATCGAGTAGCTGCGGATGTGGCCCATGTGGGCGCTGCCCGACGTGAACGGGCAGGCCGAGAAGATGTAGGCGGCGTTCTCGCGGTCACCCGACGTCGGCACGGCGAACGCGCGTGCCTCCCGCCATGCCTGCTGCCACCGTGGCTCGATCGCCGCCGGCGTGTAGTCCGGTGTCACGCTCTGCGAGGCCATGCATCCCCCGATCGGCCTTGTATGTGGACGAGTCACTCCTGGACGTCCCCGGGCGCTCGGAGTCCCGACGACGGTGACCTTCATCACGAACGACCACCCGGGCTCGCGGGCGGTCTTTCGATGAATCTCCTAATCTTCGCTTCTCTGAATTTCAATCCTCAATCGATGCGCCCGACGGGACTCGAACCCGCAACCTGCGGCCCCTAAAACCGCTGCTCTTAAGCTGACTTTCGGTGTAGGGCTCCGAGCAAGGTCCGCAAGCGGAAAGAGCCACCGAGAAAATCAGATCCCCCAGCTTGAAGGCTCGCACTCGCCGTTGCGCACTACATCTATTTATTCGGCCGTTGACCAGTTGAGCTACGGACGCTCGATGCTGCTCTGAGCCGCCAACCCCCTGGCCGCTCTCGGCGAGTATAGATCCGTTCGCCCGTCCGAGTCAATTCGACGGGATGCACGCCGACATCGGCCGCGACGGTGGGACGTTGCAACGCGTCAGCCGCCGGTGTACGCTGGCCCACGGCCGTCGCTTTCGGGGGAAACGGGATCTCCGGCGGCCTTCTGACATTCACCGCGTCTTGCGGCCTCGCACGAGGTGCAATTAACCGTGTCTGCATTAACACTTCGAGCACGGGCGTGCTCCCGCCGCGAGCGGACGACGCTGCTGTCGCGGCGCCCGCGACCGTGCGTGTCTTCGAGCTGCACGGCCCTGGAGCCGTCCGCGCCGAGGTGCGCGCCGTGCCCGACCGACGGCACGCTGCTGCGCGTCGAGACGACCGGCGTCTGCGGCACCGACCACCACTTCTACTCCGGGCGGATCCCGATCCCGACGCCGCAGCTGCTCGGCCATGAGGTGATAGGCCGCCTCGCGCGCGTACCTGAGGTGCACGGGCTCGTCGCCACGCGCGGAGCTCGCCGAGGGCGACCGCGTGCTGATCGCGCCGGGCGTCCCCTGCGGCGGCTGCGACGGCTGCAGCGCGCGACGGCCGCTGCCTCGACCGTCCCTGCTACGGCATGACGATGACCGGCGACGGCCTCACCGGCGGCTTCTCGCCGCTGATGGGCCTGCTGCCCGGCACGCGCGTCTTCCACGTGGCCGAGGAGCTGCCAGCCGAGCGCGCCGTCTTCGCCGAGCCGATGGCGTGCGTGCTGAGCGCGCTGCGCAAGGCGTTCGACGCCGACTACGTGCCCGCCGGGATGGACGGGCATCGTGCATGGGCTTCGGCGCGCTCGGCCTCTGCGCCGCGGTCGCGCTGCACGCCTCCGGCGGCAAGGTCACCGTGCTCGAGTTCGACCCCGAACGGCGCGCGCTGGCCGAGCGGCTCGGCTTCGCGACGCTCGCCGACGCCGGCGACGCGCCGCAGGTCCCGCTCGTCGTCGACGCCGCCGGCACGCCCGCCGCGTTCGCCGGCGGCTCTCCAGCTGCTGGCCTGGGGCGGCACGCTCGTCGAGCTCGGCAACTTCGCCGACCTCGGCCCGATCGCGATCAAGCCGAGCGAGATCTGCCTGCGCGACCTGCGCATCGTCGGCAGCGGCGAGACGCTCTACGACGACTTCCTGCCGGCGATCCGGCCTCGTCGCCGACGACGCCGATCGACCTGCCGAGCGCGATCACCGAGCGCCACAGCTTCGACGCGCTCGCCGACCCGACCGACCTGTTCAGCGTCCGCCCGCTGGGCAAGGCGCTGGTGGCGTTCGCATGAGCGCCGGCACGGGCAACGGCCGCCGGGCGCCGACGCCGCCGAACGGCGCGCAGGTGCTGCTGCTGACGCCGTTCGACGAGGACGGCGAGATCGACGAGCGCTCGCTCGCCGCACTGATCGAGTACGTGCTCGCCGCCGGCATAGACGGCGTCGTCGGCGGGGGCACCACCGGCGAGTGCTTCACGCTCTCCCACGAGGAGCAGCTGCGACTGATGACCTTGCTCGCCGAGCAGGTGCGCGGTCGTGTTCCGCTGACGTTCGGGATCGGCAGCAGCGCCACGAGCGTCTCGATCGGGCTCGCGCGCCACGCGCAGGAGCTCGGCGCCGACTGCGTGATGCTGCAGCCGCCCTTCTACTTCGCGCACTCCAGCGACGCGATCGACGCGCACTTCCTCGCCGTCGCCAACGCGGTCGACCTCCCGGTGATGGTCTACGACGGCGGCGCCGGCATCGAGCTGAGCGTCGAGCGCGTCCACAGCCTCAACCAACGGGCCTCGAACATCCGCTACGTGAAGATGTCGATCCCGGACCCGGCGAAGATCGGCGCGATGCGCGAGGGCGCGCCGAACGTCGAGCCGCTGGCCGGCGACGAGAACATGCTGCTGATGGGCCTGCGGCACGGCGCAATAGGCAGCACCGTCGGCTGGGGCAACGTCGTGCCCGACGCGATCGCGGGGATCCACCGCCTCTACGAGGCCGGGGACCTCGACGCCGCCCGCGCCCGCCAGCTGCACGAGGTCGTGCCCGCGGTCGCCGTCTGCATCACCGCGAAGAACGCCTACATACGCTGCTACAAGGAGATCCTCGCGGCGATGGGCGTGATCGCCTCGCCGACGACCCGCCTGCCGCTCACCCCGCTCGACGAGATCCGCAAGGAAGAGGTTCTCGCGGCGATGCGCGAGCTGTCGATCCTGTAGGTGCCGGCATGGGGTGCCGACTCGTTCTACTGGACCTCGACGGCGTCCTGGTGGACTCGCGGGACGCAATGGAGGAGGCATGGCGGGCCGTCCAGCACGAGGTCGGAGTCGCGACGCCGTTCGCCGCCTACTTCGCCGAGATCGGGCGGCCCTTCCCCGACATCCTCGAGCGGCTCGGACTGACCGAGGACGCCGCCGAGATCAGCGCGTCTTCCGCGCCACTGCGCTGCGCGAGGCGCCGCGCGTGCCGGCCTTCCCCGGCATCGAGGCCGCCCTTGCCTCGCTCGTGGCGCGCGACGTGAAGCTCGGCGTCGTCACCTCGAAGGCCGCCGCCCAGACCGACTGGACGCTCGCCCAGTTCGACGTGCCGTTCGCGACCGTCCAGACACCGGACAGCCACAGCCCCGGCAAGCCGGCACCCTACCCGCTGCTCGTCGCCGTCAGCGAGGCGCAGGTCGACGTGCGCGACACGGTCTTCGTCGGCGACATGCAGGTCGACTGCGAAGCGGCCCACAACGCGGGCATGCGCTTCATGCACGCGGCGTGGGGCTACGGGGCGTGTCCGAGCGGCGCGCAGCAGCTGCGCAAGCCGGGCGAGCTGGCCGGGATCGCCTAGCTCTCCGAACAAGCGTCCTGCCCTGTGGTCGTCCTACGACCACGATCCAGGACGGTCGATTCAAAGGCCAGGACGTTCACAAGACTGATTCCCATTATCTGTATGCTGTCGCGCCATGCCCTTCCGCAGGACCGCCGGCGCGCTCGGCGCAGTCGTCGCGCTCGCTGCCGCCCTCGTGACGACGGGCTGCGGCGACAGCGGCTCCGGTAACGCCGCCCCCGGCGCGGTCGACGTGGTCGTCACCACCACCGTCCTCGGCGACCTCGTCCGCCAGGTCGGCGGACGCGACGCCGACGTCCACCAGCTGCTGCAGCCCAACAGCGACCCGCACGACTACGAGCCACGCCCCGGCGACGTCATCGCGGCCGCCGACGCCGAGATCGTCTTCGCCAGCGGAGACGGCCTCGACCACTGGATCGGCGAGGTCGTCAAGCAGTCCGGCGGCGACCCGCGCCTCGTCGACCTCGGCGCGAGCGTGCCGTTCGAGCGCGCCGGCGGCGGAGACGAGAACGGCGACGTCGACCCGCACTGGTGGCACGACCCCCGCAACGTCGAGGCCGCCGTCGCAGCCATCCGCGACGCGCTGAGCACCACGAACCCGGACGCCCGCTCCGCCTACGCACGCAACGCAGCCGCCTACCTGGCAAAGGTCCACACGCTCGACGCCGGCATCCGCACGTGCATCGCGGCGATCCCGGTGGCCAAGCGCAAGCTCGTCACCGACCACGACGCCTTCGGCTACTTCGCCGACCGCTACGGGATCGAGGTCGTCGGCGCCGTCATCCCCTCGCTCACGACGCAGGCCCAGCCGTCGGCCGGCGACCTCGCCGCACTCGCCGACACGATCCGCCGCGAGCACGTCGCCACCGTCTTCTCCGAGCATTCGGTCAACGCGAAGCTCGCCCAGGCGATCGCGCGCGAGACCGGGGCGGCCAGCGATGACAGCCTCTACGGCGACACGCTCGGCCCAGCCGACTCCGACGGCGCCACCTACCTCGCGATGGAGCACCACAACGCCGACGCGATCGTGCGCGGGCTCAGTGGCGGGCGGCACGGCTGCATGATCGCCGGACTGTAGGCGCCTCGAACCGGCGAGACGCCGGTCGCACGGAAGTAGGCTGGCTCCGATGCGCATCCCGCACGTCGACCCGACCGAGCCGCGCCGCATCCGCAAGCGCCTGCTCGAGCCGATCGCAACTTCGAGCGCCGGCCGCTGGTTCACGATCAACGTCGCCCCCCGCATCGACAACTCCGTCGGCCGCCTCACGCGCGGCCGCATCATGTCGGTCCCCGGCGTGCCGCTGCTGCTGCTCACCCACACCGGCGCCAAGTCCGGCATCGAGCGCGTCACGCCGCTGCTCTACTTCAGCGACGGCGAGAACGCCGTCGTCATAGCCTCCAACTACGGCCGCGAGCGCCACCCCGCCTGGCTCGCCAACCTCAAGGCGAACCCCGAGGTCACCCTCCAGGCCCGCGGCCGCACCGGCCGCTACCGCGCCACCATCGCCGAGCCCGCCGAGCGCAACCGCCTCTTCGCCCTCGCCAAGCAGGTCACCCGCGCCTACGCCGAGTACGAGCGCCGCGTCGCCGACGACCGCACCATCCAGGTCGTCGTGCTCAGCCCGCTCGATCCGGCATAGAGCGCGGCACGCGCACGCGCACCGCGCCCCACGCCGCGCCGACTCAGCCGGGGAGCGGCTCCTGCTCTCGCCCGGCCGGCACGTAAGCCTCGGCCGGCTCGAGGAACTCGCGGAGCTGCTGGCGCATCTCCGGCGTGTCCTCGTGGCCGTGCACCGAGGCGGCATGCTCCGCCGCGGCGCGAACGACCTCCTCCTCGTCGCCGATGATCACGAGCGAGCAGTTCGACTCGCTCGGAAAGCGTCGGCAGTCCGCCATCCGTCGTGCCATGTGAGCTCCCTTCGTTTCGCTCCCCGGATCGTCGCGCGAGGGCGGCCGTGGGTCAACCACTCCGCCCACTGCTGGCGTACCAGCCCTCGCATACGCAGCCCGAGACGACAAAACCCCCGCTCTCGCAGGGGTTTCGCACAATCGGGGCGAGAGGATTTGAACCTCCGACCTCACCGACCCGAACGGTGCGCGCTACCAGGCTGCGCCACGCCCCGATGTGGGGCCAGTATTCCACAGGGCAGGCGCGATGGTACGTTGGCCGCGCGCCATGGCTGCCCGGACTGCCGACATCCTCGCGTTCCTCGACGAGCTGCTCGAGGTGGAGCGCTTCGCGGACCTCGGGCCAAACGGCCTGCAGATTCCGGGCGCAACCGAGGTCACGACCGTCCTCACGGGCGTCTCCGCCCAACGGGAGCTGTTCGAGCGCGCCATCGCTGAAGACGCCCAGCTCGTGCTCGCCCACCACGGCATCCTGTGGGACTTCGAGCCGCGCCGCATCGGCCCGGCGCAGGCGACCCGCCTCAAGCTGCTGCTCACGAACAACATCGCGCTCGCCGGCTACCACCTGCCGCTCGACGCCCACGCCGAGGTCGGCAACAACGCCCTGCTTGCGACCGAGCTCGGCGCCACCCGCCACACCCCCGCGTTCGCCTTCAAGGACCAAGCGGTCGGCGTCGTCGCGCACTTCGACGGCGACGGCGTCCCCGCCGCCGAGCTGTTCGAGCGCGTCGCCGCCGCAACGGCCCGCGAGCCGCTCGTCTTCGACGCCGGCCCCGCCCACATCCGCACGCTCGGGATCGTCTCCGGCGCGGCCGCGGGCACCCTCACCGAAGCGATCGACATCGGCCTCGACGCCTTCCTCACCGGCGAGCCGAAGGAGCACGTGATGGCGCAGGCACGCGAGAACGGCATCCACTTCATCGCCGCCGGGCACTACGCCACGGAGACGTTCGGGATCCGCCGGATCGGCGAGCTGGTGGCCGAGCGGTTCGGTGTCCGACACGTGTTCGCTGACATTCCGAACCCGGTCTGACGCTCGAACCTCACCAAACCTCCCGAACGCTGACCACGGATCGCAACTACGCGTTGCCCCCGTCCGCTCACGGAGGTATAAGAGGCATATGTAGCGATCCCTATATAGGAGGTCGGTTGCCGATGCCCAATCACCTGACGCCCACGGAGCTCGCTCAGGAGTCCGGACTCGAACGACGCGAAGTCATCATGAAGTGCGTCGAGATGGGCGTCCCGATCTTCCACGGCAGGATCGACAAGACCCTCTTCATGGCCAGCCTCGGCTCGCAGACGACCGCGCAGCCGCCCGTGCACCTGGCCACCGGGTAGCCGCACCGGCTGGCCGGCCGACCAACCCGCGCATCGGACGCGGAACCCCGCCTAGAATCGGCTTTCTCCCTTTCCCGGAACCCCGAGGAGGAAGCTTCGATGGAGTCCAGCGCCCCGAGCGCGGCAGACGCGTCAACCGGCTCGAAGACGATCGCCGACCTGCTGCCGCTGGCGGCCGATCAGCACGCCGACAGCGTCGCCCTGCGCGTCAAGCGCGACGGCTCCTGGCAGGACGTCACCTACCGCGAGGTCGGCGAGATAGCCGAGGAGATCGCGCTCGGCTTCATCGACCTCGGCATCGCCTCCGGCGACCGTGTCGCGATCCTCTGCCGCACCCGTCCCGAGTGGACCTACGCCGACTTCGGCGCCACCGAGACGGGCGCGGTCGTCGTGCCGATCTACCCGACCAACTCGCCGGAGGAGTGCGAGTGGGTCGCGGGTGACGCCGGCGCGCGAGCGATCGTCTGCGAGGACGCAGCTCAGGTCGCAAAGATCGCCGAGGTTAGAGAGCGCCTGCCCCAACTCGAGCACGTGATCGTGATCGACGCCGAGGGCGCGCCCGCCGACACGATCGCGCTCGATGACCTGCGCGCGAGAGGCCGCGGCGGCGACCGCGACGAGCTCAAGCGCCGCATCGCCGGCGTCAAGCCCGACGACCCTTACACCTTCATCTACACCTCCGGCACGACTGGCCCGCCGAAGGGCTGCGTTTTGCAGCACGGCAATTACCGCGCGATCCTCTCGATGGCGCAGTCGACGCGCACCCTGGAGGAGGACGAGGTCACCTACCTCTACCTCCCGCTCGCGCACTCGTTCGCGCTGCTGATCCAGCTCCTGTCGTTCGATGTCGGCGCGACGCTCGCCTACTGGTCCAACGACCCGCAGCAGATCATCGTCGAGCTCAACGAGGTGCATCCGACGAACTTCCCGTCGGTGCCGCGCATCTTCGAGAAGATCTACACGCTCGTCACGGCCAACGTGGAGTCCGAGCAGCTCCACGCGGCCATCGCACTCGGCATCGAGGTGCGCGAGCGCCAGCTCGCCGGCACGCCCGTCCCGCCCGAGCTGCAGGAGCCATTCGACAGGGCCGAGGAGGAGCTCTTCTCGAAGGTCCGCGCCGCGTTCGGCGGCAAGATGCGCCAGGCGATCTCCGGCGCCGCTCCGATCGCGAAGGAGATCCTCGAGTTCTTCTTCGCCTGCGGCGTCCCGGTCTTCGAGGGCTACGGCATGACCGAGACCGCGACCGCCGCGACGTTCCAGTCGCTCGACGGCTACAAGCTCGGCACCGTCGGCGCGCCCGTTCCCCGGCGTCGAGCTGAAGATCGCCGACGACGGCGAGGTCCTGATCAAGGGCGGCAACATCTTCGCCGGCTACTACAACAACGCGGACGCAAGCTTCGGCGCGGTCGTCGACGGCTGGCTGCACACCGGCGACCTCGGCTCGATCGACGAGGACGGTTTCCTCACGATCACCGGCCGCAAGAAGGACATCATCATCACCGCTGGCGGCAAGAACCTCACGCCGGCGAACCTCGAGAACGACATGAAGCAGTGCCGCTGGGTCTCCCAAGCCGTCATG
This sequence comes from uncultured Actinomycetes bacterium, assembly GCA_963774115.1. Classification (GTDB taxonomy): domain Bacteria; phylum Actinomycetota; class Thermoleophilia; order Solirubrobacterales; family Solirubrobacteraceae; genus Conexibacter. The sequence goes on along the minus strand of CAVZDN010000003.1, from coordinate 998,330 downwards.
TACGGCGACCGCCGCCCTTACCCGGTGATGCTCGTCACGCTCGACGAGGAGGAGATCGTTCCGTGGGCCCAGCAGCAGGGGCTTCCGACCGACGTCCCGACGCTCGCCAGCCACCCGCAGGTGCATGCGCTGATCCAGGCCGAGCTCGACAAGGCCAACGACAAGTACGCGCAGGTCGAGAAGGTCAAGAAGCTGACGATCCTCGACCACGACCTGACGCAGGAGACCGGCGAGCTGACGCCGACGCTGAAGGTCAAGCGCAACGTCGTCAACGAGAAGTACGCCCACCTGTTCGAGGCGCTGTACGCGGAGTAGCACGCTTCGGCGCCGTCTGTCCGCCATCTGGCGAAGCGGCGGCCGGAACCCACTACCCTCAAGGAAGGCGCATGCGCACGGACCCCTCCGATACCGGCGGTCTCTTCATCAGCCGCCGTCCCGGGACGCAGCCGACCCGGTACCGCACGCCGCCCCAGCGCGGCGACGACAGGCGCCGCCATGTCGACGACCTCGTCGCCGCCGGCCTGCTCGCGCTGATGGTGCTCGTCAACGTCTGCTTCTGGGGACCGCTGCCGCTCGCCTCGCTGTGGATCGGCGGCCACGCCCAGTGGCTCACCGACAGCATCGGCGCCGGCCTGTTCGCCTCGTTCGTCACGCTCGGCGGCGGACTGCTGCTCGGGCTGATGGCGCTGAAGCGGCTCGACGTCGCCTGGATCCTCGTGCGCCGCGCCGCGGGGCACGATCAGCGCGAGGGTCTGATCGGACGGATCTTCATGATCTGCTGCATGATCGTCGTGCCGATCTTCGGCGTCTGGTTCACGTTCTTCAGCGGCGCCAACATGTCCGGGATGAGCGTCCAGAGCTTCCTGGGGAGCTAAGCGGCGGATGGGACCCCTCGACTACTACCGGCAGTTCGCCGGCATGACGGACGAGGAGGTCACGGAGGAGCTCAAGGCAGCAGGCCGCCGAGCGCCGCCGCAAGGCGCTCGCGCGGATCGAGGTGCTCGACCTCTCGCAGACGACCTGGCACGAGCTGCCGCACCCCGACGTCGTCAGCACCGTCACGTTCGCCGCCCGCGGCGCGCTGCACACCGCGCCCGACCCGACCGCCGACGACCTGCGCCGCGCGATCGGCCGCCGCCACGGCGTCGAGCCGGACCGGGTCGCCGTCGGCCACGGCGCCGCCCAGCTGCTGTCGTCAGCCGCCCAGGCGCTGCTGGAGCCGGGCGACGAGCTGATCACGCCCTGGCCGTCCTACGGCCTCTACCCGCTGATGGCCCAGCGCGCCCGCGCCCGCGCGGTCCCGGTCACCGGCGGCCACGACGTCGAGGTGCTGCGCGCCGCCGTCACGCCGGCGACGCGCATGATCGTGATCTGCAACCCGAACGACCCGACCGGCGCCTACCTGCCGGCCACGGCGCTGCGCTCGCTGCTCGACGGGCTGCCCGAGCAGGTGACGGTGCTGCTCGACGAGGCGCTCGCCGACTTCGTCACCGCCGAGCCGCAGGGCGCGACGCTGCCGCTGCTCGACGACCACCCGCGCCTGCTGATCTTCCGCACCTTCTCGAAGGCCTACGGACTCGCCGGCCTGCGCTGTCGGCTACGTGCTCGGCGGGCCCGGCTCCGAGTCGCTGCTGGAGCGCATCGCGCCGCCGCTCGGCGTCGGGCTGACCTCGCCCAGCTCGGCGCGCTCGAGGCGCTGCACAGCCTGCGAGCAGCAAGTCGCCGCACGCCGCGACCTCGTCGCCGCCGAGCGCGCCCGCCTGCTCGACCGCATCCACGACCTGCCGGTCGACGCGGCACCGAGCGAGTCGAATGCGATCTGGCTGCGGATGCCCGGCAAGACCGGCAGCGAGCTGGCGGGACAGCTGCAGCGTGCCGGCATCCGCGTTAGCACCGGCGACCACGTCGGCGACCGCGACCACGTGCGCGCAACGGTGCAGAGCCGCACCGCGACCGATCGCCTGCTGGACGCGCTGCGCTCGGCGGTCTGAGCCGCCGAAGCGTCTACTCCGACGCCGACTCGCGCACCAGCGCGCCGGTCGTCTGCTCGAGGATCTTGCGCCAACGCGCCGTCTGCTCCGGCTCGGCGGCGAAGTGCTTGACGACCTTGCGCACGCGCGTGGCGGAGAACTCGATCCCGTGGCGCGCCCCCACCTGCTTGAGATGCGGGTAGTCGTCGGCCAGCTTCGCCGTCACCGAGCGGAAGCCGTGGCTGGCGATCCGAACGCGCGAGGAGTAGTCCATGATGCTCGTGTCGAACATCAGCTGGTCGGTCGCGTCGGGCTCGATCAGGACGATGTCGACGCCGGGGTAGCGCTCCTCCCACATCGTGCGGATCTCGTGCAAGCGCCGGTACGTCATCAGCTTGAACGTCTGGTAGCCGATCTGCGAGAAGCCCATGTCGGAGACGCGCGGGCTGCTCGAGTCGAGCTGGCGCGCCTCGTTGACGTACGGGACGAGCGGGTTGACGACGATCACGAGCTTCGCCCCCGCCTCGACCGCGATGTCGAGGTTCGTCGTCGAGAGGATCCCGCCGTCGACCAGGTCGCGGTCGCCGACGCGCACGGGCTCGTACACCATCGGCAGCGCCGTCGAGGCACGCACCGCGGTCGAGATCGGCACGTCGTCGAAGCCGTCGGAGCCGAACACGACGCGCTCGCACGAGTCGAGGTCCGTCGCGGTGATGTAGAGCTCCTTGGAGAGCTGACGGAAGTCATCGGTGCGGTCGGGGTCGTCGAGCGCCGCCCGCATGTACGTCTCGATCCCTTTGCCCGAGTAGAGGCCCGACGGCAGCCCCTCGGCCATCTTCAGGACGACGTCGAGCGCCGAGACCTGGCCGAAGTGCTGGACGAACGAGCGCCCGAGCTGCGCGAGCCGCCACGGCAGCAGCACGGCCTTCGTCGCTATCTCGCGGACGTTCAGGCGCAGCAGCGTGCTCAGCTCCATCTCGTGGAACGGCGTCGGCGCCTGATGGTCGAGGACCCGCATCATCTCCTCGGGCGTCACGCCGTTCGCCGTCATCGCGGCGACGAAGGAACCGGCGCTCGTGCCGACGTAGACGTCGAAGTCGGTGATCGAGCGGTTGACAGAAAGCAGGTCGAGCGCCCGCAGCGCGCCGATCTCGTACACGGCGCCGGTGAAGCCGCCGCCGCCGAGAACCAGGGCTGTCTTGGACGGGCGCTTGCGCTGGCGCGGCGCCGCCCGCCGACCCTGCGACGATGTCGTGGCGCGCGCCCGCTGCTTGGCGGAAGCCTCGATGCTGACGACTTTTCCCGTGTCCTTCATCTCCTCATTGTACGCCCGCGTTCGGCTGAACCAGCGCGACTCTCAACGTCGCCGCCTGTTGTGAGGGTCGTGCGCCGCAGGAGACTCGTGCCGACGCTCGTCGCCGCCCTGGCGCTCGCGGGAGCGATCGCGCCGGCCGCAACGCCCGCCGCCCCGCTCGACGCGCTCGTCGCGGGCCAGCTCGCGCGAGCCGGCGGCCTCTCAGGTGCCTTCGTGCTCGACACCACGACCGGGCGCACGCTCGCCGCCGTGCGCGCCGACGCGCCGCGCATCCCCGCCTCCGTCAACAAGCTCTACACGACGTCGACCGCCCTGCTGCGATTCGGCGCCGACAACAGGCTCGAGACGCGCGTCTACGGAACCGGGACGCTCGGCGACGACGGTACCTGGAGCGGCAGCCTCTACCTGCGCGGCGGCGGCGACCCGACGTTCGGCAGCACGACCTTCGGCCAGCGCGCCTACGGGACCGGCGCCAGCATCACGACGCTCGCCCTCGGCCTGCGCGCAATCGGCATCCGCCGCGTCACCGGCGCCATCTACGGCGACGAGTCCTGGTTCGATCGCCTGCGCGGCGGCCCCACGAGCAGCTGGACGCTCGACGTCACCGACCTCGGCGGACCGCTCGGCGGCCTGCTCTTCAACCGCGGCCTCGCCAAGGAGGACGGCAGCGCCCTCCAGACCCGCCCCGCGAAGTTCGCGGCCGCACAGCTCGCCGCCGAGCTGCGCCACAGCGGGATCCGCTTCCCCTCTGGCCGGATCGGGGAGCGCACCACGCCGGCAGCCGCTCAGATCCTCACCACCGTCCCCTCCCCGCCGATCGCGACGCTGATCCGCTTCACGCTCACCCCCTCCGACAACTTCATCGCCGAGACCCTCCTGAAGGACGTCGGCGCTGCCTACGGCAAGGCCGGCTCCACGACGGCCGGCATCGCGGTCGTACACAGCACGATCGCCCAGTTCGGCATCCGCCCCACGCTCGCCGACGGCTCCGGCCTCTCCCGCAGCAACCTCACGACGCCGCGCCAGGTCGTCGGCCTCCTCACAGCGATGCGCGACAAGCCCGGCTTCCGCCCCGCCCTCGCCATCGCCGGTCGCACCGGCACGCTCGAGACCCGCATGCGCCACTCCTCAGCCCAGGACCGCTGTCGGGCCAAGACCGGCACCCTCCACGACGTCTCCGCGCTTGCCGGCTACTGCCGCACCCCCAACGGCCACGTTATCGCCTTCGCCTTCATCGAGAACCTCGTCTACACACCGACAGCCAAGAAGATCGAGGACGGCCTCACGATCCGCCTCGCGCGGCTGCGGCCGAGCGACGGCACGCAGGGCGCAGCGCCGCAACCACCCGAGGCGCCAGCGACACCGCGCTCGGGCGGCGGCGCCGCACCGAACTGAGGCGCTACTTCACGCGCTTGACGTAGACGGTGACGTCCTGCAGGTAGTTGATCGTGAACGTCTTGCCCTCGTACTGCTCGTACTCCGCGCGGTCGATCGCCTTCTTCGGGATCGGCACCGCGATCGTCTCATCGCCGTCGCCCTTCGCCGTCGAGCCCTTCCCACGACCCGACGTGTAGCCGATCTCAGCGAGCAGATCGCTGTCCACGCTCGGGTTGCTCAGCACCGCGCTCGCCTGCACGCCGCAGATCGTCCAGCCGTCCTTGACGACCCACGAGACGTAGGGCGCCGTCGTCGAGACCTTGAAGGTGACCGTCCGCTGGCGGCTGCCCTTCGCGAGCGGCGGAGCGCCCGGCACGCGCGCCGACAGCGTGCCCTTCGTGGCGGTCGCCGTGCAGCCGTGCCAGGAGTACGTGCCGGTCGGATAGCCGAGGAAGTACCCCGCGTTCGCTGTCGGCGGAAGCTTCTTGTTCTCCGGGTTGTCCTTGACTCCGGCCTGCGCGACAGGAACGGCGACCAGCGTGAGGGCGGCGAGCGCCGCGAGCGGTGTGCGGATCATGGCGCGCACTCTACGGCTCTCCGGCATCGGAGCCGTCGTCGCCTTCGCCATTCGCCGTAGGAACTTCGCCCGCGAGCAGCGCCTCAAGCCCCGCCTCGTCGACCACCGCGACCCCGAGCCGCTCCGCCTTCTCCAGCTTCGAACCCGCCGCCTCCCCCGCGACCACGTAGTCGGTCTTCTTCGAGACGGTCGACGTCACGCGGCCGCCCGCGGCGAGGATCCGCTCGGTCGCCTGCTCGCGCGTCAGCGTCGGCAGCGTCCCGGTCAGGACCAGCGCCTTGTCCGACAGCGGCCCCTCGCCGGGCGGCGCGCCCTCCTCCTCGAAGCGCAGCCCGAGCGACCGCAGGTCGGCGATCAGTGCCTCCATTTGCGGATCGCGGAGCTGGTCGTGGATCTGCTGCCCGACGATCGGCCCAATCCCCGGCGTCTCCGCGACCTGCTCGGCCGTGGCAGCCGCGAGCGCGTCAATCGAGCGGAAGCGCTGCGCGATGTTGCGCCCGGTGACCAGGCCGATCCCCTCGATCCCGATCGCGAACAGCACGCGCCCGAACGGCCGTTCCTTGGACGCCGCGATCGCCGCGACCGCGTTGCGCGCGGAGACGTCGCCGAAGCGGTCGAGCGCGACGAGCTGCTCCTCCGTCAGGCGGTAGAGGTCGGCCGCGGTCCGCACCAGCTCGTGCTCCATCAGCACCGTCACCTGCTTCTCGCCGATCCCGTCGACATCCATCGCGCCGCGCGAGACGAAGTGCGACAGCAGCTGCCAGCGGCGTCCGGAACAGTCGCGGTTCGGACAGCGCGTGAAGACGCCCTCGTCTTTCACTGTCGGCGTGTCGCACGCCGGGCAGCGCTCCGGCGGTGCGGGCGCGGGCGCCCGGTCGGTCCGCTCGACGACGTGCGGCGCAGGCGATATGACCTGTGGGATCACGTCGCCGGCGCGCAAGACGATCACGTCGTCGCCCGGGCGCACGTCCTTGCGCGCGAGGTCCTCCTCGTTGTGCAGCGTCGCGAGCTTCACCGTCACCCCGCTCACGTGCACCGGCTCCAGCTCCGCGAACGGGTGCAGCGTGCCGAACTTGCCGACGTTCCAGTGCACGTCGATCAGCTTCGTGATCGCGGTCGTCGGCGGGAACTTCCACGCGATCGCCCAGCGCGGGTCGCGCCCGACGACGCCGAGCCGCCGCTGCAGCTCGTAGTCGTCGACCTTCACGACGACGCCGTCGATCTCGAACGTCAGCGAGCCGCGCCGCTGCTCCCACATGCGGCAGCGCGCCAGCACCTCCTCGGCGCTCGTCAGCCGCTCGACGTCCGGGTTGACGCGGAAGCCGTGCTCACGCAGCCACGTGAGGCTCTCCCAATGGCCCCCGAACGCGATCCCGTCGGTCACGCCGATGCCGTACGCCCACATCGACAGCGGACGCTCCCGCGCCGCCGTGGGGTCCAGCTGCCGGATCGCCCCCGCGGCCGAGTTGCGCGGGTTCATGAACGTCGACAGCCCTTGCTCTGCGCGGCGGATGTTCACGGCCTCGAAGTCGGCGAGCGACAGGTAGATCTCGCCGCGCACCTCGATCAGCGGAGGCGCGTCGTCAATCCGCAGCGGGATCTGACCGATCGTGCGCAGGTTGTGCGTCACGTCCTCGCCGACTTCGCCGTTGCCGCGCGTCGCGCCGCGCACGAGCACGCCATCCTCGTAGACGAGCGAGATCGCCAGCCCGTCGACCTTCGGCTCCACCACATACGCGAAGTCGGGGTTTTCGATCCCCTCGCGGGCGAGGTGCGCGCGCATCCGCTCGACCCACGCCTGCAGTTCCTCCTCGCTGCGCGCGTTCGCGAGCGACAGCATCGGCTGGAGGTGCACGACCTTCTCCAGCGCCGAGACCGGCTCGCCGCCGACCCGCTGCGTCGGCGAGTCGGGTGTCAGCAGCTCGGGGTGCTCCGCCTCGATCGCGCGCAGCTCGTCGAGCAGCTTGTCGTAGACGTCGTCGGTGACGGACGGGTCGTCGAGCACGTAGTAGCGGTGCCCGTGCTCGGTCAGCTCCGCACGCAGCTCCGCGGCCCGAGTCGCGAGACCCCTGTCCGGCGGCGCAGTCACTCCACGTCGCGCGCGGCAGGCGCGATCAGCCGCGCGAGGTCGTGTTGCTCGAGCGCCGCCATTCCGGCGCGGTCCGTCAGGTCGAAGTGGATCGGCGTGACCGCGATCCGCCCGGCCGCGACGGCGGCGATGTCGGTGCCCTGCTCGTCGACGAGCCCGCCCGCGTCGCCGTAGATGCGGAACAGCCGGCGGCCTGGGTGGACCTCGTCCTGCAGCTCCAGCACGTCCTCGTAGATGCGCTTGCCGAGCCGCGTGACCTCGACGCCATGCGGCGCCGCGCCCGGGACGTTTATGTTCAGGAGAGTGCCCGGCTCAAGCGGAACGTCCTCCAGTTCGGCCACGACCCCCGCCGCGAACGCCGCGCCCGCCTCGAAGTCGAACGCCCGGCCCAGCCGGAAGTCCATCTCGCGTGCCGTCGACTGTTGCGAGACGGCGATCCCGGGCAGCTCGAGCAGCAGCGCCTCGAACGCCGCCGCCACCGTCCCCGAGTAGGTGATGTCGTCGCCGAGGTTCAGACCGTGGTTGATCCCCGACACCACGAGGTCGGGCTGGAAGCCCTCGACCAGTCCGAGCCGGCTCAGCCGCACGCAGTCGACCGGCGTCCCATCGGTCGCGTATCCGACGGTGCCGTCGCCGAAGTCGACCCGCTCGACCCACAGCGGCCGCCGCGTCGTAATCGACCGCGCCGTCGCCGAGCGGTTCCCATCCGGCGCCACGACCTCCAGCTCCACCCCCGGCACCTCCAGCAGCGCGCGCCGCAGCGCCTGCAGGCCATCGGCCTCGATGCCGTCGTCGTTGGTGAGAAGGACCTTCATGGAAGGTCACTGATGGTAGTCGGGAGCACGGCGCGGCCGTCATAGCCCACACCGACCAGGTGAAGACCATGCGGCGCAGCCGTTGCCCCCGCTCGTGAGCGCGGCGCGCCCGCGAGCAGGCTCTCGAAGTCCTCCAGCGCGCGCCGGCCGCCGGCGACTTCGAGCATCGTCCCGACCAATGCGCGATTCATGTTGTGCATGAAGGAGTCCGCCTCGATCCAGAACTCCAGGACGTCGCCCTGTGCGCGCCAGCAAGCGGACCGCACGTCGCGGTCGAAGCGCACGTGGTCTGTCTCGGTCGGCGTGAAGGCAGTGAAGTCATGAACGCCCGGGAGCGCGGCGGCGCAGGCGTCGAGCCCGTCACGGTCGCACGGATAGGGCCACCACAGCGCACGCCCGCGCTCATGAGCGCTGCGGGCGCGTCGTGCGAGCACGCGGTAGCAGTACGCGCGGCTCGTCGCGTCGTGGCGCGCGCTGAAGCCCGGCGCGACCGCCTCGCTTTCCAGCACCGCGATGTCTGCCGGCAGCAGGGAGTTGAGTGCGCGGGGCTTCACCGGCGCCCCCTCGTAGCTCGTGACCTGCGCCCAGGCATGCACACCCGCGTCCGTGCGCCCGGCAACCGTCAGCGTGATGTCGTCGCGTTGCAGCAGCGTCGCGAGCGCGCCTTCGAGCTCCTCCTGCACGGTGCGGCGACGAGGCTGTCGCGCCCAGCCCGCGAACTCACGGCCGTCGTACTCGAGCGTGAGCTTCGTCACCGGCTCGCGTCCGGTGAGGTGCACGTCGCCCATGCCGCTAGTCCGCCTGCTCAGGAGGAGCGATCCCCCAAGCCCGTCGTCCTAGACGAGCTCGAGGAAGACCATCTCGGTCGCGTCGGAGCGACGCGGACCGAGCTTCAGGATGCGCGTGTAGCCGCCGGGACGCTCCGTGTAGCGCGGAGCGATCTCCTCGAACAGCTTGTAGACGCAGTACTTGTCCTGCCCGAGCGCGGACAGCGCCTGCCGGCGCGCGTGGAGGTCGCCGCGCTTGGCGAGCGTGATGAGCTTCTCCAGCTCGGGCTTGACGGCCTTCGCCTTCGTCTCGCTCGTCTTGATGCGCTCGTGCGAGATGACCTCCTTGCAGAGGTTCGCGAGCAGCGCCTTGCGGTGCGAGGCGCTGCGTGAGAGCTGATAGCGGTTGCGTTGATGGCGCATGGGCTGGAAGAGGGTACCGGGAAGTCAGTCCTGCCGCAGGGACAGGCCACGCGACTCGAGCGTCTCGATGACCTCATCGATCGACTTCTTGCCGAAGTTCGGAATCGCGTTGAGCTCGTTCTCGGTCTTCGAGATCAGGTCGCCGACCGTCTGGATGCCCGCGCGCTTGAGGCAGTTGTAGGACCTCACGCCCAGCTCCAGCTCCTCGATCAGGATGTCGTCCATCGCGTTCGCGGGACGCCCACCCGGAGCGCCAGCCGCACCCGGACCGCCGACGAGGCCCGGTTCGAGCACTCCGCCGAGGCCGCCCGTGTCGCGCAGCTCGATGACGCGGTCGGCGTCGGTGAAGATCGCCAGCTGCGAGATCAGGATCTCGGCCGCCTCGCGAAGCGCGGCGTGCGGGTCGATCGAGCCGTCCGTCTCGATGTCGAGCGTCAGCTTGTCGAAGTCCGTCTTCTGGCCGACACGCGCCTGCTCGACCGCGTATGCGACGCGGCGGACAGGCGAGAAGATCGAGTCGATCGGGATCACGCCGATCGGCTGGTCGGAGGACTTGTTCTCCTCCGCCGGGCGGTAGCCACGGCCGCGGCCGATCGTCAGGTAGACCTCAAGCTTCGTCTTCTTCTCGAGCGTCGCGATGTGCGCGTCCGGGTTGAGGATCTCGACGCCGGAAGGCAGGTCGATGTCCTTCGCCGTGATCTCGCCGGGGCCCGTGACGACGAGCGGCGCCTCGATCTCGGTCGCGTCGGAGTGCATGCGGCAGACGATGCCCTTGAGGTTCAGGACGATGTCGGTGACGTCCTCCTTGACACCGGGGATCGTCGAGAACTCGTGCGCGACGCCCTCGATGCGGACGCTCGTGACGGCAGCGCCGGCGAGCGACGAGAGCAGCACACGGCGCAGCGAGTTGCCGAACGTGTAGCCGAACCCACGATCGAGCGGCTCAATCGTGAAGGAACCGCGGTTCTCCTCGACGGTCTCGGTGGAAATACGGGGGACTTGGAAATCGAGCATCGGGGTCGGTCCTAACGTCGTCGTGTCACGAGCGCCGCCCGCCGCGGGCGGTCATGGGCATCGCGGGCCTTCTGAGGGCGGCCGGCGATGCGCGAAATGCGGCTTACTTCGAGTAGAGCTCGACGATGAGCTGCTCCAGCACCGGCGCGGCGATCTCCCGCCGCTCCGGCTTGCGCAGCACCTTCGCCGTAAGCGAGTCGTGGTCGGCCTGCAGCCACGCCGGCACCTGGCCGGTCAGCTCGGTCGCCTCGCGGATCACTTGAACCGCGGTGCTGGCCGCCTTGATCGCGATGACGTCGCCGTCACGGACCTGGTAGCTGGGGATGTTCACCCGACGACCGTTGATCGTCCAATGGCCGTGCAAGATCAGCTGGCGTGCCTGGCGCCGCGAAGCGGCAAAGCCGAGGCGGACGAGCACGTTGTCGAAGCGGCACTCGAGCATGCGCAGCAGGTTCTCGCCGGTGATCCCGGGCTGACGGCTGGCCTTCTCGTAGTAGACGCGGAACTGACGCTCGAGCACGCCGTAGTAGCGGCGCGCCTTCTGCTTCTCGCGCAGCTGGACGCGGTACTCGCTCTGCTTCTGGCGCCCACGTCCGTGGTCGCCCGGCGGGTACGCGCGACGCTCGACGCCGCACTTGTCGGTCAGGCAGCGCTCGCCCTTGAGGAACAGCTTCTGGCCCTCACGACGGCACTGCTTGCACTGTGGGCTGGTGTCCTTGGCCATCTCCGTGCTCCCTAGACCCGCCGCCGCTTGCGCGGACGACAGCCGTTGTGCGCCTGCGGCGTGACGTCGCGGACCGCGGTCACCTCGAGGCCTGCGGCCTGGAGGGAGCGGATCGCCGTCTCACGCCCGGAACCCGGGCCCTTCACGAACACCTCGACCTTTTGCAGGCCGTGCTCGATGCCCTTGCGTGCGGCAGCGTCGGCCGTCACCTGTGCGGCGAACGGCGTCGACTTGCGCGAGCCCTTGAAGCCGGCACCGCCGGCGGACTCCCACGCGATCACGTTCCCCTCGCGGTCGGTCAGCGAGACGATCGTGTTGTTGAAGCTGGTCTTGATGTGGGCCTGACCCACCGGGATGTTCTTGCGGACCTTGCGACGGCCGCGCTGCGGGCGCTTCGGAGCTGGACTCACTTACTTCTTCCCCGCCTTCTTCTTGCCGGCGACCTGCATGCGCTTGGGACCCTTGCGCGTGCGGGCGTTGGTCTTGGTCTTCTGGCCGCGGACCGGGAGGCCTCTGCGGTGGCGCAGGCCGCGGTAGCAGCCGATCTCCATCAGGCGCTTGATGTTCTGCGAGCGCTCACGGCGCAGATCGCCCTCGACGACGAGGTCCTTGTCGATCAGGTCGCGAAGCTTGCCGACCTCGTCCTCGGTGAGGTCGCGGACGTAGGTATCGGGGTCGATCGCCAGCTCGGCGAGCAGTGTGTTCGACTGCGAGCGGCCGATGCCGTAGATGTACGTCAGCCCGATCTCCACGCGCTTGTTCAGCGGGATGTTGATGCCTGCTATGCGTGCCATGGCGTGTGCGCTACCCCTGCCGCTGCTTGTGGCGCGGGTTCGAGCAGATGACCAGGACGCGCCCGTGGCGGCGGATGATCTTGCACTTCTCGCACATCGGCTTGACCGACGGTCGTACCTTCATGATCCCTTTCGAGCTGGTTCCGATCGACTCGGCTCTGGCCGCCGGGACGGCTGCCGCTACCACGTCGAGGACGTTCGCAGCACGAAGCCGCAGGGCTTCGAGCGCGACGGAGAATGGTACCAAAGGTGGGGTTTGCCGCGCACGGTCATCCGATGCGGGTTCACGCGGCCGCCCGCGAGCCGTGCTCGTGCCACGGCGTCAGGACCCGCGGGCCCTCGGCGGTGATCGCGATCGTGAACTCGAAGTGCGCGGCCAACGACCCATCCTGGGAGAAGATCGCCCAACCGTCGTCGGCCATCCGCACCTGGTGGCGGCCGGCGGTGACCATCGGCTCGATAGCCAACACCATGCCCTCCTCCAGCTTCGGCCCGCGTCCGGGAGCGCCGTAGTTGGGCACCTGCGGGTCCTCGTGCATGTCGCGACCGATCCCGTGGCCCACGAGCGAGCGGACGATCGAGAAGCCCTCCGCCTCCACGTGCGTCTGGATCGCGTGGGAGACGTCGCCGAGGCGGTTGCCGGGCGTGCACTGCGGCACTGCCGCCAGCAGCGAACCCGCCGTCACGTCGAGCAGCTTGCTTGCGACGGCAGAGACCGAGCCGACCGGAAACGTGCGTGCGGCGTCCGCCACCCAGCCGTCGAACACGACGCCGACGTCGACCGACAGGATGTCACCGCGCTCCAGCTTGTAGGGGCCCGGGATGCCGTGCACGACCATCGAGTTGGGCGAGGCGCAGATCGAGCCGGGGAAGCCGCGGTAGCCCTTGAAGGCCGGCGTGGCGCCCTGAGAGCGGATGAAGCGCTCGGCAGCCTCGTCGAGCTCCTTCGTGGTGACCCCCGGACGGATCTTGCCGGCGACCAGGTCCAGCGTACGAATCAGGATGTCGCCCGCAGCCGCCATCCGGTCGATCTGCTCGGGCGTCTTCTTGACGATCACAGGTCCTCTTCGAGGCGCAGCGTCGCGAGCACGGCACGGACGTGGTCGTGGACCTCCGTCGGGCTGCGCGTGCCGTCCACGCGGCGCAGCAGGCCACGTTCGTCGTAGTAGGCGATCAGCGGCTCGGTCTCGGCGTGGTAGACCTCGAGCCGCTTCGTCACGACCTCGGGCTTGTCGTCGTCCCGCTGGATCAGCCGCGAGCCGTCGACGTCGCAGCGGCCTTCGTGCTTGGGCGGATCGCTTTCGACGTGGTACGGCCGGCCGGTCTTGACGCTTACGCGCCGGCCCGAGATGCGGCGCACGACCTCCTCGTCCGGCACGTCGACGAGCAGCACGGCGGTGATGCGGCGACCCAGCTTGTCGAAGGCCGCGCCGAGCGCGTCGGCTTGCGCGCGGTTGCGCGGAAAGCCGTCGAGGATGAAGCCGTCGCGGCAGTCCTCGGCGCCGATACGGTTGACGATCAGGTCGACGACGAGTTCGTCCGGCACCAGCTCGCCCGCGTCCATGTACCCCTTCGCCGCACGTCCGAGCTCCGTGCCGTCCTTGACGGCGGCGCGCAGGATGTCACCCGTCGCCACGTAGGGCAGACGGAAGTCTTCCTGCAGGCGGGCGGCCTGCGTGCCCTTCCCGGCTCCGGGCGGCCCGAAGAGGATGAGGTTCAGCTCGCGCACGAAGAGCGGAAGTTACTAGATGGTCGACCGCGTGGTCGCGAGCGCACGATCGCCCTGGACGCCGATGGACGCCCGCCGCAGAGCTACTTCAGGAAGCCTTCGTAGTTGCGCATCATGAGCTGTGCCTCGAGCTGCTTCATCGTGTCGAGCGCGACCGCGATCACGATCAGCAGCGACGTGCCGCCGAAGAAGAAGTTCGCGCCGGTCGAGTTGATCAGGAGCGTCGGGAACGCCGCGACGGCCGCCAGGAACAACGCGCCCGGGAAGGTCAGCCGCGCGAGGATGCGATCGAGGAACTCCGCGGTCGGACGGCCGGGGCGCACGCCGGGGATGAAGCCGCCATAGCGCTTGAGGTTGTCCGCCTGCTCGGTCGGGTTGAACGTGACCGCCGTGTAGAAGTAGGTGAAGGCGATGATCAGCAGCGTCTCGCCGATGAGGTAGGGCGTGTCGCCGGGGTTGAAGAAGTTCGCGACGTCGTTGGCCCACGGCGTGTTGATCATCTGCCCGACCGTCGGCGGGAACGCCATCAGCGACGCGGCGAAGATGACCGGTATGACGCCGGCCATATTGACGCGCAGCGGCAGGTAGGTCTGGCCGCCCTGCGTCATGCGCTGGCCGATCACACGGCGTGCGTACTGCACGGGGATCCGCCGCTGCCCCTCTTGGACGAAGACGATCGCCGCGATCACGCCGAGCGCGAGGAACGGCATCATCACCTTGAAGACGGGGTCCGGGCTCGTCCACCAGGCCTGCACGCCATGCGGCAGGCTCGAGACGATGCTCGCAAAGATCATCAGCGAGATGCCGTTGCCGATGCCGCGCTGGGTGATCAGCTCGCCCATCCACATCACGAGCATGCAGCCCGCCGTGAGCGAGACCGCGATCAGCGTCAGCTTCGCGAGCGTGAAGTTCGTAACGACGGAGGTGCCGGCCTGCTGCTGGAAAGAGCGGAACAGGAACACGTAGGCGATCGACTGCGCGGCCGCGAGGCCGACCGTCAGATAGCGCGTGTACTGCGTGATCCGCTGCGTGCCGATCTCGCCCTCCTTCTGCAGCTGCTCCAGCGACGGCACGACGACCGTCAGCAGCTGCATCATGATCGAGGCCGTGATGTACGGCATGATCCCGAGCGCGAACAGCGCGATGCGCGCCAGCCCGCCGCCGGAGAAGATGTTCAGGAAGTTGAGGATCCCGCCGTTCGAGAAGTTTCTCTGGATCTCCTCGACCGCCTGCGAGTTGATGCCGGGCGCCGGTATGTGTGCGCCCAAGCGGTAGAGGCCGAGCAGCAGCGCGGTAAACCCGAGCTTCTTCCGGATGTCCGCAACCGTGAAGGCGCTGAGGATCGTCGAAAGCATGAATTCCCCCGGGGCCCTTGCCTACTCGAGTATCCGACAGGTTCCCCCAGCAGCCTCGATGCGCTCGCGCGCGGCTGCACTGAAGGCGTGGGCGTGGACGGTCAACGGCTTCGTGATCTCACCCTTGGCGAGGATCTTCACGGGGATGTCCCGGCGCGTTCCGAGGCCCTTCGCCTTCAGGTCCTCGAGCGTCACCTCGGCGCCGCTGTCGAAGCGGGCCTCGAGGTCGAGCAGGTTCACGGCCTGCGTGTGCGTGCGGAACATCTCGAACGGCATCGACTTCTTCATGTGCGGGCCGCGCAGCTTGCGCATCCGCATGTGAATCGGCATCTGGCCGCCCTCGAAACGCGCGCGGTCCTTGGAGCCCGAGCGCGAGCCCGCGCCCTTCTGGCCGCGGCCCGAGGTCTTGCCGGAGCCGGAGCCCTCGCCGCGGCCGACGCGCTTGCGCGGACGGCGGCTGCCGGGGGCTGGCTTCAAGTTGTGGAGGCCGATGCGCTCCTCAGGGGCGTCGGTCTCGGACTTCTTGGTGGCGCTCATGGGGTCACCTCCGCGAGGCATCCAGCCTCGCGTCCTGATTGCAGCTGTCGGCCTCCGGCCACCAGTGAACGGAAGCACTTCATGCTTCCTGCTCCACCTTCACGAGGTGACGGACCGCATGGACCATGCCGCGCAGCTGGGGGGTGTCCTTTTGCTCGACGGTGTGGCCGATGCGGCGCACGCCGATCGAGCGCAGCGTGTCGAGCTGCCTCTTGTCCGCGCCGTTGCGCGACTTGACCTGGGTGATCTTGAGCGTGCTCACGCGTCGCCCTCCGCGGCACCGACGGCAGCCGGCTCCTGCTCGCCCTCGACGGGCGTCTCAGCGTCGGCTTCAACGGCCTCCGCATCGTCGGCGGTCAACTCCGCGGTCGCGTGGCGGTTCGGGTCGAGCCCGAGGACCGCGTCGATCGAGATGCCGCGCAGATCGGCGACCTCCTCCGGGCGGCGCAGGCCCTCGAGGCCCGCGATCGTCGCCTTCACGAGGTTGATCGGGTTCTGCGTCCCAAGGCTCTTCGAGAGGATGTCGTGGATCCCGGCGAGCTCGAGCACCGCGCGCACGCCGCCGCCGGCGATCACGCCGGTACCGGGCGAAGCTGGCTTCAACATCACGCGACCGGCGCCGAAAATGCCGAGCGTCTGGTGCGTGATCGTCGAGCCGTGCTTCGGCACGCGTATGAGGTTCTTCTTGGCCCGCTCCACGCCCTTCTGGATCGCGACCGGGACCTCATTGGCCTTGCCGTAGCCGACGCCGACGATCTCGCGCTCATCACCCACCACCACGAGCGCGGTGAAGGAGAAGCGCCGGCCGCCCTTGACGACCTTGGCGACACGGTTGATCTCGACGACGCGCTCTTGAAGGTCGAGCCCGGCGGCGGATACGGAACGGTCGAGTGCGAGTGCCATGGATTCCTGAGGGTAGCGGTTCGGAGCAGTCCGGATGGTGATTAGAACGCCAGGCCGCTCTCGCGGGCGCCCTCCGCGAGCGCCTTCACGCGCCCGTGGTACTGGTAGCCGCCGCGGTCGAAGACGGCCTGCTCGATGCCGGCCGCTTTGGCGCGCTCGGCGAGCAGCTCGCCGACACGGCGGGCCTGGTCGGCGCGGCCGACGCCGCGCAGCTCCGGCTCGATCCAGTTGACGGCCACGATCGTGTGACCGCTGACGTCGTCGATGAGCTGGGCGTCGATCCCGCGGTTCGAGCGGAACACCGAGATGCGCGGCCGCGTAGCCGTGCCGGTGATCTTCGCGCGGACGCGACGGCGACGCTTGAGGCGTCTCGCTGGCTTGGTGAGAACGGTCATGCGCGCTTACCGACCTTCCGGGCGACGTACTCGCCCTCGTAACGAATGCCCTTGCCCTTGTACGGCTCGGGCTTGCGCTGCTTGCGGATGTTCGCGGCGACCTCGCCGACGAGCTGCTTCGAGATGCCGCGCACGACGATGCGTGTCGGCTGCGGAACCTCGAACTCGATCCCGTCGGGCGCCTTGATCGGCACCGGGTGCGAGTAGCCGAGCGCCAGCTCCAGGTCCCTGCCCTTGAGCTGCGCGCGGTAGCCGACGCCCTGGATCTCCAGGCGCTTCTCGAAGCCGTTCGTGACGCCCTCGACCATGTTGGCCACGAGCGAGCGCGTGAGGCCGTGCAGAGCACGGTGCTCGCCGCGGTCGGTCGGGCGCGTGACGACGAGCTCTTCCTCGACGCGGGCCACCGTGATGTCGCGGTGGATGCGCTCGGAGAGCTCGCCCTTGGGGCCGTTGACGGTCACGAGCTCGGGCTCGATCGCGATGTTGACGCCGGCGGGTACAGCAATGGGCTTGCGGCCGATACGACTCATGCGCAGCTCACCAGACCTTCGCCACGACCTCGCCGCCGACACCCTTGCGGCGGGCCTCGTGACCGGTCATGACGCCATGCGACGTCGAGATGATTGCCGTGCCGAGCCCACCCTGGATCTTCGGGATGTGGGCGTGGTCGACGTAGGTGCGCTGACCCGGGCGGGACACGCGCTGGATCCCTTGGATGACCGGCTTGCGGTTGCCCGAGTACTTCAGGGCGACCTTGATCACCTCGCCAGGATGGTCGGCGTTGGCCGCCTCGATCTCGTAGCCGTCGATGTAGCCCTGCTCCTTGAGGATGCGGGCCAACTCGCGCTTGAGCTTCGAGGACGGGATCGTCACGACGTCGTGCGACGCGTGCGCGCCGTTGCGCACACGGGTCAGGAAGTCGGCGATGGGGTCGGTCATCGACATGCGATCACCACGAGCTCTTCGTCATGCCCGGGATGTAGCCGTTGTGCGCGAGCTCGCGCAGGCAGATACGGCACAGCCCGAACTTGCGGAACACCGAGCGCGGCCGGCCACAGCGGCGGCAGCGGGTGTATCCACGTGTCTTGTACTTGGGCGTCCGCTGCTGGCGGACGCGCAATGAGGTCTTGGCCATGAAAGCTCCTAGCTCTCAGTCGTCGCCGTAGCGGTGGCACGGCGATCCTTCGCGAACGGCATACCGAATGCCTGCAGCAACGCGTAGGACTCGTCGTCGGTCTTTGCGGACGTCGTGATCGTGATGTCGAGACCACGTACCTGATCGACCTTGTCGTAGTCGATCTCGGGAAAGATGATCTGCTCCTTGACGCCCATCGAGTAGTTCCCACGGCCGTCGAAGGAGCGTGGGTTCAAGCCGCGGAAGTCGCGGATCCGGGGGATCGCGAGCGACAGCAGGCGGTCGAGGAACTCGTAGGCGCGGTCGCCGCGGAGCGTGACGCTCACGCCGACGGCCATGCCTTCGCGCAGCTTGAAGGCCGCGATCGACTTGCGCGAACGGCGGATGTTCGGCTGCTGGCCGGCGATCCGCGCGAGCTGCGTGCTCGCCTGGTCGAGCAGCTTGCCGTCGGTCTTGGCCTCGCCGACGCCCATGTTGACCGTGATCTTCTCGATCCGGGGCGCCTGCATCGGCGTGGTGTAGCCGAACCGCTCCATCAGGCTGGGGCGGATCTCGGACAGGTATTGGTCTTTCAAGCGTGCGGGCATTGGATTTCCGTGACTCAGTCGATGCGGGTGCCGGAGCGGCGGGCGACGCGGAAGCGCGTCCCCTCGTGAACCTCGATGCCGATGCGCGTCGGCTTGCCGTCCTTGGGATCGAGCAGCATGACATTCGAGACGTGAATGGGTCCCTCTCGCTCGATCACGCCGGCGATCGCATCCGGGCGACCCGGGGTGGGGCGCTGATGGCGCTTGACGATGTTGAGGCCCTCGACGTAGACGCGGTCCTTCTTCGAGCTCGACGCGCAGGATGCGGCCCTTCTTGCCGCGGTCCTTGCCGCTGATGACCTCGACCTCATCGCCCTTGCGGATTCTCGCGGGCATGGTTAGAGGACCTCCGGGGCGAGCGAGACGATCTTCATGAAGTTGCGCTCGCGCAGCTCGCGGGCGACCGGTCCGAAGATGCGGGTCCCACGCGGGTTGTTCTGCGCGTCGATGATCACCGCGGCGTTCTCGTCGAAGCCGATGTAGGTGCCGTCCTCGCGACCGTAGGACTTCTTCGTGCGCACGACGACGGCAGTGACCACCTCGCCCTTCTTGACGGATCCCTGCGGGCTCGCGGCCTTCACCGTCGCGACGATGATGTCGCCGACGCCGGCGTAGCGACGGCGCGAGCCGCCGCGGACGCGGATGCAGAGGATCTCGCGGGCACCGGTGTTGTCGGCGACCTTGAGGCGTGTCTCGTTCTGGATCACTTGGCGCGCTCCACGACCTGCACAAGGCGCCAGCGCTTCAGACGCGACAGCGGACGGCACTCGCGCACGACGACCGTGTCGCCGATGTGCGCGTCGTTGGTCTCGTCGTGTACGTGGAGCGTGCTCGAGCTGCGAACGATCTTGTGGTAGCGACGGTGCTGGCGAGCCGTGTCGATCCGCACGGTGATCGTCTTGTCCGCCTTGTCGGAGACGACGATCCCCTGACGCTCCTTCTGACGGCCGACGGCGTGCTCGCGCGGCGCCGTCGCCTCAGCGGGGTTCGCGGCGCGGGCCTCGGCCTGCTTGGCACGGGACTTCGCGCGCAGGCCGGTACGGGCCTTCGCCTTCTTGGCCCGCGCGGCATCGCGCTCGGCCTGACGCTCCTCGGGGGTGCGGACGGGCTGTGCACCGGTGCGCGTCGCGCGACGGGCGCGCGACTGTTGGCGGCGCTCCTTCGGGCTCGCGGCGGGGACGGCCTCGGCGGCCGGCTCCTTGCTCGCGGGCGCCTCGGACGCGGGTGCCTCCACGGCCGCCTCAGCAGCCTCGGGCGCGTCCGCTGCCTCGACGGCCTCGGGCGTCGTCTCCTCGACGTTCTCGTTCTGCTCTTCGTCGGCCATCGCTTAGCGGCTCAGTTCCTTGTCGACATCGATTCCACGCTCGCGCACGATCGTGAGGGCGCGCGCGACGTCGCGCTTCGCATCACTCAGGCGGGAGGTGTTCTCCAGCTCGCCGGTGGCGTGCTGGAAGCGCAGCCCGAACAGCTCGCGGCGCGCGGTCTTCACATGCTCGGCCAGGACAGCATCGTCCATGTCCCGCAGCTCAGGTGCCTTCGCCATCTCAGCCGTCCTCTCGCAGCACGAACTTCGTCTTGACCGGCAGCTTGTGCCCGGCGAGGCGCATCGCCTCACGCGCAAGATCCTCCGGCACGCCGGCCAGCTCGAACATCACGCGACCCGGCTTCACGACGGCGACCCACCCTTCGGGCGAGCCCTTGCCGGATCCCATGCGGGTCTCGGCCGGCTTCTTCGTGAACGGCTTGTCCGGATAGACGTTTATCCACACCTTGCCGCCCCGCTTGATCTTGCGGGTCATCGCGATACGAGCGGCCTCGATCTGGCGGTTCGTCAGCCACCCCTCTTCAAGGGTCTTGAGGCCGTACTCGCCGAATTGGACCTTGACCTGCCCACGCGAGAGCCCGCGGCGACGGCCGCGGTGCTGCTTGCGGAACTTGACACGCTTGGGAGACAGCATCAGCGGGTCACCTCGGGACTGCGGTTGCCACCGCGTCCACCACCGGGGCCGCCGGGACCACGACCGCCGCCGGGACCGCCCGGACCGCGTCCGCCGCCACCGCCGCCGCCACCTTGGCCGCCACGACCGCCCGGACCGCCGGGACCACGACCGGGGCCACCTGGGCCACGACCGCCAGGACCACCGGGACCACCGGGTCCGCCACCACGGCCACGGCCGCCGGGACCACCAGGTCCGCCGGGACCGCCGGGACCACGACCGCGGCCACCACCACCGCCGCCCGGACCGCCGCCCGTGCCGCCCGGACCACCGCCGCGCCCACGACCGCCGCGTCCGCGTCCGTCGCGCTCGCCGCGCCGTCCACGATCGGGAGCCTGCGGGCCCGGGTCGTCCATCTGCGTCAGATCGGCGCCGGTGTAGCCCTCGGGCATGATCTCGCCCTTGTTGATCCAGCACTTCACGCCGATGCGGCCGAAGGTCGTCTTGGCCTCGTGGAAGCCGTAGTCGATGTCCGCACGCAGCGTGTGCAGCGGGACGCGACCGTCGGAGTAGCTCTCGGTGCGGGCCATCTCGGCGCCGCCGAGGCGACCGGAGACCTGGACCTTGACGCCCTTCGCGCCGGAGCGCATGGCGCTCGTGAGCGCGCGCTTCATCGCACGGCGGAAGGCGACGCGGTTCTGCAGCTGCTCCGCGATCGACTGCGCGACGAGACGCGCGTCGAGCTCGGGGCGCTTGATCTCAAGGATGTTGACCTTGACCTGCTTGCTGGTGATCTTGTGCAGGTCACGGCGCAGCGCGTCGACCTCGGAGCCGGACTTGCCGATCACGATGCCCGGCCGGGCCGTGTTGATGTTGACCTCGACCTCGTTCGCGTTCTTGCGAATCGTGATGTCCGAGAGCCCGGCGTGCGAGAGGCGGCCGATGATGTGCTCGCGGATGCGGATGTCCTCGTGCAGGTAGTCGGCGAAGCCCTTCTCGTTGAACCAGTTGGACTTCCAGTCGTGGATGTAGCCCACGCGGAGTCCCTCGGGATGAACCTTTTGTCCCATGGTCTCGTTACCCCTTCGGCGTGAGCAGGATCGTGAGGTGGCTCGTGCGCTTGCGAATCGGCGTCGCGCGGCCCATCGCGCGCGGCCGGAAGCGCTTGAGCGTCGGGCCCTCGTCCGCGTGCGCAGCCTTGATGTAGAGGCTTTCGCCGTCGAGCTCGTGGTTGTGCTCGGCGTTGGCGACGGCCGACTCAAGCACCTTGCTCCAGTCCTTCGCGACCGAGCGCGGCGTGAACGCAAGGATGGCACGCGCCTCCTCGACCGACTTGCCGCGGATGTGATCGCAGACAAGGCGCGCCTTGCGGGCGGACGAGCGAACGTACTTGGCCTGGGCGCGAACGACGAGGTCGACCGGGACCTCGGGCGCGCTGCGGCGACGGGACGCCGGCTTCGCAGCGGGGGTCTCGGCGTCGGCCTTCGCGGCCTTCGGCTTCGCAGCAGGCTTCGCCTTCTCCTCGGCGGGCGCGTCAGCGTCGGCCTCGGCGGGCTCCGCCGCGGCGGCCTTCGGCTTCGCAGCGGCGCGCTTCGGCTTCGGCTTCTCCTCGGCGACGTCGTCGCCGGGCGTCTTGGCGTCGGCCTTGGCAGCCTTCGGCTTCGCGGCCGCGCGCTTCGGCTTCTCCTCAGCGGACGCCTCGGCGTCGGCCTTCGCAGCCTTCGGCTTTGCGGCGGCGCGCTTCGGCTTCACCTCGGCAGCAGCCGTGGGCTCAGGCGTCTCGGTGGTGTCGTTCTCGTCGGCCATCAGGTCGTTTCGTATCGCTAGCGGCGCTTGCCGGTCTGCGTGTGACCTCGGTAGAGCCGCGTCGGCGCGAACTCCCCGAGCTTGTGCCCGACCATCGACTCGCTGATGAAGACGGGGACGTGCTTGCGGCCGTCATGCACGGCGATCGTGTGCCCGACCATGTCGGGGAAGATCGTCGAGGTCCGGGACCACGTTCTGATCATCTGCTTCGTGTTGGCAGCGTTCATCTTCTCGATGCGCGCCATCAGGCGCTCCTCGACGAACGGTCCTTTTTTGCTTGAGCGGCTCATCTAGTCGTTCCTCAACGCTTCTTGCCGCGCTTGCGGCCACGGACGATGTAGCGGTCGGATGCCTTGCCCTTCTTGCGGGTGCGATAGCCGAGCGTCGGCACGCCCCACGGGGTGACCGGATGCCGACCGGGCGTGGTGGATCCCTCGCCGCCGCCATGCGGATGGTCGACCGGGTTCATGGCCGTGCCGCGCGTCTGCGGGCGAACGCCCATGTGGCGCTTGCGGCCGGCCTTGCCGATCTTGACGTTCTGGTGATCCGAGTTGCCGACCGTGCCGATCGTCGCGCGGCACTCCGCACGGACGAGGCGCATCTCGCCGGAGGGCAGGCGCAGGGTGACCATCTCGCCGTCCTTCGCGAGCAGCTGGATCCCGTTGCCGGCCGAGCGCGCGAGCTGGCCGCCTCTGCCGGGCGTGAGCTCCACGTTGTGGATCACTGTGCCGGCCGGGATGTTCTCCAGCGGAAGGCAGTTGCCGACGCGGATCTCGGCGTCCGGGCCGCTCGCCACGGTCATGCCGACCGTCAGCTTCGCCGGCGCGAGGATGTAGCGCTTCTCGCCGTCGACGTAGTGGAGCAGCGCGATGTACGCCGAGCGGTTCGGGTCGTACTCGATGTGCGCGACCTTCGCCGGCACGCCGTCCTTGCGCCGCTTGAAGTCGATCTTGCGGTACAGGCGCTTGGCGCCGCCACCGCGATGGCGGGACGTCTTGCGGCCGTTGGAGTTGCGCCCGCCGGACTTCTTCAGTCCCTCGGTGAGGGACTTCTCCGGCTCGCTGCGCGTGATCTCGGCGAAGTCGGGATACGTGACGAAGCGCCGTCCGGGGCTGGTCGGCTTTGGCTTGCGGATCGCCATCAGTCGCTCCCCTCGAGACCCTGAAAGATCGGGATCGTGTCGCCGGGGCCGACCTGGACGATGGCCTTCTTCCAGGTGCGCGTGCGACCGGAGCTGATGCCGCGTCTCTTCGGCTTGCTCTTGACGGAGGAGGTGCGCACGTCGCGGACCTTCACGTCGAAGAGCTGCTCCACCGCTTGGCGGATCTGCGTCTTGTGCGCGTTGGCGTGCACGCGGAACGTGTACTTGCCGATCTCGGCGAGCACGAAGCTCTTCTCCGAGATGACGGGACGGATGATGACCTGGCTCGCGTCCATGGCTACGCGGCGACCTCCTCTTGGGCGCCGTTCGCGCGGATGACGAGCTGCGGCAGAGCGGCCTCGGAGACCAGCAGCGATGCCGCTCCGATGATGTCCGCGACGCCGGCATCCTCGACCGGGAGCACGAGCACGCGCTCGAGGTTGCGGAACGACAGTCCGGCGTTCGCCTCCTCGCGGTCGAGCAGCACGACGATGGGCACCGGCTGGCCCCAGTCGTTCAGCAGCCCGACGGCCTGCTTCGTGGAGGGCGCGTCGAAGGTCGAGGCGTCGAAGATCGCAAGCGAGCCGCGGTCGGCGTGGACCGAGAGCGCGCTGCGAAGCGCGGCGCGGCGCGCCTTGCGGTTGACCTTGAAGGTGTAGTGACGCGGCTGGGGGCCGAAGACGATGCCGCCGCCTCGCCAGACCGGCGAACGCGAGGAGCCGGCACGAGCTCTACCCGTGCCCTTCTGGCGCCATGGCTTGGCGCCACCGCCGCGGACCTTGCCGCGCGTCTTGGTCGACGCCGTCCCCTGACGGAGCGCGTTGAGCTCCGAGCGGACGACCTCGTGCACGAGCGGGCCGTTGAACTTCGCGCCGAACGCGTCGTCGAGGGTGACCTCGCCGCCGCCGAGCTTCGGAGCCTTAGGCATCGGTCCGCACCTCCACCGTGCCGCCGCGGGGTCCGGGGACCGCTCCGCGTACGAGCATCAGGTTGTCCTTCGCGATGACCTCGACGATCTCCAGGCCCTTCTGCGTGATGCGCTTGGCGCCCATGTGGCCGGGGCCGCGGATGCCCTTCATCACGCGCGCCGGCCATGCGGAGGCGCCGATCGAGCCCGGTGCGCGCACGTTGTGCGAACCGTGCGACTTGGGACCGCTGGCGAAGTTGTGGCGCTTGATCGTGCCTTGGAAGCCCTTGCCCTTCGAGATCCCGGAGATCTTGACCTTCTGGCCCGCCTCGAACGCCTCGGCGGTGACGGTCTCGCCGACCTGCAGCTGGCCTGCCTCGTCGCGGAACTCGACAAGGTGGCGGTGCGCGGAGGCGTCCGCCTTCTTGAGGTGACCGAGCTCGGCGCGCGTGAGCACCTTCTCCTTGCAGGCGCCGAAGGCGAGCTGCACGGCCTCGTAGCCGTCACGCTCATGCGTGCGGATCGCGGTGACCGGGCACGGACCAGCCTCGAGCACGGTGACGCGCTCGACGCGGCCGTCGTCGAGGAAGCGCTGGGTCATCCCAAGCTTCTTGGCAAGGATCGCGGCCATCGCTACGACGCCAACCGGATCTCGATGTCGACGCCGGCGGGCAGGTGGTCGAGCCGCTGGAGCGAGTCGACCGTCTTCGGCGTCGGCTGATGGATGTCGATCAGCCGCTTGTGCGTGCGGATCTCGAAGTGCTCGCGCGAGTCCTTGTCCTTGAAGGGGGACTTGATCACGCAGTAGACGTTCTTCTCCGTCGGCAGCGGGACGGGCCCGGACACTGTTGCGCCGGTGCGGGTCGCCGTCTCGACGATCTCCTTCGCCGCTGTCTCGATGGCGGAGGTGTCGTAGGACTTCAGGCGAATGCGAATCTTGTTTTGGGCGAGAGTTGCCACAGGTGCCTTTGGGTTGTTCCGTCCGGTGCTTGCTGTGAAGTTTTTGCTGGTTCTCTGCGTGCAGGAGGCGAGTCCCCGGGTGTGCTGCGGGACCCGCCCCTTGTCGTATCTTGCCTTCGCGGAGGCGGCGGGCCAGGCCCGCCGCCTTACTGCCGTGCTACTGAATGACCTCGGTGACGACGCCGGAGCCGACCGTGCGGCCACCCTCGCGGATCGCGAAGCGCAGGCCCTGGTCCATGGCGATCGGCTGGATCAGCTCGATCTCCATCTGGACGTTGTCGCCCGGCATGACCATCTCGACGCCCTCGGGGAGGTTCGCCATTCCGGTCACGTCCGTCGTGCGGAAGTAGAACTGCGGCCGGTAGCCGGTGAAGAACGGCGTGTGACGGCCACCCTCCTCCTTCTTGAGGACGTAGACCTCGGCCTTGAACTTGGTGTGCGGCGTGATCGAGCCCGGCTTGCAGAGGACCTGCCCGCGCTCGATCTCCTCGCGCTTGGTACCGCGCAGGAGGCAGCCGACGTTGTCGCCCGCGCGACCCTCGTCGAGGATCTTGCGGAACATCTCGACGCCCGTCACGACCGTGTTCGTCGTGTCGTGGATGCCGACGATCTCGACCGTCTCGCCCGTCTTGACGATCCCCTGCTCGATGCGGCCCGTCGCGACGGTGCCGCGGCCGGTGATCGAGAAGACGTCCTCGACTGGCATCAGGAAGGGCTTGTCGAGCTCACGCGTCGGCTCGGGGATGTAGGAGTCGAGCGCGGCGGCGAGCTCGAGGATCTTCTCCTTGTAGGCCTCGTCGCCCTCGAGCGCCTTCAGCGCCGAGCCCGTGATGAACGGAATGTCGTCGCCGGGGAAGTCGTACGCGCTCAGCAGCTCGCGGACCTCGACCTCGACGAGCTCGAGGAGCTCCTCGTCGTCGACCATGTCGGCCTTGTTGAGGAACACGACGATGTAGGGGACGCCGACCTGACGGGCGAGCAGGATGTGCTCGCGCGTCTGCGGCATCGGACCGTCGGCCGCGGAGACCACGAGGATCGCGCCGTCCATCTGCGCCGCGCCCGTGATCATGTTCTTCACGTAGTCGGCGTGACCGGGACAGTCGACGTGGGCGTAGTGCCGGTTCTCCGTCTGGTACTCGACGTGCGAGGTGGCGATCGTGATCCCGCGCTCCTTCTCCTCCGGAGCGTTGTCGATCTCTTCGAAGCTCCGGGCCTCGCCGCCCATCTTCTCCGCCAGCACCGTCGTGATGGCAGCAGTCAGCGTCGTCTTGCCGTGGTCGATGTGACCGATGGTGCCGACGTTGACGTGCGGCTTGTCGCGCTCGAACTTCTCCTTCGCCACTTTGTGTTCGCTCCTTGGAAGTCGGTGTGGTCCGCCTCGTAGGGCGAACCTCGGAAATCTATCTCAACTCCAGCTCTCGCGCCGATTCAGCGGCGGCAAGCGGGAGTGTGTCCGGCAGATCAGGCGGCCTGCTCGCCTCCCGTACGGCTCTCCACGACCTTCTCGGCGATGTTCGGAGGTACCTCTTCGTAGCTCTCGAACACCATCGTGTAGGTCGCGCGGCCCTGCGTGTTGGAACGCAGGTCGGTCGCGTAGCCGAACATCTCCGACAGCGGCACGCTACCGGTAACGACCTGAGCGTTGCCGCGCGGTTCCATCCCGTGGACACGGCCGCGGCGGCGGTTGAGGTCGCCGATCACGTCGCCCATGAACTCCTCGGGCACGACGACCTCGACAGCGAAGATCGGCTCGAGCAGGACGGGCTTGGCGCGGCGCGCGGCCTCCTTGAAGGCGAGCGACCCGGCAACCTTGAAGGCGATCTCCGAAGAGTCCGTGTCATGGTATTTGCCGTCGACGAGCGTCACGCGGATGTCGACCATCGGGTAGCCGGCCTTGACGCCCGTGTCGAGCGCCTCCTCGATGCCCTTCTCGACCGACGGGATGTATTCCGACGGGATCGCTCCGCCCTTGATCTTGTTGATGAAGTCGAAGCCCTCGCCGGGCGCCGGCTCCATGTCGATGTAGACGATGCCGTACTGGCCCGAGCCGCCGGTCTGGCGCACGAAGCGGCCCTCGACCTTCTGGACCGTGCCGCGGATCGTCTCGCGGTAGGAGACCTGCGGACGGCCGACGTTGGCCTCGACCTTGAACTCGCGCAGCATGCGGTCGACCAGCACTTCGAGGTGCAGCTCGCCCATGCCGGAGATCTCGGTCTGTCCCGTCTCCTCGTTGGTGCGAACCTGGAAGGTCGGGTCCTCCTCGGCCAGACGGCTGAGCGCGACGCCCATCTTCTCCTGGTCGACCTTCGTCTTCGGCTCGATCGCGACCTTGATGACCGGCTCGGGAAATTCGATCATCTCGAGCTTGATCGGCCGGTCCGGCGCGCAAAGCGTGTCGCCGGTCGTGACCTGCTTGATGCCGACGGCGGCGGCGATGTCGCCGGCCGAGACGTCCTCGAGGTCGACGCGCTCGTTGGCGTGCATCTCGAGGATGCGACCGATCCGCTCGGTCTTGCCGCTCGACACGTTCAGGACGCGCGAGCCGGCCTCGAGCTTGCCGGAGTAGACGCGGAAGTAGGTGAGCTTACCGACGTACGGGTCGGCGGCGATCTTGAACGCGAGTGCCGAGAAGGGCGCGTCGTCGGAGGCCTCGCGCGTCGCAGTCTGACCCTCGTCCTGGCCGCGGACCGGCTCGATGCCCTCGACCGCGGGGACGTCGAGCGGCGACGGCAAGTAGTCGACGATGCCATCGAGCAGCGGCTGCACGCCCTTGTTCTTGAAGGATGAGCCGCAGAGGACGGGAGTGAACTTGAGACCGAGCGACGCCGCACGGATCGCGGCCTTGATGCGCTCGACGGGGACCTCCTGGTCCTCGAGGATCATTTCGACGATCTCGTCGTCGAAGTGCGAGACCTCCTCGAGCAGGTGTTCCCGCGCCGCGGCGGCGGCGTCGACGAGGTCGGCGGGGATCTCGACGACCTCCTGCTCCTTGCCGAGGTCGTCGTTGTAGATGATCGCGTTGTTTTCGACGAGGTCGATGATGCCGCGGAAGTCGCCCTCGGCGCCGATCGGCAGCTGGATCGGCACGGGGTGCGCGCCGAGGCGGTCGATCATGGTCTGCACGCCGCGCTCGAAGTCCGCGCCGATGCGGTCCATCTTGTTGATGTACGCGATGCGCGGCACGTGGTACTTGTCGGCCTGGCGCCAGACGTTCTCGGACTGCGGCTCGACTCCGGCGACCGAGTCGAAGACGGCGACGGCGCCGTCGAGCACGCGCAGTGAGCGCTCGACCTCAACCGTGAAGTCGACGTGGCCGGGCGTGTCGATGATGTTGATGCGGTGGCTGTCCCACTCACAGGCGGTCGCGGCAGACGTGATCGTGATGCCGCGCTCCTGCTCCTGCTCCATCCAGTCCATCGTCGCCGCGCCCTCGTGCACCTCGCCGAGCTTGTGGGTGCGCCCGGTGTAGAACAGGATGC
The DNA here is from genome assembly GCA_963774115.1 of uncultured Actinomycetes bacterium. Lineage (GTDB taxonomy): Bacteria > Actinomycetota > Thermoleophilia > Solirubrobacterales > Solirubrobacteraceae > Conexibacter. The sequence continues at coordinate 969,594 of CAVZDN010000003.1, read as the reverse complement.
GCTCGGTCGTCGTCGTCTTACCGGCGTCGATGTGAGCCATGATCCCGATGTTGCGGGTCTTCTCGAGGGCGTACTTACGTGGCATGGGTGCGTGGGTCTCTTCTGCGTTCGATCGATCGGCGGCGGGCACAAAAATGGGCCCAGTGGGCCCGGTCGTGACGTGGAATGTCGTCCCGGGTGCGTGCGTTAGTACGTGAAAGTCTCCATGGTTCGTGACTCCCCGTGTGCAAAGCGCGCGCAGACTGCGCACCCCCTGCGGGAAGCGGCGACGAATATAGCAGAGGACGCGCGCTCGGCCGTCCCCGGCGCCCGCCCGCACGCCATGCTGCAAGCGACCTTGTCGACCAACCTGCAGACGAAGCTCTTTAACGACGAAGCGCCACCCATCGGCGGCGCTTTGCGTGCGGCTTGTCAGGCTGCTGTCTACCAGCGGTAATGGGCGAAAGCCTTGTTGGCCTGCGCCATGCGGTAGATGTCGTCCTTGCGCTTGTACGCGGCGCCCTGCTGGGACTGCGCGTCCATCAGCTCGTTCGCGAGCCGCTGCGCCATCGTCTTCTCGCGACGCTGGCGGGCGAACTGGACGAGCCAACGGACGGCAAGGGTGCGAGCGCGGCGCGCCGGGCACCTCGACGGGCACCTGGTACGTCGCGCCGCCGACACGGCGGGACCTGACCTCGAGCGACGGGGTCAGCACCTTGATCGATGCCTCGAGGGCCTCGATCGGGTCCTTGCCGGTGCGCTCAGCGATGATCGCGAGGGCGTCGTAGACGATCCGCTCGGCGGTCGACTTCTTGCCGTCGAGCATCACGCGGTTGATGACCTGCTGGACGAGGCGGGAGCGATGGATCGCGTCCGGCTCGATCGTCCGGATGGAAGCTGCTGCGCGACGGGGCATTACTTCGCCTTCACGCCGTACTGGGAGCGGGCCTTCTTGCGGTCGCTGACGCCGGCGGCGTCGAGCGTTCCGCGCACGACCTTGTAGCGCACGCCCGGCAGGTCCTTGACGCGACCGCCGCGGACGAGCACGACGGAGTGCTCCTGAAGGTTGTGACCCTCGCCCGGGATGTAGACGGTGACCTCCATCCCGTGGGTGAGGCGAACACGCGCGACCTTGCGCAGCGCCGAGTTCGGCTTCTTCGGCGTCGTCGTGTAGACGCGGGTGCAGACACCGCGGCGCTGAGGCGCGGCAACCTTGGTCTTGCGGCCCTTGCCGGACTTGAGACCCGGGGTGGCGAGCTTCTTCTTGGGTGTCTTGCGTCCCTTGCGGACGAGCTGGCTGGTCGTAGGCATGTGGCGCGAGATCCTAGCAGCGCCCGGCCGGCGACGGCGCGTGCACCGCAACGGCCCCTCAGCGCACGAGCTCGCGCCCGCGCAGCGCGAGCCAGAACTCGATGCGGTCGCGCGCGCTGCCGAGGCTGCGCCCGGTCAGCTCCTCGACGCGGCGCATGCGGTAGCGCAAGCGTGTGGCGGTGGCAGTAGAGGCGGCGGGCCGCCCGCTCCCACTGGCCGTTCTCCTCGATGAACGCCTCGAGCGAACGCATCAGCTCGCCGCCGTAGGCCCCCTCGCTCTGCTCGATCGGCGCGAGCACCGAGTCGCAGAAGAGCCGCAGGGCGTCGTCGTCCTGCAATGAGAGCAGCAGCTGGAAGGTGCCGAGGTCGCGGTAGGTCGCGACGGTCGTCTCGACGCTGCGGACCTTCGCCGTTCTCGCTTGCGGGAGCGGCAAGCGCCCGTGCCTCCAGTGCGCAGCGGGCCTCGTGGAATGCGTGGCGGGCTTGGCCACTCGACGACGGCGCGGCCGACGCCGAGCCGCAGCGGCGCGTCGAGCGTGCGCGTCGCGTGAGCCGGCGACGCGCTCGGACAACGCGAAGAGGTCGTCCTCCTCGAGTCCGGGGACGAGCGCGCAGACGAGTCCGTCGGTGCGGGCGGCGAGACCGTCCGCCGCCTCGGACGCGCAGCGCGGCGGCCAGCGCCGCCTCGGCAGCGGCGAGCGCCGCGCCGCCTGGACGGGCGGGCGCGAGCACGATCGCGCCGACCCGCTCGGCGAGCCCGAACGGCTCGAGCCGCCGCTCGAGCTCGGGGCCGGCGAGCTCGCCGGTGACGATCGCGTGCAGCACGTCGCCGGCCAGCCGGCGCTCGGTGTCCTCGGCGACGCGGCGGCGCAGCAGCTCGAGCGCGACGATCGTGACCGCCTGGTGCAGCGTGAGGCGGTCGAGCTCGGAGAAGCCGCCCTCGTCCTTGACCGCCACGAGCCACGCCTGCAGCGGCGCGCCGGCCTCGGACGACGCCGGCCTCGCGCGGGCCGCTCGCGGCGACCGGCAGCGCGAGCGCACGGCCGGCGAGCTCGTGGGCGGCCGGCGCGAAGCTCTGCCGCTCGCCGCTGCGGGCGCGCTCGCGCAGCTCGGCGCGAGCTCGGCCACGCGCCTCCTCGCCGAGCTGCTGGCGGAAGGGCGCGCTGCGCGAGCGAGCCGCCGCGCGCGTCGAAGACGAGCACGCTGCCGCCGACGAGCGTCGCGAGCGCGCGCGACGACGGCGTCGAGGCCTCGCTCGGAGAGGACGATCCGCTCGAGGCGCTCGTGCGCGGCGATCGCGCGGCGCAGGACCGCGTACTGCTCGTTGACGAGGCGGCTGAAGGCGCGCTCGGTGACCGCGATGAACGGCACCTCGTACGGGACCTCGAACAGCGGCAGCTCGCGCTCGCGTGCCGCCTCGACGATCGCCGGCGGGACCGTCGTCGTGCGCGAAGCCGGTGCCGAAGCCGAGGCCGGCGAGCTGGTGGTCGGCCAGCCGCGCGACGAACGCGCGCTGGCGCTTCGGCGTCGTCGAGCTGCAGGCCGGTCGTCAGCAGCAGCTCGCCGCCGGACATCCAGGCGTCGGATCCTCGCAGCTCGGAGATGTGGACCCAGCGCACGGGGGCGTCGAGCCCGTGCTCGCCGGCGAGCAGGCGGACGTCGAGGTCGCGCAGCAGCTCGCCGACGGTGAGCACGCCGCGCATCCCCTTCGCGCTCGGACGGGCACCGCTCGGCCATGGACGTGCATGCGGCGGGTCGCCTCCTCGAGCACGGGTCGCAGCACCGCCTCGATCTCCTCGAACTGCTCGGGCCCGGCGATCAGCGGCGGCGAGAGCTGGATCACCGGGTCGCCGCGGTCGTCGGCGCGGCAGATCAGGCCGCGCCGGAACAGCTCGCCGGAGAGGTAGCCGCGCAGCAGCGTCTCGGACTCGTCGTCGTCGAACGTCTCCTTCGTGTCGCGGTCCTTGACGAGCTCGATCGCGTGGAAGTAGCCGGCGCCGCGCACGTCGCCGACGATCGGGATGTCGCGCAGCGACTCGAGCATCGCGCGGAAGGCGCCCTCGTTCGCGCGCACGTTCTCGATCACGCCCTCGCGCTCGAAGGCGTCGATGTTGGCCAGCGCGACCGCGCGCCGAATCGGGTGGCCGCCGAACGTGAAGCCGTGCATGAAGGTCTCGTCGCCCTCCATGAACGGCTCGGCGACGCGGTCGGAGACGATCACCGCGCCCATCGGCGCGAACGCGCCGGTGATGCCCTTGGCCGTCGTGATGATGTCCGGCTGGTAGTCGTAGCGCTGGGCGCCGAACCACTCGCCGAGCCGGCCCCAGGAGCAGATCACCTCGTCGGAGATCATCAGCACGTCGAACTCGTCGCAGATCTCGCGGACGCGCTGGAAGTAGCCCTCGGGCGGGGTGAAGCAGCCGCCGGCGTTCTGGACCGGCTCCATGATCACGGCGGCGACGGTGTCGGGCCCCTCGAACAGGATCCGCTCGCGCACGGCCTCGGCGAGCGTCGTCGGCGGCGACGCCGTCGGGCAGGCGGTAGACGTTCGTGTTGGGGACGTGGCAGCCGCCGGGCGTGAGCGGCTCGAACGGCGCGCGCAGCGCCGGGATGCCCGTCGCGGCCAGCGCGCCGAGGTGGTGCCGTGGTAGGCGATCTCGCGCGCGATGACCTTCGTCTTGGTCGGGTTGCCGGTGAGCTTGTGGTACTGGCGGGCGAGCTTGATCGCCGACTCGACCGCCTCGCTGCCGCCGCTGGTGAAGAAGACGCGGTTGAGGTCCCCGGGCGCGAGCGCGGCGATCCGCGGCCAGCTCGATCGCCGGCGGGTGCGCGTAGGACCAGGTGGTGAAGAAGCCGAGCTCGCTCGCCTGGTCGGCGCCGGCCTGCGCGACGTCGGCGCGGCCGTGGCCGATGTTGGAGCAGAAGAGCGCCGAGAGGCCGTCGAGGTAGCGGTTGCCGTGCTCGTCCCAGACGTAGCAGCCCTCGCCGCGCACGATGATCGGGACGTCGCGCGTCGGCGTAGGCGCCCATCCGCGTGAAGTGCATCCACAGATGCCGCTTCGCGAGCTCCTGCAGCGCTGGCCGCCTCGGACGGTGACTGGTGCGACGCGTGGCCATCGCTCCGTTCGTCCTCCAGACTGCTCGGGGATTCGCCTACTCGTACAACGGTACTGCCCCCATACGCACGGGGCACAAGCGTACGGACGGCCTGCCGAGCGGGCTGCGCGTTGTACAGACGGCGAAGCCGCGACGTGGCAGGCCGGTCTAGGCGGTCGCGGGCGCGGGCTGCGCGGCGCGGACGGGCCGGGCGTGAGCGCGGCGGCGACGATCACCAGCACGAAGGCGACGCCTGGACGACGATGCCGAGCGCGTTGCCCGGCAGCGGGTCGCCGAAGACGATGATGCCGCCGGCGATGCCGGCGATGTTCGCCGCCGTGCCGGTGAGGGCGATCACCGGGACGGCGTCGCCGTCCTGGAGCCCCTTGGCGGAGGCGTAGAAGGCGACGACCGAGGCGATCGCGGCGACGAGCAGCCACGGGCTCACGAGACCGCCGACGATGCCGCTCTCCTGCACGAGGCCGGTGATCGCCTTGATCGCGACGTCGGAGACGCCGAAGAGGACGCCGGCGGCGGCGCCGAGCATGACGCCGTGGTGCTGGTCGGGCGCGCCGATGCGCTGGCCCATGATGAGCAGCGCGCCGATGCCGAGCATGCCCGCCTCGAACGCGATCATGCCCGGCAGCGAGAACTGCGAGTGCGCGCCGTGCATCGCCGGCAGCGTGACGCCGAGCAGCACGAGCCCGAGCGCCCGTGAAGCCGAGGCCCGACCCACTGGCGCGGGCCGACCTCGAAGCCGAAGATGCGCTCGGCCATCACGGCGAGGAGCACGACGCCGCCCGCGAGCACCGCCTGGACGACGGACATCGGCGCCAGCGCAAGCGCACCGACGTGCAGCGACCCAGGCGCCGACCGCGACGACCATGCCGATCGCGAACCAGCGCGACCGGAAGAGTCGGCGGCGGAGCGCAGCGGCGTGTGGACGTGGACGGCTGGCGCGGCGCACGCACCGCGGTGCTTGTAGAGGAACGCGAGGTTCGTCGTGAAGGCGCAGATGAGCGCGAGCAGGATGCCGATGTAGATGGTCATGCGTGGTGCCTAGAGCTGCGGTGCGCAGCCAACCTGAGCGTGGCGCTCACCGCGTTCGTCGGCAGCGCGAGCGTCGCGCTTGAGTCCGATCCCTCGATACAGGCAGGGTACCGACCCTTTCTCGCCGGCGCGACCGTGTGCGATTGCGTACACACTTCTGCGGTGATGCGCGACAAGCCGGTGCTGTTCGTCGACGTGGACGGGGTGATCTCGCTGTTCGGCTTCACGGCCGACACGCGGCCGGCGGGGCGCTTCGAGATCGTCGACGGCATCGCCCACTTCCTTTCGGCCACAGCAGGCGATCACCTGCGTCAGCTCGCCGACGCATTTCGAGCCCGTCTGGTGCACCGGCTGGGAGGAGAAGGCGAACGAGTACCTCCCCCATGCGCTCGATCTCGTCGGACCGTGGCCTCACCTGGTCTTCGAGCGCAGGGCGGGTGGGACCGGTACGCACGCGCATTGGAAGCTCGGCGCGATCGAGGCGTATGCCGGCGCACGGCCGCTCGCCTGGATCGACGACGCGCACGGCGAGGCATGCGAGACATGGGCCGCGGAGCGCGCGGCGCCGACGCTGCTGGTCACGACCGCGCCCGCCATTGGGATGACGGGCGCGGATGTGACGCAGCTGCGTGAGCTGGGCGAACCAGCTCTAGGTCCAGCTCAGTCCTTCGGGTCGCCCTCGGGCACGTCGAGCTCGGCGAGCTCCTCGGCGAAACCGTGGCCGGAGCCGTTGCCGCCGATCGCCTCGAGGTCGGCGAGATCGGCCTCGAGGCCGGTGCCGAAGCCCTGCAGGCCCTCGCCGTCGGTGAGGCCGAGCTCGGCGGCGAGCTCGTCGTGGTCGAGCAGGCCGACGTCGTCCATGCCGCGAGGCAGCGGCTCGGCCGGCTCGATCTCGATGCGACGGTAGCGCTTGAGGCCCGTCGCGGCCGGGATCAGCTTGCCGATGATGACGTTCTCCTTGAGACCGTTGAGGCGATCGATCTTGCCCTCGAGCGCCGCGTCGGTCAGGACCTTCGTCGTCTCCTGGAAGGAGGCCGCCGAGAGGAAGGAGTCGGTGTTGAGCGAGGCCTTCGTGATGCCGAGGATGATCTCCTCGGCCTGCGCGGCCTCGCCACCGGCGTCGATCACTGCCTGGTTGATCTTCGCGTAGTCGAAGCGATCGACGAAGACGCCCGGGAGCAGGTCGGTGTCGCCCTTCTGGTCGACCCGGACCTTCTTGAGCATCTGACGCACGATCAGCTCGATGTGCTTGTCGTTGATGTCCACGCCCTGGGACTTGTAGACCTCCTGGACCTCCTTGACGAGGTACAGCTCGGTCTCCGTCCGGCCGCGGATCGCGAGCAGCTCGTGCGGGTAGACGGACCCCTCGTTGAGCTGCCGGCCCGGCTCGATCTTCTCGCCGTTCTCGACGAACAGACGCGTGCGCCGCGGGAACGTGTGACGGTGCTCGTCGCCGCCGTCGTCGGTGATGACGACGGTCAGTGCCTTGTCCGTCTCCTCGATCGTCACGGAGCCGCCGACCTCGGCGATCTTCGCCAGGCCCTTCGGCTTGCGCGCCTCGAAGAGCTCCACGACGCGCGGCAGGCCGTGCGTGATGTCCGCGCCGGCGATGCCGCCGGTGTGGAACGTACGCATGGTCAGCTGCGTGCCCGGCTCGCCGATCGACTGCGCGGCGATGATGCCGACCGCGTCGCCGATCTGGGCGGTGTTGCCCGTGGCCATCGCGCGGCCGTAGCACGCCTGGCACACGCCGGTCGGGGCCTCGCATTTCAGCACCGAGCGGACGGGGACCTTGACGTTGTCCTCGCCGAAGGCCTCGGTCAGCATGACCAGCTCGGCGCGGTCGATCTCCTCACCGCGCGAGAGCAGCGGGTTCTTGGCGCCCTTCTTGGCGATCTTCGCCGCGACGATGCGCCCGACGAGGTTGTCGTTCGGCTCGCCACCGGCCTTGTAGAGGTCCAGCTCGACGTAGTCCTCCGCGCCGCAGTCCTCCTGGCGGATGATGACGTCCTGGGCGACGTCGACGAGACGACGCGTCAGGTAGCCGGAGTCCGCCGTACGGAGGGCCGTGTCCGCGAGGCCCTTGCGGGCGCCGTGGGTCGAGATGAAGTACTCCAGGACGGTCAGACCCTCCATGAAGTTGGCCCGGATCGGCCGCTCGATGATCTCGCCCTTCGGGTTGGCCATGAGGCCGCGCATCCCGGCGAGCTGGCGGATCTGCTTGAAGGAGCCGCGGGCGCCTGAGTTGGCCATCATGAAGATGGGGTTCAGGACGTCGAGGTTGTCCTCCATCGCCTGGGCGACCTCCTCGGTCGCCGCGGTCCAGCGCTCGACGACGGCTTCCTTGCGCTCCTCCTCGGTGATCAGGCCCATGTCGTACTGGTCCTGGATCTCGCCGACCTGACCCTCGTACTTCTTGAGGATCTCCTCCTTGGAGGGCGGCACGATCACGTCGTTCTTGGAGATCGTGATGCCGGCCTGGGTCGCGTACTGGAACCCGAGGTCCTTGAAGGCGTCGAGCACCTGCGAGATCGTCGGGGCGCCGTAGGCCTGCACGAGGTCGTCGACGAACTGGGTCGTGTCGCGCTTCTTCATCGAGCGGTTGACGAACTCGTAGGTCGCGGGGTCGAAGTCCTCGCCCAGGGTCTCCTGGATCGCGCGCTCGATCTTGTCGTTGTAGATGATGCGGCCGACCGTCGTGAGGATGTGTCCGGCACCGCGCCCGAGCGGACGGAACTCCGCCAGGTCGTGGAGCTTCGTGACGCCGTGCTCGTAGGACCATTCCGCCTCCTGCGCGGTGCGGTACACGTGCGGGCGCGGCTGATGCTTGGACGGGTCGATCTTCTCCAGCTCGTCCGCGTCCGGCCCGTACGTGAGGTAGTACGCGCCGAGGATCATGTCCTGCGTCGGCGTCGCCAGCGGCGCGCCGTGAGCGGGCGAGAGGATGTTGTTGGCCGACAGCATCAGGATGCGGGCCTCGGCCTGCGCCTCCGCGGAGAGCGGCAGGTGCACGGCCATCTGGTCGCCGTCGAAGTCGGCGTTGAACGCGTGACAGACGAGCGGGTGGACCTGGATAGCCTTGCCCTCGACCAGCACCGGCTCGAACGCCTGGATACCCAAGCGGTGGAGCGTCGGCGCGCGGTTGAGCAGGACCGGGTGCTCGTGGATGACCTCCTCGAGCACGTCCCAGACCTCCGGGATCATCGAGTCGACCATCTTCTTGGCCGCCTTGATGTTCTGCGCCGCCTTGCGCTCGACGAGCCGCGCCATGATGAACGGCTTGAACAACTCGAGGGCCATCAGCTTCGGCAGACCGCACTGGTGCAGGCGCAGCGACGGGCCGGCCACGATGACCGAGCGGCCCGAGTAGTCGACGCGCTTGCCGAGCAGGTTCTGACGGAAGCGACCCTGCTTGCCCTTGAGCATGTCGGACAGCGACTTGAGCGGACGGTTGCCCGGGCCCGTAACGGGCCGGCCGCGGCGGCCGTTGTCGAACAGCGCGTCGACGGCCTCCTGCAGCATCCGCTTCTCGTTGTTGACGATGATCTCCGGCGCGCCGAGGTCGAGCAGCCGCTTGAGGCGGTTGTTGCGGTTGATGACGCGGCGGTAGAGGTCGTTGAGGTCCGAGGTCGCGAAGCGCCCACCGTCGAGCTGCACCATCGGGCGCAGCTCCGGCGGGATCACCGGGACGGCTTCGAGCACCATCATCTCGGGACGGTTGCCCGAGTTGATGAAGGCCGAGACGACCTTCAGGCGCTTGACCGCGCGGCTTTGCTTCTGACCCTTGGCCGTCTTGACCATGTCCTGCAGCTCGACGGCTTCCGCGTCGAGGTCGACCTGCTCGAGCAGGTCGCGCACCGACTCGGCACCCATGCCGCCGCGGAAGTACTCGCCGAAGCCGAACGGCGAGCCGAAGCGGTCCTTCAGCTCGCGGAAGAGCGTCTCGTCGTTGACGACGTCCTTGGACTTCATGCCCTGGAAGAGGTCCCAGACCTGGCGCATGCGCTCGGCGGCGTCCTCGATGTACGCCTCCGTGTCGTCCATGTCGGCCTGGAAGGCCTTCTTGAGCTCCTTGAGCAGCTTCTCGCGCTCCTCGTCGGAGAGCTTCGCGACGGTGATCTCCAGCGACTCGGCCCACATGTGGTCCTCGTCGGAGAACTCGCGCGACTGCTTGCCCGACTCGAGGTACTCGACGCGGCGCTCGAGCGACTCCTTCAGCTCCAGGAGACGCTCCTCCTTCTCGGCCGCGTAGGAGTCGAGCACCTTGTTGACCTCGTCGGCCAGCGAGTCCACGTCGCGGGCGCGCGCCTCGTCGTCCACCCACGTCACGATCGACGCGGCGAAGTAGAGGACCTTCTCAAGCTCCTTGGGAGCCATGTCGAGCAGGTAGCCGATGCGGCTCGGAACGCCCTTGAAGAACCAGATGTGGCTCACGGGAGCGGCGAGATCGATGTGGCCCATGCGCTCGCGGCGCACCTTGGAACGGGTCACCTCAACACCGCAGCGCTCACAGACGATGCCCTTGTAGCGGACACGCTTGTACTTGCCGCAGTAGCACTCCCAGTCCTTCGTCGGACCGAAGATGCGCTCGCAGAAGAGGCCGTCCTTCTCCGGCTTGAGCGTGCGGTAGTTGATCGTCTCCGGCTTCGTGACCTCGCCCGAGCTCCACGAGCGAATCTGCTTCGAGGAGGCGAGCCCGATCTCGATGGCGTCGAAATTGTTGATGTCGATCATGCCTAGGCCTCCGCGCCTTCGGTCGCGTCCTCAATCAGATCCTCGTCGCCGGCGGCATCGAGGTCCTCCGGCTCGTCCGCCTCGGCGGCGGGCTCCTCCGCATCCTCGGTCGCCTCGTCGGCGGCCTCGGGCGTCTCTGCGGCGCGCACGCCGGAGAGGTCGATGCCGAGCTCCTCGGCGGCCCGCAGCAGGTCGTCGTCCTCTTCGCGCATCTCGGCGCGGGTGCCCTCCTCGGAGACGACGTTGACGTCGAGCGCCAGCGACTGCATCTCCTTCAGGAGCACCTTGAACGACTCAGGGATGCTCGGCTCGGCGATGTTCTCGCCCTTCACGATCGCCTCGTAGGCCTTCACGCGCCCGACGGTGTCGTCGGACTTGATCGTGAGCATCTCCTGGAGCGTGTACGCGGCGCCATACGCCTCCAGCGCCCACACCTCCATCTCGCCGAAGCGCTGGCCGCCGAACTGCGCCTTGCCGCCCAGCGGCTGCTGTGTGACGAGCGAGTAGGGACCGGTCGAGCGCGCGTGGATCTTGTCGTCGACGAGGTGGAGCAGCTTCAGGATGTACATGTAGCCGACCGTGACCTGCGTCTCGAACGGCTCGCCGGTGCGCCCGTTGAAGAGCGTGAACTTGCCGCTCGCCTGCTCGCCGGGACGCGCCTTCGAGTCGATGCTCATCTGGATGCGGCCCTTGTGCTCGGCCTGCCACTTCATCAGCGCGGTGTCGACGTCCTCGACCGTCGCGCCGTCGAAGACGGGCGTCGAGACGTAGACGCGACGCTGGCCACCATTGGCCTTCGCGGTCGCCTGCTTGACCGCCTCGCTGCCGTCCTCGTACCAACCCTGCGCCGCGGCCCAGCCGAGATGCGTCTCGAGCACCTGACCGATGTTCATGCGGCTCGGCACGCCGAGCGGGTTGAGGATGACGTCGACGGGCGTGCCGTCCTCGAGGAACGGCATGTCCTGCTCGTCGACGATCTTCGAGATGACGCCCTTGTTGCCGTGGCGCCCGGCGAGCTTGTCGCCCTCGGAGATCTTGCGCTTCTTGGCGACGAACACGCGCACGAGGTCGTTGACCCCCGGCGGCAGGTCGTCGCCGGCGTCGCGCGAGAAGGTCTTGACGTCGATCACGACGCCGCCCTCGCCGTGCGGCACCTTCAGCGAGGTGTCGCGGACCTCGCGCGCCTTCTCCTTGAAGATCGCGCGGATCAGCTTCTCCTCGGCCGTCAGCTCGGTCTCGCCCTTCGGCGTGACCTTGCCGACGAGCAGGTCGCCCGAGCCGACCTCGGCGCCGACGCGGACGATGCCGCGGTCGTCGAGGTTGCGCAGCGACTCCTCCGAGCGGTTCGGGATGTCGCGGGTGATCTCCTCGTCGCCGAGCTTCGTCGTGCGGGCGTCGATCTCGTACTCCTCGATGTGGATCGAGGTGAGCTCGTCGTCCTTCACGAGGCGCTTGCTGAGGATGATGGCGTCCTCGAAGTTGTAGCCCTCCCAGGACATGAAGGCGACCATCAGGTTCTTGCCGAGCGCCATCTCGCCGTTGTCGGTCGCGGAGCCGTCGGCGAGCACGTCGCCCTCCTTGACCGCCTGGCCGTTGCGCACGAGCGGCTTCTGATGGATCAGCGTGCCCTGGTTGGAGCGCATGAACTTCTGCAGCAGATACTCGTCCTTGCCGCCGTCCTTCGCCTCGACGATGATCGTGTCGGCGTCGACATGGTCGACCGTGCCCGCGCGCTTCGCGAGCACGACGTCGCCGGTGTCGACGGCGGCGCGCCGCTCCATGCCGGTGCCGATCAGCGGCGCATCCGTCTTCAGGAGCGGCACCGCCTGGCGCTGCATGTTCGAGCCCATCAGCGCGCGGTTGGCGTCGTCGTGCTCGAGGAACGGGATCATCGCCGTCGCGACGGACCAGATCTGCTCCGGCGAGACGTCCATCAGGTCGACGTCCTTGGCGCTGACCGTGACGTACCGGCCGGCCTCGGTGCGACAGACGATCTCGCTGCCTTGGAGCTTGCCGTTGGCGTCGACAGGCGTGTTCGCCTGCGCGATCTTCGCCTCCTCCTCCTGCGTGGCGTCGAGATGCACGATCTCGTCGGTCAGCTTGCCGTCCTTGACCACGCGGTACGGCGTCGTGACGAAGCCGTGCTCGGAGATCTGGGCGTAGGAGGAGAGCGAACCGATGAGGCCGATGTTCGGTCCCTCCGGCGTCTCGATCGGGCACATGCGGCCGTAGTGCGTCGGGTGCACGTCGCGGACCTCGATCGGCGCGCGCTCACGCGTGAGGCCGCCGGCGCCGAGGGCGCTGAGGCGGCGACGGTGCGTGAGGCCGGCGAGCGAGTTCGTCTGGTCCATGAACTGCGACAGCTGCGAGGAGCCGAAGAACTCCTTCTGCGCGGCCACGACCGGGCGGATGTTGACGATCGTCTGCGGCGTGATCGTGTCGGCGTCCTCGGTCGTGAGGCGCTCGCGGACGACGCGCTCCATGCGGTAGAGGCCGATCCGGAAGGCCTCCTGGATCAGCTCGCCGACGGTGCGCAGACGGCGGTTGCCGAAGTGCTCGTACTCGTCGAGGTGGTCGGCGACCGGCTCGCGTGGGTAGGAGACGGCCTCGGCCGCGTAGTCCTTGATCTCGACCTCGGGGTTCTCCGGCATGCCGAGGATCCGCGGGAGCGAGACGAGCTCCTTGACGAGCGCGATGATGTCGTCGTGCGTCAGCGTGCGCGTCTCGAGGTCGATGTCGAGACGCAGGCGGCTGTTGAGCTTGTAGCGCCCCACACGGGTCAGGTCATACCGCTTGGGGTCGAAGAAGAGCTGGTGCAGGAGCGCACGCGCGGCGTCGACCGACGGCGGCTCGCCCGGACGCTGCTTCTTGAACAGCTCGATGAGGGCGCCCTCCTCGGTCCGCGTGACCTCGGGGTCGGCTTCGATCGTGTTGCGGATGTAGTGGGAGTCCTCGAACATCGCCGAGATCTCCTCATCCGTCGCGTACCCCATCGCGCGCAGGAGGACCGTGACCGGCAGCTTGCGCTTGCGGTCGATGCGGACGTAGACCTTGCCCTTCTTGTCGATCTCGAGCTCGAGCCACGAGCCGCGGGCCGGCATCAGGTTGGCGATGAAGACCTGCTTCTCGCGGTCCTTCGCCTCCATCAGGTAGGCGCCCGGGGAACGGACGAGCTGCGTGACGACGACGCGCTCGGTGCCGTTGATGATGAACGTGCCCCGCTCGGTCATCCACGGGAAGTCGCCCATGAAGACGGACTGCTCGCGGATCTCACCGGTCTCGCGGTTGACGAACGCGACCGTGACCGTCAGCGGACGGGCGTAGGTGAGGTCCTTCTCGCGGCACTCTTCCAACGACGCGACCGGGTCGTCGAAGACGAACTCGCCGAACTGGACGGCGAGGTTGCCGGTGTAGTCCTCGATCGGCGAGATGTCGTCGATCGTCTCGCGCAGACCGCCCGTCTCGGGGTCGGTCAGCCAGGCAAAGGACTTCTTCTGGATGTCGATCAGGTTGGGTACATCAAGGGCCTTCGAAAGGCGCGCGAACGTACGGCGCGTCCGGGGGGCGTCAACAGGTGCCAAGACGGCAACTCCTCGAGCGGTCGAGAGCGAGCAAGAGAGGCAGCGCGAAAGCGCGACCAGCGAAGATAGCACACGGCATCACTGCCCTGTGCGGGGGGCGATCAGCGCTCACGGACCCCGCCCTGGAGAACCGCGTATGTGGCGCGGTCCCGCCGTCAGTGGGCGGCTACGACTATCGGCTGACCGGCGCAGTGTAGCGGGGATCCGCAGGCACAGCGAGCCTGCGGACGAAAAGGGCCGGGCATCAAGCCCGGCCCTTCAAGGGACTTCAGGCGTCCGCCGAGGCTACTTGAGCTCGACGCTGGCCCCAGCCTCCTCGAGCTCAGCCTTGAGCTTGTCGGCCTCGTCGCGCTCGATGCCCTCCTTGACGGGCTTGGGGGCCTCGTCGACGAGCGCCTTGGCCTCCTTGAGACCAAGGCCGGTCGCCGCGCGGACGACCTTGATGACCTGAATCTTCTTGTCGCCGGCGCCCGTCAGGACGACGTCGACCGTGGAGGACTCCTCCTCGGCCGCGCCGCCGCCATCGGCCCCGCCGCCACCGGCCGGAGCCGCGGCAGCCACGGCTGCGGCGGACACGCCGAACTCCTCCTCGAGCGCCTTGATGCGCTCGGCCAGCTCGAGCACGGTGATGGCCTTCAGCTCGTCGATCCACTCCTGAGTGGTCGCCATAGGTCAGTCCTCCTTCGCGTCGGAAGCGTCGTCGGCATCCGCCGCGGCGTCCGTCTGTTCGTCAGTGTCGTTGGAATCGGTGTCCGCCTCGGCGGCCGGCTCGGCCGGTGCGTCGTCAGCGGGTGCGTCGGCCTCAGCCTCAACGGCGGCGGGCTCCTCAGCGACCTCGGCCGCGGGCTCCTCGGGAGCAGCCTCCTCAGCGGCAGGCGCCTCCTCGGCAGCGGGAGCCTCAGCCGTCTCGGCTGCGGGCGCCTCCTCAGCGGCCGGAGCCGGAGCCTCCTCGGCCGGGGCAGCCGGAGCGGCGGTGCCGCTGACGAGCCCCTGGTCGTGGATCTGCTTGAGCTGGATCGCGACGCCGGCGATGAGCGCGTTGAGCGTTCGTGCGAGGCCGGTGAGCGGCGTCGCGACCATGCCGACAAGCTGCGCGTAGAGCACCTCGCGCGACGGCAGCTTCGATATCGCCTTGATGTCGTCGGCGCTGACGGGCTTGCCGTCCATCAGGCCGCCCTTGAACGCCAGCACGTCGGTGGTCCGCTGCGCATCGCTGAGCGCCTTCGCGGCCGCGGCGGCGTCGCCGCGTACGAAGGTGAGCGCGGTCGGCCCCTGCAGGACCTCCTTCAGCGCCTCGGCTCCGGCCTTGTCGGCGGCGCGCTCGGTCAGCGAGTTCTTCACGACGCTGAACGTCGCGTCGACCGCCCGCAGCTTCGCGCGCAGATCGCCGATCTGACTCACGGTGATGCCGCGATAGTCGACCGCGAAGACCGCCGAGGACTCCTCGAGCTCCCCGGCGAGGCGATCGATGACCGCTGCCTTCTCGTCTCTGTTCATGGGTTCAGGTCACTCTCTCTCGAAAACGCGCAACGCCCGCGATGGCGGGCGTCGAGAGAGCGAACCGAACGCGGTTCGTCCTTCGAGGCTCCGCCTACCCCGGACTTCTGGTCGCCGGGGGTCTTGGGCAGTGCGCTCTTGAAGCGAGGCTACGCCGCGATCGGCGTGTCCTCCACGATGTCGCGGGTGCGCGTCGGGTCGACCTTCACGCCGGGCCCCATGGTCGAGGCGAGCGTGATCGAGTGGATGTACTTGCCCTTCGCGACCGACGGCCTGGCGCGAATGAGCTCCTCGAGCACGGCGGCGTAGTTCTCGAGCAAGAGGCGCTCGTCGAAGCTGGACTTGCCGATCACGAGGTGGACGATCGCGGTGCGGTCGGTGCGGTACTCGACCTTGCCGGCCTTCGACTCCTCGACGGCCTTCTTAACGTCCATCGTGACGGTGCCGACCTTCGGGTTCGGCATCTTGCCCGACGGCCCGAGGACGCGGCCGAGCCGGCCGACGACGGGCATCAGGTCCGGCGTCGCAATCGCGACGTCGAAGTCGTCGAAGCCCTCCTCGATGCGCTTGGCGAGGTCCTCGGCGCCGACGACGTCAGCGCCGGCCTCCTCGGCCTCGCGCGCCTTGTCGCCCTGGGCGAAGACGGCGATCTTGACGTTCTTGCCGAGTCCGTTCGGGAGCGCGATCGTGCCGCGCAGCTGCTCGTCCGCGTGACGGACGTTCAGGCCGGTGCGGACGTGCACCTCGACGGACTCGTCGAACTTGCTGTGCTTGAGCTGCTTGACGAGCGCAATCGCCTCAGCGGGCGTGTACTCGTGTTCGCGGTCGTAGCGCTGGCGCGCCTCGACGACCGCCTTGCCGTGCCTTGCCATCTCAGACCACCTCTACGCCCATGGAGCGGGCCGTGCCCGCGATGATCTTCGCCGCCTCGTCGAGGTCGTGCGCGCTGAGATCCTCCAGCTTGACCTGGGCGATCTCGCGCAGCTGCGCCTGCGTGATCTGCGCGACCTTCGTGCGGTTCGGCTCCGCGGAGCCCTTGTCGAGCCCGAGCGCCTTCTTGATCAGCACGGCCGCCGGCGGGCTCTTCGTGATGAACGTGAACGAGCGGTCCTCGAAGACGGTGATCTCGATCGGGATCACGGTGCCCTGCTGGGAGGCCGTCTGGGCGTTGAAGGCCTTGACGAACTCCATGATGTTCACGCCGTGCTGACCCAGCGCGGGGCCGACCGGCGGCGCCGGGCTTGCCTGGCCCGCGGGGGCCTGGAGCTTGATGACTGTCAGAACCTTCTTTGCCATGTCAGATCTTCTTCACTTGGTCGAAGCCGACCTCGACCGGGGTCTCGCGGCCGAAGATTGATACCAGGACCTTGAGCCGCGCGCCGTCCTCGTTGATCTCGGAGATCTCGCCGGAGAAGTCCGACAGCGGCCCCGAGACGACTTTGACGGACTCGCCGATCGAGAACTGCGCACGGGTGCGCGGGCGCTCGGCGGTCTCACGATGGAGCAGGCGGTCGACTTCGGCCTGGGTGAGCGGGACCGGCTCGTTCGAGGCGCCGACGAAGCCGGTGACGCCCGGGGTGCCCTTGACGAGCGCCCACGAGTCCTCGTTGAGGTCCATGTTCACGAGCACGTAGCCGGGCATCGTGCGCTTCTCGGTCACGACCTTCACGTTGTCCTTCATCTCGGAGACCGTCTCCGTGGGGACGACGACCTGGCGCACGGCGCGCTTCTGGCCGAGCGAGACCACGCGGTGCTCGAGGTTGTGCTTCACCTTGTTCTCGTGACCGGAGTAAGTGTTGACGACGTACCAGCGAAACATGGGGGAATCCTTGGGGATCGGGCGAGAGGACGGGGCCGGGGCTCAGACGATGAAGTCGACGATCTTCGCCGCGACGAAGTCCGCGAACCCGAGGAAGGCGCCGGCAACTATGACGAAGCCTATGACGACCGCCGTGGCCTGGCCGACCTGCTGGCGGTCCGGCCACTGTACCCGCTGAAGCTCTCGCCAGCTTCCCCGGATGAAGTTCGCGAAGCGATTGCCCTCCTCGCGCGCAGCCGGCTTGGCGGTGCGAGTGGCACTCGGCTCGAGCTCGGCGCCGCCGTCGCCGCCGTGCTCGAAGCGCTCCTCGGCGTCGTCGACGCGGTCCTCGAGCTGCTCGAACTCGGCCTCGTCGGAGAAGCGGCCGCCCCCGGTGTCCTCAGCGGCCTCGGCCGCGTCGGCGACAGCTGCGCCGTCGGCGGCCAGCTCAGGGCGCCCGAGCGCGAGCTGCGCGTCCGCGAGGTCGAGCTCGCCGTTGGCGAGCTCGGGCGGCTGATGCTCGTGCGCGCCCAGCTCAGGCGTGGCCGAGCGAGCACGACGCTGACCGCCGGAGGCACGCTCCTGGCGCTCCTTGCGTTGCTTCGCACGTTTCCGATCGCGGGCCATGGCAGCGGTCGCGCGTTAGCGCGTCTCCCGATGAGCCGTGTGCGACTTGCACCAGCGGCAGTACTTGCGCAGCTGAATCCGCTCGGGGTTGTTGCGCTTGCTCTTGTTCGTCTGATAGTTGCGTCGCTTGCAGTCCTCGCACGCAAGCGTGACTGCGATTCGAACGTCTCCGCGGGCCATGGCTGTTCCAGAGTCGGTGTGGGCAAGTGACAGCAACCGGTGGCAGACACACTCCCCGCCGCCACCGGCGCGAGCCACGCAGTGTAGCGTGGAACGGAAGTCCCGCGCACGATTGGTACGGTTTCGCCCATGCCGTTCGCCGCCCCGGGGCCGCTGCGGCGCGAAGTCGCGCGAGCCCTTCCCCACCGGCCATTCACCCTGCGCTTCTGGGATGGCTCGGAGCTGCCCTCCACCGCCGGTGACGGACCGGCCTTCATCGTCCGCTCTCCGCGCGCCGTCGCGCACGCGCTGCGAGCCCCAGGACAGCTGGGCCTCGGGCGCGCGTACGTCGCCGGCGAGCTGGCGGTCGACGACCTCGACGCCGTCATGCGCCTGCTGGATACCTGGACGCCCCCGCCGCTCGACGGGCGTGCGCGGGCGCGGCTGATGGTCGCCGCCGCTCGCGCGTGCGGGCTGACGCGGCCGCCCGCGCCACCCGCCTCCGAGCTCACGCCACGCGGGACACGGCACTCACGCGAGCGGGACGAGCGCGCCGTCCGCCACCACTACGACGTCTCCAACGACTTCTTCGAGCTGTTCCTCGGGCCGACGCTGACGTACAGCTGCGCCACCTTCTCGCGCGGTGCCGAGACGCTCGAGGCCGCACAGGAGGCGAAGCTCGAGATGGTGTGCACGAAGCTCGGGCTGCGCGAAGGCGAGCGGGTGCTCGACGTCGGCTGTGGCTGGGGCGCGTTCGCCCTGCACGCGGCCCGACGGCACGGCGTGCACGTGACCGGCATCACGCTCTCGCCCGCACAGGCCGAGCGGGCGCGACAGCGCGTCGCCGAGGCGGGGCTCTCGGAGCGGATCGACATCCGCCTGGCCGATTACCGCGAGCTCGCCGCCGAGCCGTTCGACGCGATCGCCAGCATCGGCATGGTCGAGCACGTCGGCGAGGCGCAGATCGATGTCTACGCGGCACGGCTGCGCGAGCTGCTGAAGGACGGCGGGCGGCTGCTGAACCACGGCATCGCCCGTCTGCGTCACACCGACGTCGCGGCCGGCGACTTCTCGGAGCGCTACGTCTTCCCCGACGCCGAGCCGCTGCATCTGAGCCGCGTGCTGCTGGCACTCGAGCGCGCGGGCTTCGTGGCGCAACACGTCGAGGGCATGGCCGCCGACTATGCGGAGACGCTGCGCCATTGGGCGGAGCGTCTTGACGCGAACCTCGAAGCGGCGACGCGGCTCGCCGGCGAGGAACGGATCCGCGTCTGGCGGCTGTACCTGCGCGCGGCACGCAACGGCTTCCTGTCCGGCTTCACTGGGATCTATCAGGTCCGCGCGGCGCTGCCCGGCGCTCCAGCGCCGGCGGAGGCGCCGGGCGGTCCCGCGCTGCGGACCTGACGGAACAACTACGGAGACACGGTGCCGCGAGCACGCGGCGAGAGCACGACGAGCGGGATCTCCCGCCCGGCGCGTTCCTGGTACCCGGTGTAGCCGCGATATGTCTTGACAGCCATCTGCCACAGCCGCCCCCGCTCATCGGCGCCGGCGACGCGGGCGTGGACGTCGAGGTGACGCGACCCGACCTGGATTGATGTGTCTGGGTGCGCAACGAGGTTGTGGTACCAGGCGGGGTGCTTGGGATAGCCGCCCTTCGAAGCGACGACCACGTAGTCGTCGCCGTCGCGGATATAGACAAGCGGGCTTGTGCGCTTGACGCCGCTCTTGGCGCCGACATGGTCGAGCAGCAGCATCGGCGGGACGCCGGGATGACGATGGCCGATGCGGCCGTTCGTGCGTTGGTAGACGGCAGTGTGCCCGCCCATCAGCCGCAATGTGAACGGCCAGATACGGTCGATGATCCTTCCCAGCACGCGCCGGACCCTAGCGCCCCTATTCGGCCGTGGGCGGCACTACCTTGCCCGACGGCCGCTCGCCCTTGCGGCCTTCGCGGTCGAGTTCGCGCTGGATCAGGTTGGCGATCCGGTCCCAGCGGGCTGTGGCTCCTGCCATGCGTCTTTGGATCTGTTTGGTCCATCTGTCGTCCCCACCCACGCGACGCGCCACGTTCATGACGTAGACGGCAAGCGCGCTGACTTCGCGATCGGACAACCGGCCCTTCCACGCCGGCATGCCGGGTTCGCCGTTCAGGATGGCGTTCCACACCAGCCCTGCTTCGAGATTGGGAACACGGTCAAGATCGAAGCGGTTGCCGTGCGCGCCTGCGTCAGCGAGCGTGTGGCACCCAGCGCACAGCTCGTTGAAGAGGCCCCGCGCGTACCCGTATCTGCCTTTGCCGACCGGTGTCAGGTTGGCTTCCTTCGATGCAGTGACCGACGTGCTGGCCGGCTCCTTATCATCGCCTCCGCAGCCCGCCGTCGCCGCCAGTGCCATCGCAAGCAACACTGCCGCCAGCATCCGTGGCCACGCCGTCCGGCCAGCCGCGAACCCGTCCATACGGTCCCCCTCTTCCGTTCGATCCCCCTTCGTCCGGCAGGGCCAGGATCTCAGCTTTACGACGCGCCTGTGTCACTTCCCAGAGCCGCCGACCGCTACAGGTCGCCGGCGGCTACGCGGCGTCAGCCTCTTCGAGCTTCGTCGCGAGATGGCGGATCTGCTCAGGAGCGCAGAGCGAGAAGAGCGCATCCGGTTCGATGCCGGCCTCCTCGACGACGCGCGCCACGTCGAGAGCGTCGGCGCCGCGAAAGGCGCGGAGCAGGCCGGCGACGCTCGTCGTGTCCCAGCCCCAATGGGCATCGCTGGCGTGCAGCGACGCGGCCAGCGCGGGCCACCCGTCTTCGACCGTCAGGACGCGCGCGGCGAGCAGGACGCGGTGCTCGTCGAAGATGCCCGCCTCGAGGTCGGCCGCCGCCTCGCAGGCCACCTCGCCAGCGGTGATCTCGACCGCCTCGGTCGGCAGGTCGTTCGTCAGCACGCGAAGTTGGTACGCAAGGTCGGCGATCGCTTCGCCGTACGCCTCGAGTTCGGCAGTCGTCGTCTCGCCGAGCGTCGTCGACCCGTCCACCACGAACTGCGCCGCGACCTCGATGCGGTCGATCTCGACCAGTGCCCACTCGTGCAGCCGGTGGCTGCGTCGCAGCAACTCGGCGAGCTGGACGAGCCGCCATGCGTATCGCCGATCCGGCACGACGCTCATGCCGACCTCCCGACCGCCCGTTCGAACGACGACGTGCTCGCGGCCCCGATGCCCGAGGGGGGACGGACACCAGGGCCAACAAGCGTCGCGCACGCACCCTGGGACCTACAGTCGATCTCCGGCGGGGGCACATGCGGCGATGTCATCTCCAGCATCCTCACGCGCGCGCGAGCGCCAATCTAGTCTGCCGGTGAACGTTCCACTAGTTGAATTGCAGGGTGCCAAGCGGCTAGGCTCTGAGAAACGCAAGCGTTTCGGGGAGCGCGATCGAGTGAAGGCCGGAACGAAGTACGCGGTGCTGGGCCTCCTGCTCGAACGACCGAGCTATGGCTACGAGGTGCTCGTTCGCTTCCGGCGGGCATTTGACGCGGGGCAGTGGGCGATCTCGCCGCAAGGCCTGTATGCGTCGCTGGACCGCTTGGAGCGCGACGGGCTGATCGAGCCCGTCGCCGCCCAGGCCGGGGATGCCAGCCGGCGTCAGCCGAAGACGCCGTACAAGGTGACCGAACACGGAGCGCATGCGCTGCAGCGCTTTCTCGAGACGCCGATGGGCGCCGACCCGTCGCGCGCAGAGTTTCTTGTACGGCTCCAATGCGCCGCTTCGCAGGACACCGATGCACTGCTGGAGATGCTCGACGGCTACGAGCGCGCCTGCCTCGACGAGCTCGGGCGCATGGGCGCGAAAGCCGCCGCGGCCGAAGCCGGTCAGGCGCACGTCGGCCGGCTCGTAGAGCGGCTCGCGTGTGAGGACCGCCGCCTTGGGATACAGGCGCGCCTGACGTGGATCGAGTTCGCGCGGCAGCAGCTTCGCAGCCTCGCCGGGACGACAAACGGAGTCGTGCGCGCATGAGCCTGCTCGTCTTGGAGGACGTCACGAAGATGTACATCCGCGGGCGGCGCGAGCTCGTCGCCCTGCGTGGGGTGTCACTCGAGATCGATCCCGGCGAGATCGTCGGCATCTGGGGGCGCCGCTTCTCAGGCCGCACCACGCTGCTGCGGGTCGCAGGTGGGCTGGAGCGACCGGACTCCGGTCTCGTCGAGCTCAGCGGCGTCGACCTCGCCAGCCGCTCGGCACGCGACCTGCGCCGCCGCATCGCCTACTGCCACCCGGCGTTCAGCCCGACCCACGCCGAGCGCGTCGTGGAGCATGTCGCCGTTCCGCTGCTCGCGAGCGGCGTGCGACTCGACCGCGCCTGCCGGCGCGCCCACGCGATGCTGGAGCGGCTTGGCGCCGGCCAGTGCGCGGAACTGCGTCCGCATGAGCTCGACCACGGCGAGCTGACGCGCGTCGCAATCGCCCGTGCGCTGCTGCCACAGCCGCAGCTGCTGCTCGTCGACGAGCCCGCGAACGGCATCGGTCTGCTGGATCGCGACCCGATGCTGACGATGCTGCGCGGGGTCGCGAAGGAGCAAGGCGCCGCGGTGCTGATGACCGCCGCCGAGACGACCGCGCTGACCGGCGTGGACCGCGCGTTGTCGCTCAGCTGCGGCGAGCTGCGCGGCGAAACGATCCCGAGTGCGGGGTCCGTCGTGCCCTTCCCGCGGCGGCGCGCCGAATCGTTCTAGCGGCCGTCGGCGCTTCGGCGAACTACTGACGCAGGTGGTGCGCGGTGACGCGCCAAAGCGAGGAGGGACGTGCCATGGCGGACCCCAGGACACTGTTGGAGCGGCACATGCCGCTGCTGCGCTACGACAAGCAGGAGGTCTACTTCGCCGACTCCGCGGCGACCTGGACCGACGGGCCCAAGCAGCTTCTGCGCGACTCCGGCGGCAGGGTGCTCGCCGCCGCTCTCCCGTCTGACGGACAGGTGCAGCTCTCGCTCGGCTTCCTGCAGCCAGACCGCTACACGACCGGCAAGGCGGCAGCCAGCGAGGACCGCGTCGGCTGCACGACGCGCGACTATGAGCAGATCGCCCGCCGGCTGCACGTCAAGCCGAAGTACCGCAACCGCATCTATGGGCGATGGGCGACCGGCAGCGACGGGCGCCTGTGGCTGCAGTACTGGTTCTTCTACTTCTACAACGACTTCAACCTGCTCGGCTCGGCGTTCCCATTCGGACTCCATGAGGGCGACTGGGAGATGGTCCAGCTGCGCCTCAACGCAGCCGGCACGCGACCCGACCTCGCCGTCTACGCACAGCACAAGGACGCTGCCGCGCGTACGTGGGGTCGCGTCGAGCGCGTCGGCGAGCGCCCGGTCGTCTACGTCGCCCGCGGCTCGCACGCCTCCTACTTCGCCCCCGGACCCAACGGACTCGACCAAGTCGACGGGGCGGGCTTCTCGCCAGCGCTGACGATGGAGGTCGTCGCGGATGACGATCCCGCCTACGCCTGGATGCTGTGGCCGGGCTACTGGGGCGACACGCGCCCGCGCGGGCTCGGCAAGCTGGTCGGCTACGCCTCCTTCAGCCCGACCGGCCCGGGCAGCCACGACCAGTGGGACGACCCGCTGGGGCTGCTGAAGACGGCGGAGAACTACAAGCAGTACCTCGCGACGGAGCGGCCGGCCAAGCCAGTCGCGCCCGCGGCCCCGAAGCTGCATGGCGTCACGCGTGCCGGTGACATGCTGCGCGTGGAATACGCCTCCCCGCGGTGGCCGAAGGCGGGTGCGGAGCCCGCGCAGCTGCTGGTGACGCTCAACTCGCCAGAGGACAAGCTGCCGCCGACGTCGCTGCGCGTGCCGATCTCGTCCCCCAGCGGCACGGCGGAGATCCCGGGCGCGCTGCGCGACGACTGGAGCTACGACGTGACCGTCAGCGTGGCCGACGCCGACGGCGTGTCGTCGGGCAGCACGCGCGAGCAGCTCGCGAAGGGCTGATCAGGCGGCGAGCGCGGCGGTGCGCTCAGCGAGCTCGGGCGGCCGCTGCTCCGTCCAGCGCTCGACGGCCTCGAGCTGCGCGGCGAGCGCGAGCAGCAGCGGCTCACTGTTGGCGGGGCCGAGCAGTTGGGCGCCGATCGGGAGGCCGTCGGCGGTGAAGCCGGCGGGCACGTTGACGCCCGGCCAGCCGATCACGTTCCAGGGCCAGGTGTAAGGACAGGCGCCGACCATCACCTTGTCGGTCTCCCAGTCGCCGCGGCCGTCGATCGAGCCGATCGGGCGCGGAGGCTGGGCGGTCGTCGGCATCAGGACGACGTCGTAGCGCTGGAAGATCCGTCCGACGTGCGCGCGCACGGGCCGCTCGACCGCGTGGGCGAAGCGCAGCAGCGGGCCCAGCAGGCGGCCGAGTCTGATAGTTCCGAGCGTGCGCGAGTCGAGCTGCGTGTGGTCGGCGACGTTGCGCTCGGCCCAGGCACGCACGCCCGGCGTGGAGCGAGGCATGAAGCTGGCGCCGACGAGGCCGTAGCTCGGGTCGGCGAGCTCGACCTCGTGTCCGAGGCTCGCGAGCACGCCGGCCAGCCGCTCGACCTGGGCGCGGATCTCGGGGTCGAGCTGAGCAGGGGCGATGCTCCAGGGGATGCGGGTCGAGAGGGCGATCCGCAGCGGGCCGGTCTCGCGGCGCGCGAGCTCGACGAACGGCTCGGGCGGCGCCGGCGGGCAGTGGAGATCCTCGGGGCGGTTGCCGCTGAGCACGTCCAGCAGCAGCGCGGCGTCTTCGACGCGTGCGGGCGAGCGGGCCGATGCAGGTAAGACCGTTGAAGGCGCTCGGGGTCAGGCCAGGTCGAGACCCGGCCGCGCTGCGGCTTGACCCCGACGAGGTTCGTCCAGGCGGCGGGGATGCGGACCGAGCCCGCGCCGTCGGAACCGGCCGCGGCGGCGACGAGCCCCGCGGCGACGGCGCTTGCCGAGCCGCCCGAGGAGCCGCCAGGCGTGTGGTCGGTCGACCACGGGTTGCGCGTCGCGCCGAAGGCCGGGCCCTCGGTGAACGGCCACTGGCCGATCTCGGGGGTGTTCGTCTTGCCGACGATGACGGCCCCGGCAGCGCGCAGCTTGCGTGCGACCTCGCCATCGCCGGCGCGCGGGTGGAAGGTCGCCCTGACAGCCGAAGGCGGTCGTCTCGCCCGCGAGGTCCATGTCATCCTTGATCGCGACCGGCACGCCGAGCAGCGGCAGCGTGTCGCCGGCGGCACGCCGCTTGTCGGCCTCGTCGGCCTCGGCACGCGCGGCGTCGGCGCGCACGCAACGGAAGGCGTTGAGGTGCGGCTGAGCCGCCTCGATGCGGTCGAGCGACGCATCGACGAGCTCTCGGGAGGAGACGTCGCCGGTGGCAACGAGGGCGGCCTGAACGCCGAGGCCGGCAAAGGCGATCTCGTCGGATGTCTTCTGCGCAGTCTGGCCATGGTCGTCCCTTCGTATTGGGCGTGCGACGCGCGCACGGTTCTCTCGTTCGTTCGAACGAACGATAGGGGATCGGCGAGTATGCTTCGCCACATAGCCGTCTCCGCTGCCCCCACCGACAAGCACGACACGCGCGCGCGGATCCTCCACGCAACGCTGCGGGTGATCGCCGCGGGCGGCATCGCGACCGTCAGCAACCGCCGCGTCGCCGCCGAGGCCGGCGTCGCGCTCGGCTCGCTGACCTACCACTTCCCCAGCCAGAGCGACCTGCTGCACGACACGCTGCTCTTGTACGCCGAGGACGAGGTCGCGCGGCTGACCGCGCTCGCCGCCGAGCTGCGCGCAGTCGCCGATCCGAGCGCCGAGCAGGCCGCCGCGGCGGTCCAGGCGGTCATCGCTCGCGATGTCGCCCGGCCGGAGGAGGTCGCCGAGCTGGAGCTGCACCTGCACGCCTCGCGGGACCCCGCGCTGCACGACGCATCGCGACGCTGCTTCGGCGCCTACGAGGACTTCGCGGCAGCAGCGTTGGAGGTGCTGGACGTGCCGGAGCCGGAGCGACATGCGCGTACGGTCGTGGCGCTGCTGTGCGGGCTCGGCGTGCGGCGCCTGGGGACCGGCGAGCTGGACGCCGCGGGGACGGCGGATGCACTGCTGACGGTGGTGCGGGGAGCGCGGGCGACCTGAACCGGCAAGTGCCGCGGCCGGGAGTGGTGACCGAATAGCGTGCGCGTCATGCGTGCGATCCAGATCGCCGAGCTGAGCGGGCCTGACGCTGCTTTGCGCTTCGTGGAGCTGGCGGACCCGGAGGCGGTGCATCCGCTGTGTCCGCCGGGCGAGGCGGCTGTCGTGGTGGACGTGCGGGTGGCCGGAGTGTCGTTCCCGGAGGTGCTGCAAACGCGCGGGGAGTATCAGTTCAAGCCGCCGCTGCCCTTCGTGCCGGGGAGCGAGGTCGGGGGCGTGGTGCGGAGCGCGCCGCAAGGCTCGGGCCTGGCGGCCGGAGATCGGGTGGCGGCGTTCTGTGCGCTGGGGGCGTTCGCGGAGACCGCTGTGGCGCCGGCGTTCTTCACGTTCAAGCTGGCGGACGAGCTGGACTTCGCGCAGGGCGCGAGCCTGGTGCTGAACTACCACACGGCGTACTTCGCGCTCGTGACGCGCGGGCGGCTGCGCGCGGGCTCGGGTGAGACCGTCCTCGTGCATGGAGCGGCGGGCGGTGTCGGGACGGCGGCGCTGCAGGTGGCGAAGGGACTTGGGGCGCGCACGATCGCGGTCGTGTCCTCCGACGAGAAGGAGCGCGTGGCGCGCGAGGCCGGCGCAGACGAGGTCGTGCGGGCCGACGGCGCGTGGAAGGACGAGGCGAAGGCGCTCGGCGGCGCCGACCTCGTGCTCGACCCGGTCGGCGGGGATCGCTTCACGGACAGCCTGCGCTCGCTGCGCGAGGGCGGCCGGATCGTCGTCGTGGGCTTCACCGGCGGGTCGATCCCAGAGGTGAAGGTCAACCGGCTGCTGCTGGGGAACACCGAGGTGATCGGTGCCGGCTGGGGCGCGTATGCGATGCCGAAGCCAGCCTTCAACCGCGAGGTCGGCGCGGCGATCGACGCGCTGATCGCGGGCGGCTACGTGCGGCCGATCGTCGGGGCGCGGTTCCCGTTCGAGCAGGCGGCCGAGGCGCTCAAGTGCATCGACGAGCGGCGAGCGCTCGGCAAGGTCGTCCTCGACGTCCAGGAGGGCTGACGCCGTGGACCTCACGTTCAACGAGCAGGAGACCGCCTTCCGCGACGAGCTGCGCGCATGGTTCGCGGCGAACCCGCCCGGCGAGGAGCCGGCGGGCGACGAGGACGCGCACTACGCGTGGCGGCGCGACTACCAGCGACGGCTCGCGGAGGGCGGCTGGGCAGCGGTGCACTGGCCGCCCGAGCACGGCGGGCGCGGAGCGACGCTGACGCAGTCGGCGATCTTCTACGAGGAGCTGGGCCGCTCGGGCGCGCCGCTGCCGGCGAACGTGCTTGGGCTGCTGCTGGCGGGTCCGACGATCATGACGTGGGGTTCGCAGGAGCAGCAGGACCGCCACCTCGCCCCGATCCTCACCGGCGAGGAGATCTGGTGCCAGGGCTTCAGCGAGCCGGACGCCGGCTCCGACCTCGCCGCGCTGAAGACGCGCGCGGTGAAGGACGGCGACGAGTGGGTCATCACGGGGCAGAAGGTCTGGACGAGCGGGGCGCAGTACTCGAAGTGGTGCATGCTCGTGGCGCGCACGGACCCGCAGGCGCCGAAGAAGCACCAGGGCCTCACGTACTTCCTGATGGACATGGAGCAGCCGGGGATCGAGGTCGTTCCGCTGCGCCAGATCACCGGCGAGGCGGAGTTCAACGAGCTTTTCATCGACGGTGCGCGCGTGTCGGACGTGAACGTGCTCGGCGGCGTCGGCAACGGCTGGAAGGTCGCGCTGACGACGCTGATGAACGAGCGCTCCGGGCTCGCCTTCTTCCTGCAGGTGCGGCTGCGGCAACTGCTCGACCAGCTCATCGCGGAGGCGGACGCGCGCGGGCTGCTGGAGGACCCGGTCGTCGCAGACCGTCTCGGCGACCTGCATCTGCGCGCGGAGGTGCTGCGGCTCACCGCCTACCGCGGCCTGACCGCGATCGAGCAGTACGGCCAGCCCGGTCCGGAGGGCTCGCTGACGAAGTGGATGTGGTCGGAGACGAACAAGCAGCTCACCCAATTCGCCGCCGACCTGCTGGGTCCGAGCGCGCTGACGACCGGCAACCGCTGGGCGTATGAGCTGCTGCGCGCCCGCGGCAACTCGATCGAGGGCGGCACGACCGAGGTGCTGAAGAACATCGTCGCCGAGCGCGTGCTCGGCCTTCCGCGGATGCGCTGAGACTGCTGTGCACTTCGACCTGACCCAGGACCAGAAGGACGTCAAGCGCGTCGCGCACGAGCTGCTCGCGGCGCGCTCGCCGTTCGAGCGCGTACGGGCGGCGGCCGAGGCGGGCGCCTACGACCTCGCGCTGTGGCGCGAGCTGTGCGACCTCGGCTGGCCGGGCATCGCGATCGCGGAGGAGCACGGCGGCCAGGGCCTCGGCGCAGTCGAGCTGGCGGTGCTGCTGGAGGAGCTGGGCTACGCCTGCGCGGCGACGCCGTTCCTGTCGACGGCCACCGCGGCGGCCGCGATTCAGGCCGCCGGCAGCGACGCGCAGCGGGCGCGGTGGCTGCCCGGGCTCGCCTCCGGGGAACTGACGGCCGGGATCGGCACGCGCGAGCTGGCCGCCGATGCGGTCGGCGCAGCGGTGATCGTGCTGCTGGACGGCGACGGTGTGAAGCTGCTCGACGGGGCGACCGCGGAGGTTGCGCCGCTGGAGACGATCGACCCGACGCGGCGCTACGCGACGGTCGCGAGCGGCACGGGCGAGCTGCTCGGCGGGAGCGCGAGCGCGCCCGACGTCGCCGACCACGTCCGCGCCGCAATCGCTGCCGAGGTCGTCGGCGTGTGCCAGCGGGCGCTCGACATGACGCTCGCGTATGTGAAGGAGCGCAAGCAGTTCGGCGTGCCGGTCGGTGCCTTCCAAGCCGTCGCGCACCGCTGTGCGCAGATGCTGCTCGACACCGAGAGCGCCCGTTCGACGGCGCTCTACGCAGCGTGGGCCGCTGGCGCGGATCCAGAGCGTCTTCCCGAGGCGGCCGCGCTCGCCGCCGCTGCCGCCGCTGAAGCTGGCCGCGACGTCGCCGCCAGTGCGATCCAGGCGCACGGCGGGATCGGCTTCACGTGGGAGGCCGACGTCCACTGGCTCTACAAGCGCGCCCAGCTCGACAGCGCATTGCTCGGCGGCGCCCGGCGCCATCGCGCACGACTCGCCCAGCTCGCCGCGGCGCGCGCCTAAGCGCATGAGTGACGACTTTCCCTCGCTCAGCGGGGCGAGAACGTCGCTCATCGAGATCGCCTCGCCCCTGACGGGAGTCGTGGTCGAGCTGGCGGCGCCCGGCGACTCCGTCGCCGCTGGGTGCGCGGTCGCCGTGGTGGAGTCGATGAAGATGCACCACGAGGTGGCGGTGCCGGCTGCCGGAGTAGTGCGACGCGTCGCGGTCGGTGTCGGCGACCGCGTCGAGGAGGGACAAGCGCTCGCCACCCTCGACGCGAGCGGCGACGCCGTGCCCGTCAGGGACGCGCCGAGCGGCGTGGCGACGCCAGCTGACCCCGACCGCGTCCGCCCCGACCTCGCGGAGGTGCTCGAGCGTCAACGGCAGGCGACCGACGACGGGGCGCGGCCGGCGGCGGTGGAGCGACGCCACGCGAGCGGCCTGCGGACGGCGCGCGAGAACATCGCGGACCTCTGCGACCCCGGTTCGTTCGCGGAGTACGGCGCGCTGACGCTGGCGGCGCAGCGGGCGCGGCGGTCGCTGGAGGAGCTGATCGAGAAGACGCCCGGCGACGGGATCGTGACCGGCATCGGCGCGGTGAACGGCGCGCTGTTCGGCGAGGAGGTGGGGCAGTGCGCGGTGCTCGCCTACGACTACATGGTGCTCGCCGGCACGCAGGGGATCCGCAACCACCGCAAGACCGACCGGCTGCTGGAGCTGGCGGAGCGGCACCGGCTGCCGGTCGTGCTGTTCGCCGAGGGCGGCGGCGGACGGCCCGGAGACACCGACAGCTCGGAGCTCTTCCACCTCGTCGTGCCGAGCTTCCACACGTTCGCGCGCCTGTCTGGACTGGTGCCGCGCGTCGGAATCGCCTCGGGGCGCTGCTTCGCCGGAAACGCCGCGCTGCTCGGCTGCTGCGACGTCATGATCGCAACGCCGGAGGCGACGATCGGGATGGGCGGGCCGGCGATGATCGAGGGCGGCGGCCTCGGCATGTTCGCACCCGAGGAGGTCGGGCCGGTCGAGATGCAGGCCCCCAACGGCGTGATCGACGTCGTTGCGGCCGACGAGGCGGAGGCGGTCGCGACCGCGCGGCGCTTCCTCTCCTACTTTCAGGATCCCGCCCACCCGCTCTCCGACTGGTCGTGCGCGGACCAGCGGCTGCTGCGCGACGTCGTGCCGGAGGACCCCAAACGCGTCCACGACGTGCGGCGGCTGGTGGAGCTGCTCGCCGACGAGGGCTCGGTGCTGGAGCTGCGGCAGGCGTTCGGCCAGACGATGCTGACGGCGCTCGTCCGCATCGAGGGCCGCCCGCTCGGCGTGATCGCGAACGACCCGCGCCACCTCAGCGGCGCGATCGACAGCGACGGCTCGGACAAGGCGGCGCGCTTCGTGCAGCTGTGCGACGCGTTCGGGCTGCCGGTGCTCTCGCTCGTCGACACGCCGGGCTTCATGGTCGGGCCGGACTCCGAGCGCACGGCCGCGGTGCGCCATACCTCTCGGCTGTTCACGGCAGCGGCGACGGCGTCGATCCCGTTCCTGTGCGTGATCGTGCGGCGCGCGTTCGGGCTCGGTGCGCAGGCGATGGCGGCTGGCGGCCTGCATGCGCCGGCACTCACGGTCGCGTGGCCGAGCGGGGAGCTGGGCGCGATGGGCGTCGAGGGCGCCGTCCGGCTTGCGCTGCGCGGAGAGCTGGAGGCGATCGCCGATCCGGCCGAGCGCGAGCAGCGCGTGCGCGACCTCGTCGCCGCCGTGCGGGAGCAGAGCACGGCGCTGAATGTGGCGACCTACTTCGAGCTCGATGACGTGATCGACCCGGCACAGACGCGTGCCCGCGTGGTGGCGGCGCTGCGGGCCGCCCCGTCGCCGGCGCTCCCGCCGGGGGGCCGGCGGCGCACGATGATCGACGCCTGGTAGCGCGTCGCGCGCCTCACTCCCGACCGCCGCTTGTCATGCGCCTAAACGGCGCTGTCTCTGTATCCATTGCGCCGTTCTCTTCGCTCCAATACCGATGTTTTTGGTCATTTGTGACCCCCCGCTTTGGTCATTTGGAACCCTCCGCGGCAATGAAGTAGCGTCACGTGAACGTTGGTGTTTCCGGGTTCATAGGGGAGCGTCTTGCGGAACTGGCTGGGGAGCGAGCAAGCGTGATCGACGTCAGTGCTCAGGGGCTGGAGCTCCGCAACGTCGTCAAGCACTACCCCGCGGCCGGGGAGGTCGTACGAGCGGTCGACGACGTCACGCTGACCGTCGCACCTGGCGAGATCGTCGCGCTCTACGGGCCCAGCGGGTCAGGCAAGAGCACGCTCCTGCTGCTGGCCGCCGGGCTGCTGCAACCGGACGCCGGCAGCATCCACTTCGGCGACCGCGACGTCACACGCCTCTCCGAGGAGGCGGCCGCTGACTACCAGCGTCGCGACGTCGGCTTCATATCGCAGTCCTTCGACCTGCTGCCCGGCGTCCCGGTCGTGGACAACGCGGCCGTCAAACTGCTCGCGGACCGCGTCCCACTCGGCAAGGCGCGTCGCATGGCCGTGCCGTGGCTGGAGCGCGTCGGCCTCGGCCGCCGGCTCGACCACACGCCCGAGCAGCTCTCCGGCGGGGAGCGGCAGCGCGTGGCGATCGCCCGCGCGCTTGTGAACGAGCCCGGCCTGATCCTCGCCGATGAGCCGACCGGAAGCCTTGACAGCCGCCGCGGCGAGGACGTGCTCGCGCTGCTCGCGGAGATCGGTCGCGAACGACGGGCGCGTGTGCTGCTCGTAACGCACGACCCCGAGGCGGCCCGCGTAGCCGACCGCGTGCAGACCCTGCGCGACGGTCAGCTCACCGGCGACCCCGAGGCCGGCGAAGTCGAGTTGCACGACACCCCGGTGGCGACACCCGGGTAGCAGTCGTGCGGCTTGAGGCGCTTCTGTACTTCTACGGAAGGCGGCTCCGCACCCATCCGATCCAGGAGCTGCTCGCCGGTCTGGGGATCGCGATCGGCGTGGCGCTTGCCTTCGCAGTCATGGTCGCGAACGGCAGCATCGCGGGTGCGGCGACCGAGATCGTGCGCGGCGTCACCGGCAGCGCCGACCTGCAGCTCTCCGCGCGTGACGCGCGCGGCTTCGACCAGCGGCTGCTGTCCGAGGTGCGGTCGCTGCCGGGCGTGCAGCGTGCCGCGCCGTTGCTGGACCAGCGTGCGATCCTCCTCACCCCCGGCGGACACAAGATCGCGGTCGACCTCGCGAGCGTCGACCCCAGCCTCGCGGCGCTCTCCGGCCGGCTGGCGGGCAACTTCGTCGCCGGAGGGCTCCGACTGGTCCGCGGCATTCTGCTGCCGACAGCGACGGCGCGCGCCCTCGGCATCGCCGACCCTGCGTCGCAGGCGATGGTTGGACCGCTGCCGGTCGTCGCGGTGTACATCCGCGGTCGGGTATTCCACACGCGCGTCGCCGCCGTGCTCGGACGCGAGACGATCGGGCCGATCGCCAACGCGCGCATCGGGATCCTTCCGCTCAGGCGTCTGCAGAAGCTCGCCGACCTGGACGGACGCATCACGCGCATCCTGGTGCAAGCGCGCAAGGGACATCTCGAATCGACCCGCAGGGCGCTCGCACGGATCGCGGACGAGCATCACCTGACGCTCAATCCGGCGAACGAGGAGACGCACCTGCTGCGCCAGGCGCTCGGCCCAAGCGACCAGGCAACCGGCTTCTTCGCGGCGATGAGCGCGCTGCTCGGCTTTTTGCTCGCGTTCAACGCAATGCTGCTGACCGCGCCCGAGCGACGGCGCACGATCGCCGAGCTGCGGATCCAGGGCTTCCGTCCGCGCCAGCTCGTCGCGCTGCTGCTGTTCCAGGCGCTCGTGTTGGGGATCATCGCCTCGGTCGCCGGCCTGCTCGCCGGCAGCGCGCTCTCACGCGGGGTCTTCCACCAGTCCTCCGACTATCTGGCGCCGGCATTTACACTCGGAACGGGCACGGTCGTCGGCGTCACGCCGATCGTGCTGTCGCTGGCGGGGGGGATCGTCGCGTGCTGCCTGGCGGCCGCACCTCCGCTGTTCGACCTGCGACGCGGGCGCGCCGTCGACGCCGTCTTCCATGCCGGCGGGCTGCCGGGCAACGCGCTCGGTCCGACCACGCGGCACCAGCTGCTGATCGCCTCCGTCGCGCTCGTGGTGGTGGCGACCGTCGTGATCGTGCTCGTCCCGTCGGCGACGCTGCCGGCCTGCGCGGTGCTCGCGTTGGCGACCGTGTGCCTGATCCCGACGACGTTCGCGGGAGTTGTCAGCCTCGGCGAGGCGCTCGCGGCGCGCGTGCCGCAGCTGAACATGCTGACGGTCGCGCTGCTGGCGCTGCGCGCGACGACGCTGCGATCGCTCGCGCTGGCGGCGACCGGTGCGGTCGCGGTCTTCGGCAGCGTCGCGATCGGCGGCGCACGTGAAGACCTGCTGCGCGGCATCTCCCGCTACAGCTCGGACTACGTCCACACCGCCGACCTGTGGATCGTCAACGCCGAGGACAACCAGGCGACGAACGACTTCCGTGCAGACGACGTGGCAGCGAACGTGGCGGACATTCCGGGCGTGGCAGACGTGCGCACCTACCGCGGCGGCTTCCTCGACATGGCCGGCCGCCGCGTGTGGCTGATCGCACGGCCCGCCGACGACGAAGCGATGCTGCCGCCGAGCCAGCTCGTGCACGGCGAGCTCGACGACGCGACCGCACGGCTGCGCAGTGGGGGCTGGATCTCGGTCTCCGAGCAGATCGCCGACGAACGGCACGTCGGCGTCGGCGATCCGCTCACGCTGCCGACGCCAACCGGCCCGCGCACCTTTCGTATCGCCGCGACGACGACGAACCTGGGCTGGCCGCCCGGGGCCGTGATCCTCAACGGGGCCGACTACGAACGCGCATGGGCGACGAGCGAGCCGACCGCGCTGGAGGTCGACGTCCAGCACGGCGAGAGCATCGCGATGGTGCGCGCCTCGATCGAGCACGCGCTCGGACCCGATCGGGGGCTGCTCGTCCAGACCGCGAAGGAGCGCGTCAAGGGCATCAACGCCTCAGCGCGCCAGGGCCTCAATCGGCTCGGCCAGATCTCGCTGCTGCTGCTCGTCGCCGCGGTGCTGGCGATGGCGGCGGCGATGGGAGCCGCAATCTGGCAGCGGCGAACGTCGCTCGCCGCATTACGAATCCAGAGCTTCACGCCGCGCCAGTTGTGGCGCGTGCTGCTGCTGGAGTCGGCGATCGTGCTCGGCGCCGGCTGCTTCACCGGCGCGGTGGCCGGGGTCTACGGTCAGCTCGGGATCGACCGCTATCTGCGGCTCGTGACCGGCTTCCCCGTCGCGGCCACGCCGGCGGGTTGGCAGACGGTCGAGACGTTCGCACTGGTCGTGGCCGCGGCGCTCGTCGCGGTGGCGATCCCGGGATGGTTTGCGACGAAGGTCCCGCCGCATCTCGGGCTGCAGGAGTGAACGTCGCGGAGTAGCAACGGTGCCTGCTCGTCTTGACGACAAACGGAGCGACGCACACTAGCCGGCATGCCCCCGGTGAACGTCTCCGTTTCTCTACGACAGGCCGTGTTTGCCCTCGGCCTCGCAAACCTGCGCTATTGGTCGACTGTGGCCGGGCAGGTCCGCCGGGAGCTGCGCGGCTGGGAGCGCCGTGCCCGCGAGATCGCCGACCCGGTGCTGCGCGGCCATGCGGTCGCCAAGCTCGAGCAGGAGCACTTCAACGCCGAGGTTGCCGCCACCCTTGCGACGCTCGCGCCGCGACGGCACCGCAAGCATGTGATCGCCGCGACCGTCGCCTTCCAGGTCATGTACGACTACCTCGACGCAGTCGGCGAGCAGCCGGTGGCCGATCCGCTGCGCAACGGGCGCCATCTCTACGCGGCGTTCACGAACGCGCTCGGCGACACTGCCGCGGCGCAGGGCGGCTATTACCTCCATCACCCTCAGGAGGACGATGGCGGATACCTCGAGGCGCTGGTCGCGGTCTGCGGCACGGCCTTCAGCTCGCTCCCATCCGCAGCGACGGTCGTGCCCGTCGCGCGGCGTACCGCCGCCCGCTGCGGCGAGGCCCAGACGCGGACGCACGCGCTGCCGCGCGAGGGCGTGACGCAGCTCGCGGCCTGGGCGGCGGCCGAGGGGGAGGGGACCGAGCTGACGTGGTGGGAGATCGCCGCCGGCGCGGCGGCGTCGGTGCTGTCCGTGCACGCCTTGATAGCCGCGGCAGCCGATCCGTGCACCACCCGCTGCGAGGCGGCGCGCATCGACGCCGCCTACCTCCCGATCAGCGCCTTGACCACGCTGCTCGACAGCGTGGTCGACCGCGAGCACGACCTGCTGGACGGAGGCCACGGCTATGTCACCTACTACGCCAGTTCACACGAGGCGGCGGAACGCATCCGCACCGTGGCCCGTCACAGCACGTCCGCCGCGGCATCTCTCCCCCACGCCGGACACCACGTCATGACGGTGGCCGGAGCCGCCGCCTATTACCTGTCGGGAGTGGAGGCAGGCACCAACTTCGCCCGTCCCATCGCCGCACGGGTGATTCCTGAGCTGCGGCCGCTGATCTTGCCGATCCTGGGGATCTTCCGCGTGTGGCGCCTCGCCAAGCGGCTGCGGCTGCAGCTGCGGCGGGGCGGTCACGTGGCGGCGCTGGAGCAGATTGGAGCGGTGGTCGGGTCAGAGCGATGAACGGGGCCGATGCGGCGCTCCGCCCGTGCACGACGCGCGACAATCGCCGCTCGATGCCGACGCAGAGCATGCACGAGGACGATCCGCTTGAGGACTTTGACCTCCGCGCGATCGAAGTCGACGACGTCACGAAGACGGTGCGGGTCGCCGGCATCGGACCGGCGGTGATCGTCATGACCGAGATGCCGGGCATCAGCCCGCATGTGGCCCGCTTCGCCCGCTGGGTCCGCGAGGCAGGCTTCACGGTGTACATGCCTTCGCTGTTCGGCCGAGACGGCGCGGTCCCTCAGGCCGAGGAGGGCCTGGCCGTCTTCCAGCGCGCGTGCGTCAGTGCCGAGTTTCGCGCCCTCGGCGCCGGCAAGTCGAGCCCGGTGACCGTGTGGCTGCGGTCGCTGGCGCGGCTCGCGCACGAGGAGTGCGGAGGTCCGGGCGTCGGCGCGATCGGGATGTGCTTCACAGGCAACTTTGCGCTGACGATGATGCTCGAGCCCGCGATGCTCGCGCCGGTCCTGGCGGAGCCGACGCTCCCGCTCGACGACCCCGGCGGGCTGGAAATCGCCCCCGACGAGCTGGCCGCCGTCCGAGAGCGCCTCGAGCGCGAGGGCCTGACCGTCATGGCCTACCGCTTCGAGGGTGACCGCTTCTGCAAGGCCGAGCGGTTCGCGGCCTACGCCGAGGCACTCGGCGACCACTTCGTCCCGCGGGTGCTGCCCGACAGTGCGGCCAGCAGCGACCTCGCGCCGTTCTTCGAGCATGTCGTCGCGAGCCCGCACAGCGTCGTGACGGCCCACTTGATCGACGAGGCCGGGCAGCCGACGATCGCGGCGCGCGACGAGATCCTGGCGTTCTTCGCGAGCCGGCTTGGCGTGTCGAGCGCCCCGCCGCCTCCTTTGTAGAGCCCTCCATCGGACTCGAACCGATGACCCCTTCCTTACCATGGAAGTGCTCTACCAACTGAGCTAGGAGGGCAGCGAGGGCTCAGCGTAGCGATTCTGCCGAGCCGCTGTGTGGCACTCACACGTTCCGCAGCTCGGCCCACAGCGCCGCGGCATCCGGCGGTTGCTTGAGCCACCGCAAGGCGAGCGTGCGCACGACGGCGATGCTGCGCGCATCGAGGTACTCGGCGGGCGATGTCCCATCCACGCGCGCGAGGAGCAGGGCCGCCACGTGCCGCATGAGCCACGGCTCCTCGTCGAGCAGATCGGTGCCTCCGGCTGTGGCCAGATGCCCGGCACGGAAGGCCGCGAGCGTGTCGGCCAATGGCGCGGCCAGCGGCGCCGACAGATGGAGCGCCTTCAGCAGCAGGTGTGAGGTCATGAACGCCACGTCGAACGTGGGGTCGCCGCGATGGGCGATCTCGAAGTCGATGAGCCAAAGGCCGTCCGGCCCGACGAGCACGTTCTTCGGCGAGCAGTCGCCGTGCACGAGGCAGCGGCGGCGGTCGTGCATCCGCGCCGCGAGCGCGCGCACGATCGGCGCGACAGCCGGATGCCGCTGGGCGACCGTCTCGTGGAACGGCGTGAGCCGCAGCTGCTCAAACGCCTCCCAGCTCCCGTAGGCCGGGCTGCTCGGTGGATCCGAGAGCGTCTCGCGATGCAGCGCCCCGAGCACGCGGCCGAGCCGCTC
Source organism: uncultured Actinomycetes bacterium (assembly GCA_963774115.1). Taxonomy (GTDB): domain Bacteria; phylum Actinomycetota; class Thermoleophilia; order Solirubrobacterales; family Solirubrobacteraceae; genus Conexibacter. The sequence goes on along the minus strand of CAVZDN010000003.1, from coordinate 932,156 downwards.
CCCGATGGCGGCGTCGACCTCGCCGCCGAGCAACCGCGACTTCCAGTCGCTCCACGTCGCCGGCGCGCACTCGATCGCCAGGATGCAGCGGGCCTCGTCGCTGTCCACGACCGCGGGCACCGCATCGGGCGCGACCTCCCTTGCGCGGCGCAGCGCGTGCCCCTCGGTCGCGGTGCGGGCCGGATCGGCGAGCCACTCGCGCGCGACGCGCAAGCGTGGGAGCGCCTGCTTGACGACAAGGTGCCGCCCGTCGCCGTCGACGGCGAGCACGACGTTCGACACCCCGCCGCCCAGTGCCTGGACTCGAACCGCGGCCTGCTCGCTCAGCACGCCGCGGGCGACGAGGTGAGGGACGACGGTCGTCTCGTCGAGCAGGCTCAATTCGCGGTCATGGCCCGATCGGTCGCTCTGCCCTTGCGGTCGGTGCATATGAGCCTCTCGCGTCGCCCTCGCCTTGCCATCTGGGCAAGCGCTTTCTAGCCGATGCTATCGAGGATGCCCAGCGCCGGGCCGGCGTACCTGACGGAAAGGACTTCCGCCCACCCGCTTCTCCACCACAACAGCGTGACATCCATCTAGGATGGCGAGACTTGGCTGCGCCGGCCGGACCGGCGCAGCTGCTCGAAATGCCGGCGCAGCGTACGTGTCGGTCGCCATGGGAGGACAGAGGTGCGCAAGAACGGGGCTTCGGGCATCGTGACGTTGGGGGAGGTCGCCGCGCGTGCCGGCGTGTCGTTGGCGACCGCTTCGCGTGTGGTGAACAACACGGACCGCAGCGTCGGCGAGGAGCTGCGCGTGCGCGTCCAGCACGCGGTCGTGGAGCTCGGCTACACGCCGAACATGCATGCGCGGGCGCTTGCAAGCGCCACGAGCAGTCTCGTCGGCCTGCTCGTGCACGACCTGGTCGACCCGTACTTCTCGGCGATCGCTGATGCGGTCATTCACAAGGCGGACGGACGCGAGTTGTTCGTGATGGTGGGCAGCACCTTCCATGACCCCGACCGCGAGCTCTCGGCCTTCTCCGCACTGCGCGCGCAGCGCGTGCACGCGATCGTGCTCGTCGGCACGCGCACGACGCGTCGAACGGTGGAGCGGCGCATGAAGGATGCGATCGCGGAGTTCCGCGAGCGCGGCGGCCGGATCGCCTGCGTGAGCGAGCCGCAACTTGGGACGCACACGGTCGTGCCGCCCAACCGCACGGGCGCGCAAGCGCTCGCGATCGCACTGGCGGATGCTGGGCATCGAAGCTTCACGATCCTCTCCGGCCCGCCCGAGCTGCTGGCGGCACGCGACCGCGAGGCCGGCTTCCGCGCCGGCCTTGCACAACGCGGGATCGATCTTCCCCCCACGGCGGCGATCCCTGGGACGTTCGACCGTGACGGCGGCTACGCCGCCATCGCGCAGCTCTCCAAGCAACGCCTCAAGGGCACCTGCATCTTCGCGGTCAACGACCTCATGGCGCTTGGCGCGATGGCCGCGCTGCGGGAGCGCGGGCTGCGCGTCCCCGAGGACGTCTCAGTCGCGGGCTTCGGCGACATCCCGACGCTGCGCGACCTCGTCCCCTCCTTGACGACCGTCGGCCTGCCGCTGCGGGAGATGGGCGAGCTTGCGTTGACACTCGCGCTCGACGGCGACACGGACGCGCCCACGTCCGTCGATGTCGAATGGAACGTCCTGCTGCGCGACAGCACACGCCGCGACCCCTAAGTCTCGGTTGATACTTGGCGCACTTCGGAGCCGTTTGCTATGGTAAAGGAAAGCGCTTTCCTCCTCCTGGAACGGACCAGATGAACCCACAACGCATCGGTGTGCTGCTCAATGGTGTGACCGGTCGCATGGGCTACCGGCAACACCTCGTGCGATCGATCCTCGAGCTGCGCGACGACGGGGGGCTGGAGCTCGCCGACGGCCGCCGCCTGGCGATCGAGCCGGTCCTGGTCGGACGCAGTGCGGAGAAGCTGCGGCAGATCGCCGAGCGCCACGACATCGAGCGCTGGACGACGGACCTCGAGGAAGGCCTCGCCGACCCGACGATCGACGTCTACTTCGACGCACTTGCCACACAGGCGCGACCGGCGGCGGTCGAGCTGGCGATCGCCGCCGGCAAGCACGTCTACTGCGAGAAGCCGCTCGCCGGATCGTGCGAGGAGGCGCTTGCGCTCGCACGGCTCGCGAACGCGGCAGGCGTCACGAACGGCGTCGTCCACGACAAGCTCTACCTGCCCGGGCTGCTGAAGCTCAAGCGCCTGCTCGACGCCGGCTTCTTCGGCCAGGTGCTGTCGCTGCGCGGCGAGTTCGGCTACTGGGTCTTCGAAGGTGACTGGCAGCCCGCGCAACGACCCTCGTGGAACTACCGCACCGAGGACGGCGGCGGCATCGTCATCGACATGTTCTGCCATTGGAGCTACGTGCTGGAGCACCTGCTCGGACGCGTCGAGACGGTCACCGCCAAGGCCGTGACGCACGTCCCCGAGCGCTGGGACGAACAGGGCCGGCCGTACGTCGCGACCGCCGACGACGCCGCCTACGGGATCTTCGAGCTGGCCGGCGGCGTGATTGCCCAGATCAACTCGTCCTGGTGCGTGCGCGTCAACCGCGACGAGCTCGTCGAGTTCCAGATCGACGGCACCCACGGCAGCGCGGTGGCCGGCCTGCGCAACTGCCGCGTCCAGCATCGCGCGTCCACGCCGATGCCCGTCTGGAATCCCGACCTCCCGCAGCCCGAGCGCTTCCGCGACGGCTGGAGCGAGGTGCCCGAGAACGCGACGTGGGACAACGCCTTCAAGCATCAGTGGAGGGAGTTCCTGCGCGACGTCGTCGCGGGCCGCCCGCACGAGCACGACTTCCTCTCCTCGGCGCGCGGCGTGCAACTCGCCGACCTCGGGCTCGCGTCCTCCGAGCAGGGGCGCCGCCTCGACGTGCCGGAGCTTGCGCTGTGACGACGACGCTCCCGCTGCCGACGGCGGCAGGCGGGTTCGATCAGCACACGCTGAACGAGCCGGCGAGCTGGCCGGCGCCCTCGGGCCCGCTCACGAGCCGGGTCGCCTTCGCCGCGGCCCACGTCGTCGCCGACCCGCTCGGGGACAACGTGCCGGGCGCCCCGGCCGCGATCGACTGGGAGTCGACGCTTGCGCTGCGCCGCACGCTCTGGAGCTACGGGCTGGGCGTCGCGGACGCGATGGACACCGCTCAGCGCGGCATGGGGCTCGACTGGGCCGCGACGCAGAAGCTCGTGCACCGCAGCGCCGCTGAGGCGCGCGCCTGCGGCGGCCGGATCGCATGCGGAGCCGGGACCGATCACGCGCCGGCGGACCTGCACGAGCTGTCGCAGGTGATCGACGCCTACGCCGAGCAGATCGACGTCGTGCAGGACGCCGGTGCGCAGGTCGTCCTGATGGCCAGCCGCCAGCTTGCGCGCCTCGCGCAAGGCCCGGAGGACTACGTCGGCGTCTACGACCGCCTGCTCTCAGAGGTGGATGGGCCGGTCATCCTGCACTGGCTCGGCACGTCGTTCGACCCTGCGCTCGCGGGGTACTGGGGCTCGAACGACCCCGACGCAGCGTCGCAGACGCTGCTGGAGATCATCGAAGCACATCCCGGCCGTGTCGACGGCGTGAAGATCTCGATCCTCGACCCCGAGCGCGAGGTCTCGCTGCGCCGGATGCTCCCGGACGGCGTACGCCTGTACACCGGAGACGACTTCAACTACCCGGAGCTGATCAAGGGCGACGACGTGTCCGCGAGCGACGCCCTGCTGGGGGCCTTCACGGCGATCGCGCCGGCCGCCTCCTGCGCGATCCAGGCGCTCGACCGCGGCGACCTCGCGGCGTACGACGCCGCGATGGGGCCGACGCTTCCGCTCTCGCGCCACATCTTCGGCACACCCACCTTCAACTACAAGACGGGCCTCGCGTTCCTCGCCTGGGTGTCCGGAAACCAGCCCGGCTTCACGATGGTCGGCGGGATGCAGAACGCTCGCAGCGTGCTGCACCTGGTGGAGGCGTTCCGCCTCGCCGACGCGGCGCGAGTCCTGCCGGACCCCGAGCTCTCCGCCGCGCGTATGCGCGCCTTCCTGTGCGTCGCGGGAACGAGCGGATGACGCCCGATCCACGGCTGGCGCGCCTGTCGCTCAACCAGATGACGATCCAGCAGTGGAGCGTCCATGAAGCCGTCGACGGCTGCGCGCGCAAGGGCGTGCCGGCGATCGGCCTGTGGCGCGAGCCCATACAGGAGATCGGCGTCGCGGCAGCCGCCAAGCTCGTCGCCGACGCCGGCCTGCGCGTCTCCTCGCTGTGCCGCGGCGGGTTCCTCACCGCCGAAGATCCGCTGGACCGCACGCGCGCGCTCGAAGACAACCGGCGCGCGCTTGATGAAGCCGCCGAGCTCGGGGCACGCTGCCTCGTGATCGTCGCAGGCGGTCTGCCCAGCGGATCGCGCGACCTTGCGGGCGCGCGTGGACGGCTGGCGGAGGGGATCGCCGTCCTCGCGCCCGAGGCCGCGGCCTGCGGCGTCCCGCTCGCGCTCGAGCCGCTGCACCCGATGTACTGCGCCGATCGGGCCGTCCTCTCGACGCTCGGCCAAGCGCTCGACCTCGCCGAGCGCTTCTCGCCCGCGGAAGTCGGGGTGGTGGTCGACGCGTTCCACGTGTGGTGGGATGCCGACGTCTGGCAGCAGATCGCGCGGGCCGGCGAGCGGATCCTCTCCTTCCAGGTCTGCGACTGGATCACGCCGCTGCCCCCGGACGCGCTGCTCGCGCGCGGAATGATGGGCGACGGCCACATCGACCTGCACGCGCTGCGCGAGGCGGTCGACGAGGCCGGCTACGCTGACGACATCGAGGTGGAGATCTTCAACGCCACCCTGTGGGCGGCCGACGGCGAGCGCGTGCTCGACAAGACGATCGGCAGCTATCTCGACCACGTCGCTCCTGCCGAGCTTGCCGGCGACGTCGGAGGACGAGCATGACTGAGCGTGTGGTGACGACGTTCGCGATGGTCGAGGGCCTCTACGAGCAGATCTTCTCCGCCGAGGCACGCGCGCGGCTGGATGGCGTCGCCGCCGTCGAGCCCGGGCCGGTGCTGCAGGAGCTGACGAGCGAGGATGCGCGCGCGCGACTGCGCAACGTCGAGGTGCTGATCACCGGCTGGAGCTGCCCGCCGATCGACGCCGAGGTGCTCGCCTCCGCGCCGCACCTGCGGGCGATCGTGCATGCCTGCGGGACGGTCAAGTTCCACGTCACCCCAGCCTGCTGGGAGCGAGGGATCGTCGTCTCCAGCGGAGCCGCGGCGAACGCGAAGCCGGTCGCCGAGTACACGCTCGCGATGATCCTGCTCGCGGGCAAGGACGTCTTCGCGCTGCAGAGGCGCTACCGCGCCGAGCAGCGCCACCTCGACCTGCAGCGAGAGGCGCTGACCGTCGGCAACTACGGGCGACGTGTCGGGATCATCGGGGCATCGCTCATCGGCCGTCGCGTGATCGAGCTGCTGGCCCCCCACGACGTGACCGTGCTCGTCGCGGACCCGTACCTCGACGCCGCGACGGCGCGCACCCTCGGCGCGGAGCTCGTCGAGCTCGACGAGCTGCTGGCCAGCTGCGACATCGTCAGCCTCCACGCGCCCGAGCTGCCTTCGACGTACCACATGCTCGACCGCCGCCGGCTGGCCCTGATCCCCGACGGTGCGACGTTCATCAACACCGCGCGCGGTTCGATCGTCGACCAGGCGGCGCTGACCGACGAGGTCGCCAGCGGCCGGATCGACGCGATCCTCGACGTAAGCGATCCGGAGCCGCCGCCGGCCGACTCGCCGCTGTGGACGCTGCCGAACGTCATCCTGACGCCGCACGTCGCGGGCGCGATGGGCGTCGAGCTGCTGCGCCAGGGCGATGTGGCGATCGCCGAGCTTGAGCGCTACGTGGCCGGCGAGCCGTTCGCCCATCCCGTGCACGCCGTGGACCTGGAACGGCTGGCGTGAGCGCGCGAGCGCTGACGCTGCCGCTCGCGGTCTCCTCGCTCGGACTTCCCGACACGACGCTCGAGGAGGTCGTAGAGGTCGCGGTCGCGGGTGGATGTCAGGGGCTCGAGCTGCGCACGTATCCGGGCGAGCCGATCCATCTCGAACTCGACGCGCGTGAGCGCGCCACCGCGCTCGCGCTGGTCCGCGACCACGGGCTGGTCGTCTCGGCCCTCGCCTCGTACGTCGAGGTCGCCGCGCCGGGACCCGATCAAGGGGTTCACGACGCGCTGCGCTCCCATATTGATCTCGCCTACGATCTCAACGCCCCGGGCGTGCGCGTGTTCGCAGGCGGCGATGACGACGTGTCGGCCTCGGACGCACGGGCGCGGACACGGCTCGCGTCCGTTGCGGAGTATGCCGCGGCGGCGGGCGTGCGCATCCTGCTCGAGACGCACGACTCGCATCCACGCGGCGTGGACGTCGCCCGCATCCTTCCGGACACTGGAGCCGGCGTGATCTGGGACGTCGCCCACTCCTCCCTGGCGGGCGAGGATCTCGAGACGAGCATGAACCTGTTGGCGCCGTGGCTGGTCGAGGTCCAGATCAAGGACCTGGTGTCGCTCGCCGATCTCACGCCGGCGATGCCGGGCACCGGCGTCGTCGCGTTGCAGCAGCTCGCCGAGCTGCTGCACGCCGCGCCGTTCAGCGGCTGGCTGTGCCTCGAGTGGGAGCGTGCCTGGCATCCCCACCTGCCTCCGGCGAGCGACGCGCTCGCCGCCGTGAACGCCTGGCTCGCGGCGTCGGGAATCGTGAGCGGCATGCCGGCGGGCGAGTAGCTAGGGTGACGCTGGAATCGATACCGGAACTGTATGAGGAGCCCCGTGGGACGACCCCCGTTTACTGAGACGCACGTCCACTTCCATGATCTGCGCGAGCCGCGGCTGAACTACTCGTGGCTGGCCCCGGGCGCGCCCGAGGACGAGGTCCTGGGGGACTACGGGGCGATCCGCGCCGAGCGTTACTGGGCCGACGACTTCCTCGCGGAGACGCGCTTCCAGAACATCGACGGGATCGTTCACGTCCAAGCCGCGATCGGCAGCGAGGACCCCGTCGAGGAGACGCGATGGCTCCAGCGCTTCCACGACCGCGTCGGAGCGCCCAACGGCGCGATCGCCTACGCCGACCTCACCGCGGAGAACCGCGAGGAGGTGCTCCAGGCGCATCTGGAGTGCTCGATCCTGCGCGGGATCCGCGACTTCCGCTACGACGACTACCTCACCAACCCGCGCTGGGAGGAGGGCTTCGCGCGTCTCGGCGAGCTCGACCTCGTCTGCTGCGACGACCCGGCGGTCGAGCAGTTCGGCCTCGCTGCCGCGCTCGCGGCGCGCAACCCGGGCACGACCTTCTGCGTCGACCACTGCGGCCTCCCATACCAGCGCGACGACGCGTACTTCGCGATGTGGCACGACGGCATCCGCGAGCTCGCCACGGCGCCCAACGCGGTGCTGAAGATCTCGGGCTTGGCGATGGTCGACCATGCCTGGACGGTCGACTCGCTGCGGCCGTGGGTACTCGCCGGGATCGAGGCCTTCGGCACGGAGCGCTGCTTCTTCGGCACGAACTGGCCGGTCGACCGCCTGTTCAGCTCCTACGGTGACGTGCTCGACGCCTACTGGGAGCTGATCGCCGACTTCACCCCCGAGGAGCAGACCGCCCTCTTCAGCGGCAACGCCAAGCGCATCTTCCGCGTATGAGCGAGACGCAGATTCCGACGTGGAGGTTCTGATGGAGTGGCTGGTCGCGATTCGCGTTCGCATCCCCGATGAGATGGACGGCGAGGAGATCGCCCGCATCACCGCCGCCGAGCGCGTGCGAGGCCTGGAGCTGAAGGCCGACGGCACGATCCAGCGCATCTGGCGCGTACCCGGCCAGACGCGCAACGTCGGCATCTGGCGCGCCGAGGACGCGACGGCGCTGCACGCGGCGATCGGCTCGCTGCCGTGGAGCCGTTGGATCGAGGCCGAGGTCACACCGCTCGGCGTCCATCCGCTCGAAGCCGAGCTGGTCGACGGCTGATCGATGAGCAAGACAACGGGCCCGAGCAGCCGGCGCACCGGGATCCGAGAAGTAGCCGAGCATGCCGGCGTGGCGATCTCGTCGGTCTCCCGCGTGCTCTCCGAGCATCCGGACGTGAGCGACGCGATGCGAGCGAAGGTGCTCGGCGCCGTGGAGAGCCTCGGCTACCGGCCCGACATGCTTGCGCAGAGCCTGCGGCGGCGCACGACGATGTCGGTCGGCTTCGCCGCCTCCGACATGAGCAACCCGGTCCTCGCCGAGGCGGTCACCGGCGCGGAGCACGTGCTGCGCCCAGCCGGCTACTCGCTGCTGATGACCGACGCGGAGGGCGACCTCGCGCTCGACGTCGTCAACATCGACGCGCTGTGCCAGCGGCGCGTCGACGGGCTGCTGCTTTCGATCAGCGACGAGCAGGATCCCGCAATGGGCACGCTGCTGCGCGACATCGACATCCCGATCGTGCTCCTCGACCGGGACGTGCCGGCGGGCATCGAGGCTCCACAGGTGCGCTTTGACCACCGGCACGGCATGCACGCGGCGGCGGAGCACCTGTGGCAGCTCGGCCATCGGCGCGTCGCGCTCGTGACGGGCGGTCCGCGATACACGGCACGCGAGCGCCACCTCGGCGTCGAGGAGGTCTTCGCCCAGCCCGGCGGCGAGCTGAGCGAGCTCTCGGGGCCGTTCACGATCGAGCACGGCGAGCAAGCCGTGACCCAGGCGCTCGACGGCCCGACGCCCCCCACCGCCATCATCGCCGGCGGCAACTTCTACATGCACGGCGCACTGCGGGAGCTGCGCCGCCGCGGCCTCGTGCTCGGGCGCGACGTGTCGTTCGTCGGCTGCGACGACGTGGCAGTGGCCGAGTTCCACGATCCGCCGATCGCGCTCGTGCGGCGCGACACCCGCCGCAGCGGCGAGGTCGCCGCCGAGGTGCTGCTGACGCTGCTCGGCGGTGGCACTGCGCCGGATCCCGCCGAGCTTGTGCTGGGGACGGAGTACGTCGCCCGGCCGAGCGTCGGACCCGCGTAGAGTCGCGCATGGACGGCGGCGCAGGGTGCCGCCGGGCGGCGGCACCCTGCGTCACTACGACGTCGGCGCGTACGACCCGTAGCGCACCCGGTCGAGCGCTACAGCCACCGTGAGGATGAGCCCGATCGCGATGTCCTGCCATCCGGCGGTGACGCTCGCGTTGCTGAGGATGTTCAGGAGCAGTGCGAGCACCATGATGCCGAGGATGCCCCCAAGCGGACTTCCGACCCCTCCGCGCGCGATGCTGAACCCACCGAGCAAGATGCCCGAGTACACCATGAAGACGTCCTGCGTGCCGAGCGTGATCGTCGCCGACCCGATGATGCCGGACGCCAGCACGCCCCCGAGCGCAGCGGTCAGCCCGCAGAGTACGAGGCATGTCGCCTGCACACGCGAGACCTTGACGCCGAGCCGCCGAGCGGAGACGGGGCCGGCGCCGACCGCGAGCAGATGACGGCCGGTGCGGGTCCGCTTCATGTAGATCGTGGCGGCGACGTACAGCCCGACGAGCACGAGGAACAGCACGGGGAACGGACCGATCTGCTTGATGACGAACTCGTCCCACGAGAACGCGTTGGACACCTGCGACTGGCTCTTGCCGATCACATAGGCGATGCCCTGGATGCCGAGCAGCGTCGACAGCGTCGCGACGATCGAGTCCACGCGGAAGCCGACAACGAGCACGGCGTTGATCAGCCCGACGACGACGCCCGTCGCGAGACCGGCGAGGATCGGGAGGAGCACCCCGTCGATCGACTGGGTGCAGAGCGCGAACACCATCGCCGCGGCGCACATGACCGATCCGATGCTGAGGTCGGCGATCCCGGCGTAGAGCGCGATGCTCACCCCGAGCCCGACCGCGAGCTGGGGCACCATGCCCTGCAGCAGCAGCGTCATGTTCCCGACCGTCAGCACGTCGCTGCTGACGAACAGGCCGCCGCCGAGCGCACCGAGCACGAGGACGATGGCGAGCGTCGCCTCGGGGTTGCGGGCGACGCGCTGCAGCAGGCGCACGAACCGACCGCCGTGCGAGAGGGCGGGCGCGGTGACGAGCTCCGAGGTCGTGGCGCTCATCGTGTGCTCCTCTTGCGCGCGCGCCGGCCGTCAATCGCGAGCGCGATCCCCAGCACGGCGCCTTGCAGGACGGTCGCCCACGCGTCGGTGACCCCGAGCGTGGCGATCGCGGTCGGGATCGTCACGATCACGAGCACGCTCGGGATCAGTGCGAGCAGCCGTCCACGACCGCCCGCGAGCATGATCCCCGCGAGCAGCACGGCCGAGATCGCCTGGAACTCGCGGGCGTTGTTGATCTCGGCGCGCACGAGGTCGCTGCTGCCGGCGAACATGAGGCCGCCGAGCGCGGCGCAGACGCCCGAGAAGACGAACACGAGGAAGCGGATGCGCCCTCGGGAGATGCCCTGCCGGACGGCTGCGACGGGATTCCCTCCGAGCGCGATGACGTGCCGCCCGCGGCTCGTACGCCGCAGGAACAGCTCGACGGCGAGCAGCAGCCCGAGCGCGACCCACAGGAGATTGGTGACGCCCAGCGGGCGACCGAACGAAAACGAGTGGAGCGTGGTGTCCGGAGGCATCGAGAGCACGACCGACTGCAGCTCGACGATGCCGATCCCGATGAAGTTGGTTGCGAGCGTCGCGACGACGGGGTCGAGCCCGAGCCAGGCGACGAGCGTGCCGTTGAAGGCGCCGATCAGTGCTCCGAACGCCAGCACGATCAGGATCGTCTCACCCGTCGAGCGCCCCCTCGACAAGGAGGACGCGCAGATGATGCCGGCGATCGATGCGACGACCCCGGCGCTGAGATCCAGGCCGCTGCCGCTGATCGTCACGACGGCGATGCCGATGCACAGCGGCGCGAGCGCCGCGGCGGTGTAGCTGATCGCGGTGAAGGTGTCGACGTCGAGGAAGCGCGGCTTGAGAGCGCTCGTCCCGAGGATCATGAACGCCCAGACGCCGAGCAGCACGGCCGCGGTGCCGAGCTGCCCGTGACCGGCCCCCCGGAGCCGGCGCGCGCCAAAGCGCGCGCCGACACCGGCAGGGGCAACAGCCTGGGTCATCCTTCGTCCTTCGGGCAGTACAGGTCGCCGAGCGTCGTGCCCAGCGGCGCGTCGATCAACGCCGTCACCCGGTCCTCCAGCGTCGGGATGGCGCGGATCGCCTCAGCCGTCATGCTGCACGAGGTCGCCTTGATCGCATCGGGGCTCTCGGTCGTGTCCTCTGCGCCCTTCGGCAGCGGCTTGCCGGCCGCGTAGGCGTCGAGCACCTTGAACGCGAACACCGGGTAGCCCTCGAGGAAGTACATGACGCTTCCCAGCAGGTGCGGATCCGGGTTCTTCAGCGTGATGCCGTCGCCACCCTGGCCCCAGCCCCACGCGTCGTCGTACTTGTCGAGCTGCTTGGCGGCCGTCAAGCCGGCGGCCACCGCCTCGTCCGACATGCCCGCGAAGAGGATCTTCTTCGCGTCCGGATGCGCCACGAGCACGTTGCGCGCAGCCTCCTGGTTGACTGCCGCGCCACCGTCGCCGGCCGTCTCGAACTCGACGATCGCGTCGTCCGGCGTGTCGGGGCAGACCTCGAGGAAGCCGTCGCGCGCCTTCAGCACACGCTCGTTGGGAGCGGGCAGGCTCGGCCGTGTGAGCAGCACCAGCAGGTCGACGTCGCAGCTCCACTTCTCATCCGCGACCTGGCCGAGCGCCTTGCCGGCGTCGATGCCGGCCTGCACGTCGGAACCGCCGACGATGTACGCGTTCGGCGCGGCGACGGAGTACGTCACCCACGGGATGTCCTTGGCCTCGAACAGCTTCGAGATCACCGGCATGACCGTCTGGTCGACCTGGAACTCGATCGCAGCGTCGACGCCCTTGTTGATGAGCAGCTTCGCGTTCGAGACGGCGGTCGGCCCGTCGACGTTGTTGTTGACGTACACGTACTCCCAACCGCGCTGCTTGGCCAATGCCTCCGTCAAGCGCGCGATCTCGTCATGCGTCGGGTCGCCCTTCACAGCCGCGGCGTAGCCGACCTTCAGCTTCTTCGGGGCGGCGTCACCGGTGGTGGCGGTGCCGCCGTCGCTCTTCTTGTCGTCGCCGCATGCGACCAGCACGGTCGCCGCAAGCGCGACGACGCACAGCATGAGCACACGAATAGACAGCTTCCTCACAGTCTTCAGCCCTCTCTCTTCCTTCGTTGAATTAGACGCAGCCGGATCACGCATGTGCACGTCCCGCGGCCGTGATGGCCGAGGCACCCGTGATCAACGACACGATCTCCTCCGGCGAGGTTTCCTTGATCGTCCGAACGCCGGCGGTCTTGCCATGGCGCAGGACGGTCGCGCGATCCGCGACCCGCCACACATGGTCCATGTTGTGCGTGATCAAGATCACGCTCGTTCCGTGGTCGCGCAGGCCGCCGACGATCTCGAGGACCTGACCGGCCTCCTTGACGCCCAGCGCGGCCGTCGGCTCGTCGAGCACCACGAGCCGCTCCCCCCACAGCACCGCGCGGGCGATCGCCAGCGCCTGGCGCTGACCACCCGACAAGTTCGCCACCTGCGCGTCGAGCGACGGCAGGTTCACCTTCATGCGATCGAGCACGTCGCGTGCGCGGGTGCGCATGCTGCGGTCGTCGGTGAACGCGAGCATGCGGCCGAGCAGGCCGGGCCGCAGCTCCTCGCGCCCGAGGAAGATGTTCTGCATCGCGGACATCGGCTCGACGAGCGCCAGGTCCTGGTACACCGCCTCGATCCCCAGCCGCCGCGCGGTGCCGAGACTGTGGGAGACGACGTCCTCGTCCCCGATGCGGATCGAGCCCTCGTCGCAGCGGATCGCGCCCACGAGCACCTTGATGAGCGTCGACTTGCCGGCGCCGTTGTCGCCGAGCAGCGCCATCACCTCGCCCTTGCGCAGCTCGATGTCGGCGCCGCCGAGCGCCACGACAGCGCCGTAGCGCTTCACCACGCCGCTGGCGGAAAGGATTGGCGCTTCGGGAGGGGCCTCAGGGGAGGGGACGGCCGTCCCGCTCACGACAGGCACCGCTTCACAGCACACGACATGCGCACATTCATCTCCTCACAGCAGGGCAGTCCCGTTTTTTCGGGAAAGCGTTTTCTTGCCGCGCATTTCTAGCTGATATAGCGCGGCACGTCAAGCGCATTTTTCCCGGAAACGATTCCAGATTTGGGTCACCCAAGACCATCAACTTCCCGGTCGAGAGCACTCCGCGTTAGCGCGTCAGCGCCGCCGCCTGCAACAGCGCCGTCGCGTCCTCGGCGGTCAGCGGCTTGGAGAAGTGGAAGCCCTGGGCGAGCGCGCAGCCGTGCTCGACGAGGAAGCGGCGCTGGGCCTCGCTGGTGACGCCCTCGGCGACGGTGAGCATGCCGAGCGCCGAGCCGAGCTCGATAATCGCGGTGGTCATCGCCGCGGCCTGATGGTCGTCGGGAACGCCCCTGAGGAAGGACTGGTCGATCTTGAGCACCTCGACGGGGACGTCGCGCAGGCGCGCCAGCGACGAGTGGCCGGAGCCGAAGTCGTCGATCGCGAGGCGGAGGCCGGAGGCGTGGAGGGCGCGGACGATCGGGTTGGCGCGCTCGGCGTCGAGCATCGCGGCGGACTCCGTGATCTCCAGCGTGAGGGCGGAGGGATCAAGCCGCTGGGCCTCCAGCGACTCGCGCACCGTCGTGGGGAAGTCCGGGCGCCGCAGCTGGCGGGGTGAGACGTTCACGTGGACATGCGTGTCGAGGCCCGCGTCCGCCCAGATGCGCATCTGCGCGCAGACGGCGTGCAGGACCCAGCCGCCGATCGCCTCGATCAGGCCGGCGTCCTCAGCGAGCGGGATGAACTCGTTGGGTCCGACGATGCCGCGTTCGGCGTCCTGCCAGCGGACGAGGCCCTCGAAGGCGACGAGCTCGCCGGTCGCGGGCGTGACGATCGGCTGGTAATGGACGACGAAGTCGTCGCTCTGCAGCGCGCGGCGCAGCTTGCTGGTCAACGACAGCCGCGCGAGCGTGTGGCGCGAGTCGCCGCCGTAGCTCGCGATCCCGCCGCGGCCGGCCTGCTTGACCTCGTACATCGCCGCGTCCGCGTGGCGCAGCAGCGTGTCGGCGTCGTTAGCGTCGTGCGGATAGATGCTGATGCCGATCGAGGAGCCGATCTCGAACTCGGCGTCGGCGATGCTGAACGGCTCCAGCAGCGCGGCCTCGACCTGCTTGGCGACCGCCTCGGCGCTCAGGCGCGGATCGCTGTCGAGGTCCGTCAAGAGGATCAGGAACTCGTCGCCGCCCTGACGCGCGAGCAGGTCGGTCGAGCGCACGACGCCGCGCAGTCGCACCGCGATGCGCCGCAACAGCTCGTCGCCGGCGTGGTGGCCGAGGCTGTCGTTGACGGCCTTGAAGTCGTCCAAGTCCACGTACAACAGCGCGACCGAGGCGCCCGAGCGGCGCGCACGCGCAAGGCCGAGCGCGAGGTGCTCGTCCAACAGCGCGCGGTTCGGCAGTTTCGTGAGGCTGTCGTGGTAGGCGAGAAAGGCGATCTGCTCCTGCGCGCGGCGGCGCTCGGTGATGTCGGTAAAGGCGGACACCGCGCCATACGGGGTGCTCTCCCCCTCGCGCACGAGCGGATGGCTGCTGATCGACGCCCACAGCTCGGTGCCGTCGTCGCGAACGAAGTGCGCGATCACGTCGCGCTGCGGCAGACCGGTCTCGAAGGCGCGGCGCGAGGGCGTGTTCTCGACGGTCATCGGCGTGCCGTCCTCGAACAGCAGCGTCAGCGGCCACTCGGCGGCGGCTTTGCCGATCAGCTCCTGCTCGGAGAGCCCAATGATCCGCGTCGCGGCGGCGTTGCAGCTGATCGCACGGCCATCGGGGCCGTAGATCAGCAGACCCTCCTCGAGCGCCTGCACGACGCCGCGGTTGCGCTCCTCGCTCTGCGCCAGCGCTGCCTCGGCGATCCGCGTGGCGGTGACGTCGGTGATGATCCCCTGCGTCAGGTACGGCTGACCGTGCTCGTCGCGGATCACGGTGTCGCGCTCCCACACCCACACGACGCGCCCGTCGGCGGCGATCAGGCGGTACTCGCAGTCGAACGCCTGCTGCTCGCGGAAGGCGTAGCGCGTCTCGGCCAGCACGCGGCTGGCGTCCTCGGGATGCAGCTGCTCCTCCCACAGCGTCGAGTTCGCGCCGAGCCAGCCTTCCACCGGGAAGCCGAGCAGCTCCTCGATCTGGGGGCTGACGTAGCGGAAGGAGCCCAGCTCGTCCCAGTCGGCGATGTAGGTGACGGCGGGGATCGTCTCGATCAGCGTGCGGTAGCGCGCCTCCGCGTCGGCCAGCTCGACGGCCGCGGTGACGCGCGCGGTGACGTCGTGCAGGACGCCGATGTAGCGGCGCGCGACGCCGTCCTCGTCGGTGACGGGCGTCAGGAAGATCTCGTTCCAGAAGGCAGAGCCGTCGCGGCGATAGTTGCGGACGGTGACCCAGCACTCCTCGCCGGCGCGCAGGGCGGAGGTGATCTCCGCGATCGTCTCGACGTCGGTCTCCGGGCCCTGCAGCAGGCCAAGCGTCTGGCCGACGACATCGCGGCCGCGGTAGCCGGTGAGCTGCTCGAAGGCCTCGTTGACGTAGCTGATCGGCCAGCTGCCGTCGTCGGCGGCATCGGCGATCACGATGCCGTTGTTGGTGGCGGCCAGCGCGCGCTCGTGCAGGTCGAGCATTGCGGCGCCGCGACGGTGGCGCAGGTGCAGGGCGACCTGGCTGGCGAGCACGGCGACGTCGCGCACGAGGTCCGGGTCGACCGGCGAGCCGGGCGCGAGCTGCAGCTCCAGCACGCCCTCGCAGATGCCGGCGACGCGCAGCGGGATCGCGAGCGCCGAGTCCTCGATCACCGCGACGCCGCCCGCACTCGCGCGTGCGGCGAGATCGACCTCGTCGAGGATGCGGGGCTCCAGTCCATCGGCGGCGCCGTGGGTCGCGCGGAACGTCAGCGGACCGCCGCCGCCCTCCCAGGCGATCCCACCGGTGGCGTCGAAGACCTCTCCCAGCACGTCGAGCGCACCGCGCAGCAGCTCTTCGGTCGGCAGCTCGGCGGCCAGATGGTCCGCCAGCGCCTGCTGACCAGCCAGCAGACGCTGGGCGCGAACGGCCGCGTCGAGCGAGGCGGCGGGCTCTGGAAGCACATCGGACGCACGCACGGGCATCTCAGAGTCCCGATCGCTTTCCCGGGAGCGAGTCAAAGTACCCCATCGTTCGTCTGTATCGGCATTCTGCGCGAGTTCTGCATGGTCAGTTGCTTTTGCTGCATTCATCGGCCCCGGGCGCCGTATGGTTGAGCGGCCCCGATCGCGGAAAGGAGCACGGCATGCCGGGCACGATCGTCGTCGGTTTCGACGGATCCGACCATGCGGTGGACGCGCTTGCGCTGGGCCGCCTGCTCGCCCGTGCGACGGGAGCTGAGCTGCTCGTCGTGTGCGCCTACCCGGACGATCCGCTGGGCGAGAGCGCGACCGCGGTGGAGATCGCGGGCGAGATGCGCACGGACGCCGAGGCCCACCTCTCGCGCGCGCGAGAGATCGTGGCGGGAGCCGGCGAGCGCGCCGAGCTGCGCGCGGTCGCGGGCGCGTCGCCGTCGCATGTGCTGCACGACCTGGCGGAGGAACTGGGCGCGCGCGCGATCGTCGTCGGCCCGACGCATCACGGAACCGTGCTGCGGCGCATCACCGGCAGCACGCCCGAGCACGTGCTCGACCATGCGCCCTGTCCGGTCGCGGTGGCGCCCGACGGGTTCGCCGCACGCGAGGCGGGCACGGGCGCGCTGCGGCGGGTCGCCGTCGCCTACGACGGCGGCGACGAGGCCGGCCACGCGCTCGCCGCCGCGGCCGAGCTGGCGCGGGCGGCGGGGGCGCGTGTGCGGCTCGTGACGGTCGTCAACAGCGCGGCCGTCGGCATGTATCCCCCGCTCGACGTCTCCAGCTACGAGCAGCTGGCGGAGCTCGCGCGCCGCGAGGCGCAGGGCCGCCTGGCGGCCGCCGTCGCCGAGGCGGACCTCGACGGCGTCGAGGTCGAGACCGCCGTCCTGGACGGCGACGTCGACGTCGCGCTCGTGGAGGACTCGCGCGAGGACGACCTGCTGTTCGCGGGCTCCCGCGGCCACGGTCCCTTCCGTCGCGTGCTGCTCGGCTCCGTCTCACGCCATCTGCTGCGCGAGTCAGCGTGCCCGGTCGTGATCGTGCCGCGCGGCAGCGGCGAGCGGCGCCGCGGGCGGGCCGCGTGAGTCGCTCGCGCGCGAGCAGTTCGCCCCGGGGCGTGCCGAGGCCACGCGCGAGCAGCTTGCCGTCGAGCGTCGCGAGCGCGGCGCCACGCCGCTGTGCGACCGCCGCGTAGGCCGCGTCGTAGAGCGTCAGGTCGTGGTCGACGGCGAGCTGTGTAGCGTGCGCGAGCTCGTCCGCGCTCGGCATCACCGCGGCGCAGATCTCACGCGCGGCCCGCAGCACGATCGCGACCTGCTCGGCTCCCAGGCCTGCACGTCCGCGAATCAGCGCGTTCCCGACCTCGTAGGGCGTGAGGTCGAGCATCTGCACGGCGAGCCTGCGCTCGCGATGCGCGTCGAGCAGCGCGCGCGCCGCCTCGACCTCCTCCTCGCCCTCCTCGTGAAACCACTTGAGGACGATGTTCGCGTCGACGAGGACGTCACGCACCGGCATGGCGTGCGTCCCGCTCGGCGCGCACGAGGGCGGCGGACTCGAACGCTCCTGCACCGGCCAGCGCAGCTCGAGCACGCGCAACCGCGGCATCGAGCGCGGCAGGATCGGGCCAGCCGAGCTCCCGGCGCGCCGCCTCCTGGAACAGAGCGCTGCGGCTGCTGTGCCGGCGCTCTGCCTCGCGGTCGATGCGCTCGAGCAGATCGTCGGGCATGGAGATCATGACCTTGGCCATGGTTGGAGTATAGCCAGAGGCATATACCGCTGTGCAACCGTGCCGCTTCCGTCTCGCTCACCGGGTAGGTTTGCTCTCGTGCTGGTCGACCGATCGAGGCGTTACCGACGGTGACCGACGATCGAGGAGCTGCTCGGAACCGAACCGCGGCCTCGTCGGCGCCTCGACGGGCTACATGGTGGGCGCCCGCGGCGACTGGCCGCGGCTGATAGCGGCGGCGGAGACGTGCTCGCTCGACGTCGTCGAGCTCTCGGCCATGTCCGCGCCGCGAACTGCCCGGCCTCTGCGCGTTCCTCTCGGCCGAAGAGGCACAGGAGCTGCCGTTCGCGCCACGTCTCCGTGCACGGCCCGTCGAAGGGCTGGGACGGCACGCCTGCCGAGCTTGCCGCGGCGCTGACGACGCTCCCCGGCTGCAGATCGACGGCATCGTCCTGCACCCCGAGACGCTCGGCGACCCGGCCGCGTTCGCGGGCCTCGGCGGACGCGACTGCGACTCGAGAACATGGACACGCGCAAGCCCGGACGCCCGCACCGACCCCCGAGCTGGCCCGCTACTTCGAGGCTGCTGCCCGGCACGCCCGCTTCTGCTTCGACGTCGCCCACGCGCAGCTGCACGACCCCGAGCATGGGCCTCGCCCACGAGCTGCTCGACGCCTTCGGCGACCGCCTCGTCGAGGTCCACCTCTCAGCTCGATCGAGCCCAGCGGCGAGCACGTCCCGCTGCGCACCGCCGACGCCGAGGCGTTCGCGCCGGTGCTGGAGCGTTGCGTCGGCGTGCCGTGGGTTCTCGAGGCGGCATTGCCAGGGCGGTAGGACCCGGCGCCGTCGCGCCTGCAGTGATATCTGCTAGCGCCAGAGCGGGCAACGCGCGTTAGGGTCGCGATGGGGAGCCGGAGGTAGGAGGGCTCACGCCCAGCGGGTTCGATTCCCGTCTCCCTGCCTATGACGTTGACTGCCGACCTCTCGTTCACCCGTGCGATCACGCTGCGCGAGCAGCCCTCCGCGGAGCATCTCGCGCTCGAGAACCTCTTCCACGAGTCATCGAACCCGGGAATGCTCCGTCGCCTCGGGGCGACGCTGGAGGAGAGCCTCGTGCCGTCGGTGCTGAAGCCGACCAACGTCTTTCAGCAAGAGCTCGCCCGGCGGATGCGGCTTGCGCAGCTTCCCGTCGATCGGCATCGCTTCCCCCGAAGCTCCGTTGGGATGAGACTGAAGGGGACCTCAACGTGCGCCTCCGGCTGTTTCGCCCACAGATCCTCGTCGTCAACGTGCGCCTGAATGGCCTGACGCTGGACGAGGAGGAGATCGTGGATCGCCTCGTCGGCATTCATCGCGGCATCCGCGACGGACTTCTGCCGTTGATCCATCGCGCGACCGCCGCCATCGTGACGAGCGTGGACGCGCATGCAAACTGGAATGGAGCGTCCCTCAGCTCCGATCGCCCAACACTGTCCGCGATCCACCTGCACGTGCCGGTCGCGCGCAGCGAGGTGGTTGACTGGGCGGATGGCTACAAGGCCGTCCTCGCTGCCGCGGTCATCCGCGACACGGACTATCGATCGTCCGATCCCAAGATCCTCGAATCGCTTCTGACACGCAATGTCGAGATCAACCGCAAGGGCGGCTTTCGGCGTTTGATCGACAAGCAGGGCGCGCTGCTCGTGTCGAGCGCGACGGAGCCGCAAGACTCCGAGACGTTGAGTTCCATCGTCTCGTGGACCTCCAGACGATGGCTCTCGTCGTATTGCGGTTCCTCAGGCTGTATCCGAGCTCGCGTCACACTCACCCCGAGCTGCACGACTTCCTTCTCGCAAAGGCGGTCGCCTGGGTCGACGAGCCTGACCGCGTTCTTCGCGAGAGCGTAGCACCAAGCACTGATGGGTACTTCAAGCCCGTGAGCTGGCGCTGCCGCAGGACGTGGCGGGACTGCTGGCACAGGACGCGATCAAGTCGCGTTTGAAGGCGATCCGGGAGAGCACGCCGTCCCTGGACTACGGCTGGTGGAGCAACGCAGACCTTGAGGAGCAGCTGATCGAACAGCTCACCTCAATCGAGCCAGCACACGCCGAGCCGTCGGCCCACATCACGCAGATCATTCATGCGACCCAGGCTCAGGTCGCGGGACACACCATCCAGAACTTCGGCATCGTTCGCCGAGCTCATGGACGCCCTCGACTCATCGATCGAGGAGCTGTCGGATGTCGACGAGCAGGCCAAGGACGAAGCGCGCGGGATCGTCGCGAAGATGAGGCGGCCAGCGGGACCGTCGCAACCGCCACCACCGCGAGCGCCGGAGGCGCGGTGATCGGCGCCGCGCTCAGCAATTACTCGGTCTGCCTTGAACGTCGTCCGGACCATGCCGCTGCGTCACAGGATGGCGTACCGCTGGGTCGTCGCAGCGAGTTCGGTCTCGAACAGCAGCTTGAGCAGTCCCTCGTCGATCGTCGCGCCGAGCTCGGCGATCGTGCGGAAGCTGGCGAGGCGTCGGCGGCGGCGCGGCTGTCGATCGCGCGCAGCTCGGCGCGGACGTCGTCGTCGTCGATCAGCGCGAGGAAGGCGTCGTACGCGGCGAGCGTGTCCGCGCCCTCGTCGATCGCGCCGTAGCGCAGGAAGGCGTCGGCGACACGATCGGTCGGCGGCATCGCGAACTGCTCCGCGAGGAAGGCGCGATCGCCTCGGCGCGCAGCTCGTGGCAGCGCAGCACCGGCAGCAGGCCGCTCGGCGAACAGCAGCTTGCGCGAGGTGCGCAGCTTCGCGTTGCGCAGGCCCCAGCCGCGGCCTTGCGCGCTCCCGATCCTTCGCGACGAAGTCGACGCCGATCGTCCGCCAGTAGCGCACGAGATCGTTGAGCAGGAAGCGCGGCGGGCGATGGTCCCTCAGGCATCGCTGAGGTAGTCGTAGATCACGTCGCGGCGCACGCCGGCGAGCACGTCCGCATGGCACGCCGCGACGGACTCGAGCACGAGCAGCATCCGGCGCGTGAGTTCGTGTTCGTGTCGTCGTCGAGGCCGACGCGCAGCAGATCGCGCCCAGTAGACGACCTCGGCGAAGACGCCCTGCCGGCCGGGCGCGCTGAAGCCGCCGGGATCGCGCCCGAAGCGCTCCGCCACCTTCGCTGCCGTCGCCTGCTCGGGTCCCCACCGTCGTGCGAGGCTGAGCCGCGCACGAGCACGAGATAGTCGTCGTCTGAACCCGCCGTCAGCTCGTGGCGCCCCCACGAGCCCATCAGCACGACGGCAGCATGACGATCGAGCATCCGCCGTCAGCAGGCGGCCGCGCTCCGCGATCCGACGGGCGGTCCGCTCGCGTGCGGCCCGAGGGTCGGGAATGCACGTCCGGACTGCTGCTGCAGCCGCTGCAGAGGGGTCGGGGAAGTCGTCACGAGCGGCGATGTTAGGCGGAGAGCCGCCGGCCGCGCGCCGGCAGCCTGCGTCAAGTCCGGCGGCGTCGGGACGATCAACCCGGTCGTGATCGTCACCGCTCTCGCTCTCCTGCTCGCCTGCTGCACGCCGGGACTCGCCGTCCTGGCCGTCGGCCGCACGCGCCGGCGCGGGACACGGCGGTCGCATGCGCAGCTGCGGGCGCTGTTCGACGCGGCCCCGATCGGCAACGTGGTGCTCGACGGCGAGGACTGCATCGTCAGCGCGAACGCCGCGCTCGCACGGGTCGCGGGCTGGCATCCGGGAGCGCTCAAGGGCCAGCCGCTCGACGTGCTCGTCCACCCCGCCGACCTTCCGCTGCTGCGGATCGCGCTCGCCGAGCTGCGCCATGGCGTCACGCCGGCGCTGCAGACGGAGATCCGCCTGCGCGGCCAGGACGCCGACGTTCCTGTCACGACTGCGATCCATGCCGCGACGCTGCCCTGCGCCGAGGACGCCGAGCCGCAGCTGCTGCTGCAGGTGATCGACGTCACCGAGCGCAAGCGCGTCGAGGCGCAGCTGCAGCACATGGCCGACCACGATCCGCTCACGGGCCTGCTGAACAGGCGCCGCTTCGAGCAGGAGCTCGCGCGCCACGTCGCCCACGCGCAGCGCTACGGCGCCGAGGGCGCGGCGCTGCTGCTGGACGTCGACTACTTCAAGACGGTCAACGACACCTACGGCCACGGCGCCGGCGATCGCCTGATCGCCCAGGTCGCCGACGCGCTGCGCGACCGGCTGCGCACGACCGACGTGATCGCCCGTCTCGGCGGCGACGAGTTCGCGATCCTGCTGCCGAAGGCCAACCGCGAGGGCGCGATGATGCTGGCGCGCAGCCTTGTGGAGACCGTCCGCACGCTGCCGCCCCTGGACGTCGCGGCAGAGCCTGAGGGCATCGCCGTTGCTCGCGCCCGCCCGTGACGATCAGCGTCGGCGTGGTCGCCTTCGAGGACGTCGCCGAGCTGAGCGCGGAGGCGATCGTCGCCGCCGCCGACGACGCGATGTACGAGGCCAAGAGCGCGGGACGCGACGGCTGCGTCTGCTTCGACCGCCCAGGTCGCCGGGCCGCTCGCGGCCTGACTCACTCTGCCGCAACGGAGGCGACATACGCCGCGACGGCGTGCAGCTCCGGTCTCGACAGTCTCCTCGTGAACGACGGCATCGCGTCTTCGAGCCCTTCCATCGTCTTGCGTATCGCGAACGCCTGGCTCGGCTTGACGTTGTTGAAGTCGGTCCCGCCGTACGCCGGCTTGCCGACGCGATCCTCGCCGGCGATCCCGTGGCAGCGGTGACATCTTTCGGCGAAGATCTGCTCGCCCTGCGAGAGCTGTTCGGCGGGGCTTTCGTCGGCCGCTTCGCTGTCGACGTTTCTGCCGGCGGTTGCGCCGACGTAGGCCACGACGGCGTCGACCTGGAACTCCGTCAGCTCGCCGTTGAAGGACTGCATGTCTATGCCGCCGGTGAGCACGCGCTCTCTGATGTAGGCCGGCTTCGGCAGGCTGACTTCGTCGAAGTCGGGCGCCTCCGTCTCTATTATCGCCGCGGTGTGCTTTCTGCCGAGCATGCTGTGGCAGCTGTGGCAGTGCTCGAAGAAGACCTTCTTGCCGGTCTTCATCAGCTTCGCCTGACGCACCGGATCGACGGTTCTCGTTCTCTTCGCGGCGGTCGTACCGGTGTCGGCACCGTCGTCGCCGGATCCACAGCCGGCGCCCCCGCCGCAGTGCGAGCGCGACGACCGCGAGAGCGCACCACGTCACGAGCGCCCTGCCCGGCGCGCGCGTCTCACCGCCGTCCATCAGAGACTCCCCCTTGACTCACCGGCGCTCCCCCGGCGCCGTGGCGCGAGCCTACCAGCGGTCTGGCGATCCCAGATCGTGCGACGACCTGGCGTAGCGGTTTGCGCGTCAGCCGCCGGCCGGCTCACCGGGCGTCGCGAGCGCCGTGACGTACACCGCGACGTCGTGGATCTCGCGCCGTGAGCTTGCCCTGCACCTCCGGCATCAGTTCGAGCATGAATGTGTTGCCGGTGCCGTCGAGCACGCTCTTCGTGAATGGGACGCTCGGCCTGACGACGCGGAAGTCGGTCGCGTCCCAGGCAGCCGCGTTTCCCCGGCTTGCCGGTCAGAGGTCTGCCCGCGATCGAGTGGCAGCGCTGACAGCGCTCGGCGAAGACCTGCCCGCCTGCGGTCAGCCGTTCCTGCGGGGGCGCCGACGCGTCGACGTCGCTGCCCTGGTTGGCGATGACGTACATCGCAACCGCTCTGATCTGCCGCGGCCGAGTTCGCCTTGAAAGGACTGCATCCCGCCGAACCCCTTCGTCACCCGCTCGATGACGAACGCCTGCGAGGTCTCGATCTCGTCGAAGCTGGAGCCGTAGGCGTCGGGCTCCGGCGTGCGCGGTGGGCGCGTTCCCGTTCAGTCGATGGCAGAAGCTGCACTGCTTGTCGAAGATTCGCCTGCCGGTCGCGAGCAGCTTGGCGCGAGCGGCGGGTCGATCGCGGGCTTCGGCCGTCGTCGCCGTTTCCCGCGGGTCGGCCCCCTCCCCGCCGCAGCCGACGGTCAGCACGACCGCCGTCATCAGCATCCATCCTGCGAGTGCGCGCCGGAGCACGTCGCGGCCGCCCATCCCGAGTCCCCCTCGTCGTTCCCCCCCCGCCCCTCCGCGCGGGTCAGCCTACCAGCGGCTTATGGGCCGGCGGATCAGCTCCCGCCCACCGGCACCGGCAGCGGCGCCTGCTCGATCGCGACGTCGGGGATCACGCGCGCGAGCGGGCGCGGGAGCCACCAGTTCCAGTCGCCGAGCAGCTCCATCGCGGCGGGCACGAGCACGAGCCGCACGAGCGTCGCGTCGAGCGCGATCGCGACCGCGCAGCCGACGCCGAGCTGCTGGATCGACGGCACGCCCGTCAGCACGAACACGGCGAACACGCACGTCATGATCAGCGCCGCGCTCGTGATCGTCTTCGCGCTCGCCTGCAGGCCCTCGGCGACCGCGGTGCGCGAGTCGCCCGTGACCGACCAGCGCTCGCGGATGCGGCTGAGCAGGAACACCTCGTAGTCCATCGAGAGGCCGAACACGATCGCCAGCACGAGCGGCGGCGTGAGCGCGTCGATGTAGCCGTCGGACTGGAAGCCGAGGAAGCCGTCGATCCAGCCGAGCTGGAAGACCGCCACGAGCACGCCGTACGCCGCGCCGACCGACAGCAGGTTCATCAGCACCGCCTTCAGCGGCAGCACCACGATGCGCAGGAGCAGCAGCAGGACGACGTAGGAGAGCGCGAGCACGAACAGCGCGATCAGCCCCATCGGCTCGAGATGCGGTCGGCGAAGTCCTTCCCGAAGGCGGGCGAGCCGCCGACGTGCGGCGCCCGCGGGCAGCTCCTCGCGCAGCCGGTCCACGAGCGCGCGCGCCTGCGCCGACTCGCCGTCGTGGCGCGGGATCGCGCGCACGAGCACGCTGTCGCCGTCGCGCGAGATCGAGCGGCGCCTCGACGCGCACGATCTCGCGGTCGCGCTCGCAGCGTCTGCTGGACCTGCGCGAGCTGCGCGCGCGGCGCGACGACCTCGACCGGGCTCGCGGCGCCGGCGCCGATCACCTTCGCGGCCGCCTCGAAGCCGACGCGCGTCTCGTGGCCGGGAGGGAACTGCTGCAGCGCGCCGTTGCTCATCTGCAGCTGCAGCGCGGGCACCGCGAGCGCGAGCAGGACCGCGGTCGAGCCGAGCGCGGCGAGCACCGGGCGGCGCATGATCGCGCCGGTCCAGCGCGCCCAGAAGGTCCCGGCGCTCGGCGCGCGCTGCGACGGCGCGGCAGGCGCGCGGACGAGCCAGCCCGTCACGCTGCCGACGACGCGGCCCGGGCTCCCAGCGCGCGGCGGCCGGCGAGGCTGATCAGCGCCGGCAGCAGCGTCGTCGCGGCCAGCACCGAGACGGCGACGACGAGGATCGCGCCGAGCGCCATCGAGCGCACCGCCATCGTGTCGACGATGAAGAGGCCGGCGAGCGAGACGATCACGGTGAGGCCCGAGAAGGTGACGGCGACGCCGGAGGTCGCGAGCGCGATCGCGCGCGCGTCGTCGGGCTCGCGGCCGGCGGCGATCTCCTCGCGGTAGCGCGCGAGCACGAACAGCGAGTAGTCGACCGCGACGCCGATCCCGATCATCGAGGCCATGTTCGTGACGAACACGCTCATGCCGGTCACGAGCGAGAGCGCCGTAGATCAGCGCGCCGGTCACGATCACCGCGACGACGCCGAGCGCGACCGGCATCAGCGCCGCCACGAGCGAGCCGAAGACGGCGAGCAGGATCAGCAGCACGATCGGGAAGCCGATCGACTCGGCCGTCGCGAGGTCCTCCTTCGAGAGGTCCTGCATGCCCGCCCACAGCGCGCCCTGGCCGACGAGGTGGATCGCGACCGGCGCGTCGGCGGCTGGTCGGCGATCCCGAGCTGCTTGCGCAGGTCGACCGCGACGTCGATCGCGTCGCAGTCGCCGACGTCGGTCGTGAGCGGGACGACGAGCGTGCGCGGGCCGTCGGCCTGCAGCTGCGCAGCGCCTGCGCGCGGGCGGCCGGCGTGAGCGCGACGTCGTCGACGTCGCCGGCGGCCGTGCCGACCTCGCTCAGCGCGGCTGCGCAGCTCGGCGGTCGTCGCGTCGCCGTGCGGCGACGAGCACGGCGGCGAGCGTCGAGCCCTGCGCGTGTCGAAGTCGCGCTCGACCGCCTGCTGCACCGCGACCGACTGCGAGCCGGGCACGTCGAAGCCGCCGCCGGTGAGGTGCTCGGACTGCCGCGCCGCGAACGGCAGCGCGGCGAGCACGACCAGCGCCCAGACGCCGAGGAACAGGCCGCGGCGCCGGCGGATCAGCGCGTCGAGGCGGAGCATGACGGTCTGCACGGGGCGCCCTCCTCAGGGATCTCCTGGCTGCGTGGCCAGCCGACCCTCTCGGATCCGCCGCCGCAGAGTGTGCGATCACTCACACAATGACTGACGCCGCGCGTGCGCCGCTACGGCGGCCGACGCCACGGCGCTGCCGCGATGCGGCTCGCCGGCGCCGCGGCGATCGAGCGAAGCCTCCGCGATCAGCTCGTAGGAGCGGCGGCGGGCGGCGTGGTCGTGCGTGATCGTGACGACGATCGCCTCCTGGCGCCGTAGTCGTGCGCCTGCTAGCCGGCGCGTGACCTCGGGTGCGAGGATCTGCGACGACCCTGCACTTGTCGAGCGGAATCCCCTCGCGCTCGAGGAAGGCGATCGCCGTCTCGACCGGCGGGACCGGCACGAGCTGCCCGCGGCGCAGCAGCGTGAACGCCATCTTCGCGCTGGCCCGATGCGCAGGCTCCTGGTCGGTTCAGCAGGCAACGGCGACGGCGACCTCGGGTTCTCGAGGCGCATCGACGCCTGGAAGCGCTGCGGTAGTCCTGCGCCATCGGCGCGCCGAGCGCGTTGATGAAGTCGGCGAACGCTACGGCAGTCCCAGCTCGGCGGCCCACAGTCCGCTCTGCGGCGAGGAGCCGAGCAGCCACGGCTCGGGCGTGCTCGAGCGGCCGGGCAGCACACGCGCGAGCAGGCGAACGGGTGCGCCCGGCGGGCAGCTCGCCGTCGAGGTAGGCGAGCAGCTCGGCGAGCTGCTGGGGGAGTCGTCGATCTGCCGGCGGCGGTCGCGCTGGAGCGCGAGCATCGTGCGCGGTCGGTGCCGGGCGCGCGGCCGATGCCGAGGTCGATGCGGCCGGGGGAACGGCGAGCATCGAAAGCTCTCCGCCACCTTCAGCGGGCTGTAGTGCGGGCAGCATCACGCCGCCGAGCCGACGCGGATCCGCTCCGTCGCCGCCGCGATCGGCCCGATCAGCACCTCCGGGCTCGCCACGCGAGCATCGGGCCGCCGTGATGCTCGGCAGGACAGCCAGTCGCGGTGGTAGCCGAGCGCGAGTCGCAGCGACCGCTGAGTTGCGAGCCCGATGGACGCCGTCCGCGGTCGTGTCGCCTGTCGAGCACGAGGCGCATGTCTGCAGGATCGTGCGACGCGCTCCAGAGCGTCGACGGCTGCGCCGCAGCGCCCCGGGTCACGCCGCGGCGCGTCGACGCCGATTCGGCTCAGCCGCGCGCGGGCGCCCGCTCGCGCATCCCCAGCCACAGCCACATCGGGTACGTCGCGAAGATCGCGGCGGCGAGCTTGTGGGTCTTGGGCCGGCCTTGGCGGCGTCGAATCGGGTGACGCCGGAGTTGATCATCCAGTCGCGGCCGGACTTGGCGCGGACCGGGCGCCAGATCGGCTTCGTCCACTCCTGGTCGAGGTAGAGCCCGACGCTGACGGCGTAGAAGAAGGCCATCGTCTGCGCGCCGACCTTGAGGTCGTTCGCGAGCGTGCGCTCCTCGGCGGCGTCGTCGCGGCGTACGTGCGCCCGCCGGCGTACAGCAGGGCGGGGTCGATCAGGAAGGACATGGGATCTCCTCGTCGGGTGGTCGGTTGCGGCACGTCGCCGCGCCCGAGCAGCCCGAAGGCCAGGCGGGTCGCGAGCGCCATGATCGTCAGCTGCGGGTTGACGCCGAGCGAGCTCGGCACGACGGAGCCGTCGGCGACGTGCACGCCGCGCACGCCGTGCAGCTGCAGGTCGCCGTCGACGACGCCGTGCTCGGGGCGCGCGTCCGCGCGCGCGGTCCCGAGCGGGTGGAACGCCATCAGCTTGAGGTCGCGCGCACGCGCGCTGCTCGGGCGCGACGCCGCTGGGCAGCGGCAGGTAGACCTCGCGCGCGCCGGCGGCGCGGAACAGCTCCTCCATCCGCGCGAGGCCTTTGCGGAAGCGCGCGACGTCCGCCTCCTCGAGGTCGTAGCGGATCACCGGCCGGCCGGCGAGCGAGCGCACGCTGCCGCGCGAGCTGTCGCTCACCATCAGGCCGAACATCGCCAGGTTGCGGTAGCTCTCCATCGCGGCGGCGTGGCGCCTGCCGCTCAGCGGCAGCGACATCGCGACGTACGACGGCGGCCCCGCGACGCCCTCGAAGATGATCCCCTCGGAGGCGAACTCGTCGATGTAGAAGCTCTGCGGCACGCCCTTCGCCATGTCGACGATCTCGTCCATCAGCGCGTAGGCGCCGGTCGCCGGATGCAGCGCGAGGTTCTGGCCGAGCTGGCCCGACGCGCTCCCCAGCCCGCTGCGCGCGAGCAGCAGCGGCGTGTGGATCGTGCCGGCCGCGACGACGACGTCGAGGGCGCGCACCTCCACGCGCCCCCCGCCGGCCATCCGCGCCTCGACCCCACGCGCCTGACCGCGCTCGACGATCACCCGCCGCACGTCGGCGCCGGTGATCATCTGCGCGCCCGCCGCCTCAGCGCGCGGGATGTACGTGATGCCGGTGTGCTGCTTGGCCGACGTCGGGCAGCCGAACGCGCACACGCCGGAGCCGACGCAGCCTTTCGCGTTGCGCTTGAGGAAGCCGTGCGACCAGCCGAGCGCCTCGGCGCCGCGGCGCGCGATCGCGGCGTTGTTGCCGGCCAGCTCGGGCGTCACCTCGCCGATCGAGAGCGACTGCTCGACGCGGGCGAAGCACGGCTCCAGCGCCTCCTCGGTCATCGCCTCCAGCCCGAACTCGCGCCGCCAGCGCTCCAGAACCCGCGCGCGGCGTGCGGAAGCAGGTGCCGGAGTTGACGAGCGTCGTCCCGCCGATGCCCTTGCCGAGCGGCAGCAGGATCGGCGGGGTGCCGAGCGTCGTGCCCTGCCCACCGTCGCGGTAGAGCTTCGCCATCATCTCCAGCGGGCGCGCGCTGAAGCGGTCGGCGTCGTGGAGCGGGCCCTGCTCCAGCACGACGACGCGCGCGCCACCCTCGGCGAGCTCGGCGGCAACGACGGCGCCGCCGGCGCCGGCGCCGATCACGCAGATGTCCGCCTCGATCACGCGCGACCTGCGCAGCCGGCTCACAGGCGGCCTTCCTCGCGGCGCAGCGCGAGCCCGCGCGCGGCGACGGCGCCCGCGTCCCATCCGAGCGCCGCGCTCACCGCCGGATCCTCGAAATGCTCCATCGCGAGCAGGCCGTAGGCGAGTTGCTCGGCGGGCGGCAGGTGCCGCAGCAGCCACGCGCCGCGCGGCCGCCGCGCGAGCGCGGTCATTGCGCGCAGGCCGGTGCTCTGCGGGCGCGGCGAAGCGGCGAAGAACTGGTCGAGCCCGGCGCTCATGCGCGCGGCTCCGCATCGGCGGGCGCGGCAGCGCTGCCGCGCGCTCCCATCATCTCCGTCTCCTGCGCGATCGCCAACTCGGCGATCGCCGCGGCTGCGTCGTCGCCGTCGCCGGCACGGATCGCCGCGGCAGTGCGCGCATAGAGCGGCGCCCAGTCGTCGCGGCGGGCGACGACGCCGCTGAAGGCGCCGATGCGCGGCAGGTACAGCTCGCGCACCGAGTTCATAATCAGCTGGAAGACGAGGTTGCCGGCGGCGTCGACGATCGCCGCCATGAAGTGCCAGTCGGCCAGCAGCGCGCCGTGGTCGTCGCCGGCGGTCGCGACCGCGCCGGCCAACTCGGCGAGCGTGTCGGCCTGCTCCTCGCTGCGGCGGGTCGCCGCCAGCCGCGCGGTCTCGGCGAGCAGCAGCCGTCGCGACTCGAACAGCGAGCGCACGACGTCCTCGTCGACGCTGGAGAGCAGCGCGAGCGCGTCGAGCCCGCCGGAGCGACGCCAGTCGAGCACGCGCATCGCGTCGCCGTGGCGCACCTCGACGAGCCGCAGCTGCTCGAGCCGCTTGACCGCCTCGCGCACCGTCGCGACGTTGACCTGGAGGTCGGCCGCAAGCGCCCGCTGCGTCGGCAGCCGCTCGCCCGGCTCATACCGCCCGCCGAGGATCGCCTCGCACAGGCGCGCAAAGACCTGGTCGGGGATCGACTCGCGTGAGACGGGCTGACTCATCGGTGCAGTGTATCGGTGTTCGGAACAATATGCTTCATGCAAACATATATACGTTCATTCGCACGAATGTGCATATGTTTGCTATCTTCTTCGCATGATTTACACAACGCCCGTCATTGACGCCTCACTCGCGAAGCGCTTGGCGACGCTCGATGACCTCCACGGCAAGCTTGGGCGCGAGATCGCTCACCCGAGCGCGTGGATGGGCACGCTCCGACGCCTTGCCCAGGCGATCGCAGTCGAGAGCTCGACATCGATCGAGGGATTTCACGTCCCGCAGGACGAGGCGCTCGGACTGGTGAGCGGACGAACGCCCGCCGACCCCGAGGACGTGGATCGGATGGCGGTCGCCTGCTACGCACGCGCGATGGATCACGTCGGCGTGATGGCCGACGACCCGTCATTCCGATGGCTTGACCGCGTCATCCTCGACCTGCATTTCGATGCGTGCCGATTCCAGCGCGATAAGAGCCCCGGACGCTGGCGCACCGGACCGATCGGAGTCACCGGCGGCGACGGACGGATCGTCTACGAAGGGCCACCGGCGTCGGAAGTCATGGGCCTCATGCAGGAGATCGTCGAATGGCTCGAACACGGCGACCGCGACATGCACGTCGCCGTCCGTGCCGCGATGGCCCATCTGCACGTCGTGTCCGCTCATCCGTTCCGAGATGGCAACGGTCGTGTCTCGCGCATCGTCCAGTCGCTGGTGCTGGCGCGCGACGGGATCGTCGCCGCTGAGTTCGCGTCGATCGAGGAGTACCTCAGCACGCACACGTCCGAGTACTACGCCGTGCTGCAGCGCGTTCAAGGGCCACGCTACGACCCTGGCCGCGACGTCAAAGCCTGGATCTCGTTCTGCGTCGATGCGCATCTTGACCAAGCGCGACGCCGCCTCGAACAGATCGAGCGGGCAGGTGAGCGCTGGGAGCGTCTTGAGCGCCTCGCTGAACAGCGCGGCTGGCCTGACCGACTCGTGATCGCGCTGGAGCAGACCCTGGTCGGCGGCACCGACCGTGCAAGCTACTCAGCCGAAGCAGACGTCGCCCCAGTAACGGCGAGCCAGGATCTGCGACGACTGCTCGATGCCGGCTTCGTCACTCAGCGTGGCGCCGGACGCTCGGTGCGCTACGACGCAAGCGACGCCCTGCGCGCCGCGATTTCGGACTGACCACGCTCCTCGCCGGACCGGCGACGCCAAGGTTTCTTAGCCACTTCTCAGACGGCCCCGGCAGGCTCTCGCGGCGCGCGCCCACGACGGTGCGTGAACCGACTGGGAAGGAGCAACGATGTCGACGTTTACGACGCTGCGTGCGCCGCTGCGCGCCGCCTGCGGACTGCTCGCCCTCGGCGCGCTGGCACTGCCGCTCGCGGCCTGCGGCTCGGCCGGCAGATCTAACGGCGACAGCGCCGCGACCGCCGACGACGCCCGCGACACCGCCCAGCTGAAGCTGGAGCAGTGCCTGCGCCAGCAGGGCGTCGAGCTGCCGGGGCGTCAGGAGCGGCGGGGCGAGGCGTCGAGCGGCACCTTCGAGGCCCGGCCGAGCGACGCCGAGACGGAGAAGATGCGCACGGCGCTCGAAGGACCGTGCAAGGACGAGCAGCAGGCTGTCGCCGGCAGCATCAGCGAGGAGGACCGCGCGGCCTTTGAGGACGCGCAGGTGAAGATGAGCGCCTGCATGAAGGAGCACGGCGTCGACCTGCCGTCGCCCAGCGACGACGGCCCGTCGATCGTGCGCATCGACGCTGAGGACGACGACGTCCGCGAGGCAATGGAGGCCTGCCGCGACCTGCTGCCGAAGAACATGGACGGCGGTCCGGGCCTCGTCCTCGGAGGGCAGCGCCGATGAGGCGGCACGCGGCAGAGGCCGCCGGCACGCAGGTGGACGGCAGCGGCCTTTCGCTGCGGCGGCGGCGCGTGCTGATCGGTGCCGCGGTGGCTGGGATCGCGATCGGCGCAGTTGTGGTCGTCGCCCTCCACGCGAACGGCGGCACCACGCCCCGCGCACAGGGGACGACAACCGCGACCGCCACTGCCGCGATCGAGCGACGCGACCTCGTCGAGACCGACACGGTCGACGGCACGCTCGGCTACGCCGACGAGCGAGACGTGCCGACGACGCTCGCCGGCACGCTCACCTGGCTGCCGCGCAGCGGTGCGGCGATCCGTCAGGACCACCGCCTCTTCCAGGTCGACGGCGAGAATGTCTACCTGCTCGACGGCAAGGTGCCTGCCTGGCGGACGCTGGGCGCCGGGATCGAGGGCGACGACGTGCTCCAGCTCGAGGACGACCTGCGCGAACTCGGCTACGACCCCTACGGCGCGATGACCGTCGACGGCGAGTGGGACGCCGGGACCACAGCCGCCGTGACGCGCTGGCAGGAGGCCCACGAGCTTGACGAGACCGGCTCGATCGAGCTCGGGCGCGTCGTCTTCCAGCCCGGCGTGCGGCGGGTCGCCTCGCTCGCGGCGACGCTCGGCGGCACGACCGGCGGGAGCGGCGGCGAAAGCGACCCGACCGCCGCCGACGGCCGTGACGGCGCCTCCGGCGGCGGCGCGACGGCCGCGACCGTGATGACGACCACCTCAACGCGCCGCATCGTCAGCGTAGAGGTCTCCCCCTCGAAGGTCGAGCTCGCCAGGCGCGGGGCGCGCGTGCAGGTCGAGCTGCCGTCGGGAGACGTCGTGGACGGGCGGATCGCCTCGATCGCACGGGTCGCCGTACTGCCCGACGGAGAGGACGCGACCAGCTCGGAGGCGACCGTGACAGTCACGATCCGTCTCGCTCGCGGCGCGAAAGACAGCCGCATCGACCAGGCGCCCGTCAACGTGCTGCTGGAGCGCAGTCGCGAGGACGACGTGCTCGCGATCCCCACCAATGCGCTGCTCGCGCAGGCCGGCGGCGGCTTCGCCGTCGAGCTGCGGCAGCATGGACAACGCCGGATCGTGCCGGTGCGGACCGGCCTCACCGCGAGCGGCTTTGTCGCGATCGAGGGCGCCGGCCTGCGCGCCGGCATGCGCGTGACGGTCGGGGCGCTGTGAGCACCCCGGCGCTGCGGCTGCGCGGCATCGCCAAGACCTACCCCGGCGACGTGCACGCGCTGCGCGACGTCGACCTGGACGTCGCGGCCGGCGAGCTGCTGGCGATCGTCGGGCCGTCGGGGTCGGGCAAGACGACGCTGCTGCAGATCATGGGGACGCTGGAGCGCCCGACGCACGGCGCGGTCGAGGTCGAGGGCCGCGACGTCGCGGCGGCAAGCGACGCCGAGCTGTCGGCGCTGCGCGCGCGGCGGCTCGGCTTCGTCTTCCAGCAGTTCCATCTGCTGGAAGGGCTGCACGCGCTCGACAACGTCGCCGACGGGCTGCTGTACAGCGGCCTGCCGCGCGCCGAACGGCGCGAGCGGGCGCGGACGGCGTTGGAGCGCGTCGGCCTTGGCCACCGCCTGCACCACCGCCCCGGCGAGCTGTCCGGTGGCGAGCGCCAGCGCACGGCGATCGCCCGCGCCGTCGCGGGCGAGAAGGCGATCGTCTTCGCCGACGAGCCGACCGGCGCGCTCGACACCCGCACAGGCCGCGAGATCGTCGAGCTGCTGCGCAGCCTCAACGCGGACGGTGCGACGCTCGCGATCATCACCCACGACCGCGACCTCGCCGCCGTGCTGCCGCGGCGTGTGGAGCTGCGCGACGGAGCGGTCGTATGAGCGCCACGCCTCCCCTGCGCCCCAGCCGCCTGCTGCCCGCCGACGTGCTGCATGTCGGCAGCATCGGGCTGCGCACACGCCGGCTGCGGGCGGCGCTGTCCGCCCTCGGGATCGCGATCGGGATCGCCTCGATGGTCGCAGTGCTGGGGATCTCCGCCTCCTCGCGCGCGGACCTGCTCGCGGCGCTCGACCGGCTCGGCACGAACCTGTTGACGCTGGAGCCGGGCCAGTCGTTCTTCGGCGACGACTCGGAGCTGCCGGAGGGCGCCGCGGCGCGGGTGCGACTGCTCGGCGACGTCGAACGGGCCGCGGCGA
The DNA here is from genome assembly GCA_963774115.1 of uncultured Actinomycetes bacterium. GTDB lineage: Bacteria > Actinomycetota > Thermoleophilia > Solirubrobacterales > Solirubrobacteraceae > Conexibacter. Next base: position 897,841 of record CAVZDN010000003.1, on the reverse strand, counting down.
TCTACGTGGTCCCCCGGACGACAGTCCAGCGCAACGCGATCAACGACGACGAGAACGGCCTCGCCGTGTACGCGGCGGATCGAGGGCTGCCCGCCGCGCTCGGCGCCGAGCTGACCTCCGGCCGCTTCCTCACCGTCGCGGGCGAGCACTTCCCGACGGTCCGTGCTGGGGTCGATCGCGGCACACCGCCTCGGGATCTCTACCGTCGCCGGAGCGCCGCTCGTGTTCGTCGGCGGGCGCTGGTTCGCCGTCGCGGGCATCCTCGCCCCGGTCGCGCTCGACTCCGCGATCGACCGCGCCGTGCTGATCGGCCTGCCGGCGGCGATGCGAACCTTCGAGATCGACGGCGATCCGACGAAGCTCTACGTGCGCGCCGGCCGACGACGCCGTCGATCGTGCACGCGGGCTGCTCGCCCTGGCCGCGAACCCGGAGCACCCGGAGGAGGTCGACGTCAGTCGACCGTCCGACGCGCTGGAGGCGAAGGCCGCCGCCAAGGGCGCGTTCACTTCCTTGCTGCTCGGGCTCGGCGCGGTCGCGCTGCTCGTCGGCGGCGTCGGGATCGCGAACGTGATGGTGATCTCCGTGCTGGAGCGCCGCGCCGAGATCGGCCTGCGCCGCGCCTTGGGCGCCACCCGCCGCCACATCACCACGCAGTTCCTCACCGAGGCACTGTTGCTCGCCGCCCTCGGCGGCACGGCCGGAGCCGCCCTCGGCGCGCTCGCCACAGCGATCGCCGCCGGCGCCCAGGGCCTCCCCGTCGTCGTCCCACCCCAGGCACTCGCCGCCGGCATCGTCGCCGCCCTCGCGATCGGCACCGTCGCCGGCCTCTATCCGTCCCTGCGCGCAGCGCGCATGTCGCCGACGGAGGCGCTGCGGACGGTGTGAGCTACTCGCGCTCGGCGGCGACCGCGGCGGCGGCGGGCGCCTTGGGAGCCGAGGGCTCGACGCGCAGGAGCCGGGCGAAGCCGGCCGGGAGGTACCAGTTGGCGCGGCCGAAGAGGGAGACCACCGCGGGCACGAGCAGGGCCCGGATGACCGTCGCGTCGAGCAGGATGCCGGCGGCGAGGCCGGTCGCAAGGACCTTGACCTGCGTACCCGGCCCGGCAGCGAGCGACATGAAGGCGAGGAAGAGGATCAGGGCAGCGCTCGTGACGAGGCGGCCTGTGCGGCCGATCCCGCGCACGACGGCCTCGTTCGTGTCGCCCGTCTCGTCGTACTCCTCGCGCATGCGGGCGAGGATGAAGACCTCGTAGTCCATCGAGAGGCCGAACAGGAACGCGAACACCATCAGCGGGATCCACGACTCGACCGAGCCCGCCGCCTGGATGCCCCAGATCGCCTCCGACCCGTAGCCCTCCTGCCACACGAGCACCAGCACGCCCCACGCAGCAGCAACGCTGATGATGTTCAGCAGGACCGCCTTCGCCGGCAGCAGCAGCGAGCGGAACGCGCGCGCGAGCAGCAGGAAGGTGATGATCCCGACAAGCGCGAGCATCAGCGGGAAGTTGCCGTAGACCGCGTCGATGAAGTCGTTGTTCTGCGACGGCAGGCCGCCGACGCGCACGCCGGAGCCCTCCGCGTGTGCCACCGTCCGCACCTCGTCCACCAGCGCCCGGCCCTCAGCCGTGGAGCCGTCGGGGGTCGGGAAGGCGAGCACGATCGCGCTGTCGCCCGCGCGCCAGGACGGGTCCGTCGGCGCGACTGCGCCGTGGATGCCGCCGACGCTCGCCGAGCGCGCTCGCGACCGCCTCGGGCGACGCGCCGCCGCTCACGAGCACCTCCTCAGGGAGGAGCGTGCCGCCGCCGATGCCGGAGTCCTGCAGCGCGGCGAGGCCCTGCTTCGCGTCGCCCTGCTTCGCGAGCGTGTCGAGGTCGGAGATGCCGGGGTGCATCGTCGTCGCGGCGATCACAAGCGCACCGAGGATCAGCAGCGCCGTGCCAGCGGCGATCACGCGGTGCTTGACGATGCCCTTCGCCCAGCGGGTCCAGCCCGGCGAGGCGAGGTCGTCGGTGCGGCGGTGCGGCCAGTCGAGCCGCCCGCCGGCCGAGTGCAGCACGACCGGCAGCAGCGTCAGCGCAACGCGCGACGCTCATGATCGGGATCAGCATGCCGCCGTAGCCGATCGAACGCAGGAACGGCAGTGGCAGCGCGATCAGGGCCAGCAGGCCGATCGCGACCGTCGTGCCGGAGAAGACGACCGCGCGGCCGGCGGTCTCCATCGCGCGCACGATCGCCTCGTCGCCCTCCAGCCCGTGCGCGCGCTCCTCGCGCCAGCGCATCGACGATCAGCAGCGAGAAGTCGATCGCGACACCGAGGCCGACGAGCGCGATCAGGAACTGCACGATCGGCGAGACGCCGGTGATCTGCGTCAGGCCGTAGACGGCCAGGAAGGAGGTCATGATCGCCGGGATCGCCATCATCAGCGGCACGAAGGCGCACAGCGAACCGAACACGAAGCCGAGCACGATCAGCGCGCCGAAGCCGCCCAGCAGCGCCTCGAGCAGGACGCCCGGGCCGTCGGAGTCGCCGCTCTGCGCGTTGAGCGCGTCGTAGCCGGTCAGGTGGACCGGTGCGCCGGCGAGTCGTGACGCCGTCGAGCGCAGCGCGCGCCTTCTTCTCCGCCTTCGGGTTGTCGCCGAACGGCTGATCCGGGTCGGGCGTCGGGAAGGCGATGATGAACGTCGTGCGGCCGTCCTTGGAGACGAACGCGGCGTCGCCGGTCGAGCCGTAGCCGGCGACGCGGGCGCCGGGCAGCGCGTTCGCGAGCTTCTGCTCGACGCCCTGCAGCTGCTCGCGCACCGCCGGGTCCCTGACCGCGCTGCCCTCCGGCAGCGTCACGACCGGGACGAGCGGCGCGGCGTTGCCGCCGGTGCCGTGGTAGAGCTTCGCGATCTCGACGTTCGCCTCCCAGCCCTCGCGGCCGGGGACGGAGAACTTCTGGTCCATCGCCTTCGTCGCGGCGCCGGAGGTGGCGATGCCGACGAGTGTCAGGACGATCCAGAAGCCGACAACCAGCTTGCGGTGTGCGAGCACCCACTTCGTCAGTTGAGTCACGACGTGGGTGTATAGCGCACTCGGCGGAGCGACGGAGTGCCGTCGGCGGCGGTTGCGGCCAGCGACTGTCCGCATGGGAACAGCACCGGCCGCACCGTGCTCAGCCGCAGGCGATCGTGACCTTGCGCTTAGCCGCGACTTTGCCGTCGATCAGCACCTTCGCGGTCCACACGCCGTCGATGCTCTGCGGGCCGAAGGGGCCGCCGGCGAACGTGAACCCATACGGCGACTGCACCTTCTCGGCCTTCTTGTGCGTCCACTTGAAGCCGTTGTCCTTCATCGTGTCGGCGTTCGACGGCTCGACCGAGGAGCCCGCGCTGGGCGGCCCTCCCCACAGCGCGATGCCCATCTTCGTGCCCTTCGAGATACCCCAGCCCTGCCACACGAAGTTGACCTCGCGCTGGCCGTTGTAGCCGTCGTAGCAGTCGGTGATCGTCTTGCCCGGCTTCGCCTGGATCGCCGGGATGCCGAGGCGCACGAACGTCGTGAAGCCGAGGATCTTGATCTGCGGGGTGCTCGGTGTCTTGGGCTTCTTCGCAGGCGCCGCGGACGGGGCGAGCAGCATGGCCGCGCCGACGGCGAGCGCGAGCAGCGTGGAAATGCGTGTGGGAGTTCTCATGGCGCGCCAGCTTACGGACGCCGTGCGGCGACCGGCGCTGCGCCTCCCGCGCGTACGCGGAACGACGTAGCTACCGGTCGCCGGCGCGCCGCAGCTGGTGCTCGATCTCGCTCAGCTCGCGACCGAAGGTCTCGATCGCGGCGAGCAAGGGTCGCGGAGCTGAGCCGTGGCGGGCGTCCGCCCGCTCGCGCAGTGCGCGAATGACCTGCTTGACGCGGGCCGCGCGCTGCTCGAGGCGGTCGCGCTCGAGCTGGAGGCCCAAGGAGGGGACGTCGCGGGCCCGCCGAGCGCTGCTGCCGCCGCGTGTCCGACGCGGCGAGGAGCTTGAAGGGAGAGAGGGTGAGGTGAGTGACAGGGGCGTTGTTTGCACGCTCACATAGTGCCCAGTTCCGTGGGGTTCATTCCTCCGTAAGTGTCCGCAAATCTCGCGTGGGCGCGTACCCAGCCCCCGCGCGGATTCCCCGCTGTGACGGGACTCAGCGCCCTCCTGGCACAGCAGCCAGCGCAACCTCTGCCGCGGCGGCCAGCCGCTCGGCCTGGGCGAAGCGGGCGCCTTGGTGCTCAGCGGCGAACGGTGACGGCGAAGACGGCTTGGGAGCCGCGCCTACGGACGGTGCGGCGGACGTCGACGCGGACGCGTGCGGAACGGCGACGGTTGCCGGCGCGGTCGGTCGCGTCGGCGGCGATCATGTGGCGACCGGGCCGCGCCCACCAGGAGACGGCAAACGGCGCCGTGCTGTCCGAGCGTACGACGCCCCCGGGCAGCAGGACGCGCACTGCGCTGACGCCGCCGGCATCACGGGCGTCCACCCGCACCTCGAAGCGGTCTTCGCGCAGCACGACGTCGGTGACACGCACGCTTGGCTTGCGCGTGTCGGCAAGCGACGGCACGAACGTCGGCGGATCGAGGATCGGCGGGATGACGATCGGCGGCGGGTCGAGCGGGTGCGAGACTGTCACGGTCCGAGACGCCGAGTCCGTCGAGTTGTGCGCGGCGTCGAACGCTGTCGCGACGATCGTCGCCGTTCCGCCAGCCGCGGAGGAATCCCAGTCGACGCTGTACGGCGCGCTCGTGTCGCTGCCGATGACGTCGCCGTCGACGAGGAAGTCGACGTGATCCACGCCCCCCGTGTCGGTCGCGTCGGCGCTCAGCGTCACCATGCCGGTCACCGTCGCGCCGTCGGCCGGGGCCGTGAGCGCGACGGACGGCGGCGTGACGTCGGGATGGAAGACCGTGACAAGCCTGGCGCCGGAGACAGTCGAGTTGTCGGCCGCGTCGAACGCCTGGGCGGTGATCGTGGCGGACACGCCGGCGGCCGAGGAGTCCCACGTGAACGTGTACGGGGCGGTGTCGTCGCTGCCAACGACGTCGCCGTCCACGAGGAAGTCGACGCGCGTGACGCCGACGTTGTCGGAGGCGTCGGCGGCGAGCGGTACGAGGCCCGTAACGATCTCGCCGTCCTGCGGGAGCGTGAGCGCGACGGCGGGCGCGGTGACGTCGGGATGGGTGATCGTGACGGCGTGCGCGGCCGACGTCGTCGTGTGGCCGGCATCGTCGGAGGCGCGCGCGGTGAACGTGGCCGCGTCACCGGCCGACGAGGAGTCCCAGCCGAACGTGTAGGGCGCGGTGTCGTCGCTGCCGACGACGACGCCGTCCACGAGGAAGTCGACGTGGTCGACGCCGACGGTGTCGCTCGCGTCGGCCGTCAGCGCCACCGTGCCAGTCACCGTCGCGCCGTCGGACGGGGCGGTGAGCGCGACGGCGGGAGCGGTGACGTCGGTGCTGACGTCGAGCGCATGAGCGGTCGTGCGGATCTTGACGTCGGGCAACGTGTCGAGCCAGTCGAGCACCTGGTCGAAGAGCGCAACGTCAACCGAGTACTGGTCGAAGCCGGTGCAGGGCGCGTCGCAGAGGTCGTGCATCACGATGTTCACCCAGCCACCGCCGCTGTCGCGTGCCTTCTGGACGATGTCCTGCCAAGTCACGAACGGGGTCGTCAAACGCGGCATGACCGCGCGCAGCGTGTAGGCGTTCAGCGGCGGGAACGTCTCGGCGTAGATGGGTCCCGACGGGTAGTCGGTGCCGCCCGTCGTACGACCCGTCTCGTAGCCGCAGCTCGGCACGACGAGCTTCGTCGTCGCGTTCCAGAGCCCGAACGGATAAGCGAGGTTGCGGATCGTGTAGCCGTCGGTCAGGCCGTGGGCCTCCAGCGCCGCCTTGTCGTCGCAGATCGCGTGCGTCTGACCGGCCTCGTCGAGCGTCGTGAGCTGCACGTGGTCGAGCGTGTGGCCGCCAATCTCATGACCCTCGGCCGCCAGCTGCGCGATGTCCGCCCAGGACACCCGGTTCAGGTCGCCGACCTTGCCGCTGTTGATGAAGTAGGTCGCGTGGATCCCGTGCTCGGTGAGCACTCCTCGGTGGGTGTACTGCGACGCCAGGCCGTCGTCGAAGCCGAACGTCACGACCGTGTCAGCCGCTCGCGCGCGACCAGCCATGAGGACGAGCAGAAGCACGACGGCGAGTGCCGCCGTGCTCAGGCGCAGAGAAATCGAAGCTGGCATGCCGACGTTCTATCGGCACGCCCGGGCGGAATATCAAGCGTCCGGGCACCAGGCCCGGACGCTTGAACACCCTCAGTGTCTGACGAAGACGAGGCGCGACGAGGACGTCGTCGTGTTGCCCGCCGCGTCGCGTGCTCGCGCTGTGATCGTCGCTGTGCTGCCCGCCGACGCGGAGTTCCACACGAACGAGTAGGGCGAGGTCGCATCGCTGCCGACGACCGTGCCGCCGACGAGGAACTCGACGAGCGTTACGCCGACGTTGTCACTTGCGGACGCCGAGATCGTCATGTTGCCGGTCACGGTCGACAGGTTCGTCGGCGCCGTCAATGAGACGGTCGGCGCGGTCGTGTCCGGGTGGATGACCGTGACGACGCGCGCCGCGGTCGTGAACGTGTTGCCGGCCGCGTCGCGTGCCCGCATCGTGATCGATGCGGAGTTGCCCGCGGAGGACGAGTCCCAGTTGTAGCTGTATGGCGCGGTCGTGTCCTGGCCGACGACGTTGCCGCCGACGAGGAAGTCGACGCGCGTCACGGCGCGGTTGTCGGCCGCGGTGCCGCTCAGCGTGACCGTGCCGGTCACGCTCGAGCCCGCGGTCGGCGCCGTCATCGCCGCGGTCGGATCGACCACGTCGGCGACGTTCACCGTGCGCGGCGTCGAGACCTTCGTGTTGCCGGCCGCGTCGTACGCCTTCGCAGTGAGCGTCACCGATGCCGGCGACGACGACGAGTTCCAGCTCGTGCTGTACGGCGAGCTCGTGTCGCTGCCGACGACGACGCCGTCCACGAGGAACTCGACCTTCGTGACGGCGACGTTGTCGCTCGCGGACGCCGAGATCGTCGTACCAGCCGATACCGTCGCGTTGTTCGAGGGCGCCGTCAGCGAGACGGTCGGAGCGGTCGTGTCGGGCTGCGTGACGTTGACCGTCCGCGACGTCGAGACCTTCGTGTTGCCGGCCGCGTCATACGCCTTCGCCGTCAGTGTCGAGGACGCCGGGTAGCCGGTCGAGTCCCAGCTGACGCTGTATGGCGACGTCGTGTCCGTGGCGACCACAGCGCCGTTGACGAGGAACTCGACCTTCGTCACGGCGACGTTGTCGCTCGCGGACGCCGAGATCGTCGTCGGGCCGTTGACGGTCGAGCCGGCCGAGGGCGCCGTCAGTGACACCGTCGGAGCGGTCGTGTCAGGCGGCGTGACGGTGACCGTGCGCGCCGTCGAGATCTTCGTGTTGCCGGCCGCGTCGTAGGCCTTCGCCGTCAGCGTCGAAGACGCCGGCGACCCGACCGTGTTCCAGTCGTAGCTGTACGGAGCGGTCGTGTCGGTGCCGCGAACGACGCCGTTGACGAGGAACTCGACCTTCGTCACGGCGACGTTGTCGCTCGCGTCGGCGGTGATCGTCGTCGTCCCGCCGACGGTCGCACCGGCCGCGGGCGCCGTCAGCGCCGTCGCCGGGGCGACGGTGTCAGCCGGCGGCGGCGGGGCCGCGCCGGTCTGGTTGAAGGCGTCCTTCGTCGTCTTGACGGTCACGCCCGGATGCTGGCCGATCCACGTCAGCACCGCGTCGAGCGTGGCGGACTTGATCGCGTACTCGTCGAAGCCGGTGCAGGGGTCGTCGCAGACGTCGTGCAGGACGAGGTCGACGACGCCGCCGCCGCCGTAGCGGGCACGGTCGATCAGCTCGGTGTACTCGGACACCGGCGACGTGATGCGCGGCTCATAGGCGCGCACCGTCATCGCGTTCGTCGGCGGAACCGTCTCGGCGAAGTCGCAGCAGTCCTCCGGGATGTCGAGGCCGCCGGTCGTACGCGCGGTCAGATAGCCGCAGCCGGCGACGACGTTCTTGACGTTCGCATCCCAGGCGCCGAACGGGTACGCGAAGTTGCGCACGTCGAAGCCGTGGACGATCAACGCGAGGCGGTCGTCGCAGACCTGGCGCTTCTGCTCAGCGGCGGTGACCGACGTCAGTCTCGCGTGGTCGAGCGTATGCCCGCCGATCTCGTGGCCTTCGGCCGCGAGCTGGGTGATGTCGGCCCACGTCGCGTGGGAGGACGTGCCGACCTTGTTGCTGTTGATGAAGTAGGTCGCCTTGACGCCGTGCGCGTCGAGGATCGAGCGGTGCGCGAACTGCGACGTGAGGCCGTCGTCGAAGCCGAGGACGACGGTCGTCGGCGAGGCGTGCTTGACGGTCACCGATACGGCGGCCGAGGTGGTCGCGTTGTTGTGCGTGTCGTAGGCGCGTGCGGTGATCGTCGCGGAGGCGCCGGCGCTGCTGGAGTTCCAGTCGACGCCGTAGGGCGCGGTCGTGTCGGTGCCGACGACATTGCCGCCAACGAGGAACTCGACGCGGTCGATGCCGGACGGATCGTCGGCGTTCGCGCTGAGCGCGACCGTGTTCTCCACGCTCGCGCCGTCGGTCGGCGCGGTCAGCGCCACCGTCGGACCGGTGAGGTCAGGGTGCGAGATCGTGACGCTGCGCGGGTCGGACGTCGTCGCGTTGCCCGAGGGGTCGACCGCGCGGGCGGTGAACGTCGCCGCGTTGCCGGCCGTGCTCGAGTCCCAGTCGTAGCTGTACGGAGCAGTGGAGTCGCTGCCGACGGCGTTGCCGTCGACGAAAAACTCGACCTTCGTGACGCCGATGTCGTCGCTCGCGTCCGCGGTCAGCGTGACGCTGCCGGAGACGTCCGCGCCATCGGCCGGGGCCGTGAGGGCCGCGATCGGAGCGGTCGTGTCAGCCGCCTGGCCGAGCGCCTGGCGCTCAGACTTGAAGCTGACGCCGGGCCGCGACGTCGCCCAGTCGAGGAACGACTGGAAGCGGGAGACGGGCGTGTCGTAGTCGCCGTGGCCGCTGCAGGGGTCCTCGCAGATGCCGTGCACGACGATGTTGACCCAGCCGCCACCGTGGTAGCGGGCCTTGTCGACGAAGTCCTGCCACGTCGCGAGGTCCGTGTCGTAGCGCGGCTGGATCGCGCGCAGCGTCAACGCGTTCTTCGGCGGGAACGTCTCGCCGAAGACCGGGCCGTTGGGCCAGTCGGTGCCGCCGGTCGTGCGCGCGCTGCTGTAGCCGCAGCCGGCGACGACGGACTTGACGTCCGTGTTCCACGCACCGAACGGGTAGGCGAAGTTTCGCACGTCGAAGCCGTGCTGGATCAGCGCCTGGCGGTCGTTGCAAACCTGGCGGACCTGCTCCGCGGGCGCGGCGGTCGTCAGGTTCACATGCGAGAGCGTATGCCCGCCGATGTCGTGGCCGGCGGCGGCGAGCGCGGTGATCTGCGCCCACGTCATCGCGCCGGCGGCGCCGATCGCGTCGCTATTGATGAAGTAGGTCGCGTCGATCCCGCGGGCGTCGAGCAGCGCAGAGTTGTCGTACTGCGACGCGAGGCCGTCGTCGAAGCCGAGCGTGACGACGGTCGGCGAGGCGTGCAGCACCGTGACGGTGCGCGCCGCGGAGGTCGTGGCGTTGCCGATCAGGTCGTACGCGCGAGCCGTGATCGTCGCCGAGGAGCCGGCGCTGCTGGAGTCCCAGTCATAGCTGTACGGCGCGGTCGCGTCCGTGCCGACGACACTGCCGCCGACGAGGAAGTCGACGTGGTCGACGCCGATGTTGTCGTCCGCGTCCGCGCTCAGCGTCACGGTGTTCTCGACGCTCGCGCTGTCGGCGGGAGCGGTGAGCGCGACGGTCGGCGGGACGGCGTCGGGGTGCACGACGTTGACCGTGCGCACGGCGGAAGTCGTGACATTGCCGGCCTTGTCGGTTGCCCGCGCGGTGATCGCGGCGGTGTCGCCGGCGGACGCGGTGGCCCAGTCGGCCGTGTACGGCGCGGTCAGGTCGCTGCCGACGACGTTGCTGTCGACGAGGAACTCGACGCGGTCGACGCCCTTGTCGTCGCTCGCGTCAGCCGTAAGCGTGACGGTGCCGGTGACGGACGCGCCCTCGCTCGGGGAGCTGACGGAGACGGACGGCGGACCAGTGTCGCCGGTGATCGCGAGCACCTGCGAGGTCGAGCGCACGACGACGTCCGGCTGGGTCGCGACCCAGTCGAGGAACGCGTCGAAGCGGCTGGTCGGCGTGTCGTAGGTGCCGTGGCCCGTGCAGGGGTCGTCGCAGATTCCGTGCACGACGAGGTTCACCCAACCACCGCCGAACAGGCGCGCCTGGTTGACGATGTCCTGCCAGACGGCGAGGTCCGTGTCATAGGTCGGCTGGATCGCGCGCAGCGTCAGCGCGGTCTTCGGCGGGATCGTCTCGGCGAAGACGCAGCAAGGATCGCCGTAGTCGAGGCCACCGGTCGTGCGCGCGGAGAGGTAGCCGCAGCCCGAGACGATCGTCTTGACCGCGGCATTCCAGGCGCCGTTGGGGTACGCGAAGTTCTTGGGGTCGTAGCCGTGCCCGACGAGGTTGTTGCGGTCGTCGCAGACCTGACGCTGTGCCTCGGTCGTGCTGACCGTCGTCAGGTTGATGTGATCGAGCGTGTGCCCGCCGACCTCGTTGCCCTCGCTGGCCACCTGCTGCAGCTGTGCCCACGTCATCGCACCCGCGGTGCCGACCTTGTTCGTGTTGACGAAGTAGGTCGCCTTGAAGCCGTGCTCGTCGAGCAGGCTGCGATGCTGGAACTGCGAGGCGAGCCCGTCGTCGAGACCGATCGTGATGACGGTCTGAGCCGCGTTCGCGGAGCTCGAGAGGGCGATCAGGAGGAACGCGATCGCGAAGGCAGCCGTGCCCGCGATGGCGTGAATACGAGTGGAGAAGGCATCCAGCTTGGGCACGTGATTCGCATCCCTACGTCCCGTGCCCAGGCATCATGCCTAAACACTGTTGATGAAAAGCTGGTGCGAAAGATAGCCGTCATGCGGCGCATTTGCATCGGTTTAGGCAACTTTTGCGGGTTCCGATGTGTGGAAAGACATCGTCCATTCGTCCAGGTGCGGGACGATGTGTCCCGGCAGACCCCGCTACAGCGGCAAATCGACGCATGTCGGGAACTTGAGCCCAAGCTGCGCAACGCAGGAGCTTTCGCGGCTATCCCGACGCCAACTCGGCACCGCCGTGCCACGACGGCTACCCCGCTGCGCGAAAGACGTTCGTCTGCACGTCAGCGTCGGTGTTCGCCCTGATGACGTCGGCGAGCGTGTGGCGGTAGGTGACGCGGTAGCGGCGTGCGATCGCCGCCAACGCTGGGTCGTTGCCGTAGAAGAAGCGGTCGCCGTCGCGCAGCGTCTCGAACTCCTGCTCCCAGATCGCTCGCTGGAGCTCGCCGAACTCGGTGCCCGCGACGTGCTGCTCGGCGACCATCCCGACGAACCCGTCGAGCCGGTCGACGTCTCGGTAGATCGCCCTCAGGCGCGCGGCGACGGTGGTGCGGCGATCGGCCCGGATCGCCTCCGTGTCCGCCTCGGGGCTTCCCAGAGGAATCTCGTTCCCATCCGCGTCGAACAGCTTGAGGACGTCGAGGGCGTTGGGATCGTCGATCGGGTTGCGGCGATCGAGCTCCGGGTCGGCTGGGAAGCGGTCGGTGGCCTCGCCCGTGATTGCCGTGAAGGAGCCCTTCGCCGGCAGCCCGTACGCACGCCGCAGCGCGTTGTAGGAAGGGATGCCGTGGTCGCGGCCCCGCTCGACGTCGAGCGCGCCGAGGTCCACCACTCCCGAGAAGCAGTCGGGCAGCGGAGGGCCGTCGAGGCAGACGCCCGGATCGGGGACGCCCGGCTTCGGCACCTGGAAGAGGACGCTGCGGAGCTGGTTGTCGATCTGCTCGTCGTTGCGGTACTCGCGCTCGGCGCCGAGCCCCTTGAGGACCGGATCGACGCCGATGGCCGCGAGCAGGTTGGGATTCTCGAACGCGAGGTTGAGCGGGATGACAAACGTGACCCGGTCGCCGTCGCGCTCGACCTCGACGCCCTGCCGCTCGAAGGCGTCCAACTGCTGCTCGGAGTACGCGCTCGCTGGGCCGCTCGGCTCCAGCTCGCCGTGGATCATGCTGTGCGCCCGATAGCCGACGACCGCGAACTCGTTCGAGAGGGAAGCGTCCAGGCGGCTATCGTAGCCGCGATACGGGGCCAGCCTGACGCCAAGCGTGGGCAGGAACTCGCGGTAGGTGATGTATTGCTGCTCCGCGCCGACGACCCGTCGGGCGATCTGGAACTTCTGCTCTTCGGAGAGGGACCTCGGCAGCGCGTCGACGATGCGGTTGTGCTCCCGCGCGAACAGCGTCTGCGTCGCGGTCAGCGCGACGTTCTCGTTCGCGCGCACGTCGCCGGCCACCATCGCGTCGGCGGGCGTGGCCAGCAGGCGGCCGGAGAGCGCCATCGGCGGCGGGGCTTGGCCGCCGCGCGCGCCGCTGCGCGGCAGCAGTCCTCCCGGCAGCAGCAGCTTCGCCCTGTTGTTCTCGACCACACCGTCGAGCGAGCCCGCGCGCAGCCACTCCAGCCGCGCCGCATCGTCGCTGTAGATGTTGGAGCCGTCGATGTACGAGCTCACGGTGTTGACTTGCTCTCGCGGTGAGGCCGAGCCCGTGCCCGGCGCCGCAGGCGAGCGGGTGAACGCAATTGCGCCAAACTCGTTGTTAAACGACTCAAGTGGATCCGTCGCATCGAATTGGATTGGCGCGCTCTCCGCAGCAGATTCCTGACGAAGTCCGATGGTGTGATCGATAAATTGTCCCCACGCAAAGCCCCACAGGCTGACGCCGTTCTCCGAGAAGGTGTTCTGAGCCGTGTCGTTGAAGATGCGGTTGCTGACGTAGCGCGTCGGCGGCCCCCCGATGGGCGTGGCGACCCCATCCGCGTAGCTCGGCGCGGCGATCCGACGATACGGCGTGTTCGCCGCCCCCCAACTGGGATTCGCAACGTTATTCGCGCTCCCATCCAGCGTGCGCGTCGTGCGCGGATCGACTGCCTGGGCGGTCGCTGCGAAGACCAGCCCGAGGGCAAGCGAAAGCAGGATGATGCACGTACGCATGCGGGAGCCCCTCTCTCTGCGCCACGACTCGGGCAGCGACAGGTGGTGTCGCAGCCAACGGCGCTGGATTGGCCGGGTGTGGCGTCAACCCTCAACAACCCGGCTCACGCACACTCTCCTGATTTACAGCGAGAGTCAAAGGTGACGTACCCGAGAATACAATGTCCCTAGAGCGGGACGGTCCGTCAATAAAGCGAAGCGATTCGTTCATGTAGTGACAACGCGTCCGCGACAGGACCGCTCGGACGAGCTCGTCCGAGCGGGTTCAGCAGAGAGGTGGCCGCGCTGGCGAGGAAGGCTTAGGCGCGACCGCGAGCGCTGGCCACGGGCTTGCCGGCCTTGCGGACGGCGAGCACGTAGGCGGCGCCCCTGGGGAGCTTGCTACGGGCCGCCCCGATCGCGACGAGGCCGGTCGCGTCGCTGCGCACGCTGGCGAGCTTCGTAACCTTGCCGGAGCGCCCGGCGGCGACGCGATAGAGCACCGCGGTGCAGGCCCGCTCGGCGCAGCCGCGGATCTTGGCGGCGCTGCGCACCGTGACGCGGCCGTCGCGCACCGACTTCTGTGTGCTCAGCGCGGTGGCCTTGCGCTTCACCCGATAAGTGGGGGCGCTGAAGGTGATGCCCTCGACAGTGATCATCAGGCCCGCGCTCTGGTCGGCGTCCTCGGCACGCGAGGAGAAGCTCGGCGCGTCGTTCGTGCCAGGATCGCCACGTCGCGTCGCGGTGAAGAATGCGGCGGCGTCGGCCGGCACCATGCCGTAGAGACTCGTCAGCGCGCCCGCGGGCAGGAAGGCCTGCAGGGTGCCGCGCTGCGGCGAACCGTCGGCGGCCGTGTGCGATGACGCGATCTGGAGGTCGAGCGTCGGGGCGGCAGCGGAACCGCCAGGCACGAGGAAGCCGGCGATTGCGCCCTGCGTGGCGAACGCTGCGCCGGTCAATGCCGGGCTGAGCGAGTCGTCCAAGCTGAGGACCATCTGGCTGCCGAGGTAGCTGCCGTCGGCGCGGTCGATCTCGCAGTCGCGGATCGGCGTCGCCGTGCACCCGACCGGGCCGCGGGCCGACCAGTCGATGTCCGGCGTCGCGGTCGGGCGAACGCGCAGGTGGATCTCGGCGGCGTCGGTGCCGAGGCCGCTCGCCTTCCAGGTGACGAGCTCGCCGTTGATCCACGACCAGCGCAAGCTCGTGCCCAGCGTGTTCAAGCCGATCACGACGTCGAGCACCGTGCTCGAGGTGACGGTCTGATTGAGCGCGACCGTCGGCGCGGAGAAGTCGAGGCCAAGTCCTTGGTCGGTCTTGTAACCGAAGCTGATGCCGACGCGATTGGGCGTGGCGTAGCACTGGCCCGGCGACGGAGTCTGGCCAGCGCGGCAGAGGTTGGTCGGCGTCACGACCGCGGTGACGTCACCGACGTTGACGCCCTTGGCGGCATCCACGCCGCCGGAGAAGACGGACACGCGCTGGCTGCCGTTGACGACGGCGAGCGACTTGACGTAGGGCCGCGCGGTCAGGCCGCCAGGGAGGTCAGACCAGGTCGCGCCGGTCCCCGACCCCGGCTGCGGGCTGTCCACAAACTCCTGAGACGGCATCATCGAGGTCGGCGCCGCCAGCGCGGCAGCGGCGAGGACTCCCATCAGCACGGCACTGCACAGCACGGGCGCGAGTCGGTTCAGTTTCATTGACCGCTGATCGACATATGTGTGTGGCAACTTGAACCTTGGCTCACAAGCCGCCGGTGGACGAGCCGCAGACGGGTCCGCGTGCACGCAGATCGCCGCGTGAGGGCCGTCCGCCATCGGACGTACTCTCGGCGGGGATGGCTGAGCTGGACAAGGCAGATTCGCTGAAACGATTCCGGCAGGAGACACCATGGCGAAGCGACCCTAAAGGCATCTGTCGTTTGCCAACGTCACCTCGCTGATGGCGCTCGTGTTCGCGATGGGCGGCACGGGCTACGCGCTGACGCTCCCGAAGAACAGTGTCGGGAGCAAGCAGATCCGCAAGAACGCGGTGACGAGTACCAAGGTCAAGAACGGCACGCTGCGCGCCAGCGACTTCGCCATCGGGCAGCTCCCGGCCGCGGCGCCCGGCTCCCCCGGAGCTCCGGGCGCCAAGGGCGATCCCGGGAAGGACGGGGTGCAGGGTCCCCCCGGCGTCCTGGGCGCAGTCACGGTGCAGCGCACTGACTTCGGGCTCCCGGACAACGCAACGGCCGGGGCGTCCGTCCCCTGTCCCCCAGGGGCCAGGGCGATCGGCGGCGGGTCCTCGATCGACGCAACCACCGCCGACGACATTCACGCGACGGTCTCGCGACCCGACCGCACAGGGGTTGCCCCTGTTGACGGCGAGACGTTCGACGGCTGGCGCGTCACATACAGCAACCCGGCCGCGGGTGACGGCGCGACGACCGTACACGCCTTCGTCGTCTGCGCGGAGGACTAGTAGAACCCCCGCATTTGGGAGGGTTCGAGAGAGCGCGCCCGAGAGGATTCGAACCTCTGACCTTCGGTTCCGTAGACCGACGCTCTATCCAGCTGAGCTACGGGCGCAGTGCGAGCGGGGATTGTAGCCGCCGGCCGCGGGTGATGGCCCGCGGGTGGGCGGGCTGGAGCGGAGAGGGCGGGATTCGAACCCGCGATGGAGTTGACCCCCATACTCGCTTAGCAGGCGAGTGCCTTCAGCCACTCGGCCACCTCTCCCACACGGGGAAGGGCCAGTCTAGAGGCTCGCGCGTGTGGATGCGTGGGAAACGGCAAGGTGCGGCGCCGTGTGCGCTGCGCGGTCCACTAGCATCGTCCTGCCGTTGGCTGGAGGGGTGGCAGAGCGGTTGAATGCACCGGTCTTGAAAACCGGCATGGGCGAGAGTCCATCGAGGGTTCGAATCCCTCCCCCTCCGTAGCCGGCGGCAGGTGCGCCGCCGGCCCGCGAGGATGCCCATCTACTCCTTGGCGACGTGCACGTGCTCGGTCAGCGGCTCGCCGAGTCCCACGTCGACCCGCTCGACCGCCTGCTTGACGGGCTCGCCGGCCTTGCGGTGCGCGGCGACCATGTGCAGCCCGAGCGCGGTGCGGGTGCGCTCGCCGACGACGCCGTCCACGTTGAGCTTGTGCTGCCACTGGAAGTGCACGACGAACGCCTCCGTCGCGCGGGTGAAGTGCCCGTCGACGTGCTCCGCCAGGATCTTGTAGCCGCGTTTGACGAGCATGTGCTGGAGCGCCTCGACCTCCTCGCCCTTGTCGCCGCGCCCGAGGTCCGGGACTGCGGGGGCGGCGTCGGCCGTCGACGCCGTCGACCCCTTGCCGTCGAGCACGAGCTCGATCTTGAACTGGCCAGGGTCCCAGTGCGTGTTGCCCGGCACGTGCTGGTGGCCGAGATGACCGGCGTAGTCTCTGAACGCGGCGGTGCTCGCCAGATGCGGCGTCCCGCCGTTGCCCGCGAACGTGACCGACGTGCTGCGCGGCACGCCGAAGTTGGCCTCGATCCAGCGCGCCAGCGCCGCGATCCGCTGGTAGCGGTCGGCGGACCACCGGTGCGTTTCCTTGGCATAGCCGATCAGCTCGATCTGGATCGCGTTCCAGAAGTTCGGTCCGCCGGCCACGAGCGCGCGCCCCGCCCGGTTGAGCGGGATGTGCTGCCAGAGGCTCCCCTTCTCCGGATCGAGTGTGAAGTGCGGTGCCGAGCCGCCGTAGTTCGGCAAGCTAGTTCCCTCGGTGGTGTGCCAGACGATCTTCTTGCCGCCGCCCTGGAACCCACCCGCGTTGATGTGTTCCTTGCGCACGGCATGCGGATGCCACAGTCCCCCCACAGTGATCTCCTTTTTGATGATTGGTGGGGACATAATGCGCGGTTCGAGTGCCTATAGCAAGAAATCCTGAGTAAAGACTGGAAGTTGCTCCTTTTCCGGCCTGAGAATCCCGGAGCCGTCCGGACCCGCCGGCATCCTCCCGGGCATGAGCTGGCACACGGGCCGCCTCGCAGCGTTCGACACCGAGACGACGGGGATCGCCTGCGAGCGAGATCGGATCGTCACGGCGGCGGTGAGCATCGTCGGCGGCGGCCTGCCCGCCGAGAGCCATGCATGGCTGCTCGACCCGGGCATTGAGATCCCGGCGGCCGCGACCGCGGTGCACGGGATCACGACCGCGCGGGCGCGCGCGGAAGGCCAAACTCCCGCGACCGCCGTCGACGAGATCGTGGCGGTCCTCGCCGAGCAGCTGCGCCAGGGCGTCCCGGTGGTCGCCTTCAACGCGCGCTTCGACCTGACGTGCCTCGACCGCGAAGCCCGGCGCCACGGCGTGCCGACGCTGCTGGACCGCGTCGGCGGCCCAAGCGGACTGCTGGTCGTCGACCCGTTCGTGCTCGACAAGCAGTTCGACCGCTTCCGCAAGGGCAAGCGGACGCTCGGCCACGTCTGCGCGCACTACCGCGTTCCGCTCGACGAGGCGCATGCCGCCAACGCCGACGCACTCGCCGCGGCACGCGTCGCGTGGCGCCTGGGTCAAGCGTTCGCCGACTTGCGCGACGCCGACCTGCGCGCCCTGCACGGCCTGCAGATCGGCTGGGCCGCCGAGCAGGCCGCTTCCCTGGAGCAGTACTTCCGCCAGCAGGGCCGCGCCGAGCACGTCGAACGCGAGTGGCCGGTCGTCTCCGAGCGCGTGGTGCTCCCGGCCGCCGCCGACGCGCCGCTCGCGGCCTAGCCGCCCCGCCCCGCCCAGCCGCGCCGCTACGCCGCCGGCGCCGCCTCGCGCACGCGCGCGTAGAAGTCCAGCAGCAGCCGCTCCACCGTCTCCGGTGCGTCCGCATACGGCCAGTGGCCGCTCGCGGACAAGACGTGGACGTCCGCGGACGGGAACGCGTCGCGCTGGCGCGGGGCGTGCTCGGCCGGCAGGTAGACGTCGTGCTCGCCCCAAATCACGAGCGCGGGGATGTCCTTGGTCCTCATGAAGGCGGCGAACTCGGTGCCGGCGGCGCCAGGATCGGGCGTGGCACGATAGAGCTTCAGCACCGCGCGGCGGGTGCGGCGGTCGTAGTGGTCGTACATCTGGTCGATGAACTCCCGCGGCAGCCCGCGCGGCTCGTTGCGGTTCAGCAGCAGTCGGAATGCGCGGCGCGTCGCAGTCGCCTGGAACAGCTCACCGAGCACCGGCGTGCGCCAGAGCCGCGCAAGGCGATGCCACTTGTAGCCCGGCAGGATCCCGGTGTCGATCAGTGTCACGCTCGCGACCGCGTCGGCGTGCATCGCCGCCCACACGAGCCCGATCGGCCCGCCGAAGTCGTGCACGACGAGATGGACCCGCTCGATCCCGAGCACCTCGATCCCCTGCGCAAGGAACGTCGCGTACGAGGGCACGTCGTGGACGAAGCCGGGCGAGGCGATCGTCTCGCCGAAGTCCGGCAGGTCGAGCGCGACGGCGCGCAGGCCGGTCGCGCCGATCGCAGCGGCGAAGCGCTCCCAGTCGTCGGCCGAGCCGGGGTTGCCGTGGACGAAGACGACCGCCTCCGAGGCGTCGGCCGGCCCCGCCTGGACGAGGCGGGGCTGCGTGCCACCGACGGGGATGCGCGTGCGCTGGACCGCGGCGCCGCTCATGCCTCGACCGCCTCGCGGACGCGCTCCTCGGCGGCGGCGCCGGCCGCGGCACCATTGGCGGCCACGGTGCGCGTCGCGGGAGCGGATGCAGTCGTGGGCGGCGCGGCACCGCCGCCACGGCTCGCCAGCGCGTGGCGCGCATTCACGACAATCGCCCGCGGCACCGCCCGCGCAGCCATCTGCCCGGGCCCGATGCGGCGCGTGCCGAACGCGTCGAACACGGCGGCGACCTTCGCGTCGCGCGCGGCAGCGGCGAACGTCATCCGCTCGCCGGCGTTCATGCGCCGACCGCTCGCATAGTCGTGGATCGTCGTCCAATGCCCGCGCAGCCCCTTCGTGTGACGGCGGTGGTAGCGCTCCAGGCCGGCCTGCAACGGCTCGGCCCCTGCGAGTGCCGGGGCGACGCTGTCGGCCAGCCACTCGGCCGTCTGGAACGCCCAGCCACAGCCGACGCCGAACAGCGGGTCGGTTGCGAGCGCCGCGTCGCCGACGAGCCCGAGGCCGGGCGCGATTGGGGTGCGGACGCGGTTTGGCATCTCCAGCTTGCCGAGCACCGGGCTGACCAGCCGCGCCTCGCGGATCGGCGGCGCCTCCGGCACGTCGGCGACCCACGACATGAGTGCCTTCTCGGGATCGCGCTTGAACTCAGGCAGGCGGTCCTTGGTCGGCATCGCGGCGTAGAACGTCAGGCCGGCGTCGGTCGGGAAGGCGGCCGCCCACTGCGGGTCCATCATCCAGATCGAGCCGTCGGGCGCGCCGACCGGGCCAGGGCCCTCGAAGTAACCGCCGTAGGCGAAGCGGTTGTGCGGCTTGACCTTCACCTGCACACCGGCGAGCTCGGCGATGCGCGAGTCGCGCCCGTCAGCGCCGACGACGAGCTTCGCCCGCAGCACCGTCTCCACGCCGTTGCGGTCGTGCACGACGACGCCCCGCACGGTGCCGTCCTCGCGTACGAGACCGTGGGCTGCCTGTCCGAGGATCAGGTCGACGCCGGGTGTGTTGGCGGCCGTGTCGCGCACGAGCGGGTCGAGCAGCTCGCGGCGGAGGTTGACGGCCTTGTGCTCGGCGTCCGGCGGCGCGATCACCCAGCCCCACTTGGTCCACATGCGCAGACCCGAGCGGACGCCGCCGGCGTCCATGATCGGCCCAAGCAGGCCGAGTCGCTCGAGCGTCGGAACGACCGAGGACTGCATGAAGTGCGAGCACATACGCTTGAACGCCTGAGGATCGGGCTGCTTCTCGACGAGCGCGACGCGAGCACCCGCGCGGGCGAGGAACATCGCGGTGGCGGAGCCGGCGAGGCTCCCGCCGACGATCACGGCGTCGTAGTCCGACGCAGCGGGGATCATGCTGCGTCCCTGGTCGTGGTCCTGCATGGCGGCTCCTTCCGTCGCGGGCATTCGATCAGACGGTTCGTCCCGTACTATACGGAGCGCATGGTGGAACGCAAGCCGATACGTCTGACTGCAACCTCGCACGCGATCCTCGCGCTGCTCGAGCACCTCGGCGAGTCGACGCCGTACGACATCAAGCAGGCGCTGGAGCGCTCGATCGAGAACTTCTGGCCCGTCCCGCACACGACCGCGTACGACGAGCCGGCGCGCCTCGCCGAAGGCGGCTACCTCGCCACACGGCAGGAGCCGAGCGGTCGCCGCCGCAAGCTCTACGCGATCACCGACGAGGGCCGCGCCGCGCTGCGCGACTGGACCGCCGTGCCGACCGCCGCCGCGCCGCAGCTGCGCGACGAGCTGCTGCTGAAGATCTTCGCCGGCGCCGACCCGGGCCCACTGCTGCTCGAGCGCGCCGCCTGGCACCGCGCGAAGCTGGCCGAGCTGGAGCGCTACCTGGAGGACGTGCGCCGGGTGCAGGACTGGGTCGGCCCCGAGCGCACGCTGATCGCCGGGATCGCCTACCACCACAAGATGCTCGAGGTGCTCGACGCCGTGACCGCCGCGCGTGCGGCGACCCCCGACGCGACGTAGCCACGAGCCGCCTGCCGAGCGCGGGCCCTATGCTCGGCGGGGATGGCCGCCGCCCGTCTGCTCCGCGTCCCGCTCGACGGCGCCGCCGCGCCGGGGGACGTGCTGCGCGCGCTCGCGGATGAGCCCTGGCCGTTCGCCCTGACCGGCGACTGGGCCGGCGGCGGGGCGATCGTCGGCGCGTCACCGCTGCGCGTCGCGTCGGCGGAGGAGGACCCGTTTGCGCTGCTGGACGAGCTGCCGGCAGTGACCGTCCTGCCTGATGGTCGTGATGCGACCATCAGGCAGGACGGTGCGCACGCCGTCGGCGGCGGCTGGTTCGGCTGGCTCGGCTACGGCGTCGGTGCACGCGTCGAGCGGCTGTCGCCGGGACCGCCGCGGCCGGCGCCGCTGCCACCGTTCCAGCTTGCGTACTACGACCACGTCCTGCGGCTCGACGCCGGCGGGCGCTGGTGGTTCGAGGCGCTCGCGGCGCCGGAGCGCGCCGCCGCGCTCGACGAGCGGCTGGAGCGGCTGCGCGCGCTGCTCACGCAGGCCGCCGCGCTGGCGCCAGCCGACCCGCCGCCCCTCGGCCGCTTTCGCCTTGCCGGAGCCGGAGCCGCGGGCCACGTCGCCGCCGTGCGCGAGTGCCGCGAGCGGATCGCGGCAGGCGAGATCTTCCAGGCGAACGTCTGCCTGCGGCTGGAGGCGGCGTGGGCGCCCGGTGACGCCGTCACGCCCGGCGAGAGCTCGTCGCCGGGGATCGCCCCCGCCGACCTCGCCGCCCTCTTCGCGCGCGCGAGCGCGCATGTGGAACCCGCGTACGGTGCGGCGTTCCCCGCACCATGGGGCGGGATCGCGAGCCTCTCGCCGGAGCTGTTCCTGCGACGCCGAGGGAGGGATGTGATGACGGCGCCGATCAAGGGCACGGTCGCGCGCAGCGGGGGCGACGCGGCGCAGGACGCGGCGCGTGCGCTCCTGGTCGACTCGGCGAAGGACCACGCCGAGCACGTGATGATCGTGGACCTGATGCGCAACGACCTCGGCCGCGTCTGTGCGTATGGGTCGATCGAGGCGGCGCCGTCGCCGGAGGCGGAACCGCATCCGGGCGTCTGGCACCTCGTCTCGCGCGTTCGCGGGCGGCTGCGCGACGATGCGGGCGACGGTGCGCTCGTGCGCGCGACGTTCCCGCCCGGCTCGGTGACCGGCGCGCCCAAGGTGCAGGCGATGCACGTGATCGCCGAGCTGGAGGCGACCGGCCGCGAGGCGTACACCGGCGCGATCGGCTTCGTCTCCCCGTTCGCGGGCCTCGAGCTGAGCGTCGCGATCCGCACGTTCGAGGCGCGCGACGGCCGCCTCTGGCTCGGCGCCGGCGGCGGTATCGTCGCCGAGTCGGATCCTGCTCGCGAGCTGGAGGAGTGCCTCGTCAAGGCTCGCCCGCTCGTCGCCGCGATCGGCGGGCGGATCGAGGAGCCGGACGCAGCGGATCCGCCGCCGGCCCTGCGCTCGGCGCTCGGCCGCTACCGCCGGCGCCCGGACCCGGCGGCCGGCGTCTTCGAGACGCTGCTGGTGCGCGACGGCGAGGCCGTGCGCGCCGCCGAGCATCTCGCGCGCATCGGCGCGAGCGTCGCGACGCTCTACGACGCCGAGCTGCCCGAGGACCTGCCAGCCCGCATGCACGCGCTCGCCGAACAGGCGGGCGCCCCGGCCGCGTTGCGGATCGTCGCGATCCCTCAGTCGCACGGCCCGCTCGCCGTCACGCTGGAGACGGCGCCACCACGGCGGCGCGCGCTGCCGATCGTGCTCGCGCCGTTCGTGCTGCCTGGCGGCCTCGGCGCGCACAAGTGGCGCGATCGGCGTCTGCTCGATCAGCTCGCGGGTGACGCCGCGAGCACACCCACCCCGCTCCTGCTCGACGCCGACGGCAGCGTGCTGGAGGCCGCCTGGGGCAACGTCTTCGCGCTGGAGGGCGAGCTGCTGCTGACGCCGCCGGCGGACGGACGGGTGTTGCCGGGCGTGACGCGCAGCGCACTGCTCCGCGCGGCCGCCGACGCCGGGCTGACCGCTGTCGAGACCGACCTCCCACTTGCGCGACTGGTCGCGGCAGACGCGCTGCTTGTCACCTCAGCGCTCGCCGGCGCGGTGTCGGCGCGTCTCGATGGCCACCGAGCCGCCAGCGCAGGCACGTCGGCGCTCGCGCGACGCATCGGCCATCTGCTGACGTCAAGTTCTGCCGGCGTGCACGCATGAATGCGCAAATTTTCCCCATTATTCCGGGGATTGCCCCTTGCATGGCGTGGGTTTGACGGTATGTCAGAGGTCTTTGAAAACTTTCCCGTTTCCCGAAAAATCCTACCAACGGCATACTCACGGCCTGGTGGCGGCATGCGACAGTGGAAGCGCCGATGCGCCGAACTTCCCCCTCGCCATCAGAGCGCCGCATCGTCGCCGGCCTGCACCGGCGCGACCCCGATGCCGTGCGCACGCTGTACGCCGAATACGGTCCCTCGACGCTCGCGCTGCTGCGCAGCACGCTGCACGATCGCACCGCTGCTGAGGACGTCTACCAGCAGGTGCTGATCGAGGCGTGGGAGCGATCCCCGTCCTACGACCCGGCGCGCGCCTCGCTGCGAACGTGGCTCGGAACGATCGCCCGCTCGCGTGCGATCGACCACATGCGCCGACGCGTTCCTGAACCGCGTGACCCAAGCTCTCCCGGACCAGCCCGGTCAGCTGGAGCCGACCACTGACGTCGTCGAACGGATGGCGCTCGCCGACCTCCTGCGGCAGCTGCCGCCGGAGGAGTCCGAGGTCATCTGGCTCCACTTCCATTTCGGTCTCAGCCAAAGCCAGATAGCCGCGCACACCGGCACGCCGCTCGGCACTGTGAAGTCGCGCAGCGCGAGCGCGCTGCGCCACCTGCGGGCGATGATCGCGGAGGAGGAGCGGGCGGCGAGCTAAGCCGCCACGCCGCGCCTCCCCCGCACAGAGTCGCTACGCCGCCGCGAAGAAGTCGGCGTTGCGCTTCGCGAAGTCGCTCCACTGCTCGGGGAGCATGTCCTCCGGGAAGACCGCGTCGACCGGACAGGCCTCGACGCAGGCGTCGCAGTCGATGCACTCCTCCGGGTCGATGAAGAGCATCTCCGCCTCAGCGTAGCCGGGCTCGTCGGGCGTCGGGTGGATGCAGTCGACGGGGCAGACCTCGACGCAGGAGTTGTCCTTCTGCCCGATGCAGGGCTCGGCGATCACATAGGCCATCGCTACGACACCGCCGCGTAACGCTCGCCGACCACGTTCCAGTTGACGACGTTCCAGACCGCCTTGAGGTAGTCCGGACGACGGTTCTGGTACTTGAGGTAGTAGGCGTGCTCCCAGACGTCGACGCCGAGCAGCGGCACCTGGCCCTTGGAGAGCGGACTGTCCTGGTTGGGCGTGCCGACGACGGCGAGGCCGCTGCCGTCGTGCACGAGCCAGGCCCAGCCGGAGCCGAACTGGCCGATGCCGGTCGCCTCGAGCTTCTCCTTGAAGGCGTCGAACGAGCCGAAGGCCGCATCGATCGCGTCGCCGAGCGCGCCATCGGGGGCGCCGCCGCCGTCGGCGGACAGGCTCTCCCAGAAAAGCGTGTGGTTCGCGTGGCCACCGGCGTTGTTGCGGACCGGGCCCTGCTTGTCGGCGGGCAGGCTGTCGAGGCTCTTCAGCACGTCCTCGACGGGCTTGTCGGCCCACTCGGTTCCCTCGAGCGCCGCGTTCGCCTTGTCGACGTACGCCTGGTGGTGCTTGTCGTGGTGCACGCGCATGGTCGCCTCGTCGATGTGCGGCTCGAGCGCGTCATATGCGTATGGAAGAGCTGGAACCTCGTAGGCCATGTCAGGTGCCCCTTCGCCGGGTTTAAAGACAGGAGGTACTGTTTCTACGAACCATAGCGATCATGCCCTCCAACGTCGGACCCGCACTCGCCGAGCTGCCCGCCACACGCCGGGCGCTGCTCGTCGCGCTGCGCAAGCGCGGAGAGGCACGCGCGGAGGAGCTCGCCGAGCAGCTGGAGATCACTGTCAGCGCCGTGCGCCAGCACCTGCAGGGGCTTGCCGCCGCGGACCTCGTGATCCACCGCGAGGAGCGCCCGGGCCCGGGCCGGCCGCGCCACGTCTACCGCCTCGCCCCCGCCGCCGACGCGCTCTTCCCGCGCTCCTACGGGGAGCTGACGGTCGAGCTGCTCGACTACATCGGCGACGAGGACCCGGGGCTCGTGCAGCGCGCCTTCGAGCGCCGCCGCCGCGTGCGCGTCGAGCGCGTCCAGCAGCGGCTTGCCGGGCTCGGCTTCGGCGAGCGCGTGGCCGAGGTCGCCCGCGTGCTCGACGAAGACGGCTACCTCGCCGACTGCGAAGCGCAGCCCGACGGCAGCTTCACGATCCGCGAGCACAACTGTGCGATCCTCGCCGTCGCCCAGCGTTACGGCCATGCCTGCGGATCGGAGATCGCCTTCCTGCGCGAAGTGCTGCCCGACGCCGACGTCACGCGCGTGGCGCACATCCTGAGCGGCTCTCACGCATGTGTATATGAGGTGCGGCCGCGCGCGGCCGCGTAGTCACGCCCGCGTGCCGACCGCCAGCAGGTACTCCTGCTCGAACCGTGCCTGGTCGGGCGTGCCAAGGTTCCACTCGTCGCAGAAGCGGTCCAGCGCCTCGTCGAACTCCGCTTCCCGGTCGCCGCGGCTGGCGTTCGTCCGGGCCGCGATCGTCGGTCCGTAGCGGTCCTTGAAGTGCTCGCCGTAGTCGTGAGGACGCGCGAAGGCCTTGACCTCGAGCATCTCCCGCTCCAGCCTGCGGAGCTCGACGCGGTCGCCGAAGAGCTCGCGCACGTGCGCCTCGCTGCCCCACAGCGGCGGCGGCTGCGCGCCGGGCGGTGGCGACGGGGCGAACGGCCCCATCGTGCGGAAGAGCGCTCCGATCATCCCCTCGGGCGTCCAGCTCATCAGCCCGATCGTGCCGCCGGGACGGCACACGCGCACGAGCTCGTCGGCCACGTCCTGGTGGTGGGGCGCGAACATCGCGCCGATCGAGGACATCACGACGTCGAACGACGCGGCGTCGAACGGCAGCCGCTCGGCGTCCGCCTCGACCCACTCCAGCTCGAGCCCCTCGGCCTCTGCGCGGGCACGGCCGGCCTCCAGCAGCGAGGGCGTGAGGTCGCTCGCGATCACCTTCGCGCCGCGCTGCGCGGCCGGGATCGCCGCGTTGCCGGTGCCAGAGGCGACGTCGAGCACGCGCATGCCGGCGCCGATCCCACAGGCCTCGACCAGCCGCGGCCCGAGCGGCAACAGGAACGTCTCGACCATCGAGGGATAGTCCCCCGAGGCCCACATCGCGCGGTGGCGCGCCTTGAGCTCGGCATCGGGAGTTGAAGACGACACGGGGCTTCCTCCTCGTTCGCGGTCGATCCGACCGTACGCCGTCCCGTGCCCGCTGTCCACCGGTCATCCAGCGGAGCCAGCGCCCGGTCGCACCGGGCGTCGGCTCCGCTCGCGTCCTGGCGCTGCTACGACGTCGGGACGATCCGCATGTACGGCAGCGGCAGCTCCCACCCGTCCGGGTAACGCTCCCTCGCCTGCTCGTCGCTGACCGACCCGGCGATGATCGCCTTGTCGCCCGGCTGCCACTGCGCCGGCGTCGCGAGCTGCTGCGAGGCCGTGAGCTGGAGCGAGTCGATCACGCGCAGCACCTCGTCAAAGTTGCGGCCGGTCGTCATCGGGTAGATCAGGACGAGCTTGATCTTCTTGTCGGGGCCGATCACGAAGACGTTGCGCAGCGTCTGGTTCTGGGCCGGCGTACGCTCGGTCGGATCGCCGCTGACATCCGGCGGCAGCATGCCGTAGGCCTTCGCGATCGCATGGTCGGTGTCGGCGATCAGCGGGTAGTTCGGGGCGGTGCCCTGCGAAGACTCGATGTCCTGCGCCCACTTGGCGTGGTTGGCGAGCGGGTCGACCGAGAGGCCGGCGATCTTCACGCCGCGGCGGTCGAAGTCCGGCTTGATCGACGCCATGTAGCCGAGCTCGGTCGTGCACACCGGCGTGAAGTCGCGCGGGTGCGAGAAGAGGACGGCCCAGCCGTCGCCGATCCAGTCGTGGAGGCTGATCTCGCCTTCGGTGGTCTGTGCGGTGAAGTCGGGGGCGGTGTCGCCGATGGTCAAGGCCATTTTGGGTCTCCTCGTGTCGCTCGACCTCAAACTATATAAAGCCGATCCGCTTTGCCCAATATCACGCTCCCCCTAGGAAATGCGCGCCTCCCACACCCGCTCCATCTGCTTCATCAGCGCCGGGTAGACGATCCAGTAGCGGAAGGGCTTGATCGCGGCCATGTAGGCCTGGCCGAAGAGGCCGCGCGGCTTGACGTAGACGGCCATCCGGCCCTCGAAGCGCCCGTCGCCCACGTCGACCCAGGACATGTGGCCGACGGCGTGGACGGTCTTGTTGGAGATCTCCGCGGCGGCCTCGCGGTCGGTGCGGTAGAGCGGGACGAAGGGGAGCGAGCTGAACGCGTAGCCCTCCCTGGAGTCGCGCAGGTCGGCTGGGACGCGGCCGCGCAGCGAGGTCTCGGTCGCGCCCGGAATCGGCAGCTCTCCTGGCTCATCGCCCTCGACCGGCTTCGAGACCTCGCCGAGGTCGAACCAGACGCCGAGGCGGTCGCGGAGGTTCCAGAGGAAGCGGGTCGGGGCGGACTCCGCCTTGGTGGGGTCGAACGAGCTGGACAGGTCGAGCAGGTCCTCGAAGTCCTCGGGGCCACCTCGCATCGGCAGCGCCCAGTAGTCCTCGAGCGTGAAGTCGGGAACGATCTCGTGGATGCGCCAAGGACGGCGCTCGTGCTCGGCGTTCGGGAGCTTCATCTCCGGCCTCCTCTATCCATACGCTGTCGTATGGACACTAGGACGGTGGCTTGCATCTGTCAATACGGTGCCGTATAGATGTGCGTGTGGCCAAAGTCCGGACTCCTCGCAGCGCATGGATCGAAGCGGCGCTGCAAGCATTGGCGAGCGGCGGGCCGGAGGCCATCCGGGTCGAGGCGCTGGCGACACGGCTGGGCGTCACCAAAGGCGGCTTCTACTGGCACTTCGAGGACCGCGCGGCACTGCAGCAGGAGATGCTCGACAGCTGGGAGCAGCGCGTGGTCGGCGACGTCATCGCCCGCGTCGAGAGCGAGCCTGGCGAGCCGCGCGCCAAGCTCCAGCACCTGTTCGAGCTGGCCACCACCGCCCCGGCCGACCTGTTTCCCAACCTGCTGCCTGTGGAGCTGGCGCTGCGGGACTGGGCGCGGCGCGACCGCGATGTCGCAGCGCGACTGCACCGGGTCGACAACCGGCGCATGGAGTACCTGCGCTCGCTGTTCGGCCCGATCTGCAGCGACGAGGACGACGTCGAGGCCCGCAGCACCCTCGCCTTCTCGCTGTTCATCGGCAGCGCCTTCATCGCCGCCGACCACCCGGGCAGGAGCCGCTCCCAGGTGCTGCAGCTCGCGGTCGACCGGCTGCTCGCCGAGTCCTGGGGCTGAGATGGCCGGCCGTGCGACCCGGCGTCCAGTGCTCGTCTTCGACGGCGACTGCGCCTTCTGCACAAGCTGCGTGCGCCTGCTCGAACGAATTGGCCCGCAAGCGGAGATCGTCGCCTGGCAGGTCGCCGACCTGGACGAGCTGGGGATCACCGCCGCGCAGGCCGCCGAGGCCCTGCGCTGGGTCGATGCCGGCGGCACGGTCCGCAGTGGGCACGAGGCGCTCGCGGCGGCGTTGGGCACGGCGACCTGGTCGGTCTGGCGCAGCGTCGGCCGGGCGCTCGTGCTGCCGGGCGTCTCGCCGCTGGCGGCAGCGGGCTATGGGCTGGTCGCCCGCAACCGGCATCGGCTGCCGGGCGGCACGCCCGCCTGCGCGCTGGATTCGACCCGGCCTCGCGGTCGGGTTCGCCGCGCCGCTGCTGGCGCTGCTCGACGTAGTCGAGCCGATCGCCGCACTCGACACCACCGTCATGCACGTCGTCGGCGTGGTGCTCGCGGTCGCCGGGATCGTGACGACGTTCATCGCCCAGGTTGCGATGGGCCCGAGCTGGCGGATCGGCGTCGACCCCGCCGAGCGCACCGCGCTCGTCACCGGCGGCCCGTTCGCGCTCGTGCGCAACCCGATCTTCGCCGCCATGCTCCCCACCGCCCTCGGCCTCACGCTGATGGTGCCGAGCTGGATCGCGCTCGCAGGACTCGGCGGCCTCGTCCTCGCGCTGGAGCTGCAGGTACGCGCAGTCGAGGAGCCGTACCTGCTCACCGTCCACGGCGACGCCTACGCGACCTACGCCGCGCGTGTCGGCCGCTTCGCCCCCGGTCTCGGCCGGCTCGCCGCGCGCTGATTCACGCCCGCTCCACGGCGGCGCGGACATGGCGATCGCCGCGAGGCGGCGATCTCCCACAATCCAGCGTAGAAACCCTGTCAAGCGAGCTTCCGACTACGCGAGCTGCTCGAAGCGGTAGTCGTCGAGGTCGAAGTGGGCGCTGCGCCATGCCACCTCGACCGTCGAGGCCGAGCGGAACGGAGCGTCGCCGTGGCGGTCGAAGTAGTAGCTGTTGGCGGTGGCGCAGCTGTCCTGGAAGAAGACCTGGCGGTCGCGGCGGGAGAGCATCGTGGCGAAGTAGCGCTCGTTGGCCGCGGGCGTGACCTCGATCGACGTGGCGGCGTCGCTGCGCGCACGCTGCAGGCAACGGACGATGTGCCGCGCCTGGTTCTCGATCAGCGTGAAGTAGCTGGCGCCGTTGTAGCCGTACGGGCCGAGGATCATGAACCAGTTGGGGAAGCCGGGAACGCTCACGCCTTCGTACGCCTGATAGCGGTTCTCCTCCCACCACCCCTCGAGGTCGGTGTCGTCGCGACCGCAAACCGGGAACGGCGGCATGTTGCCGCGGTCGAAGACCTTGAAGCCGGTGGCGAGGACGAGCACGTCCGCGTCGTGCACGCGACCGTCGGCCGTGCGCACCCCTCCTGGCTCGACCGACGCGATCGCGTCCGTCACCAGCTCGACGTCGGGACGGTTGAACGTCGCCAGGTACTCGTTTGAGAAGGCGGGGCGCTTGCAGCCGAGCCCGTAGCGCGGCGTCAGCTTGTCCCGCACCGCCGGGTCGCGGACCTGGCGGCGCAGGTGCGCGAGCCCCACCCGCTCCCCGGCGCTCGCGGCAGGCACGACGCCGTGGAAGTGCGCCGGCAGCGGGAAGGTCAGCTCGACGTACGTCTGGCTGGCGACGCGCGCCGCGAGCTTTGCGCCCGGCAGGCGGCGCAGCAGCCGCTGCAGCCGCGGCCCGAGCGGGCGGTCGAGCTTCGGCAGGCACCAGATCGGTGTGCGCTGGAAGACAGTCAGCCGCTCGACCTCGGGCGCGATCGTCGGGATCACCTGGACCGCCGAGGCGCCCGTCCCGACGAGCGCCACGCGGCGGCCGCGCAGGTCCTGTGCGTGGTCCCAGCGCGCGGTGTGCATCAGCGGTCCCTCGAACGTGTCCAGCCCTGAGATGTCCGGCAGCGTCGGCTGGGTGAAGACGCCGGTCGCATCGACGACGAAGCGCGCCGTGACCGTGCCGCCTGCGGCGGTGGTGAGCCGCCACACGTGGTCGCGCTCGTCGAAGCTCGCGCCGGTCACCTTCGTGCCGAAGCGGATCCGCGACCGCAGGCCGTAGCGGTCGACGCAGGACTCGGCGTAGGCCTTCAACTCGCGACCAGACGCGTACACGCGCGACCAGTCGCTGCGCTGCTCGAACGAGAACTGGTAGCTGAACGACGGGATGTCGACGCCGATGCCCGGATAGGTGTTCCAGTGCCACGCGCCGCCGACGCCGTCGGCCTCCTCCAGCAGCACCCAGTCGCGCAGGCCCGCCCTGTCGAGCGCGATCCCCGTGCCGATGCCGGAGAAGCCGGCGCCGATCACCGCAACGTGGTACTCAGGCTCCATCCGCCCATGTTCGCCCCCCGGCGGACCGGCTGCGCCGGTCGACCCGGTCGCGTCAGCGGCGGTGCTTGATGTCCTGTGCGCTCTCGTCGACCGGACAGACGGTGTTGACGACTGACGCGCGCGCGATCGCCGGGCTCGTGAACGCACCGTCGACCTTGAACTGCCCGAGCACGTCCGCCCCGGCGAGCGGGACGGATCCACCGAAGCCTCCGCCCTTCCGGAGCTTGAAGGGCGCCGGCTGGCGGTCGAACGGCGACGGGAACTCGGCCATCGTCCACTCGGGATACGCGGCCCGGGTCACCTCGGACCAGTTCCTGGGCCACACAAACGACGCGCCCTTGAGGCAGTGCAGCTCGTGGGTGCCGTCCTGGTCGCTGTGGATGCTCGTGTCGCCGGTGCCGCCGTCCTCCACGACCGCGTTCCACAGCGCCACGCGCACCATGACGCGGCGCGAGCGGCACTGGTACTCGACCCCCATGATATTTGACCGGTACTTGCCGTTCTTCGGCACGAAGCTCATGCCAGGCGGCTTCACGCCACAGTCGTAGCCGAAGGTGAAGTCGGCGCGGACGCTCTCGCCCGGACCGACCTTCACCATGCGCGACGCCGGCTCGAGGTCGAGCTGACGCTTCTCGATGTCGGCCGGGAGGCCCGCGACGCGGTAGCGGCCGAGCAGCTTCGTGGGGACCTTGATCCGATAGCTCAGCCCCGACGCGACGTCTGAGAGCGTCTTGCGCCCGCCGACCGCCCGGATGCGGAACCGCGCCATCAGGCGCGCCGCATCCTCGGTCGGCCATTGCGTAGTCCAGAGCCCGGGGACCGTGAACGCCGGCACCCCTCTGAGCGTCCCGACGATGTACGCGTCGTCGGGCAGGTCGACGACGACCGACCCACGCGCATCGGCGTCGGTCGCGGTGGCGCCGATGGTGATGCGGACCTTGTCGCCGCGCAGGTTGTCGAACGTGTAGTCGCCGCTCAGCGACGCCCCCGGCGCGAGCGACGAGGTACGCGCCTGCTTCCCGTCGGCCTGCTTCAGGCTGGCGTCGCAGATTCTCCGGCATGCCGGGATCCGCTCGACCGTGGCCTGGGAGTCCAGCGCGACGTTCTCCGCCGCGACGTCGCCGACGTTGGTGACGGTCGCCTTCACGTAGGTCTGCGGATCGCCGTCGACAAGGTCCTTGCTCTTCCGCGCCTTCAGCACGACCTTCAGCTTCGGGCCCTCGCCGGTGATCTCGACGGTCGCCTCGGTGCCGAGGAGGGCACGTTGCTTCGGCTCCTTGTCGGAGCAGTCGTTCGCGATCGGGCCGTCGGCCCAGCTCCCACCGAGATTCACACGGTCGTACCCGACCGGCGCCACGTAGAGCTTGACCAACTGGTACTCGTTGTCGAACGGGAACGCGGACGCCTTCGACGTCGCGACCCCGTTGTACGAGTAGCGCACGACCACGCTGCTCGCCGGCACGTGCTCCCACTGCGCGAACACGACCGCGCTGCAGTTGCCCGGATCGCCCGGCCTGTTGCCGTGCTCGTAGACGATCTGGGCGGGCACCGTGCGCGGCTTCGCGACGGCGGACGCCAAGCTCGCGACGACGCCGACGAGCGCCGCCGCCGCGGCGAGGCACAGCGCAGCAGTCCGAAGTGTCCGTCTCTGGCGACCCATCGCGGGCTCGATCCTACGTCACCTCGTCAAGCGGCCCGCTCGTAGATCAGCACCGCCACGCCCTCACCGACGACCTTCGACTCGGTGAGCCGCAGCCTGCGTCGCTCGGGCGTCTCCTCGAAGGCCTTCTTGCCCGTGCCGAGGATCACCGGGAAGACCATCAGGTTGATCTGGTCGACGAGGTCGCTCGCGATCAGCTCCTGCACGAGCCGGTGGCTGCCCGGCACCTGCAGCTCGCCGTCGAACTCCTCCTTGAGCCTGCGCACCGCGGCCGTCGCGTCGCCGCCGTCGAGGACCGTCGTGTTGTTCCACTCCGGGTCCTTCAGCGTCGTCGAGACGACGAACTTCGGCATCGCGTTGAACTTGTCGGCGAACGGCCCCTCGCGCTGCGGCCAGGCGCCGGCGAAGCTCTCGTACGTGCGCCGTCCGATCAGCAGCGCGTCGGCCCGCAGCGTCTCGTCCACCTTGAACTGCTCCCCGTCCTCGCCGCGGTCGAACTCGAACGTCCAGCCGGGGTACTTGAAGTCCGGCTCGCCTCCTGGCGCCTGCATCACACCGTCGAGCGACACGAACTGCGTCACTACGATCCGTCCTGGCATCACTGACCTCCTTCGCTTGATGTGTTCGCTTTCACGAGCCCTCGACGACCAGGAGCGTGTTGGCCTCCAGATCGCGCAGCCAGAACATCGGCGGGACGCCGCCGCCGAAGCGGCTGACGTCGGCGTCGACGTCGACGCCGCGCTCGGCCAGCTGCGCGTGGAAGGCGTCGATGTCCCCGACCTCGAGCGTGATGCCCGTGTCCTTCCCGCCGGGAGTCGTGCTCGCGCCGGGCGGGCAGATCGCGATCGACGTGTCGGCGCCGGACGGCACGACCTCGATCCAGCGGTTGCCGTCGCCGAACGGCGCGTCGACGCGCAGCTCGAGGCCGAGCGCCTCGGTGTAGAACTGCAGCGCACGGTCCTGGTCGGCGAATGGGACGATGACGTTGGCGACCTTGCTGGGGATGCTCATGGGGTTGCTCCCGGGGTCGAAGTTGCTTGACACCACCTAGGACGGCGGTCGCCACCGAAACTCATCGGTCGCTCGCAGATGAATTTCCCGCGGCTCAGAAGTCCGTGCATATACGTGCCCGGGAACCGTGAGCCTCCAGCCGTCTTCTTTGACGCGAGCGCGCTCGACGCGGACCTCGCGGCAGTCGACCGTCTAGCACGGCTGCAGCTCGCCGCGCAGCGACGCGGCCGCACGCTGCGGCTGCTCGGCGTCTCCGACGAGCTGCGCGCGCTGCTGGCGCTGACCGGGCTCGCCGGCGCCTTAGACGTCGAGCCGTGCGGGCAGCCCGAAGAGCGGGAAGACCCGCTCGACGTCGAGGAAGAACGTCAGCTCGGCGATCCGGCCGTCTGAGACCTCGAGCACCTGCAGCGCCCACGGCTCGTAGCCGCCATCCGGGCTCGGCTTGTACTGGCCGAACGCCGGCGAGCCGTTGGCGGTGCCGGCCGGGATCACGCGCGAGCCCTTGCAGAGGATGCCGGGCCCCCACCACCAGGCGAACATGTCGTCGCGCCCGCGCATCCAGAGGTCGAACGGCGGCATCGACTGCTGCGCGTCCTCGTGGATCAGCTGCGTCAGCTCCTCGACCTCGTAGCGCTCGAACGCGCCGACGTAGCGGTCCAGCAGCGCACGGTCCTCGGCGCCGAGTCGATCGACGGTCGTGCTCGGGCTGATCTCCGCCGAGGCGATCGTCGCACGCGCCCGCTGCAGCGCGCTGTTCACCGACGCGACGCTCGTGCCGAGCAACTCAGCCGCCTCCGCGGCCTGCCAGTGCAGCACCTCGCACAGCACGAGCGTGGCGCGCTGGCGCGGCGGGAGGTGCTGGAGCGCCGCCACGAACGCGAGCCTGATCGTCTCGCGCGTCTGCGCGATCTCCGCGGGATCGTCGTCCTCCGCGACCGCCGCGCGGTCCGGCAGCGGCTCGATCCAGGTCGTCTCCGGAAGCGCCCGCAGGTTCGCCTCGATCGGCTCGCCAGCCGGCCCGAGGTCCATCGGCCGGGCACGCCGCTCGCTGGCCTTCAGCATGTCGAAGCACACGTTCGTCGCGATCCGGTAGAGCCACGACTTGAGCGCGGCGCGGCCCTCGAAGCGGTCGAGGCTGCGCCAGGCGCGCACGAACGACTCCTGCACGGCGTCCTCGGCGTCGAACGGCGACGCGAGAAGGCGGTAGCAGTAGGCCGTCAGCGGCCGCCGATACCGCTCGAGGTCGCCAAACTGCGGAGCGAGCGTCGCGGATGGGTCAGCCATCGCTGTGGATCCTACGCATCACGGAGAACTTCCCCGTGCGGGCGAGCGGCTCGCTGCGGCGCTCAGGGGCTCGGGCTCGCCGGGGCGAGCGCCGCGAGGCTCTCGCCCAGCGCACGCTCGTGCCCGACGACGCGCTCGCGCGCCTGCGCGTAGGCCGGTCGGCGCGTGGCGCGCGCCGCCGTCGCGAGCGCGGCGTAGGCCTGACCGGCCTCCTCCAGCCGCTTCACGAGGCGCGGCAGGTCGCCGGGTGCCCCAACCGTCCCCAGCTTCCCCACGCCTTCGTCGGCGCGCGCGTACGCGGCGGCCAGGCGATCCGCCGCCGCGGCCTGCCGCCGCCCCGTCGCCGCGACCGCCAGTGCGCGGCGCTCACGTATGCGCGCTCGGTTGAGGTCCTCCACGATGCGCGCAAGGCCGCGCCGTGCCACAGCGTCGCCACCGAGCGCGGCAGCCCGGCCTACGTTGAGGCGCAGCGTCGTGAGCGCGCCGGAGCACGTCTCGCGCACCGAGGCGGGCGCGCCGGACGGCCCGAAGCAGGCGGCGACGATCGGGCCGTCGGCTTCCTCGATCACGTACACGTCGGCGACGCTCTCGGCGGCGCCGATCCCGACGTCCCGGTAGCGCCATGCGTCGTAGTCGCCGAAGCGCACAGCCTCGGGCACGGCCTCCGCCAGCTTTGCGAGCAGCGGGGTGGCCGCGCGCGTGACCACGAGCGCCCTCGCGCTCGACCTCCCGGGCGGGCGGGCGATGAGCGCCGGGGTCCCGATGGCAGGCAGGCCTTCGCCGGTCCCGGCGCGGAGCCAGCCGCGCGGCGCCTCGACGCTGAGGCCGGCGTCGGCGAGCGTCACCGCCGCGGGCGGGTCAGGCGTCGTGGTCGCC
Organism: uncultured Actinomycetes bacterium; assembly: GCA_963774115.1. Lineage (GTDB taxonomy): Bacteria > Actinomycetota > Thermoleophilia > Solirubrobacterales > Solirubrobacteraceae > Conexibacter. The sequence goes on along the minus strand of CAVZDN010000003.1, from coordinate 862,317 downwards.
GACCCGGCGATGGTGCCGACCGCCGCCGCCGCGGCAAGCAGCACAGCGGCCGGCATCGCGATGCCGATGCTGCGACGCCCCGGCCTCCTCCGCTGACGCGCGACCGCCGTACGAGGATCGCGCGTACGGGTCGCGCGCGGCGCGCTCACGCCGCTGTACGAGGGGTGAACCCCGATCGCGTCGCCGAGCGCCTCGACGAGCGCCGCCGGAGTCCTGTACCGCTCGGACGGGCGTTGGGCGAGACCGCGGCGCAGCACCTGCTCGAGCCGTCCGGACAGCGCGGTCGGCGCAGGGCTCGCGTCGTCTGACGGCCCGTGGATCGCGGCAGCGACGATCGACGCCAGCGCGTAGGTCATGCTCTCCGCGGTCGGGCTGGCGGCACCCCGGAGCACAGCGCGGACGCCACGTCGCCGCTCGGCTATCGCAGCCGCACGCTCAGGTGCGGCGTGGTCGAGGTCGACGCACGCGTGTGCGAGTGCGCCGTCCGGCAGCCCGACGTCGGGGAGCAGCCGTGCCCGCTCGCCGACGAGCACGACGTCCGCGGGACTGACGTCGACGGGAGGCACGCCGGCGCGTTGGAGCGCGGCAAGCGCGGCCGTGACGTCCGCGCACATCGCGACCGCCGCTGCCGGCGCCATCGGCGCGCGGGCGATCCGTCGTGCCAGCGACTCGGCGTCCGCGCAGGCGAAGCTCAGGTGCGGCCAGACGTCGAGCGCGACTTCCTCGATCAGGACCAGCCGCGGGTCGTCGACGTAGGCACGCTGGGAGGCCGCCAGACCGAGCGCGTGCCACTCCTCCGTCGTCGGCAGACCCGGGTAGAGCCGCAGCAGCATCTCGTCACCGTCGCTGTCCTCTGCGAGCCACAGGCCCGCATCGCCACGCGATGCCAGCAGCTCGCGCAGCCGGCGCCTGCCGAAGGAATAGCGGGTCGCATCGAGCGCGCTGCCGGACGGGTGCGTGTTCGCGTGTTCCAACACGATCAGCCCGAGTCGTCGAACGTGAGGGGCTTCTTCGTCGGCGTCTGCGGTTTAGGCGTCGGTGTCGGCGTGGGCAGAGGCGTGGGCGTGGGCGTGGCGGCAACGACGGGCGCTGGACTCTCGACGACCGGCTCGGGCGCGGTGGGCTCCGGCTGCCGCGGCGGCGGCACGATCAGCGCCGGCAGCGGGCTGACGCGATGGAGCTCGCCGATCGGATCGTGTTCAAGCCGGATCGTCGTCGGCGACGCGGGCGCCGGCGGGGGAGCCGCCGGCCCGTCGTGGGCGAGCGCATAGGTGGCGCCGAATACAGCGACAGCGAGCATGGCGCAGACCGCGACGGTCGCGAAGCTCAGGCGCTCGGGCATCGGCTTCCGTGGGTCGCCTCCGGCACGAGGCAGCGGTCGACGCGCCGAGGCGCCTTGCCGCGCAGGATCGTGAAGCGCGTGTACTTCCCGATCCGGTCGGCGCTCCAGACCCGCACCACGATCACGGTGCCACTGCGGTAGGTGCGTGTGAGGCCGCCGAAGCCGATGACAGCACTCCGACCCACCCTCCCGGCGGCCTGCAGGACGTGGCATCGCCGCGACGACCGCTTCTTCTTGCTGCAGGGCGGGCTGACGCTGACCCGCACGATCGCGCCGCGCGGGGCCCGCACCGTGAGCAGCCTGATGCGCGCTCCCTTCGAGGTCAGCGTGCCCGAGATCCGCACCAGCGGGAACGGGCTCATCAGCCGTGGCCCGGAGGGACCGGGCGTCCCCGGGGACGCGGGATCCGGTGTCGGGCTCCCGGGATCGGGCGTCTGCGGGGCGGTGTCGACCGTGAACGCGCGTGTCACGTCCGCCGGGTTGCCAGCCGCATCGGTCGCCCGCACGCGGAAGACGTACGCGCCGTCGGCCAGCGGCGCGGCCGCGGCGTGCGTCGTCGCGCTCGCGCACGGGCCGTAGGCCGGCGTTCCTTGATCGATCGAGCACGCGACGGTCACGCCGTCCGTCGAGAAGCCGAACAGCGGCGTGCTGTCGCTCGTCGTCCCGGACGGACCGAAGCCGATCGACAGCGATGGTGGCGACGTGTCGACCGTGAAGGTGCGCAATTGGATCGCGTCATTCCCGCCGGTGTCGATCGCCCGCACGCGGAAGACGTGCGTCCCCTCGGAAAGTGGCGTGCCGACGACGTGCGTGGTCAGGCTGGTGCACACGCCGTACGGGGGATCTTCCTGATCGATCGAGCACTCGACCGTCGCGTCGGGCTCGGCCGTGAACCCGAACGACGGCGCGGCGACGTTCGTCGGCCCCGCCGGACCGGAGTCGATCGACAACGACGGCGCCTCGCTATCGACCTCGAAAGCCTGCGACGCCTCTGGCCCTTGGTTCCCCGCCGCGTCCGTCGCCCGGACCCGGAAGACGTAGTCGCCGTCGGCGAGCACCGGCGCGGTGTGCGGCGCCGTGCATGACCCGTACGCCGGCATCCCGTGATCCACCGAGCACCTGAACGTCGCGCCGGGCTCGGCCGTAAACCCAAACGACGGCGTGACGTCATTCGTCAGCGTCGGACCAGAGACCACGGGGGCCGCGGGAGCGACCGTGTCGACGACGAACGCCCGCGACGCCTCCGGCCCCTGGTTTCCCGCCGCGTCCGTCGCCCGCACACGGAAAAACCACGCGCCGTCCGTGAGCGCCGCCGCGGTGTGCGGCGCCGTGCACGGCGCGTACGCGGGCGTGCCCTGGTCCACCGAGCATTCCTTGGTCGCGCCGGGCTCGGCCGTGAACCCAAACGACGGCGTGACGTCATTCGTCAGCGTCGGACCAGAGACCACGGGGGCCGCGGGAGCGACCGTGTCCACCGTGAATGCGCGCGACGCCTCCGGCGACTGGTTTCCCGCCGCGTCCGTCGCCCGCACACGGAAGTGGTACGGCCCGTCCGCCAAGGGCGCCGCCACCGTGTGCGAGGTCGGCGGGCTGGTACAGGGCCCGTACGCGGGCGTCCCGTCGTCCACAGAACACTCCACCGTCGCCCCAAACTCAGCCGTGAACCCGAACGATGGCGCGGCGACGTTTGTCGGCCCCGTCGGACCGGAGACCACGGGGACCGCGGGAGCGACCGTGTCCACCGTGAATGGTCGCGACGCTTCGATCTCCTCCAGAGCGATGTCAGTGGCCTTAACCCGAAAGAACCATTCGCCGTCGGACAGCGGCGCGGCCGGGACATGCGTATGGGTCGCCTCGTCCGAGCACGGACCGTACACGGGCGTCCCCTGATCGATCGAGCACTCGACCGTCGCGTCCAGATCGACGCTGAACCCGAACACCGGCATGGTGTCGTTCGTCGACCCGGTCGGACCGGAGAGGATCGGCACCGAGGGCGTGGCCCATACCACGGTGACAAGCGCCAAGACGAGCCCGAGGGCCAGCGCCGCCGCGACGATCGCGCGCAGGTGGACCAACGAGCTGCGTGGCGCCTTGCGCATCGAATGCACGGATGAGCGATCTGAGCGTTGACCGGAGCGCAGCAACTCTAGCGCAGGTTGAGGGCCCGAACCTCTGCACAAACCTGCAGTCGGACAGCACCGGATCCGCGCTTCCCCGTTCGTCTCATGGGTAGAGACCTCAGAGGGATCTCCGGTGACTCGAAAGGAGAATCGAGATGGGAAAGCTGATCGCGACCACGCAGGCCACCGTCGACGGCGTCGTAGACCCGGTCGGCGAGTGGGTGCAGCCGGACGGAGACCACGGCGACTACTCGTTCGAGCGTCAGGCGAGATCCAGCGGGCTGGTGCTGGGCCGCAAGACCTACGAGGGGCTGGCGGGATATTGGCCGAGCCAGTCGGGCACGTGGGCGGACATGGTCAACTCGCTGCCGAAGTACGTCGGGTCCACCACCCTGTCCGGTGCTCTCGAGTGGAACGCGACCCTGCTCGGAAGGGACCTCGACGACTCGATCCCGAAGCTGAAGGACGATGTCGACGGTGACCTGTTCATGCACGGGAGCGGCGCGTTCGCGTACGCCCTCGCCGAGAAGGGCCTGATCGACGAGTACGAGATCTATCTCAACCCGCTGGTCTGGGGCGAGGGCAACGTCCACGTGCTCGGCGACCGGGGAACCGTCCGGCTGGAGCTCGACGACGTGAAGCGGTTCGACTCCGGAGTGGTCCTCCTCACCTACCTCCCACGCGGTATTTCAGGTGCGTGACGCCGGGCGCCTCGACCGCCCGGACCTGCTCCAGCAACAGGTCGGGGCCGACGCCCTCAAACAGCCGGGCCCCACCGCCCAGCACCAGCGGGACGACGTTCAGGTCGAGCTCGTCGACGAGCCCGGCCGCCAGGTACTGGTTGATGACGTCCGCGCCGCCACCGATCACGACGTCCTTGCCGGCGGCCGCCGTCCTGGCCTGCTCGAGGGTCGCCTCGATCCCGTCCGTGACGAACGTGAACGTGGTGTCCGAGAGCGTGAGCGGCTCGCGTTCGTGGTGGGTGAGCACGAAGACGGGCATGTGGAACGGTGGGTCCTCGCCCCACCATCCGGGCCAGGGATCCTCGCCCCACGGGCCCGGGCCGCCGCCGAACATCCCCCGGCCCATGATCTGGGCGCCGACGTTCGCCAGCGCCTCCTCGATGACCGGCGTGCTCGCGTTCACCACTCCGCCCTCCCTGCCGTGAAGCCGCTGGAAGATCTCCAGCTCGAAGGCCCAGTCGTGGATGCTCATGCCGCCCTCGCCGAGCGGATGCTCCTCGCTCTGGTTGGGTCCAGCGACGTAGCCGTCCGCCGAGACCGCGATGTAGACGCGCAGCTTGCTCATGCCATCCTCCTTCAGACGCTCGTAGACCACTCCTAGCCAGCAGCAAACTCGCGCAAACGGTAACGCGGGGCCCGGCTCAGCCAGCGACCCCGTAGTCGCCGAGGCCGGCCGCGAGCCGATCGTAGGCGCGCGCGGCCTGGGGGCGCAGGCGGGCGGCCAGCCGCTCCGGGTCCTCGTCGGCCAGCAGCCCGTCGAACGCGGCGCGGAAGATCGTGATGAGCGTCCAGGCCAGTGCGCGAGCGACGACTGCGGGGACGAGGTCGTCGGAGTCCGCTGCGGTCGTCTCGGCGATGGCGGCGACGAGGGTGTCGGCCTCGCGCGCCCAGCCTGCCGCGAGCCGCTCCTGCAGCGCGGGGCTGTCGCGCACGATGCGCGGGACGACGAGGCTGTCCTTGGTCTCGTTGCTGCCGGCGGCGATCGCTTCGAGCATCGCCTCGGAGTTTGCGCGGAAGACGTCGAGCACCGAGGTGCCGGGTGGGCGCTGGGCGATGTCCGCCTGCAGTTGAGCCAGCCGCGTCTCGCCGCCGGCGAACACGAGGTCCTCCTTGGTGGCGAAGTGGTTGAAGACCGTCTTCTCGGCGACGTCGGCGGCGGCGGCGACCTCGGCGACCGTGACGGCGTCGAAGCCGCGCTCGGCGAACAGACGGCGCGCAGTGGCGGCGATCGCCTCGCGCGTGGCGCGCTTCTTGCGCTCGCGCAGGCCCTGGGGAACCTCTCCTGACATGAAGTATAGCACTATAGCGACAGTAGAATTACAGTGACTGTAGTGTTATCGTGCCGCCCATGAATCCACTCACATCACCCGCCATCGAGGTCAACGACCTCATCAAGACGTACGGCGAGGTCGAGGCCGTCCGCGGCGTCTCGTTCGACGTCGACCGCGGCGAGGTCTTCGGCTTCCTCGGCCCGAACGGCGCCGGCAAGAGCACGACGATCAACATGCTCTGCACGCTCGCGCGGCCCAGCTCCGGCAGTGCGCGCGTGAGCGGCTTCGACGTCGCCATCGAGCGCGACGACGTCCGCCGGCACATCGGCCTCGTCTTCCAAGACCAGACGCTCGACGGCTACCTCACCGCCGAGCAGAACCTCCGCATGCACGCCGAGCTGTACGGCATCGACGCCGGCGTCGTCCCGGCGCGGATGCGCCAGATGCTCGAGATGGTCGACCTCTGGGATCGCCGCGACCAGCCGGTCATGACCTTTTCCGGCGGCATGAAGCGGCGCCTGGAGATCGCCCGCGGACTGATGCACTCGCCGCGCGTGCTGTTCCTCGACGAGCCGACCATCGGCCTCGACCCGCAGACCCGCAGCTCGATCTGGCGCTACATCCGCGCGCTGAAGGAGACAGAAGGCACGACGATCTTCATGACTACGCACTACATGGACGAGGCGGAGCTGTGCGACCGCATCGCGATCATCGACCGCGGGGAGATCGTCGTGCTGGACACGCCCGAGGCGCTGAAGGCGAGCGTCGGGGCCGACCGCGTGGTGCTGGGCACCGCCGACGACGAGGCCGCGCTGGCCGCACTGCGGGAGCGGTTCGGGATCGAGGCGGCGGTGGCGGAGGGTGCGGTGACGTTCCACGTCGAGTCCGGCGAGGCATTCGTGCCGCGGCTGTTCGGCGAGCTCGGCGTGGGGATCACGTCGGTTGCGGTGTCGCGGCCGACGCTGGACGACGTCTTCATGCGCTACACGGGCTCGACGATCCGGGACGCCGAGACGGCCGGTCAGTCGGACCTCAACCGGGCCACGATGCGCGTGCTGTCAGGAGCTGGACGATGAGTGCCCTGACCATGGAGGTCGTCGCCGTCCGGGTGCCCGAGCGCTCCTGGCGCTCGGAGGTCAGGGCGGCACGGATCGTCTGGCGGCGTGACCTGATCCGCTTCACCACCGACCGCATACGGATCGCGACGATGCTGGTTCAGCCGCTGCTGTTCCTGTTCGTGCTCGGGGCCGGATTGCAGACGCTCGCGGCCCCGTCCACCGGCGGCGTCGACCTCAAGACGTTCATCTTCCCCGGGATCATCTGCATGGCGCTGGTCTTCAGCGCGATGTTCAACGCGGTGTCGCTGGTGATGGACCGCGAGTTCGGGTTCCTGCGGGAGATGCTGGTCGCACCGGTCCGGCGGTCGTCGATCGTCGTCGGCAAGTGCCTCGGCGGCGCGACGGTCGCGTCGCTCCAGGGCGTGATCCTGGTGGCCCTTGCCGGCTTCGTCGACGTGCCCTACGACCCTGTGCTGCTGCTCGGCCTCTTCGGCCTGCAGCTGCTGATCGCCTTCACGGTCACCGCCTTCGGCGTGATGGTCGCCACCCGCGTCAAGCAGATCCAGACGTTCACGACTGTGATGCAGATGCTCGTGATGCCGCTGTTCTTCCTTTCCGGCGCCCTGTACCCCGTCTCGGGCCTTGCGACCTGGCTGGAGGTGCTCACCCGCCTCAACCCGCTGACGTACGCCGTCGACCCGATGCGGCGGCTGGTCTTCAACCACCTCGACATCTCCGAGGCTGCCCGGCGCACGCTCGACCCCGGCGTCACCTGGTTCGGCTGGCGCGTGCCTTCGCTCGTCGAGTTGGGGATCGTGCTGGCGCTGGGCCTGGCGATGATGGGCGTTGCGATCTGGCAGTTCACGCGGACGGAGTGACTTCACCGCACCGGCTTGCGGTGGAAGATGCCGTCGGAGATACTCGCGCCGTGGCCGACATCGCGGCGATGAAGCAGCAGGCACGTGCGACCTGGGCGGCGGGCGACTTCGACGCCGTCGTGCCGTTCATCTGGGAGGCGGGGGCCGCGGCGGCCGAGGCCTCGCAGTGCGGTCCAGGCGACCGCGTCCTCGACATCGCCGCCGGGAGCGGGAACGCCGCCATCCAGGCCGCCATGCGCGGCGCGGACGTCGTCGCCTCCGACCTCACACCCGAGCTGTTCGAGCCCGGGCAGCGTCGCGCAGTGGAGAACGGCGTCGAGCTGGAATGGGTGGAGGCCGACGCCGAGGACCTCCCGTTCGAGGCAGCGAGCTTCGACGCCGCCGTCTCGACGTTCGGGATCATGTTCGCGCCCCGCCAGTCGGTCGCGGCAGCCGAGCTGGCGCGCGTGGTCAAGCCCGGCGGGCGCATCGCGCTGTGCTCGTGGCGGCCCGCGGGCTTCGTCGCCGAGATGTTCGCGACGATCGCGTCGTTCCTGAGCCCGCCGCCCCCGCCGGAGGGGCCTCCGGTCCGCTGGGGCACCGAGGAGGGCGCCCACGAGCTGCTCGACGACGCGTTCGAGATCGCCTGCGAGGACCGCACGCTGCTCCAGCGCTACGACGGATCGGTCGACGAGATGACCGACTACTTCATGGACCGCTTCGGTCCCATGGTCATGGCACGACGCGCGCTCGAGCCGGCAGGTCGCTGGGAGGAGTTCCTGCAGACCTATCGCGAGCTGACGCGCCGCTGGGACCAGGGCGAAGCCGGCTCCGCAGCGCTCCCGGCCGCATACCTGCTGGTGACGGGAACCCGCCGCACCTGACGCGGCGGTGACGCGCGTCACCGAGCTCGTCGATTGTGGTCCAATACCGCCATGGGCTCTCCGGAGGGGCGGAGGGGCCTCGACTGGTCGCAGATCCTTGCGACGGTGATCGGGGGCCTCATCGCGGTCGGCGCCGGCTTCTCAGCCGAGTACTGGAAGGCGCACATGGACGCCCAGGCGAGCGAGCGCGCACAGAGCCGCCTCGCGCACGGCAGTGTGCGCGCGTGGCGAGACGACCTCTACGAGGCGGAGGAGCTGGTCGGCCTTGCGATCCAGAACCGACGCTGGACCGCCGAGCACGACCCACCGCTCGCGAGCATCGACGACTACAAGGAGGTCAGCCGCGCAGCCTCATGGGAGACCTGGCGCCACCTCTCCTCCGCGCGGCACGATCTCGACCACGTGTACCGAACCTGGCGCAAGCCCCGTCGCCTGACACAGGCCGACGTCGAGCTGCTGTCCGACCTGCTCGTCTCGATGGAGCTCGGACGCCTCAAGCTCGCCAACGAGCTCGACGACGGCGAGCCTGTCCCAGCCCGTCACCCGATCTTCGACGAACCGCGCCTGCACGACCTCATCAAACGAGCCACCGTCGCCGAGCCGTAGCGTCCACCGCGACGCCTCACGCCGTGTAGCGGGGACAGGGCACCTCCACCGTCGTCGTCGCGCGCGGCGTCGGCAGCGGGTAGATCGTGTCGAGCTGCGCGCTGAAGTGCCCCGACGCGGGGCAGCGCGGTACCGCGAACAGCGACTGGTCCGTGCGCTGGCGGCGGGTGCAGCGGCCGCTGCGGCCGCGCGCCAGGCACATCCCCTTGCGCAGTCGCAGTGACCGCACCGTCACCTCGATCTCGGCGATGCTCAGCTGGAAGCCGTTGATCGGCCCGGTGTTGATCGCCAGCCTGATGCCGAAGAGGCCGTCCGGCGTCGGCTCGGAGAACAGGCTCTCCGTAACCGCCGCATGCACGCCGGCGACGACCGGGTACTTGCGCACGATCGCCGACCGCTCGTCCGCGGCGCCGAGAACCGTGAAGCCGGCGAGCGCGCTCGGAGTCGTGCCGCGGCTGAGGAAGATCGAGAAGTGGAAGGGGATCGGATCGGTCAGGACCGGCACGGCGTCGCGCGCGTCGATGAGCCCGCTACCGCTGCCGAGACGTCCCCGCGCGCACGCGACGCACGTTCGGCAGCGCTTTCAGGTCGCGCTTCGTGCCGCTGCGCTCCAGCTTCGCGCGCGAACGCGCCGAGGCGCTCGAGCCGCCGCGGGAACGGCACGCCGGCGGCGGAGATGTGCGCGTCGAGCGTGTCGCGCAGCGCCGGCCCGTCGCACAGGTAGCGCGAGGTGAGGAAGGCGGGATTCACCTCCACCCCGCGCGGCAGCCGCATCGAGAAGTCGGTCGGCGTCGGCGGCACCAGCCCGGTCGTGTCGTACCGGCGCAGGTGCATGTGCGCAGACAGGTCCCCCGCTCGTGGACTCTCGACCTGGAAGGTGAACTGCTGCACTGGCTCGGCCCGTGCGATTCCGCACAGCCCGAGGGCCAACATGGCGGCGATGATGAGCAGCATCGGGACGATGACCAGCGCTTCAACGGACTTCCTCATGGCAGGCTCCTTTTCATGTGGGAGGAGTCTCGGCCTCGGTGCGAGCAGCCGCCAGCGGGTAGGCACCCTGAACCGGACCCTAAGAGCACATGAGCGGACTGCTCGAGCGGGAGCGCGAGCTCGCCGAGCTCGACACGATGGTCGGCGACGCGCACGCCGGGCGCGGCTGCCTCGCCGTGATCGACGCGCCCGCCGGGCTCGGTAAGACCCGTCTGCTGCAGGCCCTCCGCGGCGCGGGGCAGGTAGCCGGGATGCGCGTGCTGGCAGCGCGCGCGACCGAACTCGAGCGCGACTTCCCGTTCGCGCTCGTGCGCCAGCTGTTCGGGCCGCATCTCGCGACCCTCCACGCCTCCGAGCGGGAGGCGCTGTTCGAGGGCGCCCCCAATGCGGCGCGCGGCGCGCTCGGGCTCGCGGACCGGGCGGCGCCCACCGCCTCCGGCGGCGGTGTCCCCGACGCGTTCGCGGTCCTGCACGGCCTCTACTGGCTGACCGCGGCGCTCGCCGAGCAGGCCCCGCTGCTGCTCGCGATCGACGACGCGCATTGGGCCGACGCGGCCTCGCTCGACTTCGTCGGCTTCCTGACGCCGCGCGTCGAGGAGCTGCCCGTCGTGCTCGCCGTCACGTGCCGCCCGGATGAGACGGGCGCCGCGAGCGGCCTGGCGCGGATCGCGACAGACGGCCTCGCACGCCGCCTCACGCCGCGCCCGCTCAGCCCCGCGGCCGCGGCGGCGCTGCTCGCTGCCGAGCTGGGCGAGCAGCCCGACGGCGCGTTCGCGGCGACGTGCCACGAGGTCAGCGGCGGCAATCCCTTCCTGCTGCACGAGCTGGCGCGCACCGTCGCCGCGCAGGCGATCGACCCGCGCGCCGAGCAGGCGCCGCGGGTGCACGAGCTGGCGCCCGAGCGCGTCGCGCGCACCGTGCTCGTGCGCCTCGCCCGCCTCTCTCCCGCGGCACGGGCCGTCGCGAGCGCGCTCGTCGTGCTCGGCGACGACGTCGACCATCGCCTCGTCGCCGCGCTCGCGGGCCATCGACGACGAGACGGCCCTCGCCGGCGCGGACGAGCTGCGCGGCGTCGCGATCCTCGATCCCGCCGCCGCCTCGCTGCGCTTCGTCCACCCGCTCGTGCGCACAGCGCTGCACCACGAGCTGCCGGCCGGCGAGCGCGCGGAGGCGCACGCGCGCGCCGCGGAGCTGCTGCGCGCCCGTGGCGCGAGCGCCCAGCGGCTTGCCACCCACCTCGTCGCGACCACGCCCTGCGGCGACCGCGTGACCGTCGAGACGCTGATCGAGGCGGGCGCGAAGGCGCTCGCGAGCGGCGCCCCGCGTTCGGCGATCACCTATCTCACGCGCGCGCTGCACGAGCCGGCGCCGGCGGACCTGCGCGTCGACGTCCTGGACCCGCTGCTGACCGCCTGCATCCGCGCCACCGACCAGGCGGCCTACGCCGCGATCGAGGAGGACGTCCTCGCCGAGCTGCGGCGCGACCCGGCGCTGCAGAGCCGCTGGGGCGTCGAGCTCTCCTCGTGGATGGCGATCAGCGGGCGCATGCCGCAGGCCGTCGAGCTGCTCGAGCAGGCGATCGAGACCGCGGCGCAGGAGGACGACGTCGAGCGCGCATTCGGCCTCGAGGCGCAGCTCAGCCGCCTCGCCCAGCTGCCGCCGCACGTCGCGCGCGACCGGCTCCGGCGCTTCCGGGACCGGATCGAGCCGGGCAGCAGGACCGAGCGGCTCGCCGCGGCGATCGAGGCGCGCTGGGCGGTCGTGCACGGCACCGCCGCCGAGGCGGCGGCGCTCTCGCAGCGGGCGCTGGGCGACGACGCCCGCATCCTGAACGAGCAGTCGCAGCCGGGCACGCCGGGCGACACGGTGATGGTGCTGGCGCTCGCCGACCGACACGAGGCCGCCGCGCGCGCGGCGCGCCAGGCGATGGCGTTCGCGCGCCGGCGCGGCGCCCTGCACGAGCTGGCGGGAGCCTGGTGGCTCAGCGCCTACGCCTCGCTGCAGCGCGGCGACCTGACGGCCGCCGAGGCCGACGCGCGTCAGTGCGTCGACATCGCGCGCCTCGGCGGGCTGGTGTCGGCGGAGCTGGTGCTGACGCCGGGGCTCGTCGCGATCTTGGTGACACGCGGCGACGTCGACGCGGCAGCTGTCGAGCTGGCCCGCACCGGGATTGCCGAAGGCCCGATCCCCGACAACCCATGGCTGATGACGCTGTCGCTCGCGCGTGGGACGCTGCGCCACGCGCAGGGCAGGGCGCGCGAAGCCGCCGACGACCTCCTGGAGCTGCACGAGCGCAAGCAGCGTTGGGGCATCGGCGGCAACGTGATGATCCAGGCCGGCGCGTACGGCGCCCTCGCATTGGCCGCGTGCGGCGAGCTCGATCAGGCACGCGCGCTCGCGGAGACGGACCTCGCCCACGCACGGCGCTGGGGGGCGCCGACCCCGCAGTGCCTGGCACTGTGCGCGCTCGCGGCGGCGCGCGGCGGCGCCGAGGGCGTGCCGCTGCTGGAGGAGGCGTCGCGCCAAGGCGCCAACGCGAGCACGCAGGCGTTCGCGCTCGTCGAGCTGGGGGCGACGCTGCGACGGACGAACCGCCGTGCCGAGGCGCGCGAGCCGCTGCGCGAGGGGCTCGAGCTGGCGCGCCGCTGCGGCGCGCGCGGGCTCGCGAAGCGCGCGCACGACGAGCTGACGGCGACCGGCGAGAAGGTGCGACGCTGGACGCCGATCGGCGTCGAATCGCTCACGCCGAGCGAGCGGCGGGTGGCGGAGATGGCCGCGAGCGGCATGACGAACCGCCAGATCGCGCAGTCGCTGTTCGTGACCGTGAAGACGATCGAGGCGCACCTCGCCGCCACGTACGACAAGCTCGGCGTCCGCTCGCGCCAGCAGCTCCCGGAGCTGCTCGCCGCGCCGACCTGATCCCCCGCGAAGACACGGTCAGGCGGGCTGCCACAGCTCGATCCGATTGCCTTCCGGATCGATGACCCATCCGAATCGGCCGACACCTTCCATGTCCTGCGTCTCTTCAGCCACGTCCGCTCCCTTGGCGCGCAACTGTGCGAGCATCGCATCCAGGTCGCGGACCCGGAAGTTGAGCATCGTCTGCTGGGCACGGGACCCGAAGTAGTCAGTCTCGGGCTCGAAGGTCGCGAACACCGTCGGCCCCGCTCCTTGACGCCACAGGCCGTTCTCATCCGCGTCCAGGCCCAGGCAATCGCGATACCACGCGCCCAGGGCCACCGGGTCGGCGGCCCGCATGAAGTGTCCGCCGATTCCAAGCACACGTTCCATGCCGCCATCTTGCCAGCACGGCGATCGGGCGGGTTGGCACCACCATTGTGGTCCCATGTCGTCATGCGGTCTCCAGAGAGGCGGAGGGCCCTCGACTGGTCGCTGATGTGCGACGGTGATCGGGGGCCTTATCGCGACTGGCGCCGCCTTCTCAGCCGAGTACTCAGACGCTCGCGCTTGAGCGTGGCGAGCCCATCCTCACGCAACTGCGGATCGGGAATCCGAAGCGTGCGCTCGCGCCACACCCGCACCTCGCGAGCGACATTCGGCAGGACCTACGTCAGCTCCCGCACGGAAACGGCGCCCAGCAGCGGACATGCCGAAGCCGAGAACGCCGGCGGCGTGATGCTCCCATCGAGTGCTCTTGGACGATGACACGGTCAGCGGCGACCGCGGCCCTGCTCGTCGTATTGGGGTAACGACACAGAAGCGCGCCCCCTTTGTGAATACATAAGACCTTTCTTTAAGTATTTGCTCTACTTCTATGCGGTGTGATAAACACTCCAGATCGCAGTCTGCGGGGAGGCTGCCGACCGGAGGGGGAATCGGGTGCACCAATCTGTCGCCCACGCGACAGCGACGAGAGCATTCCCGTGGGCGCGTCCGCATCCGCTCTACGGGCGGCTCGAGCGCCTCGAGGACGCTCCGCTTCTCACACCGGAGCAGCTCGCCGCGTTCACGGACGCCCATCCCGTTTCCCAGGCGATCACCGAGTTCGGGGACTGTCCGCGTTGCTACTTCCAGACCTCCGGGACCTCCGGGCGGTCGAAGCGCATCCCCTTCTCGGCGGAAGACCTGGAGCGACAGATCGAGCACGAGGCGCGCTCGTTCGCCGTCGCCGGGCTCACTGCCGCCGACCATGTGCTGACGCTCGCGTCGCCCCCGCCGAGCCTCTCGGCATGGGCCACGATCCACGGGAGCGAGCGGCTTGGCGCGACGATGATCAACAGCTCCTACGTCGACTTCGACGGCCCGGTAGACCGAGGCGAGGCGAACTGCGCAACATTCCTGTTCGGCACGCCGCTCATGCTCGAGATGATTGGCGAGACCTGCGTCGAGGCGTGGGGAAGCGTGGCGGCGGCATTTCCCAACGTGCACCGCGGGATCCTCTACGGGGACCTTCTCCCCACGGCCCTGGAGCGGCGACTGCACGCGCTGTGGGAGCTCGACGTGCAACTGCTCTACGGAAGCGTCGAGGCCGACGTGATTGCGATCAGCTGCCCGCACGGCGACGGCACGATGCACGTGATGGCCGAGAAGGTGCTCGTCGAGCTGCTGCCTGAGCATCGTGTGCGTCCGGGCGCCGAGGAGACGACGAGCGCAGACCTCGCCAGCGCCGCGGACGTCTCGTCGGGTACGCGCGGGGAGGTCGTCGTGTCCGACCTTGAGCGCGAGGTCCTGCCGCTGATCCGCTACCGCACCGGCGACATGGTCGAGGTCATCCATGGGCGATGCGCCTGCGGACGGACGGGACCTCGTCTTCGTGTGCTCGGCCGTCGCTCGAACATCGTTGATCTCGGCGGGAAGCTGCTCCATGAGATCGAGGTTCACCAAGCCGTCGAGCGTGCGCTCGGCCCCTCCTGGGATGACTGGAGCGCCCACCTCTCGGGCAACGCCGCCTCGGACGCCCACCTGGCCTTGCGGATCCAGATGCGAGCAAGACCGTCTCCAGCGCGGGCGCAGGCGGTGGTCGACGCGCTGGAGCAGTTTGGAGTGCTCGACCCGACACGATCCCCCACGGAGCAGTTGACCGTCGAGTTCGCGCCGCCGCGGCAGGCCCGCGGGCTCGTGGGGACTGGTGACGTCAAGGCGAATCGGCTCTCGTTCTCATGATCCCGGTGCTCGACACCTCGGGGCAGCTCTGCCCGCTCCCGTTGCTGCGCGCGAAGCAGCGCATGCGCACTCTTCGTCCGGGCGACCAGCTCGTCGTGATCGCGACGGACCCCGATGCGCACGTCGACTTCGGCGCCTGGGCCGCCGTGACGGGATACGGCCTGAGCACGAGAGCAGTGGAGGACCGGGTCGAGTTCACGGTGGTGAAGCGGTGAGCGATGCGACCCCCGCACACGCCGCGCCCCGGACGCCGGCGGCCGGCGAGCCGATCTACACGGAGATCGTGATCGACCACTATCGCCACCCGCGCAACCGCGGGCGGCTCGTGAGTCCTGACGCGACGGCGAAAGCGCACAGCTTCGTATGCGGCGACGACCTGCTCGTCACGCTGAGGCTTGTCGCCGGCCGTGTGACCGAGGTGCGCTTCGACGGCCAGGGGTGCGCACTCTCGCAGGCACTTGCCTCGATCGCCTCCGAGCGATATCCAGGGATGGCGATCGAGCAGGTCCTCTCACTCGACGAGACGTTCACCGTCGACTTGCTCGGTGTCGAAGTCTCGCGCCACCGCCGCGGCTGCGCCACGCTGCACATCGTGGCCATGCAGCGCGCGCTCATGGCCGGAGATAGCCCATGAGCGCCGTCGCGATGTTTCCTGGACAGGGCATCCCTTCGACCAGTGTCGATCGCGACGAGATCGCGCAGGTGTTGCCCGAGCTCCTCGCCACCTGTGAGACGACGCTCGGCTGTGACCCGTTCGCTCTCGAGACGTGGCCGACTGCAGTTGCGCAACCACTCATCTACCTTGCGTCGCTCGCTCGATGGACCACCCGCAAGGCATCGTGGCAGGGCGACTGGTTGGTCGGTCATTCGCTGGGGGAGCTGACGGCTCTCGCCGCGGGAGGTGCGCTCGACCCGCTCGACGGCCTGCATCTGGTGATGCGTCGAGGAACGCTGACCGAACAAGCGGCAGCTCTCGCATCTGCGCCGACGGGCATGCTGGCAGTTGGCTGCGACGCCACGACGGCGCAAACGATCAGCGAGGTCGCGGGCACCGTCGTCGCGAATGACAACGCTCCCACCCAGGTGGTGCTCGCGGGTGAGGCGAGCGCGCTCGAACATGCCGCGGACATCGCGCGTGAGCGTGGGCTGTCGTGTCGATACCTCGCAGTCAACGCAGCGTTCCACAGCCCTTGGATGGAACCGGCAGTCGAGCCGTTCTCCGCGGAGCTGCGCCGCTGCGCGTTCGCTCGTCCGCGCATCCCAGTGGTCTCATGCATCACCTGCAGGCCCATCGAGGATCCCCGCGCTGAGCTGAGCGCCGCCCTCGTGGCGCCCGTACGTTGGCGCGAGCTCGTGGTGACGCTCGTCGAGCGCGGCGTCGTGCGGTTCGACGAAATCGGCCCGGGTGCCGTGCTCAGCAAGCTCGTGCGTCGCACCGCAGGCCATCTCGTGCCTTCGCCCGTCGGGGAGGGGTGATGAGTTCGCGTGCGGAGCAAGTTGTCGTGTCCGGCGTTGGTGCGATCAGCCCGCTCGGTGTCGGCGCAAACGCTCTGTACGAAGGCTGGCGCGATGGCGCCTGCGCTGTAGTGGACGGCGTCGCCCGGTGCAGTGCCTTCGATCCCTCTACGGTTATGACTGACAGGGAGGTCCGTCGCACCGACCCGTTCACCCAGATGTTCGTTGCAGCGTGCGACGAGGCGCTTGCCGACGCGGGTTGGAGTGAGCTTCCGTACGAGCCCGACCGCATCGCCTGCGTCGTCGGCACAGGCGGCGGGGGCGTGGCGACGCTCCGACGCGAGCACGACGCGCTGCTCTCGCCGGACGGCGGGCGGCTTTCGCCACTCGGCATCCCGGCGGCGCTGACGAACGCGGCAGCAGTCGCCGTCAGCATCCGTCACGGCCTCCAAGGCGAGACCACCGCGGTCAACGGCGCGTGCGCCGCTGGTGCGCAAGCCATCGGCGCAGGCATGCGCCTGATTCGCACGGGAGCGGCAGACGCTGCCATCGTCGGCGGCGCTGACGCGGTCATCGACGGCTACGGGATGCCGGCGTTCAAGGTGCTCGGCTCGCTCTCCCGCTGCGGCGTCGCCCGTCCGTTCGACCGCGACCGGGACGGATTCGCGATCGGCGAAGGCGCAGCGGCACTTGTGCTCGAGCGACGCGATCTGTGCGAGCGGCGCGCCGGCAGGAGCCGCGGCACCGTGCTCGGGTACGGCGCCAGCTCAGACGCCTACCACCTCGTGGCGCCGCGTCCCGACGGGTCCGCGGCGGCAGTCGCGATTCGCCGGGCCCTCGAAGACGCGGGTGTCGCGGCAGCAGATCTCGACTACATCAACGCGCATGCCACCGGCACCACGCTCGGCGACCGCGCGGAGGCGCTCGCGCTGCGACGCGCGCTCGGAGCGGACGCAGCTCGCATTCCGATCTCGTCGCTCAAGGGGACGATCGGCCATCTGCTCGGCGGCGCCGGCGCGATCGAGGCGATCGCGACGCTTCTGGGCCTCGCCGAGCGCGTCGCCGGTCCAACGCTCACGCTCCGCCATCCCGACCCGCAGCTCGAGCTGCGGCACGTGGCCGGGGAGGCGATGTCGCTCCCCGCTGACACGCGCGGTATTGCGATCAGCAACTCGTTCGGCTTCGGCGGGCACAACGCCGTGCTCGTGCTTGCAGCCGAGGGGGCGGCATGAAGCTGCTCGCGGGCAAGCGCTTGTTGGTCACCGGCGTGCTGACGCGTCAGAGCATCGCCTACACAGTCGCCGAGCATGCCCGCGCGCACGGTGCGGAGCTCGTGCTGACGACCTTCGGTCGCACCCGCCGTCTCACGACCCGCGCCGCCCGCGGCCTCGACTACGACGGCGAGCTGCTCGAGTTCGACGCGCTCGACCCGGCGGCAGCCGACGACCTCGCCGAGCAGCTTGGCGACACTGCGCTGGACGGCGTGGTGCACGCGATCGCATTTGCACCGCCTGGCACGGTCGGCGCCAGCTTCCTCGACGCTTCCGCTCCCGATGTCGAGGCGGCGTTCCGCGCAAGCGCCTACTCGCTCAACGCCCTCGCCCGCGCAACGGCACCTGGACTCACGCGCGCGGGCGGCGGCGCGCTCGTCGGGCTTGGCTTCGACGCCAGCGTCACATGGCCGGCCTACGACTGGATGGGCGTCGCGAAGGCCGGGCTTGAGGCGATCAGCCGCTACCTCGCGCGCGATCTCGGCCATCTCGGCGTGCGCGTGAATCTCGTCAGTGCGGGACCGCTGCGAACCGTCGCCTCAGGTGCGTTCGCCGGCTTCGGCGTACTCGCAGACACGTGGGAGGCGTGGGCACCGCTCGGCTGGGCGAGCCGCGACCCAGGGCCCGTGGCCGACGCTGTCTGCTTCCTGCTGTCCGACCTCGGACGCGGCGTCACCGGCAGTCTGATGCATGTCGATGGAGGCGTCCATCTGCTCGGCGGGGGGATCGGCGCTGCCCAGGCGGCGACAACGTGAGCGACGCATTCGCCGGAACGGTCCTCGTCACCGGCGCCACCGGCGTCCTCGGCGACGCGATCCTGCACGAGCTGTCAGACCTTCCGGTCGTCGCGCTGCGTCACGAGCGCCCGGTCGCCGACGGCGAGCTGCTCCAGGTCCTCGACGGCGACGTGAGCGCGCCGCGCATGGGTCTGTCGCAGCAGGACTACGAACGGCTTCGCACCGAGGTCTCGTGCGTCGTGCATAGCGCGGCAGCAACGGGCTTTGCAGTCCCCGTGAGCACGCTCGAGGCTGTCAACGTCGAGGGCACCAGGCGGGCACTGCAGCTCGCCGTCGACGCCGACGCGCTGTTCGTGCACATCGGCACTGCCCTGGCGCCGGAGGGTCTCTCCGACGCGCCGCCCGCGCGCCCGCGCGTCACGCTCGAACGCTACCTCCAGTCCAAGCAGGTGGCTGACGCACTCGTCGCCGAGAGTGGCCACCGAGCGTTGCGCGTGCGCCCGTCGCACATCTCGGGAGACGCTGCGACGGGCAAGACTCCCGGCTTCCAGGCGCTCTATGCGCTGGTGCGCCACGGACTCGACGGCGACATCCCGATCGTGCCGCTGCCACCGCGCGCACGAATCGATTTCCTGCCGCGCGACATCGTCGCGCGGGCGCTGCGTTTCGCGCTCGAGACGGGCTGGCACGATGGGGTCCTGTGGCTGACGGCCGGCGCGGAGTCCTTGCCGGCCGACGACGTGCGCGACGTGATGATCGAGGTAGCCGAGCGCGAGGGGGTGACGTTCGACCCGCCGCGGTTCATCGAAGCCGGGGCGATGGATCGGCTGATCCGCCCGGTGCTGCTGCCAGCGCTCCCGCGGCGCACGCAGCGACGCCTTGAGTACCTGTGGGAGGTCATGCGCCCATTGCTGCAGGACGTCGACCCGCCGTCTGCGTTCCCCGAACTGCGGGCGCGGGGCCTCAACCTTCCGCTCGACCTGCGGAGCGCGCTCGCGGCCTCGATCGTCTTTTGGATGCGCACACGCGCGGACGCCCGTGTCCACGGCTGACACGCTCACGACGACCGCCTCGGTGCGAGCGACGTACCGACGTCATCTCAGCGAGGGCTGGGCGACGTTCAACGCGCTCCTCGGCGCCGGCGTCGAGACACGTGCCGCCGGCTGCTTCGTCTATGACGAGCACGACCGACCCTACCTCGACTGCGGCGGCTACGGCGTCTACCTGCTCGGGCACTCGCACCCGCGCGTGGTCGAGGCAGTCTGCGCGCAGGTGCGTCGGCGCGCGCTGCCCTCGCGTGTGCTGCTTGACGGCGAGCTGGCCACCGCCGCAGAGGCGCTCGCGGGCGTCGCGCCCACGGGACTCGAGCTCGTGCACCTGACGACGTCGGGTGCGGAGGCAGCCGAGCTCGCGCTCAAGCTTGCGCGTGCATATGGGCGCAGCCGGGTGGTGAGCGCGACTGCCGGCTTCCACGGCAAGACGCTCGGCGCGCTCAGCGCCGCGGGCGACGACGTCTATCGCACACCCTTCGCGCCGCTGCTGCCGGACACGGTGCGCGTCTCGTTTGGGGACGCCGATGCCCTGCGCGGCGTGCTCGCCGCTGCCCCGGGGCGCTGCGTCGTGCTGCTCGAGCCGGTCCAGGGCGAGGGCGGCGTCGTCGTCCCCCCGCCGGGCTACCTGCGTCGGGTGCGTGAGCTTTGCGACGAGCACGAGGCGCTGCTGATACTCGACGAGGTGCAGACCGGCCTGGGTCGCCTCGGCGCCTGGTGGGGCTGCGACGCGGAGCAGGTCCGACCGGACGTGCTGCTTGCCGGCAAGTCGCTCGGCGGCGGCGTCGTACCGGCCGGCGCGGTGATCACGACCGCGGAGGTGTACGCACCCCTGAGCCGCGACCCGTTCCTGCACGGATCGACGTTCGCCAACAGCCCATTGGCCGCGGTCGCCGTGCGCGAGACGCTTGCGGTCCTGCGCGAGGAGCGCCTGGTCGACGAGGCGGCGCGACTCGGCGACGCGATGCTGCCACGCCTGCGAGCGCTCGCGGCACACCGCTGCGACACCGAGATTGCAGCGGTGCGCGGCCGGGGCCTGATGCTGGGGATCGAGTGGCGGCGACCGGAGCTGGCGGGCCTGTTCGTGGTGGAGCTGATCCGGCAGGGCGTGCTCGTCAACCTCTCGCTGACAGGGAAGGGTGTCTCGCGGCTGACGCCGCCCGCGATCATGGGCCCCGCCGAGGTCGAGCAGCTGTTCGATGCGCTCGACGCCGGGCTGGCTGCTGTCCACGAGTCTGCCTGACCGCAATGCCTGTGATCGCACTCGACATCCGCTGCCCCGGCGCCGACCCGGACGCGATGTTCGCGATCCTCAGTGACTTCGAGGGCCACGCGGCGCGGGCGCCCGTGGTGCGCCATGTGACGACCGGCGTGGACCTCGACGGACGCCGCATCTCCTCATGGCAGGTCGACTTCCACGACGGGATGCTGCAGTGGTCCGAGTGGGACGACATCGACGTCGAGGGTCGCACGATCCGCTTCGCCCGCCGTGATGGCGACCCCGCCACGTTCGAGGGCACATGGTCGATCCTCGCAGAGGAGGACGGCTGCGTCATACGCCTCCACGCAGAGTTTGACCTCGGCGTTGCGACGTTCGCGAGCGTCCTCGACCCGCTCGCCCTGCGCGCGCTGCGCGACAGCATGGTCGAGCTTGCCGCGTCGGTCGCCCCCGAAGGCATCTCGATCGTCGAAGAGCGGCTCGAGGCGTGAGCTGGCGGGCGCTGCTGCTGCCTGCCGCGGCGTGCGCGCTGGTGCCGTTCAACTCGACGATGGTCGCGGTGGCTCTGCCCGCGCTGCAACAGGATTTCGCGGCCTCGACCGGGCAGGCGACAGCGGTCGTGACGGTCTACCTTGCCGCGATGCTCGTCGCCCAGCCGCTCGCCGGACGCGCGGTCGAGCGGGTCCGTGCCGCGTCGTTGCTGCGCGGCGGGCTGCTGACGTTCTTCGCCTGCTCGCTGGCCGCAGCCGCCGCGCCCTCCCTCGCCTGGCTCACGGTTGCGCGCGTCGGCCAAGCGGGCGCAGCAGCCTGCGCGATGACGAGCGGCATCGCGATCGTGCGAGCATGGAGCCCGCCCGACCGCCTCGGCCGGAACCTCGGGATCGTCACTGCGGCGATCCCGGTCGGAGCGCTGCTCGGCCCGCTCGTCGCGGGCGCGCTTCTGCTGGCCGGCTCTTGGCGGCTGTCCTTCGCAGCGAACCTGGCGTTCCTGCCACTGGTGGCGTTCGCCCTGCCGCCTGTCGCGGGACGGCCGCTCGCGAAACGCGCACCGCTGCCCCGCATCCCGCCGCAATCGGCGCCGCTGCTCGGCGCTGCGTGCGCCGCGATCGGCCTGCTGAACCTGACGATGTACGTGCTGATCATCGTCCTCCCGCTTACGCTCCAGACAGCTCGCGCGTGGTCGCCCCTGGCCGTCGGCGCGAGCCTGGCTGTCGTCCCGATCAGCTCCGCGCTCGCCGCAGTGCTCGGCGGACGCGGCGTCGACCGACACTCGCCGCGAGCGGTTGGGCTTGCGGGAGGCGTGCTGTCCGCCACCGGCTGCGCAGCGCTGTGCGTGGGCGGCGGCGCCCTGCCGACGCCACCGCTCGTGCTCGGCGTCCTGCTCGTCGGCGCCGGGCTCGGTGCATCTGGGGTAGCGCTTCAGGCGGTCACGCTCGCCGCCGTCCCACAGGCACGAGCGGGGACCGTCATCGGACTGCTGTCAGCGGCACGCTATACCGGTGCGATCGTAGGGTCGAGCGCGGTTGGAGCGACGCTCGCGATCGTGCCCGACCCGGCCGAGGTGCTGCAGGCTTGCGTGCTCGCGGGCATCGCGGCAGTCGCCGCGAGCCTGCTGTGCCTGCGGCTCCCGCGTCAGTCCCTGTCCGATCTCGCGGGCCCGCGCGAGGTCGTGATCGGCCGCGACTGAAGCAGCTTCAGCTCTCCCGCCGCGAACGCCCACTCGACGTCCTGGCCCGCTCCGAGCAGGTGCTCGCAGGCGTCGGCGAGCTGCGCGAGCTGTGCCAGGTGATCGGCATCGAGGCACGAGCGCTCGGCCCGCGCGGCCGGCACGGGGCGCTGCTCGACGCCACCGTCGGCACAGGCAACGACCTCGACATCCTTCTCGCCCACGTCAGACGCCAGCAGCACTCCATCTGGTGCGATCCGGAAGTGGTCCGGGATCACCAGCCCAGCAACGACTGCCTCGCCGAGGCCCCATGTCGCCTCGATCACGCGGATGTCCTCGCCGCTGGCGGGGTCACGCGTGAACATCACCCCGGAGACCTCGGCCGGAACCATCTCCTGAACGAGTACGGCGACATGCAGCACGTCGGAGATGCCGTGCCGTCTGCGGTAGGCCAACATGCCCGACGACGAAGCCGAGGCATGCACGTCCTCGACGGCGGCGCGGACCTCCGCCCAGCCGTGGACGTTCAGGGTCGTGACGTGCTGCCCCGCGAAGCTGTGCTCCGGCGCGTCCTCTCCGACGGCGGAGGAGCGCACCGCGACGGGGCGCGAGAGCTGCTCCAGCTGCGCGCGGAGTCTCGACATGGCGGCCTCGTCGTCGGCCAGCAGCGCCGCTACATCCCGCGTTGACAGTGCGATGCCGTCCGGGACGGGAAGCCCCGCCCGCTTCGCCTTGGCCAACGACGCCGCCTTTCCGCCGTACGTCGCTGCGTCAGCAGCGTCCGCAAGCCTCACCCGGCGAGCACCTCGACCGTGCCCTCATCGCCGGAGACGCGCACGCGCACTGCATCCGGGATGCGGCTCGTGGCGTCGCGGCATCCGACGACCGCCGGAATGCCGTACTCGCGCGCAACGATCGCGGCATGCGACAGCGCCCCGCCACGGTCGGTCACGATCGCGCCGAGCAGCGGCAGGATGACGTTGAACGACGCCGACGTCGCGCGCGTGACGAGCACGTCGCCGTGCTCCAGACGTCCGAAGTCGGCGGGACCCGTCACGAGACGGGCCGTCCCCTCGTAGGCGCCCCCGCTGACCGGGCGGCCGCGCACCGGTGCAGCCGCCTCCCCCGCGGGTGCCCCGGGGGCCGCCTCCTCGACGTGGAAGATCGCGCGATACGTGGCGTCGCCGGCACGCGCCGCCCGCGCGACCGGCTCGGGCAGCCAGTCGAACGGCGGAGGCCCCGCGAACGCCGGTCCGAGCGCGGCCGGCGCCTCGCTCGCATCGTGCGCGGTGCGCCAGCGGAAGCGCTCGCGCAGGTCGTCGCCGCTTGGACCGGCGTCGCCGAGCAGCAGCTGACGCAGCTCCGCGCTCGCGGCCTCGACCGCGTGCTCCGGGTCGGCCACCCGCCCACGGCCGGCGAGCTGCCGGCCGGCGCCGAGCACGGCGCGGCGCATGACGCCCGCGGCCCACAGGTCGCCATAGAGGCCGCGCTCGTCGCGCAGGCGGTACGCGAGCCGCGCCTCGGCGAGCAGCTCGTCCAGCTGCCCCTGCGCGCCGGCCGGCGTCGCGGCACGCAGCTCGGCGAGCACGTCGTCGCCGTCGGTGGGAGCGCGCAGCGATCTCCCGTCGCCGGCCGCAGCGCGCAGCGACGACAGCAGCTGCTCCGGCATCTCCATCGCGTAGCGCTCGCCGATGTCGTAGCCCCCGAGGATCTGATGTCCCGCGAGCGCCGTCCAGGCGCGCGCCGACTCGCCGAGCTCGTCGCGGCGATCGCCCAGTGCGCGCAGCGTCTCGGCGGCGTCGTCGCCGGCGAGCAGCTGCTCCGCGTGGCCGACGCGGGCCAGCGCGTCGAGCAGGCGCTGGAGCTCCGGCAAGCGGGCCGACAGCGGGCTCGACCCGCGCATCAGCGCGACGAGCCGTTCCTGCGGCATGCCTGTCGAGTCGGCGGCGTGCACGAGGAAGTCGCCGACCGGCAGCAGCGAGGAGACCGTGTACCGGCCGCGCACCTCGAGCAGGCGGGCGAGGTTGTCCTCGCACGCGTCGAGGTACGCGACCAGGTCGGACGGTCCCAGCGTGTCCGGGTCGGTCGCCATCAAGCCGTGCTGGCGCACAAGCGCCGCCGGCTTCATCTCCTCGTCCCACGAGGCGAGGTCGGCGCGCCACGGTCGCCGCTCGAACAGCGTCCGCGAGGCGGCGACCCGTCGGCGCAGCTCAGGATGGGTGCGCAGGTACAGCCGCAGCAGCGGGCGCGGCGGCGTGCGCGCAGCGGCGAGGCGCGGCGCGCCGATCGGCACGGGCGCCATGTACATGTAGCGGGCGAACGCCTTCCACTCGATGCGGTCCAACAGCACGGCGCAGCGGCGCGCGCTCTCGCGGTAGCCGGCGCCGAAGTGCCGTGGGAACACGTCAGCCCAGAAGCACGTCACCGGCCGCGGGAAATGCGTCGCGTCGAGCTCCCAGCAGGCCGGCGGCCCGGCGCGCCAGACCGGTCGAC
The DNA here is from genome assembly GCA_963774115.1 of uncultured Actinomycetes bacterium. Taxonomy (GTDB): domain Bacteria; phylum Actinomycetota; class Thermoleophilia; order Solirubrobacterales; family Solirubrobacteraceae; genus Conexibacter. The sequence continues at coordinate 837,432 of CAVZDN010000003.1, read as the reverse complement.
GCGGCAAATTCACGTCGTGGTGGCGCCGTTGAATTCAGCGATGTCGAGCTCGCTGACGATCACGTCCCGGTCGATCAAGTGCGGCATGACGTCGTCCAGCGTGAACAGCTCCTCCGCGCCGACGCAGCCGTGCGCGTCGCGTCGCAGCAGCTGCTCGGCGAACGCGACGGTCGCCGCCACGGTCATCGCGTAGTCGCCGTTCCCGCGAATCGCGCGGGCACCGAGGCGCCGGCCGCCGAGCGAGACGGCGACGACATCGCACTTCGGCTCGCGCGACAGCTCCGCCGGAACGCGGCGCTTGCCGGCGAGCAGGGCGCGGTTCGGGATCCAGCGCGTCGCACCGAGCGCGTTGACGGCCAGCAGCGCGTCGTGCGAGGAGGACTCGAGGAAGCACCAGTAGAGGCGCCGGCGCAGGCGCGTCCCGATCTCCCCGAAGAAGCCTTCGCCGCCCTCGCCGACGGCCATGCAGCGACGCCGCCCGTATGGTGCGGGGAGGTCGACGCACGCCGTCGGATGGTGCCGTCGGCGCTTGAGCAAGGGGATCGCCGCGGTCTCCATGCCGTGACGCCCGCCCGCTCCGCGGCTGGAGAGCGTGAGCGTGAGCTCGGCGCCGTCCGCCTCCGGGTGCGCGCACAGCAGCTCCTTCAGCAGCAGCGTCGAGACGCCTGGGTGCATGCCGGCATGGACGACGACGAGGCCGGCGTCTCCAGCGGCGCTCGCGAGCGCCCTCCGGTCGACCGCGCTGAGGCTGGCGACGCTGAGCAGCCGGCCGCCCTCGGCGAGCACCGCGCGCTCGGCCTGGAGTCCCGGGGCGCGCACCGTCGAGATCACGAGATCGAACGCTTGAGCGGCCCGCGCCACCGCGTCGCCGTCGGCGGCGTCGAGCCGGATCTCGTCGTCTGCACGGACGCGACGAACGCCGCGCGTGACGGCGTGCCCGCGCTCCGTCAGCGCACACGCCGTGAAGCGCCCGAGCACCCCTCCCCCGCCGAGGACCAGGATCTGCGCATGCTCCCCCATGGTCGGAACGTTATCAGTCAACATTATGGACTGTTGTTGTTATGCTGCCCCGGTGAAACGCACGCGCCCACACTGGGCGCAGCTGCCGTTGGCGGGGGGAACGCAGGGGGCACAGGTGCGCGCGACAGGTCTGCTCGCCGCGACCATGGCGGGACCGCGCGCATACTTCCACCGCGAGCCCGGGGCGCTCGGGCGGCTGCGGGCACTCGGCCTCGGCGGCCGAGACGAGCGGCACCGCTTCCCGATCGCGGCGGTGCTTGTCGAGCACCCGACGGCGGGCACGCTGCTCGTCGACAGCGGCCTGGCCGGCGACGCGGTCGAGGCACCGACACGGGCAGTCGGCCGCCTGGGCGCCGCGGTGTTCGGGCTGCCGCGCGTGCAGGCAAACGTCGCTGCGCGCGTGCAGGAGCTGGGCGTGCAGCTGCGCGCGATCGTGATGACGCACCTCCACTGGGACCACGCGGGCGGGCTCGATGACCTCCCCGAGGTCCCGGTGCTCGTGTCGGCCGACGAGTGGCGGTCCGCGCGGCGTCCGGCCGGCGCGCTCCGCGGCTACCTGCGACGACAGCTCGCGACGCCCGAACGCGTCGCGCTGCTCGACCTGTCGAGCAGCGCCGCGCGCCCGTGGGGCCCGTTCGCGCGGACGCTCGATCTGTTCGGCGACGGCAGCGTCGTGCTGCTCGCGACGCCCGGGCACTCGGCCGGCCACCTGTCGCTGCTGCTGCGCCTGCACGACCGGCCGCTGCTGCTGGCGGGAGACGCGCTCTACACGATGCGGACGCTGCGCGAGGACCTCCGCCCGGCCATTCACGGTCGGCGGCGCGCATACGATCGCTCGATCGACGCGTTCCGGCGCTTCGCGAACGCGTACCCGGGCGCGCTCCTGCTCCCAGGCCACGACCTCGACGCGTGGGAGGCCAGCGGCATCGAGGGCACCCGGTGACGCGCACCGCGACGCTCCACTACGGCTCGCACCGCGACCAGCGCGTCGTCGTGCGCGCGCCGGCCGCGGGCTCGCGCGGGACGGTCGCGCTGCTGCACGGCGGCTTCTGGCGCGACGCCTACGGCGCCGAGCTGATGACCCCGCTCGCCGACGACCTCGCGGCGCGCGGCTGGACGACCGCGAACGTGGAGTACCGCCGCCTCGGACAGCTTGCGCCCGGCTTTCCCTCGCTGTTCGCCGACGTCGCGGCCGCGCTCGACGCGCTCGCCCCGCTCGACGCGCCGCTCGTCACCCTGGGGCACTCCGCCGGCGGCCAGCTGAGCCTGTGGGCGGCCGCGCGTGCCGGGCTGCCGCCTCGCTCGCCGGGGGCGGACCCGCGCACGCGGGTGACGCACGCCATCGCCCAGGCGGGCGTGGTCGACCTCGTCGCAGCCGCGCGCGCGGGGCTCGGGCGCGCAGCCGTGCAGCTGCTGCTGGGCGGCGATCCGGACGCCGTCCCCGAGCGCTATGCGTTTGCGTCGCCGCGCGCGCGCCTGCCACTCGGCGTCCCGCAGCTGCTCGTGCACGGCGACTGCGACGCCAGCGTCCCAGCGCTGCTCAGCGAGCGCTACGCCGCTGCCGCAGCGGCGGCGGGGGATCCGGTCGAGCTCGTCCTTCTGCGCGGCGTCGGGCACTACGAGCATCTCGACCCCGCCTCGCCCGCGTGGGCGGCCGTGACGGCGTGGCTCGACGAGACGACGGCGGCTGCCGCATGAGCGGCGCGACGGTGACGGAGCTGTTCGCGGCGTCGGTCGCACGCGCGCCGCAGGCGACGGCGCTGCGCTGGCGCGACGCGGACGCCCGCTGGCGCAGCCTCGACTACGCCGCCCTCGACGCACGCGCGGAGCAGCTGGCGCGCGGGCTCGCGGCGATCGGCGTGCGGCACGGCGACCGCGTCGCGCTGCTGTCCGACACGCGGCCGGAGTGGACCGTGCTCGACCTCGCGATCGCCCGCGCGGGCGCGGTCAGTGTGCCGCTGCACCCGGAGGGCGCGCGGGCCGAGTCCGAGCACGCGGTGGTGCACGCCGGCGCATGCGCCGTGGTCGCGGAGACGGCCGGCCACCTCGCGCTCGTGCGAGGCCTCCCCGGGGCGCACAAGCGGCGGCTCGTTGCGATCGACGCGCCCGACGAGGACGTCGACTCGCTCGACGCGCTGGCCGCGCGCGGGGACGCGTGGCCGGGCGACCTGCCGCACGTCGGTCCGGCGGACCTCTTCACGATCCTCTACACGTCCGGCACCACCGGCGCGCCGAAGGGCTGCGTCCACACGCACGCCTCGTACGCCGCCGCGATGCGGATGACGGCGCGCATCGGATCGATCGTCGCCGGTGACGTCAGCTACCTGTGGCTGCCGCTGGCCCACGTCTTCGGTCGCGAGGTGCAGTCGCTGACGCTCGCGGTCGGCGGCTGCATCGTGTACTTCGCGGGAGACCGCGCGCACGTGCTCGACGACGTGGAGCAGGTGCGGCCGACGTTCTTCGCCGCCGTCCCGCGCATCTACGAGAAGGCGCACGCCCGAGCGCTCGAGCGCCTCGCGTCCGCTGGGCTCGCGCTCGACGCGGCCGCGATCGCGCACGGCCTCGACGCGCGTCTGCGCGGGGCACCCGTCGACCCCGACCTGGAGGCCGGCCAGTTTCGGATCGTGCGCGAGCTGTTCGGCGGGCGCCTGCGCGAGGCCTGGTGCGGCGCGGCTCCGCTCGCGAGCGACGTGCTCGAGCTGCTGTTCGCAGCCGGCGTCCCGCTGTACGAGGGATACGGGCTGACCGAGACCGCTGCGGCCTCGACGCTCGGAACGAGGGGACGGCTGCGGCTCGGCACCGTCGGACGGCCGCTGCCCGGCGTCGAGGTGGACCTGCGCGACGGGGAGGTCCTGCTGCGGGGGCCGAACGTCTTCCGCGCCTACCATCGCGACCCCGACGCGACGGCCGCGGTGCTGCGTGACGGCTGGCTGCACACCGGCGACCTCGGTGAGGTCGACGCCGACGGCTACGTGCGCATCACCGGGCGCGTCAAGGACGTGCTCCTGACGTCTGGCGGCAAGAACGTCGTCCCCGGTCCTTGGGAGGACGAGCTGCGCCGCTCGCCGCTCGTCGAGGAGGTCGTCGTGCTGGGCGATCGGCGGCCGTTCCTCGTCGCGCTCGTCGTGCCCGCGGCGGCGGCCGGCACGGAGCAGGTCGAGGCGGCGATCGGCGCGTGCGTCGCGTCGGCGAACGCCTCGCGCCCGCGCTGGGCGCAGGTGCGGCGCTTCGCGCTGCTCGAGCGCCCGCTGTCGCGCGAGGCCGGCGAGCTGACCGCGACGGGGAAGGTGCGGCGCTCGACGGTCGCGACGCGCCACGCTGCCCGACTCGACGCGCTCTACGCGAGCTGAGCCGCGCTCACGTGCGCGGCTGCGCTCCGATCGCCTCCAGCACGGCGCTCGTGTCCGCGAACCCGCGGCCGCACAGCAGCTTGCCGTCGCGCGTCTCGAAGTGCAGCGCGAGCAGCCCGTCGTATGCGGCGTCGGTGCGCGTGCGACCGCGCTGCCGCACGACCGCCATCACCTCGCGCTCGCCCGCGACGATCGTCTCCGCGTACTCCTCTATCTCTTTCCAGTACGGCATGAACCGCTCGAACAGCTGGCGGATGCCGTCATGGCCGCGATACGTCCCGCCCCACGGCAGCGGCGCGGGTGCGGTGAACTCGCAGTCCTCGGCATAGACCGACAGCAACCCGTCGAGGTCACCGGCGGAGATGCTCTGGAAGAAGCGCTCGATGGCGGCGGTGTTGGCAGCCTGCGCCGCCGCAGCGATGTCCGGCATGGTCCCCCCTCGTCGATACCGGTCTACGGTTCGATGTTAGTCAGGATTACTTATTGATGAGGCGGTACAATCCTCCATTCGCGGGGAACGGGAGGGGGCCCGGACGTGCGCATCGCCGTCAACGAGACGCGGCTGTTCATCGACGTGGACGGTCTCGGCCATCCGCTGGAGGGCGCGCGGCTCGGCGAGCGGCCGACGCTGATCGTCGTGCACGGCGGTCCAGGGATGGACCACTCGCTGCTCAAGCCGCTGTTCCTCCCCTGCGCCGAGGAGGCGCAGGTCATCTGGGTCGACCTGCGCGGCCACGGGCGCAGCGACCCAGCCGCTCCCGAGGAGTGGACGCTCGCGCAGTGGGCGGACGACCTCAACGCGCTCGTAGAGGCGCTCGACCTCGACGCCCCGGTGCTCGCCGGCGCCTCGATCGGCGGAACGGCCGCGGCGCTCGCCGCCGCGCGCAGCGGACGGATCGGGGCGCTCGTCCTGACCAGCACGCCCGTCGGGCACCGCCTCGAGGCGATGCTCGCGGTCTTCGAGCGGCTCGGAGGGGCGGAGGCGCGCGCGGTCGCCGAGCGCCATTGGGAGCGGCCCGATGCGGAGGCTGCGGAGCGCTACCGCCGCGTCTGCCTGCCGCTCTACGCGCGCGAGCCGCTGCCGCCGGAGGTGATGAGCCGGGCGCTACTGCGCCCCGAGATCGCCCCTCGCTTCTACGCCGCGGAGGAGTGGCGCACGTTCGACCTCTGCTCCGTCGCGCCCGCGATCCGCTGCCCGACGCTCGTCGTCAGCGGCACCGACGACCCCGTCGCGCCGCATGCCGTCGCGCGCGAGCTGGTGGCCGCCCTGCCGCGCGGGCTCGGGCGCCTCGTCACGGTTCCGAACGGCCGGCACGTGCTGTTCTGCGATGCGCCCGAGACGGTGCGCGGCGTCGCGCTGGAGTTCGTGCGCGAGTGGTGGACGGAGCGCGGCGAGGTCGCCGCGTGAGCCGCCCGGAGGTGTGCGTGGTCGGCGCCGGTCCGGCCGGCATGACGACGCTGCAGGTGCTGCGCGAGCGCGGGATCGCGGCGGTCTGCTTCGAGCAGGGGCCGGCGGTCGGCGGCCAGTGGCGCTACGAGAACGAGAGCGGGACCTCCTCGACCTTCGCGTCGCTGACGATGATGTCCTCGCGGCAGCGCAGCGGCCTGCGGCGCTTCCCGATCCCGCGCTCGGCGCACCTCTTCCCGCAGCTCGGCGAGATGCAGGACTACCTGGAGGACTTCGCGCGCACCTACGACCTCTTCCAGGACATCCGCTTCGAGCAGGAGGTCGTCTCCGTGAGCGGCGGCCCCGACGGGTTCGACGTGAGGACGAGCGGCGGCGACGCGGGGCGCTTCCGGCACGTGATCGTCGCCTCCGGCCACCATTACCGCCCCCACTGGCCGGAGCTGGGGGAGGGCTTCGAGGGCGAGCGCTCGCACAGCGCCGACTACCGCGTGCCGGAGCGCTTCGCCGGCCAACGGGTCGTCGTCGTCGGTTGCGGCGCCTCCGCGCTCGAGATCGCGGTCGACGTGTGCGGCGCCGCGCGCTCCACGATCGTCGCCGCCCGCTCGGGCGGTCACCTGCTGCCGAAGCGCGTCGGGCTGATGCCACTCGACCTGCTCGACACCCCGCTGATGAGCCGCATGCCGTTCCGGCTGCAGCAGGCGATGCTCGCGGGCATGCTGCGGGCGCTGCGGCAGACGTGGCGTCGCAACGGCCTGCCGAAGCCGGGCCACGGCCTCCTGCGGCGCGTTCCCATAACGGCCGAGCGGTTCGGCCAGCGCGTGCGCGAAGGCGCGATCGAGGTTCGATCGGGGATCGTCGGCGTGCGCGGGCGCGTCGTTCACTTCGCCGACGGATCCACGGCCGAGGCCGACCATCTCCTGTGCGCGACCGGCTACGAGGTGTCGCACCCCTTCCTGCCCGACGTGACGATGGACATGTGCGCTCGGCCGCTCTACCGGCGCATCGTCCATCCCGACCATCCCGGCATCTTCTTCGTCGGCCTCGTGGACCCGAACGGCGGTCTGCTGCCGCTGCTGGAGGGCCAGTGCGAATGGGTCGCCGACGTGCTCGGCGGCCGCATGGCGCTGCCGCCCCGCGCCGCAATGGAGGCGGAGATGGACCGCGAAGCGGAGCGGATCGCGCGACGGTTCGTGCCGCCGTCGGGCGCCTCGACCTGGTTGCTGTGCGACCGTTGGCCCTACCTGCGACTGCTGGCTGCCGACCGCCGCGCAGCGGTGGTGGCGACGTGACGCAGCACCACCTCGACCGCCTGAGCCCCGAGGATGCCTCGTTCCTCGCCGTGGACCGCGACACGATGTACGGGAATCCCGGCTTCCTCTTCACGGTCGAGGGCCGCGCGCCGGCGCAGCGGGAGCTGGAGCGCCACATGGCCGCCTGCGTCGAGCGCATGCCGCGGCTGCGTCACAAGCTGCGGCGCACCGCCCTCGGCATGGGCCGGCCGTGGTGGGTCGAGGACCCCGGCTTCCGGCTCGCATGGCACGTGCGGACGCTCGCCGTCGACTGCGACGCCGAGCTGCAAGCGGCCGTCGCGCGGATCTTCTCCCAGCGCATGGACGAGTCGAAGCCGCTGTGGGAGCTGTGGTTGCTGTCCGGCCACGACGCGGACCGCTTCACGGTCGCGTTCAAGACGCACCACTGCGTCGGCGACGGGGTGTCGTTCGGCCAGCACTTCACGCGCGTGTTCCTCGACGCCGACGCCGACGAGCGGCGCGCCGATGCGGCGCGCCCGACTGCCGCCGGAGCCGCCGCGCAGCCGTCTCAGCTGCGGCTGCTGCGCGAGGCGTGGCGGCGGCGCCTGCGCGCCGCCCGCCGCGCGGCCGCGCACGCCCGCCCGTCGTGGACGTGGGTGCGTGAGCGGACGTTGGCGCTCGTGGAGCTGGCGTTCGGCTGGCTGCGCCACCCGGCACCGCGGCTCGCGGTGCTGAACGGTCCCCAGTCGCCTCACCGGCAGCTGCTGTGGCGCTCGCGCGAGCTGGAGACCCAGCTCGAGGTGCGCGCCGCGCTCGGCGGCACGCTCAACGACGCCTTCCTGACGGCCCTCTCGAGCGCCCTGCGCGATTGGCTGGCGGCGCATGGACCGCGCCCTGACGCGCTGCTTGTCGGCATCGCCGTGAACATGCGCCCGCCGGGCGAGGAGGCGCGACTGGGCAACGAGATGAGCGGGCTGCGGCTCGTGCTGCCGCTCGAGCCCACCGATCCGCTCGCACGCCACCGCGAGATCGTCGATCGGACCCGGCGGCTCAAGGAATCGCGACAGCTCGCGGGCGCCGCCCTGGTGACGGCGCTCGACTGGCTGACGCCGGCACGCGCGCTTGGCGGCGCGATGCGCCTTCACACCTCGTCGCGCTTCTTCAACCTCATGGCCTCGAACCTGCCCGGACCGCGCGAGCCGCTGTTCCTGCTCGGCCGCCGCGTGACGCACATCCATCCGTGCAACATCCTGCTGCCGGGCCAGCGGGTCATCGTCACGCTGATGTCCTACGCGGGCAGCGCCTGCCTGACCGTCGTGGCAGACGCGGGCATCGACGCCAGCGGTTTCTGCGACGCCGTCGACGCGGGCTTCGACGAGCTGCTGGCGGCCGCACGCGCCCAGGGAGCCCCGGTTGCCGGCCGTGCGTGACGCGCAGGCGCCGACGCCTGCGGTGGGCACGGTCGACCCGCTGCCACCGGGCCCGCGCCTGCCCGCGTGGGTCCAGTCGCTCGGCTACACGCGCGCGCCGATCGCACATTGGGAGCGTTTGCACGCTCGCTTCGGAGATTTCGGCACAGGTCGCTTCACGGCTTATGGAGAGGTCGTGTGGATCAGCGCCCCCGAAGACATTCGCAGCGTCCTGCTGCAGGACCCCACGCTCGTGCACGCCGGCGAGGCGGTCCGCTTCCTCGAGCCGATCCTCGGCGCCGACTCGATGCTCGTCCTCGACGAGGAGCGCCACCTGCGCAAGCGCCGGCTGCTGCTGCCGGCATTTCACGGAACGAGCCTGACGACGCTCGAGCCGATGGTCCGCCAGCTTGCAGACGAGTTTGTCGCACAGTGGCCGATCGGACGACGCTTCGCGCTGCTTCCCCACATGAAGGCGTTGTCGCTTGAGGTGATCCTGCGCACCGTCTTCGGTCTCAGCGATGCCGCTGAGCTCGGCCGGGTGCGCGCACTCGTGGCGGACTTGGTCGACTCGTTCCACCTCGTGATCTGGGGCGGCTGGCGTCGCCGGCGGATCGGCCCGCGCAGCCCGTGGGCCACGTTCGAGCGGCGCAAGGCCGCGGCCGACCGTGCCGTGCTCGACGTGATCGCGACCCGGCGACGGGACCCCGACGCCGGTGCGCGGCCCGACGTGCTCTCGCGCATGCTCAGCGCACGCGACGATTCGGAGGAGATGCTCACCGACGTGGAGTTGCGCGACGACTTGATGACGCTGCTGATCGCCGGACACGAGACGACCAGCGTCGCGCTGACATGGACGGTCTCGCTTCTGGCACGTCACCCGTCAGTCGTCTCGCGGCTGCGCGCCGAGTTGGCTGCCGGAGACGGAACGTCCTACCTGCAGGCGGTCGTGAAGGAGTCCCTGCGTCTGCGTCCGATCGTGCCGTTCACCGGTCGCACCATCACCGCGCCGATGATCGTGCGCGATCGTACCCTGCCCGCGGGCACCAAGCTGTGGGTCCCGATCCTGCTCGTCCACATGCTGCCCGAGCTGCACCCGGACCCGCACGCATTCCGGCCCGAGCGCTTCCTCGATCGAAGAACGGCGGAGCCCTACACCTGGCTGCCGTTCGGCGGAGGCGTGCGCCGCTGCATCGGCGCCGGTCTGGCGAACCTGGAGATGGAGGCGGTGCTGCGCGCCGTCGCGCGCGATCTGGACCTGCAATCGACGGAGGCCGCACTCGAGCGCGAGCGCGCCAACGGCGTGACGCTCGTTCCGCACCGAGGCGGCCGCATCGTCGTCGCAGGGCGGCGACGTCCAACGACCCACGAGTGAAGGAGAAAGACGGTGCACACGTTCATTGAGCTGTGGAGCTGCAAGCCGCGTTGGAGCGCGATGTCGGCGGAGGAGCGCGGGGCGTACATGGCGCAGATCGCGCCCTCGATCGAGTCGGTCATGGCAGCCGGCGTCCAGCTGCTCGCTTGCGGCACGGCAGATCGCGACACCGACCACTGCGGCGACTGGGACTACTTCGCGGTCTGGTCGACACCGGACTCCGAGACGCGGCGACTGTTCGAGCGGACGATCGCGGCCAGCGGGTGGTACGACCACTTCGCTCAGGTGAATCTCTCGGGAGTCTCTGGCGATCTCGACGCCGTCATCGGCGGGATGGTTGGGGCGCCCGCGTCCGTTGCCGGGTGATCGGCGAGATGTGCCTCGCCGATGATGGTGCGCACGTATAGGGCGATGCGGCGGTGGCCGATCGGGGATGGATGGATCCCGTCGGCGCAGACGCCGTCGGGCAAGGTGGCTCTCGGATGGCGCTCGAGGTCGACCAGTTGGGCCCCTGACCGGCGAGCGCTCGCACGAACCTCGTCGTTGAGCCGTCGCATGGCGTCCAGCACGCGGAGCTTCGAGCGGGGGCGATACGGCAGGTGCACGAAGGGCGGATACGTCAGCACGAGCACGCGCTCCGCGGGCAGCCGAGCGCGCAGCGCTTCCAGCGTATGCTCGAGGGCGGCGCCCGCCGCCGCGATGTCGGGGCGGAACGAATGCAGGACGTCGTTTGCCCCGCTCGTGACGGTCACGAGATCGGGTGCCCAACGCAACGCCGCCGGAACCTGATCGCCGTGGACCTGACTGGCGGTGCTGCCCACGCGCGCGAGCAGGGCGATGTGCAGTCGACCGGTGCCGCGTTCGAGCATGTCCGCGAGCACGCGCGGCCATGGCGCCCACGGATCCCCCGCCGTGCCTGCCGACAAGCTGTCTCCGATCGCTGCGTAGCGAGCGATCGGGGTGACACTTCTGGCCGAGGGCCGGTCGCTCATTCCGCCGTGTCAGCGGCGAGCGCGAACACGACGTTGTGCCCGCCGAAGCCGAACGAGTTCGTAAGTGCCACTGGCGTTCGGTTCGAATGCACGAGCGGACGCGACCCGTCCGTCACGTAGTCGAGGTCGAGACCTGTCTCGGGCTCGGCGTAGTTCAGCGTCGGCGGCACGACTCGGTCGATGAGCGTGCGCACCGTCGCGACGGTCTCGACCGCGCCGGCGGCGCCGAGCAGGTGACCTACCGCTGATTTGGTCGACGACACCGGGATCGTCGTGGCGTGCTTTCCGAGCACCTGCTTAATCGCAATCGTCTCGACACGGTCGTTGAGTGGAGTCGAGGTCCCGTGCGCATTGACGTAATCGATCTGGGTGGGATGCATGCCCGCGTCCGCCAGAGCACGCTCGATTGCGTGTGCCGCGCCGCCGCCGGTCGGGTGGGGCGCCGTGAGGTGATGCGCGTCGGAGGACGTCCCGATCCCGCACAAGTGCGCGAGGATCGTTGCGCCGCGTACCCGTGCGCCCGACTCCGCCTCGAGCACCACGACGCCGGCCCCCTCGCCGAGGACGAAGCCGTCCCGGCGCATGTCGAATGGCCGTGAGATCCCGACGGTGGAGGTCGCGCCCATGGCCGCGAAGCCCGCGCGCAAGAACGGCGTCAAGGCCGACTCTGCACCGCCGGCGATCGCGGCATCGAGCTCACCCGTGCGGATCAGGCGCGCGGCTACTGCGATCGCGTCCGCGCCCGCCGCGCAGGCGGTGACGGGGGTCGAGCTGTAGCCGCGCAGGTCGTAGCGCATGGCGAGAACCGCAGCCGCCGCGTTGCCCATCATCAGCGGCACCGCAAGCGGCGAGACGCGCTTAGCTCCACGCTCGCGGAAGATCTCGTATTGGCGCTCGAGCGTCGCCAATCCGCCGATCCCCGTCGCGATCACGCAGCCGATGGACTCCGGCTCGTACGGCAGACAGTTCTGCCATCCGGCCTGTCTGATCGCCTCGTCGCAGGCACCGACGGCCAGTTGCGTGAAGCGGTCGGTGCGACGGGCCTCCTTCGCACTGAGGTAGTCCGACGGGTCGAACTCCTCGCAGCGTCCGAGGCCGTCCTCGATCCCGGAGGCTCCCGAGCTCCAACGCTCGATCAGCGCGGTCGCACCAACGCCCAGCGGTGTGACCGCCCCGACGCCCGTAATGACGACCTCCGTCCTCATCGAGCCCGTTGCGCGATGAGGTCGATCGCATCGCCGACCGTCCGCAGGTGCTGCGCGTCCTCCGGTGTGAGCTCGACTCCGTACTCCTCCTCGATGATCTGGCCCAACTCGACGAGGTCGAGCGAGTCGACGTCGAGCGACTCGAATGTCGCATCGCGATCGAACTCCTCCACCTCCGCGCCGAGCTCGGTCAGGATCTCTCGCACGCGCGTCTCAACGGCCTCGGCGGTCACGACTTTGCCCATTGGGACCTCCTCTGCTCGCTCATGCGCTCAGCCCCCCGTCCACGGTGAGGACCGCGCCCGTGACATAGCTCGCCTGGTCCGAAACCAGGAACCGCACGCAGGCCGCCACCTCGTCGGGCGTTCCAGCGCGGCGGATGGGAATCGCACGCGCGACTCCTGCGTCAACGTCGCTCGTCAGCGTGGTCTCCACGAAGCCGGGCGCGACGGCGTTGACGGTGATGCCGCGGCGCGCGACCTCCACGGCGATAGTTCGCGTGACCGCGATCAGCCCGGCTTTCGACGCGGCGTAGTTCACCTGTCCGGCATTCGCACGCGGTCCAACGATCGAGGCGACGTTGACGATGCGTCCGTAGCGGTGGCGCACCATCGTGCGCAGTACGCGTCGCGACAGCCGGAACGCGGCACCGAGGTTCGTCTCGATCACGCGATGCCATTGCTCTTCCGACATGCCGAGCGCAAGCCCATCTGCTCGAACGCCGGCGTTGTTGACGAGCACCGACACGCGCCCGCACCGCCGCTCGACATCGTCGACAAGGCGATTCGCGGCCGCGGGGTCGGCGAGGTCGGCTTGGAACGCCGTCGCCCGACCACCGTCGGCACCGATCGCGTCACAGGTCGTGGCAGCGCCGTCCCCGTCAGCTCGGTACACGACCGCGACCGGCCAGCCGGCGGCGGCGAGTTGCCGCGCCACGGCTGCGCCAATGCCGCGCGAGCCGCCGCTCACGAGCGCCCAATCCTCACGCATTGCCGCCCCACTCAACGACGCCGGCGCCAACCGTGAAGCCAGCCCCGAACGCGGCCAGCATGACCTGGTCGCCCGCGTGCAGACGATCCCCTTCGGCGGCGTCTGCGAGTACGATCGGGATCGTCGCCGCGGACGTGTTGCCAAACCGTTCGATGCATGTCGGAACACGCTCCGGATCGAGGCCCAAGCGTGTTCCCACGGCTTCGATGATCCGCGCGTTCGCTTGATGGAAGACGAACAGGTCGATCTCGTCCAGCTCGAGTCCTGCGGCCATCGCCGCTTCTCGCGTCGCAGTGGTCAAATGCGCGACGGCGTGCCGAAACGTTTGAGGGCCGACCATTCGAATGACGCCCTCGTCGCGGCGCGCATACACCCAGCCTGCACCAGCTCCGTCTGTCTGGAGGACGATCGGAGCGATTCGCGAGCCTCCCTGGCATGCCCGCACGAGCACAGCGCCCGCACCGTCACCGAACAGCGGTGCGGTTGCACGATCCGTGAAGTCCGTGACTGTGCTCAGGAGGTCCGCACCGATCACGAGCACCATCTCGGCACGGCCAGACTCGACCGATGCCGTCGCGAGCGCCAGCGCTCCAAGCCAACCGGCGCAGGCGCCGCCGATGTCGAAGGCAGCACAGCCGTCGGCACCGATCCGGGCCGCGACGAGCGGCGCGGCATTCGGGGTGATGTCGTCCGCCGTCATTGTGGCAACGAGCAGAAGGTCCACGGCCCTAGGTGTAGCCCCCGCAAGGGAGAGACTGCGCTGCGCAGCAATGGACGCGTAGTCGACCAGTGAGTCCTCAGCAGTGGCGCGCCGTCGCTCATGCACCCCCGTGCGCGAGCGGATCCATTGGTCATCTACCCCGAGCAACGCGCCGATCTCCTCATTGCCGACGACGGTGTCCGGAACCGCCATCGCCGCAGCGCCTACCATCGCGCCCTGTACACCGCGCCTGGAGCGGTCGTCTAACGACCACCCACATCCCCTCGCCTCCCCCATAAGGACACTTTATCGAAATCTTGATTGGTGTATGCCCACTTAGCGGTGCGCTAGAATCCGCTCGCGGCTAGCCCACGCTGGATAGCCGGCATGACGGACACCGAGGGGGGGTCGGTGGGCCTCGACAGCAGGACGCCGAAGGCCTCGAGAACGACGTTGGAGCGGCTGGGAGAGGCGGTGCTCGCGCACCGCCTCGCAGTCGTGGCGGCCTGGGCCGTGCTGGCAGTCGTGGGTGCCGTATACGGGACCGGTCTGTATGACCGGCTTTCGAATGGCGGTTACGCCGTTCCGGGTTCGGACTCGCAACAAGCAGTTGCGATCATCACGCGCGACTTTCAGTTCGGCGGGGACACGCGACTGTTCGCAGTGCTCGAGCCCGCTCAGAGCATCCATGCGGCAAGTCCTCGGACATCACCCGTGGCGTGGGAGAGAGCGGGCGACATCGCATTGCATACGCTCGTGACGCAGCCAGACGTGGCCCGGGTCGACGGGCTGACAATATCGCCCGACGGGCGCGTCGCGATATTGCGGTTCTTCTTGCGTCATCGTGAGGCCGAGGCACAACGACGAGTGCCGACGATTCGCGACGCTCTGCGGCGTGCGGTCACACCGCTCGCAAACGCCGAAGTTCTTGGACGCGTTGCCGTGTTCCAGCGCTACTCCGAGATCGCGCATTCGGACCTGGCGCGTGCCGAGAAGATCTCCTTCCCGGTGGTACTGGCAATGTTGCTCATCGCATTTCTTTCCGCGATTGCAGCCGGCATCCCACTGCTCCTGGCTGGGATCGCCCTCGCCGTCACCTATGGTGCGCTTCAGCTGCTGGCACACGCATTGACTCTCAGCGTGTTCGTTACGAACACCGCTTCCGTCCTGGCGTTGGGTCTGAGCATCGACTTCTCGCTGTTCGTCGTCACGCGGTTCCGCGAAGAGCTGGCCGCGGGCAGATGCACCACAGACTCGGTACGCACGATCATGAGCACGACGGCCCGCTCAATCGTCCTGTCTGGGGCGACCGTGGCAGCCTCCCTGATGACACTCACCCTGATCGGTGTCAGGTCGTTCACGTCCATGGCGATTGGCGCCTCACTCGCCACTGTGACCGCCACCGCAGTTGCCATCACCCTTCTCCCCGCGATCCTCGGCCTGCTCGGAACGAACGTCGACCGGCTGCAACTCCGCCGCGTCGCGCTCCGTACATCTAGCGCACGACTGTGGACGCGACTGGGCAATGCGCTTGCTGCGCGTCCGATCTTCTGGCTCGGCGCCGGTCTCACAGTCATGCTCGCTCTCGCGCTCCCAATCCGTACGATGCATGTCGACGTTCGCACGCTCAGTGCGTTGCCATCCAACGACCCGATGCGGCAAACGTACGATCGCGTCGCACCAAGCTTTGACAGAGGAGCGTTCTCGCCAATTGAGGTTCTGACACGTGGCAAATCACAGGAAGCACAAGGAGTCGCGTCCAACGACCCTGGCGTAAGCAGAATCCCGAACATAATCGAGGCAAGATCCGGGTGGTCGCATCTGCGAGTGATGTCGCGGTACCTCCCTGACGCGCCGGCCGCCGAGCAGACAGTGACGCGATTGCGACAAGCCCTCGCTGCCTTGCCCCACCGAACGCTTGTCGGCGGACAGACGGCCGAGGCGATGGACCTGCGTGGGCGAATCGCCGCACGGGCACCATGGGTGGTCCTGGCCACGTGCATTCTCGGAGGTGCCGTGCTCGCATTCGGGCTGAAGTCGATTGTCGTTCCGATCAAGGCCATGCTTAGCACGCTGCTGACTACGGCGGCCACGCTTGGCCTTCTCATCCTCATCGGCCCAGGCGACGGATCGTCGGGCGAACTCGCTTTCTTTGTTCCGCTCTTCCTCTTCGCAACAGTGTTTGGGTTGTCAGTCGACTACGAGGTATTCCTGCTCAGCCGCGTGCGCGAGGCTTTCGTGACCGGCCATAGCAATGTGGACTCAGTACGTATTGGCCTTGTCAAGAGCGGACGATCGATCACCATCGCAGGCATGATTCTTGCCGTTATGTTCCTTTCACTCGCAACCTCACCGCTTGTCCCGTTCCAGCAGCTCGGACTTGGATTGGCAATTGCCGTGTTGCTGGACGTCACGCTTGTTCGCTGCGTAATTGTGCCGGCAGCACTCATCTTGCTCGGTCGTTGGAATTGGTGGTACCCCGGTGCTCGTATTGGGAGTTAGTGCGAGCGCCGCATACCTACGCCCACCTCCTCAGCGACACCCTCGGAGAACCCCTCCAACCCATCGCCCTCCCAAACACCTCCGCATGAGATCCGGCCACGCGTTGACACCCCGACGTGCGGAGACCGCGTCAAGCCACATCCATCGGGCGCAAGCCGAGCCGCGGGGAAGACGTGGCGGCGTAGATGCGGGTCCAGCGATGCCACCACAGGCGACCTGCTCAACACGTCGCAAGTCCGTCCGCGTGCTTTCGTCTCCGTAGCTACAGCACGACATGGGTGGTCACGCCACCATGAGGACCGATCGAGACCGCCGGATCATCTCCCGATGCGGCACGCGGCCCGGTCGGGATCACCCGGGCGCGCTCTCCCAGATCTCCATTTGCGTCGGCGAGATCGTCGACCCTGGCTGCATGCCGTCGAGGAATAGTGCGAGCACCGTGCCGTCGCCTGCCGCGGAGGGCGCGAGGATTCCCTCGCGCCCTGCGTGGTGGGCCGCGAGCCCCACTCGCTGGCAGGCCTCGAGCTGGTCCGATGTCAGCTCAGCGGGGCTCAAGCCGCTCGCTTCTAGAGCCGCCGCGTCCCGTAGATCCAGCACGTTCTGCAGCACGAGGACATAGCGATAGAAGGCACGCGGCAGGAAGTCCGCAGGATCGCGGCGCTGGCGACGTGCGAGCCGCTCGAACTCGTCGACGACGGTTCGCCGATCGAGCCCCAGATACAGCACCGAGAAGCTGTCGGGCGGATTCCATCGACCGCCGTGAATCCGAGCGCCGCGTCCCGACAGCGGGTCATAGGCAGGCGGAAGGTGCCGGAATGCGTCGCCGCTATACGCAGCAGCACCCAGCCCGTCAACGCGAGCGACCAACGTGGCGTCCAGCACGGGTTAGACGAACACGCCCTCCGCCATCGCGTCGATGGCTCCGAGCACCGGACGAGCCTTGCCATCTCGCAGCAGGTCGACCGGCTTGTAGTGGTCGAGCAGCGGGTTGGGCGTAAACAGCCAGTCATGCGCCGCTTGCGGACGCAGAACCTGAGAAAGCTCTTCGAGCACCGCCAACAGCTCAAGCAGCCGCTCGCGCGCGTCAGGACGCGGCGCACTCGCACGCTGCAGCCAACGCGAAACCGTGCGCGGGTTGGTGTCCAGCACCCGCGCAATGTCGCTCTGATCCAGCTCTGCCTTCGCAGCAGCCGTCCCGAGGCGTTCGGCGATGTCTACCATGTGCGTTCCTTTGCCGTCCGGTGTGTCGCGTACTTTGTCACGTCAATGACGAGTATGCCATCTCCGCTCGACCGATTGCTCAGCGATCTTTCGTACCTGCCGCGGGTCGGTAAGCACGACGGGCTCGCGATCGAGAATGCGCTCCAGGGAGCTACCCTTCTCGAGGAGGGAGTCTCGCTGACCGGAGCCATCGTCGAGGCCTCCTACGCGGCGAAGGATCCGCCCATTGTGCGTCGGCTCGCGAATGAGCGGGTCCCCTATCTCATGGACCTCCACTCGCTGCGCTTCGCGGGTGAGGGCGACCTCGATGTACAGCAGATCGCAAACCTCGACTTCGCGCCGCCGACGCCTATCCAGCCGCACACGATGAACGCCACCACGGCACGCGCACTCGTCGATCCCAGCCTTCGCTTCACACAGACCGCGCGCGCAGCCGCGCACACGACTCCAGGCTTGCCGTTGTACGACCGGGATCTCTCAGTCTGGATCGAAGCGGACCGGCACATCGCCGAGATCACGTGCGAACGCAACGGGACCGGCGATATCGAACGCCGTCCGCTCATCGCTCCAGGACGCAAGGCGATGCAGACACCGGAACTCATCCTCGACTGGCTGGTCGACCTTCCTATCGATGCGATCTATCTTCAGCCCCTGAACCTCAACCCGGTCCGCGACAGTTTCGAGAAACTCGCCCTGTATGTCGCCTACGCCGCCGCATGCCAGGAGGCCGGGCTCCGCGTCATCGCCGGGCGGGTTGGTGCCTTCGGTCTCCTCCTGCAGGCACTCCTCGGAATCTCAGCGTTCGACTCGGGGTCTTGGAGGCGCGGAGACCTTCGCCCTCAGTACGCAAGCACGGCGGAGCCAAGCCTCGCGACGATCGGAGGCCTGGCGGGCGCAACCGCCGCATCTACTTCGAGCCGCTCAAGACCACGCTCCAAACAAGCACGCCGTGCCACTGCTCGAAGATCAGAGGGTCCGACATCGACTCACATGCGAACTCGGATGCTGCCGCTACCGAGGCTTCGAGGATCTCGCCGATCGACGCCGCACCCACTACCTCTGGACACGTACCGCCGAGGTCAGCCGCCTTCGAGACCGGTCCGCAGCACTCCATCGGCCCCTGTTGGAAGAGCAGCTTGCCACCACGCGCGAGCACGCCCGAGTCATACGCCGCACGCTCTTCGCAGCGCAGATCAAGCCTCCGAGCTTCGAACACCTCGACCGCTGGCTGGGCCTTCTCACCCAAGACGTCGAACTCCGAATGTCAGCGTAGTCAACGGACACCGCGTCGACGAATGTCCATCAATCAGGCGAGCGCCCGGACAAAGCGGCTGAGATCGACGCTGTAGCGCCTTCCGGCTTTGCTGATTCGCCACCGCGACGACACGAGGTGGACGACGCTCCCTACGGCTACCGGATCGTCGAAATCCGCCATCGCACCTAGGAAACGTACGTTTTCGCCGCCCTAACGGCACAGATGGTTTGGAAGGGCATCGGCCCGCACGTCGGTCTGAATACAGACGAGCAAGCCGGTCGGCTATGCCGGGCGACGAAGCCGCGTTCAGCCGTGCGGGTGTCGCGTGCGGTCACGATCCTCGGACTCGCCGACGAGCAGGAACGCCAGCGACACGAGCAGCACGCCGGCGATCCCGACCAGCGCCCAGCCGACGGCGGTCACGAACACCGCGCTTCCCACCGTCAGCAGCACCCCTCCGGCGACGAACAGCGCGAGCGACACCGCAACGATCGTTCGGGTCATGAGACGACGGTACCCGTCGAGGCGCCGCAGCACGCTGACGTGCGGAGAGCCGGCGGCGAAGCATGCGGCGCCGTCGACCGCCGCCCGTTTCCTCGACCTCGCCTGCGGGGAGCCTTGAAGTCCCAACCTCAAGGAACAGGAGGACCAGATGGACGACGGCGACGCGGACACCGCGAAGGGCAGGATCAAGAAGGCCGCCGGCGACCTCACCGGAGACGACGACCTCAAGCGTGAGGGCCACGTCGACGAGACGAGCGGCAAGCTGAAGGAGAAGGTCGGCGACGCGGCCGACAAGGTCAAGGACGCGCTTCGCAACGACGACTGAGGGCGCTCTCACTGTTTGGGGAACGCTCGGCTGGGGAGGGTGAGCAGCATGCAAGCAACTGGATTCCTCGCGGTGGCGCTTGTGATCGGGTTCCTGATGGCTGTGGTCTTCGGCGCGGCATGGTTCATCGCCGTGCCGGTCGCGTTCCTGGTCTTCCTCGTGCCCGTCGCGTTCGTGGCCGCAGTCGCAGCGCGCAGGACCGAGCGGACCCGGCCGACCGGCTCGGAGGCGATGCCCTCGACCCGAGAGGCCTCCTATGACCCGGTCGTCGACCCCGCCGAGCGACCGACGTCGTCGCGCTAGCGAGAGCCCCGCGAGCGGGATGGTCGCCAAGAAGCCGTCTTCGCTCGCGGAGTACCGGCGCAAGCGCCGTTTCGACGCGACGCCCGAGCCGCGCGGCGACGCGAAGGCGTCTGACGGCGATGCGGCAGGCGCGCTTCGTCGTGCACGAGCACCACGCGCGCCGCCTGCACTGGGACCTGCGGCTGGAGCACGACGGCGCGCTCGCCTCGTGGGCGATCCCGAACGGCATCCCCGAGGATCCCGAGCACAACCGCAAGGCGGTCCACGTCGAGGACCACCCGCTCGACTACATCGACTTCGAGGGCACGATCCCGGCCGGCAGCTACGGCGCCGGCGAGGTGAGATCTGGGACAGCGGCACGTACGCGCTGCGAGAAGTGGGAGCCGAGCAAGGTCGTCGTCGCCTTCGACGGCGAGCGGCTGCGCGGCCGCTACGCGCTGTTCCATGCCGGCAGAGCCGAGAAGGACTGGATGATCCATCGCATGGACCCGCCGGCCGACCCGACCGCCGACCGAGATGCCGGAGCTCGTCGAGCCGATGCTCGCGCGGCTCTCGACGATGCCGGCAGACGAGTCCGAGCTGGGCGTTCGAGGTCAAGTGGGACGGCGTGCGCGCGATCGCGCGCTCCGAGCCCGGCCGCATCCACCTCGATCACGCGCAACGGCAACGACGTCACCGCCGCCTATCCGGAGCTGCGCGCGCTCAACCGCGCGCTCGGCTCGCACAGCGCGATCCTCGACGGCGAGATCGTCGCGTTCGACGAGGACGGGCGGCCGAGCTTCCAGGCGCTGCAGCCGCGCATCCACCTGCGCGGCGAGGCGGCCGTCAGACGGCACGCGCAGGCCGAGTCGCCCGGTCACGTACGCGATCTTCGACCTGCTGTGGCTCGACGGCCACTCGCTGATGGAGCTGCCGTACGAGGAGCGCCGCGAGCGCCTCGCCGCGCTCGAGCTCGACGGCGAGCACTGGCGCGTGCCCGCCCACCACGTCGGCGCCGGCGCCGGCAGCGCGCTGCTCGCGGCCACGCGCGAGCAGGGCCTCGAGGGCGTCGTCGCCAAGCGGCTCGACTCGCGCTACGCGCCCGGCCGCCGCGACGGCAGCTGGCTGAAGGTCAAGCACTCGCAGCGCCAGGAGCTCGTGATCGGCGGCTGGACGGAGGGCAGAGGGCGCGCGCGCCGGCCGCCTCGGCGCGCTGGAGCTCGGGCGTCCACGACGCGGAGAGCGGCGAGCTGCGCTACGCCGGCCGCGTCGGCACCGGCTTCGACGACGCCGAGCTGGACGCGGCTCGCCGAGCTGCTCGACGCCGCTCGCGCGCAGAAGACTCGCCGTTCGAGCGGCCGCCAGCCGCGCGAGAGGCGCGCACTTCGTCGAGCCGCAGCTCGTCGCGAGGTCGAGTTCGGCGAGTGGACGAGCAGACGGCCGCCTGCGCCATCCCGCGCTACCAGGGCCTGCGCGACGACAAGCCGGCGGCGGAGGTCGTGCGCGAGCGCGTGCGTCGCCGCCGAGAGCGAGGCCGCATCGCGCCCGAGCCCGGCGCCGCGTCGACGCCGGCCGCCGCGTCGACGGCGCTGGTCGCCGACGGCCGCAAGGTGCGCGGCGGCGTCGAGGTCGAGCTGGAGGGCCGCACGCTCAAGCTCACCAACCTCGACAAGGTCCTCTACCCGCGAGCCGGCTTCACGAAGGGCGACCTGATCGGCTGCTACGCCGCGATCGCGCCGGTGCTGCTGCCGCACCTGCGCGACCGCCCGCTCACGCTCAAGCGCTATCCCGACGGCGTCGAGGGCAAGTTCTTCTACGAGAAGCAGTCGCCGAGACACCGGCCCGGACTGGGTCGCAGACGGTCGACCGTCTGGAGCCGCGCACAGCAGAGCGCGACATCCACTACACGCTCTGCCAGGACCTGCCGACGCTCGTCTGGCTGGCGAACCTCGCCGACGTCGAGCTGCACCCCTCGCTGTCGAAGGCGGACGACGATCGAGCGGCCGACGACGCTCGCGTTCGACCTCGACCCGGGCGCGCCGGCGAGCGATCGTCGAGTGCTGCGAGGTCGCGCTGGAGCTGCGCGAGATGTTCGAGCAGCTCGGCCTGCAGCGCGTTCGCGAAGACGTCGGGCTCGAAGGGGCTGCAGATCTACGTCCCGCTCAACGACGAGCGACGTGCGCTACGAGGCGACGAAGCCGTTCGCGCACGCGGTCGCCGACCTGTTCGAGCAGCAGCGCCCCGAGCTGGTCGTCTCGCGACATGGCGAGGAAGGCGGCGAGCGCAGCGGCAAGGTGCTGATCGACTGGAGCCAGAACGACGAGCACAAGACGACCGTCTCCGTCTACTCGCTGCGCGCGAAGGAGCGGCCGACCGTCTCGACGCCGGTCGACGTGGGACGAGGTCGAGGCGTGCCGGCGATGCGGCACCCGACCTGCTGCGCTTCGAGCACGACGCGCGTGCTGCGGCGCGTCGCGCGAGCGCGGCGACCTGTTCGCGGAGGTCGTCTGCGCTGCACCAGCCGCTGCCCGCGGCTGAGAGGGCTGAGCGATGGCGGCGCGCTCGCTCTGGAACGGCACGATCGCGTTCGGCGAGGTCGCGATCCCCGTCAAGCTGTTCGCCGCCACCGAGGACCACCGCATCCACTTCCGCGAGGTGCGACTGAAGGACGGCTGCCGCATCGAGCACCGCCTCGTCGGCGCCAGACTCGGGCCGCGAGATCCCGCACGAGCGGATCGCGAAGGCGTACGAGACGAGCGGCGGCAGGCAGGTCGTGCTCGACGACGAGGAGATCGCCGCCGCGCGCGGCTCGCGACCGAAGGTGATCGAGCTCGAGCACTTCGTCGCCGTCGAGCAGATCGACCCGGTCTACTACGACCATCCGTACGTCGTGGGCGCCCAGGAGGGCGGCGAGCGCGGCTACCGCGTCCTGCTGGCCGCGCTGGAGCGCAGCGAGCAGCGTCGGCATCGGCCGCTTCGTGCTGCGCACGCGCGAGCAGCTCGTCGCGCTGCGCCCGCGCGGCAGGGCGCTGTGCTTGCACACGATGCGCTTCGCAGACGAGGTCGTCGACCGCGCCGACCTCAGACGTCCCGCCGCTGCGCACGCGAGCCGTCCAAGAAGGAGGTCGAGATGGCGCGAGCGGCTCGTCGACGCGCTCGCGGCCGACTGGAAGCCGGGCCGCCACAGAGATCGCTACACGCGCCGACGTGCTGGAGCTGATCGAGACGCAAGGCGTCGGGCGAGGAGATCGAGGCGCCGTCGTACGAGACCGAGGAGGCGCCGGAGGACCTCGCCGCGGCGCTGGAGGCGAGCCTGACAGCGGCGGCGGGGCACGTCGCAAGCGCTCCTCCTCGACGCGCCGCTCCAAGCGCACCAAGACGGGCGTCAAGGCAGCGCAGGCGAAGGCCAGGCGAAGAGGGCGAAGCGCTGATGGCCCGCCCGCTGTGGTCCGGGACGCTCGTCGTTCGGGCTCGTCGCCGTGCCGGTCGGCTGGTCAGCGCCGTGCGCGACCGCGACGTCCACTTCCACGAGGTCGACGACAAGAGGGGCAGCGCGCATCGAGGTCAAGCGCACCTGCGGGAACGGCGGCAAGGAGGTCCCCTGGGAACAGGTCGGCCACGGCTACGAGCTCGACGGCAAGCTGGTCGTGCTCTCCGACGAGGAGCTGGCCGCGGCCGCGCCGGAGCGCACGCGCACGATCGAGGTCGAGGAGTTCGTCGACGCTCGACGCAGATCGACCCTGCGCACTTCGACCATCCCTACTACCTGCTGCCGCAGGAGGGCACCGAGGGCGTCGCGCGCGCCTACCGGCTGCTGCGCGACGTGATGGCGGACACCGAGCAGGTCGCGATCGGACGGGTCGTGCTGCGCTCGCAAGGAGCACCTCGTCGCCGTGCGCGAGCGGGACGGCCTGCTTGCGCTCTCGACGATGCTGTTCGCCGACGAGATCCGCGACCCGAGCGCGATCGACGCGGTGCCTTCAGGCCGCGCGGGCGCACCGCGAAGAGGCGAGGTAGATCAGGCGGTGAAGGTGATCGAGGCGATGACGCGCACGTTCGACCCCGCGCGCTACGAGGACTGTCACCGTGCGCGGCTGCTGAAAGTGATCCGTCGCAAGCAGCGCACCGGCGAGGTCGAGATCCCCGAGCGTCGAGCCCGAGCCGGATCCTGTCCCCGACCTGATGGCGGCGCTGGAGGCGAGCCTCGCGAGCGTGAGAGGGTCGTAGAGGCGGATGCGCGTCGTGATATTCGACGTCGACGGGACGTTGGTCGACAGCACGTACCACCACGCGCTGGCGTGGCAGCGCGCGTTCCGCGCCTGCGACGTGACGATTCCGATGTGGCGGATCCACCGGCAGATCGGGAAGGGCGGCGACCGGCTGGTCGGCGACCTTGCCGGCGAGGAGGTGGAGCGCGATCGCGGCGACGAGATCCGCGCGGTGCAGCGCGAGCGGTTCCTCGAGCTGATCGGCGAGGTCCAGCCGCTCGACGGCGCGCACGAGCTGCTGCTCGCGTGCAAGGAGGCCGGCTGGCGCGTCGCGCTCGCGAGCTCGGGGCGCCCGGACGAGGTCGAGTACTACCTGCACCTGCTTGACGTCGACGGACTGCCGGACGTGGTGCTCAGCTCGGCCGACGTCGACACGACGAAGCCGGCCCCGGACCTCCTGACGATTGCCCACGAGCGCGCGGGCGGAGAGGCTCGGCAAGTTCGACACTCGTCGTCGGCGACGCGGTGTGGGATTGCCAGGCCGCCCGCGCGGCCGGGATGCGGTCCGTCGGCGTGCTGTGTGGCGGCTTCTCCCGTGGTGAGCTGCTGGAGGCCGGCGCGGAGGCGGTCTTCGCCACGCTGACCGAACTGCAGCGAGCGCTGCCTTCCGTATAGGAGATCGCCGCGGGGCAGCGCAAAGCCGGCCGGAGCACACCGAGTTCGCCGGCAGCGACTGGCCGGTCGACCTAGCTGGTGCGAACGGTGCGCAGGGCTGGCAGTACCTGCTCGCCGTAGACCTTGATCGCGGCGAGCGGGTCGGTGCCGGAGTTGTTCGTGAGGACGACGGTGGTGGCGCCGAGCGCGATCACGTCGCGGATCCGCTCGACGTGGGTCTGCGGATCAGAGCTGATGATCATCGCCTTGCGCAGGTCCTCGTCGGAGGTCTGGCGCTCGCCCTCTGCGTACATCTCGGCCGGATTGTGCCAGTCCTCGACGTAGAACTCGGATGGCTGCGATCCCTTCCAGACACGCGCGCCCTCGAGCGCCGCATCGTCGTCGGCCGCCCACGAGAACGCGGCTTGCAGCACGATCTCCCCGGGCTCACGGCCCGCGTCCACGGCGGCCGCGCGGTAGGCGTCGATCACGGCCGGCGCCTGCTCGGGATCGGCGAGCGTCCAAAGCCCGTCGCCCCAGCGCCCCGCGACCGCGGCCGCCTGCGGCCCGAACGCGGAGACGTAGATCGGCGGGCAACGCTCAGGCCGGCTGTGCAGGAACGCGCCATCCGTCGAGAAGTGCTTTCCGCGCGTGAACAGCCGCTGCCCAGCGAACAGGCGGTGGATCAACTGCAGCGCCTCCTTGAGTCGTTCGATCTGCTCACCCACCGACGGCCACGGTGCGCCGAGCGGAGACTCATTGAGCGACTCCCCGGACCCGATCCCGAGGAACGGCCGACCCGGAAACATCAGCTCCAACGTCGCCCATGCCTGCGCGATGAGCACAGGGTGATGACGCGGCCCCGGGGGCGTGACGGCGGTGCCGAGCGGCAGCCGCGTCGCCTGGCCGACGGCACCGAGCCACACCCACGCATGACCGGACTCGCCGGGCTCCCACCACGGCTGCAGATGGTCGCTGCACGCGATCCCGTCGAACCCGGCCCGCTCCGCCGCGATCACGTGCCGCAGCAGCGCATGGGGCGGGAACTGCTCATGCGAGGCGCAGTAGAAGAGACGGGGAGCGGCCATCGCTCCTGACCTGCCCGCCATGTACGCGTGGCAAACGACGCAGCGGCGGGTAACTCTCGGACACCGGAACCGAAGATGACGAGGTGGACGATGGCTGGGCAATTGAGTGGGAAGCGGATCGCGTTCCTCGCGACCGAGGGTGTCGAGCAGGTCGAGCTGGAGCAGCCGTGGAAGGCGATTCGCGAGGCAGGCGCCGAGACTGACCTGATCTCCCTGGAGGAGGGCGAGGTACAGGCGTTCAACCACCTCGACAAGGGCGCCACGTTCCCCGTCGACATGACGGTCGCGGACGCGCGCGCTGAGGACTACGACGGGCTCGTGCTGCCGGGCGGCGTCGCGAACCCGGACATGCTGCGCGGCGACGAGCAGGCGGTCGCGTTCGCGCGTGCGTTCTTCGAGCAGGACAAGCCGGTCGCGGTGATCTGCCACGGCCCGTGGACGCTCGTCGAGGCGGGCGTGCTGCAAGGCCGCACGATCACGTCGTGGCCGACGCTGCAGACCGACATCCGCAACGCCGGGGCCACCTGGGTCGACGAGGAGGTCCACGTCGACAACGGCCTCGTCTCCTCGCGCAAGCCCGACGACCTGCCGGCCTTCTGCGCCAAGGCGGTCGAGGAGCTCGCGGAGGGCCGCCACGAGCAGCCGGTGGCGGCGGCCTCGTAGCGATGACGTCAACCGTCGGCGACCAGCTGCTGGAGCGCCTCGCGGTCGTGTGGAGCGTGGAGCGCGTCTACGGCTATCCAGGCGATGGCATCAACGGGATCATGGGCGCCTTCGGGCACGACGGTCCGCGGCCGCGCTTCATCCAGGTTCGTCACGAGGAGATGGCGGCGCTCATGGCGTGCGCGCACGCGAAGTTCACCGGGCAGGCGGGCGTGTGCCTGGCGACCTCGGGACCGGGTGCGATCCATCTGCTCAACGCGCGCTCATCCCGCTGCTGGAGCGCAAGCAGGACCGCGCCTGGCGCGAGCGGATCGAGCGCGGCGTGAGGGAGTGGTGGGAGGTCGTCGAGCGGCGTGCGCTGCAGCGGCCGATCCGATCAACCCGCAGTTCGTCTTCCACGAGCTCTCCAAGCGCCTGCCCGAGCGGGCGATCCTGACCGCGGACTCCGGCTCGGTCGCGAACTGGTACGCCCGCGACCTTCGCCTGCGCGAAGGCATGATGGCGTCGCTCTCGGGCACTCTGGCGACGATGGGGTGCGGAGTGCCGTACGCGATCGGCGCGAAGTTCGCCCACCCCGACCGGCCCGTGATCGCACTCGTCGGCGACGGCGCGATGCAGATGAACGGCTCAGCCGAGCTGATCACGATCGCGAAGTACCGGCACGAGTGGAGCGACCCGCGCCTGGTCGTGCTCGTGCTCAACAACCGCGACCTCAACCAGGTCACCTGGGAGCAGCGCGTGCTCGCAGGCGATCCGAAGCTGGCGGCCTCCCAGGAGCTGCCCGGCTTCCTCTACGCACGCCACGCCGAGCTGACCGGCCTGCGGGGGATCCGCGTCGAGGACCCAGAGGAGGTCGGCGCCGCCTGGGATGCGGCACTCGCGGCCGACCGCCCTGTCGTGCTCGAGGTCGTGACCGACCCCGAGGTACCGCCGCTGCCGCCGCACATCACGCTCGAACAGGCGCACGCGTTCGTGTCGTCCGTGTTGCACGGCGACTCCGGGCGCCGCGCGATGATCGCCCACTCGCTGCGCCAGAAGCTCGCCGAGCTGCTGCCGGGCGAGCGCTGAGCGCGCCCGCTCGCCCCTTCAGCCGTGGCGGCGGATCGCCGCGATCAGCTCCGACTTGCCCATCTTCGAGCGGCCAGGGATGCCCTTCTCCTTCGCCAGCTCGTAGAGCTGCGTGCGGTTGCGATCCTCAAGCGCATGCCCCGCCTGGCCGCCGCGACGCCGACCCTTCTGCGCCTCGCGCACGAGGTCGCGCCGGGTGCTGTCGGGCAGGTGCGCGATCGTACGCTTGCGCGTCGCAGCCTGCTGCGCGCGCTTGACGTTCTTGCGTGCGGCCCGCGTCTGCTTCTCGCTCGCCATCTGGCTCACCTATTTCTCGTCGTCGTCCGCGCGCTCGTAGGCACGCTGCTCGTCCGTGCCGCGATGCCCGAGCGAGGTGGCCTGCTCCTGCTCGCTCGCGTGACGTCTGCCGCTCTCTCGCGCGGCACCCTCGTCAGCCTCGGGCACGTCATCCGGCACCTGCTCGGCCGGCGCCTCCTCCGGCAACTGGTCGGACTGCTTGGGCGGTTCGGTCATCGCTATGTGCTCCTCGAATCGGAAGCTATCTCAGGGCCACGCGGATCCGGCGACGGGACGTCGGGCGGCTCCGGGTCGGGTTCCCGCGGCGGCTCGGGGTCCGGCAGGTCGGGGCCCAGCGGCGTCTCGGCCGGCTGCTCCGGCGGCACCGGATCCGGCACGGTCGGGCCGCCCGGATCCGGCTCCGGGCCCGGCGCGGGCGGCGCCGGCTCGGGGATCTCCAGCACCACGCCGGGCATCAGGCGTTGCCGGTGCGTCGCTGACGTCCGCCAGCGCCGAGCGCTCGTCGCGCGCGAGCGCGCGGTGCGCGCCGCCGTCGACCTCGCGCATCTTGCGCATCGTCCGCGACGCTCGCATGCGGGGCCGCATGTCATCACCCCTCGAATCGTCTGAGCCATCTCGTCGTCCTTCCTGCGCGGGTCCCTCCATCCGTGCGCTACCACGCCCGTCGCGGTCACAAACGAGGATCGTCAGTGGTCGGCGCGGAGCCGCGCGGCGACCTGGGCGAGGTCGTCGACGAACGCCGCATGCGCGTCGTGGCGCGCCGCTTCGTCGGGCGTGCGCAGGATCGAGGATGGATGCACCGTCGCCATCACGCACGGGGCCAACGGCGAGTCGAGCGGGCGTCCCCGATCGCGCGTGACGCGCACCTCGCGACCGATCAGCGCCTGCGCCGCGACCGCGCCAAGGCAGACGAGCACCCGTGGACGCACGACTGCCAGCTCGGCATCGAGCCACGGGCGGCAGGCCGCGAGGTGCGCGGCGTCGGGGCGCTGATGGATCCGCCGCTTCCCGCGCTGCTTGTAGCGGAAGTGCTTGACGACGTTTGTGAGATAGACGAGATCGCGATCGATCTCCGCCTCCACGAGCGCGCGATCGAGCACGTGCCCGGCAGGCCCGACGAACGGCGCCCCCTCGACGTCCTCGCGATCACCGGGCTGCTCGCCGACGAGCATCAGCTCAGCCCGCCGCGCGCCCTCCCCAAACACCGCCTGCGTCGCCCCGGCCCACAGCTCGCACGCCCGGCATGCCTGCACCGCCTCACGCAGGCGCGGCAACGTCGCACGCACCGGCACTGGCGCAACGGGCATGCCCCGCTCGCTCGTCATGCCTCAGCCAGCGTTCGGCGGCACGGGAATCGGCCGGGCCTCCAGCGCCTGCGCGACGGCGATCAGGTTCGCCGCGGCTGCCTCGCCGGTGCTGCGCGACCAGTCGTGGCCGTGATCGGTGTCCGCATAGTCGGGTCCCGGTCCCGGTCCCATGTTCCAATAGGTCCACGCTTGGCCCGGAACGGTGAAGCCGATGTCACCGACGGCTTGCGCGAGCTCGGCGATCACGTGGTGTGCACCGTCCTCGTTGCCCGTCACCACGAAGCCGGCGACGCGGTTGTACGCAAGCGGTCGTCCTTCGTCATCGGTCTCGGAGATCAGCGCGTCCATCCGCTCGAGCACGCGCTTGGCGACACTGGAGGGCTGCCCGAGCCAGGTGGGCGTGGCAAGCACGAGGATCTCCGCATTGACGATCCGCTCGCGGATCGCGGGCCAAGCGTCGCCCTCGCCCTCATCGGAGCTGACGCCGGGCAGCACATCGTGATCGACCACACGGACGATCTCGGCGCCGACTCCCGCATGCCCGAACGTATCCATCAGCACGCGAGCGAGCCGATCGGTGTTCGACGGCTCCGGCGAGCGCTTCAGCGTGCAGTTGAGGACGAGCGCGTTCACAGCGGGCTCCTACCCGCCACGAGGTCGGAGGCAATCCCACGACCGACGACTCATGCCTGCGGCCGACGGCGCAGCTCCGAAAGCACCAGGCCATAAAGCAGATGGTCGACGGCGAGCGCGGCGCGCTCGGCCGCACGCGGCTTGTGCGCCTGCGCGAGGCCGAGCACCGGCGCGAGGCCGGCCTCGAAGCCAGCCCACAGCATCAGTCCGTACGCCGGGCCCGCCCAAGGTCGATGCCGCACCGCGCTCGGCAGCAGCGCGAACGCGACGCCGCCACCGGCACCGTAGGTCCAGTGCGCCAGCTCGATCGCCGTCCGTCGACGTTCGACCGAGATGCGCTGCAGCAGCCCCGGCGCCTTCTGCGTGAAGATCGCCTCCGGGGGCGGTTGCTCGACGAGCCCGACGTCGACCGTAAGCGCGCGCATGCCGCTCATCGCCATCGCCGCCACCGCCCCGCGGAGCCCACCGTGGGCTGTCTCGCGAAACGGATCGCCCTGCCTGCTGGTCCTCCTGCCCGCTCGCACCATGCCCCGTCGATACCCCAATGACGGTGCTCAACAACGTGCTGACACCATGCTGCTCGGGGTAGAGCGACTGATGTGGACCCGTCCGCCTTGAGGGACCAGCGGCGCGGCTATGCTCGCGGCCCACCAGCGGCGCATCCGCGAACTCGGGAGGCCGATCAGTTGAGCAAGACCGCATTGCTTGTCATCGACATGCTCAATCCCTACGAGCACGACGACGCGGACGCACTGGCGACCAGTGTCGGGGCGATCGTCGAGCCCCTTGCCGCCCTGATCGAGCGCGCACAGCAGACCGAGGGCGTCGACTTGATCTACGTCAACGATCAGTACGAGGACTTCTCCGCCACGCGCCACGACCTCGAACGCCGCGCGCGCGAGGGTCACCGCCCCGACCTCGTCAAGCCGCTGCTCCCGCCCGAGGGCTGCGCGTTCCTGCAGAAGGTCCGTCACAGCGCCTTCTACGGCACGTCACTCGACCATCTCCTGCGCCGACGCGAGATCGACAAGGTGATCCTGACCGGCCAGGTCACCGAGCAGTGCATCCTCTACACCGCGCTCGACGCGTACGTGCGCCACTACGAGATCCGCGTCGCCCGCGATGCCGTCGCGCACATCGACGCGGACCTCGGCACTGCCGCACTGCAGATGATGGAGCGCAACATGCGCGCCGAGGTCGTCCAGGCCGCGGCCTGCCTCGACGACCTCGCCTGACGCGCGGAACTACTCGGCGACGTCGTCCGGGTCCTCGTCGGCGGCCAGCTCCAGCGAGCCCGCGAGCACCTCGTCAAAGTGCCGTCGCTGGATCGGCAGCGCCCACTCGGTGAGCGCGCGTACGTCCTCGTCGCCGAGGTACGTCTCCATCATCTGCTTGCCCTCGTCGCGCGTCTCCCTCGCAGCTTCGAGGATCGCCGTCTTCCTGCCCTCGCGGCTGCCCGCGACCTCGGTGCAGCGCTCCTAGCTCCAGCAGCGCCTCCACGGACGTGTGCTGCGGCTCCTAGCCGAGCACGCGCCGCATCGGCCCGTTTGCGCGGGGTCGCATCGGGTAGTCGCGAACTACCGACCCGCGCAAGGAGGACACCATGGCCAAGGACCACGGATCCAGCGTGAAGGACGACAAGCAGTACGAGGGCCTGCGCAAGAAAGGTATGAGCAAGCAGCGCGCCGCCCGTATCGCGAACGATCCCGACTCGTCGAGCAAGGGCGGCAAGGCGTCCGGCAGCGGCAAGAAACGCAGCACGACGAAACAGGGCGGCACAAAGGCCCAGAAGGCCGCCGCCGGCCGCAAGAGCGGCAAGAAATCCAACTCGTAGACCTACTCAGAGGAGGCTTGTCATGGCACACAAGACCGCACGGGACATCATGAGCGACGACTGCACATGCATCGGCGAGAACGACAGCGTGCTCGAGGCAGCCAGACGCCTCGCCGAGCTCGGCGTCGGAGCGATGCCGATTTGCGGCGAGGACGACCGTCTGAAGGGCATGCTCACCGACCGCGACATCGTCGTGAAGGTGCTCGCCGAGGGCAAGGACCCCGCGTCCACACGCGCCGGCGAGCTGGGCTGGGGTGACGGCAAGACCGTCACGATCGGCGCCGACGACTCGATCGACGAGGCCCTGCGGACGATGGCCAGCAACCAGGTCCGGCGTCTGCCGGTTATCGACGGCAAGCGCCTCGTCGGGATCGTCGCCCAGGCCGACATCGCACGCAACATCGAGGACGATCAGGTCGGCCAGCTCCTCGAGGCGATTTCGCGGTAGGGCGGACCAGCTCGCGCATCGATTCTCACGGCGCCGGGTAGCTCTCCATCAGGCGATTGAGACGGCGAGACTGGCTCCAATCGACAAGTGAGACAGGGTAGGACCGGCACGCTCGTCGGGCGCGGCCGCGGACTCCGTATGTAACCGTCATCGCAAACCGAGGCCGCCATGAGAACTCACCGTGACCGATTGAGCGACACCTTCATCGACCGGTATTTGCAAGCCCGGCGCGCGCCGCTCGCCGACACGTTGAACCGAGCGCCGAAGGTCACTCGGGAGCGCAGCGACAAGCGCGCGGTCGAGGCGGTGGCCCGAGCGTTCCGAGCCGGTAGTCGTCGGGAGACGGCGTGAGCGAGAGGCGATCTCCCGCGTACTCCGTCTCCTACGAGTCGCGGACGACGCCACGAACCCGCCTCTGCGCACCACCACGCGGATCAGGCATCGACGTGCTCGAACCGTCCGTCGGTCCGCGTCAGCTCCAGGAGACGCCGCGCGGGACCCTCGCAGTCGATGATCGCGAAGCGAAAGCCGTCGGCGCGGGACTCCGCGTCGAGGCGCAACAACAGCCGCAGGCCAGTCGAGTCCATGAAGGAGAGCTGACGCAGGTCGAGCACGATCATCGTGAACCCGGACGACCGCAACTCCTCGATGCGCGCCTTGAGCTGCTCGACGGTGACGAGGTCGAGCTCCCCGTGCGGGATGACCAGTACCCGCTCACGCTCAGGCTCGATCTCCACCCGAAACAACGGTGACGAAAGCATTGGCAATCTCCACGATCCGGAGGTGTCAGCTTCGCTCCGTGTGCGCCCGCCCCATCCGGCAGCGGGCCATCCGCGCGTTCGCAACCGTCCGCGATCTCGCCCGTTTCGACGCGATCGGTCCGTCCCAGAACTCTAGCGCGCACGCAGACGTGCGTGGCAGCGATCCGTCGCTCGATCCGAGTACGCTTGGCGTACGTGAGTCGTACGTCGGACCGCATCGCGGGCACGACGCCGAACGCGGGCGACGCGGACGGATTCCATCCGTCTCCTTCCTACCCTTCGCGAAGCCCGATAGCAGGGAGGAGGCGAGAAAGCGGGCCGGCATGACCGGCACCCAAGAGCATCCCCCGACCGTCGGCCTGCACGCCGCGATCTCCAACGCAGTCGTCCGGCTGCTCGCCGAGTACACCGGCCGCGGCCCGACCAAGGCCCGCACCTACATCAACGAGGACTACATCGCCGTCGTCCTCCAAGATACCCTCACCAAGGGCGAGCGCAGCCTCGTCCGCGACGGCAAGACGGAGCTCGTGCTCGCCACCCGCAAGGCCTACCAGAACACGATGAGCAGAGACCTGGTCGCAGCGGTCGAGCAGCTCACCGGCCGCACCGTCTATGCCTTCCTCAGCGACAACCGCACCGACCCCGACGTCGCCGTCGAGAGCTTCGTACTCGCTCCGCAAGACGGCGCGGTGCCGACGGCTTCGTCCTAAGCGTCCGACATAGCAGGGCATGGTCAGGCCACTCGCCGCGACTCGGGAATGCAGGTACGGCCGGGCCGTTGCTTCGCGGACGTGAACGGCGAGTTGGTGGCGGGCCGCTGCGCTGTCCGACGCGCTCGACGTCAGATGTCCGATGAGTGTCGGGGCCGAACGGGTCGGTCAGGGACAGCGAAGGGCGGCGGGGAAGCGACCTCGCAGGCCACCCACGGCATCGCCCCGCCCACCGAGAGGAGCTACTGAATCTCGCGCAGGACGTCGTGCAGCGTCAGGTTTAAATGCTCGGCGATGGCCTGAATCACGCTCATCTGCGGATCGGCCTCACCACACTCAATGGCTTCGAGCGCCCCAGCGGTCAGGCCGACTCGAGACGCAAGATCGGAGGCGGCAAGACCCTGGCTCTCGCGGCGCTTGCGCAACACGTTCCCAAGCACTTGAAAACGACGAGCGTTCGCTGTCCGCTCGGGCTCGGCGGTCGCCCGCCCCATCGCCGGCTGCCCGACCCCGAGAGGGGGTTGGGGCCGGGCTACCAGCGTGGGGACGGGGCCTCACGACACAACTCGGCGATGCCGATCACGAACTGCGCTGCGTCGGGGTCCACATGACGCAGTACGAGGTCGGCGGCTGCTTCGAGCGCCGCAACGCGGTTGGACAGCTCGATCAACTGACCGGGGGGAATGCTGCCTAACCGTGCGTCGTGCTTATGAAGCGCGACCGCTATGCAGTCGTACGTCACATCAACGCATGCGCGACCGGCGCGAAGGTCGCCGACGGCGGCCGTCGCCAGTCGGGTGGTCGTGAGATGGTCATGGACCATGGCATGACCTTAGGTCGGGAACGGAGCCTTGGGCAATCCCCTCTTAATAAGTACTTAGGGCTAGGTGTCGAGATCGGCACTGCTGCTACGCCGCGCCCAAGCGGCGCGTAGCTCGCAGCACGCGCATGATCGGGAGCTGGACTCGGGGAAGTGATCCCGCCGCTCGCATGATCGCTTCGGTGCCATCTCTCAGGCCCGGTTCACGAGCGGCATCCTTCGACAGATACATCGCGACCATGCCCGTCGTGATGAGCGCGTGCCGCGTGCCGCGGCGGAGCAGACGTGCACCAGATGCCGAATGCCCGACGATCTCGGCCAGCCGCTCCACGGCCACGTCGGACGCCGGATAGTGAGCGAGATAGTTGTGGTTTCCCGTCGCCGCATCGTCGACCTGATCGACGAACGCGTCGAGCAGCGTGCTCGCGGCGCACACCCAAGGAACGTAGACGGCAGCCGCAGCGCTCAGGTCGTCCACGCCGACGGCGTCCTCATCGGCCGCCAACGCCAACAGCGCGAGGACCCACAGCGACGAGCTCGCGCCAGCCGTCAGCTCGAACCACGCCGCATCGGTCTCGTTCGGGAACTCGCGCTGCGCCCACGCGGCCAGCGCACGATCGCGACGGCTCCAGTCGGGGTCGTGGTTGACGACCTGGATAGTGCAGTGGCGAGCCGAACGCTCGACGAGAGTCCGCACCTGGTGATAGCCGGGCAGCCCAGAGCAGAGGTCGCGACAGGTCTGCACGAGCGTGCGCAGGTAGCCGTCGTCATCGTGCGCCGGGTGGTACCGGTAGTAGTCGGACATCGGCGCAGTCGGGTCGAGCGCCTCGGTCAAGGCGAGGTGAAGCTGGCGTCCGTTCACGAGCGGATTCCGACAGGGCCGCTCACTGATCGAGTCGAGGTAGTCGAGCGTCACCTGATAGGCCACGAGCAGTCGCAGGAGCCGTCGGTTTCGGCGCCGCGGCAGGATCGCGAACAGCGCAGCGCCCTCCGTGTTCAGCCGCTCGCGCTTGAGCGTCGCAAGGGCATCCTCACGCAACTGCGCGTCGGGAATGCGAAACGCGCGCTCGCGCCACATCCGCACCTCGCGGGCGACATTTGGGAGGACCCAGGTCAGCTCCCGCACGGAGACGGCAAGGAGTACTCCAAGCTGGTGAAGGCTGAGCGGCGTCGGGTCTGGCGGCACCGCGTAAGCATCGCCGTCCGCACCCCTAGCACTAGGGGTTCAATCGCGAAGCTTCACTCACGAAACGCGGCGTCCGCGGGAATGCGCGCCGCGAAGTATCCGGGTACCGCCGCGATCAGACCGGCTACGAGCGTCACGACTGTCAGGCTGACGAGCGCAACGTCGGCGCCGATGGACTGTGAGACGGGGAAGCCCGTGACGGTGTTCAAGGCACGGCCGAGCAATTGCTCGCCGTAGAGCCCGTAGACAGCGCCGACGGTGCAGCCCACTCCGAGGAGCAGCGCACTCTCAAGCAGCAGCGCCCGCCAGAGGTGCTGATGCTTGATGCCGGTGAGCTTGAGATCGGCCAGCCGCCGGCGACGCTGCCAGACCATCCCTCCCATCGCCGCGGCCATCGCGAAGGCCGCCGCGAGCAGCATCAGCGTCGCTATCTGCGTGAGCCGCGACAGGCCGCCGCGAGTCGTCTCACGAGCCCGTGTCTCACGCTGATTCGCGGTCTCGACCGTGAGCCCCGACTGCGGACCGAGCGCCCGCTGCAGAACGTCGCGACCCCGAGCTGCCGAGACGCCCGGAACGAGCTGGACGTGGAGCGCACTCGCATCCGCGGTCCCCCACGCTTGCTCGTAGTCGTCGGCGTTCAGCACGAGCGTCCCCGGCGACCAGCCGAAGTTCGTCGTGATCGCGGCGAGGCGGAACGGGGTCGGCCGCGGCGACGCAAGCGTGACCGTGTCGCCGACATCGACGTGCAGCGCCTTCGCAATCGCCTCGGAGGCGACAAGCCAGCCGCCATGGCGCAGACGGGCGGTGGCGGTCACAAGGTCGCCGTCCACGAGCTGCGTCGGCGGAATCGGATTCGGCGCGGCGTCCGGCGGAGCGATCACCCAAGCCCGCCGGTCCCCGACGTCGAGGAAGCTGCCGCGATAGACATAGACCGCGCGGACGCGCCGGTCGCGTGCAAGATCGCTCATCGCCGCGCCGGGGTCGAACGGATTCGTCGGCAGCGTGTCGGAGATCCCACTCGGCGTGACCCACAGGTCGGCAACGTCGTTCAGCTCACGCGCGTTCGGGTCCAGCCCGCGCTGAAGGTCACGGTGCGCTCCCTCGATCGCAGTGCTGCCGAACACGGCGATGGCCGCGATGGCCGCGATGCCGACCGAGCGGTTCCCGGCGGAGAGCAGCTCACCGACGGCGATCACCGGCACGATCTTGAAGCGGCGTCGCATCTTGTAGGCGAGGCTAAGAGCGCTCGCGAGGATCACCGGCAGGGCAAGCAGCATCGAGACCACCAGCGCCGCCATCCCAAGCTGGGCCGATCCGGGCGCCAGCACGAGGATCAGCGTCGTCGCTGCGAGGCATGCGACGGCGCCGCCGAGCAGCCAGCCGGTGCGTCGGGTCGCGCGCTCGCTGCGCTGGTCGAGCCCGTCCTCATCCACGGCATCCATCGCCGGTGCCCGGAACGCCGCCACGAGCGGGCCGAGCGTGGCAAGCCCCGCGGCGAGCATGCCTGCCCCTACGGCAAGCAACACCGTCGACAAGTGGACCGTCCGCGCCGTGCCGACCGGGAACGCAATCGCCAGGTACCCCGGCGACGGATGGAAGACGTGTCGGGAGAGCTGGTCCCCCAGCGCCAAGCCCAGCAAGGACGCGACGAACCCGAGTACGAGCGCATCGACCACGATGACCTGGACGACCGACCAGAATCCGTAGCCGGACATCCGCAGCTCCGCGATCACGCCGCGGCGCTCGCGCGCCATCAGCATCATCGCGTTGAACGCGAACAGGAACCCGACCAGCGCGCTGATGCCGGCGAACAAGGCCGTCGACTGATCGTTCGGCAGGGCAGCCTCCGCGAACAGCCGCCCCTCAGAATCCGCGGGTCGCACGTCGAGCTGCCCGTCGGCGATGTCCCGCAGGGCCGCCTCGACCGCCGTGGTGCGCGCAGGATCGGCCCGCACGAAGATCCGCGACACCCGCCCCTCCATCCGCGCGAGCTGCTGCCCGAACGCAAGCGGCGCCACGATCGCAGGGCTGTCGGCGAGCGGGCCGACATCACCGCGACCCACGACCGCTCCGACCGGAACCTGCATCGCGCGTCCGGCGATCTCGACGGTCACGCTCTGCCCGAAGCGCAACCCGAGCGGGCGCGCGACGCGAGTCGGGAGGACAAGCGCCTGCAACTGCGCGAGACGGCCGCCACTCCAGCCTCGCAGCAGCGTCCCACCGAGCTTCGAGAGGCGTGCGTCCGCCGCGAGCAGCGTGACCGCCCGCTCGCCTCGCGGGGTCACGAGATTCGCCTGGGCTTGAAGCACGGGCGCACTTGCAGTGACCCCCTCGATTGCCTCCACTCGATCCGCGAGGCGTGCATCGATTCCGTGCGGGTCACGAGCGACGAGCTGGTACTGCGCCCCGCCCACGAGTCCATGCGTGAGCTGGGAGATCGATGCGCTGAGGCTCGTGCTCGAGACCTGGACGGCGAACAGCAGCGCTACCCCGACCGCGATGCCGACGATCGCGAACAGCTCCTGGACGATTCGGGCACGGATGCGCCGCCGGTAGAACCACACGAGGTTCCGCAGGCTCATCGCGGCTCCAACGTCGTCGTCGGCGCCGTCGCGTCCTCCGACTGGTGGTCGACAAGCTTTCCGTCACGAAGCGCGTAGGCGCGGTCGGCGTAGCGAAGTGCCTCGGGATCATGCGTGACCAGCACCACAGCGGTCCCGCGTTCGCGACAGACATCGCTCAGCAGCGTGAGCACCGCTCGGCCACGGCGGGTGTCGAGGTTCCCGGTCGGCTCGTCGGCCAGCAGCAGCGACGGCTCCGTCGAGAGTGCCTTTGCGATCGCGACTCGCTGGCGCTCGCCCATCGACAGCATCCGCGCAGGCCGCTCAGCCTGGGCATCCAGGTCGAGACGAGCGAGCATCGGCGTGATCCGCTGGTACGCCTCGTTCGGCCGCATGCCCGTCGCGAGCAGCTTCAGGATCGCGTTGTCGATCGCCGAGAGCCCGGCGATCAGATGGAACGTCTGGAGTACGAAGCCCACCTCGTGCAGCCGGTAGCTAGTCGCGTCGCGGTCGCCGAGGCGGCAGATGTCGCGACCGCCCACAACGATCTCGCCGCCGTCGGGCTTCATCACCGCGGCGATCAGCTTCAGCAGCGTCGTCTTGCCCGACCCGCTCGGTCCGTAGATCGCGACCAGCTCCCCGGCCTCGACCGTGAGCGACACGCCGTCCACCGCACGAACAGGCTCGTCGGGTGTCGGGTAGTGCTTGACGAGCGCGCGAACGTCGAGCATCACGCCGACTCGCCGCGCTCGCGCGGGAAGTCGATCACGTCCGCATCAGCGTGACGGCGCGTCGGCAGGATCAACTCGCCGTCGCTGAGGGACATGACAGTGTGCGAGCGCAGCATGTCCGGCACGTCCGGGACGGTCATCAGCACCGCCATGCCGCTCTCCTCCGCCACCTTGCGCAACAGCGCAAGCACGATCTCGCGCTCGCCGACGCCGAGCCCCATCGTGGGATCGTCGGCGAGCAGCAGAGCGGGTTCGCGCACGATGGCCTGCGCCAGCATCACCATCGTTCGCTCGGGGTCAGACATCTCCGTCCACGTCGCCCGCGCCAGTTCGTCAGCGTGCATGGAGCGCAGGGCGCGGGTCGCGCGGCGATGCGCCTCCTCGTGCCGCATGTTGCCGAGCAACGGCAGCGCCACGTAGTCCAGCATCTCCATCGACGCGAGATACGGGCCGCTGCGTCGCATCCAGCCCATCTGCTCGTGCAGGCCGGGTCTGCGCGGGGTGCTCGCCAAGGCCGTGATGTCCTCGCCCGCGAAGGAGACCGTGCCGCTGTCGGCAACCTCGATCCCCGCTGCGATGCGCAGCAGCGGTGTCTTCCCAGCCGAGCGCTGACCGAATATCGCGGCGAACTCGCCCGCGTCGAGATCGAGCGACACGTTGTCGAGCACCACGATCTCGTGCCGGCCACGCCAGTAGCGCTTGCTGACTCTGTCGAGCGAGAGGAGCGGCATCGTCATGCCGGCGGTTGAGACGCCCGCGTCGCGTAGCGACGAAGCGCTCTCTTCATCTCAGCACGGGCCTCCTGCAACGCCTCGATCTGTGCCTGGAGCAGCTTTACATCTGTGCGCCGCAGCACCAGCCGGCCGGTCGGCGCCCACTCCGCATCGGGATCGAGCAACGCATCCAGGTCGTTCGGGCTCGTGAGCCGCTCGATGCGGTCGAGGCATTCCTGCTCCTGCTCGCGCGTCTGCTCGATCAGCCTCGGCAGCCGGTCGAA
Organism: uncultured Actinomycetes bacterium; assembly: GCA_963774115.1. Classification (GTDB taxonomy): domain Bacteria; phylum Actinomycetota; class Thermoleophilia; order Solirubrobacterales; family Solirubrobacteraceae; genus Conexibacter. The sequence continues at coordinate 797,678 of CAVZDN010000003.1, read as the reverse complement.
CGTCGCAACGGCGATCTTGAACCGCAGCGCCCCACGCAGCGGCGCCAGGTCCGACGGCTTGTCCATCCAAGCGTCGAAGTGATCGACACCTTCGGGCGTGCCCTCGTACCAAATGCGCTGGCGATGCGCCCGGCCCGACCTGTGGCGCTCGCGAATAAGTCCCTCTCTCGCGAGCGAGTCAAGCGCCGGATACACAGCGCTGTCCGAGAGCTGGAGCCCTTCTATGCGCTCACTGAGCCGCTGCGCCAGCTCGTACCCGTATCCCGGCCTCTCGATCACCAGCCCCAACACGGCGTTCTTCACGGACATCCGCGCACCACCCCATTCGCTGATGAACTTGACCGTACACGACAACCGTGTCCGCGTGCCAGCGGGAGTGGACGCGCACAGCCGATGCTGGCGTTCCGACGGCGACACTCATCACAATCGGACGCGTGTCGGCACTGCCGCCCAATCGGATCGCTTTCAGCGCGCTGGCCTGGCCGATCTGCGCTGTCTGCCAAGTCGAGTGGGAGCAATCGATCCTGTGCCAACGGTCTACACCCTGGCCAGCATCGAAGCGGAGCTTCCACCACACCGTGTGCGATCAATGCGTCGAGGCGACCGACCCCGACCTGTTCACAGCGCTATTGGCCGAACGCCAGCGCTATTGGACAAGCTGAGCGAAGCTCAAGCCTGGCGATCTGTGCTTCACAGCCTGAGCAACGGCATTTGCAGCGCCCGACTTGCGCAGTTGATGTCGGACGCCTTCGGCTATTCCCATCGCCGCACCTCACCTACGCCGAGAGCCACGCCAGCGACGACGATCCCCGCGGGAACGGTGACGAGAACGATCGGCTCACCCGTCCGCCGCGTACCCAAGAGCCGCACCAGCCGTACTCGTCCCCCCGACCAGCGTGGCAAGAGCCTTGGAACCCAGGGGCGACGACTCGAACGGAACAACCGGTTCAAAGGCAAGGTACTCGGCAAACCGAGAAGGTCCTCGTTTCTCTCCAAACGGAGTGTCCGGGTCGAAGTAGAAGCGAAACGATTCACGGCGACCGAGCGCGCCGTCGATGAGGAAGGGCAAGCCCCAAGGACGCAGGTTCTGACGAAACCCTCGTGGTCCATGAAGAGGACGGACAGGCTCTGCGCCAACTCCCCGATCGTAGGCACCACGCCGTCGGGCAAGGATCGCGCCGGGACCGTCAGAAACGAAAACTCCTGGCCAGGACAATCTCGGCTATAGATCGTAGTCTCGTAGATTTGAACAGGATCCCTCGGCGCAGTTTCTCGCGGCACTCGGACGCCCTTGTGCCAGTGCAAGTGACCCTACGGCGCTACGAAACGAGGCCCAACTGGCGCCGGACGCGCGCGAGGACAGGATCGTCGCTGAAGTCGAACTCGGATACGTAGCCGAGGTCGAGCGATGCAGCCTCGGCCTCGAGGCGCTGGGCGCCCTGCTCAAGCTCCATGACGGCTCCGGCGATACGTTCGTGCATTCCAGCAGGATCGCGCAGTGCAGCCGTGATCTCTTCCACATCCTCTTCGATGTCCTGAGCGCGAATCGGCTCCGTGCGGCCCAGCATCTTCGAGATATCGACAAGCTGCCGGATCGCTCCGAGCCTGGTGTCCACGGCGGCCTCCCGGAGCGGCCGATTTGGCTTGATCTCGGCTGCATACTCAAGACACCGCCGAGCCGTGCGCTCGAGGTAGGCCACCTCGTCGTCGACGTGCTCCTTATCGCCCAGCTCCATGGCGTTCATAACAAACAAGGGAGTGCGGTCGAGCCGAGCGTAGTGCGCGCCTTTCACCGTGCATTGCCGGATACTCGTAGGCGTGTGGGTGACGAGGTAAGCCGGTGTGCTGCCGGCCTCCACCATCGCCAGCGTGAGGCAGCTGTTAACTGCATCAATCTTGTAGTGGAACTCGCTGTCGAGGACATCCCGCGTCTCCCCTCGAATGCGCTGCGCGCGGTGCTCCGCGAAGAACCGTTCGAGCTGATCGCGATCGGCGTAACGTCGAATCAGTGACGAATCGAGCACGTCGCCGATGCCGCGGATCGCGCCCGAGTCGAGCAGGCTCCGCATGTAGTCGACTGGTACCCGCGTGAGCGCATCAAGGCCTCGCTCCGTGAACTGCAGGAGATCCGCGCGCAATTGCTCCGATGTCATGAGCTGCCCGCGAAGGACCCCCTCGTCGACACTGCTGTACAGGTCGGGTCGCGCGGTCCGGAGACGGTGCCGCATATGCGCAAGCTGGTCGAAGATCTCCATCATCGTGTAGCCCGAGATCACGATCTGGAACGCACTGGCCTTTGCGTTCGAGAGAATGCGACGCACCGACGGGGCAGACGGAAGAAAAAAGTCCTTGGATCCCTTGCCGGGCTGCTGAAAGACCACAGGACACAACAACGCGAAGTCCAAGTTGTAGTTCACCGGCTCGCCGCGTTTGATCGCGCGGATGTCCTCAGCGCTCTCCTGACACGCGCGCGCGAGGTACTCAAGCTCCTTGGCCGGATCACGAACGCTTGTCATCACAGACTCATTCATCACGTGCTTCAAGGCTGTGAGCAAGCCCTCGCGCAAGGTTGGCGTACTCGACTGCCTCATCGGTCGTGATCTCCAGGTGCGGCTCGTGGACTGCCTGGTTCCTGAGGCTCCGGAGGATGTAATAAGCCTGCGAACTCTCCGCATCGAGGATGCCGAGTTCGGTCAGGGCATCGCCCAGCGCGGCGGCCGCCAATGGCGCCGCCGATCGCCGTGGACGGCGCATCTCAACAACAGTGCGGGCCTGCGTTTCGAGAATGCCCCACGCCTCGATCACCGCGGAGCGAGGTGAAATCTCGGCCAGTCGCAGCAGGTTGTCGCTTTGCTCATCCGACAGCCCTTCGTCAAGTGGTACGCCCACCAAGTCTGCCCGCTCCGCGATGTCGCGGGCGCGGGCGAGTTCCTCGCCGAAGACCGCTTCGATGCCTCGGAATCGCACGCTCCGCAGCTGACCCAGGAGATCCAGCAGCGCAGGACGCAGCATTGCTACCACCGCCACGAGGCCCGCCGGCCATGCAAGGGATCCCACGAGGTTGGAGATCAGGGTCGACGTGTCCATAGGGCCGCGCTTCGACCCAAAGGGGTCTCCCGCTCATCCAACATGCTACACAAGCATGTTTCTTGTCCCTTCCGATCAACGCCGAAGCGGGGCATTGTGTCAGCGAGCCTGCGACCCATCCTCAGTTCTCGCAGCACAAGCTCGATGTCGCAATCACTCAGCTCCCCGCTCTACAACGATTCTCAGAGGACAGCGACTGGTCAGTGCGGAGGGTCGCCAGCTTGGTACTCCCGCCCCCCCAGAACCACGAAAGCCGCCTGGCGAGAGGCGGCTTCCGTATAGCGGGGGCGGGATTCGAACCCGCGACCTTCGGGTTATGAGCCCGACGAGCTACCAGACTGCTCCACCCCGCGGCGTGGACAAAGCAGTATAGCGCGCAGGCTTGAGGTCCAGGGCTCGCGGGGGCGCTCTACGATGCCGCGGTGGCTCGCGTCTTCGTCACTCGCAGACTCGTCGGCAACGGGCTCGACCGGCTCGTCGCGGCCGGTCATGAGGTCGATCTGTGGGAGGAGCGGCTGCCGCCGCCGCGGGCGACGCTGATCGAGCGGGCGCAACGGGCGGATGCGCTCCTGTGCATGCTGAGCGATCGCGTCGACGCCGAGCTGCTCGACGCGTGCCCGCAGCTGAAGGTGGTCGCGAACTACGCGGTCGGCACCGACAACGTCGACCTCGCCGCGGCGCGCGAGCGAGGCGTCGTCGTCGGCAACACACCCGGAGTGCTGACGGACGCGACGGCCGACCTCGCGTTCGCACTCATGTTGGCGGCCGCGCGGCGGCTGCCGCAGACGGCGCAGGCCGTTCACGACGGCGAGTGGGGGCCGTGGGAGCCTGCCGGCTTCCTCGGGCACGATGTCGCCGGCGCGACGATCGGCATCGTGGGCGCCGGCCGCATCGGGCAGGCCGTCGCGCGACGCGCGGCTGGTTTCGGAATGGAGGTCCTGATGACGACCAGCCGAGGCGGCACACCCTTCGTGGAACTACTCGCCCGGTCCGACTTCGTCACCCTCCACGTCCCCTTGACCGCGCAGACGCGCCATCTCGTCGACACCGCCGCGCTCGCCCGCATGAAGCGGACGGCGGTCCTCGTCAACACCGCGCGTGGGCCGGTGGTCGACACGGATGCGCTCGTCGCGGCGCTCCACGCCGGCACGATCGCCGGCGCCGCGCTCGACGTCACCGACCCCGAGCCACTGCTGCCGGACCACCCGCTGCTGGCCGCCCCCAACGTGCTGGTCGTCCCGCACATGGGTTCCGCCACCCCCCGCACGCGCGCCGCGATGACGGACCTCGCCGTCGACAACGTGCTCGCCGGGCTGGCCGGGCGCGCCCTGCCGCATCGTGCGGCGCCGTAGGATCCAGGCTATGCGCGTCGGCGTGGTGGACATCGGCACGAACTCCACGCGCCTCCTCGTCGCGGACGTCGAGCAGGGCGCGATCGACGAGCTCGACCGCCGCTCGGAGGTCACGCGCCTCGGCCACGGCGTCGACGCGACCGGCCGCCTTGCCGACGAGCCGATGGGCCGCGTCTTCGCCACGCTCGACGCCTACCGCGCCGCGATGGACGCGCTCGACGTTCCCGCCGACGCACGCGTCGCGATTCTCACCAGCGCGGCGCGCGACGCCGAGAACGGCGCCGGCTTCACCGCCGAGGTGCGCGACACCTACGGCCTCGACGCCCGCACGATCAGTGGCGAGGAAGAGGCGCGGCTGACCTTCGGCGGCGCCACCCACGGCCGCCCGCGCGACGACCACACGCCGCTGCTCGTGTTCGACATCGGCGGCGGCTCGACCGAGCTGGTGACGGGCACAGCCGCCGGAGAGATCGGCTTCCACGTCTCGACGCAGGCCGGGGTCGTGCGCCAGACCGAGCGCCACGTCCACCATGACCCGCCGACGCCGCACGAGCTGCAAGCGCTCGCCGACGAGGTGCGGGGGATCCTCGAGCGACAAGCCCCCGCCGAGGTGCGCTCCAGCGTCGCCCACGCCGTCGGCGTCGCGGGCACCGCGACGTCGCTGGCTGCAATCGCACAGGAGCTCGACCCATATGACCCGCAACGGGTCCATGGCTACGTCGTCCAGTTGGCCGAGGCCGAGCTGCTGCTGGCGCGATTGGCGCAGTTGCCGCTCGCGGAGCGCCGCGGCGTGCGCGGGCTGCATCCGGACCGCGCACCGACGATCGTCGCCGGCGTGGTGATCCTGATCGAGGTGTTGCGTGCCTTCGGACTCGACCGAGTCGAGATCTCCGAGCACGACGTGCTCCACGGAGCCGCCCTCGCACGCGCCGGAGCCTGAGCGCTTACCGCGCCAGACCCCTGGGCTTTGGGCACAACGCGACCCGTGCGGCTCTTATTCGCAGCCCGCCGCGTCTCGGATCAAACATCTGCCCGCTCTGGACGTATGTTCGATTGTCTGCTCCATGACACCCTAGGAATATGCCCTCGTCGGGCAATGGGTTCGTGCAAGCGCGCCCGTGTCCGGCCCATAGGCTCAGGCGAAGCCGTTTACGGCGCCTCCCGCCGTCTGAGCCACTGATACGGCCCTCTCAAGGCACGTACCCCTGCCCGTCCTGATGGGGCCACTTCGAGGAAACCGTCCGCAAGAAGCGGGCGGTTTCCTCTTTAAGCGCCCGCCCTACGCGAGGTTCGACTTGCGCGGATAGACCACGGTCGGGTCTGTCAGCACGTTCACGAGTGCCGGCACGTTCGCGGAGAACGCGCGCTCCAGCGCCCCGCGCAGGTCCTGCGGCCGCTCCACCAGCTCGCCCTGGCAGCCGAGCGCCGCGACGACCTCGTCGTAGCGCGTCCCGGGCCGCAGGTCGGCCGCGACCGAGTAACCGTAGAGAAACTCCATCGGGTGCTTCTTGAGCGCCCAGATGCCGTTGTTTCCCATCACGCCGACGACGTTGACGCCGTGGCGCGCGAGCGTGTCGAACTCCATCCCGGAGAAGCCGAAGGCACCGTCGCCGAGCAGCAGCACCACCTGGCGATCCGGTCGCGCGAGCTTCGCCGCCAGCGCATAGCCGGGCCCCGTTCCGAGGCAGCCGAAGGGTCCCGGGTCCAGCCAGCAGCCCGGCTCGTAGGAGTCCACGACGCGGCCGGCGTAGGAGACGAAGTCGCCCCCGTCGCAGACGACGATCGCGTTGCGGTCCATCACCTCGGCGAGGCCGGCATAGACCCGCATCGGGTGCAGCGGGGCGCGCTCGTCGTTCAGCTCGGCCGCCTCAGCAGCGTGCTTCTCCGCCTCGACGGTGCGCAGCTGCTCGACCCACGGCGTCGTGTCGACCGCAGCGCCCGCGGCGACCTCGCGCAGCGCCTCCAGCGTCGCCGGCAGCGCGCCGTAAAGCTCGACCGCGATCGGCCGCGGATGCTCGCGCTGCGGCTCCGCCACGTCCAGCACGATCAGCTCCGTCTCAGGGCCGAAGGACTCGCCGAAGCCGAGGCGGAAGTCCATCGGCACGCCGATCACGAGCGCGACGTCGGCGTTCGTCAGCGCCGCCCCGCGCGCCCGCGAGAAGAACAGCTCATGGTCGGCCGGCACGCAACCGCGCGCGAGGCCGTTGAGGAAGACGGGAATTCCGCGCTCCTCGCAGAGCCGCTGCAGTGCAGTCTCACCGTGGCCCCAGTAGAGGTTCGTGCCGGCCATCACGACCGGCCGCTCGGCCTGCGCCAGCAGCCGCCCGGCGCGCTCGATCGCGTCACCGTCCGCACCGGCGCCGAGGTGCGGCGTCAGCAGCGCTGCGTCGCTGGCCGGCTCCTCCGCCTCGCTGAAGACGTGGTCCATCGCGAAGTCGAGGAATGCCGGACCGGAGTGCGGCGACATAACGGTCCGCAGCGCCTCGTCCATGAAGGTCGGAATCTCGGCTGTTCCATCCGGGGTCGCGGCGAGTTTCGTCAGCGGCCGCACGAACGGCACGTGGTCGATCTCCTGCAGCGACCCGCGGCCCCAGCGCAGCGCCGGCGCGCGGCCGCCAAGCACGAGCACCGGCGAGTTGTTCGATTGCGCCGAGGCGACTGCGCTCAGCGCGTTCGTCACACCGGGTCCTGCCGTCACGGCGGCGACGCCGGGCGTGCGGGTGACCTTCGCCCAGCCCTCAGCGGCGAACGCCGCGGTCTGCTCGTGACGGACGTCGACGAGGTCGATGCCCTCCTCACGGCAGCCGTCGTAGATCGGGAAAATGTGGCCGCCGGAGAGCGTGAAGAGTTTGCTGACGCCGTGAGCCTTCAAACGGCGTGCGATGAGCCGACCGCCGTGGAGACGCGTCTGTTGCTGAGTGTCTGTGGACATGGACCCGACTCTAGAGGCCGACCCCCGGACGTTGCGCCACATCGGAATTCGACCCTCGAAACAGGCTCGAACCGCTCCGGCACGGCAGAGGCCGGAGCCGTGTTCGCACCACCGCGGCGTACGTGACGTATGAGCCGCGTATGAGCGCACCGAAATGCTTGCGAGAACATCGACCGCTCGCGCAGAATGCGCAGACGGGCGAGGAGAGTCACGGCACGAACCTCCTCGGCTTCCCGGCAGGGGCCAGACGAGCCGACATGGTCGGCGCCTCCCAGAAGTCCGGCCCCGCAGCGCCGCGCTCCCGGCGGAAGGGGACCCCCGACCCCGACCTGCCCCAACGGAGCGTGAGACTCGGATGAGGCCCGGAACTGATTCCGGGCCTCATCCGTTCAGCCCTGCGTCAGCTCGCCGGTCGCCGCGGCCACGCTGCCGGCGGCGCACGGCGCCCACAGCTGCACGCGCTCGCTCTTGCCCTTCAGTGGCACCGCGGGGCGCGGGTCGAAGCCGCCGTGCTCGCCGCGCAGCAGCAGGCGCGTCGCCTCCGTCACCAGCACGTCGTCGCCCGTCTGCCGCGTCACCTGCTCGACGCGCGAGGCGGTGTTGACGGGATCGCCGATGACGGTGAACTCGACGTGGCCGCCACCGCCGATCGTCCCGGCGATCACTGGCCCCGAGTTGACGCCGATCCCGACGCGCAGCTCCTCGCCGAAGTGCGAGCGCACCGTCGCGGCGATCGAAAGCGCCGCGGCGACGCAGCGGTCGGCGTGGTCGGGCAGCGGCTCCGACGCGCCGAAGACGCCGAGCAGGCCATCGCCGACGTACTTGTCGGCATGCCCGCCGTGCCCGACGAGAATCGGCACGACCACGTCGTAGAAGGCGTTGAGGTAGTCGACCACCTCGCGCGCGCCCGCGCGCTCGGCGAAGCGGGTGAAGTCGCGGATGTCGAGGCACAGCACCGAGACCTCGCGCTCCTCGCCGTGGAGGTGCGGCCCATCACGCAGGACGCGGTCGGCGACGTCGGGGCCGACGTAGGCGCCGAACGCCTCGTGCAGCCGCTCACGCTCCTGCAGGCCCGCCACCATGTCGTTGAAGGAGCGCGCGAGCCGCCCCGTCTCGTCGGTCGAGACGACTGCCACACGCGTCGTGAGGTCGCCGCTGCGGACGCGCTCGGTCGCCTCGCGCAGACCGTCGAGCGGCCCGAAGATCGAGCGCGAGAGCAGGATCGTCAGCTCCAGCGAGACGGTGAAGGCGACGACCACCGCCAGGACGACGGCCGGCCCGAGGTCCGACAGGTGCGCGTCGTTGCGGTTCAGCTCGATCCCCGCGACGATCACCCCGGTGAGGATGTTGATCGCCGGCAGCCCGACCAACAGACGACGGCGCAGCGACACGCCCGCGCGGCCGGGCTCGAAGTCGTCGGGCATGTGCAGCGCGACGTCGGCGAGCACCGGGCGCAGCAGCGACTCCATCGCGAAGAAGCGGAACAGCGCCCCGTAGAGCAGCGTCAGCAGCATCCCGACGAGCACCACGAGCGCCCCGAAAGCCCCCAGGCCGAGCACGATCGTCGTGAACCCGCAGAAGGGCACGATCACGACCGCGATCGGCACCTTCCAGATGCGCGCGATGTAGCGGCTCGGCATGCTCGACAGCGCACGCCAAGCGGAGGTCGTCGCGACGCCGTCGCGGGCGCCGTCGAGCCATGCGTAGACGGGCGCCAGCAGCTGCCGTGCGAGCAGCGTCGAGCTGAGGTTGTCGAGCACGACCAGCAGCTCGGCGACGGCCAGCAGGACGAGGAACGTGCGGTCGCTCATCGGCTGGTAAAGGCGCAGCAGAACGAGGCCGCCGAGCACCACCAGGTGGGCGAGCTGAAACTGCAGAACGACCGCCGTCAGCGGATAGCGCCGGCCGAGACGGCGATACGCGTATCGCAGAGCCCGGTCCATCCCATCGGGATTGTGACAGCGGCAGCGGGCGCGACGCCAGCCGCAGGTGATGAGGAAACGCTAAGGGTCGGCTAGCGCGACCCTTAGCGCTCCGCTACGACGCGCTCGGGTGCGAGACGGCCGGGCTGCCGGCCAGCGCCGCCGCGATCTGCGGCTCGCCCCAGTAGAGCCGCCGTTCGTGGCGCAGTGCAGGGAGCATGGTCACGCCCTCCGACCACAGCGCCCGCCCCGCCCCGACGATCATCTCGTCGCGCTGGATGTCCTTCGCCACGTCGAGCGCCTCCGCAACCTCGAGGCCGGCGGCCGCTGCCGCCTCCGCGATCATGTCCTGGTCCTCGATGTCGAACCCGCCGCAGAACGCGAGCCGGCCGGCCGCGAGCACGAAGGCTGCGCCGCGACCGAGGTCGGCCGCATACGTCGCCACGCGCATCGCCATCGGCACCGGCGCGGGGAACCGCTCCGGCCAGACGAGCGGCATGCGCAGCTCGCGCGCCCGCCGCTCCGCGGCCACCGTCCTCAGGTCGACGTCCGCCTCCGTCACCGGCGATCCGTTCCACAGCACCGCGGGCCGCCACAACGCGCCACCCAACCGCCGCTCGACGCGCTCCGCCAGCAGGTACGTCTCCGGTGAAGCGAGGTCGAAGAACAGCGTCGCCGCCGCATCGCCCGACGGTCCCCGCGGCATGCGCCCGGACCGACGCTCCGTCATTTGGATCACATCAGCCATCTGTGTCCTCCTCTTGGCTCACCGGCCAATCGGTCCCGCACACCGCCGGATGCGCGTTCCCGAGCGACGCCCGGAGCCGGTCCTCGCTGCCCCTCCGACCAACAAGAACCACGGATCGGCCGACTACTTCGCGGCCGTTCTTCAAAGGATTTCCGCGGCTACCCGTCAGTCGGTTAATCTGTACCACGGTAGGTAGGTTCCACGCTCTCGTACACCGGAGGTCGCCATCCCACCCGCTCCCCCGCCGAAACGGCATCCATACGACCAGTGGTCGCCCGACGCTCGAGCTCTCGATCTCGTCGGGGACAAGTGGACGTTGCTCATCGTGCGGGACCTTGTCAGCGGTCCCCGCCGTTTCGTCGAGCTCCAGCGCACGCTGCCGGGGATCTCGACGGAGCAGCTCCGCTCCCGCCTCAACCGCATGGTTGCGGACGGGCTCTTGACGCGCCAGCGCTACCGCGAGGTACCGCCACGCGTCGACTACGAGCTGACAGATCGTGCCCGTGACCTGATCCCCGTGCTCGGCGCGCTCGCGCGCTGGGGCTACGAGTGGTCTTGGACGGAGCCTCGGCGTAGCGAGGCAATCGACATCGGTGCGATCTTCCGGCTCGCACCGGGGCTCCTCACCTTGCCGCGATCGCTGCGCGGTACGGTGGAGCTGACGGTCACGCAGCGCTCGAAGGATGGCGAGACGCGCAACTACGCGCTGATCGTGAAGCGGGGCGCAGCGACGATCGAGGAGCATGCCGAGGAGAACCCGGAGGCCCGGATCGTCGGAACGGAACGGGCCTGGATCGACGCTCTCGTGCCCGAGGGCACCAACAAGGGCCTCGAACTGACCGGTGACGGACGTCTGGCCACCGCCGTGCTCGAGGGGCTCACACCAGCCTCGACGCGCGCGACCGCTGTCGCCTGACTGACTGCAGGGTATTCGGCAATGACCGCGTGGCCGCTGGGCTGCGCGGTCATCTGTCCCCTGTGGAGCGTGGTTATTTCGCCTCACAGACCTACGCTACGCCCTCGCGTCAAGCCATGTTTGAACACGGACGTTTACGGCGTAAGACGAGTGGGTCACCGCCAGGATCCGGTTCCCGCATGCCACCCATTCTGACGACGCAGTCGTCGTCGGGCCATCGAAGCGGATGCCAATGGACCGGAATCCGCTCAATGCTACCCGACAGCAAGCGGCCCTAGACTTGCCGATCAGCCCTGCCCGGGTGGCGTAATTTGGCAAACGCGGTCGGCTTAAAACCGGCTGTCCTACGGGACATTGTGGGTTCGACTCCCACCCCGGGCACTCCGCGCCTACGCGGCTGACGGGCCGAGCCCGAGCACGCCGAGCGCGGCGGCGAGGATCTTCTCGTCATGCACGATCGCGGCCTGCTCCAGCCGCTTCGCGTACGGCATCGGCACCTCGGCGAGGCCCACGCGCTCGACCGGAGCGTCGAGGTCGTCGAAGCAAGCGTGCTGGATGCGGCTCGTCAGCTCGGCGCTGATCCCGTAGGTCGCCCAGCCCTCGTCCACGCACAGCGCGCGGTGGGTCTTGGAGACCGATGCGGCGACCGTCTCGACGTCGAGCGGTCGCAGCGAGCGCAGGTCGATCACCTCGGCGGAGACGCCGTAGTCGGCCGCGAGCCGCTCGGCGACGCGCAGCGAGCGCGTCGCGGCGAACGAGTGCGCGACGAGCGTGATGTCGCTCCCTCCCCGCGTCACGGCAGCCTTGCCGATCTCGACGATGTGGTCGGGATCGTCGGGCACATCGCCCTTGACCTTGTAGCTCTGCAGGTTCTCGACGACGAGCACGGGATCCTCATCGCGGATCGCGGCCTTCAGCAGCCCGTGCGCATCGGCCGGCGTGCTCGGGGCGACGACCTTCAGCCCCGGCGTGTGGGCAAAGAACACTTCAAAGCTCTGCGAATGCTGGGCAGTCAGTTGGCTGCCGCCGCCGTTCGGTGCGCGGATCACGAGCGGACAGCCGACCTCGCCGCCGAACATCGTGCGGATCTTCGCCGCGTGGTTCACGACCTGGTCCATCGCGACGAGGATGAAGTTGAGCGTCATGATCTCCACGACCGGCCGCAGGCCGAGCATCGCCGCGCCGATCGCCGCGCCGACGAAGCCCTCCTCGGAGATCGGCGTTTCGCGCACGCGGATCGGGCCGAACTCCTTGAAGAGGCCGGCGGTGACCTTGTAGGAGCCCTCGAAGACGCCGATCTCCTCGCCCATCAGGAAGACGTCCTCGTCGCGCAGCAGCTCCTCGCGCAGCGCGAGCCGCACCGCCTCGCGGTACGTCATCGTCGTCGTGGCGATGCGCCGCGACGCTCATCGGCCCAGCCCCGCGAGCACCAGCTCGCGCTCGCCATAAGGGCTTCCGGGCGCCATCCGCGCGAACTGCTCAGCGGTCGCGGGATCGCCGTAGACGTGGCTCGCGAGCTCCGACACGGGCGGCTCGGGGCTCGCCTCAGCGGCGACGACCGCCGCCTCCACGCGCGCCTCGACACGCGCGTCGATCAGCCGCCAGCTGCGCCTCGTCGGCGCGCCGCTCCTCCAGCAGACGCGCGCGGTAGAGGACGAGCGGATCGCGCGCCTTCCACTCCGCCATCTCCGCCTCCGTGCGATAGGCCGTGCCGGCATCGGCGACGGAGTGGCCGCGGTAGCGGTACGTCAGCGACCTCGAGCACCGCCGGGGCGCGCTCCTCGCGGGCGCGGCGCAGGAGCCGGTCGGCGGCGGCGAGGACCTCCTCGACGTCCTGGCCGTCGACCCGCTCGCCGTGCATGCGGAAGGCGGCCGCGCGCTTGTACAGCTCGGGCTCGGCGGAGGCCTTCTCGACTGTCGTCCCCATTCCGTACTGGTTGTTGAGTACGAGGAAGACGACCGGCAGCTCCCAGATCGCGGCGAGGTTGAGCGACTCGTGCCAGGCGCCCATGTTCACGGCGCCGTCGCCGAGCTCGCACAGCACCGCGTTGGGCTTGCCCTTGTAGGTGAGCGCGAGCGCCGCGCCGACCGCGAGCGGGAGCTGGCCGGCGACGATGCCCCAGCCGCCGAGATAGCCGCGCGAGGCGTCGAGCAGGTGCATCGAGCCGCCGCGGCCGTGCGCCGAGCCGCCCTCGCGGCCGAACAGCTCGGCCATCACGGCGTCGGGATCGACGCCGCGGGCGAGCGCGAAGCCGTGCGTGCGGTAGGAGGAGAAGATCAGGTCGTCCTCGGCCAGCGGGTGGACGGCGCCGACGGTGGCGGCCTCCTGGCCGGAGGCGAGATGGCAGTAGCCGCCGATGCGGGCGCGCTTGTACTGCCGCTCGACCTCCTCCTCGAAGACGCGGATCAGCACCATCCGCTCGTAGAGCGTCGAGCGCAGGGGGCTGAGGCTTGGCTACGTCGGAGGGCATCGGGACGCCGCCGACCTTGCGCCTCGCTTCAACGTTCCGCCAAGCGCGTCCGGTCGGCTCCCGCCCGGTTGGGGGGTCGGACTGGAGCGTGCGGGTAAGCGCGGAACGGGTGCACCATCATTCGGAAGCGATGACGCTCCCGTTCTGGGCATCGAACATCGTGCTCGTGAGCACGCAATGCGCGCTCGTCGCGCTGCCGCGCGGACGTGCACCGCAGTGGCTGGAGCGGCTCGCGGCGCGGCTCTCCGGACGCGCCTGGGCGCTCCTGCCGCTCGCCTCGATCGTCGCTGTCGTGATCGCGATCCCGGCGGCCGGCCAGGACCGCCGACGCGCTCACCTGGCTCGCGCTTATCGCCGTGCCGCCGCTCGCCGCCGCGGCGCTCGGCTTCGCGATGCACGGCGCGCGCCCACCGCTCGCGCTGCTGGCCGTGCCGCTGTTCGCGCTCGCGTGGGCGGACCAGACGAGCCTCGCAGGCGAGGCTGCTGCGACGGCGCTCACCGCGCTCAGCTGCGTGACGCTCGGCGTACTGCTGATCGCCGTCGCGCCCGGCAGCTGGTTGAAGGCCGGCATCGTCCTGATGGCGCTCGCCGACGCCGTGCTCGTCGGCTCGGAGCTGCTGCAGCCGGCCAACGACGTGCTGAACGCGGCCGCACCGCCGGCCGACCTTCCGCAGCTCCAGCGCGCGCTGTTCGGCCACGCGCTGATCGGCTACGGCGACTTCTTCGTCGCCGGCGTCTTCGGCGCGCTCGTCGCCGCTGAGCGCGGGCGGCAGTGGCGCGCGGCGCTGCTGACGCTTGTGCTGGCGGGCTGCTTCGACCTGCTCTTCTTCGCCGTCGACACGCTGCCGGCGACGGTGCCGGTCGCGGTTGCTCTGCTGCTGCGCGAGGCCGCGCGACGGCGCCGCGCCGAGCCACGGCCCGTACCAGCCCGCTGAGACGACCCGCAACGCTCGAAATCGCCCGAGAAAGGGCGCAACTCGGACGTTGCTACGGTGTCCAAACAGGCAAGGATCGTCCTGCATGGAAGCCTCCGCCCTCACACACGCCTCGGTCGCCGGGCTGCACGGCCGCTCCCCGCTGCTCCGGCTGCAGTCCGACGAGCGCCTTATCGCGCTGATCCGGCGCGGCAACCACGGCGCCTTCGAGGAGCTCGTGCGGCGTTACCAGACGCGTCTGCTGTCCTTCTGCCGCCACATGCTCGGCTCCCGCGAGGACGCGGAGGACGTGCTGCAGGAGGTCTTCGCGGCGGCCTTCAACGCGATCCTCGCCGACGACCGCGCGATCAACGTGCGCCCGTGGCTCTACCGCATCGCGCGCAACCGCAGCCTCAACCATCTGCGGCGCGTGCAGGCGATCGGCGTCGACTCGATGGACGTCCACTTCGCCGAGCACGGCACGACGACGGCGGACAAGGTCGACAGCCGCGAGGCGTTCCGCGAGCTGATCGCCGACGTCGGCGACCTGCCGGAGACACAGCGCACGGCCCTGCTGCTGCGCGAGATCGACGCACTCTCCTACGAGCAGATCGCCGAGGCGATGGAGACGACGATCCCGAGCGTCAAGTCGCTGCTCGTGCGCGCACGCGTTTCGCTCGCGGAGGCAGCGGAGGCGCGCCGGCTCTCCTGCGAGGAGGTCCGCTTCGAGCTGGGCGAGATCGCGGAGGGGCTGCGGCGCCGCACGAGCCCGCCGGTTCGCCGCCATCTGCGAGCCTGCGAGCGCTGCGGCACGTTCAGGATCGAGCTGCGCTCCTCCACGAAGGCGCTGGCGATGATGCTGCCGGTCGGCCCGCTGCTGCTCGCCAAGAAGCTGCTGCTCGTCCACCTCGGCCTCTCCGGCGGCGCGGGCGGGACGGCCTCCGGTGGTGCCGCGCTCGGCGCGGCAGCCGGCAGCGCCGCCGTCGGCACGTCGACCGGCGGCCTCATCTCCGCCGGCATCGGCACCGTCGCGACGAAGGCCGCCGTCGGCCTCGCCGCGGCCGCGCTCGTGACCGCGGGCGCCGTCGAGATCGAGCACCGTACGCCGCATCGCGCACAGCCGCAGGCGCAGGTTGTCGCGCAGGCGCCGGCGACCGCCGCCGTTCCGCAGGCGATCGTCCCGGCCTCGGCGGCGAAGGCGCCGCCCACGCACGAGCGGGCCGCACACAAGGAGCCCAAGCCCACCAAGGCCGCAGAGGAGCCGGAGGCGCCGACGACGACGGTCGCCACCCCCGCACCCGAGCCCGTCGATCCCGGCCGCACGCAGATCGAGTCGAGTACGACCTCGCTGCCCGTCGCGCTGCCGGACACGACCACCACTGCCGCGCTTGTCGTCGTGGCACCGGCCGACACCGCGCCCACGACGACAGCGACCACACCCGGCGCGACCACCACCCCGCCGCCAACCACGACGACGCCCCCGCCTTCAACCGTCCCGCCGCCCGCCACCACCGAGCCGACGCCCGAGACCCCGCTTCCGCCGGTGGAGCCGCCAGCGACGGACGAATCCACGTCCCCACCCGTCGAAGACCCGGTCACGCCTCCGCTGCCGGACGTGCCGGCGCTGCCGTAGCGGAGGCAGCGCGGCTCAGGCCGCGATCAGCCCGATGACCTTCATGCGGCGCTGCAGCGCCTGCAGCGCGAACGCGCGCGTCTCCGCGATGCTCGTCCCGAACAGCTCGATGCTCTCGTCGTCGGGCGCCCACTTCGGCTTCAGCACGCCCTCCGCAACCGGAGCGACCTCCGTCAGCGCGCGCTGGATCGCCACCGCGTAGCGCGGATCCTGCTGCGCCATGTCGCGCAGGAAGCGCGCGCCGAAGGCGACGTGGCGGTGCTCGTCGCGGGCGACGTTCGTGAAGCCCTCGACGAACCCGGGCAGCGTACCCTCGCGCTCGTTGTAGTCGATGATGAAGTGCTGGCCGGTGAGCGCGAGCATCCCCTCGATCACCATGTGGTAGATCGTGATGCCCTCGACGAGCGCCTCCAGGTCCTCCGGCTCGACCGCGAGGCGGTCCACCCGGCGCTTGAGCAGCTCGTCAAAGAGGACGTTGAACTCGGGATTGATGTGCTCGCTCGTCTCCGCCAGGCGCCCGTCGAGCCCGTCGGCCTCCAGCACGCCGACCTCGCTGTAGAAGCGGTCGAAGAAGGCGACGTGGCGCGCCTCGTCGGCGATCTGGGTGCAGAGGAAGATGCGCATGTCCTCCTGGGGAGCGGCGCGCATCATCGGCCCGAGCTCGGCCGCGACGCGCTGCTCGCCGACGAAGAACGAAGAGAGGCCGTACATCCGCGCGAAGCGCTCGTCGTCGTCGAAGCGCTCGTGCCAGTCGATCCGGTCCTGCGTGAAGTCGAGGTCCTGCACTGCCCAGTGCTGGCGCTCCCACAGCGAGTAGAGCTCCTGATAGCCGAGCAGATGCACCTCACCGCGGTCGGAACTCTCGAGCAGCGCCGGGTCGCTCGTGGCGCGGAAGTCGACGCGGTCGGTACGCGGACCTGCGGCGGTGTCGGACACGACGGACCTCTCTCTCGCTTCGTCTGGAGCCGGGCTGGCGCCTGTCCAGCCTAGCGGAGGACTGGCTAGCCAGCCAACCGTCCTACGGGCCGACTTCGCCACCCGCGACGAGCGCCCCGGCAGGCCGGCCGTCGAGCTCCACCACGTAGCGACCGGCACGCAGCCCGGGCACCTGAAGCGCCGCCCGCTCGCCGGCCGCCACGGTGAGCGTCCGTGGCGTGGGCGTGCGCAGCACGAGCCGATGCGCGCTCCCGTCGGCCGCGACGATCGACAGCTCGACCGCCAGGAACGGCGGGACCGTGATCGTGCGCGGCGCCAGCACGCCGTCGCGCGCCACGAACGCGGCCGGCACGCGGACGGGCACCTCGTCGCCCGCTCCCGGCTCCGTGCCCGCGGGCGGCGCCACCTGATCCGTCCCCGGCTGCGTCGCGTCCGGTGGGGGCGCCTTCGCATCCGGCGCGCTCGCCGTCGGGTTCGTGTCGGCGGGCGAGCCGTAGCGCGACCCACCGGAATCGCCGCCGCACGCGCCGATCGCGAGCGCAAGCGCTACGGACACCACGAGCGGAGCACGAGGGAGAGCCATGCGCCGAGCCTACCCGCGACTGCCGGCGGGCCAGTCGCGCTCCGCCTTCGCCCGACTCGATCGCCTATCGCGCGACGTCGTAGACACGCGTGAGCGCTGCGTAGTAGGCGTCCGGGGCGTGGTGAGCTCGGATGCGGGCGAGTGCTGCAGCGCCGGCCGTGGCACGGCGCTCGGGGTCGGACCACAGCGCTTGCAGCGCGATCGCCCAGGCGTCCACGTCGTCGGCGGGCAGAACGCCGTCGCCGACGAGCTCCGGCAAACCCCCGCGGTCGCTCCCGAGCACCGGCACGCCGTCGGCAAGCGCCTCGACGACGCTCATCGGGCAGGGGTCGTCGAAGCGCGACGGGGCGAGCAGCACGGCGGCGCCGCGGCGCTCGGTCGCGAGCGCGCCCGCGTCGAGCTGGCCGAGGAAGCGCACGTCGGCGCCGTCCGCCAGCGCCCGCAGCCGCGCCTCCTCCGGCCCTTCGCCCGCGATCCGCAGCGGCACACCGGCCGCGCGCGCGGCGCGCACGGCGGTGTCGAAGCCCTTGTCCGGCACGAGCCGACCGGCCGCGAGCGCATACGTGCCCGCGCCCGCGCGCGAGTCGGTCGCGACCTCGCGCACAACGTTCGGCAGCACCACCATCCGCTCGCGCGGCACGCCGAGCGCCGCCAGGCGGTCCGCGAGCGCTTCGCTGACGGCCACGAGCGCGTCGGCCTCCGCGAGCAGGCGCGGCTGCTGGCGCGCGAGTCCGGCGGCGTAGACGGCCGCCTCCGGCAGCGATCCACGGCAGCGGTGGCGCAGCCCGGGGCGCGTGTCGCGGCCGTGACACGAGTAGCAAGGCTCGCCCTCCCGGTATGCGACCCCGATCGCGCAGAAGAGCCGGTAGTTGTGCAGGTGCAGCACCGTCCGCGCGCCGGCCGCCCGCGCCGCCGCAAGCGCGCGCCAGCCGAGCAGCGGATGCACGTTGTGCGCATGCACGACGTCGGCGCCGTGCGCACGCACCGCCGCCGCGACCGCGTCCTCGTCCAGCCCGCCGCGCAGCAGGGCCCGCGCCGCCCGCCCGCGCCCTGCCTCGCCACTGTCGCGCTCCCAGCGCGCGACCGCATGCCCACGTTCGCTCAGCAGCGCCTCCAGCTCGTCCACGACGCGCTCCTCGCCGCCGGCAGCGCGGTAGCGGTTGTGCAGCAGGAGCACGCGCTGCAGGCCCGCGCCCCGATTCGCGCCCGCCGAAGCCCCCGCGGACGGGCTCGGTTCGGCGTCGGGGGAGGTACTTGGGACGACCACCAGCCGGCAAGTCTGGCACGCTGCCCAGCCGTGGCGATCGCGCTCGTGACGAACGTGCTGACGCCGTACCGCGTCCCGCTCTACGAGCTGCTCGCGCAGCGGTACGGCGTCGAGGTGCTGTGCTTCGGCGCGGGGGCGGACTACGTGCCGTCGTGGTTCGGCGACCTCGACGGCCAGCTCGAGGCCGCCCGCTTCCCGGCACGGCGCATCGACGGCGCGCGCGAGGCGCTCGCGCTTGGGGCGCGCTACGACGCTGCGATCGCCGCCGTCGCCGGCGGCCTGATTCTGCCGGCGACGTACTTCGGCATGCACCGCCGGCGGCGCCCGTTCGTCCTCTGGGCGTCCGTCTGGGCCCACCCGCGCGGCAGCGCGAAGGCGGCGCTCGGCTTCCCGCTCGTGCGCCACGTCTACCGCCATGCCGACGCGGTCGTCGCTTACGGACCGCACACGCGCCGCTACGTCGCGCGCTACCGCGGCCGTGACGACGACGTCTTCGTTGCGCCGCAATCGGTCGAGGCGGACGTCTTCGGCCGCCAGGTGGACCCGGCCGAGATCGCCGCCTGGCGCGCCGAGGCCGGCCTGCCCGACGGCCCGCTCGTGCTGTTCGTCGGCCGGCTCGTCGCCGAGAAGGGCATCGGCGCGCTGCTCGACGCGTGGCGCCGGCTGCCCGCCGGCCACGGCGCGACGCTTGCCGCGATCGGCGACGGCCCGCTCGCCGCCGAGCTGGCCGCGACCCCCGGCGCCCGCCTGCTCGGCCCGCTCCCGCGAGAGCGCCTGTCGATCGCCTACGCGGCAGCGACGCTCGTCGCCGTACCGTCGATTCCCACGCGGCACTTCCTCGAGCCGTGGGGGCTCGTCTGCAACGAGGCCTTCCACCAGGGAACGCCGGTCGTCGCCACCACCGCCGTCGGCGCCGTCGCGGGCGGGCTCGTGCGCCAGGACGAGACCGGCCTCGTCGTGCCTCCCAGCGACGCGACGGCGCTCGCCGGCGCGATCGAGCGCCTGCTTGCCGACGCGCCGCTGCGCGAGCGGCTCGGCGCGGCCGGCCACGAGGCCGTCGCCGGCCACACGTATGACGCGATGGCGGATGCGTTCGGCGCCGCGCTCACGCGGGCAGGCGTCGCCTGAGAACGAGCGTCCTGTCCTGTGGTCGTCCTACGACCGCAAGGCAGGACGGTCGGCTACTCGCCCAACGAGAAGAGCGACTCGAGGTCGTGCTTCGAGTAGACCTCGAAGGCGACCAGCGTCTGCGTCTTCGTGATCCCCGGCAGCTGCGCGAGCTGCTCGGTGATCACGTGCGCGAGGTCGTCGTGCTCGCGCAGTCGCAGGATCGCCGCGAAGTCCCAGTCGCCGGTGATGGAGTACGCCTCGGCGACGCCGGGGATGTCGGCCAGCAGCCCGCCGAGGCCCGCGAGCGCGGTGCGCTCGGCTTGGATGAGGATGATCGCGTGGGTCATGGCGTGAGCGTCTCCCCTGGAGCGAGCACGACGACCTTCGAGCCGGTCTGCGCCTCGACGTCGGCCTTGAACGCCTGCGCGTCGGTCGCGATCGGCGGGAACGTGTCGTAGTGGATCGGGACGACCGTCTTGGCGCCCACGAGCCGCGCCGCCTCGACCGCGTCGTGGCGGTCCATCGTGTAGTGGCCACCGATCGGCACGAGCGCGACGTCGATCTCGCGGCCACGCCCGACGAGCGCCAAGTCGGAAAACAGGCAGGTGTCGCCGAGGTGGTAGATCGTCGTGCCCGCGAAGTCGATCAGCAGACCGGCCGGGGTGTGGGCGGTCCCGCTCGGCGAGACGGCCGTGTGCCACGCCGGCACGAGCTTGACGGAGCCCCAGTCGAGCGTCACTGTGCCGCCGAGGTTCGGGTCACGCACCTCCACGCCCTCGGCGCCAATCTCGTTCGCCAGCTCGACGATCGCCACGACGGTCGCGCCGGTGCGCTTGGCGATCGCGACCGTGTCGCCGAGGTGATCGCCGTGGCCGTGTGTCAACAGGATCGTCGTGGCGCCGAGCTCGTCCGCGCTCGCGGCCGCCTTCGGGTTCCCGGTCAGGAACGGGTCGATCAGCACGGTCGTGCCGCCGTCGGTCAGCTCGAAGGCCGAATGGCCGAGGTACCGCAGCTCCATCGTCAGCTCCCCTCCGTCGAGGTGTCGGTCTCCAGGGTGCGCGCCAACTCGAAGCCGACGGCAACGCCGACGAGCATGCCGAGCCGCGTCTCCTCGGCCACCAGCGTGCCGATCGCCTGCTCGCGATGCGCCACATCGTCCGCGCCCGCCGCCGCCCGCACCGCCTGCTCGTGCGCCTCGCCGAACCAGCCGCCCGCCGCGAGCGCCTGCTCCAGTACGCCCTGCAGCTGCGGCGCCGCACGCGCGACGAGGTCCTGCGCGGCACGCAGGCGCTCCCCGTCGCTCAGCGAGACGACCGCCGCGTCGATCTCGGCGTCGGTGTAGGCGCGATCCGGCACTGCGGCTGATGATACGGAGCGGGCAGCGACGCCCGCGGCCACTCAGCCGCGCCGGGCGTCGAAGCGCGCGAGCGGATAGCCCAGCGCGAGCCCGACCGCGATGCCGGTCGCGCCCGCGAGCGCGTCGGCCGTCTGGACGGCAAGCGGGAGCAGCAGCAGCACCACACCGATCACGGCGACGCCGAGCAGGTCGCCGTCGACCTCGCGCCCGCGCCGCGCTTCGAGCAGGTCCGGGACCGCCCACGCGACGACCAGCGCAAGCGCCGCGCCGTTCGCGCCGAGCAGGATCGGGAAGGTCGTCGTCGCCGTGGCGACCGCAAGGCCCCCGGCACCACCGGCCAGGAACAGGATCGCGACGGCCAGCGGGCCGTGGCGGCGCTCCAGCAGCCAGCCGAAGATCGCGATCGCGAAGAGCGCGACGAACGCGTAGCCGTTGTTGCCGTAGACGAACGACGCGGTCACGACGCGCCACCACTCCCCTTCGGGCTTGCCGAGGATCGCCACGTCGATCAGCGAGACGACGTTCGCCTCGGCCAGCACGAGCATCGCAAGGCTCGCGAGCACGATCGCGATCGTCGCGTAGGGCCGCGAGTCGACGCGGATGCCCGGGATCTCGCCGCGCCGCAGCGGTCCGAGCGACGGCGACACGCGGCGCGCTCTGCGCCCGCGCTTGCGCTCGCTCTCGGCAGGACGACCGTCGCGATCGAGCTTCGGCGCTCGCTTGCGCAACCGGCTCCCGCAGTACGGGCACTCGGTGATGTACGGGCTGACCTCCGAGCCGCAGTTCTTGCAGATGACGAAGAGGTCGGGCGCGCCGCTGCTCACCCGATCGATTCTAGAGCGCAGACGAAGCCCCGCGGACCGGCGTCCGGCGGCGCACGCATGCGTGTCGCACCGGCGCTCGCGCGGCGGGCGCTACGCGGTCCCCGGCACGGTCGCCGCGGCGATCTCGGCGACGACCTCGCGCACGTCGCGGTTCGCCTCGTAGACGGCCAGTTGGCGCGCGGCCCCGTTGCCGCGCTCGAGCAGGTCCTCGATCCCTGCCAGCGCGTCGACCGAGCCGAGCTCCTCGGCGTGACCGTGCAGCCGGTCGAGCAGTCGCCGCGCGAGCTCGCGCGTGGCCACGCGCGAGCGCGAGGGCAGGTCGACGAGCTCCCCGTCGAGCCCGTAGCGCGCCGCCAGCCACTTGTTCTCGTCGAGCATCTGGTGCGGGTAGCGCGTCAGCCGCCTGCCGGCATCGAAGTGCTCGGCCAGCTCCTTCACCATCGCCTGGATCAGCGCCGCGAAGCCGAGCGTGTGCTCGACGCTCGTCTGCGCGTCCATCGCGCGGATCTCGACCGTGCCGAGGTTCGGGTGCGGGCGCACGTCGTACCAGAGGTACGTGTAGTCCTCGATGACGCCGCTGTCGACCATGAACGCGATGCTGGCCTCGTAGTCGGCCCAGTCCGCGTACGTGGGCGGGATCCCGACGCGCGGGAAGGCGCGGAAGATCGGCGTGCGGGTCGAGGCGAGCCCCGTCGCGTCGCCGCGCCAGAACGGCGAGCTCGCCGACAGCGCCAGCAGCACCGGCACGTGCACGCGCATGCCGTTCGCGACATGGATCGCCTTCTCGCGATCGTCGAGGCCGACGTGGACGTGCTGGCCGAACAGCAGCTCCTGCCGCGCAACGAAGCCGAGGTCGCTCACGAGGCCGCGATAGCGCTCCCGCTGCACGATCCGCTGGTTCTCCCACAGCGCGAACGGATGCGTGCCCGCCGAGCCGATCGCCAGCCCGCGCGCGGCCGCCTTCGCCGCCACCTCGCGCCGCAGCGCGCGCAGCTCGTTGCCGGCCTCGGTCACGTTCGGCTGCGGCGAGGTCGCGATCTCCAGCACCGACTCCAGCAGCTCCGGCTTGACCTGCTCGGAGTCGGTGTCGGCGAGCAGCGACTCGACCGCGTTGACGAGGTCCAGCGACTCGGCGTCGAGGATCATCAGCTCCTCCTCGATGCCGAGCGTGTAGTTGGGACCGTCGAAATGGGCCTCCACGCGGCGCAAGCGTAGCCGGCTCAGGCGTACTGCAAACACCGGTGCAGGGGTAAACTCAGCCTTCGCGTCGCGCCGATCTCCGCGTGACACGCCCCAACCCGGTCCACACCGGACGACGTTCCCCCGACAGAAGGACGACTCTATGGCGCTCGGCTACGACGGCAAGCTCTACATCCTCGCGTTCGACCATCGCGGCTCGTTCCAGACGAAGATGTTCGGGATCCAGGGCGACCCGAGCCCCGAGGAGACGGCCACGATCACCGACGCCAAGCAGCTCGTCTACGAGGGCATGGCGCTGGCCGTCGAGCGTGGCGCGGAGGCCGGCGCGACCGGCGTGCTGGTCGACGAGCAGTTCGGCGGGACGGTGCCGGCCGCGGCGAAGGCAGCGGGCCTGAAGCTCGCGATGCCGGTCGAGAAGAGCGGCCAGAACGAGTTCGACTTCCAGTACGGCGACGACTTCGGCGCCCACATCGAGCAGTTCGACCCTGCTTTCAGCAAGGTGCTCGTCCGCTACAACCCCGAGGGAGACGCGGAGATGAACGAGCGTCAGCTCGGCCGCCTCAAGCGCCTCGCCGACTGGCTGCACGCCAACGACCGCCTCTTCCTCTTCGAGCTGCTCGTGCCCGCCGAGGAGCACCAGCTCGCGGCCGTCGGCGGCGACGTCGACCGCTACGACGCCGAGCTGCGCCCCGAGCTGATGCGCGGCGCGATCGAGGCGATCCAGGACTACGGCATCGAGGTCGACATCTGGAAGATCGAGGGCGTCGACGAGCGCTCCGACGCCGAGATGCTCGCCGCCCAGACGCGCTCCGGCGAGGGCCGCGAGAACGTCGTCTGCGTGCTGCTCGGCCGCGGCGCCAGCGATGCGAAGGTCGACCACTGGCTGCGCGAGGCGGCGCCGGTCGACGGCTTCGTCGGCTTCGCGATCGGCCGCTCGATCTGGTGGGACGCGCTGAAGGGCTTCCTCGACGGCTCGATCGCCCGCGAGGACGCCGCCTCGCGGATCGCCGACAACTACCTGCGCTTCATCGGCGTCTACGAGCAGCAGGAAGTTCACTAACGCGTGCTGCGCCGTGCGGCGGGGCGCCGTAGCCTCGCCGCATGACCTGGCCGCGCGCGCTTCCCTGGATCGTCCTGCTGCTGCTCGCCGGGCTCGTGCTCGGCGACGTGTCGCTGCCCGGCGGCGTTGATCCGGTCGCCCTGCAGCCAGGCGGGACGGCCACCGGCACGGTCGAGCGCGTGATCGACGGCGACACGATCGTCGTGCGGCTCGGCGACCGCGAGGAGCGCGTCCGCTACGTCGGGATCGACACGCCTGAGACCGTCA
The DNA here is from genome assembly GCA_963774115.1 of uncultured Actinomycetes bacterium. GTDB lineage: Bacteria > Actinomycetota > Thermoleophilia > Solirubrobacterales > Solirubrobacteraceae > Conexibacter. Next base: position 773,099 of record CAVZDN010000003.1, on the reverse strand, counting down.
AGCCCGACACGCCGGTGCAGTGCTGGGGGCCGGCGGCCCACGACCTCAACGAGCGCCTGCTCGCCGCTGCGGACGGACAGGTGACGCTGCGCTTCGACCGCGAGCTGCGCGACCGCTACGGACGCCTGCTCGCCTACGTCTACCGCGCGCAGGACGGGCTGTTCGTCAACGCGCAGCTGGTGCGCGCGGGCGCCGCACGGACGCTGCCGATCAGCCCGAACACCGCCCACGCCGGGGAGCTCGCACAGCTTCAGAGCGTAGCGTCGGCGGCCGATCGCGGCCTGTGGGGCGGCTGCGAGGCGCCATAACCCCGCGCGATCCGCGCTAGGCTCTGACGTTCTATGCGGATGCGTCAAAGCCTTGCTCAGCTCGAGCGGGCCTTCTCCGAAGAGATCGCGCTCGACCGGACCCGCCGTGAGCACCTGCGGCAGACGGCGACCCAGCGGTCCCGCCAGCGGCACCTGGAACGGCTCCACAAGCGCGGCTCGCTGCGCTTCGGGCTGCTCGTCGTCTCGATCATCGTCACCGCCGTCGTGGTGACGATCGCGATGTTCGAGACGCTCTACTACGTGATGGGCTGACCGCAGGCGCCAGCGCGGCGCCTGCTGGATCTGAGCTCAGTCGTCGCTGCCGAGCTTGCGCAGCGCCGCGTCGACCTCGTCCGCGCACGTCCTCGCCGGCGGCGAGGTTCTCCTGCTGGATCTCGAGGTAGACCTCCTTGCGGAAGACCGGCACGTCCCGCGGCGCCTGGATGCCGATCCGCACCTTCTCCCCCATGATCGCCAGGACGGAGACCTCGATGTCGTCGCCGATCATGATGCTCTGGTTCGACTTGCGCGTCAGGACCAACATGCGCTGCCTCCCTGCTGCTTCTGGTGGCCGGACGAGCGACGGGATGGAGAACCAACCGCTCCGCCACTAAGGATAACCGCAGGCGTGAACGGACCCGCGAGATGCTGGCGCGGCGCCTCACCAGCACTTTCGCTAGTCTGCCCGGCCGATGGCACGACGCTCGCTTCGCCCCCAGCTGAATCAGATCCGCACGTGGGTCCGCCAGGGCCGCACCGACGCATGGATCGCACACCAGCTCGAGGTCACCACTCAGCAGATCGCCGCGTTCAAGCGCGAGAACAGCCTCGTCCCCGGCGAGCCGACACCGACGCCGCCGCGGCGGGGGTCGACTTCGACGACGAGATCGACCTGCGCGCCGAAGACGACGCGCTGATCGCCGCCGAGCTCGAGGCCGCTCAGGCCGCGAAGGAGAAGGCGGAGGCAGAGGCCGCCAAGGCGAAGGCCAAGGAGGAGGCAGCACGCGCCAAGGCACGCGCCGCCGCCAAGGCCGCCGGCGAAGACGACGACGATGCGGACGAGGACGAGGACGCCGACAAGCCCGCCCGCCGTCGCGGTCGCCGCGGCGGTCGCGGTCGCCGCAAGGTCTCGACCGGCCCGCTCGAAGGCACGTTCGACCACGGCGACGAGGGTTACGGCCTCTGGCTCGACCCCGCCGTCCAGGACGACCCGGTCTACGCCGAGCACTGGGCGGGCCATCGCCCCGTCGAGATCACGATCGAAGAAGACACGATCATGATCCGGCGCGCCGCGGTCGACGAGTAGCCGGCGCATCGCCGCCCCTGACGGCGTCCTCGCCGGTTCACGTGCGGTGCACGCTACACCGGCTGCGTCCTTGCCAGGAACGGCGATGCACTCGGCTACACGTCGCCCGTCAGCTAGGGCGCTGCAACAGCCTCCGCGTCAGTGGCGGTCCGCGGCCTCCTGGTCGTCCTCCGCCACCTGCCGGCGTCCGCCGGCCCAGTCGCGCCGCCTCGCGCACGTAGCGCGCGAACGCCGCGTTGCCGATCGTCTGCGCGTCCCAGCCGCGTGGGTCGTCCGGGCACGACCGCGAGCGCGACGTCGAGGCACCAGTCGGTGCCGTCGGCGCTGTAGAGCGCGGCCAGCTCGTCCGTCGTGAACGACCCGCCGAGACGCCGGCGCAGCTCGTCCACCAGCCGGTCCGCGACGCGCTCCATCACCAGACGCTCGTCCGGTTCGGCAAAGCGCAGGCGTCGCGCGCCTTCCTCCCACAGCCCGATCGCGGTCTCGAAGTCCACGCCGACCAGGCTACCCATCGAGCCCGGCCCGGCGACGCTCCGCGTCAGTCCTTCGGCAGATCGCTCACGACGTACGGCCGCTCACCCGGCCGAACCATCCCGAGCCGCCGCGCCTCCGCCTCGACCGTCCGCGGATCCCGCAAGCTCCTTCGCACGCTCCAGCAGCGCCCGGTGCTCGCGCGTCGAGCGCCTGCACCTCGGCCTGCTCGGCATTCGAGTCACGCCACGTCGACACAAGCGACCGCGCAGGACCGACGTAGCCAGCAGCGACCCGCGCCCAGCAGCAACAGCAGCGCCACACGCCCGACCCGATCCCACCGCACCCGCATCGCCGCAGACCCAAGCGCCGTGGCCGCCGAGGGGCGGGGACGGCGGGCGGCAGAGCTGGCAGGCGGCATCCACATCCACTTCGCCGCCCACCGTCGTGTTCCTGCCCGAACCGGCGCAACCGTCCTGTCCTGTGGTCGTGCTGCGACCACAGGACAGGACAGTCGACGCCGGTGAACGCCGATCGGGCGGGTGGCGTGGGGATCGCTGTCACAAGGCGCTTGCCGCCGGTGACACGATCCCGACGACAGGACCCGCCCGCCAACCCCGTCAGGGCCCGGGCGGGAACCGGCAACCCCTACTGCCCCCGGAACGCCGACCGCCCCGGGAAGGCCGCGTCGTCGCCGAACGCCTCCTCGATGCGCAACAGCTGGTTGTACTTCGCAACACGATCCGAGCGCGACGGGGCACCGGTCTTGATCTGCCCGCAGCCGGTCGCGACAGCCAGATCGGCGATCGTCACGTCCTCCGTCTCGCCCGAACGATGCGACATGACCGCGCTGTAGCCGTTCTCGCGCGCGAGCTTGATCGCGTCGAGCGTCTCCGTCAGCGTGCCGATCTGGTTGACCTTGATGAGGATCGAGTTGCCGACGTTCGTCGTCGATCCCGCGCTTGAGGCGCTGCGTGTTCGTCACGAAGAGGTCGTCGCCGACGAGCTGGGTCTTTGCGCCGAGGCGCTGTGTCAGCGTCGCCCACCCGTCCCAGTCGCCCTCGTCCATGCCGTCCTCGATCGAGACGATCGGGTAGCGGGCGGCCAGATCGGCCCAGTAGTCGGTCAGCTCGGCCGAGGTCAGGCTGCGGCCCTCGTGCTCGAGCACGTAGCGGCCGTCCTTGTAGATCTCGCTTGTCGCCGGGTCGAGCGCGATCGCGACCTGCTCGCCGGGCGTGTAGCCGGCCGCCTCGATGCCCTGCACGAGCACCTTCAGCGCCTCCTCGTTGGAGGAGAGGTCCGGCGCGAAGCCGCCCTCGTCGCCGCCGGCGGTGCCGAGCCCGCGGTCGTGGAGCGTCTTCTTGAGGTGGTGGAAGACCTCGACGCCCATCCGCAGGCACTCCGAGAAGCTCTTCGCGCCCCACGGCACGATCATGAACTCCTGGAAGTCGACCTTGTTGTCGGCGTGCGCGCCGCCGTTGAGCACGTTCATCATCGGCACCGGCAGGATGTGCGCCGCGTCGCCGCCGAGGTAGCGCCACAGCGGCTGGCGCTCCTCCGCCGCCGAGGCCTGCGCGGCGGCCAGCGAGACGGCGAGGTCGCGTTCGCGCCCAGGCGCGACTTGCTGGCGGTGCCGTCGAGCTCGATCAGCAGGCGGTCGATGCCGGCCTGGTTGGTCGCGTCGCGCCCGCGCACTGCCGTCGCGATCTCGCCGTTGACGTTGCGCGACCGCCTTCGAGACGCCCTTGCCGAGCAACGCCTCGCCGCCGTCGCGCAGCTCCGTCGCCTCGTACTCGCCCGGTCGAGGCACCGGACGGCACGGCCGCGCGTCCCCACGCGCCGGAGCGCAGGCTCAGCTCGACCTCGACGGTCGGGTTGCCCCGGCTGTCGAGGATCTGGCGTGCGTGGACGTGCTCGATCTGGCTCATGCGGTGTGCGGTCTCCTGGTCGGGGAATGCGGTCAGGCGCCGTGCAGGCGGGCGCGCGCATAGTAGGCGAGCTGCTCGTCGGGCCCGAGATCGTCCCAGGCGCGCTGCTCGCGTGCGGCAAGACGCTCGGCGGCTTCGACGCGGCCGCGGAAGCGCTCGCTCGCGGCGCGCAGCGCGAGCTCGGGGTCGACCTTCAGCTTGCGTGCGACGTTGACGGCGGCGAACAGCACGTCGCCGAGCTCGTGGAAGCGCTCGTCGGCTGCGGCGTCGCCGTCGCGCACGCCTCCAGCTCCTCCAGCTCGTCGCGGACCGACTGCAGCGGCCCCTCCACCCCTGGGAAGTCGAAGCCGCTCGAGGCAGCGCGCCGCTGGACCTTGCGGGCGTGCAGCAGCGACGGGCAGGTTCTCGGGCACCTCGGCGAAGATGCCTTGCTCGCGGCCCTCCTCGCCCTGCTTGATCTGGTCCCAGTTGCGCAGCACGTGCGCCGGCGGATCCTCGACCTCGCATCCGCCGAAGACGTGCGGGTGGCGGCGAATCAGCTTCTGGCGGCAGTGCTCCGCCACGGCGGCGAGGTCGCCCGGCGCCGCGCTCCTCGAGCAGCAGCGCGAGGAAGTGGACCTGGAAGAGCACGTCGCCGAGCTCGTCGACCAGCTTCGCGTCGTCGCGGCGGTGCGCCGCGTCGGCCAGCTCGTAGGCCTCCTCGAGCGTGTGCGGCACGATCGTGCGCTCGTCCTGCTCGCGGTCCCATGGACAGTCGCGCCGCAGGCGGCGCGTCAGCTCGTCGAGGCGCAGCGAGCGCCTCTTGGATCTCCGGCCGGCTCGCGCCCACGCGCGGCAGGTTACCCAGCAGCGTCCGGGCGAGTCGTGCCCGTGGACGTGGCGCGCCGCGTCGTCGGCGGTTCTGCTGCCGCCCGGGGAGGGCGTCGCGACGGTTCCGCCGGCAGGACGTCGTCTTCGGGCTTCGGCGCGTTGGAGCAGAGCGTCGACGACGTAGCCGGTGCGGCACTTCGTCGTCTCCTGCCAGCGCTTCTGGAAGTCGCTGCGCGAAGCGTCTGCATCTTCTGCTGCTGACCCTGCTGGGTGAGCAGCGGCTTGATCTGCGCCTTCGCCTCGGCGAGCGGCGTCTGCGTCGGCGGCGTGATCGCCGTGACGCGCACGATGTACCAGCCGAACTGGCCCTTGACGGGCCGACGAGGACGCCCTTGTCGGCCGCGAACGCCGCCTTGTCGAGCGCTCTGTCCTGCTGGCCCTTGGCGACGCCGCGCAGCACGCCGCCGGTCGCCTTCGAGGCCGCGTCGGTCGAGAACTTCTTCGCCGCGGCACGCCCACTTCATGCCGCCGTCGACCGCGGCCTTGGCCTCGTTGGCCTGCGCCTCGGTCTTCGTCAGGATCGATCTCGAGGTCGCGGCGCTCGGGCAGGGCGAACTGCGCCTTGTTCTCGTTGTAGTACGCCGCGACGTCGGCGTCGGTGACGGCGCGGCGCTCTTCTGGATCTTCGTCGTGAGCTTCTGCGCGAGCAGCTGTACGCGCAGTCGGAAGAGCACGTCCTCCTGGCGTCATCCCGGACTGCTTGAGGAACTCTGCGTACGCCTCGTCGGTCGGGAACGACTGTCTCTTCGTCGTGGTCTGAGCTGCTTGTCGACGTCGGCGTCGGAGACGGTGACGCCCTGCTCCTTGGCCTCTTCGTTCTATCCAGACGGTCTGGATCAGCGTCGCATCGTCTGCTGGACGAGCTGCTCGTTCTGCGTCTGCACTGCGCCTTGCAGCGTCGCGTCGGACGGCTTCGGCTGGCCCTCTGGCCGGCTTGACCTTGCTGCGAGCGCGGCGACGCACTTCGCGTGAAGTTCGGCGGGTCCGGGCACGACGGCGGTGCCGCCCGCGCGGCGGCGCCCTTCGCGGTGATCGTCGCCCAGCGCTCGTAGTCGGCCTTCGTGATCGCCGTCGCCGTCGACGACGCGCCACGGCGTTGCCCGGGGATCGCGTTGCTGTCGCTGCCGCCGCAGGCAGCGAGCGAGAGCGCGAGCACAAAAAAGGCGCAGAGCGCCAGTGCGAGGATGCGAAGCGAGTCTTGGTCACGAGCGAGGGCATCGTACATAAGTCCTCGCACCGCAGTGCGGCAGTTGCGCGAATCGTTAGTCAACCTTTAGCCACTTGCCGATTTTCGCGTTTCAGACAGCCTCGCGACGTCACCGCGAGCAGCACGTCGGCGGCACGGATCACCGCCGGGAAGCGCGCGGCCGGATCGTCGGGGACGCGCATCGAGAGCTGCGACTTGCCCGACTCGTAGAGCGCCTCGGGGATCTCCTCGCGCAGCCGCTTGGCGCGGCGCGAGTCGAGCTCGATCGGCGTGACGGCGAGACGCCCAGCCTTGAAGCTGACCGTCGCGGCACCGGCCTCGCCGAGCTTGATGCGCGCCTGCTGCAGCAGCAGCAGGTTCTCCAACGGCTCGGGCGGCGGACCGAAGCGGTCCTCCAGCTCGGCGCGCAGCTCGGCGAGCTCGGACGACCTCGCGCGCGCCGGCGATGCGGCGGTGGACGTCGATCTTCGCCTGCTCGTACGGGACGTAGTCGGCCGGGACGTAGGCGTCGACGTTGACGTCGAGGCGCACCGGCTCCGCAGCTCCTCGCCCTCCTCCTCGCCGCCGAGCTCCTGCACCGCCTCGTCGAGCATCTGCATGTACAGCTCGAAGCCGAGCGCTGCGACGTGACCGGACTGCTCGTCGCCGAGCAGGTTCCCGGCGCCGCGGATCTCGAGGTCGCGCATCGCGACCTTGAAGCCGGCGCCGAGCTCGGTGTAGTCCGACAGCGCCGAGAGGCGCTGCGCCGCATCGGGCGTCAGCGCGGCGGCGGAGGGATACAGCAGGTACGCGTAGGCACGCTCGCGGCTGCGGCCGACCCGCCCGCGGATCTGGTAGAGCTGAGCGAGGCCGAACATGTCGGCGCGCTCGACGATCAGCGTGTTCGCCTGCGGGATGTCGATCCCCGACTCGATGATGCTGGTGGCGACGAGCACGTCGGCGTCGCCGCGCAGGAACCGCAGCATCCGCTCCTCGAGCTGCTGTCTCGTCGAGCTGGCCGTGCGCGACCTCGAAGCGCGCCTGCGGGCACAGCGCGCGCAGCCGCTCGGCCGTCTCGTCGATCGTCTCGACGCGGTTGTGCAGGAAGAACGCCTGCCCGCCGCGCGCCAGCTCGCGCTCGATCGCCTGCTTGACGAGCTGCTCGTCGTACTCGCCGACGTACGTCTTGACCGGCCGCCGGCCCTCCGGCGGCGTCTCGATCACGGAGATGTCGCGGATGCCGGCGATCGACATCTGCAGCGTGCGCGGGATCGGCGTGGCGCTCATCGCGATCACGTCGACGCGCAGCTTGAGCTGGCGCAGCAGCTCCTTCTGCTTGACGCCGAAGCGCTGCTCCTCGTCGACGATCAGCAGGCCGAGGTCCTTCGGGCGCACGTCGCGCGACAGCAGGCGGTGGGTGCCGACGAGGATGTCGACCTCGCCCTCGCCGAACTCGTCGATCGCGATCTTCTGCTCGGCCGCCGGGCGGAAGCGCGAGACGTGCTCGATCGTGAACGGGTAGTCCTTGAGCCGCTCGGAGAACGTGCCGTAGTGCTGCTGGGCGAGGATCGTCGTCGGCACGAGCACCATCACCTGCTTGCCGTCGTTGGCGGCCTTGAAGGCGGCGCGCAGCGCGACCTCGGTCTTGCCGTAGCCGACGTCGCCGCAGATCAGCCGGTCCATCGGCCGCGGCGCCTCCATGTCGAGCTTGACCTGCTCGATCGCCTCGCGCTGGTCGGGCGTCTCGCGGTAGGGAAAGGCGTCCTCGAACTCGCGCAGCCAGTCGGAGTCGGGCGCGAAGGCATGGCCCGGCGCGGCGCTTGCGCTCGGCGTAGAGGTTGAGCAGCTCGCCCGCCATCTCCTGCGCGGCGCGGCGGGCGCGCGCCTTGAGTCGTCTCCCAGCGCTTGCCGCCGAGCTTGGAGAGCGGCGGGTGCGCGCCGCCGGCGCCGACGTAGCGCGAGATCTTCGCGAGCTGGTCGACCGGCATGAAGACCTTGTCGCTGCCGTCGTACTCCAGCTCCAGGTAGTCGCGCGTGACGCCCGCGACGGTCTTCGTGTCGAAGCCGGCGAAGCGCGCGAGGCCGTGGTCCTCGTGGACGACGATGTCGCCAGTGCGCAGGTCGGTGAACGAGCGCAGCGCGCCGCGTCGGCGGCCGGCGGCGGATCGCCGCAGCGCGTCGCCGGGCGGCGGTGGAAGAGGCGGTGCTCGGGGATCACCGCGAGCTGGAAGCCCGGCGCGATGAAGCCGTCGCGCAGGCGCGCCTCGGCGAACGCGAGATCGGCGCCGCTCGGCGCGGTCGCCGTCGACCCAGCGCACCTTCAGGCGGCCGAGGTTGTAGGCGGCGCGCTCGCCCTCGCCCTTGCGGGCGAACGCGACGACGGTGCGATAGCCGGAGCGCACGAGCTTCTCCAGCTCTGGCTCGGCGTCCTTACACCGACGCGCGGCGACGTCGGCCGCCTGCGCGCGGAACTGATGCGGCTGGTCCTGGTCGATCGACGGAGAGGTGGATCTTCGCGCGCTCGGCGAGGGCGGCCTCGATCGTCGCTGGGCGCGACGTAGAGATGATGCGCGTCGGCGTCGTGGAACGCCGCGCAGACGTCCTGCCAGTGGTCGCCGAGCGCGGGCGCGATCTCCTCCTCGGCAGCGACGAGCACGCCCGCGTCCGGGCACCAGGTCGAGCATCGCGTGGAAGTCCTTGACGGGCAGCAGCTCGGCGATGTCGGGACGCTGGGCGGCATCCTCCAGCGCGGCGATCTCGGCCAGCTCGCGATGCTCGCTGCGCCAGCTCGGCGGCGGGCGCGACCTCGACCACGTTCGCATCGCCGAGCGAGCGCTGCGTGAACGTCGAGAACCAGCGCAGCGACTCGATCTCGTCGCCGAAGAGGTCGACGCGCACGGCGCGGTCCTCGGTCGCCGGGTAGAGGTCGAGCAGGCCGCCGCGGATCGCGAACTGCCCGCGGTCCTCGACCTGGTCGACGCGCTCGTAGCCGGCTGCGACGAGATCGTCCGCCGTCTCGTCGAGGTCGAGCAGCTCGCCGACCTTGAGCGTGAAGCCGTGCGGACGCAGCGCCGGGTCCGGCACCTTCTCCGACAGCGCGACGGCGCTGACGACGACGACCGGCGCACCGCCTCGTGTTCCCCGTCGCCGAGCAGCGCGTCGAGCGCGGCGACGCGCAGGCCGACGAGATGCGGCGGCGGCGCCAGGTGCGACTCGTAGCGCAACGCCGCGCGAGGGTAGAAGCGCACCGTGCCGCGGCGCCAGCCACGTGCGCAGGTCGGCGGCCAGGTCGCGCGCATGCCGGTCGTCGCCGGCGACGACGAGCAGCGGACGCTCCGGGTCCTGCTGCGCCAGCGCCGCGACGACGTACGGCCGCAGCGAGAGCGACACGAACGCGCGCCCGCCGTCCCGCGCAAGCGCGATCGTCGCAGGGTCGTCTGCGGCGTAGGCGAGAAGGGCTGAGAGCATCGCTGAGGGCACGCAGAACGGCCGCGCAGGCAGCGCGGCCGGTGCTGGTTCTGAGTCTACGCGGCGGCCGGGCTTCGCTCTGGTGCGGTGCGCGGATGCGGGGAGGCGACCCGTCGGCCTGCGCGGCTGACAGGCGTTTAACAGCAGCCGCGAGGGGGTGGGCCCGAGCGGTCGTGGCGGTCCTTCGGAGCGATTTCGTTCGACCGTCCTGTTCTGTGGTCGTCCTGCGACCACCAGGCAGGACAGTCGCCGCCGGCGAGACGCCGATCGGGCGGGTGGCGTGGGGATCGCTGTCACACGGCGCTTGCCGCCGGTGACACGATCCCGACGACAGGACCCGCCCGCCAACCACGCCCGACCCGCAGGCGATGGAGCTACAGCGGCCGCTCGCCGAGCACGACGGCCTCGGCGGCGTCGGCGGCGTTCTCGACGAGAAGGCGGACGTCTTCGGTGGGCTCGCGGAAGCGGCCGAGGACGTACGCGGCGACGCGGTCGGGATCGGTGCTCGGGGGGCGGTCGACGCCGACGCGGATCCGGCCGAAGTCGGGGCTGCCCAGCTCGCGCTTGAGCGACTTGAGGCCGTTGTGACCGGCGAGGCCGCCGCCGAGACGGGCGCGGATCTCGCCGAACGGGAGGTCGATCTCGTCGTGGATCACGAGCACGTGGTCGAGCTCGACCTTGAGCGCGCCGCGGGCCGGGTTGACGGAGCGGCCCGACTCGTTCATGTAGGTCTGGGGCAGCAGCACGCCGACCCGCGGACCTGGGCGGGTGGGATCGGCTTGCGATCCTGCCGTCTGTGAAGAGGCCGCCGTATTTCTGCTTCAAGCGCGAGAGGCCCCAACGTGCCGCGAGCAGGTTCGCGACCTCGAAGCCAACGTTGTGGCGCGTGCTGGCGTACTCGGACCCGGGGTTCCCGAGTCCGACGATCAGCCAATCGACAGGAGCGCCGCCGCCGCGAAGGCGCATGGCGCGGGCGGCTACTCGCCGCCGGACTCCTCGTCGGCGGACGCTTCGGCGTCGCCGCCCTCGCCGACGACCTCGGTCTCGGTCTCGATCTCGTCGGTCGGCTCGACCGAGAGACGCGGCGGCGTGACGGTGACGACGATCGTCTCGAGGTCGTCGAGCAGCTCGACGCCCTCCGGGACCGTGATCGCCGAGAGGGCGATCGTGTCGCCGATCTCGGCGGCGGAGACGTCGTGCACGATCGTGTCCGGGATCGACGTCGGCAGCGCGTCGATGTTGAGCTCGCGCGTGACCTGCTCCAGCACGCCGCCAGCCTTCACGCCGGGCGCGTCCTCGACGCCAGTCAGCTCGAGCACGACGACTGCGTTGATCTTCTGCTTGAGGTCGACGCGCAGCAAGTCGATGTGCATCGTGAGACCCGTGACCGGGTGCCGCTGGTGGTCCTTGAGCACGACCGGCGTCTCTTCGCCGTCGAGCGTGAGCGTGATGACCGCGCCGCCGTGAGCGAGCGCCTGGCGCAGCTCGCGGGCCTCGACCTGGAAGGGAAGCGGGTCGGCGCCGCCGCCGTAGACCACGCCGGGAACGAGCCCGGTGCGCCGCAAACGGCGCGTGGAGCGCGAGCCCTCGACGGGGCGAGAAGCGACGGTGAGGGTGGTTGTGTCGGCAGCAGCCATAGCGGCGAGAGAGCTTAGCGAAGCCGCGCGGTTTTCACCGCGCGACCCTCCTTGGAACGGCTTCCCACCGGCGCTACGCTCAACGCATGGCAGAGGAGACGCTGCTCATCGCGCTCTTTGGTGGACTCCACCTGCTGGGCTTCGGCTTCGCGGCGTTGCTGCTGCTGCCGCTGTTGCAGGACGAATCGGTGCGCGCCATCGCGCCGCCCGGCGAAGAGGACGACGGCGGGGGCGGCGGCAACGACCGCCTGGATCCGTCAGCGCCGCAGGGCCCGCGTCCGGGCGGCGTCCCGCTCCCGGACGCCATGCCGGCACGGGTGCGCCTGCGCGACGGGCGGCGACTGGCGGAGCTGCTGCCGGGCTTCGAGCGGCGCCCGGTGCACGCGCCGGCGGCGCCGCGTCACGTGCCCACCGCCGACTACCGCGGCGGCGCCGGCCGCACGTACTGACGCACCTTGCGCTGGGCGTCGCGCAGCGCCGCGTAGCCGGGCTTCTGCGTGAAGTCGAGCCGCACGACGCCCTTCGTGTGGAACGGCGGTGTGCCCCATGGGTTGCCGCCACCCCAGAAGGGACGCACACGGAACTCCTGCAGCGCCCAGTAGACGCTGCCCGTCAGCCACGGCTTGGAGGCGAAGACGCCCAGGTGGTAGCGGATGAAGTCCTCCTGGAAGGAGTACGTGCCCTTCTCCTCCGAGGAGCCGTCGCGGTTCGCCTCGGCGCCGAACTCGGTGACGGCCACCGCCTTCGACGGATAGCACTTGCGCAGCGCGTCAAGGAAGGCGGACAACTCGTCGCGGTCGGCGATGTTGCCACCGAAGCCGGTGTACCAGCCGAAGTAGTCGTTCATGCCGAGCACGTCGATCGGCTCGTAGGCTGCCTGGCACGGCGTCTCGGGGTGGCCGGCAAAAGCGAGCCCGACGGGGCGCGTGGGGTCGAGCTGGCGCACGAGCGCGGCGGCCTGACGCAGGTAGGCGGCCTGGTTCCGCCCAGCAACGCTCGCCATCTCGTTGCCGACCGACCAGACCGTCACCGACGGGTGGTTGCGGTTGGCGATGATGTCGTCGCGCAGCTGCTGCATCGCCAGCGTGCGGAACGCGGCGCGGCCGAGGTCCGCCTCGGGCAGCTGGTAGGTGACCGGGATCTCCGACCAGATCAGCACGCCCTCGCGGTCGGCGAGCTCCTGCATCGCGGGGTGCAGCGGGTAGTGCGCGCGCAGGAGCGTGGAACCCGAGTCCTGCACGAGCGCCATGACGCGGGCGCGCGTGGCGGCGTCCATCGCAGCGCCGGCGGTCGCGGTGTCCTCGTGCATCGCGACGCCGCGAAAGTGCACGACGTCGCCGTTGAGCACGAGCTGGCCGCTCTTCGTGACGGTCAGCGAGCGGATGCCGGTGCGCAGGCCGTAGCCGGCGACAGGCGTGGGCGCCTTGCCCTTCCGCATGACCGCGGCTGTGAGACGGACGGCGTAGAGGTTCGGATGTGCGGGCGACCACAGCTTCGGCTTGGGCACGAGCAGCGCCCGCGTGAACGTCGCGGTCGCACGCGGTGCGATCGTCAGCATGCCGAAGTCGATCGGCAGCGTGCCGAAGCGGCCGGTGAGATGGATCTGCTGGCTCGTGTGCGAGAGGTTGCGCACGCCGGCGCGGACCGTGACCGTCGCCGAGCAACGCACGCAGGGCAGCGACGGCTCGACCTGCACGGTGCCGATGTCGACGCGATCGACCGGACGCAAGACGACCTCGCGCAGCAGCCCGCCGTAGTTCCACCAGCCGCCCGGCGGGATCGGCAGCTCGCCCGCGGCACCGATCAGGTCGTTGACCGGGCGGCGGTTGTCGACGCGCGCGACGAGCCGGTTGACGCCGCCGCGGTTGACGTTTGAAAGGTCGAACTCGAACGGCAGGTAGCCACCGACGTGGTCACCGAGCTTGCGGCCGTTGAGCCAGACCGTCGCGCGGAAGTTGACGGACTCGAAGCGGGCGATCCAGCTCAGCGTGCGCGCACGGCTGGGCAGACGAAAGTCCTTGCGATACCAGGCGACGGAGCCGGTGAAGCTGGCGGTGCTGTCGTCGCGCGCGTTCCAGGCGTTCGGGACCGTGGTGGCGGACCAGCCGTCGATCGTCGTCTGCGCGAAGAGGCGCTCGGCGAGGCCGGTGTCGCCGGGATCGAGCCGCAGCAGCCACGGCCCGTCGATCGTGCGGCGGCCGTCCTGGCCCTCGAACGACGGCGGGGCGCCCTTCGGGACGGTGACGAGGGTGGTTGGCGCAGGCGTCCCGGTGGTGGCGCCACCGCCCTCGCGCTTCGGCGCGGCCAGCGCAGACGAGCCGCCGCAGAGGGCGAGCACGAGCACGAGCGAGAGCAGACGAGACAACAGGGGACGGCGCATCGACTCCCGGCAGCGTACGGCAGGCTCGCGACGGCGCGGGCGTCAGGACGCTGACGGACAGCTCGCCGTGCGCCCGATCGGGCGGCTCAGAGAGCGCAGCTCGACGTCCAGTCCGCCGAGCACATCGCCGGTGCGTTGGACCTCGACGCACTGCACGACCGTCGTCCGCTGAGGCGTCTTCCAGACGACGCGCGCCATGCCGCTAGTGCCGCCGAACGAGAAGCTCGTGGACGGGTCGAGCCGGGCGATCTGGACCTTGCCGGGCGTCTGCAGGCGAGTCGCGTTCGCCTCGGCGGTGGTGCGGCACGTGGGATCGCTGGCACAGCCAACGATGCGGGCGACCATCACGTCGGCGTCCCCGCGCGCCTGCGCCTCGAGCAACGCGACGATCCGTGCCCGCTCGGTGGAGTTCGCGCTGAGGATGCGCGCGAGGCCGAGGCTGATCGCCAGGAATGTGAGCAGCCCGAGCGCGAGCAGGAGGATCCGGAGCGGGCGGCGCATCGCGGCGGGATGATCGCCGATCCCGGATGACGCCGGCGTCGTGCCGGGTAGGCTCCGTCGTGATGAAGCTTCTGTACAAGCCGTTCGGCCTGCTCGCCGGGATCGCCGGCGGCATGGTCGCCCGTCGGCTGTTCTCGGCCGTCTGGGGCGCGATCGACGACGAGCAGCCACCGAAGCCGACGACCGAGCAGGCGAGCTGGCCGCGCGTGCTGGGGGCAGCGGTCCTGCAAGGCGCGACGTTCTCGGTGACGAAGGCTGTCGTCGACCGTGCCGGAGCGAAGGGATTCGCCCACCTCTTCGGCATCTGGCCGGGCGAGCACAAGCCGGACGACGCATAGGCGCAGGTCTCACGGGCTGTCGGTATGACGCAGTAGGCTCGCGCGCAACGCGAGGCGCTCCGCATCGCCAGGAGACCAGGAGGCCCGATGTCCGCGACCGCGAGCTCGATCGAGCAGGACGACCGCGTCCTTCCCGCGACCCGCTGGGCGAGCCTGGTCGTCTTCGTGATCCTGATCCCGGCGCTCGTGATCCTGTGGGGGCTGCCGAGCCGGACGGAGGACCTGTGGGCATGGGCGTTCAAGCCCGACATGACGCCGATCTTCATGGGCTCGGGCTACGGCGCGGGCGCTTACTTCTTCTGGCGCGTGTTCCGCTCCGAGCGCTGGCACCCGGCATCGGCGGGCGTGCTGTCGGCGGCGGTCTTCGCGTTGCTGATGCTGATCGCGACGTTGATCCACTGGGAGAAGTTCAACCACGGGCATGCGCCGTTCGTCGGCGCCGCCGTCTTCTTCGGGTGGGTCGGGGTGTACATCGTCTCGCCGTTCGCGGTCGGGTGGCTGTGGTCGCTCAACCAGCGACGCGACCCGCGCACACCGGAGCCGGGCGACCCGGTCGTCGGGCAGGCCGTGCGCAACGTCGCGCTGACGATCGCGGTCGGTGCGATCGGCGCGGGCGCGGTGTTCTACGTCTCGCCGAGCACGATGTCCGACGTCTGGGCGTGGGACCTCACGCCGCTGACCGCGCGCGTGCTGGCGTGCTTCACGATCCAGGTCGGCTGCGGAGCGCTGCTGCTGTCGCGCGACCCGCGTTGGAGCTCGTGGCGGCTGCTGCTGCAGACGGTGCTGGTGGCGGTGGCGCTGCTGATCGCCGGTACCGTCCGCGCATCCGACGACTTCGACAGCTCGGAGCCCGCCACCTGGCTGTGGGTCGGCGGGCTGGCGACACTGGCGGTCGCGATCATCGCGCTGTACCGGCGGATGAACGCAGCCTCCCCTGACGAGCGGGCCTGATGGCGCGCTACGAGTTCCTCACGACCTGGCAGCTCGACGCGCCGATCGACGCGGTCTTCGAGGTCCTGCGGGACTCGGAGCGCTACCCGGCGTGGTGGAAGGGCGTCAAGCGCGTCGAGATGCTCGCGACCGGCAACGAGAACGGCGTCGGCGACGCGAGCCGCTTCACGTGGCGCAGTGTGCTGCCCTACTCGCTGAGCTTCGACCTGCGCGTCTTGCGCGTCGAGCAGCCCTATGTGATCGAGGGGCAGGCGAGCGGCGAGCTCGAGGGGACCGGCATCTGGATGCTCTCCGAGCAGAACGGCGACGGGACGACGGTCGTCTACGACTGGCGCGTGCGCACAACGAAAGCGTGGATGAACGCGTTCGGGCCGCTGGCGCGACCGGCGTTCGTCTGGAACCACGACATCGTCATGCGCCAGGGCGCCGAGGGCCTCGCCCGCGAGCTCGGCGCGCGCCTGATCGCCGCCGACTGAAGCAGCGGCTCAGCCGCCGCCGCGCAGCACGAAGCCGCGTTCGGCAAGCGTCGCGAGCGCGTCCTCGAAGGCGGGAAAGTCTCGTTGCAGGAGCGCGTCGAGCGGTCGCCCGGCCGGGCCAGTGGCGCGCACCCAGCGGCGCAGCACGGCGGCGCCGGCGCGCTCCTCGGCCTCGGCGAGCAGGTCGAGCAGAATCGGCAGCTCGCCGCGGTGGTCGAGCTGGCCGGAGAGCAGCGTGAGCGGGTCGACCGCGAGCGTCGTGCAGAGCTCGTCCTCGGAGAGGCCGAGCAGGTCCATCAGGTGGGCGGCAGACTCGATCCCACCCACCCGAGCTCAGAACAGCTGATTCTCGCCGCGGAAGACCTCGCTCACGGAGCCGTCCGTGAAGATCTGGCGGATCGAGCTGGTGAGCAGCTCGGCGCATGGCAGCACCGTGATGTTCTCGGGCGCGCCCTCGCGCAGCGGGATCGTGTCGGTGACGACGATCTCGTCGAAGGCGGCGGCGGCGAGGTTCTCCCAGGCGTTGCCGGAGAAGACGGCGTGCGTCGCGGCGGCGAGGACGCGCGTGGCGCCGGCGTCGCGGACCGTCTGCGCGGCGGCCTTCAACGTGCCGGCGGTGTCGATGATGTCGTCGACGATGACGGCGGTCTTGCCCTTCACGTCACCGATCACGTAGCCGATCTCGGCGACCTGCTGGGCGGGGCGCTCCTTGTTGAGGATCGCCAGCTCGGCGCCGATCGTGGCGGCGAACTTCTTGTTCAGCTTCACGCGGCCGGCATCCGGCGAGACGACGACGAGGTCCTCGAGGCCCTGGTCGGCGAAGTACTTGGTGAGCATCCACATCGCCGTCATGTGGTCGCACGGCTTCTGGAAGAAGCCCTGGATCTGGCCGGAGTGGAGGTCCATCGTGAGGATGCGGTCGATGCCGGCGGTCTCCAGCATGCGCGCGACGAGGCGGGCGCTGATCGGCTCGCGCGGGGCGGACTTCTTGTCCTGGCGCGAGTAGCCGTACCAGGGACAGACGGCGATCACGCGGTGCGCGGAGCCGCCGACGGCGGCGTCGACCATCTCCAGCAGCTCCATCAGCGCGTCGTTGGCGGTGAGGCCGAGCTGCGGGTTGCCGCAGATCGGCTGCACGATGAAGACGTCGGCGCCGCGGATCGACTCCTCGTAGCGGCAGTAGACCTCGCCGTTGGAGAACGTCTTGAGCGTGACGCCGCCGAGCTCGATCCCGAGCTTGCCGGCGATGTCGGCAGCCGAGCTGCTCGTGCGCGCGGCCGCTGAACAGCATGAGCTGCTTGTCGTAGCCGATGTCGAGCTTGGTGTGGGGACGCTCCTGCGGCACGGCTGCGCTCATCTCGCTTGCGAGTCTACGACGCGGAGGTGACGACACCGCGCTCATGACTCGGCGCGCTCCTTCGTGCGCGTCGTCGTAGCCCTCGATGTTGCGCTGGCGCTCGCGCGCGACGCCGAGCGCGCCGGCCGGAACGTCCTGCGTGATGACCGAGCCGGCGGCCGTCCAGGAGTCGTCGCCGAGCGTGACGGGCGCGACGAATGCGGTGTCGACGCTGACGTGGACGCGGTCGCCGATCGTCGTGCGGTGCTTTTGCGCGCCGTCGTAGTTGGCGGTGATCGTAGCCGCGCCGAGGTTGCTGCCCTCGCCGATGTCGGCGTCGCCGATGTAGGAGAGGTGCGGAATCTTCGAGCCGGCGCCGACGTCGGAGTTCTTGACCTCGACGAACGTGCCGACCTTCGAGCCCTCGCGCAGCAGCGTGCCGGGGCGCAGGTAGGCGAACGGGCCGACGCTCGCGCCGTCGCGGATCTCGCAGCTCGTGGCGTAGGAGTGCGGGATGCGTGACGTCGCGCGCCGAGCGTCATGTCGATCAGCGTGGTGAGCGGGCCGACCTGGCAGTCGGGGCCGATGCGTGGTCGCGCCGTGCAGGGAGCTGAAGGGCGCGATCGTCGTGTCCTGGCCGATCTCGACGTCCACGTCGATCGTCGGTCGAGCCGGGGTCGACGATCGTGACGCCGGCGGCGAGGTGGCGGTCGTGGATGCGCCGCTGGGCGATCGCGCGGACGGCGGCGAGGTCGCCGCGGTCGTTGATGCCGAGCGCGAGGTCGGGTTCGTCCAGCACGTGGGCGGCGACGACGCGGCCCTGCTCGCGCAGCAGCGGGAGCACGTCGGGGAGGTAGTACTCGCCCTGCGCGTTGTCGTTCTTCACCTGTGCGAGCGCGTCGAGCAGCTCGGCGCCGGCGAAGGCGTAGATGCCGGCGTTGACCTCGCGGATCTCCAGCTCCTCGGCGGTCGCGTCGCCCGGCTTCTTCGTCTCCACGACGCGCTGCACGAGGCCATCGGCGTCGCGCACGACGCGGCCATAGCCGGTCGGCGTCGTCGAGGATCATCGTGAGCATCGTGGCGGCGGCCGACTGCGCCTCGTGCGTGGCGACGAGCCTCGCGAGCGCCTCGGCGGTGAAGCAGCGGCACGTCGCCGCTGAGGATCACGACCGGGCGCCCGGGTCGATCTGGTCGGCAGCGGCGCGCACGGCGCCGGCGGTGCCGTCCGAGACCGGCTGGACGGCGAGCGCGACGCCTTCGGGCAGGAACGGCTCCAGCGCCCGGTCGGGACCGCCGACGACGACGACCTTTGAGGCCCCCGCCTCGCGCGCAGCGGCGATCGGCCAGGCGAGCAGCGGACGACCGCACAGCGGGTGGAGGACCTTCGGCGTCGCGGAGCGCATGCGCGTCCCCTGACCCGCCGCGAGGATGACGACGACCGGTGCGGTCACGCCCGCATCGTAGCCGCGCGCACGCGGAGGCGCCGGGCGGGTTGTCCTCGCCCCCTAGAATCGTTCCGCGGCTCACACCCTTGGGGGGTCGTCTAATGGCAAGACTCCGGCCTTTGGAGCCGGCTATCCGGGTTCGAGTCCCGGCCCCCCAGTCGCTCAGTCCACCAGCACCCGCCCCGGGTTCAGCGTCGCGTGCGGGTCGAGTGCGGCCTTGACGCGGCGCATGGCTGCGATCTCGTCGGTGCCGCGGCAGAGGTGCAGGTAGCTGCTCTTGGCGATGCCGACGCCGTGCTCGGCGCTGATCGAGCCGCCGAAGGTGCCGACGAGCTCGAGCACGGCGGTGTCGACGCGCTCGTCGTCGGGGGCCGGGCCGAGCACGTTGACGTGCACGTTGCCGTCGGCGAGGTGGCCGTAGAGGACGGTCTCGGCGGCCGGGTCGAGGGCGCCGATGCGCTCGCGGACTGCCGTCGTAAAGCGGGGCACGTCGGCGATCCGGACGCTGACGTCGAGCTTGTGCGGGACGCCGCCGGCGGCCATCGCCTCGTTCTGCAGCTCGCGGTAGGCCCACAGGGCGGCGCGGCCGGTGGTGTCGTCGGCGAAGGCGACGTCCTCGACGGCTTCGACCTCCTCGACGGCGGCGGCGAGCTCCTCGGTCGGGTCGTGGTCGGCGGCGCACTCGGCGATCAGGTAGACGGGGTGCGCGTGCGGGAACGGCGCGGCGAGCTTGCGGTGGGCGAGCACGCGGGCGAGGCCGCCGGCCTCGAAGAAGTCCGCCGCCACGAGCGAGCTGACGGCGTCGCGCAGGCGCAGCGTGAGCGCGAGCGCGGACTCCATTCCGTCCAGGCCGAAGAGCGCGACGACGCGGTGGCGGTGCGCCGGTACGAGCCGCACGTTGATGCGCGTGATGACGGCGAGCGTGCCCTCGCTGCCGACGATCAGCGCCGGCAGGTCGTAGCCCGCGTTGTCCTTCAGCAGGCCGGCGATGCGACCGACGACGCTGCCGTCCGAGAGCACCGCCTCGAGCCCCGCGACCTGCGCGCGCATCGTGCCGTAGCGCATCGCCAGGCCGCCGCCCGCGTTCGTGGCGACCATGCCGCCGATCGTGGCCGCGCTGCGGGCTGCGTGGTCGATGCCGACGTCGAAGCCCGCAGCGCGTGCGTGGCGCTGGAGCTCCTCCAGCGTGACGCCGGCGCCGACGACGACCTGCCCAGAGGCGCGGTCGACCGGCTCGAGCTCGCGCAGGCGCACGAGGCTCAGCACGACCTCGCCCGTGCCGCGCGGGACGCTGCCGCCGGCGAGGCTCGTGTTGCCGCCCTGCGGCACGACCGGGACGCCGTGTGCGTCGCAGGCGCGCAGGACCGCCGCGACCTCCTCGGCGTTCGCCGGTCGCACGACCGCGGCCGCGCTGCCGCTGAAGCGCCCCGTGATGTCGGCCTCGTAGCCGGCCATCAGCTCGGGGTCCGTCAGCACCTGCCCGTCGCCGACGATCTCCCGCAGCTCGGCATCGAGCGATTTCATCATTTGGTCACTCATTTCGGGATGACGCTAGCAGTCATCGCGGATTCAGCGGCGGGCGCCGCTCGCCCGCGCGCTACCGCCGCGTGACGGCCGACAGCGCCGCGTCCATGGCTGCGTCGACCAGCTCGCGGCGGTGCGCGCGGAAGCGCTGCGTCGGAACCGCCAGCGAGTAGACGGCGACGATCACGTCGTCTTCGCGCACAGGCGTGGCGACACAGGAGAGGCCGACCTGCAGCTCCTCCTCCTCGGTCGCGTACCCCTGTTCCCGGATCGCCGTGAACTCGTCCAGCAGCCGGCGGCGGCTCGTGATCGTGTGCTCGGTCAGCTTGCGCAGCGGATGCGACAGCAGGTACGCGTCGCGCACTTCGTCGTCCACATGCGCAAGGAACAGCTTGCCGGACGCACGTGCATGCGCATCGCGATACGGGCCCTCCGGCGCCGTGACGCGCACCGTCTGGCTGCCCTCGATGCCACTCAGCAGGTGGATCTCCCCGCGGCTCCAGCGCGCGAGATACGCGGTCTCGCGCGTCGTCGCGACGAGCCGCTGCAGCGGCGCGAGCAGGTAGCTCGGCGGCGTCAGGTCGCGCTGGAACGCGTCGGCGAGCAGGGCGATCTTGGGGCCGAGCAGGTAGCGCGAGCGCTCGTCCTGCGTCAGAAAGCCCTCGGCGACGAGCGTCGCGAGCAGATGGTGCGCCGTCGGCACCGCGAGGCCGGCTGCCTCGGCGAGCTCCTTGCCGCTGCCGTTGGTCTTGCCGGCGGCGACGAGCGTCAGCAGGTTCACGGCGCGGGCGGCCGACTGGATCCGCGTCGCCTTCTTCGGCGCAGGCGCGAGCGTGGCTGCGGAGGAGTCGGTCTCAGGCATTCGTGAACTCGGATTTCACAATACCGCCCGCCGACTTCGTGCACGGCGGGCTGCGCCGCAGGCCTCAGGTCCCGGCCGCGATCGCCTCGGCCCGCACCGGCACGCCGTTGAGTACGCCATCCCGGCGAGCCGTTCCAGGTCATCCGGGTGCGAGGACATCAGCAGGTTCACGTTGACGCCGCCCGCGACGGCCTCCGCCTCGCCGTCCTGCGTCGCGTCGCCGCCGGCGCCGTTCGCGCGCCGCCACGAGCCGGTGCCCTTGTGACCCCAGCCGTGCGGCACGGCGACGACGCCCGGCTTGAGGTCCTCCGTGAGGTCGACCGGCAGCTCGATCGCGCCGTGCGGCGAGGTCGAGCCGCACGCGTGCGTCCTCCCTCGTGCCCAAGCCGATCGCGGCCGCGTCGTCGGGGTGCATGCGCGCGGCCTGTCGGCGCCCGCCGCGCAGCAGCAGCGGCGCGTTGTGCATCCAGGAGTTCTCCGAGCGCAGCTCGCGCATGCCGATCAGCCGCAGCGGGAAGCCGCGCGTCGTCGCGGCTCGCGCTCGCGCAGGTCGCGCGACCTCGGCGCCGATCTCCGGATGGTCGAGCGCGACGCGGCGGTCGCGGTGCAGCACGACGCGGCGCAGCACGCCGGCGCGCAGGTGCGGCGCGAGCACCTTGCCGTGCGGATGCTCCTCGAGCAGGCGCCGCAGCGTCAGCCCGCCGCGGCGCAGGCCGAGGCGGTCGCCGCCCTCGGCGAGCCGCACGACGAGGTCGAGTCAGCAGCTGCGGCTCGAGCCGCCGGCCGACCAGCGCCGAGCGCGCGCCGCGCGAGCTGGAGCGCCGCCGAGCGCGCAGCGAGCGGCGCGCCATCGCGCTGCATCAGCTCGTCGATCACCTCCCACTCCTCGCGCGCCTCGCCGGCCGGCGGCACGACCGCCTCCGTCGCCTGGCGGAACGGCGTCGTGAAGTAGGTCTGGAACGGCAGCGGGAAGTCGGCGCGCTCGTACATCGTCGTCGCGGCAGCACGTAGTCGGCGTGCGCGTTCGTCTCGTTGACGTAGAGGTCGAGCGAGACGCACAGGTCGAGCTGCTCCAGCGCCTCCTCCAGCTCGTCGCCGTTCGGGACCGACAGCACCGGGTTGCCGGCGGAGACGAACAGCGCGCGCAGCTGGTCCGGGCCCGGGCGTCGCGATCTCCTTCGCCATCAGGCTCGCCGGCTCGCGAGCCGAGCACCTCGGGGAAGCCGCCGAGGCGCGTGCGGCGGTTGTCGTAGCCGATCGGCACGAGCCTGCAGCGCGAGCTGCGCCGACCAGCCGCTCGCCGGGGACGCCGAGCGTGCCGAGCATCGCGCCGCCCTCGCGGTCGAGGTTGCCGGCGACGACGTTGACCGCGTCGACGAGGAAGCTCGACGAGCGTGCCGCTGCGGCCGAGGCACGTGCCGGTGCGGCCGTAGAGCGCGGCGCGCTGCGTGCCGGCGAGCGCCCGCGCCAGCTCTGCGCACGCTCGGCGCCGGGACGCCGCTGTGCGCGTGCCGCCGCCTCCGGCGCGAACGGCTCCGCCAGCGCGCGCAGCGCAGTCGCCGCCCGACGCCTGCGCCGCGAGCGCGCGCTCGTCCGCGAGCCCCTCCGTCGAACAGCACGTGCAGCAGCGACAGCAGCAGCCACGCGTCGCCGTCGGGCGTGACCGGCAGCCACTCGAACGCCCTCGCCGTCTCGGTGCGGCGCGGGTCGACGACGACCACGCGCCCGCCGCGCGCGACGATCCCGTGCAGCTACTCCTTGATGCGCGGCGACGTCAGCACGCTGCCGTGCGAGACGAGCGGGTTGGCGCCGAGCACGAGCGAGCAGGTCGGTGCGCGCGAGGTCGGGGATCGGCACCGACCAGCGGCGCGCCGTAGAGCAGGTGGCTGGCGACGAAGCGGCTGTTGACGTCCTGCGAGCCGGCGGTGAAGAGGTGCGGGAGCCGAGCGCCGTCATGAACGCGGCGAGCCACATCGTGTGCGAGGCGCTGAACGCGCCCGGGTTGCCGAAGTACCAGCCGATCGCCTGCGGCGCCGTGCGCGTCGTGGACCGCGCGCAGCCGGGCGACGATGTCGGCCATCGCGCGCTCCCAGCTGACGCGCTCGAAGCGTGCCGTCCGGCTGGCGCTTGAGCGGATGCAGGACGCGGTCGGGATCGTTGTGGACCTGCTCGAAGGCGATCCCCTTCGGGCACGCGAAGCCCTGCGAGAGCGGGTGGTCCGCGTCCGGCCGCAGCTTCAGACAGCGGTCCGTCCTCGACCGTCGCGACCATCCCGCACAGCGGCTCGCAGATGCGGCAGTACGTCAGCTTGTCCTGCGGCCACGCATCCCTCCCCTCGGGTCGGTCATCCGATGCTAGGGAACGCGGTGCGGCGGGGCGCCGGGCACGCTCCCGGCGCCCCGCCGAGCGGCTACGGCCGCAGCCGGATCACGACTCCCGCATGGTCGGACGGCCACAGGCGGCCGATCGGCGTCGCCGGGGTCCGCTCGTTCGGGTCCTTGCCGACGACCCAGCCCTGCTGCACCGGCATCGGCGAGCCGTCGGCGCGGCGGCCGAAGACCATGTCGATGCGGTGGTTGAAGCGGGCCGCGGCCTCCGCGGGCGTGTCGTTGACGAGCTCGCTGAGGCCCGAGGTGAAGCCGGCCGCGGCGGGCGCGAACCGCAGCCACTCGTCGGCGAAGCCACCGGCGCCGGTGATCAGCAGGTACGGGTCCTGGTGGGCATGCGTCTCGCCCGGCTTGACGCTCGTGTCGAGCGGGTCGGAGTTGCAGTCGCAGACGACGATCGTCGGCTTGCCGCTCGGCGCCGCCGGCCCGGCGAGCAGCTCGGCCGCCTGTGCGTAAGCGACGTCGGAGAGCTGCGACTCGAGGTGCGTGTTCACGAACGCAGCGTCTGGCCGCCCGCGCGCAGGTCGGCCCAGTTGTAGCCGCGGATGAACTCCAGCGTCTGGCCGGCGATCGTGAGCGGGATGCGCGCGGCGTAGTTGGCGCCGCCGCTGGCGACCACGTGCACGCCGTTGTGGGCGCGCTCCAGCAACACGTCACGCATCGTCAGGCGGACGTTCTGCAGCGAGCCGCCGAAGACGGCGGGTCCGGCGACGTCGGACTCCTGCTGCACGTTGACGACGTGGTAGTGCTCGCCCCGCGCGGCGAGGTCGGACAGCAACGTGGCGAGGAAGTCGTAGTCGACCGTCTCGGCCGGACTGCCGTCGAGCGGCCCGTGGCGCCACAGCGCGACCTCCTGCAGGCCGATCGCATCCGGCTCACGCCGGTCGACCTCGCGCGCGAGCTGCTTGGAGCGCAGCGGGAAGTTGGTCTGGTCAACGATCGCCCGCAGCGTCGAGTTCGGCAGCGACGAACGCGGGACCCTGCTGGTCGGGCGGCAGACCGATCGCCACCAGCGGCCGCGTGATGTCGCCGCCGAGATAGAGGTTGCGCGTCATCACCGTGATCGGCTTGCCTTGGCGGTGCCCGTGGCCAGGCGCGTGACCGTGGTGACCAGAGCGGGCGTGCTGCTTGCCGTGTCCGTCGCCGTGCCGGCCGTGTGCGGCAGCCGGAAGCGCGCCGACGGCAAGCGTCAAGAGTGCTGCGACGACCGCGACGATCCATCGCGCGGACGTTCTGCGGGCATTCCCCATGTCTTCTCCTCCAAGCAGCGATCGCGGCAGGTCCACTTCGCTCCTGGTACCCGCGTGTGTGTCGCATCTACCGGAGCGGACCCTCGCGCAATTGGCTCGGGGACCGTAGGATCGCCTGTTCACGACCTGCCGCGGCGTCACGGGAGCGCGCCGCGCAGCGAGAGGAGATGGGTATGAAGGAGTTCTTCTGCGGGGCAGTCGTGCCGGACTGCAAGGCCCGCTTCGAGGCCGAGAACGAGGCCGCGATCCTTGCGCAGGTCGCCCTCCACGCCCACGACGACCACGGCATGGAGCACGTGCCCGACACGGTGATCGAAGCGGTGAGAGCGCAGATCCGCGAGGTCGGGTAGCGCCGCTGGGTGAGCGCGCTCGGCTACGCGCCGCGCGCTGCCGCGAGCACCGCCACAAGTCGCTCGACGGGCACCATGCCCATAAAGCGGCCGCGTTGGTCGCAACACGCGAGCGGATGGAAACGCGTCACGGGCGGGCGTGCGATCGCGCGCAGCGCGACGTCCGGCACGCGGGCCGAGAGCGAGACGACCAGCACATCGTCGACCGGCGGCTCGCCGCGCTGGTGCGCGCTCCGCTCCGCCATCCCGACTGGCCGCTCGCCTTCGACGAGGGGGATGTACCGCAGCGCCGGGTTGGCACCGAACGTCGCCGAGAGCGCGATCGAGACGATCCTGGGATCGCGGTCCCGATCGATCGACGGCGATCGCTGGAGCAGCGCCGCGAGCGGGCCCGGCGCGGCCAGCTCGGCGCCGCGCTCGCGCACGTAGGCGCTCAACACGAACGCGACCGGCGTGAGCGTCTTCGCGCCGACGCCGATGAGGGGGCCCTGTGCGAGCGGAACCCGCAGCGCCATGAGCGCCTCGAGCTGATCGATCTGTTCCACGCCTTGTGCCACCACCCAGGCGTCGAAGCGGTTCGCGAGCTCACCGATCCCCTCGATCAGCGCACGCGCTGTGCCGTCGCGCTCGACGCCCGCCACGAGCCGCGGGTGGAGCTTCACGAACTCGGGCCGCACAGCGCTCGCGGCCAGCACACCCACGTCACCGCCGACCTGGTCGATGGCGATCGTGGCACCCGCGCGACGCAGCGCGGCCACCACGTCGAGCAGGCCCGGCACGAGGCCCGAGTCGACATGCGGCGACAGCTCCACGACGAGCGCGTCGAGCCGGCCAGCGCGCGCGATCAGGTTCCGCACCGGCTCACGCAGCAGCGTCTCGGCGTCGACGTTGAACGTCAGGAAGCAGTCCGGCGGCAGGCTCTCCCGCGCGTGCAGCACGGAGGCAAGCACGAACGCGTCGAGGTCCGGCACGAGCCCGCGGCGCACGGCCTCGACACGCCACCGTTCAGGGTCGATCGCCTCCGGGAAGCGCACGAGCGCCTCGTAGCCGCAGATCGTTCCGCGCGCGAGGTCGGCAATCGGCTCGTAGGTGAGCCGGCAGCGGCCGCGACGATCGACGAGGTGCGCAGCTGCCACCTCCGCGCGCCGTTCCTCCGCAGCATTGCTCACCGTTCACCGCCTCCCGGGCGTCAAACCGGAAATTGGAGCGTACCTGATGGGCGAGGGAAGCTGCGCAGTGGCGGTCAGCGGCCGGTGCCGCGCCCAGGACCGGCACGGTCGGGCTGCTCACGACGTACCCGTCCGGCCTCCGCCCCTCGCTCCGTCGCCGGGCCGCGCGGCGCGGCGATCCCCAGCACGCGCATCGCCTTCAGCCCGAACGACAGCTTCTCGCGACCGTCGGTCGAGGCGACGTCCAGGCCGGTGATCTCGCGCACCCGCTCGAAGCGGTAGCGGACCGTGTGGCGATGCGTGAACAGCCGTGCCGCCGTCGCGTTCACGTTGCCATCGCACTCCAGGAACGTCTCCAACGTCCCGACGAGGTCGGAGGTCTCGTACTGCTCGTCGTAGGAGACGATCTTGCTGACCGTTTCGTCGTAGAAGCGGCGCAGCTCCGCGGGATCGCGCATGTGCGGCAGCAGCAGCTGGTAGGTGCCCGTGTCGTCGTAGCCGAGCAGTGCCTCGTCGGGGTCACCCTCGACGACGTTCGCCGCCAGCAGCGCCTCGTCGCCGGCACGCGACAGGTCGACCGGATCGTGCGCGACGCGGCTTCGGCCGACCGCGAACGCAAAGCCCGCCAGGTTGGCTTCCAACTCCCGCAGCGCGGTCGCGGCGACGCGGCGGCCGGCGTCGCCGTCGGCGTCGGGCACGAGCACGACGACCTCGTCGCCGTCCCCGTCGCGAGCGGCGGCGGCGATCGCCCCGGGAGCGATCGAGCGGGCGCCGCGTTCGGCCAGCGCGAGCAGCCGTGCGCGCCAATCGTCGTCGGTCGGCGTGCGCGGATGGGCGCGCACGACGACGACGCTGCCGCCGCGGTCGAGCGCGATGCCGAGCTCCTTGCCACGTGCGACAAGGTCGTCGCGATCGCGGATCTCGCGTGCCAGCACAGCGTGGACGAACGCGGCCGCCGCCTCCTCCGAGGCTCGCTCCGGGCCGCGCACGCGCTCGACCTCGGAGGCGATCAGCGTCGAGACGAGGCGCAGCAGCACCGCGTCGGGCGGACCCTCGTGGCCGCGCACCCGCAACTGCCCGACCGCCGTGTCGGCGACGCGCAGCTCGACGCGCGCGACCCCGTCGGCCTCACGCAGCAACGCGCGCTCCTCCGCCGGCGAGCGCGCCGCGACCGCCAGCACGACGCTCGTGCGATCGATCAGCACCAAGCTCGCGTCGAGCGCGCGGCCGGCGGCGCGCACGACCTCGGGCAGGCCCGCGCCGCCCGCGACCGCCTCGGTGATCGCTTCAAGCGCGCCGAGGTCGGGGACCGACGCCTCGCTCTGCGTTCGCGGAGCCATCGCCCGATTGTACGAGCGGGCCGGGCAGGCGGCGGCGTCCCACGCCTCGAAGGAGACGTGGGACGGCCGCGGAGTCGTTACGCGGGCGGCGGGACGAGCACGCGCAGGTAGCGGGCCCAGTCGACGCCGGAGCCGACGTTGAACACGTAGGTGTTGTTCCACAGCGGCAGCCCGTTCGCCTTCGAGAAGGTGACGAGCTGATCAACCGCGCCGAACGCCGTGTACGTCGCGCCGGACTCGAACTGCAGCGCGAAGCCCGGCCCACCCGTGTCACCGACATACCCGCCGTAGCGGGCGAGCGCGGTCAGGATCGTCTTCTTCCAGGTCGGCACGGCCAGCGCCGCGATCTGCGCGTCGGTCATGTTGAGCTGGAAGCGCGCGCCGATCGGTGGCAGGTCGGCGCTGTCGGTGGAGCAGGCGCTGCCACCGTGCGACGCGGGGTAGACCATGCTGCCGTTCCCCGTCGTACGAGTCCCGTAGCCGAAGCTCGTTCCCCGCGCCGTGCACTTCAAGACGATGAAGAGCGCGTGGTTGATCGTTCCGGCCGCGAGCTCCTGGGCACGGATGACGCCGGCGAGGTTGCCGAAGTTCGCCGCGGTTGCGCCACTGTCAAGCCCAGAGCCGTCGATCCGCGTGCGCCCGCCGCCGGCGAACGTCATCGTCCCGCCGCCTCTCGGCTTGCTGCCGACGCGCCAGAAGTCGTACTCCCAGCCATCCGGCTCGACGACCGTCATGTGGCCGTCGCTGCCGGTTGCGGGACGTGCTGCGTCTGGGATGCGGATCTGCATCCCGTTGATCGCCGTGCCGGGCCCACCGCCGGTCCAAGAGAGCCTGAAGAGCGGGTCTGTTGGCTGGGCGTAGTAGGTCGGGTGCCCGTAGTCGCCGGTCGTGGTGGAGTTGCCAGCGACGAGGTTGCCGACGCTACCGAGCGAGAGCGACTTCTGGACGATGCGAGTGGAGTTGGGATGGACCGCCGAGGTGGCGGCGAGGCGGTTGAACGGCGACGTCGAGGCGTACGGTCGCCAGCTTCCTGACGGCCAGCTGCCGGCGCCGAAGCCGGACCAGCCGGACGCGGCACCCGCCGAGCCGGCGAGCAGCCCACTGAGACATATCGACAAGATCGTTGCGCGTACGAGCGTGCTCGCACGCGCCCGGGTAGTACCGGACCGTGGCAAGACGGACATGGAAAGCCCTCCTTTAGGGCGGCCGCCCTCGCATGGGGCAGCCGTATGGGGTTGTGCGCTCCTCCCCCTGCACCCCGCGACTGGGTGCGGCGCTCAACCTAGAGAGAGCCTGCTACCAATCGGGTGCCAACTAACGGACAACGTCCGCCAACAGACCCGCAGATAGCGGAACGTTCCCGTCCCCTGCTACAAGGCCGCTCAGAACACCCGCGGCCAGTAATAGATGACCGCGGCGCCGGCCAGCACGCCGACGCCCACAAACGCGGCCAGGACCCACAGCGACAGCAGGCCGGCGACGAGCCGCTCCCACGTCCGCTGGTAGGAGCCGACGACCGGCACCAGCACGAGGCCGACGAACGCGGCGAGGGCAGCCAGGCCGGCGCACGCCGCCACAAGCTCAGTGATCGCGGTGTTGCTCATGCGCGGGCCTCATTGTCGCGCACTGCGCGGACCGCGGCGAACGACGCGTCGACGGGGCGCGCTCCGACCGCGCCGGGGAAGCGGCTTTGCAGCGCAGCGGCGGCATCCGTGGCGGCCTGCTCGCCCTCGGCGCCCCAGAAGATTCCGACGACGGTGGGGCCGGAGCCGCTCACGAGCGCATGATCCGCACCTGCCGCTCGTGCGGCCGCGAGCGCGTCGTCGATCGACGGGCAGAGCGAGCGTGCTGCCGGCTCCAGGTCGTTGACCAGCAGCTCGGACGGAAGCTCCGGACTGGCCGCGAGCGCGTGCTCAAGCGCGGCACGGCGCTCCGCCAACTCCTCCAGCGTGCACACAAGCCCGAGCCGATCGGCCTCGCGGAAGACGTCGGGGGTGGAGAGGCGCTGCGCGGAGGGGAGCACGAGCATGCCATGCGGCGCGCGTGCCGCGGCCGGCTTGACGTTCTCCCCCGCCCCGCCAACGATCACGAGCCCCGGCTCGACCTGGCTGAGCACGTCGGCCCCGAGCCGCGGCGCGAGCATCGCGAGCAGCGTGTCGTCCGGTCGTCCGGCGGCATGTGCCGCCAGCCGCAGCGCCGCCGCCGCGTCGCCGGAGCCGCCGCCCATGCCGGCGGCCACAGGAACGCGCTTAACGATCGTGAGTCGCTGCGGCGGCCCGTCCCAGCCGGAGGCAGAGCGGTAGGCGGCAAGCGCGGCGCCGGCCAGGTTCGGGCCCTCGACGCCCGCGCACACGACCTCGTCCTCGCCCGCCGCGCAGCCCGCGTCGCCGACGCCGACCGCCGCCGCCACGCCGGCCCCGCCGGGCAGTGGCTCGAGCGTCAGCTCGTCCGCGAGCGACAGCGGCTCGATCAGTGAGACGAGTGCATGGAGGCCGTCCGCGCGGGTCGGTCCGACGAACAGGCAGAGATTCGTCTTGCCAGGTGCGAGTGCGCGCAACGTTGTCATCCGACCACCCGCTCCCACAGGTCCCGCAGCTCCTGCGGCGTGAGTCGCTCGGCACGCGCGTCGGCCGGGTGCCCGAGCGCCACGAGTGCCGCGCGCGCCGGCTCGCGCACGTCCCCGTCCGGACGCCCCGGCCCGCTCCACGCCAGCGCCAGCGAGCGCCCAAGGGCCTTGCGCCGATGCGCGAACGCCGCCTGCACGAACGCGCGCAGCGCAGGAGGCGGCGCCTCGCCCCGGCGGTTAAGCCCCACGAGGACCGAGTCGACGTTCGGCACCGGGAAGAAGACGGTGCGCGAGATCGGCCGCAGCACCCGCACGTCGCAGGCGAGCTGAGCGAGCACGGAGGGGACGCCGTACGCACTCGTCCCCGCCTGCGCCGCGAAGCGCTCACCGACCTCCCGCTGCACCATCGCGACCCAGCGCGTCGTGCCGGGCAGCTCCTCGATCGTGCGCAGGATCGCCCCCGCCGCGATCCCGTAGGGCAGGTTCGCAATCACCTTCGTCGGCGCCGGGTCGAGCGCGGCGAGGTCGAGCGCCATCGCATCGGCGAGATGCAGCGTCGCGTTCGCGAACGGGTCGAGCGCGTCGCGCAGGGCCGGCTCCAGCGAGCGGTCCAGCTCCACGACGTGGACGTGCGCCGCCCGCGCGGCGAGATGCTCCGACAGCACGCCCAAGCCCCCGCCGATCTCCAGCACCACGTCCTGCGGCGTCAGCTCGGCGACCCGGGCGATCACCTCGAGGATGTTCGAGTCGATCAGGAAGTTCTGGCCTAGGTCCCGCTTCGGCCGCACGCCGAACTCGCGCAGGCGTCGCAGGCTCGGCTGGGTGGGTCCGTCGCTCACCAGCCGAACAGCTCGGCGGCGTTGCGCTCGACCTGCGCCTCGAGCTCGGCGTAGGACTCGCCGCGCTCGGCGGCGACCACTTCAGCGGTCAGCACGACGTTCGCCGGCTCGTTGCGCTGCTTGCGCACGGCCTGCGGGCTGAGATACGGCGCGTCTGTCTCCACGAGCAGGCGCTCGGCGGGGACCAGCCGCGCGGCTGCGCGCAGTGCCTGGTTGGCGGGGTAGGTGACGTTGCCGGCGAACGAGATCCAGTAGCCGCGTTCCATGCAGGCCTCGACCCGGTCAGGCATCGAGAAGCAGTGCAGGATCACGCGCACGCCCTCGGCCTGGCCGCCGAGCATCGCGAGCGTGTCGTCGTCGGCCGAGCGGGTGTGGATCACGAGCGGCTTGCCGGTCTCGCGCGCGAGCTGGATCTGCGCCGCGAACGCACGCTCCTGGTCCTCGCGCGTCGCGTCGTTGCGGTAGAAGTCGAGCCCCGTCTCGCCGATCGCGCGGCAGCGCGGGTGGGCGGCGAGCGCGCGCAGCTCTGTCAGGTCGGCGCCGTCGAAGCCGGTCGCGTGATTGGGATGGCGACCAATCGCGACGTACACCTGCGGGAAGTCCTCGGCCACTCGCAGCGCCGCGCGGCAGGAGTCGCCGTCGGAGCCGACCGTCAGCATCCGCCGCACGCCCGCCGCCTCGGCCGCCGCCACCAGCTCCGCCGCCGTCGGCTCGCACGAGGTCAGATGGGTATGGCTGTCGATCACGAGGGGACGGCCTTCGGAAAGAGCGGTTCGAGCGGCTGGACAGTCCCACCCCAACCGGTGGAGGCGAACGCGGCCGCCTCGTAGCCGAGCTGCGGGCGCCCGAGCGTCGCAAGCAGCGAGTCGGTGCTGGCGGGCATGTACGGGTGCAGCAGCACCGTCACGACCCGCAGGCCCTCGGCAAGCGTGGCGAGCGTCTCGTCGAGTGCTCCCGCCTGTGCCGGGTCCTTCGCGAGCTGCCATGGTGCGCGGGTCTCGACGTACTGGTTGAGCCGCCGCACGCGCCGCCAGATCGTCTCCAGCGCCTGGCTCAGCTCGGCGCTGTCGAGCAGCGCGGCGACCTCGTCCGCGAGCCCGTCGAAGTCGGCCGCCAAGGCAGCGTCGACCGCCGCGTCTGGCACGCGCCCGTCGCGGTAGCGACCCACCATCGCGACCGTGCGACTCGCCAGGTTGCCGTACTCGTTGGCCAGCTCGCCGTCGTAGCGCGCCTCGAAGCCGGCTGTCGAGACTGAGCCGTCCTGCCCGAACGAGACCTCGCGGAAGCAGTAGTAGCGCAGCGCGTCGGTGCCGAACTGCTCCATCACGGCGAACGGGTCGAGCACGTTGCCGAGCGACTTCGACATCTTCTCGCCGTCCATCAGCAGGTAGCCGTGCACGAACAGGTGGCGCGGCAGCTCGATCTCGGCGGCCATCAGCAGTGCGGGCCAGTAGACGGCGTGGAACTTGAGGATGTCCTTGCCGATCAGGTGGTAGGCGGGCGGCCAGAAGGTGGCCGTCTCGTCCGTGTCCGGATGGGCGAAGCCGAGCGCCGTGTAGTAGTTGAGCAGCGCGTCGAACCAGACGTAGAAGACGTGCGACGGGTCCCACGGCACCGGCACGCCCCATGTCAGCTTCCCGCGCGAGAGCGAGACGTCGCGCAGGCCCTGCTTGATGAAGGCGTGCGCCTCGTTGAAGCGCGAGGCCGGCTGGATCCAGTCTGGCTTGTCCGCGAACAGCTTCTCCAACGGCTCCTGGAACGCCGAGAGCTTGAAGAACCAGTTCTCCTCCTGCTCGCGGTCGAGCGGGATGCGATGGATCGGGCAGGTGTTGCCCTCGGCGATCTCGTTCTCGCTCTTGAAGTCCGCGCAGCGCGGGCAGTACCAGCCCTCGTAGGTACCGAGGTAGACGTGCCCGTTGTCGTGCACCCGCTGCATCACCTGCTGGACCCGCTCGCCGTGGCGCGGGTCCGACGTGCGGATGAAGAAGTCGTTCGACGCGTTCAGCTGCGGCATCAGCGCCTCGAAGCGCGCGGCGTTGCGATCGGCCAGCTCCTTCGGCGCGATCCCGAGCGCCTCGGCGGCCTGCGCCACCGGCTCGCCATGCTCGTCTGTCCCCGTGAGGAAGAAGACATCCTCCCCCCGCTGGCGCATGTGCCGCGCCAGCACGTCCGCCGCGATCGTCGTGTAGGCGTGACCCAGATGGGGCTGCGCGTTCACGTAGTAGATCGGGGTGGTGACGTAATAGGACACGGCGGAGGGGAAGGCTATCGGGCGGGTGCGGAGTGGCCTCTTGGTGGTGCGCTCCGCTCGAGCGGGCGGCGCGTTTCGGGCGCGCGCCGATTTGGCTGGGGAGGGGGGCGGGTGTGGTCCCGGCCGTGGTGTGCTCCCTCCTAGCCGCCCGGGCCGCGCCAGCGGGGCGAGATCCCGCACCAACCCTTGCACCGGATCTACGTGCGTAAAGAAACCCACCGTATGCGTGGGTTTCTCTACGCACATCGAACCAAGCGGGCCGGGAGTGCGCCAAACAACCCGCAGAACGTGCCGAGGGAGCTACGAACCGCCTGGGCAATACCCGCCCCCTCCCAGCCGCAGTTCGACGGCCGCCACGCGCCGCCGGCCACGCACGAGCTGAGCGCCAGCTACGACCCGTCCGTCAACGCCTTGTACAAAGCATTGGCCGGCACGCCAGTCAACTCCGCAACCACACCAGCCGCCGGCCGCGGCTTGGCGCCCGCGTCGACCAGTCGCCGCAGGGCGTCCAACGCCGGCCCGAGCTCAGGCGCGATCGGGGCGGCGGCGCCCACGACCAGGACGACCTCGCCACGCGGGGGCTCCGATGCGTACCGCTCGGCCAGCTCCGCCGCGGTCCCGCGCACGACCTCCTCGTGGAGCTTCGTCAGCTCGCGACAGACTGCCACCGGACGCGACGGGTCGATCCCCGCCAGCACCGCCAGCGACGCCGCGACCCGCTTGGGCGACTCGAACGCAACGAGCGTCTCGTCGGTGCTGAAGGCCTGGCCGAGCTCGCCGCGCTTGCGCGGGAGGAAGCCGGCGAAGCGCCAGCGGTCGGCGGGCAGAGCGGAAGCTACGAGCGCGGCGAGGGCGGCGCTCGGGCCGGGCAGCACCTCGACGGCGAGCCCGGCGGCGACGCACGCCTGTACCAAGAGGAAGCCGGGGTCGGAGACGAGCGGCATGCCGGCGTCGGAGACGAGCGCGACGTTCGCGCCGGACTGCATCCGGCGCACCAGCTCGGTTACGCGCTCGCGCTCGTTGTGCTCGTGGTAGCTGAGCAGCTCGCTAGAGACGCCGTAGCGATCGAGCAACACGCGCGTGCGACGTGTGTCCTCGCAGGCGATCAGGTCCGCCTCGCGCAGCGCGGAGAGGACGCGCAGCGTGACGTCCTCGAGGTTGCCGATCGGCGTCGGGCAGACGATCAGGCGGCCGGCCATCAGGCTCCGACGCTCCGCCGCAGGCGGTCGAGCGCGAGTGCGCCGGCGCCGACCATCCCCGCCTCAGTTCCGAAGTGTGCCGGCACGATGCGCGCATGGTCGCGCATGGCGGGCAGCGCGCGCAACGCGACCTCGGCGCGGACCGGTCCCAGCAGGAGCTCGCCGGCCGC
Organism: uncultured Actinomycetes bacterium; assembly: GCA_963774115.1. GTDB lineage: Bacteria > Actinomycetota > Thermoleophilia > Solirubrobacterales > Solirubrobacteraceae > Conexibacter. The sequence goes on along the minus strand of CAVZDN010000003.1, from coordinate 738,591 downwards.
CAGCACCCCGCCGCCGATCACGACGACGTCCGGGTTGAAGACGTTCAGATAGCTGGCGATCCCGATGCCGAGGTTGCGGCCGATCAGCTTGAGGGCAGCGACCGCCGCCGCGTCGCCATCGTGCGCGAGTTCGGTGACAAGCGCGCCGTCGACCGTGCGGCCGTCGGCGAACGCGCGACCGAGCGCGGAGTCCGGCTGCTCCTGCGCGAGCCGCCGTCCCTCACGCGCCAGCGCCGTGCCGGACGCCAAGGTCTCCAGGCAGCCGTGGTTGGGACAGTTGCCCTGGCAGCGCGGCCCGTCGAGGTCGATCGTCATGTGACCGAGCTCGGCGCCCGCGCCGATCGAGCCGCGGTAGACCTCGCCGTTCAGGATCAGCCCGCCTCCGATCCCGGTCCCGATCGTGAGGACGACCGCGTGGTCCACCCCGCTCGCAGCACCGGCACGGTGCTCCGCCAGCGCGGCGGTGTTCGCGTCGTTGTCGACCTCGACCGGCAGCCCGAGCCGCTCCGCCATCACGTCGCGGAACGGCACGTCGGCGATCGGCAGGTTGACGGCCATCGTCGCCATCCCGCGCCGCTGGTCGATCAGGCAGGGGATGCCGAAGCCGACGGCGGTGACCTCACCCGTCGCGGCCGCACGCGCATCTTCGACGCCGGCGACGATCGCGTCGAGCAGCTCGCGCTGGTCGAGCCCGCGCACGACGCGGTAGGTGCGGTGATGGACGTTGAGGTCGGAGTCGAGCACCCCGGCCAGCAACTTCGTGCCGCCGAGATCCACCCCGATAACGCACTCGGCCGCCATCTCGGCCACTATAGACCGGCATGGCAGACGACCGTGACGACGTCTCGCGGCGCGGCGAGACGCCCGCGTACCGCGTCTACCGCTCCAAGCCGCGCGGCCTGCGCGAACGGCTGCACGGAGAGGACGACGGACTGTCCGGGCTGGGCGCAAGCGGCGTGGCTGAAGCCGGCGCGCGACCGGGTGCGCGCGGCAGCGCGGGGACTGACGGCAGCGGCCGCCCACCGCACGGCCGGCGCCGCGGCCTCCGCGGACCTCGCGTGCCTGGCGCTCGCACCGCCCGCAGGCCCACGATTGGCCTCCTCATCCGCTGGGTTCTCACGGCGATCGCCGGCTGGCTGCTGCTGTCGCTCGTGCTGTTCCTGCTCAGCGCGCAGATTCAACGCGGCAGCGTCGCCGACGAGGCGAAGGGGGCGCTGACCGACGCCGGCTACCCGCTGACCTCGCCAAACACGATCCTGATCCTCGGCTCCGACGCGCGGCCCGAGGGCTCGAAGGAGCCCGGCGCAAACGTCGGCGGCCCGAGCCGCTCGGACACAATCATGCTGTGGCGGATCGGCGGCGGACACAACGCGCGCCTCTCGATCCCGCGCGACACGGTCGTCGACATCCCCGGGCACGGACAGAACAAGATCAACGCCGCCTACGCGTTCGGCGGCGCGTCGCTGGCGATCAAGACCGTCGAGCAGTACCTCGGGACGCCGATCAACCACCTGATGGAGGTCGACTTCACGCACTTCCCGCAGCTGATCGACGCGCTCGGGGGCATCGACGTGAAGACCGGCCGGGTCTGCTCGAAGATCAACGGCGGCCGCGCCAACGGCGGCGTAACGCTGAACCTGCGCCGCGGCGAGAACCACCTCAACGGCACGCAGGCCCTCGCGCTGGCTCGCACGCGCAAGAACGACTGCAACCTCGCCGAGGACGACCGCACGCGCGCCAAGCGCCAGCAGCAGATCCTCAGCGCGATGAAGGGCGCGCTGATCTCACCCGGCGCATTCGTGCGGCTGCCGTGGATCTCGTGGGAGGCACCGAAGGCGATGCGCACCGACATGGGCGGTCCGACGCTGCTCGGCGTCTTCGGCGCGGCCGCCACGACCGGCTCGCCCCCTACGCGCGTGCTGCAGCCGTCGGGCGGCGTGACACTGCCGGACGGCGGCGCAGGCCTCGTGGTCTCCGACGCCGAGCGTCAGAGCGCCGTGCGGCAGCTGCTCGACGGGTAGCGAGAGCGCGCCGCCTACGCGGCGGTGCTCTCGGACTTCTTCGGGGTGCTCTCGGACTTCTTGGTATCCGAGGAGGACCCGCCGTCGCTGCTCTTGCTCGTGCTGTCGGAGCTCTTGCCGTCGCCGTTTGACGAGCTCTTGCTCTCCGACGCGCTCTTCTCACGCGCGCGCTTCTTCGTGCCGTAGTCGGTGTTGTAAAAGCCCGAGCCCTTGAAGTGCACGGCCGGGGCGTGCAGGACGCGCTCGGCCGGTGCGCCACACGTCTCGCAGCTGTCGAGCGCGTCATCGACCATGCGCTGAAGCACCTCGAACGTGTGCCCCTTGGTGCAGCGGTACTCGTAGATCGGCATGCTGGTCGAGAGTATAGGCACCCCCTGGCACTCCTCGTCCACGAGTGCCAGCGTCCGCCGCGGGGCGTCCGCGTCGCAGCGCCGGGTAGAGTCCGCCCGCGATGAGCGACGCCGTGACCATGGAGAAGATCGTCTCGCTGTGCAAGCGGCGCGGCTTCATCTTCGCCTCCTCCGAGATCTACGGCGGCGTCGGCTCGACATACGACTACGGCCACTACGGCGTCCTGCTGAAGACGAACGTCAAGAGCGAGTGGTGGCGCGCGATGCTGCAGGAGCGCGACGACATCGTGGCGCTCGACAGCGCGATCATCCAGCATCCGGACGTCTGGAAGGCATCCGGCCACCTCGCTGGCTTCACCGACCCGTTGGTTGACTGCCGCACCTGCAAGAAGCGCTTCCGCGCCGACCACCTCGATCAGCTCGAGTGCGGCCAGAAGCCCTCCAAGCACCCCGGCGAGGGTCCCGACTGCGACCTCACCGAGGCACGCGACTTCAACCTGATGTTCGAGACGACCGTCGGGCCGGTGAAGGAGGAGGGCGCAACCGTCTACCTGCGCCCCGAGACCGCCCAGGGGATCTTCATCAACTTCAAGAACGTCCTGCAGTTCTCCCGCAAGAAGCCGCCGTTCGGGATCGCGCAGATCGGCAAGTCCTTTCGCAACGAGATCACGCCCGGCAACTTCGTCTTCCGCACGCGCGAGTTCGAGCAGATGGAGATGGAGTTCTTCGTCCCGCCGGCCGAATCGCAGCAGTGGTTCGAGCACTGGCTCGCCGAGCGCGAGCGCTGGTACACCGAGCTGGGGATCCGGCCCGACCATCTGCGGATGCGCGCACACGAGCAGACCGAGCTCTCGCACTACTCGAGCGGCACGAGCGACGTCGAGTACCTCTTCCCGATCGGCTGGAGCGAGCTGGAGGGGATCGCCAACCGCGGCGACTTCGACCTCAAAGCCCACGCCGAGCACGCCCGCGAGAAGCTGGAGTACGTCGACACGGCTTCCGGCGACCGCTACGTCCCACACGTGATCGAGCCCGCCGCCGGAGCCGATCGCGCGACGCTCGCGTTCCTCGTCGACGCCTACGACGAGGAGGAGGTCGGCGAGAACGACGTCCGCACCGTGCTGCGTCTGCACCCGAAGCTCGCGCCGGTGAAGGTCGCGGTCCTGCCGCTGGTCAAGAAGGACGGCCAGCCCGAGGTCGCACGCGAGATCTACATGGACCTCAAGTCGCGCATGCAGGCCGAGTACGACGAGGGCGGCTCGATCGGCAAGCGCTACCGTCGCCACGACGAGATCGGAACTCCCTGGGGCGTCACCGTCGACCACCAGACGCTCGAGGACCGCACCGTCACCCTGCGCGACCGCGACTCGCTCGCGCAGGAGCGGATCGCGATCGACGACTTGGGTCCGGAGCTGGAGCGGCGCCTGCGGGCGCCGTGGCAGAGCCCGAAGCTCTCCGTCTAGTCTGTCTCTGACAAATAACTGGGGTTGTTACCCCGGTTTTCTGTCCCTATACTGACAATTAGGAGATGCATCTGCCTGCCGGCCGCCATCGCGGCCGGCGTGTCAAGCGCGCGCACTTCGGCGAATTCACGGGACCGGGTCTCGTGACGTAAAAGGACGTCGTGCAATGCGAAACGGCAGAGTAATCTCAACCATAGCGATCGGACTCATGCTCGCGCTCGGCACCGGAGCAGCGTCGGCATCCAGAGCGATCCGGCCGCTCACGCTCACCACCGTGCTCAGATCAAACACGATCGCATTCAGAGGCGCGGGCGGCCTCAACATAATATGCGCTAACAGACTGGGGATCTCGTTCCACGGCGACATCGAGAAGTTCGCCGGAGTGCTAGCGGGCTTCGTGACGGAAGGCACCGCCTCCGGCTGCGTCGAAAACCTCCTCGGGCTGGGCATCACGACGATACTCCTAGTTGGTAGAGGCACCATATGGCACATCACCTACAGATCGTTCTCAGGCGCGCTACCGAACATATCGTCGGTCCTATTCGTCATTCATGAATTTGCGGTCCTATTCAGAATACCTGGGCCGTTCGGCGCGGATCTAGAATGCCTATACCGTGGAGACATCGGCGTATCGACGGAAGGCAACCCCGTCAGATCGATGGCGATCCTATCGGGAAACACGATGAGACTGGTGACAAATCTAAGAGGAACCTGCCAAGCCTCAGGTGAACTCGAAGGCTCCTACACGCTGGGGACGACCGTGGCCCTCACACTAATCTGATCGTTCGGCCGCAAGATGCGCGACAGCGGGCCGCCAGACTCCGGCGGCCCGTGTCTCGCCTCAGCTAAGCCGGATCGGCGATGAGCGTGCGCGCAGCCGCGACGGCGGCGGTGAGCGTCGGGCGCGGATCCAGGTTCGGCTCGATCAGGAAGCGCAGCGCGAGTCCGTCGGCGAGCGCGAAGAGGACGCCGGCGACCGCCTCGGGCTCGGCACCGAGCGCAACGACGCCCTCGTCCTGCTTGGCACGCAGGGAGGCGGCGACGTCTTCGCGCGTCTGACGGCAGAGGGCGGCGAGCTCGCCGGCGATCTCGTCGTTGCGGCGCGAGAGCGTGAAGAGCTCGTACATCAGGACGACGAAGCCGGGATCGCGCTCGATCAGCTCCTCGAGGCTGCGGACGAGCGCGTCGATGAAGTCGTCGGCCGTGCGGGCATCGCCGAGCGAGGCCGCGAGCGCGGCGATGCGGATCTCGGAGTCGCGGCGGACGACCTCGACCAGCAGGCGCTCCTTCGTACCGAAGTAGTAGTGCAGCAGGCCGCGTGAGACACCGGCCTCACGGGCAACATGGTCGAACGTGGACCCGGCGGCGCCGCGGCGCGCGACGCTCTCGCGCATCGCGTCGACGATGCGCTTCGCCTTCTCGCTCTCGAGCGGACGAGTGGTCGCCGAAGCGGGAGTCGTGACTGCCATCAGTCGATCGTAGTGGGTCGCACGGCCGACCGGAACCACGAAGGGCGCCCGCGAGCGCCCTTCGAGCAACTGGTCCGTCGGGAAGCGATCGCTACGCGGCGGCTCCGTTGGCCGGCGTGCTCGGCGCGGTGGAGCCGTAGTCGAACTCCTCCTCCTTGCCGAAGAGCACGTCGAGCACCTTCGCGCGCAGGTCCTCGCTGAGCGCGAGGGCGATCGCGGCGCCGATCAGGAGCACGAACAGCTTGCGGCCGAAGCCGCCGCTCTTCTTCTTGTGCTTCTGCGGCCCGTCCTTGAGCGCCGTGCCCGCGTCCTTCAGCGCGCCGGCCGCCTGCTTGATGTCCTTCTGCAGCTTCTTGTCGTCGACGAGCTCGCGCGGGCTCTTGCCGTCCGAGATACGCTCGTACGCGTCCTTGGCCGCCTCGAACGCCACGCGGAAGTTGTCGCGCAGGTCCTCGTCCTCGGCCAGCCGCTGAACCCATGGGCTGGTCGTCGCGGCGGCCGCGCTCGCCGCCTTCTTCGCCTGCTTGGTGCGTGCTGCCATCCGGGAACTCCCTTGCGTTCGGGCTTGCTCGTGCGGTCGAGCATACCCAGTGATCCGCTGACCGACGCGTTGGCGCGCAGGCGCTCAGGCTGCCGCTCGCCGGCGGGCCCTGCGCGGCGCCAGCGCGATCTCCAGCACTTCGCCGATCCGCTCGACGAAGTGGAAGGCGAGGTCCTTGCGCAGGTGCGCGGGAAAGTCCTCGAGGTCCTGCTCGTTGCGGGCCGGCGCGATTACGAGCTTGATGCCGCCCCGCTGCGCGGCGAGCGCCTTCTCTTTCAGCCCGCCGATCGGCAGCACCTGGCCGGTGAGCGTGATCTCGCCGGTCATCGCCACGTCGGGCCGCACCGGACGACCGCTCAGCAGCGAGACGAGCGCCGTCGCCATCGTCACGCCGGCGCTCGGGCCGTCCTTCGGGATCGCGCCCGCCGGCACGTGGACGTGGACGTCGTGCGTCGCGAACCAGTCTTCCGCAACGCCTTCGGGCGGATGGCTGCGCACGTAGGACAGCGCTGCCTGCGCCGACTCCTTCATCACGTCGCCGAGCTGGCCGGTGATCGTGAGCGTTCCGCTGCCGGACATCCCGCTCGCCTCGACGAACAGCACGTCACCGCCGGCCGGCGTCCAGGCGAGGCCGGTCGCGACGCCGGGCTCGCCGGTGCGCCGGCGCGTCTCGCTGAAGACGCGACGACGACCGAGCAGCTCGCGCGCCTTCGCGCCACTCACGGTGACCTTGCGCTTGGCCTTGCCCTCGGCGACCTGGCGCGCGACCTTGCGGCAGATCGTGCCGATCTCGCGCTCGAGCCCGCGCACCCCCGCCTCGCGCGTGTACTCGGAGATGACCGCCTTGAGGGCGGCGTCGCTGAAGGAGATCCGCGCCGGCGTGAGGCCGTTGCGCTCGATCTGGCGCGGGACGAGGTAGCGCTTGGCGATCTCCAGCTTCTCCTCCTCCGTGTAGCCGGCGAGCTGGATCGTCTCCATGCGGTCGCGCAGCGGGCCGGGGACGGTGTCGAGCGTGTTCGCGGTCGTCACGAACATCACGTCGGAGAGGTCGAACGGCAGGTCGAGGTAGTGGTCGCGGAAGGTCGCGTTCTGCTCGGGGTCGAGCACCTCGAGCATCGCGCTGGCGGGATCGCCGCGGAAGTCCGCGCCCATCTTGTCGAGCTCGTCGATCATGAAGAGCGGATTCCTCGAACCGGCATCGCGCAGCGCCCGCACGATCGTGCCGGGCATCGCGCCGATGTACGTGCGGCGGTGGCCGCGGATCTCCGCCTCGTCGCGCACGCCGCCGACGCTGATGCGCTCGAACTCGCGTCCCAGCGCCCGCGCGATCGAGCGCCCCAGCGACGTCTTGCCGACACCCGGTGGACCGACGAGGCAGAGGATCGAGCCGCGCGCGTCCGGCTTGAGCTTCCTGACGGCAAGGAACTCGAGGATGCGGTCCTTCACCTGCTCGATGTCGTAGTGGTCCTCGTCGAGCACCTTGCGGGCATGCTTGAGGTCGAGATTGTCCGCCGTCTTGGCGCTCCACGGCAACGCCGCGATCCACTCCAGGTAACTGCGGATGACACCGTGCTCGGCGGCCGCGGCCGGCAGCCGCTCGAGCCGCGTCAGCTCGCGGTCGGCCTGCTTGCGGGCCTCCTCGGGCAGCTCCAGCGCCGCCAGCTGCTCGCGCAGCTCATTCGCCTCGGCGACCATCTCGTCGCCATCACCGAGCTCGTCCTGGATCGCCTTCAGCTGTTGGCGCAGGAAGTACTCGCGTTGGGACTTGTCGAGCTCGGACTGGACCTGCGACTGGATCTTCGAGCCGAGCGCGACGACCTCCAGCTCGCGCGCGAGCATCTCGGACAGGCGCCGCAGCCGCTTGGCGACGTCGCGCTCCTCCAGCAGCGCCTGCTTCTCCTCCGTCTTGAGCCGCAGCGCGCCCGCGATCAGGTGGCTGAGCGCGCTCGGGTCGTCGAGGTTCGCCACCGCGATGTGCAGTTCCTCGGGCAGGTACGGAACCTGCTCGACGATGTTCGTGAAGGTCCCCTGCACGTTGCGCATGAGCGCAAGCAGCTCCGGCGTCTCGGCGGTACCGGCGTCGGGCGCCTCCGCGACGGCCGCAACGAGGTAGGGGTCGGTCTGGTCCCAGTTCGACACGCGGATGCGCTGCGTGGCCTGGACGAGGATCCGCAGCGTGCCGTCGGGCACCTTCAGCATGCGCGCGACGACGCCGGCAACGCCGACGTCGTAGAGGTCGTCGGGCGCGGGCGACTCGAGCTCCGGGTTGCGGCTGGCGACCATCGCGATCATGCGGTCGCCGCCGAGCACGTCGTTGATGAGCGCCATGCTGCGCTCCTGACCGACCGCGAGCGGCACGAGCGTCTCCGGGAAGGTGACGCTGTCGCGCAGCGGGAGCACCGGAAGCGTCGCGGGAAGCCCGCGCTGCGTCGGCACGTCGATCTCGCGGGCACCGCCGACGGTGCCGACCTCGATCATCCCTCGCCACCGGTTTCGCGGACCTCGATCGAGACGGTGTGGGAACGCGCCTCGGGCTCGGTGAGCGGCAACTCGACGCGCAGCAGCCCGTCCTCGTAGACGGCGCGCGCCTGCTCGGCGACGACTTCGGCGCCGAGCTGCACGACGCGGCGGAACGGGCCGTGCTCGATCTCGACCTGCTGGTAGACGCGTCCCTCCGGCTCGGCGGCGCGGCGATGACCGGTCAGCACGAGCTCGCGGCCCTGGATCTCCAGTCCGATCTCATCGGCGTCGATGCCCGCGAGCTCGGCCGTCACGATCGCACGCGGCGGGTCGTCTGCGTAGGAGACGTCGACCGCGGGCGAGAAGCCGGCGCGCTTGCGCGGAGCGATCCCGGAGCGCTGGAAGACGTCCCCGAACAGCTCGTCCATCTCGCGGCGCATCCGCTCGAAGTTCGCGAAGAGATCACGCTCCGGAGGCATGCCCGCAATCTACACCTGGTAGATCGCTCCTTCGTGCGCGAGCTCGACAGGGCCCCCGAAGGTCCGCTCGGCCTCGCTGCGCAGCCAGGCCTGGTCGTGATCGCCGGAGACGTGCGTGAGCACGAGCCTGCCGGCGCCGGCGCGCCGGGCGTGCTCGCCGGCCTCCGCCGGCGTGAGGTGGCCGCGCTGGCCCGCTTCCTCAGGCTGCTCGAGCGTGGCCTCGAGCATCAGCAGGTCGGTGCCCTGCGCGAAGGCGACGATCTCGTCGTTCGGCGAGCAGTCGGCGCCGTAGGTGAAGCTGCCGCTGTCGTCGCGCACCTGCACGGCGTGCGTGCGGATGAAGTGCGGAACCTCGTGGAAGCGCACCCGCAGCGGTTCGAGGTCGAGCTCGCCGGCCGGGTCGTACTCGTGCACCTCGAAGGCCTGCTCGATCAGCTCCTCGGCGTCCCAAGCGCCGGTGATGCGGCGGAACGTCTCGCGCGCACCGGGCGGGGCGTAGAGCAGCGGCCGGCTGCCCGCGGCCCGCGCATGGTGCGAGTAGGCGAGCGCATACGCGTACGGCACGAGGTCGATGAAGTGGTCCGCGTGCAGGTGCGAGATGACGACCGCGCACACGTGGGTGAAGTCGCGCGCCTCGCGCAGCTTGCCGAAGACGCCGTTGCCGCAGTCCAGCAGCAGGCAGCGATCGCCCGACTCGAGCAGGTAGCCGCTGCACGCGCCGCCCGCGTCCTGCCAGGCGGGCGACTTGCCGAGCACAGTGATCTTCACGCGACGAGTGCTCCCACGACGGGCGGCACTCTAACCGTGAAACGCCTCGACCGGGCCGACGCCCGCTCGCCTACGTGTGCAAGCGCGGCCTGTTCCTGCGCTGTGGGGAAGGCCCACACGGCCTGCGTGCGGCGCTCCTGGCGGAACTGGAAGCGGAGCTGGCGCGGAGGACGGAGCCCGTCGGGGTGTGCCGGCCGGTACGTCGCGCAGGGCTCGTCGTCGGGCAGCGCGCAGAGCAGGTTCTGTCGGAAGAAGCAGCTCTCGCAGCTCACCTTGCGCCCAGTTCCGCGTTGCTTCGCCATTCCGACTTCCGGCCTCCCTCGATCGCTCGCCTGCACGTCGAATGCGGCAGTGAACCAGAGCTGCGGCGGAGGGACCAACGATCATTCCCCGCAAATCGCAGGAACTTTCACGACATGGCTGAAATTCCTGCAAATCAGCGCATTTCGTGGTAAGCGTGACACGAACCGCCCGCATTTTGCGAACGTTTCGCGGATGCGGATCCTCGTGACAGGCGTGAGCGGGTTCGTCGGTGCGCAGCTCGTCCCCCGCCTGCGCAGCGACGGCCACGAGCTGCGTGGCTTCGCCCGCGACCCGGCGCGCGTCGCGGTGGACCTGCCGCTCGTGACCGGCGACGCGATTGCCGGCAGCGGGCTCGACGAGGCGCTTGCCGGGATCGACGTCGCCTATTACCTGATCCACTCGATGGAGCCGCCCGCGGGCGCAGCCGAAGGATTCGAGGCGCGCGAGCGGATCGCGGCGGAGCGCTTCGGCGCCGCCGCGCGAGCCGCCGGCGTGCGGCGCATCGTCTACCTCGGCGGGCTCGTCCCGCAGGACGCGCCGCCGTCCGCGCACCTGGCGAGCCGCCGCGACGTCGAGCGGATCCTGCTCGAGGCGGTGCCCGGGCTCGACGGCGCTGCGCGCCTCGATCGTGATCGGCGCCCGCTCGCGCTCCTTCCGCTTCCTCGTGCGGATCGTCGAGCGGCTGCCGCTGCTGGCGCTGCCGGCCTGGCGGATCCACCGCACCCAGCCGATCGACGAGCGGGACGTCGTCGAACTGCTCGCCCGCACCGCTACGTCGGAGGCGGTCGCGGGACGCACGCTCGACGTCGCGGGCCCCGACGTCGTCAGCTACGGCGAGCTGATCGAACGGATCCGCGACCTCATGCTCGTCCGGCGGCCGGTGCTGCGATTCGACCCGCCCACGACGGGAGGCATCGCGAGCCGCGTCGCGGCCGCGATCGCGGGCGAGCGCCATGAGCTGATCGGGCCGCTGATGGCGGGGCTGTCCTCGGACCTGCTGCCGCGCGATGACACCGCGGCACGGCTGCTCGGCGTACGGCTGCATCCGCTCGACGCTGCGATCGAGCACGCGCTGGCCACCTGGGAGCGCGAGGAGCCGCTTGCCGCGCGCTGACGGCTCCCAGCGGCGGCGCCGGACGCGTGCCTGCCGGATAGGGTCCGTCGCATGACCCTCGTGCGGTGCACGATCGAGATCGACGCACCGCCCGAACGGGTGTGGGAGGTCGTGATGGATCCCGCGACGCCTTGCCGACTGGGTCACCATCCACCACCGCCTCGGGACGGTCCCCTCACAGCTGCGGGAGGGGTCGCAGTTCGAGCAGACGCTCAACCTGCGCGGAGCCCACCTGCACGTGGAGTGGACGGTCGTCAACGTCGAGCCACCACGCCGCGCCGTGTGGGAGGGCCGTGGGCCCGCTCACTCGCGCGCGTCGATCGAGTATGAGCTGGAAGCGGCGGAGAACGACCGCACCCGCTTCGACTACACGAACGAATTCAAGGCTCCAGGAGGGCCGCTCGGTGCGGTCGCCGGCCGCGTACTCGTCGGGGGACTTTCGCAGCGCGAGGCGCAGCGCTCGCTCCAGCGTCTCAAGCATCTGGTTGAGACGATCGCTTGACGCAAATCGCTTGACACGTTGTCAAGTTGAACGTTCATGTACCGTTCCCGCGAGGGGATCGTCGTCCAGTTCTTCTAAGCGATGGATTATCGGGGACCACACATGAGAGCGAGGAAACGTGGCTGACTTTCTCGACGCCAAGGTTCGAGAGATCGAAGAGCGCCTGCAGCAGTTGCACCCACTCGTCGAGGAGTTTCGGCGCCTGGAGGCCGCGGCAGCTGTGCTCGACTCGGTCGACGGTGGCGGCGCCGTTGCGGCAACGCCGACGGTGAGAACCCGAGCGGCGAACGGCAGCGGGCGCGGGCGGCCCCGCGGAAGTCGCGGCGAGAACACGCGCGCCACACAGGCGATAGAGCTCGTACGCACGCGCCCCGGTCTCACGATCCCCGAGTTGGCCGAGCACATGGGCATCAAGCCGAACTACCTCTACCGCATCCTCCCGCAGCTCGAGGAGGACGGGAAGGTCAAGCGCAAGGGCAAGGGCTGGCACCCGGCCTGACGCTTCTCGGCACGTCGCGAACGGGGTCCGCGCGTTCGTCGCGCGGACCCCGTCGCTGTATTTGGAGCGACCCGGTCTAGATCAAGCCGAGTTGCTCGACGGCCGCGCGCTCCTCGCGCAGCTCGGCGACGCTGGCGTCGATGCGCGCGCGAGAGAACTCGTTGATCTTCGAGCCCCTGAACGATCGCCACATCTCCGTCCTTGGTCGTGCACGGGAAGCCGCTGATGATCCCCTCCTCGATGCCGTACGAACCGTCCGACGGCACCGACATCGAGACCCAGTCGCCCTCCGGCGTCCCGAGCACCCAATCGTGCACGTGATCGATCGCCGCGTTTGCGGCCGAGGCGGCGCTCGACGCGCCGCGCGCGTCGATGATTGCGGCGCCGCGCTTCTGCACCGTCGGAATGAACTCCTCCTTCAAGCCACGCCTGGTCATTAACCAGCTCGGCCGCGTTCTGGCCGTTCACCTTCGCATGGAAGATGTCGGGGTACTGCGTCGCCGAGTGATTGCCCCAGATCGTCACGTTCGTGATGTCACGCACGCGCGTGCCGGTCTTCGCGGCGAGCTGAGCAATCGCGCGGTTGTGGTCGAGTCGCGTCATCGCGTTGAAGCGCTCGCGCGGCACGTCGGGCGCGTGACTCATCGCGATCAGCGCGTTCGTGTTCGCGGGGTTTCCGACGACGAGCACCTTGATGTCGTCGGCGGCGTGCGCGTTGATCGCTTGGCCCTGCGGCTTGAAGATGCCGCCGTTGGCCTCCAGCAGGTCGCTGCGCTCCATGCCCGGGCCGCGCGGGCGTGCGCCCACGAGCAGGCCGATGTTGGCGCCGTCGAAGACGACGTTCGGGTCGTCCGAGGCCTCGACGCCCGCGAGCAGCGGGAACGCGCAGTCGTCGAGCTCCATGATCACGCCCTCCAGCGCCTTCAGCGCGGGGGTGATCTCGAGCAGGCGCAGCTCGACCGGCTGGTCCGAACCGAGCATGGCGCCGCTGGCGATGCGGAACAGCAGGCTGTATCCGATCTGGCCAGCGGCGCCGGTTACGGCGACGCGGACGGGTTGCTTGTCAGTCACGTTTGTTCATCTCCTGAGTGGCGGCAGTCGGCGGCGATGCTATCGACGGCACGACCCGATACAACCCCTCCTCCCCTGACTCCGAGAGAGACCGACACACATGTCCAAGATCAAGGTGAAGAACCCTGTCGTCGAGCTCGACGGCGATGAGATGACCCGGATCATCTGGGCGTTCATCAAGCAGCAGCTGATCCTTCCCTACCTCGACGTCGACGCTGGAGTACTACGACCTCGGGATCGAGCACCGCGACGCAACCGAAGACCAAGTCACGGTCGAGGCGGCCGAGGCGATCAAGCGTCACGGTGTCGGCGTCAAGTGCGCGACGATCACGCCGGACGAGGCGCGCGTCGAGGAGTTCGGCCTGAAGCGGATGTACCGCTCGCCGAACGGGACGATCCGCAACATCCTCGGCGGCGTCATCTTCCGCGAGCCGATCGTCATCTCGAACGTGCCGCGACTCGTGCCCGGCTGGACGAAGCCGATCGTGATCGGCCGCCACGCCTACGGCGACCAGTACCGCGCGACCGACACGCTGATCCCCGGCGAGGGGACGCTCACACTCACGTTCGCGCCGAAGGACGGCGGCGAGCCGATCGAGCTCAACGTCTTCGACTTCCCGGGCAGCGGCATCGCGATGGCGATGTACAACCTCGACGACTCGATCCGCGACTTCGCACGCGCCTCGATGCGCTACGGCCTGAACCGCGGCTATCCCGTGTACCTGTCGACGAAGAACACGATCCTGAAGGCCTACGACGGCCGCTTCAAGGATCTCTTCGCCGAGGTCTTCGAAGCCGAGTTCAAGGCCGACTTCGACGCCGCCGGCATCACGTACGAGCACCGCCTGATCGACGACATGGTCGCCGCCGCGCTCAAGTGGGAGGGCGGCTACGTGTGGGCGTGCAAGAACTACGACGGCGACGTCCAGTCCGACACGGTCGCGCAGGGCTTCGGCTCGCTCGGTCTGATGACGAGCGTGCTGATGACGCCCGACGGCAGCACCGTCGAGGCGGAGGCGGCGCACGGCACGGTCACGCGCCACTACCGCCAGCACCAGCAGGGCAAGCCGACCTCGACGAACCCGATCGCCTCGATCTTCGCGTGGACGCAAGGCCTCTCGCACCGCGGGCGGATGGACGACACGCCGGAGGTCGTGCGCTTCGCGCAGACGCTGGAGCGCGTCTGCGTCGAGACCGTCGAGCAGGGCCAGATGACGAAGGACCTCGCCCTGCTGATCGGCCCCGACCAGCCGTTCCTGACGACCGAGGAGTTCCTCGGCGCGATCGACGAGAACCTGCAGAAGGTGCTCGCCTAGAAACGGCGTCCGCGCGACGCCGAGCGTGCTTGACTGTCTTCCATGGCCGTCACGCCGCTCGGTGGATCGCGTGCGACGCACGCCGTCACCAACCAGCCCCCGCCGCTGGAGGGCCTCAACCTGTTCGAGCAGAACCGCCCGCTTGTCGAGGCGCTCGAGCGCGAGGGCCAGGGCTGGGGGACCGACGAGGCGTCAGCGATCGGCGAGCTGGCCGGCGGCGAGGGGATCCGCCTCGGCTTCGAAGCCAACGAGAATCCGCCGCGACTGAAGACGCACGACCGCTTCGGCAACCGCGTCGACCAGGTCGAGTTCCACCCCTCCTGGCACCGTCTGATGGAGAACTCGGTGGCGCACGCGGTCCACGCGCTTCCATGGACCGCGGAGCAGCCGGGAGCCCACACGGTGCGCACCGCGATGTCGCTCACCGGCGGCCAGGTCGAGGCCGGCCATGGCTGCCCGATCACGATGACGTTCGCCGCCGTCCCCGCGCTGCGCGCGCAGCCCGACGTGCTCGCCATCTGGGAGGACCGCCTGATGTCGACGCGCTACGACGCGCGCGACATCCCCGCCGACGAGAAGACGGGGGCGCTCTGCGGCATGGGTATGACGGAGAAGCAGGGCGGCTCCGACGTGCGCTCCAACGCGACGGTCGCGACGCCGATCGATGGCGGCGGGCCGGGCGACGAGTACGAGCTGACGGGCCATAAGTGGTTCTGCTCGGCGCCGATGTGCGATCTCTTCCTCGTGCTCGCCCAGATCGAGGGCGAGGGGATCTCCTGCTTCGCGCTGCCGCGCTGGCGGCCCGACGGCAGCGCAACGCCTTCCACCTCCAGCGCCTGAAGGACAAGCTCGGCAACCGCTCGAACGCATCGAGCGAGGTCGAGTTCCGCGGCGCCTGGGCGCAGCTCGTCGGCGAGCCGGGCCGCGGCGTCCCGACGATCATCGAGATGGTCAACCACACGCGCCTCGACTGCGTGATCGGCTCTGCCGCCGGCATGCGCTGGGCCGCCTCGCTCGCGACCCACCACGCCGCGCACCGCAGCGCGTTCGGCAAGCTGCTGATCGAGCAGCCGCTGATGACGAACGTGCTCGCCGACCTCTGCATCGAGTCCGAGGCGGCGACGCTGTCGGCGATGCGACTGGGCCGCGCGTACGACGAGGCCGGCGCAGGCGATGAGGAGGCCCAGGCCTTCAAGCGCATCGCCACCGCCGCCTTGAAGTTCTGGGTCTGCAAGCGCACCGCCCCCCACGCCGCCGAGGCAACCGAGGTGCTGGGCGGCAACGGCTACGTCGAGGAGTCCGGCCTCCCCCGCCTCTACCGCGAGGCGCCGCTGAACTCGATCTGGGAGGGCTCGGGCAACGTCATGTGCCTCGACGTCCTGCGCGCCCTGCTGCGCGAGCCCGAGACGGGGCTTGCGCTGTTCAACGAGCTGGAGACGTCGGCCGGCGCCGACGCGCGCCTTGACGCGCACGTCGCCCAACTGCGCGCGGACCTGAGCGATGTCTCCGACATCGAGGTCCGCGCCCGGCGCGTGGTGGAGTCGATGGCCCTGGCGTTGCAGGGTTCCCTGATGGTGCGCCACGCCCCGCCGGCTGTCGCCGACGCGTTCTGCGCCTCCCGGCTCGCAGGCGATCGGGGGCACGTGTTCGGGACGTTGCCTTCTGGATTGGACTTCGGCGCGATCATCGAGCGGAACCGGCCGCTGCTCTGAGTCGGTCGCTGGGCCCCGGCGCTTAACTGCGGCTGGGGACGGGGGGCGGGTGTTGCCTGAGCGTTTCGTAGCTCGCTCGACACGCCTCGCGGCTCGATCGGCGCATTTCGGCCGGCAAGCTTCGATGTGTGTAGAGAAACCCCCTCATACGGTGGGTTTCTCTACACACGTAGATCCGGTGCAAGGGTTCGTGTGGGATCCCCGCCCGCTGGCGCCGCCAGCCTGGCCAAGAGCGAGCGCACACCGGCCGGCGCCACACCCGCCCCCCTCCCCAGCCAACCGGCGACCGCCCCGCGACGCCGCCCCGCCCGAGCGGAGCGCGACCCGCTCACAGTCCGTAGATCGGGCCCAGCTTCCCGTTCAGGTAGTCAACGAACGGCCGCACCGCGATCGGGCCTCCGGTGAC
Source organism: uncultured Actinomycetes bacterium (assembly GCA_963774115.1). Taxonomy (GTDB): domain Bacteria; phylum Actinomycetota; class Thermoleophilia; order Solirubrobacterales; family Solirubrobacteraceae; genus Conexibacter. The sequence goes on along the minus strand of CAVZDN010000003.1, from coordinate 722,117 downwards.
GCGGGCGACCAGCTCCCGCGGCGGATACTTGCGCCCGTGGCGGTGCACATGCTCGCCGAGCCACGCGCGCAACGGCCCACCGTCGCCGGCCGCCAGCGCGTCGTCCAACCCGGGCAGGTCGGCCCGCGCCCGCTCCCAGATCTGCGCGCCGATGAGATTCCCGAGCGCGTACGTCGCGAAGTAGCCGATGTCGCCGCCGGACCAGTGGACGTCCTGCAGCACGCCGTTGGTGTCGTCGGGCACGTCGACGCCAAGGTACTCCTTCATGCGTGCGTTCCACGCCTCCGGCAGGTCGCGCAAGGCGATCGTGCCGGCGATCATCGCGCGCTCCAGCTCGAAGCGCAGGATCACGTGGAGCCCGTACGTCGCCTCGTCGGCCTCGACGCGGATCAGCGAGGGCTGCACGCGATTGACGGCGGCATAGAGCTGATCCGCGTCGATCGCACCGAAACGCTCGGGGAACGCCTGCCGCAGCTCGCCGTGCAGCCAGCCGGTAAACGGCCGTCCGCGCCCGACGACGTTCTCCCACATGCGGCTCTGCGACTCGTGCACGCCGAGCGAGACGCCCTCGCCCAGCGGCGTGCGCGCCAGCTCCGGCGCCACCTGCGACTCGTAGAGGCCGTGGCCGAACTCGTGCATCGCGCCGTACAGCGCCATCCCCACGTATGTCTGGTCGTAGCGCGTCGTGAGCCGCACGTCGGAGGGCCCGAAGCTCGTCGCGAACGGATGCGCGGCCTCGTCGATCCGCCAGCCGCCGGCGTCCCAGCCGAGGCGCTCCAGCACGCGGCGCACGAGCACGTGCTGGCGCTCGAGCGGGAAGTCGCCGTACAGCACGGCATCGTCCACCGCGTCCGCGCGCTCGGCGATCGCCGCGATCAGCGGGACAAGCGCGGTGCGCAGCTCGGCGAACAGCACGTCGACCTCGGCGCTCGTCATCCCCTCCTCGTAATCGTCCAGCAGCACGTCGTAGGGGTCGTCGTAGCCGTCGAAGCACTCGATGTAGCGCTGCTTGAGCTCGACGTTGCGCTGCAGGAACGGCAGGAAGGCGCCGAAGTCCGAGCGCTCGCGCGCGTCGACCCACGCCTGGTGGCCGAGCGCACCGGCACGCGCCAGGTCGACCGCGAGGTCGCCGGGGACGCGGCGCGCCTTCTCCCAGTCGCGGCGCGTGACGCGCACGAGCGCGGCGTCGTCGGAGTCAAGGTCGCTGGAGCACTCGATGCCCTCCAGCTGTGAGAGCAGGCGCCCGATCGCGTCGTCGGTGAAGCGCTCGTGGATCAGCCCGCCGAGCGTCGCGAGCTGCTCCGCGCGCTGGGGCCCGGACCGCTCCGGCATCATCGTCTGCTGGTCCCAGCCGAGCAGCCCACCCGCGGCGGAGAGGTCGGATATCTCGGCGAGCCGCTCGCGCAGCTCCTGCAGGGCGTCGCTCACTGGGCCTCCGTCGCTCGCTGTCGTCCATCACACGCCCGCGGGACCGCTCGCGCGCTGTGCCACCATTCCAGCATGTTCGGGCGTTCAGGATCGATCCAACTGGCGCGCATCGCCGGGATTCGCATCGGCGTCGACGCAAGCTGGTTCGTCGTGCTCTTCCTGGTGATCTTCTGGCTGTCCGGCTCCTTCCAGGAGGCGCTCGGCAGCTCCAGCACGACCGCGTACGCTGACGGCGATCGCCAGCGCACTGCTGCTGTTCGCCTCGATCATCGTCCACGAGCTGGGGCACGCGTTCGCCGCGCGCCGGCAGGGCATCGACGTCGCGGGCATCACGATCTCGCCGCTCGGCGGCTTCGCGCTGCTGAGCCGCGAGAGCCGCACGCCGCGTGAGGAGCTGAACGTCGCCGCGGCCGGACCGCTGGCGACGCTCGCGATCATTGTCGTCTGCGTCGCGCTCGACGTGCTGCTCGTCGGGCCGGCGCGCTTCCTCGACGCCGCGCTGCTGACCGGCGACGGGGTCGAGGTCACGCCAGTGCTGCTGACGCTCGAGCTGGCTCGTGACGATGAACGCGATCGTGCTGCTGTTCAACCTCGTGCCGGCCTTCCCGCTCGATGGCGGCCGGATCGTGCGGGGGCTCGTGTGGAAGCTCACTGGCGACCGCAACCGCGGCACGCGCGTCGCCGCGCGGCTGGGACAGGCGTTCGCGACGCTGCTGATCGGCGGCGGGCTGTGGATCACGTCGGGCTCGGCAGCCTGGTCGGCATCTGGTTCGTGCTTCGTCGGCCTGATGATCGGCGGCTCGGCCCGCGCGCTGCTCGCCCACAGCGCCCTCAACGAGCAGCTGGAGGACGTGCGCGTGGCCGACATCATGGACGCCCAGCCGGTGAGCGTCCCCGACGAGCTGCCCGCCGTCGCAGGCGCTCGACGAGTTCTTCCTGCGCTACCGCTGGCCGTGGTTCCCCGTCGTCGACGCGGCCGGGCGCTACGTCGGCGTGCTGCGCGAGGAGGGCGCGCGCGGCGCGGTCGAAGGTGGCCGCCCGATCGCAGCAGGTGCGCGAGCTGATGGAGGCCGACGACGGCCAGCGCTGGCGCGATCGACGAGGACTCAGTCGCTGCGCGCGCTGCTCGACGCCGACGGCCTGCGCACGCCTCGGCGCGATCATGGTGCTCGACGGCCACGGCGTGCTGCGCGGCGTCGTCACGGTCGGACGGCTGCGGCGGGCGCTGCGCGCGGCGCTCGGCGGGCGGACGTAACGGCTCACCGCGCAGATGCGCCAAAAGGCGGCGGATCACCCACGAGGCGCGTCGATAGAATCGCGCCCCATGCCCTCTCACGACGTCCTCATCATCGGCGCGGGCCTCGCCGGCCAGCGTGCCGCCCTCGCCGCCGCCGACGCCGGGGCGTCCGTGGCGATCCTCAGCAAGGTCCACCCGGTCCGCTCCCACTCGGTCGCCGCCGCAGGCGGCATCAACGCCGCCCTCAACCCCGAGGACTCGTGGGAGTCGCACGCCTACGACACCGATCAAGGGCTCCGACTACCTCGGCGACCAGGACGCGATCGAGGTCATGTGCCGCGAGGCGCCCGACGAGATCCTCCACCTTGAGCACATCGGCGTCACGTTCCACCGCAGCCCGACCGGCCACCTCGGCACGCGCGCCTTCGGCGGCGCCTCCGCCGCGCGCACCTACTACGTCGCCGACATCACCGGCCAGGCGATCCTGCACGTGCTCTACGAGCAGCTGATGAAGCACCACGAGACGGTCGATCGCTACGAGGAGTGGTTCACGACCACCCTCCTGCAGGACGACAACGGCCACTGCACCGGCTGCATTGCGCGCGACATCCGCACGGGCCGCCTGGAGCTGTTCAACGCGAAGTCCATGATCCTCGCCTCCGGCGGCGCCGGCCAGGCCTTCAAGCCGACGACGAACGCGCTCATCTGCACGGGCGACGGGATCGCGCAGGCCTACCGCATCGGCGCGCCGCTGATGGACATGGAGATGATCCAGTACCACCCGACGACGCTCGCGGAGAACGGCTTCCTGATCACCGAGGGCGCCCGCGGCGAGGGCGCGCACCTCTACAACGCGCTTGGCGAGCGCTTCATGGAGAAGTACGCGCCGAACAAGCTGGAGCTGGCCTCGCGCGACGTCGTCTCGCGCGCGGAGCAGACGGAGATCAACGAGGGCCGCGGCTTCCCCGACGGCACGATCGCGCTCGACATCACGAAGGTGCCGCGCAAGCGCACGCTGGAGGCGCTGCGCGAGATCGTCAACATCGGCAAGGACTTCGCCGGCGTCGACATCACGCGTGAGCCGATCCACATCAAGCCGGGCATGCACTACATCATGGGCGGCGTGAAGACCGACATCGACGGGCAGACGCCGATCCCCGGCCTCTATGCCGCGGGCGAGGTCGCCTGCGTCTCGGTGCACGGCGGCAACCGCCTCGGCGCGAACTCGCTGCTCGACACGCTGATCTTCGGCCGCCGCTCCGGCGAGCACGCCGCCGCCGCGCGCACGCGGCGTGGCGATGCCGACCACCCCGCACAGCCGCGTCGCTGACGCGCAGGCCGAGATCGACGCGTCATGAACCGTCCGACCGGCGGCCGCCGCATCTCCGAGATCAAGGAGGAGCTCGGCGAGACGATGAACAAGTACGTGGCGGTCTATCGCGACGCCCAGGGGCTCGACACGGCGCTGGAGATCGTGCAGCGGCTCAAGGCCGAGGCGCCGAACGCCGCGATCGACGACAAGGGCACCGTCTTCAACCAGGACGTGCTCGGCGCGATCGAGCTCGGCTACATGCTCGACTGCGCCGAGGCGATCGTCGTCGCCGCCGCCGAGCGCAAGGAGTCGCGCGGGGCGCAGTTCCGCACCGACTTCCCGGAGCGCAACGACGCCGACTGGCTGCACCACATCACGATCTCGCTCAACGGAGACGGACCGCAGAAGGGCACCGCACCGGTGACGATCACCAAGTGGGAGCCCCAGGAGAGGACCTACTGATGGTGGCCCCTCCGGCAATCCCCAACACCCGCGGACGGGCGCAGGCGGCGCCTGACTTCGTCCTCAGTCGGGGAAATGGCGCTGCCATATTCCCCTCCCTGCGTCCTCGCCAGGCATCCACCTGCATCCCGCCCACGGCTGCCGTGAATCACCGGAGGAACCACTGATGGCCGAGTACACGCTCAAGCTCCGGCGCTACGACCCGCAGTCTGGCGAGGCGCCGTACTACGAGGAGTTCAACGTCGACCTCGAGCCGCATCGCTCGGTGCTGGAGGCGATCCTGCAGGTGAAGGCCCAGCAGGACGGTTCGGTCGGGATCCGCTGCTCGTGCCGCGCGGCGATCTGCGGCTCCTGCGGCGTGAAGATCAACGGCAAAGCCGGCCTCGCCTGCCACACGCACCTCGACAAGGCGGCCAACAGCGGCGTCAACGCCGACGGCCGCACGATCCTCGTCGAGCCGATGGGCAACATGCCCGTCATCAAGGACCTGATCGTCGACATGGACGCGGTCCACTGGAAGAAGATCCAGCGCGTCACGCCGTGGCTGCTCGCGAAGGAGCCCGTCCCCGAGCGCGAGTACATCGTGCCCCACGAGAACATGGTCGACGTCACGCAGACGATGGCCTGCATCCAGTGCGGCGCCTGCGTCTCGGACTGCCTCTCGATGGAGGTCGACCCGCTCTTCGTCGGCCCGGCCGCCTCCGCGAAGGCCTACCGTTTCGTCGGCGACCCGCGCGACGCGCAGCAGTACGAGCGCCTCAAGGACCTCGCCGAGGACAAGCACGGCATCTACGACTGCACCCACTGCTTCAACTGCATTGAGGCCTGCCCGAAGGGCGTCGCGCCGATGAGCCAGATCATGCGCCTGCGCCGCATCGCCGGCGCCGACCAGCGACATCGACGACCGCAACAACGGCCACCGCCACGAGATGGCGTTCGTCAACAACATCCGCGCAACGGCCTGCTGCACGAGGCCGACCTGCTGCCCGACTCCTACGGCGGCAAGTTCCACCCGCGCGCGGTGCCCGAGCTGATCAGCTCCCTCCCGGTCGTCGTTCGCGGCCTGATGCGCGGCAAGATGACGCCGAAGAAGGCGCTCCTGCACGAGCACAAGGCGCCGAAGGAGGTCAAGCGGATCTTCGACGTGATCGAGGGCAAGGACGAGCGCTACGAGCTGAACCTCTACATCTCCGGCTACGAGGACGATGACGAGGCCGTCACCGCGCCCGCGGTCGCGGCCACGAGCGAAAGCGAGTCGGCATGAAGGTCGCCTACTGGCCCGGCTGCGTGAGCCGCGGCTTCACCCCCGAGCTGCACGGCTCGATGGCGGCGGTCGCGCCGCTGCTCGACATCGAGCTCGTCGAGCTCGACCGCGCCTGCTGCTCCGGCGCCGGCGTGATCGCCGAGCACAACCAAGAGCTGGCCGACACGCTCAACGCCCGCACGTTCGCGCTCGCCCAGCAGGTGCAGGGCGCCGACCTGATGATGAACATCTGCTCGACGTGCCAGGGCGCGCACGGCGAGTCGCAGGAGCGCCTCGACGCGAACACGGAGTACCGCGACCACGTCAACGAGACGCTCTCGGCCGAGGGACTCAGCTACGAGAAGGGCCTGACGAACAAGAACTTCCTCTGGCTGCTGGTCGAGGAGATCGGGCTCGACAACCTCAAGAAGCTCGTCAAGCGCCCGCTCACCAACCTCAAGGTCGGGCCCTTCTACGGCTGCTACATCGTGCGCCCGACCGACCGCCTCGGGATCGACGACGCGCACCCGCGCGACCAGTACCTGCACTGGGTGATCGACGCGCTCGGCGGCACCGTGATCGACTACGCCGGGCGCGTACAAGTGCTGCGGCTTCCCGATCATCACGATGAACAAGGAAGCGTCGCTCAAGCAGGCCGGCACGCACCTCAGCGACGCGATGGATGCCGAGGCTGACTGCCTCGTCGTGCCCGTGCCCGCTGTGCCACCTGAACCTCGACCTGCAGCAGCCGATCGCCTCGAAGGTCGTCGACCGCGACCTCGCGATGCCGGTGCTGCACCTCCCGCAGCTCGTCGGGCTCGCGCTCGGCCTCGAGCCGAAGCAGCTCGGCATGAGCAAGCACGTCGTGAAGCCTACCTCGGTGATCGACTGGTCCTCCGCCGTCGATCGCCGCGCCCGCGGCGGCCTGACGCACAGGCCGCCGCGCACGGCGAGGGACGCAAGGAACGGCCCGGACGGGCACACGCCGCCGCGTGCGCCCGCCGGACCTTCTACCCCGGCGACCGGGAAGAGGACCAACCTCCCGAGGGGGAGGGGAGGAGAGTCCGATCCCGGGGCGGTGGCTGGTTCGTACCCCTGCCGCCTTGTGGGATAGCGAAAAGAATCCTGACCGCTCAGGCGAGCCGTGTAATCCCCTCGGTCGGGTGATCTTCGGGTGAGCGCTCGGGGGAGACACGGGTGAGTGCACTCTCACCCGTTCCGGCGCGTCGACGGGTAGGATCGTCCGGCCAGCCGTCCGCCGGCATCTCCGATGCGCTCCCCCACTCCAGTCAGCGTCGTCGTCGCCCGCTTCGAGGATCTCGTGGGTCGCGGGCTGCGCGTGCTGGTCGAGGAGGACCGCAACCTCGCGCTCGTCGCCAGCGACGTGCCGCACGAGGCGCTGGCGTCCACGATCACCGTCCACGCGCCCCAGGTCGCCTTGCTGAACTTCGGCTCGCTGCGCACTCCGCTGGAAGTGCGTGACCTGGCTACGTCCCATCCCGCGACGCGACTCGTTGTGCTTGCGAACAGGCCCTCTCCCGCTGAGTGCAACCAGATGCTGGCGTTCGGTGCGACCGCGTGCCTCTCGAAGGAGACCCAGGGCCGCGACGTGCTGAGCGCGATCCACCTCGCCTCCCGTGGGCTGCACCTGCTGCCCCGGACGAGCGGCGAGCCGCAGCCGCCGCCGCGGGGTCCCGAGCTCCTCACGCCGCGCGAAGCCGTCGTGCTCGACCAGCTCCAGCGCGGCCACTCCAACGGCGAGATCGCCGCCGAGCTGCACGTCGGCATCGAGACCGTCCGCACACACGCACGCAACATCTACCGCAAGCTCGGCGTGCGCTCGCGCCGCGACCTCGCGAAGCTCGCGAGCGGCGGCTGAGGAAGCGTCAGGCCGCGCGCGCGGCGGCGCGCAGCAGCCCGCGCTCGTGCAGCAGCTCCGCGATCTGGACGGCGTTCGTGGCGGCGCCCTTGCGGAGGTTGTCAGCGACGACCCAGAGATCGAGCGCGCGCTCGTTGCCGGGGTCGCGGCGGATGCGGCCGACGAAGACGTCGTCATGGCCGGAGGCGTCGATCGCCAGCGGGTAGACCGCGGCCCCGGGATCGTCGAGCACCGTCACGCCGGGCGCGGCGCTCAGCAGCTCGCGCGCACGCTCGGGCGAGAGCGGCTCGCGCGTCTCGACGTTGACGGCCTCCGAGTGGCTGTTGACGACCGGAACGCGGACGCACGTCGCGCTGACGCGGATCGACGTCGTCGCCGAGGATCTTGCGCGTCTCGTCGATCAGCTTGCGCTCCTCGTCGGTGTGGTCGTCGCCGGGCGCGAACGAGCCGGCGTGCGGCAGCACGTTGAAGGCGATCCGGTGCGCGTAGACGTTGCGTCTCCGCATCCTGGCCGTGCAGCAGCGCATGCGACTGGTCGAGCAGCTCGTCGACGCCCTTCTTGCCGGTGCCGGAGACCGCCTGGTAGGTCGAGATCACGAGTCGCTCGATGCCGGCCTCGTCGTGCAGCGGCTTGAGCGCGACGACCATCTGCATCGTCGAGCAGTTCGGGTTGGCGACGATCCCACGGTGCCCGTCGAGCGCGTCGGGGTTGACCTCGGGGACGACGAGCGGCACGTCCTCCTGCATCCGCCAGCGCGAGGAGTTGTCGATGACGACGGCGCCCGCCTCGGCGAAGCGCGGTGCCCACTCGCCCGAGGTCGCGCCACCGGCCGAGAAGATCGCGATGTCGAAGCCCTGGATCGTCTCCGTCGTTCAGCGGCTGGACGATGCCGACACCCTCAAGCTCGCTGCCAGCCGAGCGCTCGGAGGCGAACGGCACGATCTCGCGCGCCGGGAAGCCGCGCTCGCGCAGCAGCTCCAGCATCACGCCGCCGACCTGGCCGGTAGCGCCGACGACGGCGACGCGATATCCGTCGGAGGTCCGCTCATCGCGCCTGCTCGCCGATCGGGCGCTCGACCTGGATGCCGCCCTCGCCGAGCTCGAACGCGGCATGCAGCGCGCGCACGGCGTCGGCCACGCGCTCGTCGCGGATGACGCAGGAGATCTTGATCGGCGAGGTCGAGATCATCTCGATGTTGATGCCCTCCTCGGCGAGCGTCGCGAAGACCTTCGCGGCGACGCCCGGATGCGACTTCATGCCCGCGCCGACGATCGAGACCTTGCCCATCTCGGGGTCGGTGTCGACGAGCGCGATGCCGAGCTCCGCGACGATCGGTTCGAGCGCGGCGCCGCGCCGCGCGGACGTCTTCGCGCGGGACGGTGAAGGACAACTCCGCGCCGTCGCGCCCGTCGCCGAGCGGCTCGTTCTGGATGATCATGTCGACGTTGCAGTTCGCGTCGGCGAGCGCCGCGAAGATACGCGCGGCGGCACCCGGCTCGTCCGGGACGCCTTGCAGCGTGACGCGCGCCTCGTCGTTCGAGTGCGTCACGGCAGTGATGAGGGCGTGCTCCATGGTCTCCTGCTCTCCGACGACGAATGTACCGGGGCCGTCCTCGAAGCTGGACCGGCAGTGGATGCGGACCCCGTGGTTGCGCGCGTACTCGACCGACCGCAGCTGCAGCACCTTCGCGCCCGAGGACGCCATCTCGAGCATCTCCTCGAAGGAGACGACGTCGAGCTTGCGGGCGTCCGGCACGATCCGCGGGTCGGCGCTGTAGACGCCGGACACGTCCGTGTAGATCTCGCAGACGTCGGCGTCGACGGCCGCCGCGAGCGCGACGGCGGTCGTGTCCGAGCCGCCGCGGCCGAGCGTCGTGACGTCGCTGTTGGTCGAGACGCCCTGGAAACCGGCGACGAGCACGATCAGGTCCTCGTCGAGCGCGGTCTTGATGCGGTCGGCGCGCACGTCGAGGATCCGCGCCTTCGTGTGCGAGGTGTCGGTCACGATGCCGGCCTGCGAGCCCGTGAGCGAGATCGCACGGTGGCCGAGGTCGTGGATCGCCATCGCGCACAGCGCGCAGGAGATGCGCTCGCCGGTGGACAGCAGCATGTCCATCTCGCGCGGGTCGGGCGCGACTGAGACCTCGTCGGCCATCCGGATCAGCTCGTCGGTCGTCTTCCCTCGCGCCGAGAGGACCGCGACGACACGGTTGCCCTGCTCGCGCGCGGCGACGATCCGCGCGGCAGCGCGCTTGACGCGCTCAGCGTCCGCGACGGAGGTCCCGCCGAACTTCATGACAACCGTTCCAGGCATAGCCGCCTAGGTTAATGGCGCGCGCCGGGCCGTGATGCCCGAGGGGGCATGAGGCAGTCAGGAAAGCCGGCGCCGGCCGGCGAAGGCGCGGCCGAGCGTGAGCTCGTCGGCGTACTCGAGGTCGGCGCCGACGGGCAGGCCGCTGGCGAGGCGGGTGACGGTGACGTCGGGGGCGCGCTCGCGCAGCTGGTCGGCGATGTGAAGGGCGGTCGCCTCGCCGGTCGTGGTGGGGTTGGTGGCGAGCACGACCTCGCGGATCGGCGCGGGCTCCGACTCGCCCTCGACGGCGGCTGGGGCGTGCGTCCTGGCGACGCGGGCGAACAGCTCGGCGATGCGGAGATCCTCCGTGTCGATGCCGTCGATCGGCGAGAGCGCGCCGCCGAGCACGTGGTAACGGCCGTGGAACTCGTGCGTGCGCTCGATCGAGATCACGTCGGGCGGCTCCTCGACGACGCAGACGATGCTGGCGTCGCGGCGCTCGTCCGAACAGATCCGGCAGCGCGGGCCGTCAGCGAGGTTGAAGCAGATCTCACACAGGCCGATCCGCTCCTTCATCTCGCGGATTGCCTCCGCGAGCGCGAGCGCGTCCTCCTCGGACGCGCGCAGCAGATGGAACGCGAGCCGCTGCGCGGTGCGCCCGCCGATCCCCGGCAGCTTCCCCAGCTCGGTGATGAGCCGCTGGACCGGCGGCGCGAACGAGGACATCGGCGCGGACGCTCCGCCTGCTCGCCGCCGGCCTAGAGGCCGGGAAGCCCCAAGCCGCCGAGCCCGCCGGTGATGCCGCCGAGACGCTTCGACGCGAGCTCCTGTGCAGCGCGCAGCGCCTCGTTGGTGGCAGCGAGGACCATGTCCTGCAGCAGCTCGACGTCCTCGGGGTCAACCGCCTCCGGGTCGATCGAGACCGCCTTGACCTCGAGGTCGCCGGTGATCTTGACGGTCACCATCCCGCCGCCGGCAGAGGCCTCGACGACCTCGTCCTTGAGCGCCTCCTGCGCAGCCTCCATGTCGGCCTGCATCTTCTGGACCTGCTTGAGCATCTTCTGCATGTTCGGCTGGGGCATCAGGCGCCGCCTCCCTCGTCGTCGTCGACCAGCTCCTCGGCGTCGAACTCTGTCACGAAGCGCGCCACCAACTCGGCATCGGTCAGCTCCGGCGCCGCCTCGGCCGTCAGCCCCGGCTCGGTCTCGTCGAGCTCGCGCAGCTCGTAGCGGGGCCGCAGCTGCGCGCCGAGCAGCGACCGCGTCGCCTCGGCCACCACGCGGCGATGCTCCTCGCTGTCCGCCATCCGCTTTGAGAACGTCGCGCCGGCGGGAAACGCGAGCAGCGCCTCCCCGCCCGCGACGGCGACCGGCCGCGCCTCCGCGAGCGCAGCGGCGAGCATCGAGTTGTCGACGCGCACGGTGTCGACCACCGCCGGCCACAACGCGCGGAAGCCGTCCAGGTCGACCTCGCCGACGGGTGCCGGCTGCGTCGCGGCGGCGACTGCGGCGGCCGCGGTAGCGGGACGCGGCAGGCCGACGGCCTCCGGGGACGGTTCGAACGCGGGGGCCGCAGGCGCGACGGGAACGACCGGCTCGGCGGCAGGGGGAGCAGGCGCGGGTGGAGCGACGGCCGCCGCCGGCTCGGGCGCAGACGGCGCCGGCGCAGCAGCGATCGGCTCAGGCGCGGCAGCGATCAGATCGGGCGCGGGCGGCGTGGGCGCGGGCGGCGTGGGCGCGGGCAGCGTGGGCGCGGGCGGCGTGGGCGCGGGCGCACCGGGCTCAGGCGCGGCAGCGATCGGGTGAGGCGCGGACGCTGGTGGCGCGGGGACGGCGGGCGGCGTGGGCGAGGCGATCGCGGGTGCGGGCGCCGGGCCGCCGGCCAGCTGCCCTTCCAGGCGGTCGATGCGGGCCAGCAGGGCGCGGGCGGAAGGGTCGACCTCGGGCGCGGCAGCCTTGACCAGCGCGAGCTCGAGCTGGATGCGGGCGTTGGCGCCGTTCGCGAGCGCCTCCAGCGCGTCGGACAGCAGGTCGAGCAGGCGCACGACGTCCTGGCGGCCGAGCTGGGCGGCCTGGGCGGCGAGGCGCGCGTCGCGCTCAGGCGTCAGCCGCAGCTCCGCCGGCACCTCGGCGAGCACCTGCACGGCGAGCAGCTCGCGCGCGTGGGCCTCCAGCTCGCGCACGAGCTGGCTCGGGTCGCGGCCGGAGGCGACCAGCCGCGCGACGGCGAGCAGCGCGGCGCGCGCGTCGTGGGCGGCGACCGCGTCGACGGCGCCGAAGAGCGCCTCCGCGTCGGCGACGCCCAGCACGGCCATCACCTCGTCGAGCGTGATCTCGGCGCCGGCCGTGCCGCCGTAGGTGACGAGCTGCTCAAGCGTCCCGAGCGCGTCGCGGAACGAGCCGGTCGCGTGGCGCGCGACAAGCGCGAGCGCGGCGTCGGGGATCTGGATCGCCTCCTGATCGGCGACGCGCCGCAGCACGCCGGCGATCTCCTCCACGGTCGGGCGCTGGAAGTCGAAGCGGTGGCAGCGGTCTACGACGGTCGGCAGGACCTTGTTGGCCTCGGTCGTCGCGAGCACGAAGATCGTGTGCGGCGGCGGCTCCTCCAGCGTCTTCAGAAACGCGTTCCATGCCTGCGAAGAGAGCATGTGGGCCTCGTCGAGGATGTAAATCTTGTGGCGGCCGGAGACGGGCGCGTAGGCGACCTTGTCGCGCAGCTCGCGGATGTCGTCGACGCTGTTGTTCGAGGCCGCATCCATCTCGATCACGTCGAGCGACGTGGCTCCGGCGATCGAGGTGCACGAGTCGCAGACGCCGCAAGGCGTGACCGTCGGCCCCTGCTCGCAGTTCAGGCAGGCGGCGAGGATCTTCGCCATGCTCGTCTTGCCGGTGCCGCGCGAGCCGACGAACAGGTAGGCGTGGTGCACCTGCCCACGTTCGACGGCGTTGCGCAACGTACGCACGACGTGGGTCTGCCCCACCACCGCATCGAACGTGCGGGGACGGTGGCGGCGGTAGAGCGACGGGCCGGCGGACACGGGCGATCCAGTCTAGAGACCGCCTCCCCGGACCCGCGTGCGGGTCCGGGGGCCCCCGTGCGTATCCTGCTGCGCGTGCCGGCGCGTCTGAGATCCGAGGGCTTCGTCCTCGTGCCCGGCCTCGTCGTGGTCGGCCTGTTCGTCTACTGGGGCGCGCACGGCGGCGGCTATGCGCCGACGACCTGGGAGGCGTCCGCGCTCGTAATCCTCGGTCTGCTCGTCGCGACGGTCGCCGGGCTCGGAGCCAACCGGCTGCGGCTTTCGCGCCCAGCGGCGATCGCGCTTGCGGCGCTCGGCGCCTACGTCGCCTGGTCCTATTTGTCGATTGCCTGGGCCGACGCACCCGGTGCCGCGCTCGACGGCAGCAACCGCGCGCTGCTGTTCCTGCTGCTGTTCGCGCTGTTCGCGCTGCTGCCGTGGAGCACGTGGACCGTCTACGCCGTGCTGTGCTCCTACGCGGTCGGGATCGGCGCGCTCGCGGTCGTCACGCTCGCGCGACTCGGCTCCTCGGACACTCCGTCGATGTTCGTCGACGGCCGCCTCGTCTCGCCGCTCGGCTACGTCAACGGCTCGGCTGCGATGTTCACCACCGGCGCGATCGTCGCGATCGCGCTCGCGGCGCGGCGTGAGCTGCCGTTCCTGCTGCGCCCGCTGCTGCTCGCCTTCGCCGCCGCGGGCTGCCAGGCGGCCGTGCTGTGCGAGAGCCGCGGCTGGCTGTTCGCGCTGCCCGTCGTGCTCGTCGTCGCGGTGGCGGTGATGCCGGCGCGCGTGCGCTTCGTGCTGTGGTCGCTGCCGCCGCTGGCCGGCGCCGCGCTCGCGCTGCCGGCGCTGGTCGACGTCTTCACGCGGGTGGACGAGTCGCCGGATCCGAGCCTTGCCGGAGACGTGCTGACCGACGCGGCTTCGCACGCGGCGTCCGTCGCGCTCCCGCTGTGTGGCGCCGTGCTGGTCGCGGGCCTCCTGCTCGCGCTCGTCGATCGCCGCATGAGCGTCTCGCCGAGCGTGGCGCGCGGCGCAAACCGCGTCGCCGCGGGCCTCGCGGTCGCGGCCGCGCTCGCCGGCGTCGCGATCGGCCTCGCCGCGACGCACGGCCGCCCCGACCGCTCGATCGGCGACTACTGGGACCGCTCGCAGGGCTACAAGTCGGCGGCACCCGGCAGTTCCCGCTTCGCGCTGGCCGGCAGCAACCGCCCGGACTTCTGGCGCGTCGCGCTCAAGACGACGGCCGACCATCCGCTCGGGGGCCTTGGCCAGGACAACTGGAGCGCCGACTACCTGCGCCGGCGCCACACGTACGAGCAGCCGCGCTGGACCCACAGCCTCGAGCTGCGCCTGCTCGCGCACACGGGCGTCGTCGGCTTCCTGCTGTTCGCCGCGTTCCTCGGCGCCGCACTGACCGCGGCTCTGCGAGGACGGCGCCGCACCGCGCAGCTGACGAGCGCTGCGGCGGCGACCGCGATCCTGCCGCTCGTCGTCTGGACCGTGCATGGCTCGGTCGACTGGTTCTGGGAGTTCCCGGCGCTCAGCGGGCCCGCGTTCGCGTTCCTCGGGCTCGCCACGGCTGCGATGCGCGCTGACGGCGCGTCGGCGGAGCCCGCCGCCGCGCCCGCAGGCGAACGGCGGCTCGCTCCGACGCTCGCGACCGTGGCCGTCGGCACCGCCGCCGTGCTCGCGGCGCTGGCGTTCGGCCTGCCCTACCTCGCCGAGCGAGACATCGCCAAGGCCAACGAGTCCTGGCAGACGGACCCGGCCGGAGCGATCGGCGCCCTCGGGCGCGCGAGCGACCTCAACCCGCTGAGCGCACGCTCCGACCTCACCGCCGGGGTGATCGCACTGGAGCTCGGCTCGCCGGAACTGGCGCAGCGACGCCTCGACGCGGCGCACGAACGTGAGCCGGAAAACTGGTTCATCTTGTTCGCACGAGGACTCGCGGCCTCGGAGCTGAGCGACCCCGCCCGCGCCCGCGCTGACTTTGTCCGTGCGCGAACGCTCGATCCCCGCGAGCCGCTCGTCGCGGAGGCGCTGAAGCGTGTGAACGGACACCAACCGCTGACAGCAGCGGAGGCTTTCGGTAGCGTACGCCGCGATGTCCAACGCCTGACTGGTGCACCAGCACGCGGGCAACGCCCGTAGACCGTCTGACCGGGGGGACCGACACGACGGTTGTAGGTGTACGGTTTTGGTGCTACTTTGGGGCTAATTCGCCACTAAGCCAAGTAGGTTTGAAGCGCCTTGACGCGCTTCGGGCCAACCAACACACGGATGGGAAGGGATTGGTTCGATGAAGCGACACGCCTTGTTCATGGTCGTGGTCGCGCTCGCTCTCCTCGCAGTCGCCCCAGCGGCGTTCGGTGCGGGAGCGGTGACCGACGGATACGGTGGTGAGGGCGGAGGCGTCCTCGGCGCAGTCAACAGCGGCGGTGGAAACGGAACGCCCCCGACGCAGGTGCAGGTGGCGGAGACCTCGGACGGCTCGCTGCCGTTCACGGGTCTTGACATCGGCCTTCTGGCCCTCGGCGGCGGAGTGCTCGTCGGCGTGGGCGTCGGTCTGCGACGGCTCGCCCGTCCGCTGAGCTGAGCTGAGCAGCCACCACTCGGCACGAAGCTAAACGTGCGGGACGTAAGGACCCGGCGGTGATCGGTCGGCGCACAGCCCCGACCGATCACCGCCGACCTTCGCGTCCGCGGAGACGGCCGCCGGAGAACGGCGAGTACCCGACGGACGTCAGCGCTCAACCTTCGGCGGACATTTGCCGAAGACCGGACCAGAGCGCCGTGGCATCAGCCCTCACCCATGAGCTCACCGAGGCGTCCGCCAAGCGGCGGACCGAGGTGACCGATCCCATCCAGGAGCGCAAGACGCTGCGTCAACGCCGCCTGCGCGCCTACCGCGCCGCCGATGCCGCGATGCTGCTCGCCGCCTCGATCGTCGCCGTGATCGCCGCGCCGGTCCCCGAGACGCTCGAGAACTTCGCCTGGGGCGCGGCCTACGCCGTGCTGACGCTCGTGATCCTCGAGAGCCGCGGCTTTTACGGCTTCCGCCTCCACGACGCGCCGCTCGACACGATCGCCCGCATCTTCGCGGCGACCTCGATCGCAGCGATGACGCTCACGTTCAGCCGCGCGCTGCTGACCGAGGACTCGCTGCTGGCCGAGCAGACGCTGCGCCTGTGGGCCTTCGCGCTTGTGTTCCTCGGTGCCGGCCGCGTCGGCATCACGCTCGACCGCCGCCGCGCACTGCGCCGTGGCGAGACCGGCTTCAACACCCTCATCGTCGGCGCCGGCAACGTCGGCCACGTCATTTCGGAACGGCTGCTGGAGCGGCCGGAGCTCGGGCTGCGGCCGATCGGGTTCCTCGACAAGGACCCGATGATCGACAACGGCAGCGAGGACGAGGGCCTGCCGGTGCTCGGCGCCAGCTGGGACCTCGAGGACGTCGTGCAGCGCTACGACGTCGAGCAGGTCGTCGTGACCTTCTCGACCGCGCCGCATGCGGTGCTGCTGAACCTGATCCGCCGCTGCCGCGAGCTCGGCGTCGAGGTCGTGATCGTGCCGCGCCTCTTCGAGGAGGTCAGCAACCGCGTCGAGGTCGAGCACCTCGGCGGCATCCCGCTGCTGCGCGCCGCCACGGTCGACCCGAAGGGCTGGCAGTTCTCGATCAAGTACGCGATCGACCGCGTGATCGCCGCGATCGCGCTGCTGGTGATCTCACCGCTGCTGCTGGGCCTCGCGCTCGCGGTGCGTCTCAGCTCGCCCGGCGCGGTGCTCTACCGCCAGCGCCGCGTCGGCCTCGACGGCCGCGAGTTCGACATGCTCAAGTTCCGCTCGATGCGGCTCGCTCCGGAGGGCCCCGACGAGTTCGTCCCGGAGGACGGCATGGCTCCCGGCGGCGTCGAGGGCGTCGACCGCCGCACGAGCATCGGCCAGTTCATGCGCAAGACCTCGCTCGACGAGCTGCCCCAGCTCGTCAACGTGCTGCGCGGCCAGATGTCGCTGATCGGGCCCCGCCCGGAGCGCTCCAGCTACGTGCGCGCGTTCGAGGAGCACGTCTACCGCTACGGCGACCGCCACCGCGTCAAGTCCGGCCTCACCGGCTGGGCGCAGGTGCAGGGGTTGCGCGGCCAGACCTCGCTGTCGGACCGCGTCGAGTGGGACAACTACTACATCGAGAACTGGAACCTGCTGCTCGACCTCAAGATCGTCCTGATGACGATCCCGGCGCTGCTGCCGTGGTCGGGCTCCTCCGAGTGACGCCGGGCCCCGCGGGACTCCCGCGGCCTCAGAACTAGGATCCCGGCCGTGCTTTCTTCCTCCTCGACGCCTCTGCGCGTCCATGTGCTGATCGACTCGCTGACGTGGGGCGGCGCTGAGAGCCTGCTCGGCGACCTCGCGGTCGGCGCGCCGGCGGCCGGGATCGAGCTCTCGGTCGGGCACCTGCAGAACGTCGACGACAGCCCGATGGCGCCGCGCCTGCGCGCCCGCGGCATCGAGCCGGAGTGCGTCGAGGTGCGCAAGCTCGCAGACCTGGAGTCGCTGAAGCGCGTGCGCCGGCAGCTCGCGCGCGTGCGGCCGGACATCGTGCACACGCACCTGGGCTCCGCCGACATGCTGGGCACGATCGCGGCGCGCTCGCTGGGGCTGCCGGCCGTCTCGACGATCCATCTGGTGCTGCGGCGCGGCGCCGGCGGACCGCGCAAGGAGCAGGTCAAGGAGCGACTGATGGCGTTCACGCGGCGGCGCGGCGGCGCGCGCGTGATCACGGTCTCGGAGGCGGCGCGAGCGGCGTACCTGGAGACCGACTGGGACCGTCCCTCCCATGTCGTGACCGTCCACAATGGGATCGCGCTCGACCCGCCGCGCTCGACGCCCGAGGCGGTGCGCGCGGAGCTCGGACTGGGCGCGGACGCGCTCGTCGCGACGATGGTCACGGTGCTGCGGCCCGGCAAGGGCCATGAGGTCGCCGTCGAGGTGGTGCGGCGGCTGCTGCCACGCTTCCCGCAGCTGAAGCTGCTGGTTGCCGGCGACGGGCCCTCGCTGCCGGACGTCCGCCGGCTCATCGAGCCGCTCGGCGACGCCGCCCAGCTGCTGGGCCACCGCACCGACGTGCTGGAGCTGCTGGGCGCGAGCGACGTGCTGCTGCACCCGACGAACATGGACGCCTTCCCGACAGTCCTGCTGGAGGCCGGCGCCGCACGCGTGCCGGTGCTGGCGACGGCAGTCGGCGGGATTCCCGAGATCGTCGAGGACGAGGTGACCGGCCTGCTGGTGGAAGCGCCGCCGAGCGCGGACCAGGTCGCCGCACAGTTGGAGCGCCTGCTGGCAGACGCCGGGCTGCGTGCGCGCCTCGGCGCCGCCGCGCGCACGCGCTTCGACGAGCACTTCACCGCCGAGCGCTGGGCGCAGCGCCTGCGCGCCGTCTACGACACGGTGCTGGTAGAGCGATGAGCGCGGAGAACGGCAGGAGCATCGGCGGACGCACCCTGCGCGGGATGTTCTGGGCCTACGGGTCCTACGTTGGCGGGCGCATGCTCGTGCTCGTCAGCACGGCGATCCTCGCACGGCTCTTGACGCCGGCCGACTTCGGCCTCGTCGCGCTCGCGCTGACGTTCATGGTCTTCCTCGACACGGTCCGCGACCTCGGGCTGGGCCAGGCGCTGATCGTCGGCAAGCCGGAGGAGCTGGAGGCGCGCGCGCAGACCGTCTTCAGCTGGTCGATCGTGATCGGCGCGACGCTCAGCGCGCTGACGGCCGCCGCCGCGCCGCTCGTCGCCGGGTTCTTCCACCAAGGCTCCGAGCTGACGGCGCTGATCGCAGTGCTCGGCCTCAACTTCTTCTTGCGCTCGCTGGGAGCGACGCACTACTCGCTCGCGCGCAAGGAGCTCGACTACCGCGCGCGCACGTTCGCCGAGGTCGCCGACGTGGTCACGCGCGGGATCACCGGGATCGCCCTCGCGCTGGCGGGCTTCGGCGCGTGGAGCCTCGTGATCGCGTACCTCGTCGGGACCACCTCGATGGTCGTGACGGTCTGGCGGATGGTGCCGTGGCGGCCGAAGCTGCGCTTCTCTCGCACGCACCTGCGCGACCTGCTGTCGTTTGGCGGGACGCTGACGGCCGTCGACGTCGGCTCGGCCTTCGCGCACGAGATGGACTACCTGTTCGTCGGGCGCGTGCTTGGGCCGGCCTCGCTCGGCCTCTACACGATCGGCTTCCGGCTGCCGGAGCTGCTGATCGTCAACCTCGCGATCGTCGCGGGCAACGTGCTGTTCCCCGCCTATGCGCTGCTGGACAAAGCGCGCATGAAGGAGGCGTTCCTCGTGTCGCTGCGCTCGACGGCGCTGATCGTGTTCCCGATGGCGGTCGGGCTCGGTGTGATGGCGCGACCGGTGATCCTGGCGCTGTTCGGGCCGCAGTGGCACGACTCGATCGAGGTGATGCAGGTGCTCGTCGTCTACGCGGTCGTCGTGACGCTGAACATCCCGGGCGGGACGGTGCTGAAGGCGACGGGACGCGCGTGGATCCTGCTCGTGTTGACGATCCCGTACATCACGTTGCTGTTCACGGCGCTGATGATCTTCGCCGACGAGGGGATCGTCGCGGTCGCGCTTTGCATGGCGGGCATGCAGGCCAGCTTCCTGCTGCTGACGTGGGGAGCGGCGACACGGCGGCTCGGCGTCGGGCCTTGGCGCGCGATCGCGGCGCTGTGGGTGCCGACGGTGGCGGCGGCCGGCATGGGCGCGGCGCTGTACCCGATCGAGCAGGCGATCTCGTCTCCGTGGCTGGCGCTCGTGGCGGGCACCGTCGTCGGCGCGGGCGTCTACGGCGGACTCGTGTGGCTGCTGGCGCGCGACGTCGTGCTGGGCCTGCGCGATACCGCACGGGCCTGAGCGACCGCTAGCGCGGCGGTCCGCTGCCGGGCAGCGATCCGACCGCGAGCGCGAGCAGCCGCAGGAGCCGCAGCGGATGGCGGTAGAGCTCGTCGAGCTCGAAGGGCAGCCGGCTCGAGCCGTACGGCACGTAGACGCGCACCGGGACGTTGCGACTGCGCGCCTCGGCGATGACGCGACGCGTGGGCATGGCGTGCAGCACCTGCAGCTCGCACGACGTTCCGGCGGCCAGCAGGCGGTCGAGCGCCTCGCGCGCGAGCTTTGCGTCCTGCGTGGCGACCTCTACGTGCGCGGCGCGCCCGGCAAGCGCGTCCACCACTTCGAGGTACCCGGCCCGCGGGTTGCGGTACGGCTCGTCCGGGTCCTCCCACTCGCTCTTGACGATCCGCACCCGCAGACCGTGCTCGACGACCAGCTCGGCGTCGGCGACGCTGCGCTGCCAGCGACCGGTCAGCGTGCAGCCGAGCGCATCCTCGGCGGACGGCGCGAGCTGGGCCGCAAGCGCCAGCACCGGTGGGGCGGTGGGCGGCTGGAGCGCATCGAAGTGAAGGCCCACGCCGCGCTCGCGTGCGCGTTCGAGCAGCGCAGCGACCGTCTTCGCGTCGTTTCCGAGCGCCGGTGGCTTGATCGACAGCTCGCTTCCGGCTGGAAGCGCCTCGAGCGCGTCGCGGTACCCCTGCGCGACCGTGGCCGCGTTGTCCTTCAGGCCATGCCAGAAGCCGACCGTCGTCAGGTAGCCCGCGTCGGCGTAGCGACGCTGCTCGCGCAGCGCGTCCTCCAACGCCGGGCCGGCGACGAAGCGGCGCGCGGCACGCTCCTCCGCCGCTCCACGAGCGGTGCGAGCCGCGTCGAGCGCGCGCCCCGCAAGCGAGCGTCTCACGACGCCGGTCAGCGAGACGGCGCTCGCGAGCCCGGGCGGATAGGCGACGACGCTCGTGCACGACGCCAGCTCAGGCGCCCAGACCTCGGTCCACGGTGCCGCCGAACCGAGGAACTCATAGCGTTCGCATCCACGCCGCGCCGCGTCCGCGATGCTCTCGGCCAGCAGCAGCTGCCCGGGCGACGCCGCCGCGTGGTCCTCGTCGTAGCCGATCTTC
Source organism: uncultured Actinomycetes bacterium (assembly GCA_963774115.1). Lineage (GTDB taxonomy): Bacteria > Actinomycetota > Thermoleophilia > Solirubrobacterales > Solirubrobacteraceae > Conexibacter. Next base: position 701,243 of record CAVZDN010000003.1, on the reverse strand, counting down.
AGCAGCCAGACGCGGTTGCGCCACTCGACCCCGATCTGCACCGCGACCGCGGCTCCGTCGATCCGCAGCAGGTCGACGCGCAGCGCCCCGCGCTCGGCCATCCGCGCGGCGTAGCGGCGGTAGAAGTCCCCGATCTCGGGCACCATCGCGAGCGCGGTGCCGGCGCGGCCCTTCCATGAGCGCGCCTCGACGTCGAAGGCCACGTCGAGCAGCTCACCGACCGCCTCCGGGGTAGGCGTGAGCAGCTCGGCCGTGACCTCGCCGGACTGCTCGGCACGCCGCCGCGCGCGCCGCAACGACGAGCGCCGGCTGGAGCTGAGCCCGCCGCCGGGCTCGTGCCACGCCTCCGTGAGCGTCAGGGCGGGATGCCCCGCGCCCTCCTGGACGCGCACCACGCCACGGCGGCCGACGACGTCGCGCAGGGCGGCAACGGTGTCGGAGTCGGCCGGGATGCGGCGCAGCGAGATCGGCTGCCGTGCGCGCAGCAGCTCGCGCGCAAGCACGCCGAGTGCCTCGGGCGAGCGGGCCAGCAGATCGGTCGGCTCGTGGATCTGCGCGGAGCCCAACAGCTCGAGCTCGCGACCGCGGCGTGCCATCGGCGCGATTGCCTCAGGCGCGCTCGGGTCGCCGTGTACGACGACGTGCAGCGGGTCGTCGAACGCCTCGGCCGCCGCCAGCGCCCACGGCGCGTCCTGCATCGGCAGCACGGCGCTCGAAGCGGCGAGCGCCTCCCAGCCGGACACGAGGCCCGGGAGGCCGTCGAGGCGCGCGATCGTCTGCATGAGGCACCGCACCGTACCGGAGTGCGAGCGCTGGAGACATGCCCGCGCGCTCGGGGCACGCCGCTCAGTCAGGCCGCGCGAAGAGCGGCGGCACGCGCAGCATCGCCTGCAGCCGCTGCCGGTCGACCGCGGGCCCGACGTGGACGCGTGGAACGTCGAACGGGTCCCACGCGCCGAAGCGCGCCTGCCCGCCGTAGAAGCTGAACGCCAGCTCGACGCCATGTGCCCGCAGGCTCGCGCGCGTGTCGGCCGTGAACGCGTCGCGCGAGCCGACCGGATAGGAGAACCAGCGCATCGGCTCGCCCAGCTCCTCGTCGAGACGCCGCGCGCATCTTGCGATCTCCTGCTCCTGCGCGGCCGCGGGCAGCCGCGCAAGGATCGGGTGCGTAACGGTGTGGCCGCCGATCGTCATTCCGCCGTCGCGCAACTCGCGCGCCATCTCCCACGTCATCCAGACCGCGTCCGCCTCAGCCGACCCGCAGCGCCCAGTGCCGGTCTCGGCGGCGAGGTGGTCCAGGTAGGCCTCGGCTTCGTCGGCGGGCAGCGTCTTGTACACGCGCACGAGCTCGGCGGCCTCGGCAGCGGGCCGCTGCGCTCGATGGACCATCCAGGCGATCTCGTCCCACCACGCCACGTGCGGACGATCGAGAAAGCCAGTGGCGAGGAAGAACGTGGCACTCAGGCCGTGCCGGCGCAGAAGCGGGAAGGCGACCGCGTGGTTGTCACGGTAGCCGTCGTCGAACGTCAGCAGCACATGGCGCCCACGGCCCGCGGCGGCCAGCGAGGAAAGGTCCTGCGGCCCGACCACGTCGGCGTTGCGGGCGAGGAAGGCGAGCTGGGCGTCGAAGCCCTCGGCGGTGGCGCTCCACAGCGACCGGTCCCACGGCTCGGCGGCGTCGCCGACGCGGTGGTAGTTGAGCACCAGTACGCCCCGCCACAGCGGGACGCGAGCCAGCAGCGTCCGCAGCGGAGGCACGTCGAGCACCGCGGCGGCCTGCGCGGACCGTGACCGGCCCGCGGCCATCAGGCTGCTGCCGGCACCGCTCCGGCGCGCACGCCGATCACGGGCGGCTTGCCGGTCGTGCCGCGGTGCGCGAACTCCGGCTCGGCCTGAAAGCCAAGGCGGCTGAGATCCGCGACGCAGTCCTCGACCGTGTAGGGCTCGTGGACCTCGACCTTGATCGCGCGCACGTGCTGCGCCCAATCGGTGTTCTCGCGCAGGATCGACTGCTCAGCGCCCTCGATGTCCATCTTCACGTAGTCGACGATGCCGCCGCCCTGGCGGGCCAGCAGCGTGTTGAGCGAGAAGGCGGGCACGGTGCCGTCGGCGCCCTCGGTCTGTCCGTCGCCGACGCGGAAGGAGAGCTCGTCGCGACCGTCGCGGCTGTAGCCGACCTCGCCGTCGGTCGTCCAGACGGCGCCGTTGACGAGCTCGCAGCGATCGGCCCACGGCTCGATGTTGCGGCGGCAGAGCGCGGCGTTCTCACCGTCGAGCTCCACGCCCATCACCTTGGCCTGCGGGTGCAGGACGGCGAGGTGAGCCATGCTCGCGCCGACGTTGGCGCCGAGATCCCAGATCGTCCGGACGCTCGACGGATCGAGCGCGCGCGGCGGGAGATGCTCGGCAGGCAGGAACGTGTCCGGAAGCGCCCACACGTCGGCGGTGCCGGCGCGCAGGTGGAAGCGGCTGCCGTGCAGCGGCCGCAGGCGCAGCTCGAGCACCTCCTGCGGTCCCGTCGGGCGAGCACCGAGCCAGCGGCGCAGGCTTGCCAGGTCGGAGCAGAGCGCGAGCCCTTCCAGCAGTCGAGCGACGCGGTACGGAGCGCGCCCCCTCAGGTCCTCCCACACGTGGGCCGTGAGCACGCGGCTCCCGAATCCTGGCTTGGAGGCCGTGGGCACGCGCGCAACATAGCGCAGACCCAGGCGCCCATGAGATCCCGTCGCGCCACGTTGAAAAGAGACCTCGGGCGCGACCAGTAGCATCGGCGCGCGTGAGATCCGATGCAGACCGACGGCTGAGCCGGGGCCGCCGCAGGTGGGTCGCGCTCGCGGTCGCAGCGGCCGCGTCGACGTTCCCGGCGGGATGCGCCGGGGCGAGCGGTCCGTCGGCCGGCACGAGCTGGCATGGCTTCCACGTCGGCCGCTGGCCGGGCGCCGACTGGCGCCCGTACGCGGTCGACTCGCCCTTCAACCAGCGGATTCCCGCGCGCCCGCAGGTGCACCCGCGTTCGCGCGCAATCGTGACGACGCTGCTGAGCTGGGGAACCCCGAGCAGCCTCGTCGCGGGCGCGAACGACTCGCCCGACGACTACGCACATCCGACGTACTACGCCACCTCGACGGACCCCGTCTACCGACTGCGCTCGGATTCGCGCTGGGGCGGCTCCCCGATCGACGGCAAGCGCATCCGCATCCCCAGCGCGGCACGCCCCGCTAGTGGCGACGACAGTCACATGACCGTGGTGGAGCCGGACGGATGGGAATACGACTTCTGGCGGGTCCTGTCCAAGCCGCGCGGCGGCGGCACCCTGCGCTACACGAACGGCAACCGGATCCGGGTCGACGGCGACGGACTGCACGCGAGCGCCACGGCGTCGGGCTTCGGCAACCTGGCCGGGATCATCCGCGCGCAGGAGCTGGCCGCCGGCAGGATCGAGCATGCTCTGTTCCTCGTCGTGCGCTGCACGACCCCGAGCCGGGGCTTCGGCTACGGGGCGCGCCGGCGCGACGGCGACGGGGCTTACGTGTATCCGGCGGACGGCGGTGACGCGCGCTGCGGCTCGGACGAGTCCGACGCACCGCCGATGGGCGCCCGCCTGCAGCTTGCGATGAGCGACGCGCAGATCGACGCGCTTCCGGTACCGCTGTGGAAGAAGGGGGTCCTGCGGGCACTCGCGCACTACGGCGGCTACGTCGGCGACACCGGCGGCCCCGGCTTCGGCGTGCAGATCGAGTCGAGCACGACGTACACCGCGTTCGGTCGCACAGACCCGCTCGTGGCCCTCGCGCAGCGCAGCGCAAACGTCCAGTCGTACCTCGATCGCTACCTCTTCGACCTCGCAAGCGGGGTCGACTGGACGCGCTACCTGCGCGTCCTCACTCCTCCACAGCACTGATCCGCCGGGCCGTTCGGGCCCCACGGTCCAACGACCGTCCAGCGAATCGGGCGTTGCTGGAGCCCTGAGGGGGGCGCCCCGATAACGAGGGTGTCGAACCGCTCCGTCTCGCAGGCAAGGACCGCCGCCGAGACGCCGGGCGCCCCACAGGGAGTCGGCTTTCGCAGCCGCCTCAGCCGCCGATCCGCCTCAGCCGCCGAAGGAGGACCGCTTCCATGCGTGTCAATCGCCCCCTGCCGTTCCTGCCCCTGTTCCGTCTGCTCCTCGTCTGCGCCACCGCGTTCGCGCTGACGGCCGTACTGAGCGGTGGAGTCGCCTCGGCGACGAGCGGCCCGGTGGCCCACGCATCCTCTTCCGACGGGCACGGCCCGCGTGCACACGCCGCCAAGCGCGCTCGTGCCGCGAAGGCCCGCGCCAAGCGTCAGGCGCAGCTTGCGCGTCGCCGCGCAGCCCGCAAGCCGGCGACGACGACGGTCAAGCCGACCACGACGCCGACTCCCGCTCCTTCCCCCGCGCCGACGACCACGCCAACTCCCAAGCCTGCGCCGGCCCCCGCGCCCACGCCGGTCCCCGCACCCGCTCCGGCCCCCGAGCCCACGCCGGTCCCCGCGCCCGCCCCGAGCGGCTCGCTGCTCGGCTTCAACGGCTTCGGCGCCGGCGCCTGGCCGACCGCGGCCTGGCGTCCCTACGCCGACAGCTCGCCGTTCAACCAGGCGGTCGACGGCGTCGCCGTGCATCCGAACTCCGCCGCGATGGTCAGCAAGGTCCTCTCCTGGGGCCTCCCGGGCAACATGGTCGCCGGCAACGCGGGCACCACGAGCGACTTCGGTCACCCGACCTATTACTCGCAGCCGGGCGACCCGCTCTACACGCTGCACGCGACCGGCACGAAGAACGAGATCGAGGGCATGAAGATCCCGGTCCCGTCCTCCGCACAGCCTGCACTCGGCGATGACGGCCACATGACGATCGTCACGCCCGACGGCTGGGAGTACGACCTCTGGCGCGTCTCCCCCAAGCCCGCCGGCGGCGGCACGCTGACCTTCTCGATCGGCGGTCGCACCCGCGTCGACGGCGACGGCCTCAAGGGCCGCGCGACGGCCGCGAACTTCGGCAACCTGGCCGGCATCATCCGCGCTCAGGAGCTCGCCGCGGGGCAGATCAACCACGCGCTCTTCATCGTCCTGAAGTGCACGTCCGCGAGGACCGACTTCGGCTTCGGCACGCTGGCGGGCAACGGCGGCAGCCAGAGCGCGTACGTGTTCCCCGCCCGTCACGGCGGCAGCCCCTGCGGCAGCAGCGAGGACAGCAACGTCCCACCGATCGGCGCGCGCTTCAAGCTCAACATGACCGACGCGCAGATCGCCGCCCTCAACGTGCCCGCCTGGAAGAAGACGATCGCCACCGCGCTCGCGCACTACGGCGGTTACGTCGGCGACACCGGCGGCCCCGGCTTCGGCCTGCAGTTCGAGTCCAGCACGATGTACACGTCGATGGGCGCCAGCGACAAGCTCGTCGACTTCGCGAAGTCCGCCGGCGTGTCCACCTGGGAAGGCAAGTACGTCTTCAACATGGCCAGCGGCATCGACTGGGCCAAGTACCTCCAGGTGCTCGCGCCGCCCGCCGGCAGCTGAGCCTGACTCCAGATTCGACGCGCGAGGGCGCGGTCGCTAGGCGGCCGCGCCCTCGTTGCGTTCCAGAGACCGAACTTGTTTACATAATTCACCTAGGGTCTCCATAACCCCGGGGGAACTCGTACGGCCGTCCAGGCTGAACGGGTCGGCGTTGGAGGACAGCGCGGACGTGCCGATGACCAGGGCGAAGCTCATGCCCGGCATCGCAGCTCGTCTGCGCTTACCGCCGGGACCAGCCCTGGGGCCGCTCGGACAAGCGCGCCCCACGCCCCGGCCATCGAAGGGAGTCGTACTCGTGCGCGATCACCGTCTCATGCCGCCTGTCGGCATCTGCCTGCTCGCCCTCCTCGCAACCCTGCTGCTGGCAGGAACGACCGGCGTCGCCGCCCCAGCGGCCGCAAGCGCAGCCCAGACGACCGCGACCGCACCGCTCGCCCAGAGCGCTGCCAAGAAGCACGCCAAAGCTCGCCAGAAGGCGCGCAAGCGCGCCCGCCACGCCCGCGTCTGCCGCCGCGCCCACCGGCGCGCCGCGATCAGCGCCTTTGCTCATGCGCGCGCTGCCCGCTGCGACCGCCAGGCACGCCGCGCCAAGCACCGTCGCACCGTCGCCAAGCGGCGCGCCGCGCAGCGCCGTGCCGCTGCAGCTCCCACTCAGCAGAACGCGACCGCACCAGCGCCCACGCCGGTCTTCACGGCCACCAGCGCTGCCCGCGGCTCGACGCAGGGCTACAACGGCTTCGGCCCCGGTTCCTGGCCCGGTGCCGACTGGCGTCCCTACGCGGCCAGCTCCCCCTTCAACACCGCCGTCGACGGCTCCGCGATCCATCCGCGGTCCGCTCAAATCGTGCAGAAGGTGCTCTCGTGGGGCGGCGAGCCCGCCAATCTGATCGCCGGCTCAGCCGACAGCTCCAGCGACTATGCGCACCCGACGTACTACGCCCAGCCCGACGACCCGATCTTCACGCTCCACGCGACGCAGAGCCGCAACGCGATCGAAGGAACACGCATCCGCATCCCAGACGCCGCCAAGGCGGCTGGCGGCGGCGACGGTCACATGACGGTCGTCACGCCCGACGGCTGGGAGTACGACTTCTGGCAGATCCAGAGCAAGCCGAAGGGCGGCGGCACGCTGACCTTCTCGATCGGCGGCCGCGTCCGCGTCGATGGCGACGGCCTGCGCGCTCCCGCGACGGCGTCGAACTTCGGCAACCTGGCCGGCATCATCCGCGCCCAGGAGCTCGCCGCCGGGCACATCGACCACGCCCTCTTCATCGTGGTCAAGTGCACGACGACGACCACGAGCTTCGGCTACGGCACGACGGCGCCGTCAGGCGACCCCGCCTACGTGTACCCGGCCACGCACGCCGGCAGCAGCTGCGGCGGCAGCGACAACGCCGACGCCCCGCCGATGGGCGCACGCTTCAAGCTCGACATGACCGACGCGCAAATTGACGCGCTGGCCGTGCCCGCCTGGAAGAAGACGATCGCTCGAGCGCTCGCGCACTACGGCGGCTACGTCGGCGACACCGGCGGCCAGGGCTTCGCGCTGCAGTTCGAGTCGAGCACGATGTACACCGTGTTCGGCGTCGCAGATCCGCTCGTCGCGTTCGCGAAGGCGAACGGCATCTCCTCCAACGGAGGCTTCTACGCCTTCAACCTCGCGAGCGGGATCGACTGGCAGCAGTACCTGCGCGTGGTCGTGCCGCCCGGCCACTGACGTTTCGCGATAGGGGCGGGCGGCGGCAGGTCCGCGCCCGCCCCACGCGAGGTCAAGACAGGCGCGGGGCGACCGATGACCCCGAGAGTGCACCGGACGTTCACGCATCGGTATGGCCAACCCGTTAGCCTGCCCCGGCCGCCGCTGTTTCAACGACTCGCCCACGGAAGGAAGCCGCCGCCTCCGATGAGCTCCCGCGCCGCAACGCGCGCAACGCCCGCCTACCGTCTGGTGGGCGCGCTCGCGCTCATGCTCCTGCTGCTCGCCGCCTTCTCCGCGAGCGCGATCGCCACGACCACGGGCGGGGACGCGACGGCCAAGGCCTCCGACCGCGCCGCGCATGCCGCACGGGTCTGCAACGTCATTCGCCGCCGAATCGCCCAGCACCGCCTGCCACACACGCCGTTTGCCCGCGCTCGGGCGGCCCGCTGTCGGCGCCTGGCCGCGCAGCAACGCAAGCGCGAGGCGAACCTCGTGCTGCCGATCGCGGAGCTGTTCACCGTCATCACACCAGTCGCGCCCGCCGAGCCCCAACCGGTCGCGGCGGCCGCCACCGGCCCTGTGGTGACACCGAAGCCGTCAACGCCCAAGCCGTCAACTCCGAAGCCGTCGACGCCCAAGCCGCCGACCACGACACCGCCGCCGACCACAACGCCCACGCCTCCGCCGCCCTACCCACCGGCCGGCTCCGCGCAGGGCTGGGACGGCTTCGGGATCGACTCCTGGCCTTCGGCCAACTGGCGCCCCTACGCCTCCAGCTCGCCGTTCAACCAGCGGATCACAACGAGCACGACCGTGCACCCCGGCTCAGCGCAGATGGTCCAGAAGGTCCTCTCGTGGGATCTGCCCGGCAGCCTCGTCGCCGGCAACGCCGAGACCACGAACGACTACGGCCATCCGACCTACTGGTCACAGCCGAGCGACCCGCTCTACACGCTCCACGCGACCGGCAGCAGGAACGCGATAGAGGGCATGCAGATTCCCGTGCCAGCGCAGGCCGAGCCCGCGGGCGGCGGCGACGGCCACATGACGATCGTCACGCCCGACGGCTGGGAGTACGACCTCTGGCAGGCGCGGCCGAAGCCGGCCGGCGGCGGCACGCTGACGTTCGCGATCGGCGGGCGCACCCGCATCGACGGCAACGGGCTCAACAGCCCGGCGACCGCTTCCAACTTCGCCAACATGGCCGGCGTCATCCGCGCGCAGGAGATGGCCGACGGCGAGATCGACCACGCTCTCTTCGTCGTCCTCAAGTGCACGAGCACCGCCGCCACATTCGGCTACGGCACGCAGGCCGGCTCCGGCGACCAGGCGGCCTACGTCTACCCGGCCAGCCACGGCGGCACGGGCTGCGGCAGCTCCGACAACGCAACCGCCCCACCGATGGGCGCGCGCTTCCAGCTCGACATGAGCGACGCGCAGATCGCCGCGCTCAGCGTGCCGACCTGGAAGAAGACGATCCTGACGGCGCTGGCGCACTACGGCGGCTACGTCGGCGACACCGGCGGCCCCGGCTTCGGCCTGCAGTTCGAGTCGAGCACGATGTACACCGTCTTCGGACGGCCGGACCCGCTCGCGACGTTCGCCCAGCAGGCCGGCATCGCACCCTGGAACGCAACCTACGTCTTCAACATGGCCTCAGGCGTCGACTGGGCGCAGTACCTGCGCATCGTCGTGCCGCCCTCAAGCTGAGAAGTAACGCCGCATGTGCACGTCGACGGCGTGCGCGACGGAGAAGCGCTCGGCGACGAGTCGACGGCCTCGCTCGGCGCGGGCGGCCGCGTCGGCGCGATCCCGCACGAGCGCGCGTGCGGCGGCGATCAGCGCGTCCGGGTCGCCTTGCGGCACGAGCGTCGCCGTGTCGGCTGGCAGCCGGCCGATGTCGGAGACGGCGGTGCCGACGACCGGCACGCCAGCCGCCATCGCCTCCAGCACGCCGAGGCCCATGCCCTCGTTCGCCTGCGTCGGGAAGACGAACACGTCGGCGGCCGTCAGCAGCGCGGGCACGTCCTCGCGCACACCGAGCAGGCGGAAGCGGTCTTCGCCAAGCCCGAGCGCAGCCGCCTCGCCGCGCAGCCGATCGGTCAGCGGGCCGCCGCCGGCGGCCAGCAGGACGGTGCCGCCGGGATCTGTCGCGAGCGCGGCGGCAAGGCCAGGCAGCAGCTCGGTGCCCTTGCCAGGCCGCAGGTGCGATGCGGCCAACACGATCTGCGTGGCGTCGTCGACGCCCAGCGCGGCGCGCGTGCTTGCGCGCAGCTCGGGGTCCGGCTTGTAGGCGTCCAGATCGACGCCGAGATGGCAAACCTCGAGCTTGTCCGCCGGCACGCCGAGCGCGAGAAGCTGCTCGGAGACCCACTCCGAAACCGTCCAGAACACCTCCACCTGGCGCGCGAGCCAACGGTGCCGCGGCCCTGGCAGCTGCTTCCACGAGCTGGCCGGGACGATGTGCTTGGTCGTGAAGCGCCGCTCGATCCCCAGCAGCCGCGCAGCGGCGAGCGCGTTGTAGGAGTCGTAGCCGAAGTGCGCGTGGAGGTGCGTCGTGCGCAGTCGCCGCATCAGCCGCCCGAGTCGCACAAGGTTGGCCGGGTCGCCGACCTGGCGGGCCTCCGGCACGACGTGGATCTGCGCCTCGACGTCGGCGACGAAACGCTCCGAGGCGGGCGGCGTGTGGAAGATCAGGTGCGACTCCGCTCCGGCCTCGGCGCAGGCGCGCGTGAGCGCGACCATAAAGCGCTCGAAGCTGCCGTACTGCTGGTTGCTCCAGCCCAGCACGTGGGCGATGCGGACCGGCGCGCTCATGGACGGCGCAGCCCGAAGCGCGCCCAGCCGGCGATGAAGCCGAGGCCCCAGGAGAGATGCATGACGGCGAGCACCGGCGGCAGCAGCGCGGCGTCGCGCGCCGGCGCGTGGCGGCTCTCGGCGGTCGCGGTCGCAACAAGCGCGCCTGCGTAGAGCGCAATCCCCAGCCGCGCCAGTCGCGCGACCGGCCCGAGCGGCAGCAGCGCCACGACCGCGGTGAGCACGACGGCGGGCGGCAGCAGGTGCGTCTTGCGCAGCGTGCCGCTGTGGCGCGCGCTCGTCTTCGCGCGGTAGAAGCCGAAGCGCCAGTACTGCCGCCACAGCTTCTTCAGCTCGCGCCGCGGCAGATACTCGGCCGCCATCTCCGGCAGGCAGACGATGCGCCCGCCCTCGGCGTGCACGCGCGCGGCGAGCTCGGAGTCCTGATTGACGGGCCAGCCGTCGTCCCAGCCGCCGAGGCCGTCGACGGTGTCGCGCTTCCAGACGCCCGCGAAGACGCCCGTGTCGAGCTCGTACTCCTCCGCCTCGCGTGCGTTCGGGTCGTTCATCCGCCACTTGCTCGAACCGCCGACGCCGAGCCGCGAGCCGAGCGCGACCGCCACCGCACTGGAGATCCCGCCGTTGCCGCGCGGCACGACCGGTCCGGCGACCCACACGACGTCGTCCGCGCCGCCGCCGCGCTCGAGACGCTCGATCCCCGCCGCCAGATAGCGCGGCGGGAAGAACGAGTGCGCGTCCATCCGCGCGACGTAGCGGCCCCGGGCCGCACGCAGCGCCGCGTTGAGTCCGGCCGCGGTCGTGCGGGCCGGGTTGTCGACGACGACGATGCGCTCGTCCTCGCGCGCCATCTGCTCGAGGATCGCCTTCGTGTCGTCGTCGGAGCGGCCGTCGGCGAAGACGAGCTCGAAGCTGCGCCCGTCGAGCGCCTGCTCGCGCATCGTGGCGACCGTCGCGCGGATGTGCTCAGCCTCGTTGAGGACGGGAATCAGAACGCTGACGTCGAGGTCGCTCATCGCGACGGGATTCTCGCTCACGCGGTGTTCTCCTCGCCGCCGCGGCGCACCGCGATGGCGAGCAACGCCGGCCCGAAGGCGAGCAGCACCCACAGGCGCTGGTCGTCGAGGTTCGACAGGAAGAACGACGCGGCCAGCGACCCCACGAGCGCGAGCATCCCCGCAAGCGCGAGCGTCGCCAGCTCCACGTCCCCGTCGGCCTCGAAGCGCTTGGAGGCGCGATAGCCGGCCGCGATCCCGGTCCCCACGATCCCCAGGAACAGGAACAGCCCGATGAGGCCCGTCTCGGCCCACAGCTGCAAGTACGCGTTGTGTACGACGATCCGCTTGTTGACGATCAGGTCCGCGCGGCTCAACGCTCCCGGTCGCTTCAGATAGAAGGGCGAGACGACAGGGAACTGACTCAACCCGGCGCCGCGAAACGTGTGGGTCTCACCGACGCGCCAGGCGACCTGCCAGATGTCCGCGCGCCCACTGCCGCCGTCGTCCGCGTTCGTGACGCGGTCCCACGCCGTCGGCGAGATGACGAACCACATGCCGGCCCCGGTGATCAACATCACGATGAAGGACGCGATCATCAGCCGCCGGCCCTTCCAGATCACGAGCGCGAGGATGCTGACGACGGCGACCGAGAGGAAGCCGCCGCGCGACTCGGTCGCCGCGAGCCCGATCGCGAGCACGCCGGTGGACACCAGCAGCAGGAAGCGAATGAACGGCTGTCCGCCGCGCGCAGCCAGCCCGCCCGCGAGCATGATCGCGGGAACGATCGCGGCGGCGAGGTAGTTCGGGTCGCTCGTCCCGCCCTGCAGGCGGCCCTGTACGGCGGTTGACGTCGTCGACGACGCGTCCAGCCCGCCCATCGCGACGCCGGCGAGCACCGACAGCGTGGCGCCGGCGACGAAGCCGGCCGCGAGCCAGCGCGCGTGCCGCGGCTCCTGCACGAACGTCAGCACGATCAGGAACAGCAACATCGCCTGAATGAAGTGGATGATCGTGTCGTTCGCGAAGCCCGGCTGGGGCGCCCACAGCAGCGTCAGCAGCATCCACAGCAGGAAGGTCCCGACGAGGCCGAGCTGCCAGGTGCGCTCGCGCAGCGCCACCTGCTCGCGCCGCTCACGGGCCGCGAGCGCCCCGACCCACACGACGAACAGCAGGAACAGCGAACGGTGCGATGCCGCTCCGAAGGCCGGAAGGCCGTTCAGGAAGGCCGTCGGCACCCACAGCGCCAGCGCCGCCGGAGGGCTGATGAATGCGATCGGCGCGTAGACGACCGCGCCGATGAAGACAATGCCGAGCTTCGGGTCGAGCGCGGACAGCGACGCACCGAGGACGGCCGCCAGCAGCGCGCCGAGCGTGACGAGCACGTGCAGCGGCGGAACGAGGAGCAGCCGGCGCGTCATGCCGTCAGCCGACGTCTACGGCATGCTGCCGAGATCGCTGCGGCCGCTGCGCTGCTTCTGCGCGGAGCCGCTGGAGCGGAGGCTGGTCAGCGGCGTCGCGCTGTCCGCCGCAGTGTCGCCATCGTGCGCGTAGCCGTAGTAGTCGCGCGAGCCGGACAGCGCGCCTCCGATCACGACGACTCCCGTCGGCAGGATGCCCATGTGCTCGAGCAGCTCGCGGGCGACGGTCAGCTCCTTGTTGTCAGTGTTGCCGGGACGCGCGACCAGCAGCACGTCGTCGGCGGCGGCGGCGATCCGCAGCGCGTCGCTGACGCGGCCGAGCGGCGCGGTGTCGATCACGACGTAGTCGGCGAGCTCGCGCGCCTGCGTCAGCAGCTCGGGCAGACGGCGCGAGAGCGCTTCAAGCACCGGTGAGATGTCGCCGCGCGGCGGCGCGCTCAGCACGCGCAGGGCGCGCGTCGCGGGTACCGGGACGAGCAGGTCGGAGAGGCGGACGTTCGAGCGGAAGAGCCCGAGCACGTCGGAGCTGACGCCGAGCCGCGCCCCCACGTCGGGCTTGCGCAGGTCGAGGTCGAGCAGGATCACCTTGTGACCGGCGGCGACGAGCGCCCGTGCGAGGTTGATCGCGGACGTCGTCTTGCCGTCGCCCATCGACGCGCTCGTGAGCATCACGACGCGGCTGCCCTCGGCCGGGTCCGCCATCTGCACCTGCAGCGTGCGGAAGGCCTCGCGCACGGCAGGATCGGACATCGCAGAGGGATCGCCGCCGCCACGACGGCGCAAGGGCACGCGGGCGAGGACGGGAAGCGGGAAGCGTTCCAGCAGGTCGTCCTCGTCACGTACACGACGGTCCAGCTGCTCGAGCAGCAGCGCGGCTCCGGTGCCGATGACGATCCCGGCGAGCAGCGCGAGGATCACGATGAGCTTGGCGCTCGTGCCCGTCGCCTGCGCGCCGGTGGCCGGCTGCAGCAGCGAGAAGTTGGGGTCGCTCTCCTTGATCTGCTGGAGCGTCGCGATGTTGCCGGCGATCTCGGCGGCGTTCACGCTGTCGGTGGGATCCAGCGCCTCGCGGCGCGCCTCGAGCGAGGCGAGCAGGCGCTCGACGGTGACGTCCAGTGCGTCGGTGCGGACCTTGAGCGATGCGTTCGCGGCCGCGTTCGCGGCCGCGACGGTGGCCTTCGGGTCCGTCTCGGTCGCGGTCACGGCGATAATGTTGCTGTCGCCCTGCGGCGTGACCGTGACGCCCTTGGAGACGCGTGCCGGGGTCCATCCCTCACCGAGCGCCGCCGCCGCGATCACGGAGGCCTTGGGCGACGTGAGCATCGTGGCGGCCGTCTGCAGCGTGCGCGTCGGGTCGACCGAGTCCGACAACAGCGGCAGGCCGGGGATCGCCGTGTCACTGACCGGAGTGACGAGGATCTGCGCGGTCGCCTGGTACTCCTTTGAGCGCTGCGACATCCAGGCGACTGCGACGAGCAGCGAGACGAGGGTGATGCCTGCGACGAGCCACGGGTGGCGCCGGACCGCCCGCCAATAGGGTCCGAAGGCACCTTCGTCGCGCCTCGGAGAAGGGGAGGGCTTGCTCAACGGCACAGGCGTTCTTCCGGAAGTATAGACCTGGCTGCGGGGGTTCCCGGTCCCGGCGCGGAACTGCTCGCCGCTCGGTCGCGGCTGCTGTCGTTTGGTCATCGCTACTCCCGTCCCTTCGCGGCCTCAGCGAGTGCCGCCTCGACCTGCTCAGCCACGGTCGGCCAACCCGACCCGTTCATGACGCGTGCGCGTCCCTCCGCACCGAATCGCAGCGCGAGCTGCGGATCGCCGACGACCGCGTCAAGCGCGTCGACGAGCGCCGGCACGTCGCCAGACGGGACGACGCGGCCGGTGTCCCCGTCCGCGACCGCGGACGGCAGGTCGCCGACGTCGCTGGCGACGACCGCACGCTGCATCGTCATCGCCAGGTGCACGACACCGCTCTGATAGCCGGCGAGATAGGGCATCACGACGACGCGCGAGCGCGCGAACAGCTCCGGCACGTCCTCCAGCGGCACGTAGTCCGGCCGCACCTCGACGCGGTCGGCGCGCGCGGCGGCCCACGCCAACACCTTCGCCGCCTCGCCCTCTTCGGGCACGGGCGGGCCGGCGATCGTCAGCCGCACGTCAGGGCGGCGCTCGGCAAGCGCGTCGAACGCCTCCATCAGGATCGGCAGGCCCTTCATCTTGCGCCAGGCGCCGAAGAAGAGAATGCGCGGCTCCTCGGCCGGCGGCGGCGGCTCGTCAGCGAAGATCCCCTCGTCGCCGTGCGGGATCACGGCCATGCGCGTCGGCGGCCACGTCTCGTTGTAGTCGGCGAGGCTCTTCTCGCCGTGCACGAAGAGCAGGTCGAAGCTCGGGTAGGCGAGTCGCAGCGCCTTAACGGTGAGACCGCTGTCGACGAACAGCTCGTTGCCGCCCCAGCGGTTGAATGGGCGCGGGTTGTGGCAGACGTGCGAGACGACCGTCTTGCCCTTGACGGCGTTGACGGCGCGCGCGCCGAGGCCCGTGAGCACGAGGTCGAGGCTGCCGTTCAGCACGACGGCGTCGTAGCCGCCGAAGCGCACGGCACGGGCGATCTGACCCCACGTCTTCGCGAGCCGCAGGGCGGTGCGCGCACGGCGCACGTTCGCCTGCAGCGGCGTCGGACTGCCGCTGTGCGCGGCGGCGCCGGCGGGCAGCAACTCGCGGCGGCGCGCCGGTCCGCTGCGGCTGGAGAGCTCGTTGTCGCGGGCGACGATCAGGTCGACCTCGTTGCCGCGTTCGGCCAGAGCGTCGGCGAGCTGGACGGCGTAGTGGAGCAGTCCGCCGAACGGCACGGGCTCGATCACGGCAATGCGCATGTTCCCTCCATCGGCAAGAGCGCCGCCGGACTTCAGCCCCGATTGCCGTCGTGCCCGTGCGCCCACCGTCAAGGTCCTCAGTGCAGGCGGCGCCTGACCGCCGTGACGGCGTCCCACAGCGGGCTGCGGCGCAGCACGCGCAGCGGGCGTGAGACCTTCAGGCGGAAGCGGCGCTCGTCGTCGAGCTGGTAGATGCCGACGCGCGGCAGGACCATGCGCTGGCGGGCGTCGGGGATGCGCGGCCAGGCCGGCACGCGGTCGGGCAGCGTGACGGCCGCCTCGTAGCCGGCAGAGGCGGTCGCCGCCGCAACGCGCTCGTCGTGCGCCCCAAACGGGTAGGCGAGCGTCTCCATCGGCAGGCCCAGCAACTCCTCGAGCTGCGCCTTCGAGGCGCGCAGCTCGTGCGCGAGCGTTGCGTCGTCGAGCTTCGGCAGCCACGGGTGGGTGACCGTGTGGGAGCCGACCTCCCAGCCCTTGCGGGCGACCTCTCGGAGCTGCTCGGCGCTCATGCCCTTGAGCTCGGCGGCGTGCTCGGTCCGCAGGTGCTGGGCGACCTCCGGCCACGCCATCGGCGCGCCGTCGGCGACGTACTGCGAGACCGCGTAGACCGTCGCGACCGCGCCGAGCTCCTCCAGCACCGGCAGCCCGAGGTCGTAGACCGAGCGCAGCGCATCGTCGAAGGTGATCACGACACGGCGCCCACTCGCCGGCGCGCGCACCGCGTCGCGCACGGTGACCGGCTCGTAGCCGCGTGTCAGGAACCACGCGACCTGGTCGCGCAGGTTCTCGGGCGTGACCGCGAGCGAGTTGGTCCACGTCGGGCTGACGCCGTGGTAGCAGAGCGAGACGGTCTCGCTCACCGCGCTGCCGCCTGCTCGATGAAGCCGGCGACGCGGGCCGTCTCGGCCTCCAGCGTGTGGTCGCGCGCCTGCGCGAGGCCGGCGGCGACCAGCTCAGCGCGGCGGTCCGCGTCGTTCACGACCCGCTCCAGCGCCTGCACCGCCGCGTCGGCGTCGCCGGCAGGGATCAGCTCAGTCGCCTCCTCGACGGCGGCGCGGATGCCGCCGACGTCGGTCGCGATGACCGGCAACCCAGCCGCGAACGCCTCGAAGAGGATCTGCGGCAGCCCCTCCGTCCAGGAGACGTGCAGCAGCACCTGGCACGAGCGGTACGCGTCGTAGAGCCCGCCGTCGAGCGGCACGTAGCCGAGCAGACGTGCGCGATCGGCGACGCCCAGCTCCCGCAGCCGTTCCGCGAGCTGCTCCTGCAGCGGCCCCTCGCCGCAGACGGTCAGGCGCCAGCGCGGCTCGCGCGCGTTGAGCGCGGCGAGGATGTCGGCCAGCAGCAGCGGGTTCTTCTCCGTCTCCAGCCGGCCGACGCTCAGCAGCTCGATCTCGCCGCCGTAGTCGTGCGAGCGCTCGGCGCCGTCGACGTCGACCTCGCGCACGAGCGAGATCGCCACGGGCAGCACATGCTTCGAGCGGTGGTACTGCGCGCCCAACTCCGGCCCGACGACCACGACCGGGGTGCGACGCGCAAGCAGCCGCCAGGCGCCGTCCAACAGCGCGCCGACGGCCCAGATCCAGCGGCGCGTCGGGTGGCGCGTGCGCAGGTAAGCGCGCGTGTCCTGCCGCACACCCAGAACGACCGCGCGGCGGCGCAGTCGCGCCTGCAGCGCGAACGCCATCGCCAGCGGGTTGGGGCCCAGCAGCCAGACCGCATCGACGTCGTCGAGCACGCGCCAGAAGCGCCGCACCGAGGCAAGCATCTGGCCGGCGGCGGCGAACGGGCGCGTGATCGTCTCGTAGAACGGCAGGCCGACGAACTCGACGCCCTCACTCAGCCGATAGCGACCATGGCCCGCGCGCGGGTCGAGGCGGCCGACGAGCGTGAGGTGCTCGACGCGGTCCGCGAGCGCGTCGAGATACAGCGCGAACGCGCGCTCGGCGTAGACCCTACCGTCGTGCTCCTTGTATGTGTAGTCGGTGTAGACGGCAAGGCGCATAGGCGGCCGGAGGTTAGCTCGTGGGTGCCTTGCGCACACGGCGCGCGGCGCGCTCCAGCCGCGTGCGCCAGCCCGTGCGCTCCAGCTCCGCCCACACGAGCGTGTCAGCGCGCGTGGAGAGCTCCTGCTTGTAGCGCGTGGCGGGCGCGAGGAAGTCGTACTCCGTCAGCCCATGCTCGCGGCAGGCGCGCATGAACACGACGTGGGCGGCAACACCCGCCTTCAGCTTGTTGTCCTCGTAGCGCTGCAGCCCGCCCTGGTAGAAGAGCAGCCGCCCACCGTCGACATGCCCGTAGAGGCAGCCGACCGTCTCCTCCCCGCGCCGCACGCGAATCAGCGCGGCCCGACCTTCTGGCAGCAGCCGCGCGACGAGGGCGCGGTGGAACGCGGTGAAGCGCTCGCTCGCGAACGCCCCCGGCTCGCCGGCCTCGGTCCAGCGCGCCTGGTGCAGCTCGATCAGCTCGTCGAGGATCGCCTCCGCCTCGGCGGGGGTCCCGGCCCAGTCGCCCTCCAGCGCGCCGAACGCCTTCAGCGTGCGCCGGGCGCGCTGGCGCCGGCTGGAGCTGAGGGCGTCCAGCACGTCCTCACCGCCGCCGAGGTCCGCGACGGGGCTGTCGTCCTCGCGCACCGTCGCCTCTGGGCGCCCGGCCAGCAACAGCGCGGCGTCCTCGGCGTGCATCCCGTCGAGGCAGAGCCGATCCCATCCGCCCTCGCCCAGCAGGTGGTCGATCAGCGCCGCCGCGAACGCAGCCCGCTGCGACTCCGCCGCCAGCAGCCGGTTGCGCTCCACGAACACACCCGATCCCGCCGGCTCGCCGGCGGTGCCGAGATGCAGCGTGCGCGGCCGCAGCGGCCGCCGCGGCCCTGCGGTCACGAGCGCGATCCCACACGACCGCCCGCCGGCCTCGCCGACGACGAAGCGGTGCGGCACCACGTCGCCGTAGTGCTCCAGCCACGTCCCCGTCCACGCCCACGAGCAGCTCAGCGCGGGCGCGCCGATCTCGGCTTCGAGCGCGGTCCACACGGCCCGCGCCTCCGCGCGGTCCTCGCGCGGGACGACGCGCACGGTCATCCGGTCGGGCGAGGGCACGCCCGCATCTTGCCAGCGCGTCCGGCGCGAGCTCGCGCCCGGCTATGATCCGCGGCGGACCGTGCTAGGCGGGGAGGTAGCGGTGCCCTGTATCTGCAATCCGCTCTAGCAGGGCTGAATTCCCTCTCGAGGGTCGCCGGCTTCCGGGCTGGCGTGCCGGTGTGGAGGCGTTGATGGTCAGGTCCCGCACGATGACGGCCCGTGAACCAGGTCAGGTCCGGAAGGAAGCAGCCTTAAGCGGTTTCCGTCATGCGTCGCGGGAGTGCCTGGTCGGAGCCGACTGCCGGTGGCGCACCGGGAACCCGTCTCGACGGAGGGTGCACGGTCCGTTTTTCGCGTCGCTATGACGCAGGCGCGCTCGCCGCAACGTGGGCGAGCGTGCGGCGCAGGCCCTCGTGCAGGTCGACCTCGGGCCGCCAGCCCAGCACGGCGTCGGCGCGCGCCGCGTCGAGGCAGCTGCGGCGCACCTCGCCGGCACGGGCCGGCTCGAACCTTGGCTCGAAGGGCGCGTCGCCGCCGAGCTCCCGCATCGCGCCGGCGAGTCCGAGCACGGACGTCTCGATGCCGCTGCCGATGTTGACCGAGCCGGTCACCTCGCGGCGCTCTGCCGCCAGCAGGTTGGCGCGCACGATGTCGCCGACGAAGACGAAGTCGCGCGTCTGCTCGCCGTCGCCGAAGACCAGCGGCGTCGCGCCGCTTGCAAGGCAGCCACAGTAGATCGCGATCACGCCGCCCTCGCCGAGCGGGTCCTGGCGCGGCCCGTAGACGTTGGCGTAGCGCAGCGCGAGCGTCGAGAGGCCGTGCAGCGTGCTGTACAGCGCGAGATACCCCTCACCGGCGTGCTTGGCGGCGCCGTACGGCGCGAGCGAGCGGATCGGCGCGTCCTCGGGCGTCGGGACGATCTCCGACTCGCCGTAGATCGCGCCGCCGGTGGAGGAGTAGATGACCCGCTGCGCACCGGCGCGTCGCGCAGCCTCCAGCACGTTGACGGTGCCCTCGACGTTGACGCGCGCGTCGAACGCGGGGTCGGCGACGGAGCGCCGCACGTCGATCTGCGCGGCGAGGTGAAAGACGACCTCGGGGCGCTCAGCCTCCATCGCCGCCTGCAACGCCGCCACGTCGACGATGTCGACCTCGTGCAGTGTCGCGCCCGCCGCGAACGCGTCCGTAAGGTTCGCGCGCGACCCGGTCGTGAGGTTGTCGACGACGGCGACCTCGTCGCCCCGTGCGATCAGCGCGTCGACGAGATTCGAGCCGATGAAACCGGCTCCGCCGGTCACGAGCGCCCTCATCGCGGCTCTCCGGCCCTGCGTTTGAGGAGCCCCAGCAGCGTCAAGAGGCCGGCGAGCGCCATCATCACCTCGATCGAGCTCTCCTCGATCTCGTATGCGCTGGGACCGTGGAACGGGATGCGGTAGACCCCGTGGACCACGTGCCTCATGACGAACGAGAGCAGCTCCGACGCGACGAACAAGGCGGCAATCCAGAGCGGAACGACCGGGAGCACCTTCGTGATGCGGCGCCGAGCTCCCGGCACCAGCCAGGCAGCCACAGGAATCAGCACGACGAACACCAGCGCGCCGAGTTGGAAGAGGCGATCGCTGTCGAGCAGCGTCCCCTGGAAGACGGCGAGGTTGTGCACCGTCGTCTCATGTTGCGCGTTCACGGACGACAGCGCCTCCGGCGTGCCGAAGCCGAACAGGCGCTGTCCCCAGCTGATCTCCTCACCGGCCAGCACGAGAAACCCCGCTGCCAGCAGCAGCAGCAGCCAGACGCCGACCCGGTTGATCTCCGCTGGGCGGCGGCGACGCGCTACGACGAAGCTCGCGAGGAACAGCCCGGCCGCCGCGAACAAGCCCAACGCACCGATCCACTCGACGACGCCGTCCTCCTCGACGAGCGTGGCGACTGTGGCATCGGGCAGCTCGAGCAGGGAGTACGAGACGAGCAGCGCGACGATCCCCACCGCGGTCGCGAGCGCTGGGCGACGCGGCCACGCGACCGGCAATCCGTGAGTCGTGGTGATGCTCATCCTGTGTCCTTCATGTATCGGCAAGCGGACATTGTGGCTCAACCGCGTGTCCGCAGCAGTGGCGGGCGCTCCTCGACGGCGACGTCGTGGGCTTCGAACGTGCCGCCGTGTGGAAAGACGAGTGGCGCCGGAGCATCCAGCGTGGGATCGGCGCCCTCGTGGATCCGACGCTGGGCGGCAACGAGAACAGCGAAGGCCATGGCGCTGAGCGCACGCAGCGGCTGGTGCTGGTTCTGACGCGTGCCGAGATCGACCTGCGCGAGCGCGTCGAGGCCACTGTGGCGCAGCGCGTCGATCAGCATCGCGATCTCGATGCCGTAGCCGACCGGGAACGACAGCTCCTCCAGCAGCGATCGACGCGCCGCGACCTCGCCCGCCAGCGGCTGCACGAAGCCGGCGAGCTCGGGCACGTGCAGGTTCAACAGCGGCCGCGCGACCAGCTCGTTGACGCGCCCGCCGCCGTCGGGCACCGTCTGATCTCCAAGGCGAAGCGGCCTGCGATAGGCGCCTTTGACGTAGACGATCCCGTCGTCGGTGAGCAGCGGTCCGAGCAGGCCGAGCACGAAGCGCGAGTCGAAGTCCCGGGTATCACCGTCGACGAACACGACGACATCGCCGGTGGTGGCTGCCACCGCGCGCCACAGCGCGTCGCCCTTGCCACGTGCCGGACCGTGCTCGGCCAGCACATCGGACTCCTGCACGACGGTCGCCCCCACCTGCTGCGCGAGCGCCGCCGTGCCGTCTGCGGAGGCCGCATCGATGACGAGCAGCTCGTCGACGAGGCCCGTCGCTCGCAGCGGCAGGATCTGCTCGAGGATCGGCACGATCGTGTCAGCAACCTCTCGTGTCGGAACCACCACGCTCACGCTCGCTCGCTTGTGGGCGAGCAGCCGGGCGAGCGGGAAGTCCTCTGCGCGGAAGCTGCGGCGGGCGAACCACGCCGCCGCGCGGCTGTGCGGGTCGGCCCCGTGGGGCTGCACTGCGTCGCGGTCGGTCACGGCGCTGCGGACGATATCGGCGGGCGGGCGGGCGGGCCCGATACCCTTCCCTGCGCGCCACGGGCGCACCAACTGGAGAGGTGCCGGAGCGGCTGAACGGGCGCGACTGGAAATCGCGTAGCGGGGCAACTCGCTCGGGGGTTCGAATCCCCCTCTCTCCGTACCGACGGCGATCGCCCTCGCCAGTTCCTAAAGTCCCCCTAAATCCCCGCTCCACGCCGGGATTCGCCCCCTTACGTTGGTAGAGTGCAGCGCTGCCTCCGGGCCGGCGCTTCCGCCGCTGCCTCGGCTCCCCCTCCATGAACGTCCGAGTCAGCGAGATCACGGTCGCGAACCCCGACTCGTCCTATTCCCAGGACGAGATGCTCTCCATGCTCGGGCTCGAAGGCGATCTGTTCGCCGAGACCGTGTTCGCACGCTGCGGGGTCTCCACGCGCCACTTCGAGCTGACGCCGGAGCTGCTGGGGACGACGCTGCAGGAGCGCACAGTGCAGACCGAGGACCAGCTGCTGCGGCTGGCGATCAAGGCGGTCGACGAGCTCGGCGCGGATCCTGCGGAGATCGGCACGATCATCACCGCGACGTACTACTCGCTCGGTGGCCCGACGCTCGCGCACCGCCTGCTGGAGCACTACGACATGGATCCGACGACGGACAAGTACCACGTCGTCGGCGTCGGCTGCGCGAGCGCGGTGCCGCTCTTCAAGGTCGCCTCGCAGTCGATGCGCGACCATCCGGGCAAGCACGCGCTCGTCGTCGCGGCCGAGTCGATCACCGGCTTCATGACGCGCGTCGGCGAGGACGACGAACGCACGAAGACGGTCGGCTTCTCGCTCTTCGGCGACGGCTGCGCGGCTGCCGTGCTGACGAACGGCGCCTCCGTGGCCGGGCCCTCGATCGCCGCCACGCAGGTCCACCAGGTCGGCGGCACACTCGGCGTCGTGAACTTCCGCCTCGAGGCCGACGACAGCTTCATGCACCTCGGCCGCGAACTGCCGGGGATCGCGAAGGCGCAGCTGCGCGGGCTGGTCGAGGACTTCGCCGCCGCCAACGGCACCTCGCTCGAGGGGATCGACCACTGGCTCGTGCACCCCGGCGGGCGCGGGATCATCGACGGCGTGCAGGCGGGCCTCGGGCTGACCGACGAGCATGTCGCCATCAGCCGCGATGTGCTCGACCGCTTCGGCAACATGGGCACGCCGTCCAGCTTCTACGTGCTGCGCGAGACGATCGCGCAGCGACAGCCGCAGGCAGGCGACCTGGGGCTGATGGTCACGATCGGGCCGGGCGTCACGATCGGCCTGATGCTGCTCAAGTGGTAGCGCCTTCTCGGCGCGCGACGACGCATCCCCGACAGAAGGAGACAAAGGTGGCGGACGTGCAAGTCATCGGTGCCGGCTTCGGCCGCACGGGAACCTGGTCGCTGAAGGCCGCGCTGGAGGAGATCGGCGCGGGTCCCGCCTTCCACATGGTCGACCTGATGCCGCATCCGGATCGCGCGGCGCACTTCCTCGCCGCACTGGAAGGCCGGCCGAACGACTGGAACGCGACGTTCGACGGCTACCGCGCGACGGTCGACTGGCCCGGTTGCACCTTCTACAAGGACATCATGGCCACGTACCCCGACGCGAAGGTGATCCTCAGCGTCCGCGACCCGGAGAAGTGGTACACGAGCGCCGAGAAGACGATCTACGCGCTCAAGGAGGCGGCCGATCGCGGTGCCCTCGAGGGCAGCGGTCCCGGCGCGCCGCCCGAGGTGCTCGGCATGATCCGCAAGCTGATCTGGGAGACGACGTTCGAGAACCGCTTCGCCGACAAGGAGTTCGCGATCGACGTCTTCGAGCGTCACAACGCGGACGTGAAGGCGACGGTGCCCGCCGACAAGCTGCTCGTCTACGAGATCCAGCAGGGCTGGGCGCCGATCTGCGAGTTCCTCGGAGTCGACGTGCCCGACAGCGAGTTCCCGCACCTGAACGACGCCGAGTCGTTCCGCAAGATGTTCGGCGTGCCCGCCTCGGCGTAGCGCCACCGATCCGCGCTCCGCGCCCGCGCAGCATCGCGTGGGCGCGGCACCGCGCCTGCCTGTAGGATGCCGCCGCGTCGGATCCCTCTCATGCCTGGTCGCCGCCTTCCCCTGCTCCTCGTCGCGCTCGTCCTGATCGGCGGGGCGCTGCTGCTGCCCGGCTCGCTCGCCGCGAAGAAGCAGACTGGTTGGGGCCCCGCGCCGACGAAGTGCGGCGGCGGCATCATCGGCTCCTCCGGCTGCTACGGCTACGACGTCGGGCCGAACTCGATGGACGACGCCGGCAACGGCAACATCGACATCTCGCCGCACCTCGTGAAGGTCGGCCAGAAGCTCACGATGACCGTCACGGGCGACTCGACGCCGAACTGGGTCCCCGCCCCCGGCCTCAAGCCCGGGCGCGACTGCACGCCGGGCGCACGCACCTGCACCTTCAAGGCGGTCTCCGGGACCGACGGCTGGATGCGCTACTCGATGGGCTTCGGCTGGGGCGCGATCGAGCAGGACTACTACGGCGTCAAGGCCAAGGACGACGACGTCTTCGCGATCCGCGGCACCGTGCGCAAGCACTGCGTGCTGTGCAACTCGGTCGATCCGCTGCCCGGCGTCACGGTCGCCGCGAAGGGGAAGAAGCACGCCTCCGCCACGACGGACTCGAAGGGTCGCTACGAGATCGACGTGCCGAAGGGCGAGTACTCGGTGGTGCCGTCGCTCGCGGACTACAAGTTCCAGCCCAAGCAGCGCAAGGTCACGGTCAAGAAGCAGAACGTCGGCGGCGTCGACTTCGAGGGCTGCAACGCCGGCGACGCGCTCGCGTCGAGCGCCGGGAAGAAGCTCCACGGCGAGACGAAGATCTGCGACCTGACACAGCGCTTCACGCTCGACTGGGACAGCGACCGCCACAAGCTCGTCAGCTTCCGCTGGGACATCGAGTACCCGTGCACGTCGGGCGCCGGTCAGGGCTACAAGCGCTCGATCGGCGTCACGCTCAAGGCGAGCGAGGACAAGATCGACATTGCGCGCAACGGCGGCCGCTACACGTTCACGATCCCGAAGCAGGGGCTGCCAGGCAGCTTCGAGATCCAGGCTTCGGGCTCCGTCACGGCCGACGGCGGCCTCGGCTCCGTCAACACCGCGCTGTTCACGCCGCTGTCGGGCATCTTCAGCGGCGCCCAGGTCTGCTCCCCGGTGCGGATCCTGCCGAGCGCGGCCGTCCCACTCGGCTGACAGCAGAACGCCGCTAGGCGCTGCCGCGACGCCCGCGCAGCAGCGCGTGGCGGCGGCGCCCGGCCCGCGGCGCCGTGCGGAAGACCTGGTCCCAGAACGGAGCGCTGACGCCGTAGCCCGTATCGGGGTCCTGGAAGTGGTGGCGCATGTGCAGCTCGTGCAGCCGGCGCGGCAGCCACGCCTCGGGCTTGCGCCCGCCCGGCAAGTGGTGCACGTAGTAGTGGAGCATGTCGTAGCCCAGGTAGCCGGTCCAGAAGCCGGCGGCGAACGCAAAGCAGGCCGGGCTGCCGAGCACCAGCACGAAGAGGCCGTAGAAAGCGGCCGCGAGCGGGACGCTCACCGATGGCGGCATCACGAGCCGCAGCGGGTCGTTCGGATGGTCGTGGTGGACGCCGTGGATGATCCAGTGCAGCCGCGCGCCGACGCCTGCCTCGGGCTCGAAGTGGAAGACGAGGCGGTGCAGCCAGTACTCCGTCAGCGTCCAGAAGACGTAGCCGCCGATCGCCCACAGCAGGGCCGACCACAGCGACAGCTGCCCGAGCGCGCTGGCGAACACGAGCACGATCGCCGGCACGAAGATCAGCGGCGGCACGCTCCAGTGCACGCGCGAGAGGCGATCGAGCAGGGGCGAGTCGAACATTCGCGGAGAGGCCTTCAGCACCTCGGACCGCGGCATACCGCTCAGGTCCTCGCGCCGGGGGTAGCTCGCCATCCTCACGTTCCTTTCCGCGCAGCCCCGTAGGGAAGGCCGACCTACCTACCTTACCCGCCCTGGCCCGCTGCTCAAGGGCGCCTACCGGTCAGGCTGTCGACTCCTCCTCCGCGGCGGTCAGGCTCGTCGCGAAGACGATGTGGCGGCGGCCGAGGGCGACGAAGCCACGGTGCGTCGGCTCGCCGCCGTCGAGCGGGACAATGTCGACGTCGGTGAGAGCGACGAACTCGCGCTCGCCCGCGTTGAGATGGTCGGTCAGGCGACTGCGGTACCCGTCGACGGGCAGCCGCACCGCGCCCGTGAGCCGGAACCGCTCGGTTTCGATGAGGATCCGTTCCTCGCGCTGGTTCATGGGACGCGACCTTATCGGACAGGTCCATCGGTTTCGCGGGCGTTTTCGCGCCGGCTGGACAGCTGGCGGGCGAGCCCGTCAATCCGGGTAGCATCGGTACATGAACGTTTTCCGGTCTTTCAGCGGTCGCATGCTGCTCCTCGCGTTGCTCGCGAGTGCCCTGCTCGCCCCCGCCGCGGCGGGTGCGAAGACGATCGTCGAGATCGACGGAGTCGCCACGCCCCCGATAACGGTGTTCACGACGAAGCCGCAGATCCTCAACCTCAACATCGACACGCGCTTCTCCAGCGACGTCGAGGGCGAGCTGCCCGGCACCGTCAAGAAGGCGACGCTGTTCTTCCCGCACGGCCCGCGCGTAAACGGGGCGCTGTTCCCGTCGTGCGATCCGGCCAAGCTCCAGCGCATGCACGGTGCGCGGAAGGCCTGCCCGGCCGGCTCGCGGCTCGGCGGTGGCACGGCGCTCGGCACGGCGGAGTCGTTCGAGTCGGTGATCGAGAGACTGACGGTCGACGTCTACAACGGACCCGGCGGCCGCAGCCTGCTCTTCTACATCCACGGCCTGCACCCCGTCGCGATCAGCGGCATGATTAACGCGCCGTTCAAGCGGATCCGCAGCCACCGCTGGGAGTACAAGCTGACGCTGCCGGTGCCCAAGAACCTGCAGGAGATCGCGCTCGGCATCTTCCCGTCGCTGCTGGACTTCAAGGTGAAGGTCGGGGCGACCGTGCAGGTGGGAGGAGTCCGCCGCGGCTACATCGAGGCGCTCGCCTGCCCGCCCGGCGCGCTCGTGCCGGTGCGTGGCGAGTTTGACTTCCGCGACGGCGAGCACACGTCGACCGATGGCTACGTGGCCTGCGGCGGACGCTGAGTCTGCCAGCAGAGTGGCAGTGAGCGCTACCGTACGGGTATGAACCCGGCGCACGGCGACGCGCTCGACATCGTGCTCGACCGCGACGCGGAGGTCCCGATCGGCGTTCAGCTGACCTGGGCGCTGCGCGCGCGCATCCGCGGCGGGACGCTCGCCCCCGGCGACCGGCTTCCCGCCCTGCACCGGCTCGCGGACCAGATCGGCGTGAACGCGAACACGATCCGCGCGGTGTACCTGCGGCTCGAGCAGGAGGGCCTCGTCGAGACGCGGCATGGCAGCGGGACATACGTCGCGGCAGCTCTGCCGGACCGTGGCACGCTCACGCAGATCGTCACCGGCGCCGTGCACGCGGCCCGCGACGCGGGCGTCGACCCGCGCGACGTCGCGGCCGCGCTCTACGTCGGCGCCGCGGATCCTGTCGCGCCCGACGAGGAGGCGGCCACACGGCGGCGCCTGCGCGCCCAGATCGCCGCGTTGGAGCAGACACTTAGCGACCTGCTCGTCACGCGGCCGGACCTCGCGCCCAAGGCCGCATCCGAGCCGCGCGGGCCACAGCCGCGGCTGCTGAGCGCGGCCGAGCTGGAGGACCAGCGCGCGCTGCTGCTGCGCCGGTTGGCCGAGACGCAGGCGGCGATCGATGCGCCGCCGGACGACGAAGACCCGCTCCCGCCGACGCGCAGAACCGCTCCGAAGTCGGCGCGTTCGGCTGCGCCGACCGGCAAGCTGCGCGTCGCCCCGCGCCCCGGGTAGCGGGCGCTACGCGCCGGTCGCGGGCACCGCGGCGTCCAGCTCACGCACGAGCGCCCTGACGCGCGCGGCGATCTCCTCCCGCGTCGCGCGCACGACGTCGAGCGGCTGGCCCTTCGGGTCAGCGAGGTCCCAGTCGAGCGTGCGTTGGCCGGGAACGTAGGGGCAGGCGTCGCCACAGCCCATCGTCACGACGACGTCGGCCTGCTCGGACAGCTCGCGCGTGAGCAGCTGCGGCGTGCAGTCGGCAAGATCGATCCCCAGCTCGCGCATCACGTCGACGACCTCGGGATGGACGCGCTCCCCGGGAGTCGTGCCGGCGCTGAGGGCGCGGTGGCGGCCCTCGGCGACCAGCTCGAACAACGCGGCGCTCATCTGCGAGCGGCCGGCGTTGTGGAGGCAGACGAACAGCGCGGTGGCCATCGTCAGGACGAGTGCACGACGGCCGGAGCAGGTGCCCGCTGCCCGCCGCGAATCAACTGGTAGGCGAGCGCACCGACAGCCGCGCCGAGCAGCGGCCCGGCGAAGTAGATCCAGAGGTCCGTCCAGGTGCCGGAGGCCAGCGCCGGACCGAACGACCGCGCCGGGTTCATCGAGGCGCCGGTGATCGCCCCACCGACGAGCGAGTCGAGCCCGACAGTGCCGCCGATCGCGATCGCCGCCGCCGCGCCCACAGCCCGCGTGTCGGTCGCAACCGCAACGATCACGAACATCAGGAAGGCCGTCAGGATCGCCTCGTAGAGAAGCGCGGTGCCGGTTCCCACGGTCGGGATCGTCGCGCCCAGGCGCGCGGGCTTCTCGCTCCAGGCGGCGAGCAGCGTGAACGCGCCGGCGGTCGCGCCGGCCGTCTGCGCGGCGACATAGGCGACCGCGTCGCGCCGGGGAAAGTGGCGCGTGAGCGTGAAGGCGACGGTGACGGCTGGGTTGATGTGCGCGCCGGACAGATGCCCGGTCGCGTAGATCATCGCCATGATCACGAGCCCAGACGTCACGCTCGTGCCGACGGCGCCGAGCGCGCCGTCGTGCGTCGCGTTCGCGACGATCGCGCCGCAGCTCGCGAACACGAGCGCGAAGGCGGCGAGCCCCTCCGCGAGTGCGCGACGCATGAGGTCGGGACGGGTCACCCGAGCCACCCGCGCAGCTCCTCGATTGCTTCGGGGATGACGTAGTAGTAGGCCCACAGGCCATGGCGCTCGACGCCGACGATGCCGGCCTCGCGCAGCTTGCGCAGGTGGTGGGAGAGCGTCGGCTGGGAGATCTCGAACAGCGGCACGAGCTCACAGACGCAGACCTCCCCCGCGTGTCCGCGCAGCACGTCCACCAGCTGGACGCGCACCGGGTCCGACAGCGCCTTCGCCAGCGCCGCCAGCCGCTCCGCTCCCGCGACGTCGATCTCGGGCAGCACAACCGGATCGCAGCAGCGCTCGCCCGTGGCGCGCTTCTGCTTCGGCATCAGCGTTATATCGACTGCCATCTATGGAACTTACCTCGTTCCATAGATCAATGTCAATGTAAGCCTGCCGTCAGTGATGCATGTCGGGGTGCATGCCTCCGCCCATGTGCGTCGGCTTGGCGTGGCCGAGCACGACGACCGGACTCGTCGCCAGCGGCGTCCAGCCGTCCTTCGCGACGAGCACCGCGCGCACGCGCGCGGGCCTGCGCACGTGGAAGCTCGCCTGTGAGAGATAGTCGAGCCGGGTGCGGGCGACCGGCCACCAGCCGAAGCGCTCGTGCAGGTCGAGATGGAGCATGATGCGGGCATAGGGAGCGGCCGGCGTGACGGTGACCGTGACGCCGTGCTTCGTCGCCCGCAGCCGCACGCGGCGGACGCTGACGAGCAGCCGGCGCGTCTGGCTCACCTCTCCGCCGGTAGCCGCGCGGTAGTCGCCCGTCGCGGAGGCCGTCACGGTCGCGCTCCAGCTGCCGTCCGGCGACGGCGAGGCGCTCGCCACCGTCGCGAAGGCGCCGCCGCGCAGGCTGCGCTGGATGCTCACCGGCCGGGTCAGATCGGCGGTACGGCCCGTGAACGCGACCTGCTCGCCGAGCGGCACCGCGGCCGTCGGCAGCGGCCCGAGGATCACTTGCCGGACGTCGACCTCCCCGGTCATCTCCGGGTGGATCGTGCAGTGGTAGGCGTACGTCCCGGTCGCGTCGAAGCGCTGCGCGAAGACGGCGCCCGGCAGCAGCTCGTCGGTGTCGAACAGTGCGGTGTCGGAGGTGACGGTGTGTACGCGCGGGCTGACGTTTGCCCACTCGACGCTCTCGCCTGACAGCGCGTCCACCTGGGACGGCGTGAAGCTCGCGAAGCCGACGTTCACCGACTGGGTCGCGGCGGTGGCTCCCGCGGGCGCGAGGGCAAGCGCCGCGACGGCGACGAGCGCGGCGCGGCTCACGACCGGCTCACGACGTAGGTGCCGATCATGCCGCGCATCATGTGGTCCTCGACGTGGCAGTGGTAGAGCCACGTGCCGGGCTCCTCCTCGCGCCAGCGGAAGCGGTAGCTCTCAGCGGGGCCGATCGCCTGCGTGTCGCGCGGACGGCCGTCGGGACCCGTCCAGCGATGGCCGTGGACGTGGAACGTGTGGAAGTCGGAGCCCATCGCCATCACGTCCCACTGCACGAGCTGACCGACGTCCGAGTGGAAGACGGGGGTGTTGCCGACGAAGGCGCGCCCGTCGATTGCCATGAACTTGCCGAACGGCGAGAAGACGACCTGGAACTCGCGGTCGGGCGCGCGCTCGTGACGGCCGAGGATCGAGAGCATCCCGAACATGCCGCCGTCGATCGAGTGGTGCATCGAGGGCGAATGGTCGTGATAGGGCCACACGCCGGCCGAGTCCTCGCCCGCCGTCAGCCGGTAGGTCCACGACTGGCCGACCTTCACCTCGGCGTCGCGGCCGGAGACGCCGGGCACGTAGGTGCCGTCGGAGCTCGGCCGGTAGTGCACGCCATGGAAGTGCATCGAGTGCGGGTCGCGCCGCAGCGTGTCCAGGTTCTTGAAGTGGATCCGCAGCTGGTCGCCGACGCGAGCGTGGATCAGCGGCCCCGGGATCGTCAGCCCGTCGGAGCTGGAGCGCGCGGCGTTCGGGACCGCCTTGCGCCAGTGCGGCGTGAAGCGGCGATAAACGACCGTCGGGAAGACGGAGTCCTCGATCGGGATCTCCATCCCCATGATCGCGTCGCGGCCGTTGGGGACGATGCTCCAGGAGGTCGGGACGGCCGCGACCCAGTAGTCCAAGGTCCGCGCCGGCGCGGCTGCCGGCGCGGCGAGGCAGAGCGCAAGGGCCCCGGCGGCTGCCAGGGCCCTCGCACTGCCGCGCATGTGCACGAGAAGACTTACTGGACCTCGACCTTCGACTGCATCCACGGATGGATCAGGCAGATGAAGTAGAGCGTCGTGCCCGCCTTCGCGGTGACCGTGAAGTCGATCGACTCGCCCTTCTTGCCCTCGCCCGTGACCCCGGAGTCGCCCGGGCGGTCGAGGCTCGGCGGCGTCGCCTGTCCCACGCCGTTCTCGAGGAACGGGAACGTCGGCGGCGCTTCGGTTTCGGGATCCGCGCCGTGCGCCTTCGTCAGCTTGTTGCACGCCTTGCAGTTGAAGAGCGTCTTCGCGGTCTTCGGCACGTCCTTCTTCGCGAGGACCGTGAACGTGTGCGGCCCCTCGCTGCCGTCGCCGTTGACGACGTGAACGATCCCGCCCGAGCGGACGGTGTAGGAATCCTTCGCCCAGCGCAGGCCGTCCTGTATGTAGCGGTTGGCCTTGAACTTGAACGACGTCTTGCTCTTGACCGTGACCTTGGCCGGGGCTGCGCCGACGGCCGTCGCAGTGCCCATGGCGCCAAGCGCCACGAGGATCGCAACCGCGAGCGCGGTGAGCTTCGTAGTGCGCATTCCTCCCTTTCCGGACCGGCTGGCCGGTCCCACAGACGACCTCTCTCCACACCGCGCTCACACCCTGCATGAGCGCGGCGAGTGCGCAGCATACGTCCGCCCCCTGGCCGGTGGCGACACTTGTTGGCGCGCGGGCGATCCTCTACCGAGGAACGAGCTGCAGGATGGGGATGGTGCGACCGACCCGCGCGGCGCGCTCGCGGTAGGCCGCGTACGGCGGGAACACAGAGTCGGCCAGCGCCCAGATCCGCGTGCGCGAGGGCTCGTCCTCGACGACCTCGGCCCGGAACGGCTGCCCGCCGAACACGACATCGGGGTTTGCACACGCGTTGTGGAACCAGGCGGGGTGCTCGGGCGCGCCGAGCTTGGAGGCGACGATCGTGACCCGCTCGCCGTCGTGGAAGTAGATGACCCCGTTGCGCCGCGGGAGGCCGCTGCGCGCGCCCGTGGTCTCCAGCAGCGCGGTCGGCAGCATCAGTCCCATCCCGAGGCGGCCACCGCTCAGCCGCATCAGCGGCGGGTCGACTTTCCACACGATGTGGACCGAGAGCCACGCCGCGAGGCGCGTGCCGAGGAACCGTACATAGGCACGGTAGAGCGGGCCGCGCGGGGTTCGCGGATCGACGTAGGGCAGCGTCTCGCGTGAGGGCTTCACGCCGCCACGTCCCCCACGTCGAGCTGCAGGCCGGCCAGCGGGAAGCGTTCGACGAACGCGAGGCCGAGTCCGGTCGCGGGGGTGAGCACCCCGTGGCGATCCGGGAGCCGGTCGTCCTGGGCGAGGGCGATCGCCGCCTCGGCAAGGATGTTCGGCGACGAGCGGTACCCGGGATTGCCCTTCCCACGGAGTGTGGCCGCCACGTGCCGCCCGCTGGTGGAGCGCGCTTCGAGGTCGAGGCGGTAGTCGACGGCGTCGAGCTCCGCCGGCGACGGACCCTTCCCCGGACCCGGAGACACCGAGCGCAAGCCCCGCAGCATGAGCCGGTCCCCGAAGGACCGTCGCCCGGTCGAGATGGCAGCGATGCGGCGCATGAGCGCACTGGTCGCCCGCGCGGAGACCCCCGCCATCGCACGCGATCCGACGGTGGCCGACACGTCTGCCGCCTCGCGATAGGCGAAGCCGGGTGCGTATCCACCGCCGGGGCCTTCGGACAGCAGGACCTTCGTGCGCTGGATGACAGCGGGGTTGAGGAACGGATCGGGCAACGTCGGCGCGAGCCACGTCCCGCTCGCCGTCCGCCGCGCCGACAGGTCGACGATATTGGCGGCGCGGAGGTCCGGGTCGACGGGCCCACCGCCCGTCAAGCTGAACGGGTCGACGAGGTCGGCAACCTCGGTTGCCGAACGGAGGACAGTCGCGAAGGTCCCGCCGCTCGTGCCGTGGCCACTGCGCAGCGGCCCGCGATGCAGGACGAACGTGACCGTGACGTCGACCTCCGCGAGCCGCGAGCCGTCCGCGACCTCGAAGGCGTGGTCAAGTGCGAGAGCGCTGAGGTCGAACGGCACCGCCTCGTAACCGCACGCCGGGATCACCTTCACCTTCGCCTCGCTCGCCGGGCCGTGCAGGTCGGCGACGCGCGTGGCGATCACGTCCTGCTCGCCGCACAGGTCGGCGTAGTGGGTCCCCTCGCGCACGCACGCCGCCGGCAGCAGGTCGCCCAACGGGGCATACGGACCGATGAAGCTCGCGACGACCTTCGTCCGCGCCGCCATGCGCGAAAGGGCCTCCGCGTCACGTGCGTCCGCGACGAGCACCTCCGGCTTCGAGGTGCATTCGGCCACAAGCGCCCGGAGAGCAGCCTCGTTCCGCCCGCAGACGGCCCAGCGGAGCCCGATCTTCGCCGCCCGGCGATCGAGGTAGGCGACAGCCGGCCGGCCGGAAAAGCCCGTTGCGCCGTACACGACGACGTCCAGATCTCGGCTCATGACCAAAGCCTATGGACGCGTACGCGGCCGCGAGCCACTCCAAAACCACTCGATGCCGAGCGTGAACGCCGACGCTACGAGCGAGGCGACCGATCCTGGACGACCTGCAAATTACGCCGCCGCCAACTGCTCCAGCACCGCCAGCACCTCGTCGTCGTGCGTCTTCGGCGTGACCTTCGGGATCACGTGCGCGACGATGCCTTGCGGGCCGATGACGAACGTCGCGCGGAGGGCACCGAAGTACTTCCGCCCATACAGGACCTGAAATAGGTGCGATACCCGTGTCCGCAGCACCTGGACCACCCCCGCGACCGGCGCGCCCTAGCTCGCAACGCTGCTTTGATGGCGCGCATGCGACGGCTCGCGCTGCTCGCGGTCGTTGTCGCGGCCGCGTTCGCTCCCTCGGCGGCGGGCGCCGCCTGGACCGAGACGGCGACCTACGACGTGCCCGGCGGCGGCATCGCCGACTGCCTCCGCGCGGCCGGCACGGACCGGCTCGCGCTGCTCGGTTCGCTGGAGCGCATCAGCACGCCGATTGACCTGCTGGAGCTGCAGGGCGATCGCCTCGCGCCGCTCGCGACTAGCACACTCGGCTGGCTCGACGACTGCCCCGAGATCGCGAACGCCGACGGGGCGTCACCGCTCGTGGCCGGCACCGTCCTCCTGCCGCGCGGCAGAGGGCGCTTCGGCGAGGCGCTGCGTGTCGCGACGCTTGGCGAGGCACCGCAGACGCTGCGGCCGGCGGGCGGAACGCCTTCGGTCGCGACCGCGCCCGGCGGTGCCGCGATCGTCACATGGATCAGGCGCAGACCGGGCGAAGACAAGGCACGCGTGATGGCCGCCATCCGCCCCTCGGCCAGCGCGCCGTTCCGCACACCCGCGGCCGTCGACGGCCGACCGGCCGATCAACGCGACACGGTCGCCGGGATCGACGCCGCCGGACGCGCGGTCGTGGCATGGCCCACGGCGCCGCCGCGCACCTTCGCACAGGAGGTCGTCCACGTCGCCGCGGCGGATGCGAGCGGGCGCTTCGGCCCGCCGCGGGCGCTCGCGCGGACGCGGGGAGGAAGCCTCGCGCTGGCGGTCGCCCCAGACGGACGGGCGCTGCTCGCCGCGGAGAGCCTCGACGGCCTGCACGCCTACGAGCGCCTGCCCGGCCAGACGGATTTCACCCGCGTCCCGCTGCCGAGCGTGCCCTACGTGGAGGACCTGGCTGTGGCACTGAACGCCGACGGTGGCGCCGTGATCGCCTACCGAACCGACCTGTGGTCCACGGCCGCGCTCGTGCGACCCGCTGGCGGCGCGTTCCGCGAGGGCGGCGACATCGCGGTCCGCCGCCTCGGCAACTTCAGACCGCTCGAGAGCGCGTTCGCGCCCCCTCCCCTTGTGTCGACCGTCGGCAGGCACGCGGGGCCTCCGGACGACATGGCAGGTCAGGACCTCGCAGTGGCGCTCACGCCCAGCGGTCAGATGCTGATGACCTGGGTCCAGGACGAAGAGGGCGAGCGAGCGGCGTCCGCCTACGTCGCGCGGGGCACGCTGACGGACGGCTTCGGCGCACCATCGCGCGTCGGCGGCGCCTGTCGCTCCGCGACGGCCGCGCGACCGCTGCGCTTCGACGACGACGCGCTCGGGGTGGCATGGACCGACGACGCTCACGTCGACACGAGGCAGGGCGAGCTGCGGCGGCTCGGGGGCGGCCGCGCCCACGTCGCGCGAGACCTCGCTCCCGGCGTGCCGCCGGCGAGCGCGGCCGCCGTGCCTCGCATGCGCGCCCGGCTCGTGGCGCCGCCGGCGCTTCGCGCGGCCGAGCCCCTGCGCGTCCGGGTGCGCTGCGAGCGCGCGTGCGACGTGCGCGCAGTCGCCGTGGCGCGCACGCTCCCGCAGCCGTGGTGGAGTCTCTACGGCCGCCGCGGCGGAGCGCGGCAGGTGCTCGACGCGTCTGACTCGTTGCCCGCCGACGGGGAGACGACGCTGCGATTCGACCCCGAGAACGGATCGAACGCAGCCGGCCTCCGCGGCTTCCCGCGGACGCCGATAGTCGTGCTCGCATGCACACCGGGCAACGCGGTCGCGGAACGCATCGAGTTGCCGGCGCCGCGCGCGCTGCCGCCAGGCCGCATCCCCAGCATTGCCGGCCTCGCGGCGAGACGCCGCGGAAACCTCGTGCGAGCAACCTGGCGCACCACGGCCCCAGCGCGCCGCATGCACTTCACGGCCTACCTCCTGCCCTGGGGCGGCGTGGCGCGTGTCGCGGGACACGGGCGAACGCGCTTCGCAGCGACACTGCACGTACCGCACGGCCGTCAGGCGACGCGCATGGGCGTCGTGATGCGCGGACCCGACCTGCGGCAGCCTGACCAGGCCGTGGTGCGCGTGCGCTGAGCGCGCCTACCGGCCGCAGACACGTCCTCGCCGTCCAATTTTCCAGCTTTGGCAAGGGCACCGAGCCGAGGACCAAACCAGCGTCGGTCCGACGGTTATGCCGCCGCCAACTGCTCCAACACCTCCAGCACCTCGTCATCATGCGTCTTCGGCGTGACTAGTCCGGTTGGGATCCGCCTTGTGGGGCCGTGCGTACACGCTCGGCGAGCACAGCCCGGACCGCTGAATCCGGATGAAGTCGGACCTGCGATGAACTTGGCGTCGGGTAATCAGGTTCGAAGCCCCTGAATCGCGCTGCGCTCTTTGCCCGCCACTCGTCGTCGCGTCGTCGCAGCCCCCACGCCTTATGTGGCCATACAAAGCCAAGATCGGCTGCCCACAGCTCGGAAAGATCACCGGCAACTCGCTCGACGATGCGCAGCATCCCTTCGGAGACGTATCGCAACGTCCGCTGCGCCGACTCCGCAATCCACATGTCGCTGAGCTCTCGGCTACCAGGGATCGCGTGCATGTCAGGAATCCATGGCTCTCGGCGTAAGTGTTGCTCAACGCGCATGAGAGTTGCAGGATGCTCCTCAGTTCGAAGGATCAGCTTGGGCTGTCTGGAGGATCCCGCGGGTCGGTTAGTCCACATGCGCAGAAGCGTTCCTCGGTGAAGGACAGCGTTGCGCGTCTCGATCGCCCAGGCCAACCATCCCTCTGCTGGAGAATCTCCTTCGGTAACCGTACTTCCGCTGATGCGTTCCCATGCAGCGAGCTGGGCGGTTGGCAGACGCGACAGCGTGGAACGAGGCAGCCGCAAGAGCCATGAGCCCTCGGCACGCTGCACGGAGGTCGGAACACCCACCATCAGAACTGCAGCGGCAGCCATGCAGTCGAGCGCCGAACCTACCGCCCGAAAGCAATCGACCGTGCACGCATCCAGCTCAGCGAACTCAAGATGATCGTCAAGCGTTGTATGAGCACCAGGCATGGTGCGCCCATTCGGTCCCAGCAATGCCACGTAGCGTTTATGACGCAGTCCCATGGCCGTAAGCGCAGTACTAACGCCTTCGAGAGATGACACGAGAAGGTCACTCGCGACTGCACGATCAATCACATCGGCGATGGCCGAGAATCGGCCGAGGCCCCAGCCTTCAGCTGAGTAGTCGCTGATCACAGACTGGCGGAGGAGATCCAACTTCGGCGCATGGACGTCGAGCTGCCCCACCAGAGCGAGACGCATCCGCTCTCCTGGCGTCTGTGCATCCTGCCCTCTGAGATGCATTGACGTGAAGCCTAGTGCGGGTCGCCGATAGAGGTCACCGAGTCGTCGCCAGCGACCAGCAATCCGCCCAATGCAAAGCCCCGGCCGCATAACTCCCTTGCAGGAGTCCTAGGCGGTACCGGGGCGTCGAGAAGTAGGGTAGCGCGACCGTGGACGAGCAACAAGCGCACGCATGGCTCTCAGCAGCTCGCTTCGAGCCCTTTCTGACCAGCGCCGAGCGTGACCACACACACGCTGTCGCGCTGTACGACTGGCACGCGGAGATCACAGCAGCATGCTTCGAGGTGGTCCACCACTTCGAGGTCCTTGTCCGGAACTCGATCGACGGCGTCCTCGGTGACGGACAGCCACAGGACCCGATCAAGGACACGTGGCTGATGGACTTCGGCGTCCTTCAGCCTGATGGAGTCAAGCAGGTGATCATCGCTGTAGAGCGTCTCGAACAAGGCAAGATCATCACTCGAGGACGAGTCGTGGCCGGCGTCTCGTTCGGGTTCTGGGCGGGACTGTTCAGCAAGCGGTACGAGGAACTGTGGCGCCACAGACTCCGATACGCGTTCCCAAATGGGTCGGTGACCCGCAAGGACCTAACACAACGGATGCGCCTCCTCCAGCGCTTCCGCAATCGCGTTGCCCACCACGACTGCCTGCTTCGGCAGAACATCGGCACACGCGCCGACGACATGCTGTTGATCGCAAGCTGGATCGATCCGGACGCTGCCACATGGCTGCGAGAACGCTCGCGCGTCTACTCGTTGCTCGCGGCCAAGCCCTAATGCCTACGCGGCGGCGAGCTGCTCCAGCACCGCGAGCACCTCATCGTCGTGCGTCTTCGGCGTGACCTTGGGGATGGCGTGGACCACGGTGCCCGATCCGTCGATAACAAACGTCGTCCGGGTAGCCCCCCAAAATTTCCGTCCATACATCGACTTCTCCGCCCACACCCCGTAGGCCTCGCACACCGCGTGGTCTTCGTCGGCGAGGAGGGTGAAGTCGAGCGACTGCTCGTCGGCGAACTTCTTGACGGCCTTGACGGGGTCGGGTGAGACGCCGATGACGACGGCGCCGGCCTCTGCGTAGTTGGGCAGGTGGTCGCGGACGCCGCAGGCCTGCACGGTGCAGCCGGTCGTGTTGGCCTTGGGATAGAAGTAGAGGACGACGGTCTTGCCGGCGTAGTCGGCCAGGCTGACGGGAGTGCCGTCCTGGTCGGGGAGGGTGAACTGCGGGGCCTGCTCGCCGGTCTGGATCATCTCGACTGCCTTCTTCGTGCTCGCGTACGGGACCGCGCCGCAGGCTACTTCAAGAGACGCGAGAGGCGGCGGTCCTTCAGCAGCTTGCCTTCCGTCTGGCAGGCCGGGCAGTAGGACATGACGTAGTCCTCGAAGTGGACGGCCTCCAGGCGCGTCCCGCAACGCGGGCACGGCTCCCCCTGGCGACGGTGCACGCGCAGCGGCAGCGGCAGCTTGTCGGGCAGCGGGAGCCTCAGCGTGTCCTCGTAGTGGGCGAGCGCGCCGCTGAGGATCGCGACCGTCGCGGCGCGCAAACGCCCCGCCTCGTCCTCGTTCAAGTCAGCGCCGCGCTTGAACGGCGAGAGCCTCGACTCCCAGAGGATCTCGTCGACCCACGAGCGGCCGATGCCGGCGATCGTGCGCTGGTCGCGCAGCAGCGTGTGCAGCGGGCGCGGCTGAGACCCGATCAGCGGACCGAATGGCGGCGGGTCGGGCCAGGCCTCGGGTCCGAGCGTCGCGAGCGCGTCCTCGGCTTCGAGCTCCTCGGCGCGCAGCAGCTTCGCCCACGCCGCCTGCTTGGTGCCGAACTCGCGCAGCCGCAGCTCGCGGCCGTCGTCGAGACGGATCAGCACGCGCGAGGTACGGTCGCGCAGGCCGGCGCGCTTGTCGTAGAGCTGCAGGCGCCCGGCGGACATCAGATGGATCAGCAGCACGAGCCCGGCATCGGACTCGACCAGCAGGTGCTTGCCGCGGCGGGCGACGCCGGTGAGGCGCGTGCCGTCGAGCGCGTGCAGCGGCGGGTCGAAGGTCTTCAGCGCGTTAAGCCCGGGCGCGAGCGTCGACTCGACGCGGGCGCCGGCAACGGCCTCGCCCAGCAGGCGCGCCGTGATCTCGACCTCGGGCAGCTCGGGCATCCAGGTCTCAGGCTAGCCGGAAGGCGATGTGCGTCGACTTACCCACCTGTGAGGTAGGGAAATCGACGCAGATGGGCTGAGCCCGGCCCGCCGGAGCCGGCGCCCGGCCCCGCGCGGTCGCATAGCGTTCGCGGCACGATGAGCGCGATCGTCGACACGCACGCGGAGGCGGCGGCACTGGAGCTGCCGCCGCTGCTGGTGCGCGAGCCGCTGGCGGCGTTCCTCGACGCGCACGGCCTCGGCGCCGGCGAGGGCCGCTCGAGGCGGAGCCGCTGGGCGAGGGCCACTCGAACGTCACGTATCTGATCCGCGCGCGGCGCGCCCGAGTTGGTGCTGCGCCGCCCGCCGCGTCCGCCGCTGCCGCCGAGCGCCCACGACGTGCTGCGCGAGGCGCTGCTGCTGAGCGCGGTCGAGGGCCGACGTGCGCGACGCCGCGCGTGCTCGCCACCTGCGACGACGAGGCCGTGATCGGCGCGCCGTTCTACGTGATGGAGAAGGTCGAGGGCGACGTCATCACGACGCGACCTGCCTGCCGCGCTCGACTCGCCCGAGCAGCGGCGCGGATCGCCGAGCGAGCTCGATCGACGCGCTCGTCGAGGTCCACGCGGTCGACTGGCGAGCCGTGCGGGCTGGAGGGCTACGGCAAGCCGACCGGCTACCTGGAACGCCAGCTGCGCCGCTTCGGCGGGCTGTGGGAGCACAACAAGACGCGCGAGATCGACGACGCTCGACCGCGTCACCGCGTGGCTCGCGGCCAACCTGCCAGAGTCCGGCCCGGCGACGATCGTCCACGGCGACTACCGCCTCGGCAACACGATGTTCGCGCCCGGCGCGCCGGCGCGCCTGGTGGCGATCTTCGACTGGGAGCTGGCGACGATCGGCGACCCGCTCGCCGACGTCGGCTACCTCGCCGCGACGTACGCGCGAGCCGCACGACGCCGGACACGCTCTTCACGCTCAACGCCGTCACGCACGCAGGACGGCTTCCCCACCCGCGACGAGCTGATCGCGCGCTACGAGGAGCGGTCCGGGCCGCGCGATGGCGGACGTGCGCTGGTACTCCACGCTCGCGCTGTGGAAGTCCGCGATCTTCCTCGAGGGCT
This sequence comes from uncultured Actinomycetes bacterium, assembly GCA_963774115.1. Classification (GTDB taxonomy): domain Bacteria; phylum Actinomycetota; class Thermoleophilia; order Solirubrobacterales; family Solirubrobacteraceae; genus Conexibacter. The sequence continues at coordinate 661,143 of CAVZDN010000003.1, read as the reverse complement.
CCTACAGGCGCCTGCTCGCGGGCACGACCGACGACCCGTTCTTCCAGCTCCTCGACACCGGCGTGCCCGACCTGGCCGAGCACGCCTGGAAGGTGGCCCATGGCGACTGACGCCTCGACCCGCACCGCGCCGCCTGCTCGTCGACTTCGGCGGCGTGCTGACGACCGACGTCTTCGCCTCCTTCGGCGCCTTCTGCGACGACGAGGGGCTCGCGCCGGAGACGCGTCGCGCAGCGCTTCCGCGGCGACCGCGAGTTCCGCGACGCTGCTGATCGCCTTCGAGGAGGGGAAGATCGAGGAGGTGGCTTCGAGGAGCGCTTCGGCGGGCTGCTCGGCGTCTCGCACGCGGGGCCTGATCGACCGCCTCTTCGCGCGCATCGGCCCCGACCCCGCGATGCTCGCCGCGGTCGCCGCCGCGCGGCGCGCCGGCATCCGCACCGGCCTGATCTCGAACTCGTGGGGCACCCGCCGCTACGACCGGACGATGCTCTCCGAGCTGTTCGACGGCGTCGTGATCTCGGCGAGATCGGCATCCGCAAGCCCGCGCCCGAGATCTACCGGCTCGGCGCCGAGCGCACCGGCGTCGCGCCCGAGGCCTGCGTCTACGTCGACGACCTCGTCTTCAACCTGCCGCCGGCCGCAGGGCTCGGGATGGCGACGGTGCACCACACGAGCGCGGAGACGACGGTGCCCGAGCTGGAGCGCCTGCTCGGCATGAGCCTGACGGCGGCCTAGCGGTACGAAGTGTCCTGTCCTGTGGTCGTCCTGCGACCACAAGACGGACGGTTGGGTCGCTAGTCCCGCTTTCCCCTGCCGTACAGGAACTTCGTGATGCGCCCCAGCAGCTTCGTCTTGCGCGAGCTGTAGGGGAACATGTGCATGTCGCGTCTTGCCGGCGAAGCGCGTGACGAGCAGCGTCTGCTGCGGCGCAGTACTTGCGGATGCCGCCGGCGCCGTGGCGGGAGCCGAGGCCGGACTCCTTCCAGCCGCCCATCGGCAGCTCCAGCGCCGCGTAGTTGACCTGCGCGTCGTTGACGCACACGGCGCCGGCCTCGACGCGGCGGGCGACCGCCTCGCCCTTGCGCGACGTCCTTCGTCCAGACCGACGCCTGCGAGCCCGTAGGGCGAGTCGTTGGCGAGCCGCACCGCCTCGTCCTCGTCGCGCACCTTCATGATCGGCAGCGTCGGGCCGAACGTCTCCTCGGTCATGCACGTCATCGTGTGGTCGACGTCGACCAGCACGGTCGGCTCGTAGAAGCGGCCGGCGGCCGGCGGCCGCGTGGCCGCCGGCGAGCGACCGCGCGCCCTTCTCGACGGCGTCCTTGCACGTGGCGCGTCGATCGATGTCCATCTGCGGCGCGAAGGTCACCGCGCCGACGTCGACGCGTGCCGGGCCCGTCGGGCGCGCCCTGGCGCAGCGCGCGCACCTTGCTCGGTCGACCTTGGCGACGAACTCGTCGTAGACCGGCTCCTCGACGTAGACGCGCTCGACCGAGATGCAGATCTGGCCGCCGTTGTTCATCGCCGTAGAACGCGGCGGCGTTGGCGGCGCGCTCGAGGTCGGCGTCGGCGAGGACGATCATCGGGTCCTTGCCGCCGAGCTCGAGGCCGACGGGCGTCAGCGTCTTGGCGGCGCGCTCCATCACCTTCTTGCCGGTCTCGGTCGAGCCGGTGAACATGATGAAGTCGACCTCGTCGATCAGCGCGGCGCCGGTCGCGCCGTCGCCGGTGGCGACCTGGAAGACGTCCTCGGGCAGGCCGCACTCGCGCAGGCATCTCGGCCATCAGCAGCGAGGTGAGCGGCGTGACCTCGGACGGCTTGAGGATCACGGCGTTGCCGGCGGCGAGCGCGGGGATGCAGTCGCCGAAGGAGTTCGTCAGCGGGTAGTTCCACGGGCCGATCACGCCGACGACGCCGAGCGGGCGGTAGCGGACGATCAGCTTCTTGCCCTTGACGAACAGGTTGGCGCGACTTGACGCTCTCGTCGGCCAGGTACTCGGGCGCCTTCTTGGCCCAGAAGCCGAAGGCGTCGGCGGCGTAGGTGATCTCGGCGAGCTGGGCGTCCTCGTAGGTCTTGCCGGTCTCGGAGACGATCGTGTCGATGATGCGCTCGGCGTTGTCGGTGACCCACTTCTGCGCGCGCAGCAGCACCTTGCCGCGCCCCTCGAAGCCCAGCGCCTCCCAGGCCGGCTGCGCGGCGCGCGCACGCGCGGCGAGCGCCTTGACCTCGCTCGGCCGACAGGTCGGGACGGTCGCGATGATCTCGCCCGTAGCCGGGTTCTCGACGGGGATGCCCGTGCTGCCGCCGTTCTGGATGGCAGCCGGGACCTGCTCGACAGTCGCCATGGCGCTCTTCCTCTCGCTGCTCCGCTTGACCTTGGTTCAAGGCTACCGGAGTCGGGCCGGTGTTTGGCCGGCTGGCCAGGAAGCCGGCGTCAGACGTCTTCGCCGAGGAAGCGCGCGAGCGAGCGGCGCACCGCCGGCAACCGCCGGGCGGCCTGCAGCTCCAGCAGCGCGCCCTCCGACGTCATCCGCACGAAGAGACGCGCGGCAACGCGCACGTCGCCCCAGCCGATCGCGCGGAAGCTCGGCTCGGCGGCCGCCGCGAACAGCTCCTCGCGGGAGGTTGCCGCCGAGAGCGCGCCCTGCGCCCGCGCCTCCAGCAGCAGCGCCTTGACGGCGCGGTCGGCGAGGCAGGCGTCGAGGTAGGCGCGGGTGGCGCGGAGGAGCCGCTCGCGCCCGGCCGGCAGGCCATCCGTAGCGGCGCCGACGAGCTGGCCGACACGCGCGTAGAAGCGCTCGTGAAGCGCGTCGACGAACGCCTCGCGATCGGCGAAGTGGACGTAGAAGGTCCCCTTCGCGACCCCCGCCTCGGCCGTCACGTTGTTGACGCTCATGCCGGCGAGGCCGTCGCGCTCCGCGACCGCGACACCGGCGTCCAGCAGCAGCTCACGTGTGCGGTGGGTGGGCGGCGTGGGGATCGACCGTCCGGCGGGGAGGCGGGAAGTCATCGGCCGATCCTACTCGACCGGAGGCGACCCTGGCTCGCATGATGACCGACCGGTCAGTCATATGGTATGGTCGGCCGATGCCGACGATCGAGCTTCCTGACCGCCCACCCTCGCCTACGACGAGCGCGGCAGCGGCCCCGCCGTCGTGCTGCTCCCCTCCGGCGCGCACAGCCGCCGCGACTACGACGCGCTGCGCGACCTGCTCCCCGACGACGTGCGAACGATCGCGCTCGACTGGCCGGCGCATGGCGACTCACCCCCGTCGGAGCACGCGGCGAGCGCGATGACGTTCGCCGACCTCGCCGAGCAGGCGATCGCGCGGCTCGCGCCCGCAGGAGCCGTCGTCTACGGCAACTCGGTCGGCGGCTTCGCCGCGGCACGCCTGGCGCTGCGGCGCCCGGAGCTGGTGCGGGGACTGGTGCTCGCCGACACGGGCGGCTTCCTGCCCGTGACTCCGGTCGTCCGCGCGTTCTGCGCGCTGATGGGCCGCCCCGGCTTCCTGCGACGGATCTACCCGAGCTTCTCGGCGCGCTACATGCGTGCACGGACCGACGCCGACCGTGCCGCGCGCAAGCGGGCGGTCGCGACGGTGCGCACCCCGCCGGGCCGCGCTGCCGTTGCAGGGCTTTGGCGCAGCTTCTCCACCGTGGAGCACGACCTGCGGGCTGAAGCGGACGCGATCGCCGCGCCGACGCTCGTGCTCTGGGGCCGCCGCGACCCGGTCATCCCGTTGAAGGTGGGGCGCGCGGTCGCGGCGACGATCCCGAACGCGCAGCTCGCCGTGCTCGACACCGGTCACGTCCCGCACACGAGCGATCCGGAGGGCGTCGCGGAGCTGCTGCGGCCCTTCCTCGCGCAGGCGTTCACGCGCGACGGCAACACAACCCCGCCGCCGGTCGCGCACGCGACGAGCGCGGAGCCGCCCGCATGAGCGAACCGCATGCCTACCGCTCCCCGCGCTCGGCGAGCCGGCGACGCTGGACCTCCCGCAGGGCCCGCTTCAGCTCTTTCGCCGCGGCGCCGGACCCCCGCTCGTCTTCGCCCACGGTTGGCTCGCGAACGCGAACCTCTGGCGCGGCGTGGTCGACCGGCTCGCGGATCACTTCGAGTGCATCGCGCTCGACCTGCCGCTCGGCGCGCATCGCATCCCACTCAATGCCGACGCGGACCTCTCGCCCACCGGCTGCGGGGCGCTGATCGCCGACGCGCTCGACGCGCTGGGGCTGGAGGACGCCACGCTGGTGGGCAACGACTCCGGGGGCGCCTATTCGCAGATCGCGGTTGCGGCGCGACCACGGCACGTCGGCCGGCTCGTGCTGACCTCGTGCGAGACACCGTACGACCCATTCCCGCCGCCGCCGTTCGACGGCCTGCCCGCGCTCGCGGCCGATCCGGCGCAGCTGCGCGGCCTGTTCTCGGCGCTGGAGGACCGCGAGATCCGCACGCTGCCGGCGGCCTTCGGCCTGCTCGCCAAGCACGGCCTGCCCGACGACGTCTCCGACTCCTACGCGCTGCCGTGCCTGCGCGACGACGGCGTCCTGCGCGACACGGCGAAGGCGATGGCGAGCGCCGCGAGCGAGCCCGTCCATGCCGCCGGCAACGCGTTGATCGAGCGCGGCGAGCTGCCGGTGCTGCTCGTCTGGTCGCGCGAGGACCCCGTCTTCCCGATCGCACACGCGCGCCGCTATGCGGCCGCACTGCCCGACAGCCGCCTCGTCGAGATCGACGACGCGTACAGCTTCACGCCGGAGGACCAGCCCGCCGCCGTCGCAGCGGCGATCGCCGCCGAGGTGGCATGCTGAGCGCATGCTCAGCGCGGTTCGCTACGGCCTCCCCGCGGTCATCGTGCTCGTGGGTGTCGTGTTGCTCGCGATCGATCCCTCGGCCAACGGCGAGGGCGCGGCCGCGATCGTCGGCGCCGGGCTCAGCGTCGCGCTGCTGAACGTCCTGCACCGCGTCGGCGTGAAGGGCGAGGACGACCGTGCCGACGAGGCTGCGGCGCGCGCCTACTTCGACGCGCACGGGCGCTGGCCGGACGAGGACGGCGAGGATCCCGCAGCCGCCGCTCAGCGCACGAGCGCCAGCCGGCCGAAGGCGCCGGCGTTGGGGATGACCTCGGCGGCGTCGGTGCCGAGCCAGCCCTCGAGCAGCGAGGCGTAGACGCGGCGGAAGTCGACGGTGACCTTGAGGTTGTCCTCGCGGTCGAGGTCGGTCAGGCGCGGGTAGTCGGTCAGGACGCCGCCGCGCGCGCGCGTGCCCTGCACCCAGGCGACGCCGCCGGCGCCGTGGTCGGTGCCGTCGCGACTCGTTGGCCTCGGGCCGGCGGCCGAACTCCGACCACACGAGCGTCAGCACGCGGTCGGCGACGCCGCGCGCCTCGAGGTCGGCCTGGAAGGCGGCGAGCGCCTCGGACGGACGTCGAGCGACCGCGGCGAGGTCCTCGGGCTGGTTGTCGTGGGTGTCGAACTCGCCGTCGGCCTCGACCGTCGCGACCCGGATGCCCAGCGGCTGGGCGATCAGCGCCGGCGAGCCGCCTGAGGCGCTCGGCCGAAGTCGTTCTCCTCCGGGTAGGCGACGGGCGGCGCGAGCGGGTCGACGTCGTCGTGCTTCGGCGGTAGGGCGCGAGCTGTCGCCGACGCGCTTGGCCAGCCGCGCGGCGTTGGCGGACCGCGCGCCGGCCCGCGGCGCGGTCGTGCGGCCGCCGCGCGAGCTGCGCCCAGCGCCGCATCGCTGCGCTCGCGGCCGCTGCCCCAGCGCCCCAGATCCACATCTCGGCGTCGCCGGGCGACTCACACGCGCGGCGACGGGCGCCGGCGCGGTGCGCAGCACCGGCGAGAGCCCGTAGCCGAGCGACAGGCCCTGGAACGGGTTGTCGCCGCGAGCCGTGGCGGTCGAGCCAGCGGCCCAGCCAGCCGGGCGCGGCGCTCGGGTGATCAGCCCGGTCTCCCAGAAGTGGCGGGAGTGGAAGTGCGAGAGGTCGGGGTTGGCGTAGTCGATGCCCGGCAGGAAGCCGACCTTGCCGGCGTCGAACAGGCCCTTGACGCCGCCGTTCGGGCCCTGCGCCAGCGAGGGGTGCACGCCGAGCCCGGTCCTGCCGAGCGCGGGCGGCGCGTCGACCGCGAGCCGCCGCGCGCAGGTCGGCGTAGCGGCCGTAGCTGCTCACCGGCGCAGCGTGTCGAGCAGGTCGCAGCCCGCCGGGCAGGAAGACCGAGACGAGCACCGGCGCGTCGGCGCGCCGGCCGCTGCGCCTCGGCCGCCTCGAGCATCTGCGCGAACGGCAGCGCCTGCTGGCCGCGTAGACCGCGAGCCCGCCGCCGAGGCCCGCCGCGATGATCTGGCGGCGCGTCAGGCGCGGCCGAGCCAGCGCTCGTGCGCGGCGCCGCCCGTCTGGCGGAAGTCGTCGCAGGCGCGGTGGGCGGGTGAGCGGGCATCAGCGGGGTCATTAGTGCAGCTGGGCGTCGGGGCCGGAGAGCAGCAGGTGGCGCAGCGCGCGCTGGAGCATCTCGGCGCGCGGTCGGCCTCGTCGCGCCACGCCTTCGGCGATGTCGTCGTAGCAGCGCGCGGCCAGGTCGAGTGAGGCCTGCGCGCGTGCGTGGCGCGAGATCCAGGCGGCTGCCCGACGCGCCTTGAGCGCCTGCTCGAACGCCTCGCGTCGGCCGTGAGCGTCGCCTGCACGCTGCCCCTCCTCGACGCTTCGAGCGCCCCTCGGGCAGGCGAGGAGTTGCCCGAGACGAAGCGCAGCGCGCATCGAGTTGGACGACATCCACGCCGGCCCCCAGTCCCAGCCGGCGACCGACGGCGGGTCGAACGGCCGCTGGCCCATCCTGTCGAGCAGCCAGACGGGCGAGCCGTCGTCACGGCAGCCGGCCGTGCGCAGCGTGCCCGGCGACGTAGACGACCGGGCGACTTGACCATGTCGGGCGCGTCGAGGTCCGCGTAGAGCGCGGGGTGGTCGAGGATCGCCGCGCACGACCGGCTTGATCTTGAGGCCCGAGCGCTTGTAGATCGCGGCGAGGGCGCGCGCGGTCGCGCGGCGTCGGCGGCGTCGTGACGAAGAAGCTCCACAGCTTGCCGACCAGGAACGGCGCGTGGCGCGGGTGGGCGCAGACGATGTCGAGCACGTCGTCGACGCCGAAGCGCCCGCGCTTGCCGAAGATCTTCTTGACGCCGTCGTCGTGGCGCTCGGCGTCGTAGTCGATGCCCTGGAAGCCCGTCGTCGTTCCACGTCGGAGCGGAAGCCGGTCAGCGCGCGGGCGGCCTCGCGGATGTCGGTCTCGCGTGTAGCCCTTGCCGAGCGTGAACAGCTCCATCAGCTCGCGCGCGTAGTTCTCGTTCGGCGCGTCCTTGTCGGAGTCGGCGAGCGAGAGGAACAGCTGCATCGCCGGGTCGCGCGTGACCTCGCCGCAGCAGCTCGCGGAACGAGCCGAGCGCGTGCTTGCGCAGCATCCGGTTCTGGCGCAGCATCAGCGGCGTGTCCTGCTCGGCGGTCGCGAAGTGGTCGTGCCAGAACAGCGTCATCTTCTCCTGCCAGCGGGCGCGTGCGTGCGGACCATGCGGTCCAGCCACCACAGGACGTCGTGGCCCCACTCGTTGGCCGGGTCGAGCGGCTTGCCCTCGACGCGCGGCGCGCGGCCCGTGCAGGCGCGCGCCGCCGGGCGGCCGTCGATGCACACAGTCGAGCGTCGCCTCGCGGCCGCGGCGGGCCCAGCGGGTCGCCTCGGCGGCGGTCGCGCCGAAGCCGGCGCGCCAGAAGAGGCGGCGGACGTGCGCCTCGGTCCAGTCGGGGTCGACGGCGTGCCGCGAATGGCCGAGCCGATGCTTGCCGCCCGCGCCCGCATGCTTGCGGCGCGCGGCAGAGTGCTTGCGTTTCGCGGCCGGGCGCTTGCGCGCCACGGTTCCGCTCGCGGTTCCGCTCGCCGGGCTCATCGCCCGCCTCGCTTACGCGGCGCCACGACCCGGATCGTCGCCTTCATCCCGCGCTGCGTGTGGTCGGCGATCTCGCAGTTGAGGCGATACGTCCCCGCCCTCAGGTGCGTGGAGAGCACGAGCCGCTCACCGGAGCGCAGCTCTCCCGAGCGCGCGACGGTGCGGCCAGCGGCGGTGCGCACGACGAGGTCGTGCACGTCCTCGCCGTTGTTGGCGAGGTTGAAGCGGACGGTACCCGGAGGGACCGTCGCGCGGTAGACGGCGACGCGGAACTCGCGCTCGCTCACGCCGACGGCGGTCGAGCGCGGCTTCTTGCCCGCCGACGCCACGGTGCTCAGGCAGGCAGCCGCCAGCAGCACCGCAAGCGCGGCGCCGGCGAGGATCCCTCTCGGCCGCACGACCATCCCATGAGGGATCGGCACGTAGGCGACCGAGCTTGACGCCCGGCCGCTCAGGTTCAGTGCTGGGCCCTACTGGGCCCCGGCCCGACGCCGCAGCTACTCGCCGAGCTCGATGCGCTCGATGCCGACCGGCTCGACCGGGCGGTCGCCGGGGCCGGTCTCGACGGCCTCGATCGCGACGACGGCATCCATCCCGTCGACGACCTGGCCGAAGGCGGTGTGCTTACCGTCGAGCCACGGGGTCGCGTCGGCGGTGACGAGGAAGAACTGCGAACCGTTCGTGTTCGGGCCGGCGTTCGCCATCGCGAGCGTCCCGCGGACGATCTTGTGGTCGTTGATCTCGTCCTCGAACGTGTAGCCCGGGCCGCCGGTTCCGGTGCCCAGCGGGCAGCCGCCCTGGATCATGAAGTCGGGGATGATGCGGTGGAAGTGAGGCCGTCGTAGAAGCCGTCGGCCGACAGCTTGCGGAAGTTCTCGACGGTCTTCGGCGCGTCCTCGTCGAACAGCTCGAGCACGATCGCGCCGTGGGATGTATGCATCGTGGCCTGGGACATCGGCTGCTCCTGGAGTCGGGGGGAGGTCCGCTCCCGACCCTACTTACCCGAGCGCGGCTGCGCTCAGCCCTCAGCCGCGGACGGGCTCGAGGCGGAGCTTGTGGCCCTCGACCTCGGTGCCGTCGACCGCCTCGACGACGCGCGCCGCTTCGGCGGCCGGGACTTCGAGGAAGGCGAAGCGGTCGAGCACGCGGACGTTGCAGACCGACTCGCCGTCGAGGCCGGTGGCGGCGGTGACGGCGCGGATCAGGTCCTTGGGCTCGATCCCGTTGGCGCGGCCGCCAGCGACAACGAGCTTCGTGCGGGCGCCGTTCTCGATGGGCGGCGCGGCGCCGTTGGTCTTGACGTGCGGCTTGGAGTGGCGCGGCGGCTTCGCCTCGACCTTCAGCGCGGCGACCTTCGCGCCGGCCGTCCAGGGCGCCATCGGCGTGTTGGTGTGCGCTTCGATCGCCTCGATGTCGCGCTTCTGGCGCGCCTCGAAAAACGTGATCGCGCGGCCGGAGCGCCCGACGCGGCCCGTGCGACCGATGCGGTGGACGTAGACGTCCGGCGAGGTCGGCACGTCAAAGTTGATCACGTGCGTGACCGAGGAGATGTCGAGCCCGCGCGCGGCGACGTCGGTCGCGACGAGGATCGGCAGACGCCCGCTCTTGAACGCGAGCATGACTCCGTCGCGCGAGCCCTGCGACATGTCGCCGTGCAGCGCCTTGACGTTGAGGCCGCGGTCGCGCAGCGTGCGGTAGAGCTGGTCGCAGCGGATCTTCGTGCGCACGAAGACGATCGCCTGGTCGGGCCGCTCGGACTCCAGCACCCGCACGAGCAGATCGTTCTTCTCCGGGCCCTTCGCCTCGACGGCGAACTGCTCGACGCTCTCGACGGTGAGCGTTGCGGCCTTGACCTTCACGAGCACCGGGTCGTAGAGGTAGCGATCGGCGAGCGCGCGGATCTCCGGCGGCATCGTCGCGCTGAAGAGCGCGGTCTGACGGCTGCCGGGCGTGAGGGAGAGGATCTTCTCCACGTCTTCGAGGAAGCCGAGGTCGAGCATCTCGTCGGCCTCGTCGAGCACGACGAAGCGGCACGAATGCAGCACCAGCGAGTGGCGCGAGATGAGGTCCTTCACGCGGCCGACGGTGCCGACGACGATGTGGCCCCCGGCGCGCAGCTGCGCCTGCTGGGAGCGGATCGGGGCCCCGCCGAAGACGGCCACCACGTCGACGCCCTTGCGCGCACCATACGCGCGCAGCGCCTGCGTCACCTGGATGCACAGCTCACGCGTCGGCGTGAGGACGAGGCCCTGGACCTCGCGCTCGTCCGGGTCGACGCCCTGGATCAGCGGAAGGCCGAACGCGGCGGTCTTGCCGGAGCCCGTCTGCGCCTGGCCGATCACGTCGGAGCCGGCGAGCAGCGGCGGGATGCCCTGCTCCTGGATCGGGCTCGGGTTCTCGTACCCGACGTCGCTCAGCGCTTCGAGCAGGGGGGCGGAGAGGCCGAGGTCGGCGAAGGTCGTCACATGACGTGAGATTAGAGGGATACGCGCCGACGGGAGGCGCGGTGTCGCGCGGGCGCGCGCGAGGAACCCGCCGCCGCGCTCACGCCCGCGGGTCCAGCACGACCTTGCCGGTCGTGCGGCGCGCGGCAAGGTCGATCTGCGCCTGAGCGGCGTCGGCAAGCGGGTACGTGGCGCCGACGACGGCGCGCAGCTCGCCGCGGGCGGCCCGTGCGAAGAGGTCGGCCAGCGCGTCCTCGACCATGTCCGGACGCCCGAGGCAGTGCATCAGCCAGAAGCCGACGACGCTGCGCGACTTGCGCATCAACGCACCGGTGGCGACGGTGTTCTGCTCCCCGCCGGCGATCCCGTAGGCGACCATCCGGCCGAACGGGGCGAGCGCGTCGAGCGAGGCGTCGAAGACGGCGCCGCCGGACATCTCGAAGACGGCGTCGACCTTGCGACCCTCGTTGGCCTCGACAATTCGCTCGGTCATGCCCTCGGGCGAGGCGTCGATCGCGGCGTCAGCGCCAAGCGACAGCGCCAGCTCACGCTTCTCCGGCGTCGAGGCGGTCGCGATCACGCGGCCGGCGCCGAGCGGCTTGCCGAGCTGGACGGCGAGAGAGCCGACCCCGCCGGCGGCGGCATGCACGACAACCGACTCGCCGGGCGCGATCCGCGCGCATGTCTTGTAGAGGTGCCAGGCGGTCAGGCCCTGCAGCAGGATCGCGAGCGCGGTGCCGTCGTCGATCCCGTCGGGGATCGGGAACGTCAGCGCCTCGGGCGCCTTCGTGAACTCGGCGTAGCCGCCAGTGCCGCACAGCGAGACGACGCGCTCGCCCGTGTCGACGCGCACGCCCGCAACCTCGGTCCCGGGGACCAACGGCAGCGTGGCCTTCGCGAGGTACGAGTTGGTGCGCTGGTGGGTGTCGGCGAAGTTGAGACCCGCCCGGTTGACCTCGATCAGCACCTCGTGCTCGTTCGGCTCCGGCGTCGGCAGCTCGACGAGCTTCAAGACCTCGGGTCCGCCGAACTCCTGCATCTGGATCGCACGCATGGCCGGCAGGCTACCCCAGCCCGCGCGGCGTCTCGCCGCTTGATGGTTGGTTCCACCGGAATCGTGGATACGAGGGGTGCGGTGGATGGATGCTGGGCGACGCGCGGCGTCGAAGCCGATGCTGGTGGCATCGGCGAGATGCCGGGTGGCGTCCAGCGCCGCCCAACGTGCACCTCGTGCCGCGAGGCCGGTGGAATCGATCATCTAGGCTACCTCCCGCCCAGTCCCCGACTCGAAAGACGCCCACCGCAATGTCGCTCACCGTCGTCGGCTCGATCGCATTCGACGCTGTCACCACACCGTTCGGTAGCCGCGAGAAGATGCTCGGCGGCTCCGCGGTGCACTTCTCACTCGCCTCGTCGTTCTTCACCGATGTGCGCGTCGTGGGCCCGGTCGGCGACGACTTCGGCGATGACGAGTACGGCGTCCTGCATGGCCGCGGCGTCATCACGGACGACATCGAGCACGTCGCCGGCGGTGAGACGTTCTTCTGGCGCGGGCACTACGAGTACGACCTCAACACGGCGCACACCGACGACACGCGCCTGAACGTCTTCGGCGACTTCGCGCCGAAGCTCTCGGACGCCTCTCGCGACTGCGACGTGCTGTTCCTCGCGAACATCCAGCCCGACCTCCAGCGCGAGGTGCGCGAGCAGTGCGCGGGCGCGAAGTTCGTCGCGCTGGACTCGATGAACCTCTGGATCGACATCGCGCGCGACTCGCTGCTGAAGACGATCGAGGGCGTCGACTGCGTGATGCTCAACGACGCCGAGATCCGCATGCTGACCAAGAAGCCGAATCTCGTGCAGGCCGCCCGCGAGCTGCGCGCGATGGGCCCAAAGGTCGTCGTCGCCAAGCAGGGCGAGTACGGCGCGGCGCTGCTGACCGACGAGGGCTTCTTCGGCCTGCCCGCCTATCCGCTGGAGACGGTGCTCGACCCGACGGGCGCGGGCGACTCGTTCGCCGGCGGCTTCGTGGGCTACCTCGCGGCGCATGGCGGCGAGGACCTGAGTCACCAGACGCTCTGCCGCGCAATGGCGTACGGCACCGCGATCGCCTCCTACAACGTCGAGGAGTTCGGCACCGAGCGCGTCAGCCGCCTCACGCGCGACGAGATCGTCGAGCGGGTCGCGGAGCTGCAGCGGATCACGCACTTCGTCGACGCGCCGGTCGCGCTGCGCGGGTAGGGGCGCGTGCCGCCGACACGGCGGGGTGACAGCACTTCCGCGCGGGGGTAGCATCGAACCACCATGGACTGGGGATTCGTCTTCCTGATGTTCGCGCTGAAGATCCCGCTGCTCGCGCTCTGCCTGCTTGTGTGGTGGGCGATCAAGCAGACGCCTGAGGAGGCGGACCAGCCGCATTCCGACGGTGGCGGCGGCTCGAAGGCGCCCCACCCGCACGGGCCGCTCCCCCGTCATCCGCGCCGCGGGCCGCACGGCGATCCGCTGCCGGCCTCGCCGCCGCGCGTGCGCACCGTCATCGCGCGCGTGGGGACCCCGGAGCGCTAGCGCCCCGACCTCTGGCACACTTCCCGCCCGATGACGCCCACGACCAGCTCGGTGCTCTCCGACGGGACGATCGTCCGCCTCGTGGAGGAGGGCCGCATCCGCATCGACCCGTGGGATCCCGCGCTCGTGCAGCCGGCGAGCGTCGACCTGCGCCTGGGCGACACGTTCCGCGTCTTCCACAACCACAAGATCGCGGCGATCGACCTGCGCGAGCCGCCCGGCAACCTGACCGAGGAAGTGAAGATCCCGGAGGGCGAGGCGTTCGTCATCCACCCCGGCGAGTTCTGCCTCGGACGCACGCTGGAGTGGGTCGAGCTGCCCGACGACATCGTCGCGCGGATCGAGGGCAAGTCCTCGCTCGGGCGCCTCGGGCTGATCGTGCACGCGACCGCCGGCTTCTGCGATCCGGGCTGGAAGGGCACACTGACGCTGGAGCTCAACAACTTGACCCGCGTCCCGATCAAGCTCTCCCCCGGGCTGCTGATCGCGCAGCTCTCCTTCATGACGCTGGACGCGCCGGCGCTGCGTCCGTACGGCAGCGCGGAGCTGGGCAGCCACTACCAGGGCCAGCGCGAGGCGACCGAGAGCAAGTACGACCCCACCCGCCCGCGGGCCGCCGAGGCGCCGAGCGCGTCCTGACCCACGCGCGCCGGCCGATCTTGTAGGCTCGCCCGCGATGCTGACCCTGCTGCTTGCCGCGGTCGAGCACTCCGAGGAGGGCTCGAAGACCGCGTTCTACATCGCCGGCGGCGGACTCGCCATCTGGGCCGTCCTGATCGGTGCGCTCGGCGTCGTCCGCCCGGCCTTCGCCGAGGGCGAAGGAACGGGCCGCATCGTGATGGGCATCAGCGCGCTGCTCGCCTTCACGGCGATGGCAACCGCCGTCCTCACCTCCTAGCGAGCGGCGGGCCCCGATCGCGCGGTTGACGTTGCCGCGATCCGGAAATCTCAATCCGTAAACGGGCCGGCCAGGACGATCCGGTACAACAGGTGCACGACACCTTTGCACCGCTTCTGCATCCAGGGAGAGCCATGACGACGGAGACCACAGGCCAGGACGTGAACGGCAGTGGCGTAGCCCAGGCGAGCAGCACGCTCACGATCACGGACAACCGCACCGGCCGGCAGTACGAGGTCCCGATCGAGGACGGCGCGATCCGCAGCATCGACCTGCGGCAGATCAAGGTCGAAGACGACGACTTCGGGCTGCTGGCCTACGACCCGGCGTTCATGAACACCGCCTCGTGCCGCTCGTCGGTCACGTTCATCGACGGGGACAAGGGGATCCTCGAGTACCGCGGCTACCCGATCGAGCAGCTGGCCGAGAAGTCGACCTACCTGGAGGTCGCCTACCTGCTGGTGCACGGCGAGCTGCCGACGCAGCCCCAGCTCGACGCCTGGACGCACGAGATCACCACCCACACCTTCGTGCACGAGAACGTCAAGGAGTTCATGCAGGGCTTCCGCTACGACGCCCACCCGATGGGGATGCTGCTCGCCTCCGTCGGCGCGCTCTCGACGTTCTATCCGGAGGCGACGCAGATCAAGGACCCGCAACTGCGCTACGCCCAGATCATCCGGCTGATCGCGAAGATGCCGACGCTCGCCGCCTTCGCCTACCGCCACAACCGCGGCATGCCGTACGTCTATCCCGACAACGACCTCTCGTACCCCGGCAACTTCCTCGGGATGCTCTTCAAGATCGCCGAGCTGAAGTACCAGCCGGACCCGCGCATCGAGCGCGCGCTGGACGTGCTCTTCATCCTCCACGCGGACCACGAGCAGAACTGCTCGACGAGCGCGGTGCGCAGCGTCGGCTCCTCGCAGGTCGACCCCTACTCGGCGATCGCGGCCGGCGTCGGCGCGCTCTACGGACCGCTGCACGGGGGCGCCAACGAGGCCGTCCTGCACATGCTGCACCGCATCGAGCGGACCGAGAACATCCCCGCATTCATCGACGGCGTGAAGGCCGGCGAGGAGCGCCTGATGGGCTTCGGCCACCGCGTGTACAAGAACTACGACCCGCGCGCGAAGATCATCAAGTCGGCCGCGGAGGACGTCTTCGAAGTGACCGGCACGAACCCGCTGCTGGACATCGCGCTGGAGCTGGAGAAGATCGCGCTGGAGGACGAGTACTTCGTCTCGCGCAAGCTCTACCCGAACGTCGACTTCTACTCGGGCCTGATCTACGAGGCGCTCGGGATGCCCGTCCAGATGTTCCCGGTGCTGTTCGCGATCGGCCGCACGAGCGGCTGGATAGCGCAGTGGTTGGAGATGATCCAGGACGACGAGCAGAAGATCGCCCGCCCGCGTCAGCTCTACACGGGCGGCCGCGAGCGCGACTACGTGCCGATGAACCTGCGCGGGTAGCTCCCGCCCGCCGCTCTCGCGACGCCCGCACCCGCCGGCGTCGCTCGCCTGCCGGATAGGATCGCGCGCCGATGGCCGCTTCCTACCGGCTCACCGTCCGTGACGGGCCGCGCGTACGTCGCACCCGCCACCCCTCGCTCGAAGCCGCGCTCGACGCGCTGCAGGCCCATGTGGTCGAGTTCCAACAGCGACCGCCGCGTGAGGCCGTCGACGTGCACGTCCGTCGCTTCGAGCCGATCGCGCAGGTCGCCGCGCGTGCCGAGATCAGCGGGCCCCAGCGCCTGCTGCCGCGCGTGCGCGCCGGCGTCGACGTACGCGGCGACGGCTCGGCCGAGGCGTGGGTCGGGCGCGCGGCACGACGGGTCGTGGAGCCGCAGGACGGCGAGACGAGCCTGGCGGCGTTGCGGCGGGTGCTGGAAGCCAAGTAGCAGTATTGCTACCATGACGTCATGGCTACCGTCCCGCAGAAAGAGCTCCGCAACAACGTCGGCGAGGTGCTGCGTCGTGCCGAGGCCGGCGAGGACTTGACGATCACCGTCTCCGGCCGGCCGGTCGCGCAGCTCAGCCCGCTGGGCCGCAGTCCTTGGGTTCCAGCGGCGCAGGTTCGCCACGTCTGGGACACGCCGACGCCGATCGGGCTCGCCGAGGATCTCGAGCAGCTCGACCTCGCGCTCGTCGATCCGTTCGAGACGGCTTGAGGGCAATCGTCGACACGTCCGTGCTGATCGCGGACGACGCGCCCGAAGGACTCGACCTGGCGATCAGTGCCGTGTCCCTCGGCGAGCTGCAGTTCGGGCTCCTGCGTGCACGCACCGACGAGGAGCGAGCCCGGCGCGCCGTGCGCCTCGCGACGATCGAGGCGGCCTTCTCGCCCCTGCCAGTCGATGCCGCGGTCGCACGCGAATGGGGCACGCTTGCGGCGCTCGTCGCTCGGCGTGGAGCCCAACCCCGCCGGCGCCAGGCCGACCTGCTGATCGCGGCCACGGCGAAGGTGCACGGAGCGGTACTCCTCACCCACAACGGAGGGGACTTCACGCAGATCGCGGATCACGTGCGGGTGGCGCACCCGGCCGACCTGCGCGGCTGACGCGCGCTACGACAGATCGGAGCGGCCGAGCTGCCCGGCGTATGGCCCGCGTCCCGTCAGGCAGTGCGCGCCGCAGCGGGCGGCGAGGGCGAGGGCGGCGGGGAGGCCCTTGTCGGCGGCGAGGCCGTAGGTGAGGCCGGCGGCGAAGGAGTCGCCGCAGCCGTAGGCGTCGACCGGTGGACCGGGCGGCGCGGCGGCGGGCCAGCGGCCGCTCGTGCCGTCGGCGCCCTCCCAGCGTCCGCCCTGCGCGCCGTGGGTGAGCACGAGCCAGCGGGGCGGCGGGAGCTGCGCGGCGCTGGCGCGCTCCTTCGCGTCCGTCTCGCTGAGGACAAGGGCGTCGGGGGCGACGCCGGATGCGAGCAGGGCGTCGTCGGCGCGGGCGGTGGCGACGAGCACGCGTGCGGCGCGGGCCGCGCGGGCCGCGGCTGCGTCGCCGCCGGTGAGGTAGACGCCGTCCATGCCGGCGAGCAGATCCCACGGCAGCAGGTCGTCGCCGTGTGGGACGAGACGGTCGCCGAGGACGGTGATGGTGCGCTCGGCGTTTGCGTCGAGGTGGCTCACGGCGCGGCGCTGCGGGCGGGCGCGCGCCGCGGCGTGGAGCTCGACGCCGTGCTCGTCGCGCAGCTCGGCGGCGGCGCGGGCGGCGCGCTCGTCGTCGCCGAGCGCGGTCAGGAACGACGCCGCGCCCGCCAGCTTGCGCAATTGGACGGCGGCGACGGCGCCTCCTCCGGCGGCCCCCTCGAAGTGCTCTGCTGCGGTGACGATCTCGCCGGCGGCCGGGGTGTGGTCGACGACGGCGAAGTCGAGCCACTCGACGTGGCCGACGACGGCGACGCGAACGTGGTTCCCGCCAGCCGCGCTCACAGCACGAGCGAGCCGCCGTTGCGGCGCAGCCAGCCGGCGTGGTCGCGGTAGTCGGGACAGCGCCCGGCGAGCAGCTGCCAGAAGCGCGGCGAGTGGTCGAGCACCTCGAGGTGGCAGACCTCGTGCCAGACGACGTAGTCGAGCACCGGCGCGGGCGCGAGCAGCAGGCGCCAGTTGAAGCTCATCGCGCCGCTCGCCGAGCAGCTCGCCCAGCGGGTGCGCTGGCCGCGGATCGTCAGCGCGGTGTAGGAGGTGCCGGCGATCGCGGTGGCGTGATCGAGGCGCGGCGCGACCTCGGTGCGCGCCTGGCGGCGGTACCAGCGCTCCAGCGCGGGGCGGTGGTCCTCGGAGCCGGGCACCAGCAGTGTCTCGCCGCGGCGGTGGACCCGCGTGCGGCCGGGCTCGGGCACAAGCGCGAGGTCCGCTCCGAGGTACGGCGTCGTCGAGCCGCGCGCGGCGACGAGCGCCCGCGCGCGGTCCAGCTCGGCGAAGCGGCGCTCGATCCATGGACGCAGCTCGGCGACCGCCGCGGCGGCGGCTCGCTCGGGCGCGCGGCGCGGCAGCACGACCTCGACGCCGTGGGCCGGGTCGACCCGCACGCGCACACGGCGGGCGCGGTCGGAGCGCCGGATGCGGTAGGCGATCGGGGCGTCGGCGTCGTGGCGCATCCCGAGCAGGGTACGTCGCGCGGCGGTCGCGGCGCGGCTGGGATGATGCGGCCACGATGGAGCGTTGGCGCGTGCAGCTTCCCCCCGGCGTGCGACCGCCATATGAGGTGTTCGTCAACGGCGTGCGCCAGCAGGAGGGCACCGACTACGACCTCGGCAACGGCACGCTGCTGTTCCGCAAGGAGCTCGTGCAGGAGGGCAAGCTCGGCTTCTGGCGCTGGTTCCTCGGCGCCTGGGGCATCGGCACCTACCGTCGCAACGACGTCGTCGACGTGCGCTACGAACTGGACGGCCGCCCGATGGTCGCGCACGAGCTGGCGGTCGAGCCGCCGCCCCGCGGCTAGCCGGCGGCGAACGCGCCGAGCGCGGGCTCGCCGCCCTCGCGGCGCTCCCAGGGGCGCTGGAGGCGCAGGGCGGAGAGGATCGCGCGCGTAGCGGGCGAGCGGTTGAGCGTGTAGAAGTGGATGCCGGGGGCGCCGCGGGCGAGCAGCTCGGCGCACTGGAGCGTGGCGTAGGCGACGCCGAGGTCCGTGACGGCGTCGGTGTCGTCGCCGCGCTGGTCGAGCGCCTCCAGCAGCGGAGCGGGGATCGAGGCGCCGCACATCGACGTGAAGCGCTTGATCTGCTCGGCGTTCGTGATCGGCATGATCCCCGGCACGATCGGCACGTCGATGCCGGCCGCGCGGGCCTGGTCGACGAAGCGGAAGTAGGCCTCGTTGTCGAAGAACAGCTGCGTGATGAGCACGCGCACGCCGGCGTCGACCTTCTCGCGCAGGTGCGCGAGGTCCGTCTCCAGGTCCGGCGCCTCCGGGTGGACCTCCGGGTAGCAGGCCCCGACGACGCAGAAGTCGTAGCCCTCGTCGGCGAGCCGCGCCAGCTCGGTCGCGTAGGAGAGGCCGCCGTCGGTGGCGACGAAGCGCTCCTCCCCGCGCGGCGGGTCGCCGCGCAGCGTGAGCACGTTGTCGATGCCGGCATCCCGCATCTGGCGCAGCGCGGCGTGCAGCTCGTCGGTGGTGGCGCCAACGCAGGTGAAGTGCGCCATCGCCTCCAGTCCGTGCGTGGCGCGGATGCGCGAGACGATCCCGATCGTCTTCTCGCGCGTCGAGCCGCCGGCTCCCCACGTGACGGAGACGAACGAGGGCTCGAGCGGGCGCAGCGCTTCGAGCGCAGCGAACAGGTTCTGCTCGCCCTCGTCGGTCTTCGGCGGGAAGAACTCGAACGAGAAGACCGGGTCCCCGCCCGCCGCGATGATCTCGTCGATCCGCATCGGTCGTTCGATTCTAGGCGGTCGGCGCGGAGCGACTGCCCGACGGCGGCCTCAGGTCGAAACCCAACGCTCCGGATCGCCGGGCTCCCGCCGCGCGGCGCCGATCTTCTCCAGGTGGCCGAGGTAGCAGAGCGTCTCGGTCAGCAGCCAGGCGGCCGCGTGGACGGCGTCCGGCCCATGCACGTGGGGCACGACCTCGTAGGCGGTCAAGGGGTTCTTCTCGATCGCGACAGCCGTCGCGGCGACGCGCTGTGCGACCAGCTCGCGGTTGGCCTCGATGTGCGCCTGCACGTCGGTGAACGGCCGCGCGTGGCCGGCGAGGCAGAGGCGCGGCGAGGGGTCCAGCGCCTCGATCGCGTCGAGCGAGCGCAGGAACTCGCCGACCGGGTCGGGCGTCCAGCCGTAGTCGTAGTAGAGCGATATGCGTCCGAGCAGGTGGTCGCCCGAGATCAGGATGCGGCGCTCGGGCTGGTACAGGCAGACGTGCGAGGGCGCGTGGCCAGGCGTCTCGATCACGTCCCAGTCGCCGAGGTCCGTCGGCACCTGCACGCCCGGCAGCAGCGCCAGGTCGGGGTCGACGACGCGCGCTATCCCCGGCACCTGCTCCTTCGCGATCTCGCGGTAGCGGCGCATCGCGAGCTCCGGCACACCGCTGGTGCGGCCGACCTCGAGGCGGCGCTGCAGCGTCTGCTCGGGGTCTTCGAGGCTGCGCGTGGCGTGCGCGTGGTTGGGGTGCATCCACAGCTCGCAGCCAGCGCGGTCGACGATCGGCCCGGCCTGGCCGTAGTGGTCGGAGTGGGCGTGCGTGCAGACGAGCAGCTTCACGTCCTCCAGCTTCAGCCCGACCATCGTCATCGCCCGCTCCAACTGCTCCAGCGAGCCCGGCTCATGCATGCCCGTGTCGACGAGCACGATCCCGTCGCCGGACCGGATCGCCCAGGCGTTGCAGTGCGGCACGCCCGGCCAAGGAAGCGGCAGGCGCAGCCGCCACAGGCCGCCCAGGACGCGCTCGCCGCGCCCCAGCTCCCGCTTGCGCGTCGGTTCTGACATCGGATGGCACCTTAGACGGATGGGCGGCGTAGGCTCAACGCTGTCGAGCAACCACGAGGAGGGCAGCTCGTGCCGCCAGCCGCCAAGTCCAACTCCGCCGACGCCTCCGCGGAGGCCGTCGCGCGCCGCTACTTCGACGCCGTCGCCGCGCGCGACGTCGAGGGGATGGTCGCCTGCTGGCGGCCGGGAGCGATCGACCGCCTGCACGGCCAGGGGGACTTCGACGTGCCCGACGGCCTGCGCCGCTGGTTCACCGAGCTGTTCGCGGCGCTGCCCGACACGACGTTCGAGGTCATCTCGATGACCACCCAGGACGACCGCTGTGCCGTGCGCTGGCGGATGCGCGGGACGTTCGCGGGGCCGGGCCGCTTCCAGGGCTTCGAGCCGACCGGGGCGCTGATCGACGTCGAGGGCTGCGACGTGGTGGAGGTCGCCGACGGGCTCGTGGTGCACAACGAGGCCTACACCGACGGCATGACGATCGCGCGGCAGATCGGCGCGCTGCCGCCGCGCGACTCGGGCGCCGAGCGCGGCCTGACGGCGGTGACGAACCTGCGCACGCGGCTGATGCGGCGTCTCGCGGCCGGCGGGCCGGAGCAGATCGGCGAGGGCGTGTGGGTCGTGCGCGGCGGGCTCCCGCGCAGGACGATGAACGTCTACCTGCTGCGCGACGGGGACGGCGTCCTCATGTTCGACGCGGGCATCGCGTCGATGACGCCTGCGCTCGCGGCGATCGGCGCGCAGATGGGCGGCATCACGCGCGTCGTGCTCGGCCACGCGCACGCCGACCATCGCGGCGCAGCGCCGGGGCTCGGCGTGCCCGTCTGGTGCCATCCGGCGGACCGCGCCGACGCGGAGGGCGACGGC
Source organism: uncultured Actinomycetes bacterium (assembly GCA_963774115.1). Taxonomy (GTDB): domain Bacteria; phylum Actinomycetota; class Thermoleophilia; order Solirubrobacterales; family Solirubrobacteraceae; genus Conexibacter. Next base: position 640,024 of record CAVZDN010000003.1, on the reverse strand, counting down.
GGCATGCACTACTTCCGGCTCGACGAGCTCGCGCCGTACAGCCGGGTGGCGATGAAGCGGCTGCTGCCGATGTGGGACGGCGGGCCGGTGTCGATTGCGGGCACCGTTGAGGAGGGCGACGAGGTCGCCGGCTTCCGCGTGATCCACCTGCCCGGCCACGCGCCGGGGCTGATCGGCCTGTGGCGCGAGTCCGACCGCCTCGCGCTCGTGAGCGACTGCTTCTACACGCTCAACCCGGAGACCGGCACGCCGGGCGCGCCGCGGGTGCCGCACCGCGCGTTCAACCAGGACACCGAGCAGGCGCGCGCGTCGATGCGCAAGCTCGCGGCGTTGGCGCCGGCGACGGCGTGGTGTGGGCACGCCGATCCGCTGCGCGGGGATGTGGCGGCGCAGTTGGAGCGGGCGGCGGCGACGACCTGAGCCGTGTGACCGTCCTGCCTGGTGGTCGCAGGACGACCACCAGGCAGGACGGTCGCAGGCGCCGCGCGGCAGACTATGCGGCCATGGGCCGTCGCAGCCGACAGCGCGATCACGGGGGGAAGCTCGACGCGCCGACCTCCGACTACCGCGACGCCGAGGGAAACGTCCTGACGCTGCGGGGAGCGCTGTCGCCCTCGACGCGGGCCGAATACGCGGCGGTGCGTGGGGGATCTGGGCGGGCGGGATCGAATTCCGAGGACGCCTGGCACCGCGCGGTCGAGTTCCTGTTCGAGCGCCTGGCGGTGCAGTGGGAGATCGCGGGCGTGCCGGTGGAGCGCCAAAAGGAGCTGCTGGCACGCTTCCGTGTTGCCACACAGGCGGAGCGGGCGTGGATTCGCGACGTGCTGCGCGAGCACCTGGCGGAGTGGTTCCCGGAGATGGAGGCGCCGTGAGCGCGGACTCGGCGGGACCCGATCCCGACCGCTTTGCCGCGCTGCTGTGCGACTACTGCCTGGAGGTGCAGCCGGGTCAGCAGGTGCTCGTGCACTCGACGACGCTGGCGGAGCCGCTGCTGCGGGCGCTGCATCGCGCGCTGCTGGAGCGCGAGGCGTGGCCACTGCTGCGCATCGAGCTGGCGGGCGTCGAGGAGGACTTCTTCGCGTCCGCGCGCGACGCGCAGCTCGACGGCTTCCCGTCGCTCGCGCGCGCGGAAAGCGAGCAGGCCGACGCCTTCCTGACGATCCAGGCGCCGTTCAACACGCGTGCGCTCGCCGATGCGGACCCTGCTCGGATCGCCCGTGCGACGCGGGCGCGGGCGCCGCTCGGCGAGCTGCGACTGGCGAAGCGCTGGTGCGGAACCCTGTGGCCGACGCCCGCCGGGGCGCAGCAGGCGGGCATGAGCGACGCCGCGTTCGCCGCGTTCGTGCGCGGTGCGCTGTTCCTCGACCGCGAGGATCCGGCTGCGGCCTGGGTCGAGCTGCGCGTCATGCAAGCCGGTCTGATCGAGCGGCTCGCGGGCGCGCGCGAGCTGCGGATCGAGGCCGAGGGGACCGACCTGACGCTCCGCGTCGAGGGCCGCACCTGGGTCAACTCCGACGGCCGGCGCAACATGCCCAGCGGCGAGGTCTTCACCGGGCCGCACGAGACGTCGGCGAACGGGACGATCCGCTTCACGGTGCCGTCGAGCCCGCGCGGCGTCGCGGTCGAAGACGTCGAGCTGACGTTCCGCGACGGCGAGGTCGTAGCAGCACGCGCGGGACGCGGGGACGAGTACCTGCAGCGCACCCTCGCCACCGACCCCGGCGCCCGCCGCCTCGGCGAGATCGGCATCGGCACCAACCGCGGGATCGACCGCCCGATCGGCGCGATCCTGTTCGACGAGAAGATCGGTGGCACCGTCCACCTCGCCCTCGGCCGCTCCTATCCCGAGACCGGCGGAGTGAACGACAGCGCGGTCCACTGGGACCTGATCTGCGACCTGCGCGAGGGCGGGCGGTTGAGCGCGGACAACGTGATGGTGCAGGAGGGCGGGGTCTTCCGGTGAGACTTCAGTTGGAGCGCGCGAACGGCGGCCGCAGCCGATAACGGCGCTCGTAGGTGTAGCCCAGCGGCGAGAGCGGCGCCGGCTTCTGCCGTTCGTGCACGTCGAGGAACCCACGGCCGCGCAGGCCGCGCAAGCCGGCACGCGCGGAGTCGCGCGAGAGCCCATACCAGTCATGCACGCTTGCCAGCGGCATGATGAAATTGTCGCCCAGCGACAACGCGATCAGGAGCATCGCCTTCGAGCGCGTGTCGACCCAGTCCTGCATCCCCGCGCGCCAGTATGCGTGCGGCAGCATAAAGTAATCCCCGTCCGGAGGGGTCTCACCATCCCCGACAGCAGGGTGGCGGTAGGGCGCGCCACTGGCGTCCTCACGTAGCAGCGTGACGCGCGTGCGACGGCCTGCGCGCGCGGTCGTCACCAGTTGCGACTGCTCCAGCCAGGCCCACTGGCGGCTGACCGTGACCGCAGCGCTACGACCAGTCAGGCCGAGCAGGCGCCCCCATACGACTGCGGACAGCTCGACCGTCCACGGCGGGCGGCTCGCGGCAGCGTGCAGGAGCAGGTAGAGGTCGAGCGCGCGACGGCGACGGTCGGTCACGAATGACGCGAGCGGTCCGGGACCACCACCTGGCTGACGTGCCTGCACGAAGGCGCGCCGGATCGGCACGGCATCGCGACGTGAGCGCTTCAACAGCTCGTCAAGGGCCGCCTGCTGCTCAGCCCACACGTGGCCGGAACTCCACGACCTTCTCCGGCGTGGGCCCACATATCATCGTCAGCATCACTCCGTCCGGCGTCTCCCCCACGAACTCGAGCCATTGGCCGTCGCCCTCTGGCCGCGCTCTGCGCACGATGCCCGCCACCGCGCGCGCGTGTCGAACATGCTCAGGAGGTATCCCGAAACGGCCACAGCTCTCCTGAGCTGCGCGGCCCAGTTCGACGTAATCCGGATGCACGGAATACAGAAGAATAGATAAACATTGATGAGTATCACGCCGTACCTGATCCGAAACCAGCCAACTCGCGCGCGATCGTCAACACGCCGCCCACCCCTATACCGCTCATCCAAACACGGGCCTGCCGCCGAATTTCTGGGCATCATCAGAACACGGACGCAGTGAGCTCCCTACTCGCAAGCGTCGACCACCGACCACCTGGAAAGGAGGTCCTGCAATGTCCAAGCTCTGGAACCGCGGCGGCGGAAGTCGAGTACATGCATACATCGGCAGCTATGTCGATGACGTCTACCGGCTGTCGCTGAACGCAGGGGGCACGTGGGCGCGATCGACCTCCCCGCACCTGCTGATGCTCGCTGACTGGGACGCCGACGATGAATTGATCGGCGTCAGCTTCGCCGGCCCGCTCGCGCACATGGCCCGAGATGAGGGCGCGCTCTCCGCGCTCGACGAGGCTCTGTCACCTGAGATGCTCGATTCGATGGAGGCCGTCGAGCCCGGGATGCCCGTGGTCGACGACGACGAGGTCGGCGACATCCGTGCGCGCATCGCGGCGGCACAGCTGGAAGGCCTGCACGCAATCGCGTGAACGCAGAGCCGTCTGGCGGGGCGGCGCGGCCGAACCGCCGGACGGCACTCCGGCATTCACGTCCGATTTCCACTAGCCAAGCCTCCTGGTTGCCGACCGCGCGGCGCGCCATCATCGTCCTCGTGGTCCAAGACTTCGACAGCGGGCGACTGAGCGCCGACGGCGAGATGGTGCAGGAGGGCGGGGTCTTCCGGTGAGCGCCGCCGTCCTCTGGAGCGGCGGGAAGGACTGCTTCGCGGCGGGGCTGCGGAGCGGGGCGCTGGCGGAGCCGGGGACGCGGTTGGCGACGTTCGTGCCCGCGGGCGGACGTGCGGCGTTTCGGTGCCATCCGCTCGGAGTGATGGCGCGGCAGGCGGCGGGGCTGGGACTGGTGCACGAGCGGATAGCGATCGATCGGACGGAGTGGGAGGCGTCGTATCGGACAGCGTTCGTGCGGCTGGCGGCGGAGGGCGTGGAGCGAGTGGTGACGGGCGACATCACGCCGGAGGAGTGGCCGTGGCTCGGCGCGGCGACAGCGGCGGCGGGGCTCGCGCTGGAGACACCGCTTGCGGACGAGGAGGACCCGGCGATGCTGCTCGACTTCCTGGACGCGGCGGACGTCGTGGCGACGGTGTCGGGGATGCGTGCGGACTGCTATCGGCCGGACTTCCTGGGGCGGCCGATCGGGCGGGCACTGCTGCGCGAGCATGGGCTCGAGGACGCGGGCGTGTTCCATCCGTGTGGGGAGCGCGGCGAGTTCCACACGGTCGTGACGGCGTATGGCGAGACGTCCTTCCTGGCGGAGGACCCGGCGACGTTCGCGCACGTGGAGCGCGACGGGATCTGGTCGCTCGGGTTCCCCGCGGGGCTTGTCGGCTGAGGCTGGTCGGCCTGCGGACGTCCACGTCCGATTTCCACTAGTCGCCGACCGCGTGGCGCGCCATCATCGTCATCGTGGTTCAAGACTTCGAGCATTGCTACCGAGCGGTCCGCAGCAAGGACGCGCGCTTTGACGGCTGGTTTGTGACGGCCGTCACCTCGACCGGGATCTACTGCCGGCCGAGCTGCCCGGCGGTGACGCCAAAGCGCGCGAACGTGCGCTTCCTGCCGAGCGCGGCAGCCGCCCAACGTTCCGGCTTCCGCGCCTGCAAGCGCTGCCGGCCCGACGCCTCGCCCGGCTCGCCGGAGTGGAACGCGCGCGCCGACGTGGTCGGCCGTGCGATGCGGCTGATCGCCGACGGCAGCGTCGACCGTGACGGCGTCGCGGGGCTCGCGCGGCGGCTCGGCTACAGCGAGCGCCATCTGCACCGCCAGCTCGTCACCGAGCTGGGCGCCGGTCCGCTCGCGCTCGCCCGCGCGCAGCGGGCGCAGACGGCGCGACTGCTGATCGAGACGACCGCCCTCCCCTTCACCGACGTCGCGTTCGCGGCGGGCTTCCCGAGCATCCGGCAGTTCAACGAGACGGTCCGCGAGGTGTTCGCCTCGACGCCGACGGAGCTGCGACGGGGAGCGAACGGCGCGGCCGGACGGCGCAACGGCGGCGGCCCACGCGCTGTCGGAGCGCGCTCGGCGTCCACCAACGGCCATGGCACGGCAAGCCCGGACGCTGCCCCCACGCTGGAACTGCGCCTGCGCCACCGCGCCCCGCTCGACGCCGCCGGGCTGCTGGCGTTCCTCGGCCAGCGCGCGGTCCCCGGCGTCGAGCAGCTGACGGCAGACGGCGCCTACCGGCGCGTGCTCGCGCTCCCCCACGGCCCCGGGATCGCCGAGCTGTCGCCGGCCGCGACGGGCGACCACGTCCGCTGCACGCTGCGTCTCGCCGATCTGCGCGACCTCGCGGCGGCGGTGCAGCGCTGCCGCCGGCTGCTGGACCTCGACGCCGACCCGGTCGCGGTGGCGGAGGCACTCGGCGCCGACCCGCTGCTCGCGCCGCTGATCGCGCGGGTCCCCGGCCGGCGCGTGCCGGGCGCGGTCGACGGCGCCGAGCTGGCGGTCCGTGCCGTGCTCGGCCAGCAGATCTCGGTCGCGGGGGCGCGCACGCTCGCCGGCCGCCTGACGGCCGCCCTCGGCGAGCCGCTTCCCGCGCCCGAGGGCGGGCTGACGCACGCGTTCCCGACGGCCGGGGCGATCGCGGCGACCGAGCCGACGACGCTGCCGCTGACCCGCAACCGCGCGTTCGCGCTCGTGACGCTGTGCGGGGCGCTCGCGGACGGCACCCTCGCACTCGACCCGGGGGCCGACCGCGAGGCCGCACGCGAGCGGCTGCTGACGCTTCCCGGGATCGGACCGTGGACGATCGAGTACGTGGCGATGCGCGCGCTCGGCGACCCGGACGCCTTCCCGACGACCGACCTCGGCATCCGCCATGCGGTGGAGCGCCTCGGCGTGCCCGGCGACCGCGCTTCGGTCGCCGCGCTGGCGGAGCGCTGGCGCCCGTGGCGGGCCTACGCCGTCCAGCACCTGTGGGCGAGCCTGGCCGCCGATGCCCCGCCCCACCCTGCCGAGCACGCCACCGCCGCCTGAAACGGAGGACCCCATGTACACGACCCAGATCGACACCCCACCCGGACCGCTGACGATCATCGCCACCGACGACGCGGTGCTCGCAAGCGGCTGGACGACCGACGCGGAGTGGCTTCGCGGCCTGATCGGCAGGGCGCTGCGCCCCGCCGAGCTGACGCCGCGCAAGGACCTCGGACCGTTCACACAGGCGGTGCGCGACTACGTCGCCGGCGACCTGACGGCGATCGACGCCGTGCCCGTCGCGCAGGCCACCACCCCGTTCCTCGAACGCGCCCGCGAGCAGCTGCGCGCGATCCCGGCGGGCGCGCCGGAGACGTACGCGCAGCTCGCCGCCCGCAGCGGCAACCCGGCCGCCGTGCGCGCCGCCGGCTCCGCCTGCGCCCGCAACCCGACGGCGCTGTTCGTCCCCTGCCACCGCATCGTCCGCAGCGACGGCGGCCTCGGCGGCTTCGCCTACGGCCTCGACGTCAAGCGCTGGCTGCTGGAGCACGAGCGCGGCGTGGGCGCGTTGGTCTGAGCTGCCGCTTGCGATGATCGCCACGTGGCGATCGTCGACGAGATCCGCGAGGGTTGCGCGTGGGTCGCCGCTCGGGCGAGCCACGTCACCGTCGACGAGGCGGCGATTCCGGCGTATGCGGCAGCGCTCCCCGGGCCTGAGGCGACGCCGGGGCCGGATCCTGAGGCGCATGTCGTGGACGGCCCGCGCGAGCTGCGGGCGGCGTTCTTCTTGACGCTCGACGCGGTCAACTTCGGCTCGGGCTGGTTCCCGACGCTGCGCAAGCGCGAGGGCCGCTCGGGGTACTACACGGTCGCGCTCGGGCTGCGGGACCGCTTCGCCGCGAGCGGGGCATGGAGCGCGGAGGAGCTGCGCGGGATCGGCGCGGACGAGGTCGCGGACACGCTGGGGCAGGATCCGGGCCACGAGCTGATAGACCTCTTCGCACGCTCGCTGAACGACCTCGGCGCGCACGTCTCCGACGACCACGGCGGGAGCTTCGCGGACGTCGCCGACCGCGCCGGCGGCTCAGCCGTCGCGCTGGCCGAGCGGCTCGCGGGCTGGGACTGCTTCGCCGACGCCTCGCCGTACGCGGGCCGCACGATCCCCTTCTACAAGCGCGCCCAGATCGTGGCCGCCGATCTCCATCACGCGGGTGTCACCGACCTCGCAGGCGACCTGCGACGCCTGACGCTGTTCGCCGACAACCTCGTGCCGCACGTGCTGCGACTCGACAGCGTCCTGCGCTTGGATCCCGCGCTCGTGGCGCGAATCGAGGCTGGTGAGCTGATCGAGCACGACAGTCCCGAGGAGGTGGAGATGCGTGCGTGCGCGGTCCATGCCGCCGAGCTGATCTGCGCCGCGCGCCCCGACCTGACCCCACAGCACGTCGACCACCTGCTGTGGACGAAGGGCGGCGGCGCGCGCTACAAGGCCGTCCCGCGTCCACGGGCGCGCTGCACGGCGTACTGACGGTCAGTCGCGCCGCGTGACGCGGTCCAGTTCGACGGCCGCGCGGTCGCCGCTGTCCTCCATCACGACGTAAACGAGCGGCGGGCCGCCGAGGAACACGGAGGCCTCGCCGGTGCCAACGTAGACGGCGGGGCGCGTGCCGTCGGCGACCTGCACCCAGAGCTTCTCGCCCTCCTCGAAGGGATCCCGCAGGGTCACGACGTAGGCTTACCCACCCCCATGTGCGTCGTCACCTGGAACGTCAACTCGCTCAACGCGCGCCTGCCGCGCGTGCTCGAGTTCCTGGAGGACCACGCGCCCGACGTGCTGTGCCTGCAGGAGACGAAGTGCGAGGCAGCGGCCTTCCCGCATGACGCGCTGGCACAGGCCGGCTACCGCGCCGCCGACCACAGCGGCGGGCGCTGGGCGGGCGTCGCGGTGCTGGCGCGTGAGAGCCTGGAGCTGGAGGATCCGGTGCGCGGGCTGCCCGGCGAGCCCGCGCAGGACGAGGCGCGCTGGGTCGAGGCGACCGTGGACGAGATCCGCGTCGTCAGCGTCTACGTCCCGAACGGGCGCGAGCCCGACAGCGAGTGGTACGCCGGGAAGCTCGCCTTCCTCGCCGCGGCGGCCGAGCGGGTGCGGGCGCTCGCAGCGCAGGGGCCGCTGCTCGTCGCCGGCGACATGAACGTCGCCCCCACCGACCTCGACGTCTACGACCCCGCCGCTTTCGTCGGCTCGACCCACGTCACCGCGCCCGAGCGCGCCGCGCTGCAGGCGCTTCAGGACGCCGGCCCGCTCGTCGACCCGTTCCGCCAGCTGCACCCGGACGAGCCCGGCTACACGTGGTGGGACTACCGCGCCGGCCACTTCCACAAGGGGCTGGGCCTGCGGATCGACCTCGCGCTGCTGAGCCCCGCGCTCGCCGCGGGCGTCACCCGCTGCGGCATCGAGCGCCCGTATCGCAAGGGCGCGAAGCCCTCAGACCACGCGCCGCTCGTGGTCGAGTGGGGTGCCTGACCACCCCACGCGGGGGGACGCGTCACACGGGGGTGCGCGCTGCCGCCGGGCGCCCGCGCTACGGTGGCGCGCGTGCGCCGCACCAAGATCGTCGCGACCATCGGCCCCGCCTGCCGCAACCCGGAGGTCCTCGCCCGCATGGTCGAGGCCGGGCTCGACGTCGCGCGGCTGAACTTCTCCCACGGCAGCCGCGAGGAGCATGCGGAGAACGTCACGCGCGTGCGCGCCGCCGCCAAGCGCGTCGGACGGCCCGTCGCGATCCTGCAGGACCTGCCGGGGCCGAAGCTGCGGATCGGCCCGCTGCGCGACGACCTCGTCGACCTGCGGCCCGGCGACCAGCTGACGCTCTGCTGCGGCAGCGAGGAGCCGGGCGACGCGACGCGGGTGTCGGTCAGCTGGCCGGAGCTGCCGTCCGCCGTGGAGCCGAACGACATCGTCTACCTCGCCGACGGCCGCATCCGCCTGCGCGTGCGCGAGGTGCGCGAGAGCGAGGTCGACACGAACGTCGAGATCGGCGGGGCGCTCGCCTCGCGCCAGGGGCTGAACATCCCTGGCTCGACGCGCGGCCTGCCGGCGGTCCCCCACGAGGACTTGGAGCTGCTGCGCTTCGGCGAGTCGATCGGCGTCGACCTGGTGGCGCTGTCGTTCGTGCGCGAGCCCTCCGACGTGCTGGAGGTGCGCAAGCACACGCGCATCCCGCTGATTGCGAAGATCGAGAAGCCGCAGGCGGTCGAGAACGCCGAGGAGATCATCCGCGTGGCGGACTGCGTGATGGTCGCGCGCGGGGACCTCGGCATCGAGCTGCCGATCGAGGACGTGCCGGTCGTTCAGAAGCAGCTGCTGCGGATGGCCGGCCAGCTTGCGCGACCCTCGATCACCGCCACCCAGATGCTCGACTCGATGGTCACCTCCTCGCGCCCGACGCGCGCCGAGGTGACCGACGTCGCCAACGCGATCCTCGACGGCACCGACGCGGTGATGCTCTCGCAGGAGACGGCCGTCGGCGCACATCCGGTCGCGGCCGTCGAGATGCTCGCGGCGATCGCGATCCGCACGGAGCGCGAGTTGCCGTACGAGCAGTGGAACGAGCAGCGCGTCCGGCGCGACGCGCGCGATCCCGCCTACACCGTGGCGCACAGCGCCTGCGAGGCAGCGCGCGAGCTGGGCCTCGCGGCGCTGATCGTGCCGACGCTGTCCGGCCGCTCAGCGCGACTGATCTCCGCGAATCGGCCGAACGTGCCGATTTACGCGCTCTCGCCCGGCCGTGAGACGGTGCGCCGCTGCGGGCTGATGTGGGGGGTCCAGGCCGCCTCGATGCCGCGCCACGAGGTCACCGAGGAGCTGATCCACGACGCGGCCCGCCGCGCCGTCGAGCTCGGCTGGGTCAAGCGCGGCGACCGCGTCGGCATCACGGCCGGTTTGCCGAGCGGCCGTCCCGGGACGACGAGCCTGCTGCAGATCCAGACGGTCTAGTGACGTCGCTGGCAGGCGGGCGAGCGGGACCGCGGGAGAGCGAAACCCGGTACCGCACGTCGCGGCTCGCCACCGCCAGCCCCCCAAGTCCCATCGCTACGAGCACGCCGAAGGCGATCAGCGCCTCGGGCGAGTCGAGGTCGTCGAGGCTGCCGCCGAGCGCGACGTAGGCGAACGCGCGCGGCGCGCAGCCGATCGCGGTGGCGGCGGCGAACACGAGCAGGCGCACGCGCGTGAGGCCGGCTGCGTAGTTGACGAGCGTGAACGGCATCAGCGGCAGGATCCGCGCGTAGAGGACGGCGAGGAAGCCGCGTGCGGCGATCCAGTCCTGCACCACCCGGACGCGGTCGCCCGACAGCTCCTCGACAGGGCCGGCGCCGAAGCGGCGCGAGATCGAGAAGGCAATGCTGGCGCCGAGCGTCGCGGCCGCGATGGCCGTGGGCGTGCCGAGGGCGGTGCCGAACAGCAGCCCGGCCGCGCCGGCCAGCAGCGGCCCGGGGAAGAGCACGACCGTCAGTCCGGCCGAGACGGCTACGAAGGCAAGGGGTCCGAGCCAGCCGAGGCCGTCCAGCTGGTCGCTGACACGCTCTGAGGAGAGCCCGCCGCTCAGCGCGACGGCCGCGAACAGCGCCCCGACGGCCGCTCCGAGCAGCCCGAGCCGGACGACCGCCTGTCGCCGCGACCGCTCATGCGGCGACACGGCCGTAGAACTCCTCCTCGAGCCGGCCAAGCTCAGTGACGGCGGGGTCGCCGTACATCCACTCGCGCGCGATGCGGTGCCAGTTGCCCCGAGCGCGCAGCTGGCCGAGCACCGCCAGCGTGAGCAGCTGCATGCGCAGCGGGAACAGGTGCTCGGGACTGATGTCCTGGTGACGCATGCTGCGGAAGTGGCTCGAGCGCATATCGCTCGACTCGATCGCCACCCGGGTGGCCACCTCCGGCGTCAGCTCCAGCTCGCCGTCGTGGGCGTACCAACCGACTGTGTCGTCGAGGTACGCGAGCAGGTCGTCCGGCTGCACACGCTCGGGCTGCGGCAGGAAGCCCGCGCTCGCGAACAGCTCGAACAGCGCCGGCGCGTCCTCCTCGACGACGGCCCGGCCGACCGCCAGCTCATGCTCGACATCCGCCCCGCTCATCCGCTTGAAGAGCCCGAAGTCAAGGAACGCGACGCGTCCGTCGGCGAGCAGCAGGAAGTTGCCCGGGTGCGGGTCGCCGGAGAACTGGTGGTGGCGGTAGAGGCAGCCGAAGAAGAAGCGGAAGATGATCTCGCCGAGGCGGTCGCGCTCGGCCTGCGGATACCCCTTCAGGTGCTCGAAGCCGACGCCCTCGACGAACTCGCTGACGATCACCCGCTCGCGCGACATGCTCGTGACGACGTCCGGCACAACGATGAAGGGATGGCCGCGGAAGATGCGCGAAAGCGAGCGCTGGTTCTGCGCCTCCAGCTCGTAGTCGAGCTCCTCGTCGATCCGCAAGCGGATCTCCTCGGTCATCGCCCGCACGTCGAGCCCGGGCGTCATGCGCTTGACGACGCGCATGATCAGGCCGAGGTTCTGCATGTCAGAGCGCACCGCTGCGGCGACGCCCGGGTACTGGACCTTCACCGCCACATCGCGGCCGTCATGCAGCGTCGCGCGGTAGACCTGGCCGATCGACGCAGCCGCGATCGGCTCCTCGTCAAAGTCGGCGAACAGCTCGCCGAGCTTGTCGTCGAGCTCCTGCTCGATCACCTTGCGCATGTCCTTGAAGTTGACCTTCGGAGCAGCGTCGCGCAGCGCCGCGAGCTTGGCCTGGAACTCCTCGCGGTGCTCCTCCGGCACGAGCCCGACGTCGAGGAACGAGAGCACCTGCCCGAGCTTCATCGCAGCGCCCTTCATCGTCCCCAGCGCGGTGACGATCTGCTCGGCGGCCTCCAAGTGGCGGCGTTCCAGCGCAGCCCGCGAGGCCTCCTCCGAGCGCGTCACGTTCGCCGCGCGCGTGCCGGCCTGACGGACTGCCTGCCCGGCCGCGAGCCCGCCCAGCTTGGCGGTGCGCCGCACGCGGGACGTGGGGATCTTGTCGCGTGCCATCGCGACCCATCCTAGGGGCGGTCGGTGCTAACCGCGCTGGACCTGCGAGCCCGGGACGATGTCGTCCGACCCGTCGGGCCAGCGGACCCAGGCCTTGTGGCCGCCGTCGTAGTCGTCGCCGAGCAGGATCAGTGTCGCCGGCTCGCCGAGCGCCGTGCAAGGATCGGACCCCTCGGGGTCAAGCCCGCGCCAGATGCGCACGAACGCGTTGTGCTCCCGCTCGTCGCCGACGGTCGTGGGGTCGGTGTGACCCGGGTGGATCGGCGTCGTCGGCGGGAGCGCCAGCAGCTTGTCCATGATCGAGGACTTGAGGTCCTCGTAGGTCGTATGGCCGGGCGCGCGCACGCCACCGACCGACCCCTTGAAGAGCGTGTCGCCCGTGAAGAGCGCCTGCTCGACGCCGTGGCGGACGAGCAGCGAGACCATCCCGGCCGTGTGTCCGGGCGTGTGCAGCGGGTCGATCCGCAGGCCGCCGCAGAGGATCGGCTCGCCGGGAACGATCTCGCCCGTCGCGGCCGGCACCAGCTCGCGCTCGAGCGCGTGGATCAGCACCGGCGTGCCCGGATGACGGGCCAGCACCTGGTCCAGCTCCACGACATGGTCGTAGTGGTGGTGGGTCAGCAGCACGTGCATGAGCGTCAGGCCGTCGCGCTCCAGCGCGTCGAGCAGCGGGGCAACCGGGCCGCCGGCGTCGACGAGCACGGCAGAGCCGCCGGGCTCGTCGGCGACGAGGTACGTGTTCGTGAGAAAGCCGTCGGACATCGAGCGTTCGAGGATCATGCGGCCAGGTTAGAACCTCATTCCCGATGAGGCGAGTCGGATGGCGCCGGATCGTGGATGCCGGGCGCCGCACGCGATGTGAAGGCGCAGCAATGCTGCGTCGAACATCGCGGGTGGCGATTCCGGCGCCGCGAGACGGTGCCAGCCGGCCGGCCTCATCGTGAATGAGGTTCTGGCCCGTGCAGCGTGCGAAGATCAGGTGAGATGGCGCGGCGAGCAAGGGTGATCACGGCAGCGCTGGCGGTCTGCGCCGTCGTCGCGCCGGGAACAGCAGCCGATGCCGCGAAGGCCCCGGCCCCGCCCAGCGACCTGACGCTGGCGCTGCAGCTGCGCCCCCGTCTGCTGTTCGACGCGAAGGAGCGCTGGCGCCCGATCGACGTCGACGCCTTCCTCGCCGAGCCTGGCCATCAGGCCTGTCCGCCGGCCGGCGCTCCGTGCACGCCGTTGACGGACGCCGCGCAGCTGACCGCCGGCGTCGATCACCTCGATCTGCGCGGCACGCGCGGCGACGGCTCCGATGCGACGGCACCGGACCTCGCGACGTGCGCGAAGTCGCTGCCGGAGCTGCGCGACTGCGACCTCGATGGGCGCTCCGTCATCTACGCGCACGTCGCGCATCGCGGCACCCGCGTCGCGATCGACTACTGGTGGTTCCTGCGCTACAACGCCTTCAGCCTCGACCAGCACGAGGGCGACTGGGAGGGCATGACGGTGATCGCCGACCGTCTCGGCACACGGGTGCTGGAGCTGCACTTCGCCGCACACACCGGCGTGTGGCGCTACGACGCCGACGTGCCGAGCGTCGTCGCCAACCGCGCGAAGGTCCACGTGGCGCGCGGCAGCCATGCCTCCTATCCGCGCCGCTGCACGCGGCTGTGCCGCCAGACGGACGGCACGCTGCCTGAGAGCCATTTCGACGGCTCCCGCTCATGGGTCGGAAACTCCGCGGCCGGCTGCCGGCGTCGCTGCGTACGGCTGCTGCCCGATGACAGCTGGAACGCCTGGCATGGGCGCTGGGGCGTGCCCGCCATCCCGGCCTTCCTGCCGCCGCTGACGCCCGCCTTCCAGCGCCGCTACACGCATCCGTTCGACTCGCGGCACACTGGCCGCCACGCGTTCTGAGAAGGAGCCACGACCCATGCCCTTGATTCACACTTGCTACCGCATCCTCGAGATCGACCGCTCCGTCGCCTTCTACGCGGCGCTCGGCTTCGAGGAGGTCGCGCGCATGCCGATCCGCGACGAGGCGATCAACGTCTTCATGAACATGCCCGGCGACGGCGACTCGCCGCGACTGGAGCTGACGTACAACATCGGCCGCACCGAGCCCTACGAGATCGGCACCGGCTACGGCCACATCGCGATCGCCGCCGAGGATCTCGACGCGACACTCGCACGGCTCGCCGAACAGGGGATCGAGCCAGAGAAGCCGCCGTACAGCGTCCGCGAGGGCGGCTCGCGCCTCTGCTTCGTCCGCGATCCCGACGGTTACAGGGTTGAGATCATCGAGCGCCCACCCGCACGTCTGGGCTGACAGCCGCAGGCGCTCGCGTTACCCTGCGAGCAACGCCATGCCCGTCGACACGAGCAAGATCGCCAAGAACCTGGAGCGCTTCGCGCAGGCGATCGCGGCGCACGACCGCGAGAACCCGACGCACACCGCGCACGGGATCGGCCTGGCGCACTTCGACATGGAGCGGCTCGGCTTCGACGAGGGTGAGGAGATCCTCCCTGGCATCACGATCCACGCCGACAGTGGCGTGACGGGCAACTTCCGCGTGCTGTGCGACGGCCAGCACGACGAGGAGCGCGAGGCGGCCGAGGAGGAGGTCGTCGAGGCGGTGGCGACCACGACGGTCGGCGGAGATCCCGTCGAGCGCCGGTCCTACAACTGACGCTGACCTGACGCCGCCGCGCAGGCCGCGCCGGGTCAGTCCTCGTCGACCTCGAACAGCATCGAGACCGCGGTGCAGATGTGGGGTGCGGCCGCCGCGCCTGCAGCCGCAAGCCGCTTCTTGCTCGAGCGCTCGATCCGCTCGATCGCCGCCGTGAGCGCGTCGAGCCCGGCGAGCAGCTCGACTCGGCCTGACGCGTCGAGCGTCACCACGCAGACGTCGCCGCGCGCCGCGACAGCGTCGAAGCCACCAGCGGCGACGACGGCCTGCGCGTCGCGCACGATCACGCAGGCCTCCGCGCCGCGCTGTTGCGTGCGGCTCTTCGTACGCCGTTTTGGCGCATCGGAGGGCTGCGGCGGGTCGAGCATCGTGCGAACGCGGTAGTGGTGCTCGACGGCACCGCGCTTCTGCGTCTGCTTCGCCAGCTCGATGAAGCCGAGCTGCTCGAGCCGTCTGACGTGGTAGCCGACGGTCCCGAGTGCGAGCCCCAGCTCGTTCGCGAGCTGCACGGGGCTGACCAGCTCGCGTTCGCGCAGCAGCCCGAGGATGTGCACGCGCGTCGGATGCGAGAGCGCCTTGACGACGCGGGCGTCGATCGACGACGTCTCCGGCTGCCGGGGGAGCGCGTCAGCTGTCGTGGCCATCCCGTCCCGCCATCGCCTCAAGATCGTCCGTGACTGCCGGCGGCGCGGGGGAGCGACCGACGATGAACGGCCCTGGCGAGCGTAAGCCCCGCCAGGGCCGCGGTCCGACTCGCACGTAGTCTCCTGCCCGTAGCTAGCAACGGTCGGCCGACGCGGATGGCGTGGCCAGGCCAGCAATCCCGCGCACCGGGATGGGGGTGTGCACGGGGTCACTCGGCGAGCGTCGGGGGAATGACGGACGCCGGGTCGGGGGTGGGCAGGGGTTGACTGCGAGCGAGGCGGTCATCGGTCGCAATGCTTGGCGCACCGGCGCGCAGGGTCAAGACTATGGCCAAACGTTCAGAACTGAATAGGTGTACTCCAACCACCACATATCCAGTGTGGCGTACAGCGTCAGGCGAGCAGCGGCGCAATGCCGGCGCGCTGGGCGATCAACGCCGCGAGCTTGGCGATCGTCGGGCACGCAACGCCGCGGCGGGCGCCGGCTCGCAGGATCGCGCCCGCGATCGCGTCCAGCTCCGGCTCGCGGCCGGCCGCGACGTCGCGCTGCATCGAGCTGCCGAAGCCCGGATGGACGACCTCGAACTCCGAGAAGACGACGGCGGGGTCGATCTGCGCGCCCTCGGCGCGGGCGACGGCGGCGGCCTCGTGGACGCAGGCCTCCAGCTCGCCGTGGAGCTGCGGATCCTCGCGGATCGCGCCGAACGTGAGGTCGTACGCGGTCGTCATGCAGGCGAGCGCGTTGAGGCGCACCAGCTTCCCCCAGAGGATCTGCGCCTCGCCGTCGCGCACGCGCGTGGAGACGTCGGCGGCGTTGAGCAGCGCCGCCAGCGCATCGAGGCGGCCACGCAACGCGGACTGGTCGGAGGCGAGCTCGACGAACAGGAAGGGGCTGGTGTGGACGACGCGGCCGGGCGCGGGGCGGTCAGCCTGGATGCGGATCGTGCCGGTGGCGACGTGCTGGGCGCCGAAGCGCTCACGCAGCAGCGCGACGTGGTCGAGGCCATTGAGCAGCGGCACGACGAGCGCCGGCTGGCCGTCGACGCGTGCGAGCGCATCCTCGAGCGTCGCCGCCTTCGTCGCGACGAGCAGCACGTCGACCGGCTCAGCGAGCCGCGCGGTCGCCGCCAGCCTGGCCGTGAAGTCGCCCAGCAGCGTGCTCTCGACGTGCAGGCCGTCGCGCGCGATCAGCGCGGCCGTCTCCTCGCGCGCAACGACGGTCACGTCGTTGCCCGCGCGTGCGAGGGCGCCGGCGAGGAAGCCGCCGACGCCTCCGGGACCGAGGATCGCGATCGACGTCATGGCCGCAGGCTAGCGTCCGCTCGAAGTGTCCTGCCCTGTGGTCGCCACACGACCACCATCCAGGACGCTCAATCGATCAGCACGCCGGGATTGAGGATCCCAGCCGGGTCGACAGCGGCCTTCGCACCGCGCAGCGCGGCGGCAAACGGCTCGGGCCGCTGCACGTCGTACCAGGGGCGGTGGTCGCGGCCGACCGCGTGGTGGTGGGTGATCGTGCCGCCCGCGGCGATGATCGCGTCGGCCGCGGCGTGCTTGATCGCGTCCCACTGCTCGACCTCGCCGCCACGGCGCGCGGGCGCGAGCACAGTGAAGTAGGGCGCGGCGCCATCCGGATAGGCGTGCGTGATGCGGCACGTCACGAGGCCATCACCGCACACCTCGCGCACGGCGGTCTGCGTCGCGTCGCGCACGGCCGCCTGGAACGCCTCGAAGCGATCCCACGTGATCGCCGTCTCGAATGTCTCCGACAGCACCCCCATCGCGACGAACGTGTCGCGCAGGTAGGGCGCCCGCACGAACGCCTCGCGCCAGCTGCCGACGGCACCGCCGCGGGCGCCGTCCGGGCGCTCCTCCCACGTGCCGCCGTGGTCGGCGCAGCACGCCAGCCCGGCGGTCATCAGGGCGTCAACCGGGTGGTGGGCGGACTCGAAGCCGAGTACGAGCAGCGCGTGCGAGCCGTCGCCCGCGAACGTCAGCTTCGCCTCGCGCGGGTCCAGCAGGCGGCAGTTGGCCGGGCGCAGGCCCGACTGCGCGAGCGCGCGCACCGCGCGGGCGCCGGCGGCGAAGTCCGGGAAGCGCACCGAACGGCTCGCGCGATGCGCGGGCTTCGGGCGCACGCGCACCCATGCCTCGGTGATGACGCCCAGCGTCCCCTCCGAGCCGAGCAGCAGACGGTCCGGGCTCGGGCCGGCGCCGGAGCCGGGCAGACGACGCGACTCCCACACACCCACCGGCGTCAGCGCGCGGATCGACTCGACGAGGTCGTCGATGTGCGTCTCGCCGGTGGCGAAGTGGCCCCCGGCGCGCGTCGCGACCCAGCCGCCGAGCGTCGAGAGCTGGAAGGACTGCGGGAAGTGGCGCAGCGTCAGCCCGTGCGGCACGAGCTGCGTCTCCAGGTCCGGGCCAAGCGCACCCGCCTGGATCCGCGCGGCGCCGGAGGCCTCGTCGACCTCCAGCACGCGGTCGAGGCCGACCAGCGAGAGCACGATCGTCCCCGCGAAGCCGTCCCCCACGCGCGCCTCGACGCCGCCGACGACGCTGGTGCCGCCGCCGAACGGGATCACCGCGGCACCGACGTCGGCGCCCCACGCCAGCACGCGCTCCACGTCGGCCTCCTCACGCGGGAACGCGACGACGTCGGGCGCGTGGTCGAAGCGGCCGTAGAAGCCGCGCACGACGTCGCGGTACGCGCGCCCATAGGCATGACGCACCCGCTCGTCGCGGTCGGTCGTGCAGATCGCCGCCAGCGCGTCCGGCGGCGCGAGGCGCGGCACCGGCAACTCGACCGCGTCCAGCGGCACCGGCCGCTCAGGCTCTGCCGAGCCGAAGCCGAGGTGCTGCACGAGCCCGCCCGCGGCGGCCCGCACCTCCTCGTGGCTCGGCTGCTCGTCCTCCCAGCCCCAGCCCCAGTGGTTGCGTGCGCGTGGCATCGCGCGAGTGTATGGACGCCGCCGAGCACGCACGCCGGGTCGCGGGTCGCTCCATTAGCCTGTCGGCATGAGCTCCAACGGCCTCCTGCTCGCCCGCGGACCCTGGTCTCCGGACCGGGTCACGGCGGCGTGGCGTGAGGAGCCGTTCGAGCCGCGGGCGGCCGACACCGCAGCGGCGGACGCAGCGCTGGCGGCGTTGAAGGAGCGCGGGTCGCCGAGCCACGACGGGCTGGCGGCGCGGCTGGCGGGCTTCGAGCCGCGCGAGGACGGGCTGCACCTGGAGCTGCAGCCGGCACGCTGGGCGCTGCGGCTGATCGGCAACGAGGCGACGCGCAGCGTCTCGGTGCTGTGCGTCGTGCGCGACGCCGAGGGGCGCTGGCTCGCAGGCCGGCGCGCGGCCTGGCTCGCGTCGTGGACCGGGCGCTGGACGCTGGGCGCCGCCGGCGCCGTGGAGGTGGGCGAGCAGCCGGTCGAGGCGATGACGCGCGAGCTGCAGGAGGAGTGGTCGGTCGTGGCGGAGCGGCTCAGCGTCGAGGCACTGGCGGGCACCCCGAACGGGCTCGTGTTCCTGGTCGGGATGGCGTGGCTGCCGGCGGGAGCGGAGGCGGTGCCGGACGACGAGCACGACGCACACGCCTGGTGGCCGGCCGACGTCGAGGCCTGGCCGGACGAGGCCGACGAGGTCGTGCGCCGGATGGCGGCGCTGCTCGCATGACGGGCGTGTTTCCCTCCTTCCGCTTCCTCGAGACGGCGTCGTTCGTGCACTCGGCGATCTACGCCGCGCTGCTCGCCTGCTGGCTGCTGCCGGGGCTCGAGGGACCGACCGCCGTCTTCGGCTGGGCGCACGGGCTGCTGTGGATCGCGATGTCGCTGCTGGTGATCGCCGCGGCGCGCCGCGCGACGCTCCCGTTCTGGCTCGCGGTGGTCGTCGCGGTGATCGGCGGCGTAGGCCCATTTGCCGGCAGCGCCGGGTTCGTCGTCGAGGGACGGCGGCGGCGTGCCAGCTCGCTTGCAATCTGAGCGCCGCAGCGGCCGATAACCCGTTCTGGGATGGACGAATTCGACGCCTCACTAGCGCACGCCGAGCACAAAGGCAACTCGCTATTGTCAAGCGACAGGATGCCAGTCGACACCGCGATCCAGGTCGTGATGCCTCAGATGGGCGACTCGGTGACCGAGGGTACGGTCCTCGAGTGGCACAAGGCTGAGGGTGACACGATCGAGGCTGACGAAACGCTCGTCGAGATCTCGACCGACAAGGTCGACGCCGAGGTCCCCGCACCGGTCGCTGGAACGGTCGTCAAGATCCTCGCCGCCGAGGGCGACACAGTCGCCGTCGGCAGCGTGCTTGCTGAAATCGCACCTCGCGACAGCGCCGCTCCGTCCAACGGCTCCAACGGCGGCTCCCCTAGCGCCGAGGCCGCGCCGGCAGCCGACGAGGCCGCGCCCCCTTCCGCCGCCGAGACGCTCGACATCGTGATGCCGCAGATGGGCGAGTCGGTCACCGAGGGGACGATCCTCGAGTGGCACCGCAAGCCCGGTGAGGCGATCGCGGCCGACGAGACGCTCGTCGAGATCTCGACCGATAAGGTCGACGCCGAGGTCCCTGCCCCCGCCTCCGGCACCGTCACCGAGGTGCTCGCCGAGGCGGGCGCCACCGTCACCGTCGGTCAGGTGATCGCGCGCATGAGCGCGACGAGCGCCGTCACCCCCGGCGCTCCGGCGGCCGGCGGCTCCGCCCCGGCGACGGCCGCCCCCTCCACCGGCACGACGACCGCGGTCGACACCGGCGGACACGCCTCCCCTGTCGCCCGGCGCGCAGCCGCCGCCCACGGCGTCCCGCTCGAACAGGTCGCCGGCAGTGGCCGCGACGGGCGCGTGCTGAAAGACGACGTGCTCGCCGCCGCCAACGGCGGCAGTACCGCGCCAACCGCCCCGAGCGCGAAGCCTGCCGGCGCGCAGCTGATGAAGGGCGCCGCGGCGATGCTCGCCAAGTACATGGACGAGAGCCGCTCGATCCCGACCGCGACCTCGTTCCGCACGCTCGCCGTCACGACGCTCGACGCGCGGCGCAAGCAGCTCAAGGCCGGCGGGCAGAAGGTCTCCTTCACGCACCTGATCGCCTACGCGATCGCGAAGGCCGCGCACGACCAGCCGGTGATGGCACACCACTTCGCCGAGATCGACGGCAAGCCCCACCGCGTCGACGACGGCGCCGTCAACCTCGGGCTCGCGGTCGACGTCGAGAAGAAGGACGGCTCGCGCACGCTGATGGTCCCGGTCATCCGCGGCGCCGACACGCTCGACTTCAACGGCTTCCTCGACGCCTACAACGCGCTCGTCGAGAAGGCGCGCACGAACACGCTCGGCGCCGACGACCTCGTCGGCGCCAACATCACGCTGACGAACCCCGGCGGCATCGGCACGATCGCCTCCGTGCCGCGGCTGATGAGCGGCCAGGGCACGATCGTCGCGACCGGCTCGATCGCCTACCCGGTCGGCCTCGGCGCGATCGGCGAGATGATCGGCGCGGAGAAGGTCATGTCGATGACCTCGACGTACGACCACCGCATCATCCAGGGAGCCGAGTCCGGCCGCTTCCTGCAGCGGATCGAGCAGCTGCTGCAGGGCGAGGACGGCTTCTACGAGAGCGTCTTCGCCGCGCTCGGCGTGACGCTTCCGGCGCTGCCACCGCCGCCCGCGCCTGCTGCTGCGGCCGCTGCCGTGCGGGACGCCAGGGTGGGTGAGGACGGGTCACCCGGGGCGGCTCCCAGCGAGGAGCTGCTGCAGGCCGTGCAGGCCGCCGTCTCCCTGCTGAAGGCCTACCGCACGCACGGCCACCTCGCCGCGCGGCTGGACCCGCTCGGCGCCGATCCGGTCGGCGACCCGGCGCTCGATCCCGAGCCGCTGAAGCTGACACCGGAGCTGATGGCGCAGATTCCCGCGCGGATCCTGCGGATGGGGGTTCCCGGCGCGACGTTCGCCGACGCGCTCCCACACCTGCGCGAAACCTATTGCGGCACGATCGCCTACGAGATCGAGCACATCTCCAGCCACCGCCAGCGGATGTGGCTGCGCGACAAGATCGAGACCGGCGCCTTCCGCGCGCCGCTCACCGCCGAGGAGCAGAAGGCGCTGCTGAAGCGGATCGTCGAGGTCGACGCGCTCGAGCGCTTCATGCACAAGGCCTACCTCGGGCAGAAGCAGTTCTCGATCGAGGGCCTCGACATGTCGGTGCCGATGATCGACGAGCTGGTGCGACTCGCGGGCGGGCACGGCGGGCGCGAGGTCGTGATCGGGATGGCGCACCGCGGCCGCCTCAACGTGCTCGCGCACAACCTCGGCCGCTCCTACGGCTCGATCTTCGCCGAGTTCGAGGGCGTCTCGACGCTCGACGTGATCACCTCGATCCCGCAGGGCGGCACCGGCGACGTCAAGTACCACCACGGCGCACGCGGCACGCACGAGCTGCCCAACGGCGGCTCGCTCGTCGTGCGGCTGGAGTCAAACCCGAGCCACCTGGAGTTCGTCGGACCGGTCGCGACGGGCGCCACGCGCGCCGCCCAGACGACGCGCCAGGGCCCGCACGCGACGCAGGACACGAACGCCGCCTTCCCGATCGTGCTGCACGGCGACGCCGCCTTCCCCGCCCAGGGCGTCGTGGCGGAGGCGCTGAACCTGCAAGCGCTCGACGGCTACACCGTCGGCGGCTCGTTCCACCTGATCCAGAACAACCAGGTCGGCTTCACGACCGATCCGGACGACGCGCGCTCCACGCGCTGGGCGTCGGACCTCGCGAAGGGCTTCGACGTGCCGATCGTCCACGTCAACGCCGACGACGTGGCGGCCTGCATCTCCGCCGTGCGACTCGCGTTCGCCTACCGCCAGGAGTTCGGCCACGACGTCGTCATCGACCTGATCGGCTACCGCCGCTGGGGCCACAACGAGGCCGACGAGCCGGCCTACACGCAGCCGGAGATGTACAACGCGATCAAGCAGCACCCGACGCTGCCGCAGCGCTACGGCCGCCAGCTGATCGACGCGGGCGTCGTCACGCAGGACGAGGTCGACGCGATGACGGACGCCGTCTGGCAGGTGCTCACCGAGCAGCACCAGCAGCTGAAGGCACGGCTGGCCGAGGTCACGCGCGTCGAGCAGGGGACCGGCGAGTACGAGCTCGACCGCTCGCCCTCCCCGGACGTCGAGACCGCCGTCGACGCGGCACGCCTGCGCGAGCTCAACGAAGCGCTGCTGCGCGTGCCGGAGGGCTTCAGCGTCCACCCGAAGCTCGTGCGGCCGATGATCGAGCAGCGCCGCGAAGCGATGGGCGCCGACGGTGGCATCACGTGGGCGCACGCCGAGCAGCTCGCGTTCGCGTCGCTGCTGACCGAGGGCACGCCGATCCGCTTGACCGGCCAGGACGCCGAGCGCGGCACCTTCAGCCAGCGACATCTCGTCCTGCACGACCCGAAGACGGGCCAGGAGTACTCGCCGATCCAGCACCTGCCGAACGCGCTGGCGCCGATGGAGCTGCACAACAGCCCGCTTTCCGAGGTGGCCGCCGTCGGCTTCGAGTACGGCTACTCGCAAGAGGGCCCCGAGACGCTCGTGCTGTGGGAGGCGCAGTTCGGCGACTTCGTCAACGGCGCGCAGGTGATCATCGACCAGTTCATCGTCTCCGGCCTCGCGAAGTGGGGCCAGAGCTCGCGGCTGACGCTGCTGCTGCCGCACGCCTACGAGGGCTCGGGTCCAGAGCACTCCTCCGCGCGCCTGGAGCGTTTCCTGCAGCTCGCCGCCGAGGGCAACATCCGCGTCGCCTACCCGACGACGCCGGCGCAGTACTTCCACCTCCTGCGCCGCCAGGCGACGATCGCCAAGCAGCGCCCACTTGTCGTGATGACGCCGAAGTCGCTGCTGCGCCTGCCGCAGGCGACGAATCGCATCGAGCACCTCTCCGAGACGCAGTTCTACCCCGTGCTCGCCGAGCCGCGCGTCGAGGAGGACAAGGTCACGCGCCTGATCCTCTGCACCGGCAAGGTCTACTACGACCTCGTCGGCAGCGAGCTGCGCCAGGACAACCCCGGCGTCGCGATCGGCCGCGTCGAGCTGCTCTATCCCTTCCCGCAGAAGCAGATCCTCGAGCTTGTCGGCAGCTACCCGAACCTCGAAGAGGTCGTCTGGCTGCAGGAGGAGCCGCGCAACATGGGCGCCCGCGCGCACATGTCCCCGCGGTTGATGCAGATCCTCCCCCGCGACCTCAAGTTCGGCTACATCGGCCGCCCCGAGCGCGCCTCGACGGCCGAGGGCTATCCGGCCGCGCATGCCCAGGAGCAGAGCCGCATCGTGCGGACCGCGCTGGATCTGTCGCGGGCGGTGGGGATGTACCCCGTGAAGCTGCCGGGCGAGCGGTAGACGGCGAACGGGGAACCTCGCGGCGTGGTCGCAGGATCGCCTCGACCAGACGTCGTCGCACCACCCGCCGTCCATCGGCTCGCGGCCGGCGACACGTACCGTGCGGTGTGGGAGAACGAGCGTGGCGGGCTGACGTTCGAGGTCGGCTCCGCAACGGACCGGCGCTTCGTCAAGTGGGCACCGCACGACAGTGGGCTCGACCTGTCGGCCGAGGCAGAGCGGCTCGCGTGGGCCTCCGCTCGCGCTGCCGTCCCTCGTGTGCTCGACCGCGGTGCGGACGTTGACGGAAGCTGGCTGGTAACCGCCGCCCTGCCGGGCGAGAGCGCCGTCGCCGAACGCTGGCGAGCACAGCCGGCGCGTGCGGTCGCCGCGATCGGCGCCGGCCTGCGGGCGCTGCACGAGGCGCTGCC
Organism: uncultured Actinomycetes bacterium; assembly: GCA_963774115.1. Taxonomy (GTDB): domain Bacteria; phylum Actinomycetota; class Thermoleophilia; order Solirubrobacterales; family Solirubrobacteraceae; genus Conexibacter. Next base: position 615,916 of record CAVZDN010000003.1, on the reverse strand, counting down.
CGTCGCCGAGTGCCCGTTCTCAAGGTCGCGATCGCGACCTTGAGCACACAGTGGAACTATGGCCCCGGCTGGGAGCAAAGCCTGCTCGACGCCTACGGAATCGCGGCGGATGCGGAGCGCACTACCTACTATCGGCTGCTCTGGGACCTCGGCCCATAGCCTCCCCCCTCGCCGACCGCATCCTCGCGCGCGTGCGCGCGACGCCGCCGGGCTTCGTGCGCAGCTACGGCGACGTGTCGCCGGGCGCGCCGCGGGTCGCGGGCGCCGTGCTCGCCGCGTGCACGGATCCGACCGTCCCGTGGCAGCGGATCGTGCGCGCCGACGGCTCGCTCGCGCAAGGTGCCCGACAGCGGGCGCTGCTGGAGGCCGAGGGCGTCCCGTTCCGCGGCGAGCGCGTCGACATGCGCGTGGCGCGGCTGCCGGAGTAGCGTTCGGCGCTCGATGTGGCTGCAACGGGAGATCCGGCTCGGGGCGCGGCCGCGCGGGTTCCACCTGGTGACGGGCGAGGTCGCGGCGGCTCTGCCGGAGTTGGGTGGGCTGCGGGTGGGGCTGCTGCACCTTCACATCCTCCACACGTCGGCGTCGCTGACGCTGAACGAGAACGCCAGCCCCGACGTGCGGCGCGACTTCGCGAGCTGGTTCGACCGCGCCGTGCCCGAGCGTGCGCCCTACTGGACGCATACGCTGGAGGGCGACGACGACATGCCCGCGCATGTGAAGTCCTCCCTGCTCGGCCCCTCCCTCACGCTCCCGATCGCCGACGGCCGCCTCGCGCTCGGCACCTGGCAGGGCATCTACCTCTGCGAGCACCGTGACCACGGCGGCTCTCGGCGGCTGGTGGCGACGGTGTGGGGCGAGGTGGGCGAGCGTTGAAGCCGGCTACTGCCCGCGCCAGACGGGGGCGCGCTTCTCGGTGAAGGCGCGGGAGCCCTCGCGGGCGTCCTCTGAGGCGATCGCGGGGCCGGCGATCTCGCCTTGGCGGGTCCACTGCTGCTCGAGCGGCCAGCCGGGCGCTTCGACGAGGATGCGCTTGGAGGCGGCGAGCGCGAGCGGGCCGTTGGCGGCGATCTGGGCCGCCAACTCGAAGGCGACCGTGAGCGCCTCGCCGGGCTCCGCGAGCCTGTTTACAAGCCCCAGCTCCGCCGCGCGCTCGGCGACGATCGGCTCGCCGGTGAGCGCCAGCTCCATCGCGACGTGGTAGGGAATCCGCCGCGGCAGACGCAGCAGCGCGCCGGCGGCGGCGACCAGCCCGCGCTTGACCTCGGGGATGCCGAGGCGCGCCCCACGTGCGGCGACGATCAGGTCACAGGCGAGCGCGACCTCCAGGCCGCCGGCGACGGCAAAGCCCTCGATCGCCGCGATCAGCGGCTTCTCGGCCGCGCGCTGGGTGATGCCCGCGAAGCCGCGGTCGCCAACGTGCGGGCGCTCGCCGGAGACGAACGCCTTCAGGTCCATGCCGGCGCAGAAGCCCTTGCCGGCGCCGGTGAGGATCCCGACGCGCAGTTCGGGCGTGGCGTCGAGCTCGTCGAGCGCGTCCGCGATGCCTTGCGCAAGCGCGGCGTTGACGGCGTTGCGCGCCTCGGGGCGGTTGAGCGTGACGAGCAGGACGCCGTCGCGCCGCTCGGTCAGGACAGGGGCGTCGGACATGGGGCCGCAGCCTAGCGACGGCTCAGCCGAACAGCGTCAGGTCCGGCACGCGCTCGCCGCGCAGCACGGCGAGGTCGACCTCGACACAGGCGATGCCACGGCTCTCAGCGAGCACGCGCGCCTGCGGCTTGATCGACTGCGCCGCAAGCACGCCGCAGCAGTCGGCCATCGCCGGGTCGAGACGGATGAAGTCGAGGTAGCGGGTGAGCTGCTCGACCGCGTCGATCGTGCCGACACGCTTGATCTCGACCGCGATCCAGCCGTCCTGCTCGTCGCGGCACATCAGGTCGACGGGCCCGACGTCGGTCGGCCACTCCCGCCGTACGAGCCGGAAGCCCTCCCCGCACCAGTGCGGCTGCTCGGCCAGCAGCTCCTGCAGGTGCGCCTCCACGCCGTCCTTCTCCAGCGCCGCCGCCTCCCCCATGTCGTGCGTCACGTCGGAGAGCACCTCGGCGATGCGGATGTCGAGCCGGTCCTCCGTTGCGCCCGCGTGCTTGCGGACGACGATGTGGTCCTCGCCCTCCTCGATCACCGTCGGCGGCGTCATCCAGTTAGAGGGCTTGTACGACCCATGGTCGGCGTGCACCAGCACCGAGCCGTCCGACTTGACCATGATCAGCCGCAGCGCCTCCGGCAGCAGAGCCTCCAGACGGCCCGAGTAGCGGACCTCGCAGCGGGCGACGATGAGGCGCATGGGGCGGTGAGGATAGGAGCCGCCCCGGACGCGAGCTGACACCCTGCGCCTTGCACCCCTCCGCGGCGCTTGACTATGCTCGCCTGCATACCGACGCAGCCGGGGGAGGCTGCGCGAACAACCCGGGGGATGCAAGATGACCGCGGTCCCGCAGACCGTCACCAAGCACACGCTCGCCAGCCAGATGCTCTGGCCGGAAGAGCTGACGCACACGATCGAGTCGGTCGAGCTCGAGCCGGAGGTGCCGGAGGCGGTTGAGCCGCTCGTGCCGCGACTGCGGGAGCTGGCGGCGCTCGGCGACGCGCTGCGCAGCCTGCAGGCGGTCGAAGGGACGGTGCTGACGCCGGGCACGAGCGCGGCCCTGGCTGCCGACTCGGCGCAGATCGTGCGCGAGCTGGCGGAGGCGGACGCGGTCACGCCGGAGGCGGCGACGATTATGCGGCTGCGTGCCGATGCGCTCGTCGACGGCGGGCCAAGCGAGGAGGCCGCCCGGAGCGAGGCCGCGCTGGCGACGCCACAGCCGTTGACGCTCTTCTGCGGGCCGCTCTGCACCTGGCGCGCGAAGACGACGGCTGGGCTGCACACCGTCGTGGCGGCGACGAGCCACGCGGCCGGGGACAAGCTGATCGCCGACCTCGACGCGGCCACCGAGGATGCGCTGGCCGTCGTGCGCGCGCAGCTCAAACTGCCGGACCTGGGCGTTCATGCCGTGCTGCCGATGCAGATCACCGACCTGATCGCGGCCGGCGGCGAGGCGAGCGCGTTCCCGAAGCACTTCGCCTACTTCCTGCCGGTCGACGAGGGCGTCACCGAGGGCGACCCGGACGAGCGCAAGACGATCCTCTTCCGCAACGTCTACGACCTGCGGTACGAGCACATGAGCAGCCGCCTCGCCGAGGTGCTGCTCGACGGGCCGCAACTGCGCGCCGACGTGCCCCCGATCGCCCCGCTGCTCGGCTGGCTGCGCGCGCACGACGTCGCGCACGGACTGACGCTGCCCGGCGACGACCACGCGCACACCGACGGCGTCGGCCAGGAACCGTCGATGGCGCTGCACGAGGTGACCGCGAACGTGTTCGGGCTGCTGCTCGCGATCACGCCGGCATGGCTGGAGATCCAGCGCGCCAACGAGACCGACCTCGCCGCCATATACATGGCCGAGATGCTCCAGTACATGCGCCGCGGCCCGATGCGCTGGGGCGACGCCGGCGCCGCCTACATGGAGCTCAACTTCCTCGAGCGCAACGGCTTCGTCGACATCGACGACGACGGCCGCATCGCTTGGGAGACCGACCGCCTGATCGAGGGCACCGCCGCCCACGCCCGCGTCCTCTCCCAAGCGATCATCAGCGCCGACGAGACCAACCTCGCCGCCGCCTTCCTCGACGAGTACGCCTGGGGTGAGGACACCGGAGCAGCACGCACGGCCGACTCGTTGATGCGCCGCCTCGCCTCCGTCCCGACGGCCCTCGCCTACCGCTAAGCCAAGACGAGGGACGCGCGCAAAGCGGGGCCGCGAAGCGAGACGAGGGCCGCGCGCAGCGCGGCCCGCAGGGGCCACAAAGCGCAGCCCAGCCGCTAAGCCACGCGCCAAAGGGGCGCGCAAAGCGCGACCCGCACCGCCCTGAGAAGTGCGGCGGGTGGATGCTGGGCGCCGACCGGCGACGCCGCCAATGCATCCGCATTGGCAAGGAAGCCGGGTGGCGTCCAGCGCCGCCCGACGTGCTTCTCAGTGCACCACACGGGGCTCGAACCCGTACCCACGGATTAGAAGTCCGTTCGTCTAGCCAATTAACTTAGTGGTGCCCACGTGGGAACCAAACCAACGCGACGCGTCGGTCCCCCAAACACGACGCAGTTTAGCCGAGGCGTTTGAACGAATGCAAGCGAAGCCGGTCAGACGACCGTCTCAGCCGGCAGCTCACGCGGGACAGCCGCGCGCAGCCGCTGCACCAGCGAGGCCACCTCGCCGTCCGGCCCGAGGCTCAGCGCATGCTCGCATGCCTCGATCGCGTCGCTCACGCGGTCGGTGCGCGCAAGCGCGTGGGCGTAGCGCGACCAAGCCGCCGAAGAGTCGGGCGCGAGCAGCGTCGCCGCCTCGCAGGCTGAGACCTCGGCGCCGACGTCCCCCATCAGCTGGTGCACGAGCGCGAGGTCGAGCAGGCCCTCTGCCGTCGGCGCGATCCCGCGGGCGTGCTCCAGCGCCTCCCGCGCCCCGGCACGGTCGCCGAGTCGCATCCGCAGGCGTCCGAGCCGCTCCCAGGCGGAGGCGTCGCCCGGCGCGCACTCGACCTCGCGCAGGGCGGCGTCGCGGGCGAGGTCGAAGGCGCGCATGTCCTCGTAGATGCGGGCCGCGAAGCGATGGGCGGTGGGACGGCTGCCGTCGACGCGCGCCCAGTCGCGCACGGCGCGCCCCGCCGCGGCCAGGTTCCCCGCCTGCCAGAAGGCGACTGTGAGCTGGCGCAGCACGATCGGGTTGCGCGGCTCGGCGTCGCGCGCGTAGATGAGCCGCTGCGCCGCCAGCGCCGGGTCCCCTTCGGCGAGCGCGTGGCGGGCGGCCGTCATGAAGCGCTCGACGCGGTCGGCGGCGGGATCGGGCTTGGAGAAGTCGACGAACTGCAGCGAGCCGGCCGGGACGGTCCGCACCCCGTGCTGGAACTTCACGCGCGCCCACTGCTGCACGTCGTCGCCCTCGCCGGAGAAGTAGATGCCGGTGACGGAGCCGACGCCCCACTCGGGGTAGGCGAGGCAGCGCGCGTAGCGGTGCACGACGGAGTGGTCGGGCATGCGCGAGCCGAACGGGTCGTGCTTCTGGCGGTCGGCGTCGGCGGCCTCGGCGCGCTGCTGCTCCTCGTACGCACGCGCTCCTTCTTCCGCCCGCCGCTTGCGGGTGGCGGCGGCGGAGACCTTGACCGCGTTGCGCGAGACCTTGCCGCCGCGGAGGCTCTCGGCGAGCCGCTCCAGCTCGTCGGCGGCCTGGTTGATCGCCTGCAGGTGGCGTTGGTGCTCGAACTGCCGTCCGGGCGGCGCGATGTCGGGATGCCAGCGCTTCGCCATGCGCCGGCGTGCGAGCTGGACCGTGCGCTTGTCGAACGGCGGCTCGAGCTCCAGCAGCAGGATCGCCTGCTCGATGTCGAAGAAGGTGGGCATCGAAATCCGAGGGTAGCGGGGGAGCAGGGGCCGAGGCAGCCGAAGCTCCAGGCACCGTGATCCGGGCATTCGCCCGCGGCTGGGCTGCCCTATCCTCCACCGTTCGATGTCAGCCCAGTACATCTTCACCATGCACCGCCTCACCCGGCTGTTCCCGCCGGACAAGGAGGTGCTGAAGGACGTCTCGCTGTCGTTCTACCCGGGCGCCAAGATCGGCGTGCTGGGCTACAACGGCGCGGGCAAGTCGACGCTGCTGCGGATCATGGCCGGCACCGACACCGAGTTCCGCGGCACCGCGCAGCTCGCGCCCGGGGCGAGCGTCGGGATGCTGGAGCAGGAGCCGCACCTGGACGAGTCCAAGGACGTGCGCGGCAACGTCGAGGACGGTGTCTCGGAGCTGCGCGACCTGCTCAACCGCTTCAACGAGCTGGCGGCCAACTACTCGGAAGAGACCGCCGACGAGTTCGCGCGCCTGCAGGAGCAGATCGACGCGGCCGACGCCTGGAACCTCGACACGATGCTGGACACCGCGATGGACGCGCTGCGACTGCCGCCACCCGACGCCGACGTCACGAACCTCTCCGGCGGCGAGCGCCGCCGCGTCGCGCTCTGTCGCCTGCTGTTGCGCGCGCCCGACCTGCTGCTGCTCGACGAGCCGACGAACCACCTCGACGCCGAGTCGGTCGCCTGGCTGGAGACGCACCTGCGCGACTACAAGGGCACGATCGTCGCGATCACCCACGATCGTTACTTCCTCGACAACGTCGCCGGCTGGATCCTCGAGCTCGACCGCGGCGCCGGGATCCCCTACGAGGGCAACTACAGCGGCTGGTTGGAGCAGAAGCAGCAGCGCTTGGCGCAGGAGGAGCGCTCCGACAAGACGCGCGCCCGCACGATCGCGAAGGAGCTGGAGTGGGTGCGGATGAACGCGAGCGCCCGCCGTGCGAAGCCGAAGGCGCGCCTGAACGCCTACGAGGCGCTGCTCGCGGAGGACCGCAACGTCAAGCTCGACCAGGTGCAGATCCACATCCCCGCCGGCCCGCGCCTCGGCGACGTGGTCGTAGAGGCCGAGGGTTTGCGCAAGGGCTACGGCGACAAGCTGTTGATCGAGGACCTCACCTTCAAGCTGCCGCGCGGAGGGATCGTCGGCGTGATCGGCGCGAACGGCGCCGGCAAGACGACGCTGTTTCGCATGATCACCGGGCAGGAGCAGCCGGACGCGGGGACGATGCGCGTCGGCGACACCGTGCAGCTCGCCTACGTCGACCAGTCGCGCGACGCGCTCGACCCGGAGAAGTCCGTCTGGCAGGAGATCTCCGGCGGGGAGGACGTGATCGCGGTCGGCGACCAGAAGATGAACTCGCGCGCCTACACGTCGGGCTTCAACTTCAAGGGCACCGACCAGCAGCGCAAGGTCGGCGTGCTGTCGGGCGGCGAGCGCAACCGCGTGCATCTCGCGAAGCTGCTGCGCAGCGGCGGCAACCTGCTGCTGCTCGACGAGCCGACGAACGACCTCGACACGGACACGCTGCGCGCGCTCGAGGAGGCGCTGCTGTCGTTCGCCGGCTGCGCCGTGGTGATCTCCCACGATCGCTGGTTCCTCGACCGCGTCGCGACGCACGTGCTCGCGTTCGAGGGCGACTCGCAGGTGCGCTGGTTCGAGGGCAACTTCGAGGCGTACGAGTCCGAGCGCCACGAGCGCCTGGGTGCCGAGGCGGATCGGCCTCACCGCATCCAGTACAAGAAGCTCGTCCGCAACTGAGCCGACCGTCCTGTCCTGTGGTCGTCCTGCGACCACAGGACAGGACGGTCCAGGCGGCGCGCGGCGCGCGGGCGTCGCGCTAGGGTCCGGTGCATGGCAGAGGTATCGAAGGCGGTCCTGATCACGGGCTGCTCGTCGGGCATCGGCCGCGCGACGGCGCGCCGGCTCGCGTCGCACGGCTGGACGGTCTACGCGACCGCGCGCCGGCCGGAGTCGATCGCCGACCTGGAGGCCGCCGGCTGCCGCACGCTCGCGCTCGACGTGACCGACGAGGACTCGATGGTCGCGGCGGTCAAGACGATCGAGGACACGCACGGCGCGGTCGGCGTGCTGATCAACAACGCCGGCTACTCGCAGAGCGGCGCGATCGAGACCGTCCCGCTCGACGCCGTGCGCCGCCAGTTCGAGACGAACGTCTTCGGACTCGTGCGGCTCACCCAGCTCGTGCTGCCGAAGATGCGCGACCAGCGCTGGGGAAAGGTCGTCAACCTCGGCTCGATGGGTGGCAAGCTCGTCTTCCCCGGCGGCGGGCACTACCACGCGACGAAGCACGCGCTGGAGGCGATCAGCGACGCGCTGCGCTTCGAGGTCCGTGGCTTCGGGATCGACGTGATCCTGCTTGAGCCGGGCCTCATCACGACCGAGTTCGGCAATGCCGCCGCCACGAGCATGGCCGACACCGACGCGCTCAACGGCGACGCGGCGACAGCGGTCGGCGGCGATCCTTACGAGACCTTCAACGCCACCGTCGGCTCCGTCACGAAGGGCGCCTACGACGGTCCGCTGAAGCTGTTCGGCGCCGGACCCGACCGCGTCGCGAAGGTGATCGAGAAGTCGATCCGCCGCCGCCGCGCCCCCACGCGCGTCACGATCACGCCGTCGGCCAAGCTCGACGATCCCCACGCGCCGGCTGATGACCGACCGCACGTGGGACGCGCTCATGCGCGCGCAGTTCCCGACGCCGAAATAGCGCGAGCCGCGCCCACACGCGCGCCCGGCTAGGCGACGTACGCTTCCGGGTACACGTCCGCCATCGACTCGTGTGAGACCTCGCGCTCGGCGTCGGCCGGCGTCGCGAACGAAAAGATCAAGGCGGTGCGTACAGCCCCCTCGCGGAGGATCGGTGCGACACGGTGCAGGGCCGTGTCCGCCTTCAGCAGGTAGATCGTTCCCGTCGCCGGGTTTATGCGACGGATCTCGTGCGTGGCGAGGTGCTCCTCGATGCGCGGATCCTCCTTGTCCCATCTCGTGTTGGGAATGAATTCGATCGTGGAGCCGTCCTCTGCGGACGGTGCCTCGACGAGCCAGATGACGGCGAAGGGGTAGTCGTCCCAGTGCCACCCGTGCGAGTCACCCGGCTCGGCCATGCGGCTGATGAGGATCTCCTCGGGCTCGTGGGGCACGGTGATGATCTCCCGCTCGCCCGTGATCGCCGCGAGGAAGCGGCGGAATGCTGGCGCTCGGTATATCGAGGGAATCAGCGTGCTTCCTTCGACGATCGCTTGGCGGGACAGCGCGTCGTAGCGCCGCGGGCTGTTGCCGGTCGAGGCGACCGTGAGATCGCGGCGCTGGGCGCGCGTGTCGAGCAGCTGCTGCACCTCGTCAAAGACGGCGGCGCGCACCTCGGGCGGTGCGAAATCCGTATCTGGAGACAGCAGTCGGGACGGTAGTCGCGTGCGATCTCGTTCACGCGTTCGCCCATGCCGTCGAGATAGCTTTCGAAGGCGGCGGTCAGGGTCTCGTGGCTGGTGGTCGACATCGTGATCTGCTCCTGGGATCCGGGCTCTCGTACTAGGACAAGGCTGCGTGCTCGGGTGGTGCTGAGCCGACAAACGCCGGCTCGACGTCGTACAAGCCGGCGCGCTCGAGCTCGCGCAGGCGCTCGTATTCCTGGCGCAGCTGGGATTCCTCGTCGTAGACGAGGTAGACGCTGCCGGGCGAGGAGAAGAGGTCGACCGTCCGCACGATCTGGTCGCCGACCCCCAGCATTGCGAACTCGCCACCGTAGGCGGGGAGCTGTGCGAAGCGCCTCGAGCCGCTCGCACGAGCGAATCAGCCCTTCTTGCTCCGATATGAGCGCCACGCAGGACGTGCGCCGGCGGAGCTCGTAGGCCGCTCGCGCCCGCCGCGCCACCGCCATCGGATCGAGGTACGCCTCAGCCGTGACGGCGACGTGGTTGGGCGTGCAGCGTTCGACGCTTCGGGCAGCATCGAGCCCTGCATGCGCGCGGCGCACTCGATCAGCACCGGGCCGCGCTGCGTCAGCATCACCTCGGCGTGGCCGGGCCGAAGCGGATCCCGAGCGCGTCGAGCACGCGCTCGACGTAGGGGACGACGAGATCCTGCTCGCGCCCGTGGCGCGGCAGCAGTTCCTCGCAGTCGCAGACCATTCCGGCGCCGCTGCACGCGCCGGCGGTTGTCCCGCCACACCTCGGATATCTGCGTGGACGCCCTCCCAGCTGACGGAGTTCACGAACATCTGCGTGCCGCGCAGCAGCTCCTGCACGAGCAGCTCGGCGTTCGGCATGCCGACCGCGTTCGTCGCCCCGAGTTGAGCGGCGAAGGCCGCGCGGATCTCGTCCTCGTCCGCGCAGAAGACCACGCCGTCGGTGCCGGCGCTGTCGACCGGCTTGACGACGACCGGCCAGTCGTCGCGGGCCCGCGCCCACGCCACCGCCGCCTCGGCGCTCGACGTCTTCAACTCCTCCACGGCCCGCAGGCCGGCGCGGCGCAGCGCCTGCGCCATCGCGTGCTTGTCGCGGCGCGCCGCGCTCAGGGCGGTCCCGTTGGTGTGCTCGCAGAGCTGCTCGCTGAGGGCGTCGGCAAGCGCCACGCCGGGCTCGGAACCGGCCACCACGAAGGCGACGTCGTAGCCGCGCAGGTCGGCGAGCGTCGCTTCGAGGTCGCGGTGCACGACGTGGGCGACATAGTCGTCGGGGCGATATCCGCGAGCGTAGAACGGGGTCGGCGGCGCGCTCTCGACGTGCACGGAGGCGACGCCCGCGCGCGCGAAGCACGGGGCGAGCCCCGAGCCCGTCGAGTAGCCGTCGACGACGATGGCGACACCATTGCGAGCTGCTGGGCGGCCGGGCATCACGCCGCCCCCACCAGCAGGAGCCGATCGTCCGGCCCCTTCGGTCGCGCGTCGAAGCCGCCGTAGGCCGCGACGGAGGAGAAGCCGGCCTCGGCGAGCATCTGCTCGAGCTGCTCGCGCTCGTAGACGCGCATCGTTATCACGAGCTCCTCATCGCGCAACACGTAGCGGCAGCGCAGCATCCCGAGCTCCCAGTCGACCGAGAGGTGCTCCTTCACCCCGTCCTCGCCGTCTCGCACGACGACACTGCCGTCGAGCGGCAGGCGGTGGCGGGCGCGCTCGAGGTCGGAGAGCTCCATCAGCAGCCGTCCACCCGGGAGCAGGCAGGCGCGCCAGTTGCGCAGGATCTCCATTTCGGCCTCGACGGACTCGCAGTACCCGAAGCTGGAGAAGACGTTCACGATCGCGTCGAAGGTGCCAAGCCCAAGTGGCTGCGTGAGATCGCCGACGACGTACGACGGGCCGGGGCAGCGGCGGTGCGCCTCCTCGATCGCGGCCGGCGAGACGTCCACGCCGACGACGTCGCAGCCGTGCTCTGCGAGCGCTCCGGCGAAGCGCCCGAAGCCGCACGCAGCGTCGAGCACGCGCATGCCCGGCTCGAGCCCGAGCAGCGTCATCGCACGCGCGGCGTCGTCGAGGGTGGTGTCGTAGCGACCGAGGCGTGAGGCGATCTGCATGAAGCGAGGGCCAAACGCGTCGACGTCGTTGAGCAGCTGTGATGGTGTCATCGCTCGATCAGTCCCAGGGCCCGCAGGCCGGTGTCGAGCGTCGAGCGCATCGCGCGCCCGACGCGAGGGTGGCGCTCGGCGGCCAGGTACCACGTGCTCAGATGAGCCAGGTACCGCACGAGCGTGTACACGTCGATGCGCTCGACGGTGTCCGCGAACAGGCGGCGGTAGAACTGCGAGCGCATCACAAGGAAGCGGTATGCGGGGTCGTCCGGAGCCGGGTCGGCCACGCCGTCGTTTGCGGGATCCCAGGCGCGCGCCCAGGCCCGCGCGAGCATCCACCCGGTGCTGAGGGCCGGGTCCAGCAGGCGTGCGGGGTCGATCACGAGCGACTTGCGCATCGGGCGTGCGAGGCAGCCCCCGAGCAGCACCATCGCTGCGAGCTGCTCAGGGCGGCAGCGCTCACATCCGTCGGGGATCGCCGCGTGCAGCTCCCCGCCCACGAGCAGGTCGTCGAGCAGGTCGTCGATCAGCAGCGCCCCGCCGCTGCTGGAGCTCATCACGCTGCCCGCGCAGGACACCATCCCATGCATCGGGTAGTGGGTCGGATGGACCGTCTTGCCCGGGTGCAGCTTGCGCAGCAGGTCGTCGACGTGCAGGCGGTGGGTGCGCCACTCGTCGCCTGAGAAGTGGATCAGCGAGACGTCCGGGACCTCGCGCATGAGTGAGGTCCAGATCGCGACGACGCGCAGGTTCTGCGTCGGCAGGCCGTCGCTGCGCGCCAGCGGCAGCCGCGGGTACTCCTCACGACCGGTCTCGTAGAACAGCCCGCCGCACTCGCCCTGGACGATCAGGCCCCTGTCGAGCGCGGAGGACACCAGCGGCCCGATCTCGGGAACGCTGTCGGAGTCGTATATCGGGCGGTCGAAGCGCACACCGAGGCGCGCGAGCGTCTCGTCCTGCCCACTGACCGCCCAGTCGCGCACCATGCGCCACAGCGCAAGCGCCTCGGGATCGCCTTCGTCCCAGCGCAGCAGCAGGCTGCGCGCGAGGTCGTCCCGCTCGTCGAGGTCGTGCGCTACGGGCGCATCGCCCGGGTCGACAGCCACCGCCGCCGCCTCGCTCTCCTGCACGTAGCGCGCGTACAGCTCGCCGACGAAGTGGTCGCTCTTCTCGCCGGCGCTATCCGGGGTCGCGCCGTCTCCGTACAGCACGTAGCCGGCCACCGCCTCACCCATGCTGCGCCCGGCGTCCGCGATCTGACTCTGGCGCTGGACGTCGGCGCCCGCCGCCTCGAGCGCGGCGGCGACGGCGTGGCCGAGGGCGACGTTGCGCAGGTGGCCGACGTGCAGCGCCTTCGTCGAATTGGGATCGCAGAAGTCGACGATGTACGGCTGGCCGGTAAGAAGGTCGTCGGTCGCCATGCAGGCGGGGTCGTCGCCCTCGAGCTGCGCCCCGGCGGCAGCGACATCCTCGTCGCCGAAGCGCACGGCGATGCGGCCATCCTGCAATCGGGTCGTGCTGAGCGCGAGCCGCGCCCCCAGCGTCGCCTGGAGCACCGGGAAGCGGTCGACGTCGCGCACCGCGACCATGATGTCCGCGGCGGCGCCGGACTCCAATACGGGCGCAAGCGCGAACGCGCGAGGATCGATCAGCTCCAATTGATGCTGAAGATCATCAAGCAAATTCGCATAACCAAGCGCGATGCGAGTTGCATCCGTCATCTACTGTCCCCTTGAATGGATACAGCGCACCAGACGGGGCTCGAACCCGCAACTGTCGGCTTTTAAGGCCGCTCTTCTACCCGTTGAAGTACTGGTGCATCAGATGCGGCGCATTCCCCTTGCGTCGCAATTCAGCGACTATACACTGCATAAAGGCTCAATGCAACACTGAGAAACTGGGCGACCGGCGTGCTGATCGGTCCGCGAACGTCAGCGCACGAACGAGGTGTCCGGCCCGAGCTTGAGGGCGAACGCGGCGATGAGGCGGGCCGCATTGGCCACGTCGTCGAGCTGGACCATCTCGACGGGCGAGTGCATGTAGCGCAGCGGAATCAGCACCAGGCCGGTCGGCACGCCGGCGCGACTGAGGTGGACCGCGTCCGCGTCCGTGCCGGTGGCGCGGGCGGTGGACTCGACCGTGAACGGGATCCCTTCCTCCTCGGCCGTCGCGTACAGCAGCTCGAAGACGCGCGGATGCAGCGTCGAGCCGCGCGAGATCACCGGCCCGGACCCGAACGCGTGCTTCGTCATCTCGCCAAGCTCGACGCCGGGCTGATCGGTCGCGAACGTCACGTCGACGACGATCGCCACGTCGGGCTGCAGCGAGAACACGGTCGTGTGGGAGCCCGCCAAGGTGACCTCCTCCTGCACCGCCGCGACCGCCGCCACGTCGCCGGGCGCGCCGCCCGCCTCGACGACAAGCCGCGCCGCCTCGTAGGCGACGTAGCAGCCGAGGCGGTTGTCCATCGCGCGCGAGATGACGCGACCGTTCGGCAGCTCGACCGGGTCGCCGGCGATCACCGCGACGTCGCCGATCCGCACGCGCGAGCGCGCCTCGTCGCCGTCCTTCGCGCCGATGTCGATGTGCAGGTCCTTCAGCTGCGGAACGTTCTTGCGGTCCTCGTCCTTCATCAGATGGATCGGCTTCTTGCCGATGACGCCGTCGATCGGGCCCTCGCGGGTCAGCAGGCTCACGCGCTGGCCGACGAGGATGACCGGGTCCCAGCCGCCGACGCCGCCGAAGCGCAGGAAGCCCTCGTCGTCGATGTGCGAGACGATCACGCCGATCTCGTCGATGTGCCCGACGATCGCGAGCAGCGGCCCGTCGGCGGTGCCCTTCACGCGCGCGACCGAGGAGCCGAGGCTGTCGACGGTCACCTCCGCGAACGCCGCCGCTGCCTCGCGCCATGCCACCGCCGCAGCCGTCTCGTAGCCGGACGGGCCGGGAGCGGTGAGCAGCGAGCGCAGGACAGGGGGCGTAGCCATCGGTCGGGGAGCCTAGATCAAGCCGAGGTCGGTGAGCAGGCGCAGCGCCGGCACGGGCGTGCGGCGCGACGCGGCAGCCGGCCCGTCGCCGGCCGCGGCATGCGCAGAGGCCCACCGCAGCGTCTCTGCGCTCACGTCCACCGGCTCGCCGCCGAGCGTGCCGACGATGCCGTCGGCCGACACGGTCACATGACCCCGGACGGCCTCCCCGCCCCCGACGCGCAGCGTGAAGCTGTCCGCCTTCGGCTTGATCAGTCCGCTCAGCGTGAGGCCCGGCACGTAGGAGTAGCCGCGCAGTCGCAGCCCGCTCGCGCCGACCGAGGCGCTGCCGGCGCGCAGCCCACCGAACGAGTGGGTCGTCTCGCCGCTCGTCGTGATCGCCGAGACAACCTGGTCGATCGCGTCGTCGTACGTGTCCAGGATCGCGCGCACGACGCGGCCCGTCGCGGGCGGCATGTGCGGGATCGGGGCAACCGCGGCAAGATCTCGTGGCGGCAGCGAACGCGTCGCCACCGCGCGGGGATGCGGACGACAGCGCCCGGGGACCTTGCCGTCGAGGAACGCGACGACGGCCGCCGAGGCGCAGGCCGCCAGGTCGGAGAACAGCACGCTGTGCCCGGCGTCAGGAACCCGCAGCAGCTGCGCCCCCGGCAGGCGCGGCGCGAGCGCGGCCGCATCCGCTCGCGGCGTGCGGAGGTCGTCGTCGCCGGAGAGGATCAACGTCGGCGTCGTGGGCAACGGCGCCTGCGCCTGCGCAAGCGGCGACTCAGGCCAGGCGCGGCAGAGATCGGCGGTGCCGAAGCCGCGGATCGTGCCGCGGTCGAAGGGCGCATATGCGGCGTTCGGGATCGCCGCGGCGGCGGCGGTGACGGCGGCACGACGCTGCTCCAGCGGCGTGCCGGGCGCCCATGGGACGCCGCCGTCCTCGCAGGTCGTCGCCACGTAGACCGCGTCGCTGTCGTCGCGCGAGGCGAGGTCGTCCCCACCGCCGCCGGCGGCCAGGCGCAGGAGCAGCGCCGGGTCCCGGTCGAGCGCGGCACGCACGGCAGCCGGGAGCGCGGCGCGCAGGTGGCGGTCGAAGTCGCCCGCGATCAGCAGCGAGAGCAGGCCCGCGCGCGTCAGCGAGGCCGGCCGGGCACGGCCCGTGGCGCCGACCACGCTGCCCCGCAGCGGCGCATGGGCGAGTCGGCGCACGAGCGCGGTGAGATCGGCGACGGGGTCGCGCGTGAAGCTGCAGTCGTGCGCGCAGAGCGTGCGCAGGATCCGCGGGATCGACGCGAGTGTCGTGCGGTCGAACGGGTCGACGCCCTCCGGCAGGACCGCGGAGTCGAGCACGAGCCGCTCGACGTGCTGCGGGTAGGCCGCCGCATAGCCGAGCGCGACCTTCGTACCGTAGGACGTGCCGTAGAGGATCAGCCGCTCGACACCGAGCGCGGCGCGCACCGCCTCGAGGTCGGCGACCGACTCGGCCGTCGTGTACGCGATCCGTGCGGGACCAAGCTCGGCGGCGCAGCGTCCGACGGCCGTAGCCACCTCTCCTTCGCGTGCGAGCGCCGAGCACGCGATGCGGCCCGAGCCGCCGGTGCCGCGCTGGTCGAACGTGACCAACCGACGCGAGCGCAGTGCCGGGGCGAGCGTGCTGGCGAAGTCTTCGAGGAGCGGAACCGCCGCCTGACCCGGGCCGCCGGCGAGTGCCAACACGGTGGCCTTCGGAGCGCCTCCACGGGTCGGTGGCAGCGCACGGACGCGCAGGCGAACGGACCCCGCCAGCGCGCCGCCGCGATCCAGCGGAACGGCGACACGACCGCACAGCGTCGTGTCGTCCGTCTTCGCCGAGCAGCGGCTGAGCAGCTCGGCGTCGGCAGACGCAGCGGTCCCGATCAGCGCAAGCGCGCACGCGCCAACGATGAGGAGGCGCCTCCGGACGCGGTTCTCCTCGTGAGCGCGACGCATTCCATCAGGCTACGACAGGAACGGCTCCTTACGCGCTTGCGGCCGCGCAAGCCGCCCGTGGCGGGGCGGATAGCGGGTAGAGTTGGACTCCAAGCCCTCGGCGGGCCCGGGGGCAAGACAGGAGGGGGACTCCATGCGCACATTCTCGCGCCTCGGCTTGTGCCGCAGCGGCCGCAGTGTGCTCGCTCATGCTGCTCGCCGGCACGGCAACAGCGACGAGAGCGATCAGACTCGAACCCGCAGGTGCAATAACGAAGACCTCGGAAGAATTCACGATCACCGCGTTCGGCGGTGAAATCAGAATAACGTGCAGATTGGTCCTGAGAGGAAGACTCTGAACCGTCAGATATCGAAGGTGAGAGTCGCTACCGCAGGGCAGAGTCGGGCAGATCACGAGCGCAACAGCCGCAGGCTGCAGAAACTTCTTCGGCGCGGCAGAAGTCACATTCCTAATCGAAGCCGCCAGACCGTACAACCTTCGCTACGGCGCCTTCCTAGGCGCGCTACCGAACATAACCGGACTGCAGTTCCGGAAGCTAGCGTTTGCCTTCCAGGTGGTCGAAGCCTTCAGCACCTGCCTATACAACGGACCGGTCGCCGCTACTAATCAGCTTCCCGCCGGTCGAAGGAGGCGGCGGCGCCAGATTCAACAACGAGACGTTCGTCGTACCGAACGCCGTCCCGCTGGTCGGCGGCGTCGGCAACTGCTCCCCGGAAGTCCAACTGAGCGGCAGAGCCAAAGTCACCCCCGGACAGACAGCGATACTAGTTCAATGACCTGAGGCTGCCGGCGCGCCTCGGCGAGGCGCGCCGGCGCGCTGCTCAGAGCAGCTCGCGCAGCACGAACGGCAGGATCCCGCCGTTGCGGTAGTAGCGCTGCTCCTTCGGCGTGTCGATCCGCACGGTCGCGGTGAACGGTCGTGTCGTCGGCGTGGACGGTCACCTCGCGCGGGACGGCGTCGGCGCCGGCGATGCCCGCCGATCGAGAACGTCTCGCGCCCGGTGAGGCCGAGCGAGGCGGCCGACTCGCCGGGCTTGAACTGCAGCGGCAGCACGCCCATGCCGACGAGGTTCGAGCGGTGGATGCGCTCGAAGCTCTCGGCGATCACGGCGCGGACGCCGAGCAGGCTGGTGCCCTTCGCGGCCCAGTCGCGCGACGAGCCGGAGCCGTACTCCTTGCCGGCGAGCACGACGAGCGGCGTGCCCTCCTCGGCATAGCGCATGGCGGCGTCGTAGATCGACATCGCTCCTCGCTCGTCCGCGCCCAGGTGCAGCGTCACGCCGCCCTCGGTGCCGGCGGCCAGCAGGTTGCGCAGGCGGATGTTCGCGAACGTGCCGCGCATCATCACCTCGTGGTTGCCGCGCCGCGCGCCGTAGGAGTTGAAGTCCTTCGGGTCGACGCCCTGCTCCTGCAGGTAGCGGCCGGCGGGGCCGTCCTTCTTGATCGCGCCGGCAGGCGAGATGTGGTCGGTCGTGACGGAGTCGCCGAGCAGCGCGAGCACGCGCGCGCCCGCGACGTCGCCGACCGGCGCGGGCTCGCGCGGGAGGTCGACGAAGTAGGGCGGGTTGCGCACGTAGGTGGAGGCGTCGTCCCAGGCGAAGCGGTCGCCGGTCGGCACCGCCAGCCCGCTGCCAGCGCTCGTCGCCGGCGTACACGCCGTCGTAGCTCTTGCGGAACATGTCCGACTGGACCGCCTGCTCGATCGTGCTGGGCGACCTCCTCGGCGGAGGGCCAGATGTCGCGCAGGTAGACGGGCTGGCCGTCGGCGTCCTCGCCGAGCGGATCGTGCTGCAGGTCGACGTCCATCGTGCCCGCGAGCGCGTAGGCGACGACGAGCGGCGGCGAGGCGAGGTAGTTCATCTTCACGTCGGGGTTGATGCGGCCCTCGAAGTTGCGGTTGCCCGACAGCACCGAGCAGACCGCGAGGTCGGCGTCGTTGACCGCCTTGGAGATCTCCGCCGGCAGCGGGCCGGAGTTGCCGATGCAGGTCGTGCAGCCGTAGCCGACGAGGTTGAAGCCGAGCTGCTCGAGCGGCTCGGTCAGGCCGGCGCGGTCGTAGTACTCGGTGACGACCTTGGAGCCGGGGGCGAGCGAGGTCTTGACCCATGGCTTGGTCTGCAGGCCCTTGGCGACCGCGTTGCGGGCGAGCAGGCCGGCGGCCGAGCATGACCGAGGGGTTCGAGGTGTTCGTGCAGCTTGTGATGGCGGCGATCACGACGTGGCCGTGGTCGAGGGTGGTCTCGGGTGCCGTCGGCGAGCGTGACTGGCACTGCGGCGAGGGTTCCGGCGCTGCTGCGGGCGGGTCCTGTCGCCGGGGACGTGTCTCCGCGGGCGGGGCCGCGGAGACGGCTCCCCGCGCCACCCGCCCGATCGGCGTCTGGGGCCTGGGCGGCCTGGGGGCGCTGGCCGTCGCCGTTGGCGGGATCCTGGCAGGCGGTCGGGTCGCTGGCGGGGAACGTCGCCGTCGACCGCGTCGTCTTGGCCGTTCTGCTCCGGGACGTAGCCGGCGAGCGCCTTGCGGAACGCGGGCTGGGCGTCGCTGAGGCGATGCGGTCCTGGGGGCGCTTGGGGCCGGCGATCGAGGGCACGACGTTGCCGAGGTCGAGCGTGAGCGTCTCGCTGTAGGTGGGCTCCTCGCTGTCGCTCGTCGTGCCAGAGGCCTTGGGCCTTGGCGTAGGCCTCGACGAGCGCGATCTGCTCGGGCGCGCGGCCGGTGAACTCGAGGTAGCGGAGCGTCTCGGCGTCGATCGGGAAGATCGCGCAGGTCGAGCCGAACTCGGGCGACATGTTGCCGATCGTGGCGCGGTCGGCGAGCGGCAGGCGCGAGACGCCGGCGCCGTAGAACTCGACGAACTTGCCGACGACGCCGTGGGCGCGCAGCTGCTCGGTGACGGTCAGCACGAGGTCGGTCGCGGTCGCGCCCTCGGGCAGCTCGCCGGTCAGCTTGAAGCCGATCACCTGCGGGATCAGCATCGACATCGGCTGGCCGAGCATCGCCGCCTCCGCCTCGATGCCGCCGACCCCCCAGCCGAGCACGCCGAGGCCGTTGACCATCGTCGTGTGCGAGTCGGTGCCGACGAGCGTGTCGGGGTAGGCCTGGCCGAGCGCGTCGTTGACGAAGACGACGCGCGCGAGGTACTCGAGGTTGACCTGGTGCACGATGCCCGTGTCCGGCGGCACGACCTTGAAGCCCTCGAAGGCGCCCTGGCCCCAGCGCAGGAACGCGTAGCGCTCCTGGTTGCGCTCGAACTCCAGCTTCGCGTTGTTGTCGAACGCGTAGCGCGTGCCGAACTCGTCGACCTGGACGGAGTGGTCGATCACCAGCTCGGCGGGCACGAGCGGGTTGATCTTCTCGGCGTCGCCGCCCATCGCGGCCATCGCGTCGCGCATCGCGGCGAGGTCGACGACGGCGGGCACGCCGGTGAAGTCCTGCATCACGACGCGCGCGGGTGTGAACGCGATCTCCTGGCTCGGCTCGGCCTTCGCGTCCCAGCGCGCGAGCGCCTCGATGTCGGCGGCGCGGATCGTCTCGCCGTCCTCGTTGCGCAGCAGGTTCTCGAGCAGGATCTTCAGCGAGAACGGCAGCCGCGCGACGTCGTACTTGGCCTGCAGCGCGTCGAGCCGGAAGATCTCGTAGCTCGCGGTCGCCGACGGACAGCGTCGCCCGTGCGTCGAAGCTGTTGGTGGACATGGAGTCTCCTGGGTCACATTCGCCGCGCGGCGCGCCGGAGCGCGGACGGTCGAGTTCATGGTCTACCCAGGAGTCTGTCACGCGCCCGCGCGCCTCGACGGGCGGAGCACCAGCGCAGGGTCAGCGCGCGCGGCCGCGCTTTCTGCGGCGCCGCTCGGCAGGACTCGGCTTGCGGCTGCGCGGCGGCGGCGCGCGTCGTGCGGCGGCGTCGCTCGTCCGGGTCGGTGCGCGAGGTGTGGACCCGCACGCGTCCTGCGGTCGCCCGGCGGGCGTCGCGGGCGATCACGAACCAGATGCCGGCGATCAAGCCAGCGACGCCACGATCAGCAGCGTTGCCGTGCCGCTGCTCAAGCCGCCGTCGTCCTGCTGCACCGGCGCGGGCGCGACCGGGGCCTGCTGCGGTGCTTGGTCCTGCGGCGCGCCTTCCTGCTGCTGTGGCAGGAACGGGTTCGGTGGCGGCGACAGCTGCCGCCGGCATCGCGGCGAGCGCCACCAGGAGGATCGCGATCAGGCGGGCCATGGACCGAGCGTAGCCGCACCGGCAAGGCCCGCGTGACAGTTCGGGTCCGCCGGCGGACCGGCGGGGCGGCGCTCTGCGCCGCGGCCTTCTCCGCTTCGGTCTCCGGCGGCGCGTCCTTGTACGGGTAGGGGTTCTTCTCCTCGTCCCCGTGGTCCTCCTCGTGGTACACGCTCTCGGCGTTGACTGCCCAGATGTCGTGACCCGCGCCGTCGCAGAGGTTCTCGACGGCCCGCATCGCGGTCAGCATCGAGTGATCCGAGTTGTTGTAGCGGTGCAGGCCGTTGCGCCCGACCTGGACGAAGTTCGGGATCGCGTCGAGCCAGCCGCGGATCGTCTCGAGGTTCTCCGCGTAGTGCTCGTCGTAGACCGGGTAGGCCTTGTTGACGCGCACCGCGAAGCCGCGCTTGACCTTCGACGCCTCGCAGAGGCCGGTCTGCGCGAGCTCCTTCGTGGCGAGCTCGACGAGCTTCTCGTCCTCCATGTTCCACAGCTCGTCGCCGGCGAAGCAGAAGTACTCCATGCCGATCGAGGCCTCGTGGTCGTTCGGCACCATCCAGGGGCTCCACGAGCGGAAGTTCTGGATGCGGCCGACCTGCACGTCCGGCTCGTGGATGTAGATCCAGTTGTCGGGGAAGAGGTCGGCGCCGTCGATCACGAGCGCGACGGTCAGGAAGTCGCGGTAGCGCAGCGCGCGCCCGGCGTCGCGCACGTCAACGGGGGCCTCAGGGGAGGCGATCTTCGTCGTCAGCCCCAGCGGCAGCGAGGAGATCACCGCGCGCGCCTCGATCGTCTCGCCGCCGGCCACGACGGCCGTCACCTTATCGCCGTCGAGCTCGAACTTCGTGACGGGCGCGTTCATGCGCACCTCGCCGCCGCGCTCCTCGATGTCCGCCTTCATCTGCTCCCACATCTGCCCGGGGCCGAAGCGCGGGTAGTGGAACTCGTCGATCAGCGACTTGATCTTGTTGCCCTTGTTGCCGAAGAAGGCCGACTTGGCGGCCGAGAAGAACGACAGGCCCTTGATCCGCTGCGCAGCCCAGTCGGCGCGCAGCTCCGAGCAGGAGACGCCCCACACCTTCTCGGTGTAGGTCTTGAAGAACTGGTTGAAGAGGTACTTGCCGAAGCGGTTGGAGACCCACTGCTCCAGCGTGTCCTCGCGCTGGTTCGGGCGCAGCTTCATCTTCGTCGCCGCCCAGAAGTAGGAGCCGACGGCCTTCGTCAGGTCGACGGGGCCGAGCTTCTTGACGACGTCCATGCCCTCGAGCGGGTAGGCGAGGAACTTCCTGCGCCAGTAGATCCGCGAGAGGCGCGGCCGCAGCAGGAACTCCTCCTTCATGATCTCGTGCCAGAGGTCGTCGACCTCCTGCACCTTCGTGAAGAAGCGGTGGCCGCCGAGGTCGAAGCGGTAGCCGTCGCGGATCTCGGTGCGGGCGATGCCGCCGACCATGTCGGTCGACTCCAGCACGAGCACCTTCTCGCCGCGCTTGGCGAGCAGGTAGCCGGCGGTGAGGCCGGCGGGGCCGCCGCCCAGCACGACGAAGGGGCGGGAGTCCGTCGTTGCGGGCGTCTCGTTCTCAGTCATGTGCGGGAAGCAGCCTTCGGTTCAGGGGGCGGGGGATGCGGAGGTCTTCTCGTACAACACGGCGCTGTTGCCGACCGTCGAGGCGCCGCGGTAGAAGGTCGGTGCCTTCCCGATCTCCTTCAACGTCGTGTCGCCTGCCAAGATCGCACCCCATTGGGCCGATCGGCGCCGCACGAGCTGTGTCCAGGGAGCCTTCCAGTTCTGCACGCCCTCGGTGAGCGGACGCACGAACAGGATCTTCTGACCGGGCGCCAGCTTAGCAAGCAGCGGCGGCAGGACCTCGTCGGGATCGGCCGCGCGCAGGCGGTCGAGCGCGTCGACCCAGTCCATCCGGCGCGGGTCGTCCGTCGGCCCGATCGTGTCCGAGTAGCGCAAGCCGCCGGGCATGTAGTACCAGACGAGGGGCGCCTGCTCGGGCTGCCCGACGAGCACGAGGTCGCCCGGCTGCATCTGCGAGCCGACCTCGGCGCCGATGTCCCGCACGTCGCTCTTGTAGCCGTCGACGTACTCGGTCGGCTTCACCCAGAAGGCGAACAGGCAGACGAGCGCGACGATCCCGAGCTTGCCGGCGCGCGAGACGCCGAGCGCCGCCAGCAGCAGCATCGGCCCGACGGCGGCGGCGAAGTAGCGCGAGGCCCACGCGGGCGAGATCTGCGACAGCAGCCAGGCGAGGCCGAGCGTGATCAGCGGGATCGCGATCAGCGTCCAGACCGACAGCCGCTCGCGGTCGCCCTTCGCCTTGTGGGCGGCAAGCAGCGTCGCGAGGCCGAAGCCGGCGACGAGCAGCAGCGTAACGCCGGCGCGGTCGCCGCCGAATACGTCGCGCGAGATCTGGATCGGCACGCCGAGGCGCGGCTTGTTCGCCCACGGGGCGGCGGTGTGCTGCGCCTGGTAGAGCAGCGTCGGCACCCACGGCAGGTACAGCAGCGCGGCACCGCCGAAGGCGAGCGCGGCGTCGATCAGCAGGCGGCGGCGCTCGTCGTCGGTGCTTGCGCGCACGATGGGAATCAGCGCGAGCGCCGCGCCGACGCCGAAGAAGATCCCCCAGCTGTGCGTGTAGAGCATCAGCAGCTGGAACAGCGCGAAGCCAACGAGGTAGCCCCGTCGGCGATACACGAAGGCGTGGAGGTAGCAGGCGCTCGCCAGCAGCGCGAAGAGCGCCATCAGCGAGTACATCCGCGCCTCCTCGCCGTAGGCGGTGAGGAACGGGATCAGCGAGCAGATCGCGGCTCCGACGTAGCCGGCGCGCTTGCCCCACAGGCTCCAGCCCGCCCACATCGCGGCGGGGATGCACAGCAGCGAGGCGATCAGCGAGAGCCAGTGGACGGCGGTCTCGCTGCGGCCGGCGACGTCCATCCAGACGTGCAGCAGCAGGTAGTAGAGCGGCGGGGAGCCGTCCTGCTTGAGCACCCCGGGAATGTCTGTGAAGGGGTGCGAGGCGATCCCGACGGAGAGCCCCTCGTCCATCCAGAACGAGCCCGAGATCGAGCGCGTGCGGACGAAGATCGAGAGCGCGGTCAGCGCGACGAGCGCGGCGGCGGCCAGCACCGCGTCCGAGGGGCGAATGGCGGCCCAGCGCCTCGTGCCGGGGGAGGTGGCCACGGTTGCCATGCGCGATCGAAGGCTAGCTAGGCGCTAGGCGCCCGGCGCCGCGCAGGTCGAGAACAGGGTCGTGGTGCGGACCGTCGCGACGCGCTCGTAGCCGGGCGGGTACGGCTGCTCCGGCTGCGGCACGAGGCGCGGATTGTTGGTCGTGCGGGCGGCGACGATCACGCCGTCCGGCGTGGGACCGAGGCCGACGTCGAGCGTGTGCTCGTCGAGGTGCCAGGCGACGAGCGGCACCGAGAACTTGCCCGCCGTGGCGTGGCCGCAGGACTTGAAGGCGTCGGCGCCGCCGGCCTTCTCCAGCACGTCCTTCAGGTCGACGCGCAGCTCCGCCTGGTAGCGCAGCGCACGGTCGAGGTCGTCGAAGTTGGCGAAGCGCGGCTGCGCCCAGTGCGCGGTGGCGACCGCCATCACGACGAACACCGCGGTCGCCGCCGCGGTCGCGAAGCGCGGGGTGGTGAGGCGCGCGACGAAGCCCTCGGCGAACGCGACGACGCGCCCGAAGCCGACACCGCCGACGACCGCGAGCATGCTCGTGCCGAGGATGATGTAGCGCGGGTTGCCGGAGAAGCCGGCCTGCGTCATGCCGGCGATCAGCACGATCCAGGCGATCGCGAGCAGGCCGACGGCGAGCACCGCGCCCTGGCGGCGGTTGCGCACCCAGTCGACCGCGGCGAGCACGAGCGCGAAGCCGGCGGCCGCCTTCACCGGCGTGATCACCAGCGGCCAGGTGTCCTGGATCACCTTCACGAACGGATGGTCGGCAAACGCGGGGCTGTTCGGGTTCGGCTGCTTCGCGCGGTCGGCGGCGCGCATCAGGTTGCCCGAGCCCCACAGCTCCGGCAGGAACCACAGCACGGGGATCAGCGCGAAGCCGCTCGCGACCAGCCACAGCGCCTTCCAGTCGATCAGCAGCAGCCAGAGGCCGTAGAGGCCCAGGAACGGCCACACCTCCGGACGCAGCAGCGCGGCGAGGAAGCCGAGCACGAACGCCTGGCGGTACTTGCCGTCGAGGTGGCGCTCGACCCCCCACAGCGTGAACGCAACGAGCAGGCCCTCGGAGTTGCCGAGCGACATCGTGCGCACGAACTGCGAGCTGATGATCAGCGCGACCGCCGCCACGACGCCGGCCGTGATCGCCGGCACGCCGCGTCCGCCCGTCAGCCGCGCGCCGAGCCGGAAGGCCAGCATCACAGCCATCAGCGCACCGCCGCGCCCGATCACGAGCCAGAGGTCCGGCGCGGCGCCGCCGAACAGCGAGAAGGCCATCGTGAAGAGCACCGGCAGCGGCTTCCAGGAGGGGCCGCCGGTCGTCTGCAGGTCGAAGTGGACGATCTCGCGGCCCCAGATGATCCAGGCCCACGGGTCGTACGTGGGCGTCGAGGGGTACAGCAGCGAGAGCGCCGCGAGCGAGAGCGCGACGGCCGCCAGCAGCGCGTAGACGCGCCCGTTGGTGGCAGCCTCGGTCGCCCGCGCGGGCGTCAGCCGTCCACGCAGCGTCGCGAGCCACGCGGGAGAGTCGAGCTGAGCGGTCGAGGCAGACAGGGGGATCGCGTCTCAGGCGGTCGACGTCGCGGTATCGGCTCTCGCCTCGGCCTGCGCCGCGGCGCGGGCCGCGCGCACGCGCGAGAGGCCGCCGTAGCGGGCGACGAGGACGACGAAGCCGACGATCGTGATGGGGATAAAGAGCACGAAGCGCAACAGCAGCAGATACGACAGGACCGCGGACTTCGAGGCCGAGGTCGTCGCCCGCACGGCGAAGATGACCGCGGCATCGTACGTGCCGATGTAGCCGGGTGCGGCCGGGATCAACGCGGCCGCGTTCGTGAACGCCACCACGGCGAGGCCGTCCTGCAAGCTCAGCGAGATGTCGACGGTGTGCGCGACGACGATGTAGACGCTCGCCTCGACCAGCCAGATCGCCAGCGACACGAGCAGCAGCGCGGCGCCGTAGCCGCTCAGCAGCTGCCGGCTCGGCTGCGCCAGCGGCAGCAGCGCGCGCAGCACGAACAGGAGCCGCTCACGGAAGCGCAGTGCCGCCACGGCGAGCAGTGCCGCCAGCAGCAGCACAAGCGTGACGCCCGCCAGCACGGCTGTCTCGTTCGGCGGCCACAGCTCGCCCAGCAGGCCCCACGCGAGCGCGACGAGGATCAGGCCGAGTGCGACCGCGTCCAGCACCCGCTCGGCGAGGATCGTGCCGAGGATCGTGCGCTTCGTCGCGTCGGTGCGGCTGCCGAGCAGGAACGTGCGCAGCAGCTCGCCGCCGCGCGCCGGCAGCACGTTGTTGCCCATGTAGCCGACGGGGACCAGGCAGTAGACGTCGGCGCGCCTGGCCTTCACGCCGGAGCGTCCCAGGATCCGCTCCCAACGCTCGGCGCGCATCAGCGTCGCGACGGCATAGAGCCCGACCGCACCGACGAGCGCCATCCAGCCGCCGAACGTATCCGGGAAGGTCGGCGCCTCCTGCTTCGTAGCCCACCACACGACGCCGGCGATCGGAATCACCCAGACGACGAACAGGAGGATGCGCCTGTTTCGGTGGGACATCAGTACTTGGAGCCCTGAGCCTGCAAGCAGGTCTCGACCTTCTGGAGGTCGTCCTCGGAGAGGCGGCCGACGGTCAGCAGATGTGGGCCGATCACCTCGGCGCCGGGCGCCTCGTTGCGAATCTGGCGTCCCTGCGCCTCCGGCGCGGTCGCGGCGAAGGTGACATACGCGCCGCTCGTCGCCGGCAGGATCGTGAGCTTGTCGGTCTGGCGCGGATCCTTCTCCGCCTGCATCCCCTTCGCCAGGATGCAGCCGAGCGGCGCATCGCGCGGGTCGAACGCCGCCGGCCGCGAGCCGCCGCCGGAGGTCGACCCACCAGCGGCTGGCTCGTTGCCACCGCCGACGATGGTGCCGCCGCTGCCGCAGCCGATCGCGACGAGGGCAGGCAAAAGCGCAAGGGCCTGGAGGGAGCGAGACCGCATCGCGTCCACAGGCTAGATGATCGGGGGGCGAAGACCACGCTCCGCACGGCTCCGCGCGCGCCCGTGTATCTGGAAGGCGTGGGAGCGCCCTCTAGACTGCGGGCGTCCCATGACCGCGATCCCCTCTCGCGCGCGCCACCTCGGCCGATGACGCCGATCCTCGCCCTCGCCGGTCCGCTGCCGAAGTCCGGCGCGGTCGCCGCCGTCCTGCTCGTCGCCTGCGCGCTCGTCGTGCGCGAGCAGCGCACCCGCGCCTGGGCGATGGCCGGGGCGCTGCTGCTGGCGCCCGTGCTGCTGCTGGCCGACATCTGGGACTCGCCCCAGATCGACGTGGTGCGCGACCAGCCGCTCG
Organism: uncultured Actinomycetes bacterium; assembly: GCA_963774115.1. Lineage (GTDB taxonomy): Bacteria > Actinomycetota > Thermoleophilia > Solirubrobacterales > Solirubrobacteraceae > Conexibacter. Next base: position 589,238 of record CAVZDN010000003.1, on the reverse strand, counting down.
TAGCCGCCGTAGGCGCCGTCGTGGCGCTCGGCGCCGTCGCCGCGCTCGCCATCCTGATCGACCGCCGGCCGATCGTGCTGCCGCTGCTGGCGATCGCGGCACTGCCGTTCCGCGTCCCGATCGAGGTCGGCGGCTCGACGTCGAACCTGCTCGTGCCCCTCTACGCCGTGATCGCGGCGGGCGTCCTGGCGGTCGTGGTGCCGGTGCTGCGCGTACGTGACGCCAGGCACGCGACAGCACCGGTCCCTGCTGACGAGGCGAACACGCCCGCTACACCGCCGGCCGCGCCCTGGACGCCCGCCTGGCTCGAACGCCTGCTCGCCATCTCGGTCGCGCTCTACGGCATCCAGGCCACCTACTCGCAGGACTTCGACAAGGCGCTCCAGCAGATCGCCTTCTTCATCGTGCCCTTCGCACTGCTGTTCCTGCTGCTCGCACAGGTCGCCTGGACGCCGCGTCTGCTGCGCGCCTGCCTCGGCCTGCTCGTCGGCCTCGGGCTCGTCTTCTCGGCGATCGGTTTCGTCGAGTACGCGACCAAGCACCTCTTCCTCAACCCGAAGCTGATCGCCTCCAACGACCTCCACACCTACTTCCGCACCAACTCGGTCTTCTTCGACCCCAACATCTACGGCCGCTTCCTCGTCGTCGCGATGCTCGCGGTCGCCGCGACGATGCTGCGCTCCGCGCAGGCGCGCCTCGTGTGGGCCGGCGCGGCCGCGCTCGCCGTCCTGTGGGGCGGGCTCGTGCTGACGCTGTCGCAGTCGAGCCTCGGCGCGCTCGTCGTCGGCCTCGCGGTGCTTGCCGTGCTGCAGTGGGGGCCACGCCGCACGCTGCTGCCGGCGCTCGTCGTCGCACTCGCCGGCGCCGCAATCGTGCTCGCCACCCCGAGCACGTTCGGCGTCAACCTCCACAACCTCGACAGCTCCACCAGCGGCCGCACTCCCCTCGTTCGCGGCGGCGCCGACCTCTTCGCCGACCGCCCCCTCGGCGGCTACGGCAGCGGAGCCTTCGAGCGCGCCTACCGCCGCTCCGAGCGCCCCCGCGACCCGGAGGCGGCCACCGCCTCCCACACGATCCCCATCACCGTCGCAGCCGAGCAGGGCATCATCGGCCTGCTCGCCTACCTCGCCCTCCTCGCCGCCGCCCTCACCCGCCTCCTGCGCGGCGCCGCCGCCTCCCCCGCCCGCGCCGCCGTCGCCGCCGCCTTCGCAGCCTTGCTCTTCCACACCCTCGTCTACGCCGCTTTCCTCGAAGACCCCCTCACCTGGGCCCTCCTCGGCATCGGCACAGCCCTCGCCGCCGCCGCCCCGCGCCCTGCCCCCCTCCCCGCCGCCGAGCGCTCGAAGGAGCGCCAGGCACTCGGCACTGCCTGAGCTGCCCTGTCGTTGTTGGCGGGCGGGTCCTGTCGCGGGGCGTTGTCCCCGGCGGGCGAGCCCGCCGGTTGACAGCCGCCCCGCGCCACCCGCCCGATCAGCGTCTCAGCTCGTGTGCCGCCAACCGGGGTTGGGTGGCTTTCATCCTGGGCGCGACCCGGGCTGCGGCCGGCTGTGGTTTATGCGTTCGCGCCCGGCGGGCTTGATGCCCAGGCAGCGAACGCTGTTTCGCCGGCCGGTCGTGGTGTGCGGCGGCCGGGGCTTCGTGGGGCGGGCGTGTTGAGGACCGGCTCCACCAGTGTTCGCTGCCACAGCCAACGGCGCCCTTCAGGGCAGATGCCCTGACCACGAGCCGGTCGCAGCCACGGTCGCGCCTACGCCCAGCTCACCACACTCCGGTGGCAGCGCGCGACGAAGAACGCTGATCGGGCGGGTGGCACGGGGTGGCTGCCTTCCGGTGCTTGCCACCGGAGGCATCACCCCGGGACAGGACCCGCCCGCCAACAACGCTACGGGCGGCGAGACGCCAGCTACGCAGCAGCGTCAGCGTCAGGCCAAGCCGCAGCGGCACCCAAAGCAGCGCTCTTGAGCACCTTCAAGGACAACAAGGCGCACTTGATGCGCGTCGCCGAGATGTCGATGCCGAGGAGCTCCAGCACGAAGGACTTGTCGAGCCTCAAGAGCTCTTCGACGGGCATGCCGACGACCTCGTCGGAGGCCATCGACGCAGCCGCCTGGGAGATCGCGCAGCCATGGCCGGAGAAGCGGACGTCGGAGACGCGGCGCTGGTCGTCGACGGCGATCTGCACCCGGAGGGTGTCGCCGCAGAGGGGGTTGTTGTCTTCGAACTCGAAATCGGGAGCCTCGAGCTCGGGTTCTGGCGGCGACCAGTTGCGGGGCCGTTTGTAGTGCTCGAGGATCTGCTCGCGATAGAGGTCGTCCATTGCTCTTACACCCTAGTGACCGTGTACGGACGGGCCGTGCGCCGCTCGGTTTCCGCCATGACATCCACGCCCTGCAATGAGCCTCAAGTCGGAGTCATGTTCAACTTTACTTCTGGCAATAAGACCACTAAGATCGTTTTCGGCTGGTCGGGTTCGTCCTGACCTCGCCTGCCGCCTTACGCACTCGCGGGGACGCGAGCTGAGCAGCGGCGAACCGGCGGGGGCCGTCGCGACCACGGCCCCCGTCGCATTTAATGACCAATCAAGAAACTGGCGCGTCGTCGCAAGGAATTTCCGACTTGAGTTCATGAGTCGGGCCGCTTAGAGCTGGAAGACGCGCCGCACCTCGTGCAGGCCGGCGACCAGCGCGTCGACGTCCTCGCGGGTGCTGTGGGCCGCGAAGCTCGCGCGCGTCGTGGCGGGGACGCCGAGACGGCGCATCAGCGGCTGGGCGCAGTGGTGGCCAGCGCGCACGCAGACGTTTGTGCGGCCGAGCAGCTCGGCGACATCGTGCGGGTGAACGCCCTCCAGCGCGAAGGAGACGAGCGAGCCGCGATGCTCGGCGGCCGGGCCGTAGATCGTCAGGCCGGGGACCTCCTCGCCGAGGCGGGCGAGCGCGTAGGCGGTGACGTCCGCCTCGTGCGCGTGGACGGCCTCGACGCCGAGCGCGTCGAGCCAATCGATCGCGGCGCCGAGGCCGGTCGCCTCGACGTAGGGCGTCGTGCCGGCCTCGAACTTCCACGGCAGCTCGTTCCAAGTGGAGGACTCGAAGTCGACGGAGCCGATCATGTCGCCGCCGGAGAGGAACGGCGGCATCGCCTCCAGCAGCTCGCGGCGGCCGTGCAGCACGCCGATGCCGGTCGGGCCGTAGACCTTGTGGCCGGTGAAGCCATAGAAGTCGGCGCCGATCGCCGCGACGTCGACTGGCAGGTGCGGCACCGCCTGCGCGCCGTCGACCAGCACGACCGCACCGGCCGCGTGCGCGCGGCGCACGATCTCCTCGACGGGATTGCAGCGTGCCGAGCACATTGGAGACGTGCGTGACGGCGAGGAGCTTGGGTCCGTGCACGAGCAGCGCGTCGAGTGAGTCCATGTCGAGACGACCGTCCTCCGTCAGCTCGACGTAGGCGAGCGACGCGCCGACCTCCTGCGCCAGCAGCTGCCACGGGACGATGTTCGAGTGGTGCTCCATCGGCGTGAGCACGATCGTGTCGCCCGCGCCGACGTTGCGCCGGCCCCACGCGTACGCGACGAGGTTGATCGCCTCGGTCACGTTCTTCGTGAAGATCGTCTCGGCCTTCGTCGAGCCGATGAAGCTGCGCGATCCGCTCGCGCGCGCCCTCGAAGCGCTCCGTCGCCTCCTGCGCGAGCGTGTAGACGCCGCGGTGGATGTTGGCGTTGTGTGCGCGGTAGGACGCATCCAGCTCGCGCAGCACCGCCTCCGGCTTCTGCGAGGTCGCGCCGGAGTCGAGGTAGACGATCCGCTGGCCGGCGATCTCGCGCTGCAGGATCGGGAACTGCGCCGCGACCGCTGCCACGTCGAAGGTCGAGCTGAGAGCGGTCGTGGCCATGCCTACGCCGACGCGGCGGCCGCGGCCTCGACCTCGTCCTTGATCCAGCCGTAGCCCTTCTCCTCGAGCACTGTGACGAGCTCGGGGCCGCCCTCCTTGACGATCCGGCCCTGGTACATGACGTGCACGTGGCTCGGCTGCACGAGGTGCAGGATGCGCTGGTAGTGGGTGATGATGAGGACGCCCATGTGGTCGCCGGCGACGGCGTTGACGCCCTTGGAGACGACCCGCAGCGCGTCGATGTCGAGGCCCGAGTCGGTCTCGTCGAGGATCGCCATGCTCGGGCTTCTGCAGCGCGAGCTGGAGGATCTCCATGCGCTTCTTCTCGCCGCCGGAGAAGCCCTCGTTGAGGTAGCGCGTGGAGAACTCCTTCGGCACCTCGGTCAGCTCCATCGCGGCCTCGACCGTCTGGCGGAACTCCTTCAGCGAGATCGGCTCCTCGCCGCGCGACTCGCGGTGCGCGTTGATGACCGTGCGCAGGTACTTCGTGACGGTCACGCCCGGCACGGCGACGGGGTACTGGAAGGCCATGAAGAGGCCCATGCGGGCGCGCTCGTCGGTGTCGGCCTCGGTGATGTCCTCGCCCTTGAAGATGATCTGGCCCTCGGTCACCTCGAGGTTCGGGTGGCCCATGATCGCGTTCGCCAGCGTCGACTTGCCCGAGCCGTTCGGGCCCATCAGGGCGTGGATCTCGCCCTTGCCGACGGCGAGGTCGAGACCCTTGAGGATCTCCTTCTCGCCGGCGCGGACGTGGAGGTTGCGGATTTCGAGCTCGGCCATGGTCTCCGTCGGGTCGGGTGGGGGTGGGATCAGGCCGCAGGCGCGGCGGCGGGCGCGGAGCGCTCGATCCGCTCGCCGGACTTCGCGGCGCGAGAACTCCACCAGCTCGGCGAGCGTGGTGGTCTGAAGCGAGCGGGCGATGCCGCCCTGGACGCGCATCCACAGCAGCTTCGTCGCGCAGTGGTGGCCCAGCATCGGGCTCGTGCGAGCAGAGCACGCGCTCCGTGTGGTCGGTCAGGAAGCACTCCATCGGCGCGATCGCGCCCTCGAGCGCGAGCACGACCTCGTCCATCGTGATCTCCTCGGCCGGGCGCGCGAGCCAGTAGCCGCCGTGCGCGCCGCGGGCGCTCATCACGAGCCCGGCCTTCTTGAGCCGTGCCACGACCTGCTCGAGGTACGCGAGCGGCAGCCGCTCGGCTTCGGCGATCGCCTTCAGGCTCGTCGGCTGCTCGGGCGTCTGGCGGCCCAGCTCGACCATCAGGCGCACGCCGTACTCGGCCTTGGAGGAGAAGATCACGATCCAAATCCTACCAGCGGGGTCGGTATAGCCACGGGGCGCGCACCGCGGCGGCGACGACGACCGCCCGCCCGCTCGGTCATGATGCTGACGCAGTGTCAGCCCCGAGCGTCCCAACCCTCGCCCAGCCCGAGGAGATCGCGGAGATCGCCGCGCTCGCGCAAGCAGCCGGTCGGCTCGGGATCGACACCGAGTTCATGTCCGAGGGGCGCTACCGCGCGCTGCTGTGCCTCGTGCAGGTCGCAGTGCCCGATCCGAGACGGTCCCGACGGCCTGCGGATCGCGCTGTTCGACCCGCTGGAGCAGCTCGAGCCGGCGCCGCTCGCCGAGGTGCTCGCCGATCCGCAGATCGAGATCGTGCTGCACGCCGCGCGCCAGGACGTCGCGCTCCTGCGCCGCGTGTGGCAGACCGAGGTCGCGCAACGTCTTCGACACGCAGGTCGCCGCGGGCTTCGCCGGCTTCGGCGCGCAGACCGGCTACGGGAACCTGCTCGGCGGAGCGCTCGGGCTGCATGTCGGCAAGACCGCCAGCTACACGCGCTGGGACGCGCGGCCGCTGTCGGAGGAGCAGCTCACCTATGCGCGCGAGGACGTGCTGCACCTGCTGGACCTCAGCGACGCGCTGCACGAGAAGCTCGCAGCGCAGCGGCCGCCTGGAGTGGGCCCGCGAGGAGTGCCGCCGGCTGGAGGACTCGACCGACGAGCGCGACCCCGAGCTGGCCTACGAGCGGCTGCCGCGCGCAAGCTCGCTCGACCCGCGCTCGCGGACGGTCGCGCGGGAACTGGCGGCCTGGCGCGAGCGCACCGCCTCCGCCGAAGACAAGCCGGTCGGCTCGATCCTGCCCGACGCCGCGCTGGTCGAGATCGCGAAGCGCAAGCCGTCGCACCCTGACGAGCTGGAGCAGATCCGCGGCCTGCACGGCGGGCATCTGCGGCGTCGCGGCCCCGAGCTGGTCGCGGCCGTGGAGCGCGGGCCGGCGGCGGATCCGATCGCCGCGCGAGGCGCGCGGTCCGGGTTCGGAGCCGGGCGACGCGCCGCTGATCGCGCTCGTCGAGGCGGTGATCCGCGCGCGGGCGCTCGAGCACCGGCCTCGCATACGAGCTGATCGCCTCGCGCGCCGAGCTCGAGCAGATCGTCATAGCGGCCCGCCGCGGCGACGCCGAGCCGGACGTCCGTGCGCTGCGCGGCTGGCGGCGCGAGCTCGTCGGCGAGGAGCTCGCTGCCCTGCTCGCCGGCGAGCGCGCGGTCACGATCGCCGACGGCCGGCTCGGCGTGCACGACGCGCAGCTGAGCGCGGCTTCGCCGGCTCGGCTCGACGATTGTCCAGCCCACGATATCCAATTGTCATGTTGTGGGATTTTGGTATGGTGCGGCGCAGGATTTGGAGCGCAGAGCGTTTCTGATCTCTTGAATGAGCCGGAAGCAATCGACGAGGCCCCGCTTCGGGGACGGTGGCCTGACGACGCTTCGTGCGTCGCGCAGGCGGGCGGACGGGAGGTCGACATGCCGCAACCCAGATGCCGGCCACGACAAGCCACGCCGCCAATGGGCGCCGGACGCACGAGCGCTGAGCGTCGTCGGCGACCGCTGGCTGATGGTGATCGTCCGCGACCTCGCCTCCGGCCCGCTGCGGCTCGACGCGCTGCGCCGCTGGCTGCCGGGCGTCTCGGCCGGCGCGCTCGAGGCGCGCCTGGCACGCATGGCCGAGGAGGGCCTGCTCGATCCGGCGCCGCCATCGCTCGCTGCCGCCGCGCGTCGACCTCGAGCTGACCGAGCGCGGCCACGCGCTCGTCGACGTGATCGCCGAGCTCGCCCGCTGGGAGCTGCGCACGCACTGGTCCGCGCCGCGCGGCGACGAGTGGATCGACATCGCCGCCTGCTTCCGCCTCGCCCCGCTCCTGAGGCCGCCCGGCCCGACGACGCTCCCGACGGCGAGCTCGCACTCGACGATCGCCGGACGAGAACAGGCGGACCCACCGACCACCACACGTTCGTCCGCCGCGCCGGCCGCACCAAGCTCGAGCACCGCGCCGCCCCCGACGCCGCCGCCACGCATCACCGGCACCCAAGACGCCTGGATCCAGCCCTCAGCCCGGAGAGCGGCGCACGCCCACCTCCAGATCACCGGCGACACCACGATCGCCAAAGACTTTCTCCACTGTTCGCCACCCCAGAGCGCTGACCAAGGCCGAGGCCGCGGTCAGCGCAAGCGAGCCCGAGCTCCCGTTCTCTTTCTGGCGAGCGCATCGGCGTGGCTGGCAAGGACGCAGGGAGCGTGGGCTGCAAGCGCAGCCGAGCGACCGAGGACGCCGCCAGAGCGCGCCGAGGCGCCGACCAGAAAGAGAACGGCGGCCAGCGCGTCCCCCACGCGCTGGCCGCCGAGGCCGAGGACCGGGTGTAGCGGCGGCCCTACTGGCGTTCGGCGGCGCCGCCTGCCTGGCTGCTTCAGCCTGGGCGAGGTCCCGGGGTAGAAGACACCGAGCATCCCTCGAACTCGGCGGCTCCGGGTCCACATCCCACTGCCAGACTGTGCGCGCAGGCGTGTGCCGCCGTGCGCTGTCGTAAGGAATCCGTCGCGCCTCCATGCGCTGGCCTCTGTGCCTCCGTCGCGAACGTCCGCCCCGTGCAGGAGGACGGAGGTCGCGAGCCAGTGCACGTAACGATCCTCGTGTCGGCAGGTCTTGAAAGATCGAGCTCGACGCGACTGCGCGACGCGGCGATTGACTCATATGTGCGCAGCAACGATCCCTCCCGATCACGTTGTTAACGTTCGGAAAACCGAAGAACAATCATCTGATTGCCGTGGCACGCCACTGACACGCGCCCCCTCGGCCGCACCGGCCATTCCCCCGGTCGGTGCGATGCGCACGCTAACGGGATGCTCAAGCTGCGTCAAGCGGTTAATTCGCATTGGTCTGACGGAACGGCCGGCTGCCTAATGACCGGTTCCAGTTGACATCGGTCGCCTGGAACGCTCATTGTTCGCGTTCCTGACGAACGTCGGGCCGGATCATTCGCCTGGACGCATGTACGACGACTTCGGCAGGAGATCGCAGCCGCGGCCGGCGCCCGGGATTGCCGCAGGTTTTCGTATGATGGAAACCGTCCGTTCCCGGACTCCAAGGAGAGGCCGATTCCCAGACGACGTCAGGCATCCCGCGAGTCGTGCAGTCGGTCGTTGCGCAGCTTCGACCTGCTCGAGGCGGTCGCCGTCCGGCCGACGAGGTCGGCCTCGTCGAGCTGGCCCACCGCACCGGGCTGCAGCCGAGCACGACCCACCGGCTGCTGGCGACGCTGATCGCGTGCGGCTACGTCGTGCAGAACCCGCAGACGAGCCGCTACCGCCTCAGCCACAAGGTCGTCGAGCTGGCCGGCGGCCCGGAGCACCGGATCGAGCGGCTGCGCACCGCGGTGCGGCCGCATCTGGTGGCGATCCGCGACGCGACCGACGAGACCACGAACCTCTGCGTGCTCGACCGCTTCACCGTCGTCTACGTCGACCAGGCCGAGAGCGGCCACGCCGTGCGGATGCTGACCGAGATCGGCCGGCGCGTGCCCGCGCACGCATGCGGCGCCGGCAAGGTGATGCTCGCCCACCAGCCGCCGGACGCGATCGCCGGGCTCGTCGCGCGCGAGCCGTTCGCGCGCGCTGACGCCGCACACGCTGCGCACCGCCGCCGAGCTCGAGGTCGAGCTGCAGCGCGCGCGCTCGACGCGGCTACGCGATCGACCACGAGGAGTTCGAGGACGGCGTCGCCTGCGTCGCCGCGCCGATCTTCGGCCCGCGCGGCGAGGCGCTGGCGGCGATCAGCGTCTCCGGCCCGGCCGCACGGCTGATGCGCGCCGACCTGGCAGAGCTCGGGCGAGCTCGTGGTCGCCGCACGTGCGCGCGATCTCGCAGCGAGCTCGGCCACCAGCCGGCGGACGCGCCGGCGCTCGGCGCGACGTGAGCGCGCACTGCCAGATCGCACAAGGACGACTCGGCGCGTTGGGCTCGAGCGTCGATTGTCGTCCGCGGACGGCGGTGCCAGAGTCCCGCGACCATGTGCCCACCAGGCCGCTACCGGCGTGCCCGTGCCGAGACGCGGCTGTGGCACCCCTTCTCCGACATGGCGCTCGTGCGCCGCGCGGAGCTCGTCCTCGCGCGCGGCGAGGACGTGTGGCTGTGGGACGTCGAGGGCCGTCGCTACCTCGATGCGACCGCGAGCCTCTGGTACGCGAACGTCGGACACGGCCGTCGCGAGATCGCCGACGCGGTGCACGCGCAGATGCTGCGACTCTGGAGTCCTACTCGGCATTCGGCGACTTCGCGAACCGAGCCGGCGCTGCGCGCTGGCGGCGCGCCTCGCCGCGCTGGCGCCGGTCGCCGACGCGCGCGTCTTCCTGACGACCGGCGGCGGCGAGGCGATCGACACCGCCGCGAAGCTGGCGCGACGCTACTTGGCCGCGCTGCGGGACAGCCCGAGCGGGTCCACCTGATCGGCCGCACGGGCGGCTACCACGGCACGAACGGCTACGGCACGAGCATCGGCGGGATCGAGCCCAACCGCGCCGGCTTCGGGCCGCTGATGAGCCAGGCCTCGCTCGTCGCGCACGACTCGCTCGCGGCGTTGGAGCAGGAGTTCCTGCGCGCTCGGCCCCGGCGCGCGTCGCGGCGGTGTTCGCCGAGCCGGTGCTCGGCGCCGGCGGCGTCTATCCGCCGCCTGAGGGCTACCTGGAGGGCGTCGCGGCGCTCTGCGCCGAGCACGGCGCGCTGTTCGTCGTCGACGAGGTGATCTGCGGCTTCGGGCGCCTCGGCCGCTGGTTCGGCGGCGAGCGCTGGGGACTGGAGCCGGACATGATCGTCTTCGCGAAGGGCGTCACGAGCGGCTACCTGCCGCTCGGCGGCGTGATCGCCTCCGGCGCGATCGCAGAGCCGTTCTGGAGCGAGCCGGGCACCACGCTGCGGCATGGCGCGACGTACGCGGCCATGCGACGCTGCTGTGCGGCGGCGCTCGCGAACCTCGACGTGCTCGAGCGCGACGGGCTCGTGGCACGCGGGGAGCAACTGGAGGGTGCGCTGCTCGACGCCGTCGCGCCCCTCGCCGGGCATCCGCTCGTGTGCGAGGTGCGCGGCGGGGTCGGGCTGATGGCCGCGGTCGCGATCGACCCCGAGCACCTGCGCGGCGGCACGATCGCTGACCGAGATCGCGCTGCCGGCGCGTCGGCGCGGCGTGCTCGTGCGCGCCCTCGCAAGCGCGATCGCCGTCTCGCCACCACTGACGATCGCCTGCGAGCAGATCGAGCAGATCGGCGACGACGCTGCGCGACGCGCTGGACGAGGTGCACGCGACGCGCACAGGACTGCGCACGCCCAGCGACGCGTCCGCCGTCAGATAGTCGCTCCCGCCTGGGGCGCGCAGACGCAGCGTCTACGCTGGCGGCATGCGCGACGCCGCGCCGACCGAGGGAACCCCCTTCGCGGCGGAGGTCGTCGTCCGTTCGCGACGCTTTGCCAGCGAGGACAGCGGCTTCGCGGTGCTCGACTGCGATAGCGGCGGCGCGCGCATCGTGCTGGTCGGCCCGCTCGTGCACCTGGAGGAGCGCGAGCGCGCCGCCGTCACCGGCGCGTGGGTGGTCGACCGCCGCTACGGCCCGCAAGTCAAGGTCCGCGAGGCGCATCCGGTCCCGCCCTCCGACGCGGACGCGCTGACCGCCTACCTGCGCAAGGTCCGCCACGTCGGCCCGCGCCGGGCCGCTGCGCTGCACGACACGTACGGGGCCGAGGTGCTCGCCGCGATCGACCGCGACCCGCACGCGGTCTTCGCGCGCGCCGGCCTCTCCCGCCGCGCGCGACCGAGGCCGCGCACTCGTGGGACGCGCTGCGGGCCACGCGCGGCCTGCACCTGCTGCTGGCCCCACACGGGCTCGCGCACCTCGCGAACCGCATCCACAAGCACTACGGCGACCGCGCCTACCGGATCGTCGCCGAGCGGCCCTACGAGCTGACGAGCGTCTTCGGCGTCGGCTTCTCGACGGCGGACGCGATCGCCCGCGGCGATCGGACTGGCGCCCGACAGCCCGGCGCGTGCGCGGGCCGCCATCCTGCACGTGCTCGGCGAGGCGGAGCGCGACGGCTCCACCTGCCTGCCGATCGACGCGCTGCGGGCCGCGGCCGGCGAGCTGCTGGCACTGGAGTCGCCGTCGGTCGCGCTTCGTCGAGCAGCTCGCCGAGGCCGGCGACGTCGAGCTCGACGAGGACCAGCAGGCGACGTGGGTCTACCGCGCCGAGACGGCGGCGCTGGAGCGCGAGCTGGCGGAGCGGGTACAGGCGCTGCTGGAGGGCGAGCCGTCGCCGAAGCTGCACGCGCCCGACGTCCCGCCGCCGGACGTGCTGCCGGACGGCGGCGAGCTGACGCCGGAGCAGTGGGCGGGCGTGCGCGGCGCCTTCGCGCATCGGCTCTCGGTCGTGACCGGCGGCCCCGGCACCGGCAAGACGGCGTCGATCCGCATGATCGGGGCGATCGCCGCGCAGCAGCGCGCGTCGCTGCTGCTGATGGCGCCGACCGGCCGCGCGGCGCTGCGGATGAGCGACGCGACCGGGCTCGACGCCTCCACGGTCCACTCCGCGCTCGGCTGGATCCCCGGCGAGGGCCCGACACACGACGAGGACGCGCCGCTGCGCACCGACCTGCTGATCGTCGACGAGACCTCGATGGCGAACCTGGAGCTCCTCGTGACGCTGCTGCGCGCGGTCGGAGAGGCGACGCACGTCGTGCTCGTCGGCGACGCGGACCAGCTCGCGCCCGTCGGCGCCGGCAAGCCGTTCGCGGACCTCGTCGCCTCTGAGCTGGTGCCGACGGCGCGGCTCGCGCACATCTTCCGCCAGGCGGCCGGCAGCATGATCGTGCAGGGGGCGCACGCGATCCGGCAAGGCGGCGCGCCGTCGTTTACACACACAGAGGACATGCGCCACGATCTCTTCCTGATCGAGCGCGGCGACCCCGTATCGGCGCGCGAGGAGATCGTCAGCCTCGTCAGCCGGCGGCTGCAAGAGCACTACGGCGTTGACCCGTTCTCGGGGATCCAGGTGTTCGCACCGGTCTACCGCGGCGAGCTGGGGATCGACGCGATCAACGTCGCGCTGCGCGAGGCGCTGAACCCCGACGGCGCGAAGGTCGGCAACGGCCGCCTGCGGATCGGCGACAAGCTGATGCTCGTCGGGCGCAACCTGCATGACCTCGGCGTGATGAACGGGACGCTGCTGCGGCTGCTGGAGGAGATCGACGGCGGCGACGACGAGGACGACGGCGGCGGCGGGCTGCTCGTCGCGACCGACGCGGGCGGCATCGTCGAGATCCCGCCAGCCGAGGTCGGCCAGCTGCAGCTCGCCTACGCCTGCTCGGTTCACCGCGGCCAGGGCATCGAGCTGCCGATCGCGATCGTCGTCGCCCACCCGGCCGCCGGCGGCCGCTTCCTGCGCCGCGAGATGCTCTACACGGCGATCACCCGCTCGACCACGGCGACCGTCGTCGTCGGCACCCGCGAGATGGTCGCGCGGGCCGCGCGGACGGCCGACGCAGGCCGCCGCCACAGCCGGCTCGGCGTGCGGCTCGCAACCACTTAGGGGCCCCTGACGCCGCGCGACCGCCGCGGCCAATAGCCTTCGGCGCCGCGTGGACGCGCTGCAAGCCATTGTCCTGGGCGTCATCCAGGGCCTCACCGAGTTCCTCCCCATCTCCTCCTCCGGGCACCTGCGGATCGTTCCCGCGCTGCTCGGCTGGGAGGATCCGGGCACGGCGTTCACGGCCGTCGTGCAGCTGGGGACGATGGCCGCGGTGCTGATCTACTTCCGCAACGACCTGGCGCTGATCGCACGCGCCTGGGCTGGCGGGCTGCGCGACCCGGAGCAGCGTAGGACGCTCGACGCACGCCTCGGCTGGTACCTGATCCTCGGCACGCTCCCGATCGCCGTCGTCGGCCTGATCTTCGCCGACCAGATCGAGAACGGCCTGCGCAACCTCTACGTGATCGGGACCGCGCTGATCGTCTTCGGCTTGTTGATGGCATGGGTCGATGAGACCTCGAAGCGCAGCCGCCACCTCGGCTCGATCGAGGCGCGCGACGGCGTGTGGGTCGGCGTCGCCCAGGCATTCGCGCTCGTGCCAGGGGTCTCGCGCTCGGGCGCCACGATCTCCGCCGGCCTGCTGCGCGGCCTCGACCGCGCCGCCGCTGCGCGCTTCTCCTTCCTGCTCTCGATTCCCGCGATCGTGCTGTCGGGCCTCTTCGAGCTGCGCCACGTCGGCGAGAGCGGCGGCGCCCCCACCAGCGCCACCGCCATTGCCATCCTGCTCGCGTTCGTCACCGGCTACGCCTCGATCGCCTTCCTGATGCGCTACCTCGCCCGTCACACGCTCGGCGTCTTCGTCGCCTACCGCGTCGTCGCGGGGGCGCTGGTGCTGGTGCTGGCGGGGACGGGGGCGATCTCGTAGCCGCAGGCGCTCAGACGCCGTCCGCGCCGGACTGGAGTCCGTCATCGAACGTGAGCGTCGTGACGCGATCGGACGAGCGATCGTCGACGGGTACCGGCGACTCCCGCAAGATGCTGACGATCTCAGTTGGTCGGACGCGGCAACGTCGGCGATGATCGCCGAGGAGCCCTGGTGAGCGAGCCTCGCCAGGGCGAGGTGTGGTGGGCGGAGGCCGAGGACAAGCGCCGGCCTGTGCTCGTCGTCACGCGCAACGACGCGATCCCCGTTCTGCGGCGTCTGGTCGTCGCGCCGATCACGCGCACCGTTCGCGACATCCCAACGGAGGTCGTACTGGGAGCCGACGATGGGCTCCCCGTCGACTGCGCGGCGTCGTTCGACAACCTGCAGCCGATCAATCGTCAGCTCCTCACGGAGCGGATCGGCGCCCTGGCCTCGACCCGTCGCCACGAAGTTTGCGCCGCGCTCGACGCGCTGGCGGACTGCTGAACCGCACGCATCCCCGTCGTGACGACTAGGCTGCCGCCCGTGCTCCGGTCGCCGCGTTGGGTCCTCGCCGTGCTGCTGCTGCTCGTCGCCGCGCCGGCCGCTCAGGCCGCCGGCGATGCCACGGTGTTCGCGCCGGACTGCAGCGATCCGTCGCAGCGCTCGACGCACTATTGCCTCAATCCGTCGAGCGTCGGGGACGCCACGCTGACGGCCGACAGCACGACCGTGACCGCCGGGCAGCGGATCACGCTCAGCGTCTCGGCGCCGTCATCCTGCCCGCAGATCGGCACCGTCGGCCAGCCGCCCTGCGCGAAGGTCACGTGGGTGCCGCTGTACGGCGCGTCGCTCGCGAACTGGGGCGTGAACGCACGCGCGAACGTGGACCTCACCGACGTCGTGGGCTGCCGCGGCGACGACCACTCCTGCGCGTTCACGGTCGAGCAGGTGCCGGACGGCGACCCGGCAAAGCTGCCCGATGGCACAGCGCTGCGCGTCACGGCGATCGTCGAGATCGACGGCTACGGCTGCGGCGTGAACTTCTGCAGCTACGGCCCGATGGCCGCGCCGCACGGCGGCGGCTGGCTCGATTGGAAGCTGCGCTACCAGCCGGCGTGCGGGGCGAGCGCGTCGCGGGCGACGGCCTCCGCGGCGGCGGCGGGCGCCTGCCCGGACGGCATCGGCTGGGACATGGAGGACCGCACCTCCGAGGTCCCGCACATCGCCGCGGGCTCGCCGGTCGGGATGCTGCGCCAGAAGGACGTCTACGCGCCGCTGACGGTCGGGCTGCACCTGATGAGGGGCGGCAAGCCGGCCAGCGGCACCTGCACGCGCAGCTCGCAGTGGACGTGGGACGTGCTGAAGAAGCCGGCCGGCGCGAAGATCCTCAGCAAGCCGTTCAACGGCTCCTGCTCCTCGATGCAGGTCAGCGCGAACGGCGCCTACACCGTGCGCGCGCGGCGCTACGACGACGGCAAGCTGAGTCAGACGCTGCGCAAGAAGATCCCGGTGCAGGACCTGCTCGTCGTCGCGATGGGCGACTCAAACGGCTCAGGCGAGGGCGCCGGACCGTTCTGGCACGAGCAGTGCAACCGCGGCAGCGCGTCCTACCAGTACCAGGCGGCGCATTTGCTGGAGCAGGTGACCGGACTGAAGGCGTCCGCGACGTTCGTCTCGGCGTCGTGCTCGGGCGCGGTCGTCAGCGACCTCGTCGACACGCGCTACGAGGGAATCCACCCCGGCCCGCCGCTGTCGCCCCAGATCCGCCAGCTCGCCCAGCGCCTTGATCCACCGCGCGGCAAGGAGCGCCGCAAGGTCGACGCCGCGATCGTCTCGATCGGGGTGAACGACCTCGGCTTCGGGCCGATCCTCGCCTACTGCATCGCGTACGAGATCAAGAAGGTCGCCGGGCCGGCGTGCGAGGACTCGCCGGTGAAGGTGCGCCGCAGCGACAAGGGCTCCGTCGCGGAGTACGTCAAGGACCCCGGCGGCAAGACGACGCTCGGCGAGACGATCGACGGGCTCGTGCGCAAGCTGCCCGACCGCTACCGCGAGCTTGCACGCGAGCTGTCGCGCACCAAGCTCGTCAAGCCCGGGCGCGTCTTCCTGAGCCAGTACCCGTTCTTCTTCTACGACACCGGCGGCACGCTCTGCACGTCCCAGGGCGGCGTGCTCGGCGGGACCCTGACGACGATCCTGCCGAGCACCTGGCAGTGGCTCTCGTTCGAGGGCAACAAGCTCAACCGCGCCGTCCGCGCCGCGGCGGGGGCGCACGGCTGGAACGCGATCGAGGTCCCGCGCCAGCTCTTCTTCGGTCACGGCTACTGCGCCGCCGACTCCTGGTTCGTCTCGTTACAGAACGCGGTCACCGTCAACGCCAACAAGGCCGGAGCGTTCCACCCGACCGAGCGCGGCGCGCACGTCACAGGCGTCTTCGTGCTGCGCAGGCTGTGCGGCCTGCTGGATGACCGCAGGACTTGCGGGACGCTGCCGGCGCCGTAGGCGCCCGCTCCGCTGGAGGCGCCGCGACGGGTGCGATCAGCAGTCCCGGGCTGCGCCGCGGGCTGCCGCGAGGTCGACCGCGAGCCGGGCCTCGACCGGCACGTCGCGGTCGGAGTACTCGCCGCACAGGCAGACCGGCCCACTCCAGCCCATGCGCTCGAGCTGCTCGAACGCCGCGGACCAGTTCGCCAGCCCCTCGGCGGCGGGCACGAACCACGGCTCCCACGCCCCGCCCACGTCCTCCAGGTCGCGCTCGACCGGCACGTAGCGGACGTTCTTGAGGTTGACGATCGCGAGCCGCTCGGCCGCCAGCTCGAGCGTCACGCGCGGGTCCTCGCCCGCGAGCGCGCCGTGGGCGGCGTCCCACACGAGGCGGAAGCGCTCGCGCGGCAGTCCGGAGAGCAGGTCCATCGCGCCCGGCACCGTGGAGACATACGGGCCGAAGTGCGGCTGGACGCCGACCTGCACGTCGTAGCGCTCGGCGAGCGGAGCGACCGCCTCGAGCAGCTCGCGCGCGCGCCGGACCGAGGCCGCGTAGCCGTCCGGCCCGAGCTCCGGCACGACGCGAATCAGCGGCACGCTCGCCGCGGCGCACGCCGCGAAGATCGGCTCGTCGAGCTCGGAGGCGACGCTGGTCGGCTCCACGCCATGCCCGCGCAGCCGTTCGGCGAACTCGGGCAGCGCCCGCTCCGCGTTGACGGGGTCGACGAACGCGCCCTCGCGGACGGGGACCTCGGCACCGTCGAAGCCGAGTCCCGCCACCACACGGCCGACTTCGTCGCCGGGCAGCGTCTTCCAAGGCTTCGTGAAGGCAGACCAGCGGTAGCTCATCGGCCGAGGAACGGCTCGGTGCGCAACGAGGCGACGAGGCGTTGCAGCGCGGGGTTGGGGTTGTCCGGGCTCCAGCACGCGTGCAGCGTGACGGAGCGCGCGTCGACGGAGGCGAGCTCGAGGTAGCGCACGCCCTCGACGCCCATCGCGGTGATCGAGCGCGGCACGAGCGCGTAGCCGAGACCGGCGCGCACGAGCGCGAGCATCGTCGGCACCTGCGACGCGAGCTGGCTGACGACGTAGCGGTCCATGCCGATCATCGCCGCGCAGATGTCGTGCAGGTAGCGCGATCCCTCGGGGCTGTAGCCGATGTAGTCGTCGGCGACGTCGGCGAGCGCGACGGGTCGGTCGGTGGTGGCGAGCTCGTGCCCGCTCGGAACGGCCAGCACGAGATTCTCCGAGTGAAGGAGCACCGAGCCGAGCCCGTCCGGGATCGGTGGACGCACGAGGCCGAGGTCCAGCTCAAGGTGTGCCAGCGCCTCGAACTGAGCCTCGGAGACCTCCTCGGTCAGCTCGACCGCCACCCCCGGGACCCGCTCCCTCACGGTCGCCAGCAGCTCGCCGAGCGCCGCGTAGGCGCCGATGACCGTGAAGGCGAGGCGCAGCGTGCCGCTCTCGCCGGCGGCGGCGCGACGGACGGCGTCGGGCGCAGCGTCGAGCAGCGCGAGCACCCGGCGACAGTGCGTCAGGAAGACCTCGCCGGCGGGCGTCAGGCGCACGCCCCGACCGACGCGATCGAACAGGTTCACGCCCAGCTCGGCCTCCAGCGCCTGGACCTGACGGCTCAACGGCGGCTGCGTCAGGTTGAGCCGCTGCGCGGCCCGACCGAAGTGCTGCTCCTCGGCGACGGCGACGAAGCCCCGAAGCTGACCGAGGGACGGATTCATGCGGATTTCGACATCATTCTATGTTGATATTGGCTTGCTTAAGCATGAGAAGCGAGCCTACCATCAGCGCCCGTGCCCAAGCTCGTCGTTGCCATGACGCCGGAGCGTGCCGCAGACGTCTGCGACGCAGCCACCCGGCGCCTCATCACCGAGCGCTTCGACGTGACCTGGGCCGAGACACAGCTCGACCTCGACACGCTCGCCGATCTCGTCGCCGGCAGCGACGTCGTGCTCACGAGCTGGGGCACGCCGCACCTGGACAGGGGGATCTGGGAGGGCGGCGACGGTCCATCGGTCGTCGCCCACGCGGCGGGCTCCGTGAAGCGGCTGATCGACCCGGCCATCTTCGAGGAGGGCGTCGCCGTCTTCTCCGCCGCCGGACGGATCGCCTGGTCGGTCGGCGAGTACTGCCTTGCCGCCATGCTCACGCTCGCGCGGCGCCTCCCGCAGTTCGACGGGGCGATGCGGTCCGGCGCGTGGAACCAGGAGCGCTTCCGCGGTCACGAGCTGACCGATCGGCCGGTCGGGATCCTCGGCGCGAGCGCGACCGCGCGCGCCTTGATCGCGCTGCTGCGACCGTTCGGCTGCGACGTCCTCGTCTACGACCCGTACCTCGACGACGAGCGAGCGGCGGCGCTCGGCGTCCGCAGCGCGACGCTGGAGGAGGCGCTCGGCAGCGCCGTTCGTCTCGATCCACGTGCCCGACCGTGCCGGCGACGCGCGGCCTGGTCACGCGCGAGCTGATCGAGGCGATGCCCGACGGCGCGATCGTCGTCGAACTCCTCGCGAGGGCCGGCCGTCGACCAGACGGCACTGCTCGACCACGTGCGTCGCCGGCCGGCTCCACGCCGCGCTCGACGTCTTCGACCCCGAGCCGCCGGCCTTCGGCGCCGACGTGCGGGCGGCCCCGAACCTGCTGCGCACGCCGCACATCGCCGGCGACACCGTCGAGGGGCACCTGGCGCTCTCCGGCTATGTGATGCGCGACGCGATCGACTGGCTCGAGCGAGGCATCCGCGGGCCGAGCTTCGTCGACCCGGCCACCTGGTCGATCGCGCGCCTGAGCGCCGCTCGTCGTGTCCCGCATCTGCTCGATCGAGGTCCTCCCGCGTCGACCGTGCCCTTCGCGAAGCGCTTCGTGCTCGGCAGCGGCGCGGTCGGGCACGCCCGACTCAGGACCAGGCACGCGTCGTGTTCGTCAAGCTCACGACCGAGGACGGCGTCGTCGGATGGGGCGAGCAACGTGCCCTGCCGAGCTGGGCCCACGAGACCGCCGAGACGATCGCGGTCGTGATCGAGCAGGAGCTGACCCCGATCCTGCTCGAGCTCACGCCGTTCGACATCGCGATGTTCCACCGCCGCCGCAGATCGCCGCCTGAGCCCGACGGTCTCGAACGGCTTCCCCTTCGCCCGTGCGGCGGTCGACATCGCGATGCACGACGCTGCGGGCAAGCTCGCAGGCCTGCCGGTACACGCACTGCTCGGCGGCAAGGTCCGCGATCGAGCTCCCGCTTTGCTCGGCGATCGGCGTCGACTCTCCAGAGGCCGTTCGTGCGCGCGTGCTGGAGTCCTCGGACTACACCGCGTACAAGCTGAAGATCGGCGGCGACCTGGCAGCCGACGCGGCCGCCGTCGAGGCGGTCGCGGAGGTCGCCGGCGGGAAGCCGATCTGGCTCGACGCCAACCAGTCCTACCGCCCGAGCGCGCTGGGGCACCTGCTCCACGCGGTTCGCGACGTCCCCGGGCTTCATTGCGTCGAGCAGCCTGTGCCTAGCACGGACACGCTCGCGATGCGCCGCCTGCGCGGGACGATCGGCCTGCCGCTCGCGATCGACGAGGGTTGCTTCAGCGCTGCGGACCTCGCTCGCGCGGTGCAGCTCGACGCCGCCGATCTGCTGGTCGTGAAGGTCTGCAAGTCGGGCGGCATCCGCAACGCCCTGAAGACGGCGCAGTTCGCGCGCGCGAACGGACTCGAGCTGCTTGCGAGCGGGCTGACCGACTGCGGCGTCGGGTTTGCCGCGGCGCTGCACCTGTTCAGCCAGCTCGAGCTCGCCCTGCCCGCCGAGCTGAACGGCCCGGAGCTGCTGTCCGATCTGTACGTCGAGGGCCTTGAGATCGAGCATGCGGTCGCTACCGTCCCGACGGCGCCCGGGCTGGGCGTCGCAGGTCGACGAGGAGCGGATCCGAGCCGCTGCGGCGCGCTGAGCGCCGCGGCGGGTGGCCGGGCCGAGGCCCCGCGGTTCCGGCGCTTTCCCCTTCGAGAGCCGACGCCCGGACTCGAACCGGGGACCCCTTCATTACGAGTGAAGTGCTCTACCAGCTGAGCTACGTCGGCGGGGGCTTGGCGGGACCGTGGGGCTCCGCCGAGGGCGGACATCGTAGCCGACGGGCTGGGAGGCCATGCCTGCGGTCGGGGACCGGCAGTCGGGCGGGTGGGCGCTGTTACAGTTGGCCGCATGATGTCACTTCGGGATGTGCCGCGACCGGGTAGGTCGGCATCGCTCAACGCGGCGCGGCGGGAGGCGGAGCTGCAGGCGCTGGCGGGCGGCGAGGCCGTCGACCTGCTCGTGGTCGGTGGTGGGATCACGGGGGCGTGGGTCGCGCTCGACGCGGCGAGCCGGGGGCTGAGCGTCGCGCTCGTGGAGCGCGCGGACCTGGCGAACGGCACGAGCCGTTGGAGCTCGAAGCTGGCCCATGGCGGGCTGCGCTACCTCGCGCAGGGCGAGGTGGGGCTGGCGTGGGAGTCGGCGCGCGAGCGCGGGATCCTGATGGACGTCAGCGCGCCGCACCTCGTGCACGCACTGCCGATGCTGTTCCCGCTCGGCCGGGAGCTGGGGCGCGCGGGCGGCGTGAAGATCGAGGCCGGGCTGCGCCTCGGCGACCGGCTGCGCGCAGGCGCCGGCACGAGCCGCCGGCGGCTGCCGCCGGCGCGGCGGATTAGCGCGGAGGAGACCCGCCGGCTCGTGCCGGAGCTGAGCGACCGCGGGCTGCGCGGCGCCCTGCTGCACTGGGACGGGCAGATCGAGGACGACGCGCGGCTGGTCCTCGCCGTCGCGCGCACCGCCGCGTCGTATGGCGCCCGCATCCTCACCTACGCAAGCGCCTCCGGGCTCACCGCCGAGGGCGCCGCAATCCGCGACGAGCGGACCGGCGAGCGCTTCGAGCTGCGCGCACGCCACGTGGTCAACGCTGCCGGCGTGTGGGCGGGCGAGCTGAGCGGCGGCGTCGAGCTGCGGCCGAGCAAGGGCTCGCATCTGCTGGTCGGAGCGGAGCGGCTGGGCTCCCCTCGCGCAGCGTTCACGGTCCCCGTGAAGGGCGACGGCGGCTCCCACTACGTCTTCGCCGTGCCGCGCCCCGACGACCTCGTCGTGATCGGCATCACCGACGCGCCGTTCGACGGCCCGATCCCCGACGAGCCGACCGTCGACGCCGGCGAAGAGGCCTTCCTGCTCGAATCGATCAGCCGCGTGCTGGAGACGCCGTTGACGGCCGCGGACGTCGTCGGCCGCTATGCCGGCTTCCGCCCCCTGCTGGCCGACGGCGACGCCGCCACCGCTGACCTCTCGCGGCGCCACACCGTCGTCGAGCAGGACGGCGTGCTGACGATCGTCGGCGGCAAGCTGACGACGGCGCGGCGGATGGCGCAGGACGCCGTCGACCGGTTGGTAGAGCGACCGGGCGTGCGCGCCGGCGCGTGCGCCACCCATCTCTTGCCGCTCGTCGGCGCCGACGCGAGCGCGACGCCGCCGGCAGGCGGACCGACGCTCGCGGCCTACGCCCTGCCGGCGCGGCTCGTGCACCGCTACGGCGTGGAGGCGGCGAGCGTCGCGGCGCTCGCGGAGCAGGAACGCGACCTCGCGCCGATCGCCCCCGACGTCCCGGTCTCCCGTGCAGAGCTGCGCTTCGCGGTCGCGCACGAGCTGGCGCTGACGCCCGAGGACCTGCTCGACCGCCGCACGCGGCTCGGGCTCGTGCCGGCGTGGCGGGCGGCCGCGATGGACGCGGCGCGCGAGGCGCTGGGCGACGTGCTCGACGCGGCCGTCTGAGCCCGCCGCTCGACCGTCCTGCCCTACGGTCGCAGCACGACCGCCAGGCAGGACAGTCGCAACCGATCCCGGGGCCTCACGCCCCGCCGGACGCGCTGCCCGGCAGCGGCGCCCCATCCAACAACTTCCCCGGGTTCATGATCCCCCTCGGGTCGAGCGTCGCCTTCGCGGAGCGCAGCAGCGCAACGCCCAGCTCGCCGACCTCGGCCGAGAGCCACGGGCCGTGGTCGCGGCCGATCGCGTGGTGGTGGGTGATCGTGCCGCCGACCGCGACGATCGCGTCGCTGGCGGCCGCCTTGGCGGCGTGCCACTGCTCCAGCTCGGCGCCCTCGTGCTGGCGCGCGACGAGCGTGAAGTAGAGCGAGGCGCCGGCACGGTAGACGTGTGAGACGTGCGCCATCACGACGGGCGGCGTGCCGCGGCCGCGCAGCGCGCGGTCGATTGCGGCGACGACCGCGTCGTGGAGCGGGATCAGCTTGTCCCAGGTGGTTGCCGTCTCGAGCGTCTCGACGAAGACGCCGTGGGCGAGCAGCTCGTCGCGCAGGTAGGGCGCGTTGAAGCGGCCGTGCTCCCAGGCGGAGCCGACCGGCGTGCCGAGCGCGACCGCACCGCACGCCCGCAGCACCCGCGCGGCGGCCGCGCGGCGGCGCCGCAGCTCTGACTCCTCGGTCCCGGCCCAGCCGGCGATCACGAGACAGCCGCCACCCTGCCCGCGCGCCCGCAGATACGTCCGCAGCGCGCTCGTCACGATCGCGGGCCCGCCCGACATCGCGAGCGACACGCGCGTCTCGGACTCGTCTGAGAGCCGCGCGACGTCGGGCGCCGCGCCCGCCTGCACCAGCTCCCGGAAGGCGTCGACACCGGCCGCGAAGTGTGGCAGCGAGAACGCCTCGTAGCGGCGCACGGTCGGCCGCGGCCGCACTCGCAGGGTGATCTCGACGATCACGCCGAGCGCGCCCTCGGAGCCGACCAGCAGCTCGCGCAGGCTCGGGCCGGCGGCGGAGGCGGGCGTCGTGAGCGTCACGACCTCCCCCGCGGGCGTCGCGACGCGCAGCCCCAGCACGAGCGCGTCGATGCGCCCGTAGCCGGTCGACGCCTGGCCGGAGGAGCGGGTCGCAACCCAGCCGCCGACGGTGCTGAACTCGAACGACTGCGGGAAGTGGCCAAGCGTCAGCGCATGCTCGGCGAGCGCCTCCTCCAGCGCGGGACCGAGGACGCCCGGCTGGACCGTCGCCGTCAGCGAGACGGGGTCGACCGCGAGCAGGCGGTCGAGCCGCATCAGGTCGATCGTGACGACGGAGGCAAAGCGGCCGCGCAGCGCCTCGACGCCGCCGACGACGCTCGTGCCGCCACCGAACGGGACGACCGCGATCTCCTCCTCCACACACGTGCGCAGCAGCTCGGCGACCTCGCCGGCGCTGCTGGGGAAGGCGACCGCGTCGGGCGCGCCGCTCGCGTCGCCAGCGCGCAGGCGCACGAGGTCGTGGTAGCCGCGGCCGGCGGCGTGCGCGACACGCGTGAGGCGGTCCTCGCGCAGGTGCTCAGCGCCGACGATCGCCGCCAACCGCTCCCGGGCGCGCGACGACAGCGCACCCTCGGGCAGGCGGACGTCCTCCAGCTCGACAGGGTGGCGATGCGACGGCAGCGATCCCAGCTCGCCGGAGAGCAGCGCCTGCGCACCGGCCGACAGCGGCTCGTCGTGGCCGTCCTCGCCCCAGCCCCACCAGCGCATCCGCGGGGCGGGAGCGCTGTTCTCGTCCGGTGCGGTCACGAGGCCTCCGGCGACAGGTAGCGGTCCAGCATGCGACGCAGCTCCGCGAGCTCGGCGGTGCGCGCCTCCTCGGCCCCCTCGGCCCGTGCGTGCAGCGCGAAGCCGCGCAGCGCCAGCTCGATCGTGCGCGCGACCGCGGCGGGATCGTCGGCCGTGACCGAGCCGTCGGCGACGCCCTCCGTCACGCGCCGCTCCAACATGCCGACGACCAGCCGCTGGAAGGCGCCGAGCCGCTGCGTCATGTACGGCAGCAGCAGCTCTGGGTCGACGTCCACAATGCGCAGGAAGAGCGGGTGGCGCGTGAGCCGGTCGACGCCCTCGACGGCGGCGGCGACGAGCCGCTCGCGAGCGGTTGAAAGCTCCGCGACATCGAGCTCGACCTGCTCGAGGATCGCGGAGAACTCGCGCGTCATCAGCGCCTGCATCAGCGAGGTCACGTCCGGGTGGCGGCGATAGAGCGTCATGCGGCTGACCTCCGCGCGCCGCGCGACGTCCGTCATCGTCGTGCGACGCACGCCGACGGCCAGCACGCTCGCGTGCGCGGCGTCCAGCAGGGCATCGTCCTCTACAGCGCGCTGTGACACTCTGCGCCTATTTGTATCAAGTCGTTCCGGGCAGCGCACGACTAGCATCGACCGCGTGCGACAGCTCGGCCTCGGAACGGTGCGGTACGGCATCCCCGCCCTGATCGCGGCGGCGGGCATCGTCGCGCTCGTGATCGGCGGCAGCGGCGCGGGGCTCGGTGTGGTGCTGATCGGCTCCGCGTTCATGGTGCTGCTGATCAACGTGCTCTTCCGCGTGAGCATCGTGAGCAACCACGAGCGCGACGAGGAGGAGCGAGCGCGCGAGCAGTTCGACCGCACCGGACGCTGGCCGGGCGAGTAGCCGCAGCCACGCGGCCTCAGCCCGCGAGCAGCGCCTCGAGCCGGTAGGCGAGCGTCTCCAGCGCCAGCTCCTCCGTGACGTTGCTGCGCAGGCGGCGGCGCGTCCCCTCGACCAGCTCGACCGCCGCGAGCAGCCGCTGCGGGTCGCGGCCCGCGGCGTCCTGCGCGAGCGCGTCGGCGCGATCGGCGTGATGGACGAGCTCGCCGGCCTCCCAGACGAGGCAGGCCAGGTCGCGAAACCACAGCGAGGTGAGCTGCAGGCCGAGGTCCAGCGCGCCCGTCTCGACGCGCCGGCGCGTGCGGCGAATCCGCTCCGCGTATTCGGTCTCGGTCCGCTTCTTGTCGCGCTTGGCGGCGTACTCGAGGTCCTCTGCCAGCCGCTCCTCCAGCGCGGCCGCGGCCGCGTCGCCGCGCAGCTTGCGGACCGCGAGCAGCTCGCGCCAGGGCGCCGAGGTCCCGACCGTGCCCGCCAGCGCCGTGCGCGCGAGCGCCTCCCCGCCGGCGCGCAGCGCGGGGCCGTCGCCGAGCGCCAGCTCCAGCGCCCGCTCGCCGTCGCCAAGCCCGAGCCGTGCGCAGGCGGCCGCCTGCGCGGGCGGCACGCCGTGGCGGTCCAGACGTGCCGCGAGCTGCGCGGCGTCGAGCGCGTCGAAGCGCACGAGCTGGCAGCGCGAGCGGATCGTCGGCAGCACCTCGCCGAGGCGGTCCGTCAACAGGATCAGGTGCACGAACGGCGCCGGCTCCTCCAGCGTCTTCAGCAGCTTGTTCGCCGCCTGGTCGATCAGCGTGTCGGCGCGCTCCAGCACGAACACGCGGCGTGCGGCCTCGAACGGCGTCAGCGAGGCGGCCGCGACGACCCGCTCCTCGACGTCGCCGACGAGCATCTCGTGCGCCCCGCTCGGCGCGATCCAAACGAGGTCCGGGTGCGTGCCGTGCTCGACGCGCTCGCGCACCGAGTGCGGGTTCTCAACGCCCTCGGTCAGCAGCGCGCACGCGAACGCCCGCGCGGCCGTGCGCTTGCCGCTGCCGGCGGGCCCGTGGAAGAGGTACGCGTGCGAGGGGGATCCGACCGGCGGCAGCGCCGCCCCGAGCGTCGCGCGGGCATGCGGATGGTGCTCGGTGCCGGGGAGGTCGGGCATCCCCGCGAGCGTATCGGTGTCGTCGGCGCGCGGGATGGCCGCGCGACCGTCCTGTTTCATGGTCGTGATACGACCACAGGACAGGACGGTCGCACGCACCGGGCGCTAAGGTCGCCGCCGTGGCACACGGCCGCCTGATCACGATCGAGGGCCTCGACGGCGCCGGCAAGACGACGCTCGCGGCCGGCCTCGCGGACGCGCTGTGCGAGCGCGGCGTCGCGGTGACGCTGCTGCGCGAGCCGGGCGGCGTGACTGCCGCCGAGCGCATCCGCACGCTCGTGAAGGACCCGGAGCTGCGCGTCGGGGCGCGCGCCGAGGCGCTGTTGTACGCGGCGGCGCGCGCGCAGCTCGTCGAGGAGGCGCTCGCTCCGGCGCTCGAGCGCGGGGAGTGGATCCTGCTCGACCGCTTCGTCGACTCCTCGCTCGCCTACCAAGGCGCGGGCCGCGCGCTCGGCGTCGAGGCAATCCGCGCGATCAACGCGTTCGCGACCGGCGGCCTCACGCCCGACCGCACGCTGCTGCTGGCGCTCGACCCGGCACTCGGCCGCGCGCGCCAAGACGGTCGCGGCGAGGCCCCGGACCGGCTCGAGCAGGAGGCCGACGCCTTCTTCGCCGCAATTGCCGCTGGCTACGCCACGCTCGCCGCCACCGAGCCTGAGCGGATCCGTACGCTCGACGCGAGCGCGGCGGCGCCAACAGTCCTCGCTGCCGCACTGACGGCGCTCGAAGACCTGCTGCCCGGGTAGCGTCCTCTTCATGGCACGCACCGCACGCTCCCGCTCCCTCACCGGCCAGGTCGTCCTCGTCACCGGCGCCGCACGCGGCATCGGCGCCGCCGCGGCCCGCCAGCTCGCCGCCCGCGGCGCAAAGCTCGCGCTGGTAGGCCTCGAGCCCGTCGAGCTCGCGAAGGTCGCGGCCGACTGCGGACCCGACGCGGCCTGGTTCGAGGCCGACGTCACCGACACCGACGGGATCAAGGCCGCCGTCGACGCGGCCGCCGAGCGCTTCGGAGGCATCGACGTCGTGATCGTCAACGCCGGCATCGCAACCGGCGGCTCGGTTCGCGCAATCGACCCGGACGCGTGGGAGCGCGTCGTCGAGGTCAACCTGCTCGGCAGCTGGCGGACCGTCCGCGCCGCCCTGCCACACGTGATCGAGCGCCGCGGCTACGTGCTGCAGGTCGCCTCCGTCGCGGCGCTCGCACACGCGCCGTTCATGTCCGCCTACTGCGCCAGCAAAGCTGGCGTCGAGGCGTTCGCTGACTCGCTGCGCACGGAGGTCGCGCCGCTCGGCGTCGACGTCGGCGTGGCGTACTTCTCCTGGATCGACACCGACATGGTGCGCGGCGCGGACGAGCGCGGCGCGATCGGCGAGATGCGGCAGAAGGCCGGCGGCCCGATCAGCAAGACCTACCCGGTGTCGGACGTCGCGGACGCGGTCGCCGAGGGTGTCGCGCGGCGCGCGCGGCGCGTGGTCGTGCCGGGCTGGGTGCGCTGGATGGTCCTGCTGCGCGGACCACTGGCCCCGCTGATCGACCGCATCGGCCGACGCGACGTGCGCGAGGTCGAAGAGCAGTTGCTCGCCGAGATCGAGCGCGACGGCGCGGCGGCGACGAGCGCCCCGGTGGGCGCGGGCGGCGCCGCCGACAGCGCCGCGCGCGAGGCGCGGCGCACGTCGGCGTAGCCCGCAGGCATCCCGCCTATTCGGCGATCACCTTGTCGAGCTCGACTTCGTTCGTCGGCTCTGGCAGATCCGCGGGCGGCTCCATCTTTTCCGCGAACTCAACCGCGTCGCCGGGCGTGCGCCCGGTCGCCAGCAGCGTGAGTCCTCTGTTCTCAAGCGTCAACGTGTAGGCACGCTTGCCGAACGTGCCGGCTCTGATGTCGCGGACCGCCTGCTGGATCGCAACCGCCGGGTTGACGAGCACCGAGGTCAGCACGACGTTTTCTCTGTTCAGCGTGCCCTTGTCGCCGATCAGCCCGACGAACTGGCTCTCTCCCGTCACCGGATCCTTGCCGAGCTGCTCGATCCCCTTGATCACACCGGTCGACCCTGCCGGCCCGCAGATCGACATGATCATCTGGAACTTTCTTTTGCCGAGTTCGACCGTCGCCTGCTTCGCGCCCGCTTCGTCGGAGCCGGCTATCACGTACCCGGCGCGCGCCTTCGGCTCGGCCGCTCTCGCTCCGGCGACATACGCGGCGGCTATGCGAAAGCGCTCCGGCATAGCCCAGCCGGAGCTGCCGTCATCACACAGCACTATCGCGACGCTTCTTTCGCGCGCCGCGTGGACGGCGAGCGCGCCCGCCTGGTAGGCGCCCGGAGCGAGGTCGACCTCAACGTCGCCGACAAGCCCTGGTCTCATCGCCTTCGGGTCGCCCCATACGAGCGCCGGCACCTCCGTGCTGGTGGCGACCTGCACGGCCGCATCGCGATCCTCGTGGTACGGCGCGAACACCAGCTGGGCGTTTCTCGCCAGCCGTCTCAGCACCGGCTTGACCGGAGCTTCGGCCGAGCCTTCCGCGACCTGCGCTCTGACGTGGAGCTTCCTCGCCGCCGTATTGACCGCGTCGCTCGTCATTCTCGACCAGTCGGCTTCATCCCGCGCCCCCGGCGTCACGGCGGCGATGTTCGTCCCGCTGGGCTTGTCCTCGCCGCCTCCGCATGCCACGACGCCAACGGCGATCGTGCTTGCGACGGCAAGCGCCGCCCACCTTGCTGCAGCCACGACTTCGCTCCTCTCCCCGAGCAGTAGTCACGTGTGACGGGGTGTATCCCCCTGGCGACCCGCCGCGCCACTGCCCACCGCATCCTGCGGAGGGAGAGGGGCACACGGCCGCCGAACGTGAAGATTCTTACCCGAACGGACGGGCGCGTGCGCCGGTGCGGCCGAACGGCCCCGCGCTCAGGAGCCGTGGACCGCGGCGCCGGCGTACCCGTGCGGGCGCTCCTGCGCAAACGCCCACGCGTCGGCGACCATCTCGGTCAGCTCCGGCTTACGCGGCTCCCAGCCGAGCTCGGCGCGGATCTTCGCGCTGGCGGCGACGAGCATCGGCGGGTCGCCGGGGCGGCGGGGGACTCGATCACCGGGATCTCGTGGCCGGTCACCTCGCGCGCGGCGTCGATCACCTCGCGCACGGAGAAGCCGTTGCCGTTGCCGAGGTTGAAGATGCGGTGCTCGCCGGCGCGCGCGCCGGCGAGCGCGAGCAGATGCGCCTGCGCGAGATCCTCGATGTGGATGTAGTCGCGCACGGCGGTGCCGTCGGGCGTCGGGTAATCGGTGCCGAAGATGTGCACCGCTTCGTTGATCCCCTGCGCGGCGCGCAGCACGTTCGGGATCAGGTGCGTCTCGGGCTCGTGGTCCTCGCCGAGGCAGCCGCTCGCGCCCGCCACGTTGAAGTAGCGCAAGCTCACAGCGCCCAGCTCGTGGGCACGGCACTCGTCGCCGATCATCCCGTCGACGGCAAGCTTGGAGGAGCCGTAGGAGTTGACCGGCCGCGTCGGCGTGGACTCGTCCATCGGCACGACCTCGGGCTCGCCGTAGACGGCGCAGGTGGAGGAGAAGACGAGCCGCTTGACGTCCGCCGCACGCAGCGCGTCGAGCAGGTTGAGCGAGCCGACGACGTTGTTGCGGTAGTACAGCTCGGGCTGCGCGACCGACTCCGAGACGAGCGCGAAGGCGGCGAAGTGCAGCGCGCCGTCGAAGCCCTCGGCGACCGCCTCGCGCACGCCGTCGCGGTCGACCAGGTCGACCTCCAGCAGGCGTGCGTCGGCCGGGACGGCCTCGCGGTGGCCGCGGCAGAGGTTGTCGAGCACGACAACCTCGTGGCCGGCCGCCAGCAGCTGCTGCGCGACGATCGAGCCGATGTAGCCGGCGCCGCCGGTGACGAGGAGCTTCACGCGCCGCAGTAAATCAGACGGCTCAGGCTCAGCGCCCGAGCCGCAGCCAGTCGGTGAACTCCGACCAGGTCGTCGTCGTGCGGAAGCCGGCCTCGCCCCAGGCGTGCCGGGCCCGCGTCGCCCATGAGGGATCCCAGCCGCGCAGGCGCGCCCAGCCCCAGATCGCGAGCACGAGCAGCAGCAGCGCGCCGAGCACCACCAGCGCGATGACGAGCGCGTCGCGGTCGTCGGTGCGAGGGCCCGCGGGCTGAGCGGCGGCGGGCGGAGCCGACTCGCTCGGCGCAGGTGTGGTCGTCGTGGCCGGCGCACCGGCTGGGGGCGCTGTCTGCGCCGGTTCCGTGCCGCTCCCGGTCGCCGGCGCGGTGGGCGTCACCGGCGTCGTCGTGACTGGCGGGACGGCGCCGCTGCCGACGGACGTGTCCGGGTTCGTCGTCGTCCCCGGTTCGCGGCCTTCGCACTCGCCGCGCGCGTGCGCGGCTATCCCGTCCTGGATCGCCTTGCGCAGGTCGGGGACGACATCCTTGATCTGCTCCGGAATGCCGTCGAGCCCTGCCTGCAGCTGCGCCTGCGTGAAGGCACACGGGTCGAGGTGGCCGCCGGCCTCGGCATAGGCGGCCGCGACCCGTTCGTAGGCGGCGTCGGCACGCGCGAGCGCCGCCGGCACCAGCAGCAGCGCGAGGGTCAGGAGCACAAGCGTTCTCCGCACATTGCGATCGTACCCCGCGTGCCGCGCCGGCCGGCCGCTACGGTAGAACGAGACCACGCGACGAGGATCCTCGCAAGCTTTCCGTCCGACGCCTCTTAGATGATCCGCTGTTACCCCCTGAGGCCGGTCAGAGGTGCGGAAAAGACGTCGAAATAGCGGGAAGAACGAAGGAGCAGGCAGGCATGGAGAACTCGCAGACCCCTCTCACGATCGATGCGCGCGCCGGTGAGGCGCTGCGGATGCGCCGGTACTTCACCAGTCCGGACGTGCATCCATTCGACAGCGTGGAATGGGAGCTGCGAGACGCCCGGATCGGCCACGGCGGCAAGGTCTCCTTCGAGCAGATCGACGTCGAGTTCCCGAAGGCGTGGTCGCAGAACGCGACGAACATCGTCGCCCAGAAGTACTTCCGCGGCCAGCTCGACTCGCCCGCGCGCGAGCGCTCCGTCAAGCAGATGATCGGCCGCGTCGCCGGCACGATCGCCGACTGGGGCCGTCAGCGCGGCTACTTCGCGAGCGCCGAGGACGGCGATACGTTCGAGGCCGAGCTGACGCACATCCTGCTCCACCAGGTCGCGGCGTTCAACTCGCCCGTCTGGTTCAACGTCGGCTTCGAGGAGCAGCCGCAGTGCTCCGCCTGCTTCATCCTCTCCGTCGAGGACACGATGGAGTCGATCCTCTCGTGGAACACGAAGGAGGGGATGATCTTCCGCGGCGGCTCCGGCTCCGGCATCAACCTCTCGAACATCCGCGGCTCGACTGAGACGCTCGCCAAGGGCGGTACCGCCTCGGGCCCCGTCTCCTTCATGCGCGGTGCCGACTCGTGGGCCGGCACGATCAAGTCCGGCGGCAAGACCCGTCGCGCCGCCAAGATGGTCGTGCTCGACGTCGACCACCCGGACATCCAGGAATTCATCTGGTGTAAGGCCAAGGAGGAGGACAAGGCCGCCGCGCTGCGTGACGCCGGGTTCGACATGTCGATCGACGGCGACGGTTTCACCTCGATCCAGTACCAGAACGCCAACAACTCGGTGCGCGTCTCCGACAAGTTCATGCACGCGGTCGAGAATGGGGCAGAGTGGGACCTGATCGCGCGCAAGGATGGCTCCGCGCTGCGCACGCTCGACGCGCGCGAGCTGATGCGCGAGATCGCCGAGGCCGCGTGGCGCTGCGCCGACCCGGGCGTCCAGTACGACACGACGATCAACCAGTGGCACACGAGCCCGAACTCGGGCCGCATCAACGCGTCGAACCCGTGCTCGGAGTACATGCACGTCGACGACTCCGCCTGCAATCTGGCGTCGCTGAACCTGATGAAGTTCCGCCGCCCCGATGGGACCTTCGATGTCGCCTCCTACGAGCACGCGATCGACATCGTGTTCCTTGCGCAGGAGATCGTCGTCGGCGCCTCCAGCTACCCGACCGAGGGCATCGCGATCAACGCGAACGCGTTCCGCCAGCTCGGCCTCGGCTACGCGAACCTCGGCGCCTTCTTGATGAGCAACGGCATGCCGTACGACTCCGACGCGGGTCGCGGCACGGCGGCGGCGATCACCGCGCTGATGACCGGCCGCGCCTACCGGCGCTCGGCGGAGGCCGCCGCGGCGGTCGGCCCGTACGAACGCTACGAGGAGAACCGCGAGCCGCACAACGCCGTCATGCGGATGCACCGCGACGCCTCCTACGCGATCCCGGACACGACGTGCGAGGACCCGGAGCTGCTTGCCGCCGCGCGGCGCTCCTGGGACGACGCCGTCGCGCTCGGCGACGAGCACGGCTACCGCAACGCGCAGGCGACTGTCCTCGCGCCGACCGGCACGATCTCGTTCCTGATGGATTGCGACACGACCGGCGTCGAGCCGGACTTCTCGCTCGTGAAGTTCAAGGAGCTCGTCGGCGGCGGTCAGATGACGATCGTCAACCGCACGGTCCCGCTCGCGCTGCAGACGCTCGGCTACTCCGACGAGCAGATCGAGCAGATCGAGGCGCACATCAACGAGCACAACACGATCGTCGGGGCCCCGGGCCTCAGCGACGAGCACCTGCCGGTGTTCGACGTGGCGGTCGGCGAGCGCGCGATCTCGCACATGGGCCACATCAAGATGATGGGCGCAGTGCAGCCGTTCATCTCGGGCGCGATCTCGAAGACGGTCAACCTGCCGCAGACCGCGACCGTCGAGGACATCGCCGACGCGTACATCCAGGCCTGGCGCCTGGGCGTGAAGGCGCTCGCGATCTACCGCGACGGCTCCAAGACGGCGCAGGCGCTGCGCACCGACGCGCAGAAGGACGTGTCGGCGACGCCGCAGGAGGCGATCGACGCCGCTGTCGCCGAGGCGCTGGCGAAGGTGAAGCCGGAGCCGGCCCGCCGGCGCATGCCGCGCGAGCGCCAGTCGCTCACGCACAAGTTCTCGATCGGCGGCCACGAGGGCTACATCACCGCCGGCCTCTACGAGGACGGCAGCGTCGGCGAGATCTTCCTCACCGACATCGGCAAGGAGGGCTCGACGCTGCGCGGCATGATGAACTCGTTCGCGACGGCGATCTCGATCGCGCTCCAGTACGGCGTGCCGCTCGAGACGCTCGTGCGCAAGTTCAGCTACATGCGCTTCGAGCCCGAGGGCATGACGATGAACACGGAGATCCCGTTCGCGAAGTCGCTGCCCGACTACATCATGCGCTGGCTCGCCTCGCGCTTCCTCGACGAGGACGTGCAGGAGGACCTCGGGATCCTCACCCCGGCCGTGCGCGCCCGCAAGATGGCGCAGGAGACCGCGATGTCGGTCGGCGGCGACACCGCCGGCCCCTCGACGCCGACGGCCGGCGCGGGCGACGGCGGCTCGCAGGCGCCGACGGCGGCGCTCACCGACACCCCGCCCGTCGTCCCGGCGCGCATGACCGGCCTCGACCTCGGGCCGGCGTGCAGCCAGTGCGGCGGCATGATGCAGCGCACCGGCTCCTGCTACACGTGCTCGAGCTGCGGCAACAACACGGGCTGCGGTTGATCGCGCCCGTAGCGTCAGCCTGACCGAAAGGGCCGCCTCGGGCGGCCCTTTCTCGTTCTACGCCAGCTCCAACTGCCCCTCGGCCACATCCCGTGCCACGTCGACCACGCGGCGGCGATTGCCGCGGGCATAGGTGCGCAGGAGGTCGAAGGCGGCGAGATCGTCAAGCTCGTGGCGCTCCATCAAGATGCCCTTCGCGCGCTCGATGACAGCGCGTCGGGTGAGCGCGCCTTCGAGCTGGTCGACCTTGTCCTCGAGACGCTCGACCTCGGCATGGCGCCGCAGCGCGAGCTCGATCGCACTCTGCACGGCGGCGGCGGAATCAGGAGTCGTGTGGGCGGCGATCCCGCGATCGGCCGCCTTGGCGACGAAGTCCGGGTCCTCCTCGATCGTCAGGGCGATCACCGGCCCTGTCGCGTAGGAGCCGATCTGGTCGATCAAAGCGAGTGCGTGGTCGTCGTCGCGGTGGAGCACGACGATCGAGAGGTCCGGGTCCTCGTCGGCGATGCAGTCGGCGACCTCCGCGACGTCGATCGCGTAGGCGGAGACCTCGTGATCGATGTTGCGCAGCAGAGCGGCAAGCCGGTGGAGCGCCGCCTCGTCCTCGTCGGCAACGAGCACGCGCAATCCCTTCGAGGTCATACGCAATACCGACGACGCGGACTAGGCGGGAGGCCGCGAGGGGCGCTACGATCGAACGGACACCGGTGGCCGTTGGCACCGGACTGAGACAGACGCCCCAGACCCCCGGCGTACCACGCGATGCGGGCCGGGAGGCAGGTGGCAGGGTGTCCGGAGACCAGGATCACATGGAAGGGGTCACGAGCCATCGTCGGTCGCGAGCCTACCCTCAGGACCGGGCGGCGACGCGCCAGCAGATGATCGAGCGCCATCTCGGGCTCGCGCGCCATCTCGCGCGGCGCTACAGCGATAGCGGCGAGCCGTTCGACGACCTCGTGCAGGTCGCCTCGCTGGGGCTCGTGAAGGCGGTCGACCGCTTCGACCCGTCGCGCGGCGTCGCGTTCACGACGTTCGCGGTGCCGACGATCCTCGGCGAACTGCGCCGCCACTTCCGCGATCGCGGTTGGGCGCTGCGCGTCCCGCGCGACCTCAAGGAAGCCTCGCTGCGCGTAAGCCGCGCCGTCGCCGAGCACGGCGGGCACTCCCCGACGCCGGCCGAGCTCGCGTTCGCCACCGGTCTTTCGGTCGAGGAGGTGCTGGAGGCGCTCGAGGTCGCCGGCGCCCACCGCGCCGTCTCGCTCGACGCGCCCGCGCGCATCGACGGCGAGGGCACCGCCACCATGCTCGACCAGTTCGGCGAGCTGGACGACGGCCTCGACCGCGCCGACGCGCGCGCGACGCTCAGCCAGCTCACCGGCGTGCTGACCGCCCGCGAGCGGGAGATCCTGCGGCTGCGCTTCGAGGAGGACCTCACGCAGCGCGAGATCGGCGACCGCATCGGCGTCTCGCAGATGCAGGTCTCGCGGCTGATCCGGGCGGCGCTCACGCGCATGCGGGAGGCCTCGCAGGCGCCCGACGACCGTAAGGACTTTAAGAACCGCCCAGCGACCAGCGCTACTCTCGAAGACGTCCACTTCAGAAGGGCTGGTGCAACGAATGGCGAGCAAGGTGACCAAGAGCGACGCCGAGTGGCGTGCCGAGCTGACGCCGGAGCAGTACGCGGTGCTGCGCGAGAAGGCGACCGAGCGGCCCTTCGCGGGCGAATACGCGGACGAGAAGTCTCCCGGCACCTATCGCTGCGCGGGCTGCGGCGAGCCGCTGTTCGACGCGCAGGCGAAGTTCGACTCCGGCACCGGTTGGCCGAGCTTCACCGCGCCAATGGGCGACGACGCCGTCGCGACCGAGCGCGACAAGAGCCTCTTCATGGAGCGCACCGAGGTGCTGTGCGCGAGCTGCGGCGGCCACCTGGGGCACGTCTTCCCCGACGGCCCCGGCCCGACCGGGCAGCGCTACTGCATCAACTCCTGCGCGCTCGACCTCGACCGTTCTTAGAGCATCGGAGCCAAGCTCCCCCACGCCGGCCGACCCGCCCCCCTGGGCCGGCCGGCACGTCTTGTGGTAGAGTGATTAGCAACGCTAACTAGCTGTGCTAACCATCTCCCCTTCCACACCACGTCCTTCCTCCTCGCCATCCGATCCCGAGCTCGCCGCGCGACTGCGCCTGGCGATCGTCCGCATGGCGCGCCGACTGCGCCAGGCGGCCGCGACGGGGTCGGAGACGTCGCCGACGCTCACCGCGGCGCTGGCGACCGTCGAGCGCTGCGGGCCCGCTGACGCCGAGCACGCTCGCCGACGCGGAGGGCATCCAGCGCCCGACGGCGACGCGCGTCGTGACGCGGCTGGAGGAGGCGGGGCTGGTGACGCGCACGCCCGACCCAGCCGACGGCCGCAGCTCCCACGTCGCGATCACGCCGGCGGGCCGGACGCTGCTGAAAGGCATCCGCTCGCGCAAGAACCAGTACCTGACCAAGTGCCTGCGGGAGCTGGACGCGAGCGAGCTGGCGACGCTGGAGCGCGCGGCGGAGATCCTCGAGCGGCTGCTCGAGGATGGCGGGCGCGGCCCGCGCTCGTAGACGGGGTGCGGCGCTCGACGGCGTCGCTGCGAGGTCCCCAACTTCCGTCGCTACTTCGGCGGCCAGATGGTGTCGCTCAGCGGCACGTGGATGCAGACGATCGCCGAGACGTGGCTCGTCCTGCAGCTGACCCACAGCGGCGTCGCGGTCGGCCTCGCGGCGGCCCTGCAGTTCGCGCCGATGCTGCTCGGCGGCGCCTGGGCGGGGCTGCTGGCCGACCGGCTGCCGAAGCGCCGGCTGCTGATCGCCACCCAGGCGGGCATGGCGCTGCCGGCGCTCGCGCTGCTGGCGCTCACGCTCGGCGGCGCGATCGCGCTGTGGATGGTGCTCCTGTGCATCTTCGTGCGCGGCGCGCTCAACGCGATCGACCACCCGACGCGGCAGGCGTTCCTCGTCGAGCTCGTCGGCCGCGATCGGCTCGTCAACGCCGTCAGCCTCAACAGCGCGCTCGTCAACGCAGCGCGCACGATCGGTCCGGCGCTGGCGGGCATCGCGATCGCCACGGTCGGGATCGCCTTCTGCTTCGCACTCAACGCGCTCTCGTTCCTGGCGATGATCGTGGCGCTGCGCGGGATGGACTGCAGCGCACTGCGACCCGCTCCGCGCGCCTCGCACGAGCCCGGCCAGGTGCGCAGCGGGCTGCGCTACGTGCGTGCGACCCCCGAGCTGTGGATCCCGCTCGCGCTGGCGGCGGTCGTCAGCACCTTCACATTCAACTTCCCTGTGCTGCTGCCGCTGCTCGCTCACTTCACCTTCGGCGGCGGAGCGGGCGCGTACGCGGCGCTGACGACCGCGATGGGGCTCGGCGCGATCGCCGGAGCGGTCGCGAACGGCGCGCGCCGCGGCGTGCGACCCGCCCTGCTGGCGTCGGCGGCGGTCGCCTTCGGGCTGCTCGTGATGCTGCTGGCCGGCGCGCCCGAGCCTGGCGCTGGCGGCGGCCGCGCTGGTGCCCGTCGGCGCCGCCTCGGTCGTCTTCGCCGCCAGCGTGAACTCCGCCCTGCAGCTGGCGGTCGAGCCGGTGATGCGCGGCCGCGTGATGGCCCTCTTCTCGGTCGTCTTCCTCGGCTCCACGCCGATCGGCGGGCCGCTGATGGGCTGGATCGCGACCGCCGCCGACCCGCCCACGGCGCTGGCGCTGGGGGGCGTTGTCGCCGTCGTCGCTGGCCTGGCGGCACGGGTCGCCTTCACGCGCAACGGGATCGCGCCCCACGTCGCCATCGCGCGCGCCGAGACCGCCGGCGCCTGATCGCTACTCGGCGACCTCTTCCAGCTCGCGCCGCTCGCGCCGCTGGAGCCACACGACCGCCGCGACGATCCCGAGCGTGATCACGACGCCCGCGACGATCCCGAAGCGCTCGATCACGTGCACCGCGCCGTCGCCGGCCCAGTAGGCGACGAGCCCGACCGTGATCGCCCAGGTGATGCCGCCGAGCGCGTTCCAGAAGAAGAAGACGCGAAACGGCATGTGGTTCATGCCGGCCATCCAGGCGGCGGTGACGCGCACGAGCGCCATCCAGCGGCCGAGGAAGACGGCCTTCGCGCCGTGACGTGCGAAGAAGCGGTCGCCATAGGCGATCAGCGCGATGCGGCGCTTGTGGAAGGGGCCACGCGGGGACGTCAGCAGCTTGCGCCCGCCTTTGCGGCCGATCCAGTAGCCGATGTTGTCACCGACGATCGCCGAGGCCGCCGCGATCGCGATCACCAGCTCGATCTTCAGGTCCCCCTGGCTCGCCATCACGCACGCCAGCACGAGCGCCGTCTCGCCAGGGGACGGGATCCCCATCGACTCCAGCCCGATCAGCGCGGGCAGCAGGTAGCCGAGCCGACTGGAGATCTCGACGCCGAAGATCGCGAGCACCGGCACCAGCACGCTCGCGGGCGCGAGCATCGTCACGGGCAAGAGCGTGCTCACGACGGGCTCGCGGCGGTGGAGCGAGGCTCGGCAGCCGGTGCGGCGAGCGTGCCGGAGGGCCGGCCGGCGCCTTCACGGCCGTCGGCGGGCGGTGGTGGCGGCACGCCGACCGACCGGTCCGGCGCAGCGCGCAGATAGCTCGACAGGAACGTGAGCGAGACGACGCCGATGAACAGCAGCACCGGCCCGGAGTCGTTGAACAGCGAGCCGGCGAGCGAGGCCGCCAGCCCGCCGCCCAGGCACGCCCGCCAGACCCCGTCGTCGGCGACCGTCTCGTAGACGCGGCCGCGGTGGCGCAGCGCATAGCCGACCGCCAGCAGGCACAGGATCGTCAGCAGCGGCGCGAAGCCGTGGCTGATGATGCTCCAGGCCAGCTCGTAGCGGCGCTCGAACGTGTTCAGCAGGTCGCCCCCGCTGCCGTGCAGGACGTTGCGGGAGAAATGGCCATTGCCGCCCGTCGCGAGGTCCAGCGCAGCGAGCGCGGCGAGGCCCGCAGCCGGCGCCGCCACCGCAATCGCGATCGCCCGGCGCGTGATGCCGCCCGGCAGCATCAGCAGCGTCGCGACCCCGGCCCCACCGGCGATCGTGAAGATGCCGCCGACGTCGGCGCCGAGCCGGCCGGAGCCGACGACCGCCGCGAGCGCGACGCCGCCCAGCGCGAACGCGACTGCCCCTCCGCGCGTGCGCTCGCGCCGCCGCAGCGTCGCCGCGACCGCCACGAGCATCACGATCGTCAGCACGATCTCCAGCTCGTTGCCGAGCCCGTAGAAGCGCGAGCCGGAGCGCGGGCTGGGGCCGAGCAGCGAGCGGATCACGAAGTGCGAGTCGTTTGCCAGGTCGGCGGTGTAGACGAGCAGCGTCACGATCGTCGGCAGCGCCGGCCCGCGCGGCCACGGCAGCACGCGGTCGGTCGCGAGCGCGAGCGCGAAGGCGCCGCCCGCGACGAGGAACAGCTCCGCCTGCTCGCTCGGCACCAGCGCCGCCGTCACCAGCAGCATCGGCGGCAGCCACATCAGCGCCAGCCCACCGATCCGCATCGCCCAGCGCACGCCCGCGCGGTCGCGCAGGATGCCGGCGAGCAGCACGATCCCCAGCCAGGTGAAGAGGAAGGTGTAGAGCGTCGGCATGCGCCGCGGAGCGATCACCTCCAGGCGGTCGTTCAGGCGCCGCAGCGCGTCCGCGTCGCGCGGTCCGCCGATGCGGATCGGCTCGCCGCGGACCGAGGCCGGGACCGCAACGCCGAGGTGCCCGAGGATCGTCGGCAGCACGTCGATGCCGGCGGCGATGCCATCGATGTGCGTCGTGGCCGACGAGAAACCGGCGTTGCCGGAGCCGAGGCCCGCGATGCCGGTCGCCAGCAGTTGCGGGCCCTGGAACGGCGGCGGGTCCTGCATCGCGATGAACAGCTCGCCGGGGGCGCGGGCCGCCAGCAGCGCGTCGAGTTGGCGGTCGCCCGCGTAGCCGGCCGGCAGCAGCGCGACGACGAGGCGGTGGTCGCGCAACAGCTCCTGCACCCGCGCGGCGACGGTCGACCCCGTGCCGAGCGAGACAGTCGCGACGTGCCCGGCGCGGTCGGTGGCGATGGTGGCCTCGGCGTTCGCCTTGCGCGCGATCCCCACATAGCCGGCGCCGCCCGCGATCGAGCCCGCCAGCAGGCCCGGGACGATGTCGGCAGGCGCGCTCTCGGCGCGCGAGACGGCGGCGAGCCAGTTGACGATCAGACCGGAGCCGTCCTCGATCGGCAGCAGGCTCAGCTCGGGCGGCTCATGTGGGTGGTAGGTGCCGCGCGACGTGCGCGTGCCGGCCGTCAGGTCGAGCAGCGCCTGCTGCGGCGTGTAGCCCGACTGCGTCGCGCTGAGCATCCCGAGCGCGAGCTCCGGATGGCCGTTGATGAGATCGAGGACGGCGGGCCGCTTGACGCCGGGAGGCGGCGGCTCGAGGTCGACGGGAAGCAGCGCGATGAGGGCCGTGGGGCGGCCGGTGGAAGCGTCGGCGGCGTCCTTCGCGGCGGCAGGAGCAGCCGTCAGCGCGCTCGCGAGCGCGAGCGCTGCAAGCAGCGAAGGCAGCAGACGGCGCAGGCCGACGAGGGACGGCATCCGGTCAGCTTAGGGCGCGCAACGGCGCGGAAGCACGGGCAGACGGGCGGCGGGCGGGCGGGGCGACGTCCCCCCCCGGCCGGTCTCAGCGCGAGGCGGCCGCTTCGAGATCGTGAACCGCGAGATCCGGCGGCGGAGACGGCCGATCGCTTCGCGGCCCGACCCGCCCGGCAACAGCGACCGCCCACAGCAGCGCGATCCACGTGACCGTCGCGAGCCCGACGTGGACCCAGACGATGTCCGCGGGAAGCTGCAGCTCGTACTGGACCGTCCCGACGAGCCCCTGCGCGGCCATCAGGATGCCCACGACCATCAGCGCCTCCGACAGCTCGTCGCCCGCGCCGCGGCGACGCGACAGGAACCACGCAAGGATCACCACGAGGCCGAGCGTCGTCGCGAGCACCGCATGGCGATGGATCACCCACGTCAGCGTCGAGGCGCCCTTGAAATGGAAGCGGTGGATCAGCTGGTCGCCCTCGCCGCCGGCATGCGGACCCGAGGCCGTCGCGACGGTGCCGACGAACAAGACGGCGGCACCGAGCACGGCAGCCAGCCGCACGACCCAGACGGTGAGGCGATCCCGCGCCGGCGGGCGCTCGCCCGGCTCGTACGTGGCCCGCCACGCCAGCGCCACCGCCGCAATCAGGATCAGCATCGACAGCCCGAAGTGCCCCATCACGAACCCGGGCGCCAGCTCGTGCCGTACCGTGAAGCCGCCCAGCACGCCCTGACAGGCGACGCCGAAGGGCAGCAGCGTCGAGAGCCAGATCAGGTCGGTGCGCCGCGGCGTGCGCAGGAACGAGGCGATCCAGGCGCCGAGCGCGACGAAGCCCACGAGCGCCGAGAAGACGCGGTTGCCGTACTCCACGACGGAATGGAACGACAGCGGCGGGACGGCCTTGCCGAAGCAGCGCGGCCAGTCGGGGCAGCCAAGGCCGGAGTCCGTGAGGCGGACTGCCGCGCCGGTGAGGACGATCGCGGTGAGCGCAGCCAGCGCGAAGTACGCGATCTGGCGGTAGCGCTCGGGGGAGACAGGGAAGCGGGCGCGCACGACGCCTTGAAGGATGCCGTACGCGGTGCGCGAGTGCGGCGCGCCGGACCGATACCGTTCAGCGCGATGACCACGCTCCGCAGCGCCCCCGCGGTCGCCGTCGACGGCGTCTCGAAGACGTTCCGGGTGCCGACGGAGCGGATGCACACGCTGAAGGAGACGGTCCTCCACCCGTTCCGGCAGCGCGGGGAGGACGCGTTCGATGCGCTCGACGACGTGTCGTTCGTCGTCGAGCCGGGCGAGTTCCTCGGCATCGTGGGCCGCAACGGCTCGGGCAAGAGCACGCTGCTGAAGTGCATGGCCGGCATCTATCGCGTCGACGGCGGGCGCATCTACGTCGACGGGCGCCTGTCGGCGTTCATCGAGCTGGGCGTCGGCTTCAACCCCGACCTTCCCGCGCGCGACAACGTCCTGATCAACGCGACGATGCTCGGACTCTCGCCGCGCGAGGCCAAGCGCCGCTACGACAGCGTGCTCGACTTCGCCGAGTTGCAGGAGTTCCAGCATCTCAAGATCAAGAACTACTCCTCCGGGATGCTGGTACGGCTCGCGTTCGCGGTGATGATCCATGTCGACGCCGACATCCTGTTGATCGACGAGGTGCTCGCGGTCGGCGACGCGGCCTTCCAGCAGAAGTGCTTCGACGAGTTCTACAAGCTGCGCGACGACAATCGCACGGTGATCCTCGTGACGCACGACATGGGCTCCGTCGAGCGTTTCTGTGATCGCGCGGTGCTGCTGGAGAAAGGCCGCCTCACGCAGGAGGGCGCACCGCACCGCGTCGGGATGGAGTACCTGCGCGTCAACTTCGACCGGGGAGCACAGGGGTCCGAACCGCAAGAGACGGACGACAGCCTGCGCGCCGGCGACGGGCGCGCGGAGATCCTCGAAGCCTGGTTCGAGGACGAGCACGGCGCTGTCGCGACCACGCTGGAGGGCGGGCGGCCCTGCACGTTCACTGCACACGTGCGCTTCCGCGAGGACGTCGAGGACCCGCTCTTCGGGCTCACGCTCGAGAACGGCAACCACGACCACGTGCTGTCGGCCTCGACCTTGTGGACCGACCCCAGCTCGGGACGCTTCGCAGCCGACGAGGAGACGCGCTTCCGCGTTCACTTCACGAACGTCTTCGCGCCCGGCCGCTACGACGCGACGCCGGCCGTCGCCCAGCGCGGCAGCGGCATCGCGTGGCTCGACCGTCGCGAGCGGCTCGTCTCGGTCGTCGTGACCGGGGCCCACACGACCGACGCGCTCGTGGCGCTGCCGTACGAGATCACGCTGGAGCGCGGCGCGGCGCGGCCGGAGCCGGTGCGATGAGCGAGCTGCTCGAAGGCCGTTCTCTGGGCAAGCCGATCGTCGGGCCGGCAGCGATCGGCGTCGACCTGCGGCGCTTCGCGAACCTCACGCGCACGCTCGCCCTCACCGAGTTCAAGCTGCGCTTCTTCGGCTCGGCGCTTGGCTACCTGTGGCAGCTGATGCGCCCGCTGATGCTGTTCGGCGTTCTGTACGCGGTCTTCACACAGGTGCTCAAGTTCGACAGCGACGCGAAGTTCTACCCCGTCGCGCTGCTGTCGGGGATCGTGCTGTTCACGTTCGTGGCCGAGAGCACGGGCGCGGGCGTCACGAGCCTCGTCGACCGCGAGAACCTCGTGCGCAAGGTGCAGTTCCCGCGCCTGGTGGTGCCGCTGTCCGTCGTCCTCACGGCGTTGCTGAACCTCGCCCTGAACCTCAGCGTGGTACTCGTCTTCCTGCTCGTCTCCGGCGGCAAGGTGCGGCTCAGTTGGCTGGAGCTGCCGCTGCTGGTGCTCGCGCTCGTGCTGTTCGCGAGCGGGATCGCGATGCTGCTTTCGGCGCTCTACGTCCGCTACCGCGACGTCAAGCCGATCTGGGAGGTCGCGCTGCAGATGCTCTTCTACGGCACGCCGATCTTCTACACGCTCGACGTGATCCCTAACGAGACACTGCGCCACCTGCTGCTGTTCAACCCGCTGGCGGTCGTGATCCAGCAGTTCCGCCATGCCGTGATCGACCCGAGCCATCCGAGCGCCGTCGCCGCCGCCGGCGGCTGGCTGCCGCTGCTCGTGCCGGCAGCGATCCTGCTCATGCTGCTCGTCGGCGGCTTCCGCTATTTCGACCGCGCCGCGCCGCGCGTCGCGGAGGACCTCTAGCTCAGGCCGCGGCGCGCTCGCTGCCGAACGCGCGCAGATCCACCAGCAGGTCGTGCACGAGCCGCGGGTAGACGCGTGAAGCGCGGAACGACTCGGCCTTCATGCGCCCGCGCACGCGCACACGATGGTGCGCGTTGGGGGAGCGCTGCAGCAGCGCCAGCGCAGCATGCAGCTGGTCGGGGTCGGTCGTCTCGATGAAGTCGAGTCCCGGCTCGAGCCCGTGCGTCGGGTCGAGCTGCTCGCTAAGCACGAGGTGCCCGGCAGCGAGGTGCAGCGAGACGCGGTTCTCGAACGACGGATAGGGCTCGTTGTGCAGGTTGATGCCGACGTCGTGCTCGCGCATCAGCGCGTCGAGCCGTTCGGCGTCGACGCCGAATGCGACGTGCAGCACGTCGAAGGCTGTGCTTGGAGGGCGTCAGCAGGCGCTCGCGATGCTCGGTCGAGCGTCCGACGAACATCGCCCGCGGGCGGCGCGGCGATCGGC
Source organism: uncultured Actinomycetes bacterium (assembly GCA_963774115.1). Classification (GTDB taxonomy): domain Bacteria; phylum Actinomycetota; class Thermoleophilia; order Solirubrobacterales; family Solirubrobacteraceae; genus Conexibacter. Next base: position 545,626 of record CAVZDN010000003.1, on the reverse strand, counting down.
GCCGGGTCGGCGAAGAAGCGGTCGTCGACCGGCAGCGGCAGCGAGCGCCAGACGGCAGACCGCCTTTGATGCGGCCGTGGCGATGTTCGGGTCGAACGCGACGACGCGGTCGAAGTTGGCGGGATCGACCGCCTTCAACGCGCGCAGGCGCGCCGTCAGGTCGGGGTGGCGCAGGCCGTGTGCGCGCGGCAGCGGCTCGGTCAGGAAGCCGAGCGTCGCGGCGCGCAGGTTCGCGAACAGCCCCGCCGGCACGATCTCCGGCCGGAACACGAGCACCACGTGCGGGCGCCACGCCTGCAACTCGGCGAGCATCGCGCTCCGCGTCGCCGCCCTGGCGGAGCTCGAAGAAGCGCGTCGCGAGCCCCGGGACGGCGCGCGTCAAGGCACACGCCTCGAAGAACGTCGCCTGGCCGACGAACGCGAGTCGCAGCGGGACGCCGAGCGGCGGCGTCGGATAGGGCATGCGTCCGCGGGCGAAGGTCGGCTGCATCGCCAAGTAGATTACGGTCCCCCGCTCATGCCCGACTGGCAGGAACGCATCACCCGCGACACCCCTCCCGCGATCCGCGTCGAGCACGAGCTGCGCTATGCGGCCGCAGCCCCGTTCGTGCATGCAAGCGCGGCGTGGTGCGACCTCGGCTGCGGCACCGGCCTCGGCGCCGCCGCCGGCCTGGGGCGCGCTTACGACGGCACCGCGCTGCTCGTCGACGTCGACGAGGACGCGGTGGCCGAGGCGCAAGCTGCCATCGGGGCGCGCACCGTGCTCGGGCTGACGGCAGACCTGACCGACGCGGCGGACCTCGCGCGCGTGCGTGAGCGTCTGCTGGAGGTCGCGCCGGACGCGCGCCGCTGCATCACGTGCTTCGAGGTCGTCGAGCACCTCGCGACGTTCGTTCCGCTCGTCGAGCTGCTCGTGCGAGCTGGCCGACGGAGGACGACACGACCGTCGTCGCGAGCGTTCCCAACGATGCCTTCTGGGCGATCGAGAACCCGCACCACGTGACGACATGGGGCGAGAGCGCCGTCCAGGAGCTGCGCAGCCTGCTGCCCGCCGACCACGTGTTCGCCGCACCAGGTCGCGCTGCAGGGCTCGGCGCTCGCACGCGACGGCGAGGCGCGAGGAGGTCGCCTCCGTGACCGTCGCGGCGACGGCGTCCCGACCCACTTCCTGCTCGCCTTCGGCCCCGGCGCCGAGCGGCTCGCGGCCGGCCCGCGCGTCGTGCAGGCCGACCTCGAGGAGCAGCGGCGCTGGGAGCGCCAGCGCGAGAGCGACCTGCGCTACACCCAGGATGCCTGGGAGCTGCTGCGCGAGGAGTCACCAAGAAGGTCGAGGGGCTGACGGCGCGTCTGGAGGAGCTGGAGCGCCAGCTCGCCCGCAAGTCGTGAAGCTCGCCTTCCTGCTCCACGACCTGCAGCTGTCCGGCGGCGTCGGCGTGATCGTCGAGCACGCACGCGAGCTGGTGCTGCGCCACGACCATGACGTCACGCTCGTCTTGACGCAGGAGCAGACGCAGGAGCCGTGGGAGTTCGAGGGCCTCGCCCATCTGCACGTCGAGGGCCTCGACGCAGGCGCGCGCCGAGCGCTTCGACATCGCGATCTCGACGTGGTGGGAGACCGACCTTCTCGCTGTTCGAGCTGCAAGCCGACCGCTACGCGTCCTTCGTGCAGAGCCTCGAGGACCGCTTCTACCCGCCGGGGGCGCCCGAGCAGAGCGCCGCGGCGATCACGCTCGGACTGCCGGTGGCGTTCGTGACGGAGGCGCGCTGGATCGCCGACGAGCTGCAGCGTGTGCGTCCCGACGCGCGCTGCCTGTACGTGCGCAACGGGATCGACAAGGACGTCTTCGCCTCGCCCGCGCAGCTCGACGTGCGCCGCGAGCAGCCGCTGCGGATCGTCGTCGAGGGCAACCCGGCGGTGTGGTTCAAGGGCGTGCAAAGACGCCGTCGCGGCCGTCGGCAGGATGCGCGAGCCGCATCACCTGACGGTCGTCACGGGCAACGCCGAGCGGAGCTCGGCGGCGTCCCCGCCGACGCGATCGTCGGGCCGCTCAGCCATCGCGAGATGGCGCAGCTCTACGCGCGAGAGCGACGTCGTGCTCAAGCTCTCGCGCGTGGAGGGCATGTACGGGCCGCCGCTGGAGGGCTTCCACATGGGCGCGACGTGCGTGACGACGCCCGTGACCGGCCACGACGAGTACGTCGAGCACGGCTGGAACGGGCTGCGTCGTCGACTGGGACGACGAGCTCGGCACCGCGCGGCAGCTCGACCTGCTCGCACGCGACCGCCGGCTGCTGCACTTCCTGCGCACGAACGCGCTCGCGACCGCGCGCAGCTGGCCCTCCTGGCAGCAGGCCGGGATCGTTCATGGCGGCCGCGCTGGCGGCGATCCATCGCGCACCGGCGCCCGCCGCCCAGCGGCGCCCGCCAGCTGATGGCCGATGCACGCGTCGCGCTCGAACTGCACCGCGCGCACGTCGCCGAGCGCAACGAGCTGCGCCGCTTCGCCAGGCCGGTGCGACTGCTCAAGCGGATACCCGGCGTGAACCGGCTCCTGCGGCTGCGCCACACCCGCGTCGGGCGGGCGCTGCTGCGGCCGTTGCAGCCGCTCGCGCGGCGCCTGCTGCGTTAGCGCCGCGCTGGGCTAGTTGGTGGGCGCCGGATCGGCGCGCCGCAACCCGAGGATCGAGAGCAGGAACGACGAGAAGAAGATCTGCACGCCGACGATGACGAGCGTCGCGGCGAGGATCGCGAGCCGCTGCTCGCCGAGGCTGCCGAAGCCGCGGTCGATCCACTCGATCGCGATCACGCCGACGATCGCGATGCCGGCCAACGCGATCGTGCCACCCAGCAGCAGGCCGTGCTCAAGCTTCCAGCGGGCCCGCATTGCGATCGAACCACTCATCGCGCTCGTTCATGAAGTACGTCCCGTAGGCATGGGCGCAGAGGCCAAGCGCGACGACCTGCGTGCCGACGACCATCAGCAACGAGCCACCGATCAGCGCATGCAGGTCCCATTGGCGTCCGAGCAGGTCGATGCTCGTCAAGACGATCAGCGTGACGAGCGCACCGAGCAGCGCCATCAAGGCGCCCGGCAGGATGAAGAGGTGGTTGGGCGAGTGCACGAGCAGGAAGCGCAGGTGCCGCCAGCCGTCGCGGAAGCTCGACAGCTTCGACTCGCCACCGCGCGGGTGGTACTCGATCGCGAACTGGCGGATGTCGAGCTGCTCCTTCGCCGCACGGATCACCATCTCCGACGCGAACTCCATGCCGGTCGTGCGCAGCGCGAGCTGCGGCAGCTTGTCGCGCCGCAGGGCCCGCATTCCGCAATGGGCGTCGCTGATGCCCGTGCGGAAGAGGACGTTCAGAAAGCCCGACAGCAGCGGGTTGCCGACGTAGCGGTGGAGCCACGGCATTGCGCCAGGATGGATGTTCTTCATGCGATCGCCGATCACCATGTCGGCGCCGTCCTGCAACTCGCCGAGGAAGCGCGGGATCTCATCGAAGTCGTAGGTGAGGTCCGCGTCGCCCATCACGATGAACTCGCCGCGCGCCGCCGCGAAGCCGGCCAGATAGGCGCTGCCGTAGCCGCGGCGCGTCTCGTGTACGACGCGCGCGCCCGCCGCCTCGGCGAGTGCGCGGCTGCCGTCCTCGGAGTCGTTGTCGGCAACGACCACCTCGCCAGGGATGCCGTTGCGCTCAAGCGCCTCAAGCGCCTTTGTGACGCACTGCTCGATGTTCTCCGCCTCGTTGAGGCAGGGGATCACGACCGACACGAGCAGCGGCTGGGTCGCGCCTTCCAGCGCGGGGAAGTCGATCGTGTCTTGAGTCGTGCTCATGTGGAGGCGCGGCTACCCCGAGGCCGCCGCTACCTGCTGCAACGCGCGCACGGGGGGAAAGTCGCGCGGTACCTGACGACCGACGATGCTAGCGGACGTACCCGCCGGCACGGGCAGGGAATCACGCGGCCGGCGTCCCGAGCACGCGCTACGCTCCCGCACTCGCATGGCTGCCGTCCTCCGCTCGCTGCGCGCGATCCCGCGGCCGCTCGCGCTCCTGCTGGCGGCCACGGCGTTGCTCGGGATCGCCTGGGCGGTCGTCGTACCGCCGTTCCAGGGCCCTGACGAGAGCGAGCATTTCGCCTACGTGCAGCACCTCGCGGAGACGGGCTCGATCCCCTCGGCCACGACCTACTCGGGCGCCGGCACGCACGCAAGCGAGCAGCAGCGGGCGCTCGACTCGCTGGGCCTCGTGGCGCTGATGGGCTACGAGGACGTACGGCCGCCATGGAGCACGGCCGACCAAGCGAGCTGGGGCGCGTACGAGCGAGCGCTGCCGGACGCGGCTCGCAAGGACGGCGACGGCGCCAACCCGATCGCCAAGAACCCGCCGCTCTACTACGCGTACGCGGGGGTCGCCTACCGCGTCAGCCCGGGCCACGGGCTGTTCGCACGGCTGCTGACGGCCCGCCTCGCCGGCGTGCTGCTGTTCGTGGCGATCGTCGCGCTGGTGTGGCTCGCCGCCGCCGAGCTCACGCAGCGCACGTGGGTGCGGCTGCTTGCCGCCGGAACGGTCGCGCTGGAGCCGCAGCTCGCGTTCATTTCGGGGATCGTCAACGCCGACGTGCTGCTCGTCGCGATCTGGACCGCGTTCGTGACGCTGACGCTGCGAACGGTGCAGCGCGGGCCCACGACGTCGCGTGTGCTCGGGCTGTTCGCGCTCGCGGCGCTCTCGCCGCTGACCCACGGACGCGGGCTCGCGCTGCTGCCGGCGCTGGCCGTCGTGCTCGCGCTGGTGGCCTGGCGCCATCGCCCACCGCTACGACCGGCGTTGGCATGGGTCGGTGGAGGAATAGCGGCGATCGCCGGCGCGCTGCTCGTGGTGGGGCTGGTCGGCAACACGGGCGAAGCCGGCGGCGCGCTCTACGGCGGCCAGACGAACTACGTCCGTCAGAGCGGCTTCAGCCTACCGCAGCTGGCGTCGAGCGTGTGGCAGTTCTACCTGCCCGCGCTGCCGGGGATGGAGCCGCAGGCAGGCGCGGGCTACGGCTTTCGCCAGATGTGGATCGAGAGCTTCTACGGCGACTTCGGCTGGCTCGACACGCGCCTGCCGGAGCGACTGTACGACTTGCTGCGTCTGGCCTCCGTGACCGGGCTGGGCGCGCTTGTCGTCGCACTCGTCGCGCGGCGGCGCAAGCTGCGGGAGCAATGGCCCGCCCTCGTCGCGCTCGCGGCGATCGGCGGCGCACTCGTGGCGCTCGCTGCACCTCGTCTCCTACTTGTCGCTGCTCGGCTCGACCGACCCGCTCATCGTCGGCCGCTACGGATTGCCGATCGTCGCCCTGCTCGGCCTCGCGGTCGCGTTCGTGGCCACGTCGCTGCCGCGCCGGCTCGGCCCGCCGTTTGCGGCGCTCGTGCTCGGCGGCGGCGTGCTCCTGCAACTGATCAGCCTCGGCGTGACGGTGGGACGCTTCTATGGGTAGGCGGGGAACCGTCGCGCTGTGCGCCGCAACGATCCTGCTCGGCACAGCGGCCCTGCTGCCGTGGCTGCTGTGCGCGGGGCCCGTGACGAGCGGGACGCCCGTGCGGCTCGACGCCGAGACCGTGCCCCTGACGCTCGCCCCCGGCCAGCGGCTGTGCGACGACGGCGTGGTGCTCGACACCGACAGCGAGCGGGCGCAGCTGACGGTGCTGCGGGTGGATGGGCCTGGAGGACACCTGCATGTGACTGCTACGTCGTCCGGCTATCGCAGCACCGGCAGTGTCGCGCTCGCGCCGCAGGAGGCCGGCGTGCGTCCCATCGAGGTGCCGCTCGCAGCACCGCGCGCGGCTGTCATCGGACAGGTCTGCCTCACGACGAGCGGGGCGGGAGCACTCCAGCTCGCGGGCACGGTGAACGCGCGCGCGTTGACGCGCTCGCACGGGACGCTCGACGGTGTGCCGCAGCCGCAGGCGTTCTCGCTCACGCTGCTGGAGGCGCACGAGCGCGCGCCGCTCGCACGGATCGGGCAGTTCGCGACGCGTGCGGCGGCGCTCAGCCCGCGCGGGTCCGTGGCTGTTCTGGACGCTGCTGCCGCTGCTGCTGCTGGGTGTGCCGGCGCTTGTGGTCGCAGCGCTCTCACTCGCACTGCGAGACGACGCCTGATGCGCGTCTGCCTGATCTACGACTGCCTCTTCCCGCACACCGTCGGCGGCGCCGAGCGCTGGTACCGCAGCCTCGGCGAGCGGCTCGCCGCCGAGGGGCACGACGTCACCTACCTGACGCTTCGCCAGTGGGATCGCGGCGTCGATCCCGGCCTCGACGACGTCGCCGTGCGAATCGTCGGCCCGCGGATGGCGCTCTACGACGCCGACGGCAAACGACGGATCCTGCCGCCGCTCGTCTTCGGGCTCGGCGTCCTGCGCCACCTGCTCGTGCACGGGCGCCGCTACGACGTCGTCCACACCGCTTCGTTCCCGTATTTCTCGCTGCTCGCGGCAGCGTTCGTGCGCCCGCTGCACCGCTTCGGGCTGATCGTCGACTGGCACGAGGTCTGGACGCGCGCCTACTGGGACGAGTACCTCGGGCGGCTCGGCCGCGTCGGGCACGCCGTCCAGCGGCGCTGCCTGCGCGTGCCCCAGCGCGCCTTCTGCTTTGCCCGGATGACGGCGACGCGACTGCGCGACGAGGGTCTGCGCGGCGAGCCGACGGTCCTGACCGGCGAGTACGCCGGCGCGCTGGAGCGCCCGCAGCCGGCGGCGGCCGAGCCGATCGTCGCGTTCGCCGGGCGCCACATCCCCGAGAAGCGCGTGCCAGCGCTCGTGCGGGCCTTCGCCCGCGCGCACGCACAGGCCCCGGAGCTGCGACTCGTGGTGCTCGGCGACGGGCCAGAGCGCCCGGCCGTGCTGGAGGCGATCGCCGAGCAACGACTCGAGGACGTGGCGAGCGCACCGGGCTTCGTCGACGCCGAGGAGGTGGAGCGCACCCTGGCACGCTCGCTGTGCATGGTGCTGCCCTCGCGCCGCGAGGGCTACGGGATGGTCGTCGTGGAGGCAGCCGCACGCGGTGTCCCGAGTGTCGTCGTGCACGATCCCGACAACGCGGCGGTCGAGCTCGTCGACGACGGCGAGAACGGTTTCATCGCCGCGTCAGCCGAGCCGGAGGAGCTGGCGCAGGCGATCCTGCGCGTGCACGCGGCCGGACCCCCGCTGCGCGAGACGACCGCCGACTGGTTTGCCCGCAACGCACAGCGACTTTCGCTCTCCGGGTCGCTCGATCGGGTCGCCGAGGCCTACCGCGACGAGCGACCGGTGGGCGCCGGCGACCGTGGCGGCGGGGTCGGTCCCTACACTTCGCGCGCATGAGCATCGGAATCGTCGGACTGGGATACGTCGGGCTGCCGCTCGCGGTGGCATTCGCGGAGGAGGGCTTCGACGTCGTCGCGCTCGACGTCGACATGCGCAAGATCGAGGCGATCAACGCGGGGCGCTCGTACATCGAGGACATCCCGTCGGAGCGCATGCAAGCGGTTGCGGAGCATCTCTCAGCGACGACGCGCTACGAGGACCTCGCCACCACCGAGGCCGTCCTGATCGCGGTCCCGACGCCGCTCACGGCGAACCGGGAGCCGGACCTCGGTCCGCTGCTCGATTCTGCGCAGCGGCTCGGCAGCGTCCTCGTCGCCGGCCAGCTCGTCGTGCTGGAGTCGACCACCTATCCGGGCACGACGCGGGAACAGCTCGTCCCGCTGCTCGAGGAGTCCGGCCTCGCCGCCGGCCGTGACTTCAACCTCGCCTTCTCGCCCGAGCGCGTCGACCCCGGCCGCACGGACTTCACGCTGCGCACCACGCCGAAGATCGTCGGCGGGCTGACCGAGGCCTGCGGCGACCGCGCAGTCGCGCTCTACGAGCGCGTCTGCGACCACGTCGTGCGCGTCGGAACGCCGGAGGCGGCGGAGATGGCGAAGCTGCTGGAGAACATCTTCCGCTCGGTCAACATCGCGCTGGTCAACGAGCTTGCGATGCTCGCCGACCGCATGAAGATCGACATCTGGGAGGTCGTCGAGGCGGCCTCAACGAAGCCCTACGGCTTCATGCGCTTCGAGCCGGGACCGGGCATGGGCGGCCACTGCCTGCCGGTCGACCCGTTCTACCTGTCCTGGCGCGCGCGCGAGTTCGACATGACGACGGAGTTCATCGAGCTGGCCGGCAAGGTCAACCAGCAGATGCCCTACCACTGCGTCGAGCGGATCGTGCGGGCGCTCAACGACGCGAGCAAGTCGGTCAACGGCGCACGGATCGTGCTGATGGGCGTCAGCTACAAGGCAGGTGTCGGCGACATGCGCGAGTCGCCCGCGCTGAAGATCGCCTCGCTGCTGCAGGATCTCGGCGCGGACGTCGCCTACCACGATGCGTTCGTGCCGGAGCTGCCGAGCCACGGCCTCGCGTCGGAGCCGTTCCCGGGCGTGCTGAACGACGCCGACATGGCCGTCGTCGTGACGGCGCATCCCGGCATCGACTGGGAGCAGGTCGCAGGTGCGGTGCCGGCGCTGGTGGACCTGCGCGGCGTCACCCGCGGGATCCGCGCCGAGCACGTCATCCGCCTGTGAGCGACGTCGTCAGGATCGGCGTCGTTGGGCTCGGCTACTGGGGTCCGAACCTCGCCCGCAACTTCGATGCGCTGCCCGGCGCGGAGCTGCGCTGGTGCTGCGACGCCGACGCGCAGGTGCGCGAGCGCTACGCGGCGCAGTACCCCGCGACGCGCTTCACGGCCGAGCTGGACGACCTGCTGAGCGATCCCGAGCTCGACGCGATCGTGCTCGCGACGCCGGTTCCGTCGCACGCCGACCTGGCCGTGCGCGTGCTGGCGGCCGGCAAGCACTGCTTCGTCGAGAAGCCGCTCGCGCAGTCGGTCGCCGACGCCGAGCGCGCCGTCGCGGCGGCCGATCGGGCTGGCAAGGTGCTGATGGTCGGCCACCTGCTCGAGTACCACCCGGCGGTCACGAAGCTCAAGCAGATCGCCGACGAGGGCGAGCTCGGCGCGATCCACTACATCTACTCCAACCGCCTGAACCTTGGGAAGCTGCGCGCGGACGAGAATGCGCTGTGGTCGCTGGGTGCACACGACGTCTCGGTGATCCTCCTGCTCGCCGGCGAGGAGCCATACGAGGTCAGCGCGCGCGGCGAGTCCTACATGCGCAACGGGATCGAGGACGTCGTCTTCGCGTTCCTGCGCTTCCCTTCCGGCCTCGCCGCCCACCTGCACCTGTCGTGGCTCGATCCGCACAAGGAGCGGCGCTTCACGGTCGTCGGAGCGAAGCGGATGGCGACGTTCGACGACATGGACCTCGAACGCAAGATCACCGTCTACGACAAGGGCTTCGACGAGCCGACCGACGGCTACGGCGAGTACATCACGCGCTCCGGGGACATCTGGAGCCCGCGACTGCCGAACGCCGAGCCGCTGCGGCTGGAGACAGCCCACTTCGTCGACTGCATCCGCGAGGGCTGCACGCCAGTCAGCGACGGCCACAGCGGTCTGCGCGTCGTGCGTGTCCTGGAGGCCCTGCAACGGGAGCTTGAGGCGTCGCGGCGCGCGGCGCTCGCGGCCGCCACACCGGCCGGCGACGGAGATGCCTGACTACGAGCTTGGACCTGGCGCGGTCCTCGCGCCCGGCACGGTGATCGGTCCCGGCTGCGTGATCGAGGCCAACGCGGTGCTCGGCAAGGTGCCCCGCCTCGCCGGCCGACCGCCGGTCGAGCTGCCGCCGCTCGTCCTCGGCGCCGGCGTGACGGTATGCGCCGGCGCGATCCTCTACGCGGGCACGACGATCGGCGACGGCGCGATCGTCGGCGACCAATCGCAGGTGCGCGAGCGCACGACGATCGGCGCAGGCAGCGTCGTCGGCCGCGGCGCCGGCGTTGACAACGACGTGACGATCGGCGCGCGCGTGAAGCTCCAGTCACAGGTCTACATCACGGCCTTCTCGCTCGTCGAGGACGACGTCTTCGTCGGACCGTGCGCGATGACCACGAACGACGACACGATGGGCCGCCATGGCCCCGAGCGGCCGCTGCGCGGCGCGACGCTGCGGCGCGCGTGCCGGATCGGCGGCGGTGCCGTGCTCGTGCCGGGCGTCGAGGTCGGCGAGGAGGCATTCGTCGCCGCGGGCGCGGTCGTCACACGTGACGTGCCCCCGCGTGGCTGGGTGATGGGCGTGCCGGCGCGCACGCCGGCCGGGCGCGGCGTCGGAGACGACGAGCTGCTCGAGCGGTGGACGCAGCGCTGAGCACCGCCATCGCGCCACCTGCCCGTCGCGCGCAACTCGCTTCTGTGGCGCCGTTCGTCGTGCTCGGCGCATGGTCGCTGCTCGTCACGGTGCTGCTCGCGCGCCATGGCCTGCACAACCACTACGTCTTCCGCGACGAGGCGAACGAGATCGTGTTCGGGCGCCAGATCGCGCACGACCTGTCGCTCGCGATCGGTGGCGACGTCGCCCGCGGCCCGGAGCGCCTGACGGGCTTCTTCGCCGCGGCCGCGGCGCTGGTGCTCGACTCGCCCACACGCCAGCTCGAGCTGCTCCACTTGTGGGCAGCGATCTGTCAGGGGCTCGTCGCGCTTCCGCTGTGGCTCGCGGCGCGCCAGCTCGGGCTCGATCGTTGGCAGGCGCTCGTGCCGGCGACGATCGGATCCTCCGGCTCGTTCGCCTTCTACGGCGTGCTGACCTTGCCGACGTCCGTCGCGCTGCTGAGCGCGATGCTGCTGCTGTGCGCGATGCTGCACGCGCTGCGGCGTCCCGGGCTGCGCGCCGACGTGCTCCTGATCGCGGCGCTGGCGTTGATGGTCCTGGCGCGAATCGGCTGGGCGCCGCTCGTCGCCGCGCTAGCCCCCGCGACACTCGCGACGTGCTGGCTGGAGCGGCCCACCGGCGAGTCGTTCCGAGCGTGGCTCCGCTGCCTTCCGCGACGGCTCCTGCGGCGCCATCCGCTGCTCGTCCCGCTCGCCGCGCTGCTGCTGGTCGTGGCACTTGTCGCCGGCCCGTCGTCGCTGCTCGGCGGCACCTACGGCGGCGTGCGCCTCAAGGCGCACATCGTCGGCTCGATCCTGTGGGACAACACGCTCGTGCTGGGAGCGCATCTCGCGATCGGCACGGCACTCGTCCCATTCGTGCTGGCGCTGCCGGTGCTCGCCCGCGGGCTCGTGCGGCCACACGACCCCGTCGAGGGCGGCTTCGCATGGCTGCTGCTCGGCTTCGTCGTGATCTTCTCGTGGGCGTACTACGCGTCGATGAACGAGGACCGCTACTTCGCGGTCCTCGCGCCGCCGCTGATCCTCGCGGGCACGCTCGCCGTGTTCCGGCGACGGCCGCCGCTGTGGTCGATCGTCGTCAGCGGGACGCTCGTCGTCTGGCTCGTGGCGTCGTCGTACGCATGGCCCGTGTCGGACGTGTTCGTCCACTTCGTCGCCCCGACGTCGCAGTTCTTCGTCGACCTTCCGATCGGCAAGCTGAGCGTCGTCCTCTCCGGTGTCGACCACGACATCCTGGCGGCGGTCGCGACGACGGTCGCCGTGCTCGCGGCGATGATCGCCGTCGCCATCTCCCGGCGCTGGCACACGCTCGGGCCGGCTGGCCCTCTGGTCGCGGGCGCGCTGATCGCGGGTCTGCTCGCGTACCAGCTCGTCGCGCTGGACCATCCCGCGCAGCACTTCGTCGACGGCGTCGGACTGGAGGCGCTGACCGCCGAGCAGCTCGAGTTCGTCGACCGCGCGACCGGCGATGCGCAGGCGCGGCCGCTCGCGTTCGGCTCGGTGATGGACCCCGATCTCGACGCGCAGGTCCCCTTCCTGCGCGCGTTCAACGACGCGATCGAGGAGCCGCTGACGATCGCGATAGCCGGGGACACGACGCTGGATCCGGATGTCACGATCGACTGGCGCAGCGGCCGCACCGACGCCCACGAGACGCCTCCCGCGCTGCTGCTGCAGGTCGCGGGCGCCGCGCCGGTGGGCTTCGCCGGGACGCCGCTGCCACCGAGTCCCCTGTTCCCCTGGCTGCAGCTCCTGCGCCTGCGCACTCCGCTGCGTACGAGCTGGATCGTCCAAGGCGCAGCGCTCGACCGCTACCCGCCGGCCGGGACGCCGCTCACGGTGCGCGTGTACGCCGACGGCACCGCGAACCGCTGCCTCAGCGGTGCGATCCTCGCCCACCCATTCCAGACGCAGCCGGTGGCCTTCGCGCTCAGCGCCGGTAACCGGGCCCGCCACGGCAGCGTGCGGCCCACCGAGCCACTCCCGTTCGTGCTGCCGCTCGACGGCACGCGCCCGGTCACGGTGACGCTCACGGGACGCGGAGGACTCGCGACCGACGGTGTACGACGCGGTCCGACACTGTCGAACCTGCGCGTCGCTCCCTGCGCGTTGCGCTGAGTCAGCCGCCGCGCTCGCGCGCGGGATTGCCGAGGACCGTGGCCCCGGGGGCCACCGACCGCACGACGACGGCGCCGAGGCCGACGACGGCGTCCGCGCCGACCTCGATCTGATCGCGCAGCGTCGCCGACGGGGCGATCCAAGCGCGCTCGCCGATGCGCGTGCTGCCGGCGACCATCGCGTTTGCGATCACCGCCGCGTCGCGGCCGACGTGCACGTTGTGGGCGATGTGCACGAGGTTGTCGATCCGCGCCCCGGAGTCGATCCGCGTCGCACCGAGCGAGCCACGGTCAATGCAGGCGTTCGCACCGATCTCAACGTCGTCGCCGATCTCGACGCTGCCGATCTGCGGAAACGCCTCCAGCCGGCCTTGCTCGTTGCGCTCGTAGCCGTAGCCGGCGGCACCGATCACCGTGCCGCTGCAAATCGTGACGTCGGCCCCGATCGTCACCGGACCGATGATGTGCGCGCCGGCGTGGATCGTCGTGCGATCGCCGACGATGACCTGGGCGCCGATCGTCGCAAGCGCCCCGACGTAGACGTCCGCGCCCAGCCGCGCGCCCGGCTCGACGGCGGCGTGCGGGCTCACGCCCACGGCTCGCGGCGCCACGAAGTGCGCCGCCAGCAGCCGCGCGAAGTCGAGTCGCGGCGTCGGCGAGGGGACCACGGCGGGGACGCGCGCGCCAGCCAGCCGCTGTGCCTGATCGGCGAGCTGCTCGTCGACGACGAGGACGCTCGCCGTGAGCCGGCCGAGCAGCTCCTCGGCGTCCGCGAGCCTGGCAGTGCAGAAGGTCACGTCCCCGGCGCGCGCGCTGTGGATCGGCGCCGCCCCCGTCACCGTCTGCCCGCCTGCCGCCTCGGCGGCTGGGGCGTCGCACGGCGCGCGCCCCAGCGTGGCGAGCAGCTCGGCGACCGTCGCGCTCATGTCCGCGCTCGCGCCGTGTCGTGGCTGCGCCAGGCGCGCGCCTCGTCCTCATACGCATCGCGCGCACGCTCGATGCTCAGCGGCAGCAGCACCTGCTCGACGTAGTCGATCGGATCGTCGATCGTCGGATCGAGCCACGACTCCGGATGCACGAGCAGCAGCAACCGCGCGGGCGGATCGTCGCCGAGCGCTTGCAGCAGCGCGTCGTCGCGCCACGCGCGTGCGCTGTCGCTGACATAGAGGACGCCGTCCTGCAGCGCCGGATCGTGCGGGTGCACGAGCCCGAGAATCGAGCGGAACGGATCCTCTGGGCTGAGCGATGGCTGGTGCATGCAGATCGTGCGCACCGAGGCACCCGTGAGGCCTTCGAGGATGGCGATCTCCCAGTCGAGATGGGCGCGCTGGGGCGCAGGCTCGTCGGGGTAGGTGCGCAGGTCGTAGTGCAGCCCGACGTCATGTCCGAGCTCGCGCAGCCGCCGGATCGCGGCGCCGTTGACGCGGTCGAGCGCGTTGAAGTGCACGGTGAGCGGCACGTAGTACGTCGAGACGATGCCCCGCGCCGCCTCGCGCTCGGCCATCGCGAGCGTCGACGGCGGGTCGAGGTCGACGTCGTGACGCAGCAGCACCGTACGCCGCGACGACAGGCGCGGCAGATCGGCGATCGGCGCAAACGCGTAGCCGGCGTCGAGCAGGTCGCCGAGCAGCCGGTCGTAGGCCTCGACGCCGAACTCAGGCAGGTTCATGCGCGGCACCGCGATACTCGGGGACCACGACCTCGTGCTGCGCCCCCGCACGGCGGATCGCGTGCGCGATGGCGAGCGCGGCCGCGCCGTCGCGCGCTGTCACCGGCGCCGGCGTCCCCGTGCGGATCGCGTTGAGGAAGCCCTCCCACTCCTGACGCAACGGCTCGTGGCGGTCGAGCGCGAAGCGGATCATGTCGCCCTCGCCACCGCCGCGCATGCTCGCGAGCGCGTCCCAGTCCGTCGCCCGTGTGGGGTGCTCGTAGAAGCACACCTCCTGCGACAGGTAGTCGAGCGTCAGCATGCCCCGCTCGCCGGTGACGGAGAGCTGGCGGACCTTCGCCGGCGTGATCCAGTTGACCTCCAGCAGCCCGGTCGTGCCGTTCTCGAAGCGCAGCGTCGCGCACAGCAGGTCTTCCGCGCGCTCGTGCACGCGCTGCTCGGTCTCGGCATAGACGCGCGCCACCTCGCTGCCGGTCAGGTAGCGCATCACGTCGATGTCGTGGGTGGCGAGGTCGAGCGCCACTCCCTGCATGGACTCGCGATTGGGGAAGGGGCTCAGGCGGCGCGCCTGCATCTGCAGGACGCCGCCGATCAGTCCCTCGTCGAGCTTGCGCTTGAGCAGCCCGACCGCCGGATTGAACCGCTCGATGTGCCCGACCCCCAGCACGAGCCCACGCGCGTCCGCGTCGTCTGCCAGCGCGAGCGCCTGCTCCACGGTCGGAGCGGTCGGCTTCTCCAGCAGCACGTGCAGACCCGCTGCAAGCGCGGCTCCGCCGACCGTCGGCAGGTAGTCCACGGGCACGGCGACCGCCGCGAAGTCCAGCTCGTGCGCGGCGAGCGCTTCGTCGAGCGTGGCATGGACGTGCACGCGCGCGAACGTGTGCGCCGCCGTCGTGCGCCGCCCCGCATCGAGGTCCACCGCGGCGACCAGCTCGGCGCCGGGGAGGGTGCTCATCACGCGGGCGTGATGGGTGCCCATCACGCCGAGGCCGACGACGACGCCGCGCAGCGGCTGCACGGTCCCGTCCGCCATCTCAGCCGCCGACGACCGCGCTCACCGCGGTGCGGATCGTCTCGGTCACCTCGATCGCGTCGCCCGCGGTGAGGACCGGGCTGAGCGGGATCGCGAGGTGCGTGCGCGCGACCTCGTCGGTCGCGGGCAGCTCCACGCCTGCGCCCCACCGCGCCATCGCCGGCTGGCGGTGGACCGGCGTGCGGTAGTAGGCCTTCTGGCCGTGCCCCGCCTCCGCAAGCGCGGTGGCGATCGCGTCCGCTGCCGCGTGGCGGATCACGTACAGGTGCCACGCGGGCGCACAGCCGTCGATCGCCATGGGGAGCGCGACCAGCTCACCCAGCCCGGCGGCCTCGTAGTGGCGCCCAGCCGCGCGACGCCCCTCCGCCCAGCCCTCGAGGTGCGGCAGCTGGACCCGCAGGATCGCCGCCTGCAGCTCGTCGAGCCGCGAGTTGTAGCCGACGTGCTCGTACGTGACCTTGTCCCACGAGCCGTGGAAGCGCAGCATCCGCACGCGGTCCGCGAGCGCGGCGTCGCGCGTGACGATCGCGCCGCCGTCGCCGAGGCAGCCGAGGTTCTTGGAAGGGAAGAAGCTGAACGTCGCCGCCGTGCCGAGCGCGCCGGGACGCCCGTCCGGCGAGGTCGAGCCGGCCGCCTGCGCAGCATCCTCGAGCACCGGCACGCCGAGCGCCTCGATCGCCTTCACAGGCGCGACGTTGCCGAACAGGTGGACGACGATCACCGCCTTCGTGCGCGGCGTCAGCGCCGCCCGCACGGTCTCGGGGGTGACGCACATCGTGTCGGGGTCGACGTCGCAGAAGACCGGCGTCGCGCCGGTCGGCGGGATCGCCTCGGCGCTCGCGTAGAACGTGAACGAGGGCACGACGACCTCGTCGCCGAGCCCGACGCCCATTGCGCGCAGCGCGACCGTCAGCGCCTCGGTCCCGTTCGCGACGCCGATCGCATGCTCGGCGCCGAGATGGGCGGCCAGCTCCTGCTCGAAGGCCGCGACGTTCGGTCCGAGGATGTAGCGGCCGTCGTCGACGACGTCGGCGATCCGCGCGAGCAGCTCATCGCGCAGCGGCGCGAGCGGGGTGCGCGTATCGAAGAGGGGGACGGGCACGGACGAGAGGGTACGCGACAGGACGGCGCGCGAGACTGCCGGCGCTCTGACGTATCCTCGCCGCATGTGCGGAATCGGCGGGACGGTCGGCGGCGTGCCCGACGCAACGACGCTCGCGCGGATGGCACAGGCGATGGCGCATCGCGGGCCGGACGGGCAGCGCACGTGGAGCGACGAGCGGGCCGGCCTCGCCTTTCGCCGGCTCGCGATCCTCGACCTCGACGAGCGCGCGATGCAGCCCATGCACCTGGGGGACCTGCACCTCGCGTTCAACGGCGAGATCTACAACTACCGCGAGCTGCGCGCCGAGCTGGAGCGTGCCGGGCACCGCTTCGTCACGAGCGGCGACACCGAGGTCCTGCTGCATGCCTGGCAGGCCTGGGGCGAGGCCGCGCTGGACCGCCTCAACGGGATGTTCGCGCTCGCGATCTGGGACGGCGCCAGGCAGACGCTGACGCTCGCCGTCGACCCGTTCGGCGAGAAGCCGCTGTACCTCGCCCGCGACGGCGAACGCCTTGCGTTCGCCTCCGACATGCGCGCGCTGCGGTGCGCGCGGCCCGATCTCGGTACACCGGACGAACAGGCAATCGGAGCATTCCTCGCGCTCGGCGCGCTGCCGGCCGCCCCGCGCACCTGCTTCGCCGGGGTCGAGCGGCTCCCGCCCGCACACCTGCTGCGCTGGCACGCGGGTCGCCCGGAGCTGGCGCGCTATTGGGCGCCAGGGCACGTCGACGTGCCCGCGCGGCCGGCCGAGGCGGCCGAAGCGCTGCGCGAGCTGCTGCTCGACTCGATCCGCCTGCGCCTGCGCAGCGACGTGCCCGTCGGCACATCGCTCAGCGGCGGGGTCGACTCCTCCGCGATCGTCGGCCTCTCGGCGCAGCTCGCCGGCGACCACCGCCGGCATGCGTTCACGGCGCGCTTCCCGGGCTTCGAGCGTGACGAGTGGTCCTATGCGCAGCTCGCGGCCGAGGCCGCGGAGGTGGTCGAGCATCACGCGGTCGAGCCGACCGCCGACGAGCTGCTGGACGACCTCGATGCGCTCGTGCGCGACCAAGAGGAGCCGTTCCCGACCACGAGCATCTACGCGCAGTGGCGCGTGATGAAGGCGGCGCACGCGGCGGGAGTGACCGTCCTGCTCGACGGTCAGGGCGCCGACGAGCTGTTCGGCGGCTACGCGGGCGTCGAACCGGTGGCGACCGCCGCTGCCGGGCCACGCGCGATCGTGCACGCGCTGCGGCGCGATCCCGGGCAGGCACCGGCGATCGCGCGTGCGCTGGCATCCGGCCGCGTGCCGGCGGCGCTCGCGCGGCGCGAGCGCGTGCGGTCCGCCTCGCCGTACGCCACGCACGAGGTCGCCGCGGCGGCGGCGCGACTGCAACCGGCGCGGGGCGTCGTCGCACACGGGGACGGTCTGCTGCGTCGAGAGCTGCTGCACCAGACGACCGTCACCAGCCTGCCGCACCTGCTGCGCTTCGCCGACCGCGACTCGATGGCCCACAGCCGCGAGGTGCGGCTGCCGTTCCTCGACCGTCGCGTCGCCGAGTTCGGGCTGTCGGCGCCGCCCGGCCTGCTCGTGCGCGACGGCGTGCGCAAGGCGGTGCTGCGCGACGCGTTGCGCGGCGTGGTCCCGGACGCGATCCTCGACCGTCGCGACAAGGTCGGCTTCGAGACGCCGGAGGCGCGCTGGTTCGCGCTGCCGCGGGTACGCGAGCGACTCGCAGCCATCGTGCTCGACGCGAGTGCGCCAACGGCCGCGCTGATCGACCGCGCCGCCGTCGAGGCCGACCTTGCAGCCGGAGCGTGGCGCAGCAGCGGGGCGCTCTGGCGCGCAGCCAACGTGGCGCTGTGGGCCGCCGCGCACGCGCCCGCCCGGGAACGGACCGCAGCGATCGCATGAGCAGCCCTCCGCGCGTGCTGCACGCGCCGATCGACATCGCCAACCAGGCGGCACTGTCCGCGTACGGGCTGCGCGAGCTGGGCGCGCCGGCACACTGCCTCGCGCCGCTGCATCCGCTGCGCTACGAGGTGGCGCCCGACATCGTCCCACCGCCGGGACGAGCGGCGTTCCTGCGCATGGCCGGGCGTGCGTTGCGCAACCACGACGTGCTGCACTTCCACTACGGGCAATCGCTGCTGCGGGAGCCACTCGGCGCGCTCGACGCACGCCTGGCCCGCCGGTTCGGTCGCCGCGTCGTCGTCGAGTTCCACGGGAGCGACGTGCGGATGCCGTCGGTCGAGCGGGCATGCAACCCGCACTACGTGTGGCTGGAGGGCGAGGATGATGCGGTCGCGACGGCGCGCATGCGCCGCTGGTCGGCGATCACGGGCGGGCACACCGTGCAGTGCGACCACTCGCTCGACCATGTCCTCTCGCACTGGTTCCCGCACATCCACGTCGTCGGCCACCGCGTCGACACGCACCGCATCGCGCCGGTCTACCCGGACGCGGCGGCGCGCGTGCCGGTCGTGGTGCACTCGCCGAGCACGATCGCCGCGAAGGGCACGCCGATCGTGCGTGCGGCGGTCGCGGCGCTGGAGGCCGAGGGCGTCTCGCTCGAGTACGTCGAGGTGCATGGGGTGGGACACGAGCAGGCGCAGGCGCACTATCGTCGCGCCGACCTCGTGATCGACCAGCTCTGCAGCGCCACCCACGGCGTCTTCGCGGTCGAGGCGATGAGCCTCGGCAAGCCGGTCGTCTGCTACGTCGCGCCCGACTTGGTGCCGCGCTTCCCATCCGACCTGCCGCTGATCCTCGCCTCCCCCGACACGCTGACCGCGGTGCTGGCGGACTGGCTCGCGCGTCCCGCCGACCGCGCCGAGCGAGGTCGCGCCTCGCGCGCCTATGCCGAGCGCCAGCACGACGTACGCGTGGTCGCGCGGCGCCTGCTCGACGTCTACGAGCAGCTGCCGCGATGAGTCGGGTGCTCGTCATCTCCTTCTCTGACCTGAGCCGCGACTCGCGGCTCGACCGCCAGATCGGCTTCCTCTGCGAGCGCCACGACGTCGTCGCGGCCGGCCTCGGACCGCCCGCGCACGAGCAGACCGCGTTCGTCGACCTGACCTCGCCCGCGGAGGGGCGCCTGCTCGGGCTGGCGCGGCGTGGCGCCGGGCTCGCGCGGCTCGCCGCGCGGCGCAGCGAGGCCGTCTATTGGCGCCATGCGACCAACCGCGCCGCCTATGCGCGACTGCGCGACGTGCCGTTCGACGTCGTCCTCGCCAACGACGTCTCCGCTCTGCCGCTCGCCGTGCGCGTCGCCGCCGGCCGCCCGGTCGTCTTCGACGCGCACGAGTACGCCCCCGCCGAGCTGGAGCACCTGCGCTGGTGGCGCCTGCTCGTCGCTCCCTACATCGATGCGCTGCTGCGCCGCTACTTGCCGCACGTGGCCGCGATGTCGACGGTCGGGCCGACGATCGCCGACCGCTACGCGCAGGAGTACGGGATCCCGCGGCCGGCGGTCGTCACGAACGCGCCGCACCACGCAGAGCTGGCGCCGTCCCCGGTGGGAAACCCGATCCGCATGCTGCACCACGGCGTGGCAGATCCCGGGCGCCGCCTCGACGGGATGATCGACGTCGTCGACGCGCTCGGCGGCGCCTTCACGCTCGACCTGATGCTGGTGCCGACGCCTTCGGGCGAGCTGGAGCGGCTGCGGGCGCGAGCGGCGCTCAGCGCCCACACGACCCTCGTCGAGCCGGTGCCGATGCGCGAGATCGTCGCGCGCGCGAACGCCTACGACATCGGCCTCTACCTGCTGCCGCCCAGTCACCTCAACCAGGAGCTGGCCCTGCCGAACAAGCTGTTCGAGTTCATCCAGGCGCGCCTGGCGGTCGCAATCGGGCCCTCTATCGAGATGGCGGCGGTGGTGCGCGAGCATGGCTGCGGCGTCGTCGCCGCCGACTTCACCCCCGCCGCGCTCGCCGCCGCGCTCGCCGCCCTCACCCACGAGGACGTCGCGCAGCTGAAGGCCCGCAGCGACGAGGCCGCCGCCGTGCTGTGCGCCGAGCGCAACCGGGAGCAGGTGCTGGCGCTCGTGGACCAGGCGCTCGCGACGGCTAGCGCCGCGGCCTGAGCGAGCGCACGATTGCGACGAGCGCCCTGCGCTCGTCTCCATCGGCGAGCACCATGACGACCAGCATGACCCCGGTCGCCGCGATGACGAGCTTGCCGACGGCCGGTGCGAGCCCGTCCTGCATCGGCGGCA
Source organism: uncultured Actinomycetes bacterium (assembly GCA_963774115.1). Taxonomy (GTDB): domain Bacteria; phylum Actinomycetota; class Thermoleophilia; order Solirubrobacterales; family Solirubrobacteraceae; genus Conexibacter. The sequence continues at coordinate 525,218 of CAVZDN010000003.1, read as the reverse complement.
GCGCCACGCCGAGGGCCGTCAGCCCCGCCACGCTCGCGGCCACCAGCCCGATCCGCCACCAGGCGTGTGGCACGCGGTAGAGGCGCTGGCTCACCGCCATCAGCACGCCGAAGCCACACGCGGCGGTCGCCAGGAACGCCAGAGCTGCGCCTTCGATGCCCAGCGGGCGCACCAACCCGAACGCGAGCCCGAGGTTGGCGACCCCCGCGCTCGCGGCGACGATCGCATACGCACCCGTGCGCTTGGCGATGCTGATCCCCGGCGTGAAGATGTACATCCCCGCCAGAAACGACGCCGCGACCACCAGCGGCACGACGTCCGCCGCCTCGTAGTAGGCCGGCCGCGTGAGGATGCGCAGCAGCTCGTCGGCGAAGACCGACACCAGCAGCAGCACGAGCAGCGCGATCCCGCAGAAGAGGCGGAAGATGCGCGCGACGTCCACGCGCGTCTGCGGCTCCTCGTGGCGCGAGAGGACGAGCGGAAGCAGCGCCCCCTGGAAGCCGAGCAGCGTCAGCCCGACGACGACCGACAGCCGATAGCCGACGCCGTAAACGCCCACGTCGGCGAGCGACAGCCGCGACTGGATCGCGATGCGGTCGGCCCAGCCGTTGAGGAAGACGCCGATGCTCGCGGGCACGAGCGGCAGCGAGTAGGCCACCATCTCGCGCCAGCGCGCCCCGTCGAAGCGAAACGCGAAGCGGTGGCGGCCGAGCACGAGCGCAAGCGTTCCGGCGACGGCCGCACCGGTGAGCTGGCCCGCGACCGCCCCGATCACACCCCAGTCCAGCACGAGCACGTAGATCGCCGAGCTGCCGGTCACGAAGGCCGCCGCGACAACGCTGACGGTCGCGAACGCACGCGGGCGCAGGTCCCAACGCAGCGAGTCCTGGATCAGGTAGAGCATCCCCGAGCACCAGATGCCGCAGACCGCGACGCGCATGATGTCCGGGTCGACGTCCGCGCCCAGCACGAGGTCGGCGAGCGGCGCCGCGAACACGAGCCCGAGCAGCGTGAACGCGCTGTAGACGGCGACGCTGAACCACAGTGCCGTCGAGGCGTAGGCGACGCGGTCCTCGTCCGCCGCCTCGACGAACTGGCGGCCGAGGCCCTGCGAGATCTCCAGCGCGATCGTGAGGTTCACGAGCGTCGTGAGCAGCACGAGCAGGTCGATGATCCCGTAGTCCCGCGGCGCGAAGACGTGCGCGAAGAACGGGAACATCAGGAACGCGATCCCCTGGCTCAGGACTCCCGCAAGCGCGTACGCTGCACCGTGCGAGAAGAAGCTGCGGACCATCGACACGGGGTTGACAGACGGCTCGGGCGCAACCGGCGGCGTCGACACGCGAGCGAGTGTAGACCTCGTCTGCGCGTAGGGTTCCGGCCGATGCCCGGTCTGCGCCTGCTCGTCGTCAGCTACTTCTACCCCCCCGACGACTCCGTCGGCAGCCACCGCTGGCCGGCGATGGCGCGCTACCTGCGCCGCCTCGGCCACGAGGTGACGGTGCTGACCACGTCCGCGTTCGGGACGCTGCCCGACGACCAGCCGTGGGTTGTGCGCACGAACGACCTGCAGGGTGCCGGAGCGCTGCGCCGCGTGCTGCGGCGGCCTCCGGTCGCAACGGCGGCAGATGCGGCGTCAGCGCCCGCAGCGCCCGCGCCGCGGCTGCTGACACACGGTCTCGTCCCCGACGCGCACGTGGCGACGTGGCTCCCGTTCGCGATCCCGGCCGCGCGCCGGCTCGTGCGCGAGCGGAGCATCGACTGCGTCGTCACGAACAGCCCCACCGATTCGACGCACCTGCTCGGGCTGGCGCTCGGCCGCAAGCGCCCGGCATGGGTGATCGACCTGGAGGACGGCTGGCGCTTCGAGCCCCTGCGCGACGCGTGGCCGACCGCGCTGCAGGAGCGTCTCGACGCCGCGTTGGAGCGTCGCGTCGCACGAACTGCCGACGGCGCCGTCGGACTGGCCGAGCCGATCGCCGCCGACCTCGCCGCGCGCTACGGCATGGCCACTGCCTATGTTCCCAACGGCTGGGACCCGGACCTCGACGCGGAGGTCGACGCGGCGACGACACCGGCGCTGGAGCCCGGCACCTTCTCGCTCGTCCACACCGGCGGGCTCAGCCACGCGACGCGACGCGACCCGGGGCCGTTGTTCGCCGCCCTCGGCGCGCTCGCCCGCGACGCCCACACAGACGCCGCTCGCATGCGGCTCGTGCTCGCCGGACGTGTCACGACGACGGATGCGGCTCTGCTCGACGCGCTGCCCTCCGAGGCGCGGAAGCTCGTGCGGCACGTCGGTGCGCTCTCGCGCGCACAGGCCGTTGCGCTCCAACGTCGAGGCGACGCGCTGCTGTTGCTCGTCTCAGGCGAGCACCGCTCCCAGGTGACCGGCAAGCTGTTCGAGTACCTCGCTGCCGAGCGCCCGATTCTTGCGCTCGCCGATGACAACGAGGCCGCGAGGATCGTCCGCGCGACCGGAACGGGGATGGTGGTTCCCACCGACGACGCGGCCGCGATCGCCGCTGCCCTGCGGGCCGCACTCGCCGGCGAGCTGGCAGCGGCCTACGCGCCGAACGGCGTCGAGGCCTACCGCTTCCCCGGACCGGCGGAGGCGATGGCGCACGCGCTCGAGGACGCGATCGTCCGGCGGCACTCGGCGCGCTAGACGCCGCGCTTGCGACCGACGGCGTGCAACTCGTCGCCGTCGCCGCCAACGACGCGGTCCAGCAGCCAGGTGAGCGGAAGTGCGAGCGCGCACAGCCCGGCCGCAACCTGCAAGCGCAGGCCATCGGGGAAGAGGCAGCGGCCCGCCAGCCGGTATTGAACGCTCGCCGGCAAGCCGACGGCCGTCGTCGAGGTCGCGATCCGCTCGACCTCGAAGCCGGCCTGCTCAAGCGCACGGCGCATCGCCTCGCGCGTGAAGTGCACGCGATGGCGCGGCAGGTCGAGGTGGTACCAGCTGCCGCCGAAGCGGCGGGCCTGCAAGCCGCCGAAGTGGGGCACGCTGATCAGCAGGACCCCGTCTGGGCGCATTGCCGCGGCGATCCGGCGCAGGTCGGCGACCGGGTCGTCGACGTGCTCGAGCGAATGCCGGAAGACCGCCATGTCGTACGCGCCGGACTCAAGCTCGACCTCGGCGAGCACGCCCTGGCGCGCGTCGACGCCACGCGCGTCGAGCACCGTGCAGGCCTGCGCCGAGGGCTCGACCGCGGTCATGCGCCAGCCAGCGCCGCCGAGCAGTGCCGAGAGGTCGCCGCGACCGGCACCGACGTCGACGCCGCGGGCAGGCTGACGTCCGCGCAGCGCGTCGAGCGGCGGCGTGCGCAGCGCCCGGAAGCCCTGGAAGTGGCGGATCGTCCACGAGACCGCGCGGATCAGCGGGTTCGCCGGCGCCGCATACGGCCCGTAGCCGCTCGGGTAGTAGGCGGCCTGCTCGTCCAGCGTCGCGGCCGGGAACGTGCGCCCGGCACCGCAGGTCAGGCAGGTCGCGACGACGAAGCGCCCCGGCGTCCCGTGGAGGCGGTCCCCGGCGGAGATCGTGGGCTCCGGCAGCAGGTCGTCGCAGATCGGGCAGGAGGACATCCGGCGGCGGAGGGTACTGTCTCGCGCGCATGACGACCGTGCTCCATGTGCTCCCCCACCGCGGTGGCGGCGGCGAGACCTACGTCGACCTGCTGGAGGCGCTGCCCGGCGTCGCGCACGAGCGCGTCGCGTTGAGCGCCGGACGCACGCCCGCGGCTGCGGCCGCCTCGTTGCCGCTGCGCGCGGGGGCAATCGTCCGCGCCGCGCGACGCGCCGACGTCGTCCACGTGCATGGCGACGCGGCAGCGCTGCTCGCTCTCCCGCTGCTGGCGCGCCGAGCGTCGGTCTGGACGACGCACGGCCTGCACCTGCTGCGCCGACGGCCGCAGGTGGGACCCGGAGTGCGCGCGGCGATCGCTGCCAGCCGTGTGACGCTCTGCACCTCGACCACCGAGCGCGACGAGCTGGCGCTGCTGGCGCCTGGTCACGTCGCGCGCCTGGTGCTCGCCCGCAACGGCGTCGAGGCCGCCGCGGCTCCCGACCCGGCGACCCGCGCGGCCGCCCGTGCCGAGCTGGGGCTCGAGCCGCAGCAGACGGCCGCGCTGTTCCTCGGCGAGCTGGCTGCGCGCAAGGCCCCACTCGACGCGGTCGCGGCGGCGCAGACCGCCTGCGCCGCTGACGCGCCACTCGTACTGCTGGTCGCCGGCGACGGCCCCCAACGGGCAGCGGTGGACGCGGCAGCCGGTTCAGCGGTCCGGGTGCTCGGCTTCCGCAGCGACGTCGAGCGGCTGCTCGCGGCGGCCGACGTGCTCGTGCTGCCGTCTTCGCGCGAGGGTCTCTCGTTCGCGATCCTCGAAGCGATGCGGGCCGGGCTTGCGTGCATCGTCGCCGACGGTCCCGGCAACCCCGAGGCGGTCGGCGACGCAGGCATCGTCGTCCCCGCCGGCGACCGCGCGGCGCTCGCGGCGGCGCTGAGCCGGCTCGCCGCCGACCCAGCCGAGCGCGCCCGACTCGGCGCCGCCGCACGCGCACGTGTCGCAGCGGAGTTCACCGCCGACGCGCTGCGCAGCGTCGTCGCGGCGGCCTACCGCGACGCGCGCTCCGCCGCAGTCACCCGCTAAGGTCGCAGCCGCGATGGGCTACCTCGAGCACGTATTCCATGCCTCGGAGGAGCGCAACCGGCAGGACATCCTGCGGACGATGCGCCCGATCTCGGGCGGTTCGCTGCTCGACCTCGGCTGCGCGAACGGCGTCTTCACACGCCGCGTCGCGGCGGCCTGCGGTGCCGGCGAGACCCACGGGGTCGAGTTCCTGGAGGACTGGGCGGCGGAGGCGCGCACGAACGACGTGCGGGCAGTCGTCGCCGACCTCGCCGAGCGGCTTCCCTACGACGACGCGACCTTCGACGCGGTCCACTCCAACCAGGTGATCGAGCACCTCCAGCGGACCGACCACTTCATGCGCGAGATCCACCGGGTCCTCAAGCCAGGCGGTTACGCGGTCATCTCGACGAACAACCTCTCGAGCTGGCACAACGTCGTCTCGCTCGTTCTCGGCTGGCAGCCGGCGCCCTGCCACGTGAGCGACGAGATCGTCGTCGGCAACCCGGTCAACTACCAGGAGGGCGGCGAGCACATCCCCTGCCAGGCGCACCTGCGGATCTTCACGCACGGCTCGCTCGCCGGGCTCGGCGCCCACCATGGCCTCGTTCCCGACGCGCAGATCGGCTCGGGCTGGTACCCGCTCCCGCCGCGGCTCGCCGCGCCGCTCGCACGCGTCGACCGCCGCCACTCCGCCTTCCTGATCCACCGCTTCGTGCGCCCGGCAGACGCTACGGCGCCTGGCCCAGCCGCCGCCGTCTGACGCGCTTCAATGGCGTCGGCGTCAGCCACGCCAGCAGCGGGATGAGCAGACCGCTTGCGCCGCGCAGCGTCCGCCGGCGGCGCAGTGCCCGCAATCGGATCAGGATCGCCTCGGCCGTCTGGGCACGCTCCGCGCGCGCGGCGACGTTCGTGCTGCCCATCACACGTGTGGCGAGCGGCTCATCGAGCGTCATGATCCGCCAGCGCTCCGCCAATCTCAGCCACAGGTCGTACTCCATCGCGTAGCGGTAGCGGGCGTCGTAGCCGCCCGCTGCGAGCGCCGCCTCCCGTCGCAGCGCGACGCAGGTATTGGGAACCGGGTTGAAGCGCAGCAGCGCGTCGTTTACCTCGCCGGCAACGAACGATGTGCGCGGCGCGAGCCGACGTCCCGCCTCGTCGACCTCGTGCATGCGCGTGCCGACGACGGCGACGTCGGCCTGCTCGTCGAGCACAGCGAGCTGGCGATCGAGACGCTCGGGCGCCGAGTAATCGTCGGCGTCCTGGATCGCCACGATCGGCGCACGCGCCGCTTGCAGGCCGGCATTGAGGCTGCGCGCGATGCCCACGTTGCACCCCATTGGCAGCGAGCGCACGCGATCGTCGCGCGCCATCGCCCGCGCGATCAGCTCGGCCGTCGCGTCCGTCGAGCCGTCGTCGATCACGATCAACTCGAGTTCGCGGACCGTCTGCGCGAGGATCGCGTCGATCGCCCGGTCAAGCGTTGCGGCGTTGTTGAACGAGCCGATCAGGACGCTGATGCGCGGCGACACGCAGGCGACCCTACCCGCCGCATCAGGCGTACGCCGACCAGGCTCGTCGCGGCTTGGCGTACCATTCACGCTCGTACGCGATGGAGACGCTGCGGCACCAGCGGACGAAAACCGCCGCAAACCCGCAACCTCTCGGCGTTTCACGCGTTGGCGCAGACGAAAGACTGTCCCTCCAAGCGATCTCGTCAGTCCCGCTCATGTCGACCTCCTCCTTCGAAGCCATCACACCACTCTCAGCGCCCGCCTCCGCGGTCATCGATACCGACGCGCCCACGATGCCCCAGGCCACCGTCCTCGACGTCCCCCTCGCCCTCACCGACTATGCCGGCGCACTCGACTGGATCGACGCCGCCGTCGCGGCCGACGCCCGCGCCTACGTCTGCGTCGCCGCCGTCCACACTGTGATGGAAGCGCGCGAGGACGCCGAGCTGCGTGCCGCGGTCGACGGCGCCGCGTTCACCGTCCCCGACGGGCAGCCGCTCGTGTGGGCGCTGCGGTCGCTCGGCCACGACATCCCGGCGCGCGTCTACGGACCCGAGCTGATGCTGCAGGCCTGCGAGCGGGCCGTCGACAGCGGGCAACGGCAGTTCTTCTACGGCGGCCGCGACGACACGTCGCTGCACCGCCTCACGCAGAGCCTGCGCGAGCGCTTCCCAGGGCTGCGGATCGCCGGCGGCTGGTCGCCTCCCTTCCGCGAGCTGAGCGAGCGCGAGCTCGATGGCGTCGCCGCGCGCATCAACGGCGCCCGGCCCGACGTCGTGTGGGTCGGGATCGGCGTGCCGAAGCAGGAGAAGTGGATGGCGGCGATGCGCGAGCGGCTCGATGCGCCCGTGCTGATCGGCGTCGGCGCCGCGTTCGACTTCCATGCCGGCCTCGTCCCGCAGGCGCCCGGCTGGATGCAGCGCGCCGGGCTCGAGTGGCTCTTCCGCCTGCGCCAGGAACCCCGCCGCCTGTGGCGCCGCTACGCCCGCCACAACCCGCGCTTCGTCACCGGCTTCGCCCGTCAATGGGCGGCCGAACGTCGCGGGCGCACCGCTCGATAGCCTGCGGGCCATGAGCGACGCCTCCCCCGATGTCGCGGTCGTCGGCCTCGGCCGTGTCGGCCTGCCGCTGGCGCTGAGCTTCGCCGACCGCGGGCTGCGCGTGCTGGGGATCGACAACGACCCCGAGCGGCTCGGCGCGATCGCCGCCGGGCGCATGCCGTTCCAGGAGAACGACGGCGAGGAGACGATCGCACGCGTGCACGCCTCCGGCCGGCTGGAGACCTCGGACCGCGTCGCCGACGCCGCCCGCGCCGACGCGATCGTGCTGACGCTCGGCACGCCGTCCTTCTCGCACATCGAGATCGACATGCGCGACATCCGCTCCGCGCTCGACGACCTGCTGCCGCATCTGCGTCCCGGCCACACGATCGTGCTGCGCTCCACCGTCGCCCCCGGCACGACCGAGTTCGTCGCCGGCTACCTGGAGCGCCGCCGCGGGCTGCGGCCCGGCGAGGACGTCGCGATCGCGCACGTGCCCGAGCGGATCGCGGCCGGCCGCTTCTTCGCCGAGATCGACACCCTGCCCTGCATCGTCGGCGGCGTCGGCGAGGGCTCCGGCGAGCGCGCGGCACGGCTGTTCGAGACCTTCGGCGCACCGATCGTGCAGACGACGCCGGTGCAGGCGGAGCTGGCGAAGATCTGGGCGAACATCCTGCGCTACACGAACTTCGCGCTGCCCAACCTGCTGATGATGGACTGCGAGCAGTACGGCGCGAACGTCTTCGACGTGATCGATCTGATCAACCGCGACTACCCGCGCGGCGGGATGGCGCAGCCGGGCTTCACCGCCGGCACCTGCCTGCGCAAGGACTTCGCCTTCTCCGAGGAGCGCTCGAACGCGCCCGGCATGCTGCTCGCGGTCTCGCGCGTGAACGAGTCGGTGCCGCACTTCCTCGTGCAGGGGATGAAGCGCCGCGCGCCCGACGGCACGCTGAACGGCCGCCGCGTCGCAGTGCTCGGCCTCGCCTTCAAGCGCAACACCGACGACGAGCGCGACTCGCTCGCGCACAAGCTCGTGCGGCTGCTGGAGCGCGAGCTCGCCGAGGTCGCCGTCCACGATCCGCACGTCGCAACGCCGACACAGCCGCTGGACGCGGTGCTGCGCGACGCCGACGTCGTCGTCGTGGCCGCCAACCACTCCGAGTTCGAGACGCCGCAGACCCGCGCCGCGATCGCGGCCCTGGCCGCAGACGGCTGCCTCGTCGTCGACCCCTGGAATTGCCTCGGCAGCGGCCAGGTGTTCGCGTTCACCGACGAGCTGGCGCTGCTGTCGGAGACCTCTTCATGACCCGCGTCCTCGTCACAGGCGGCGCCGGCACGATCGGCGCCGCGGTCGTCCGCCGCCTCCTGCGCGACCCGCGCTACGAGGTGCGTGTCTCCGACCAGCGGCAGGCGCCGCAGTGGATGCGCGAGGGCTGCGAGGTCCACACCGGCGACCTCACTGACGTCGAGCAGGCGCGCGCCGCGATGGCCGACTGCCCGTTCGTCATCCACCTCGCGGCGATCGTCGGCGGGATCGGCAACTTCCACAAGCTGCCGCACACGCTGACGGAGATGAACAACGGCCTCTACAACGCCGTCTTCCGCGCCGCGCTGGACCACGGCGTGGAGCGCTTCACGTACGTGTCGAGCTCGATGGTCTTCGAGCGCGCGACCGAGTATCCGACGACCGAGGCCCACCTGCCCGACTGCCCGACGCCGCAGTCCGCCTACGGCTTCTCGAAGCTGACGGGCGAGGTCTACTGTCGCGCGGCGCACGCCGAGCATGGCCTGCCGTTCACGATCTGCCGGCCGTTCAACGCCTACGGCCCCGGCGAGGTGCCGGATGCCGAGCCGGGCATCGCGCACATGGTCCCTGACGTGATCAAGAAGGTCCTCGCCGGCCAGCGTCCGCTGGAGATCTTCGGCTCCGGCGAGCAGACCCGCACGCTCACGCACATCGATGACATCGCCGACGGCATCGTCACCGCGATGGCGTCGCCGGCCGGCCTCAACGAGGACTTCAACATCTCCGCCTCCGACGAGCTGACCGTCGCGGAGACCGCGCGCATCATCTGGGAGGTCTGCGGCGAGGACCCGGCCGAGTTCGAGCTCAAGCACCTGCCGACGTTCGAGGTCGACGTGGTGCGTCGCTGGCCCTCGGTCGAGAAGGCCCGTACGGTCCTCGGCTGGGAGGCGCAGATCGGCGTGCGCGAAGGGATCGCGCAGACGGTGCGGTGGCTGCGCGATCAGTCGGTCGCCGCGGCTGCGCACTGACGCACGGGAGCCACGAACGCGCGGTGGCCGAGCCCGAGGGCCCGGCCACCTACGGATTCGTGATGTGCGTGCGGGGTGCTGCTAGGTGTCCATGATGTAGATGCGGTCGACCTTGAAGCTGCCTTCTCTGGTCGTGTCGTTGGTGGGGTCGAGTCGGAGCTGGTAGAGCGTGTTGCTTCTCCAGCCGCTGACTCTGCTCATGTCTATGTCGTAGATGGTGTAGCCGGATTCGGCTCTGATCGTGAATTCGATCGACTTGGTTTCGTTGTACGTTCTGTCGGCGTCGGTGATGAAGTACAGCTTCGCTCTCGTCGCTCTCGAGGTGTTCTTCATGCGGACGTGGACGTTGTCCTCGGTCGTCGACCCGAGCGGGATCTTGAGGTTGGTCACCGAGAAGAGCTGCGGATCGCTGCTTCTTCTGTCCAAGCTCCCCGAGAGCACCTTCGTGCCGGCGTCGTCCGCCCATCTGAGCGATTCGACGTTGACCCCGGTCCAGCCGATGACGTCGGTTTCGAAGCGCCAGTCCTTGGCTATGTCGTCGCCGGCGATGTCGAACTCGCGCAGCGAGAGCGTCTCGGTACCCGGTTCGCCTTGGACCATCGCCAGGAAGTCGACGACCTTTTCCGTCTTGTAGCGCTGTCTGTCGATCGCCCAGATGGAGTCGGTGTTCAGTCCGGCCGTGAGATCGACGCCGGGAAGGAGCTCCTCGATGGTCCATGTCGACCAGTTGCCGTTCACCCCGGCCTCCGCCCCATAGAGCGTGTTGCCTCTGGTGAATTCCCACGTGTAGGCAGCAGTGCCACCTGCGTTCGTGATCTTGATCCAGTCGATGCTCTGGCTGCCGGTTCTCGGCCCGTCCGCGGTGCAGAGCTCCAGTTCGCGCAGCGTTCCGGCCCAGTCGGCATCGGTGACCGTGAGCGTGTATTCGGTGTAGTTTCTGTCTCTTTCGACAAATGCTCTCGTGAATCTCTGCTGTCTCGCCACGCTCCAGGTCCGCGATTCCTGAGTCGTCCAGCTCGCTATCAGGTCGGTCTCTGCCGTTTCGTTCTTCATCCGCATGCGGATCTGGGTGTTGCCTCTCGTTTCGATGGCCGCACCGATGATCTCGTTGGAGTCGATGCACGTTAGTTCGGAGTAGAGCGCGATATTGAGGAAGCCGTCTCTTTCTCCGTCAGGCTGCCACGTCATGTTGGCCGGCGGCAGCTCGTTGTAGACGTATTCACCACCGCCGGCGTTCCACGGATCCCATGGTATTTCGCTGCGGGTGAGGAAGCCGTACGCGATGTTCGCGCGGTCGAGGAACATGCTGGTGTAGGCCGGATGTATGTTGCCGTCTTCCGTTGGTTGGACGAACTGGGAGTACCAGTTGCCCGCCGTATCCCGCCAATAGTGCTTTTGGAGCATGTTAGCTTCGTATTGGTCGGTGGTCTGGACGTCCGACTGGGAACCGAACACGTGCGGGTTGTTGTCCGAGTCCAAGGTCATGTACGCGCCTTGCGTGAAGTAGCCCGGGGCCGAGCTCACGACCTGGGTTGCCGCCAGGTCGTCGATGCCTATCGGCCCTGCGAGGCTGTTGAGTGCGACGTCGGCGATTCTGACGTCTCCTTCGGGCGATCTGCCGTACCAGGTTCTGCCGCCATCTCTGCTGTACGCGTAGTGGATGCCGTGCTGACCGACAAGGCCGCCCGCGTTCTCACGCCACGCCCAGGCGACATGGAGCCGTTCGTTCTTGTCGAACTCCATTCCGTATACGTAGACACCGCGCTCTCTGGCTCTGTATTCGGTCGCGCCGACTCTGAACGAGTATTCGTTTTCGGGCGCTCTTATCGCGCCCTCGACACGGCCGCGGAGTATCTCGCCGACTAGCGTCCACGTGTGGGCGGTTTCGTCGTACGAGTTCAGGAACTGGTCTCCGCGGGACGCAGCGTCGTAGCGTTGCGTGAACCAGAGGCGATCTCTCTGGTCGTTTATGAACGTCGGGTAGGTTATTCTTTCCTCGATCGCTCTTTCGGCCATGTAGAATCTTAGTTCGAATCTACAGTTGGCCGCGGTGAATTCTTCCTGTGTCCGTTCCATGCATCTGGTGTTGGAGTACAGGTAGCGCATTCTGCGATCGCCGGTGTGCAAGCTCCAGGCGATGTGGATGGTGCCGTCGTTCGGGCTGAGGCCGAGACCGACGTAGTTGTGACCGTCGGTGAAGCCACCGGCGAGATAGGCGACGTACGGTTCGGTGGCGAAGCGAATCGTCGTCAGGTTGCCGTCGGAGAGCCGGCGGCGTGTGAGCTTGAGATATAGCCGCCCGTCTATCGGATCGGCGGCATCCCAGTAGCCTATGTACTGATAGCCTCTATACGATATGGGGCGGATGGCGCTCTGAATGTAGTGATGGTCGCTGGCAATCGTGACTTCGGTGTCTGTCGACGTGTCCATGCTCAGCGTTGCCGAAGCCGTGCCTGCGAGCAGGCCGAGCGCAAGGCACGCCAGGATCGTCGCGCGCAGCCATAGCTGACGCCATCGAGTGCTGCTCTTCATGAGTCCCCCTTCTTGGCCGTCGCCGAGTGCGACAGGCCTTCGTTGACAAGATCGGTGGGGGAAATCGCTCCCCGTCGTCAATGGCGACGGGGAGCGATGTGGTGGTAGTCGATACCCGGTGCTGCTATCTGTCCATGATGTAGACGCGGTCGACCTTGAAGCTGCCTTCTCTGGTCGTTGCGTCTTCGGTGGGGTCGAGCCGCAATTGATACAGGGTGTTGCTTCTCCAGCCTGCGACTGAGTGCATGTCGATTATGTATCTTTCGTAGCCGCTCATGGCTCTGATCGGGAATGCGACCGCTCTTGCTTCACTCCATCTTCTGTCAGCGTCAGTGATGAAGTACACCTTTGCCGTTCTCGCTGCCGTGCTGTTCTTCATGATGACGTAGACGTAGCGATCGGTCGTTTCCCCGAGCGGGATTCTGAGGTTTTCCATCGAGTACAGGATGGGGTCGGCGCTTCTTCTGTCCAAGCTCCCCGAGAGGACTCTTGTGCCAGAGTCGTTCTGCCATCTGAGCGATTCGACATTGACCCCTGTCCAACCGACGAGCTCGGCTTCGAAACGCCAGTCCTTGGCCATTTCATCGCCGAGGATGTCGAACGAGCGGATCGTCAGTTCTAGCTGCAGGGGCGTCGTGGTCTGGACCAGCGCCGCGAAGTCGACCTTCCTGTTTCTTTCCTTGTACCGCTCCGTGTCTATGTTCCACCAGGCGTCGTCACGTCCGATGTTGACGCCCGGGAGCAGCTCTTCGGTCGTCCATCTGGACCAGTTGTCTCCCTGGGCGGCCTGAGCACCGTAGAGCTTGTTGCCTGTGGTGAATTCCCACGTCTTCGCAGCTCTCCCGGCGGAGTCGGTGATCTTGATCCAGTCGATGCTCATGCTGCCCGTGGTAGGGCCATCGATGCAGAACTCGAGTGAGACGAGTTCGCCTCTCCATTCTTCGGTACTGAATCTGAACGTGTATTCGCTGTACCCTGATTCCGATCTCAGTCCTCTTGTGAAAGTCTCGCTTCTTTCTGCTCTGAATACTTCCGATTCTGCTGTGGTCCACCAGATATAGGGATCGGTCTCTCTCGTCGCGTTTCTCAGCCGCATGCGGATTTGGCTGTTCCCCGCTCTGCTGATGGGCACATTGATGTGCTCGAAGCTGTCGATGCACGTGAGTTCGGTCTTGACCTGCACGTCGAGGAGGCCTTCTCTGCTCGCGCCAGGCTGCCACGTCACGTGGGCGTTGGTGATCTCTTCCTGCGTATAGTTTTCGCCGTAGCCAGGGACCCATCCGAGGTCTTCACGCGCCCATATCGCATAGGCGTTGTTCGCGCGGTCCAGGAACATCGATCCGTACGTCGGATGTATGCTGCCCGGCAGTTCCACGCCCTCCACGTACGATCCGAACCACGAGCCGTCCGTCGTGCGCCAGTAGTGCGTGTGGCGTCCGTTGATTCTGTACGTTTCTTGGACGCGTACGTCTGACTCCGAGCTGAAGATGTGCGGATTGTTGTCGGAGTCCAGCGTCATGTTCCCGCCCTGCATGTAGTAGCCGGGCGGAACGTCGATCACTCTTGTTGCTGCCTCGTCTTCGATGTCGATCGGGTCACTGCCCCCGGTGCCGACTCTCGTTCCTGCCTGGTTGTACCAATTTCTGGCGTAGACTTCGCTGTACGCATAGTAGATCCCGTGCTGTCCTGCCATGCTCGTGCCGTTCTCTCGGTAGACCCACGAGACATGCAGACGGTCGTTCTTGTCGAACGCCACGCCGAACGGATACACGCCGCGCTCGGTGGCGGTGTATCTTCTTCCGCCGCCGACTTCGTAGGTATATTCGTTTCTTCTTTCTGCTCTTGCGGTTCTCGCGCCTCTGATTATGACTCCGCGGGTGCTCCACGTTAGCGTGGCTTCGTTGTATATGTTCATAAACGCGTCACCGTCGGAGGCGGCGCCGTTACGCCACATGAAGTAGAGACCACCGGTGCTGTCGTTTATGTACGTGGGGTACGTCATCGAGTTCTCGGTAGCTTCCGCCTGATAATTTTCGAACGTGAAACCACAGGCTTCCAGCGTGAAGGCTCTCTCTTCCAGCGACGTGCATCCCGGTTCTGAGCGCCAGTAGCGGTGTCTCCGATCTCCGGAGTGGATGCTGAAGCTCAGATGGATCGTGCCGTCGTTGGGGTCGATCCCGAGCCCAACGTAGTTGTGCCCGTCATTGATGCGTTCGAGGTCGAGATACGAGTCTTCGCCGGTGAATCTCAGCGTCACCATTCTGTCGTCGGACAACTTCCGCCGCGTGAGCAGGAGGAAGACTAGGCCCGTTATCGGTTCCGCCTTGTCCCAGTACGCCGTGTACTGGTAGCCGCCGGTGGTGACGGGGCCGGTCGTGCTGCCGAACCAGTGCACGCTGCTGTCGGCTCTGACCGACGTCGATCTCGCGACGTCGAAGTCTATGGCCGCTGAGGCCGGGCCTGCGAGCAGGCCGAGCGCGAGGGACGCGAGGATCGTCGCGCGCAGCCATAGCTGGCGCCATCGAGTACTGCGGTTCATCAGTCTCCCTTCGTGGCCGCCGAGGACCTGCGAGAGATTGCGGCGGCCTGGTTGGTGATCCCGCACGCCCTCAGCGTCAGTGCGCCGAGGGCGTGCGGGTGGGGCAAGCTAGGGGCTATCTGTCGTAGATGTACATGCGGTCGACCTTGAAGCTGCCTTCTCTGGTTCTGCCGTCGTCGATCGGGTCGAGGCGCATCTGGTACAGGGTCGAGCTGCTCCAGCCTTCGACTCTGCTCATGTCGATGTCATAGGTGGCATAGGTCGAGTTGGCTCTGATCGTGAACGACGCCGATCTTCTGGAGTTCCAGGTTCTGTCCGCATCGGTGATGAACCAGACCCGTGCCGTCGTGGCAGCGGTCGTGTTCTTCAGCTTGACGTGGACGAAGCCGTCGGTTCTTTCGCCGATCGGGATCTTCAGGTTCGTCGCCGAGACGATCTGCGGGTCGACGCCGCTGATCGTCCCGCCGGCGTTCTTGTTCCCGGCGTCGTTGGACTGCACGAAGGACGAGACGTCTCTCTGCGCCGTCCAGTTGATCAGATCGGTGTCGAAGCGCCAGTCCTTGGCTATGTCGTCCCCGAGGACGTCGAACGTTCGTGTCGTGAGCGACTCGGTGCCGGCTGCGCCTTGGAGCAGCGCGCTGAAGTCGACGACCTTGCTGTCCTTGTAGCGCTGATTGTCGATCCCCCAGATGCCGTCTTCGCGAGCGAGCGAGACGCCTTGGAGCAGCTCTTCGGTTCTCCAGGTGGACCAGTTGTTGGCCTGTTCGGCCTCAGCGGCGTAGAGCGTGGCGCCTCGCGTGAATTCCCACGTTCTCGCGACGGTTCTCGTCGTCGAGTTGTAGAGCTGGATCCAGTCGATGCTCTGGCTGCCGGAGCTCGCTCCGTCGGCCATGCAGATCTCGAGGGTCCGGAGCGTGCCGGTCCAGTCGGGGTCAGTGAATGTGAATGTGTATTCGGTGTAGTTTCTGTCTCTTGCGACGATTTCTCTTCTGAATCTCTGTAGTCTGCCCGATTCCCATCTCGGGCTTTCAGCGGTCTGCCAGAAGATGATCGGTTCGGTGGCCGAGGTGTCGTTTCTCATCCGCATGCGGATCTGGTTGTTTCCCGCGGTGCTGATTGCCGTATTGACATAGTCAATCGTGTCAAGGCACGAGACCGCCGAGAAGATCTGCACGTCCAGGAAGCCGTCTCTTTCCCCGTCAGGCTGCCACGTCACGTTACGCGTGGGCAGTTCTCTCTGAACGTAGAGTTCTCTGTTGTACGGTATCCACCCGAGTTCGTCACGCGACCATATCGCGTAGGCAGTGTTCGCGCGTTCGACGAACATGCTCCCGTACGACGAGAGGTTGTTGCTCCATTCAGACGGTTCAACGTACCCCGAGTACCACGATCTGTCCGTCGTGCGCCAGTAATGCGCATGACGTCCGCTTATGAGGACCGGATCGGCGGTCTGCACGCCAGACACCACCGCGAATATGTGCGGGTTGTTGTCAGAGTCCAAGGCCATGTAACCGCCCTGGGAGTACCAGCCGGTGCCGACTCTGATGTTCTCGGTGTCCGTGACGTCGTTGATGTCTATGGCATCGGTGTCGGCGGTGCCAATTCTCGTTCCGGCATCGCTGTACCAATCTCTGTATTCGCTGGATCTGTCGCTGTAGGCGTAGTCGATCCCGTGCTGACCGATGGCATCCGCGTATTCCTCGCGCCACGCCCACGCCATGTGCAGGCGTTCGTTCTTGTCGAACTCCATGCCGTACATGTACGGGCCACGCGTTGTCGAGGACGTTCTCGTGCCGTTGCCGGGTTCGAATTCGTAGGTGTTGTTCAGTTCGCCCGATCTACGGCCGCGCAGAATCCGCCCGATGTGTCTCCAGGTATGCGTCGTGTCGTTGTAGGCGTTCATGTACTCGTCGCCGTTCGTCGTTAGGTTGTAACGCCAGATGAAGTAGAGGCCGCCTCTGTTGTCGTTTATGTAGAGCGGATACGTCATCGATCTCTCGGTGGTTGCGTCCGCCTGGAACGAGCTGAATCTGAAGCCGCAGTTCGCAAAGTTGAACGATTCCTGAGCGAGCGACATGCATCCCGTTTCCGAACGCCAGTAACGGTGAACGCGATCTGTGGTGTGGAGCCCCCAACTGATGTGGATCGTTCCGTCGTTGCGGTCGATCCCGAGCCCGACATAGTTGTGCCCGTCGTTCGGTGCTTCCAGCCACGAGCTTTCACCACTGAAACGAATCGTCACCGTATTGCCGTCCGAGAGACGGCGGCGTGACAGCTCAAGGTAGTTGCGGCTGTCTATCGGGTCGGGAGCGTCCCAATAGGCTGTGTACTGGTAGCCCCCGTACGACACGGGATGGAGCGTGCTGACCCACCAGTGCGCATCGCTGTCGAGCGTGGTCGACGTGTCCGTCGAGGTGTCGAGGTCGACCGCTGCCGAGGCCGGGCCTGCGAGCAGGCCAAGCGCGAAGCACATCAGAATCGTTGCGCGCAGCCATAGCTGACGCCGTCGAGCACTGCTTTTCATAGTTCCCCCTTCATGGCCCCCGCCCGTGCAACCTGCGACGACCAGGTTTGTGATCGGCACTCCCCCAAGACTTGTCTCTTACGGAGACAAGCCGTGCTGTCAAAAGCTTGATGCGTGATGCATTATATGTGAAGACTCTGAGTCAAGGCAACCGTTTTACCCCCCGAACGGGTGCACCCTCATGTGACATGGAGCAGACGCGAGAGCACCACGCGAGGCGCCACGCCCTCTCGCCCACTACCCTCGCGCGAGATGGGAGACGTCCCCGCCACGATCGTCGTGCCCACGCGCAACCGCGCCGGCTACCTCGACGTGGCGCTCGCGTCGTTCGCTCCGCAGGTCGACGCCGCCGGCGCCGAGGTCGTCGTCGTGGTCGACGGCGCAGATCCGGAGAGCATCGCCGTAGCCGAGGCCCACGGCGCACGCGTCGTCGCGCTCCCCGAGCCGGAGGGCCCCAATGCGGCGCGCAACGCCGGCGTCGCCGCCGCCCACGGCGCACTGATCGTGCTCGTCGACGACGACGTCGCCGCTCCGCACGGCTGGCTCCCCGCGCTGCTTGCCGCAGCCGCGGCGACGCCTGAGCGCGACGTCTTCGCGGGGCCGATCCGCGCCGTCCTCGAAGGCGGCGGGCCGCGGGCGTGCGGCCGCGAGCAGGCGCCGATCACGACGCTCGACCACGGCCCCGCCGACGTCGACGTCCAGGTCGGCTGGAGCGCCAACCTCGCGATTCGCCGCGCCGCGCTGGAGACCGTCGGCGGCTTCGACGAGGAGATCCCCGTCGGCGCCGGCGACGAGGAGGAGTGGCAGGAGCGCTACCGCTCGACCGGCGGCCGCGTCCGCTATGTCGCCGCCGCCGGCCTCGACCACCGCCGCACCGTCCAGGACTCCACGCTGCGCGCGCTCGCTCGCGCGCAGTACCACCGCGGACGCGCCGCCCGCCGCCAGGACGTGCGAAAGGGCGTCGCACCGCCACTGCCCGCCGAGCTGCGCACAATCGCCGGCTGCTGCTGGCACACGCTGCGCCGCCGCTGCGCACTGGGGATCGTGATGGCGGCGCACGCCACCGGGCGGACACGCGAGGCGCTCACGCGATGAGCGGCGCGGAGCACGAGCCGGACCGCACGGCCACCTCCAGCGGGGAGGCGGACGCGCCTACGACGGCGGCTGCCGCAAACGCGGCGCCCGCGCTCACAACGGACGACTGGGCCTCCGGCGAGAGCGGGATCGTCGGCGGCGTGCGGCTCGGCGTGCGCACGCGGGTGGAGGACGCGCTGCTCGACGCACGGCGCGTTGCGACGCTTCAGCCATGGCGCCTGCGCCGCGTCGCGCGCACCGCGCCGCCGCGCCGCCGCGTGCTGGCGATCGGGATCGAGCGTGAGGACGCACCGGGGCTGATGCCCGAGCTGCGCACCGAGCTCGCACGCTCGCGGCACGACGTCGAGCTCGCCACCAGCGGGGTCGGCACGCGAGGCAAGTTCGAGAACCTCAACGCACTCCTCGCCGGGCACCCGCCGCACGACCGCGACTGGCTGCTCGTCGTCGACGACGACGTCGCGCTGCCGCGCGGCTTCCTCGACAGCTTCCTGTTCCTCGCCGAACGCTGGGACCTGCAGCTCGCCCAGCCCGCGCACCGCCGGCGCTCGCATGCCGCCTGGGCGGTCACACGGCGACGCGGCGGCAGCCTGGTGCGCGAGACGGGCTTCGTCGAGATCGGGCCCGTGTCCGCCTTCCACGCCTCGACGTTCGACACGTTGCTGCCGTTCCCGGCACTGCGCGCCGGCTGGGGCCTCGACTCCCACTGGGCCGCGCTCGCGCGGGACCGCGGCTGGCGCATCGGCGTCGTCGACGCCACCCCAATCCGCCATGCGCTGCGCCCGATCGCCGACAGCTACCGTCACGCCGACGCGATGGCCGAGGCACGTGTGTTCCTCGCCGACAAGCCCTACGTGACGCGGGCAGAGGCACAGCAGACGCTCGCGACCCACACGCGCTGGTAGGCCGCCCATGCGCGTCGCGATCGTCGCCGAGTACTACCCGAGCGCCGCCGACGCGGTGCTCGGTATCTGGGCCCACCGGCAGGCGGTCGCCGCGCACGAAGCGGGCGCCGACGTGCGTGTCCTCGTCCTGCAGCGCCCGCTGCCCTCGCTCGCCGCCGTGCGCTCGCTCGACGTCGCCGCTGCCCGCGCCGCGATCCGCCAGCCACGCCGCGCGACGCTCGACGGCATCCCGATCCGGTCGGTGCCTTACGTCTCGCCACCTCGACCCCTGAGCTACGCCGCCTGGGGCGCATTCGCCGCGCCCGCCCTGCGCCGCGCGCTGCGCGAGCTGCAGGCCTCCTTCCCCTTCCAGCTCGTCCATGCCCACTACGCCACCCCAGCCGGCGACGCCGTCCGCCGAGCCCTCCCCGGCGTCCCGCTCGTCGTCTCCGCCCACGGTGGCGACGTCCTCGCCACCCCGCACCGCAGCGCCTACGCACGCCGCATAGTCGCCAAGGCGTTCGCCCACGCTCAGCTCGTACTCGCCAACAGCGCCGGCACCGAAGCCCGCGCCCGCGCCCTCGGCGCCACCACCACGACCATCGTCCACCTCGGCACCGACCTTCCCGCAACGCCACCACCCCGCACCGCCACCAGCCCGACCATCGTCACAGTCGGCCACCTCGTCGCCCGCAAGCACCACGCCGACGTCATCCAAGCCGTCGCCCATCTCATCCCAACCCACCCCGACCTCCGCTACGTCATCGTCGGCGATGGCCCCGAGCGCTCCAACCTCGAAGCCGTCGCCACCCAACTCGGCATCGCCGGCCACATCGACTTCACCGGCCAGCTCCCACCCGCCGAAGCCCGCACCCGGGCAGCCCAAACCGACCTCTTCGTCCTCCCCAGTACCGACGAGGCCTTCGGCGTCGCCTACATCGAGGCAATGGCCGCCGGCATCCCCGCCATCGGCTGCGAAGGGGAGGACGGCCCCACCGAGATCGCCGCGTACGGCCCGGGCCTCCTCCAAGTCCCCCCACACAACCCCAAAGCACTCGCAGCCACCATCGGCGCCCTGCTCGCCGACGCAGACAGACGCACCACACTCGGCGCAGCGGCCCGCCAAACCGTCGAGAGCCACTTCACATGGGCACACTGCGGCCAAGCAACGGTCGCCGCCTACGAGCGAGCCCTCGCCTGAACACCGATCGGGCGGGTGGCGTGGGGATCGCTGTCACAAGCCGCTTGCTGCCGGTGACACGATCCCGACGACAGGACCCGCCCGCCAACAACGCCCGAATCTCAGCGTTTTCAGCCCCCGAACCTCGGGTACCCCACAAGCAGGGCGAACTCCGGGCCGACGCGCCTCGGACCGGAGGCGCCTCATGCCGCGCTGGTCCTGGTCGACGGGGGTCGCCCCGGTCCCGGACCCCCGTCGCCAGCGCGGCATGACCCCTGTCGCGGCGGAACGCAACTTCCGCCGCGACAGCACGTTCGAATCCAGCAGCACGGTCCAGTCGCCTTGCTAGCGTTGGCGCGCGATTCCGGCGCCCGGCGCGCTCGCACCTTATGCGCAGGACGATCCCCCTCATCGCCACCCTCGCTGCCCTGCTCACGGCCGTCCCCGCGGTCGCGGACATCACGGACACGATCGTCCGCGACTGCAGCCACTCGGAGACGGGCTACCTGACGGGCACGTACACGAGGGCTCAGCTGAAGCATGCGCTGAACAACCTCCCGGCCGACGCGCGCGAGTACACCGGCTGCCATGACCAGATCAGCCAGGCGCTGCGTGACGCAGCCGCCGGCGGGGGCTCAGGCAGCAACGGCACGAACGGCGACGGCGGCTCGGGCAGCGGCTCCATCGGCGGCGGCGCCGGCGACGGCACGAACGGCGGCACCGGCGGCGGCCCGATCCCGACGGCGCCCGCCACGCCGCACGTCGGTGCCAGGCAAGCGGTCGAGATCGGCGGCGCGCCGGTGCAGCCCGGCACGATCCCCGCGATCGGCCAGGACGCCCACACGCTGCCGACCCCGCTCGCGATCTTCCTCGTACTGTTGGGCCTCGGCGCGCTCGTGCCGACGGTGACGACCCTCGCGCGACGTGTCATCGCTCGCCGCCGAGCCTAGGCCCGAGGGGGCGATGGCAGCGCCAACCGCCCGCCTCGGCTCTCGCGTCCCCGGCCCGCTTACGTCCCACGCGGACGCGCTCGTTACGGTCATGCTCGCCGCGCTGCTGATCGCTGTCGCGTTCGTCGGCCGCGGCGGCTCGGCGCTCGCCCGCACGACGACCGTCGAGGTCGGCCTGACGCTGCTGGGCGCCGCCGCGGTCGCCGTCGCGATCGTGCTCGACGAGCACCGGCCGCGCCGGCGGCTGTGGGGCGGCGTCACGCTGCTGCTGTTCATCGCGCTGGCCGGACTGACGGCAATGTCGATCGCCTGGTCGATCCAGCCGTCCGCCTCGTGGCAGGCGGCAAACCTCACGCTCTCCTACCTGGCCGTGTTCGCCGGCGCCATCGCGCTCGTGCGCGTCGCCCCGGAGCGCTGGGCGGCGGTGCTCGGCGCCGTGATCCTCGCGACCGTCGTCGTGTCGGGCTGGTCGCTGCTCGCCAAGGTCTTCCCGTCGCTCAGCCCGCTCGACCTCTACGCGCGCCTGCGGGCGCCGTTCGACTACTGGAACGCGGTCGGCCTGATGGCGGCAATGGGCATCCCGGGCTGCCTGTGGCTCGGAGCGCGACGCGACGGACATGCTGCGCTCGGCGCGCTCGCCGTGCCCGCGCTCGGCCTGCTGCTCGTGGCGCTGATGCTGTCGTATGGCCGCGGCCCACTGCTGGCGGCTTTCATCGCGGTGGCTTGCTGGTTTGCCACCGTGCCACTTCGACTGCGCGCCACCGCGGTGCTTGCGACCGCCGGAGTGGGCGCCGCGATTGTCTGTGTCTGGGCGTTCTCCAACGACGCGCTCTCGAAGGACGGCACGCCGATCGCCGTACGCGCCGACGCCGGCCATTCGCTCGGCCTGCTGCTCGTCGCGCTGCTGCTCGTGCTGCTGGGCGCGGGCCTTGCGCTCGCGTTTGCGATGTCGCGCACGTCGATCTCGCCCAACGGCCGACGCCAGCTCGGCACGACGCTGCTGATCCTGCTGGCGCTCGTCCCGATCGCGGGCACCGCGAAGCTTGCGGTCTCAGATCGCGGGCTGACTGGCTCGATCTCGCACGGCTGGCACCAACTGACCGACCCGAACGCGAAGCAGCCGCCGAACGATCCGAGCCGACTCTCCTCCGTCGGCGGCGTCCGGGCACGCTATTGGGACGACGGCTTCAAGATCTGGCGGGCGTCGCGCTGGACGGGCGTGGGCGCCGACGCCTTCGCGACGGCCCGGCGGCCGATCCAGCGCGACCAGCTGCGCGTCGGCCACGCCCACGGCTACGTTCCGCAGACGCTTGCCGATCTGGGCCTGCTCGGGCTCGGCATCAGCCTCGCGCTGCTGCTTGCCTGGCTCGTCGCCACCGCGCGTGCGACCGGCGTCCGCCCACGCCGGCGCTGGGGCGTCTGGGCGCTCACCGTGGCGCGCACACGCAGCTTCGCAACGCCCCCGCAGCGGCGCCCAGCCGAGCCGCCGACTGCCGAGCGCGTCGGCCTGCTGACGCTCGCAACAACTGCGATCGCGTTCGGCGTCCACTCCGCCGTCGACTGGACGTGGTTCATCCCCGGCACGGCCGTTACGGGGCTGCTGTGCGCCGCATGGGTGGCCGGGCGCGGGCCGGCGACCGAGCTCGGCGGCGAGACCACCTCGCCCTCCCGCCCCTGGCACACCTCCCGCGGCCGCCTGGCCACGGCCGCCGCGGTCCTGCTCGTCGGCCTCGCCGGCGCCTGGGCCGTCGCGCAGCCCTCGCGAGCGGTCAACGCCGACGACGACGCGCTCGACGCGCTCGACGCCGGACATCTGGAGGTCGCACGCTCCGAAGCGCAGCGCGCCAACCGCATCGATCCCCTCTCGATCGACCCCCTGCTCACGCTCGCCGCCGTCCAGTCGGCCGACGGCGACCCGGCGGCAGCGCGCGCGACGCTGCAGCGCGCCGTACGCCTGCAGCCCGCGAATCCGGAGTCGTGGCTGCGCCTCGGCGAGCTGGAACTGGCACAGGGCAACCCCCAGGCCGCGCTCAAGGTGCTCGACGCCGCGGTCTATCTCGATCCGCACGGACCCGCCGCACAGACAGCCTACGCCCGCGCACAGCAGGCCGCGGGCGGATAGTTGCTCAGCAGACTCTGAGCGCTTGAAACCGCGCAAAGCGGTCGCCGAAACTCCCACCGCCTTGCCAGACCCTCCGTTATGACATAGATGTCGTGGACGGATGGTCCATGTCACCGACCGACCACGCGTCCTCGTCGCCGACAGCGACCAGGAGACCTTGATGCTCACCGCGCTCCGAATCGAGCGCGCCGGCTATGAGGTGATCGTCGCGCGCGACGGCGAGGAGGCGCTCGCGCTGGCCCGCTCCGAGCGTCCCGACGTCTGTGTGCTCGACGTCATGACCGCGAAGCTGACGGCCTTCGACGTCACCCGACTGCTGCGCGAGGTCCCCGTCACGAGCTCGATCGCGATCGTCCTGCTCACGGCCCTCGGGGCCGAAACCGTCGCCGAGCAGGGCTTCGGCGGTTACGTCGACGGCTACGTGCGCAAGCCGTTCAGCCCCCACGAGCTGCGGCTCTGCGTGCGCGAGGTGCTGGCGCAGCGTGCCGATGCGCCGGCCGCCCCGCCGGCGAACGCCCTCAAGCCGTCCGCCGCGGCCTAAGCCGCTAGAACGCCCCGCGGCGCGTCAGCACCGCCGGGACGGTCTTCAACAGGATCACGAGGTCGAGCGCGACTGACCAACGTTCGAGATACAGGAAGTCGAGCCGCACGAGGTCGTCGAAGTCAAGCTCGGCACGGCCGGACACCTGCCACAGGCCGGTGATCCCCGGCAGCACGAGGTAGCGCTTCTTGTGCCAGTCCTCCAGCTTCTCGAAGTCGCGCAGCGGCAGCGGCCGCGGGCCGACGAGCGACATCTCGCCGCGCACGACGTTCACAAGCTGCGGCAGCTCGTCGAGCGAGAAGCGCCGCAGGAAGCGTCCGACCGGCGTCAGACGCGGGTCGTCGCGGATCTTGAAGAGCGCGCCGTCGGCCTCGTTGAGGCCCTCCAGCTCGTCCTGCGCGTCGTCGGCGTCGTCCTGCATCGTGCGGAACTTCAAGCAGTCGAACGGGATCCCGCCCATCCCGGGCCGCGAGGAGCGGTAGAGCACCGGGCCGCGTGAGGTCAGCTTGACCGCCAGCGCAAGCGCGGCCAGCAGCGGCGACAGCAGCAGCAGGATCAGCGCCGAGCCGAGCGCGTCGAACGTGCGCTTGACGGCGAAGTCGACGCCGTCGAAGACGGGCGGCTTGAGCGTGAACAGCGGCACCGACTGGCCGGGCACGAATTCCGCGCGTTGGATCAGGATCTCCATCGTCGATGGCGCGACGTGCACGTCGACGCCGCGTTGGTGGCACTGGTCGATCAACTCAACCGCCTGCTCCTGCGGGAAGTCCGGGTCGGCGATGATCACCTCCTGGATGCGGTGCGCGGCGAGCACCTCCGACAGCTCGGCGAGCGAGCCGAGCGAGCGCAGGCCGTTGTCGGGCCGCGGCGTCAGCGAGATGTAGCCGACCGGCTGGATCTCCCCGCGCGGCGCGTCTGCGAGCGCGTGCGCGACGCGGTCGAGGTGCTTGCCGCTGCCGACGAGCAGTGCCCGGCGGCGGTAGCCGGCGCGGCTCAGCAACCAGCCGCTGACCTTCGTGTGCACCCCGCGCAGCACCGACACGTAGCCGATCGCGAACACGAGCGAGCCGTAGAAGATGTAGTAGCTGGAGAAGCGGTGGCCGCTGGCGACCGCGAACAGCGCCGCGACGACGCTCACCTGGAACAGCGAGGCGACGATCCGCGTCATGCCGGGGCGCCGCCCGCGCTCGGCGTAGAGGTCCGAGCGCGCAAACAGCAGGATCGTCAGCAGGTAGGCGAACGCGATGAAGTCGCGTGTCTGGCCCGACGCGAAGCGCGCCGCGTCGGAGAGGTCGAAGCCGCCCTTGACGATCGCCTTCAACAGCAGCGCGGTGAACAGCGCCAGCCAGACGCCGGCGAAGTCGAGCGCGAGCAGCGAGAGGACCCGCAGCCCCTTGCGCAGCGTCGCGAGCCGCAGCAGGAACGAGAGCGCGGGGGGCCGCTTGCGCCGCACGTCGCGGTCGGGCAGCGGCTCGGGCGCCATCTCCTGCCGCTGCTGATACTGCGGTTGCTCGAGATCGATGGCGCCGGGGCCGTTGGCCATTGTCGTCGTACCTCCCGCGCGCTTCAACGCGCGTGCGACCCGGATGTTCCGGTTCTTCGATGCGGCATCGGGGCCGCGTCAGCTCCCGGCGCCGACGAGCGTTTCGACGCCGGCCTCGTCGATCGTGCGCTTCAGCCCTTCACGCAGCTCGACCTCCGGCTCCCAGCCAAGCACCTCGCGGGCAAGCGAAATGTCGGGCTGGCGCACCTGCGGGTCGTCGGTCGGCAGCGCCTCGTAGACGATCTCCGAACGCGAGCCGGTCACCTCGACGACGGCCTGCGCGAGCTCCAGCAGCGTGAACTCGTTCGGGTTCCCGACGTTCACGGGGTGGTGATACCCAGACTCGGCGAGCGCGATCATGCCGCGAATCAGATCCGAGACGAAGCAGAACGAGCGCGTCTGGGAGCCGTCGCCGAAGACGGTGATCGGCCGGTCCTGCAGCGCCTGACGCAGGAACGTCGGGATCGCACGGCCGTCGTGCGGGCGCATGCGCGGGCCGTACGTGTTGAAGATGCGGATGATCGCCGTGTCGACGCCCTGCTGGCGGTGGTAGGCCATCGTCAGCGCCTCGGCGTAGCGCTTCGCCTCGTCGTAGACGCCGCGCGGGCCGATCGGGTTCACGTGGCCCCAATAGGACTCCGGCTGCGGATGCACCTGCGGGTCACCGTAGACCTCGCTGGTAGAGGCGACCAGGAAGCGGGCGCGGTGGCGCTTGGCGAGCCCGAGCGTGTGATGCGTGCCATAGGAGCCGACCTTCAGCGTGTGCAGCGGCAGCCGCAGGTAGTCGATCGGGGAGGCCGGCGAGGCGAGGTGATAGACGAAGTCGACGGGCTCATCGACGTGGTAGGGCTCGACGATGTCGCAGTTGAGGTGGACGAACTCCGGCTGACGGATGTGCTCGATGTTCGCCAGCGAGCCCGTCTCGAAGTTGTCGACGCAGATGACGCGATGACCCCGGCGAAGCAGCTCGTCGCACAGGTGCGAGCCGAGGAATCCTGCGCCACCGGTCACAAGGCAGGTGGACATGGGGGCTGAGGATACCCGCGATGGGAGTCGGCGCCTGCACGCATCGCTTCACTACGATCGACGCCACCGCGTTCGCCCGACCCCGTGAAAGAAGGAGCACCATGCCCGCCAGCCGCTTCGTCGAGCGTCTCAACGAGCAGATCGCCTACGAGTTCGCGGCGTCGCAGCAGTACATCGCGAACGCCGTCTACTACGACGCCGAGACGCTGCCCCGCCTGGCGGCCTTCTTCTACGCGCAGGCGCTCGAGGAGCGCAACCACGCGATGATGATGGTCCAGTACCTGCTCGACGCCGACGCAGAGGTCGCCATCCCCGGCGTCGCCGTGCCGGAAACGAGCTTCGCCGACGCCGTCGCCCCAATCTCCCTCGCGCTCGACCAGGAGCGCCGTGTCAGCGACCAGATCGGCGCCCTCGTCGGCATCGCCCGCGACGAGAGCGACTTCCAGAGCGAGCAGTTCATGCAGTGGTTCCTGAAGGAGCAGGTCGAGGAGGTCGCCTCGATGTCCGCGCTCCTGAAGGTCGCCGAGCGCTCCGCCGAGAACCCGGAGCGGATCGAGGACTACCTCGTGCGCGAGCACCCCGGCGACGGCGGCAACGACCCGACCGCCCCGGGCGCCGCCGGCGGCTCGATCTGACGCGGCGCTCGCGCGCTTCGTCACCGCGCACTGACGCCTCCGCACCAACCACCGCGCACACACTCAATTCAGCTCCCGGGCGACCCTACGGTCGCCCGCGGTGCTGCCGCGCGAGACACAAGACCCTTGGGGTAGACGAGTCGTCCTGACCTCGGCACGATGGGTGCACGTCCTGGACGGACACCCGGAGGTGTCGCCGTTCATCGATGAGGTGCTCGAGACCGTCCGAGAGCCCGACGTCATCACTCCAGATCGCCATCGTGGTCGCTGGCGCTACTGGCGGGCGAGCATCGGCCCGAGTCGCTGGCTCCACGTGGTCGTCGAGTGGCACCTCTCCGAGCCTGAGGTCGTCACCGCGTACGGCAAGCGAAAGGATCCACCGTGAGCACAACCACATACGACATGCCACCGGTCGCATTGACCATCGGCGACGTCGCGTTCGATCGGTACCACTACGACGCTGCCGCTGACACCCTGTGCTTCCACACCGGTCCCGCCGAGTGGGCGGTCGACTTCGACGAGACCGTCGAGGACCACCACATGCGCTTCGCCGCCGACGGGAAGCTGCTCAGCCTGATGATCTGCAACGCGCGATGGCTGCTCGATCGCGACGGCACGATCGCCGTAACCATGCGGGATCGCGGTCCCACCGTTCGGCTCGAGCGGGAGTTCATCGAGCCGCTGCTCGTCGACACGCTCGGCTACTGATCGACCGGCGGCGCGCCGGCGACCCAGGTCGCGCCGCCGTCCTGGTCGATCTCGCGCTTCCAGATCGGCGCGAGCGCCTTGATGCGGTCGATGATCTCGCGGGCGCCGGCGAAGGCCTCGGGGCGGTGCGGGGCGGAGGCGGCGACGAGCACGGAGGGCTCCGACAGCGGGACGCTGCCGACGCGGTGCTCGGCGGCAGCGGCGCAGAGGCCGTGGCGCTCGATCGCCTCGGCGACGATCGCGCGCATCTGCTCGGTCGCCATCTCGGCGTAGGCCTCGTAGTCGAGCGATGGCACGTCGCGCGTGACGCCGGCGAACGTGACGACGGCGCCGGCGCGCGGGTCGCGCACACGGGCGACGAGGGCGTCGAGCGAAAGCGGCTCCGGGCCGATCGCGACGTGCGGAGTGCCGGCAGCGCTCGCATCGCCGCCAGGAGCAGCCTCCGCCGCGTCGCCCCCAGCGTGCGGCTCCGCGCCCCCCGACACGGGCGGGATCAGCGCCAGCTCATCGCCGGCGGCGAGTGGTGCGCCGGCGTCGGCGTACTCGCGGTTGACGGCCATCACGAGCGGCAGGCCGGCCGCGAGTTCCTCGACGGCCGCGAGCGCGTCACGCACGCGGGCGCCCTCGGGGAGCTCCAGCTCGAGCTCGCTCGTGCCGGCCCGCTCCCGCAGCATTGCGAAGAGGCGGACGCGCACGAGCATCGGCTCAGCGTACGCCACCGCCAGATAGGTGACCCTCCTCGCGTCGCCGCAACGAGCGAAATCGGGAAGTAACCTTCGCTGCCCATGAGCGCCACCGAGGACCACCGCTACATCGCCCCCATCGTCGGCCCCGAGGACCCGCGTCACTTCACCGACTCGGGCATCGAGATCCAACCGCTCTACGACGAGAGCGACGTTCCCGAGCAACTGCAACTCGGCGAGCCGGGCGCGTTCCCCTACACGCGTGGCGTGCACCGCGACATGTACCGCAAGCAGCTCTGGACGATGCGCCAGTACGCCGGCTACGCCTCGGCGAAGGAGTCGAACGAGCGCTACAAGTACTTGCTCGCGCACGGCTCGACCGGCCTCTCGATGGCGTTCGACCTGCCGACCCAGCTCGGCCTCGACTCCGACGACCCGCGCTGCCTCGGCGAGGTCGGCCGCACCGGCGTCGCGATCGACACGATCGACGACATGCGGACCGCGTTCGACGGGATCCCGCTCGACCAGGTCTCGACGTCGATGACGATCAACGCGCCCGCCTCCGTGCTGCTGCTGCTCTACCAGCTCGTTGGCGAGGAGCAGGGCGTCGACCCCGCGAAGCTGCGCGGCACGACCCAGAACGACATCCTCAAGGAGTACATCGCCCGCGGGAACTTCATCTACCCGCCCGAGGGCTCGATGCGCCTCACGACCGACCTGTTCGCCTACTGCAAGGCGAACGTGCCGAAGTGGAACACGGTCTCGATCTCCGGCTACCACTTCCGCGAGAAGGGCTGCTCGGCTGTGCAGGAGGTCGCCTTCACGCTCTCCAGCGGGATCGCCTACGTGCAGGCCGCAGTCGACGCGGGCCTCGCGGTCGACGACTTCGCGCCGCGCCTGGCGTTCTTCTTCAACGGCCACAACAACGTCTTCCAGGAGGTCGCGAAGTTCCGCGCGGCGCGGAAGATGTGGGCGAACATCATGCGGGAGCGCTTCGGCGCGCAGGACGACAAGTCGCTCAAGCTGCGCTTCCACACGCAGACCGGCGGCGTCACGCTGACGGCCCAGCAGCCGGAGAACAACATCGTGCGCGTCGCGCTGCAGGGCTTCGCCGCCGTATGCGGCGGGACGCAGTCGCTCCACACCAACGGCTTCGACGAGGCGCTCGCCCTTCCCACGGAGCGCGCGGCGAAGATCGCGCTGCGCACGCAGCAGATCATCGGCCACGAGTCCGGCGCGGCCGACACCGTCGACCCGTTCGCCGGCTCCTACTACGTCGAGGCGCTGACCGCCGAGATCGAGCAGCGCGCGAGCGAGCTGATCGCGAAGGTCGACGAGCTGGGCGGCTCGGTCCACGCGATCACGTTCATCAAGAACGAGATCGAGGAGTCGGCCTGGGGCTACCAGGAGCGCTACAAGTCCGAGCAGGACATCGTCGTCGGCGTCAACAAGTACGTCGACGAGGCGCTGGAGGTGCCGGACCTTTTGCGCGTCGACCCCGAGTCCGAGCGCGAGCAGGTCGGACGACTGAAGGCCTTCAAGGCCAACCGCGACCAGCAGCTGGTCGACCGCCGCCTGCAGGAGCTGCGCGACGCGGCCGCCGGCAGCGAGAACCTGCTGCCGTACATCCGCCAGGTACTGAAGGACCGCGCCTCGATGGGCGAGGCCTGCGGCGCGATGCGCGACGTCTTCGGGCGCTATCAGCCGGACATCTAGGCCGCCGGACGGCCGTCGGGCCGGCGCTCCTCAGGGAACACCGCCGTTTGAAGAACGGCAGCGCGGGCATGGATTTCCGCATCCCCGAAGGAGGAATGAGATGCGGCCGTCCCCTGCCCGCTCCCTGGTCGTCGCCCTCGCGCTGCTCGCGCTCGCTCCCGCCTCCGGAAGCGGCTTCGCGCTCAACGGCGTCGGCATCAGCCCACAGGCCGGCAGCGGACCCCTCCCGGCGAGCGGTCCGGCGGCCGCCGCGGCGCATCCGAACTTCGTCACGACGCTGCAGTTCAGCGACAATGGCAGCGCGACCGCGGACACCGTCCGGGACCTCACGATCCACTTCGCCCCCGGCATCGTCGCCTACGTCAACCACGTGGCTCGCTGCACGCAGGCCCAGTTCGCGGCTAGCAGCAACTCGGCCCCGAGCTGCCCGGCCGGCTCGGCGGTCGGATCTGTCGCGACGGCGGTGACGCTCAACGTGCTCGGCGTGCCCGTCGCGCAGACGCTCACCGGCACGATCTACAACCTCCAGCCGCCCAGCGGCTCCCCCGCCGCGTTCGGGATCGACATCCCGCCGCCGGTCGGCCCGCGCATCAAGCTGATCTCGCCGATCAGCGTCGACCCGCACGACCTCGGTTTGACGGCCACGCTCAAGGGACTCCCCAACAAGGCGCAGGTGCTGAGCCTCGGCGTGCCGATCACGGTCGGCCTCCACACCAACAGCATCACCCAGACGCTCTTCGGCTACGTCGACGGCAAGTCATTCTTCACCAACCCGACGGCGTGCATCCCGGCGGCGGTCTCGGTCACGGCGACCTCGCACGCGAACGCGACGTCGAAGCGCAGCGGCTCCTACACGCCCGTCGATTGCGCCGGCGTGCCGTTCGGGACGACGCTCTCGATCTTTGTCGACCCGCCGATCAGCGACTGGACCTCGACCGTCACGAGCGACGTCAAGCCCGGCGCCTCCGACGTCCCGCGCGCCAACTCGCACGTCAAGAGCACCGTCGTGACGCTGCCGGAGAGCCTGCTGCTGAACCCGGCGCTCGCCGCGCGGCTGGACGCCTGCACCGATGCGCAGTTCGCGCTCGACGACACCTCCGTGGCGGCGAAGTGCCCGCCCTCGTCGGCGGTCGGCGACATCGACTTCGTCTCACCAATCCTCGGCTCGTTCCCGGGCAAGGCGTACTTCGGCACGAGCGCTCCGGGCGACCGGCTGCGCTTGTTCCTCGACGTGCCGCTGTACGGCGCGCACATCAAGGTCTCAGCGCACGTACGCCCGAGCCGCACGACCGGGCAGATCACGACGGTCTTCGACCTGCTCCCGCAGATCGCGTTCACCGACTTCAAGCTCACGTTCAAGGGTGGTCCGCGCTCCGCGCTCGTGACCCCGACGGTGTGCGGGAACCACACCGCGACCGCGGTCACGAAGCCGTGGTCGGGGACCGCTCCGAGCACGTCCACGGGCAGCTTCTCCGTCTCCTTCGACGGCAAGGGCGCGGCGTGCGAGCGGATCTTCCAGCCGAGCTTCGAGACGGACGTCTCGAACTCGCGGGGCGGCGCGTCGCCGACGTTCACGCTCGTCGCCAACCGACCCGACCGCAACGTCCCGATCGGCCGCATGACGTACGGGCTGCCCGCCGGCCTCGTCGGCAACCTCGCGCTCAAGGGCCTCACGAAGTGCGCGCTGGACGACGCCGCAGCAGCCAAGTGCCCGAAGTCGAGCCGCCTCGGTCCGGTCCGGGCCACCGTCGGCTCCGGCACCGAGCCGCCCACGCTGCCCGGCGACGTCTACCTGACGAACGCGAAGGTCAAGGGCGATCCCGCGGGCCTCTCGGTGGCGGTCCCCGCCCAGCTCGGGCCGGTCGACGCCGGCATCGTGATCGTCGGCGCGCGGTTGCAGCTGCGCCCCGACGGCGGGCTGCTTGTGACGAGCGATCCGATCCCGGCACTGCAGGAGGGCATTCCCCTCGCGATCCGCAAGCTCACGGTCACGATCAACCGTGAGGGCTTCATGCGCAACCCGACGAGCTGCGGCACGAAGACGTCCAACGGGCACTTCAACTCGATCGGCTCGGAGAGCGCCGACACGACCGCGCGGCTGCACGTCGCCGACTGCGACAGGCTGACGTTCAAGCCCCGCCTGAAGGCGGTGCTCGGAGGCAAGGGCAAGAACCGCGCCCGCGCGCATCCGCCGTTGACGACGACGATCACCGCGGGCGCCGGCGACGCCGCGATCGGTCAGGCGACCGTGCGGCTGCCAGGCGCGCTCGCGACCGGGATCGACGCGATCAACGCGGCGTGCGAGCAGGCGGCGCTCGACGCCGGCACCTGCTCCAAGCACGCGCAGGTCGCGACCGCGCGCGCGATCAGCCCGCTGTTCCCGCAGCCGGTCACAGGCCCGGTTTACCTCGTCAAGCGCGAGCCGGGTCAGCTGCCGAAGCTCGTCGTGCAGCTGCGCGACCCGATCGCGATCCAGTTCGAAGCGATCGTGACGATCGACAAGCGCGGCTTCGTCACCACGACGTTTCCGGCGGTGCCGGACCTGCCCGTCACGACGTTCACGCTGAAGTTCCACAGCGGCCGCTACGGCGCGCTTTCGGCGACGAAGAACCTCTGCAAGGCGAAGGCCCTGCGCCTGCCGGCTCGCTTCACCGGACAGAACGGCGCAGTCGTGAAGAGTCGCACGAGGATCCAGGTCAAGGGCTGCGCCAAGCGCAAGCACCACGGGCACCCGCAGGGCAGAGCAAAGAAATAGTCGACCGTTGGCGGCGGCGCCCGCAGGCCGCCGCCCGCTCATGCCGCTTGGGCAGTTGGCCCGAACGGCACACGCCAAGTCGCTCGGTGGGCCCAGGTGTAAACGATGTCGTTTGCCGGTTTGTCCACATGGGCAAGCCACGGTGCGGAGGCCCCATCCCGTGTGGCGGCATCCTCAAGGAGGAGGAGTCATGAAGCACAGCTCTGCGCGGTCACTGCTCGTCGCAGCCCTCGCCGCAATCTCCCTGCTCGCCGCCGCCGCGCCCGCGAGCGCAGTCTTCTCCGTGAGCGGCGTGACCGCCACGCCGAGCACCACCCAAGCCGGCGGTCACCCGAACCTCTCGATCGTCACGAGCTTCAGCGGCGACAACACGCAGATTGGCGGTCCCGGCCTCAACCCCGTCGCGGACTCACCCAGCACCTACGAGGTCCACCTCGGAGCCGGGCTGTTCGGCAACCCGCTCGCTGCCCCGACCTGCCCGCTGGCCGACTTCCAGACCGACGCCTGCAGCCCTCAGACGATCGTCGGCACGGCCTCCCAGGGCATCTTCGTACTTGCGAACAGCGCCTCGGCGACGCTCCCCGGGATCATCTACAACCTCCAGACCGAGAGCCCCGATCAGGCGTCGCTGCTCGGTGTCAGGACGCTCACGGCGAACCCGGCCCCACCGCCGGCCACGACTACGGCCTCGCGGGTCCCCTTCGCGGTGACGATCTCCCCGACCGACCTCGGGCTCGACGCGATCAACCTGGAGCCGCTGACGGCGGTCAGCGCGGTCGCCGGCCCGATCCGCATCACCTCGCTGGGGCTGACGCTCAACGGGAGCGCGCTCAACGGCTTCTACATGTCGAACCCGACAGCCTGCCTGTCGCTCCCGATCTCTGTGAGCGCGACCTCCAACGCCGGCGACACGGCGACCGGCGCGACCAGCTTCACCCCGACCGACTGCGGGACGCTGCCGTTCGACGCCGGCCTCGGCCTCGGCCTCTCCTCGACCCAGACCGCCACGCCGGTGGAGACTTCGGTCTCGCTCACGATGCCGGCCAGCGACGCCCCGCGCCGGCAGTCGGCCGTGCTGGAGTCGACCGTCGTCCTGCCACAGGGCATGACAGTCAACCCGTCGGTCGCCGTCGGCCTCGAGGCTTGCACCGACGCGCAGTTCGCCGCCGCCGACCGTACGACCGCGGCAGCCTGCCCGGCCGCCTCGCAGATCGGCACCGTGCGATTCGTCTCGCCGCTGTTCCTGCAGACGTTCGAAGGGCCCGTCTACTACGGCACGAGGACGCCGACTGCGTTCAACCGCCTGTTCGTCGACGTGCCGATCCCCGGCGTCCACCTCAAGCTCACCGGACGCGTGAATTTGAACGCGGCCAACGGCCAGGTCACGACGGTCTTCGGAGATCTGCCGCAGCTCCCGTTCACCAACTTCGAACTGACGTTCCAAGGCGGGCCGCACTCCGTCCTGGTGACCCCGCAGTCGTGCGGTCCCCAGACCGCGACGGCAGACCTCGTCCCCTTCGCCCGCTTGACCGATCCCACTCCGCCGAACGCGACCCCGACCGCCTCGTTCACGACCTCGTTCGACGGCGCCGGGGCGGCATGCCAGACGCTGTTCCAGCCATGGTTCAACAGCTCCCTGACGAACGCCAAGTCCGGCGGGACCGGGTCCTACACGCTGAAGTTCGGCCGCCCGGACCGCAATCAGAGCATCGGCAAGGTCACCTTCAAGCTGCCGGCCGGACTGCTCGGCGACCTGACGCTCGACGGCCTCGTGAAGTGCTCGCTTGCGGACGCCGGCAACGGCGTGTGCGGTGACGCGAGCAAGGTCGGCACCGCGCAGGTCGAGGTCGGCAGCGGCCCCGCTCCGGCGTCGCTGGCAGGCACGGTGTACCTGACCGAGCCGAAGGTCGCGGGCGACCCGGCCGGCCTGTCGGTGCTGGTGCCGGCGAAGATCGGACCGGTTGACCTCGGCAACGTGATCGTCGGCGTGCGGCTGCAGCTGCGCTCCAACGGTGGCCTGAACGCGATCAGCGATCCGCTCCCGCAGTTCCAGGAGGGGGTCACGACGTCACTGCGCCTCGCGTCGGTCTCGATCACGCGCGACGGCTTCATGCAGAACCCGACGAGCTGCGGGAAGCGGCGCTACAGCGGCGTTTTCGACGCGGTCGGCGGTGGCAGCGCCACCACGCACGCCGCGTTCACGCTGACCGACTGCAAGGCGCTGCGCTTCGCGCCGAAGCTGACGGCCAAGCTCGGCGCCAAGGGCCAGACGAGCGTGCGCACGCACCCGCCGTTCACGACGACGATCACGGCCCGCGGCAGCGACGCCGCGATCCGCCGCGCCTATGTGCGGCTGCCGGGCCTCGTCGCGACGAACCCCGACGCGATCAACGCCGCGTGCGAGCAAGCAGCGTTCGACGCCGGCACGTGCTCCAGCAACGCACGCGTCGGGAAAGCGAGGGCCAACAGCCCGCTGATCGAGGGCCCGGTCACCGGACCGGTGTACCTCGTCAAGCGCAACCCGGGTCAGCTGCCGAAGCTCGTGGTGCAGCTGAAAGACCCGATCGCGCTGACGTTCGAGGGCGTCATCAAGGTCGGCAAGGGCGGACGCGTCTCCACAACCTTCTCGACCGTGCCCTCCGTGCCGCTGACGAAGTTCGTGCTCGCCCTTCACGGCGGCAAGTTCGGCGCGCTGACGGCGACCGAGGGCATCTGCAAGGGCCAGCGGACCTTGCTGCCGACGCGCTTCGTCGGACAGAACGACAAGGCCGTCAAGGCGCGCGTGGAGATCGCGCTGAAGGGCTGCAAGACGTAGGCGGACGACGGGGCGCTCCGGCGCCCCGTCCACGTCCAGGTGGTGGGGTAGCGTTCGCGCCATGAACGCACCCGACCACTTCGACTTCTACACAGTCGCCCTCTTCCTGCACATCGCCGCGGCGGTCATCGCCTTCGGCGGGACGTTCTCGTATCCGATCATCGACGTCGTCATCCGCCGCGTGGACATCCGCTCGCTGCCCGTCTGGCACGAGGCGCAGAACGCGATCGGCATGAAGCTCATCACCCCCGGAGCGATCCTCGTCCTGATCAGTGGGATCTACATCGCGAGCGATCGTTGGAGCGAGGCCGGGGGCGCGTGGTTCAGCGCGGCCGGCGTGATCGTGATCGTGCTGCTTGGCCTTGGCCACGGCTTCTTCGCGCCGACCGCGCGCAAGATGGCCGCGCAGGCGCGCACTGACATCGCGGCCGGCGCCACCGACGCGAGCGGCCTGAGCCCCGCCTACGAGGCGCTCGCCACGCGCACGCGGGCGGTCGGGATCCTCGCGTCGCTGCTCATCCTCCTCGCGCTCCTGCTGATGGTCTGGAAGCCCGGGGCCTAAAGCCGGGCAGGAGGCGCCCCTCGGGCGGCGAAACCCACTGCGATGCCCGAACTGACGGCATCTCGCAGGCTGGTGAAGTCGCCGCCCGAGCTGTGGGCCGAGGTGAGCGACGCGGGGTCCCTTGCGCGCCATCTCGGCGAACTGGGCGAGATCCGCATCACCCGGCTCGAGCCCGAGACGACGGTCGCCTGGGAGGGCGAGTCCGCTAGCGGCACCGTCGCGCTCGCTCCCGCCGGGTGGGGCACCGCTGTCACCCTGACGGCGGAGCCCGTCGCGGCGGCCGAGGAGCCTGAGCCGGTCGTCGAACCAGAGCCCGAACCCGCGCCCGTAGCGGCCGCTGAGCCTGAGCCCGCTGCCGCCGCGCCCGCGCCCGCGCCCCGACGCTCATGGTTCGCGCGGCTGTTGGACAGACGCCGTGCACAACCCACTGCCGTTCGGGCGGGTGGCGCGGAGGACGCACGTGCCCCGGGCGAAGACCCGGGGTGCGCGCGCCCGGATGCGACAGGACCCGCCCGCCAGGTGGCCGAGCCCGAGCCCGAGCCGCCGGCACCTGCAGAACCGGAGCCCAATCCGCTTGAGGCCGTGCTCACAAACGCGCTCGACTCGCTCGGCTCGGCGCACCACCGCCCCTTCTCGCGCGGATAGGAGCCCCTTCACGCATCGGCGGTAAGATCCGCCGCCCTATGCGTCAGAAGGCCCCCGAAACGTTCGAAGAGAAGCTCGGTCAGCTCACCGACCTGCGCGAGGAGGCGATCCACTCCGCCTCCGCGACCGCCGTCGAGAAGCAGCACGCCAAGGGCAAGTACACGGCACGCGAGCGGATCGAGAAGCTGCTCGATCCCGGCTCCTTCCAGGAACTGGACACCTTCGTGCGCCACCGCACGCACGACTTCGACATGCAGAAGAGCCGTCCGTGGGGCGACGCGGTCGTCACCGGCCACGGCACGATCGAAGGCCGCCGCGTGTGCGTCTTCAGCCAGGACTTCACCGTCGTCGGCGGCTCGCTGGGCGAGGTGATGGCCGAGAAGATGTGCAAGGTCATGGACCTGGCCGCGAAGATCGGCTGCCCCGTGATCGGCATCAACGACTCGGGCGGCGCGCGGATCCAGGAGGGCGTCGTATCGCTCGGCGCCTACGGGGATGTCTTCCTGCGCAATGTCAAGTGCTCCGGCGTGATCCCGCAGATCTCGCTCATCATGGGCCCGTGCGCCGGCGGCGCCGTCTACTCGCCCGCGATCACCGACTTCATCTTCATGGTGAAGGAGACCTCGCACATGTTCATCACGGGCCCCGACGTGATCAAGACGGTCACGGGCGAGGAGCCGACGTTCGAGGAGCTCGGCGGTGCGATGACGCACAACACGAAGTCGGGCGTCGCCCACTTCGCGGCCGAGGACGAGGACGCCTGCCTCGAGGACGCCCGCTACCTCTTCTCCTTCCTGCCGTCGAACAACCTGGAGCTGGCGCCGCGCGTCGCGCCGACCGACGACCCGGACCGCATGGACCCGGAGCTCGACACCGTCGTGCCGGACGCACCGAACAAGCCGTACGACATGCGCAACGTGATCCGGCTCGTCGTCGACGACGGCGAGTTCCTGGAGGTCCACGAGCACTTCGCCACCAACATCGTGTGCGGACTCGCGCGCCTCGACGGTCACAGCGTGGGCATCGTCGGCAACCAGCCGGCGTCGCTCGCCGGCGTGCTCGACATCGCCGCCTCCGAGAAGGCTGCGCGCTTCGTGCGCACCTGCGACGCGTTCAACGTCCCGATCGTCACGTTCGTCGACGTTCCCGGCTTCCTGCCCGGCACCGCGCAGGAGTGGGGCGGGATCATCCGCCACGGCGCGAAGCTGCTGTACGCCTACGCCGAGGCGACCGTCCCGAAGATCACGCTGATCACGCGCAAGTCCTACGGCGGCGCCTACGACGTCATGGCCTCCAAGCACCTCGGCGCCGACTTCAACTTCGCCTGGCCCCAGGCCGAGATCGCCGTCATGGGCCCCGAGGGCGCGGTCAACATCATCTACCGCCGCGACATCGCCTCGTCGCCGACACCCGACGAGCGCCGCCAGAAATTGATGGACGACTACAAGGCGCGCTTCGCCAACCCGTACGTGGCGGCCGAGCGCGGCTACATCGACGACGTGATCGTCCCGCACGAGACGCGCCCCAAGCTGATCGCCGCGCTCACGACGCTGCTGACCAAGCGCGAGCCGGGCCCGAAGCGCAAGCACGGCAACATCCCGCTCTAGCGGGGTCGCGGTGCCGCACGCGCAGTCCCTCGCCGAACCCGCTCGGCGGGCCTCCGCACCAGCGGCGGACCGTCGCCTCCTCGCGGCAGCGCTCGCCGGCCTGACGCTGATCGCCGCCGCACTGCACCTGCCGTTCCTCGGTTCGCAGAGCTTCTGGTTCGACGAGACGTACACGGTCCACGTCGTCGGCGCCGGCTCGCTCGGCCAGTTGTGGGATCTCGTCGGCGCGACCGAGTCCACGCCGCCGCTCTTCTACCTCGTGACGTGGGCGTGGGTGCATACGCTCGGCAGCGAGGGGGAGGCGGGGCTGCGAGCGGTGTCCGCGCTCTCACTAACCGCCGCAGTGCCTGTGGCGTGGTTCGCGCTGCGACGGCTGACGGGCGCGTACGTCGCACTTGCAACCGCCGCGCTGCTCGCCGTCTCCCCATTGATCGCCTGGTACGCGCTCGACGCGCGTGCATACGGACTGCTCGTGCTGACGGGGCTGTTGAGCGTGTGGACGTGTGCGGCCGTGCTGGAGCGGGCGACCTCGCGCCGGCTGGCGCTGTGGGCGCTCGCCGCCGCGGCGGCGGTCTGGACGCACTGGTTCGCCGGCTTCCTCGTCGTGGGCGAGGTCGCGGCGCTGCTGTGGCTCGCGCCCGCCGCGCGCCGCGGCGTCCTGCTCGCGGCCGGCGCCGCGCTCGTCGCGCTCGTGCCTCTGCTGCCACTGCTGCACGAGCAGGCCGGCGACGACCGCGCGGCGTTCATCGGCGACGACAGCCTGCTAGACCGCGTCGAGCAGCTCGTACGGCAGTTCGCCGCCGGTCCCAACGTGCCGCGCACATGGCTTGAGGCGGCCTGTCTGACGCTTGCGCTGCTGGCGCTTGCGGCCGGCACGCTGTCCGTCGCGCGCCGCGCACGCGCATCCACCGAACCGCCGTCCTGTTCTGTGGTCGCAGGACGACCACAGAACAGGACGGTCGGATCGCGCGACGGCGCCCGCGCACTGCTGGCAATCACGGCCGTCGCGCTGCTGCTCCCCCTCGCGCTCGCGGCGACCGGGATCTACGACCGCTTCAACGTCCGCAACGTCATCTTCCTCTGGCCGCTCGCCGCCGCGCTCGCCGCTCCAGCGCTGCTGCGCCTGCGCAGCGCCCCGCTGGCCGCCGCGCTGCTGCTCGGCGCGCTGACGACGATCTGGGTCCAGAGCGACTGGCGCTACGGCAATACCGACTGGAGAGGCGCAATCGAGCGGAGCGAGGCGGTCGCGCCCGGGCTCCCGGTCGTCGCGGTGACGCGGGTCGGGCAGCCAGTCGCCGCGCTCTACCTCAACAGCACACCCGCGAGCGCCGCGATCTCGACACGCCGAGCCTGGCTGCTCGTTGAGCCGGTCCGCGGCGCAGACAGCCGCGCGCTCGCTCCCGCCGACGCACCGCTCGTCGCCTCCTTGCTCGCGGCTTTCCCGTTGCACACCGAGCAGCGGCTACACGGCTTCCGGCTGATCGCCCTCGCGGCGCCCGCGCCGGTCGTGCTCGATCCGGCACAGCTCTCCAGCGCGACGCTCCTCGCGGCCGGCGAGAGCCCGTGACGCGTCCCGGCCAAGGACCCGCGTGCCGGTTCAGTACGCTGGGCCGCGGGTGATCTACCGCCTGCTCTACACGCTGCTCCTCGCGCGGATCGACGCGGAGCGCGTCCATCGGCTGACGACCCGCCTGCTGCGGGCGGCGAACGGCTTCCCGCCGCTGCGGAGCGTGCTGCGCGCCCTGCTCGCCCCGCGCGACGAGGCATTGCGCGTGCACGCGCTGGGCCTCGATTTCCCCAGCCCGCTGGGACTCGCGGCCGGCTTCGACAAGGACGCGCACGCCTTCGACGCGTTCACGACGCTCGGCTTCGGCTTCGTCGAGATCGGGACCGTGACGGCGCAGCCGCAGCCGGGCAACCCGGGCACGCGGATCTTCCGGCTGACCGCCGAGCACGCGCTCGTCAACCGGATGGGCTTCCCGAACGAGGGCGCCGGGGTCGTCGAGCGCCGGCTGCGCGGGCGCGGCGACGGCGCGGTGGTCGGCGTCAACGTCGGCAAGACGAAGGTCGTCCCGGTCGAGGACGCCAGCGCCGACTACCAGACGAGCGTGCGCCGGCTCGCGCCGCTCGCCGACTACCTCGTGCTCAACGTCAGCTCGCCGAACACCCCCGGCCTGCGCGACCTGCAGACGGTCGAGCGGCTCGGCGAGCTGGTCGCCGCGGTCCGCGAGGCGCTGGCGGACGACGCGCGGCGCGTCCCGCTGCTCGTGAAGATCAGCCCCGACCTCTCGGGCCAGGACGTCGACGCGATCGCCGACCTCGCGCTGCGGCTGGGGCTCGACGGCATCGTCGCCGTCAACACGACGATCGATCGCGGCCGACTGCGAGACCCAGACGCGGACGACATCCCTGCCGAGGGCGGCATCTCCGGCGCGCCACTGAAGCCGCAGGCGGTCGAGGTGCTGCAACGCCTGCACGCGCGTACCGCCGGGCGACTCACGCTGATCTCCGTCGGCGGCATCGAGACAGCCGACGACGTGTGGGAGCGGATCCGCGCCGGCGCGACGCTCGTGCAGGGCTACACCGGCTTCGTCTACGGCGGCCCGCTGTGGCCGCGGCGCGTCAACCGCGGGCTGGCCCGCCGCGTGCGCGAGGCCGGGCTGGCGAACGTGTCGGAGGCCGTCGGGTCGAGCGTCGCACAGCCTCCGCGCCCCTCCGCCGAGGGCAGCGTCACCCGCTGACGCCGGGCCTCAGAGCGCCCCGCCCTTGCGCTGGTTGCACGGCGCACAGAGCAACTGAAGGTTCTCGACGGTGGTCGCTCCGCCCATCGAGACGGGGATGACGTGGTCGTACTGCAGGTCGAAGTTCGACTCGCACTCGACGCAGCGCCCACCGTCGCGCTGGAAGACCGCGAGCCTCACCTCGCGCAACACGGGCTGGCGGCGCTGCACTGGCTCCTGGTCGAGTGCGAGCACAGTGTGGGCGCGTTCGAGCTTGCGCTGGCGCCGTCGCTCGCGGTCGCGCACGAGCGCGAGCACGTCGGCTGCCTCCAGCTCCTCGTCCTCCCAGTAGCAGGCTTCCTCGAACCACCAGTAGGCGCGGCCGGCGGAGACAACGAGGCAGATGGGCTGCTCGCGCTGCTCGGCCTGGAGGGCGCTCAGCGCCCGCGTGCTCCATGCGGCGGGGAGCGTCGTGCGACCGATCGTCAGCTCGTGGCGCCAGCCGAGCAGGCTGAGACGACGGGACCAGATCGGGGCCTTGACCTCGCGCAGCACCCGCCGCATGATCGCCGCTCGACCGGCGCGACCGACCCTCTACCCTCTTCGCCATGGCCGACGACGTCCCAGCCCTGCTGCCCGCCGAGGCGGCCGCGCGCCTGCGCGACGGCTGGCAGGCGATCGACGTGCGCCTCGACGAGGAGGTCGCCGAAGGGGTCATCGCAGGGACCGTGCACATCGAGCTGGGCCAGCTGGCCGTGCGCGCCGGCGAGATCGACCGGGAGCGGCCGCTCGTCGTGATCTGCCGCAGCGGCGTGCGCTCCGCGATGGCCGTCGCCGCGCTGCGGCCCGCCGGCTACGACGCGCACAACCTCGACGGCGGCATGCTCGCCTGGGTCGAGGCCGGACTGCCGGTCGAGCCCGCCGGCTGAACACAGCCGGCTGCTCCTCACGTTCGTTGCGGACATGCGTTGTGACTGCGTCACGCGGCACGCGAGTCTGCGCGCATGACCACTACTCACCTTGCTGAAGTGCCACCGAAGCAGGAAGAAATCACCGCTATTCTTCCTTGCAGGATGGCGCTCAACATCAAAGACCCCACCGCCGACCGTCTCGTCCGCGAACTCGCGACCACCACCGGCGAGAGCATCACGACCGCCGTCACCGTCGCCGTGCGCGAGCGGTTGGAGCGCATCGGCCGCATGGCGCCGGCAGAGGTGCGCAAGCAGGAGCTCACACGTATTGCGCTGGCCGCAGCCGCACTCCCTGAGCTCGACAGTCGCAGCCCCGACGAGATCCTCGGCTACGACGAAGACGGGCTGCCTACCTGATGGTGCTCGACACCTCCGCGCTCGTCGCGATCCTCCGCGACGAGCCAGAACGCGAAACTTTCGTCAGGGCAATCTCCTCATCGCATGACACCTTGATCTCGGCGGCGACGCTGCTCGAATGCTCGATCGTCCTGCACCGTAAGCGGGGTGACGAGGCCGTCGAGCGCCTTGATGAGCTGCTGCAGTCAGCCGGCGTCCGCTGTGTCGCCGTCGACGTGGCGCACGTCCACGCAGCCCGCGAAGCATGGACGCGTTACGGCAAGGGCCGATCGCCGGCCAAGCTCAACTTCGGCGACTGCTTCAGCTACGCGCTCGCGACGACGACCGGGCGGCCTCTGCTCTACAAGGGTGAAGACTTCGCGCACACCGACGTCGCATCTGCCGTCTGAGCTAAATCCCGGAAACAGAACCGGGTTTGGTACCTTTAGCCTTCGTCCGTCCCGCGAAGGAGGCACGCAGCGCCATGGAGCCGACCTCGGTCCCTGAGAAGAGCAAGCACCCCGGCAAGGTCGGCTCGCTCGACAACCCCGAGATCGTCCAGGACGTCCCGGGGCACATCATCCCGATCCTCGAGCGCGAGTTCGACGACTTCGACAACGAGGCCGCGAAGTTCCTCGACGGACAGACGCCGGAGACCGAGTTCATCGGCTTCCGCCTCAAGCAGGGCGTCTACGGCCAGCGCCAGCCCGACGTCCAGATGTGCCGTGTGAAGCTCCCGTGGGGCGGCGTCACGCCCGAGCAGATGGAGGCGTTCGCCGACGTCGTCGAGGAGTACGCCCCGCTCAACAAGGGCCACGTCACGACGCGGCAGAACATCCAGATCCACCACATCCCGCTCAAGCAGATGGCCGAGCTGATCCGCAAGATCAGCGCCGTCGGGCTCTCCAGCCGCGAGGGCTGCGGCAACACCGTGCGCAACGTCACCGCCGACCCGTGGGCGGGCGTCTGCGACGACGAGATCTTCGACCCGACCTCCTACGCGGGCGCGTACGTGCGCTACTTCGTGCGTCACCCCACGACGCAGCTGATGCCGCGCAAGGTCAAGACCGCCTTCACCGGCTCCGACGCCGACCGCGCGATCACCGGCATCCACGACATCGCCTTCCTCTCCCGCATCAAGGACGGCGTCAAGGGCTTCGAGGTGCGCGTCGGCGGCGGCACGTCGATCATGCCGCGCGTCGCCCCCACGCTCTACGAGTTCGTCGAGGCCGACAACGGCGACTACCTGAAGGTCGCCGAGGCCGTCTTCCGCATCTTCGACCGCCAGGAGTGGCTGCGCAAGAACCGCGCCCGCGCCCGCCTGAAGGTCTT
This sequence comes from uncultured Actinomycetes bacterium, assembly GCA_963774115.1. GTDB lineage: Bacteria > Actinomycetota > Thermoleophilia > Solirubrobacterales > Solirubrobacteraceae > Conexibacter. Next base: position 481,344 of record CAVZDN010000003.1, on the reverse strand, counting down.
CGTCGACAAGTACGGCATCGACGAGCTGCGCACGCAGGTCGAGGAGGAGCTGAAGGGCGACTGGGTGAACGAGCGCGACTTCGACCCCCAGCCGCGCCTCTTCATCCACGACGAGGAGGCCAACGCTCCCGCCGTGCCGGCGACCTACACCTCCCCGAACGGCGACCTCTCCGAGTTCGAGCGCTTCCGCGAGTCGAACGTGACCGCCCAGAAGCAGGACGGCTTCTCCGCCGTCCAGGTGAAGATCACGCGCGGCGACCTCACACCCGAGCAGTTCCGCGGGCTCGCCGCGATCATGCGCGACTTCACCGGCGGCTACGCGCGCACGACCGTGCACCAGAACATCCTGCTGCGCTGGGTCCGCGACGAGGCCGTCTACGACGTCTGGAACCGGCTCAAGGAGCTGGGACTCGGCGATGCCGGCGTCGACGAGGTCTCCGACGTCGTCTCGTGCCCCGGCACCGACTCCTGCAAGCTCGGCATCACCAGCTCGATGGGACTCAACAAGGCCGTCAAGGCGCGCATCGACGAGATGGCGATCGAGGACCCGCTCACGCGGCGCGTCCACGTGAAGATGTCCGGCTGCCCCAACGGCTGCAGCCAGCACCACATCGCCAACATCGGCTTCTACGGCGCCTCGATCAAGGTCGGCGACAAGACGATCCCCGCCTCGATCCCGCACATCGGCGGCACCTACGAGGGCGGCAAGGTCGGCTACGGCGCCCGCCTGAAGGCCCGCATCCCATCCAAGCGCGTCCCCGACGCCGTCGAGCGCTGGATCCGCTTCTACGAGTCCGACCGCAACGAGGGCGAGGAGTTCAACGCCTTCGCGGAGCGGGTCGGGACGGCGGCGTTCGAGGAGCAGGTCAAGGACCTCGCGATGCCAGCCGAGTTCAACCTCGAGAACATGAACGTGTTCATGGATTGGGGCAAGGACGTGCCCTTCGAGGTAGTCCGAGGAGAGGGCGAGTGCGCAGTCTGAGCCGATAGGCTCGGGTTCGTGAATCGCCGGCCTCAGCTCACGATCGTCGCGCCGAGTGCCTCCCCTGAGGAGGCGGCGGCTGTGGTCGCGGCCTTGGAGCGCTTCATGCGGGAGACGGCTCCGGTGGTGGTGGAGTCGGCTCCGGTGGTGGATCGGTGGACGCGGATGGCGCTGCTTGAGGGCGTGTCTCGCGAGGATGAGATGCCTGCGGCGTGGGGCGATCCTCACCCGTGGGGCCGCTGAGCCCGCCGCCGTTCACCGCGGTCATCTTCGACTGCGACGGGGTGCTCGTGGACAGCGAGGTGCTGGCTGCGCCGATCCTCGCCGAGGTGCTGACCGGCTTCGGGCTGCCGACCACGCGGGACGACATCGACCGCGACTTCAAGGGACGGTCGTGGGAGGCCGGGCTCGAGGTGATCGAGGCGCGGCTCGGGCATGCGGTGTGGCCGGATCTGCGGGAGCGGTATCGGGCGCAGTTGTTCGCGGCGTTCGACGCGCGGCTGGAGGCGGTTGCCGGGATCGCGGCGGCGCTCGATGCGATCGCGCTGCCGCGCTGCGTCGCGTCCAGCGGCGACCACGAGCGGATCCGGCGTGGGCTGCGGGCCGGCGGGCTGCTCGACCGCTTCGACGACGCGACGATCTTCAGCGTCGACGACGTCGTGCGCGGCAAGCCCGCGCCGGACCTGTTCCTCCACGCGGCGGAGCGGATGGGCTTCGACCCCGCAACGACGGTTGTCGTCGAGGACAGCGTGGCCGGCGTCGAGGCAGGCCGCGCCGCCGGAATGGCCGTGTTCGGCTACGCGGAACGCACGCCGGCGGCCGCGCTGGAAGCTGCGGGAGCGACGACATTCGCTGCCATGGCTGAGCTTCCGGGCCTGCTGAGCGGAGGAGCCAGAGAATAAGCCTAAAACCACTCGGGTTTTGCTATTTTTATTGGCTCCGATGAGTACGAGCGCACCCACCGACACCACGATCACCGACGGCGCCGAGGCGCTGTCCGCGGAAGAAGTGATCGCGCGGATGGTCGAGCGCTACCACCCGCGCCTGGTGCTCGCGTGCTCCTTCCAGCAGGAGGAGTCGGTGATGATCGACCTGCTGATGAAGGTCGCGCCGGAAGCGCGCATCTTCACGCTCGACACCGGCGTGCTCTTCCCCGAGACGTACGAGACGTGGAAGGCGATCGAGCAGCGCTACGGCGTCGAGATCGAGGCCGCCAGCGGCATCTCGCTGGAGCAGCAGGCGGCCCAGTTCGGCGACGCCCTGTGGGGACGCGAGCCCGACCGCTGCTGCGACATCCGCAAGGTCACGCCGCTGAAGGAGACGCTCTCTCAGGTCGACGGCTGGATCGTCGGCGTGCGCCGCGACCAGGCGCCGACCCGTGCGAGCACGCCGAAGATCGGCTGGGACGAGAAGCACGGCATCTGGAAGGCCGCCCCGCTCGCCGACTGGAGCGAGAAGGACGTCTGGCGCTACATCCACGCCAACGACCTCCCCTACAACCCGCTGCACGACCGCGGCTACGCGTCGATCGGCTGCACCCACTGCACCGTCCCGGCCGCCGATCGCAGCGGACGCTGGGCAGGTTCCGACAAGCTCGAGTGCGGGTTGCACGGCTGACCGGCTCGCGCCGGCTCTGATCACATGGAGTGGCCGCTCGTCATCGCGTTCGGACTGTGCGTCGGAATGCTCGTCGGCATGACCGGCATCGGCGGCGGGTCGCTCATGACCCCGCTGCTGATCCTCGTGCTCGGCACCGCGCCGACGACCGCGATCGGCACCGACCTCGCCTACGCCGCCGTCACGAAGACCGTGGGCGGTTGGCGCCATTGGCGCAGAGGCAGCGTCGACATGACGATCGCCCTGTGGCTCGCCGTCGGCTCCATCCCCGGGGCGCTCGGCGGCGTCCAGACGCTGCACATGCTGGAGAAGGCGCTGGGCGGACAGGACTTCGAGACGCTGCTGCTCGTACTGGTCGGCGCCGCGCTGCTGGTCACCGGTATGGCGGTGCTGGCCCGCGCGCTGTTCATGAACGTCGACAACGAGCGCGAGACGGTCCACTTCGAGCGCCGCCACAAGATCGCCGCCGTGCTGATCGGCGTCTCCGTCGGCTTCGTGCTCGGGCTCACCTCCGCCGGCTCCGGCGCGCTGATCGCCGTCGGCTTGATCCTCGTCTTCAGACTGACGCCGCTGCGCGTCGTCGGCACCGACGTCTTCCACGCCGCGCTGCTGCTGTGGGTCGCGGCATTCGCGCACTTCCTCAGCGGCAACGTCGACTTCGCGCTGGCGGGCAACATCCTGATCGGCTCGGTCCCTGGCGTGTGGATCGGCTCGAACCTCGCCTTCCGCATGCCGGAGAACGCGCTGCGACCGACGCTCGCTATCGTCCTCCTGGCCGCCGGACTCGCGCTGCTGCGCAAGGCCGGCGCCGAGTTCCCGATCGCCATCATCTTCGTCGTGCCGCTCTCCGTCGCCGTGGCGGCGGCGGCGCTCCACAGAATCCGCACTCGCGCGGCCCGCGCGAGCGCCCGACTCGCACCGGAATCCGCATGAGCTACGAGCTGTCACATCTCGACGCCCTCGAGGCCGAGGCCATCCACATCATGCGCGAGGTCGCCGCCGAGCTGGAGCGGCCCGTGCTGCTGTTCTCCGGCGGCAAGGACTCGATCGTGCTGCTGCGCCTCGCCGAGAAGGCCTTCCGCCCGGCGCGCTTCCCGTTCCCGGTGATGCACGTCGACACCGGCCACAACTTCCCCGAGGTGATCGAGTTCCGCGACCGGCTCGTGGAGGAGGTCGGCGAGCGGCTGATCGTCGCGTCCGTGCAGGAGTCGATCGACAAGGGCCGCGCCGTCGAGGAGACCGGCCCGCGGGCCTCGCGCAACCGGCTCCAAACGGTCACGCTGCTCGACGCGATCGCCGAGCACGGCTTCGACGCGGCCTTCGGCGGCGCCCGCCGCGACGAGGAGCGCGCCCGCGCGAAGGAGCGGATCTTCTCCTTCCGCGACGACTTCGGCCAGTGGGACCCGAAGGCGCAGCGACCCGAGCTGTGGGCCCTCTACAACGGCCGCGTGCGCAAGGGCGAGCACGTGCGCGTGTTCCCGATCTCGAACTGGACCGAGCTGGATGTGTGGCAGTACATCGAGCGCGAGAAGTTGGAGCTGCCCTCGATCTACTTCGCTCACGAGCGTCCGGTGTTCGCGCGCGACGGAATGCTCTACGCCGCCAGCGACTTCGTGCAGCTGCTCGACGGCGAGGAGATCTTCACCGAGACTGTCCGCTACCGCACGGTGGGCGACATGACCTGCACTGGCGCCGTCGCCTCAACCGCGACGACGCTCGAGACAGTCGTCGCCGAGATCGCCTCGACCGACATCACCGAGCGCGGCCAGACGCGCGCGGACGACCGCGTCACCGAAGCTGCGATGGAGGATCGCAAGCGTGAGGGGTACTTCTAAGCCATGACTGCGATCGCATCCACGAACGGTCATCCCGCCGTCGACATCGCCTCGACCGAGCTGCTGCGCCTGGCGACGGCCGGATCCGTCGACGACGGCAAGTCGACGCTGATCGGGCGCCTGCTGCACGACGCGAAGTCGATCCTCGCCGACCAGCTCGCGCACGTGAAGGAGACGAGCGAGCGGCGCGGCGACGGCGAGCTGAACCTCGCGCTGCTGACCGACGGCCTGCGCGCGGAGCGCGAGCAGGGCATCACGATCGACGTCGCCTACCGCTCCTTCCAGACCGACCGGCGCCGCTTCATCATCGCCGACTGCCCCGGCCACGAGCAGTACACGCGCAACATGGTCACGGGCGCCTCGACGGCCGACCTCGCGCTGGTGCTGGTGGACGCACGCAACGGGCTCGTGCGCCAGTCGCGCCGCCATGCCGCGATCGGCGCGCTGCTGCGCACGCCGCACCTCGTGGTGGCGATCAACAAGATGGACCTCGTCGACTACGACCAGGCGACGTACGACGCGATCGTCGCGGACTTCAACAGCTGGTCGGAGGGCCTCGACTTCACGGAGGCGACGTTCATCCCGATCTCGGCGCTGAAGGGCGACAACGTCGTCGAGCGCTCCGAGCGCATGGACTGGTACACCGGCCCGACGCTGCTCGACCACCTCGAGACCGTGCCGATCGCCGCCGACCGCAACCTCGACGACTGGCGCCTGCCGGTCCAGTGGGTCGTGCGTCCGCAGAACGACGAGGAGCACCACGACTACCGCGGCTACGCGGGCCAGATCGCCAGCGGCGTCTTCAAGCCCGGCGAGGAGGTCGTCGTGCTGCCGTCCGGTCGCACGACGCGGCTCGCCGGCATCGACACGATGGACGGGCCGCTGGAAGAGGCGTTCCCGCCGCAGTCGGTGACGCTGCTGCTGGAGGACGACATCGACATCTCGCGCGGCGACGTGATCGCGCGGCCCTCCGACGCGCCGACGGTCGCGCGCGAGCTGGAGGCGATCGTCTGCTGGATGGCCGACAAGCCGCTGCAGGTCGGCGGCAAGTACGCGATCAAGCACGCGACGCGCGCGGTGCGCGGCATCGTCGAGGAAGTCGACTGGCACCTCGACGTCGAGACGCTCTCGCGCGAGGACAACACGCACGGGCTCGCGCTCAACGAGATCGGCCACGTGCGCCTGCGCCTCAGCGCGCCGCTCGCGTTCGACGCCTACGAGCGCAACCGCACGACGGGCAGCTTCATCCTCGTGGACGAGGCGACGAACGACACCGTCGGCGCGGGGATGATCGTCGCGCCAACAGACTGAGGATTCGATGAAGGCCCGATAGGTGGCCCTTCACCGATATCCTTCCGCGCCGATGTTCTCGAAGGTCCTGATCGCAAACCGCGGCGAGATCGCCGTCCGTGTCATCCGCGCCTGCGAGGAGCTCGGCGTCGCCTCCGTGGCGGTCTACTCCGAGCTCGACCGCGACGCGATCCACGTCCAGCGCGCCGACGAGGCGTATCTGATCGGCCCCGGGCCGGCCGCCGAGTCCTACCTCGTCGTCGAGAAGATCCTCGAGGTCGCCAAGCAGGCCGGCGCCGACGCGATCCACCCCGGCTACGGCTTCCTCGCCGAGAACGCCGGCTTCGCGGCCGCGTGCGAGAAGGCGGGCATCACCTTCATCGGCCCGCCCGCGAGCGCGATCGACGCGATGGGCTCCAAGACGGCCGCACGGGAGCTGATGCAGAAGGCCGGCGTGCCGATCGTGCCGGGCACGACCGAACCGGTCGCCGACGTGGCGGCGGCGCGCAAGATCATCGAGAAGACGATCGGCTACCCGGTCGCGGTGAAGGCGGCGGGCGGCGGCGGCGGCAAGGGCTTCCGCGTCGCGCTGACCGACGACGAGTTGGAGGCCGCCTTCGAGGGCGCCGCGCGCGAGGGCGAGAAGTTCTTCTCCGACCCGACCGTGTACCTGGAGCGCTATCTGCCCGACCCGCGCCACGTCGAGGTGCAGGTGCTGGCCGACACGCACGGCAACGTGATCCACCTCGGCGAGCGCGACTGCTCGGTCCAGCGCCGCCACCAGAAGCTGATCGAGGAGTCGCCGGCGCCCGCCGTCGACGCGGAGCTGCGCGCGCACATCGGCAAGATCGCCACCGATGCGGCCGCCGCCGTCGACTACGTCGGCGCCGGCACGATCGAGGGCCTGCTGCAGGACGGCGAGTACTACTTCCTGGAGATGAACACGCGGGTGCAGGTCGAGCACTGCGTGACCGAGATGACGACGGGCATCGACATCGTCAAGGAGGGCATGCGCGCTGCCGCCGGCGAGCCGCTGTCCGTCGCGCAGGAGGACGTCGTGCTGCGCGGCCACGCGATCGAGTGCCGCATCAACGCCGAGGACGCCTCGCGCAACTTCGCCCCCGCCCCCGGCAGGATCACCACGTACCGCGAGCCCTCCGGTCCCGGCGTACGCGTCGACTCGGGCGTCGGCCCCGGCGGCGAGGTCTCGCCGATGTACGACCCGATGGTCGCCAAGCTGATCGTGTGGGACAGTCGACCGCGCGAGCGCGACCGCCCGCATGCTGCGCGCGCTGGCCGAGTACGAGATCGGCGAGCTGAAGACGCTGATCCCGTTCCACACGGCGCTGCTCGCGACCGAGCAGTGGGCCAACGCCGAGACGTGCCGCGACCTCGTCGAGGACAAGAAGTGGCTCAAGACGCTCGCCTTCCCGGCGCCCACGCCCTCGGATGGCGAGGACGAGGAGGCGAAGGTCGAGCAGGCCTACACGGTCGAGGTCTCCGGCCGGCGCTTCGACGTGACGGTGATCGGCCCGCCGGCCTACGGCGGCGTCGTCACCGCCAACGGCGCGGCACCGGCAGCGGGAGCCGCCCGCAAGCCCTGGCGCGAGCGCAAGAGCGGCGGCGGCGGGGCCGGCGGCGACACACTGCTCTCGCCGATGCAGGGCAACATGTGGAAGGTGCTCGTCAAGCCGGGCGACGCGGTCGCCGAGGGCCAGCTCCTCTGCATCATCGAGGCGATGAAGATGGAGAACGAGATCGTCGCCCACAAGGCCGGCACGATCGCCGAGCTGCCGATCTCCGAGGGCGCTTCGATCGGCTCCGGCGACACGATCGCCGTCATCGCCTCGCCTGCCGCGGAGTAGGCCGCCGCGTCGCGACTACGCGACGAGCCGGCGCCGCAGCCGGTACAGCGGGATCAGCGACAGCAGGACGGTCGCGACGAGCAGCCAGACCGTGTCCGCCGCGAGCAGCCCGGCGTCGATCTCGCCCGTGCAGAGCATCCGCCCGACGCGCACGACGTGGAGCATCGGCAGGCACCATGCGACGACCTCCGCCCAGCGCGGCAGCGTGTCGACCGGGAAGAAGACCCCGCCGAACAGGAACAGCGGATTGAAGACGAGCATCAGGTAGTAGGTGAAGTAGTCCGCCTTCGAGATCGCGAGCGTGAACGTCATCGCCATCGCGCCGAACGCGACGCCGGCGAGGAACAGGTACGCAGGCACCGCGAGCGCGGCGAAGCTGTCGATGTAGCCGAGCGCGACGACCACGACGAGGAACGCAGTGCCGAACAGGACGCAGCGCACGCCGGCCCACAGCAGCTCGCCGAGCACGACGTCCTCGGCCTCGACCGGCGTCGTGAGGACGTTGTCGTGGATGCGCGACTCGAAGCAGCGGTGCCACAGCCCGAACGTCATCTCGAACGTCGCACCCCAACTGCCGGAGGTGATGCACAGCGCCGGCGCGAGGAAGTCCGGGAACGGCAGGCCGTCGACGTTCGAGACGAAGGCCCCGAGCCCGTAGCCGAGCGCGAGGAAGTAGAAGATCGGATCGAGCGTCGCGGGCATCAGCATCCGCTTCCAGGACTTCCTGAAGACGATCGCGTTGCGCGCGGTGACGCGCAGCGCCATGTCGAGCTGTGGCGCGCGCATCAGTCGCCGAGGCCGTGGCCGGTCAGATGCAGGAAGACCGCCTCGAGGTCGGGCTGGCCGTGGCGCGCCATCAGCTCGCGCGGCGCGCCCTCGTCGACGATGCGGCCGCGGTCCATGACGACGAGCCGGTCGCAGAGGCGTGCCGCCTCGTCCATGTAGTGGGTCGTGAGCAGCAGGGTGACCCCCCGCGCCCGCAGCTCCTCGAGCATGCTCCAGACCGTCAGCCGCGCGTGCGGGTCGAGCGCGGTCGTCGGCTCGTCCAGCACGACGAGGTCGGGTCGCGCGACGAGCGCACGGGCGATCAGCAGCTGCCGCCGCATCCCGCCCGAAAGCTGCGCGGGCGTCGCGTCGCCGCGCTCGGCGAGGCCGGCCGAGGCAAGCAGCTCGTCGGCGCGTGCCTGGGCCGCTCGGCGAGACATGCCGTGGTAGCGAGCCTGCAGCAGAAGGTTCTCGCGCACGCTCAGCTCACCATCCGCGTCGTCCGACTGCGGGACGACGCCGATCCGCGCCTTGACGTCGCGCGGGCGCCGTGCGACGTCGTGGTCGAGCACGCGCAGCTCGCCGTCGCCGACGGCGGCGAGGCCGTAGATCATCTTCATCGTCGTCGACTTGCCGGCGCCGTTGGGCCCGAGGAAGCCGAAGCACTCGCCCGCGCGCACGTCGAAGCTCGACGCCGTCGACCGCGACCAAGCTGCCATAGGACTTCCTCAGGTCGCGCGCCGACACTGCTGGTGCGCTCATGGGAACGTGACCGTATTGGTCAGCCCGCGCCGATTGGATGGCACGACCGCACACAGTTGCCCAACCGGGTGGGTGCAACTGCCCCACCTGACGGTGCCGCTGCGAGAGCTAACCGGGATGGTGCGCGACGTTGCGCGCGTGCGCTGCCCGCTGCGCCGAGGTGCGACGGGCCAGCGGGAGCGGGGCGCCGGCGCCGTCGGCGCGCAGCGCCTCCAGGTAGGCGACGTCCTCGCGCAGGATCGCGGCGGCGCGGGTGGCGTCGAGATGCGTGCCGTGACCGGGGATGACGGTGTCGGCCTGGTCGACGAGCGGCTCCAGGCGGCGCAGGGTCGCGAGGTAGCCGTCGAGCGAGCCGCCCGCTTCGATCGTGGGGATCTCGACGGGCGAGAGGTAGTCGCCGCAGATCAGCACGCGCGCCCAGGGGGCCCAGTAGGCGGTGCCGTCGGCGGTGTGGCCGTCGGCCGGGTGCAGCTCCAGCTCGTGGTCGCCGACCGCGCAGTAGCCGGGGACGGGCAGCGCCTGGGCGCCGGGCAGGGAGAGCGGTGCGGAACGCTCGACGTAGTGCTCCTCGTCGAAGGCGCGCAGCTCACGGGCGGCGGCGCCGGGCTCGGCGGCGAGGCGGGCGGCCGTCGTCTCGCCGCAGCCGATCGAGGCCTGCGGGAAGGCGAGCCGGCCGAGCAGGTGGTCCCAGTCGGCGTGCGTGACGAGCAGGCCCGAGACCGCGAAGCCGGCCTGCTCGGCGATCGCGGGCAGGATCTCCAGCTCGTCGGGGAAGACGGGCGAGTCGATCATGAGTGCCTCCTCGTCAGTCCCGCCGCGTACCAGGGTGCACGTCGTCTGCCAGACGCGGCTGGTGACGACGATCACGTCGGGGTGGACGCCGACGGCGCGCACGGCGGCGGGCGCCCGGCTAGGCGATGCCGAGGAGCTTGATCGCCTCGCGGAGGTTCGGGACCTCCGCGTCGGGCTTCTTCTGCCCGGCGTCGAGCTGCTGCTTGCTGCGGTTGACCCAGATCACGGGGATCTTGGCCTTCAGGCACGGCTCGACGTCGTAGTAGTAGCTCGACGCGATGTGGACCCAGCCCTTCTTGCCGCCGACGCGCCGCTCGCACTCCTTGAAGTGCGCGGGGTCCGGCTTGTAGGAGCGGACCTGCTGGGCGGTGACGACAAGATCGAAGTCGTGCGGGATGTGCCGGCGCGTGAGGCCGAGCAGCTTGTCGTCGATGTTCGCGATCAGCCCAAGGTTGAGGCCGGCCTTCGCGAGCTTCTGGACCACCGGATTGGCTTCCTTGAAGGCGGGCCAGCGCGCGACCGAGTCGGGCAGGAAGCCCGAGCGCGAGGGCTCGAGCGGCCAGCCGAGCTCCTCGGAGATCTTGACGGCCGTACGGCGCAGGACCTCGGCGTAGAGCTCGTAGGAGCCTGCCTGGATCTGCTGCTGCGTCTCGTGGAAGAGGGGGATCAGCGCGTCGCGGTCGATCGTGGCGCCGTCGCGACCCGCCTCCTTCGCGAAGGCGTCGTACGCCCCCAGCTCCCAGTCGATCAGCGTGCCGTAGACGTCGAAAGTGACGAAGGTGACGTTCTTGGGAATCGGCATCGGCCGGGCATTATGCCCTTTGACCGGTAAATCTGCGCTGCGCCTCCGCATTCTGGGCACGATGCGACGCACTTCGACGCTCGTTGGGTAGAGTCCCGCGCCGCTATGGACCTGCTCGAGTACCAGGGCAAGCAGCTTTTCGCCCGTCACGGCATCCCCGTTCCGTCAGGGAAGCCCGCCACCACCGTCGAGGAGGCCGTCGCCGCCGCCGAGGAGATCGGCTACCCCTGCGTCGTCAAGGCCCAGGTGCTGATCGGCGGACGCGGCAAGGCCGGCGGCATCAAGCTCGCCAAGGACCGCGCCGAGGCCGAGCAATACGCCACCGACATCCTCGGAATGGACATCAAGGGCTTCACGGTCCACGAGGTGTGGATCGAGGCGGCGTCGGACATCGCGCTGGAGTACTACGCGTCGATCGTCTTCGACCGCGCCGCGAAGGCGCCGCTCGTGATGCTCTCCACGCAGGGCGGCATGGACATCGAGGAGGTCGCCGAGAAGACGCCGGAAGCGCTCGCGCGGCTGCACGTCGACCCGCTGCTCGGCTTCCAGGACTTCCACGGCCGCCGCCTCGCCTTCGAGGCCGGCGTCGACGCCGACGTGATCCGCCCAGTCGGCGCGATGCTCGCCAAGCTGTACGCCGCGTTCGTCGCCGAGGAGGCGATGCTCGTCGAGGTCAACCCGCTGATCGTCACCGGCGGACCGCGACGTGCACGCGCTCGACGCGAAGGTCACGCTCGACGGCAACGCGCTGTACCGGCACCCGGAGAACGCCGCGCTGCGCAACCCTTCCCAGGAGGACGAGCAGGAGCAGATGGCGCACGAGCGCGGGCTCACGTACGTGAAGCTCGACGGCGACATCGGGATCCTCGGCAACGGCGCCGGGCTCGTGATGAGCACGCTCGACGTCGTCGCGCAGGCCGGCGGCTCGCCCGCCAACTTCCTTGACGCAGGCGGTGGCTCGAAGGCCGACGCGATCGTCTCTGCCGTCGAGGTGATCCTCTCGGACCCCAAGGTCAAGGCGGTCCTCTTCAACATCTTCGGCGGCATCACGCGCTGCGACGAGGTCGCGAAGGGCCTGATCGAGGCCTTCGACGTCGTCAAGCCGACGGTCCCCTTCGTGGTGCGCCTCGATGGGACGAACGACGTCGCCGGCCGGGCGCTGCTGGCCGAGGCAGCCCTGCCGAACGTCCACACGGCCGCGACGATGAACGAGGCGGCCGAGAAGGTCGTCGAGCTGGCTGGCGAACGGGAGGCAGCGTGACCACGCTGCCGGTCACTGGAGGCGTGATGCCGACAGGCGTTCTCAGAACGCGGGGCGGGATGCCCCGCGGAGGTACCCCATCATGAGCGTCCTCGTCGGCAAGGACACGCGCCTCGTCGTCACCGGCCTGACCGGCCGCGAGGGCACGTTCCACGCGCTCAACAACCGCTCCTACGGCACCCAGGTCGTCGCCGGCGTCACGCCCGGCAAGGGCGGCCAGGACGTCGAGGGGATCCCGGTCTTCGACACGGTCCACGACGCGGTCGACAAGGCCGGCGCCAACACCGCGATGATCTTCGTCCCGCCGCGCTTCGCGGCCGACTCGATCCTCGAGGCCGAGGACGCCGGCATCGAGCTGATCGTCGCGATCACCGAGGGCATCCCCGCGCACGACGAGCTGCGCGTCTACACCCAGCTCAAGCGCAACCCGAACGTGCGGCTCGTGGGTCCGAACTGCCCCGGGATCTTGTCTCCCGGCAAGGCGAACGTCGGCATCATCCCGGCGTCCTTCTTCAAGGAAGGCAACGTCGGCGTCGTCTCGCGCTCGGGCACGCTGACCTACCAGATCGGCAACGAGCTGGCCCAGCGCGGCTTCGGCAACAGCTCGATCGTCGGCATCGGCGGCGACCCGGTCCCCGGCTCCTCGTTCATCGACGTGATCGCCCTCTTCGAGGACGACCCTGAGACGGAGCTGATCGTGATGTCGGGCGAGATCGGCGGCAGCGCCGAGGAGGAGGCCGCGGAGTACATCGCGGCTCACGTCACCAAGCCCGTCGTCGGCTACATCGCCGGCTTCACCGCCCCCGAAGGCAAGACGATGGGCCACGCCGGCGCGATCGTCTCCGGCAGGGCGGGCACCGCCAAGGCGAAGGCCGAGGCGCTCGAGGCGAAGGGCGTCCGCGTCGGCCGCACGCCGACCGAGACGGCCGAGATCGCGATGGAGCTGCTCTCCGCCTGACCCTGTTCGGGGCGGCTTGCCGCTCCGATCGGCACGTCCTGACAGCGGCGCGCAGGTTTGCGTACCCTCCGTCGCATGGCTCCTGAACCCGCTCCGATCTCCTTCGCGCGCGGCGCCCCGTCGCTCGACATCGTCGACGTCGAGGGCCTTCGCGCCGCCGCCGACCGCGCCTTCACGAACGACCCCGCCGGCACAACCGCCTACGGCACGTCGATCGGCTACCCGCCGCTGCGCGCCTGGATCGCGGAGAAGCACGGCGTCGCTCCGGAGCACGTGCTCGTCACGAACGGCTCGATGCAGGCGGACGCGTTCCTCTTCGAGGTGCTCGTCGAGGAGAGCGACGTCGTCGTCGTTGAGAAGCCGACGTACGACCGCACGCTGCTGTCGCTGCGCTCACGCGGCTCGGACCTGCGGCCGGTCGATCTGCACGAGGACGGCATCGACGTCGCGGGCGTCGAGGCGCTGATCGCCGAGGGCTCGACGCCCCGCCTCGCGCATCTGATCCCGAACTTCCAAAATCCCGCCGGCTACACGCTGTCGCTGGAGAAGCGCCACCAGCTCGTCGCACTCGCGGCCGAGCACGGCTTCACGATCTTCGAGGACGACCCGTATGTCGAGCTGCGCTTCACCGGCGAGACGCTCCCGACGATGCTCTCGCTCGACCAGGCCGGCAAGGTCATCTACGCCTCCTCCTTCTCCAAGACCGTCTGCCCCGGCATCCGCGTCGGCTACCTCGTCGGCCCGGAAAAGCTGATCGCACGGATCGCCAAGCTCGCGACGAACACGTACATCTCGCCGAACATGGTCGCCCAGTCGATCGTCAACGAGTTCTGCCGCGGCGGCTCGTTCGAGCGCTCGATCGAGACTGTCAAGGCGGCGCTCAGCGAGCGCGCCGCACGCCTGGCCGCAGCCCTCCGCCGCGAGCTGCCCGAGGCGCGCTTCGTAGAGCCGGAGGGCGGCTACTTCATGTGGGTCGAGCTGCCCGAGGGCTTCGACGGCGACGCCCTCTTCGCCGCCGCCAAGGAGCGCGGCGTCGCGATCGTGAAGGGCACCGACTTCCTCGTCGAGGGCGGCGAGAACGCCTTCCGTCTCGCCTACTCCGGCGTCACGGTCGACGAGATCGACGAGGGCGTCACGCGGTTGGCCGACGCTGTTCGGTCGGTCGGCGTTCCTGCCTGACTCGTTCGGGCCCCTGTTGCGTTGTTGGCGGGCGGGTCCTGTCCCGGGGCGCCTGTTGCGTTGTTGGCGGGCGGGTCCTGTCGTCGGGATCGTGTCACCGGCGGCAAGCGCCGTGTGACAGCGATCCCCACGCCACCCGCCCGATCAGCGTTCTTCGTCGTGCACTGCCACCGGGGTGTGGTGAGCTGGGCGTAGGCGCGACCGTGGCTGCGACCGGCTCGTGGTCAGGGCATCTGCCCTGAAGGCGCCGTTGGCTGTGGCAGCGAACACTGGTGGAGCCGGTCCTCAACACGCCCGCCCCACGAAGCCCCGGCCGCCGCACACCACGACCGGCCGGCGAAACAGCGTTCGCTGCCCCGGCCATCAAGCCCGCCGGGCGCGAACGCATAAACCACAGCCGGCCGCAGCCCCGGTCGCGCCCACGATGAAAGCCACCCAACCCCGTTGGCGGCACACGAGCTGAGACGCTGATCGGGCGGGGGGGCGCGGGGCGGCTGTCAACCGGCGGGCTCGCCCGCCGGAGACAACGCCCCGCGACAGGACCCGCCCGCCAACAACGCCAAGAGCCTGAGCTTCGAACAGCTAGCGCCCGTAACGATCCTTCCCCAAGACCAACTGCTTGGGGAGGGCCGTGCGGGGAGGCGGTGAGGGGTCGGCGAGGACGGAGACCGTCTCGGCGACGCTGTGGGTGATGGTGTGCTCGCCGTCGGCCGACGCGATCGTGACGTGCTCGTCGTCGGACGTGGCGATCGTGCCTTCGAGGCCGGGCTCGATGCCGGCGCGCTTGAGGTAGTGGAGCAGGTCCTCGGCCTCGTTCTCGAGCCGCAGGATCGTGACCTTCGCGCCGACCTCGCAGTCGGCGAGCGGGACGCCGAGGATGCGTTCGCCGACGTTGATCGGGTGGCCGTGCGGGCAGGTCTTGGCGTCGCCGATCGCGGCCTTCACGTAGGCCTCGAAGCGCGGAGACATGGCGTGCTCCATGCTCTCCGCCTCCTCGTGCACGTCGTCCCACGGGACGCCGACGACGTCGGTGAGAAAGCGCTCGATCAGGCGGTGGCGGCTGGTTATCTCCTCGGCGTGGGCGCGGCCCTCATCGGTGAAGGCGATCACGCGGTCCTCGCCGCGGGTGACGTAGCCGTCGCGTTCGAGGCGGCCGAGCATCTCGTGGACGGTCGGCGCGGAGAGCTGCATGGCCCGTGCGAGGTTGGCGCCGGTCATCGGCAGCCCGGCCTCGTAGAGCCAGAAGAGCATCTGGAGGTACTCCTCCTCCGCAACCGTGGCGTGGTCGTGCGACATGCCCGGATCGTAATGGTTCCGGCCGCCCGCTACGATCGCTCGGCCCGTGGCGCTCCCGCTCTCACCCCCGATCGTGCCCCAGCTCGCGCGCGGGCGCCCGGGGCTTCCGACCGACGAGGGATGGGCGTACGAGCCGAAGTTCGACGGCTTCCGCGCGCTCGTCTTCGTCGACGGGGACGAGGTCGCGATCCAGTCGCGCGGCGGCAAGCCGCTGGAGCGCTACTTCCCCGAGCTGCGCTTCCCGCCCGGCCGCTATGTGGTCGACGGCGAGATCGTGATCGACGGCGCCGACGGGCTGCAGGACTTCGACGCGCTCTCCAACCGCATCCATCCGGCGGCGTCGCGGATCGAGCGGCTGTCGGTCGAGACGCCGGCGCGCTTCGTCGCGTTCGACCTGCTGGCGCGCGAGGACGAGGTGCTGATGGAGCTGCCGTTCGCGCAACGGCGCGCTGCGCTGGAGGCGCTCGTCGCGGCGCCGATCGAGCTGGCGCCGCTGGTGCGCACCGCAGCCGAGGCGGAGGGCTGGCTGCGCAGCGCGGAGGGCGTCGTCGCGAAGCTGCTCGATGCGCCGTACTCGCCCGGCAAGCGCACGGCGATGGTGAAGATCAAGCGTGTGCGGACGATCGACTGCGTCGTCGTGGGCTGGCGCCCGGGCAAGGAGGAGGGCACCGTCGGGTCGCTGATCCTCGGCCTCTACAACGAGGCCGGCGACGTGCAAGTCGTGGGCCACACATCCGGCTTGAAGCCTGCCGAGAAGCGGGCGCTCGTGGAGCGGCTGGCGCCGTACGAGAGCGGTGAGCGCGGTAGCGCGGACCCAAGCCGGTGGAAGAGCGACAAGGAGCTCGAGTGGGTCGCGCTGCGCCCCGAGCTGGTCGTCGAGATCGCCTACGAGCAGGTCAGCGGCCAGCGGATCCGACACGGGACGAAGCTGCTGCGCTGGCGTGAGGACAAGGCGCCGAGGGAGTGCGTGATCGGGCAGCTGGAGAGCTGAGTGGCGCCCGAACTGTTCGTACAATTTGTCTAACCGTCAGCCGGCTTGCGCGCACGGCTGGGTTGGACGCGCTTGGGCTCGCCGGGCTGCTTGGCGAAGTTGGGCGGCCAGGGCGCGTCGCCGAGGCCCTCCTCCTCGTCGCGCTTGGCGAGCGCGAGGAGCGCGCTGAGCGAGCCGGGATGCTCGTCGATCGCGGCGTGGGGGTCGCCGTCGGCGGCGAGCAGCAGCGGGACGGTGAGGAGCGTGTAGTCGGCGGGCTCGACGTCGGGGACCTGTTCCCAGGTCAGGGGCATCGAGACGCGCGCGTCCTGCATCGGTCGCACCGACCAGGCGGAGGCGACGGTGCGGTCGCGGGCGTTCTGGTTGTAGTCGACGAAGACGCCGTGGCGCTCCTCCTTCCACCACTTGCTGGTCGCCAGCTCGGGGACGCGCCGCTCGACCTCACGCGCGAGCGCGAGCGCAGCGCGGCGGACCTCGGTGAAGGTGTGCTCGGGACGAATTCGCACGTTGATGTGGATCCCGCGCGAGCCGGAGGTCTTGGGGAAGCCGACCAGCTCGTGATCGTCGAGGACGGACTTGACGCACATCGCGACCTGGCGCACGTCGTCCCAGCTGGCTTCGGGCGTCGGATCGAGGTCGACGCGCAGCTCGTCGGGCGCGTCGAGGTCCGCGCGCCGCACCGGCCAAGGGTTGAAGTCGATCACGCCGAGGTTGACGGCCCAGACAACGTGCGCGGCGTCGACGCAGACCAGCTCGCGCGCCTCGCGGCCGCTGGGGAACTTGACCGTCGCGGTCTCCAGCCAGTCGGGAGCGGTGTCGGGCACGCGCTTCTGGAAGAACGGCTTCTCGGCGATCCCGTCGACGTAGCGCTTGAGAACCGTGGGCCGCTCGCTCAGATGCAGCAGCGCCGGCTCGGCGACCGCGAGGTAGTACTGGACGAGGTCGAGCTTCGTGTGGCCCGCCTCAGGGAAGTAGACCTTGCCCGGGTTGGAGAGCCGCACCTCACGCCCGGCGGCCTCGATCGTCGTGTGCTCGCGCGCCATCGCCGCAGAGCGTGACATGAGCACGGCCGGAGCGCGAGCCGACCGAGCAGTCACGCGCCAAACACATGTATTTTTCTTGATTGTTTTAAAGCTATCTGAGCAATCGGTCGATGAGCGCCCCGGATGGATGTCGGTGCTGTGCTCGGAGGTCTCGCATGAAGGTCCCGTCAGCGCGCCGCGTGCGTGCTCTCCTCGCGCTCGGTCCGCTCGTCGCCCTCTCCTGGGCGGGGGCGTACGCCGCGTTCACCGACAGCGTCGACGCGACGTCTGGCTTCTCGACCGGGAGCGTCGTAATTCAGGCGAACGACCAGACCGGCACGGTCACGTTCACGTCGCTGTCGATGAGCGGGATGACGCCGGGGGCGACGAAGTACGCCTCGCTGAAGATCTCCAACGGCGGGACGACGAACTTCACGTACGCGATGGCGACCGGCACGAGTGGCAGCGCGGTGCTCGCGAGCGCGTTGACGGTCGGGATCAAGCTCGTGCCGAGCAGCACCTGCGACGCGACCGCTTACACGGCGTCGAGCACGACGGCGTACACCGAGGCGGCCGGACTGGGCAGCGCCGCGATCGCGGCACGGCCACTCGCGACGAGCGCGAGCGAGTTCCTCTGCTTCAAGGTGGCGCTCCCGTCCGGTGCGAGCAACTCGCTGCAGGGGCTGACGACCGATGCGACGTTCTCATTCACCGCGACCGCATGAGGCCGACGCGAGGGTGGCGCATGCCCGCGGCCTACGCGCACTGCGCACCGCGCTGAGCTGGACGCTCGCGGCGCTCGGCACGGCGTGCCTCGCGCTGACAGTCGTGGCACTCGTTTTCGGCGCGCGACCGCTCGTCGTCCGCACAGGATCGATGGCGCCCGGCCTGCCAATCGGGACCGTTGCGCTCGTGCGACCGGAGCCCGCGGCGAGCGCCGCGGTCGGCGACGTCGTCGCGGTGGTGCGCGCAGACGGGCGCCGCATCGTGCATCGCGTGCAGAGTGTGCGTCAGGCCGGTGCCGGCACGCGGACGCTCGTGCTGCGCGGCGACCGCAATCGCACCGCCGATCCGGCGGTGACGGTCGCGACGATCGAGCGGCCGGTGCTCGTGGTCCCGGCGATGGGGCGCCCGCTGTCGTGGCTCGGCGGCCGCTGGGTGCAGTACTGGCTCGGAGTTGCGACGGGCCTGCTGGCGCTCACGTGGGTGGCGCTGCGGCGGCGCGCGACCGTGGTGGCGAGCGACCTGCGCCCGCGGCAACTCCCCGAGCAGGCGCCGGAGCGCCCTCAGCACGTCGGCAGGAGCCACGCGGCATGAGCCCGGCCGCGCGACGGCGCGGTCGCCGCACGCTCATCGCGCTCGCAGCAGGCGCGCTCGCATTGGGTCCGGGACCCGGCGCCGCATGGGCCGCCTTCGCAGCGGTCGTCGGCACCTCCGGATCGAGCTTCGGGTCATACACCGTCCCGACGCCGGCCAACCTGCGCTGCGGCGGGCTCTCCGCGCCGCTCACGAGCAAGATCCTGTGGGACGCGGTCGCGCCGCCCGCCGGCCAAAGCGTCGACTACCTCGTCACGGCACCGAGCGGCACCACGACGACGACCGCTGCCACGAGCTTCAACCTGCCGCCGGCGATGCTCACGTCCGGGCAGTACGCGGTGCGTGCGCAGATCTCCTCCGGCTGGCAGTCAACGCCGGCGACGATCACCGTCGGCGTGACGGTGCTCGGGCTGCTGTACACGTGCAGCGTGCCCTGAGCGGCCGCGGCGGTCGGCATGGCAGGATGGATGGTCGATGTCGACCACGCGCGCTCCTGTCCTCATCGCCCCCACCGCGTTCAAGGGCACGCTACGTGCGCCCGAGGTCGCCGCGGCGCTTGCGCGCGGGTTCGAGGCGGGCGGGTGGCCGGTCGATCCGTGTCCGGTTGCGGACGGCGGAGTCGGCACGTTGGAGGTCCTGCTGCCGGCGCTGGGCGGTGAGACGGCCGCGGTCGAAGTCGACGGGCGGCGGGTGGGGATCGGGCTGATCGAGGACGGCGGGACCGCGATCGTGGAGCTGGGGAGCGTGCTCGACGACGCGGCCGAGTCGAGCGCTCCCGCTGGGGAGCTGCTGCTGGCGGCAGCTGGGACAGGGGCCGAGGTGATCCTGCTCGCCGCGGGCGACGTGCGGGCAGCGGACGGCGGCGCCGGTGCGGTCTCGGCGCTCACGGACAATGGCGGCGTCGGTGGCGCGACGGTCGTGGTGCTGTGCGACGTCCGCACGCCCGTCGACCGCTTGGCCGAAGCGCTCGCGGGCGCGGGCGAGCTGGAGCGGGACGAGGCGCAGGCGCTCGGCGCTCGGCTCCAGGCACTCGCCGGGACGCTCCCGCGCGACCCGCGCGGCGTGACGCATGGCGGTGCGGGCGGCGGGCTCGCGGCGGCGCTGTGGGCCGCCTGCGACGCGCGGCTGGAGGCGGGCGCGGCCTTCGTGCTCGGCGCGCTGGACTTCGACGCGCGCATGCGCGCCGCGCGTGCGGTGATCGTCGGTGAGGGCCGACTCGACCTCGGCACGCTCGCCGGCAAGGCGCCCGGCGAGATCGCCACACGTGCGCGCCAGGGCGGCGTCCCCTGCTTCGCGGCCGTCGGCGGCCGCACGCTCGACGCGTTCGGCGCTCGGATCCTCGACCTCCAGCAGGTGCTGGAGGCGGGCGACGCGGCGTCGCTGGAGGCGGCGGGACGGCGGCTGGCGACAGTGGTGTAGGCCGGACCAGCGGCGCCGCTGGTCCGATACGCGTCGGCGACGCTGCTCCCGCACGGCGCGGCTCGCTAGGCTCGGCGCGCTGTGTCACCGCCGCGCCCCCCGATTCCGCTGCCGCCGGCGCTGCGGCGCGCCGTCGTCGTGGGCGCCGGCTCGTTCGGGACGGCCGTTGCGGTGCTGCTCGCGCGCGGCGGGATGCGCACGACGCTGCAGACGCGCACGACCGCACAGGCGGAGGAGCTGACGGTGGCGCGCGAGAACCGCACCTACCTGCCGGGCGTCGAGCTGCCGCGCGAGCTGCGCATCGAGCCGGCCTCCGTCGGGCTGGCGCGCGCGGAACTGGTGTTCCTGGCCGTGCCGTCGCTCGGGCTCGGCGAGGTGATCGCGGGGCTGGAGGCGGCCGGGCTGACGCGCCGGGCGGCCGTCGTGTCGCTCGCGAAGGGACTCGTCCCCCCGAACGGGACCGCCCCCACGGCGCTGCTGCGCGACCACTTCGGCGCCGAGCGGATCGCCTGCATCGCGGGGCCGGCGCACGCACAGGAGATGGTGCGCGAGGGCGCGGGGCTGGTCGTCGCGTCCAGCTCAGAGGGGCTCGCGCGCCAGGTCGCGACGATGTTCATCCGCGCAGGCGTCGTGTGCGAGCAGTCGAACGACCCGATCGGCGTCGAGCTGGCAGGCGCCGCCAAGAACGCCGCCGCATTGGCGATCGGCGCAACCGAGGCGCAGGGGCTCAACGCCGCGGGCGCCGCCGCCGGGCACATCTTCGCCGAGGTCTGGCGCTACGCGGAGCAGCTCGGCGCGCGGCCGGAATCGATGATCGGGCTTGCCGGAACGGGCGACCTCGTCGCGACCGCGTTGGCACCGCAGAGCCGCAACCGGCGCGCGGGCGAGCTGCTGGCGAAGGGCGTCCCGGCCGCCGGGATCCCGGCCGAGATCGGTCAGGCGGTCGAGTCGCTGGAGTCGGTCCCGCTGCTCGCCCGGGCACTCGCGGGCGCGGGCGTCGAGGCACCCGTCAACCATGCCCTCAGCCGTCTGATCGCCGGCGACCTCCCGCTCGACGACTGGGTCAAGCTGGTGCGCGCGACCGTGCCGCCGCCGGCGCGCTGGCGACGGCCCGAGCCGGGCGTGTGGAAGCGGATGCTGGAGCGGGTGCGGAGGTGGCTGGGCGTGCGCGAGCCGACCGGTGCGCAGATCGCGGCGCTGCCGCCGGCCGTCGCGGCGGTCATCGAGGAGCCGCCGCCGGGCGACGAGAATCCGGCGGCGACGGACTAGCGCAGCGGCGCTCTACTCGCTCGCTGCCACGCCCGCGCTGTTCCAGGCGGGAACGCCGAAGGCGATGAGGCGCAGCTGCTTCTCGGCGCGCCGCACGATCTCCTGCTCGACCTCGGGGCGCCCGCTCGGCGCGTCGATGATCTCCTCAGCGGTCGAGACCATCGTGTTGACGATCAGCGTCGCGAACATGCCGAGGTCCTCGGTGTTCCAGCGGTCGAGGTAGGGAAAGCGGGCGAGGTCGGTTGCCAGCTCGCTGCTGAAGAGGCGGATCTCGGTGCGGATCGCCTGGCGCAGGGCGGGCACGCCGCTGGACCGCTCGCGAGCGATGAAGCGGAAATGCAGGCGATGGGCGTGGACGTGGCGCACGAGGACCTCGGCCGAGCGGCGGATCACGTGGCCGTAGGCGAGCGGCTCGGCGCGCGCGTCGCGGATCATTCCGCGCAGCGTGCGGAACGAGTCGTCGATGAGCGTGAGTCCGAGCTCCTCCATCGAGTCGAAGTGGCGGTAGAACGCGCTCGGGACGACGCCAGCCTCGCGCGCGACCTCACGCAGGCCGAGGCTGCCGAAGCTCTTGCTCTCCAGCAGCCGCAGCGCGGCGTCGAGCAGAGCGACACGCGTGCGCTCCTTCTGCTCTCGCCGCGTGATCGGTGTCTCACTGTTCACTGAGTCGGTGTGCCCCATGTCACACAGCTTACCTGGACGGGAAGTGGGTATATCCCTATTCTGTGTACGACTGTTCACTGAACTGGAGGAGATCGGCTATGTCGCCGACACCTACCACCCCGCCTCGTCCTCATCGTCTCGCCCGCCGCCTGCTCGGCTCCTCGCTGCTCGAGGCGCTCGCAACGCCCCACGGCGTCGACCGCTACGTCGAGCTCGTGCGGCCCGCCTTCTCGCTGCGCGAGGTGCGCGCCGAGGTGGTCGCCGTGCGCCACGCGACGGCGCGCAGCGTGACGCTGACGCTGCGCCCGAACGCCAACTGGCAGGGCTTCCGCGCCGGGCAGTTCGTGCGCCTGAGCGTCGAGATCGGCGGCGTGCGTCACACCCGCTGCTACTCGCCCGCGTCGAGCGCTCACCGCGGCGACCTCGTCGAGCTGACCGCGCACGCGCAGCCCGACGGTCAGGTCTCGCCGTTCCTGCACGAAAGCGCACGGCCAGGGATGGTCGTCTCGCTCTCCCCGGCCGAGGGCGACTTCGTCCTGCCGGGGAAGCGCCCGCGCGCGCTGCTGCTGGTCAGCGGCGGCAGCGGCATCACGCCGGTCATGTCGATGCTGCGGACACTCTGCGAGGAGGGCCACGACGACCCGGTCGCGTTCCTGCACTACGCGCCCGGGGAGCGCGACGTCGCCTATGCCGAGGAGCTGCGCGCGCTCGCCGCTCGCCATCCGAACGTGCGGCTGCTGCGGGGCTTCTCGCGCAGCCCACGGGCCGGCGAGCTGAGCGGGCGCTTCAGCCGCGAGCACGTGCGCGCGGCGGGCATCGACCCTGCGGCCGCGCAGGCGTTCGTCTGCGGGCCGACCGCGCTCGTCGAGGCAGTGCGCGCGACCTGGGCCGAGGACGAGCTCGAGGCGCGCCTGTACGTCGAGCGCTTCGAGCCGCCGGCCCCGGCGATCCTGGACGCGGAGGAGCACGTCGCCGGCAGCGTGCGCTTCGCGCGCAGCGGCCGCTCCGCGCAGAGCACCGGCGCGTCGCTGCTCGACCAGGCCGAGGCCGCCGGCCTCACGCCGCAGTCCGGCTGCCGCATGGGCATCTGCCACACGTGCAGCTGCCGCAAGCTGGAGGGCGCCGTGCGCGACCTCCGCACCGGCGAGGTCTCGACTGCGCCCGACGAGCTGATCCAGATCTGCGTCAACGCGCCCGTCGGCGACGTGACGCTCGACATCTAGGAGCCCACTTCGATGAGCACCACCGCACCGAAGCCGCCACAGCTCACCGCCGAGCAGCTCGACGCGTTCGGGCGCGAGCTCGACGCCATCCGCGAGCGCGTGACCGCCGACCTCGGCGACCGTGACGCCGCCTACATCCGGCGCATCATCAAAGCCCAGCGCGGACTGGAGATCGGCGGCCGCGGCCTGCTGTTCCTCAGCTTCCTGCCGCCCGCCTGGCTGGCGGGCACGGCCGCGCTGTCGCTCTCCAAGATCCTCGACAACATGGAGATCGGCCACAACGTGATGCACGGCCAGTACGACTGGATGAACGACCAGGCGGTCAACGGCCACGCCTTCGAGTGGGACAGCGCCTGCCCGTCGGAGCAGTGGCGCCACTCGCACAACTACATGCACCACACGCACACGAACATCCTCGGCAAGGACCGCGACATCGGCTACGGCGTGCTGCGGATGAGCGAGGACCAGAAGTGGCATCCGTACTACCTCGGCAACCCGGTGTATGCGGCGCTGCTGGCGCTGTTCTTCCAGTGGGGCGTGGCGATGCACGACCTCGAGGTCGACCGTGTCGCCGCCGGCAAGTCGTCGTGGAAGGACAAGGCCGACATGCTGGGAGCCATCTGGCGCAAGGGCCGCCGACAGGCGCTGAAGGACTACGCGCTCTTCCCCCTGCTCGCCGGGCCGGGCGCGCCGTTCACGTTCGCCGGCAACCTGACGGCCAACGCCGTGCGCAACGTGTGGGCGTTCATGATCATCTTCTGCGGCCACTTCCCGGAGGGCACGCACGAGTTCACCGAGGAGGAGTGCGAGGGCGAGACGCGCGGCGAGTGGTACCACCGCCAGCTGCTCGGCTCGGCGAACCTGACCGGCGGCCAGCTCTTCCACATCCTCAGCGGCAACCTCAGCCACCAGATCGAGCACCACCTGTTCCCGGACCTGCCCGCCCACCGCTACGCCGAGCTGGCCGTCGAGGTGCGTGAGATCTGCGAGCGCTACGGGCTGCCGTACAACGCGGGGCCGCTCGGGAAGCAGTTCGGCAGCGTCGTGAAGAAGATCGTGAAACTGGCGCTGCCGGGTGGCGGCGGCGGGGAGCCACAAGAGGCGCCGGTGGAGCTGGTGCCGCGGCCGCGACGGGCGGAGCGTCAGGCGATCGTGGCGTGAGCCACGGCAGGCCGGATGGCACCGCGAGACGGTGTCATCCGCGCTCGGCGAGCGTCGTGACGACCGCCTCGTACACACCGGCGCCGTAGCGGCCTTCGGCGATGCGGACGTTGGTGCGATCGGCGATCGCGTCTTTGAGCGACGGGTCGCGTTCGAGCGCGTTGGCGACGAACCAGAAGGTGTCGACGACGGCAGCCGCGCCCATGTCCTCGCGCGAATCGCCGATCGCGATGCACTCCTCGGCCTTGTAGCCGCGGATCTGCATGTGGCGGGCGACCGCGCCTGCCTTCGAGGCCGCCGCTGGGACGAGGTGGTAGGCGCGCACGTAGGGAAGATCCGCCAGGTCGGCGGAGCGGGAGCGGACGACGCCGTTGTCGACGAGGCGCAGCTGGTCGTGGCCGCGCTCGCGCAGCAGCGCGTCGACCTCGACCGCGTCGACGAGGCCGCGGAAGAGGTGCGAGACGTCGCGGTTCAGGTGCCACGGCGCGTGGTACTCGAGGCGGCCCTGGTACGCCTCCAGCAGCATCGCGGGTGCGCCCATCTCCTCGATCTGGTCGGCGATCGAGCGCCCGCCCTCCTCCGGCACGAGCCCGCCGGTCAGCCACTCCAGCTCGCCGTCGACCATCAGCCCGGCGCCCGCCTCGAAAATGTAGGCGGTCTGCCCGAGCAGGCGCGCGTCCTCGTTGATCTGCGCCTGCCGGCGGCCGGAGAAGATCACGACCTCCACGTCGGCGCGGTGGCACGCCTCCAGCGCGCGGATGCCCATGTGGCTGAATGCCCCGTCCTCGCCGCGGAGGATCGAGGCGCCGGGGCCGAGCAGGGTGCCGTCGAGGTCGACGTAGACGCAGCGCATATGGCTGGAGTCTGCCAGCCAGCCGGGCGCAAACGTCTGCGGGTCTAGCGCTGCTGCGGGCGGGTCCTGTCGTCGGGATCGTGTCACCGGCGGCAAGCGCCGTGTGACAGCGATCCCCACGCCACCCGCCCGATCGGCGTTCACCGGCGTCGACTGTCCTGTCCTGTGGTCGCAGAACGACCATAGGGCAGGACGGTCGATTGGCTGGGCGCCTGGCGCTGCGCGCCATGGTGCTCGGCGCGGGCATTGCTGCGCTCCTTCGCGGCGGCGGGGTTCGCGCTTCGGACGCGCAGCAGAACAGCGCTCTCGGTCCGCGACATGCTCGCGGCCGGTGCACTGCTGCTGGCGGTGGGGATCGCGATCGGCCCGCCCGGCGTCACGGTCGCCTTCCCACCACTGGACGGCAGCTTCGAGACCAACGCCGCGCAGTTCAACCCCGCGGACGGGAACCTCTGGATCGGTGCCGGGATCGTGTGCGCGGTCGCGGCGCTGGTGCGCTGGATGGTGCGGCTGACCGCCGTCGCGCCGCGGGCCTGACGCACAGCGCCATCTGCCGCGTACCATCGACGCGATGGCCGTCGCCCCCGAGACCGAGCCGTGGACTGCGCTGCTGGAGCGTGGGCGGGCGGATGAGCGGTTGGTGCACGAGGACGTCGTGCCGCCGCGGGCTGGGCGGTCGGTGGATGTGCCGGGGGAGCTGCACCACGAGCTGAGGGCTGCCCTGGAACGTGTGGGGATCTCGTCGCTGCACACGCACCAGGAGGAGGCGCTGTTCGCGGCGATGGACGGGCCGGTGATCGTCACGACGGGGACGGCCTCGGGCAAGTCGCTGTGCTTCAACCTGCCGACGCTGCAGCAACTGCTCGTGGATCCGCGTGCGCGCGCGTTGTACCTGTATCCGACGAAGGCGCTGGCGCAGGATCAGGCGCGGGCGCTGGCGGCGCTCGGACTGTCGCGGGTGCGGCCAGCGATCTACGACGGCGACACGCCGCAGGCGGAGCGCAAGGCGATCCGCGCGAAGGCGAACGTCGTGCTGACGAACCCCGACATGCTGCACGTCGGGATCCTGCCGAACCACCGGGCGTGGGGTGACTTCCTCGCGAACCTTGCGGTCGTCGTGGTGGACGAGGCGCACGTGTATCGCGGGGTGTTCGGGTCGCATGTGGGGAACGTGCTGCGGCGGCTGCGGCGGATCGCGGCCGCGTATGGAACGGAGCCGCGCTTCCTGCTCGCGAGCGCGACGGTCGCGAACCCGCTTGAGCTGGCGCAGCGGCTGACCGGCCTGGAGGACATCGCGCTGATCGACGAGGACGGGGCGCCGAGCGCGGAGCGGCGGATCGCGATGTGGAACCCGCCGAT
This sequence comes from uncultured Actinomycetes bacterium, assembly GCA_963774115.1. Classification (GTDB taxonomy): domain Bacteria; phylum Actinomycetota; class Thermoleophilia; order Solirubrobacterales; family Solirubrobacteraceae; genus Conexibacter. The sequence continues at coordinate 454,663 of CAVZDN010000003.1, read as the reverse complement.
CCTCGACGAGGCGCTGGGCGTGCGGCACTCGGCGCTGAGCGAGGCCGCCGACCTGTTCGCGGACCTCGTGGCGGCCGGCGCGCGGACGATCTGCTTCATCAAGTCGCGGAAAGCCGTGGAGCTGATCCTGCGCAGCGCAACCGCACGGCTGGAGAGCGGCGGACACGGCGACCTCGCCGAGCGGATCGCGCCATACCGCGCCGGCTACACGTCGCAGCAGCGGCGCGAGCTGGAGGAGCGGCTGACGCGCGGGGAGCTGCTCGGCGTCGTCTCGACGGACGCGCTGGAGCTGGGGATCGACATCGGCGAGCTCGACGCGGCGATCTGCGTGACGTTCCCCGGCACGGTCGCGTCGCTGAAGCAGATGTGGGGACGCGCGGGGCGGCGCGGGCGCGGGCTGGCGGTGTACGTGGCCGGCGAGGACGCGTTGGACCAGTTCTTCTGCCGCCATCCGGACGAGTTCCTCGGGCGGCCGGTCGAGGCGGCGATCCTCGACCACGAGAGCGAGCAGATCCATGCGGCTCACCTGCTGTGCGCGGCGCATGAGGGGCCCTTGTCAGTGTCGGACGGCGATGTGCTCGGGCCGAACTGGGAGGAGCACGCGCAGCGGCTCGTGACCGCGGGGCTGCTGGTGGAGCGGCGCGGCGCGTTCCAGCTGCGCCATGCGGAGGACTACCCGGCGGCGCGCGTGCCGCTGCGCTCCTCCTCCGCCGACGTCTTCTCGCTGATCGACGTCGTCAGCGGGGAGATGATCGGGACGCTGGAGGCCGCACGCGCGTTCACGACCGCGCACGACGGCGCGGTGTACCTGCACCTCGGGCGCGCCTACGAGGTGGAACAGCTCGACCTCGTAGGCCGACGGGCGCTGCTGAAGCCGTTCTCCGACGACTGGTTCACGCAGCCCAAGCGCGAGACGAACACGGCGATCGAGCGGCTGGTCGAGCGGCGCGAGGCGCTGGGCGTGACGCTCTCCTTCGGGAATGTCGTGGTGACCGAGGTCGTCACCGGCTACCAGCGCAAGGCGCTCGCCGACCACCAGCAGATCGACTTCCGCTCGCTCGACCTGCCGGAGACCGCGTTCACGACGCAGGCGCTCTGGTACGAGCTCGACGAGCGCACGCTCGGCCCCGACGCGCAGTTCGGGATCGAGCGGATGCTCGGCGCGCTGCACGCCGCCGAGCACGCCCAGATCGCGGTGCTGCCGCTGCTGGCGATGTGTGACCGCTGGGACATCGGCGGCCTCTCCACCAACGCCCACGCGCAGACCGGGCGCCCGACGATCTTCATCTACGACGGCCACCCCGGCGGCGTCGGCATCACGCGCGCCGGCTACCGCGGCTTCGAGCGGCTCGTCGGCGACGCCTACCGGCTGATCTCCGAGTGTCGCTGCAAACGCGGCTGCCCGTCGTGCGTGCAGTCGCCGAAGTGCGGCAACCTCAACGAGCCGCTGTCGAAAGCGGGGGCGCAAGCGCTGATGGGGACGATGCTGGCCGGGTGAGGGCTGACGCAAGTCCTCTTGCAGACGCTCACGTATCTCTGTGGAAATGCCGAAACTGGGCGGGATGGCTCGATTCCTTCGCGCCTCATTTCTCCTCACAGCTCTCGGGGTCGCGGCGCCGGTGCTGCCAGCCAGCACGGCGGCGGCGGCGAATACCGGCGGCGCGGCCCCGACGAGCACTGTGAGCGCAAGCAGCGCCGCCACCGGCGGGGCTGGCGCGGGGACGGCCCCTCAGCCGTCCATCTCCTTCCCTTCGAACACGAAGCCGCCGCAGGGCGCGGCCGCTCCCGGCGTGCAGCCCGCGCAGACCTCGACGAGCAGGCTGGCCGGCGGTGCACTGCCGGGCCACAAGCCGAAGCGCAAGCTGGTGCGGCGGCAGACGCCGAAGCCGCCTGGCGCGACGCCGCGGTCCGAGCAGCCAGAGAAGCCGCCCACGAACGTGCCGACGGTCCCCGGCGTCTTCCCGCTCACCGGCCCGTGGGACTTCGGCGGCGAGGATGCGCGCTTCGGCGCCGGACGGCCCGGCCACATCCACCAGGGTCAGGACGTGGTCGCCCCGCGCGGCACACCGATCGTAGCGCCGGTCGCCGGCTCGATCCTGTGGAAGGCGAACCAGCCCGGCGGCGCCGGTATCTATCTGATCCTGCACGCGGCCGACGGGCGCGACTACGCCTTCATGCACATCAAGCGCGGGACGGTGAAAGTCGAGGTCGGCGACGCGGTGACGGCCGGCCAGCAGATGGCGCAGGTCGGCGCGACCGGTTCCGCCAGTGGACCGCACCTGCACTTCGAGACGTGGATCGGCGGCTGGTACGTCAAGGGTGGCGTGGCGATCAACCCGCTGCCGCAGCTGCAGCGCTGGGCCGGGCTGCCGGCGTTCTGACACTCAGACGGACACCGGCGCCTCGCGCGCCGCGTTGCGCCCGCGCATGAGGCGCGCGAAGAGGCCGCCCGTGACGAACATGAACGAGCTGTAGACCGCCGCAGGAATCGTGACCGCGGGCGCGAGCGACGCGCCGACCGCGATCGCCAGCGCCGCGTTGTGAAGGCCCAGCTCGAGCGAGATCGCCGTCGCCTGCCGGTCGCCGAGCCGTGCGAGCCGCGCCACCGCGAAGCTGACCGTCATTGCCGCGAGGTTGAGCGCAAGCGCCGCCGCGGCGACCTCGGCGAAGTGGTCGAGCACGCGCTCGTGCTCGCCGATCACGGCGCCGATCACGACCAGCACGAACGTCCCGAGCGCGACGCGTGCGATGCGCGGGCGCGCGCTCGCCACCCAGGCGGGCCAGCGGTCCCGGACCGCCATCCCGAGCGCCACCGGGATGATCGTGATCAGCAGGACACGGACGACGACCGCGGCCATCGAGAGGTCGCCGGTCAGCGCGCCCGCGTCGAAGTGCCGCTGGGCCAGCTCCAGCGCGAGCGGGACGGTGACGATCGCGGCGAGGCTGCTGATGGCGGTCATCGTCACCGACAGGGCGGTGTCGCCGCGCGCCAGGTGGGTGAGCATGTTCGCCATCGTCCCGCCGGGGGACGCGCCCAGCAGCACCAGCCCGACCGCGAGCGCGGGGGCGAGTGCGAACAGCTCCGCGGCGCCGAACGCGATCGCCGGCGAGATCAGCGCGAGGTTGAGCATCCCGATCGCGACGCCGCGCGGAACCGTCAGCACGCGCCGGAAGTCGGCGGCCGTCAGCTCCATCCCGAGGCCGAGCATGATGACCGCGAGCGCCGCCGGCAGCAGCAGCGTCGTGAACAGCGTGTCCTCCATCGGGACCCGCCGTGCCGCGTCTGCGTCAGTCCAGCGTGCGTGCAGCGGAGAGCTGCATCGCGATCGCGCCGCCGGCGAGCAGCACCAGCGCGGCGCGGCCCTTCAGCGGAAGTGCCTTGCCGGACGTGACCGTGGCGGCCAGGTCGGTGATGTCGGCGAGCGTCGCACCGAGCAGCCACGGACGCAGGCGGCCGCCGTCGCGCAGCGCGGCGATCGTTCCCACGCCGAGCGCCACGTCGCGTGCGCCGACGGAGCGGAAGAGGACCTTCGTGACGGGGCGCTGGGCCTCCTCGCTGCCGACCCATCCGGCGCCGGCCTCGGAGGCGGGCTTGGCCATCAGAGCGGCGCCGATCGCGAGGCGGCCGATCGCGACGCCTGCGGTGATCCTGCGTGCGTTCATGCGCCCAGCCTAGCCGGGGCCGGCTCTCGGGCGCGCCGGTCAGGGGTAGGCTGCGCGGGACGGCCCGGTGAGAGGAGAGCGGCATGGGGTTCGGCTCGTACGAGGAGGCATGCGCGGCGCACCGTTGGGTGGTGCCCGAGCGCTACAACATCGCGCAGGACGTCTGCGACAAGCACCCGCCCGAGCAGCTCGCGATGGTGCACGAGCGGTTTGACGGGGTCGTGCGCGAGGTCACGTGGGGCGAGCTGCAGGAGCTGTCGAACCGCTTCGCGAACGTACTGCGGGCTGCCGGCGTCTCTGCTGGGGACCGGGTCGCGATGCTGCTGCCGCCGACGCCGGAGACGGCGGCCGCGTTCCTGGGCGTCTGGAAGACCGGCGCGATCCTGCTGTCGATGAGCGTGCTGTACGGCGACGACGGGATCCGCCACCGGCTCGTCGACTCGCGCGCGAAGGTGCTTGTGACGAACCTCAAGAACGCGGCGCGGGTCGAGCACGAGCTGGTCGAACGGGTGCTGGTGCTGGACGACGAGCTGCTGGCGAGCGGGTCGCCGGCCTTCGCGTGCGCCGTCACGTCCTGCGACGACCCGGCGCAGCTCTACTACACGTCCGGCACGACCGGGCTCGCGAAGGGGATCGTCCACGCGCATCGCTACCTGCTCGGGCACAACGAGTTCGAGTGCTGCCACGAGGTGCAGGAGGGCGAGCGCTTCCACGGGATGGGCGAGTGGGCGTGGGCCGCGGGGATCGCTCCGCTGCTCGGGCCGTGGCGGCTGGGCGCGGTGCAGTACGTCTACCAGCGCGAGGGCGGGTTCGACCCGCACAAGCAGCTCGACTTTCTCTCGCGGCACGGCGTGACGAACGTCTTCACGACGCCGACCGCGATGCGCTCGATGATGGTGATCGAGGACGCGGGGACGCGCTATCCATGCTCGTTCCGGCGGGCGTGCAGTGCGGGCGAGCCGCTGAACCCGGAGGCGATCCGCTGGTTCCGCTCGCAGTATGGCGTGACGGTGCTCGACTTCTACGGGCTGTCGGAGTCCTACCCGCTCGTCGCGAACTACCCGTTCATGGAGGTCCGCGAGGGCTCGATGGGGCGGCCGATGCCGGGCTGGGAGGTCGCGATCCTCGACGAGGACGAGCAGCCGGTCGCGCCCGGCGAGCGCGGCGAGATCTGCCTGCGGGCCCGGACGAACCCGCACTATCCGCTGGGCTATTGGGAGAAGGACGAGGCGACAACCGAGACGTTCGGCGGCGAGTGGTTCCACACGAAGGACGCCGCTGCTGCCGACGAGGACGGCTACTACTGGTACGAGGGCCGCGCCGACGACGTGATCATCTCGGCCGGCTACCGGATCGGGCCGTTCGAGGTGGAGTCGGCGTGCCTGGAGCATCCGGCCGTCGCTGAGGCCGCCGCGGTGGCGTCACCGGACGAGCGGCGCGGAACCGTCGTGAAGGCGTTCGTCGTGCTGGCGGATGGGTTCGCGGCGTCCGACTCGCTGGCCGGCGAGATCAAGGCGCACGTGCGCGACCACCTCTCCGCGTACGCCTACCCGCGGCTGATCGAGTTCGTCGGCGAGCTGCCCAAGACGCTGACGGGCAAGATCCGGCGGATCGAGCTGCGCCAGCAGGAGGCCGAGCGGGTGCGAGCGGGCGGTTGAGCGGGCCGGCTGTCTCGCGCGCTATCGTCCGCCCGCGATGAGCGTCGTCAAGATCAACGCAATCACCGTCCCTCGCGATCGCTTCGAGGAGTTCGAGCGCCGCTTCGCCTCGCGGGCCGGCAGGGTCGAGGGCTCGGACGGCTTCGAGGGCTTCGAGCTGCTGCGCCCCAACGACGAGCGCGAGGTCTGCCTCGTGCTCACCCGCTGGCGCTCCGAGGAGGACTTCCGCGCCTGGGTCGCCGGCCCCGACTTCGCCGCCGGCCACGCCCAGCACCGCAGCGACGGCCCCGTCGGGACGGCAAGCGAGGTCTGGTCGTTCGACGTGCTCGAGCACATCGACGCACCCGCCTGATCCGCCCCACCACCCAACAGCGCCCCGCCCCGACCGGCTACCATGCCCGTCGCGGCGAGTTAGCTCAGTTGGTAGAGCACACGACTGAAAATCGTGGTGTCCCCAGTTCGAGTCTGGGACTCGCCATCTCTGCGGCGCGCTGTGACCCGATGGTGACCCGATCAGACCGTCGAGCTGGTCCGCGCCCGGCTGATGCGGTCGAAGCTCGTACCGTGGCTGGCAGCGGACTAAGCCGACCGCCATTCGAGCCATGAGCAATCGCTACTTCCGCAAGATCTTCTCCATCGCTTTTCCTTTTGTTAGCTCATCGATTAATTTGTCCAGATAGCGCTTTTCCAGCTGCACTTTCAACTCTTCTGGTCATATCCCGTCAACCAACAAATAACGTCGTCAACTTCTGCTTTTGTGCGTCCCTTTTTCTTGCCGAACCGGTCGTCTGCATGCTGCATTAGACTAACCAGGAAGCGCTTTCCAATCAGCTCTTGAGACCCAGGAGATGTCGGTGGCAGAACCGAGCCGAGCCCCTTTGATCGGGTCGTCCGAGAGTCTGGGAGTTCGCGCCCGCCGCGTCGCGGGACTGCTCTGGCGCGCGGGTCGCTGGCTCTCGGTGCTGTGGGCGGTGCTGGTCGTGGCTACCGCCGCGATGCCGATCGTCTGCGCGTTCGCGTTCGCGCAGGTCATCGGTTCCGTTCCGGACGCCGCGGGCACCGGCCTCGGATCCGCGGAGGGGCATCGGCTGGTGGCGGCATCGCTTGCCGCGAGCGGAGTGTTCCTGCTCGGACAAGTGGTCTCGAACCTCATGCAGGCCGTCAACCGCGTCTTCGGGCGACGCGTCGAGGCGCAGATCCAGTTCGAAGCGTTGGAGGCGACCGGCCGGATCGACGGCTTGGCGGACCTGGAGCACGCGCAGGTGCGCGATGCACTCTACACGGTGCGCGACGTCGAGACGGCAATCCATCCGGCGGCGGAGGTGGTGCGCTCGATTCAACAGATCGGGTCCGGCGTCCTCCTGTCGCTGGCCGCCGCCACGCTGTTGGCACTGTTTCACTGGTGGATCCCACCGCTGCTGATGTCGGGCTGGATGCTGCAGGATCTCTGGTGTCGCAGGCAGTACTCGGCGTCCACATCGCTCCAGGATCAGACCGAACACACGCAGCGCTATGAGGCGTATCGATCGCTGGCGCTGGAGGCGCCCGCGGCGAAGGAGCTGCGCATCTTCGGACTTGGCGGGTGGGTCTCTGATCGGGCCGAGCGGGAATGGCGCGAGGCGATGGCGATCGTGTGGCGCGGTCGAAAGGTGCCGTGGGTGCTCCCGGTCTCCTTGTTCGTCGTCCAGTCCAGCGCGACCGCGCTCGTCTTCTGGCTGATCGTGCGTGCCGGGGCGACCGGGGAGATCGGGCTCGACCGGGTCGCGCTCTACCTGCAGGCGACGCTCGGCCCGGTCATGTCGCTCTACCAGCCATATGCGGTCATCGTGCTGCGTCAGGCGATGCGGCCGCTCAGGAGCGTCGCCTTCCTGAGCACCGCCCTGCGCCCGCCGCACGATCGCGGCGCACCCAGCGGCGCCGGCGCGGCCGGCCCGGCCGACGTTCGCGTCGAAGGTCTCCGCTTCCGCTACCCGGGCGCCCCGAGTGATGTGCTCGAGGGCATCGACCTGCACATCCCGGCAGGACGCTCGGTGGCGATCGTCGGCGAGAACGGCGCCGGCAAGACGACGCTCGTGAAGCTGCTGAGCCGCCTCTACGAGCCCACCGCCGGCACGATCGACGTCGACGGGGCGCCGCTCGCGACGATCGACCCCGCCGCCTGGCGGCAGCGCATCGGCGTGGTCTTCCAGGACTTCGTGCACTACCCGCTCACGTTGCGGGAGAACGTGGGATTCGGGCGCACGAGCGCGGACACGACCGACGAGGACCTCGCGTACGCGGCGCACGGGGCGAGCTTGGAGCCGATCGCCGCCGCGCTGCCGCACGGCTGGGACACGCTGCTCGCACGCGAGCTCGGCGGTACCGACCTCTCCGGCGGCGAGTGGCAGCGCGTGGCACTGGCGCGCGCGCTGTTCAGCGTGCGCACCGGCGCCGGCCTGCTGATCCTCGACGAGCCGACCGCGAGCCTCGACGTGCGAGCCGAGGTGGAGCTGTTCGACCGCTTCCTCGATCTCACGCAGGGCGTCACGACCGTCCTGATCTCGCATCGTTTCTCGACGGTGCGGCGCGTCGACCTGATCTACGTGGTGGAGCACGGCCGCGTGGTCGAGCAGGGCTCGCACGAGGAGCTGCTGGCGCACGGCGGCCGCTACGCGGAGATGTTCACGCTGCAGGCATCGCGCTTCACAACGACGGTGGCCGACGATGCGTGAGCGAATCCGCTCGATGATCGTCATCCAGCGCATGATGGCCGCGGCCGACCGCCGGCTCCTCATCGTCGTGTACCTGCTCACACCCCTGCACACGGTCTTCTGGGCCGCCTTCATGCTGATCGCGCGTGCGCTCACCGACACCGTCGTGAGCGGCGACACGGACGGCGCGGTGCCGCTGGTGATCGCGCTCGGCGCGATCATGGCCGCCTGGCCGGTGTGGTGGTTCTTCATCGCGCGCGCCGCCGCGACCTTGCACGAGCGGACCAACCGCGAGTTCGAGCGCCGGCTTGTCGACGACGCCGTGACCGCGCCCGGCCTGCAGCAGCACGAGAGCCCCGAGTACCTCGACGGGCTGCGGACGCTGCTGACGCAGATGCGCGACCTCGGCAACCCGTTCGCGCTGGCGTCGTCGGTCGGCGGGATGAGCCTGCTCGTGGTCAGCGTCGTGCTGCTCGCCAGCATCGATCCCCTGTGCATGCTTCTGCCACTGTTCGCCGTTCCGTGCGTGCTCATCACCGCGCACGTCGAGCGGCGGCGAGTCGCGAGCGAGCACGACATGGCGACCGAGCAGCGGCTGCGCCAGCGCCTCTTCGCGGTGCAGACCGAGCCTGCATCCGTGAAGGAGGTGAAGGTGCTCGGCCTCGAGCGGGAGCTGCGCGGTCGGCACCGCGGGGCGTGGTCGAGGGCCATCAAGACGGCGGACCGCGTCGAGGTACGCGGGGCGCTGCTGATCTCGTGCGGCTGGGCGATCTTCACGCTTGGGCTGACCGCGGCGCTGTGGCTGATCGTCTGGCGCGGTTCGCACGGGGAGGTGTCGACGGGCGACGTGATGCTGTTCGCGATGGTCAGTCAGGCGGTCAGCCTGCACGTCGCGGACCTGCTGAACGTGTTCACCGACCTGCAGCGCTCCATCACGGCCGCTACCCGCTACCGCTGGCTCGACGGCTTCACGCGCCGGATGCGCGAGACCGAGCGCGCGGCGCGAACGGTCGAGGTCCCCGACAAGATCGAGCAGGGGATCGCGCTCGAGCACGTGACGTTCAGCTACCCGGGACAGGACGTGCCGACCCTGTCCGGTGTCTCGTTGGAGCTGCCGGCCGGCGCCACCGTCGCGATCGTCGGCGAGAACGGCGCCGGCAAGACGACCCTCGTGAAGCTGCTCTGCCGCTTCTACGAACCGACGCACGGCCGCGTCACGCTCGACGGCCACGACCTCGCCGGGTTCGAGCTGCCGGCCTGGCGCGCGCGGCTGTCCGCGGGCTTTCAGGACTTCGTCCGCTTCGAGCTGCTCGTGCGCGAGGCGGTCGGCGTGGGCAATCTCACCGCGATCGATGACCTCCCAGCCGTCCGGCGGTCCCTCAACGACGCCGGCGAGGACGACGTGGAGCAGCGGCTGGCACACGGCCTGGAGACCCAGCTCGGCAGTCGCTGGTCGGGCGGTGTCGACCTCTCCGGCGGCCAGTGGCAGCGCCTCGCGCTCGCACGCGCGTTCATGCGGCAGGACCCGCTCCTGCTCATCCTCGACGAGCCGACCGCGAATCTCGACGCCGCCACCGAGGACCGGCTGTTCACGCGCTTCGCCGACGCCGCCCGCACCCGCGCGGCCGACGGCGCGATCACGCTCTTCATCTCACACCGCTTCTCCACCGTCCGCGCCGCCGACCTGATCGTCGTCGTCGAGGACGGCGGCATCGCCGAGCACGGCACGCACGAGCAACTCATGCGCACGGGCGGGCCCTACTCCGAGCTGTACGAGCTGCAGGCGCACGCGTACCGCGAGTCGGCGAACTGAAGCGGCCGGGCCTCAGATCCGCTCAAGCACCACCACGGGAATCTCGCGCTCCGTCCGCTTCTGGTAATCGTCGTAGTCGGGCCAGACGGCCGCCATCTTGCGCCACATGTCCGGCTTCTCCTGCGGCGTGGCGTCGCGGGCGCGGGCACGGAAGACGTCGCCCTTGACCTGGACCTGGACCTCGGGCTCGGCCCGCAGATTGACGTACCAGCCGGGCGGGGCGTCGGTCCCGCCGCGCGATGCGACGATCAGGTAGTCGTCGCCGTGGGACTGGAAGATCAGTGGGACGGTGCGCTCGGTGCCGGTCTTGGCGCCGCGCGTCGTCAGCAGCAGGATCGTCGTGTCACGCTGCCAGCGGTAGCCCTCCTCGCCGTCGGTCGCGCGGTAGCGATCGACGTGCTCCTGTCCGAACAGCATCGGTGCCTCCCTGGTGTGGTCGGCTCCAACGCTACCGGCCGGCCGCAGCGAGAGCGGCGGGCCCGAAGGCCCGCCGCTCGTGCTCGTGCAGTGTGTCGACCGCTACGGCGTCCAGTCCACCCAGATGCGGTCGATGTAGAAGTTGCCTCTCGTTCCGGAGCCGCCCTCGAACGTCAACCAGACTTCTTTGACGATCCGTTCGTTCCAGAGTCTTTCTTCCATGTTGACGGTGTAGGTGGCATATTCGGCTTCTTCAGGTCTGAGTCTCACGGATTCCGAGCCCCCTGAGCCTTCCTCCGTTTCGAAGTCGACCCGGAGAAATCTCAATTCCGAGTTGTGGGTTCTCCGCATTCGTATGTGGATGTATCTCGACGTCTCAGCGAGATGGAGGTAGTTCGTCGACCTGATCTGGCCTTCTCTGCCGGCGAGCGTACCCGCGATGCCCTTCGTCCCGGCATCGTTCGCCCATCCGAATCCGGTGACCTGTCTCGAGGCCGACCAGCCGATTGCATCCACTTCGAAGGGCCAGTCCTTGTAGTTGTCGAACGAGGTTAGGAACGTCTTCATCGTGAGCGCGGTGCCTGCCAGCCCTGCTTCGAGTATCGGGAGCTGGACGTAGCTGTTGGTTCTGTCGAAGACGGCACGGTCTATTCCCCAATCCCGGTCGCCGAATTCGTCGGAGATTTCCGGGAGGAGCGGCCCGATGTTCCATGTGCCCCAGTTTCTGGCCGGCCCCGCCTCAGCCGCCATGAGAACATTTCCCTCGTTGAATTCCCATGTCGCGAGGTCGACGGCCGAGCCTCTTCGGATCTTGATCCAGTCGATGACCACCGTACCGGACGAGACCCCTTCCGCGGGATAGATCTCGAGATTGCGCAAGGTCCCGTTCCAGTCGGGATCGGTGATCGTGAGCGTGTAGTCTCTGTATTCAGAGTCTTCGGTGCTCAGCACGTTCGAGAAGTATTGCCCCTTGCCGGCCGTCCACGTCGGATCTTCATCAGTCGTCCAGTGAATTTGCACGTCTCTCGCTCTTGTGTTGTTTCTCATTCGTATTCTGAGTTCGCGCCGTTCGCTGTTGATGGGGATGCCGACATAGCCATTGGTGCGCAGCGCGGTTTCCGCAGAGTACAATCTGACGTTCAATAGTTCTCTGTTTCTCCACAGCAGGTTGCGTAGCGGCAGATCGTTCTGCGCATACGGATCGGCGTTCCACGGCTCCCAGTTGAGCGTTTCGGTGCGCGCGTAGATGAAGTACGCGGTGTCCGCTTGGTCGAAGAAGAGCTCGCCGCCCGTCAAGTGCGTCGAGCTGTTGCCGGTTTCTTCCAGGTAGTCCGCATGCCATGCTGCGTCGGTCGTGCGCCACACATGCGTCCGGCGCATGTCCGTCATGACGCGGTCGTTGGTCTGGACGCCGGACTCGGACATGATGATGTGGGGGTTATCGTGCGAGTCGACGGCCAAGCTCAAGTTGTCAATGAAGTAGCCCGGCGGATCGCCGATGACGAGCGTGCTGGTGTCGGCGAACGTTATGGGGTCGGTTCTGGTCGTGGCGATTCTTCTGCCCAGGTTGTCCACCCAGGTTCTGCCGCCGTCGAAGCTGTCCACGTAGAAGATTCCGTGCTGGTTGGCCTCGGTGGCGCTCGTGTACTCGCGCCATGACCACACCACGTGCAATCCTTGGCTCGCGCCGAACACCATGTCGCGGAGGACCGGTGCGCGTGCGGAGGTGGTGATCGATCTCGCGGGACCGCCTTCGTCCGGGTCGAACGTGTATCTGGTCCCGTCGGTGCCCTGCAGTATCGCCCCGAGATGCGTCCATCTGCCGTCATCGTTGTAACGGTTGAGGTACTGATCGCCGTTCGACGAGCTTATGCCATAGCGCCAAGTGAAGAACAGCGTCCCGTCAGGGGCGGTTATGTAGGCGGGTTCTTCCATCAACGCCTCGCTCGGTCTGTCCACCTGGTATCTGGCGGCGGTGAATCTGCATCTTGCGGGCAGGCACGGTTCTGAGATCAGATATCGGTGGGCTCCGCCTTCTTCCCGGTAGCTGATGTGGAACCGCCCATCGTTAGGGCTTATGGCGAACCCGAGCGTGTTCCTGTAGTCAGATCTGTTTGGAATGACCTCTTCGGTCAGACGCTGTCTCGTGATTCTCCCCGATTCCTTCATGGCGATGGCGAGGACCCCATCCGCATCCCAGTAGGCATAAAACTGAAATCTCGTTTCGACTGAGGACGCCCCCGGTGTCCCTGAAAACCAATTCACTTCGCTGTCGATCGAGACGCTTGGTTCCGAGACCGACGTTCTCAGTCTCAATTCCGCGGACGCCGACCCTGCGAACACGCAGAGCAGCAGGCACAGCACGGCCATCGCGCCAGCGCATAGCTGACGCCACGGCAATCTCGTGATCATGGTCTTCCTCCTGTAGTGCGAACGGACCGTCCGTCATGGACGGAAGCGAACGACATGTCGTAGCCGTGCGACCCGACCCGCGAAGTGCGGCTCCCAGCTTGCCCCCTGAGCAGCCGGCGCCTCGCCAGCTGCTTCATCATAAACTACCAGTCTGGTCAAGCGCTTTCCGAGCGGCGGCCCGGATGGTGCTCACGCACTGGCGGAGGCGCCCGAGAAGGGCGATCGACGCGCGCGACCGCGCCTGTCGCCTGCTCAGGTCGTCGCGGGCTGCGGGTCCGGCCGCACGAAGACGGTGTCGGCGACCTCGATCACCTCGTCGGCGGGGAGGCCGGCACGGGCGGCGTGCTCGCGGACCTTCTCGGGGCTCGTGCCCTGATAGATGCAGACCGTGCCGAGCGTGCCGTCGCTCTCGGCAAGGACGTAGGAGCGGATCCAGCGGATGTCGTCGGACATCTCGTTGTCGCCGACGTCGGCCGACTTCGCCGCGGCGGCCTGCAGCTCGTCCGGGGACCGCCAGCCGTTGCGGCGCAGGATCACGTAGGTCTTGAGGTCCGATGCATCAGGCATGAGTCGCTCCTTTGATGGTTAGCACGCCCAAGGCCTCTGATGCCCCTCCCGCTCGCTCGCGCAAACGACGCAGCGACCGCCGCCGCCACGCTGTCGCGGCGGTCGCGCCCTTTCACGATTGAGGTGAACAGAACCCCTGCCGATACTCGGGGGTGCGTCGAACGTTTCTCGTAGCCGTGGCGGCCGCGACGTCGCTCGTGGCCGTCAGCAGCTCGTTCGCTGACGCGCCCCACCTGCGGGCTCGTGCCGCATGGCATGGCGCGACGGCGTTCGACCGCTGGTCCGGCTGGTCCAAGCGCGAGATCCTGCCCGGCGGCGCAGCGCGCGTGCGAGTACGCGGCGTCGATGCCACCGGATACACCGTGCACCCCGGCGATGTGCCCGGCAAGAACGGCGAGCGCAGCGAAGTCTCGGCGAGCGTGCGTGCATCGGGAGCCTCGCCAGGCAAGACGATGCGCTACCGCTGGTCGACGCTCTTCCCCGCCGACTTCCGCCCGGTCCCTGACAGCACCTGGACGATCTTCACCCAGTTCCACGAGAGCGCCGCCGACGGCTGTCACCCGAACGTCGTGCTGCAAGTCAACACGAAGGACGGCGGCGAGCAGCTGCGACTGACCGCGCGTGGCGGGCAGCTCGACACCGCCACCTGCGAGCCGGGCTCCGACGAGAGTTGGGACTTCGCCACGCTGCAGCGTGATCGTTGGTACCGCTTCGACCTCACGGTCGGATGGTCGTCCGACCCAGCGAAGGGCTTCGTCGCACTCGACGTCGACGGCACGCGGATCGTGCCGCGCACACCACAGGCGACGCTCTACCGCGGCCAGTCCGCCTACCTCAAGCAGGGCCTCTACCGCCAGCCGGTCGACTTCCCCAGCACGATCCTGCACACCGGAGTCGTGCGCACCGCCGTCCGACCGGTCGGCCCGCAGCCGTAGCGCGGGCAAGCGCGGAGATCGCCGTCCCTGGCAACCTCCGCACGTTGCATCCGCGCCGTCCCGCTAAAGCGTGGCCTCGCAGGTCGCCTGGTCGGGGAATACCTGGTTTCCGGCACTATTGACGAAGTTGTGCCACTGCCGCGAGACGCAGTCACCGTCGTCCGCGGCCCGCAGCGTGAGCTGCAGCGCGCCGTAGTTGTCGGCCCTCGGACGGTCGCGCACTCGCACGACCAGCTTGTGCCGCCCGGCGACGATCGGGTAGCTGTAGGTGTGATCAGGACGTGGAATCGTGTACCGCCCCGTCAGCGTCGTCGGATGCCGGAAGCCGTTGCCGTTGTTGATCTGGAAGCGACGCGTGGTACGCGGAAGCGGATCGCGCAGGCACCTCCTCTTCGTCGTCGGTCGCGCGAACAGCGTCTCGGGATCGAAGCCGACAGGCCCGGTCGCTCCGACTGTCGGGAACAGCGGCTCGGACTCCGGCGTGCCGCAGATCACCGGGTGGCGACCATGACGCACCACCGGGTGCGTCCACTGCGACGGCTTCATGAAGCTGCCGGTGCCGGACGCCGTGACGACGTACCACGACCCGCGCGTGAGATGGCTTGTAAACGTGAGCTTCGGGCCGCTCATGTTGAGCGTGACGGACTCGGGCACCGCCGCGAATGCAGCCGAGCCGAACATCAGAACGGCCGTGACGGCCGTCGCGAGCGCCGCTGTTCCAACGCGGACGTACTTCATGGATGACGACCTCCTGAGAGAGAACGAGGATGGATGTGGCGGTACGACCGATCTGCGAGTGAATGTCGTCCGTGACCGGACGCAACGTGCAGTCATTGCGTGTCCTTTTCGACGGGGACGGTGAAGGGCAAGGTGCGGGGTGTCGTCGCGGCGCGCAGCAGTGCCGCGCCGCGCCGATCGAACTGGGCCGCCTGCCGCATCGGGGCGATCGAGCGGATCTTCAACTCCAAGGGCATGGTCCGCCCATCGATCCGCGGTACCTCGAGATGCGCGGCCTGGCGGTCACGCAGCAGGATCAGCTGACAGTTCGCGGGCGTCGGCTGACAGCGCGCGTTGCCAGAGACGATGGCGTGGCCCAGATTCGCGAAGGCAGCGGTCCCGGCATCGTCGACACCGAGGAACAGCGCCCACGACCGGCCTGCGGCATCGCGCAGCCGCTCGAGCGGGCGCAGGTCGCGTTGCTCGCGCAGGCGGCGATAGTTGCCGAAGCTGAGATGGGCGACCGTCGTCGCGGTGTTGCGATCGTCCACCCACCGCTGCGCGGCCGGACCGAGCCGACAGCTGCCGAGCCCCTGTCGCGCGGAGCGGCACACGGGACCCGGGCCGGCGGCCCGGTAGATCGTGATGTGCTCCTTGAAGCCGTCAAAGCGCTGGATCGGCGTGCTGTAGAGCAGCAGCCTGTCGAGCGTGGCGTTGCGCGGCGGACGCTGCGTGCGGCTGCGGTAGATCGCCACGTAGTCGACGTCGGCGACGCATGCCCCAGCGTTGTAGAGCTTGCAATAGGGCTGCCCGATGATCGTCCCGATCGACTCCTCCGTCAGGACCGTCGCGTCCGCGGGGAGCGTCCGCGCGTAGGCACTCGTCTGCCCGAGCGCATCGTCGGTGCGCTGAACGAAGCGCTCGTTGAACGTCCAGGCGTTGGCCGCCAACGCGATCAGGGCAAGTGCACCCACCACGCGCCGCGCGACCTGGCGGCGCGGAAGGCGCCGCGCCCATGCCGCCAGCTCGGCAAAGGCGTACAGCATCAACGGGACCTGCACCATCACGAAGTAGTGGCCCATCTTCAGTCGCAGCGCAGCGAAGAAGAGGATGCTCACCAGCGCCCAGGCGAACAGCAGCGGATCGGCGACGCGCTCGAGCAGGTCGCGACGCAGCAGTCCGGCCACAGCCCGCCACGCCACGAGCACTCCCCCGAGCGTCGCCAACACAAGCGTGGCGGCGAAGATCTTGTAGGGACCGAGCAACGCGTCGAATGCGTCGCGCACGCTGCCGACGGAACCACGCGACTGCTTGACTCCGAGCAGTCGCTCGAACTGCACACGACTGTCCTCAACGAAGTAGTTGTGCCCGTGGCGTGCGAACGCGACGAGCATCACCGCGATGTACGCGACGATCACTGCGCCGGCGGCGCTGAAGAAGACGACGTGGCCGCGGCGCTGTCGGCGCGTGAGCGCCCAGTGCACGGCGACGACGCCGATGCCGTACACGCCGATGTGCTTGAACGCGGCCGCACCGGCAAGCAGCAGCCCAGCCGCCAGGAACAACCGTTGCGACTCGCGACGCCACGCCTGGTCATACGCGAGCAGACCTCCGATCAGCAGCACGAGCATGCTGTTCTCGATCCAGCCGACGCGGTTCGTGAAGATCAACCATCCGTCGGTCGCCAGCACGAGCAGTGCGACGGCAGCGCCCAGGACGCCCCAACGCGGCCGCAGCAGCAGGTAGAGCAGCCCGAGCACCACCAGCGACGCAATCGCCGCGAGCGTCCGAGCGTCGCCGATTTCGTAGGAGCCCAGCAGCCGCATCCAACCGCCGAGCAGCACGAAGTAGAACGGCGGGTGGTAGAGGTAGGGATGCGTGACGTCGCCCCACGCTGGCTTCGCCTCGATCCCGTGTCCGTGGGCGAACGAGCGCGCGACGTCGGTGTAGACCGGCTCGTCCCAGTCGGTGCCGGGACGGCTGTGCAGGTCCCACAGACGCAGCAACGCCGCCACCGCCAACAGGGCGAGCAGCAGCGCAGCCTCAGCATGCCGGCGCGTCAGCCGGTGTCGGTGGTCGAGATCCCTTCCGGGCGACGGCGGGGGAGGCGCCCGCGCGATGTCGGGCTCAGCGCGTGGATCGGACGTCGTCGACATTTAGCCCACGGCCTCGAATGCTGCGTTGATGCCGACACCGGTAGCGGACTCGGGCACGAGGCGCGCCGGCCAGGCGAGCCCGCGCACCAATCCGGCCGAGAACGCGACGCCGAACATGAGCGTCGCAAACGGGAAGGCTGCCGCAGTGGCGGCACGAACGCGTGCGACGCAGCGCAGCACGATCACCGCCGACCCGCCGACCGCGAGCACGAGCTGCACGAGCACGACAGACGTCGTCACGCCCGGGCGCGTGACGGTCAGCACGCTCGCCTGGAGCAATGCCAACGCAATCGCGGCGATGAGCAAGGCGAGCTGGCGCAGGCGGTTGCGCCCAAAGCTGCTGTGTGGATGCTTGCGCACGAACATCGCACAGCCACGTCCGGAACGGTGGTACTCGCGCAGCAGCTGACGCATGCCCTGCCGGTGATAGTGGAGCGCGCGCAGTCGGTCGGTGCACAGCACGCTGAAGCCGGCGTCGACGATGCGCTGGAACCACTCGTAGTCCTCGTAGGAGTAGACGAACGTCGCATCGAGCCCGCCGACCGCCTCGTACAGCTCGCGTGTGAACAGCACGTTTGCCGTCACCGGAGGTTTGCGTGCTCCGTTGAACGAGTTGCGGCAGGTGACGTAGTCCTCGCTCATGCGCGGCGTCTTGCCCGCAAAGGGGTTCATGTCGACATAGCGACCCCAGAAGTCGTCGTGGACGCTCTGCATCGGCCCGGCGACGCACGGATGGTCGGCAAGCAGCGCCACGCCGGTCGAGACCCAGTCGCGTGGCAGGACCATGTCGCTGTCGGTCAGTGCGAGCACCTCCCCGTCAGCGACCGCCAGCCCTGCGTTGCGCTTAGCGTTCGCGTCACGGCCGTCGGTCTCGACGTCGAGCTCGAGGATCCGCACGTGACCGGCGTCGATGAAGTGGCGGATCGGCTTCCAGGTGCGGTCGTCAACGTCGCCGACCAGCAGCACCTCGAGCATTCCGGGGTAGTCCTGATCGAGCAGCGATTCGACAGTCCGTGCGATCGTTCGCTCACTGTTCTTGACGGGCACGACAACGGAGACAGGCCTCACGCAATCGTCTCCTTGGACTGAAATACGAGTGTGTGGGCAACGAGGAAATTCACGACGCTGGCGATCGCGATCCCGATGCCGGTGGCAGCCAGATAGCCGACGCCAACGCTCACGAGCAGCGAGAAGAGCGCCTGATTGGCGGGAACCGTGAGCAGCCGTGAGCTGTGAAAGCGCAGCCACTCTCCAACGACGGTGGGGCGTGTCACAGCACGGCGATCGGCCCAGGTCCACCAGCGCGACAGCACGAAGCTCGCCTCGATCGAGAAGACCGCCTGGATGAAGTAAGCGACGTGTGCGTTGACGTGCAGCAGCTCGATCAGGCAGACGAGTAGGAGCGCGCCGGCCACCATCACGACACCGCCGACGACGGCGAAGCGTCCGATGCGCAGCCGGCGTGAGGGCGGTGCCGCCAGACGGGAGCTGGTGAGTGCCCTCACGGCCTCATCCATCGGTCACCGCTGGTGCAAGCGACAGGTCGGAGCTGTGCCGCGCACCATGCGATCGGGGCACGCTCCTGCGCAGCTCTGGGACGCGCAACATCGCCTCGACCACGATCGAACCGCGCATCTTGCTGTCCCCGCTCATGCGCTCGCAGAAGGTGATCGGCACCTCCTGCACCTGCATGCCCGCCGCCAGCGCGCGATAGGTCATCTCGATCTGGAAGACGTAGCCCTTGCCGAGCACTCCGTCGAAGTCGACAGCCTCGATCGCGTGGCGGTTCCAGCACTTGAACCCACCCGTCAGATCCCGGATGCCAAGTCCCAGAACGCTGCGGGCGTACGCACACCCACCGCGGCTGATGATGCGACGACGCAGCGACCAGTCGGGCGTCGAGCCGCCAGCGACGTAGCGCGAGCCGAGCACGACGTCGCTCTGCCTCGAGGCCTCGATCAGTGCCGGGACGTCTTCCGGACGATGTGACAGGTCGGCGTCCATCTGCACGATGCGACTGGCACCTGCGGCGAGCGCGGTGCGAAATCCATGCAGGTACGCAGCACCGATCCCCGCCTTGCTGGCGCGATGCAGGACGCACACCTGCTCGTGCCGCGCGGCGAGCTGCTCCGCAATCTCCCCGGTCCCGTCCGGCGATCCGTCGTCGACGATCAACATCCGCATGTCGTGATCGAGCAGCGACGTCAACAACCGCTCAACAACGTTTACGACGTTGCCAGCCTCGTTAAATGTTGGAATCACGATCCACGTCCCACGACAGGGACGTGCCTCGGCTGCGGACCCGCAGCCCGCGGCGGCTTGTGACATGGCGGCTTGCCTCGGTGAGATCGAGGGATACGAACCTGAACCGACGCAGCGCGCGTCTTACAGGTTCACGGACTAAAGGTGATAAATGGGTGTGTTTCTGGAGACGAGCGGCGATTCTCTGCGGCGTATCGACGCGTGTCCATCAAACATTCGTCCAGAAAAGGGCCGAAGTTCTAAAGGTGAGAAACTACATCCACTAATCAGCGTTGGTGCTCGTTCGTTTTGTTTCTACTTATTGGTTAATTATTTCTGTGTTCTGAGGGGTACTTCCGCGACGACAGCGACCGTCTACTCGCCAGGCGAGCGCTGACGCGCCAAATCGACGGCCCCGCGGCAGGACGGGCGGCTGGCGAGCGCCGTGGGACAGATCGGCGAGCTGCCGGTGCTCGACCGCACGGTGCAGCGTGTGCTCGCGCTCTGCCGCGACCAGCACTCCTCGACGAACGACCTCGTCACGACGCTGGAGGGCGACGCGTCGTTCGCGGCCAACCTGCTGCGCTTCGCGAACTCAGCCCATGCGGCGCGCCCGGTGCGGGTGCGCACGATCCGCCAGCAGTCACGCTGGCGCGGCGCGTAACGGTCGGCCAGCTCGCGGTCGAGGCGGCGACCTGCCGCTTTCTGGAGAAGGCGCCGGGCAACGGCAAGCTCGTGCTGCCGCTGGCCTTCGGCGAGGAGCTGCTAGACGAGATCGCCGCGCAGGCGCCGGCCGGACCGGCACGCGTCGCGCTCGAACGCGAGCGGCTCGGCTGCGACCACGCGCTCGCGGGTGCGATGCTGGCGAGCGCCTCCCTGTCGACGGGCCCGTCGTGGAGGCAATCCTCGGCCACCATGAGGCCGACGCGGAGGCGACGCGCGAGACCGCCTGTGTGCAGCTCGCCAACTCCGTCGTCGGGATGCTGTTCAGAATTGACAGTCTGCTAGCAGACTAATACTGTCGGGAGAGATGCTCCAGGCAGTCGCTGACCGCACACTCCTCCCGGTGAGAAACACGCTCGAGGAGCTGGGCGACATCCTCATCCTGACCGGCAAGACGATCGTGTCGGCCGTGCGGCCGCCCTACCCGTATGGCGGCGAGTTCGTCTCCCAGTTCCTCTTCGCGTTGAAGCTCTGCTGGCTGCCGTTGACGATCACGACGTTCGTGGTGGCCTATGCGGCGCCCGGTCTTCAGGCGGCGAACTTCCTGATCCTGTTCGGGGCGCTGGATCGACTCGGCGGGTTCTTCGTGCTCGCGGTCGTGCGCGAGTTCGCGCCGGTCATCTGCAGCATCATCGTCGCCGGCGTCGCGGGCACCGCGATCACCGCAGATCTCGGCGCCCGCAAGATCCGCGAGGAGCTCGACGCGCTGCAGGTGCTTGGCGTCGACCCGGTCAAGAACCTCGTCGTGCCGCGCTTTCTCGCGCTGATGATCGTGACCGGCCTGTTCGACGTCTTCGCGATCGTCTTCGGCGTCGCGGGCGGGCTGCTCGCGAACCTCGTCAGCGGCGGCGGCATCGGCCCGTTCTTCGCAACGTTCTTCACGAACGCGACAACAACCGACCTGTGGGGATCTCTGCTCAAGTGCACCTGCTTCGGCGCCATGACCGCCGTCATCTGCTGCTACAAAGGCATGACCGCCTCGGCGGCGCCAAGGATTAGGCCGCGCCGTCAACCAAGCTTAGTGGTCATGACGTTCATGGCAACCGGAGCCTTCAACTACGTCTTCACACAAACGCTGCTCGCCACCCATCCCGAGATCAACGTGATCCGCTGACACTCACGAACACCCGCGCCTTCGCCGCCTTCACCGCCGCCGAGAGCGCCGCGATGTCGTACGCGCCGTAGTGCCGCCGGCCGTTGATGAAGAAGGTCGGGCGTGCCCGAGACGCCGCTGAGGTCGGCGGAGTCGACGTCCTCGGCGACCCGGTCGACGCCCATCCGCTTGACCATGTGCTCCCGGAACCGGTCGACGTCCAGGCCGAGCTGTTCGGCGTAGCCGAGCACGTCGTCGGGGTCGAGCGCGTCCTGGTGGGCGAGCAGCAGGTCGTGCATCTCCCAGAACGCGCCCTGCTCGGCCGCCGCCTCGGCGGCCTCGGCGGCGAGTTGGGCGTGCGGGTGGACGTCGGTCAGCGGCAGGTGCCGCCAGACGTACCGGACGTCGCCGAAGTCGGCGAGCAGCTCCCGGACCACCGGCTCGGCCTGCCCGCAGTAGGGGCACTCGAAGTCGCCGTACTCCACGACCGTCACCGGCGCGTCGAGCGACCCGCGCATGTGGTCGCGCTCCGGGTCGACCGGCAGCATCAGGTCGACGATCCCCTCGGCGACGCCCGAGCAGCGCGCGCGCCCGCCGCTGCCGGCGGCAGTCGCCCGACCGACGGAACACCAGCCAGGTGACGAGCGGACGCCCCCAGCGTCGCGACGAGGATGCCGAACTTCGCCTCCTCCAGGGCGGGCCCGCTGAAGGCAGGGTGGCGATCAGCAGCGAGACGGTGAACCCGATGCCGGAGATCGTGCCGACCCCCGACGACGGCGACCCAGCCGACCGGCGGCCGGAGCCGGCCGCCGCTGAGCCGGGCCACCAGCCACGAGGCGCCCACGATCGCCGGCCGGCTTGCCGACGACGTAGCCGACCACGACGCCGAGCGTGACCGGGGAGACCACCGCCCTGCGAGAAGTCGCCGTCGATCACGATGCCGGCGTTGGCCAGCGCGAAGAGCGGCACGACCAGCGTAGCTCGCCCACGGGTGGTAGAGCTGCTGCAGCCGCTCGTTCGGCGACAGCGCCGAGGCGAGCCCGGCGCGGGCCATCGCGGGCCAGTTCGGGGTGGGCTGCTCCCGGAAGAGGCGGAACTGGTCGCTCGCCCGCTGCAGGTCGTCGCGGCCGGGGGCGTAGGCGTAGGTCAGCAGCCCCATCACCAGACCCACCACGACCGGGTCGACCCCGGACTCGAGACCGCGACCCAGGCCGCCACCCCGAGCAGCGCGTAGACCAGGCCCGAACCGCACACCCAGCGGCCCGGACGAGCAGGACGACGCCGAAGATCGCCAGCCGCGACGAGCAGCGCCGACAGCGAGGATGATGCTCGGGTACGCGATGGCCGATGCACCGCGATCGCGACCACGTCGTCGACGACGGCGACGGTCAGCAGGAAGCCCCGCAGCCGTCCGAGAAGCGCGGCCCGAAGAGGGCCAGCGCGCCGAGCGCGAACGCCGTGTCGGTGGACATCACCACGCCCCAGCCCGCGCCGCGGTGGTCGCCCGGCGTTGAACGCGAGGTAGATCGCGATCGGCACGGCCATCCCGCCGAACCCGGCCAGCATCGGCAACGCCAGCCGACGCCGCTCGCGCAGCTCGCCGATGTCGAACTCGCGGCGCAGCTCCAGCCCGACGACCAGGAAGAACAACGTCATCAGCCCGCTGTTGACCCAGTTACGCAGGTCGTGCGCTGATCCGTGGCGTCGCCGAGCTCGAACGAGAGCGCGGTGCCCCACACCGCTCGTACGACGCGACGTCCATGTTCGCCCACACGAGCGCCGCCACCGCGCCGCCAGCAGCACCGCCGCGCCGCCGGTCTCGGTGCGCAGGAACGCGCGCAGCGGCGTGCCGACGCTGCGGGCCCAGGCCGTCGTGCGGACGAGCGAGCTGGCTGCGGCGGTCGCGGGCGTGCCTTCCATGTGCGCCACAGATAGCAGCTCGGCGCACGACGAGGTCATTCGCCGAAAGGAAGACAAACGGCGCAACTTCAAGCCGGGCGCTCGTTGATTGACGTAACTGAGTCCTCGACACGGGAGAGTCGTTCAGATGTCAATCAAGGGCGCGCTCGTCGCGCTGCTGGCCCTCGCCGCGCTTGCGGCTCCCGCCGGCGCCAACGTGCAGGTGGGATCGTCGGGCTGGCAGTGGGGCAATCCACTGCCGCAGGGCAACACACTGCACGAGCTGTCGTTCGCCGGCGCGACCGGCTACGCAGCCGGCGACTTCGGCACGCTGCTGAAGACGACCGACGGCGGAGCGACGTGGAGCGGGCTCCCGGTCGGGACCTTCCAGAGCCTGAGCATCGTCCAGGCCGTCGATGCCAACACGGTCGTCGCGGGCGGCGGCTGCGTCGCTCGGCGCTCCACTGACGGCGGCCAGACGTTCAGCTCGATCGCGTTCGCGGCGGTCGAGTCGAGCTGCAAGTCGCCGCTGCGCGACATGTCGTTCGTCTCCGCGACGCTCGGCTTCCTGCTGCTCGAGGACGGCAGCGTCTACACGACGACGGACGGCGGGACACAGTTCACGCCGCTGACCGCCGTGCCGGGCACGCCCGCCGCCGGCGGCGGCGATCAGGCGGCCGCGCTCACGTTCACGAGTCCGACGGCCGGCTTCGCGGCGACGTCGACCAAGCTGTACCGCACGACGGATGGCGGGGTCTCGTGGACGTTCATGGGCGATGGCCTGCGCATCAACCGCCTGCGGTTCTTCGACGCGCTGCACGGCTTCGGCATCGGACCCGCGGGCTTCTTCATGCGCACCGAGGACGGCGGGCAGAACTGGACGGCGAAGGACCTCGGCGCCGGCGGCCTCGACTACCGGACAATCAGCTGCGGCACCGCCAAGCTGTGCGTGCTCGGCAACGCGTCGGGCTCGCAGCTCGTGCGGACCACGGACGCCGGCGACACGCCCGGCACCGTCGTCACGCCCTCCACCGACCCCATCCACGCGGCGGCGTTCGCGTCAGCCACGCGCGTCGCGGCCGTCGGCGCGAACGGCTCGACGGTCGTCTCCAACGACGCCGGCGTGACGTTCGCCGCCGTCGGCGGGCGCCTGACCGGCTCCTACTCGGCGATCGTCGCCGGCAAGGCGGCCGGCACCGCGTTCGCACCCGGCAGGGCCGGGACGCTCGCGAAGACGACCGACAGCGGCGCGAGCTGGACGCGCGGCAACGTGCCGACCAGCTCCGACCTCAGCGACGTCTCATTCCCGAGTGCGACGACCGGCTACGCGCTCGACGCCGACGGCGGCCTCTTCGCCACCGTCAACGGGGGCGCGTCGTGGAAGACGCTCGGCACCGGCAGCACGCGGCGTCCGCTCGCGGTGCTGGCGCCGAGCCCGGACGTCGTGCTGGTCGTCGGCCCGACCGGCGTCCGCCGCTCGGTCGACGGCGGGACGACGTTTGACCAGGTAGACGACCGCGACGTGAAGCGCGCGCGGCTGACGAACGTCACGTCGACGCCGGACGGCGTCGCCTTCGCCTATGGGAGCAAGACGGTGGTGCGCAGCACCGACGAGGGCGCGTCGTGGACGGTCGTGAACAAGCCGGGCGCGACAGCCCGCATCCGCGCCCGGCTGTTCGTCGTCGACGCGCCGATCCAGCAGCGCGGCATTGCAGCCTCGGGCGGCAACGTCGACTACCTGCTCGCCGGCGACGCCGGGCTGCTCTCCAGCACGACCGGGGGCAGCACCGGCGCCGCGTCGACGCTGACGCTGTCGACGAAGAAGCGGCGCCTGCCGAAGGCGAAGCGGATCACCGTGACGGGCCGGCTGAGCCCGGCCGGCGCGCCCGCGCAGGTGATCGTCTCGATGCTTCCGGCGGGCGCGAAGCGCTGGGTCCACCAGACGGTGCAGGCGTCCTCGAACGGCGCCTTCGCCTCCGCCTGGAGCGTGCACAAGGGCGTCACCGCATTCGTGGCGCAGTGGGCCGGCGACTTCAAGGCTGCCGGCGCCGGTTCGCGTGTCATGACGGTCGAGGTCAAGCCGCCGGTGCGGCGGCATCGCCGCTGACCCCGGGAGGCGTCACGGGCGAGCCGGCCGCGGGAGGCCGGCTCGCCTCGCCCGTTCAACGGCGCCGCAGTTCTCGCCGGAAAGCGAGCACCAGCACTCCGAGCGCGGCAGCCAGCAGAATCAGCGAGACGACTACGCCGGGGTCGTCGACCGGCAGCGCTACCGACGACCGGCCGCGGTCTTCGCGCGAGCCGCTCGCGGACACGCCCTTGACGCCCGACGCGGAACCGCCCTGATCGGAGGAAAGCCCACCCGCGGCGACGAGCAAAGGATCGCCGGACTGACCCGCCATCCCGCTCGACACGACAGCGGACGAGTCGCCAGCCGCGCACGCGCCGTCGCGAGCGAGCACTCCGAGCCGCCGCACCCCACGTCGCTCCAGGCGTGCGACCTCTGACACGCCGAACGCAAGCCGACGCGCGACGTCCACACGCGACATCGCGGGACCCGGCCCCAGCCCGACCCGCAGCATGAGCACGCGGCGCGGCGCCGGCGCCAGCCGCGAGAGGCAGTCGTCGAATCGGGCGACGGTGCGGGCGAGCCGGTGATGCGTCGTGGTTGCCTGCCGGCCATCGGTGCGCGTGCCGGGGGAAGGGGTGTCGGTGGTGGGGCGTCCGCTCCCGTCGGGCGTGGAGGCGCCCGGAACGGTTGGTTCGGGGAGGGAGTTCTGGTCCCCTCCTCTGCGGTGCTGGGCACGGCAGGCGCGTCCACGCGGGACGAGCCGCCGGAGGGAGCAGGCGGATCCGTGTTCGACACCGGCAGCGGAGGCGGGTCGGGCGTCGTCGGCTTGGGCGGTGTCGGCTCTGGGCGGTGTCGGCTTGGGCGGTGTCGGCAGCTGCGGTACCGGTGGCGCGGGAGCCGGTGGGACTGGTGGGACTGGTGGGAGCTGCACGTCGGGGAGCGGCGGCGGCGTCGTCAGCGCATCGGTCACCGGGTCGAGCGCGGAGTCGACGATCCCGACGCCCGTCGGCGGCAGCGCACCGGCGACGGCTCCCGAGGTCTGCGCCAGCCCGAGCCGCGACAGGTCCTGCGCACCGACTGCTGCAGGAGCAACCGCCGTACACGCCGCCAGGCAGGTCAAACAGGTTCGAAGCCTTCCGCCTCGTCGCAAAACGCCTCCTTTCTGTCCAAGCCCTACCCGGTCGCCGACCCGCGAAACACAATCGCCGCCTCGGGTGGCACTCCCGCGCTAGCGTCACCCGCCATGGAGACGATGACCTACGAGGTGACCGGCCGCGATCGCGCGGATCACCCTCAACCGGCCCGAGCGCGGCAACGGCCTGACGCCGACGCTGATCGCCGAGCTCGCGCACTGCGTCGAGCGCGCCGACCTCGACCCGGCGGTGCACGTGATCCTGCTCGCGGGCAACGGCAAGGGCTTCTGCGGCGGCTATGACCTCGTCGCCAGCGCCGAGGGGATGGGCGACGGCGGCTCGGCGAGAACACCGCCGAACGGCGGCCGGGTCGGGTCCCCGCTCGACCCGATGACGATCGCCGTCAACCACGACCCGAACGGCACCTGGGATCCGATGGTCGACTACGCGATGATGGGCCGCAACGTCCGCGCGTTCATGTCGCTGTTCCACTGCGGCAAGCCGGTCGTCTGCAAGGTGCACGGCTTCTGCGTCGCCGGCGGCACCGACCTCGCGCTGTGCTCCGACCTGCTCGTGATCGCCGCCGACGCGAAGATCGGCTACCCGCCCGCGCGCGTGTGGGGCTCGCCGACGACGTCGCACTGGGCGCACCGGCTCGGCGCCGCAGCGCGCGAAGCGGCTGCTGTTCACCGGCGACTGCCTGTCCGGCACCGAGGCGCGTCGAGTGGGGCTCGGCGATCGAGGCGCCGCCGCCGGAGCAGCTCGACGAGCGCACCGAGATCCTCGTCGAGCGGATCGCCCGCCTGCCGCTCAACCAACTGCAGATGATGAAGCTGCTCGTCAACCAGTCGCTGTACGCGCAGGGGCTCCACACGACGCAGGTGCTCGGCACCGTCTTCGACGGCATCACCCGGCACACGGCCGAGGGCTACGCGTTCCAGCAGCGCGCGGCTCGAGGCCGGCTTCCGCGAGGCCGTGCGCGAGCGCGACGAGCCGTTCGGCGACGCCGGCCCCTCGACGTTCAAGGGCTGACGGACGCTGCAGACGCGCCCGCCCGCAGCGGCGTCGCGCCCTTGATCAGGTCCGCGGCCCGCTCGGCGATCGCGATCGTCGGCGCGTTCGTGTTGCCGCGCGGGACGACCGGCATCACCGAGGCGTCGACAACGCGCAGGCCCTCGAGCCCGTTCACGCGCAGCTCGTCGTCGACGACGGAGCCGATCGCGCACGTGCCGACCGGGTGGTAGATCGCGAAGGTCGTGCGCGCGAGGTGCGCGCGCAGCGCCGCGTCGGAGTCATCGGCGGGCACGGTGAACGGCGTCGCGCAGTAGGGCGCGATCGCGGGCTGGCCGCAGATCTCCAGCGTGCAGGCGCGAGCCGCTCGACCATCCGCGTCATGTCGGCGCTCGGCGGCGTAGAAGTCGTTGCGGACGATCGGCTTGGCGGTCGGGTCGTTCGACGCCAGCCGCACGGTGCCGCGGCTCTCCGGCGTCAGCAGGCAGGGCGAGACCCACATGCCGTGGGCCTGCGGATCGGCCATGCCCTCGTCGACGATCGTGCAGCGGCGCGACATGAATCTGCGCGTCGGGCGCGGGTGCGTCCGCCTCGACGCGCAGCGAAGCCGCCGCTCTCGGCGAGGTTCGACGCGAGCGGCCCGGTCTGCGTCGCCATGAACTGCTCCAGCGCGGCCGGCTCGCAGCGCGAGCAGCAGGCTCTCGGGCTCGGGCGTGGTCCACACGCAGTAGCTGGCGGCGTGGTCGGAGAGGTTCTCGCCGACGGCCGGCTGGTCGAGCAGCGGCTCGATCTCGCGCAGCGTCAGCTGCTCGGCCGGCCCGACGCCGGAGAGCATCAGCAGCTGCGGCGAGTTGTACGCGCCGCCGCAGAGGATCACCTCGCGCTCGGCGCGCAGCTCCTGCACCTGGCCGAGCTGCGGGCCTCGACGCCGACCGCCCGGGTGCCCTCGAACAGGACGCGGTTGCACGTGCATGTAGGGCATCACGGTCAGGTTCGGCCGCGCCATCGCGGGGTGCAGGTAGGAGACCGAGGCGCTCGCGCGCATCCCGCCGCGCTGGGTCACCTGGTACATGCCGACGCCGTCCTGCTCGGCGCCGTTGAAGTCCTCGTTGCGCGCGCAGCCCCGCCTGCACGCCGGCCTCGACGAACGCCCGCGTGATCTCGATTGCCGGAGCGCTGCTCGGAGACCGCGCAGCGGCCCGCCGACTGCCGTGCCACTCCGAGGCGCCGCGCTCGTTGTCCTCGGCCTTGAGGAAGTACGGGAAGAGGTCGTCCCAACGCCAGCCGGGGATCCCCCAGCTCGTCGTAGTCGCGCCGGTTGCCGCGGATGTAGACCATCGCGTTGACCGACGAGGAGCCGCCGAGCACCCGGCCGCGCGGCATCGAGATGCGGCGGCCGTCGCAGCGCGGCTCGGGCGCGCTGAAGATGCCCCAGTCGACCTCGCTCCCCGCCAGCGCCAGATAGCCGAGCGGGACGTGGATGTTCTGGTTGGCGTCCGGCGGCCCGGCCTCCAGCAGCAGGACGCTGACGTCCGGGTCCTCGCTCAGCCGCGCCGCGAGCACGCAGCCGGCCGACCCCGCGCCTACGAGAACGTAGTCGTACACAAAGCGATGCTCCCACTATTGGGAAGCGCGGGTCAAGCGGTGGGCCAGACGTAGACGTCGGGGCGACGGTGCGCGAGCGCCGGGATCGCCGCGCGAACCTCGGCGACGCGGTTCGCGGGGGCGATCGCGTGCACCACCGCCTCGCCCTCTCCCGCCTGCGCGACGACCACGCCCCACGGATCGACCACCAGCGAGTGCCCGTACGTGCGCTTCCCGCCTGGATGCTCGCTCTGCTCGCCGGCCGCCACGACCCAGCACTGGTTCTCGATCGCCCGCGCCCGCAGCAGGATCTCCCAGTGCACGCGACCGGTCTGCGCCGTGAAGGCGGCCGGCACGACGATCAGCTCCGCCCCGCGCAGCGCGAGGATCCGGTACAGCTCCGGGAAGCGCAGGTCGTAGCAGATGGTGAGTCCGACCTTCCAGCCGTCGACGTCCACGAGCACGATCTCCTCGCCCGGTGTCTCGAGGTCCGACTCGCGGTAGCGCTCGGCGCCCAAGTCGACGTCGAAAAGGTGCAGCTTGCGGTACACGGCGACAATCTCGCCCGCCGGGTCGATCGCCAGACACGTGTTCGTCAGCCGCCCATCGTCGTGGCGCTCCGTGATCGAGCCGCCGATCAGGTGGACGCGGTGCTCCGCCGCCCAGCCGCACATCGCCGCGACTGCCTCGCCGTCCGCGATCCGCTCCGCGCCCGCGCGGAGGATCTCCGGCGACCCAAGCCCCGTCCACTTCTCCGGCAGCACCACGAGCCGCGCACCCTCGGCCGCAGCCCGCGCCACAAGCGCCCCGGCGCGCGCGATGTTCGCGGCCTTGTCGGCGCCGGCGGCCATCTGGACCGCAGCAACCGGGAGGTCAGGCGTGCGCGTCATGCGCGTCAGCCTAGAGCCCTCATCTCCGCACCGTCCTGTTTGGTGGTCGCAGAGCGACCATGAGGCAGGACGGTCGAGACGAAGCCGATCGCGCCCAAGCCGCCGTCCTGGCTAGCGGTCGCATGACGACCACAGGGCAGGACAGCGAACGGCGCGAGACACTTCGCGGCGTGACCGCGCTGCTCCCGCCCCTGCTTGAAGGCTCCGGCCGCGCCGCACTGCGCGCAGGCGCCTGCGAGCTGAGCTACGGCCGGCTGCGCGAGCTGGCAGGCGGCGTGGCCGCGCGGCTCGCCGGCCTGGAGCGCGTCGCGGTGTGGGCGACGCCGTCGGCCGAGACGGGCGTCGCGGTCGTGGGCGCGCTGCTGGCGGGCGTGCCGGCGATCCCGGTTAACCCGAAGTCGGGGCCGCGCGAGCTGGAGCACGTCGTGGCCGACGGGACTCCGGAGCTGGTGCTCGCCGCATCCGGAGCGGAGCTGCCCGACGCCCTCGCCACGCTGCCGCGGCTCGATGTCGACCTCGACGCGCGCGGCACCGACGACGTCCCGGCGACACCGCCCGCCGAGACCGCCGCTTTCGTCATGTACACCTCCGGCACGACCGGCCCACCGAAGGGCGTCGTGCTCTCACACGGCGCGATCGCCACGAACCTCGACGCACTCGCCAAGGCGTGGGCCTGGACCGCCGAGGACACGCTCGCCCACGCGCTTCCGCTCTTCCACGTCCACGGGCTGATCCTCGGGACGCTCGGGCCGCTGCGCCTCGGCGGCGCCATCCACCACCTCGGGCGCTTCGACCCGCACGCGCTCGCCGCCGCGCTCGCCGACAAGGCAACGATGGCGTTCGGCGTGCCGACGATGTACCACCGCCTCGCCGAGGCGTGCGCGAGCAACCCCGCGACGGCCGACGGCGTCCGCCAAGCGCGGCTGCTTGTCTCCGGCTCCGCCGCGCTCCCGGCCGTCGACCACGCCGCGCTTGCGCAGCTGACCGGCCAGCACGTCGCCGAGCGCTACGGCATGACCGAGACGCTGATCACCTGCGCCGTGCGCGCCGACGGCGACCGCCGCCCCGGCTGCGTCGGACCGCCGCTGCCGGGCGTCGAGCTGCGGCTGGTCGACGACGACCGCGCGCCCCTCGACCCCACCGACCCCGAGGCGCTCGGCGAGCTCCATGTCCGCACGCCGAGCGTCCTCACCGAGTACCTCAACCGCCCCGACGCCACCACTGAGGCATTCGCCCCCGGCGGCTGGTTCCGCACGGGCGACCTCGCCCGCCTGGACCCCGACGGCGCGGTCCGCATCGTCGGCCGCACGAGCACCGACATCATCAAGTCCGGCGGCTTCAAGATCGGCGCCGGCGAGATAGAGGGTGCGCTGCTGGAGCACCCCGCCGTCGCCGAGGCCGCCGTCACCGCCGAGCCCGACCCGGACCTCGGCGAGCGCATCGTCGCCTGGGTCGTCATCGCGGACGGCGCGCGCCCCGACGCCAGGGCCCTCGCCGACCACGTCGCCGAGCGCCTCACCCCCCACAAGCGCCCCCGCACCGTCCACTTCCTCGACGTGCTCCCCCGCAACGACCTCGGCAAGGTGCTGAAGCGGGAGCTGCGCTGAGTCGCGCCGCCGTCCTGCCTTGGGGCGGCAGGACGACCACCAGGCAGGACAGCGCGTCCGGTCAGCCCACCCGCACGCGTCCGTCCACCCGCTCCGCCGGCACCACCGCCACCCCCGGGTCCAGCGCCAGCGCCGCGATCCCACGCCCCAGCACCGTCCGCATCGCCCGTGCCAGTCGCGGGCTGTCCTCGGCGGCGAGGAACCACTGCGCCAAGTGCCCGTGGAAGCGGATCAAGTCGAACGGGTCGATCGCCTCAAGCGAGCGTGCCGCGAAGCGGCGGTGGAGCTGGGACTGGACGAGCAGGAAGCGGTAGCTCACGTCGTCGGGGTCCGGGTCGGGCTCGCCGTCGAACGCGGGGTCCCACGCCTTCACCCACGCCTGCGCCATCGCCCAGCCGGGGTTAGCGTCGGTGTGGAACAGCAGGTCGCGCGAGAACGACATCGTCTTGCGCTTGCGGCGCGAGAGGCACAAGCCCAACGCGGTGACGACGGCGAGCCGGTCCGCGTCGGCGCGCTCGTGGCGCGCGGCGAGCGCGAGCAGCTCCTCGTCGCCGGACAGCTCGTCGAGCAGCTGGTCGATCAGCCACACCGAGCCCTGCGACGAGCTCAAGCGCGCCGCCCTCCATCTCGACCATCCCGTGCACGACGCAGACGGTCGGGTGTATCGGCCGCTCGGTCTCGTAGCGGCGGAAGATCTCCTGGCCGTGGACCGACAGCGGCACCCACTCGTCGCCCATCAGCGCATACGAGATCGCGCCTTCGAGATCGGGGATCGAGTTGTTCCACATCACGAAGTAGCGCTGGTGCTGCGTCGGGAAGCCGTCGGCGCGGTTCAGCAGCAGGATCGGATACTCCTCGACGCCGGTGCGGAAGACGACGGCGCCGCTCTCCTCGCGATCCGCGATCCCGCGCGCGAGCGCCTGCTCGGTGAACTCCTCGATCTCGGCCGTCAGTTCGGACTCGTAGATGTAGCGGTCGAAGTGCACGCCGAGGCGCGCGAGCGTCGCGTTCTGGCCGTCGACCGCCCAGTCGCGGATCGTCGTCCACAGCTCGACCGCCTCCTGCTCGCCGGCGAGCCAGCGCCGCAGCAGCTGCTCGGCGAGATCGTCGCGTGCGCGGTCCTCACGCGACAGCGCGGGGTCGGCGCCGAGCACCTCCGGCTCTTCGGGCTCCTCCGACTTCGAGTGCGCGCACGTACTGCGCGTACAGCTCACCGACGAAGTGGTCGCCCTTGCGGCCCAGCGACTCGGGCGTCGCGCCCTCGGCGAACAGCAGCCAGCCGGCCATCGCCTCGCCCATCGAGCGGCCGTAGTCGCCGATCTGCGTCGTGCGTTCGGCGCGCGCGCCACAGTGCGCGCCCAGGCCCGCCAACGCGTTCCCGAGCGCTATGTGGCGCAGATGGCCGACGTGCAGCGCCTTCGACGCGTTCGGATCGCAGAAGTCGACGACGTAGCGCTTGTCGGCAGCCACGTCGGACGTTGGCAGCGCCTCCTCGTCGCCGGCCTCCAAGGCGGCGCCCAGCCCGCTCAACCAACCCGCATCGAGCCGCAGATGCAGCTGATTGCGCTCCTCGTCCCGGCCACTGACCCCGACGTCCGCCGAGGCGGAGATCGCCTCCAGCGCCGCGCGTGCGCCATCGCCCTGCTCCCACTCGCGCCGCCGCCCGACCAGCAACACGTCCGCCGCGTGCGGTCGCGCGGTCGGCACGAGCAGCGTCACGTCGTCGGCGACCCCATGCTCGGCGAGCAGCTCGTCGATCGCGTCGAGCACGTTCTTCGGCATTCTGGACAATCCCCCATGGTCCGATTAATTCGTCCGCCGACGCTACCAGAAGCGTGGCGCTTGACCCCTGCGAATGACCTGATCTATCGTTGACCGCGCATGCCGGCCGGGTCGCCGGCGGCGGAAAGCGAGGGGTGATGGGGGATCACACCGGGGGAGCGGTGACATGAAGTCCAAGCTCGACCTCGATCCAGGTCTCGTGGCCGCGTGCCGCGACGCGTCCGCACGGGTCGCGAGCCGCGTCGTCGAGCAGATCGACGGCAAGACGACCGTCTCGATCGAGCGCACCGTCGCGCGCCTGCTCGGCGTCGACGGCGTCGACGCGAACGACGCGCCGATCCCGAACGTGCTGGTCGACCACGTGCACGACGGCGGCGGCCTCACACGCGGCCTGGCCCACTGGCTCGGCGCCGCGATGGTCCACACCGGCCGCACGCCCGCGGAGATCGCGGACGCGGTCGCGGCCCGAGAGCTCGACCTCCTGCACCTGCCGACGGTCGACGAGGACGCCGCCCGCCGCGCCGTCACCGCCGAGTCCGACGCCCGCATGGCCGCCATCTCGCGCCTGCGCGAGGAGCGCGTCGCGCTGCGCGAGCGCCTCGGCCAGGGCCCCGAGCCGCTGCGCTACGTGCTCACCGCGACCGGCAACGTCTACGAGGACATCGTCCACGGCCGCGCGGTCGCCGACAACGGCGGCGACGTCGTCGCGATAACCCGCTCGACCGCGCAGAGCCTGCTCGACTTCATCCCCTATGGCGCAACGACGGAGGGCTTCGGCGGCACGTTCGCCACGCAGGAGAACTACCGCATCATGCGCGAGGCGCTCGACGCGTGGGGCGAGGAGAACGGTCGCTACATCCGCGTCTCCAGCTTCTGCTCCGGCCTCTGCATGGCCGAGATCGCGACGATCGCCGCGCTGGAGGGGCTCGACAACCTCGTCAACGACGCGCTCTACGGGATCCTCTACCGCGACATCAACCCGGTCCGCACGCTGATCGACCAGAAGGTCTCGCGGATGATCAACGGCTACTTCGGGATCGTCATCAACACCGGCGAGGACAACTACCTGCGCACGGCCGACGCGGTCGCCGCCGCACCCTCGGTCGTCGCCTCCCAGCTGATCAACTACGAGCTGGCGAAGGCCTCCGGCGTGCCCGACGAGCAGATCGCCCTCGGCGACGCCTTCGAGATCCACCCGAGCGTCACGAACGGCTTCCTCTACGAGTGGGCGCAGGCGCAGCTCACCCGGGAGCTGTTCCCCGACTGCCCGATCAAGTACATGCCGCCGACGAAGCACATGGACGGCAACCCCTTCCGCACGCAGGCGTGCGACACGCTCTTCAACCTCGTCACGATCGCGACCCGCCAGGGCATAGAGACGATCGGCATGCCGACGGAGGGCGTCTACACGCCGCACCTCTTCGACCGCGTGCTCGGCCTCGAAAACGCCGACTACGTCTTCAACTCCGCGAAGGACCTCGGCGACGAGATCAGCTTCAAGCCCGGCGGCATCATCCAGACGCGCGCCGCCGACGTGCTCACCGCCACGCGCGAGCTGCTGGAGGAGATCGCCGAGATCGGCTTCTTCGGCGCGATCGAACGCGGCGTCTTCGGCGACGCCCCGCGCAAGATCGACGAGGGCCGCGGCGCCGAGGGCGTCATAGAGATGGACGAGTCCTACTTCAACCCGTGCGTCGAGCTGATGGAGGGGGTCCGCGTTGGCTGAGGCGCCGCCACCCGCCGCCGCGGCCATGCCGCCGCAAGTCGATCTGTCAGCTGTGCGCCCCTACGGCGACATGCTCGACGACGGTCTCCTGCAGCTGAGCTTCACGCTGCCGGTGCCGCAGTCGCTCGCCGCCCGCCGCGCCGCGCTCGACCTCGCCGCGGCGATGGGGCTGCAGCGCGCCGAGGTCACGCACATGCAGCAGCTCGTGCCCGGCTACACGCACTTCCTCGTGCTCGCCTACTGCCCGCACACGGTCGACTACACGGCGCTGCAGAACGAGGGCTTCGACCTCGGCTTCATGAGCGACAAGGAGGTCGAGGCGTTCGCCGCCGCCGAGATCGGCCGCCCGATCGTCGTCGTCGGCGCGAGCACCGGCACCGACACGCACAGCGTCGGGATCGACGCGATGCTGAACCTGAAGGGCTTCCAGGGCCACAGCGGACTGGAGGCCTACGGCGCCTTCGAGACGTACAACCTCGGCAGCCAGGTCGCCAACGGCGCGCTCGTCGCGAAGGCGATCGAGGTGGGCGCCGACGCGATCCTCGTCTCCCAGACGGTCACCGGCCAGGACTCGCACATCCGCAACCTGACGGAGCTGGTCGAGATCCTCGAGGCGCAGGGGCGGCGCGGCGACGTGATCCTCGCCTGCGGTGGGACCCGCATCTCCAACGAACTCGCGAAGGAGCTCGGCTTCGACGCCGGCTTCTCGCGCGGCACCTACCCGGAACACCTCGCGACGTTCCTCGTGCGCGAGATGGCGGCACGCATCGGCGAGCTCTCCTCGGAGCCCACACCCGCCACCGACGCGGCATAGCCGGTCGGCCGGGCATGCTGCTCCACGAGCTGACCGCCCCGACGCGCCGGCTGGCGTTCGCGGGCCTCGCGAAGAACACCGGCAAGACGGTCGCGCTCGCGACGCTGCTCGGCGAGCTGGCGGCGCGCGGCCACGTCGTCGGCGTCACGTCGGTCGGCCGCGACGGCGAGACGCACGACGCGATCGACGCGCGCATCTCCAAGCCGCACATCCACCTGCGCGCCGGCAGCTACGTCGCGACGACGGACGCACTGCTGAGCGCGTGCGGCGTCCCGCACGAGCGCGTCGAGGAGACCGGTATGCGCACCCCGCTCGGCCGCATCCAGATCGCCTGCCTGCACGCCGACGGCGCCGTCGAGGTGGCGGGGCCGGCGACCGCGCGCGGCGTCCGCTCGGTCGGCGAGACGATGCTCGCGCTCGGCGCCGAGCGCGTGCTGGTCGACGGCGCGCTCGACCGACGCGCCGCCGCATCTCCTGCGATCGCCGACGGCGTCGTCGTCTCGACCGGCGCCGCGCTGCACCGCGACGTCCACGAGGTGGTGCGCCGCACGCGCGAGGCAGTCGAGCTGCTGCGGCTGCCCGTGCTCGCAGATCCGCTGGTCCGCGAGCTGGTCCCCGCGCTGCCGTCCAGCGCGCTGATCACGGCGCGCGGCGACGCGGTCCTGGTGGAGGACCGTCTCGTGCTCGACGGCACCGACGCGGAGGTCGCCGACCTGCTGCGCGCCGCACCGGACGCGCGTCATCTGATCGTCGCGGGCGCGCTCTGCGAGCCGTTCGTGGAGCAGGTCATACACGCCCTCGCCCGCCAGCCGGCACGCGAACTCACGCTCGTCGTCGCCGACGGGACGCGCGTCTTCCTCTCCCACCGCGGCAGCGGCTGGTACCGCCGCCAGGGCGTCGCGATCGAGACGCTCGCGCCGATCGACCTGCGCGCGATCACCGTCAACCCGGTCTTCCCGCACTCCCATCGCTTCGACGGGCCGCTGCTGCGTCAGCTCGTCGCCGACGCCATCCCCGGCGTGCCGGTGCTCGACGTGATGGATCCCGTCTATGCCGATCAGGCCGCCGCCGTCGCGTCGGCGGGAGCGGGTCTACGTCTCTGAGCCCTCGTGCTCGGCGTGCCGGCTCAGCGGCAGCACCACCCACAGCAGCACGAACACGAGCGCACACAGCACGCTGACGACGATCGTCGCCGTCTTGCCGAAGAGGATGTCGGCGATCAGCATCATCACGCTGATCATCGCCAGCGCCAGCACCCCGGTCCCCGCGATCACGAGCCGGTTGGAGATCAGCACGATCGCCTCCTTGTCACCCGCGCGAAAGTTCAGACGGTGGACCGCAGTCGGCGCGATCAGCAGGGCGGTCGCGATCAGCGCCAGCGACAGCCCCGCGAAGTACACGTCGCGCTGAAAGCTCGTCACGTCCGTCCAGCCCTGCTGAAACGGCACCGCCAGCAGGAACGCGAACAGCACCTGCACCCCCGGCAGCGCCACCCGCAGCTCGTTGAGCAGCTCGATCAGCTCGCGGTCGAGCCGCTCCTTCTTGCTCTCGTCGCGCTGCTCGGAGTCGGCCATCGGAGCAGCCTACCCCGGCGGCGTTCGCTCAAGCGACCGGGACGCGCTCTTCCTCGGCGAGGACCGGCGCCGCCTCGGCAACCGCCTCCGCAGCCTGTGCCCGGCGCTTCGCACGCCGCCGCGGGCGCTTCACGCGGACCTCCTGGGCGAGGTAGTAGGAGCCGATTACGAAGACCATCGCGGCGAGCTGCGCGCCGATCGTCTCCCAGGTCGGGTAGACGCCCAGCCACAGGCTCGCCCACGAGGGCGGCTCGAAGCCGAGCGAGCTGATCGACAGCCAGCCGGTGCCCTGCATCGTGCGCGCGGTCTGCCCGACCATCACGACGAGCACGAAGCCGATGAAGACGCCCGTGACGATGAGCATCTTCTTGTACGGCAGCTTGCGCTGGAGCATGAAGGTCACGACCCCGACGCCGAGCGT
Source organism: uncultured Actinomycetes bacterium (assembly GCA_963774115.1). Lineage (GTDB taxonomy): Bacteria > Actinomycetota > Thermoleophilia > Solirubrobacterales > Solirubrobacteraceae > Conexibacter. The sequence goes on along the minus strand of CAVZDN010000003.1, from coordinate 417,069 downwards.
CGCCGCGAGCCCCAGCCCGGCGCCCTCGAGCACCGTCGCGGTGCCCGCGCTCAGCTGCAGCGACTGCAGGAAGAGGACCGTCTCGAAGCCCTCGCGGTAGACGCTCGTGAGCCCGAGCACTGCGAGCCCGAGCACCTGCGCCGAGATGAAGCCGGCGCGATCGAAGCGCTCCAGCTGCTTACGGCGACGATGGAACTTGCCGATCCACTCGCTCCAGTAGACCTTGTGGAAGAACCAGTTCGTGATCAGCAGCAGCACCCCGATCGCGACAAGCCCGACCACCGCCTCAAGCTTCTCGCCGTACTGCTGCAGCGAGGCGAGCAGCGTCTGCGCGAGCACCCACGTGACGATCGAGGCGAGCAGGCCGAGCCCGGCGCCGATCAGCACCGGACGGCGCATCCGCCGGCGCACGCCGACGAACGAGGCGGTGATCGCGGCGAGGATAAGAACCGCCTCGAGGCCCTCGCGGAAGACGAGGATCGCCGCGTTCGTGACGACCGTCGCGCGGCTGGCGCTGTCGCCGAGCGTCGCGGCGGCGTCGAAGAGGCGGTCGTCGAGCGCGAGCCGCGTCGTGTGGACCTCGCGATAGGAGGCGCGCTCGTCGATCAGCTTCGCGAGACCGGGCAGGTCGTCGGCGCCGAACCAGATCAGCCCCTCGACGGTCAGGGCGAGCCCGGGATCGAATGCCTTCAACCGCCGCTCGGGTCCGAACTCGAAGAACGCGTAGGCCTCCAGCCGCGCCTGCTCGGCCTGCTGGTACTGCCCGGCGCCGACGGCCGCCTCCATGCGGTCGAGCGTGAGCGCGATCAGGTCGTAGTCCGACTCGTCGGTCGGCTCCTGCCACGCCTGCGGCATCGTCGTCTCGAGCAGCTTCTCGATCGCGTCGCCCTGCGCCTGCACCTCGTCGGGGGACGCGACCCCCGTCTTCTGCTGCGTCGCCCGGTCGACGACCTCGCCGAGCGCGCGGAGCTTGACGGCGACCTCGGCGGTGCGCGCTTCGTCGCGCTTGGCGAGCGGCGACTGCAGGTCGCCGAAGGCGGCGACGGCGCCGGTCTGGAAGGCGACCGCCTCCTGGATCTCGAAGTCGAGCGTGACGCGGTCGTCCTTCACGCCGCGGCCGTACTCGACCGGCACGAGCGCGAGGAAGCGCAGCAGCTGCTGTGCGCGGCGGGCGGCCTCCTCGGGCGTGAACGGCGCCGCGGTGAAGCCCTCGAGTGCGGCGAGCGCGGCCCCGCGAGCTGCGGTGAAGTCGCCGTGGTCCCCCGCGACGGCCGCGCGCGCCATCGCGGCGTAGGCGGCGCTCGCGGCGCGCGCCTTCGCCGCGCCCATGTCCTCGGCGTAGCGCGGGGCAAGGATCGCAAAGTAGCCGGCAGCCTGGCCGGCGGCCTCGGCGCGTCGCTCCGGCAGCCCACGCGCGTCGCCGCGGGCAGCGTCGTCGAGCAGCTCGCGCAAGCGTGCCTGGTAGGCGTCGAGCAGGTCCTTCTCAACGATCGCGCGCGCGGCCGACGGCGTCAGCCGGCCCCGCGAGAGGCGGCGCACTGCGAGCGTCGCGTCGGCGCCAGGACGGGTGAAGCGTGTCGCGGTGCGGAACTCGCGCAGCAGCAGCCAACCGCGTGCGGCGGCCGCGTCGCGGTGCTCGACGGCAGCGAGCGTCGCCGCGTAGGAGCCCTGCAGGATCGCCGCGCGCAGCGCACCGCGTGCACCGGCAAGGGCGACGCTGTCGCCGGAGCGCGCCGCCCGCTCAGCCGCGGCGAGGCTCTCGCGGACCGCCGCGTCACTTGCCTGGCTCGCCGAGCGCAACGACCGCGCGAGGCCCACGTCGTAGCGCAAGCGCGCGCGGTCGACCTGGCGCACAGCGCTCGCGGGCGTCCCGAGGATCAGCTCCGTCTGCGCCGCGAACAGGTCGCTGCGGATCCCCTCCGCAACCCGCCACGGCGCACCGGTCGCCGGCCCGCTCGCGGCAGCGCTCGCTCCGCCCGCTGCGATCAGCAGCGCAGCGAGTGCGAGAACAGCGGCGAGGAGCCGGCGAGCGTTCATACGATGCGGCCTGTCCTCAGCTCTCCAGCGTGATGTCGAGCTGGCCGGCCGCCTGCGAGATCTGGCCGGCGATCGCCTCGGCGCGGTCCTGCGCGTCGCCGCCGAGCGTGTCGGCGTCGCGCGCGGTGAACTTGCGGCCACCGGCCTCCTCGGACTCCAGCCGCTGCGCGAACGCGAGCAGCTTCTTCAACGAGGTGCCGGTCTGCTCGGCCTGAGCGGCGTCAACCTCGCGGATACGCGGCTCGACGCTGTCGTAGACGAGCACGAGGCCGCCGAGGATGTCGCTGATGTCGCCAAGGCGCGAGGACGTGACGAAGGCCGTCTCGGTCGCCTTCGAGCCCGCGACGAAGCGCGAGTTCTTCCAGCTCTCGAAGTACTCCGACATCGTCGGGGTCATGACGACCAGCGCGGTGAAGACGTCCTGCTCGGCCGGCACCCACTCCTCCGCGGCGGCGGCGAGGTCCTTGGCGCTCTGCGCGAAGGCACGTGCGGTCGCGACGAGGAAGTCCGCATCTGGGACGGCCTCGCCGAACTCCACCTTGCCGTCGCCGTCGAGGTCGGGCGTGACGCCCTTGGCCGCGAACTTCTCCTCGGTGCCGTAGGTGCTCGTCTCGACGAGGAAGTTGAAGTTACCGGGCTGCTTGAAGGTCTTGCCGGCTGGCGTCTCGATCGAGAACGGCACTGCGCTCGCCGGGTCGCTGGCGTCGCCGCCCGCGTCGATGATCACGTCGAAGTCGGCGAGCGAGGGCACGCCCGCGACGACGCCCTCCATCTCCTCGTACGCCGGGTTGGCGGCGTGGAAGTCCTCCTGGAGCGCCTCGACGAGCCCCTTCACCTCGGCCCGCTTGTCGGCGAGCAGCGCGGCGTAGTCGAAGTCCGCGGCCTCTGCGAGGGCGTAGTACGCCTCGGCGTCCTCCTCGATCTTCGCCGTGGCTGCCTCGAGCCGCGCGGTGTGGTCGAGCAGGTAGTCCTTGACGGGCTGCAAGTCGGCGGTCTGCGTCGAAGGTATGGTCGTCGTCGAAGCGGTGTCAGCGTCGTCGCTGCCACAGGCGGTGAGGGCGAGAACGGCGCTGAGCGCGAGCGCTCCCGCGACTGCCCGGAGAGCGGGCCGGCGGTGGGTCATGAAGATGAGGCTCCTGGGAGATCGCGGGCAGCAGCGGGTGCTTAGGCTGCCCTTATCGAAGTCAGGGCAGCCTAACACATACCGTGGGAGTCGGATATCCGTCCGGGCGTCCGCGCTGTCGGGTGGAATGCCGCCAATGGACAACCGCACCGCCCAGCTTGAAGCGTTCGAGCGAGACTTCCGCCACGCCGGGCTGCCGCTGCTGAGCGAGGACTTCTCCGCCCGCTCCGACGTCTTCAACCGCGCCTTCCCGCTGCTCGCGCTCGTGCTGCTCGCGGAGCTGTTCGCCGCGCTCGACGTCGACTGGCCGCTGCTCGCCAACCTCGCCGCCGTCGCCGCCGCGCTCGCGCTGACGCTCGCGACCGTGATGCTCGTCAACCGCCTGCGGCGGCGCCCCGCGCTTGCGATCCCCGAGGACGTCGGCACCGTCGAGCTGGCGCTGTTCGTGCTGCTGCCGGCGGCCGTCCTCGGCGCCGTCCACGGCGGCTGGGGCCTCGGCGTGCTCGCGATCAACCTCGCGCTGCTCGTGCTCGTCGCAGTCGGCTACGGCTTCGGCCTCTGGTCGATCGTCGTGTGGGCGGGACGCCGCCTGACCGGCCAGCTCGCCCGCTCGCTGCTGTTGCTCGCGCGTGCGATCCCGCTGCTGCTGTTCTTCTCGCTCGTCCTCTTCCTCACGACCGAGATGTGGCAGGTGTTCGCCGAGCGCTCGACCGCGACGCTGATCGCCGTCGGCCTGCTGCTCGCGCTGCTCGCGACGGCCTTCCTCGCCGCGCGCCTGCCGCTGGAGGTGCGACAGTTGGAGGCCGACGTCTCGAGCGGCAGCGGCGCGCCCTCGCTGCGCCGCTCGCAGCGCGCCAACGTCGGGCTCGTGCTGCTGATCGGCCACGGCCTGCAGATCGCCGTCGTGACGATCGCGATCGGCGCCTTCTTTACCGCCCTGGGGATGATCACGATCGACGCTGAGACGCTGCAAGCCTGGCTCGGCCAACCCGGCGAGGAGCTGCTGGCGTTCACCGTCCTCGACGTGCCGCTGCTGCTGAGCGCCGAGCTGCTGCGCGTGGCCGGCGCGATCGCCGCGCTGTCGGGCCTCTACTACGCGATCTCGGTCCTCACCGACACGACCTACCGCGAGGAGTTCCTCGGCGAGATCACCGAGGAGATGCGCGCGACGTTCGCCGCCCGCGCCGAGTACCTCGCGCTGCGGGCCGCTAAGTAGGGCTTGGTGAAACCCGCTTGAGTGGCCGGCGAGCGCGCGACCAAGCGGGGCAAGGACACAGGGAGCCGGCAATAGCAGCGCTATTGCGGCGACCGAGGACGCCGCATCCGCGCAGGTCCCGCGCCGACGGACGCCGCGGGGGTTTCGCCAAGCCCTACTAGGCCGAGCGGTCGCTGAGGCCGTCGAGCGCTTCGAGCACCCTCGCGACGGCCACGTCGAGCTCCTCGCAGCGCAGCTCGACATCAGGTTCGCGCGGATGCTCGTACGGGTCGTCGACGCCGGTGAAGCCCTTCAGGTCGCCCGCCTGCGCACGCGCGTAGAGGCCCTTGGGGTCGCGACGCATGCACTCTTCCAGGGGCGTGTTCACGAACACCTCGACGAAGCGCAGCCCGTCACGCTCGTGCAGGTCGCGCGCTGCCTGGCGCGCCTCAGCGTAGGGCGAGACGACCGAGACGAGGGCGATCACGCCGGCGTCCGCGAACAGCCGCGCGACCTCTGCCGTGCGCCGCACGTTGAGGTCGCGATCCTCGGCACTGAAGCCGAGGTCACCGCAGACGCCGTGGCGCAGGTTGTCGCCGTCGAGTCGATAGGCGGGGCGCCCGAAGCGCACGAGCTGCGCCTCTACCGCGGCCGCGACGGTCGACTTGCCGGAGGCCGGCAAGCCCGTGAACCACAGCGTGGCGCCGCGATGCCCGAGCGACTCCCACCGCTGGGTGCGGTCGATCGTGCTGGCATGCCACGTCACGTTGGCGCTCGTCGTCATCGCACGATGGTCCCACAGCAGGGCAACGTCACGGAGCGGAACCGCGCGCGCGACCTATATGCTCGCCGCCCGTGAGCGCTCCGACCTATGACCTGCAGTCGCACTCGGTCCACTCCGACGGCCTGTTGCAGGCCGCCGAAGTCGTCGCGAACGCCGCGGAGGCAGGCCTCGAGGTGCTGGCGCTGACGGACCATGACACGATCGACGGCGTCGACGAGGCGCTGGCTGCCGGCGAGGAGCACGGCGTCACGATCATCCCGGCGACGGAGATCTCCGCGGTCCACGGCCGCTACGAGGACCTGCACGTGCTCGGCTTCGGGATCGACCACACCGATGCGGTCCTGGCGGAGCGCCTGCTGGGCGCCCGCGCCGACCGCGAGCTGCGCGCCGAGCGGATGGCCGCGAAGCTCGTCGAGCTCGGCTGGCAGGTCGACGACAGCGTGCTGCAGAAGCGCCGCGAGGCCGGCAAGCCGATCGGCCGCCCCCATTTGACCCAAGCGGTCCTCGACCACCCCGCCAACGCCGAGCGGCTCGCCGAGCACGGCTATGACGACGTCTCCGCCTTCCTGCCCGACTTCCTGATCCCCGGCAAGCCCGCGTATCTGGCCCGCACGCGGCCCACCGTCGGCGAGGCGATCGGCTGGATCCACGACGCCGGCGGCGTCGCGATCTGGGCGCATCCCTTCTGGGACCTCGACAGCGACGCCGAGGTGATCGAGGCGATCGACGTCTTCGTCGAGCACGGCCTCGACGGCGTCGAGTGCTTCTACGTCACGCATACGCCGGAGCAGACCCAGCTGCTGGCCGAACGGTGCGGCGAGCTGGGGCTGCTGAAGACCGGCTCCTCCGACTACCACGGTCCGGGCCACCGCCTCTTCTCCAAGTTCCGCGCCTTCGACCCGCACGGCCACACGGCCGACCTCGACGCGCTCGTGCGCGCGAGCGCCTGAGCTTCCGCTCACGCGCGCCCGTCGCCGTCGCCGTTCTCGCCGACCTGCTCGCGCAGCTGACGCAGTGCGTCCTCCAGCTCGGCGATGCGTGCGGAGACGGACTGCGTCCGCCCGGGCAGCGCGCCGATCATCGGTGACGTGCCCGGACCGGCGGTCGAGGCCGCGTCGGGCGGTCCAGTGCCAACACCGGCCAGCGCCGGCTCAGGCCCACCGCCACTGGCGGCGGCTGCAGCCGCCTTCGCCGCGGCCTGCGCGGCGGCCATCGCCGCCATCGCCTTCGCCCGCACCTCCTCGGGCGTGAGCGTCAGCCGGCGCGCAAACGGCAGCGCCAGCAGCAGCAGCAGCGCCGCGATGCGGAACGACCAGCCGAAGCCGTCGCGCGCGATCCCCGCGCTCTCGCGCCGCAGCCAGCGGTCGAAGCCGACGGGCGCGTGCTCGCGGCGCGGAATCGCGCCCGCGAACTCGGCGAGGTTCTGACCCACGAGCGCGTGCGCGACCGGGTTCGGGATCGCCCAGCGGTAGGCGTTGTCCTCGATGCGGTCGACGCGGGCGTCGTGGTACCAGCCGCTCGTCGTCGTCAGCACGGCGATCAGCACGGCGATGCCCAGCGCCGCGCCGATCTGGCGCGAGGTGTTGATGACGCCCGAGGCGACGCCCAGCTCCGGCCCGACCGCGGCGCCCATCCCGCCGACGTTGATCGCGGGGAAGGCCGTCCCGACGCCGAGCCCGAAGAGCACGATCCCCGGCAGCACAATCCAGTAGTCGAGCGTGCCCTCGTACGTCGAGGGCAGGAACGAGAACCAGATCAGCCCGAGCGCCATCGACAGCAGCGCCGGCATCGCGAGCCGGTAGGGCGCGAGGTGGTCGGCGCCCTTGCCGACGATCGGCCACATGACCATGCCGCAGGCGCCGATCGGCGTGAGCGCCAGCGCCGCGTTGAGCTGAGAGTAGCCCCACAAGTTCACCAGCACGAGCGCGAGCAGGAAGAGCGAGCCGAGCGCGCCGGCGCCGAGCAGGAACATCGCCATGTTGGCACTCAGGAACTGCTTGTTGCGCTGCAGCGCGGGCGTGATCATCGGCGAGCTGGAGTAGCGCTGCCACAGCACGAAGCCGATCCCGAGCACGATCGATATCTGCAGGAAGAACAGCACGGCCGCGTCATCCCAGCCGCGCGTGTTCGCCTCGATCAGCCCGTAGATGAAGAGGCCGACCGACGAAGTCAGCAGGACCGTCCCGAGCCAGTCGACGCGGCGGCCGGCCGACAGGTCGTACGTCTCCGGCCACCAGCGGAACGCGAGGATCACGCCGACGATGCCGAGCGGCACGTTGATGATGAAGATCCACTCCCAGCTCCAGAACTCGACGATCACGCCGCCGAGCACGGGGCCGAGACCGGAGGCGGCGAGCGCGACGATCGCGATCGTCGCGAGGCCGCGTCCGCGCATCGCCGGCGGGAACACGAGCGCCGCGATCGCGAAGCCCAGCGGCGCCATCAGGCCGGCGCCGACCCCCTGCAGCGCGCGGAAGCCGATCAGCCAGCCGATCTCCCACGAGGTCGCGCACAGCGCCGAGGCGATCGTGAACGTCGACAGGCCGATGATGAAGAGCTTCTTGCGCCCGAACTGGTCGGCGAGCCGGCCGGCCGTGATCAGCAGCACGGCGAACGCGATGTTGTAGGCGTTCGCGACCCAGGAGACGGTCGTCAGGCTCGTCTCGAAGTCGTGCTCGAGCTCGGGGATCGTGATGTTCACGATCGACACGTCCATGAGCGCCATGAACCAGCCGATCATCATCACGCCGAAGATCTTGTTGCGGTTGGCGTAGAGGTACTCCGCGGGCGGGTTCACCCGCTCCTTGCGGACCTTCGGCTCCTTCGGCGCGCGCGGCGGCTTCTCGCGATGGCGGCTCATCGCAGCTCGTTCGCTTCCTGATCGTCCTCGTCGAGCGTGCCGTCGTCGGCGACCTTCTTGTCCTTGGCGCGCGGAGCCGGCGGGCGCAGTGCGGCGTCGTCGCCGAACTCCGGCAGCGTGCCGCCGGCGGCCGTCAGCGCGTAGCGCTTCATCGTCGCCAGCACCGTCGGCGAGTCGACTGTGTCGGACTCGATCTCGTCCGGCTCGTCCGTGTCGTCGTTCTTGTAGAGGCGCCAGCGGGCGTCGTCGGTGCGGCCGATCAGCAGCCACTCGTCCTTGTCGCCGACGACGATGTGCGTGTCGATGCCGGTGACGAAGTACGGGCGCCCCGGCAGGTCGTCGTCGTCGAGCAGCGTCGTGAGGTCCTCGCCGGACATCTTGCCCGGGGCCGTGATGCCGAGGTAGGAGAGGATCGTCGGCGGGATGTCGTGCGTCGAGACGTACCACGCGCTGGTGTCGCCCGCCCAGCGGCGCCGCGGGTCGCGGATCAGGAACGGCACCTGGTAGACGCGCCGGTGCCAGACGCCCGACGGGTGCCCGAAGACGCCCTGCTCGCCGAGCGCGATGCCGCTGTCGCCGACGAAGATGACGACCGTGTTGTCCGACAGGCCGGCGTCGTCCAGCGCGTTCATGAAGCGCCCGAGCGAGGCGTCGACCGCGCGGACCTCCTTCGCGTAGGCGTCGCGCACCGCGTCGCGCACGCCGTCGGTCGCCGGGATCTTCACCTTGTCGAGGTAGACGCGCTGCTTCGCGTTGTCGACGTCGTACGTGACGGGCCCGTTGCCCTGCACGAACTGCCGCGGCATCTCGAACGCGTCGACCGGGTTGAAGGCGTCGAGCGCGAGGAAGAACGGCTGGTCCCCCTTCAGCTCGCTGAGCAGCTCGATGCCCTCGTTCAGCACCGCCGACGTCGGCTCCTGTGCGCTCCGGTGCGTCGCGCAGCGACAGGAAGTAGCTGCGCTCATCGGAGGTGAAGCTGGTGGAGCTCGGCAGCGTGCCGGTGCCGGTACGCCGCACGAATGAGAACCGCGGCCCGGAAAGCGTCGGATTGTCCGTCACGTAGACCGTCTTGACGCCGTGCGCGGCGGTCAGCTCGGGCAGCAGCGGCTGGAAGTCGTAGATCTTGCCCCAGCCCGGGATCGCAGGCGCGCCGGCAAGCGCCTGCCAGTCGCGGAACGGGTAGGAGCGCATCCCGGTGAGCAGGCCGCGCCGCATCGCGATCGCCGGCATCCCGTCCGGCACCGCGTACTTGAAGCGCAGCGAGTCGTCCGACAGCGCGTCGATGTTCGGCGTGTCGGTGTGACGGTCGTCGAAGACGTCGTCGTAGGCCTTGACCGCATCCGCGCGCAGGCGGTCGGCGACGATCAGCACGACGTTGGGGCGCTCGTCGGCGGCCGCGCCATCGGTCGCAGCGGCAGCCACGCCCGACAGGCCCGGCACGCCCGCGAGTGCCGCGAGCCCGGCTGCGCCGCCGCCGCGAGCGATCAGCGCACGCCGCGTCAGCGCCTGCTCGGCAGTCTCGTCCCGCCGACGAGCCATCAGCCGCCCACCACCCCGAGGTTCTCCTCGAACTCCGGCAGCGTGCCGCCGGCCTCGTCGACGAGCACCTGCCACAGCGTCTCGACCATCGGCTGGTTCGTCGCGGCGATGTCGATGGTCGGCGCCCGGGTCGACCGTCAGGTCGTACAGCTCGCGCTTGAGGCCCTCGGTGTCGGAGATCAGCAGCCAGTTGCGGTCGCCGCAGATCCACGTCTCCTGGTAGCAGGCGGTGTAGTAGGGCCGTGCGGTCGGCTGCTTGCCGTCGAAGATCACCGAAAGGTCCTCGCCCGCCATCAGCCCGGGCGCGCGCACGCCGAAGAACGACAGGATCGTGCGCGCGACGTCGTGCGTGGAGGCGAAGTAGCCGCTCGTCTGGCCCGCGAGGCGCCCGGAGGGGTCGCGGATCATGTACGGCACGTGATGGATCTCGGGGTAGGGCCGCGGCGTCGACTTGCCGATGATGCCGTGCTCGCCAAGCGTCACGCCGTGGTCGGAGAGGTAGTAGACGACTGTGTTGTCGGCGAGGCCGAGGTCGTCGAGCTTGTTCAGCAGCTTGCCGATCCAGCGGTCGGCGAACGTCAGCTCGGCGGCGTAGAGGTCGCGCACGAGCTCGAGCGTCTCGGGATCGATGTCGATCTTGTCCAGCTTCGAGGCCGGCGTCAGGAACGGCTGGATCGGCAGGATCCCGTCCGTCTTCTGGATCCCCAGCTTCTGGCCGTGCTCCATCAGGTTCACGTACGCGCGGCGGCGCGTCGAACGGCTCGTGCGGGTCGAACGAGTCGACGCCGAGGAAGAACGGCTGCTTGTCCTTCAGCTCCTCCAGCGCCGCCATCCCGCTGCGGATCACGCGTGCCGCGGAGTAGTTGCGCTCGCCGACGCGGTAGAGGCTGGCCCAGCCGACGTGGTCCTGCAGGCGCCGCACCTCGATCGTGTCCGACAGCGCGGGCAGCAGGTACTTCTCGATCGCGCTGCGCGGCGCCGGGCGCTTGAACGGCAGGTTGCCGGCACGGTAGGCGCCCTGCGAGAAGTCGGGGCGCGCGATGTCGAGCGTGCGGCGGAAGTCGATGTAGCGGGGGCCGATCAGGAACGGGTTGTCGGTCACGTAGGCGGTCTCGATGCCGGCCTCGCCGAGCACCTCGGTAAGGATCGGCTGGTGCGGCAGGATCCGCGTCCAGCCGACCTCGGCGGGCATCGGCGGCGACAGCACCCAGTCGCGGTTCGGGAAGCCGCGCATGCCGGTCAGCAGCGTGCGGCGCACGAGGCCGGTCGGCATCGCGTCCGGCACCGCGTACTCGAAGCGCAGGCCCTGCTTCGCGAGCGAGTCGAGGCTCGGCGTCTTGCGCGCGTGTCTGCGGGTTGTACGCGCCGACGTAGTCCGCACGCGTGCTGTCGGTCACGATCATCAGGACGTTCGGCGCGTCCTTCGCGTGGCCCGAGCGTGCCTCGTACTCGTTCCCGCAGGCGCCCAGGCCCATGCGCGGCCGCGCCGGCTGCGCCGGCCTTCAGCGCACTCCTGCGGGTCAAGCGTGGTCCTGCGGCCATCGGGCTCCTCGTGCGGCGGGGGGGCGAAACGTCAAGGGATGGAGGGCGCCTTGACGGCCCGGACCCTATCGGCCCTGCCAACACGACGCGCTCGCGAGAGTAGCGCCGCGAGCGGCGCGCGTCCCCCATGCGGGCAGCCGGGCGCACGCGTGCTTCAATGGCCCCGATCCGCGTGCCCTCGCTCCCCCGCCTGTTCCGCTTCGTCGTCGGCGCGATCGCGCTCGGCACGATCGTCGCGATCGTGATCCTGTGGCCCGGCCACGTGCGCAGCGAGTTCTCCGAGGTCGTGCAGCCGAGCGACCGTGCGACCGTCGTCGGGATCGACGAGCGCCCCTGCGGCGCGACCGTCGCCGACGCCTGCAACCGCGTGAACATCCACCTCGACAGCGGGGACGACAAGGGCACGAAGGGCGTCATCCAGGTGGGCGCCAACGGCGTCGACCCCGACGTCCACGTCGGCGACAAGATCCGCGTCGCGCCCGCGCCGCCGGTCCCCGGCTACGACGCCGAGGACGTCGCCTTCTACACGCTCGTCGACTTCCAGCGCGGGACCGCGCTGTTCGTCCTCTTCGCGATCTTCGCGCTGCTGGTGCTGGCGCTCTCGCGGCTGCGCGGCGCGCTCTCGCTCGTCGGCCTCGGCGTCAGCCTCGCGGTGATCCTCTTCTTCATCGTGCCGGGGATCCTCAACGGCAAGCCGCCGGTCGCCGTGGCGATCGTCGGCTCGCTGGCAGTCATGTTCACGACGATCCTGCTCGCCCACGGCCGTGGGCCGAAGTCGATCGCCGCGCTGCTGGGGACAACCGCGAGCCTGCTGCTGACTGCCCTGCTGGCCGTCGTCTTCACGAAGCTGGCGCGCCTCACCGGGCTGGCCGGCGAGGAGGCGTTCGCGCTGCGGCTCGCCGACCCGGACGTCTCGCTGCAGGGCCTGCTCGTCGCCGGCATGGTGATCGGCGCGCTCGGCGTGCTCGACGACGTGACGGTCAGCCAGTCCTCGACCGTGCTGGCGCTGCGCGCCGCCAACCCGCTGCTCGGCTTCCGCGACCTCTACCGCCGCGCGATGGACGTCGGCCGCGACCACGTCAGCGCGACCGTCAACACGCTCGTGCTCGCCTACGCAGGCGCGTCGCTGCCGATCCTGCTGATCTTCGCCTCCGGCGCGCTCAGCACCGGCCAGGCGGTGAACCTCGAGATCGTCTCCGAGCAGGTCGTCGCGACGCTCGTGGGGTCGATCGGGCTGATCGCCGCGGTGCCGTTCACGACCGCGATCGCCGCGCTGCTCGCGCTGCACACGCCCGATGACGAGGTCGAAGCCGCCGCCGCCTACGGCCACGTGCACTGAGCGCGGGCCGCGCGCCGCTCAGGCGTCGTGGCCGAAGAACGGCAGCCGCTTCGCGCCCGCCGAGTGCAGCACCCGGTGATAGATGTCGCGCAATACCTGCGGGTGCTCCTGCGCGACGCTGCGACGCTCGCCCGGATCCTCAGCAAGGTCGAACAGCTGGCGGCCGCTGTTGTTGCCGTCGGCGATGAAGGCCCAGCGCTCGTCGCGGTAGTACCAATGGTTCGCGTATCCGCCGTAACAGAAGCGGCGTGAGAGGCGAGGGCGTCCGCCGCTCAGCAGCGGCGCGACGTTCACGCCGTTCATGACGTCCGGAGTGGGCACCCCGGTCATGCCGAGCAGCGTCGGCCCGACGTCGTGCGGCGAGACGAAGTACGGCGTCGTCTGCCCGCTGCCGCGTCCTTGCGGGTCGCGCAGTAGAAACGGCACCTGAATCAGCTCCGGATGCAACTCCAGGGCAGGCTTGCCGGTCCAGCCACGCTCCCCCAGCACGATCCCGTGGTCGCTCAGCAGCACGACGATCGTCTCGTCCATCAGCCCGGCGGCCTCGAAGCGGTCGAGGAAGCGGCCCAGCCACGCGTCGGTCATCGTCACCGACGCGCCGTAGACGGTCGGCAGCCGCCGCACCGCCTCCCTCGCCATGTAGTCGGCGCGGCCATAGCGGACGTTGCCCGGCCAGCTGCCGTGGTCACCCTTGTCGCCGTAGAGGTCGAGGTACTTGCGCGGCGGCGTCCACGGCTCGTGCGGGTCGAAGCAGTCAACGACGAGCGCGAACGGGCGGTTTCGCAGCGCCCGCGTCAGCTCGTCGATCGCGAAGCCGTAGACGCGCGCGGCGCACGAGTCGCGCTCGTCGCGCGCGCCGACGACGTTCGCGAGGTGCTGGCGCATCCCCGTCAGGTAGCGCTGCGAGCGCATGCCTCGCGGCAGCCACTCCAGCACCTCGCGCTCGGAGACGCGCGAAGCGGGGTGCAGCGCACCGCCCTGCCCCTCGATCGGGACGAAGCGGTCGACCGTGTGGCGGAATCCCTCCCACTCGGGCGCGCCGACGAGGAACGGGTTGTCGGTCACGTAGCCGGTCCAGTAGCCGTGGCGGCGCAGCGACTTCAGCCAGGTCGTCGTCTCGGCACTGAGCCCCGTCCAGCCGGGCGAGCCCGGCAGGTTGCGCGTCGGGCGCCAGTCATGCCACGGGTACACGCGCCGGCCCATCATCAGCGAGCGCCGCGCCGGCACCGTCGGCATCGCCTCGGGAAACGCACGCGTGAAGCGCAGGCTCTCGCGCGCGAGCGCGTCGATGTTCGGGGTCTTGATCCAGGGGTTGCCGTACGCGCCGACGTAGTCGTGGCGCAGCGAGTCGATCACGAGCACGAGCACGTTCGGCGCGTGGCGCGCCGCACGCACACTGGCCGCGGCAGGCCCGACGGGGGAGCGCAGCAGCGCGGTGCCCGCCGCGCCGGCTCCAGCGACGCGCAGGAACGTCCTGCGATCGACCCGTTGTTGCATTGCCTGCCCGTCCTCCCTGCTCGACCCGCGCCGTGCTGCTCGCCGTCATCGTGCCCGTGTTGCGCACGCCTTGAAAACGCGCGGATACGCCGAAAGGTGCGCCGTGCGCCAGGATTCTCGTGTCATGCGCGGACGCCCCCATCCGCTTCCCCAGCTCGACGCCCGTGGGCTCACCGCGATCTTCGCCGGCGGCGTGCTCGGGACGTTGGCGCGGGCCGGCGTCGTTGAGGCGTTCCCGCCGACTGCAGGCGCGTGGCCCTGGGCGACGTTCGCGGTCAACGTCGCGGGCGCATTCGTGCTCGGCCTCGTCGCCGCTTCGCCGTGGGCGCTGGTGCCGCGCGCCGCCCACCGCCACGCGTTCGCCGCGACCGGCGTCTGCGGCGCGCTGACGACGTTCTCGACGTTCCAGCTCGAGCTGCTGCGGATGCTCGACGCGACCCACGTCACGCTCGCGCTCGGCTATGGCGTGGCGAGCCTCGCCACTGGGTTCGCGGCGCTGCTGGCAGGGACCGTCCTCATGCACCGGGCCCGCCCGGAGGCCGCCTGATGCGGGACGTGTTTCTGTGGGCCGGCGTCGGCGCGCTCGGCGGCTGTGGCGCGGTGTCGCGCTTCCTCGTCCAGTCGGCGGTTGCGCGGCGCGTGCCGGGACCGTTCCCAACCGGGACGCTCGTCGTCAACGTCTCCGGCAGCCTGCTGCTCGGCCTGCTGGCCGGGCTGGCGCTGCACGGCGACGCGCTGCTGCTTGCCGGCACCGCCGTGCTCGGCTCCTACACGACGTTCTCGACGTGGATGCTCGAGAGCTACCGCCTCGTGGACACTCGCAGCTGGGCGTGGCTCGCGGCGTACACGACGCTGAGCCTCGCGCTCGGCCTCGGCGGCGTGATGCTGGGCCGTGCGCTCGGCGAGCTGCTCTAGCTAGCGGGTGGCCTTAGACGACGACGGCTTGGCCGCCGCCTCCCACTCGGCGTCGTCGACGCCCTCGTCGCGTGCGGCTGCCGCGGCGGCCTTGGCGATCTGCTCCAGCGTCAACGGCTGACGCGAGGCGAGCTTGACGCCGCCGGCCTCGTCCGCCAACAGCCCGTCGCGCTTGAGCTTCGAGACGGTCGTGGCGACGGTCGGCTTCGCGATCTTCGTCACCGACACGATCTCGGCGACGGACACGCCGGGACGTTCCTCGACGAGCGCCAGGATCACGTCGCGGTTCGTCGTGCGCGACGCGTCGCCATTTGCCTCCTCGCCGTTGCTACGGTCGGCCGGCGTGCTTGCACGCGGCGACGCACCAAGCGCCCCGGCAGACGGCGACGCGGCAGACAGATGGCCACCGAGCAGGTTCGAGGGCAGCGTCGTGCGGGACGGCGAGCCCGCGTTGCGCAAACGCGATGCCTCGAGTGGGTCGACGCGCTGCGGCCGCGCCTTCCCCGCCACCGTGACGCGGCGCGAGCTCGCAGGCGGGGGTGCCATGTCTTCCAGCAGCGCGCGCTTGGCCGCCTCGAGATTCGCGGCCTCGGCCACAGCCGGGCGCAGCTCCGCAAGGCGGGCTTCGATCTCGCGCTTCAGACGTGGCAGCAGCGGCTCAAGCATGGGGGGACCTCCGGCAAGCGGTCGGGGAGACGAGGATCACTCCATGCTAATACGCAGCGCGAATTAACTTCGGCCGCCCGCGAGCAGCACGCCCAGGTCGCGCGCAAGCGCCTCCGGGGGGAACGCGACGCCAGCCGCGATCTTGGCCGCGAGACGGCCGCGGCGATCGACCAGCCACACGATCGCCGAGTGCGCGCTCTCCGGATCGCCCGCGATCTGCGGTGCGGCGTACCAGTCCTTCCAGACGGGCGCGAGCTGCGCCTCGCTCCCGATCAGATAGTGAAACTGCGGCGGCTCGCGGTGGCGTTCGAGCCACACGCGCCCAGCCTCGGCCGTGTCGTGTCGCGGGTCCACGCTGACGCCGATGACGGCCACGCCGCGCGCGTCCGCCCCGAGCTGCTCGAGCGCCGCACGGATCTCCTCGCCGATCAGCGGGCAAACGTCCGGGCAGTTCGTGAACAGGAATGTGACGAGGTAGGGCTTACCGGCGAGCGTGCGCGTGTCGAACGTGCCGCCGCGCGCGTCAGGGAGATGGATGCGGGGCGCTGACCGTCCCGCAAGCCCGGGCGGCAGCGGCTCGGCGATCGCGAAACGCCCGTCGCCGGTTCCGGTGGAGGTGCCACCGGATCCGCCGCCGCCACAGCCGCCGATGGCCGCCATCACCGCAACAGCGACCAGGAGCGCCGCCGGCGCCCGGCGGGGCCTGCAGGCGTCAGACAGGTTCGTGCTCCGGATCGGCCGCAAACGACGAGGACGACGTCAATTCGGGCTCGTCGTCCGGCGCGCGCAGCACACGGATCGTCGCGAAGATCGCGATCAGCGTCATCACGATCGCGCTGCCGACGCACCATTGGCAGATCGCGTTGATCTGGAACAGCTCGAGGTACGTCAGGTAGCCGCTGAAGACGAGGCCGCCGTACGCCATCGCCGCCGTCGCCAACCGCGCCAGTTCGCCGCGCACGAGCAGCGAGCCGAGGATCGCGACGTAGCCGACGAGCCCTATCAACGGCACCGGGACCCCACTGACCTTCGCATACTTCGAGTTCTGCACCTTCTCGCAGCCGTGCCCGACCGCGCAGATCGGATCGAGGCCCTTGTAGTGGATGTAGGTGAGATATCCGGCGATCCCGAGGCCGATGAACGTCAACAGCAGCAGGATGCGGTGGAGCACGCGGTCGCTCATGTGGTCAGCTGGCCTTTCCGAGCGCACTCTCGATGCGCCCCGAGATCTCTTCCGCGGTCGCCTCGACCGGCTCCAGCCTGCCGCCAGTCGGCCCGACCAGGAACGAGGGCGTGCCGGTTATCCCGCTCGCCTGCGCCTCCGCGTCCGCCTCCTGGAGCTGCTTCGAGACCGTGTCGTCGTCGCGCTCGCTCATCGCCCGCGTGACGTCGAGCCCATCGACGGCCCGCCCGATCCTGCGCAGGAACGGGTCGGTCGCGTAGCCGCTGTTCTCCTCGCCCTGGTTGTTATAGAAGATGTCGACGTACTGCCAGAGCTTGTCCTGCAGGCCCGCCGCCCCGACCATCTGCGCTGCCCGCACCGAGTCGGGGCCGAGGAACGCGAGGTTGCGGAAGACCATTTTCAGCTTGCCCGTCTTGACGTAGTCCGCGACCAGCGTGGGCATCACGTCGATCGAGTACTGACGACAGTACGGGCATTGCAGGTCCGCGAACTCGACGAGCGTGACCGGCGCCTTCGGATCGCCGAGCGTGATCCCGTCCTGCGGGATCCCCGCGAAGCGCGCTTGCGCCTCTATCTGGCCGGGGAACGACTCGCCCTTGCGCAGCTTCGGCTTCGACGACCCGTCGTCGCCGCTCGACGCCAGCGCGATCGCGACGACGACCACAGCCGCGAGCGCGAGCGCGCCGCCGAGCTGCCAGAGACGACGCCGGACTCGCGCCCGGTCGGCACCGCCTGGCTGCTCGGAGCGCACGCTCATCGCGTCAGCTTGCCTTCGACAGCAGCTGGTCGATCTTCGACGTGAACTCGTCCAGCCCGATGCTCTGGACCTCCAACGGCCGCAGCGTCGAGCCCGTCTTGCCGACGAGGAAGGAGGGCGTGCCGGTGAAGCCGTTCGTCTGCCACTCGGTCTGCGCCTCGTTGAGGCCCTCCTGGATCGAGCTGACGCCACGATCGTTCATCGCCTTGTCGACGTCGAGCCCCTTGATGCCGTCGCCGACCTTGCGCAGGAAGTCGTCGGTCACGTAGCCGCTGTTCTCCTCGCCCTGGTTGTTGTAGAAGATGTCGACGAACTCCCACAACTTGTCCTGCATCCCCGCCGCCGCCGCCATCTGCGCCGCGCGCGCGGAGTCGGTGCCGATGAACGACACGTTGCGGAAGACCATCTTCACCTTGCCCGTCTTGACGTAGTCCGCTACGAGCGCCGGCATCACGTCGGTCGTGTACTGCTTGCAGAAGGGACACTGCAGGTCCGCGAACTCGACGAGTGTGACCGGCGCCTTCGGATCGCCGAGCGTGATGCCGTCCTGCGGGATCCCCGCGAAGCGTGCGTTTGCCTCGACTTGGCCCGGGATCGTCTCGCCGGCCTTCAGCGTCGGCTTGTCGTCCCCGCTGCCGAACAGGAGGACCGCCGCGACCACCACGAGCACGGCGACGCCGAGGGCACCGCCGAGCATCGCGAGGCGCCTGCGCTGACGGGCCCGCGCCGCCTCGACCTGCGCACGCTGCTCGCGCGCTGCGGTGCGCTGCTCCTTCCGTGTCTGACCCGTGTCGGCCACGTTCCCTCACACTCCTGATCGTTGATACGACGCCGGCATCCCCTCCCGCGCGCCTGGCACGGGATCGGCTGATGGTAACCGCCACAACAGTTTCGCTGCTGACCTTCAAAGCGAGCTCAACGCGCAATACTCGGAGCGGTGAGAATCCAGGCCTCGCTGATCGCCGCCGTCGCCCTCGGCGCGGCCGCCGCGCTCGGCGGCTGCGGCGGAGAGTCGCCGACTGCGAACGCAGCCGCGAGGTCCGCTCCGGCAAGCGCGTCGCAGCCCGTCGACCGGCTGCGGCGCCACCCGCGCGCGGTCGAGCCCTCGGCCGGCGTTCCGGTCGGCGCGTCGGAGGCCTCCGCAAGCGAATCGACACTCCCGCGCCCACGCTCCGACGCCGAGATCCTCCGCGAGCTGGCCGCAAGCGGCATCCCCAGCGGACCGCATGCAGCGCTGACGTCTGACGGGCTCGCGGTCGCGCCGCTCGGCGCGCCGGCCGCCGTCCAGGAGGTGATCGCGGCCGGCAACCAGATCGCGCGGCTGCCGTATCGCTACGGCGGCGGTCACCAGACCTGGGTGGACACCGCGTACGACTGCTCGGCGTCGATCAGCTTTACGTTCGCCGCCGCCGGTCTGATCTCGTCGCCGATGGTCTCCGGCTCGCTCGCGCGCTGGGGCGACACTGGTCCGGGCGAGTGGATCACGATCTACGCGAACGGCGGCCACACCTTTATGACCGTGGCCGGCCTGCGCTTCGACACCAGCGGCCTCAGCACAAGCGGCTCGCGCTGGCAAAGCAGCGGCCGCGGCAGCACCGGCTTCGCCGTGCGCCACCCCGTGGGTCTGTAGGCCGGAGCTCGCGAGCGGTCAGGCGACGGCGCGCAGGTGCCGCGCTGACCGGCCGCCGCTGCGGTGGGCGGGCGGAGTCGCCGTCGCGAGCAGGAACTCCTCAAGCATCTGCCACGTCGTTCCGCGGGCGGCACGGCCCGTCAGCACGCCGAGGTGCCCGCCCGGCGCGGTCGCGAGCCGCACCTCCGGCGCGCCCGTCAGCAGCTCGCCGACGTGGTGGACAGCCTTGCGCGGCGCGATCCCGTCGCCCGAGCCCGCGACCGACAGCACCGGCACCTTGACGTCCGCCAGCTCGATCGTGCGGCCGCCGAGCTCGATGCGTCCGTCGGCGAGGTCGTTGTGGCGCAACATGCGGTGGTAGAGCTGGCCGAACGTGCGCCCCGGGTAGGCGAGCATGCTGCCCATGAACGCGTCGACCGCCTCGACCTGCGCAAGGAACTCGCGGTCGTCCAAGTTCGCCGCGAGCACCATCGGCTTGGTGACGTACTTGTCGAATCCCGCAAGCTGGTAGATGCGCCGCACGAGCGGGGCCGGCGCGCCGCCGAGCATGCGGTAGAGCGACCGAGCCGACCGAGCCGCCGGCGAGGTTCACGAGCGGCCGGAACGGCGCGACGAGTGGCACCTGACCGACGTCGAACGGGCTCGCGACGGTCGCGACCGAGCGGATCGGGACGCTGCCGTCGGCAGCCACCAGCAGCGACATGATGCCGCCCAGGCACCAGCCGACCAGCTGCACCTGCGCGCCGCCGTTATCAGCCGAGACCGCCTCAACCGCATGCGGGATGACGTCGTCCACCCAGTGCTCGATGCCGAGGTTGCGGTCGCCGAAGGCGATCGCACCGTAGTCGACGACGTACGTGGGATGGCCGGCCGCGCCGAGATGCTCGGCGACGCTGCAGCCGCGGCGCAGGTCGAAGCAGCGCGCGGGCGCGGCGAGCGGGGGGACGAGCAGCACCGGCGGGGTGCCGATGACGGCAGCCGCGTCCTCATCCACGCGCAGGAAGCGCCGCACGGTGCGCTGCGGCCCCTCGTCGACAATCGCCGTCGGCAACGGCCGCAGGTCGGCGAGACCGCCGCGCACGACGCGGTCGAAGACGTTCGCCGCCGCAGCACCGAGCTGGTCGGGGGTGGGGATCAGGTCCATCGCCGGTAAGTCTGGCTCAAGCCGCGCGCACGAGCGGCGCTTCGTCCTCGAGCAGCAGCTCGACGACGCGGTCCGGCCGCTCCAGCTGCGGGCAGTGACCGCAGTCCTTCAACAGCTCCAGGCGCGAGTCGGGCACGGCGGCGAGCACCCGCTCGGCGCCGCGATGGAACACGAGCCGGTCGCGGTCGCCCCAGATCATCAGCACCGGGCAGACGATCGCGGAGAGGTCGAACGGGTCCCGCAGCTCCGGGATCAGCCGCCGGCCTGACGCGAGCATGTGCGCGAGCGCCGCGCGATCCGGGTGATGGCGCGTGAAGGCTGCCACCACATCCGGCTCGGCGCGAGCGGGATCGGCAAACGCCAACGCCCGATACACGCGGCCAACAACGCCGCGCACGACCGCGGAGGGCAGCGGCAGCGGAACGGCCGCGAGCGTGCGCAGCAATTGGTCACGCTCGATCAGGGGGAACCAGCGCGCCATGTCGAGCCCCGCCGGTGCCAGCGCCACGACGCGCCCGACCTGTCCGGGAGCGCGCTCGGCGAGCCGCAGCGAGAGGCAGCCGCCCAGCGAGTTGCCGACCACGACGACGCGCGCGGCACTCCCGCGGCTCGGCCGCGCGCCGCCCGCCGCGTAGGCGAGCACCGCCGCGCCGAAGGCGTCGAGCTGCGGCAGCATCAGACCCTCAGCGAGTGGGGCGGCCGTGCCAAAGCCCGGCATGTCGACGGCTATCGCCCGGCGCTCCTGACGTGCGAGTCGCGCGAGCACGTGACGCCACGTGTCCGCACTGTCCGACCAGCCGTGGAACAGCACCACCGGGTCGCCGTGCCCCTCCAGCTCGAGCACGCGCGTCTCGACACCCGCCAGCTCCATCCGATGCTCGAACAGTGGCTCCATGACGCCCTCCTCACCCTTGCTTGTAGCAAGCGGTACGGATGCCTGGCGCCAGCAGAAAAGTGCGTGGGAGGGGACCCGCTGAACAGGTCCCCTCCCACGGCCGGCCCGACTCGAGGGGGAATCGAGGGACCGGCGATCGCGCATGGAGGTCGACCGACTGGAGAAAGCACGTGACCCGGCGAGCCGACCCGGATCGCTGACGGGTCGACCGTTTCGGTAGGTAGGTCCACGCTGACCTTCTCTGCCGTCTCCGATCGGTTGCCTCTGCTCGCGAAGCACGCTACGCGACGAACATCTTGCCGCGCACCAGGCTGATGTCCCGAGACTTTGCAGAACCATACCCTGAGAGTTGGGGTGATGCGTCGCTACTGCAACCGTGACCATTCGCGCGGTAGGGTGGCACGGTGAGCTCTGCGGGGGGCCCATCGGGAGGGAGTCCCGGGGCTACGCCTCGGCCGCCCCGGCGCGCACAGGCGCCCGCGACCGACGCGCTGGAGCGCAGCCAGGAGCTGGCCGAGCTCGACGCCGCGATCGTCGCGGCCTTCACCAGCGCGGGACGCATCGTCGTACTGGAGGGCGCCGGCGGCCTCGGCAAGACACTGCTGCTCTCGCACGCCGCCCAGCGAGCGCAGGAGCGTGGCATGACGGTACTGCGCGCCCGCGGCGGCGAAATGGAGCGCGACTTTCCCTTCGGCGTCGCGCTGCAGCTGTTCGAGCCATACATCACGTCCGCGACTCCGGCCGAGCGCCGCCGCGTGCTCGCGGGAGCGGCCGCGCATGCCGAACCACTGCTGTCCGGCCGCGTGCGCCCACCCGAGCCGGCCGGTCCCCCCGAGTTCCCACTGCTGCACGGACTGCATTGGATCGCAGCGAACGTCGCCGAGCGCCGGCCGCTGCTGCTCGCCGTCGACGACGCGCACACGGCCGACGAAGCATCGCTGCGTGCGCTGCTCTACACGGCCCAGCGGATCGAGGACCTGCCGCTCGCGATCGTGCTGACGGCGCGTCCACGACCGACAAGCGCGGGCAGCGACGACGCGCTGACCGCACTCGGGAGCCACCCGCTGGCACGCCGGCTCGAGCTTGCCGCGCTCAGCGAGCGGGGAATCGCGGCGATCGTGCGCGCGCAGCTCCCGCATGCCGACGACGCCTTCTGCGCGGCCTGCACGCGAGCCACGGGCGGCAACCCGTTCTTCGCGCGTGAACTGCTGACCGAGCTGACCGCCAGCGGCATTCCGCCCTCAGCCGAGCAGGCCAACCGCGTCGGCGAGGTCGGGCCGACGACCGTCGCGCGCGCCACGAGCGCCCGTCTGGAGCGGCTCTCCCCCGGCGCCGCGCCGCTCGCACACGCGGCAGCGGTGCTCGGCGACGGGACACTGCCGGCCCACGCCGCGGTGCTGGCCAAGCTCGACGCCGCCGCGACGACCGCCGTGATCGACGAGCTCGCCGCCGCCGACGTGCTGAGCGCGGGACCGCGTCTCGCCTTCGCGCATCCGATCGTGCGCCAGGCGGTCTATCTCGGCATCCCCGCCGGCGAGCGCGCGCAGCTGCACTTCGACGCGGCACGGCTGCTGCGCGAGGAGCGGCCCGGCGGCATGGAGCGGGCCGCCGCACACCTGCTGCACACCTCCCCTGGCGGCGAGTCGTGGGTCGTCGAGTGCCTGCACGTCGGCGCGCAGCGCGCACTCGCCGGCGGCGCCCCCGCAACTGCGGCCAACTACCTGCTGCGCGCGCTCGGGGAGTCGCCGCCCGACCGGCTGCGCGCAACGCTGCTGATCGACCTCGGGCGGGCCGAGGCGCTCGCGGGACAGCCGACGGCGACCGCACGCATGCGGGCGGCCATCGCGCTGCTCGAGCAGCCGCAGGAGCGGGCGCAGGCACTCGCACAGCTTGGGCAGGCGCTCTACGCGGCCGGCGACAACCCCGGCGCGGCGAGCGCGTTCGACGAAGGGCTGCAGGTCCTCGGCGGCGCCGACCCGGTGCTCGAAGAGGAGCTGACGGCCGGCTATCTCGGCGCCGCGCGGCTCGACTTCCGCACGCGCGAGGCAGCGCTCACCCGCTTCAAGGACCTGCTGGCCGGCTCGACCGAGGCGACGACCCCGGCGCAGCGCGAGCTGCTCGCCCAGCGCGCACTCGAGCACACGATGCTCGGCAGCGCCAGCGCCGCCGACGTCGTCGCGCTGATCCGGCGCGCGCAGGGTGGCGACCGCATGCTGCGCGAGGTCACCTCCGACGCGGTCGCTTACGCGGGCGGCATGGCGGCGCTGCTGTTCTGTGACGCGCTGGAGGACGTCGAGGCCAGCACGACGGCGGGGCTCGACGACGCTCGCCGCCGCGGCTCGGTCGTCGGCTTTGCCTTGATGTCGGCGATCCGCGGGGCCTCGCGCTACCTGCGCGGCGACGTCGCCGGTGCGCTCGGCGACCTGATCGGCGGCGTCGAGCGCGTGCCGATCATGGTGCTGGTGCTGCCGTTCGCGCACGGCTGGACCGCGCTCGCGCACATCGAGCGCGGGGAGCTCGACGAGGCCGAGCAGCTCGTCAGCGCACCTGCCGGCGAGGACGATCGCCACTTCACATACAACTGGGCGCTGTTCGCACGCGGGCGCTTGGCGCTGGCACGCGGCCGCCCGGAGCAGGCGCTCGAGGACCTGCTCGAGTGCGGGCGGCGGCAGATCGCGGTTCCCGCGCCGAGCCCCGCCGTGCTGCCCTGGCGCTCGGAGGCCGCGATCGCCGCCTGGAAGCTCGACCGCACCGCCTTCGCGCAGGAGCTGGCCGACGAGGAGCTGCAGCTGGCGCGCGTCGTCGACTCCCCACGGACGCTCGGGATCGCGCTGCGCGCAGCTGGACTGGTCCGCGGCGGCAGCGCCGGCATCGCCCTGCTCGAGGAGGCCGTCACGGCGCTGGAGCGCTCGCCCTCACGGCTGGAGCACACGCGCGCGCTGATCGACCTGGGCGCCGCGCGGCGGCGGGCAAGCCATCTGGCGACGGCACGCGATGCGCTGCGCGAGGGCCTCGACGCCGCGCACCACTACGGCGCGACGGCGCTCGCCGACTTCGCGCGGGCGGAGCTCGTCGCAGCGGGCGCGCGACCGCGGCGACCCGCGATGCGCGGCGCGGACGCGCTGACCCCCAGCGAGCAGCGCGTCTCCGAGCTGGCCGCGCAGGGGCTCACAAACCGCGAGATCGCGCAGGCGCTGTTCGTCTCCACGAAGACAGTCGAGTTCCATCTGCGAAACGCGTACATGAAGCTGCGCATCGGCTCGCGTCGCGAGCTCGCCGGAGCGCTGCGGGACGACGCCGCGCCAGCTCAGGCGCGCCCGTAGACCGGGACCACGGCGCCGCTGACTGCGGCCGCGTCGTCCGAGCAGAGGTGGGCGATCTCCCCGGCCAGCTGCGCCGGCGCAACCCAGCGGGCCCAGTCGGCGTCGGGCATCGCCGCGCGGTTGGCGGGCGTGTCGATCACGCTCGGGAGGATCGTGTTGCAGCGCACGCGCTCGTCGCGGTACTCGACCGCGACCGTCTGCGCGAACGCGATCACCGCCGCCTTCGCGACGACGTAGCCCGCGGCTCCCGCGAACGGCTGCAGCGCGGCGCGGCTGCCGACGCAGACGACGGCGCCGCCGCCCGCGGCGACGAGATGCGGCAGCGCCGCCTGGGTGACGAGGTAGGTCGGGCGCAAGTTGAGCCGCAGCTGCGCCTCGAAGTCCTCGATCGGCGCCTCCGCGACGCGTGCGCCCTGGGCGTAGCCGCCGACGAGGTTGACGACCGCTCCGAGCGGCGCACCGGCATCGTCCGCCGCCAGCGCGACCGCGGCCGCCACCGGCGCCGGCTCGAACAGATCCGCCTCGACCAGCTCCAGCCCCGGCCGCTGCTGCACCCGCTCCAGCTCCCGCTCGGCGACCCAGGGGACGACGACGCGCCAGCCGTCGTCGAGCAGCCGCGTCACGACGGCGGTGCCGAGCCCGCCTGTGCCGCCGGTCACCAGCGCTGAGCGTTTCGCCTCCACGCCGCAACCGTAGCGTGCGACGCGGCGCCCGCCGCGGGCATGAAAACGCGCAAATTGCGGGCGTGAACAGGGCACGCGGAGAGGCGCGGAAGCCCCGCTGTCTATGGTGTCGCGACCGCATGGCGAAGGACACCGAGAAGCTCATCCGTCAGCTCTCGCTCATCAGCTACCTGATGGCCGAGCGACGCCCCGTCACTGCTCCGGAGATCCGGCGCGACGTCGAGGGCTACAGTGCGATGAACGAGGACGCCTTCGCGCGGCGCTTCTACGCCGACCGCTCGGAGCTGGAGGCGCTCGGCATCCAGCTGTCCGTCGACAAGCCCGTCGAAGGACTCGCCGAACAGGAGAACTACTCGCTGCCGCCGGAGAACTTCCACCTGCCGGCGATCGAGTTCGACGACGCCGAGCTGGCCGGCCTGCAGACGGCGCTGAGCCTGCTCGACGGCGAGTTCGCCTACGCCGAGCCGCTGCGGCTCGCGCTCCAGCAGATCTCGTGGGGCCGTCCCAGCCCGCTGCAGGCGCCTGAGCAGCGCTCGATCGCGCTCGGCATCACCGCCTCCGCCGGCGGCCACGACCTCTCGCAGCGGCTCGCGAAGATCGAGACGGCGATCTTCCGCCGCAAGACGATCGTCTTCGACTACTACACGATGGCCCGCGACGAGCTCGGCTCGCGCAAGGTCGACCCCTATCAGCTGCTCTTCCAGGGCGGCCAGTTCTACCTCGTCGGCCGCTCCCATGAGCGCGAGGACATCCGCGTCTTCCGCCTCTCGCGCATCCGCGGCAAGGTGGCGTACGCGTCGAAGGCCGAGCACGACTTCCAGCGGCCCGCCGAGTTCGACCCGCGCTCCTACGCGAATCGGATCCAGTGGCAGTTCGGCGATTCCGTCGGCACCGCCGAGGTGCGCATCGCCGGCCGCATCGCCTGGCAGATCGAGCGCCACTTCGGCCGCCACGGCGAGCTGCGCGCCGCGCGGCCCGACGAGGGCGACGCCGACGATCGCGTCTTCGTCACCGACTACGCGGACGCGCGGCAGCTGATCGCCTGGGTGCTCGGCCTCGGCGACCACGCGCACCTGCTCGGGCCGCCGGAGCTCGTGACCGAGTTCGACACGCGCCTCACCCTGCTCGCGGAGCGTCACCGCGAGGACGGCCTCGAGCTCGCCCCGGCCGTCGCGCGCCAGCCCATCGTGTCGGCGAACGGCAGCGAGGAGGGCGGCAACGGCCGTCGCGACGCGGCCGCGATCCGGCCCGAGCGCTTCGCCCGGCTCGTCACGCTCGCGTCGATCCTGATCCAGTCCGGCCGCGCGGGCAACCGCATCCCGGTCGCCGAGGTGCGGGAGCGGCTGCAGATCAGCGACCAGGAGCTGGAGGAGGACATCGGCGTCCTCAACGTCGTCAACTTCGGCGCCGGCTCCTACGTCCTCTACGCCGAGGTGCAGGCGGACGGCATGATCGAGGTCGATCCCGAGGCCTACGGCGACTCGTTCGCGCGACCGGCGCGGCTGCTGCCGGTCGAGGCGAAGGCGCTCGTGGCGGCGATCGACCTGATCGGCGAGCACATCCCCGAGGGCTCGCTCGCCTCGGTGCGCGAGAAGGTCGTCGCCGCACTCGGCGAGGACCCGATCCGCGAGGGGCTGCAGGTCGCGACCGACGGCGGCGACGACGCCCACGTCGCCGCGACAGTCTCCCGCGCGATCGCCAACCAGCGCCTGCTCGCGATCGAGTACTACAAGGAGAACGAGGACGAGTTCTCCGAGCGCCGCGTCGAGCCCTACGCGCTGATCAACGGCCGCGAGGGCTGGTACCTCGCCTCCTACGATCCGCAGAAGGAGGACGTGCGCCACTTCCGCCTCGACCGCATCAAGGCCGCCACGGTCACGGACGAGTCGTTCGAGCCGCGCGCCGAGGTCAACCCGGCCGCCGACGTCGACGGCTGGCCACGCACCGGCGAGGTGCCCGCCTCCCGCCGCGCCCGCGTCTGGGTCTCCCCCGAGCGCGCCCGCTGGGCGCGTGAGGAGCGCACCGTTGTCGAGGATCTCGCCGACGGCGCCCTGATCGTCGAGCTCAGCTTCGCCGGCGTCGACTGGCTCGTGCGCGAGGTGCTCAAAGAGGCCGGCGACGCAGCCGTGCTCGAGCCCGACGACGCCCGCGACGCCGTCCGTACCGCCGCCGCGCGCCTCGCCACGGCGTAGCCTCCGCGCGGTGAGCCGCCGCGACCAGATCCGCATGGGCGAGCAGGAGCTCGCCACCTTTCTCGACGAGCAGCGCACCGTGGTCGTCGCAACGAACGGCCGCGACGGCTGGCCCCATCTGATGCCGCTCTGGTACGTCGTGCGCGACGGCGAGCTGTGGTCGTGGACGTACGCGAAGTCGCAGAAGGTGCGGAACCTCGAACGGGACCCGCGGGTCGCGTTGCAGGTCGAGGCGGGCGAGGAGTACCAGGAGCTGCGCGGCGTGATGGTCAAGGCCCACGTCGTGCTGCACCGCGACCTCGACACCGTCGTCGCGTTCGGGGTCGAGCTGTTCGAGCGCTACACCGGCGTCAGCCCGCTGCCCACCGAGGTTCGCGGCATGGTCGAGGCGCAGGCGCCAAAGCGGGTCGCGATGCAGTTCGTGGCGGCGGAGGAGCTCGTGACCTGGGACCACGGGAAGTTGGGTGGGGTGTACTGAGCGTTTCGGGCGCTCAGCTCGGTGCGGGCGCTGGTTTACGTGGCGTGCGCCGAACAGCGGCCGCGAGGGGGAGGGGCTGTGGCCCGGGCGTTACAGGGCGGGCACTGATCCGTGGCAAACCACGGGTCGTTTTCCACAAAGCTTCGCACCGGTTTTTGAGGACCGTTGATCTGAGTCCTCTACGCGGACCCTAATTCCCGGTCCTCAACTCCGTGCCACATCTGACTGGCAGCCAACACGCACGCGGCCACGCCGACACGGCCGACACACCAGACCCCCTCCCTCCCCAGCCAGCCGTACACCCGCGCCCCAACCCGCCGGCCACTCCACACGGAGCGAGCCACGCTTCAAGCCGTCGCCCCCTCCCTCCGCCACACCACCCCGTTCCGCTCGTACTCCACCCCCGCCGCGAGCATCCCCGCCGCGTCCGCGCCCAGCTCGCGCTCCACGAGCCACAGTGCCAGATCGAGCCCAGCCGTCACGCCACCCGCGGTGATCACGTCCCCGTCATCCACCACCCGCGCGTCGATCACCTCGGCGCCGTCCTCGCGCAGACGGTCGAGCGCCAGCCGATTCGTGGTCGCCGGACGGCCGGTCAACAAACCCGCCGCGCCCAGCAGCATCGCGCCCGTGCAGACCGACGCGATCGTCACGCCGTCGGCGTGGAGCTGCGCCAGCCGCGCCGGGATGTCGCCGCGCTCGATCTCGCCAAGTACCCCGACGGCGCTGCCGTCGTTGAGCCCGCCGCCGGGCACGAGCACGAGATCCGGCCGCTCCGAGAGCTGACCGTCCGGCACGATCGTCGTGCCGAGACCGGAGATCACGCGGTCGGCGCCGTGGAAGTCGACGAGCGAGACCTCGAACGGCGCGCCGACGCGGCGGGCGTGACGCAGCAGCTCGTTGGGGCCGATTGCGTCGAGGTCGTCGAAGCCGTCGAAGATAAGGATGTCGATGTTCATCGGTGCTCCCGTGGTCGCCGGAGATCAATGCGACGTCGATCGTCTCGCGCTGCCGCGCGCCCCGCCAGTGGCAGGAATGCCGATGTCCATATGATTCCTGCCATGCATCGTGTCGCCGTCCTCGCATTCCCAGACGTCGTCCTCTTCGACTTCGCGATTCCATGGCAGGTCTTGCGCCGCCAGTACCGCATCGAGTCCTGCGCGCCGATGGCCGGCGCAGTGCCCACGACGAGCGGCGTGCCCATCGCCGTCGATCGCGGTCTCGACGCGCTCGACGCGGCCGACACGGTCATCGTCCCCGGCTTCCGCCCGGCTACCTGGCCGCCGCCGGCCGCCGCACTCGACGCTCTGCGCGACGCACACGCCCGCGGCGCGCGCGTGGTCTCGATCTGCACGGGCGCGTTCGCGCTCGCCGAGGCCGGGCTGCTCGACGGCCGGCGCGCGACCACGCACTGGCACTACGCCGCCCGGCTCGCCGAGCTGTACCCGCACGTCCACGTCGACCCGAACGTCCTCTACGTCGATGACGGCGACGTCCTCACCTCAGCCGGCGTCGCCGCAGGGATCGACCTCTGCCTGCACCTGCTGCGAAGCGACCACGGCGTGGAGGCCGCCAACGCCGCCGCGCGCGAGATCGTCGTCCCACCGCACCGCAGCGGTGGCCAGGCGCAGTTCGTCGAGCGGCCCGTGCCCGCCAGCGTCGGGGGCGGCTTGGAGGCGACGCGCGCCTGGGCGCTCGAACGCCTCGACGAGCCGCTCACCGTCGCGCAGCTCGCCCGCCACGCCTGCTGCAGCGAGCGCACCTTCGCCCGCCGCTTCCGCGCCGAGACGGGCACCACTCCACTCCAGTGGCTGTTGGCGCGGCGCGTCGACCACGCACGCGGGCTGCTGGAGACGAGCGACCTGCCCGTCGAGCTCGTCGCGCAGCGCTGCGGGTTCGGCTCGGGCGCCGCGCTGCGCCAGCACTTCCGCCGCACCACGGCATCGACCCCCACGGCCTACCGGCGCACGTTCGCGCCCGCCCCGCCCGCCTGACGGCCGCGTCGCCACGGTCTCGTCGCCGCGCCGACATCGTTACGCTGGGCGGCACGATGCGGGATCTGCGGGGGCTCATCCTTTCTGGCGGCAAAGGCACGCGCCTGCGCCCGATCACCCACACGAGCGCGAAGCAGCTCGTGCCGGTGGCGAACAAGCCCGTCCTCTTCTACGGGATCGAGGCGATGGCGGCCGCCGGGATCCGCGAGATCGGCATCATCATCGCGCCCGAGACCGGCGACGAAATCCGCGAGACGGTCGGCGACGGCTCCCACTTCGGCGTCGCGATCACGTACATCCTCCAAGACGAGCCGCTCGGGCTCGCGCACGCGGTGCTGACCGCCGAGGAGTTCCTGCAGGACGCGCCGTTCGTCATGTACCTCGGCGACAACCTGCTGCAGGGCGGGATAACCGAGCTGGTCACGGCATTCCGCGCGAACGAGCCGGACGCGCTGATCCTGCTCACGCCCGTGCCGGATCCGGAGAACTACGGCGTCGCGGAGCTGAACGGCGACAACACCGTCACCCGCCTGGTCGAGAAGCCGAAGGAGCCGGCGACCGACCTCGCGCTCGTCGGCGTCTACATGTTCACGCCCGGGATCCACGACGCGGCGCGCGCGATCGAGCCCTCCGCACGCGGAGAGCTGGAGATCACCGACGCGATCCAGCACCTCGTCGACCAAGGCCAGCGCGTCGATCCGCATATCGTCACCGGCTGGTGGAAGGACACCGGGCGGCTCGACGACATGCTGGAGGCGAACCGGCTGATCCTCGAGAACGTCGAATCGCGCATCGAGGGCGAGTTGGTCGAGTCGCAGGTCGAGGGGCGCGTGATCATCGAAGCGGGCGCGCGGCTCGTGCGCTCGACCGTGCGCGGCCCGGCGATCATCGGCGCGGGCGCGCAGCTGACCGACTGCTACGTCGGTCCGTACACGGCGATCGCCGAGGGCTGCACGATCGAGAACGCCGAGGTCGAGCACTCGATCCTGCTCGCGGGCTCGTCCGTCTGCAACCTCGCCGGCCGCATGGAGTCCTCGCTGCTCGGCCGCAACGTCGCGATCCGCCGCGACGACCGCCAGCCGCGTGCCTATCGCTTCATGGTCGGCGACAACAGCGAGATCGGGATCCTCTAGCGATGCGGGTGCTCGTCACGGGCGCCGGCGGGATGCTCGGCCAGGACGTCGTTCGCGCGGTGCGCGAACACGGCGACGAGACGGTGGCGCTCACACGTCGTGAGCTGGACGTGACCGACGCGGAGGCAGTCGCTGCCGCCGTCGCCGCGGCTCGACCTGATGCCCTGATCAACTGCGCCGCCTGGACCGACGTCGACGGCGCGGAGTCCGACCCGGACGGGGCGGCCGCGATCAACGCGACCGGCGCCGGCAACCTCGCACGCACTGCCGCGTCCGCGGGAGTCCGCCTCGTGCACATCTCGACCGACTACGTCTTCGACGGGCGTCAGCGGATGCCGTACGTCGAGTCCGACGCGCCCGCTCCGCAGTCCGCCTACGGCCGCACAAAGCTCGACGGCGAGCGCGCCGTCGCCGCTGCCGGGGGCTCGCACGCGATCGTCCGCTCCTCGTGGCTGTTCGGCACCGGCGGACTCAACTTCGCCGCCACGATGCTGAAGCTCGCCGCCGAGCGCGACGAGGTCGCCGTCGTGACCGACCAGATCGGCTGCCCCACGGCGACCGCCCACCTCGCTCCCGCGCTGCTGGAGCTGGCGCAGAACGACGCGCAGGGTCTCTTCCACGTCGCCGGATCAGGACGCTGCTCGTGGAACGACTTCGCGGCCGAGATCTTCCGCCAGGCCGGCGTCGACTGCCGGGTGCTGCCCTGCACGACGGCGGACATGCCGCGACCCGCGCCACGGCCGGCCAACAGCGCGCTCGTCAGCGAGCGCCCCGAGACGCCGTCCCTGCCAACCTGGCAGGAAGGCGTCTCCTTCTACCTCGCCGCGAGAAAGGCCATCCACGCATGAAGCTCTTGGTTAGTGGGGGAGCCGGCTTCATCGGCTCGAACTTCGTCCGCCTGCGCCTGCACGACCACGGCGACGAGATCGTCGTGCTCGACAAGCTCACGTACGCCGGCCGCAAGGAGAACCTGCACGACACGCTCGACGACGTGCGCTTCGTGCACGGCGCGATCGAGGATCCCGATGCGGTCGCCGACGCGATCGAGGGCGTGGATGCGGTCGTCAACTTCGCCGCCGAGACGCACGTCGACCGCTCGATCGCCGGACCACAGACGTTCCTCGACACGAACCTGCAGGGCACCTTCGTGCTGCTGGAGGCGGCCCGGGCCGCAGGCGTGCGCTACGTGCAGGTCTCGACCGATGAGGTCTACGGCTCGATCGACGAGGGCTCCTTCACCGAGTCCTCCCCGCTCGTGCCCTCGTCGGTCTACAGCGCGACGAAGACCGGCGGCGACCTGCTCGCGCTCAGCTACTTCCACACGTATGGGCTGGAGACGGTCGTCTGCCGCGGGTCGAACAACTACGGGCCCTACCAGTACCCGGAGAAGCTGATCCCGCTGATGGTGCTCAACGCGCTGCACGGCGACAAGCTGCCGGTCTACGGCGACGGGATGCAGGTGCGTAACTGGCTCTACGTCGAGGACTTCGGGCGCGGCATCGGCCACGCGCTCGCGCACGGCGTCGCGGGCGAGGTCTACAACGTCGGCGGACCGGACGAGTGCCCCAACATGGAGGTCGTCCGGCGCATCGTCAAGCTGACCGGCAACGACGACTCGCTGATCGAGTACGTCACCGACCGCCCCGGCCACGACCGCCGCTACTCGCTCGCGTCGGAGAAGCTGCGCGCGCTCGGCTGGGAGGCGCAGGTGCGCTTCGCCGAGGGGTTGGAGCAGACGGTCGCGTGGTACCGCGACAACCCCTGGTGGTGGGAGCCGGTCCGCTCAGGCGACTACCGTGAGTACTACGAGCGGCAGTACGGACGTGCGCTCGGCGGCGCATAGCTGCCGGAACATGTACAGATGCTGACCTTCGTGTGATCCGACCGGCGACTTCGGGGAGAACACACTCCATGCATCTGCACCACAGACGGCGAACCGAGCGCCCTGCACGCTGGCGCGAGGCCTGCGTCGACGGAGTCCTGCACGTCGCCTATGCGGCGGCGGTCGGCGCGGAGTCGGCCGCGCACCACTGCGCACGGGAACTCGCACGCCGGCGAACGCCGCCGCCGCGGACGCAGCGTCACAGGCGCCTGCGGGCGCGCTGACGCGCCAGGATCGACCGCTCCGCGCCCACCGGGGCGTTTCCTCTAAATCCGAGCCCGCGTCGTCACGGTGACAGAGTTACACTCATCTTTGATCGCCGCGATGGCCAGTCCCGATCGCACCCCCATCCGTGCCGCGGTTCCACGCGGCCGCCACGCCCCGCCGCTCGAGGTTCGTCTCGAGCTGCAACGCGAGCGGCTGTTCGAGGCGGCCGCCGCCGTCTTCGCCACGACCGGCTACGCCGACGCGAGCGCCGAGTCGATAAGCCGCGCGGCCGGCATGTCGAAGGCGACGTTCTACGAGCACTTCGCCAACAAGGAGGAGTGCATCCTCGCACTCTTCGACGCGGCCAACGAGGTCGTGCTGACGCGCATCGCCCAGGCGGTGAACGAGGCCGGCGAGGACCCCGTCGCGCGGATGCGCGACGGCATGCGCGCGTTCCTCGTCGTGCTCGAGGAGTTCCCGAATGAGGCGCAAACGCTGCTGGTCGAGATCATCGGCGCCGGACCGGCGGCGATGCGCCGCCGCGACGAGATCATCGCCCAGCTCGCCGAAGTGCTCGACCGCGAGAACGAGGGCCACGCCCAGGAGGGCGTGCTGCCGCGCTTCGCCTCACCCGACGACGCGTTCGCGATCGTCGGTGCGATCGCGGAGCTGGTCTCGCGCCAGCTGCGCCTCGGGGTGCCCGAGCACCCGCTCGACCTGCAGCCGCTGATCGAGCGCTTCGCGTTCGGGCTGCTCGGTCAGGCCCCGCCGCCGCTGCGGTGAGTCCTCGAACGATCCGCGCCGGCCGGCGCGTCCGTGCCGACCGCGGACGCCGATGAGCGGCGACGCGCCGGGGCTTGCCGCCCTCACCGCCGAAGTCGTCGCCTGCCGCCGCTGTCCGCGGCTCGTGGACTGGCGCGAGCTGGTCGCGACCGAGAAGCGCGCCGCGTTCGCCGGCGAGGAGTACTGGGGCCGGCCGGTCGTCAGCTTCGGCGACCCTGACGCGCGCATCCTCGTGCTCGGCCTCGCACCGGCCGCGCACGGCGGCAACCGCACCGGCCGCGTCTTCACCGGCGACCGCTCCGGCGACTGGCTGTTCGCCTCGCTGTTCCGCTGCGGCCTTGCGAACCAACCGCAGTCGCGCTCGCGTGACGACGGGTTGGAGCTGCGCGGCGCCTGGGTCACCGCGGCCGTCCGTTGCGCACCACCCGCGAACAAGCCGCTGCCGGCCGAGCGCGACGCCTGCGCCCCCTACCTTGCGCGTGAACTGGCCCTGCTCCGAGACATCAGCGTGATCGTCTGCCTCGGTGGGTTCGCCTGGGAGGCCGGCCTGCGCCTGCGCGCCTCGCTCGGCGAGCCGGCACCCCGCCCCAAGCCCCGCTTCGGGCACGGCGCCGAGCTGCCCGGCCAGCGCTGGTGGCTGATCGGCAGCTACCACCCAAGCCAGCAGAACACGTTCACCGGCCGGCTGACCGAGCCGATGCTGGACGCCGTACTCTCGCGCGCCCGTGCGCTCGCGGGACTCGACTCCACCTGAAGGCAGAGGAGATCGCGCCAAGCGCCCGCTAGGCTCGTCTGAGCCGATGGCCGCCTCCCCGCTCTCCTCCTTCGCCCCTCGCACGCGCGACTGGTTCACGGGCGCGTTCGCGGCGCCGACGGAGGCGCAGGCGCAGGCGTGGCCGGCGATCGCGACCGGCGAGCACGTGCTGATCTCGGCGCCGACGGGGTCGGGCAAGACGTTGGCGGCGTTCCTGTGGGCGCTTGACCGCCTCGCCGCCGATCCTCTGCCGGAGGGCGAGCGACGAACGCGGCTCGTCTATGTCTCGCCGCTGAAGGCGCTCTCGTATGACATCGAGCGCAACCTGCGCGCGCCCTTGAAAGGGATCGGCGCGGACATCCGCGTCGGGCTGCGGACCGGCGACACGCCGCAGCGCGAGCGCCAGCAGATGCTGCGCGAGCCGCCCGACGTGCTGATCACGACGCCCGAGTCGCTCTACCTGATGCTCGACGAGCCAGGCACGCGAGATCCTGCGCGGCGCCGAGTGGGTGATCGTCGACGAGATCCACGCGGTCGCGGCGACGAAGCGCGGCGCGCACCTCGCGCTCACGCTGGAGCGGCTCGACGCGCTCGCGCGCGAGCGCAACGGCGGGCGCGACGTGCAGCGGATCGGGCTCTCGGCGACGCAGAACCCGCTGGAGGAGGTCGGGCGCTTCATGGTCGGCCCGCAGCGGCAGTGCCGCATCGTCGACACCGGCGTGCGCAAGCCGCTGGACCTGAAGATCCACGTGCCGGTCGAGTCGATGGTCGAGCCCGACCAGACGCCGGCGCCCGACGTCGACCCGCTCGCCGGCGGCGAGTCCACACGCCGCTCGATCTGGCCGGCGATCTACCCCGAGCTGCTGGCGCTGATCCAGGCTCACCGCTCGACGATCCTGTTCGTCAACAACCGCCGCAGCGCCGAGCGGATCGCGCTGCGGCTGAACGAGCTGGCGGCCAGATCGCAGGAGACCGTCCTGACTGACGGTCGTCCTGCGACCACAGGACAGGACAGTGCGCCGGTGGAGATCGCCCGCGCCCACCACGGCTCGCTCGCGCGCGAGGAGCGGCTCGTCGTGGAGGAGCTGCTGAAGGCCGGTGAGATCCCGTGCATCGTCGCGACTTCGTCGCTGGAGCTGGGGATCGACATGGGCGCCGTGGACCTCGTGCTGCAGGTCGAGTCGCCGAAATCGGTCGCGGCCGGGCTGCAGCGAATCGGGCGCGCGGGCCACAACGTGGGCGACACGAGCAAGGGCCGGATCTTCCCGAAGTTCCGTGCCGACCTGCTGGAGTGCGCCGTCGTCGCCAAGCGCATGCGCGAGGGCGCGATCGAGTCGACCGTCGTGCCGCGCAACCCGCTCGACGTGCTCGCGCAGCAGATCGTCGCGATCGCCGCCGCGCAGGACGACGACGAGCCGATCGGGGTCGACGAGCTGCACGCGCTCGTCACGCGCACGTACACGTACGCCGAGCTGTCGCGCGCCCAGATGGAGAACGTGCTCGACATGCTCGACGGGCGCTACCCGTCGTCCGAGTTCGCCGAGCTGCGCCCGCGGATCGTCTGGGACCGCCTCGCCGGGGTGATCCGGCCGCGCAAGGGGGCGCGTGCGCTCGCCGTCACGAACGCCGGCACGATCCCCGACCGCGGCCTCTACATGGTCACGCTGCCCGACGGCCGCCGCGTCGGCGAGCTGGACGAGGAGATGGTCTACGAGGCGCGCCCCGGCCAGGTCTTCCTGTTGGGCGCATCCTCCTGGCGGATCGAGGAGATCGGCCGCGACCGCGTGATCGTCACGCCGGCACCGGGCGCGCCGGGCGCGATCCCCTTCTGGAAGGGCGACAGCGTCGGCCGGCCGAAGGAGCTGGGCGAGGCGATCGGCGCCTTCTCGCGCTGGGCCGTCGACCAGCCGGCCGAGGTGCTGGAGGCCGACTACGACCTCGACCCGCTCGCCGCTCGCAACCTGCTCGACTACCTGCGCGAGCAGCAGGCCGCCACCCGCGTGATCCCGAGCGACCGCACGATCGTCGTCGAGCGCTTCCGCGACGAGATCGGCGACTGGCGCCTCTGCATCCTCTCGCCCTATGGCGGTCGCATCCACGCCGCCTGGGGGCTCGCGCTGTCCGCCCGCATCCGTGAGGAGCTGGGCTTGGAGGCCGACGCGATCTGGTCCGACGACGGGATCATCGTCCACCTGCCCGACGCGGACGAGCCGCCGAGCGCGGACATCGCGCTGATCGACCCCGACGAGCTGGAGGACGCGGTCGTCGCGGAGCTGTCGGCGAGCGCCCTCTTCGGCGCGCGCTTCCGCGAGAACGCCGCCCGGGCGCTGCTGATCCCGCGCGCCTACCCGGGCAAGCGCACCCCACTGTGGCAGCAGCGGCTGAAGTCGCAGACGCTGCTGGAGGTCGCCAAGCGCTACGGCGAGTTCCCGATCATCTTGGAGACCTACCGCGAGTGCCTCCGCGACGTGCTCGACCTGCCGGGCCTGCGCGACCTCCTCACACAACTCCACCGCCGCGAGCTCTCGCTCGTCGAGGTCGAGACCCCGAGCGCCTCCCCGTTCGCCTCCTCGCTGCTGTTCGACTACGTCGCGACGTACATGTACGAGGGCGACACACCGAACGCCGAGCGGCGCGCGGCCGCCCTCTCGCTCGACCGCGACCTGCTGCGCGAGCTGCTCGGCCAGGAGGAGCTGCGGGACCTGATTGACGCCGACGCGCTGGAGCAGGTGGAGGACGATCTCCAGCACCGCTCCGAGCGCACCCGCGCCGCCACGCGCGACGAGCTGCACGACGTGCTGCGGCGCGTCGGCGACCTGACGGAGGCGGACGCCGCCCAGCGCGTCCACGCCGGGATCGACGCCGCCGCGCTGCTCGCCGAGCTGGACCGCGAGCGCCGCGCGATCCGGATGCGGATCGGCGGCGAGGAACGCTGGATCGACGCAGCCGACGCCGGCCTCTACCGCGACGCGCTCGGCGCGATGCCGCCCGGCGGCCTGCCGGAGGCGTTCCTCGCCGACGTGCCGGATGCCCTCGTGAAGCTGCTGCGCCGCTACGCGCAGACGAACGGCCCGTTCGCGACCGCCGCGCCGCGGGCCCGCTATGCGCTCGATCCGACGCCCGCGTTGGCGGAGCTGGAGCGCGCCGGCGAGCTGGTGCGCGGCGAGCTGCGCCCGGGCGGCACGAGCGGCGAGCGCGAGTGGTGCGACACGGACGTGCTGCGGCGCCTGCGCCGCGCGTCGCTCGCGGTCCTGCGCAAGGAGATCGAGCCGGCCGACCAGCGCGCGTTCGCCGCCTTCCTGCCGGCATGGCACGGGATCGACAAGCACCCGTCCGGTGGCGCGGGAGTTGATCGCCTGCGCGAGCAGCTCATCCCGCTGCAGGGTCTCGCGCTGACCCCCGAGACGTGGGAGCAGGATGTGCTGCCGCGCCGCGCCGGCGCCTACTCGGCGACGTGGATGGACGCCCTCTGCGCCAGCGGCGAGCTGGTGTGGGTCGGCGCCGGCGCGCTCGGGCGTACGAACGGCCGCGTCGCGCTGCTGTTCCGCGACGACGCCGGCCTGCTCGGTCCG
Source organism: uncultured Actinomycetes bacterium (assembly GCA_963774115.1). Lineage (GTDB taxonomy): Bacteria > Actinomycetota > Thermoleophilia > Solirubrobacterales > Solirubrobacteraceae > Conexibacter. The sequence continues at coordinate 378,962 of CAVZDN010000003.1, read as the reverse complement.
CCGCCGGTGAAAGCCGACCCGCCGGCAGGACCCGAGCACGACGCCGTGCGCGCCCGCCTCGCTGCCGGCTCCTGCTTCTTCACCGACCTGCTGATCGACGTCGACCTGCCGCCCGAAGCGCTTCAAGACGCACTGTGGGATCTGGCCTGGGCGGGCGAGGTCACGAACGACGCGTTCGCGCCGCTGCGCGCGCCGCGACTGACGCTCGCGCGCGCTCAGCGCAGCACCGCCGCGCGCGCCGGACGCTCCGGCCGCCGCTTCTCATCGCGCCGCGGCGGAGCACAGGCGCAGGTTCAGGGCCGTTGGTCGCTGACGGCCGCGCTGTTCGACGTGCCCGCCCAGCCGGTCGATCCCTCGGCGCGCCGCCGCGCGCTCGCCGAGCTGCTGCTGGAGCGCCACGGCATCCTGACCCGCGAGCTGGTGCTCGCCGAGGGCGTCCCCGGCGGCTTCTCGGCGATCTACCCGGAGCTGTCGCAGTTGGAGACGCTCGGCGTCGCGCGGCGCGGCTACTTCGTCGAGGGGCTCGGCGGTGCGCAGTTCGCGTTGCCGGGCGCCGTCGAGCGGCTGCGCTCACAGAAGGCGCCGGAGGAGGCGCCGCCGCTCGTGCTCGCCGCGACCGACCCGGCACAGCCCTACGGTGCCGGGCTGCCGTGGCCCAAGAGGACCCCGTCCCCGTCCACCCAGACGCGCCGTCCCGCTCGCACCCCCGGCGCAACCGTCGTGCTCGCCGGCGCCGAGCCGGTCCTCTACCTGGAGCGCGGCGGCAAGGCGCTGCAGTCGCTCGTCGCCGCGGAGGACCCGCGCATCCCCGCCGCCCTCCAAGCGCTCGCCGACCACGCCCGCGCCGGCCGCGTCAAGCGGATCGCCCTGGAGAAGGTCGATGGCGAGCCTGTGATGGGCTCGCGCTGGGAGCCACTGCTGGCCGAGGTTGGATTCCGTGGCGGGCCGCGCAAGCTGACGCTCAGCGCCGTAAGCTGATTGATTCTTTTGGAATCAGCTGTTAGAGTGATTCGCGATGTCCAAGAAATCGCTGCCCACCCTGAGGACCGTGGAGGAGATGTGCGCGCTGTCGCGCGAGCAGATCGAGACCGACCTCCGCACGGTGCTCGAGCGCCTCGTGATCGTCTCGGAGAAGCGGGAGCGGTTCGCGCGCAAGCTCCAGGTCACGACCGACGAGGAGACCCGGCTGACGCTTCAGGCGCAAATGATCTCCCTGGCATTGCGGCTCCATCAGAACGCCGCGGCCGGGAACCCGAGCGCCGCGGAGACGCTCCAGGCGAACATCGCCGCCGCACCCCGCCGCCGCGAGCAGACGCTCTCGGCGAACGTCCTGAGCATCGTCCAGCAGGGTCAAGGCGCGCCGGTCACTCCAAGGCAGGTCAGCAACCGCCTGACGGAGCTCGGCATGGAGCGCGACGAGCGCGTGATCCGCACGGCACTCCGTCGATGGGCGGAGCGGGGGATGATCGTCAAGGACGGGCTCGTATACCGCGGGCTGCTCGCGCGGTGAGCGCATAGGATGGGCGCGATGGACGACGGCGTCTCCTTCGCACAACTCGGCGTCGCCGAGGGCCAGCGCTTCCAGCAGCTCCGCCGCGAGCTGGGCGTCTCGACGTTCGGCATCAATCTGATCACGCTCGAGCCCGGGCAGACCGGCCGGATCCACCGCCACGCGCATCAGGAGGAGGTCTACCTCGTGATGGCGGGGCAGCTCTGCCTCCTCATCGAGGGCGAGGAGCACCGGCTCGAGGCCGGCGGACTCGCGCGCGTCGCGCCGGCTGTGCGTCGCCAGCTCATGAACCGGCGACCGGAGCGACTTGTGCTCCTGGCACTCGGAGGCGCGAGCGCGCACGAGGGCCGTGACGGCGAGGCGTTCGCATCGTGGGACGCAACGACGGGTGCACCGCCACAGGAGGTTCCGCTGCCGCAGGACGTCCTGGTCGAGCCGGCCTGACTCGCGCTGAGCAGGGACGACACGCGGCAACCTCGCGCCCCGGAACCCGGAGCGCCCTACCCTACGAGCATGCCCGAGGGCGACACCATCCTGCGTGCGGCGAACCGCATCCGGCCCGTGCTCGAAGGGGTGGTCCCCGACGAGATCGTGACGCCGCAGCCGCGCCATGCGCGCGATCGCTGGCCGGAGCGGCTGCGCGACCGACATGTCGTCGGTGTGGACACGCACGGCAAGCACCTCTTCCTGCGCTTCGAAGGCGACCTCGTGCTGCACTCGCATCTGCGCATGACCGGCGCGTGGGCGGTCTACGGTCATGGCGCCCGCTGGCGACGGGCACCGAAGCGCGCGTGGCTCGTGCTGCGCGCCCGCGGTCAGGAGGTCGTCGAGTTCGACGGTCCCGTGCTGGAGTTGCTGACCGAGGGCCGCACGCACTTCGACCAACGGCTCGCCGCGCTGGGGCCCGACGTGCTCGCACCGGAGTTCGACGAGGAGCGCTTCCTGACACGGCTGCGCGAGGACGACCCCACGCGCGCGCTCGGCGACGCACTGCTCGACCAGCGAATCATTGCCGGCCTCGGCAACATCTGGAAGGCGGAGGGCTGCTGGGGCGCCGCGCTCGACCCATGGCGTCCGCTGACGACAGTGAGCAATGCCGAGGCGCTCAGCGTGATCGCCAACGTGCGCCCGCGCATGCTGCGCGCGGTCGACGCGCCGCGCAAGGACCCGAGCGACCGCCATGTCTACAACCGCACGGGAGGGCCGTGCCACCGCTGTGGCACAAGGATCCTCGCGCGCGGCCAGGGCGACGATAACCGCACGACCTACTGGTGCCCGGGATGCCAGCACTGAGACGCGTCGGACACAAGGGCGCCGACCTGATCGTCCCCGGCAACACGCTCGCGAGTTTCGACGCCGCGCGCTCGCACAAGGTCGACATGATCGAGTTCGACGTCCTGCCCGCGCTCGGCGCCAACGGACGCCCCGACGCCGAGCACGGTGCGCTGCTGCTCGCGCACGACTACACAGACGCCGGCGGCCGGACGCCGCTCACACTTGCGGAGGGCCTCGCGCACCTCGCCTCACCCGCCTTCGACGGGCTCGAATTCGACGTCGACCTGAAGATCCCCGGCTACGAGCGGCGCGTCGTCGAAGCGCTGCGCGAGCACGACCTCGTGGAGCGCTCGCTCGTCTCCTCAACCTATCCCGAGAGCCTCGCGCGCATCCGCGAGATCGAACCGCGGCTGCGACTCGGCTGGTCGGTGCCGCGCGCGCGACGCGACTACACCGCCTCGCGCCTCTACCTCGCTCCAGCGCTCGTGGCGCTCGGCGTGATCCGCCGCAGGCTGCCCGGCCAGGCGCACGCGGCGATCCGCGCGCAGCGCTGCGATGCGCTGATGGTCCACTGGCGGCTCGTCAGCGCCCGCCTCGTGCGCGCGATAGCCGACGCCGGCGGCGAGCTCTACGTCTGGACGGTCGACGAGGCACCGCGGATCCAGGCGCTCGAGCGGCTCGGCGTCACCGGCGTCATCACGAACGACCCCCGCCTCTTCACCGTTCCCGCGGCCGTGTAGGTTGCTCGCGCCGCACGCGGCGTGTGATGGATCGCGTGCGGCGACGTAGTGAGGGCGTGAACGCAACCATGACCGCAACGCCGATGGCGCTCGATACGAGCTGGGAGCGCTTCGAGACGCTCTACCGCTCCAGCCGCGACGACGTCTACGCCTACGTCGCGACGCTGCTGCGGGACACCGCCGCGGCAGAGGACGTGACCGCGCTCGCGTTCGAGCGCGCCTACCGCCGCCGCCGCACGTTCGACCGCCGTCGCGGCGAGGAGCGCGCCTGGCTGTTCGGCATCGCCCGCAACGCGGCGCTCGACGAGCTGCGAAGGCGCAAGCGCCACGCGACGCTCGCGGGCGAGCCGGCCGACCTTGCCGGCGAGGCCGCCGAGCCGGACGGCGAGGAGGGCGCGCTGCGGCGCGCCGCCCTCGCCGCCGCCCTCGCGACGCTCACTCCGCGCGAGCGCGAGCTCGTCGGGATGAAGTTCCACGCCGGCCTCTCGAACGCCGAGATCGCCCACGTGCTCGGCGTCAGCGAGTCGAACGCCGGAACGCTCCTGCACCGCACGATCACCAAGCTGAGGAAGGCCTGCCATGCGACGCCGTGACGAGGACCTGACACCGTCCGTGCTCGACGAGCTCGCCGCGATCGAGGCGGCCCTCGCGGGCAAGCCGATCAGCGCGGAGCAGGCGGACACGGCCGTGCTGACGGGGCTGCTCGTCGCCGAGCGCCCGCGGCCGTCCGAGCGCTTCGCCGCGGAGCTCGACGCGCGTGTCGCGTCGCGCTTCGCGCAGCCGTCCACCGCTCCACAGGCGATGAGCCGCTGGGCCGTGTTGCTCCAGCGCCCGTTCCTGCCGGCGGCCGCCACGACCCTCGCCGTGGCGCTGGTCGCGCTCGTCGTCGCGCTGAACGTCGGCGGGCCGACGTCGCCTTCCGGAAGCAGCGGCTCCACCGCGCCGTCGTCCGCCGCGAGCGACGACGCCGCTGGGACTGTCGTGCAGGGAGGCGCGATCGGGGCCCGCGAGCGGGCAAGCGGGACGGGGGCCGGCGACGGCGTCAGCGGGCTTTCCCCGAGTCCGCCGCAACCGACAAGCGCCTGTCGGGAGACGTCGATTCGGCGAACGCCGACAGCTTCTCGCAGGCGCCCAAGGCCACCTTCGGCGCCCTCCGCCGCAGCGGCCAGCTCGCGGACCCCGCGGGAAGCCGCAAGATCGAGCGCTCCGCGAACATCGAGCTCGGCGCGCCGAAGGACCGCATCGACGACGTCGCGCAGAGCGTACTCGCCACGACCGCGCGCTTCGGCGGCATCGTCGACCAGTCGAGCGTGGCCAGCGGCACGGACGGCGGCGGCGCGCAGTTCGCGCTGCGAATCCCGTCTGCGCGGCTGTCGCAGGCGCTCGCTGCGCTCTCGCGGCTGCCGGACGCGCACGTGCTGGCCCGCAGCGACGACCAGGTCGACGTCAACCAGGCATACGTCTCGATCCGCCGCCGGCTCGCGAACGCACGTGCCGAGCGGGAGGGCGTCGTACGCGCCCTGGCTGCTGCCGACAGCGAGGACGAGACGCTGCGGCTGCGCTATCGGCTCGACGTGCTGGAGCAGACGATCGCGCAGGCGGAGCGGGCCCAGCGCGGGCTCGACCGCCGCATCGACTACAGCACCGTCGCGGTCAGCGTCCGCACCGACGACCGCACCGACGGCGGAGCGGGCGGGCCGTTCACCGTCGGCCGCGCGTTCCACGACGCGGGCCGCGTGCTGGAGGTCGCCGCCGGCGTCGCCGTTATCACCGCCGCCGCGCTGCTGCCGCTCGCGCTGCTGCTCGCATGCCTCTGGCCGCTCGCCCGCACGCTGCGCCGCCGGCAGCGCGAGCAGGCGCTCGACGCCGCCTGAGAGACTCCCGTCGAGCGCCGCTGCGCCCGGTCGCCGGGGCGTCGTCTGATACACACAGCGTGTGGCGACGAGCACCGAGGAGACCTTTGCACTGCTCGCACGGGTGCCGACGTTCGAGACGCTCGGCCGCGAGGAGCTCGCACGCGTCGTGGAGGTCGCCGTTCCGCGCCGCTACGAGCCCGGCCAGGTCGTCTTCCGCGAGGGCGACGCGAGCGACACCTGCTACGTCGTGCGCAGCGGGCACGCACGCGCGATCCGCGAGCACGCGAACGGCCGCACGATCGCGCTCGCGAGCTTCGGCCCCGGCGACATCTTTGGCGAGCTGGCGATGTTCCAGGACGAGCGCCGCTCGGCGACGATCGAGACGCTCGACGAGCTGGAGGCGGTCGCGATCCTCGGCGCCGACATGCGCCGTCTGATGCGCGAACACGTCGACATCGCGGTCGGCATCGTCGTCTCGCTCGCAAGCCGGCTGCGCGGCGCCAACGAGCGGATCGCGAGCCAGTCCTTCCAGACCGTCCAGAGCCGCGTCGCGACGGTCCTGATGCAGCTCGTCAGCGAGGCGCGCTCCGAAGGCGCCGGGGACCACGACGTGCTCGTCGTCGCCACGCAGGCCGACGTCGCCAAGCTCGCCGGCTCCTCGCGCGAGTCCGCCAGCCGCTTCCTGGCGGTGCTGGAGCGCGCCGGCGTGATCGAGCAGGGCCGCGGCAAGCTCACCGTCCACGACTCCTCCGCCCTTGAGCGATACGTCTTCTAAGCAGAAACATCGCGGCCGCGGCGAGCAGGAGCTGTCCGCCGGCGGCGTCGTCGTGCAGGGCGAGGATGTGCTGGTGATCGTGCCGACGCGCCGGGGCGCGCAGGGCCAGCGCGTGCTGGCACTGCCGAAGGGCCACGTTGACCCGGGCGAGTCGGCGGAGGAGGCGGCCGCGCGCGAGGTGCGCGAGGAGGGCGGCGTCGAGACGGAGCTGCTGGAGAAGCTCGGCGACGTGCGCTACTTCTACCAACGCGACGGCAAGCGCATCTTCAAGCGCGTGCGCTTCTTCCTGTTCGCCTACCGCGCCGGCTCGCTGGAGGACCACGACGACGAGGTCGAGGAGGCGCGCTGGATGCCGCTTGCGGAGGCCGCCACCGCTCTCAGCTACGCCGGCGAGCGCGAGATGGTCGAACGGGCCCTGTCGGCGATCGCTTCCGACCGGTAGTCTGCGCCCCGTCGTGCGCGTCCTCAACTTCTACTCGGCCGTCTTCGCCGACCAGCTGCGGAAAGGCCGCAAGACCGCGACGATCCGCCTCGGCGACAAGTCGCACAAGTACCACAAGAACGAGTGCGTGCTGGTGACGATCGGCTTCCAGCACTCCCCGCGCGAGCGCATCTTCCAAGCGGTCGTCGATTCGGTCGAAGTCAAGCGCGTCCGCGAGCTCAGCCCTCGCGACATCGAACACGACAATCCCGAGTTTCGCCGCGTCGAGGACCTGATGAACTTCCTCGAGCAGATCTACGACCGCAAGGTCGAGCTCGACGACACCGTCACTGTCGTCCGCTTCTCGCAGATCCTGGACAACCCTCCGATGCTGCGGGACCGCCTGCACGGCATCGGCGGCGCGCAGAACTAGAAGGCTTTCACCTTCCTTTAGCCCTCCGTTTTGGCACTCGCTTCACCTGAGTGCCAAGCCGAGCTATAGTGCGGTCCAGTTGGCACTCACATGGGTGGAGTGCCAAGCACACACACATACGCACTCCCTTTTACCGGAGGTTGCAACACATGAAGCTCAAGCCACTCGGCGATCGTGTGATCGTGCGGGCGATCGAGGAGGAGGAGACCACCGCTTCCGGTCTCGTGCTCCCCGACACGGCCAAGGAGAAGCCGCAGAAGGGCAAGGTCATCGCCGTCGGCGACGGCAAGTGGGACGAGGACGGGGAGAAGCGCGTGCCCCTCGACGTCAGCGTTGACGACGAGGTCCTCTACAGCAAGTACGGCGGCACCGAGATCAAGGTCGACGGCGAGGACCTGCTGGTCCTGCGCGAGTCCGACGTCCTCGCCATCGTCACTTCCTAGCGGACTTCAGGAGAACAGAACTCACATGGCTCACAAGGAGATCAAGTACGACGCGGAGGCACGCAAGGCCCTCGAGGCCGGCGTCGACGCTGTCGCCAACGCCGTCAAGGTGACGCTCGGTCCGAAGGGCCGCTACGTCGTCCTCGACAAGAAGTTCGGCGCCCCGACGATCACGAACGACGGTGTCACCATCGCGCGTGAGATCGAAGTCGAGGACGTCTTCCAGAACCAGGGCGCGCAGCTCGTCCGCGAGGTCGCCACGGCGACCAACGACATCGCCGGCGACGGCACCACGACCGCCACGGTGCTCGCGCAGGCGATCGTCCGCGAGGGCCTCAAGAACGTCGCGGCCGGTGCCAACCCGCTCGCGCTCAAGCGCGGCATCGAGCGCGCGGTCGACCAGGTCGTCGCCTCCATCGGCAAGCAGTCGAAGGAGATCAGCGGCAAGGACCAGATCTCGCGCGTTGCGACGATCTCAGCCGGCGACGAGGAGATCGGCGACGTCATCGCCGACGCGATCGAGAAGGTCGGCAAGGACGGCGTCGTGAACGTCGAGGAGGGCCAGACGTTCGGCATGGACCTCGAGTTCACCGAGGGCATGCAGTTCGACAAGGGCTACATCTCGCCCTACATGGTCACCGACCAGGACCGCATGGAGGCCGTGCTCGAGGATCCGTACATCCTCATCGCGAACCAGAAGATCGGCTCCGTCCGGGACATCCTCCCGATCCTCGAGGCCGTCATCCAGTCGGGCAAGCCGCTCCTGATCATCGCCGAGGACGTCGAGGGCGAGGCCCTCGCGACGCTCGTCGTGAACAAGCTGCGCGGCACCTTCACCGGCGTTGCCGTCAAGGCGCCGGGCTTCGGCGACCGCCGCAAGCGCATGCTCGAGGACATCGCGATCCTCACGGGCGGCGAGGTCATCACCGAGGAGATGGGTCTCAAGCTCGAGAACACGCAGGTCTCGCAGCTCGGTCGCGCCCGTCGCGTCGTCGTGGCGAAGGACAACTCGACGATCATCGACGGTGCTGGTGACAGCGACGGCATCAAGGGTCGCATCAAGCAGATCAAGGCCGAGGTCGAGAACACCGACTCCGACTTCGATCGCGAGAAGCTCCAGGAGCGCCTCGCCAAGCTCTCCGGCGGCGTTGCCGTCGTGAAGGTCGGCGCCGCGACTGAGACGGAGATGAAGGAGAAGAAGCACCGCGTCGAGGACGCCCTTCAGGCGACCCGCGCAGCGCTCGAGGAGGGCATCGTGCCCGGCGGCGGCGTCGCACTGCTGCAGGCCGCCGACGCGATCACGCTCGACGACATCGAGATCGACGACGAGAAGACGGGCGCGCGGATCATCCTGCGTGCGCTCGAGGAGCCGCTCCGTCAGATCTCGCACAACGCGGGCCTCGAGGGCTCCGTCGTGGTCAACGACGTGCGCAAGGCCAAGAAGGGCCAGGGCCTCAACGCCGCCACGAACGAGATCGTCGATCTCGTCGCGGCCGGCGTCATCGACCCGGCCATGGTCACGCGGTCCGCGCTCCAGAACGCGGCCTCGATCGCCAAGAACATCCTCACGACCGAGGCGATCGTCGCCGAGGTGCCGGACAAGAGCGATGGCGGCGGTGGCGGCGGCATGCCCGACATGGGCGGCATGGGCGGGATGATGTAACGAAGTTCCGTCCGCCGGATGGCGGATGCTGACGTTCCCCCCTCGCGAAGGCTCGGTGATCCCCCTCACCGGGCCTTCGCCTTTTCTGGGGCATGCCGTGCGCCAGCCGGGTGGGCGGCTTTCGTGGTGAGCAGGGCGCTGACGTTAACTGCCTGCTGGGGAGGGGAGCGGGTGAGGTACCGGCGGACGCGCGCTCATCCCAGCGGGCCAGATCCCACACGAACCCTTGCACCGGATCTACGTGCGGAAAGTTAGCGCCCCTATAGGGCCCTAACTTGCACCTCCTCAAAAACCGGTGTGGGCAATCCACGGTTGGAGTTGCATGTCCGGCCGGAGGAGCGCACGCACGTCGCGGGCAACCCCTCCCTCCCCAGCAAGCAGTTAACGCCGAGACCCAGCGGGCGATGAGGGACACCGGCCCCGCCGAGCCGCAAGCTACACCGCGTCCCGCCCCCGCGGCCCCGGCCCGACGTACTTGGCAGTCGGCCGGATCAACCGGCCCTCGCGCTTCTGCTCGAGGATGTGGGCGGACCAGCCGGCGGTGCGGGCGCAGGTGAAGAGCGGCGTGAAGAGGTCGGGTGGGACCTCGGCGAAGTCGAGCACGACGGCGGACCAGAACTCGACGTTGGTAGCGAGGACGCGGTCGGGCTTGCGGGCGTGGAGCTCGGCGAGGGCGGCCTGCTCGAGCGCTTCGGCGACCTCGACGCGGGCGGAGCCGAGCTCGCGCGCGGTGCGGCGCAGGACGCGGGCGCGCGGATCCTCAGCGCGGTAGACGCGGTGGCCGAAGCCCATCAGCCGATCGCCGCGGTCGAGCGCCTGCTTGACCCAGGCATCGGCGTCGCCGAGCTGCTCGACCTCCTCCAGCATCTTCAGCACGCGCGAGGGCGCGCCGCCATGCAGGGGGCCGGACAGCGCGCCGACGGCGCCCGACAGTGCGGCGGCGACGTCGGCGCCGGTCGAGGCGATCACGCGCGCCGCGAACGTCGAGGCGTTCATGCCGTGCTCGGCGGCGGAGATCCAGTAGGCGTCGATCGCCTTCGCGTGCTTCGGGTCAATCTCGCCGCGCCAGCGCATCAGGAAGCGCTCGGGGATCGAGGTCGCCTTGTCGACCTCGGCCTGCGGCACCGGCGGCTGCCCGCTGCCGCGCGCCGACTGCGCGACGAACGAGAGCGCCATCACCGAGGCGCGCGCGAGCTGGTCGCGCGCCTCCTCCTCGGAGATGTCGATCAACTGGCCGAAGCCCCACTCGGGCGCCAACATCGCCAGCGCCGACTGCACGTCCACGCGCGCGTCGCCCGAGCGCACCGACAGCGCATGCGGCTCGGCCGGCGGCAGGCCGGGCTCGTAGGAGCCGTCGACCAGCAAGCCCCAGACCCGCTCAAACGGCACCGCACCCACCAGGTCCTCGATGTCGACGCCGCGATAGCGCAGTGCACCGCCCGCCCGATCGGGCTCGGCGATCTCGGTGGCGAAGGCGACGACACCCTCGAGGCCGGACTGCACGTCAGTGGTAGTGGCGCTCATGTCGTGCTCCAATTTGCGTCGTTCGGTGGCGACTCAGATTGCCACGATCTGTCGTGGGAGGACGCGCCGGACCGTCACGCCGACGCAGCGCAGGCCCTAGGATTGGCCGTACAGCCAGGATCCCGAAGCCGGAGGAGACCCAGTGCACGACCTGCTCTACCGCCCCGTGAGCGAGCTCGCCGCGCTCGTCCGCTCCGGCGAGATCTCCTCCCGCGAGCTCGTGTCCGCCTCGCTCGAACGAATCGAGGCGCTCGACGGCCGCATCAACGCCTTCGTACACGTCGACGCCGACCGTGCGCTGACGACCGCCGAGACGATCGGCCGCGATGACCCACGCCCGTTCGCCGGCGTCCCAATCGCGATCAAGGACAATCAGCCCGTCGAGGGCATGCCGATCACGTTCGGCGCGGACCTCTTCGGCGACTTCACCGCCCCGTTCGACGCCGCCTTCGTCGGCCGCCTGCGCGCCGCGGGCTTCGTGATCGTCGGGAAGACGGCGCTGCCGGAGTACGGGATCCTGCCGTCGACCGAGTCACGCCGCAACGGCCCGACGCGCAACCCGTGGGACCTCACCCGCACGCCCGGCGGCTCCTCCGGCGGCGCCGCGGCCGCCGTCGCCGCCGGCATGGTCCCGATCGCGCACGGCAACGACGGCGGCGGCTCGATCCGCATCCCCGCCGCGTGCTGCGGCCTCGTCGGCCTCAAGCCGGCACGCGGACGCGTCTCGCTGGCACCTTCGCTGGGCGACTCCTTCCTCGTCGCCGACGGCGTCCTCAGCCGCACCGTCGCCGAGACGGCCGCGCTGCTCGACCTGCTCGCCGGCCCGGAGCCGGGCGACGCGACATGGGCGGCGCCGCCGGCAGAACCGTTCGCCGTCGCCGCCGCCCGCGAGCCCGGCAAGCTGCGGATCGGCATGACGCTCGTCCCGCCGCTCACCGACATCGCGATCGATCCGATCGCCGAGCAGGCGACCCGCGACACCGCCGCGCTGCTGGAGCAGCTCGGCCATGAGGTCGAGGAGATCGACGCCCCCTGGGCGATCCCCGGCGTCTTCGAGCTGTTCTCGGCCGCATTCGGACCCGCCGTCGCCTCCACGATCGTGTTCGCGGCGACGATCGCCGGCCGCGACCCGCAGGCCGCCGACATGGAGAAGCTGAGCTGGTACCTGTGGGAGCGCGCGAGCAAGCTCGGCGCCGCGCACTTCCTCGCTGCCCAATCGCAGCTGCAGGCGCTCGCGCGTGTCTTCGTCACGGCCACCTCGGCCTACGATGCTGTCCTCACCCCGTCGCTCGCGCTGCGGCCCGTGCCGATCGGCGAGCTGAACGGCAACAACGACGACCCTGCCGCGACGTTCAAGCGCTCCGGCGAGTTCACGCCCTTCACCGCGATCGCCAACGCAACCGGCCAACCGGCGATCTCCGTGCCGATCGCGCACGGCGAGGACGGCCTGCCCGTCGGCGTCCACTTCTTCGGCCGCCCAGCCGACGAGGCGACGCTGCTCTCGCTCGCCACCCAGCTCGAGGCCGCGCGCCCGTGGGCCGACCGCCGCCCGGAGGTCGCGGCGGCAGCGTAGGCGCGTGAAGGGGAGCCGGCTTCGTACAATCCGACCCCGGTCCCCGCACACGGCATCAAGGAAACGAGATCCATGGCCTACGTCATCGCAGAGCCCTGCATCGGCACAAAGGACAACTCCTGCGTCGAGGTCTGCCCCGTCGACTGCATCCATCCGACACCCGACGAGCCCGACTACGACAAGGTCGAGATGCTCTACATCGATCCGGAGGAGTGCATCGACTGCGACGCCTGCGTCGAGGCCTGCCCGGTCGACGCCTGCTTCGCCGAGGACCAGCTCCCGGAGGAGTGGACGAAGTACACGGAGATCAACCTCCAGTACTACGCGGGGAAGTCCTGAGGGCGGAGTCGTGCTTCAAGCCATCGGAAGTGACATGCCTGCCGCCTTCTGCGGCGCGGGAGGCATGACGTTCAGTGTGGGCGCCGCGGCCGCAAGCACCGGCAGCTCGACGGGCGTGAGGGCGATGAGGCCTCGCGCGACCTGACGGATCGCCTGGGCGGCGGGGTCGTCGGGGTTGGCGGCGACGAGGGGGGTGCCGGCGTCGGCCTGCTCGCGGAGCGGCATGGTGAGCGGGACGGTGCCGAGCAAGGGGACGTCGAGCTCGTCGGCGAGCAGTTGGCCGCCGCCTTCGCCGAAGATCGCGAAGCGCTCGCCGGCCGGGGTGACGAAGCCGGACATGTTCTCGACGACGCCGCAGATCTCGAGCTTCACCTTGTCGGCCATCTCGGCGGAGCGACGGGCGACTTTTTGGGCGACCGGCTGTGGCGTGGTGACGATCAGGAACTGCGCCTGCGGCAGCAGCTGCGCGAGCGTCATCGAGACGTCGCCGGTGCCGGGCGGCAGGTCGACCAGCAGGTAGTCGAGCTCGCCCCAGTCGACGTCCTCGAGGAACTGCGTCAAGGCCTTGTGCAGCATCGGCCCACGCCAGACGACGGCCGCATCCTCCTCGACGAAGAAGCCGATCGACATCACCTTGATGCCGTCGTGCGCCAGCGGCGGGACGATCTTCCGCTCGCCGTTGACCTTCGGCCGCTGCGACCCGAGCCCGAACATGCGCGGCTGGGAGTAGCCCCACACGTCCGCATCGAGCACGCCCACGCGCTTGCCCTCGGCGCTCAGAGCCGCCGCCAGGTTTGCCGTGACCGACGACTTGCCCACGCCGCCCTTGCCCGAGCCCACGCAGATCACGTTCGCCACCTGCGCCAACGAGCCCTCCGGCAGCGACCCGCGCCCAAGCTTCTTCTGCAACGCGCCCTTCTCATCCGCGCTCAGCACGTCAAAGCTGACGTTCACGCCAGTGACGCCCTCCAGCGCGCGCACGGCATTCGATACGCCGCTCTGGAACGTGCTGCGGATCGGGCAGCCAGGCGTCGTGAGCGACACCATGACATCGACGACGCCATTCTCGTGGACGTCGATGGAGCGGACCATCTCAAGCGTCACGATGTCCTGACGCAGCTCTGGGTCGATGACGGCGCGCAGCGCCTCACGAATCTGGTCTTGGGTGGGCATGTGCCCCATTGTGGCAGCCGGGCCTTAAAGACCGACGGGACGCCCCAAAGGACGCCCCGGCGGTTGAGGGAGGAGAGGGTGCGTCATTCGCCAGCAGGGATATGAGCCGGCGAACCCTTCCCGGTCGTGGCGCCCTCCGCAGTACGCCGTTCCGGGGGAAGCTTCAGATACTCAGGCTACCTTCGCGATGCGGTCCTGAGCCCCGCTGACGAGCTTGATGCCCGCGTTGACCCCATTCTGAACCACGTTCTCGACGCGGTCGGTGACGACTTCGACGTTGGAGCCGAGAGTCCTTCTCGCCTGCGTGCGGCGATGCTGAAGTCCGCGACGGGCCTGACGGCTCTCGCGCTCAAGGCGGGTGCGGGTCTTGCGGACCTCGCGCTCAAGCTGCGTGCGGGCCTTGCCGCCGCGGCGCTCGAAGCGGGTCAACTGGTGCTCGAGGGCGCTGCGCGAGCGGATCGGAGCGACGAGGTCGGTGACCGTCGTGGCGACGCGGTCGCGCGCCTCGAGTGCGGCGCCGACGGGGATCAGCACGGCGCGCTGCGCGATCTGCTGGACCGCAGCGACGCGCGTGGCCGGCTGCGTCGAGCTGGCGGCGGTGCTGCGCGCGGTCGTGCGCGTCGCCTGCTTGGCCTTGGCGGCCGTCGCGGGCTTGCGCTTTGCAGCCGGCTTGCGCTTGGGTGTAGTCGTGGCGGTGTCGGTTGTTGCCATGTGTCGTCGGGCTCCTTCGATGGCCGAGATCTTAGTGCTGAGGCGTCCCATGCTCGGGCACGGGAGCGAACACCTGTTTGTACCCTGCCCCGGCCGCAGGGTTACAGAACATCTGCGTTTTGGCGTGAAAAACCCGTAAAGAGCGGGCTATGCACTCAGCAGCGGCGGAACAGCCGTTCGCCTGACCCAGCTGGACGGATGGTCGAGCTCGGTGAGCGTCGGCAGCGACTCCGGGCTCTGCCACACGCGGTTCAGCGCCTCGATGCCGCCCTCGCGCACAACCGCGTCGCAGAAGCGCTTGCCCTGCTCGTACTGGCGCAGCTTCATCTCCAGGCCCAGCAGGCGCTGCAGCAGCCGAGCGGGCGCGGATTGCGAGCGACGGCGCGCGTCGAGCGCGGCACGCAGCTTCGGCAACGACGGCAACAGTGGCGCGCCGACGGCGTCCATCACATGCTCGGCGTAGCCCTCCAGCACCGCCATCGTGGCCTGCATGCGGTCGAGCGTGGCGCGCTCGCGCTCGCTGGCAACGAGCGAGAAGACGTCGCCGGCGCGCACGGCCGTCGACGAGCCGCTTGAGGTCGTCGGCGCGCGGCATCCGCAGCGCGCGCGAGGCGTCGATCCGCAGCTCCGCGCTCGACAGCAGCTCGCGCACCATCCCGCCGAGGTGCGGCTGCAGCCACGGCACGCCGCGCGAACTGCACGGCGTGCGTGACCTCGTGCAGCGCCACCCACAACATGAACTCGTGCTCGTCGGCGCCGAACGCATTGACCGCGCCGCCGAGGTTCGGCAGCACGAACAGCAGCCGCGGCGGGTGGTCGTCGGCGCCGCGTCAAGCAGCACGAGGTCGTACTGACCGAGCACGCGCTGCGCGAGAAAGCCGAGGATCACGCCGACCTCGCCGTCAGCACGACGCCGGCGCCGAGCCGCACCGCTTGCTTCGCCGGGCCGAGCTTGGAGCCGAACTGGTCGAGCGCCGGGTCCAGCAGCGCGCCGCATCGCCCCGACGTTGGCGTCGATCCACTCGCCGCGCCCGATCCCCTCGGCGGGCGGGATCGGGCGTGAGCGGGACGAGCCCGGTGTACGCGACGACCTCCCGCTCGCTCTGGTCCGCCAGCGCCTGCAGGTCGCCGCGCGGCGACTGCGCCGTCGGCCGGCCGGCGACGAGGCCGGCGAAGCGTGTGGCGAGTGGCCAGTCGATCATCCCCACCCATCATGGCAGCGGCGCACGCCGCGGCTCGGCCGATCGGCGCCGCGGATGTCAGACGGGGATCGTTGCGAGCTGCGCGAGCGTCTCGGCCGAGCGCGCCGCCACGACCGGCGAGCGCGCGGCGACGTCGAGCGGAGCGGCGAGCGGCTCGTCGCAGCGTGGGAAGGCCACGTGGCCGCCCGCCTCGCGCACGATCAGCTGGCCCGCAGCGGCGTCGACCGCGCGGCAGTTGCGCAGCGAGACGAGCCCGTCGAGCCGCGCCGCCGCGACCTGGCAGAGCGAGACGGCGATCGCGCCGATCACGCGCAGCCGCCGCGTCGCCGCCTGCAGCCCCTCCATCGAGGCGGCGACGTGGCGCGGATCGGCCTGCTCGATCCCCAGCAGCTCCAGCCGGCCGTCGCTCGCACGCCGCTCCGGCAGCGTCGGGTCGAGCGGGACGCCGTCGAGCAGCGCGCCCTCGCCGCGCACCGCGGTCCACTCCTCGTGCGGCGCCGAAGTCGTAGCACGAAGCCGAACGCGACGTCCGCCATCGTCGGCCCGTCGGCGACCGCGACCGACAGCGCGTAGTGCGGCATCAGGCGCTTCGCGTTGAGCGAGCCGTCGATCGGGTCGATCACGACGCGGATCGTCCACGGACCCTCCGCCGTAGTCGACGACGCCGCGCTCCTCGGAGATCGCGGTGAAGCGGTGCCCGGCGGCGTGCAGCGCGTCGAGCTGCGCGAAGACGGCCGTACTCGGCGGCCTGCGTCGATCACGAGCGTGCGATCGCCGCCCTCGCCGCGGCCCGTCTCGACCGCGCGCTCGCGCGTGTCGGCGTGCGCGCGCAGCACCTCGCGCAGGCCTTCGACGGCGCCGCGACAGGCGCCGAGCCAGTCTGCGTCGAGCGCCGTACCGGTGGGCTGCATCCGCGGCATATCCTTGCAGGGTGCCCGCCGCCCTCGACGGCCTCTCCCCCGCGCAGCGCGCCGCGGCCTCCCACGCTGCAGGGCCGCTGCTCCTCGTCGGCGGCGCCGGCAGCGGCAAGACGCGCACGCTCGTCGCGCGCTTCGCCTGGCTCGTCGAGCAGGGCGAGGCGCCGGAGGCGATCCTCGCGCTTCGCGCGCTCCGAGCGCGCGGCCGACGCGCTGCGGCGCGACGTCGAGCACGCGATCGCGCGGCCCTACGAGGAGCTTGCCGTCACGACGGTCCATGCGTTCTGCGCGCGGCTGCTGCGCGAGCAGGCGCGCGAGGGCGGCAGCGACCCCTTCGCGGTCGCCGTCGGGCGCGCCGACCGGCTCGCGATGCTGCTGGAGCGGATCGACGAGCTGACGATCCGCCGCCACGACTTCCGCGGCAGCCCGGCGGCGCTGCTGACCGGCTTCCTGCGCCGCATCGACCGTCTCAAGGACGAGCTGATCGGCCCGGAGGACTACGCGCAGTGGGCCGACTCGCTCGGCGAGGAGGGCGACGACGCGGCCCGCGCCGAGGCCGCCCGCGAGCGCGAGTTCGCCGAGATCTACCGCGCGCACGACCGCATGCTGGCCGAGGCCGGCGCGCTCGACAGCGGCGACCTCGTGATCGGCGCGCTGCGCGCTGCTGCGCGAGCATCCGCACGTGCGCGCCCGCATGGCGGAGCGCTACCGCCACCTGCTGGTCGACGACGTGCAGGAGCCGAACTTCGCCCACGGGCTGCTGCTGCGGCTGCTGGCGGCCGAGCACGGCAACCTCGTCGCGGCCGGCGACGACGACCAGGCGATCGAGCGCTTCCGCGCCGCTGCGGCGAAGAACCTGCGCGACTTCCAGGAAGAGCTGCCGGACGCGACCGTCGTGCGCCTGGAGCACAGCTTCCGCTGCCCACAGCGTGTGCTCGACGCCGCGCACGCCGTCGTCGCGCCGCTGGAGGACCGGATCGAGAAGCGGCTCGACGCGCGGGAGCAGACGCGCCCGGCCGGCGAGGTCGCCTTCTGGCGCGCCGCGAACGAGCGCGCGCAGGCGCAGAGCGTCGCCGCCGACGTCGAGCGGCTGATCGGCCGCGAGGGCGTAGCGCCGGAGCGGATCGCCGTGCTCGTGCGCTCGATCGCTCGCGAGGGCCAGTCCGTCGCCGTCGCGTTGGAGGAGCGTGCGGTACCGCACCGGCTCGTCGGCGACGCGGCCTTCTTCCAGCGCGCCGAGGTGCGCGACCTGCTCGCCTGGCTGCGGCTGCTGATCGACCCGGCCGACGCGCCCGCCGTCGTGCGCGCGCTGGCGCGGCCGCCGATCGAGCTGCGCTCCGTCGACCTCGCGCGCTGCACGCAGATCGCACGGCGGCGCAAGCTCGACATGGTCGGCGCGCTCGCGGCCGCGCTCGAGTCGCCGCAGATCCCACCGGAGGCACGCGACCGCATCCGCATGTTCCTGACGGTGCATCGCTCCGCCGTCGCAGCGCTCGACACGATGCGCCCCGACCTCTTCGTCCACCGCCTGATCGAGCGACTGGGGTTGCGTCGCCAGCAGCTCTTCACCGCGCAGGCCGAGGTCGTCGAGCGGCTGCGCGGCCTCGCGCGCTTCGGCGAGCTGGCGTCCGCGTTCGTGCAGCGCCAGCCGCAGGCGACGCCGCGCGAGTTCGCGCGCTCGATCGCCGCCGCCGCGGAGGCCGGCCTGCGCGAGGAGGAGGAGCCGCCGCCCGGCGGCGGCGATCGGCGTGCAGGTGCTCTCGATGCGGGCCGCCGCGGGGCTGGAGTTCGATCACGTCTACGTGCTGGGCTGCATGCCGCACGGATGCCGGGCGCGCCACACGCGCACGCTCGAGCCGATCGCGCCGGCGCTGATGAAGGAGACGCTGCCGGAGGACGACCTCGCCGCACACGTCGCGGAGATGCGACGGCTGCTGCACGTCGCGATGACGCGCACGCGCGGCCGGCTCGTGCTCGTGCACCCGCAGGCCAGCGACCGCGGCGCCGCGCAGCCGCCCTCGCCGTTCGCGGAGGAGGCGCGCGCCGCGCTCGGGACGGAGTGGGAGGAACGCGCCGAGGAGCTGTTCGGTCCGGCCGAGTCGCTGCACTCGACGTACCGGATCCTGCGCGACGAGCTGCTGGAGACGATCAAGCGCACCGGCACGCGGATCGGCGAGCTGCGCTTCGACACCGACCTCGACATCTCACACGCGGTCGTGCGCTACCTCGAGTCGTCAAGCTGGCGGCGCTGATCGAGCGCGCCGAGGACCAGCCGATCGCCGAGGCGCTTGCAGGAGGTCAACGCGCGCATCGCGCAGGCGCTCGCACCCGAGCAGCGCGAGATCTTCTCAGCCTCGACGCTCGACGAGTACCTGCTCGACGCCGACGGCGACGACCGCCGCCGCGCCGCCGGCGATCGCCGCGCGCGAGGAGCCGACGCTGGAGCCGTTCCTGCCGCGCCGCGGCGACGGGCTCGTGCTGTCGGCCTCCGACATCGACACCTACCGGACGTGCCCGCTGAAGTACAAGTTCGCGCGCGTCTTCCGGATCCCGCAGGAGCCGACGCTCAACCAGCGCTTCGGGATCCTCGTCCACCAGGTGCTGGAGCGCTTCCACGCCGATGCCGGTCCGAGCGACGCCGCGCTACGCTCGACGAGATGCTCGGCCTGCTCGAGGCCGGCTGGCGCCGCGGCGGCTTCGGCGGCTCCGAGCAGGAGATCCAGCTGCGCGGCAAGGCGACCGCGGCGCTGACCCGCTACCACGAGCGCTTCCAGGAGGAGCCCGCCGAGCCGACCTTCTTCGAGCGCTCCTTCTCCTTCCAGATCGGCCCGCACGTGCTGCGCGGCCGCGTCGACCGCGTCGACAAGCTGCCCGAGGGCGGCTGGGAGCTGATCGACTACAAGACCGGGCCGCCGAAGACCGCCAGCCAGCTCGAGCAGGACGTCCAGCTCTCGCTCTACGCCGTCGCCGCACGCGAGGCCTGGCAGCTCGACGCCGCCCGCGGCGCCTACTACTACGTGCTCGACGACGCCAAGGTCCCCGTCGAGCGCGACGCCGCCGACCGCGACTGGATCGAGGAGGTCGCGACGGAGGTGGCGGAGGGGATCCTCTCGCAGGGCTTCGAGCCGACGCCGTCGTTACGAGGCCTGCGCGATCTGCGACTACCGGCTCGTCTGCCCCGCGGCGGAGCGCTAGCGCTCTCGGCGCTCCGTTCCCGCGTTGCGGATGCGCGTTACGTCCGCCGAACTGCTGGCTTGGGAGAGGGGTGAGCGGACCTGGTGCGCGGGCCGGCTTGCACACTCATCGCTTGCACCGGATCTACGTGTGTACGTTTGGCGCCCTCAAGGGCTCCAAACTGCCGCTCCTCAAAAACCGGTGTGGGAACCGAGCGGCTTGAAGCATGCAGCGGCCGAAAGGCACGCACGAACGTCACGTACACCACCGCCCCCCTCCCCAGCCAATCAGCGAACGCACAGCCCACGATCACGCCCCGAGCGGAGCGCCACCGGTCAATCCGCCGAGTCCCCGCCCCGCTGCTTCAGGAACCGCATGAACTCCGACGCGATGCGGTCGCCTGAGGGCAGGTCGCGCGGGTCGACCGGCTCGCCCTCGTCGTCGGCGGCTCTCTCCAGCCGCTCGACGAACGCCTGCACGTCGGGGTCGCTCTGGACGGCCAGATCGACCTGGCGCTCGTAGTCCGCCGCGCCCTTTTCGAGCTCGGAGGCGTCGACCGACACGCCCACGAGGCCTTCGAGCTTGCGCACGAGCGCGAGCGCGGCCTTCGGGTTCGGCGCGGAGGCGATGTAGTGCGGGACGGCGGCCCACAGGCTCGCCGCGGGCAAGCCGGCCTTCGCGCACGCGGCCTGGAGCACACCGACAATGCCGGTCGGGCCCTCGTAGGAGGACGACAGCAGGTCGAGGCGCTGGACGAGTGTTGGATCTGACGCAATCCCGGTGATCGCGATCGGACGCGTGTGCGCGACGTCCGCGAGCAGCGCGCCGAGCGAGACGAACAGCTGCGCGCCGAGCGCCTCGGTCAGGTCGAGCATCAGTTGGAGAACGTGCGCCAGCGCATCGAGGGCTCGTGGCCGGTCACGAGGATCAGGTCGCGTGGGGCGCGTGGCACGCGGGCTTCGAATATCTCGACGACCGGCCAGGTGATCTCGCGCACGCCGCCGTCGACCAACGAAACCTGCGGACGGGTCGCCTGGAAGTCGTAGAACTCCTCCGGGTCGATCGTCGCGAAGCGCTTGGCGCCGAGCGCGGTGCCGACGAACTGCAGCGCCGTCGAAGCGGCGTCGCCGGCGTCGTTCCAGCCCTTGAACGCGCAGACGACCGCCGGGGCCCTGAGCCCGTCGGGTCGGCGTTCCCACTGCAACAGCTGCATCCGCCTCACCGTACATCATGGGGTTGTGAGCTCTCCTCCCACGGTCAGCGCGCTGCGCCCAGCCGAAGACGTCGACAGCGTCTTCGCGTGCACGCGCAAGGACCGCCTCACCAGCAAGGCGGGGACCCCCTATCTGGCGATCGAGCTGCGCGACCGCACCGGCACCGTGCAGGCACGCGCGTTCCGCGACGCCGACCTGCTCGCCGGGCGCTTCGAGCGCGGAGACCTCGTGCGGGTCGCGGGCCGTGTCGAGCGCTTCCGCGACGAGCTGCAGATCGACGTGCGCGCGATCGCGCGCGCCGACGCGGCGCAGGTCGATCCGGCGTCGTTCCTGCCGAGCGCCTTCCGCGACATGGAGGAGCTCGACGGCTTCCTGGAGCACCTGGCGCGCGAGGTCTATGACCCCGGCTACAAAGCGCTGCTGACAACGCTCATCGGCGACGACGAGCTGCGGGCGTCCTGGCGGCGCGCACCGTGCACGCGCGCCGGCCACCACGCCTACCTCGGCGGCCTGCTGGAGCACACGGTCGCCGTCGGGACGCTCGCGCAGGAGACGTGCCTGCTGCACGTCAAGCTCGACTCCGACCTGCTGATCACCGCCGCGCTCGTGCACGACCTGGGCAAGACGCGCGAGTTCACGTACGGCGCCGAGTTCGGCATCAGCGAGGAGGGGCGGCTCCTCGGCCACGTGCAGATCGGCCAGCGGATGCTGGAGGAACGGATGGCGCGGATCCCGGAGCTGACGGAGGCGCGGCGGCTGGCGCTGCTGCACTGCGTGCTTTGCCATCACGGGCCGGACGCGGCGCCCGGACGGAGGTTCGGCTCGGCGGAGGCGCTGGCGTTGGCGCGCATCAATGCGCTCGATGCGAGCGTGAAGGGTGCGCTGGAGCAGGGGCTGCCGGGGTAGGTGGGGCTCCGTGTGGAGTGGCAGTAGCGCTGTCGTGGGTGTACGGCTTGCTGGGGAGGGAGGGGGTCTGGTGTGCCGGCCGCATTGGCAGAACCAGGGGCAGTTGGCTGCCAGTTGGATGTGGTGTGTAATTGAGGAGCGGGATTTAGGGTCCGCATAGCGGACTCAGATCCCCGGTCCTCAAAAACCGGTGCGAGGCTTTGTGGAGAACGACCCGTGGTGTGTCACGGATCAGTACCCAACCCGTGGCGCCGGGGCCACAGCCCCTCCCCCTCGCGGCCGCTGTTCGGCACACGCCACGCGCGCCGGCGCCCGTACGGAGCTGAGCGCCACAACAGCCGGCTCACTCCTCCTCCAACACCCCAATCCCCACCGCCGCCGCGAGCTCCGGTGCGAGCGCGACGATGTCGGGCCACGACATCGCGACGCCGCGCAGGCGCTCGGCGGCGATCAGGCCGTCGACGCGGCAGCCGTGCAGCTCGGAGCGCGCGAACGTCGCGTGTGAGAGGTCCACGCCGGCGAGGTCGCAGCGCTCCAGCACGACCGAGCTGAGCTGCGCCTCGGCGAAGTCGGCCTCGCGCAGGACGCAGTCGCGCAGGATGACGCGCTCGAAGCGCGTCATGCGGAATGCCGCGAGGTCGATGCGGCAGCCTTCGAGCACCGCGTCGCGGATCGTCGACTCGGCGAGCTGCATCCCTGTCATGCGGCAGCCGTGCAGCGTCGCGCGCTCGACCAGCACGCGGACGCCGCGGACGTTGGCGAAGTCGCAGTCCGTCAGCACGACGTTGCGGAGCCCATCCTCGCGCAGTCGCTCGGCGTCGATCGCGATGTCGCGCAGGCACTCCGCGAGATCCGTCGGCGGGCGTGGTGGGCTCGGTCGTGGCGGCACGCGCCGCAGCGTAGCGGCGTCGCGCTGCCGTGCCTGACATTGTTCGGCCATGGCGGACGGTCATCTCGTTCTCATCGCAGGTGCGCTGCTGACCGCCGGTCTGGCCGCGTCCCTGCTCGCCGGGCGCCTGCGCCTGCCCAGCCTCGTGCTGTTCCTGGGCGTCGGGATGGCGCTCGGCACGGACGGGATCGGCTGGATCGACTTCTCCAACTACGTGCGCGCCCGCGACATCGGGATCGTGGCGCTCGCGCTGATCCTCTTCGAGGGCGGCCTGATGGCGGGTTGGGGCGAGATCCGCCCGGTGCTGGTGCCGTCGCTGAGCCTTGCGCTGCTGGGCACGCTGATCACCGCCGGCATCTGCGGACTCGCCGCCACGTGGCTGTTCGACTTCTCGCTGCTGGAGGGGCTGCTGCTCGGCTCGATCATCGCCTCGACTGACGGCGCGGCGATCTTCGGGCTGCTGCGCGGCTCGGCGCTGAAGCGCAAGCTGGCGCGCACGCTGGAGGGCGAGGCGGGCATGAACGACCCCGTCGCGGTGCTGCTCGTGGTCGGGTTCATCGACTGGATCCAGCTGCCCGACTACGGCGTTGACGACATGCTGCTGCTGCTCCTGCGCGAGCTGGGGATCGGCGGCGCGGCCGGGCTCGTCGTGGGTCTGCTGGCGGTGCAGGCGTTCCAGCGTCTGCCGCTGCCGACGCCCGGCCTCTACCCGGTCGCCTCGATCGCGACGGCGGCGCTCGCGTTCGGCACCGCCGACGCGCTGCACGGCTCCGGGTTCCTCGCCGTCTATCTCGCCGGGCTCGCCCTCGGCAGTGCGCCGATCCCGGCGAAGCAGACGATCACCGCGTTCCACCAGGGGATGGCGTGGGTCGCGCAGCTCTCGATGTTCCTCGTGCTCGGCCTGCTCGTGTTCCCGAGCCGGCTCGGGGACGTCGCCATCGAGGGGACCGTGCTGGCGCTCGTGCTCGTGCTGCTCGCACGACCGGTCGCGGTCTTCGCCTCCTCCTTCGGCAACTTCAGCGTCGCCGACCGCGTCGTGCTCGGCTGGGCGGGTCTGCGCGGGGCGGTGCCGGTCGTGCTGGCGACCTTCCCGGTGATCGCGGGGGTACCCCACAGCGTCGAGTTCTTCGACATCGTCTTCTTCGCGGTGCTGCTGTCGACGCTGCTGCAGGGCGCGACGTTCGAGCCGGTTGCGCGCCGGCTCGGCGTCACGGCGCCGGTGCCGCTGCGCTCGAGCGGGCTGACGGAGACCGGCACGATCCGCCAGCTCGGCGCCGACGCCGTCGAGGTGGAGGTCGCGCCAGGCGACGCGGTCGTCGGGCACCGCATCCGCGACCTCGGCCTCCCGCGCGCCGCCGTCGTCAACGTGATCGTCCGTGGCGGCCAGGCGATCCCGCCGCGCGGCTCGACGCGCGTCGAGGCCGGCGACGGGCTCCACGTGCTGATCCGCCGCGAGGAGATCGACACGCTGCATAAGCTCGTGCAGCGCTGGCGCGAGGGCCCGGTCGGCCCGCCGCCGCGTCCGCAGCGCATCCCCGAGGGCCACGCCCCGATCTTCACGGTGCGCGGCTGGAACGAGACGCGCGACGGCGACCCCTCCCAGCCCGAGCGCGTCGCCGGCCGCAACGTCGTCGACCGCCGCCGCACCCGCCGCGACGTGCCCGGCGCGCTCGTGCTGCTGGACGACGGCTACTTCGCGGTGACGGGCCCGCTGCTCGCGCTCGGCCGCGAGCAGCTGCTGAGCCAATGGGTCCGCCGCAAGGCTCGCAGCGCCGCCAGCGACGAGGAGCGCGCCTGGTGGGAGGAGGTCCTCGGCGCGTTGGCGCTCTGACGAGGCGCCACGACGTAAGCGTCCGCACGTCCGCGTTCGCCCGAGCCCGCGATTTCAGGCCTGCCACGCCATACTTGGTCGCGTGACTCCCGCCCGACCCACGGCGGGCGCCTCGGATGCCCGTCTTGCCGACGCGCTGAGCCTGCTGCGAACCGACCCGTCGCGCACCGCGGTGCTGCTCGACATCGACGGGACGCTCGCGCCGATCGTCCGCTACAGCGAGGACGCGCACGTGCCGGAGTCGACGCGCGGGCTGCTGATCGAGATCGCGCGGCGCTACGCGGTCGTCGCGTGCGTGAGCGGCCGGCGCGCGTCGGACGCGCGGCGGATCGTCGGGATCGGCACGATCTCCTACCTCGGCAGCCACGGCACCGAGCTGCTGCGCTCCGGCTGGACCGAACCGGAGCTGGACCCCGCCGTGCGCGACTGGGGCCGGCGCATCCACGCATTCGGGCGCGAGGCCGACACCGCCGAGCTGCGCCGGCTGCGCGTGCGGATCGAGGACAAGGGCTCGATCGTCGCCTTCCACTGGCGCGGCGCGCCGGATGAGGAGGCGGCGCGGGCAGCGATCGACACAATCGCGGCGCACGCAGAGCAGACCGGGCTGCGCACGCACTGGGGGCGCAAAGTGCTGGAGGTGCGTCCGCCGGTGCGGATGGACAAGGGCGCCGGGATCGTTAGCTTCCTGCAGGACGCCAACCTCAGCGTCGCCCTCTACGTCGGCGACGACGCGACCGACGTCGACGCCTTCCGCGGGCTGGCGGAGCTGGTCGCCGACGGGCGCCTCAAGCATGCCGTGCGCGCATGCGTCGCCTCTGAGGAGGGGCCGTCGGAGCTGGAGGCCGAAGCCGACCTCGTCGTCGACGGCACCAACGGCGTGCGTGCGTTGCTCGACGGACTGCTGGCGGAGTAGCGCCGACCCCGGCCCGATCCACGCATGCGCTTCACGGACTTCCTCAAGGCGACCGTGATGACAAGCGCGGCAGCGGCCACGCTGCTCGCCGCGATCACCGTCGCCGCCGCCAGCTCGAACGACGACCCGCTGCTGGTGCCGTTCGCCGCCGGCTGGTGGCTGCTGGCAGCCGCGACAGGCGCCGTGCTCGGCCGTCGCGCGCAGACCTCGCCGCCGATCGCACGGCTGCTCGCGAGCGCCCGCACGACGAAGGCGCTGCCCGACATCCAACCGGGGCGGATGCTGCTCAACCGCCTCTGGCCGCTGCTGCTGTGCACCGTCGTGGCCGGCGCGCTCGCGCTGCTCGTCCCCCAGGTGCCGGCGATCGCCACCGGCTTCGCGATCATCTGGGCGCTTTCGTGGCGCCGCCAGGACGCCGCCGTCGACGCGATGGAGGGCCGCGACGGCGTCCGCTTCTACGTCGAGCGCACCTCCCCGCTGAAGCCGATCCAACTTGTCCGCGCGCCCGGCTTCAAGACGCGGGCGTGGGAGCTGGACGAGGCGCACGTAGCGCCGTAGGGCTCGCCGGTACAGTCCGCCGCGATGGCCCGCGCTGACGTCCTCGTCGTCTCACTCGGCACGACGGCGGGCTGGCGCACCTCCGAGCCCGCGCTGGTCGCGGCGATCGAGCGCGCCGGAGCGCGCGCCGTGCTCGCGATCCCCGACACGCCGCGACAGGTGCGCACGTTCGCGCTGACGGACCTCGTGCAGGCGCGCGCCACGCGCGCCGCCGCCCGCGCCGAGATCGCCGCGCACGACCCGCCGGCGATCGTCTACTGCTCCGCCACCGCCGCGCTGCTCGGGCCGCGCCCCGGCGCGATCTGGTTCGACTCGCCCGCCGCCGAGAACCGCCCGGGACGCCACGGCATCTGGCAGCGGTCCGTCGAGCGGCGGCGGATGGCTGCCGCGCCGCTGCTGCTGCCGATGAGCGAGGGCGCGCTCACGCCGCTCGGCGCCGCCGCCCGCGCCACGCCGGTGGTCGTGCTGCCGGTGCCGGTCGAGCCGTCCGGGTCACCCGCCGTCGAACGCGACGTCGCCGCCGTGGCCTACGCCGCCGACCCGGTCAAGAAGGGCCTCGCACGCATCCTCGACGCCTGGCGACAGGCCCGCCGGTCCGGCGAGACCCTGCTCGTCGCCGGCCAGGACGGCCCACTCGGCGAGGGCGCGGAGGGCGCCGGACTGCTCACGCCCGAGGCCTACCGCGCGCTGCTGCGCCGCGCCCGCATCTTCGTCGCCGCACCGCTGCGCGAGGACTACGGGATCGCGCAGCTCGAGGCGCTCGCCGACGGCTGCCGGCTCGTCACGACGCCCGCGCCCGGGCCCTACCCGGCGCTCGCGCTCGCGCGGCAGCTCGACGCGCGCCTCGTGGACGAGGACCTCGGCGCGACGATCCGCATCGCGCTCGACGCACCCTCCGACGACTACGCCGAACGCGCCGCGGCGCTGCTCGTCCCATATCGCCAGGCAGCTTTCGACGCCACAGTGCGCGACCGCGTGCTGCCCGCGCTGCTCGGCTGAGCCCACTCCTTCCTGAGGCCGTCCTGGATTGCGGTCGTCCTGCGACCACAGGACAGGACGGCCCCCGAGTGACGTTTACGCCGGCGCCGCTCCGGTCGGCGGTGTCATCGGCCCCGGCTGGGTCGCCATCCGCGGCACGTCGCCCCGCTTCAACGCCGACGAGGCGGCGATCGCCCCGAAGCCGTAGAAGAGGAAGTCGATCCCGAGGAGCAGGCCGATCGCCCAGTCCGCGGAGCTCGGCAGCTCCGCGCCGATCAGGATCGCGAGCAGCAGCGTCACGACGCCGTTCATGCCCATCCAGCCCGCGCCGGGCGTGCCACGCTCGCCGACCGCCATCGCGATTCGCATCACGCCGGTGATCGCGAACCACATCACGAGCAGGACCGTCAGCGTGTAGGTCCCCTTCAGCGGTGCGAGCAAGAGCGCGAGCCCCGCAGCGCCCGCGACCAGCGCGAGCAGCAGGTGCAGGATCATCCGCCCCGCGTCACGCACCGCGAAGGCGTCGACCAGCAGAGCGATCCCGCCGAACAGCAGCATCCAACCGACGAAGATCGCCACCGTGACCGATGCGACGGCCGGCACGACGATCGCGACGACGCCCGCGATCACCGCCAGGACGCCCGACACCATCAACCACTTCGCTCCCTTCCTCAGCCCCTCGTCGACGTCTGGCATACGTCACTCCTTCGGTAGCTGTGCGAACGGATACCTCAGCGTCTGTGTGCCCGTTTGCGCAGCGGAGCGAATCCTTTCCAGGGACGCGTGTTGGCGACCTGGTCGGCGGTCAGCCAGGCGCGCCGTGCCGTCGCGATGCCGTAGCGGCGGGAGCGCGCCAGCGTCGCGGTGCGGTGTGCGTCGCTGTTCACGAGGATCCACACGCCCGCCTCGGCCGCCGCACGCGCGTGGATCTCGTTGAGGTCTCGGCGATCGGGGGCCGCGTTGATCTCCAACATCGTGCCGGTGCGCGCGCAGGCCTCGATCACGCGCTCGACGTCGACGGCGTAGGGCGGACGCACCTCGATCTTGCGTCCCGTCAGGTGGCCAATCGCATCGACGTACGGGTGCTCGACTGCCGCCACGATGCGGTCCGTCATCGCGCGCTCGCCGATGCGGAAGGAGGAGTGGACGCTGGCGATCACCCAGTCGAGCCGCGCGAGCAGCTCGTCCGCGTAGTCGAGCGAGCCGTCCGGCAGGATGTTGACCTCGCTGCCGGCGAGCAGCTCGATCCCGTCGATCGCGAGGTTCGCGGCGTGGATGCGCTCGATCTGCTCCTCCAGCTGCGCGGGCGAGACCTCGTCGCCGAAGCCGTGCGAGGCGGAGTGGTCGGTGATCGCGAGGTACTCGTAGCCGAGCTTGAGTGCCGCGTACGCCATGTCCTCGATCTCGGCCTTTCCGTCGGACGCGGTCGTGTGGCTGTGCAGGTCGCCGCGCAGGTCCTCGATGGTCACGAGTCGCGGCAGGCCCACGCCGCCGTCGAGCAGCGCCGCCGCCAGCTCGCCGCGGTTCTCGCGCAGCTCCGGCTCGACGTACGCGTAGCCGAGCGCCGCATAGACCTCCTCCTCGGTCGCGCAGCGCAGCGTCTGCCCGGTCGCGTCGTCGAGGATCCCGTACTCGGAGACGTGCAGCCCCTTGCGCACGGCCGCCTCGCGCAGCGCCATGTTGTGCTGCTTAGAGCCGCTGAAGTGCTGCAGCAGGTTGCCGAACTGGTCGGGCGCGACGACCTTCAGATCGACGCTCATGCCGGTGTGCGTGCGCGCCCGTGCGCCCGCCTCGCCACGCGAACCGACCGTCTCGATCAGCTCCAGCGCCGCGAACGCGTCGATCAGCGCGACCGGGTCCTCGGCGGTCGCGATCACGTCGAGGTCCTTGACGCTGTCGGTCATGCGGCGCGCCGAGCCGGCCAGCTCGACCTGGCCGGCAGACGGGTGCGCACGCAGCGCCGCGACGATCTCCTCGCCGATCGCAAGCGCGCGGTCGAGCACGAAGCGGGCCGGCGCACGATCCTCGGCGGTGGCCTGCTCGACCGCCTCCAGCAGGCTCTGCTCCGCCTTCATCCCGAAGCCCTTGAGGTCGCTGATGCGCTTCTGCCGCGCCGCCGTCGCGAGGACCTCCAGCGAGTCGATCCCCAACTCCTCGTAGAGGCGGCGCGCACGCTTGGGCCCGAGCCCCGGCAGCCGCGTCATCTCGATCAGCCCGGCCGGGAACTTCTCTCGCAGCGCGACCGCCTGCGGGATGTCGCCGTGCTCCAGCAACGCCTCGAGCTTCGTCTGCAGCGTCGCGCCGATCCCCGGCAGCTCCGTCGCCCGGCCGGCGCGAGCGAGCGCGGCGACTGACGTGGAGGCATCGCGCACGGCCTTCGCGGCGCTGCGATACGCCACGACGCGGTGCACGATCGCGCCGTCGAGCTCGTAGAGGTCGCCGAGCTCGTCGAGCGCGGCGGCGATCTCGCTGTTCGTGGGGTCGGCCATGAGCGTCCAGAAGCCTAGGTCGAAGTGCGGCTGGTCTGTCATCGTCCTCGCGATGCAGGTCCAGGATCTGACGCTCGTCCGCGGCATGGGCGACACGCGAGCGACGCTCGCGCGCTGGAACACCGCCCCGCTGCCGGTGCTGCTGCGCTGGTCGGCAGCGAGCGTCGGCGTGGCGCTGCTGCTGCTCGCGGCGGTCTGGCTCGTCGGCACGCTCGCGACGCCGGACCCGACGCCGCGGGCGCTGATCGGGCTGACCTCGTCGCCGAGCTTCGAGGACGTCGCGCACGTGCTCACGCGCAACGGCCTGGTGCTCGCGCTGCACGCGTTCGCCTGCGTCGCGGGCTATCTCGCCGGCAGCGCGCTCCCGCGCGAGGCACAGCGCCGCAACGGCCTCTGGCGACGCGTCCACGACCTCGCCGGCCCGCTCGCGATCGCCTTCGTCACCGCGGCGACAATCTTCTCGCTCACGACCCAGGCGTACATCCTCGGCAACGACACCGCGACGCTGTCCGCCCAGCTCGGCGCCACACCCGGCCGCTTCCTGTTCGGGCTGCTGCCACACGCGCTGATCGAGCTGTGGGCGCTTTTCCTGCCACTCGCCGCGTGGCTGATCGCGAGCCGCAAGGGCGACTGGCACGAGCTGTTCGCCGCGACGCTCGTCACCAGCGCGATCGCGATCCCCGCGCTCGTGCTCGCCTCGCTCGTCGAGGTATACGTCTCACCTCACCTCGTCGGGACGCTGACGAGCTACTATACTTTCTGAAGTAAGCATCCCAGACCAGCCCACGACCGCCCGCAAGGAGCTCCGCATGGCAGGCACCATCATCGAAGTCACCGACGCCAACTTCCAGGCCGAGGTCATCGAGTCCGAGGTTCCCGTACTCGTCGACTTCTGGGCGCCGTGGTGTGGACCGTGTCGGATGGTCGCTCCCGTCCTTGCGGAGATCGGCGAGGAGAAGGGCGACGCGCTGAAGATCGTCAAGCTCAACGTCGACGAGAACCAGCAGACCGCGATGGCCTACGAGGTCCTCTCGATCCCCACCCTGATCCTCTTCAAGCACGGCGCGATCGCGAAGAAGGTCATCGGGGCTTATCCGAAGCGGAAGCTCGAGGCTGAGCTGGAGCCGGCGTTGGCGTAGCAGTCGGTTCTCCGGCCGGGCCCGTTCGTTGCTGCGGGCGGGTCCTGTCGTCGGGATCGTGTCACCGGCGGCAAGCGCCGTGTGACAGCGATCCCCACGCCACCCGCCCGATCAGCGTTCCTCGCCGCGCACTACCACCGCGTTTGGTGAGCTGAGCGTAGGCGCGACCGTGGCCGCGACCGGCTCGTGGTCAGGGCATCTGTACTGCCAAGCGCCGTCGGCTGTGGCAGCGAAGACTGGTGGAGCCGGCTGTCAACACGCCCGCCATACCGTCCTGGTCCCGGCCGCCACACACCACGATCGGCCGGCGAAACGTTCTTCGCTGCCTGGGCATGAAGCCCACCAGCCGCGAACGCATAAACCACAGCCGGCCGCAGCCCGGGTCGCGCTGGCGATGAAAGCCACCCAACTCCGTTGGCGGCACACGAGCTGAGACTCGGATCGGGCGCGGTGGCGCGGCGGTGGCTGTCTCCGGCGGGCTTGCCCGCCGGAGACAACACCCCGTGACAGGACCCGCCCGCCAACACGACCGGACCCTCAGCGGGACCGTCAGGCGCGCGACACGGAGATCGACAGGCCCAGGCCGTCGATCTTCACGTTGTGGCCGTTCTGCGCGCCGTCGTAGGCGACCGCAGTCGCTAGCGTCTCGCGGGTCACGTAGGGCTCGTGGTCGCGGGCGGCGGCGAGCAGCTCGTCGGCGCCGCCGAGCGTGAGGGCGATGCGGTCGCTGACGTCGAGTCCGGCGGCCTTGCGGGCGGCTTGGATTGCGTGGACGACCTCGCGGGCGAGGCCTTCGCGGCGCAGCTCGTCGTCGAGCGCGAGCTCCAGTGCGACGGCATGGGAGCCCTCGCGCTCCAGTTGGTAGCCATCGAGCGGCTGCATCGCGACGATCAGGTCCTCTGCGGTGAGCTGGTGATCGTGGCCGTCGACGGAGACGCCGACCGTGCGGCCCTCGCGCAGCGCCTCGCCGACGTGCGCGGGATCGAGCGCAGCGACCGCGGCGGCAGCCAACGGCATCGACTTGCCGAAGCGCGGGCCGAGCGCGCGGTAGTTGGGCTTGACCTCCAGCTTGCCGAGCTCGTCGGCGGCGGAGACGAAGCGCAGCTCCTTGACGTTCAGCTCCTCGCGCACGACGTCGGCGAGCCGCTCGATCGCGTCGCGCTCGCGGCCGGTCGCCACGACGACGGCCGCACGCAGCGGCTGGCGCAGCTTGATCTTCGACTGCCCGCGGGCGGCCAATCCAAGTGTCACGGCCTCACGCGCGACGTCCATCGCCTCCTCCAGCGCCAGGTCGCGATACCCGACCCCGCCCGCCCGCGGGAAGTCGGACAGGTGCACGCTCACCTCGCCGTCGGGATCGAGGCTGCGGTAGATCTCGTCGGCGACGAACGGCGTGAACGGCGCCAGCATCTGCGTGACCGCCACGAGGCAGTGGCGCAGCGTCGCGAAGGCGGCAACGTCGCCATCCCAGAAGCGTCTGCGCGAGCGCCGCACGTACCAGTTGGAGAGATCGTCGACGAACGCCTGCACCGCGCGGCCCGCGCTGGTGGCGTCGTAGTCGTCCATCCGCTCGGTGACGACCTCGACGGTCGCCGACAGCCGCGACAGCGCCCAGCGGTCCAGCTCGTGCGTCGAGGCGTGCGGGTCGGGCAGCGCGCTCGGCGCCAGCTCGTTCGCGTTCGCGTAGAGCACGTAGAACCCGTAGGTGTTCCACAGCTGCAGCAGGAAGCTGCGCACGCCCTCGCCGATCGCCTCGAACGAGAAGCGGTAGCCGTCCCACGGCTGCTTGGAGGTGAAGAAGTACCAGCGCAGCGCGTCGGCGCCGTACTGGTCCAGCACCTCCCACGGCACGACGACGTTGCCCTTCGACTTCGACATCTTCTGCCCGTCGGCGTCGAGGATCAGGCCGAGACACACGACGTTCTTGTACGAGGACTTGTCGAACAGCAGCGTCGAGACGGCGATCAGCGAGTAGAACCAGCCGCGGGTCTGGTCAAGCGCCTCGCACACGTAGTCGGCCGGGAAGCGCTCCTGGAAGAACTCGGCGTTCTCGTGCGGCGCATGCCATTGCGCGAACGGCACCGCGCCGGAGTCGAACCACACGTCGATCACCTCGGGCACGCGCTCCATCCGCTGCCCGCACTCGCCGCAGGGGAAGCCGATCTCGTCGACGAACGGCCGGTGCGCATCCTCCAGCCGCACGCCCGAGAGCTCCTCCAGCTCGTCGAAGGAGCCGATCACGCGCACGTGGCCGGCCTCGCAGCGCCACACCGGCAGCGGCGTGCCCCAGTAGCGCTCACGCGAGAGCGCCCAGTCGACGTTGCCCTCCAGCCAGTTGCCGAAGCGCCCGTGCTTGACGTGCGGTGGATGCCAGTTGACCGTCTCGTTCGACGCCAGCAGCTTGTCGCGGATCGCCGAGGTGCGGATGTACCAGGACGGTTTCGCGTAGTAGATCAGCGCGTCGCCGCTGCGCCAGCAGTGCGGGTAGGCGTGCTCGTAGTCCTCGGAGCGCAGCAGCTTGCCGGAGGAGCGCAGGTCCTCCACGAGGTCGTCGTTCGCCTCGCGCACGGCGCGGCCGGCGTAGGGCCCGATGCGCGCGTCGTAGGTGCCGTCGAGCTTGACGGGGTTGACGACCGTCATGCCCTGCTGCTCGCCGAGGCGGAAGTCGTCCTCGCCGAACGCGAGTGCCGTGTGGACGAGCCCGGTGCCGTCGTCGGCGGTGACGAAGTCGGCCGGCAGCACCGTGTGGCCCTTCTCGCCGAACGCGGAGCCAGGGATGAACGGGAACGGCGGCTCGTACGCCGTGCCGAGCATCTCCTTGCCTGCGAAGCGCTCGACGATCTCCGATCCCTCGCCGAGCACTCGCCCTACAAGCGCCTCGGCCAGCACGAAGACCGCTTCGCCAGTCTCCGCGCCGCGCACCCGCACGTACGTCAGCTCAGGATCGACTGCCACCGCCGCGTTGGCGACGAGCGTCCAGGGCGTCGTCGTCCAGATCAGCAGCTCGTCGCCGTCCTGCAACGGCCCGACCGGCTTCGCGACCGGGAAGCGCACGTACGCCGACGGGTCGATCACGTCCTTGTACGCGCCCGGCTGCCCCAGCTCGTGCGAGGACAGCGCCGTGCCGCAGCGCGGGCAGTATGGGACGACCTTGAAGCCCTCGTACAGCAGACCCTTCTCGGCGATCGTCTTGAGCGCCCACCAGACGGACTCGATGTATGAGTCGTCCAGCGTCCGGTATGCCTCGTCGAGATCGACCCAATAGCCGATGCGCTCTGTCAGCCGCGCCCACTCCTCGACGTACGTGAAGACCGACTCGCGGCACTTCGCGTTGAACTCCTCGATGCCGTAGCGCTCGATGTCGTCCTTCGAGGTGAAGCCGAGCTGCTCCTCGACCGCCAGCTCCACCGGCAGCCCATGGCAGTCCCAGCCGCCCTTGCGCTCGACGTGGAAGCCCTGCATCGTCTTGTAGCGCGGGAAGATGTCCTTGAAGATGCGCGCGAGGACGTGGTGCACGCCCGGTCTGCCGTTCGCCGTCGGCGGGCCCTCGTAGAAGATCCACGGCTGCGCGCCCTTGCGACGGCGGACCGTTTCGGGGAAGACGTCGAGCTCGCGCCAACGCGCCAGCGTCTCCTCCTCCAGCACGGGGAAGGACTGCTGCGAGTCGACGAGACGATGCGGCGCGGACATCAGCGCCTGATTCTAGGTGGCGGTGCCGGGGCGGGACGCCCGGCGAAGGCTCAGACCGGAACCGCGGTGCTGCGGCGCGTGACGACGATCTCGTCCGCCGCGGGCGGGAGAGCGACCGGACGGGCGCTCAAGCGCTCGACCAGCACGTCGCGCGCCGCGAGCGGCGCGTCGCCGAGGCGGCGCACCGTGCTGGCGCCCGTGTCGGGCAGCGCGCCGGCGAAGTCGAACACCTCGATGCCGTCGTGCGCGCTGCGCACGGCGTAGACGAGCCGGCCGATCGCGTCGAGCGTCGCGCCCTCGCCGCCCAGCACGAGCGCGTCCGGGCGCAGCGCCCGCAGCGCGCGGCCCAGGCGGGCCGGCTCGATGCCGGCCGTGAGCACGAGTGTGCGCAGTCCGGCGCGGCGCAGCATCAGCTCGAGCGCCTGCACGCGCAGCGTCGCGAGGTCGCACGGCACGCTCGCGTCGAAGATCAGCACGCCCTCGGCACGCGTCGCGGGAGGCGTGACGCGGCGCATCGCCGACAGCCAGCCGGTCGCGTAGCGCCAGGAGAACTCGTACTCGGCAACGCCGGCCTCGTCCTCGCCGCGCTCGGCGACGGCAGGCAGCAGGACCTCCTGCACGGTGCGCTCCAGCGAGCGCAGCGCGAGGCTCTCCTCCAGCAGCAGGTTGGCCTTCTCCTCGTCGAACTGCGCAAGCGCGACGCCGAGGCGGTTCGACGACGGCGGGCCCTCACCGCGCTGGCGCGCCATCGCGATCGCGCGGGAGATGTTCTGCGTCTCCTCGAAGGCTGCCTGCAGCGACTCGATCTCGCTCAGGTCGTACTGGCGATGGCCGCCGCTGGTGCGACCGGGCGACGGATAGCCGAAGCGGCGCTCCCAACTGCGCAGCGTGTTCGGGCTGACCCCGAGCATGGTCGCCGCCGCGTTGGTCCGGATGCCTCTCATCACGAGTGGTTATCGCTTCTTGCACAACTTCGCGCAAGGAACGCAACGAAAGCTGCACGCCGCAACGGCGCGTGCACGCACGACGGAGAGGGGAGGAACTCAGTCCTCGAGCACGATGAGCGCGGCCCGCGGCGGACCGCAGGCACCGACGCGCAGCGGCATGCGCACACCGAAGACGTTGGCGGGGCGCACCATCAGGCGGCGCACCTCGTCCTCGCCGCCGGCCGCGCCCATGATCGCGCCGGCAAGGCTCGCGGGCCCGCTCGCTTCGGCGTCGGCCGGTGTCAGCAGTTCGGTGATCGGACGGTTGATGACGTCCGTCTCCGACGACCGCGAGCAGGCTCTCGCTGGACGCGGACATCGCGCAGACGGCAAGCGAGCTTGTCGACGATCACGAACGGCTCGTCGGGCGTCGGGCACGATGTCCGCTCGCGCCTCGAGCAGCAGTCCGAGGTTGCACTCGCCGCACACGCGCGCCGGCGGGGCGGGCATCTCGTTGTTCGGCGGCGGCGAACCGCAATGGCCGCAGAACCACTGAGACGGAAGCGCGTCCTCAGCGGTCGACGGAACGAGCCGCAGCAAAGCGCTAGCTGAGCTGTCCCGCGCCATCAGTTCTGAGCCTCCATGCCGGTCATCCTTGCCTTACCTACGCTCCGTCGGCGACGAGCCGAGCGGGTGACGTCCTTGTCGAGTCGCTCGCGAGCGATGTGCGCGTCACGAGGTCCATCATCTGACGGGCTGCCTCTCCTGGCGTGCCCGGAAGGATCATAGCGCCTGTCGTGCGCACGCGGGTCCGTTGCGGACCGCGCCGGTAGACGGCGACGGGCAGCGGCCCGGTCGCGAGGCGCACGGCGTACGCCCAGCGCGCGACGGCGTCGTCCGACAGCGCGCCGCCGCCGATCACGACGGCGTCGGGGCGGTGCGTCGCGAGCGCCTCGGACATGTTCGCGATCGCCGCGGACCGAGAGGCCGAGGACCTGCACGCCGGAGCGCATCGCGAGCAGCTCGAAGGCGCGGATGTAGGCGGCGTCGGGGTCGAGCTCGTCGCGCGAGGCGTCGCCCAGCACGATCGAGGTGCCGGACTGCATGCCGACGGTGACGAGCCGCTGCGCGCGGCGCAGCCAGCTGTTGCCCCAGCGAGCGGCGAAGGCCCACTGGACCGACTCGGTGCCATGGCGGCGGGCGACCTCGTCGAGCGAGTTGAGCAGCACCTCCTGCACGGTGCGGTCGAGCGAGCGCAGCGCGAGCGCGCCCTCGATCGCGGCGTCGGCGCGGGCGGCGTCGAAGGCGTTGAGCGCGCCGACGAGCGCGTTGGTGTCGGCGCCGAGCCCTTCGCGGGCGCGTGAGACGGCCGAGGAGATCGAGAGGCCGTCGAGCAGCGCGTCGCGCAGCGCGGCGATCTCCCCGTGCGTGTAAAGGCGGTGGCGGCCCGGCGACCGTTGCGGGCGCGGGAAGCCGAAACGCCGCTCCCACGCACGCAGCGTGTTCGGGCTGACGTTCAGCAAGGTCGCTGCCTCGCTGGTCTTCAGGTAGCGCATCACAGGGAACGGTCGGTGTTTCCGAGCCGCCCCGTGAGCACGTGCTCTGACATTGCACAACTTTGGGGCCGAAATAGGTGCAAAACCTCCATCGAACGGCTACAGTTCTCCGCGAAGGGCAGCGGGTCCGCGCCACGCACACCGGCGATTACGGGCCATGTGCAGCGAAAAGCGAAGGAGGGTCGCGATGCTCTGGCGGACCAAGTAGTCATTCGAAACTCGTAATGGTCCGCTGGGACCGTTACCTTCCTGACATGCGTGCCATACGCGCATGGCTGCGAAAGGACAGCCTCGCACGGGGGACCGCCCTACCTCGGCACGCTCGGATGTGTCGCGTGGGCGGTGGTTGCCGCCGATCCTGATCGGCTGTCCTGGCTTTTTGGAGTGCTTGCGCTCGGTGCGGTCGGCGCGAACCTGTTCGACGCCCGCACCGAGGCGCAACGCGTCACGATCTCCGGCAGCGGCGCTCGCCGGCGATCCTCGTCATCGCGTTCTTCGGCCCTGCCTGGGCCGTTCGTCGCCCTCGCGGCTCGCCGAGATCGCCGGCTGGCTGGTGGAGCGCTACCCGCCCGAGCGGGTCGCTGATCAACCTCGTCGGCGCCGGCTCGCCCGATGCTCGTCGCCGGCACGGTGTTCGAGGCGGTCAAGCCCGGCGCAGGACGGCATCCGTCGGCTTTTACCTCGCGCTCGCGCTCGCGGCCGTGCTGGTGCTGGTGCTCAACCTGCTGATCGTCGTCGGGCTCGCGTCGCTGCTCGACGAGCGTGCCGTTCGTCAGCACGGTCGCGGGCGCGTCGCAGGGGCTGCTCGTCTCGCTCGCGATCAACGTGCCGCTCGCGCTGGCGGCGACCGGCCTGTGCCTCGAGCTGGACCTCGGCGGCGCGGCGTTCGCGGCCTTCACGCTGATCGCGTTCAGCTACATGGCGAGCCTCGTCGCGACCGCGCGCCAGCGCAGCAGCGAGTACGCCTCGCTGTCCTGGGGCGTGCTCTCAGGCCTGCTGCGCACGCTCGACGTGCGCGATCCGCGCGCCGCGCGCCACGCGGCGGCCGTCGCCGCCTTCGCGCGCGACATCGCGCGACGGCCGGGATGAGCGCCGAAGGACCAGGAGCTGGCCCACACCGCCGGCCTGCTGCACGACATCGGCAACTTCGCGCTGTCGGACCGCGTCGCCGAGCGCGGCCGCGTGCTGAACGACGAGGACTGGGTCGCGATCCGGCGCCATCCAGAGCTCGGCGCCGACATGCTGCGCGACCTCGGGCTCTACGGTCCGGTCGCCGAGATCGTGCGCGCCCACCACGAGCGGGTCGACGGACGCGGCTACCCGGACCGCCTGAAGGGCGACGCGATCCCGGAGCTCGCGAAGATCATCGCCGTCGCCGAGGTCTACGACACGCTGACCGCGCACGACACCTACCGCACGCCGATGAGCTCGTTCGAGGCGCTCAACGGAGCTGCGCCGCGTCTCCGGCTCCCAGCTCGACGGCGACTACGTCGAGGCGCTCGCGACGCTGCTGGCCGGCAGCGACGTCACCTACCGCCACGCCGACGCGGCCGACTACGGCCGCGAGCTGGACCTCGAGCGGCGCATCAACGAGGCCGCCGCGAGCTGAGCAGGGCGAGCTGAGCAGGCGCGGACGGGCTCGCGCGCCGCCGCGCCGCGAGCCCTCCCACGGTTGGGACGCGACTCAGCCGGTCGCGCGCTGCAAGAGCGAGCTGTCGCGCTGCTCGCGCGCGACGAAGCTGTGCTGCTGCAGGGAGCGCACGAACTGCTCGATGTGCTCGACGCTGAAGCGCCGCTGGCCGCCCGGCGTGCGGTAGGACTGGAGGTACCCCATGTCCGACCAGCGCCTGACGGTGCCGAGCGACACGCCCGAGCTCACGTGCAGCTTGGGACGTCGAGAGGCCGAGCGGCCGTGACGTTCATCCCGTGCATCTGCAAAGGCATGGGACCTTTATGCAAGCGTTTGCGCGTTCCTGTAGCAAGAGACGAAGCTTTTGCACAACCTTGGGCGCCGAACGTGACAAGACGCGTGTGCCTGTGGCGCTGTGCAGTGGCGCTCGCATGCGCAGAGCGACTACGCGACCTCTGCAAGCATGCCACGGATGGGATGGCTCCTGCTCCTCTGTGCAACCGCCCTGCTGGCGCTCGGCGCATGCGGTGCGCGGGAGCCGCTGCCGAGTGGCTGCGTCGAGGCGGGCCCGTCCGATGTGCTGCGCTCCTTGCGGCACGCCCCGCATGACGTCGCACTCGGCGACGGCACGCCGATCTCGGCCTGCGTTGCTGGCGCGATCTCCGACGCAGAGCTGCAGATCGTCGGCGCGACGCTCACCGGCGCCGCTGATCGACTTGCGCGCCGGCTGCAGGACAGCGACCGCATCGCCTTCCAGCTCGGCTTCCTGATGGGCGCCGTGGAGCGCGGCGCGGCACGCACGAGCGGCGTGCAGAGCGAGCTGAGCGCTCGCGTCGGACAGGCCGCGGGCCTCGACGGCGGGCCGGCAGCCCGGCGGGCGGGGCTGCTGCGCGGCAGAGCGGCAGGACGGCACCGCGGATGAGGCTGCGGCTCTACCACCACCCCGACGGCGCGCGGGTCGCCTATCGCGAGACGGGCACCGGCCCGGCGCTCGCGCTGCTGCACTCGCTCGGGCTCTCGCACCGCGAGTGGGAGCCGATCGTCGGCGCCGCTGGCGGCGCGCTTCCGCGTCGTGCTGCCCGACCTGCCGCTGCACGGCGACAGCGAGGACCGCCCCGGGCACCCGTACTCGCCCGACTGGCTCGCCGACGTGATCGCCGGCTTCTGCGACGAGACGGCTGGGCCCACACCCGCTCGTCGCGCGGCCACGACCTCGGCGCCGAGCTGCTGCTGCGCGCGATCGTCGACGGGCGGCTCGCGCCGCGGCGGCTCGTGCTGATGCCGAACCGGCTGCACCGGCGCGCCGAGCACCGCGCCGGGCGCGCCGCTGTGGCGCGGCGCGTGCATGGCGGCGGCCGTGCCGGCGCTCGACCGCGCGCTCGCGCGCGGCGCAGCCGTTGACGTTCCGCCCGGCGCTCGGCGAGCGGCTCTCGGCGCAGCGCAACCCCGCCGCGCGCGACCTCGTGCGCCACGCCTTCGCCGACGTCGCCGGCAACCCGCAGCGCGCGCGCTCGTGGGCGAAGTTCGCGCGCCGCTGGCCGAGCGAACCGCAGCGCGGGCTGCTCGACGCCTATCCAGCGCATCACGATGCCGACGCTGCTGCTGTGGGCCGACGCCGACCCGGCTGCACCCGCTCGAGCCGCGCGCGAGGCGCTCGACCTGCTGCCCGACGGCCAGCTGCGGATCCTCAGCGACGCCGGCTTCCTGCTCGCCTACGACGACCCGGTGGGCACCGCGCGCGAGCTGATCGCCTTCTGCGGGCGCGCGCCGGCGGCATCGCGCGTCGCGGCCGTGCCCGAGTAGCGTTCAGGGCAGCGAGACGACACTCGACGAGCGGAGGACGCATGGGCGTGCAGGAGCAAGAGCAGCTGTGGGGCGGCGAGACGACGAAGGCCGTGGCGAACTTCCCGGTCTCGGGTGAGCGCGTGCCGGTCCCGTCGTGCGCTGGCTCGGCCGCATCAAGGGCGCAGCGGCGCGCGTCAACGGCGAGCTCGGGCTGCTCGACGGCGGCCTGGCGGAGCGGATCGGCGCGGCGGCCGACCAGTCGCCGCCGGCGACGCACGACGACCAGTTCCCGATCGACGTCTTCCAGACCGGCTCCGGCACCTCCTCGAACATGAACGCCAACGAGGTGATCGCGACGCTCGCGGGCGAGGGCGTGCACGCCAACGACCACGTCAACATGGGTCAGTCGTCGAACGACGTCTTCCCCTCCGCCGTGCACCTCGCGGCGCTCGACGAGGCGACGAACGACCTGCTGCCCGCGCTCGAGCGGCTCGAGCGCGCCTTCGCCGCGAAGGCCGCGGCGTTCGACGACATCGTCAAGTCCGGCCGCACGCACCTGATGGACGCCGTGCCGGTCACGCTCGGCCAGGAGTTCGCCGGCTATGCGGCGCAGATACGGCTCGGCGCGCGGCGCGTGCGCAACGCGCTGCCGCAGGTCGCGCAGATCCCGCTCGGCGGCACCGCCACGGGCACGGGCCTCAACACGCATCCCGAGTTCGCCGCGCGGCGTGCGCGCCAAGCTCGCGCAGGCGCGAGCGGGCTGCACGATCAGCGCGCCGGAGGATCCGTTCGAGGCGCAGGGCAACCGCGACGCGCTCGTCGAGCTTTCGGGCGCGCTGAAGGTCGTCGCCGTCTCGCTGACGAAGATCGCCAACGACCTCGCGCTGATGGGCTCCGGCCCGCGCGCCGGCATCGGCGAGCTGTTCCTGCCGGAGCTGCAGAAGGGCTCCTCGATCATGCCCGGCAAGGTCAACCCGGTGATCCCCGAGGTCGTGCTGCAGGTCAGCGCGCAGGTGATCGGCAACGACACGGCGATCACGATCGGCGGCCTGCAGGGCCAGTTCGAGCTGAACGTGCGGATCCCGCTGATCGCGCGCAA
Organism: uncultured Actinomycetes bacterium; assembly: GCA_963774115.1. Classification (GTDB taxonomy): domain Bacteria; phylum Actinomycetota; class Thermoleophilia; order Solirubrobacterales; family Solirubrobacteraceae; genus Conexibacter. The sequence goes on along the minus strand of CAVZDN010000003.1, from coordinate 337,630 downwards.
CCTGCTGCAGTCGATCCGGCTGCTCGCCTCGACCTCGCGGCTGTTCGCGGAGAAGTGCGTCGACGGGATCGAGGCGAACCTCGCGGGCTGCGAGCGCTCGGCCGAGGGGACGCTGGCGACCGCGACGGCGCTCAACCCGTTCATCGGCTACGACAAGGCGGGCGAGATCGTCAAGGAGGCGACCGCCTCGGGGCGCACGCTGCGCGAGGTCGCGCTGGAGCAGGGCGTCGACGAGGCGACCTTGGCGGAGGCGCTTGGACCTGCGCAAGATTGCGCGGGGCAGTTCGGCCTAGTCTGGCGGAGTTGGCGGGCGGGTCCTGTCGTCGGGATCGTGTCACCGGCGGCAAGCGCCGTGTGACAGCGATCCCCACGCCACCCGCCGATCGGCCGTCTTTGGCTCAGGCGGCTTTGTCGACCTTCTTGAGGCCTTGGACGATGGAGCGCGTCACGGCGCGCTTCATGATCGCTGCGAGGCCTGGGATGGCTGAGGCGAAGCGGATGCGGTAGTCGAGGTGGCTGCCGCCGTTGGGCGGGTGGAGAACGCCATGACGCCCTCGTGGTCCCTCATCGGGCCGCCCTTGGTGATGTTGTAGACGATGCGCTCGTTCGGGACGACTGCTGCGACGGTCTCCACGAATGGCAGGAGGCCGAACAGGCTCAGGCGGCGGGCACGAGCCGACGCCGTTGCGCTCGGTCTGGCCGTCTGCGATGCGCTCGACGCGCAGCGGGGCGAAGATGGCGCCGAGGTTCTCGTGCTCGGCGAGGAACGCGAAGACGCGCTCGACCGGCTGGGTGAAGGTGTGCTCGACGTGGACGTGGTGTGGTCGCATGCTCGATCCCTTGAGAGTTGGGGGCGCAAGCTAGCGGGGTGTGGGCTTAGGCGCGCAGCTTCGGCCAGAGTGCGTAGGCCGGATAGGGGTCGACGCTGGGGCGGATCGTGCCGCTCGCGTCGGTGCGCACGGGGCCGCGCAGCGCGGACTGGAAGCGCACGTCGCCATCGTGGACTTGGTACTGCGACCAGAGCCGGACTGGCAGGCGCGACATCGCCTGCCAGTTGGCCGTGAGCCTGGCGACCTGCTCGGCGTACACGTCGGGCTGAGCGGGGTCGGCCGTGCCGGCTGGGTCGACGAGGAAGCGGCCCGTGCCCGGCGGCCCGTCGCGGCGGACGGTGAACTGGTAGCCGCCCTCGGTGATCCAGATCGACGGGTTGGGCCACTCGTGGCGGCGCTGGAGCGCGAGCAGGTCCTCGACGCGCCAGCGACCGTTCTCGCGCGGGCCGTACTTCACGTCGACCCAGTTGTGGTGCGCCCAGCCGACCGGGACCTGCGGTTCCCAGCCGCGCAGGCGGCGCAGCAGCTCGTCGCTGAAGACGTCCCATGGGGTGCCGTGGGGCGCGGCGGGCGTGCCGACGTCGGAGGTGCCGGGGATCAGCAGGCCGGGGGCGCCGGGCACGCGTGAGGCGACGAGCGCCGCGCTGCGCGCCATCCGCGCGACCGCGCCGGCGATCGTGCCGCCGGGGAGCAGCGGCGAGCGCTGCGGCCACCACGTCAAGTTCGGCTCGTTCATCGGCTGCAGCCAGTCGAGCTGGGCGCCGCTGGGATTGCCGGCCTGCGCGCCGCCGCGACCCGGACCGGGAGCGGCCTCGCCGCCGGTGCGGGCGTAGCGAGCGCAGAGGTAGGCGACGAGCCAGGCCCAGGGACCGTCCGGGGTCAGATCGTCCGGCAGGCGCGCCTCGTTCGCGAGCCCGCTCTGTCCCAGCTCGGGATAGCCGCGGCCTCCGAGCACCGGATCGCGCGCCGGGTCGAGCGGGGCGCTCGGATGCGTCCAGTCCGGGAACGACTGGTAGACGATCAGCGCGATGCCGAGCCCGTCGCGATTCGCCCGCGCGATCTGCGCGTCGAGTCCGGCGAGCACGGCCGCGGCCGGACCGGCGGGATCGCTCAGATCGCGGAAGGCCTGCGCTCGCGTGAACGGGTCCGGTACCTGCGGCTGGAGGCTCGGCCACGAGACCCACAGCGACAGGAACGTGACGGGATGCCGGCCTCCGAGCAGGTAGGGACGGACGCCGAGCGCGTCGTCCCAGCGGTTGAGGTCGCCGGCCAGCGAGATGCCCTTGCGCATCGCCGAGGTCGGCGACGGCTGCTCGGACGTCCCGCAGCCGGCGAGCAGAAGCGCCGCGCTCGCGCCGGCCCCGGCGACGAGCAGCTCGCGCCGCGTCACCTCCATCGAGTCGTGACCGGGAGGTCGGAGACGGGCTTCGGCGACACGAGGTGACGCTAGCAGCGCGCCCTCAAGGGCTCAGCGAGCGGCGGCGAGCAGCGTGCCGAGGCGCTCCGCGGCGGCGGCGCGATCCCACGGCTCTTCGGCCCGCTGCACCAGCGCCGCGGCGGTCGCGGTGAGCGCGACGGCGACGACCTCGGCATCCGCGACGGGCGGCCATGCCGGGTGGCGCGCAAGCAGCTCGGCGATCCGGTCGGGGATTCGTGCGAGCGCGTCGTCAACGTCGGTGGCGACGGCCGAGGACGTGTGCGGGGCGGTGACGAACAGAAGCCGAAAGCCGGCCGGTTGCTCCCGAGCGTGCTGGAGCAGCGCACCGGCCGCGGCGGCGATGAGGCCGGAGAGCGACTCCGCCAGCGCACGTGCGAAGGCGACGTAGACGCGCTCGAGCAGGCGCTCGACCTCGGCGGCGACGCAGGCCGCGAACAGCTGCTCCTTCGAGGTGTAGTCGCGGTAGAGGGTCGGCTTGGCGACGCCGGCGGCGCGGGCGACGTCGTCCATCGAGACGCCGTGCAGGCCGTCGGGCGCGAAGGCCGCCGCGAGGCGCTGGAAGTCGATCTCGGCTCGTCGCATTTGAACCAGATGGTAACAATGAGATCGGCGGAAAGCAGGCCGTTCTCGGTCTTTCCCATCTCGCGATCCTTACCAACTGGTTCAGTTTCGCCCGGGTGGAGAACTGAGGTCGCCGCATCTTGGACAGAGGTCGGAAGACCGTTCCTTCGAGCGCTCGTACCTTGGATCGCGTTCCCGAGACCGGAGCCCGACCAGATGCGACTGAACGACCTGCGCACCAGCGGCCACACGCCATCGCTGGCCGCCGCGCTCATCCACTTCGACGTGAGCTTCATGTGCTGGGTGCTGCTCGGTGCGCTCGGCGCGTTCGTCGCCGAGGACCTCGGGCTCTCCCCTGCCGCGAAGGGGCTGATGGTCGCCGTGCCGCTGCTGTCGGCGGCCTGCTTCCGCCTCGTGCTCGGCCTGCTGGGCGACCGCGTCGGGCCCAAGCGCGTCGGCATGGTCAGCATGGCGCTCGTCGTCGCACCGCTGCTGTGGGGCTGGCTCGCGGCCGGCTCGCTCGGCCAGGTGCTCGCGATGGGGATCCTGCTCGGCGTCGCCGGCGCGTCGTTCGCGATCGCGTTGCCGCTGGCGAGCCGCTGGTACCCGCCGCGATTGCAGGGCCTCGCGATGGGAATCGCGGGCGCCGGCAACTCCGGCACGGTGATCGCGACGCTCGCGGCGCCGCGGCTCGCCGAGCGCTGGGGCTGGCACGCGGTGATGGGCGCGGCGATCGTGCCGGTGCTGCTCGCGCTCGTCACCTTCGCGCTGCTCGCCAAGGAGCCGCCGCGACCGGCCAAGCCGCTGACCGCGAGGGGCATGGCACGGATGCTCGGCGAGCCCGACGCACGCCGGCTCGCGGGCCTCTACGCAGTGACGTTCGGCGGCTTTGTCGGGCTCGCGAGCTTCCTGCCGATCCTGCTGCACGACGAGTACGGACTGACGAAGGTCGAGGCCGCGACGATCGCCGCGTGCGGCGGCGCGCTCGGCTCGCTGCTGCGCCCGATCGGCGGCTATGTCGCGGATCGCGTCGGCGGCACGACCGTGCTGTCGGGGGTGCTCGGGGTTGCCGGGGCGCTGCTGCTGTTCGTCTCCGGGCTGCCGCCAGTCGGCGCCGCGTCGGTCGGCTTCGTAGCCGCGATGGGAGCGCTCGGCGTCGGCAACGGCGCGGTCTTCCAGCTCGTCGGCCTGCGCTTCCCCGAGCGGATCGGCGCAATGACGGGCATCGTCGGCGCGGCCGGCGGCCTCGGCGGCTTCTCGCTGCCGTTCGCGCTGGGGCTCGTGAAGCAGCTGACCGGCTCCTACGGCGCGGGGCTCGCGGCGCTGGCCGCGATCGCCGCATCGGCGCTGCTGATCGTGCGGGTCGTGCAGGCGACGCTGCGCGCCCGCGCCGCTGCCGGCACGCAGTCGAGAACGGCCGAGGCGCGCGCATGAGCCCGCTCGATGCCGATCGGATCGTCGTCGTCGGCGGCGGGATCGCCGGACAGTCGGTCTGCGAGGAGGTCCGCCGGCGCGACGCGGACGTCCCCTTGACGCTCGTCTGCGGCGAGGACGCCGCCCCGTACGACCGTGTGCGGCTCTCGCACCTGCTCGCCGGCGAGGCGGAGGCCGACGACCTGGCCCTGCGCCCCGAGGAGTGGTACGCCGACCGCAGCGTCGAGCTGCTGCTCGGCCGGCGGGTCGTCGGGCTCGACCCGGACGCGGGCGCGTGCACGCTCGACGACGGCACCGAGCTGCGCTTCGCCCACGCGGTGCTGTGCACCGGCTCGGATCCGCTGCTGCCGCCGCTGCCCGGGATCGACCTCGCGGGCGTGCACGCCTTTCGCACGCCGCAGGACTGCACGGCGATCGCCGCCGCGGCACCGACCGCGCGCGATGCAGTCGTGATCGGCGGCGGACTGCTCGGCCTGGAGGCCGCGTACGGGCTCGTGAAGCAGGGCGCCGCGGTGACCGTCGTGCACCTCGTCGACCGCCTGATGGAGCGCCAGCTCGACGCGCCGGCGGCCGAGCTGCTGCTGCCGGCGATCGAGGCGCTCGGCGTGCGCGTGCTGCTGGAGCGGCAGACGAGCGAGCTCGTCGGCGTGGACGGCTGCGTCACAGGCGTGCGCTTCGCCGACGGCTCCGAACAGCCGGCCGACCTCGTCGTCGTCTCGATCGGGATCCGCCCCCGCACCGACCTCGCGGCCGCCGCCGGCCTTGCCGTCGAGCGCGGGATCGTCGTGGACGACCGCCTGCGCAGCTCCCACGAGCGGGTCGTCGCCGTCGGCGAGTGCGCCCAGCACCGCGGGGTGGTACACGGCATCGTCGCCCCGATCCACGAGCAGGCCGCGGTCGCGGCCGACACGCTGCTGGGGATCGAGGGGCCCGCCTACGCCGGCTCGGTGCCGGCGGCGAAGCTGAAGGTGATGGGGATCGACCTCGTCACGGCCGGCGCCGCCGAGGGCGTCCGCGCCGTCGTGGCGGCCGACGACGGCACCTACCGCAAGGTGATCGTCGACGCCGACGGCCGCGCGACCGGGGCGATCCTGCTCGGCGACACGCGCGGGCACGAGCTGCTGACGGAGGCGGTGCGGCGCGGGCGCGACGTGCCGGACCCGCTGGCGCTGCTCGCCGAGGCGAGCGCGGCGACCGCCGAGGACCTGCTCGACGAGGTGCAGGTCTGCAACTGCAACGGCGTCTGCAAGGGCGCGATCATGGACGCCGTCCGCGTCGACGGCTGCGCGAGCGGTCGCGAGGTGATGGCCTGCACGCGCGCCGGCACCGGCTGCGGATCCTGCAAGGAGCTGGTGCTCGACCTCGTCGCGCTGGCGCGCGGCGACGACGCCGTCGAGGAGCCGGCTTACCTCTGCCCCTGCCGCCAGCAGACGCGCGAGCAGCTCGCCGCGCTCGTGCGCGAGCGTGAGCTGTCGTCCGTCTCCGAGCTGACGACGGCCTGCGGCGCCGGCCGCGACTGCGGCGCCTGCAAGCCGGGACTCGCCTACCTCGTCTCCGAGGTCGCCGAGCAGCGCCACCGCGAGGAGCGCCACGCCCGCTTCATCAACGACCGCGTGCACGCGAACATCCAGAAGGACGGCACCTTCTCGGTGATCCCGCGCATCCGCGGCGGCGTCACGACCCCGCAGGAGCTCCGCCGCATCGCCGACGTCGCCGAGCGCCACGAGGTTCCGATGGTGAAGATCACCGGAGGACAGCGGATCGACTTGCTCGGCATCCGCAAGGAGGCGCTCCCGCAGATCTGGGAGGAGCTGGGGATGCCGTCGGGCCATGCGTACGCGAAGGCAGTTCGCACGGTGAAGACGTGCGTCGGCACCGACTTCTGCCGCTTCGGCCTCGGCGACGCGATCGCGACCGGGATCGAGCTGGAGCGGCGGATGGAGGGCCTCTACACGCCGCACAAGGTGAAGGCCGCCGTGAGCGGCTGTCCGCGCAACTGCGCCGAGTCCTACGTGAAGGACATCGGCATCGTCGCGATCGAGGGCGGCTGGGAGATCTACGTCGGCGGCGCGGCCGGCTCGACGGTGCGCAAGGGCGACCTGCTGACCACGGTCGAGACGAGCGAGCAGGCGATGCGCGTCGCGCTGACGTTCCTGCAGTACTACCGCGAGAACGGTGACTACCTGGAGCGCACGTACGGGTTCGTCGAGCGGGTCGGGCTCGACACGGTGAAGGCCGCCGTCCTCGACGAGGACAGCGGCGAGCCGGCGCGGCTGCGCGAGCGCTACGCGATCGCCAAGGCCGCCGCCGCGCCCGATCCGTGGCTGGAGCGCCACGACCCGGTTCATCCGAAGCAGTTCGCGGAGCTGGACAGCGAGCCGGAGCTGCTGCCGGTGGGACCGCCGGCGGACGCGGACGACACGACGGGAGGCCGGCGATGAGCGTGCTGGCGGACACCTGGGTCGAGATCGGCTGCTTCGAGGACGTGCCGCTGCTGGAGGGTCGGCGCGTGACCGTCGACGGGCACCGCGTCGCCGTCTTCCGCACCGAGGACGGCGTCCACGCGATCGCCGCGGACTGCCCTCACGCCGGCGGCCCGTTGCAGGACGGGCTCGTCGCCGACGGCTGCGTCACCTGCCCGCTGCACGGCCGGCGGTTCGACCTCGGCACGGGCGCCCGGCTCGACGGCGGGCCGGACGAGGTCCTCGTCTACGACGTTGTCGAGCGCGACGGCGCGCTGCTGCTGCGGCTGCCCGCCGAAACGCTGGACCGAGTCGCGTGAGCGCCGCTGCTGCGATTCGCACGGGACGCCCGGCCTCGACGCCGCCGCGTGCCGCGTGAGCGCCCCGATCCGCACCACCTGTCCCTACTGCGGCACCGGCTGCGGACTGCTCGCGCACGTCGCGGACGGGCGGCTGGAGCGCGTCGAAGGGGATCCGCTCCACCCCGTCAACCGCGGCGCGACGTGCCAGAAGCCGCTGCGGCTGCCGGAGTCGATCGCGACGGCGGACCGCGCCACGCGCGTGCTGCGCCGGCCGACCGCCGACCACCGCTGGGAGGAGATCACCTGGGACGACGCGCTCGGCGACCTCGCCGCGCGGCTGACGACGCTGCGCGATCGCCACGGCCCCGACGCGCTCGCGCTCTACCTCTCCGGCCAGCTGCTGACGGAGGACTACTACGCGGCCGTGAAGCTCGCGAAGGGCTTCCTCGGCACGAACAACGTCGACTCCAACTCGCGCCTCTGCATGTCCTCCGCCGTCGCCGGCTACCGCGGCTCGCTCGGCTCCGACGGTCCGCCGCCGGGCTACGCCGACATCGCGCAGGCCGACTGCCTGCTGCTGCTCGGCGCGAACACCGCGGCCTGCCATCCGATCGTCTGGGGCAAGATCCGCGCGCGCCAGCAGGAGGGCGCCTCGGTGATCGTGGTCGACCCGCGCCGCACGCCGACCGCCGAGGCCGCCGACCTCCACCTGCCGGTGCGACCCGGCGCGGACCTGCCGCTGCTGAACGCGATGCTGCACGTGCTGCAGCGCGACGGGATGCTCGACGACGCCTTCGTCGAGCGCCACACGACGGGCATCGAGGACGCGCTCGCCGTCGCGGCGCAGTGGCCGCCGGCACGCGCCGCCGAGGTCTGCGGGCTCACCGTCGAGGCGATCGAGGACGCCGCGCGGCGCTTCGGCGCGGCGCCGCGGGCGATGGTGCTGTGGTCGATGGGCGCCAACCAGTCGTCCGTCGGGACGCTGAAGAACCAGGCGCTGATCAACCTCTGCCTCGCGACCGGCAACATCGGCCGGGCCGGCGCCGGCCCGCTCTCGCTGACCGGCCAGCCGAACGCGATGGGCGGGCGTGAGACGGGCGGCCTCGCGCACGTGCTGCCCGGCTACCGCAGCGTCGCCTCCGCCGAGGATCGCGCCGAGATGCGACGGCTGTGGGACGTCCCCGCCCGCGCGCCCGGGATCTCGCCACGTCCCGGCGTGCCCGCCAGCGAGCTGGTGGAGGCGATCGAGCGCGACGAGGTGCGCGCGGTCTGGATCGTCGCGACGAACCCGGTCGTCTCGCAGCCGGACGCCGAGCGCTTCCGTGCCGCGCTGCGCCGCTGCGAGCTGGTGATCGTGCAGGACGCCTACCACCCGACCGAGACCGGCGCGCTCGCGACCCTGCTGCTGCCCGCCGCCGGCTGGCCGGAGAAGGACGGCACGATGACGAACTCCGAGCGGCGCGTCTCGCTCGTCGAGCGCGCGCTGGAGCCGCCCGGCGACGCACGGGCGGACTGGGAGATCTTCGCCGAGGTCGGGCGCGCGCTCGGGCACGAGGACGCGTTCGGCTGGGCGCGTGCGGACGAGGTCTATGACGAGTTCGCCGCGATCACGGCGGGACGGCTGTGCGACCACAGCGGGCTGTCGCACGAGCGGCTGCGCCGCGAGGGTCCCCTGCAGTGGCCGTGTCCAGCGCGGCGCACGGGGGACGAGCACGCCGGCACCGGGCGGCTCTACGGATCGCGCCGCTTCGCGACGGACGACGGCCGCGCACGGATCGTCGCCACCCCGCACGCCGAGCCCGCCGACGCGCCGGACGCCGACTTCCCGCTCGTGCTGACGACCGGCCGGCTGGCCTCCCAATGGCACACGATGACGCGCACCGGCAAGTCGCCGGCGCTGCTTGCCGAGGAGCCCGAGCCATTCGTCGAGCTGCACCCACTCGACGCGCACGCGGCACGGGTCGCGGACGGGCAGCTCGTGCGGCTCGTCTCTCGGCGCGGCGTCGCACACGCGCGGGTGCGGGTCGCCGACACGGTCGGCGCCGGCGTCGCGTGGGCGCCCTTCCACTGGGGCGACCTGCACCTCAAGCCCGGCCAGCTCCCGCTCAACGCGATCACGTCGCCGGCGCTCGACCCGACCTCGAAGCAGCCGGAGCTGAAGGCCTGCGCGATCCGGGTCGAGGCGATCTCGTCCAAGGCCATGGCAGCGACGCGCGCGCACACCAGCGCCGCCGGCCGGCGGCGGGTGCTTGTCGTCGGCACCGGGATGGCCGCGATGGAGACGGTCGAGACCGCGCTCGCCCACGACCCCGACGGGCTCGAGGTGACGATGGTCGGCCGCGAGCCCGACGCACCGTACGACCGCGTCTCGCTCTCGCACCTGCTCGCCGGCCGGCTCGGCGAGACGCGCCTCGCGCTGCGCCCGGACGCCTGGTTCGAGGAGCGCGGCGTGCAGCTGCTGACCGGGATGGAGGTCGCGGCGCTCGATCTCGCAAGCCGGCACGCGACGCTCGCCCGCGTGAGCGCGAGGGATGCGCCTCCCGCGCAGGCAGGATCAGCCGCCCGGCGCGACGCCCTGGCCACCGAGACGATCCCGTTCGACGCGCTCGTGCTCGCAACCGGCTCGCAACCCGCCATGCCGCCGATCCCGGGGCTGGAGCGCCGCAGCGTGCACGCCTTCCGCACGCTCGCCGACGTGCGCGCGATCCTTGCGGGCGCGACCGCGGCCCGCCGCGCGGTCGTCGTCGGCGGCGGCCTGCTGGGCATCGAGGCGGCGCGGGCGCTGCGCGGGCGCGGGCTCGACGTCACGCTCGTGCACCTCGGCGACCGCCTGATGGAGACGCAGCTCGACGAGGTCGGCGCGCGCCTGCTCGCGCGGGCGCTCGCGGACCTGCGCGTCGAGCTGGGCGCTCGCACGACGGAGATCGCCGGCAACGGCTGCGCCGAGGCGGTCGTGCTCGCCGACGGCCGCGCGCTGCCCGCCGACCTCGTCGTCTTCGCGACCGGGATCCGCCCCGACACCGCGCTCGCCGAGGCGGCGGGGCTCGAGGTGCGGCGCGGGATCGTCGTCGACGACGAGCTGCGCGCGAGCGCGCCGAACGTGTGGGCGGTCGGCGAGTGCGCCGAGCACCGCGGCGTGGTGCACGGGCTGTGGCCGCCATTGCAGGCGCAGGCGCGCGCCGCGGGCACGACGCTGGCCGGCCGCGCCGGCGCCTTCCACGGCGCGGTCACCGCCACGACGCTGAAGGTCTCTGGCGTCGATCTCTTCTGCGCCGGAGACCCGACCGTGCGAGCCGGCGACGAGGAGGTACTCGAGCTCGACACGCGCCAGGGGCGCTACCGGCGGCTGATCGTGCGCGACGGCCGGCTCGCGGGCGCGACGCTGCTCGGCGACCTGACCGACGCCCCGCGCCTGCGCGAGCTGGCGATCAGCGGCGTGCCCGTGCCGGACGACGTGCTCGTCCCCGCCGCGCCGCGCGCCACCGACCTCGACGAGCTCGTCTGCAGCTGTCAGGCGGTGCCGCGCCGCACGATCGTCTCGGCGATCCGCGACCACGCCCTGCGCAACGCCGAGCAGGTCGGCCGCCACACGCGCGCCGGCACCGGCTGCGGCGGCTGTCGCCCGCGGATCGAGGAGCTGCTCAGCGCGAGCGAGGCGGAGACGGTGGCGGAGCTGCGCGAGGCGCAGGTGTAAGCCAACCGTCCTGTCCTGTGGTCGTAGGACGACCACAGGACAGGACACTCGACGCGCGGCCGCCCCTTAGCCGCCCGCGTAGAAGCGCGCGAGCGTCTCGGCGACGCAGACCGGCTTCTCGCCGCCCTCGCGCTCGAACGTCAACGCGGTCGCGACCTGGACGCCGCCGGCGATGTCCTCGACCGAGGCGATCGCGGCGCGCATCCGCACCTTGCTGCCGACCGGCAGCGGGGCGGGGAAGCGGACCTTGTTGAGGCCGTAGTTGATCGCGAACGCGATGCCCGTGACGGTGAACAGCTCGTAGGTGAACTTCGGCGCGAGCGAGAGCGTGTAGTAGCCATGCGCGATCGTGCCGCCGAATGGTGTGTCCTTCGCGCGCTCGGGGTCGACGTGGATCCACTGGTGGTCGCCGGTCACGTCGGCGAACGCATCGATCGCCTCCTGCGTGACCTCGTGCCAGTCGCTGACGCCGAGCTCCTGGCCGATGCGCGCCTTGATGTCGTCGATCCCGTTGAGCGTGAGCATCCTCCGCCTCCTTCGTCCGCCGCCGATTGCGGGCAGGCTAGCCCGCGCGTCGCGGCCCCGGCGCCGCTTGCCCGGGCGACCGTCCTGTCCCGTGGTCGCAGGACGACCACAGGGCAGGACGCTGAGTCTGGGCCCGCGATGCCCGGCCCACTGCTCGTCGTCGACGCCCCCTCGCTGCTGTACCGCGCCTTCTTCGCGCTGCCCGACTCGATCACCGGCGTCGACGGGATGGCCGTCAACGCACTGCTGGGCGCGACGAACGCGATCCTCCGCGTCGTCGCCGACCGTGGACCGCGGGCCGTTGCCATCTGCTCGGGTGCCGAGGCGGCGCGCTACCGCAAGGAGCGTTATCCGACCTACCACGCCGATCGCCCGCCGGTGCCCGACACGCTCGCCCCCCAGCTCGCACGAGCGGACGAGCTGTTCGGCGCCTTCGGCTGGACCTGCACGGATGCCGGCCAGCTGGAGGCCGACGACCTGCTCGGCGCCTACGCGCTCGCCGAGGTCGCGGCCGGCGGCAGCGCCCTGCTGATGACCGGCGACCGCGACCTCTTCCAGTGCGCCGCGCCGGGGGTCACCGTGCTCTACCTCAAGACGGGCGTGAAGGGCTTCGAGGAGATGACGCCGGCCGAGGTCGAGCAGCGTTACGGCGTCCCACCCGCGCTCGTGCCCGACTTCATCGCCCTGCGCGGCGACCCCTCCGACGGCCTCCCCGGCGCCCGCGGCATCGGTGAGAAGACGGCCGCCGACCTGCTGCGCCGCCACGGCTCGCTCGAAGCCGCCCTCGCCTCGCCCGACGGCGAGAAGCCACGCGTCGCCGCAGCGCTGCGAGAACAGGCCGACGAGCTGCGCGACTTCCTCGAGATCGCCACGCTTCAGCCCATCGACGTCGAGCGTCCTTCCGACCGCGTCACCGATCTCGCCGCCGGCGCCCAAGCCGCCGAGGCACTCGGCATGAACCGCCTCGCCGCACGGCTGCGTGGCGTGACGGATCCGTCGCAGCTCTGAGCGCGACTCGTTACAACCCCGCGTCGTAACGACACGAACAGCGCCGTACGTTGTCGATGTGCCGGCCGATGACGTCTACGACCTCGCCTATCGCACCGCGGTACGCTCGCTCGATCATCAAATGGCAGCTGTGAGCGAGCTGCGCAATCGAGCAAGCCTCCTGCTTGCGGCCGCGTCGATCACTGTCTCGCTTCTCGACCGGCGAGCGTTCGGCGGTCCGTTCGGCTGGGTGGCAATCGGGTGCTTCCTGCTGCTGAGTGGCTGTGTGCTGCTGATCGTCTGGCCCCGCGCAGCGTTGAGCTTTGATTCGGACCCGGATGCGCTCCTCGCGACTCACCTCGCCTCAAGTGACGTCGCTGCCTCGGCGTTGACCGTCGACCTCATCGCTCATTTGGCCCGCGACCGTCGAGCCAACGCTCGTAATCTCGCGCATATCGCCAAGGTCTTTCGCATAGGCATATGTCTTCTCGTCATTCAGATGTTGTCAACCGTCATCGCTGCGAGCGTTGGTGGTTAGCGTGGTAGTCATGGATTCAGAGCAAGAGCACAGGCAAGCACTCCTCGAGCGTCTGCGGAACCCACAGACTCCCAGCCCGTCGGTGTCCTTCGACACCGGCCAACTGATCCGCGACCTCCCGCCACACCGCCCCCTGCGCGAACGCCTGCGCGCGCTTCTGCGCCGCGCGCCTAAGGCGTGAACTTGACGGTGAGGACGTCGCCGTCCTGCATCGCGTAGTCGCGGCCCTCGAGGCGGAGGGTGCCGCGGTCGCGGGCGCCGGCGTAGCCGGCGGCGTCGAGGAGTGCGTCGCAGCCGATCACCTCGGCGCGGACGAAGCCCTTCTGGATGTCGGAGTGGATCTGGCCGGCGGCGTGCCAGGCGGTGAGGCCGCGCTTGAGATGCCATGACTGCGCCGGCTTGGCCTCGCCGACGGTGAAGAAGGCGATCAGGTCGAGCAATGAGAAGGCGCCGCGGACGATTCGCTGGAGGCCGGACTCGGCGATCCCGAGGTCGGCGCGCATCGCTGCGGCGTCCTCGTCGTCGAGCTCCGACAGCTCGGCCTCGATGCGAGAGGAGACGGCGACCGCCTGGGCGCCGTGTGTGGCGGCGTGCTCGACGACCTCTGCCGGGACGGTGTCGTCGCCCTCGTCGACGTTGGCGACGAACAGCACCGGCTTGGCGGTCAGCGGCTGCAGGTCGCGCATCGCGTTCGGCGCGTCGGTCGGCGGCGGCACCGTGCGCGCGGGACGGCCGGCCTGCAGGGCGGCGATCAGCTCAGTCAGCCACGCTTCCTCAGCGACGGCGGCCTTGTCGCCGCGCTTGGCGTCTCTCTGCACGCGCTCGTGACGGCGCTCGGCCTGCTCGAGGTCCGCGTACATCAGCTCCGTCTCGATCGTGTCGATGTCCGCACGCGGGTCGACACGGCCCTCGGGGTGGATCACGTTCTCGTCGTTGTGCGCGCGGACGACGTGGATCAGCGCGTCCGTCTCGCGGATGTTCGCGAGGAACTTGTTGCCGAGCCCCTCGCCCTCGGAGGCGCCGCGCACGAGTCCGGCGATGTCGTGGAAGGCGATCGTGTCGTGGACGACATCGGAGGCCTTCAGCAGCTCCGCGAGGCGCTCCAGGCGCTCGTCGGCGACGGGGACGATCGCCACGTTCGGCTCGATCGTCGTGAAGGGGTAGTTGGCCGCCTCCGCCCCAGCGCGCGTGAGCGCGTTGAAGAGCGAGGACTTGCCGGCGTTCGGCATCCCGACGATCCCGACCTTCATCTGCGCGCCACTCCCCCGATCGTTGTCCCGAGCACCACTCCGCCGACGATATCCGACGGATAGTGCACGCCGAGGTACAACCGCGACAGCGTCATCGCGGTCGCGGCGAGTCGGACGGGCGCCTGTGGCAGCAGATCGGCGAACGCCCGGACCGCGGCAGCAGACGTGGCGGCATGCGCGCTGGGGAAGCTGAGCTGCGTCGGCGTGGCCATCAGGGGCGGCAGGTCGGCGAGCTGCGGCCGCGGTCGCCGCACCGCGAGCTTGACCGCCTGGTTGGCGACGTAGGCGCCGGCAACCGCGGCCGTCGCGCGGCGCCAACCGCGCCGACGCCCCGGATCCACTGCCGCGCCGACCACGCCGAGCGCGAGCCAGCACACACCATGCTGGCCGAGGCGCGAGTAGGCCCGCACGACCCGCTCGGCGTCCACGCTGTGCCCGACGGTGCGCGCCAGGCGCAGGCCGGCGAGGTCCAGCTCGCCGAGACGGCTCCTCATCGCGCTCCGGTCAGAGCCCGAAGCCGACGCGCTGGTCGCTCGTCTCGAGACGCACGTAGACGACCTTGTCGAGGTCGAGCGCGATCGTGCCGTCCTCGGCCTCAAGATCCATCCAGCCGCCGCCGGCCTTCTCGAGCGCCTTGCGCAGCAAGGCGAGCTGGTCGGGCGTGACGCGCGCGGCGAGCGCCTGACCGTGGAAGCCGATCGTGATGCGTTGCAACTTGTCAGCCATCAGTGGGCCTCCGCGGGTTGGACGATCTCGGTGAGGACCCCGCCGGTCGCGGCGGGGTGCACGAACGCGACGCGCGAGTTGCGGATGCCGACACGCGGCGCCTCGTCGATCAGGCGCATGCCGGCGGCCTTCAGCGCGGCGAGCGTCGACTCGATGTCGGCCACCTGGTAGGCGACGTGGTGAAGGCCGGGTCCCTTCTTCGCGAGGTACTTGCCGACCGGCGTGTCCGGGCCCAGCGGCGCCAGCAGCTCGACGTGGTTCTCGCCGACGTCGAGCAGGATCGCCTCGACGCCCTGCTCGGTCACCGTCTCGCGATGCACGACCGGCATCCCGAGCACGTCGGCGTAGAGCGCGAGCGCGGCGTCGAGATCCTCGACGGCAACGCCGATGTGGTCGATGCGTCCCAGCATGCGGCCGGGAGGATAGTTCAAGAGGCTCTGTCGGCCGTCGGAGCGGTCGTCGCGGCGATGTCCAGCCGTCCCGCGGTGGGCGGGGTGGATCCGCCGCGCGGAAGGTCCGCGAGCAGGCGATCGACGTCCGCGCGCTCCAGCACCTCCTGCTCCAGCAGCGCGGCCGCCAGCCCGTCGAGCCAGCGGCGGTGGTCGCGCAGCAGCCCCATCGCGGTGCGGTAGGCGCCGTCGGCAAGGTCTGCCTGCTCCTCGTCGCGCAGCCGCAGCGTCGCCTCGGCCGCATGGTCGCCCGCGACGCGGCGCAACTTCACGCGGGTGCCCATTGCGTACTCGTCGATCATCGCGGCGGCGAGCTTGGTGACGTGCTCGTAGTCGCCGCTGGCGCCGGTCGTGACCGAGCCGAACACGAGCTGCTCCGCGGCGCGACCGCCCAGCAGCATCGTCATACGGTCCAGCAGTTCCTGGCGCGTCTTGAGGTAGCGGTCCTCGTCTGGCAGGTTCAGTGTGAAGCCCAGCGCGCTGCCGCGTGGGACGATCGAGATGCGGTGGACGCGGTCGACGGCCGGCAGCAGCTCCGCGCACAGCGCGTGACCGGCCTCGTGGTAGGCGACGATGCGCTTCTCGTGCTCGCCGAGCGCGCGCCGCGCCTGCATGCCGGCGACGACGCGCTCCAGTGCGGAGTCGAAGTCAACGGCGCCGATCAGGTCGGCGTGGCGGCGAGCGGCGAAGATCGCCGCCTCGTTGCAGATGTTCGCGAGGTCGGCGCCGGTCAGCCCGCTCGTCTGGCGCGCGACGAGGTCGAGGTCGACGCTCGGCGCGAGCGGCTTGCCGCGCGTGTGGACGCCGAGGATCAGCTCGCGCCCGGCGCGGTCGGGCGGGGCGACGAACACCTGGCGGTCGAAGCGGCCGGGTCGCAGCAGCGCCGGGTCGAGCTTCTCCAGCAGGTTTGAAGCGGCGATCACGACGACGTCGCCGCGAGCGGTGAAGCCATCCATCTCCACCAGCAGCTGGTTGAGCGTCTGGTCCTTCTCGCCGGAGGGGTCGGAGCCGCGGCGGCCGCCGACCGCGTCGAGCTCGTCGATGAAGACGATCGCCGGCGCCTTCTTGCGGGCGATCTTGAAGAGGCGGCGGATGCGGGCCGAGCCCACCCCGACGAACGTCTCGACGAACGCGGCGGCCGACTGCGCGAAGAAGTTCGCGCCCGACTCGTGTGCGACCGCCTTCGCCAACAGCGTCTTGCCGGTGCCGGGCGGGCCGTGCAGCAGCACGCCGCGCGGCACGGTCGCGCCGAGCTTCTTGAAGCGCTTCGGGTCGCGCAGGAACTCGACGACCTCGCGCAGCTCCTCCTTCGCCTCCTCGACGCCGGCGATCTCGTCCCAGGCGATCTGCGGGGAGGCATCGGGCTTGATCTGCTGCGGCTTCGTCGGGCGCATCTGCCGCACCGCCACCACGAGGATGACGATCAGCACGATGACGAGCAGGGTCGGGACCCAGATCTCCGCCCACGTCTTGAAGTCGTAGTAGCCGAGGAACGCCAGCATGCTCACCAGGCCTTCATCGGCAGGAGGCGCCGGAGACTCGACCCCTCACATGGCGCGTTGCCGCGCGGCGCGCTCACCTACCCGAGCAGTGTGCGCGCGACGTCGGCGTAGAACCGCGCCGCGAAGCCGAGGTCGCGCACGTCGATGCGCTCGTCGGCCGCGTGCATGAGCGACTGCGTCTCCAGCAGGCTCTGATGGCGCTGCGGGAAGAAGCCGTAAGCGACGCAGTCGGGGAACGCGATGCGGAAGTGGCGCGAGTCAGTGAAGCCGGGGAGAATGACCGGAACCGTCTCGGCGCCCGGGTCGTTGGCGCCGACCCACGCGTCGATCGCGTCGTGCAGCGGAGAGTCCCAGCGGGAGCCGTTGCCGACGACGCACTCGTCGAAGCTGACACGGAAGTCGACGCCGTCCCCGCCCACCCCGAGCACCTCCGCGATCGCGCGCCGCACCTCGTCCTCGCCGAGCCCGGGCGGGACGCGGCAGTCGACCTTCAGCTCGGCGCGGCTCGGGATCACGTTGACCTTCTCCGATGCCGCGATGCGGGTCGGCGCGAACGTGACGCCGAGCATCGGCTCGAACATCGTCACGAGCCGCTGGTCGGTGGCCGCGAGGCGCGCGACGGCCGCCGCGGGATCGGCGGGGTCCTCGCCGAGGGCGCGCAGGAAGGCGGCCGGCGCTTCCGCCACCGCGTAGGAGGGCTGCGCAGCGCCCAGGCGCTCCAGCACCGGCGCCATCTTCAACAGCGCGTTCACGCCGACCTTCGGCATCGAGGCATGGCCCGCGACGCCGTCGGTCGTGATTGTGAAGCGGAAGACGCCCTTCTCCGCGCAGCAGACCCCATAGCGGCGGGTGCCGCCGTACTCGAACGCCGCGCCGCCGCCCTCGTTCAGCAGCAGGTCGCAGCGCACCTTGTCGGGATGCGTCTCGGTCAGCCAGCGGGCGCCGAGGTCGCCGCCCGTCTCCTCGTCGACGACCGCGAGGATCAACAGCTCGCCGCGCGCAGGCCGCCAGCCCTCACGGGCGAGCGACACCGCCGCCGCGACCTCCGCCGCGACCTGCGACTTCATGTCGATCGCCCCGCGCCCCCACAGGAAGCCGTCGGCGATCTCGCCCGACCAGGGGTCGTGCGTCCACTCCTCGGCGTGCGCAAGCACCGTGTCGACGTGCCCGAGGAAGCAGAGCGTCGGCCCGGGCTGCGTACCGCGCAGCCGCGCGATCAGGTTCGGCCGCTCTGGCGTCGCGCCGAGCAGCTCGCACTCGAAGCCGCCGCCGGTGAGATAGCCGGTGAGGTGCTCCATCGCCGCCCGCTCGTTGCCCGGCGGGTTGACTGTGTCGAAGCGGATCAGCTGCTGCAGCAGCTCGGTCGTCTGCTGCTGAAGGTCGTCCGCCATCGTGCGGGGATGCTACGGGAGCGCACGCTCGCGTATTCAGACAAGCGTCCTGCCTCATGGTCGCAGGCCGACCACAGGGCAGGACGGTGTCGCGCTGAGATCAGCGCACGAACGCCTCGACGATCATCCCCACAGCCGCAACCAGCAGGATCGCCCCGATCGCGCGGATCAGCTGGCGCTCGGAGAGCCGGCCGGTGAGGCGCGCACCGAGCAGCGCACCCGGGATCGACGCGGCGCCACCGACGAGGATCGGCGTCAGGTCGAGCGCGGCCGATGGCAGGTGCCCGAGCGCCCCGGCGATCCCGACGCAGAAGCCCACGCAGACGTTCGTGCCGACCGCTCGCGCCGGCACCTCGCCGACGAGCCGCAGCAGCGCCGGCATCCGCAGCGATCCAAGGATCAGGCCCACCGTCCCGCCGAGCAGACCGATGAAGGCACTGCTGGCGACCGCGCTCGGAATGTCCAGATGCCCCTCGCGCGGCGCGGGCGGACGCGGCCGCTGACGCAGCATGCCGATCGCGCTCACCAGGATCACCGCCGCGATCGTGAGCAGCAGCGCCCGGTCGGGCAGCACGCCCGAGAGGTAGCCGCCGGCGAACGCGCCGAGAACCGACGGCGGGATCATCCAGGTGACGAGCCGCCAGTTCACCCGTCCGGCCCGCAGATGGACGACCGCGGCGGTGCCGGCGGCAATCGCGCTGATCGCGATGTTCGACCCGGCGCCGGCCGCCGGCGAGGAGGCCACGAGCAGCAGGACCGGCAGGCGCAGGTTGCCGAGCACGAGCCCCACGACGCCGCCGCCGAGCGCGACGAGGAAGCACCAAATGGCGAGCAGGGCGAGCTTCATGGCGGCTGGAGGCTAGACGGGCGCTCACGTGAGCGCGTGACGATCCTGGGTCGGGCGTGGCTGGCGGGCGGGTCCTGTCGTCGGGCCACCCGCCCGATCAGCGTTCGCCGACGTGACTGTCCTGTCCTGTGGTCGCAGGACGACCACAGGACAGGACAGTCGCCGGCAAACCACCCACACGAACCGCACCGCGGGCACACCAGCCCCGCTCACCCCCTCGCGGTAGCCGTTCGGCAACCGCAGGTGCCCAAGCAGCGCGACGAGCTGAGCGCCGCCCGGCCAGTGCGCCAGACTGAGCGTGTGGATTCACTGTTCGAGCCGGACGACACCCGGCCGGAAGCGACAGTTGCGGCCGACGCCCCGCTCGCCGCCCGCATGCGCCCGCGCGATCTCGCGGAGTTCGTGGGCCAGGAGCACCTGCTGGCGCCGGGCTCGGCGTTGCGCAGCGCGATCGAGCAGGGGCGGCCGCACTCGATGATCCTGCACGGGCCGCCGGGGAGTGGGAAGACGACGCTGGCGCGGATCGTGGCGGCGAGCGCGGATGCGGCGTTCGAGGAGCTGAGCGCGGTCGAGGTGGGGCGCGCAGACGTGCGCGCGGTGCTTGCCCGCGCGACGGAGCGGCGCAAGGGCGGACGCGGGACGATCTTCTTCCTGGACGAGATCCACCGCTTCAACAAGGCGCAGCAGGATGCGCTGCTGCCGGCCGTCGAGGACGGGCTGGTGACGTTGATCGGGGCGACGACGGAGAACCCGTCGTTCGAGGTCAACGGCGCGCTGCTCTCGCGGGCGCGCGTGTACGAGTTGGAGGAGCTGACCGACGCGCACGTGCTGACGCTGCTGCGCCGCGCGCTCGACCGTGGGGAGTGCGGTGAGGCGCGCGTCGAGGACGAGGCGGTCGAGCTGCTGGCAGGACGCGCCGGCGGCGACGCCCGCACCGCGCTCGCGGCGCTCGAGGTCGCCTGCGACACGGCCCCGGACGGCGTCGTGACGCTCGCCCACGCCGAGGACGCCCTGCAGCGGCGGATCCTCCACTACGACCGCGCAGCGGACAACCACTACGACACGATTTCCGCGTGGATCAAGGCGACGCGCGCCTCCGATCCCGACGCCTCCCTCTACTACCTCGCGGTGATGCTGGAGGGTGGCGAGGACCCGCGCTTCATCGCACGGCGGATGGTGATCCTCGCCTCCGAGGACGTCGGCAACGCCGACCCGCAGGCGCTCGTCGTCGCCACCGCGGCGGCCGCCGCGGTCGACCGTGTCGGCCTGCCGGAGTGCCAGTTCCCGCTTGCGCAGGCCGCCATCTACCTCTCCCTCGCGCCCAAGTCCGACGCCGCCAAGAAGGCAATAGGCGCCGCCCGCGGCCATGTGCGCGACCACGGCGCCGCCCCGCCGCCGGTCGCGCTGCGCTCAGGCGGTCGCGGCGAGGGCTACGACAGTCCGCACAAGCACCCGGGCCACCTCGGCTCGCAGGAGGTCGCGCCGGAGCCCGTCGTCGGCGTACGCTTCTACGCGCCGGACGACGCGGAAGCCGCGCTGGCCGCGCGGTTGGCGGAGATCCGCCGGGCTCGCGGCCGCGAGCCCTGAGCCACCGCATCCGGGCCCGTCAAGTGCCGCCGCTCGTTGTAGCGCAGGCGCCCGGGCAGGAACGGCACGAGCAGCCGCCGCGCATGCTCGGTGTGGCCGCGCAGCGCAAGGCCCCGCACAGGGTCCCAGCGGAAGCCGTACTGGCTGCGGATCTGCGGCGGCAGCAGGCCGACCGTGACGAAGTTCGCAAGCTCCAGCAGCGGGCGTGCCGCGAGCGGCAGCGGCGGGCGCATGACGATCTCGCGCGCGACCTGGCGGGCGTCGTCGGTGACGAAGAGGTCGCCGTGGTGGAGCATGTCGCTCCAGTAGTCCTCGAAGTCCTCGAGCGTCGCCGGCATGTCCTCGTCGGCGAGGCCGAAGAGGCGGCCGAAGACACGGTAGTCCTGCCACAGCGCCTCGCGCTCCTCACGCGAGAGCGGGCGCACGTAGCGCTGGTAGACCGTCATCCCCGAGTCAACGAGCGTCGCGAGGATCCACAGCAGCAGCACTGGGTCATCCGCCGCGTACGGCGTGCCAGCGGGGAAGCGCCCTGCCGACTCCAGCAGCTCGCCCCGCACGCGCTTGTGCATCGCCCGCACCCGCCGCGTCACCCGCTCGGCTTCCTCACGCGGCCCGTAGGTCACCAGCTCAACGATCTGCGCGGTCCGGTGCAGCCGCTCGTACGGCTCGTCCTTCGAGGCCGTCTGCGCGAAGAAGCCGGCCCACGCCACCGGATGGGCCGCCTGCATCAGCAGCGCCCGCGGCCCGGCGAGCACCATCACGTGCTCGCGGTACACGCGGCGGATGATCGCGTCGTCGGCATAGACACCGTCAGTGGTCATTTGACGAGCGTACTCGCGTCTCGTTCGCGGGCGCGCAGGCGGTACAAGACGTGTCGGCGCAGGGGATGACCGTCCGGAAGCGCGGGATGGTCGAAGTCGCCGGCCGGGTCATGGCGCATTGCAAGGCGACGCATGACCGCGCGGGAGCGCTCGTTGGCGGGCACGGTGAAGGACACGACCTCGTCGAGGGCCAGCTCCTCGAACGCAAACGCCGCCACGGTGCTCGCTGCCTCGGTCGCGAAGCCGTGTCCCCACGCGTCCCGGGCCAAACGCCAACCGATCTCCACCGCAGGCGTGAAGTGCGCCTCGAAACTCGGTCGCGCGAGCCCGACGAAGCCGAGGAAGCGCCCGGTCGCCGGCTCCTCGAGCGCCCACAGTCCCCAGCCGTCGCGCGCAAGGTCTTCTTCGATCCGATCCGCGAGCAGGTCGCTCTCGCTGCGTGACAGCCTGGCGGGAAAATGGCACATGACCTCCGGATCAGCGTTCAGCGCAGCGAACGGCTCACGATCACGGTCGCTCCAGGCGCGCAGCAGCAGGCGCTCGGTTCGCAGTTCGACCACGCACGTCAGTGTGCCCGAGCGGCGACGCGAACGGCCAGGACGAACGCGTACCCTCTCAGCCACATGCCCGCCCAGGCCTACAGCGGCAAGGAATGCGTCTGCCAGCTCCGCAAGGGGATCTGCGATCAGGCGTGCGTGCGCGACATGCTGGAGACGCCGTTCTACATCGCGTGCCTGAAGCTGAAGGGGCGGCGCTGCCTCGTCGTCGGCGGCGGAGACATCGGCCTGGAGAAGGTCGAGGGGCTGCTCGCGTGCAGCGGCGACGTGACCGTCGTGGCGCCGGAGCTGCAGCCGGAGCTGGCGCGCTACGCCGGGGAGGGCTCGATCCAGTGGATCGCCCGCCCCTATAGGCCAGCCGACCTCGAAGGCACGTTCATGGTGATCGCCGCGACGAACGACTCCGAGGTCAACATCGGCGTCTACGAGGACGCCGAGCAGCGCGCAATGCTCGTGAACGTCGTCGACGTGCCGCCGCTGTGCAACTTCATCCTGCCGGCGATCGTCCGCACCGGGCCGCTGGCGATCGCTATCTCGACGGCCGGCGCCTCGCCCGCGCTCGCCAAGCGCATGAAGCGCGAGATCGCCGAGCTGTTCGGCGAGGACTACGCGCGGCTGGCCGTGCTGCTGAACGACGCGCGCGGCTGGGCGAAGGCGACGTTGCCGACCTACCAGGACCGCAAGGACTTCTTCGAGTCGATCGTCAACGGCTCGCCCGATCCGATCGACCTGCTGCGCGCCGGGGACGAGCGCGCCGTCGTGGACCTGATCGCGGCCGCGCAGCGGACGCACGCGCCGGCCTGAGCGGCGGCGCCGGGCGCGGCTTGCATGCCGCGAGACACTGAGACGACGACGCGTCCGCTTTCGCGCATGCGATCCGTCTTCAGTGCCATGGACTTCGACAACGTCATCACCACGCACCGCCAGCCGATCGAGCGGCACCTGCGCCGCCGAGTCGGCGATCCCGGGCTCGCCGAGGACCTCGCGCAGGAGGTCTTCCTGCGTGCCTGGCTCCACGCCCCGCCCGGCCTGCCCGACGCCCGCCTGCGGGCATGGCTCTACCGCGTCGCCGGCAACGTCGCGATCGACGCGCTGCGTGCGCGGCGGCCGCTCGACGACGCCGTGCTGCTCGACCTGATCGGCAGCGCGGCCGCGGCCGACGCGAGCGACCAGGATGAGCGGCTCGGGATCGAGG
Source organism: uncultured Actinomycetes bacterium (assembly GCA_963774115.1). Lineage (GTDB taxonomy): Bacteria > Actinomycetota > Thermoleophilia > Solirubrobacterales > Solirubrobacteraceae > Conexibacter. The sequence continues at coordinate 314,534 of CAVZDN010000003.1, read as the reverse complement.
CCGCGCTGGCGCAGCTCAGCCGCCGCGACCGCGCGCTCGTCACCTTGCAGTTCGCTGGCTACGGGCCGACGGACGCTGCCACGCTGCTCGGCACGACCCCCGAAGCGGCCCGCAAGCGCCTGACGCGCGCCCGCGAGCGCTTCCGCCGCGCGTACGCCGGCGCGGCTCCTGCGGCCCCGCCGCTCGTGCTGCTGCTCGTGCGCGACGACATCCCCGAGCCGTACGACCGCTGGCTGGCCGGCGCCGAGGTGCGCGTCCGGCGTGTCACGACGGAGGATGCCGTGCGTCAGCTCGCGACCGCGCACGCGCTCGTGCTGACCGGCTCCGATCACGACATCCACCCGGCGATGTACGGGCAAGCGGTGCGCGGCTCGCGCGACGGGGACCTCGAGGCCGACCGCGCCGACGTCGCGGTCATGCGCGACGCGCTCGCGACCGGCATGCCGGTGCTCGGCATCTGCCGCGGCCATCAGCTGCTCAACGTCGCCCGCGGCGGCACGCTGCATCAGGACCTCGGCGAGGACTGCGCGACCGAGCGACCGGACCTGCACGCCGACCGCCGCATGCACGTCGTCGACAGCGGCGACCGCTCGCTGACGCGGCGGATGGTCGGGCGCCACGCCAGCGTGCCGAGCATCCATCACCAGGCGGTCGCCCGCCTCGGGCACGGGCTGCGGGTCACCTCCCGCACGGCCGACGGGCTCGTCGAGGGCATCGAGGACCCGCGCCTGCCGTTCGCCGTCGGCATCCAGTGGCATGCCGAGCTGCCGGAGGCCGGGATCGCCGGACGCCGCGTGCGCGACGCGCTTGCCGACGCTGCGCTGCGGCACGCGTCGGCGCGGCCGCTGGCCGCCGCGGCCTGAGCACGAGGGCGCCTTCGGCTTCACCGTCCTGTCCTGTGGTCGCATGACGACCGCAGGGCAGGACGGTGCGCATGCGAGACTTCGCTCCGTGGCCGATCTCACGCACATCGACGAGCAGGGCCGCGCACGCATGGTCGACGTCAGCGGCAAGGCCGTCACCGACCGGCGCGCGGTCGCGCGCGCGACGGTGCGGATGAGCCCAGCGACGGCCGCCGCGTTGCGCGACGGCGACGCCCCGAAAGGCGACGTACTCGGCCCCGCACGGATCGCGGGCATCCAGGCCGCGAAGCGCACCTGGGAGCTGATCCCGCTCTGCCACCAGCTGCCGCTCTCCTTCGCCGACGTGACCGCAGAGGTCGACGCGGACGCCGGCACCGTGACGCTCACCGCCGAGGCCCGCACGACGGCGCAAACGGGCGTCGAGATGGAGGCGCTGACGGCGGCCTCCGTCGCAGCGCTGACCGTCTACGACATGGTCAAGGCGCTGGAGAAGGGCGTCACGATCGAAGCGGTCGTGCTGCTCGAGAAGTCCGGCGGGCGCTCGGGCGACTGGCGCCGCGAGGCGTAGCGCCACGCGGCGTCGCGTAAGCTCGCGCCCGTGCAGACGGCCGTGCTGACGATCTCCACCACGCTCGCGCGCGGTGAGGGCGAGGACGCCTCCGGGGCGCTGCTGGCGCAGCTCGCGGCCGAGGCCGGCTGCGACGTCGTCGCGCAGCGACCTCGTGACCGACGACCGGCACGCGATCGAGCGCACGCTGCGCGGCTACGTCGACGACCAAGATCCCGCTCGTCTTCACGACTGGCGGCACCGGGCTCACGCCCGACGACGTCACGCCGGAGGCGACCCGCGCGGTGATCGAGCGCGACGCGCCCGGCTTCGCGGAGGCGCTGCGCGCGGCGTCGCTCGCCCACACGCCGATGGCGATGCTCTCGCGCGGCGTCTCGGGGATCGCGGGCCGCACGCTGATCGTCAACCTGCCGGGCAGCCCGAAGGCGGTCGGCCAGCTGTTCCCGCTGCTCGCACCGACGCTGCGGCACGTCGTCGCGACCCTGGAGCGGACTGGTGGACGCGGCGCCGGCGATTGAGCTGCGCGGCCTCGCGCGTCGCTACGGCGAGCGCTGGGCGCTCGCCGACGTCTCCGCGACCGTGCCGGCAGGCGCGACGCTCGTCGTCTTCGGCCCCAACGGCGCCGGCAAGTCGACGCTGCTGCGCGTGCTCGCCACGCTGCTGCGCCCGCACGCCGGCGAGGCCGTCGTGCTCGGCGAGCCGCTGCCCGACCGCGACTGGGCGGTGCGCGGCAAGGTCGGCCTGCTGGCGCACGACGCGCTGCTCTACCGCGACCTCAGCGCACGCGAGAACCTGCGCTTCCACGCGCGACTGCACCGTGTGCCGGAGGCACGCGTCGAGGAGCTGCTCGAGCGCACGCGCCTGACCGGCCGCGCCGACGACCCCGTCCGCACGCTCTCGCGCGGCCTGCTGCAGCGGGTCGCCGTCTGCCGCAGCGGTGCTGCATGACCCGCCGCTGCTGCTGCTCGACGAGCCGCGCGCGAACCTCGACCCGGCGGCGGCGGAGCTGATCGAGCCGCTGATCGGGCGCGCCAGCGGCCGCACGCGCGTGATCACGAGCCATGACCCGGCGGGCGGGCTCGCCGAGGCCGACCTGGCGCTCGGGCTGCGCGACGGCCACGTCGCGCTGAGCGCCGCCGGCGCAGGTCGACGCGCGCGCAGTCGAGGCGCTCTACCGATGAGCACCCGGCCGACGACCGACGCGCAACCGGACGCCTCGCGCCGTGCGGCCCTCCTTCGCGCATCCTCCGCAAGGACCTGCTGCTGGAGCGCCGCGCCCCGGAGGCGATCCCGGCGATGCTGCTGTTCACGATCATGACGTTCGTGCTGTTCCACTTCGGCCTCGCAGCGCGACGAGGTCAGCGGAGCGCTCGCGGCCGGCGTGCTGCTCGTGACGCTGCTGTTCGCGGCGATCCTCGGCATCAACCGGCTGTTCGTCTCCGAGCAGGAGGAAGGCGGCTTCGACGGCGTGCTGCTGGCACCGATCGACCGCACCGCGCTCTACGTCGCGAAGGCGGTCGGGCTGTTCCTGTTCCTCTCGCTCGTCGAGGTCGTCGCCGTCGCAGCGTTCGCGGTGCTGCTGCTCGGCCCCTCGCCTTGGCCTGCGCTGCCGGGCCTGCAGCGGTGCTCGCACTGCTGAACGTCGCGCTCGCGGTCGTCGGGACGCTGGTCTCCGCGCTGGCGATCCGCACCCGCTCGCGCGACCTGATCGTGCCGATCGTCGCGCTGCCGCTGCTCGTGCCCGCGCTGATCGCCGCCGCACGCGCGATCGGCGCCCGCTGCTGGCGGCCGGCGGCGCCGAGGCCCTGCCACCCAAGTGGCTGGGTGTGCTGGCGCTCTATGATCTCGTCTTCGGGCTGCTCGCCTACGCCGTCTTCGACTTCCTGCTGGAGGACTGACGCATGTACGGGAAGCGCCTGCGAGTGCTCTCGCTCGCCGCCTTCGCCGCTCTCACCGCCACGTTCGCGCTGGTCTTCTTCTACGCCCCGCTCGACGCGGACCAGGGGTTCATCCAGAAGATCTTCTACGTGCACGTGCCGATCGCGATCGTGACGCTGATCGCCTACGTGGTCGGCGGCGATGCTACGCGGCGATGCACCTGCGCACGCGCAACCGGCGCTGGGACCTGCGCTCCTACGTGGTGATCCACATCGCGCTGATCTTCAACGTGCTGGGGCTGCGTGACCGGGCGCGATCTGGGCGAAGGCCTCGTGGGGCCACTGGTGGGTGTGGGACGAGCCGACGCTCGTCTCCTACCTGATCGTGTTCCTGCTGTTCGCGACCTACCAGCCGCTGCGCTTCTCGATCGAGGATCCCGGAGCGCCAGGCCCGCTACGCCTCGGTCTTCGCGATCATGGCCGGCGCGTTCGTGCCGCTGAACTTCATCGCCGTGCGCGCCGCGAGCGCCTACGTGCACCCGCGCGTGCTGGCGACCAGCGAGGGCGGCATGCCGGGCGAGATGGCGCTCACGTTCCTGGTCGTCGATCGTCGCGATGGCGCTCGTCTTCACGCTGCTGTGCGTCGTACGAGATGACGTCGAAGAGCGTCGGCTGGCAGCTGCGCGCCCTGCGCCGGCGCCTGCTCGGCGACGAGGCCGTCGCGCCGCTCGGCCGCAGCGCAGCGCCCGAGTCGGCGGCCCGGACCAACCCACACGACCGGCCGGCGCGAGAGTCGGCCCACCGGAGACCGCACGATGACCGCACTGCTCGCAGCCGCCCCCGCACTTCCGCTCGACGAGGCCGGCAAGTACGTCGCCGGCGCCTTCATCGTCTTCGTCGCGGTGATCTTCATCTACTTCGGCGATCATGGCGAGAAGCTGCAGCGGATGGAGCGCGAGCTGGGCGAGCTGAACGCCGCCCTCGCGGCCCGCGACCGCGCCGTCGCGGGAGCCCACCGAGCGCGCGGGAGAGCCGACGTCGTGAGCGAGGTCCTCGCGATCGGCGTCTCGCACAAGACGGCGCCCGTCGCCGTGCGCGAGCGGCTGGCACTGCTCCCCGGCAGCGTGCCCGGCCTTCCTGCATGACGTGCACGGCGTCGCCGGCGTCCAGGAGGCGGTCGCGATCTCGACCTGCAACCGCACCGAGATCTACATCGTCGCCGGCGACCCCGTAGAGGCCGAGACCGCCGTGCTCGGGATGCTCGCGCGCAAGGCAGGCATACGGCCCACCGAGCTGGCCGGCTCGATCTACGCCCCGCGCAACTGCGACGCCGCCCGCCACCTCTACCGCGTCACGTCCGGCCTCGAGTCGATGATCGTCGGCGAGGCCGAGGTGCAGGGCCAAGTGAAGCGCGCCTACGACGACGCGCTCGCCGCGAAGACGACCGGCCCGCTGACGAACCATCTGTTCCGCGCTGCGCTGGCGACCGGCAAGCGCGTGCGCAGTGAGACGAAGATCGGCGAGCGCAGGCTGAGCGTCTCCTCGGTCGCGGCGGCGCTCGCCGCTGAGCAGCTGCACGGCCTGGAGAAGCGCGAGGTGCTGATCCTCGGCGCCGGCGAGACGAGCGAGCTGGCAGCGCGGGCGCTCGCCGACCGCGGCGTCGAGGCGATCTTTGTCGCCAACCGCAGGCAGGAGCGTGCGATCAGCCTCGCGCAAGCGCTACGGCGGCCAGGCGATGAGCTTCGACGAGCTGCCGTCGCAGCTGGAGCGGGCCGACGCGCTCGTCTGCGCCACCGCCTCCCCGCACGCGATCCTCGGCGCCGAGGAGATCGCCGCCGTGATGGAGGCGCGCGCCGGACGGCCGCTGCTGATCATCGACCTCGCGGTGCCGCGCGACGTCGCGCCGGACGTGCGCGAGGTCCCGGGCGTCGCGCTCTACGACATCGACGACCTGCAGGCGGTCGTTCGCCGCAATCGCTCGGTTCGGCAGGCCGAGGCCGAGCAGGCGGAGGGCATCGTCGAGGAGGAGATCCAGCAGTTCGCGAGCTGGCTCGGCGCGCTGGAGGTGCTGCCGACGCTGGCCGCGCTGCGCGAGCACGGCCGCGCGATCGCCGACCAGCTCGTGCGCGAGAACGCCAACCGCTGGGAGTCCGCCTCCGAGCGCGACCGCGAGCGGATCGAGGCGCTCGCGCAGGCGATCGTCAACCGCATGCTGCACGAGCCGACGCTGCGGATGAAGCAGGCCGACGACGATCGCGTCCACCTGCGGATGCAGGTCGTGCGCGAGCTGTTCGGGCTCGACGAGACGGTCGAAGGCGTCGACGTCGACGTCGAGCAGCCGCTCGCGGACGTCCGGCCGCTGCGGCGGCACAAGCCCGCCTGATGCGCGTCGGGAGTCGCGGGAGCGCGCTCGCGCTCGTGCAGGCCGAGCACGTCGCACGCATGCTCGGCGACGGCGCCGAGGTCGTCCCGATCACCACGAGTGGGGATCGCGGCGAGCTGCCCGGCGACAAGTCGCGCTGGGTCAAGGAGCTGGAGTTGGCGCTGCTGGCCGGCGAGATCGACGTCGCCGTCCACTCCGCGAAGGACGTGCCGACCGAGCTGCCTGACGGACTCGCCCTGGTGGGCGTGCCGGAGCGCGTGGACGCCCGCGATGCGCTCTGCGGCGCGCCCTCGCTCGACGCGCTGCGCCACGGCGCCCGCGTCGGCACGAGCAGCCTGCGCCGCGCCGCTGCGCTGCGGGCGCTGCGCCCGGACCTCGACGTGGTCGCCCTGCGCGGCAACGTCGACACGCGGCTGCGCAAGCTCGCCGACGGCGACTGCGCGGCGATCGTGCTGGCGCTCGCCGGCCTGGAGCGGCTCGGCCGCGCCGACGAGGCCGGCTGCGCGCTGGACCAGCTCGTCCCCGCCCCCGGCCAGGGCACCCTCGTGCTGGAGGCACGCGTCGACGACGCGCGCGTGCGCGCAGCCGCGGAGGCGATCGAGGACCCACACGCCGCCGCCTGCCTCGCCGCCGAGCGCGCCCTCGTGCGGACGCTCGGGGCGAGCTGCCACACGCCGCTCGGCGCCCACGCCGCGATGGCGGACGACGGCGCCATGACGCTGCGCGCCTTCCTCGGACTGCCCGACGGCTCGGCCTGGCTGCGCGACGAGCTGACGGACCCGCTCGGAGCCGACCCGGAAGCCCTCGGCGTGGAGGTCGCCGCCCGCATGCGCGCCGCCGGCGCGGACGACCTGCTGCGCGCCGCCGAGGCGGCCGGAGCGGACTCGCCGCCGCCCGCGAGCACACCGGAGGGGACGCCCGTATGAGCGCCGGCATCGTCCATCTGGTGGGCGCCGGACCCGGCGACCCCGGCCTGCTGACGGCGCGTGCGCTCGAGCTGATCGCCACCGCCGACACGATCCTCTACGACCGTCTGATCCCCGCGGGCGCGCTCGACGGCGTGCGCCCCGACGCCGAGCTGATCTACGTCGGCAAGGAGGGCCGCGGTCCGCAGATGCCGCAGGAGGAGATCGACCGCCTGCTCGTTGAGCACGGCTCGGCCGGCAAGCGCGTCGTGCGCCTGAAGGGCGGCGACCCGTTCGTGTTCGGCCGCGGCGGCGAGGAGGCGCTCGTGCTGCGCGCGGCCGGGATCCCGTTCGAGGTGGTGCCGGGCGTGACGTCGGGGATCGCCGCCGCCGCGTATGCCGGGATCCCCGTCACGCACCGCGACCGCTCCAGCGCGGTTGCGCTGATCACCGGCCACGAGGACCCGGACAAGCCGGAGTCGGCGATCGACTGGCCGGCGCTCGCCGGCTTCCCCGGCACGCTCGCCTTCTACATGGGCGTCAAGCAGCTGCCGCGCATCGCCGAGCAGCTGATCGCCGGCGGACGCCCGGCCGACCAGCCCGCGGCCGTGATCGAGCGCGGCACGCTGCCCGGCCAGCGGACCGTCGTGGCAACGCTCGCGACGATCGCCGAGCGTGCCGCCGCCGAGCAGATCCGCCCGCCCTCGATCACGCTCGTCGGCGACGTCGTCAGCCTGCGCGAGGAGGGGCTGCGCTGGTTCGAGGATCGTCCGCTGGCCGGCCGCACGATCGCCGTCACGCGGGCGCGCGAGCAGGCGAGCGGCCTTGCCGCGCGGTTGCGTGCGCTCGGAGCCGAGGTGCTGGAGACGCCGGTGATCCGGATCGTCGCGCTCGACGGGCCGGCACCCGATCCGTCTCGCTACGACCTGATCTGCCTGACGAGCCCGAACGGCGTGCGCCTGCTGTTCGAGCGGTTGGCGAGCGCCGGCCTCGACGCGCGTGCGCTGCACGGCGTGCGCGTCGCCGCGATCGGCCCCGCGACCGCCCGCGCGCTGCGTGAGCGTGGCGTGATCGCCGACGTGCTGCCCGAGCGCGCCGTCGCGGAGTCGCTCGTCGACGCGCTCGTCGACGTCCCCGTCACGCGGGCGCTCGTCGCACGTGCCCGCGTCGCCCGCGACGTCCTGCCGGACGCATTGCGCGACCGCGGCGCCGAGGTCGACGTGCTCGAGCTGTATGAGACCGTCGCCGAGCCGCTCACCGGCGAACTGCTCGACGCGACCCGCAGCGCCGACTACGTCACCTTCACCTCCGCCTCGACGGTCCGCAACCTGCTGGCGGCCACCGGCGGCGCGACCGCGCTCGGACCCGAGACGCGGCTCGTCTCGATCGGTCCCGTCACGAGCGACGCGCTGCGCGAGCACGACCTGGAGCCGCACGTCGAAGCCACCCGGCACGACGTCGACGGCATCGTCGAGGCCCTCGTAGCCGACGCCGACGCCCGGTGAGCACCCGCCAGGCCGTGCACACCGGTTCGCTTCCGCTCGGCACGCCGCGTCTCCACCTGCGCTCCGTCGGCTCGACGAACGCGCGGGCGCAAGAGCTCGCGATCGCCGGCGCGCCGCACGGCACGCTCGTCACCGCCGACGCCCAGACGGCCGGCCACGGCCGGCAGGGACGCGCCTGGGTGACGCCGCCGGACCGCGCGCTGGCCTGCTCGCTCGTGCTGCGCGACCCGCCGCGACTGCTGCCGATGCTCGCCGCCCTCGCAGTCGCCGACGTCGCCGAGGCGCTGGATCGCGAGCGCCGCGCGCCGCGGATCAAGTGGCCCAACGACGTGTTGCTCGACGGCCGCAAGGTCGCCGGGATCCTCGCCGAGGGCCGCCCGCAGGAGGGCTGGGTCGTGCTCGGGATCGGCGTCAACGTCGCGGTTGCCGACGAGGAGTTCCCGCCAGAGCTGCGTGATCTGGCGACATCGCTCGGCGCCGAGCCGACGGACACGAGTCGCGCGCTCGCGTTACTGCTCGCCGGACTCGAACGCTGGCTCGCCGCACCAACGCCCGAGGTCGTCGAGACCTATCGCACCCGTGATGCACTCGCGGGCCGCAAGATCACCTGGAACGGCGGACGTGGAACGGCCCTCGGCCTCGCGGACGACGGGCGCCTGCGAGTCCGCGACGACTCAGGCGCCGAGCAACTGCTGGACGCCGGTGAGGTCCATCTGGGGACTCAGTCGAGCTGAGCGGCTAGTCCGACGACGAGGACGACTCGTCCACGGCAGCCTTCGCAGGCCGCCGTCGGCGAGGTCTGGGCGCCGGAGCGTCGCCGTTCGCCTCGGCCGGCGCGGGCGCGTCGGCGCTCGCGCCGGCAGCAGGCTTCTTCGCACGCGGCCGGCCGGGTCTCGGCGCAGCGGGCTCGACGGCGCCGTTCTCCCCGGCGACCCTGGCGGGGGCGCTTCTTGGGGCACGACGCTGGCGGGGTCTGGAGGCCGGCGACTTGGCGGTGTCCTTCGACGGAACGTCCTCATCCGATCCGTCGACGATTACGCGCCGGGTTCCGGGGCGGGAGCGCGATCTGACCGGCGCGTCGCCGTCGTGCGCGAGCGCTTCGGCGACGGCATCCTCGACGTCCGGCCGCACGACGGTGGGCGGCGGCGGCGGACCGTCGTCGTCCCGGTCGTCGACGTCGTCGTCGTCCCCGTCGTCGTAAGCCTCGTTGACCGCCTCGCGGTCGGGCGCGTCGTCGAGCCCGTCGTCGAGATCGTCATCCAGCTCGTCGTCCAACGCCTCCGCGCGTGCGTTTGCCGCGGCGGCGACGGCCGCGCCGGTGGCGACGCCGTCCTTGCCGCCCTTGCGGCGGCGCCGCGCGCCACGCCCGCGACGGCCCTTCGGGAAGTTCCTCAGCAGCTCGCGCGCCAGCGCCGACGGCTTGCGCGCCATCCGCGTGCGGGCGCCGCGCAGGGCCTCCTCGGCCTCCGGCGTGTGCGCCAGCGCGGCGGCAAGCAGCGCGGCCGAGAGGCGGCGGTCCTGCTTGCGCGCGGCATGCACGAGCCGGCGTGCGTTGCGGGCGTGAGCCTGGCCGGAGGAGTTGACGAGCAGGCCCAGCAGCCTCTTCGTCTCGGGCCAGCGCTGCACGGCGTACTCCTCGTGCACTTCGCGCGTGTACTCGGCCATCCGCCAGATCCAGGCGTTCGCCTGATCCCTGCGGCCGATGCGCTTTTCGGCGAGCGCCTGGAGCATGATCTTCACGCCCTCGCGGCGCTCGTCGCGCGTCCACGTCGCCATCAGGTCGATCGCCTCGTCGAACGCCTCGGCGTCGCGCGCGGCGGCGATCTCCTGCAGGGCGCGCAGGCGCAGCTGGGCGTTGCGGTTGCGCTGCAGCGAGGTGATCAGGAAGCGGCGCTTGAGCTCGCCCTGGCGGTCGAAGTGCAACATCGCCTTCGCGCGGCGCCAGCCGTTCGGCGCAACGCGCGCGCCCGCCAAGGCGGCCCACACGTGCTGCTCGGCGTAGTCGAGGTGCTCGACGGCGATGCGCCACAGCTCGCGCTCGAAGACCTCGGCGCGCCGATCCGGATCGGGCGTCACGGGCAGCACGCGGCGCTCGACGCGCACGCGGCGGCCGCGGCCGCGGCGCACCGGCCCGACGACGATCGCGCCGCCACGGTAGACGTCGCGGTCCAGCAGCGAGTGCAGCGTCACGACCGGGTCGTCGTGCTTCGTCGCGGGATGGACGAAGTCGATGACGATGCCGGCCTCCTTGCCGGGGTGGCGTCGCGTGACGCGGCCGACGCGCTGCTGGTAGATGCGCTTGGAGGCGGTCGGCGCGAGATGCATGCAGATCGTCGCGCGCGGCGAGTTCCAGCCCTCGGCGAGCAGCTGCGCGTTGACGAGCACGTCGATCTTGCCGGCCTCGTAGTCGGCGAGGATCCGCGCCAGCTCGCGCTTCGGCGTCTCGCCGGAGACGGCCTGCGCCTTCACGCCGACGTCGCGGAACGCCTGCGCGACGTTGTAGGCATGGCGCACGCCGGCCGTGTAGACGACGCCGGGCACGCCGTTGAAGCGCGTCTTGTAAAGGTCCGCGATCGCGAGGTTGAACGGCAGCTGGTCCAGCAGCTCGGCCAGCAGCTCTTGGTCGAACTCGGTGTCGACGTCGCCGCGGCGCAGCGGCACCTTGGCGATCGTGCGCACGCCCGGGCCCGGCGGAATGCGGATGGACCGCAATGGGGAGATCACGCCGCGGCGCGCGGCCTGCGCGAGGTCGAAGCGCGATGTCTGTGTCGGGAAGAGATCGGTGACGTGACGCGCGATCAACGCGCCCGTCGCGGTCATGCCGACGAAGACGGGGCCACCCCAGGCGCGGATCGAGGCGCTCGTCTTCTCGCCCAGCGCGGTGTGCGCCTCGTCGCAGATGACGACGGTGTAGGCGTCGGAGATCTTGCCGGCGTTGCGGACGAACCACTGGTAGGTCTCGACCGTGACCGGGCCGTTCGACGCGTCCTTGCCCTTCAGCAGCGGCGCGGAGATGCGCTTGGCGTAGCCGCGGTCGCGCAGCTCGCCGTTGAACTGGTCGACGAGGTTGCGGCGATGGGTGAGGATCAGCACGCCGCCGGTGCGGGAGGCCTCGACGAAGCCGAGCGCGGCGACCGTCTTGCCGGCGCCGGTCGCGTGCTCGAACCAGAAGCGCCTGGCCGCGTTGGGGTCCTCGGGCTGCTCGGCGAGCTGGACGTCCTCGTCGTCCTCGCTCTCCTCCTCCCAGTCCTGCGGCTCCTCGTCGGGCTCCTCGTCCTCGTCGTCGTCGAGCTCGAGCTCCTCCTCGCCGGGGATCGCGACGGAGGCAAGCGGCGGCGGCTCAGCCGGCAGCCCCTCCGCCTTGCTCGCGCCGTTGCCGCCGCGCTGCGCCTCGGCCATCAGGGCCGTCAGCGTGCCCGACAGCGCATCCACCTGATGCGGGTTCAGCAGCGTGCCGTCGGCCAGATGCGGCTCGTCATCGGACAGAACGCGCTCGAGGCCGAGCAGCAGCGCGTACTCGCGGCGCCACTCGACGGACGGGGTCTTCGCGCCCGCGTCGAGCTCCGCCAGCGCGGCGTCGAGCGCACGACGACGTGCGCTGCCGGGGGCGAGCGCGTACTCCGGTTCCTCACCCTCGTGAACGAACCGCTCACGGGTGAAGTGTTCAGCGCGCTCGATGGCGCGCTCGTCGGGAAGGGGCGTTGGGTCAGCCATGGACGGCTTGTAGGCGTTGCCTCAGGATGGACGTGGCCTCTGCGATGAGGGAGTCGCGGTGATACGCCTGGGCGACTCAGGAGATCCGGCGGGAGCCGGGCACGAGGAGAACTCTCACCAGCGCTTCCCCGTTCAACACAGCAGGATAGTCACATTGAAGCAGATAGGGCGGGCGGCACAGCCGATATGCCAAGCTTCGCGCCATGTACGCCACGCTCGCCCTGCTCGGCGTCTGCGTCCTGCTGGCGGTCGGTTGCGGATCGCAGGAGACGGTGAAGGTGCCGACACCCGCCGAGGCGCGACAGCAGCTCGCCGGCGCACCTGCCGAACTGGCGGCGATCCACCGCCAGGCGAACGAGCTGCTCGACGGCGGGAAGGCCGCCTTCACGAGCCGCCTCGCGGCGCTGCGCGGCCGTCCGGTCGTCGTGAACGCATGGGGATCCTGGTGTCCGCCCTGCCGCGACGAGTTCCCGCTCTTCCAGCGCGCGGCGGTCGGGTACGGGAAGCGCGTGGCGTTCCTCGGCGTCGACGTCGAGGACCCGGCCTCGGACGCACGTGCATTCCTCGACGATCATTGGACTTCCTATCCCAGCTACGTGGATCGGCAGCGCGAGATCGCTCACGAGATCGGCGTGGCCTTCGGGCTGCCGACGACGGTCTTCTTCGACCGCCAAGGCCACACGTTCGTGCACCAGGGGCCCTACCGCGACGAGGCCGCGCTCGCCGCCGACATCCGCCGCTACGCCCTGTCGTCGTGACCGCCGAGTTCCGCCGCATCGCCGGAGCGGTCGAGTACGACGCTGCGCTCGATCTGCGCCACCGCGTCTTCTGCGTCGAGCAAGGGGTGCCCAAGCGCGAGGAGATCGACGGGCGCGACGGCGACGCGCTGCACCTCGTGGCCGTGCGGGACGGGCGCGTCGTGGGAACCTGCCGCATGCTGTTCGTCGGACGCACCGTGCAATTCAGCCGCCTCGCGGTCGACGCCGACGTTCGCCGCGAGGGGATCGCGACCGAGCTGCTGCGCGAGGCGGACCACGAGGCGCGCGCCCGCGGCGCCCAGCGGATCGTGCTGCACGCACAGACGTACGCGCAGGCGCTCTACGCCGGCGCCGGCTACGAGCCGCGCGGGCGCGTGTTCGTCGAGGCCGGGATCGAGCACGTCGCGATGGAGAAGCGCCTGTGAACGAGATCCGCGTCGATCCGCTGACGGGCCTCAAGACGATCGTCGCGGGCGACCGTGCCAACCGCCCGAACGCGGGCCTGCAGGTCGAGGCCGGCCCGCCGCTGGACCCGGCCGGCGATCCGTTCGCCGAGGGCCACGAGCACAAGACGCCGCCGGAGGTCTTCGCGCTGCGCCCCGGCGGCGGCGCAGCCGACACGGGCGGCTGGACGGTGCGCGTGGTCCCCAACCTCTATCCGGCGCTGGCGCCCGATCAGCCAGACAGCGAGCCCGACGCGCAGCCCGACCTCTTCACCGCGCAGCCGGCGCGCGGGGCACACGAGGTGATCGTCAACGCGCCGCAGTCGGTCACGACGCTCGGTGAGCTGCCGGTCGCCCAGCTCGCGACCGCGATGTCCGTCTGGCGCGAGCGGATGCGCGAGCACGCCGGCGCGGCCTATGTGCACCTGCTCGTCAACGAGCGCCGTGAGGCGGGGGCGTCGCTGCCGCACACCCACGCGCAGCTCTACGCGCTCGACTTCGTGCCGGCCGCGGTGGCGCGCGAACGCGAGCGCTTCGGGGCGCACGCGGTGCGCACGATGGGCGGCAACCTGCTCGGCGACCTCGTGCAGGAGGAGGTCCGGCGGGCCGAGCGGATCGTCGCGATCGATGACGAGGCGGTCGCGATCGCTCCGTACGGCTCCCGCCTCCCCTATCAGCTGATGATCGCGCCGCGGCGACCGGCCGCCCGCTTCGAGGACGACGGCCCGACTGGTGCGGCGCTGCTGCACGACGTGCTCGGGCGGCTCGCGCGGCGGCTGGGCGCAAGCCCACCGCTGAACCTGTGGGTGCGCTCCGCCCCCCAGGGCGCGGAGCACTTCTGTTGGCGGATCGACGTGATGCCGCGCCTCACGCACCTCGCAGGGCTCGAGCTCGGCACTGGCGTGCACCTCAACATCGTCGCGCCCGAGCGCGCGGCGGCCGAGCTGCGCGAGGCGTAGGCGGACAATGCGGGCGCTCGTGCAGCGCGTCTCCCGCGCGACCGTGCGTGTGGACGGCGAGGTCGTAGGCGAGATCGGGCCGGGCCTGCTCGTGCTGCTGGGCGTCACGCACGAGGACTCAGCGGTGCAGGCCGACCGGATCGCCGAGAAGCTGCGGGCGCTGCGGATCTTTCCCGACGCCGAGGGACGCATGAACGAGCCGCTGGGCGACCGCGAGGTGCTGTGCGTGAGCCAGTTCACGCTCTACGGCGACGCGCGCAAGGGCAACCGGCCGAGCTACATCGCCGCTGCGCCGGCCGAGGTCGCGCAGCCGTTGTACGAGCGCGTCTGCGCGCGGCTGGGCGCGGGGCGCGGCGTGTTCGGGGCACACATGGAGGTCGAGCTGGTCAACGATGGACCGGTCACGCTCCTGCTGGAGACCTGATCACCGTCCTGTCCTGTGGTCGCATCACGACCACAGGACAGGACAGTTCGTGCAGAGTCGCTAGGCTCCCCGCGCGATGGGACCGACCGACCGCTTCGTCGTCCGCTTCGCCGCGGAGCCGCCGCAGGAGCCGCTGCCTTACGGCCGCTGGGCGGACACGCTGCGCCGCCACTTCCTCGCGGCGGTAGCGCAGATCGACAGCACCGACGACGAGCAGCTCGGCGAGCCCGGCGAGGTCGCCTGGTTCCCGGACCGCACGTACAACGGCCGCACCTATGTGCCGGCGACGGCGCGCACCGACGCGGGCTTCGAGCTGTTCGGCTACGTGTCGTTCGCCGAGGGCGGCAACGGCGGCGCGCCCGACGACTTCGACGCACACGCCGACTTCACGAGCGAGACGGCCGACGAGAACCCCGACTGGCAGATCGACCTCAACGAGGAGGTCGTCGGCCGTTGGCGCGGGGAGGACGGCAAGTCCGCCGACATGACGCTCGTGTGGGGCGTCCCGCTCGTGCAGAACGCGGCGGTCGCGACGGCAGAGCTGGCGGACCTCGTCGTCGACCAGTGCGGCCTCGTCGACGGACGCTTCACGCTCGTCGCGCCCGACGCCTACCGCGGCGACTACCTCGACGTGAAGGTCTTCTCCGGTCGCGGCGAGGAGCTTGCCAGCGAGTCGCTCTACGTCGACGACGAAGACGAGAACGACGCAGAGGACGAGCCCGCGGGCTGAGACGCCTCGCGGACGACGGGCAAGTTCCGCCTACCGCTCCAGCAGTCGCCGCACCATCGACTCCCAGTGCACCTTGAGCGCAGCGAGCGGGAGTTCGCGCTGCCGGCGCTGATGCAGGAACAGCTCGGCGCCAAGGCTGCCCAGCAGCGCGTCGGCGGTCAGCACGGGGTCCAGCTCGGGGGCGCCCTCGCGCACGAGCGTCATCACGTGCACGTGGTAGAGCGCGCCGGCGCGTGAGCGCAGGTGGGCGCCCTGCTGCCCGGACTCGGCCGCGAACAGCAGGTCGGCGTGCTCCTCCAGCAGGTCGAGCTTGCCCCAGCCGAACGCGATCAGCCGCTCGCAGGCGCTGGCGCCCGGACCAAGCGGCGGCGCGCCGCGGATCAGCTCCTCCTGGAAGAGCTGCTCGCGATCCCCGAGCACGGCGCGCACGAGCGAGGCGCGATCGCCGAAGCGGCGGAACAGCGTGCCCTTGCCGACGCCGGCCTCGGCGGCGATCGCGTCCATCGTCGTGCAGCTCACGCCGTCGCGGGCGAAGAGCCGCTCGGCTGCCGCCAGCACGCGACGGCGGTTGCGCGCCGCGTCGGCGCGCTCGACCGGCTCCTCGACCACGAGGGGCAGATCGACCATCGGAAGCGGGTTGGAAGGCATCGGTTGCATCTTCGTTTGCGGACTGCGGTCCGTTTATGTTATCGTGGCTGCAAGAAACGGACTGTGGTCCGAATAATCTTCTCCCCAAGGAGCCACCGATGAGCACCAGCGCCCCCACCACCGCCCCAGCCGAGCAGCTCGCCGGCACCTACACGCTCGACCCGGTCCACTCCACCGCCGGGTTCGCCGTCAAGCACATGGTCGTCGCGACCTTCCGCGGTCGCTTCGAGCAGTTCGACGCCACGCTCCGCGACGGACGGCTCGACGGCACCGTCGACGTCCGCTCGATCCAGGTCAAGGACAAGAACCTCGCCGCCCACCTTCAGTCGCCCGACTTCTTCGACGGCGGCCGCCACCCGCAGATCCGCTACGTCTCCGCCCCGCTCGAGGTCGGCGTCGACGGCACGGTCGTCGTCGAGGGTGAGCTGACGATCAAGGGCCGGACCCATCCGGTGCAGGCGCGCGGCACGCTCGTCGGGCCGCACACCGACATCGCCGGGAACGAGAAGATCGGCCTCTCGCTCGGGGCGGTCGTCGACCGCACCGCCTACGGCCTCAACTGGAACGCCCCACTCCCCAAGGGCGGCTTCGCGCTCGCCAACGACGTGACACTCACGGTCGAGCTGGAGCTCGCCAAGAGCGAGGAGGCATAGCGCCATGCGGGTCCTCGCCATCAGCGGCTCGCTGCGCCGCGACTCGCACAACAGCGCCCTGCTGCGTGCGGCCGGCGAGCTGCTCCCGCGCGACGCCGAGCTGGTCCTCTTCGACGGCCTGCAGCGCAATCCCGCCGTTCGACCAGGACCAGGAGGAGGCGGGCTTCGTACCCGCCTCCGTCGCCGCCCTGCGCGCGGCGATCGCCGACGCGGACGCCGTGCTCGTCGCGACGCCCGAGTACAACAGCTCGATCCCGGGCGTCCTCAAGAACGCGCTCGACTGGGCCTCGCGCCCGCTCGCCACGAACGCACTCCGCGGCAAGCCCGTCGCGGTGATCGGCGCGAGCGTCGGCATGTTCGGCGCCGTCTGGGCCCAGGCCGAGGCCCGCAAGGTCCTCTCCGCCATCGGCGCCCGCGTGATCGACGCCGAGCTGCCGGTCGGGCACGCGCACGAGCAGCTGCACGCCGAGCACGGGCTCACCGACGCGAACCTCGCGCACCAGCTCGCCGAGCTGCTCGGCCAGCTCATCGCCGAGGCGCGCCGCGATCGGCTGCTCCACGCCGCATGACGCCACCCGCCGCGCGGCCCGCGGGCTGCCGTCGCGCTTAGCCAGCCGGCGGCGGCCCGCCGGCCGCGTTCAGCGGAGGAAGCTGCGGCACAGCTGCCAGCAAGGTCCGCGTGTACTCGTGCTGCGGCGTCTCATACAGCTCGTCCGCCGCCGCCAGCTCGACGATCTTGCCGGCGTTCATCACGGCCACGCGGTCACACATGTGCCGCACGACGGCAAGGTCGTGGGCGATCAGCACGAGTGTCAGGCCGAGGTCGCGCTGCAATGCCCGCAGCAGGCCGAGGATCTGCGCCTGCACGGAGACGTCGAGCGCAGAGACGGGCTCATCGGCGACCAGCAGGCGGGGCTCCAGCGCGACCGCCCGGGCGATGCCGATGCGCTGGCGCTCGCCGCCGGAGAACTCGTGCGGGTAGCGGTTGTAGTGCTCGGGGTTGAGGCCGACCTGCTCCAGCAGCTCCTGCACGCGCCGGCGCCGTTCGCCCTGCTCGGTCAGCAGCCCGTGGATCGCGAACGGCTCGGCGACGATCGCACCGACCGTCCGTCGCGGGTTCAGCGAAGCCGAGGGATCTTGGAAGACGATCTGCCGCTCGCGCCGCAACGCGCGCAGCGCCCGCCCGCTCGCATGCGTGACGTCCTCGCCGAGCCAGCGGATCGTCCCGCCGTCCGGCTCCAGCAGGTTCAGCATCAGCCGCGCGAGCGTGCTCTTGCCGCAGCCGGTCTCGCCGACGATCCCGAGCGTCTCGACCTCCTGCACGGCGAGGCTGACGTCGTCGACCGCGCGCACCTCACCGTCGCCGTGGCGGAATACGCCACCGCGACCGGTGCGGAAGCGCTTGACGAGCTGCTCGACCTCCAGCAGCGGCCCACCCGTGCTCATGCCGCCGGCGCTCCCGCTTCCGCGTCCGGAACGATCCCAACCGCCGCACGCGCCTGCGCCGGCGTCGCACCGGCCGCAAGCCGGCCCCACAGCTCCGCCCGCACCCCAGCGGGCAGCAGGCACGCGGCCTCGTGATCGGGATCGCCGGGAACCTCGGTGAGCGGCGGGTCGACCCGCCGGTGCTCCTCCTGCACGTACGGGCAGCGCGGATGGAAGCGGCACCCCGAGGGCGGGCTGACGAGGCTCGGCGGCCGGCCTGGGATCGGCACCAGCTCCACCCCACGCGGCTGGTCGAGCCGCGGGATCGACGTCAGCAGGCCCCAGGTGTAGGGGTGCCGCGGGGCCGCGAACAGCTGCGCCGCGCTCGCTCGCTCAACGATCCGCCCGCCGTACATGACCGCGACGTCGTCGGCCGTCTCCGCCACGACCCCGAGGTCGTGCGTGATCAGCACGACGGCCATGTCGAGCTCGCGCCGCAACCGGTCGATCAGCTCGAGGATCTGCTTCTGCACCGTCACGTCGAGCGCGGTCGTCGGCTCGTCGGCGATCAGCAGGCGCGGCTCGTTCGCGAGCGCCATCGCGATCGTCACGCGCTGGCGCATCCCGCCCGACAGCTCGTGCGGGTAGGCGTCGATCCGCCGTGCCGGATCCGCGATCCCGACGAGCCCGAGCAGCTTCAGCGCCCGCGCGCGAGCAATCGCACGCGAGACGTCCCGGTGCGCACGGACCGCCTCTGCGAGCTGCCGCCCGATCCGGAACAGGGGATGCAGCGCCGCCAGCGGGTCCTGGAAGACGACGCCGATTGCGTCGCCGCGCAGCGCACGCACGTCGTCGGCCGAGGCGGCCAGCAGGTTCTCCCCGTCGAGCAGGACACGGCCCGAGATCTCGGTTCGCGCGCCGCGCGTGAGCCCGGCCGTCGTCATCGCGGTGACCGTCTTGCCGGAGCCGGACTCGCCCACGATCGCCAGCGTCCGCCCGCGCTCCACCGTGAACGACACGCCGTCGACCGCTTGCACGACGCCGTCGGCGGTCGTGAACGCGACGCGCAGGTCCTCCACCGCCAGCAGCGGAGCGGTGGCGGTCACGCTTCCTTCACCCGTGGGTCGAGGTACGCGTAGAGCACGTCCACGACGATGTTCGCAACGATCACGAACATTGCCGCGACCAGCACTGTTCCCTGGATCACCGGGTAGTCGGCGGTCGTGATCGCGTTGTAGCTGAGACGCCCGATCCCGGGGATGTCGAAGACGGTCTCCGTCAACACCGCGCCGCCCAGCAGCAGGCCGAGGTCGAGCCCGGCAAGCGTGACGAGCGGCGTGATCGCCGCCGGCAGCGCATGACCGAGCACCACGCGCCGCTCGCTCAATCCCTTCGCCCGCGCGGTCCGCACGAAGTCCTCCGACAGCGCCTCGAGCAGGTTGCCGCGCAGCAGCCGCGCGTAGATCGCCGCGAACGTCGCCGCCAGCACGCCCCACGGCAGCAGGAGCGACGTGAACCACTCCCACGGGCTCTCGCTCAGCGGCACGTAGCTGTTGGCGCCGGGCAGCAGCGGCCATTTGCCGATGTCGTCGGAGAAGAGGTAGAGCGCAACGAGCCCGAGCCAATAGACCGGCACCGAGACGGCGACGAGCGCGGCGCCCATCGTCAGGCGGTCGAGCCACGTCCCGCGCCGCACCGCCGAGATGACGCCGACCGGGATGCTCACGAGCACCCACACGACGAACGCGCCGAGCGTCAGCGAGATCGTCGCGGGCATGCGATCGACGATCAGCGACCCGACCGAGGCGCTGCTGAAGTAGCTGTAGCCGAGGTCGCCGTGCAGCACGAGGCGCTTCAGGAACAGCCAGTACTGGGCCGTGATCGGCCGGTCGAGGCCGAGGTTATGACGGATCGCCGCGATCGTCTCGGGCGAGGCATTGCGCCCCGCCCGCAGCTGCGCCGGGTCGGCCGACGGCAGCACATAGAAGACGACGAACGTGAGCGCGCTCACGAGCAGCAGGAGCACGAAGCCCCACAGCACGCGGCGCAGGATGTAGCCGGCCATACTCCCGGGCGCCTACTCCAGCGACGTGAACGCGAGGTCGCAGTGGCCCTGGTTCCACAGCTGCGGCACGCAGCGCACGTCCTCGGAGAAGAGGTTCGGCTGCTTGTCCCACAGCCACGGGATCGCGGCGGCCGTGGCCGTGATCATGCGGTCGATCTCGGCCCACGCCTCCGCACGCGCCTCGGCGCCAACCGTCAGCTCGGCCTTCGCCATCGCCGCGTTGATCTTCGGATCGTCGAGCTGCGGCCAGTTGGGGTTGTTCTCGGGGAAGATGTAGGCCCCGTTGAACGCCACGTCGAGCACCGTCTGCGGGTCGGCGAAGTCGCGGATCCAGCCGAGGTTCGGGCAGACCTGCACCTTCGCCTTCGGCAGCGCGCAGAACTTCGAGTACATGATCGAGCCGTCCACGATCTTCAGGTTCGTCTCGAAGCCGAGGTCGCGCAGCGCCTGGTCGACGATCTGCGCGTCGTTGCTGTCGGGCGCGCCTGCGAGGCCGACCACGAGGATCTTCTCGTCGCCGGTGTACTTCCCGTCCGGGTAGCCGGCCGCCTCCATGTACTTGGCCGCCACGTCGGCGTCGCCCGCCGGGTCGGCGAGGAAGTCCACGCCGGTGCCCTCCAGCCCGCCGGCCTCCTCGAACCCCAACACGCCGGGGTAGAGCAGGTGGTTCGCCACGTCGCCGACGACCTCGCCGCCGCGCACGAGGCGCATCCGCTCGCGATCGAGCGACGCGGCGACCGCCTTGCGCAGGTTCGTGTCGTCGAACGGCGGGATCTGCGTGTTGAGCGCCATGTAGCGCGAGCCGGCGCCCGGCGAGAAGAAGATCTGGTCGCGGTGCTCCTGATAGGCGAGCTTGACGATCGGCGCCGGCGGAGGATCGCCGAGCACCATCCCGTCGCCGTTCAGCACCTGGCGGGCCGTGACAGTCGGCGAGCCGCCGATCGACCACTGCACCTCGTCGACGTACGCGGGCCGATCGTCCGTGGAGGTCTTCCAACTCGGGTTGCGCACAAGGTGGATGCTGCGGCCGGGCACGTACCCGCTGCCGAGCACCTTCCCGCTCGCGTCTGCCTCGAGCATGTAGGGACCGGTCGCCGCCGCGTAGTTCGCGTAGTCGGACGGCGAGTGGGCGTCGTAGCCCTTCGCGACCTCGGGCGGCACCGGCGCCGAGAGCGGCAGCACGGTCGCCTGCACCACAAGCGAAGCCGTCGGCTTCGTGAGCTTGAAGACGATCGTGTAGTCGTCGGGCGTCTCGATCCCACGGATCGGACCGCCGCTCGCCTCCGCCGCGCCGACGACGTCAGCGTAGTAGGTGCTGCCGTACGGGTTGGCGACATGCGGGTTGAAGCCGCGTTCGATCGCGTACTTGACGTCCTGCGCCTTCACCTCACGGTTAACGGGCGGTGAGTAATGAACACCTTTACGGATTGTCACTGTGAGCGTCTTGCCGTCGTCGGACACCTGCGGGGGCCCGGCGGCGAGGTCGGGCTCGATGTGCGCGGGGTCGTTCGGCCGGTAGGTGTACAGCGTCCGCTGCGTCGCAGCCAACACGGTGAGATCGAGGCTGGAGTAGGTGACACCCGGATCGAGGCTCTGCACGTCCTCGGTGGAGAGCATCTGCAACGTCCCGCCACGCGTGCCGTCCGCGCCGTCGTCGACCGTCGCGGCCGTCTGGCCGCCAGTGCTCGATCCGCACGCAGCAAACACGGGGATCAGCGCAGCGCACAGCGCTGCAGCCGCAAGGGCTCGCGCGAGGGGTCGAAGCATGGTCGATCCTTTCTTGGAATCGGGAGTCGGTGTCACCGTCACCGCTCCGTCCTCGGGTCGAGTGCGTCCCGCAGGCCGTCACCGAGAAGGTTAAACGCGAGCACGGTCACCAAAAGCGCCGCACCGGGAAAGAGCATGTACCACCATTGAGTGTCGAAGTTCTCTGCCGCGTCGGCGATCATCCAGCCCCAGCTGGCGGTCGGAGGTGACACGCCCACGCCGAGGAACGACAGTGCAGCCTCGAACAAGATCGTCTGCGGGAGCAGCAGACTTGAGTACACGATGATCGGCGCCGCGAGGTTGGGCAGGATCTCGCGGAAGACAATGCGCCGGTTCGAGGCGCCCAGCGAGCGTGCGGCGACCACGAACTCGCGCTCTCGCAGTGACAGCACCTGCCCGCGCACGACCCGCGCGATCGCCGTCCAGCTGACGAGCGAGATGACGAGGATCACCGTCCGCAGCCCGGGCGTGACGGCGCCCGCGAAGCAGCCGTTACCGAGCGAGCAGGCCGACGCGATCCCGATCCCCAGCAGCAGCACCGGGAACGACAGCACCACGTCGAGCGTGCGTGACAGCAGCGTGTCGACCCAGCCGCGGTAGTAGCCCGCGAGCAGCCCGACGGTCACGCCGAGCACGACCGCGATCGCCGTGCCGACGATCCCGACCAGCAGCGAGACGCGTGCGCCGTAGAGGGTGCGGGCGAACACGTCGCGACCGAGCGGGTCGACCCCGAAGATGTGGCGGCCGCTCGGGCCCAGCGGCGTGCCGAAGGCGTCGACCGCGTGCGTGTCCTGCACGTTCGGCCCAGGTGCGCCGGCAAGCTTCACGATCAGCGGGGCGAGCAGCGCGGCCAGCACGAGCCCGACGACCACCACAAGCGCGCCCAGCGCGACGCGGTCGGCCCGCAGCCGGCGCCAGAACAGCTGCAGCGGCGAGCGCGCGGCGACGCCCTCGAACGCGCGCTCGAAGCGCTCGTCCTCGGCCAGCAGCCCGGGCGCACCGACGCTCATCGGCGGGCTCCGTGCGGTCGGCACCACGTCACGTGGCTCGCTCCTTCTCGTCAGGTCAGTTGTCGAACGGGTTCCGCTTCAGATTCGGCCGCCGCGCCACAACTCCTGTCGTGTACCCACTATTTCTCGGGTGTCGATCCGCACGCACGGACCCTCTACGCTTCTCGCACGCGCCCCGATAGCTCAGTCGGATAGAGCGTCCCCCTCCTAAGGGGAAGGCCGCTGGTTCGAATCCAGCTCGGGGCATCTTCCCCGTGTGCGCCGCTCAGTAGTAGACGTCGATCCCGTCGCCGATGCGCACCCAGTCGTAGATCGCGCGCGCATCGGGGATCGGGACTCGCAGGCAGCCGTGACTGGCGTTGTAGGCCGGCACGTCCACGTAACCGTGGATCGCATACCCGCGGATGAAGTAGTTCGAGTCGACCATGCCCTTCGCGTTCGTCCCGATCGTCTTCGAGTAGAAATGGAACGAGCCGAGTACGGTGGGCGTCGAGGGGGCGCCGGAGCTCGTCGTGTACGCCCGCACGACCTCGCCGTTCTCGATCAGCGCGAGCACCTGCCAGCCGAGGTTCGCCTCGACGTGGCGGCCGTGACTGGGGAAGCGGATGTGGAAGCCGCCGTCGCCGCGCACCAGGCGGTCGACGACCGTCCGGTCGAGCGTCGTGACGCGCGCCATGCCGTTGACCTTGCGGAAGGCGAGCACGGCGCGTTCGGTGGCGGCGTCGTAGACGCCCGAGCTCGGCACTGCGTAGCCGACCGCCGCGAGCTGCTGCTGGATCAGCGAGACGAACGGACTGCGCGTGCCCGGCGCCGCCGAGGGCGCGACGACGGAGAGGGCGACGCGCTTGACGAGCGCGCGCTGCGCGTCGGTCTTCTGATGGACCGCGAAGACCTGCATGTCGCCGACCTGCTCCGGCGTGAACTTCGCGTGGAAGACGGCCGTCTTCTTCGTGCGCGTCGGCTTCGGCTTGACCGTCACCTGCTTGATCAGCTTGTGTCCACGCCAGATCCGCACGGTCACGCGCTCGCCCGCCACGTAGGGGACGATGCGCCCGTCGATGCCGAGCTCGCTGCTGGTCACGGCAAGCTGCTTCGAGCCGACGGCGTGGGCGCCCGTGAGCTGCAAACCGATGCGACCGGTCGGCTTGGCGGCCGTCGCGACCGAGGGTGCGAAGGCGGCGAGGGCGACCGTGAGCAGCGAGAGGCGACGAAGCACGCGCCCGGATCCTAGAACAGCGCGCGGGCGCCGGAGCCACCGCCCCGCACGAACGGGACGGTCGCGAGCAGCACCGCGGAGACCGCTCCGCCGATCAGCAGCAGCACCGGTCCCGCCCCCCACTCGAGCTCGCCGACGCCGAACGCGATCGCGTTGTTGAACGCGTGCACGGCCATGCACGGCAGCAGCGAACCGGTCTTCCAGCGCAGCAGACAGAGCAGGAAGCCGAGGACCGCCAGCGGCACCAGGAACACGAGCGGAGTCGAGCCGGCGTGGATGCCGCCGAACACGATCCCGGTCAGCACGGCGGCGAGCCACGGCCCGCGCCAGTTGCGCAGCGCCATGAAGAAGAAGCCGCGGAAGAAGAGCTCCTCCGCAATCGGTGCGATCACGGTGACGACGATGCACACCGCCACCAGCGCAGCCGTGCTCTTGTGGACGCCGAAGCTCTCCGGCAGCGCGTCGCGCTCGCCCGGGTCGATCAGCGCCGCCCAGGCTCCGGTGAAGACGTAGAAGACGAGCATCGCCAGTGCCGCCCATCCGACCGCCGCCCACAGCCGTGCTGGCCGCAAGCCGAACTGCGCCGGCAACACCCGCCCGGCGCGAGCCGCGAGGAGCAGCGCGGCCGCGACGAACGCGACGTCCTGCAGTACGGTCGCGGCGATGTTGGCGGCCGGCGTCGGGTCGTCGAAGCTCCCGCCGAACGCGCTGCCGACGACACCGACCACCACCACGCCCATCAGCGCAAACGCGAGCGCCGTCAGCAACGCCAGCGGCGCCGTCCACGGTGCCCAGCCCGGCTGCACGTCGCCGCCGTCGACCCGCTGCGACAGATCCGTCGGCGGCACCACACCATCGCCAGCCAGCTCGGGCAGCTCCGGAACGGGCGGCGGGACGCTGCTCATCGCCCCAGGGTACGTGGTCGCTTCTCGCGGACCGCGGCCGGCAGCAGCGCCCGCAGTTCGTCCAGTGACACGATCGCGTCCACACCGGCTGGCGCCGCACTGCCGTCACGCACGACCAGCCGGCACGGGATCCCCGCCGCACGAGCACCCTCGACGTCGTGCTCCACGCTGTCCCCGACATGCAGCGCCCTCGACGCGGCGACACCCGCCAGCGCAAGCGCGCGCTCGAAGATCGCCGGCGCCGGCTTCGCGCTGCCAACCTCGGCCGACGTCAGCACGCCGTCGAGCAGCGGCGCCAGCCCCGTCCTCGCCAGCACGTCGTGCAGCGAGACGTCCCAGTTGCTCACGACAACGAGGCGGACGCCGCGAGACCGGGCCTCCCGCAGCACACCCGCAACCTCCGGGAACGGCCGGAAGCGCAGCGCGACCAGCAGCGCCTCCGTCAACGGCTCGATCGGCAGCTCAGCGGCGACCGGCGGCAGCGCGTCGCGCAACGCCCGCGCCGAGCTGGCCCGCAGCTCCGCAAGGCCCAGCCGGTCACGCGCCTCGTCGTGGTGAGCGCGGTAGTACGCGATCTCCACGCGCACCGCCGCCGCGACCTCGTCCTCGCCGAGCTCTAACCCGAAGCGCTCCCGCAGCTCACGCCGCAGCGGCGCCACCGGCGGCTCCAGCTCCAGCAGCGTCCCCAGCGCGTCGAGCAGCAGCCCCTTCGGAGCGCTCACGCGACGAAGCCCCAGCGCGCGAACTGCACCGTCAACAGCCCGAGCAGGACCGCATTGACGGCGACCACCCGCTCCAGCCGCCCCCGCTCGGCGCTCCACGACGCCAACCACATCTGCAGCGGGAAGAGGACCGCGACGTAGCGCGGCAACGACATCAGCGGCTGCGCCTCGACCGGATACGACAGCGCCATCACGAGCGCAACACCGGCGTACGCGCCGTACGCGAGCGGCAAGCGCCGCATCGCGCCCACCAGCGCGACGACCGCGAACCCGAGGAAGCCGAGCAGCAGCAAGCTCTGCCCGGCGTTCGCCATCGGATCGCCGCCGGCCTCCGCAAAGTACACGGGCGTCGGCGAGCCGTGCGCGAGCTGGCGCAGCCCGAGCCACGCGGCACGCATGCCGTCGATCGCCCCGCCGAACGGCGCGAAGTGCCGCAGCCACAGCTCCTGGGCGTGGAACGGGGCGAATGCGTCGCCGAGCGCGACCGCCGCGTAGACCAGATAGGCCGCCAGCCCCGCCGGGATCAGCGCCAGCCACAGCAGCGCAGACGTCAGCGGATGCCGCGGCAACATCCGCCCGACCCATCCCCCACCGCCGCGCGGCGGGTCCGGCTCGCGGTCGGCGCGCGGCCCGTGGAGGAACAGCAGCAGCACCGGCAGCAGCAGCAGCACGCCGCTGTTGCGCGTCAGCGCCGCCAGCCCACCCGCCAGCCCCGCCCACGCCCAGCGCCCCTGACGCGCCGCCAGCAGCGTCGCGACCGACAGCAGCAGGAACAGCGACTCGGCGTAGACCGCGGAGAAGAAGAACGCGGTCGGGAAGAACGCGACGACCAGCAGCGTGCCGTGCGCGCCGGCCGGGCCGAGTTCGATCGCCGCCAGCCGGTGCAGCAGCACGAGCGCGACCAGGAAGCAGCCCAGCGACAGCAGCACGCCGGCGACCAGCGGCGAACCGACGACCCAGCCCAGCCCTCTCATCAACAGCGGGTAGAGCGGAAAGAAGGCCGCCTTCGCGTTGTCGTTCGGGTCGGGGTAGCCGTCTTGCGCGATCGCGACGTACCAGACGGCATCCCAGCGGGCGGAGGGCGCCAGCAGCAGATCCGCCAAGGGCGAGAACGGCGTCGTCAGCGCAGCAGGGTCGTACTGCTCAGTGCCGGGCGCGCGACCGAGCCACAGCAGACCCAGCACCCCCGACGCCCACACGGCAAGCCGCGACGTCCACAGCGCGCCCCACGCCTCGCGCCACGCAAGCGCATCCCCGGCCGTCAGCACGCGGCGGCGCGCGTGGGCGAGCGTGCCCACTCCGCTGCCGCGACTGTCGCTACGCTCGCGCTCCATGCTCGGCGACGATGTTCTCATGCCGGTGGCGGCATCCCTCGGAGTGTCGAGCGAGGTGAGCGCCCTGCTCACCGTTGCCGCCGCGATCGTGCTGGCGCTCGTCGTCGACCGCGTCATGCTGCACCGCGGGCACGCCTTCGCGACCGCCGTGATGCGCGACGAGCTGACGCCGATGCTCGACACGCGGCTGCGCTTCCTGCGGCGGCTCGTGACGCTGACGATCCTCGTCGTCGGCCTGATGCTCGCGCTCTCACAGGTCGACGGACTCGGCAACCTCGCCGCCGGCGTGCTCGCCTCCGGCGCGCTGTTCGCAGCCGTCGTCGGCTTCGCGGCACGCCAGACGCTCGCGAACCTGATCGCCGGCGTGATGCTGACGATCGCCCAGCCGCTGCGGATCGGCGACAGCGTCACCGTCGAGGAACAGAGCGGCACCGTCGAGGACGTACGCCTGAACTACACGGTCGTGCGCGACGACGCCGGCCGCCGCCTCTTCGTCCCCAACGAGCGGCTCGCGGCGGGGATCCTGCGCAACGACACGATCGTCGACCCGCTCGTCGCGCTCGAAGTGACGCTCTCGCTGCCGCGCGAGGTCGACGCCGACCGCGCGCTCGCCGCCTTCGCGGAGATGGACGGGTCGTCGACCGCGCGAATCGCCGAGATCGCTGCCGACGGGGTCCGCTACCTGCTCGCGCGTGGGACGGTCGTGCCCTCCGCCCAGCCCGAGCAGGCATCCGCCCTGCGGGCCGACGCGCTCCGTGCCCTGCGCGCCGCCGGGCTGCTGGACGCCGCCGACGTCGCCTGACCCCCCGCCCGGTCAGAGCAGGAGCAGGCCCGCCCGGGCCGAATCCGCTCGGAGCTACACTTTTCCCCCTTCGTCGCGCCGGCTGACCTGCGCCGGCGCCTTTGGTCCCGTGACCCGCCGAGAGCGACAAAGGCGCCGCCAGCGCCGCCACCGCAGTCCCCTGCGCCGCGCGATCATCGTGATCGGGACGCTTGCGCTCGTCGTCGCCGTCGCGGGCGGCATCGCCGCAGCCGGCTGGGTCGTGAACGTCGTGCAGGACACGCCCGACATCGAACAGCTCAAGCCCAAGCCGCTCGGCACCGTCTCGACGGTCTACGCGGCCAACGGCGAGCGCCTCGGCTTCATCTACGGCGACGACATCCGCCGCCCAGTGCGGATCGACCAGGTCCCGCTCGCCACGAAACAGGCGACGGTCGCGATCGAGGACCGCCGCTTCTACAAGCACGGCGGCGTCGACTACGTCGGCGTCGTGCGCGCGGCCGTCAAGAACGTCACGTCCGACCGCGCCTCCCAGGGCGGCTCGACGCTGACGATGCAGCTCGTGCGCAACCTCTACATCCCCGAGCAGCGCTTCGACAAGACGTTCGAGCGCAAGATCTGGGAGGCGAAGCTCGCCGAGGAGCTCGAGCAGCGCCACTCGAAGGCCTGGATCCTCCAGTCCTACCTCAACAACGTGCCCTATGGCACCGACGACCAAGGCAAGACGGCGATCGGCGCGCAGGCGGCGGCACGCATGTTCTTCGACAAGCCAGTCTCCGAGCTGACGCTGCCGCAGTCCGCGCTGCTCGCGGGCCTGCCGCAGGCGCCCACGCAGTACAACCCGTTCCTCAACCCGGACGGCGCGCGCTCGCGCCGTGCCGAGGTGCTCGACGCGATGGTCACCGCCGGCTACATCAGCGAGCAGCAGGCCGAGGACGCCAAGGCCGCACCGCTCGGCGTGCACCGCGGGCGCTTCTACAGCCAGCGCCGCGAGCAGTTCTTCTTCGACTACGTCGAGCAGGAGCTGCGCGCCCGCTACGGCGACGACGTCATCAACCGCGGCGGGCTGAAGGTCCACACGACGATCAATCTGGAGTTCCAGGAGCTCGCACGCCAGGCGATCGCCGACAAGCTCGCCTACTACCCGGGCCCATCGGCCGCGCTCGCGACCGTCGACCCCGCCAACGGCCACATCCTCGCGATGGCCTCCTCGGCGACGTACGGACAGACCGTCTTCAACTACGCCACCCAGGCGCACCGCCAGCCCGGCTCGACGTTCAAGGTGATCGACCTGATGGCGGCCGTGCGCGAGGGCATCGACCCCAACGCGACGTTCTACGACTCCCACCATCTGACGCCCGGCTGGCTGCCCGAGGCGCCGACGTGGGAGGTCGAGACCGACGACCACAGCTACCGCGGCAGCGTCAGCCTGGCGAGCGCGCTGCCGCCGTCAGACAACACCGTCTTCGCGCAGCTCGGCGCCGATATCAGCCCACAGAAGATCCGCCAGGCCGCCTACGACATGGGCATCACCTCGCACCTCGATGCGTACTACGCCGAGGCGATCGGCGGGCTCACGACCGGCGTCTCTCCCCTGGAGATGGCGAACGCCTACGCGACGGTCGCCGATGGCGGCTGGCGCAACAAGGCGACCGCGATCACGAAGGTCGTCCACCCCGGCGGCAAGGTCGACGTCGTCAAGACGAAGCGCAAGAAGGAGTTCACCGACGGCGAGACGGCGGCGGTGATTGCGCCGATGAAGCAGGTGCTGATCAACGGCACTGCGGGCGGCCTCGGCATTGGCTGTCCCTCCGCCGGCAAGACGGGCACGACCAGCTCCAACACGGACATCTGGTTCGTCGGGGTCACCCCAAAGCTCTCGACGGCCGTCTGGGTCGGCTACCCGGACGACACGCGCACGCTCGGCGAGGTCTTCGGCGCGACGATCCCGGCACCGATCTGGCAGCAGTTCATGACTGCCGCGAAGGGCGACTACTGCGAGGACTGGGCCGCGCCCACGGAGCCGTTCACGGGCACCGCGTACTTCGGCACCTACGCCGGCAAGGCCCCGGAGCCGACCGACGAGGAGACCGACGACGAGGACAAGCCGAAGAAGGGCGAGCCCGGCTACGACCCCGACGCCTATGCCCATCCGCCGCAGGACGATTCCTCCACGCCGCCCGCGGACGGCGGAGGCGGCAATCCCACCCCTGCGCCGGCGGACGGCGGCGGTGCCGGCGCACCAGTCGGCTGAGCCAGCGGCGGCGAGGGCGCCCGGCAGCTTGGTACGGTTAGCGCACCGGGGCGCACGCCTGTGTGCCCGCACTCCGGCATCCGGATCGACGCCGAGATAGGACAACACGTGGCGAAGGAAGAGAAGGTCGAGCTCGAGGGCGAGGTGATCGAGGCCCTGCCGAACGCGATGTTCCGCGTGAAGCTCGACAACGACCATGTCGTACTCGGCCATGTCGCGGGCAAGATGCGCCGCTTCCGCATCCGCATCCTGCCGGGCGATCGCGTGCGCTGCGAGCTCTCGCCGTACGACCTCGATCGCGCGCGCATCGTCTACCGCCACCGCTAGGGGCGCAGCGACGTCCGTCCCGCCCCCGGCCCTTTGACGTGCGCGAGCTCGCGCTGATCGAAGCGCTGGAGACGGTCCTCGCGCATGACGCGCCCCGCGTCGTGCGCTGGATCGGCGACGACGCCGCCGTCGTGCGTGCACGGCCCTACGCCGTCACGTCGCTCGACACGATGGTCGAGGGCGTCCACTTCCCGCCGCTCGGCGCTGCCTGCACGCCCGCCGACGTGGGCCATCGTGCCCTCGCCGGCGCGCTCTCGGATCTCGCCGCGATGGGTGCCGAGGCGGGCGAGGCCTACCTCGGGCTCGTGCTGCCCGCCGGACTCGGCGAGCGCGACGTAATCGCGCTGTTCGAGGCGGCACAGGCGCTCGCGGCAAAGACGGGCACCGTCATCGCCGGCGGCGACGTCGCCCGCGGCCCGGCCCTCGTGCTCGCCGTCACCGTCGTCGGCTGGGCGGACGACCCCGCCGCGCTCGTCGGCCGCGACGGCGCACAGCCCGGCGACGTCGTCGGCGTCACGGGAACGCTCGGCGACGCGGGCGCCGGCCTCGCCATCCTCGAAGGCCGTGCCGCCGGCCCAGCAGAGCTGACGCAGCGCTTCCTGCGGCCGCGCCCACGGCTCGCGGAGGGACAGGCGCTGGCGAAGGCGGGCGCCCACGCGATGATCGACCTCTCCGACGGGCTCGCGACCGACGCGCGCCATCTCGCCGCCCGCAGCGGCGTGCGCGTCGTCGTCTCGCTCGACCGCCTGCCGGTCGCGCCCGCCGTCGCCGCCGTCGCGCGGGCGCTGGGATCCGACCCTGCCGCCTTCGCCGCGACAGCCGGCGAGGACTACGAGCTGTGCGTCTGCGTGCCGGCGTCGGCACGCGAGGCGGCCGAAGCGGCCGCACCCGTCACATGGATCGGAACCGTCGAGGAGGGTCCAGCGGAACTCGACCTCGGCCCGGCCGGCGCATCTCTGCGTGGCTGGGAGCACGAGCTCTGACGCCGACGGAGCTATGCCGACAGGCGAATCTCCTCGACCGCTCCGTCGCCGAGCAGCGCCCGCACGTCAGCGCGCCGCAGCGCGCCGTGCACCGCGCGCATCCGGGAGACGAACGCCTGCGCCACGGCGTCGTTGTCGACGTCGTAGTCCGCACGCGCGATCCGCGCCTTGAGCTCCGTGATTTTCACGATCTTGGTCTCGTCTTCCATGCCAACCCCGCCTTGAACGACGTCGTGTCGCTGCGACAAGCACATGCTTCGGCACCGCCTCCGTGGCGCCCCATGCCCGCCGTCTCGATCCGTATCGGGCTACCCCCGAGAACACCTGAGCAACATTGCGCCACATCGGACGTCTGGCCACCGACCGGTCGGAAACTTCGCACGTTGCGGGAGGAACCCGCTCAGCCCGCGGCCGCGCCGCGGGCCTGCACGTCACGCAGCCGGGCGAACACGATGATCCGCTCCGCCGCGCTGTAGAGCGGATGACAGGCCGACAGCACGAGCCGCTCGTACCCGACGTCGCGCGTCACCCACAGCGCACTCGGCGGCACGATGCGCGTGCGCTGCACCGCGTAGGTGAAGCGTCCGTATGGCATCTCCAGCACGATCTCCTGGCCGGGCCTGAGCTTGTCCACCTTGCGGAACGGCGCCAGGTAGGTCGTGCGGTGACCGGCGATCGCGACGGTGCCGCCGAGCCCAGGGAAGGTCGTGTCGGGATAGTGGCCGGGGCCCTTACGCAGCGTGGCGCCGTCGGTGCCCTGGACGACGACGAAGTCCGCTCCGATCGACGGGATGCGGATGCGCCCGACCGGCTCCCCGGTCGCAGCGTCCCGCCGCGCCTCCCGTGCCAGGAACGCCACGCGACGGCGTTCGGATCGCAGCGTCGCGAGCGCACGTCGCTGCACCGGCGTCGGCTTCGCCTGCTCAAGCTCGTCCAGCTGTCCCGAGAGCTGGTTCTGCGCAAGCCGCGCCACGAGCGCGGAGACGGGCTCCTGCCAGGCGAACGTGACGCCGGCGTCGGCGATCATCAGCGCCCCCGCCACGATCAGCACGGTGGAGGATGCCCTCAGCAGCTTCCGCATCGGTCCAAGTATCGCGCGTGACCTCGGCAGCCAGCTCAGCGCCGCAGCGCCGACTCGGTCCCGCCGAGCGATCCGGGTCCGGCGTACGTCGCCGGCCCGCGCACGGTGACGGGGGCTTCGATCGCATCCCGCCCGTGGGCTGCCCGCAGCAGGATCACGAGCACGGCGGCGGTGCAGCCGAGCACGATCGACCACACCAGCAGGCTCACCACGCCGATCGCGCCGCTCGCCACCAGCAGCAGCCCGGTCTGCGCCAGCTCGACGCCGCCGAGCCCAAGCTGCCGCGAGTACGCGTAGGCGATGAGCAGCGGCGGCAGCAGGCCGATCGCGAACAGCAGCAGCCGCACCGCCCGTGGCAGCTCGACCTCGGGCGCGACCGCCAGCAGCCACAGGTGCAGCGCCGGAACGAGCAGCAGACAGGCGAACGGGTTCACGAGCCAGATCGCCAACGCGACCGCGCACAGCACGAGCAGCGTCGCGGTCGCGGCTCCTGCGCCCGGCGCAGTCGCTTCGAGTCCGGCGAGCCGCACGACGACGGGTCGCAGCACCAGCCAGCACAGCACCGCCACGACCAGCACCGCCACGAGCGCCACGCCGCTGACCGCGACCGCATCCGCTGCCGCCGGCGCTCCGGGCGCGGCCTCGAGCAGCCCGCTGCGGAACAGCGCGATCGCGAACAAGCCGGCGAGCAGGAACGGGAGGCATCCGGCAGCAAGCCACACGAGCCACGCACCGACGCGCTCGCGACGGCGGCGCACGCGGGCAAGCGCGTCGACAGCCGCGAGCAACACGGGCAGCACGAGCGCCGCGGCGAGCAGCCGCACCGGCCACGCCGGCAGCACCTTGCGCTCGAGCACCACATAGGCCGACGGCGACGGGAGCTCCTCGCCCTGGTCGAGCGCGCCGATGCTGCGCAGCACGACGCGGCCGAAGGCCGTCAACCGCTGAGCCGACACCGGCGTGTTCGCGGGCGGCGACAGCTCGCCGCTCGCCGACACCAGCACCGCCGGGATCCCCCGCGCATCGAACGGACCCTGCTCGCCGGCGGTGAGCGGGAACGCCAGCCGCGCGAACTGCACCGCGGGCCGGTCGCCGCCGGCGTGCAGCCCCGTCTCGTCCGCGACGGCCGCCTCGACCGTGCGTCGCAGCTCGGGCGGCGCAATCGCCGTACCACACGACCAAGGGACGACGAGCGGGCGGTTCGTCCCGGTCCCAGCCAGGTCGCCGAGCACGATCACCGCGTCGACCGGACCGCCGGGATCGGCGGCGAGCGCCTCCGCAGCCGCAGCGCCTGCGCTGCCGCCACTGGTCGACGCGAGCACCAGCGTCCGCTTCAGCGTGCGTCCCCCGAGCACACGCGCGAGCTCGAGCAGACCCGCGGTCCCCGAGAGCTCCGCCTTCGCCCCGCGCCCGAGCGCGTCGCGATGCGCGACGACGATGATGCGGCGGTTCGAGAAGCCGACGCGCTCGCCGAGCACCGTCGTGAGCTCGCGCTCGCCGTCGACGGTCTGTCCCGCCTCGTCGCTGGTACGGACGCGGAAGCCGTTGGCGCGCAGCACGTCCGCGACGCGGTCGGCGACGAGTCGGTCACCGGCTGATCCCGGTCGCCGCAGCGGCGCCGCGGCTGCCAGCGACTCGAGCTGCGCGAACGCGCTTGCGCCGTCGAACGCGTCCGGAGCGAGCGTCGTCGTCAGCGGCCGCGGCTGGTCGCGCAGTGAGAAGGCGACGAGCACCAGCGCGAACAGGATCGGCAGGAACGCGGCGCGGTAGATCCGCGGATCGAGCACGCAGCCAGGTTATCCGCGCGGGTGGGCGGGACAAGGATCGAGCGCGCCTGGTACGCACACGTTCACGGGACTAACCTTCGGCTCGGCATGACCGAGCGATCGACGCGCATCCTGCTGGTGGACGACGAGGAGTCGATCCAGACGCTGCTCTCCTACCCGCTGCGCAAGGACGGCTACGAGGTCGTGCAGGCGGTGGACGGACGCGAGGCGCTGGCGCGCTTCGACGAGCGGACGTTCGACCTCGTCGTGCTCGACGTGATGCTGCCGAAGCTCGACGGGCTGGAGGTCTGCCGCCGGCTGCGCAGCCGCAGCAACGTGCCGATCATCATGCTGACGGCAAAGTCAGAGGAGATCGACAAGGTCGTCGGGCTCGAGATCGGCGCCGACGACTACATCACCAAGCCGTTCTCGATGCGGGAGTTCCGCAGCCGCGTGAAGGCCGCGCTGCGTCGCTCGGAGCTGTCGCGCAGCGGCGAAGGCGAGGACGGCGTCCTGGAACACCATGCGCTGCGGATCGATCCCGACAAGCGCGCCGTCTGGCTGCACGGCGAGCCGGTCGTGACGACGTTCGTCGAGTTCGAGATCCTGCTGACGCTCGCCCGCAGCCCCGGACGCGTCTTCACGCGCGACATGCTGCTGGCGCGCGTGTGGGGCGATTCCGCCTACCGCGACCCGCGCACGATCGACGTCCACATCCGCCACCTGCGCGAGAAGCTCGAGCAGGAACCGAAGGAGCCGGAGTACCTCTTCACCGTGCGCGGCGTCGGCTACCGCTTCCGCGACACGGACGCCTAGCGCCGACTCCACAGCATGCGCTCCCTGCGGAACCGCCTGGCGTTCCTCTTCTTCGCGATCACGCTGACGGCGATCGCCGTCCTCTACCTCTACGTCGTCCCGCAGCTGCAGTCGCGCCTGCGCGACGAGAAGCTCTCGCAGCTGACGGCCGTCGCGACAGAAGACGATCCCGCAGATCGAGCCGGTTGTCGGGAGCGACATGAGCAGCGACGAGGTCGACCGCATCGTGCGCGCGGCCAGCGACGGCGCCAGCGCGCGCGTCACGCTGCTGCGCGTCGGACGCGTCGGCGGCGAGCCGAGCCTCGACGACGGTCGCCGACTCCAGCCAGCCGGGCCTGCCGGTCCTCAGCTTCCCGCCGGTCGACGCCGCGATCCGCAGCGGCCGCATCGCGACCGGCTCGGAGGTCAGCTCCGATGGCCCGGTCGCCGAGGTCGCGGTGCCGCTGCGCGAGGACGGGCGCATCGTCGAGGTCGCCGTCTACTCCACGCCGATGACCGACGTCGAGCGCAACGTGGCGGTCGTCCGCAGCCAGATCCTGATCGCCGGAGCGCTCTCGCTCGCGCTTGCGGTGCTCGCCGGCTGGCTGATCGCCCGCGCGCTGGCGCAGCGCGTCAAGCGTCTGGAGAAGGCCGCCGAGCAGGTCGCCGCCGGCGACTTCTCGCGCCCGATCCCGGTCGACTCCGACGACGAGCTCGGCCAGCTCGCGGTCGCCTTCAACGAGATGCAGCGCCAGCTCGCACAGCTCGACAGAGCCCGCAAGCAGTTCATCGCGACCGCATCCCACGAGCTGCGCACGCCGCTGTTCTCGCTCGGCGGCTTCGTCGAGCTGCTGGAGGACGAGGAGCTCGACGAGGAGACCCGCCGGCGCTTCCTCGTGCAGGTGCGCCAGCAGGTCGACCGCCTCGCGAAGCTGTCCGTCGACCTGCTCGACCTCTCCCGCCTGGAGGCCGGCTCGCTGGAGCTGCGCCCCGAGCCGGTCGACCTCTCCGACCTTGCCCGCTCCGTCTGCTCCGAGTTCGAGCCGATGCTCGCCCAGCACGACTCGCGGCTGGAGATGCGGCTGCCCAGCCGCCCGGTCGAGGCGCGCTGCGACCCGGTCCGGGTCGCGCAGATCGCGCGCATCCTGATCGACAACGCCGTCACCCACACGACGCCCGGCACGAGCATCGTCGTCTCCGCACGCCGCGACGACAGCAGCGCATGGCTCGCCGTGCGCGATCACGGCAGGGGCATCGAGCGGTCGGCGCTCTCGCAGATCTTCGAGCCCTTCTACACCTCCGACGACGCGCACGGCTCGGGTCTCGGCCTCGCGATCGCCAGCGAGCTGGCGGAGCGCATGAACGGCCGCCTCGGCGTCGAGTCGCGTCCCGGCCGCACCGTCTTCACGCTCGAGCTGCCGGTCTGACGATCGTCCGCGCCTCCCGAGACGGCGGGGCGATTCGCTATCGTCCGCGCGCTCCAGCCCTCTGCGAGCACAGGCGCCCCATGCTCCAACCCATCGCCGTCGGTCACAAGACGCTCGCCGACTACGCCAGCATCGTCGGACGCCAGCTCGTCGAGGAGATCCGCGAGCTCGCCGAGCCACTGCGCGGCAAGCGCGTCCTGCACCTCTCCGCGACCGCCTTCGGTGGCGGCGTCTCGGAGATCCTCTACACGCTGATCCCGCTGATGCGCGACGTCGGGCTCGACTGCGAGTGGCAGGTCATCTACGGCCGCGAGGAGTTCTTCAACGCGACCAAGGTGATGCACAACGCGCTCCAAGGCAACCCGCAGGACCTGACCGAGGAGCAGTGGGACGCCTGGCGCCGTTACAACGAGATGAACGCGCGCGAGCTGTCCAAAGGCTGGGACGTCTGCATCGTCCACGACCCGCAGCCGGCCGCCCTCCACACGCTCGCGCCGGAACGCTCGAAGCACTGGGTCTGGCGCTGCCACATCGACCTCTCAACGCCAAACTCGCAGACGATCGAGCGGCTGCTGCCCTACATCAAGACGTATCCGGCGTCGCTCTTCCACATGCAGCAGTACGTGCCACAGGGGATGGAGGGCATGATCAACATCGTGCCGCCGGCGATCGACCCGCTCGCCCCGAAGAACATGGCCTTCTCGCCGGAGGACTCGGTCTACATCTGCGAGCAGTTCGGCATCGACGTCGACCGGCCGCTGATGTGCCAAGTCTCGCGCTTCGACCCCTGGAAGGACCCGCTCGGCGTGATCGACGCCTACCGCATCGTCAAGGAGCAAATGCCGGAGGTGCAGCTCGCGCTCGTCGGCTCGATGGCGACCGACGACCCCGAGGGCTGGGACTTCTTCAACGCGACGATCGCGCACGCCGACCGCGACCCGGACATCCACATCCTCAACAACTTCAACAACGTCGGCGCGATCGAGGTCAACGCCTTCCAGTCGCACGCCGATGTGCTGATCCAGAAGTCGACGCGCGAGGGCTTCGGCCTGACCGTCTCGGAGGCGATCTGGAAGGCGCGCCCGTTCATCGGCGGCAACGTCGGCGGGATCCCGCTGCAAGTCGAGGACGGCGTCTCCGGCTACCTCGTCGACACCGTCGAGCAGTGCGCCGCGCGCTCGATCGAGGTGCTCGCCGACCCCGGTCTCGGTCAGCGCCTCGGCCGCGCGGGCAAGGAGCACGTTCGCCGCAACTTCCTCATGCCGCGCCTGCTGCGCGACTGGCTGGGGATCATGACCGCGCTGGAGGCGCAGGGCTCCTGAGCACCGCAAGCGCGCCGCTCGTCCTCGTCTCCAATCGCGGTCCCGTCACGTTCGGGCCGGACGGCGAGGTGCGGCGCGGCAGCGGTGGGCTCGTCACGGCGCTGACCGGACTCGCGTCCCATCGCGACGCGGTCTGGATCGCCTCCGCGATGACGGAGGAGGACGTTGTCGCCTCACGCGAGCACGGCGGCCGCCCGTTCACCGTCGCACTGCCGGACGGCGGTGAGTACCAGGTGCGCCTCGTCGCCTCCGAACCGGAAGCCTACGACCGCTTCTACAACGTCTTCGCGAACCCAATGCTGTGGTTCATTCAGCACTACCTGTGGGATCTCTCGAACGCGCCGGACATCCGCCGTGAAGAGGTCGAGGCGTTCGAGTTCGGCTACAACGTCGTCAACGAGGACCTCGCCCGCGCCGTGCTCGAAGAGGTCGAGGGTCAGGACGAGCCGGTCGTGATGGTCCACGACTACCACCTCTACACGCTGCCGGCGCTCGTGCGGCGCGAGCGGCCCGACGTCTTCCTCCACCACTTCATCCACATCCCGTGGACGCAGTCGGACGCCTGGCGCGTGCTGCCCACCACGATCCGCGACGAGCTCTACCGCGGGCTGCTCGCCAACGACATCATCGGCTTCCACACACGCTCCTACCGGCGCAACTTCCTGCAGTGCTGCCGCGACCTGATGGACCTCGAGGTCGACTTCGACCGCGGGATCGTCTGGCACGAGGGCCGCGAGGTGTGGGTGCGCGCCTATCCCCTGCCGATCGACGCGGAGGCCACGCGCGCCGTCGCCCAGCGCCCCCGCACCGCCGAGTTCGAGGCCGAGCTGCTGCGCCGCCGCCGCGACCACCTGATCCTGCGCGTCGACCGCGCCGACCTCTCGAAGAACGTGCTGCGCGGCTTCGCCGCGTTCGACGTCTTCCTCGACCAGCACCCGGAGTTCCGCGAGCGCTGCACGTTCATCGCCCAGCTGATGCCGTCACGGACCGACGTGCCCGAGTACGCCGAGTACCTCGAGCGGATCGAGGCACTCGTCGCGGTCGTCAACCACCGCCACGGCACGCCCGACTGGATGCCGATCCACCTCAAGCTGCGCGACGACCTCGAAGAGGCTGTCGCCTCCTACAAGCACTACGACGTCCTGCTCGTCAACGCGATGTTCGACGGCATGAACCTCGTCGCGAAAGAGGGGCCTCTGGTCAACGAGCGCAACGGCGTCTCGATCCTCTCCGAGAACACCGGCGCCCACGAGGAGCTCGGCGAGTTCGCCCTGTCCGTCAACCCGTTCGACATCCAGGAGCTGGCGAACTCGATCCACGCCGCCTTGACGATGGGCCCCGCCGAGCGCGCCCGGCGCCTGCAGGGACTCAAGGAGACGGTGACCCAGCGCGATCCGGGTGACTGGATCGACGAGCAACTCGCGGACATCCGCAAGAAGGAGCACTCGGACGACCGCTAGGTTCGCGTCTATTCGAGCGCGAACTCGGGTGACGGTGGTGGTGGGACGTACTGAGGGCTGGGCGCTGCTGCGGGCGGGTCCGGTCGCCGGGTCGCTGTCACCGGCGGCAAGCGCCTTGTGACAGCCGACCCCGCGCCACCCGCCCGATCGGCGTCTCGCCAGCGCAAGTGTCCTGTCCTATGGTCGCAGGACGACCACAGGGCAGGACAGTCCTCGTGCCGCCTCGGCTGCGCCCGTCCATCCGAGCCTCGCGGACTGGCCGGCTCCCCACCCCCGCTCCCCTCGATGCCCTGTCCCTCGACAACGCTGCGGGGCTCGGTGGGCGGTGGCGCAACCGCAACTGCGGGCGCAACCGGCAGCATTTCCACAGGCATCGACGGGTCCGGCGTACGAGTCCAAGCGAAAGCCAGCACGACCGTCACGACCACCGCCGCGGCAGTCGCAACATTGCCCCAACGAATACGCGTATGAAGAGGTGGAGCGGGGTTCGGTCTCATGAGGGGTGGAGGTGAAGGA
The DNA here is from genome assembly GCA_963774115.1 of uncultured Actinomycetes bacterium. Lineage (GTDB taxonomy): Bacteria > Actinomycetota > Thermoleophilia > Solirubrobacterales > Solirubrobacteraceae > Conexibacter. The sequence continues at coordinate 274,948 of CAVZDN010000003.1, read as the reverse complement.
GCCGCGGGACTCGCCCCCGTTGCTATAGTCGCCCGCCGACCTTCAGGAACCCATGGCCAAGCTCCCGCCCATCTATGACCTCATGCTGATGCTGCGCACGTCCGTGGAGGACGAGCGGCGCGCGAAGATCGTCGCTGACGTCGAGCAGGCGATCGTCACGGGTGGCGGCAAGGTCGAGGTTAAGCAGGCATGGGGCACACGCGGCCTGGCATTCGAGATCGACCACCTCACCGATGCGGAGTACCACCTGCTGCAGTTCACGGGTCCGCCGTCGATCGTCGAGCCACTGAGCTACAACCTGAAGATCGACGACGGCGTGCTGCGCCATCGCATCATCAAGGTCACGCCGGGCACTCCGCCCCCGCCGGAGCCGACGAGCCCCTCACAGCCCGTCGAGCCCCTCGCCGCCGAGCCCGCTGCGGCTCAGGCGTAGTCGCCGACATCGTGCGCACATCTGTGCGACGGGACTGTGACGTTTCTGCGGAGTTTCCGGGGAGCGTTCGCGGTCGGCGCGATACTGCGGTCTAGACTCGAACGCCCGCTCGTACCTGCTGCGAAAGGAGCCTCATGGCCGCCACCAACATCAACCGCGTCGTGATGACCGGGAACCTCACACGGGATCCCGAGCTGCGCTCGCTGCCCAGCGGCATGGCCGTCTGCAGCATGCGAATCGCCTGCAACACGCGCCGCAAGGGCGCCTCCGGTGAGTGGGAGGACAAGCCCAACTACTTCGACATCACCGTCTGGGGCGCGCAGGGCGAGAACTGCGCTCGATACCTCGCGAAGGGCCGCCCCGTGGCGATCGATGGACGGCTCGAGTGGCGCGAGTACGAGAAGGAAGGGCAAAAGCGCCAGGCAATCGATATCATCGCCGATTCCGTGCAGTTCCTCGGTGGGCGCGATGACGCCGGCGGAGGGAACGGGTTCGCCGGGTCACGACCCGACGTAGCGGGTGGCAGCGACGTCCCGATCGACACCGGGGACTTCCAGTCCGCACCCGCAGCTCCCGCTCCCGCTGACGACGACATCCCGTTCTAGAGGGCAGCAGACCTAACTTCAGACGAGGGAACTTCAAGTGGCAAAGCAGCGCAGGCGCCCGACGCGGCGGCGCGACAAGAAGGGCGGTCCGGGCTCCGGGCGACGCAAGTCGTGCCCGTACTGCAAGGACAAGATCGAGCAGGTCGACTGGAAGGACGTCGCCACGCTTCGGAAGTTCGTCTCCGAACGGGGCAAGATCCGCTCGCGCCGCATCACCGGCGCCTGCCGCCGTCACCAGAGCCAGATCGCTCGCGCCATCAAGCGTGCACGCGAGCTCTCGCTGCTGCCGTACGCCGCGGAGCCGGCCAACGAGCGTGTCGGCGGTCGTCGCGATCGCGATCGCGAGGAGCGCTAGCGTCATGCCGCAGGCGATCCTTACGCAGGACCACCCCGAGCTCGGGGAGCGCGGCGCCGTCATCGACGTCTCCGCCGGGTACCTGCGCAACTACCTCGTTCCGCGCAAGCTCGCCCAGCCCGCCACGAAGGGCGCGCTCGCCGCTGCGGAGCAGGCCAAGGTCGCCGCAGAGCGCGCGCTGCGTGAGGCGAAGAGCAGAGCGCAGGAGAACGCCGCGCTGCTCAGCAAGACCGTCCTCACGATCGAGCAGCAGGCGGGTGATGATGGCCGCCTCTTCGGCTCCGTCACCGCGCAGGACATCTCCGACGCCATCCGCGAGGCGCGTGGGATCAAGATCGACAAGCGCAAAGTGCACCTCGAGGAGCCGATCCGCCACATCGGGACTCACATGGTCGTCGTCGAGGTCGAGGACGACGTGATGGCCACGGTCAAGACCATGGTCGTCGAGCAGAAGTAACCAGACGCACGGAACCTCGTCTGCTTCACGCGCGCCGCGGATCTCCGTGGCGCGTCGTCTTTAACGGCCACTCGGGCCCCTGGGCGTTTGTGGCGGGCCGGTCCCCCCGGTGCGTTGTTGGCTTGCCGGGCCCGCGTTGCGGCGTTGGCGGGCGGGTCCTGTCTCGGGGTGTTGCCTCCGGTGGCAAGCACCGGAAGGCAGCCACCCCGTGCCACCCGCCCGATCAGCGTTCTTCGTCGTGCGCCGCCACCGGGGTGTGGTGAGCTGGGCGTAGGCGCGACCGTGGCTGCGACCGGCTCGTGGTCAGGGCATCTGCCCTGAAGGGCGCCGTTGGCTGTGGCAGCGAAGACTGGTGGAGCCGGTCCTCAACACGCCCGCCCCACGAAGCCCCGGCCGCCGCACACCACGACCGGCCGGCGAAACAGCGTTCGCTGCCCCGGCATCAAGCCCGCCGGGCGCGAACGCATAAACCACAGCCGGCCGCAGCCCCGGTCGCGGTGGCGATGACAGCCACCCAACCCCGTTGGCGGCACAGGCACTGAGACGCTGATCGGGCGGGTGGCGCGGGGCGGCTGTCAACCGGCGGGCTCGCCCGCCGGGGACAACGCCCCGCGACAGGACCCGCCCGCCAACAACGACAGGGCACCGAACGCACGCGCACAAGGAAAACAGCGGACAGAGCGGGATTGAAGAGCCACGCACAAGGGGCGTCCGATCGCGGGGCGGGCGGCGAGCCTAGACTCGGGCGCCCGATGATCTCCACCTTCAGCTAGATGGCTGCTGTCGAGCAGGGCCTCGCGCACCAGCATCCGCTTGCGCCGCCGCACAACCTTGAGGCTGAGCAGTCGGTGCTTGGGGCGATTTTGCTGGCGGATACGACGCTGTATGGCCTCGTCATCAACGAGGGGCTGAAGCCGGACCACTTTTATCGCGAGCAGCATGCTGCGGTGTATGCGGCGATGCTGGAGCTGTACCAGGAGAGCCGTGAGATTGACGTGCTCACGGTCACCGAGCAGCTGCGCACGGCGGGCAAGCTGGAGGGCGTTGGGGGGCCGGCGATGGTGGATGCGCTGGCGGGTGCGGCGCCGGCGGCGGGGAATGTGCGCGAGTACGCGCGGATCGTGCACAACAACGCGCTGCTGCGGCGACTGCTGAGCACGACGCAGCAGATCCAGGCGAGCGTCTACAACCACGAGGCGCCGCCGCGCGAGCTGGTCGAGTGGGCCGAGCGCGACATCCTCGAGGTCGCGCACGACGACAGCCAGAAGGACTTCCGCCAGATCGGCGAGGTGCTGCACGACGAGATCGACAAGCTCCACCGGCTGTCGATCCAGCAGACGTCGCTGACCGGGACACCGTCGGGCTTTAAGGACCTCGACGAGATCACCGGCGGCTTCCAGCCCGGCAACCTGATCATCATCGCGGCGCGCCCGTCAATGGGAAAGTCAGCGCTCGTCACCAACATGGCCGAGAACGCGGCGATCGAGCACGGCAAGCCGGTCGCACTGTTCTCGCTGGAGATGTCGGAGGCGGAGCTCGCGCAGCGCTTTGTGGCTTCACAGGCTCGCATCAAAGGCGAGGAGCTGCGCAAAGGCAAGGTCGCCGAGAACCGCTGGCCGAAAATCCTCCAGGCGTCGCAACGTCTCTCGGAGGCCCCGCTGTATGTCGACGACACATCCGACATCGGGATCCTCGAGCTGCGTGCGAAGGCGCGACGGCTGCATCAGCAGAACCCCGGCGGGCTGGGGATGATCATCGTCGACTACCTGCAGCTGATGCGACCCGACGGACGTGTCGAGAGCCGCGTGGAGCAGGTCGGCCAGATGAGCCGCGGACTCAAGATCCTGGCGCGTGAGCTGGAGGTACCGGTGATTGCGCTCTCGCAGCTCAGCCGTGCGGTCGAGTCGCGCACCGACAAGAAGCCGATCCTCTCCGACCTGCGCGAGTCGGGCCAGATCGAGCAGGACGCCGACCTCGTGATGTTCATCTACCGCGAGGAGTACTACGACAAGGAGTCCGAGCGCGAGGGCGAGGCGGACATCATCATCTCCAAGCATCGCAACGGCGCGCTCGGGGACGTGGTGCTGACGTTCCAGAAGGAGTATCCGAAGTTCATGAACTTCGCCGGGGACCGCTTCGGCAACTGAGCCGGCGGCGCAGCCTCGCTCGTCCCTACACTGTCCTTCGCCATGCCAGGCATCGTCATCGTGGGCGCCCAATGGGGCGACGAGGGGAAGGGCAAGATCACGGACCTGCTCGCAGAGCGGTCCGACGCGGTCGTGCGCTTCCAGGGTGGCAACAACGCCGGCCACACGATCGTCCGCAACGGCGTGACGTGGAAGCTGCACCTGATGCCGTCGGGGATCCTCTACGCGGGGAAGCTCTGCATCATCGGCAACGGGGTTGTGATCGACCCGAAGGTGCTGGTGGAAGAGCTCGACGAGCTGCGGCGCCGCGGCGTGGACACGAGCGCGCTGCGGATCTCCGCCAACGCGCACATGATCATGCCGTACCACATGATGCTCGACGACGCGGGCGAGGCGCAGCTCGGGAAGCTGAAGATCGGCACCACACGGCGCGGCATCGGCCCCTGCTACGCCGACAAGGCCTCGCGCATCGGCATCCGCGTGCAGGACCTGCTGGACGAGAAGATCCTCAAGCAGAAGATCGTCGCCGCGCTGGAGCCCAAGCGGCTGTCGCTGCGGCCGTTCGCGCGCGACCCGCGCCTGGACCTGCAGGCGATCACGGAGGAGTACCTGCCTACGGCAGGCGCCTCTCCGAGCACATCCAGGACACCGCCCGGCTCGTCTGGGACAAGCTCGACGCCGACGCGACCGTGATCTTCGAGGGCGCGCAGGGCGCGCTGCTCGACATCGACCACGGCACCTATCCGTTCGTCACCTCCTCGAACCCGGTCGCGGCGTCGGCCTGCATCGGCAGCGGCGTCGGGCCGAAGGACATCGACGAGGTGTGGGGCATCACGAAGGCGTACGGGACACGTGTCGGCTCGGGTCCCTTCCCGACCGAGCTCGACAACGCACTGGGCGACGAGATCCGTGAGCGCGGTGGGGAGATCGGTACCACGACGGGCCGTCCGCGGCGCGTCGGCTGGCTTGACCTGATCGCGCTGCGCTACGCCGCCCGCATCAACTCGCTCACCGCCCTCGTGGTGACGAAGCTCGACGTGCTGACCGGGCTCGACACGATCAAGGTCTGCACCGGCTACCGCGGCGAGGACGGCGCGGAGTTCGACCACTTCCCGTACCACCAGTCGGTCCTGCACCATGCGACAGGGGACTACGTCGACCTGCCCGGTTGGAGCGAGGACATCGGCGATCTGACGAGCGAGGACGACCTGCCGGAGAACGCCCGCTCCTATCTGAAGTTCATCGAGGACTTCATCGGCGTGCCCGTCGTGATGATCGGCGTCGGCCCCGGTCGCGAGCAGACGATCTGGACCGCAGCGGGGCGCGAGACCGTGCCAGGCCGCGCGGTTCCCGCGACCTCTTAGAACCTCTTTCAAGGTGAGGGCGAGTCGGATGGTGCCGGATCGTGGATGCCGGGCGCCGAACGCGATGAGAAGGCGCAGCAAAGCTGCGTCGAACATCGCGGGTGGCGATTCCGGCGCCGCGAGCCGGTGCCAGCCGGCCGCCGGCATTGCAGAAAGAGGTTCTTAGCGGCGCAGCAAACGAACCGCGTCGGCGACGCGCGCGCCCGCGTTGCCGTCACCGTAGAGCTGCGGCCGCTCCACCGGCGGCGTGCGTTCGACCGCGGCGCGCGCTGCAGCCGGGTCGAGATCGACGAGCACGTTCCAGCCCGCATCGACCGTCTCGACCCACTCGGTGCTGGGGCGCATCGTGACGCAGGGAACGCCGGCGAGATAGGCCTCTTTCTGCACGCCGCCGGAGTCGGTTACGACCGCGTGTGCGTTGCAGAGCAGCGCCGTGAAGTCGAGGTAGCCGAGCGGCGGCGCGAGACGGACGTGAGCGGCGTCTTCGAGCACGCCCAGCAGCTGGGCGTCGAGCAGACGCGCGCGCGTCCGCGGGTGCAGAGGCAGCACGGTCGGCAGCGGCAGCGCGACGAGCAGCTCCACGAGCGAGCGCAGGCGGACTGAATCGTCGACGTTGCCGGCGCGGTGCGCGGTCGCCAGCAGGTAGCTGCCAGGCTGGACGTCGTAGGGCGCGAGCGTCTCCACCCGCGCGCGGGCGGACGGCTGCAGCAGCTGCGCGACATCGACCATCACGTCGCCCACGAGCTCCAACGTCCCCGCGACGGACTCGCGCGCGAGGTTGTCGATCGCGGTCTGGGAGGGGCACAGCAGCAGCGCGGACAGGTGGTCGGTGAGGACGCGGTTGACCTCCTCCGGCATCGCGCGGTCGAACGAGCGCATGCCGGCTTCGACGTGCGCGACGGGCACACCGCCCTGCACGGCGGCAAGCGCTCCGGCAAGCGTCGAGTTGGTGTCGCCGTAGACGAGCACCGCATCGGGCTCAACCTCGGCGATCAGCGGTTCGAGCGCAGCGAGCATGCGCGCCGTCTGCGCGGTGTTGGAGCCGCCGCCGATGCCGAGCAGATGCTCCGGTGCGGGGAGCGACAGCTCGTCGAAGAAGACCTGCGACAGCTCGGCGTCGTAGTGCTGCCCGGTATGGACGGTGACCTCCTCGCCTGCGGCGCGCAGGCGCGCCGACACGGCGGAGGCCTTGATGAACTGCGGACGGTTCCCGATGACGGTGAGGATGCGCATCTCAGCTCCCGCTCAGTCCAGCTCGGCGAGGATCCGCTCGTGCAGGCGGGCGGCGACGTCGCGCGTGACCGGGCCGCCGTCGCCGTCCGCTCCGCAGGGCAGCTCGCGGCCGTCGATCGCGGCGATCGGCTGCACCTCGCGCGTGGTCGATGCGAGGAACGCCTCGTCGGCCGCGAGCAGCTCGTCGAGCGTGCAGGAGCGCTCCTCGGCCGCGACGAGCTCGATCACGTGTGCGCGGGTGATCGAGGCGAGGATGTGGTCGTCGAGCGGCGGGGTCGCCAGCGTGCCGCCGCTGACCCAGAAGATCGACGACGTGGGTGCCTCCAGCACGCGCCCGTGAGGCGTCACGAGCAACGCCTCGTCAGCGTCCTGCTCGCGCGCGATGCGGGTCGCGAGCATGTTGGCGGCGTATGAGAGCGACTTGACGCCGTCGAGCAGGCGCGTGGGCGCATAGGTGACGGTCGCGAGCGTGAGCGCCGCGGCATGTGCGGGCAGCGACTCCGTCAGCAGCAGGCGCCGCCCGCCGCGCGTGAGCACGATCCGCAGGCAGCCGTGCTGCGGCCCGTCGCCGGCGGCGGCGAGCAGGCGCGCGACGTCCGCGCGAACCGCGTCGAGGTCGACCGGGAGCCGCAGGTTCGCGCCGGAGCGAGCGAGCCGATCGAGATGCTCGCGCAGCGCGAAGGGACGTCCGCCGTAGAGGCGGATCACCTCGAAGGCCCCGTCGCCGCGCAGCAGTCCCTCGTCGGTGACCGCGATCGTCGCGTCCGCGGCAGGACCGACGGCGCCGTCGAGCGAGGCAAGGTGTGCAGTGCCCATCGGCGGCCACTCTAGTCGTCGCGGAGGTTGCACCGCGAGCCGATTCCAGGGAGACTGGCTGCTCAGCCAGTTCCCGAACGCAGGAGGATGACTCGATGGCCAGGCAACCCCGCTCGCTCTCCGGCAAGGTGGTCGCGATCACGGGCGGCGCCCGCGGCATCGGTCGCGCGACGGCCGTCGCGCTCGTACGCAAGGGCGCACGGGTCGCGATCGGGGACCTCGACCTCGAACTGGCGGACCGCACCGCGGCGGAGCTGGGCGGCGGGACAATCGCGCTCCCACTCGACGTGACCGAGCGTGCGTCATTCGAGCGCTTCCTGGACTCGGTCGAGGAGCGTCTCGGCCCACTTGACGTGCTCGTGAACAACGCCGGGATCATGCACATTGGACCCTTCGCGGGCGAGACCGATGCGGCGGCGGCGCGGCAGATCGACATCAATCTGCGCGGCGTGATCTTCGGCTCCAAGCTGGCGCTCGCGCGCTTCCTCCCGCGACGCACCGGTCATCTCGTCAACATCGCCTCCTCCGCCGGCAAGGCGGGCGTGCCAGGCGGCGCGACCTACTCGGCCACCAAGCATGCCGTCGTCGGGCTGACCGAGGCGATCCGCGGCGAGGTGCGCGGGACGGGGATCGAGACGAGCGTCGTGATGCCTGTTCCCGTCAATACCGAGCTGGCGGCAGGCCTCACGAAGGGACGCGGCCTCACAGCGACGGTCGAGCCCGAGCAGGTCGCCGAAGCGATCGTTGAGGCGCTTGAGCGGCCGCGGCATGACGTGTACGTGCCGAAGGGGATCTCGATCGGCGTGCGGATCGGTGCGCTGCTGCCGCGCCGCGTCGCAGAGGCGATGGGCCGTGCCGCGAAGACCGACCGCATCCTCGCGTCCGCCGACCCGGCCGCACGTGCCGCCTACGAGCAGCGTGCTGCGGACAGTGAGCCGGCGCGGGAGCACGCGGAGGCGCGGTAGGCACGGTACGCGTTTAGGATGGGCCGTGGAGGAATCGAACCTCCAACCTTGGGATTAAGAGTCCCCTGCTCTGCCAGTTGAGCTAACGGCCCGGGGCCGGCCCGCGAGCGCGAGCCGGCCGGGAATGTTAGAGGGTGCGGCGCCACGCTGCGTGGCGCGGCGCACCTGGGACTCAGGGCTGCGCCGCTCCCGCGGAGCCGTTCTGCGCAGATTCCTGAACCTGCTGCTGCAGGACCTGCCTGCGGGCGTCTGCGAGCTGACGCTTCACGAGCTTGCGCTGTGCCTTCGGGGCCAGTTCGACGGCCCTGTCAGCGGCGAGGTCTCCCTTGCGGAACTGGCCGGCGATGTAGGCGTACTGGGCGAGCTGCCCGAAGCTCGCGGCCGACGGCTGCGCCTCGGTGACGATCTCGAGCGCCTCGGTCGCGCGGTCCGGTTGCTGAAGACCGGTTTCGGAGTAGGCCTGTGCCATCAGCCGGGCGAGGTTCGGATCCGGCTTGCTCGCCAGATCGAGGTAGGTGTTCCACGCCTTCGCCGCCTGCGCGAGCTTCGCGACGCCGGATTCCGTGAACACGTTCTGCGTCTCGTCGTAGTTCTCGCCGAGACCGGCGGTCTGATACTCGGCGCGCGCGAGGTCGGCCCATGCCTGCGCGTCCTTTGGATTCGCCTTGGTGGCGCGCTTGGCACGCTTCTCCGCGGCGCTGACCTGCACGGTGGTGTCAGTCCCGCCGCCGGTAAAGGCGTCGAGCAAGCCGCCGCCGCCGGTGCCAGCACCGACCCCGAAGAGGATCAAACCGCCCCCCAAGAGGACGGCCAGTCCCAGGTAGATGATCTTGACGAACGTCCTGCGTCCGCGGCTCTGCAAGTCGAAGAGCATGGTGGCTTAGCTTTCCTCGCTGTCTTCGTCGTGCGGCCCTAATGCCGCGACCCCGGTGCGGTCCCCCCGCCGCCGGTCGGCGAATGTAAGCAGGAGAATACTCAGGCCGTAAAGCAGGAGCAGCGGGACCATCAGAATCGCCGTCGTGACGGGGTCCACGCCCGGCAGGAGCGCGGCGACGATCGCGATGATGACGACTGCATAGCGCCAGCTCTGACGCAGCTGGGCGCCGCTCAGGATCCCCACCGAGTTGACCGCCAGCAGCCCGACGGGCATCTGGAAGATCAGTCCGGTCGACAGCAGGCCGAGGACCGAGAAGCGGTAGTAGTCCTTCGCCTGGATCAGCACATCGAAGTTCGTGTCGTTGAAGTTCTGCAGGAACGAGATCGCCGGCGGCAGCACGAGGAAGTAGCCGAACAGGACGCCGGCGACGAACAGGAACGGCACCATCAGCATCAGCGGCAGGGCGAGCTTTCGCTCCCGCGGGCTGAACGCCGGCAGGATGAATGCGTAGGCCTGGTAGAGCAGGATCGGCAGCGAGAACAGCAGAGCGAAGTAGAACGCCACGGTGATCGTCACGGTGAACGGCTCGCCGACGCCGGTGGTGATCGGCACGCGCTCAGGTGTCGTCTTCGGGAGCGCCGCGGCAGCCTGCGCGAGCGCCGCAGCGCTGTCGCTGAGGACCTCGCGCTGCTCCGCGGTGAGGTTCGTCCCTGTTGCGAGCACTTTGAATGCCCGCGCGCTGGCCGCAAGCCCCTTCTGGACGTCCTTCTGAGCCGCCGCAGCCGTTGCCAGACGTCCGTTGCCCTTGTGCTCCTGGGTGGTCGGCGTGCTGTCCTTCAACGGCTTGTTGAGGAGGTCCAGCAGCGCGTTGTTCTGCCAGAAGCAGAAGGCGAAGGCGATCACGAGCGTGATCGCGCAGATGACGAGCCGCGAGCGCAGCTCGTCGAGGTGATCGATGATGGTCAGCCGATCGTCGTGCGCGATCGGCTTCAGGGCGGTCGCCATCGGCGAAGCGGGAACGGCGGTCAGCCGCGGTGCTCGGGCACGCTGTCGGCGGAAGTTTGCTCGGCCGGAGCGACGACCGGCTCCTGCGGCGGCGACTGGCCGAGCGCGGGCCGTTCGTCGGCGTCGGTCTCACCGTCGTCGGAGTCCTTGTTGTCGCCGGTGATCGAGTCCTTGAACTCCCGCATGCCACTGCCAAGCGAACGGCCCAGCGACGGCAGGCGCTTGGGTCCGAAGATGACGAGCAGGACGACAACGACGAGGACGATCTCGAGCGGACCGAACTGGGAGAACATGGGGTGAGCCTCCGGCTGGTGTGCTGACAGCGTACCGAGTGGGCAGTCTGGGATACGAAAAACCGCTCAAGTTCGCTCGCGCATGCGCCGATCCAATGCGCGAGCACCAATGAGCAGCCGAGCCGACCAGCCGACCAGCCGCGTCGTTCTTCCGAATGGCGTGTCCGTCGACGTCCTCTTCGTACAGGGCGACGGGGATGGCGCGACCTCCACGACGACCGACCTGCACGTCTGCCCCGCGTGCACGTCGGAGCTCGTTGCGCCGATCGCGTGGGAGGAAGCCGGCCGCTCGCACTGGGACGTCACGCTGCACTGCCCCAACTGCGACTGGATCGGTGGGGGCGTGTTCGACGAGGAGCTCGTGGAGCGCTTCGACGAGCAGCTCGATCGCGGCACCGAAGCGCTGGTGCGAGATCTGCAGCGGCTCATGCGCGCCAACATGGAAGACCAGATCGACCGCTTCGTGAAGGCCCTCGAAGCAGACGCGATCTGGCCGATGGACTTCTAGCCCGGCACTACGCGTAGCGCTCGACGACGCCTTCGGCGACGAGATGGAGCGTCCGCCGCTGCGGTGCCGGCAAATCCCCGGGCAGCTGCTCCGTCGCATGTGCGACGACCGCCAGCGCGCGGTCCTTGGCCTCGGCGAGCGCGCCGGTCGCTGCGATGCGGTCGCACAACTGCTCGGCCTGCAGTTCGCTGCGGACGCTGCGCAGGTCGAGTGCGGCGAGCTCAGGATCGCGTTCGCGCGCGACGATCAGGGGCAGCGTAACCGTGCCGTCGAGCAGATCCGCGCCGCGCGCCTTGCCCGTGCGGATGGCCGGGCCCGCGACGTCGAGGACATCGTCGAGCAGCTGGAACGCGAGGCCGATGCGACGGCCGAACGCGGCCAGCGCCTCCGCGGGCCCACTCGTCGCAAGCGCACCCAGGCGGCAGGCGGCTTCGAAGAGGCTGCCCGTCTTCAACTCGCAGCGCCGCAGATAGCGCTCCAGGGGGACCCCTACGTCCCAGGCGTCGGCGCGCTGGATCAGCTCGCCGACCGCAAGGTCCGAGGCAGCGGCCGACAGCGCACGGACGTCCTCGAGCTGGCCGGCGGCGGCCAGCTCCGCGAACGCGCGGGAGAACAGCAGATCCCCCGTCGCGATGGCGGTCGGACGGCCGGCGGCAGCCACGACCGTGGGGGCGCCCCGTCGCAGCGGCGCGTGGTCGAGCACGTCGTCGTGCACGAGGCTCGCGCTATGGATCAGCTCGACCGCGACTGCCGCTCGCTCCAGGCGGTCGCCGTCGCGTTCGCCCGGCTCACCGGCAGCGACGAAAACGAGCAGCGGCCGCAGACGCTTGCCGCCCGCGGCGATCGTCGCGCCCGCGTGCTGTGCAAGCGTCTCGCCGTGCCCCGCCGCGAGCTCCACAAGGCGCTGTTCGACACGCTCCATCGCCGCCGCGAGCCGGGGCCCGCCAGCCCGCACGAGGGCGTCGACGCTCCCGGCGCCCGTCATCGGCGCCGCGTCCCGCGAGCCGCTCTCACCCCGCGACCTCGCCCGCGTGGATGGCGATGATGCCGCCCGCGGTGAGGACGTAATGGATGCTCTGAAGGCCGCAGCGCTCCATCGTCGCCGCCAGCTCCTCGGGACCGGGGAAGCGCCGCACCGAGTTCGGCAGGTAGGTGTAGGCGTCGCCACCGCCGGAGACGCGTCCGAGCGTCGGCACGATGCGATCGAACCAGATGCGGAAGAACGTCGACAGCGGTGGCCGCGTGGGCGTCGTCATCTCCAGCACGACGACATGGCCGCCCGGCCGGACGACGCGCGCCAGCTCGCGCAGGCCCTGCTCCAGGTCGGAGAAGTTGCGCACGCCGAAGCCGACGGTGGCCGCGGCGAAGGAATCGTCCTCGTAGGGCAGCTCGAGCGCGTTCGCCCACTCGAAGCGGACCGTCGGGACCGCCGCCGCCTTCTGACGCGCAAGCTCCAGCATCCGCTCGGAGAAGTCGCACGCGACGACTTCGCCGCCGGGGCCGACGCGGCGCGCCAACTCGAGCGCCATGTCGCCGGTGCCGCAAGCGACGTCGAGCACACGGGCGCCCGGGGCGAGCTGAGCGAGGTCCGCAGCGCGAGCGCGCCAGCGATGGTGCAGCCCCGCCGTCATGACGGAGTTCAAGCGGTCGTAGACGCCCGCGATGCGGTCGAACATCGCCCGCACCTGCGGCTCCTCCAGCGTGCCGGCTTCGGCGCCGAACTGGGGACCGGACTCGGCCGTGCCGCCGTTCGCGGTCACGCGCACCCGTCCAACGTCACTACTTGAGCTGGCCGAGGAAGGAGACCAGCGCCGCGAACTTCTCGGGCTGCTCCTGTGCGAGCTTCTGGAACGACGGCATCGGGTCGGTCGGATTGCGCAGCGTCTGCGCGATCGCGGTCGGCGCGAGCTTGCTGCCAACGTCTGTCAGGTCCGGTCCCGGTCCCGCGTTGCCGTTCTCACCGATCTTGTGGCAGGCGAGGCAGCCGGACTGCGCCACCACCAGCTTGCCGGCGTTCCACTCCGACAGCGCGGCGCCCGAGAGGCCTGGGGGCGGCTGCATGTCGATCTCGTTCGGCGAGCCCGCCGCCGCACCGAGGTAGGTGAGGTAGGCCATCGCGGCGATCGTGAAGACGCCGGCCGCGGTCGCGATCGGGCGGCGCTCGGGGCGCCGCTCAGGGCCGCGGTCGTAGAACGGCAGCAGGAACAGCAGGATCATGCAGATCGTCGGCACGCCGATCGTGGCGAGCGGGACGAACTCCGGCGGCTTGATCACGCGCAGCAGCTCGAAGAGGAAGAAGAAGTACCACTCCGGGCGCGGGACGTACGTCGTCGTCGTCGGGTCCGCCTTCGGCCCCATCTCGGCGCCGAGCACGATCGACATCGCGATGATGACGGCGAGCACGACAACGGCCATCGCCGAGTCCTTCGCGACGGCGTAGGGGAAGAACGGCTTGCCCTTCGCCTTCAGGATCGAGTACTCGCGGAGGTACTGCTCCTTCTCGCGCTGGTTCATACCTGCGCCTCAGTGCGCTTTTCGTCCGGCTCAGCCTTGATCCACGGCGGCGCCGTGGTGCCGAGCTTCGTGACGAGGTACAGGTGGAAGCCGATCATCGCCGCGATCAGCCCCGGCACGAGCAGCATGTGGATCGCGTAGAAGCGCGACAGCGTGGTGGCGCCGAACTCGGGACCGGCGCGCAGGAAGTCGGACAGGTACGGACCGATCAGCGGACCCGTGCCGTTGATGTTCACGCCGACGATCGTGGCCCAGTAGGAGCGCTGGTCGAACGGCAGCAGGTAGCCCGTGAAGGACATCGTCATCGTGAGGATCAGCAGCACGACGCCGATCACCCAGTTCAACTCGCGCGGATACTTGTACGCGCCGAAGAAGAACGTGCGGCCCATGTGCAGGAAGACGAGGATCACCATCACGGTGGAGCCCCACTTGTGCATCCCGCGCACGAACTCGCCGAGGAACGCCTCGTTCGTGACGTAGCGGATCGACTCGTACGCGCGGGTCGGCGACGGGTCGTAGTACATCGCCAGGAAGACGCCGGTCACCGCCTGGGACAGGAAGGCGAACATCGCCGCCGAGCCCAGCGTGTAGAACCAGTTGGTCCCCTTCGGGACCTTGCGGAACATCATCCAACGGGCGCCGCCAGAGAGCGAGGTGCGCTCGTCGATCCAGTCGACGACGGTGACGCCGGCCTCGGCCGCCTGGTCGAGCGGTTTCTGCTTGCCGTTGCCGGTGCCGGGACGCTTGGGCTTCGGCTGGAGCGCTGCAGGGAGCGGTGGGACGGGAAGCTTCGGCATCGCCTAGTTGGCCCCGGGCGGGGCATCGGGCGTCGAGAAGCGCGGCGGATAGAGATACGGGCCGATGCCGTCGAGCGGCTCGCCCGGATCGCGCGGCGGATAGCGCTTCAGCTCGCTGTTGACGCTGTAGCGCGCGCCGATCTGCACCTCGCCGCCCTCGATGCGCGTGTAGAAGCGATCGAGGGGTCGCACCGGGGGACCGCCCTCGCGCAGGCCGCGGAAGTCGTAGACGCCGCCGTGGCAGGGGCAGATGAACTTGCCGGCGGCCTCGGTGAAGCGGACCGGGCAGCCGAGGTGGTTGCAGCGCGTCGAGATCGCGATCACCTGGTTGTACTCGTCCTCAGCCTCCGTGTCGATCGCCGGGTTGCGCAGGCGCACGTAGGCGGTGGACTTGCCACCCTCGCCGATTCCGGGGACGATCGTGATGACGCGCGGGACGTAGTTGACCTCGTCGAAGTCGTCGACCGAGCCGACCGACTGCCACGGCGCCTTCGTGCGCTCGAAGACCGGGCCGAGCGCAAAGCCGAGCGCCGGCAGCGCGAACGCCATCGTGGCGGTGATGCCGAGGCCGTGGACGCCGCCGACCATCAGGCGGCGGCGGGTGACCGTCTCGCCCTCGAAGGCACCGGGGATCCCGCGGTCGAGCGTGTAGGGAGAGGTCTGCTTGTGCTTGTCTGCTGGCACGGTGGGAATCCTGGGGGGCGAACGGGGCGCGCTCGCGAGTGACGGGTAGGCCCGGAACGATACCGCGGGGATGCGGTCGGGCGTCGCACGGTGTGTCGCGCGGGAACCCTTACACAGCAGGCGTGCCGCCGTGTCCGATCGCGGCCGCTGCCGTGCGCCAGGCCGCCTCGGCGGCGGCGGGGTCGTCGTCGGCGTGGGCGCGTGCACAGTCGGAGATGAGGTCCGCGAGCCAGGCGACGGCATCGACGTCGCCGAGCTGCGCCAACGTGGCAAGGGCGAGCGCGTAGAGACGGTCGCCGCCGAGCAGCGCGAGGTCCGCTTCCGGAGTGCCGACAACGCGCGGCTCGCCGTAGTGGAGCAGGTAGCCCTCACGCACGGCGGCGAGCACGAGCGCATAGGCGTCAGGCGCGGCAGCGGCGCGCGGGCCGGCCGCAGCGTCGTCGACGAACGGGTCGAGACCGGGAGCGCTCGCAAGCTGCTCGGCGAGCAGGCCGCCCTCCGCCCTGAGCGCGTCGGCGAGCAGCGCGAATCCGCTCACGCGGTCATCCGTGCGACGTCGGCGAAGGCCTCGCAGGCAGCGGCGAGCGTGCGCTCGATCGCGTCCTCATCGTGCGCCAGCGAGGGGAACCACGCCTCGAACTGCGAGGCGGGCGGGTACACGCCGCGTGCGAGCAGGCCGCGACACCAGACGGCGTAGGCATCCCGGTCGCAGGCGGCCGCGTCGGCATAGTCGCGCACACGGTCACGGCGGAAGAAGACCGTGAGCAGGCCGGGCACGCTGACGACATGTGCGCGCCCAAAGCAGCCGCCCGCGCGGATCGCCTCGCGCAGCCCGTCGGCGAGCAGCTCGGTTGTGCGCGCGAGCTGCGCGTAGGCGGTCGCGTCGAGCAGCCGCAGCGTCGCGAGCCCGGCGGCGACGGCAAGGGGGTTCCCTGACAGCGTGCCGGCCTGGTAGACGTCGCCGGCAGGGGCGATCCGCTCCATCAGCGCGCGCGGGCCGCCGTAGGCGGCCGCCGGCAGCCCGCCGCCGATCACCTTGCCCATGACCGTGAGGTCGGGCATGACCTCGCTGCGCTCCTGCGCGCCGCCGCGGGCGACGCGGAAGCCGCTGATCACCTCGTCGAAGATCAGCAACGCGCCGTTGACGTCGGCACGCTCGCGCAGCAACTCGAGGAAGCCGGGAGCGGGCGGGACGAGTCCCATGTTCGCCGGGTACGGCTCGGCGACGATCGCTGCCAGCTCGTAGTGGTTCGTGGCGGCTGTCAGCGCGTCGCGGTCGTTCCATGGCACGACCACGGTCGCCGCGGCGGCCGCGACGGGCACGCCCGGGCTGGCCGGGATCCCCTGCGTCGCGAGTCCTGAGCCAGCGTCCGCGAGCAGGCCGTCGACATGGCCGTGGTAGGCGCCGGCGAACTTGAGGATCGTCTCGCGGCCGGTCGCGGCGCGGGCCAGGCGCAGGGCGCTCATCGACGCCTCGGTGCCCGAGGACGTCATGCGCACCATCTCGACCGAGGGCACGCGCGCCGCGATCTCAGCGGCGATCTCGACCTCGCCGGGCGTGGGCGCCCCGAAGGAGGTGCCCAGCGCCGCGGCCTCCGTCACGGCGGCGACGATCTGCGGGTGGGCGTGCCCATGGATCAAGGGGCCCCACGAACAGACGTAGTCGAGGTAGCGGTTGCCGTCGACGTCGATCAGCTCGGCGCCCTCGCCGCGGGCGATGAAGAGCGGGTCGCGGCCGATCGCGCGCATTGCGCGCACGGGCGAGTTGACGCCGCCGGGCAACAGCTCGACCGCACGCGCGTACAGCTCTGCGGAGCGGGCGGCGACGATCTGCGGGACGGTCATGGGACGAGGGAGACGGCGCGAGCCGGGCGCGGCGGATCAGACGCCGGCGTGGTCCCGCTCCCACGCCTTGAACTCATCCGTGAAGTACAGCAGCCGGATCTTCTTGAACTCGGTCGAGGAGTAGAGCGTCGCGCGCTCCTCGATGCCGTGCGTCTCGGCGATCGAGTCGAGGATCGCATCGCACTCCTCCTTCGAGCGGCCGTGCGCCATCGTGAAGACCGAATAGGGCCAGTCGGCGTAGGTGGGGCGCTGGTAGCAGTGGGAGATCCCGCGCACGGCGGCCATCTGCCGGCCGACCTCGAGGATCTGCTCGTCCGGGACCTTCCAGACGCCCATGCCGTTGGCGGAGAAGCCGGCGCGGCGGTGGTAGAGGATCGCGGCGACGCGACGCAGCAAGCCGCGCTCCTGCATGCCGGAGAGGTGGTCGAGCAGCTTCTCCTGCGGGATGCCGAGCTCCGCGGCGGCGGGTGCGTAGGGCTCCTCGACGACGGGCATGTCGCCTTGCAGCGCGCGGATCACGGCGACGTCGAAGTCGTCGTAGGGCTGCGGGTCCAGCTCGACCGGGTCGGCGACGACGGCCGCCTTCGAGAGATCCTCCGTCGAGCCCTCCATCTCCAGGTCCATGCGGATCTTGAAGAGCTTCAGCGTCGGCAGCTGACGGATCGACTCGGCACCGGTCTCCTGCGCGAGCGCTTGCAGCGTGCCCTCCAGTCCGAGCTTCGAGTCGGGCTCGGTGGCGAGCGTGAACCAGAGGTTGAACTCGTGGTTGCGCAGGTAGTTGTGCGAGACGCCCGGATGCGCGTTGATGATCTTCGCAGCGCGGTGCGGGTTCTCGGCGTCGACCTTGGCGGCGACCAGCATCGAGGAGTAGCCGAGGGCGCGCGTGTCGAAGATCGGCGTGACCTGTCGGATGATGCGCTCGTCGAGCAGGTGCTGGACGCGGGCCATCACCTCGGCCTCAGTCAGCTCCGCCAGCTCGGCGACGCGCGCGTAGGGCCGCGGCTCGATCGGGAAGCGGCCCTGCATCAGGTTGAGCAGGCGCTTGTCGAGGTCGTCGAGCGGGATCGCAGCGCCGTGCTTGCGGCTGCGCAGCTTCGGCGGCGCTGTCGTCTGATCGGTCAGTCCGTCTCGGAGAGCCATCTCGCGGCGTCCTTCGCGTGGTAGGTGATGACGACGTCGGCGCCGGCACGGCGCATCGACGTCAGCGTCTCGAGCACGATGGCGCGCTCGTCGACGTATCCGGCGGCTGCGGCGGCCTTCACCATCGCATACTCGCCGCTGACGTTGTACGCCACAACCGGGAGCGTCGTCGCATCCTTGACGCGGCGGATGACGTCGAGATACGCGAGCGCGGGCTTGACCATCACAAGGTCAGCCCCCTCCTCGACGTCGAGCAGGATCTCCCGCAGTGCCTCGTCGCCGTTGGCGGGATCCATCTGGTAGCCGCGGCGGTCGCCGTTGGCGGGCGCCGAGTCGGCCGCCTCGCGAAACGGGCCGTAGAAGGCTGAGGCGTACTTGGCGGAGTACGCGAGGATCGGCAGGTCGGTGAAGCCGGCGTCGTCGAGCTCGGCGCGGATCGCGGCGACGCGGCCGTCCATCATGTCGCTCGGGGCGATCATGTCGGCGCCGGCGCGGGCGTGGGAGACGGCCGTGCGGGCGAGCAGCGCGAGCGTCTGGTCGTTGTCGACCTGGCCGTCGTCACGCAGCACGCCGCAATGCCCATGGCTCGTGTACTCGCACAGGCACAGGTCGGGGATCACGAGCAGCTCGGGATGGGCGTCCTTGATCGCACGGGTGGCGAGCTGGACGACGCCCTCGTCGTCCCACGCGCCCGAGCCGTCCTCGTCCTTGGCGGCCGGGATGCCGAACAGCATCACGGCCGGGATCCCGAGCGCGGTGGCCTCGGCGGCCTCGGCAACGGCGTGCTCGATCGTCAGCCGCTCGACGCCCGGCATCGCGACGATCGGCTCGCGCCGGTCGCGGCCGTGCGTGACGAACAACGGGAGGATCAGGTCGCCGGCGTCGAGGCGCGTCTCGCGCACGAGCCCGCGCAGCGCTCCGGTGCGGCGCAGCCGGCGCAGCCGGGTGACGGGGAAGGGCATCGAACTCAGGATACGACCCTCACGGATGCTGGCACCCGCCAGGCAAGGACGCAGCCGGTGAAGCATGCTTCGCAGGTGAACCGGCGAGGACGCCGCCTGGTGGGATACCGGCGCCGTCAGGGGGCTCAGTCGAAGCGCCTAAGGGCTATGCGCGCGAGTCCGGTGTAGACGAGTGCGAGGGCCGCGAGGTGCGCGAGCGGGCCCACGATCCCAGGCTGCGCATCGTTAAGCGCGGCGTCGAGCGCCTGCAGCGTGGCCTTGAACGGGAACGCGGCCGAGACGGCGCGCACGACGTCATAGAGACCGTCGGAGACGGCGCCGCTCGGCACGAGCGCGAGGAACGCGATCGGCAAGGAGAGCAGGAACGCGAGCAGCGACGCGGCGCGCACCTCGCGGGCGAGGCCGCCGATCGCTACGCCGAGCGCGGCGAACGCGATCCCGCCGCCGGCCAGCGCGAGCAGCCAGAAGTGGAAACGGCCCCAGTCGAGGTCGATGAAGAAGCCGCCGAGCGCGAGCAGCATCAGCAGCGTGACGGCGAACGAGCAGATCGCGGCAAGGCCGATCTTCTCGGCCAGCAGCCCGAGGCGCGATACGAGGCCGCGCACGAGCCGAGCGAAGGCGTGCTCCTCGCGCTCCAGGGCGAGCAAACCGGAAGCGAGCAGCAGCGTCAGGAACATCAGCGAAACGGTGACCGAGACGGCAGCTGCGAATGTGTCGAGCGGCGTGCGTTTGCCGCCGATGATCGTCTGCTTGACCTTCAGCGGCGCGCCGACGGAGCGCAGTACGTCGTTGGAGACGCCGAGGTTGTCGATCGCCAGCGTCGCGAAGCGCTCGGCCTGCTGCAGCGCCGGCACGAGCGGGGAGTTCGGCGGCAGTTTCGCGATCGTGCCGGCGACGATCCGCTGCGCGTTGCGCATGCCGAGGATCTGGATGTCGCTGCCGAGCACGGGCAGCGTCCCACCTTCGAGCAGCAGGTCGATGTAGCCGGTCGTGATCTGCTGGAAGCGCTGTGAGAGGGCGGCGTTCGCGTCGGCCACGCGGGCCTTGATGACCGACTGCACGAAGCGCTGCTTGACCGCGTCCTCGCCGTTGTAGAGCACCTCGATCGTCGGCTGCTCGCGCCCGGTCGAGAGCTTCTGCGCGATGTCCGCCGGCAGGATTACCGCGCCGAGCACCTTGCCGTCGCGCACGAGCCGCTGCGCCTCGGCGCGGCTGTGGACCATCGTGACGTCGACCGACTTCAGGAGCTCGGGCAGGTACTCGCCGGCAGTAAGGCGTTCGCTGCCGACCTGGAAGCTGCGCTCCTGCTGCGGGATCTCGTTGAGCAGCGCGATACTCGGCTTGCCCGGCCCGCGCGAGAGCGCGAAGCCCATCAGCAGCGAGATCGCGATCGGGTAGATCACGAGCAGCGCGACGAGCAGCGGCGAGCGCTTGAGGATCCGCAGGTCCTTCAGCAGCAGCCAGCGCATCAGTGGCCGCGCTCGTGCAGGAAGCGGACGAAGGCCGTCTCGAAGTCGTTCGGGCCGGCGGACGCGCCGTCGCCCGTCTCGACGGTGGCGGCGAGCTCGGCGGCGGTCCCGCTGAACAGCAGCTCGCCGTCGGCGAGCACGAGCACGCGGTCGGCGTAGCGCTCGGCCTCCTGCACGTCGTGCGTGGAGAAGACGACCGTCGTGCCGCCGGCCGCGAGGGCGGCGACGAACTCCCACAGCCGCGCGCGCTGGCGCGGATCCAGCGAGGCCGACGGCTCGTCGAGCAGCAGCGCCGGCGGCGCGGCGAGCAGTCCGATCGCGATGTTCACGCGCTGACGGTTGCCGCCGGAGAGGCGACCGACCTCGTCGTCGGCGCGTTCGGCGAGGCCGGTCTGCTCCAGCATGCGTGCGACGGCCGCCTGCGGATCCGCGACCCGCTCCAGACGCGCGAACAGGCGCAGGTTCTCGGCAACGGACAATTTCGAGTAGACGGCCGGCTGCTGCGGCACCCAGCCGATCTCTTTCGGTGGCCGTGTCACGCTGCCGGTGTCAGGGCGCTGAATCCCGGCGAGGATCGACAGCAGGGTCGTCTTGCCAGCGCCGTTGGGACCGATGACCGCGACGAGCTCGCCGGCGCTCGCCTCGAAGCTCACGTCGCGCAGCGCGGTGCGCTCGCCGTAGCGCTTCGTCAGGCCCGCAGCGGCGAGCGCCGGGCCTGTCTGCGTCGCGGTGGGGGAGCGCACGCGCCTACGTTAGCCGGGCACTGCAGGCAGCGGCTGCGGGTGATGCCCGCACGGCGAGCCCGGCAGGCGCTGTGGCCGATCCGATATACAGCCCACCATCAGCCCAGCCCCCGGACCCGTTTCGATCCTCTTTGTCGGCGACCTCGTCGGCAGCACCGGACGGCATCTGCTGCGGGCGCTGCTGCCGGGGCTGCGCGAGACGCACGCGCTGCACTTCGTCGTCGTCAACGGCGAGAACGTCGCGGGCGGCACCGGCATCACGCCGAAGATCGCCGACGAGCTGTTCGCGATGGGCGTCGACGTGATCACGCTCGGCAACCACACCTATCGCAAGAGCGAGATCTATCCCTACCTCGACGCGAACGAGCGGATCCTGCGGCCGGTCAACTTCCTCAAGAGCCAGCCGGGCCACGGCAGCTGCGTGGTCGAGCGTGACGGCGTCCGGCTCGGCGTGATCAACGTCTCTGGCAACCTCTATCTGCGGGCTGGCCACCCGGCGTTCTCGGAGACCGACGTGGCGCTGCGGGCGCTGCGCGACCGCGTCGACCACGTACTGGTCGACATCCACGCCGAGGCGACGAGCGAGAAGGTCGCGATGGGCTGGCACCTCGACGGGCGCGTGACCGCGGTCGTGGGGACGCATACGCACGTCCCGACCGCCGATGCGCGGGTGCTGCCGGGCGGCACCGCCTACATCACCGACGTCGGCATGACCGGCGCGCGCGGCGGCGTGATCGGCGTCAAGCGCGAGCTGGCGGTGGAGGCGCTCGTCACGCAGATGCCGATCCGCTTCGAGCCCTGCGACGTCGACCCGTGGCTGAACGGCGTGATCGTGCGCGCGTCGGCGACGCCGCTACGCGCCGACGGGATCGAGCAGGTGCTCCTGCCCGCCCCGCCCGGCTTCCGCTGACTCCTCGGCAGCGGCAGACGCGGCGGCCGGGTCGCCCAGACGGCCGAGCAGCGCGACCATCACGAGCGGGAAGAACCACACGACGTACAGGTAGAACCAGTGCGTGACGCCCAGCTGCAGGGCGATCAGCACCGCCGCAGCGAGCGCCGCGACCTGTGCGGTCGTGCGGCGGCGGGGCACGAACGCGACGGCGATCGCGAGCAGCACCGCAGCGATCTGGACAGCGGTCTGGAGGGTGTCGAGGCCGCCGTAGAGGCCCCAGACCGAGAAGGGCGACTCGCGCTCGCGCTGGTACGCGATCGTGTGGTCCCAGAAGGTGCGCCAGTTGCCGTCGAGCAGCACCGGCAGCATCGCGACGGCGGCGGTGAGCGCGAACGCGAACGCATAGCCGGCGAAGGCGCGTGGACCGGTGCGGACACGTCCGCGACGTGGAGCGTCGATGGGCGTGCGCACGAACAGCGGGGCGAGCGCCAGTGGAGCGAACTTCGTCAACCCTGTCAGGGCAGCGAACGCCCCACGAGCCGGCGGCGAAGCTGCCACGAGCAATGTCAAAACCAGCAGCAGCGAGACGAGGGCGTCATTGCTGTTCGTGGCCGACGCGTAGAGCGTGAACGGAAAGCTCGCCCATGCGTAGGCGAGGACGATCCCGAGCGTCGGACCCCGCACGCGGCGGCCCAGCAGGAACAGGCCCAGCAGTGTCAGCAGGTCGAAGACGACCGCGGCGGCGTGCGCGGCCGGCAGGTCGTCCCAGTGCCCGCTCCAGCCAAACGCCCGCTCGAAGGGCACGTAGGCGTAGTAGTTGACCGGGCCGTAGGTGTCGCCGTACGCGTCGTCCTTCGGCCAAGTGCCGTACAGCGGCGTTCCCTCCATCAGGCGGTTCGCGCCGATCACGCCCGAGTAGCCGACGTCGACGACGTTCGAGTTCGTCACGTTCAAGCCGATCCGGAAGCCGACCAGGAAGACAAGCGCGACGGCCAGCCATGAGACGGGCACGAGCAGGCGCAGCGGCTCGGGCCGACCTCCGCGGCGTGCCACCAGCAGCATGCGGATGAGCAGGTAGACGAGCGGCGGGTAGGCGAGCGGGGCGGAGAGGTCGATGCGGCCGTGGTTGAAATACGCCAGCGAGACGGAGAACGCCAGCAGCACGAGCAGGTCGAGGTGCAGCCAGGACGGGCGCCGACGCCAGGGCAGGAACGGCACGATGAACATGGCGCAGAGCGGCAGCCACACGTACCAGGCGTTGACCTTGCGTCCGAAGGCGCCCTCGTAGCCGCGAGCCATGGTCCAGGCGACCTGGTAGCCGGTCCATGCCTCCAGCACGCCACCGGTGAGGTCGTCGATCGTGACCTGGCCCAGCTCCGCGCCGCCCTTGCCGAAGATGCTGACCTGCCACTGCGTCGTGCCCTTCGTGTACGCCGTCGGGTAGGAGCCCGGGTGCTCCCGCTGGACGCGCGCGATCTTCGGCACCGTCTCGGCCGTCGCGATGACCTGCTTCGACGTGAGGCGGTGGCCGGGTGGCGGGATCGACGGGCTCGGCGGCGTGCTGAGCGCGTTGGGGTCGGTGGCAGCGGCCGTAGTGGGCTGCAGCTGCGGAGCAACCGATCCGAGCGATCCGGTCGCCTCGGCCGCCTGCACCGCGGCGGGCGCCGTCAGCAGCACGACCGCGGCAAGCAGCGCCGCGGCCCATCTCATGTCCGGAAGCTCCAGAGCTTCTGGCCGAGGAACGACAGCGGCGTGGCCGCGACGATCGCGAGCGCCTGGGCCAGCACCTTCGGCAGACCCGCCCACTCGACCAGCAGCACGAGCACCAGCAGGCTGAAGAGGAACGCCAGCCCGCTCACGACGAAGAAGCGCGCGGCCTGGAAGCCGGCGTGGCCGTCGCGCGCGCCGAACGTCCAGTGGCGGTTCCACCAGAAGTTGTTCGTCACCGAGACGAGGAAGGCCAGCACGGCGGCGAGCCGGTACTGCACCCCCAAGGGATGAACGGCGAGCGTGAAGACCGCGAGGTTCACGACGTAGCCGCTGGCGCCGACCACGCCGAAGCGGACGAACTGCAGCCAGTTGGCGGGATGGCGCATGCCGTGCCGCACGCGGCGGTGCAGCGGCAGTGCAATGGCGGTCGCGTCGTCCCGCATCAGGGACAGCGTACCCCGGAGGCGGGACCGGACTTCACCGGCGTCAGCGCCGTCATGCGGCAAGGCCGAAGTGCTCGGAGACAATCGGCAGCATGTCCTGCAAGGTCCACTGCTCACGAGCGTCGCGACGCTCCGGCCCCGTGCCGCACCACAGCAGCGCACCGAGCGAGTCGCTGCGGTGCAGGGATCCATGGCTGCCGCCGCCGAGGTGGTCGGCACCGCCCCAGTCGACGAACTCGTACGCCGGCGCCGCCGACAGCAGCACGTCCCCCGCGGTCGGACAGCTGAGGGCCGACCACAGCCGCGCGAGCGCATCCGGGTAGTCGGGCGTCAGCAGGCGACCGTCCTCGACCCTCGCGCCGAGCGCAGCGAGGTCTCCGTCGACGCTCCAGCGGCCACCGCGCAGGTCGACGAGGTCGCCGCCGGGCACGAAGCGAAGCTCCCCGCGCGGGGAGAGCACCGCTCCCTCCCGCGGGGCGGTGCGCCAGATCGCGAGATCGACGCCGGGGATCGCGGCGGCGTGCCGCGCCGCTCGCTCCGCGACCGTCGTACGGTCCTCCTCGTCGAGCACGTAGATCATCGCCGAGCGCTGAGCGGGGCTGATCGCGATGCGGCCGTCGCTGACGCGGGACCCGTTCGGGCGCGCGACGTCCCAGTCGGCGAACGCGTCGATGAGCGGGATGCGCTGCTCGACGGCGGAATGCGAGTGGTCGGCGAGCACGATCATCGCGTGCTCCTCGAGGAACCGCTCGGGCCCGCCGCCGGCATGCATCAGCCGTTCGAGCTGGCGGTCGGCGGCGGCGATCGACGTCACCTGCGCGTGCGGGCCGAAGCGGTGCGACCAGGCGTCGTTGTCGGGCAGCGAGAAGAGCAGGAAGTCGAACAGGTCGTGCTCGACGAGGTGGGCGCCAACGCAGCCGGTGTGCTGATCGCGCTGTCCGGGCATGCCGAGCGTGCCGCGGCAGCCGGTGCGGCGGCTCGCGAAGAGGTCCGCGTAGAAGAACTCGCGCGGACCCAGCACCGGCTCGCGGAAGACGGTGGAGGTGGCGATGCGGGCGAGCGCCGTCTCGTTCGTCGCCTTGTGGCTGTGGCGGCCGCGGTACATCAGGTAGGTCGTCCCGGCGGTCCGCACGCCGGCGTCGTCGAGCAGCTCGAAGAAGGTCGGCGTCTCCTGCGCCAGATGGCGCGCGTTCATGTTGTAGACCGTGTCCGTCAGCGAGCGCAGCACGCCCACCTTGCGGCTCGCGGCGAAGCTGGAGCCGTACTCGACGTAGCGGGCCTCCTCGCGGGAATACCAGTTCATGCTGGGGATGTGGTGCCGGTCAGGACCCGTCCCGGTCGCGATCGAAGCGGCGCAGACGGGCGTGACGGAGGGGAACGCAGCGACGCAGTCATCGACGTACGCACCGCGCTCCATGATCAGCTTCAGCATCGGCGCCTGCCCGCGCGCGACGGCCCGCTCCAGCATCGCCGGCTTCAGCCCGTCGAGGACCGTCAGGACGAGCTTGGGGGGTCGAGTCACCGCAATATGCGCAGGCCCGCGTACTTGCGGCCCTCGCGGCGGCGCTGGCCGAGCACAAGCCAGGCGAGGAAGAGGACCGCGAGCAACCCGGCGGGCGGCGCGAGCACCGTGAGGCCGGCGAGCGCGAGCCCGGCGCCCTCGGCGTAGGCCGGCAGCGCTCGGGCGGCGTCGGTGTCGAGCCGGCCGCGTGTGCGGGTGAAGAGGCCGCGCACTGCAGCGGCCGCGAGCGCGGCGCAGGCGATTCCGCCGAGCAGTCCGGGCCAGAAGGCGTAGCCGTCGTCCGCGAGCGCGCCGCCGAAGACGAGCGCGCCGAGCGCCAGCGCAATCCCCGCCACCGCGGCACCGAACGGCCCGGTCTCGACGCGCTCGGGGCCGAGACGGCGCTCCGCAATGGCGAGCGCGATCACGCCGATCGTCAGTGCCAGCAGGAAAGCCGGCTTCTCGAAGAACGCGACGTCCGTGTGCTCGAAGTCGATCCCGGCGTCTCCACGCGCGAGCGCGCCCACCAACAGCGCCGGCAGGAACGGACGCAGCCCGACCGCCAGCGCGAGGCCGATTCCGAGGCAGATGGCGAGGAAGAGGTCCATGGTTTCGATAGCGTGGCTGCATGACGATAGCCAACCCGGACAGGCTTCCGGGTCGCCATGGCGAAGTCCTCAACGTGCGCGACCAGGTATCCGATTCATGACCGGCCGCGAGCCGCCGCGCTCCACCGCGCGCGACCTCGAGCGCTATGCCGGGCTGTTCGCCGAGCGCACGAAGGTCATGAAGTCCTCGGCGATGCGCGACCTGATGGCGCTGACGGACCGCCCCGAGGTCATCTCGCTCGCCGGCGGACTGCCCGACACGTCGACGTTCCCGCCTGAGACGTACGCCGCGATCATGGCGACGGTCGCCGAGGAGGCCTGCGCGAAAGCGCTGCAATACGGGCCGACCGAGGGCTTCGCGTCTGCCGCGCACTGCATCGCGGAGGTGATGGCGGCGGAGGGCATGGCCGTCGACGAAGGCGAGATCCTCGTCACGACGGGTGGCCAGCAGGTGATCGACCTCGTCTGCAAGACGCTCGTGGACCCCGGCGACGTGATTGTCGCGGAGGCGCCGACCTACCCGGGAGCGGTGCCGACGTTCTGCTCCTACCAGGCCGACGTGGTGCAGATCGCGCTCGACTCCGACGGCATGCGGATCGACGAGCTGGAGGAGACGCTCGACCGGCTGGAGCGCGAGGGGCGACGCCCCAAGTTCATCTACACCATCCCGAATTTCCAGAATCCGGGTGGTGTGACGATGTCGCTGCCGCGGCGCCAGCGGCTCGTGCAGATCGCGAAGGAGCGCGAGCTGCTCGTGCTGGAGGACAACCCATACGGGCTGTTGCGCTTCGAAGGCGATCCGCTGCCGCCGCTCTACAAGCTCGACGGCGGTGAGTTCGTCATCTACCTCGGCACGTTCTCGAAGATCCTCTCGCCGGGGATCCGCCTCGGCTGGGCCGCCGCGCCACGCCCGGTGCTGCAGAAGATGAACCTCGGCAAGCAGGCGGCGGACCTTTGCAGCTCCTCGATGACGCAGCTGTTCGTCAGCACCTACTTTGCGGAAGGCGGCTGGCGCGCCTATGTCGACTCGCTGATCGGGCTGTACCGCAGCCGGCGCGACGCGATGCTCGAAGCGCTCGCCACTCACTTCCCCCGCGAGGCGGCGTGGACCCAGCCGCAAGGTGGCCTGTTCATCTGGGCAACGCTGCCGGACTACATCGACACGACCGACCTGCTGGCGCGCGCGCTGCGGGAGAACGTCGCGTTCGTGCCCGGCCGCGCGGCATACCTCGACGGCCGCGGCGGCTCCTCGATGCGGCTGAACTTCTCCGGCTCCGACGAGGCGCGGATCCGCGAGGGAATCCGCCGCATCGGTGCGGTGATCGGCGAGCAGGTCGCCCTCTACGGCACGCTCACGGGTGCCGCGCAGGCGGTGTCCCCTCCAGTTGCCGAGGAGCCGCGCGACACGTCCGACCTCGCCGACGTGCTGCAACTGCCGCCATGGCGGCGGGCAAGGCCGGGCCGCGCCGAAGCCGACCGATGAGCACGATCGCGGTCCTGAAGGGCGGCCGCTCGCTGGAGCGCCAGGTGTCGCTGAAGTCGGGCGCGCGCGTCGAGGACGCGCTGGAGCGGCTCGGGCACGAGGTCGTCGCGCTGGACGCCGATGCAGACCTGGTCGCCGCACTGCGCGAGCGGCGGCCGGACACCGCGTTCGTCGCGCTGCACGGCCGCGACGGCGAGGACGGGACGATCCAGGAGCTGCTGGAAGCGCTCGGGATCCCGTATACCGGCTCTGGCGTGGCCGCCTGCATCCGCTGCTGGGACAAGGTGCTGGCGAAGCACCTGCTGCGTGACGCCGGCATCCCGACGGCCGACTTCCACGCCTTCGGCGAGACGGCGTTTCGCGAGCTCGGCGCCGCTCAGGCACTGCCCGCGATCGAGCAGCATCTCGGCTTCCCGCTCGTGATCAAGCCGGCCGCGGGGGGCTCCGCGCTCGGCATCAAGTTCGCCCGCAGCGCTGCCGACGTGCCTGCCGCGCTCGTCTCCGCGTTCTCCTACGACCGCAAGGTGCTGCTGGAGCGCTACGTCCCCGGCCGCGACCTGGCCGTCTCGATCATCCAGGAGGACGGCGCGGCGCGGGCGTTGCCGATCGTCGAGGCCGTCCCGAACGAGAAGGACTTCTACGACTTCGAGGCCCGCTACGAGATCGGCCGAACCCAGTTCGTCTGTCCCGCGGACCTGCCCGCGGAGGTCGCGGCACGCACGCATGAGCTCGCAATCGCCACGTATGACGCGCTTGGCTGCAAAGGCTTTGCCCGCGTCGACCTGATGCTGCACGAAGACGGCGAGCTGTACGTGTTGGAGGCCAACACCGTGCCGGGATTGACCGAGACGAGCCTGCTCCCGCAGGCGGCCGAGGCCGCCGGCATCTCGTTCGACGGGCTGATCGAACGCCTGCTGAACATCGCGCTCGCGTGAGCGCGAGGGGCCCTGCTCAGCTGTCGCCGCCGGCGAAGTCCTCAGGGGTCACCTGGTCGAGGAAGTCCTTGAACTTCTCGACGACCTCCTCGGTGTCTTCGACCTCGTGTTCGAACTCGATCGCCGACTCTGCGATCACGTCCTCCGCGGCGAAGATCGGCGCGCCGGCGCGCACCGCGAGCGCCAATGCGTCGCTGGGACGCGAGTCGATCTCCAGCTCCTTGCCGTTCACAGTCAGCGTGATCGACGCGTAGAAGGTGTTCTCGCGCAGCTCGGTCACGGCGACGCGTGTGCAGCTGGCGTTCAGCTCTCCGAGCACGTCCGAGAGCAGGTCGTGCGTCATCGGACGGGGCGTGCTTGCGCCCTGCAGCTTCATCAGGATCGCTGCGGCCTCCGGATGTCCGATCCAGATCGGCAGGAACTTGTTGCTGTCGACGGTCTTCAACAGCACGATCGGCTGCTTGCCGACCATGTCGAAGCTCACGCCGTAGATGACCATCTCCTGCACGCGCCTGCTCCTAGGACTGGACGGTGTCCAAGTATAGGTGGGGCAGGATCGACGATCCCGGCGGCGCGATAGGCGGCGCGAAGCCAGCCGAAAGTAGTTCGTGCACGTGCCGGCTCAGGAGCCAGAGCCGGTGTCGAGGAAGTACACCGGCTTGATCGGCAACATCTGCCGGCCCTCCTCTGCGACCCGGTCCCAGTTCTCCACCCAAAGGTCGAGCAGCGCGTCACCGTCGAT
Source organism: uncultured Actinomycetes bacterium (assembly GCA_963774115.1). Lineage (GTDB taxonomy): Bacteria > Actinomycetota > Thermoleophilia > Solirubrobacterales > Solirubrobacteraceae > Conexibacter. The sequence continues at coordinate 245,422 of CAVZDN010000003.1, read as the reverse complement.
CAGAGTGATCCGCCGCGAGGTGTGACGTGCATGCTGGGCCGCATCCACCGTGAAGCCCCCGAGCGAGATGTAGACCCCGACGTCGTTGGGCTCGATCAAGGAGAGGAACGACCGCAGCTCCTCCTGAGTCGTCTTCTGACCTGGACGGCGCTTGACCTGTCCCTTGATTCGCGGTCCCTTGACACCCAATGGATCGCCCTGGGCCAGCAGGTCGAGCCCTCCATCCTTGCCACGCGGGGCGATCCAGACGACGTGGTAGCCCATCGCCCTCAGCAACTCGCCGACAAGGTCCTGGAACTCGTACGGGTTGATCGCTCCCATGTAAGCGAGGATGTCCGCCCGCGCCGCCTCCTCGGCCTCCTCGAGCGTCGCCGCGACGAGGAGGCCATGGTCCTCAGAAGCCTCGTCGTCGCTCGCTGTCGAGGCCGGCTCCGGCTCCGGCTGATCAGCCTTCCAGGCCTTGTACAAGCGACGCGACTCGACGAAGAGTGCTTCGGGATCCGGGAAGGTCTGCAGTGCCGACCGGCCCTCCTCGGTGAGCATCCAGATGCCGCTGCGCTTTCGCAGCCAGCCCGCCTTGACGGAGTTGATGGTCGAGAAGCGCAGGATCTTCGGGAAACGGACCAGATCCGGATTGTTCGGGAAGCACGACTGCTCGAAAGGCGTCAGCACCATCTCGCGCTCGACGCGCGCAATGGCGTCTTTCGCCTGCAAACCGTCCGGCTCCGCTTCAAGCACGCGGAAGAGGGTCTGGATCATCTGCCCCTGGCGCCGTGACGTGATCTCGGCCATGAGGGCGCCCAGGCTATCGCCAGGCTCGTCCGGTCGCGCCGGTGCGCACTGCAGATGGGCGATCCTGGATTCGAACCAGGGACCTCTTCCTTATCAGAGAAGCGCTCTAACCAACTGAGCTAATCGCCCCGCGAGACGCGATTCTAGCGAGCTGGGCGTGGCGTGTCGGCGTGACTGCCGGGGTGCGTCAGACGACCGCTTCGGCGCCGAGGCGGCGGGCGAGATCGACTGCCTCGTCGAGCGACTCGAAGGCAAGCTGGACGCGGTAGCCACCATCGGGCTGGGCGGTGACGCGGACGTCGGTGCCGAGCACTCCGCCGAAGGCGTCGGTGAGTTGGTCGACCGCCTCCTGCTGGTCGGGATGGAGCGCGGGACGGGCGCTCCGGGCCGGACGGGGCTTGCCGGCGGCCTCCCCGGCGTCGCGCGCGCGACGCTCGGTCTCGCGGACGGACCATTCGGCAGCGGCAGCGTCACGCGCGAGGCGGCGGCGATCGGCGTGGTCGGGGGCGAGCAGGAGAGCGCGGCCGTGGCCCTCGGTGAGGTCGCCGCGCTCGACGAGCGCGAGCGCCTCGTCCGGGAGGTCGAGCAGGCGAATCAGATTCGAGACCGCAACGCGGCTGCGGCCCACGCGGCGGCCGACGTCCTCGCGGGTCAGGCCGAGCTCATCGACGAGGGCGGCGCAGGCGCGCGCCTCCTCGACCGGGTTGAGGTCCTCGCGCGCCATATTCTCGATGACTGCGAGCTCGAGCGACGTCGCGTCATCGTGGTGACGGACAATCGCGGGGATCTGCTCGATCCCGGCCATCCCCGCGGCGCGCCAGCGGCGCTCGCCGGCGATCAGCTCGAAGCGGCCGCCGGGCAGCGGACGCACGAGCACGGGCTGCAGCACGCCGCTGACCTCCAGCGACTCCGCCAGCGCTGTCAGCGCCTCCTCGTCGAAGTGGCGCCGCGGCTGGTGCGGGCTGGGCCCGATCAGCTCGATCGGGAGCGTGCGCAGCTCCTCCGGCTCGTCCTTCGGGACGGCGGAGAGGATCGCGGCCAGGCCGCGGCCCATACCTCGCGTCTTCTCAGCCACGGGCGGCGACCTCCTTTGCCAGCTCGAAGTAGGCGTCGGACCCGGCGCAGTGCGGGTCGTGGTGGATGACGGGGCGACCGAAGCTGGGCGCCTCGCCGACGCGCACGTTGCGCGGGATGACGGTCTCGAAGACGAGCTGCGGGAAGTGCTCGCGCACCTCGCGCTCGACGTCCTGGGCGAGCCGCGTACGGCTGTCGTGCATCGTCAGCAGCATGCCGGCGATCGTCAGGCGCGGGTTGAGCTCGCGCTGGATCAGGTCGAGCGTGTCGAGCAGGCCGGCGAGGCCCTCGAGCGCGAAGTACTCCGCCTGCACGGGCACGATCACGCGGTCGGCCGCGACGAGCGCGTTGACGGTGAGTGGACCGAGCGACGGCGGGCAGTCGAGGATCGTGAAGTCGAAGCGCTCGCGAGTGGGTGCCAACGCCGCGCGCAGGAGGTTCTCGGAGCCCTCGATCCGCGGCAGCTCGACGTTCGCGCCCGCAAGATCGGGCGACGAGGGCACGATTGAAAGGTGCTCGATGGCCGTCGGACGGATGGTTTCGTCAACCGTCGCCTCGCCCGCGAGCACGTCGTAGACGTTCGGCGTGGCGTCCTTCGGGATCCCGAGGCCGACCGTCGCGTTGGCCTGCGCGTCCATGTCGATCAGCAGCGTCTCGTAGCCCGCCTCGGCGACGCAGGCGGCGAGATTGACGGCCGTCGTAGTCTTGCCGACGCCCCCCTTCTGGTTCGCGATCGCATAGACGGTGCCCATCAGAGAACCCGTGTGGGACGTCGCGTCGGCACGTCAGTCACCGTAGCGGCGAATGCGGTCGGAGGAGGGTCTGATCTCCGCTCCCAGCGGGCGTTTCCTCGCCATCCCGGGCCGGCGCGGGAAGCGCTCGGGGTCGGCGCGAACTTGCGCAGCAGGTGCAGATGCCGGTGCACGGCACCGGTGTAAGGCTCAACCGGCCGCACCTCCTCGATCGTGAGCCCCAGCTCGGCGGCGGCCGCAGCCGCGGCACGATCCTCGTCCGGGTCGCGGCGCCCCTTCCAAGCGACAAGCACCCCGCCGTCCCGCAGCAGCGGGGCGGCGTACTCCGCGATGACCGCGAGTGGAGCGAGCGCCCGTGCCGTGACGACGTCGCAGGTCCCGACACCGGCCTCCCAGGACTCGGCGCGTTCCGCGACGACGTGGGCGTTTGCAGCCGCAGCCGTATCGGCAGCAGCCTGGATGAAGGTGCACTTCCTCGTGTTGCTCTCGACGAGCGCAACCGTGGCGCGTGGGAGCGCTACGGCGAGCGGAAGGCCGGGAAAGCCGGCGCCGGCGCCGAGGTCCGCGACAACTCCCGCGTCGCGGACATCCGGCAGCTCCAATGCGACGAGCGAGTCTGCCACGTGCGTATGGACCGCCTCAGCGGGCGCCCGGACCGTGGTCGGTGCATGCTCGTCCGAGGCGAGCGCCTCGAGCAGGGCCGCCAGTCGCGGCACGCTCTCCGCGGGCAGGGCATAGCGCTCCGCAAGCGCGGTCAGCTCTCGTTCGATCCGCGTCATCTCAACCTTCGGCACGCTCGCGCATGCGCGCGATGTAGCCGGCATACGTCTCGCACATCGCCTGGAAGCGCGCGGCGGCGTGGGCGTCGAGGTCAGCGGTCAGCGACGCTTCGAGGATCGGCAACACGTCCTCGACCAGCGGTCGTCCGCGCGCCATCCATTGGTAGTAGGAGCGCTCACCGTGGTGATACGGGCCGTAGAGCTTCGTGCGCGGAAACGCCCTCATGAGCCACGTGAAAAGGGCCTCGTGGCGGGTGTGCATGCGGAGCGTGATCTGCGGCTGCTTGCCGTCGCCGCCGAAGGAGCCCTCGCCGATCAGGATGCCGACGAACAGTCCGCGTTCGAAAGGGGTCAACTCCACGATCTGTTTCACCGTCATGAAAAACGTGAAACACGTCGGCCGGCGACGGACGGCCCCAGCTGCCGTCAGGTCGCCGTCGGCGCGATGACGAGATGGCGGTCGGGCTCGTCGCCCTCGCTGTACGTCTCGATGCCTTCGCGATCGCGCAGGTACTCGTGCACTACCCTGCGCTCGACCGCGTTCATTGCGTCGAGCGCGACGGGCTTTCCGGTCTCCAGCGCTTCCTCGACCGCGTCGTCCGCGTCCTGCTCCAGCAGCGTCGCACGGCGCTCGCGATAGCCCGCCGCGTCGACCGTCACGCGCTTGCGGTGCTCGGCGTCACGGAAGGCGATCCGGTACGCAAGATGCTGAATCGCGTCGATCGTCTGGCCGTGGCGGCCGATCAACAGCCCAAGGTCTTCGCCCGTCAGGTTGGCCGACAGCTCGTCGTCGTCCTCGGCGATCTCGATGCCCGCTTCGACGTCCACCGCATCGAGCACGTGTTCCAGCAGCTCACGCACACGCCCAGCCGCCTCGCTCTCCTTGCGTGGACTCATCGACGCCGGCCCGTGCGCTTCTTTTTCTTTCGCGGCGGTGCCGGCGGGGCAGCCGCGGCGGCACCGTTGGCCGAGCCTGCGGCCGCGGTCTTGCCGCCCTTGCCGGAGGACTTTCCGCTCGTGACGGCGGCCGCACCTGCCGGGACAGGAGCGCCGCCGGCACCTGCCGGCTTCACGACCCCGACCGTCTTGCGGACGATCAGCTGCTGCACGATCGTCCAGCAGTTGGTGGTGATCCAGTAGACCATCAGGCCCGCCGGGAAGTTGATGATGAAGGCGACGAAGACGATCGGCAGCGCGAGCATGATCATGCGCTGGTTCTTGTCCATCGAGGCCGAGCTGAGCAGGCCCGAGGCCAACTGGCTCGCGACGTACATGACGACGAGGATCACGAGGACCCCGCCTGTCGCCTTTGCGGTCAGATCCGGGATGAAGAGGAAGCTCGGGTCCATCACCGTCAGGTGATGCGCCGCCGCGTAGGCCGAATCGCCGAACTGCGTGCAGGTGACGTCGCCGACGCTCGTGCCCTTCGCCACGGCGAACTCTTCGATGCCGGGGCACATGTCGACCTTCAGGTCCTCGCGCAACATGTAGTAGAGCGCGATGAAGAACGGCAGCTGGAACAGCAGCGGGAGGCAGGAGGCCAAAGGATTGACCTTGTTCTCCCGGTAGAACTTCATCATCTCCTGCTGCTGGCGCTGCTTGTCGTCCTTGTACTTCTCCTGGATCTTCTTCATCTCCGGCGCAAGCACCTGAAGGCGCTGCATCGAAGTGACCTGCTTGAGCGTCAACGGCAGCAGCACCAGCCGCACCGTGATCGTCAGCAGGATGATCGCCAGGCCCCAGCCGACCCCCACGCTGTCGTGGAAGAACAGGAGCACCTGCTCGCACACGTCGATGAGCGGCTGCAGGGGATTTGCGAAGACGACGGGCATCGGGATGATCAGGCGCTCGGGGCGGTCGGTCGGCGGGGGTGGAAGAGACGCTGGTCCTGGACCGGGTCGTAGCCCCCGTGACTCCACGGATTGCAGCGCAGCAAACGCCAGCTAGCGAGCACCAGCCCGCGCAGTATGCCGTACTCCTTGACCGACTGCGCGGCGTAGGCCGAGCACGTCGGCTCGTACTTGCAACGGCGTGGGATTCCCGGCGAGATGAAGCGCTGATAGAAGCGGATCGGGGCCGTGACCGCGCTACGCAGGACGTTCATCGCGGCGGATCCTCGCCGGCGCGCTCGCGCACCTCGGCCAACAGCTCGGCGAGCGCCGCGCGGATCCCCTCGAGGCCGTCGCGCTCCGCGACCGCATAGGCCTCGGGCCGTGCGACCAGCACGACGTCTTGACCGTCGGGCAGCTGCGCGGACTCCAGCTCGAACGCCTCGCGCAGGAGCCGCTTCACGCGGTTGCGCTCAACCGCACCGCCAACCTTGCGCGAGACGGAGAGCCCAAGGCGAGGCTCACCTTCCGCGGCGCGCGGAAAGCTGTACAGGACGAGGACTCGATTGCCGCGGGAGCGACCCTGCCGGAAGACGCGATCGAACTCCGCGCTGCGGGAGAGACGACCCCGCTTGGCGCGCGGGATCGCGGCGCCCCGGCGCACGGTCATCAGACGGTGAGGCGCTTCCGGCCCTTCGAGCGGCGGCGCTTCAGCGTCAGGCGTCCGGCCTTGGTCTGCATCCGGGCACGGAATCCGTGGGTGCGGGCACGCTTGCGCTTCTTGGGCTGGTACGTACGTTTCATGGCTGGGCGCCAGTATACGCGCGACCGACGCCGGCCCGTCGACAGGGTTATGCACAGGCTGTCGACAACTCTCTCGCGCCAGTCCGCAGGAGCTCCGGAGCTTTTGTCCGCGATTTGCGTAGACGTGCGCAATGAGGAGGGAGCCCAGCGTCGGTCCGCTGCTATATTCGCCGCCCCGCCGGGCCGCAAGGCCCTCCATTCCCTCGCAACATCTCCGACGAGGAGTCGGTCGACTACGCCTGTGCACACCGCGCCCGAGCACATCTGGCCGCAGATCCAAGCCGAGCTGCGGCGCGCCGTCACGGACTCGACCTACCACCTCTGGCTGGCGCCACTGCGTCCGCACGCCTTCGACGGGAACGTCCTGCTCGTGACGGCGCCGGAGGAGATCCGAACGTGGGTCGCCGACCGCTTCTCGCGCGTCCTGCAGACCTGCGCGGCTGCGGTCCTCGGCCCTCAGACGACCGTCAGCGTGCTGCCGGAGGGTGCCGCTGCGCCTTCGGCCACGCCCGCGGCAAGCGCCGGTGCGCAACCGGGACCGACCGATAGCTTCAACCCGAAGTACACCTTCGACCAGTTCGTCATCGGAGACGGGAACCGGCTCGCCCACGCAGCCGCGCTCGCCGTCGCCGAGATGCCCGGACAGGCCTACAACCCCCTCTTCCTCTACGGACCCCCCGGTCTTGGCAAGACGCATCTCCTGCACGCGATCGCCAACTACGTACGCGACTACTCCGATGGGATCAGCGTCCGCTACACAACGCTGGAGGCCTTCACCGGACACTTCGTCAGAGCCTTGAAGTCCTCTTCCATCGAGGAGTTCAAGCGCCGGTATCGCACTACCGACATCCTCCTCATCGACGACGTCCAGTTCCTCGAGCGCAAGGCGAAGATCGAGGAGGAGTTCTTTCATACCTTCAACGCGCTGTACGAGACCGGCGCGCAACTCGTCGTCACGTGCGACCGCACGCCGCGCGACATGGGCTCACTCGCCGACCGGCTGCGCGAGCGGTTCGAGTCCGGCCTCGTCGCCGACCTGCGTCCGCCCGACCTCGCCACCCGCCTCACGATCCTGCGCAAGCGCGTGCAGCACGACGGCGTCCGCCTCACCGATCTCGAAGCGCTCGTTCCCATCGCGGAGCGCATCACGACCAACGTGCGGGCACTTCAAGGCGCACTGATCCGCGTCGTGGCGTTCCACTCGCTGACCGGGCGCGCAATCGACCGCGCGCTCGTGACCCATGTGCTCGACGGCCTCTACCCCGGCGCCGCTCCGCAAGCCCAAACCGTCGAACAGATCCAGCGCGCCACGTGCGAACGGCTCGGTGTCTCACCCGACGCGCTCTGCTCTCCCGACCGCACAGCCCACGTCGCCTGGGCCCGCCAGGTAGCCATGTACCTCTCCCGCGAGCTGACCGATGCGACGCTGCCTGCGATCGGGCGCGCCTTTGGCGGACGAAACCACACGACGGTGCTCCATGCCTGCAAGCGCACCACCGAGCGCATCGCTCAAGACGCCGACGCCTTCGAGCTCGTTCGCGACCTCACCGCAGCCCTCCAGACCGGCCATGCCGACCGAACCTCCTGACAGACTCCCCGTACCTGCGTCCGCGTGCAGTGTGCGCGGTTTCCCCGCAATCTCCGGTCAGAACGCCCACTTGTTGACATGTCCCACGCCCTAATAACAACGACTTCCTTCGAGTCGAGGTCATTGTCATGAAGTTGTCCGCCGCGCGAGAAGAGCTGCTCGCACAACTGCAGACCGTCGGTCGCGTCGCCTCGACGCGCGGCGCGATCCAGGCGCTCTCCGGCATCCAGATCGTCGCGGGCCCGAGCGGCGTCGAGCTGCGAGCAACCGACATGGAGATGGGACTGCGGGTGCCTCTCCCAGCGGAAGTCGAGCGCGAGGGCTCGATCGTGCTGCCGGCGCGCCTCATCGTTGATGTCGTCCGCTCGTTGTCCGGGCCGACCGTGACGCTTGAGCTGCGCGCAGCCGAGCAAGACGTGGAGTTGGTTGCCGGCAACGCCACGTTCCACATCCGCACGCTGCGCAGCGAGGACTTCCCGGCCTTCCCCGAGCCGTCGAGTGAGGGTGTCATCACGGTGCCGGCGCGGGCGTTCGTCGACACCGTCCTGAAGGTGGCGAACTCGGCCTCCCGCGACGAGACGCGCCCGGTCCTGACCGGCATCCTCGTCTCCGCCGGCGACCGCGAGCTGCGGATGGTCGCGACCGACTCCTATCGCCTCAGCGTCAAGGAGACGCAGCTCGAGCAGCCGCTGAGCGCCGGCTTCGAGGCCAACGTGCCGGCACAGGCGCTGCAGGAGCTGGCGCGGCTGGTCCAGCAGCTCGACGGCGAAGACCTCGTCGTGGGCGTGCGGCAGAACCAGATCGTCTTCCAAGTCGCGGGCGTGGTGCTCTCCTCACGGCTGATCGAAGGCCAATTCCCCAACTATCGCCAGCTGCTGCCCGAGACGTATGAGCACGAGCTGACGATCGCCGGCGGCGAGCTGACCGATGTCGTGCGGCGCATCAGCCTGCTGGCACAGAAGAACGCGCCGCTGCGGCTGTCCTTCCAGCCCGGCGAGCTGACGATCTCGGCGCAGACGCCGGACATCGGCGAGGCGCGCGAGGCGCTGCCGGTTGCCTTCCAGGGTGAGCCGTTCGAGATCGGCTTCAACCCGGAGTTCCTGCGCGAGGGGCTCGAAGGCATCGCCTCCAGCGACGTCGTGGTGAAGCTGATCAGCCCGCTGCGGCCGGGCCTGCTGCAGGCGGCTGACGATGGAGGCTTCCTCTATCTGATCATGCCGATCCGGCTCAACGTGTAGCGAGGCGCGATGCGGATCGCGCGCCTCTCCCTGCGCAACTTCCGCAGCTACGCCACCGCCGACGTCGAGCTCGGCGCGGGGCTCACGGTCGTGACAGGCCGTAACGGCGCTGGCAAGACGAACCTGCTCGATGCCCTCTACTTTGGCTGCACCGGGCGCTCTGCGCGGACAACGAACGAGCGCGAGCTCGTGCGCTTCGGTGAGCGCGTCACGCGGGTTGCCGTGCAGACGGAGGCCGACGACGGCCCGCACGAGCTGACGGTCGGCTTCGAGCCGGGCGAGCCGAAGCGGATGGCCGTCGACGGCGTGCGGGTGGAGCGGCTGCTGGACGTGCCGGGGCGGCCGCTCGTGAGCGTCTTCCTGCCCGAGCGGCTGGAGTTGGTGAAAGGGACGCCGTCACTGCGGCGTGCCCACGTCGACCAGTTCGTCACCGGTCTGTGGCCGGCCCGCGCCGCCACGCGGCGTGCGTATGCCCAGGCGCTGGCGCAACGCAACGCGCTGCTTGCTCGGATCCGTGGCGGCGGAGCGTCGCGGGCGTCGCTGCCCGCCTGGGACACGGAGCTCGCACGCCATGGCGTGCAACTGATGGCGGACCGCGCCGACGCCGTCGCGACCGTAGTGGAGCGCTTCGCCGCTCGCGCGGCGGACCTGGGCCTCGACGGCGATCCGGCTGTCGCCTACCGGCCACGCTCCCGGGCGGCCGACGTCGCGGCGCTGGCCGCCGAGCTGGCAGAGCGTCACGAGCGCGATCTCGAGCGCGGCTTCACCGAGCACGGTCCGCACCGCGACGACCTCGCGCTGACGCGCGAGGGACGGGAGCTGCGCGCCTACGGCTCGCAAGGCCAGCAGCGCCTTGCCCTGCTGGCACTGCTGTTGGCTGAGCGGGAGGCGATCTCCTCCACCCGCGACGCGGTTCCGGTGATGCTGCTGGACGACGTGATGAGCGAGCTCGACCGCGAGCGGCGTTCGCGGCTGGTGGCGCTCCTGCGCGCCGGCGGGCAGAGCGTCATTACGACGACCGATCTCGACCATGTCCCGGGCGCCTCCGAAGCGGGCGTGACGCGCCTCGCGGTCGGCGAAGGCGCCGTTCTAGCGGTGGCGGCTGCAGCATGAGACGTCGTGAGCCACGGCCGATCGCGCTCGCGCTCGCGCCGCTGCAGCGCTCGCTCGCGCCGGCAACGCTCCTCGCCGAGGTGCAACGAGTCTGGCCCGAGGTCGCGGGTGAGGCGATCGCGGGTGAGGCGACGCCCACGACGGCCCGTGGCGGCGTCCTCACGATCGCCTGCTCGGCCTCCGTCTGGGCTCAGGAGCTGGACCTGATGGCTCCGCTGCTGCTGGAGCGCCTGAACGCCGCAATCTCCGAAGGCGAGGTGACGCGGCTGCGCTGCGTGACCGGATCGCGGGGTGGTCCGGCGTGAACGCTCGCACGGCCGCACATCGCTGCCGCATTTTCGGCGTTTTTGCAGGACTTTCACCATGTCAAGGAACGGCGGATTCGGGGCCGTCTGTGCTATCGTTATGTGCACAAGTCTTCGACGCCCCGGCGCGCCATCCCCGGCGCGGCACCGGGGCGTTGCAACGTCATCGGAGGACCGTTGGCCACTGACGAATCCGCGGCTGACAAGCCGACCACGCCCCCCACGTACGACGCCCAGGACATCACCGTCCTCGAGGGCCTCGAGGCCGTCCGCAAGCGGCCCGGCATGTACATCGGCTCCACGGGCGTACGCGGGCTGCATCACCTCGTCTACGAGGTCGTCGATAACTCCGTCGACGAGGCGCTCGCCGGTCACTGCACAGCGCTGTCGGTCACGATCCACCCGGACAACTCGATCACCGAGGTCGACAACGGCCGCGGCATCCCCGTCTCGATCATGGAGAAGGAGCAGAAGCCGGCCGTCGAGGTCGTGCTGACCGTCCTGCATGCCGGCGGCAAGTTCGGCGACGGCGGCGGCTACAAGGTCTCCGGCGGCCTGCACGGCGTTGGCGTCTCGGTCGTCAATGCGCTCTCCGAGCGGCTGCGCGTCGAGGTCCGCCGCGACGGCTTCACCTTCACGCAGGACTATGCGCGCGGCAAGCCCCAGAACGAGCTGTCGAAGGGCGAGCCGACGACGGAGACGGGCACGTCGATCACGTTCCTGCCCGACGACGAGATCATGGAGTCGCTCGACTTCGACTTCACGACGCTCGAGGAGCGCCTGCGCGAGACAGCCTTTCTGACGCGCGGCCTGAAGATCTCCCTGCACGACGAGCGCGGCGAGGCCAAGCACGTCGAGTTCCAGTACGACGGCGGCATCGAGGATTTCGTCGCGTACCTGAACGAGAACAAGGAGCCGGTCCAGAAGAAGATCGTGTTCTTCGAGGGCGACAGCGACGAGGGGGCTGTCGAGGTCGCGATGCAGTGGAACGGCTCCTATCAGGAGTCGGTCTTCTCGTTCGCGAACAACATCAACACCCATGAGGGTGGCTCCCACCTCAGCGGCTTCCGCTCGGCGCTCACCCGCACGATCAACAAGTACGCCCGCGAGAAGGGGCTGCTGAAGGAGAAGGACGACAACCTCCAGGGCGAGGACGTCCGCGAGGGGCTCACCGCCGTCATCTCCGTGAAGCTCGCCGACCCGCAGTTCGAGGGCCAGACGAAGACGAAGCTCGGCAACCCGGGCATGCAGGGGTTCGTGGAGTCCGTCGTCAACCGCGGCCTCGACGAGTTCCTCGAGGAGAACCCGGCTGACGCACGCGCCGTGATCATGAAGGCCGTCCAGGCCTCGCAGGCCCGCTCCGCCGCCCGCAAGGCACGTGACCTGACGCGACGCAAGTCCGCGTTGGAGAACTCGCGCCTGCCGGGCAAGCTCGCCGACTGCTCAATCAAGGATCCGTCACTGAGCGAGATCTTCATCGTCGAGGGCGACTCCGCCGGCGGCTCGGCCAAGCAGGGTCGGGACCGTTCCACCCAGGCGGTCCTCCCGCTGCGCGGCAAGATCCTCAACGTCGAGCGCGCCCGGATCGACAAGGTGCTCGCGAACAACGAGGTGCAGGCACTGATCACGGCGATCGGCACCGGCGTGCGCGACGAGTTCGATCTGGAGAAGGCGCGCTACCACAAGATCGTGCTGATGACGGACGCCGACGTCGACGGCGCGCACATCCGCACGCTCGTGCTGACGCTGCTGTTCCGCGAGATGCTGCCGCTGATCGACGCGGGCTTCGTGTACATCGCCAAGCCGCCGCTCTACAAGCTGAAGATCGGCAAGGTCGAGCGCTACATCGAGAAGGACGCCGACCTCGAGGACATGCTCCTCACCGACAAGCTGGAGAAGTTCGTGCTGACCGACCGCGGCGGCACGGAGCAGGCGAAGCTCACGGAAGCGCGTTGGAAGAAGTTCTCGCGCCTGCTGAAGCAGTACGGCGGCTGGGCCTCCGCGCTGCGCGCTCTCTACAGCCATGACGTGATCGAGTTCCTGGAGGAGTCCGGCATCCTCGACGAGCACGTCACCGAGGAGTCGCAGCTCGTGGAGCTGCTGCGCCGCCCGACGACCGACGGCGCCGCCTATTCGGTGGAGATCTCTTCCGAGGACTCCGTCGAGCTCGTCGTGCGCTCCGTCGAGGCGAAGACCGGCCACGCCCGCTCGCGACGGGTCCGCCGCTCGATGCTGGAGGCCAACGAGTACCGCCAGCTCGTGCGCGTCCACGAGCAGCTCGTGCAGACCGTCGGCACGCCGCCCTTCGACGTACGGCTCGGCGATCACCACGACGAAGCGCTGTCGTTCGAACAGCTGCGCTCGGTCGTGATGGACCTCGCCTCACGCGGCGTCGAGGTCAACCGCTTCAAGGGCCTCGGTGAGATGAACGCCGACCAGCTGCGCGAGACGACGATGGACCCGGCCTCGCGCACGCTCGCGCGGGTCACGATGGACGACGCGGCCGCCGCCGAGCGGGTCTTCTCGATGCTGATGGGCGATCAGGTCGAGCCGCGCCGCAACTTCATCGAGGAGAACGCCCGCCTCGTGACCAACCTGGACGTGTGAGGACCCCATGAGCGCTACCGATCAACTCAGCGGCGGCAACGTCGAGCCGCGTGCGCTCGAGGAGGAGATGCGCTCTGCGTATCTCGACTACGCGATGTCCGTCATCGTCGGGCGCGCGCTGCCCGACGTGCGCGACGGCCTGAAGCCCGTCCACCGCCGCGTCCTCTTCGCGATGAACGAGGCCGGACTGCAGCCGAACCGGCCGCGCTCGAAGTCCTCGCGCATCGTCGGCGACGTGATGGGCAAGTACCACCCGCACGGCGACACGGCGATCTACGACACGCTCGTGCGTATGGCGCAGGACTTCTCAATGCGCCACCCGCTCGTCGACGGGCAGGGCAACTTCGGCTCCGTCGACGACGACCCGCCGGCCGCCATGCGCTACACCGAGGCCCGCCTCGCGCGCATCGCGACCGAGATGCTGCGCGACATCGACGCCGACACCGTCGACTTCGGACCCAACTACGACAACCGCCAGCAGGAGCCGCTCGTCCTGCCGGCGCGTTTCCCGAACCTGCTCGTCAACGGCTCCGCCGGCATCGCCGTCGGCATGGCGACGAACATCCCGCCGCACAACCTGCGCGAGACGATCGCCGCGACGATCGCCTACATCGACGACCCGGAGATCGACGTCGACGGGCTGCTGGAGCACATGGAGGGCCCGGACTTCCCGACCGGCGGCGTGATCCTCGGCAAGAGCGGCATCCGCGAGGCGTACGAGACGGGGCGCGGCAAGGTGCGCGTGCAGGCGGTGGCGCACATCGAGCCGCTCTCGCAGGGCAAGGAGTCGATCGTCGTCACCGAGCTGCCCTACCAGGTCAAGAAGGGCGGCGAGGGGGGGCTGATCCAGAAGATCGCCGACCTCGTGCACGACAAGAAGATCCCCGAGATCACCGACCTGCGGGACGAGTCCGACCGTCACGGAATGCGCTTCGTGATCGAGCTGAAGCGCGACGCGCTGCCGAAGGTCGTGCTGAACAAGCTCTACAAGCACACCGCGATGCAGACGACGTTCGGCGTCAACATGGTCGCGCTCGTCGACAACGTGCCGAAGACGCTGTCGCTGCGTGAGGTGATCGGCCGCTACGTCGACCACCAGCGCGAAGTGATCGTGCGGCGCACGAAGTTCGAGCTGCGCAAGGCGGAGGATCGCGCCCACATCCTCGAGGGCCTGCTGATCGCGCTCGCGAACCTCGACGAGGTGATCGCGATGATCCGCGCCTCGGCCGATCCGGAGTCCGCGCGCACGGGTCTGATGAACCGCTTCGAGCTGACCGAGCGTCAGGCCGAGGCGATCCTCCAGCTGACGCTGCGCCGCCTGACCGCCCTGGAGGCCGACAAGATCAACCAGGAGCACCAGGACCTCGTCGAGCGGATCCAGGAGCTGCGGGCGATCCTCGGCGACGAGCTGCGCGTGATGGGGATCGTCAAGGAGGAGCTGCAGGAAATCTCCGATGCGTATGGCGACGAGCGCCGCACGAAGATCTCCCACGCGGAGGGCGAGATCGACATCGAGGACCTGATCGCCGACCAGCAGATGGTCATCACGATCACGCAGACCGGCTACATCAAGTCGCTGCCGCTGGCGACGTACCGCCAGCAGCGCCGTGGAGGGGTCGGCGTGACCGGGATGGACATGAAGGACGGCGACTACATCGAGCACCTCTTCGTGACCTCGACGCACGACTTCCTGCTGTTCTTCACGAACCGCGGCAAGGTCTACCGCCTGAAGGTCTACGAGCTGCCGGAGGCCTCGCGCACCGCGAAGGGGCGCGCACTGGTCAACCTGCTGCCGCTGCGCGAAGGCGAGCGGGTGCAATCCGTGCTCTCCACGCGCGACTTCGGCGAGGCGCCGTACCTGCTGTTCGCGACGCGACGCGGCCAGGTCAAGAAGACCGAGCTGCAGGCCTACAACACCCCGATCAAGGCCGACGGCATCATCGCCATCAACATCCGCGACGACGACGAGCTGGTCGCCGTGCGCCGGGTCGACGAAGGCGACGAGGTCATCATCGTCTCGCGCGCCGGCCTGACCGTCCGCTTCAGCGAGAGCGACGCGCGCTCGATGGGCCGCGACACCAGCGGCGTGCGCGGCATGGACGTCGGCGCCAAGGGCGAGGTCATCGCGATGGACATCGCCCGCGACGACCAGGACCTGCTCGTCATCACCGAGAACGGCTACGGCAAGCGCACGCGCATCGACCAGTACCGCAAGACCTCGCGCGGCGCCAAGGGCGTCAAGACGATCGGCCTCACCGAGACGAAGGGCGGCCTCGCCGGCGCGCTCGTCGTGCGCGAGCACCAGGAGCTCGTCTTCATCTCGACGTCGGGCATGGTCCAGCGCACCGGCGTCCGCGGCATCTCCCAGCAGGGCCGCTCGGCGACCGGCGTGCGCGTCATGAACGTGCGCGAAGACGATCTCGTGTGCGCGGCGGCGCTGGTGGTCGAGTCGGAGCCGGACGGCGCTGTCGACGTCGAGCTGGATGGCGCGGCGATCGACGCGGCGGCGGGCGAGATCATCGTCGGGGACGGCAACGGCAGCAGCCCGGTGGCGAGCGTTGACGCGCCTGCGACGGATGAGCCGGACGCCGACGACGCCGACGACGCCGACGCTGACGAGGACTGACACGGGGACTCAGAAAGTCCCCTCGTCGTCAGACGCTTCCGCTACTCTGGGCTGACCAGAGAAAGGAGGTGGTCCTCACTTGTCTGACTTGTCTTGCGGGACCCTGGAGGTGTCCGGCCGCTAGGTCGGAAGGCTGGCCCCGCGTAGCGGAGTCCACACCGAGACACCGTCTCGATCGGTGCCGGGACTGGTCCCACTGGCCCTGACACATTGTCCGGTCGAGGTCACTGTCCAGCCGAATTGATGTTCGCGAAGGGCGCTCTTTGTCGAGGGCGCCCTTCGTGTTTCTGTCTCGGCGCCGTTGGGTCTGGGCGGTGTTGTTGGCTCGGGGGTGGCCCTTGGAGCCGGAACCCGAGCTTCCTCCTGGCGGTTCAGCGCGGAGGCCCTGGCAGTGCGATCGAGTTCGCGGGGTTGTGCGGCCTTCTCTGTGAGGGGTTGCTGCTAGTGCGGACGCCGGGCCTGGCTGGCGGCCTGGTGGGCTGGGCGCGGGACGCTGCTGTGGGGGCGCGCGAGGGGGTTCCGGCGGAGTGCGTCCCGAAGCAGCACGCAGCCGGACCCCCTCGCGGCGACCTGACCACGAACGCCGAGACCAAAGGGAGCAGCGCGACCTTCAGGCAGCGAGGTAGGCGCGCCAGGCGGTGGGGATCGTCGGGCTGGCGACCTGGATGAAGACGTGTGGGCCGGGCCGACGGGGCTGGCGGCGGGGGGTCATGCCGGCTTGGGTGGGGAGGGCGTCGCCCTTGCGGCGGTTGCAGGGTGCGCAGGAGGCGACGATGTTGTCCCAGCTGGAGCCGCCGCCCTTGGAGCGGGGGATGACGTGGTCGACGGTGAGGTTGCCGCGCGCTCCGCAGTACTGGCAGGTCCAGTTGTCGCGAGCGAAGACGGCCCTGCGGGTGATCTTGCGGCGGTGGGTGTCGCGTGGGACGCGGACGTACGTAACCAGCCTGATCACCATCGGGCGCGGCAGCGTGGAGCTGCCGGAGCGGAGGTGGTACTCGCCGTGCTCGAGCACCTCGGCCTTCTCCTTCAGGAGCAGGACGACGGCGCGGCGAACCGTGCAGACGTTGATCGGCTCGAACGTGGCGTTGAGGACGAGCACCCGGCCAGACTCACGTCCGCGCCGCTGGTGCCCCAGTGGCAGCGCGGACCCCCTTTGCGCTGGTGGTGCTGTTATCGCCATGACCGCTCGACGGCAGTGTAGCGACCTGTCCAGCGCCGCTCGACGGCTTCCCCCTCCCGTAACAGGTGGGAAAAGCGGTCAGGCGGCGGGAAAGGAGCCGAGCACCCGCAGGTGCTCGACGTGTGTCCGCAGACCTGTCAGCGCGTCCGCGACGGGGCTCTCGGTCGCCCGTCCTTCGAGGTCCGCGAAGAACATGTAACGCCCGAGTCCCTGCTTGCGCGGGCGCGACTCGATGCGCGTCAGGTTCACGCCGCGGGAGGACAGTTCGGCGAGGCAGGCGACGAGCCAGCCGGGTGCCTCGGCTCCGACGCCCCAGAAGACGATCGCTGTCTTGAACGGCCCGTGGTCAGATTCGATCCCGCCCGTTCCGCCGGCTGGGCCCAGCCAGACGAAGCGCGTCTCGTTGCCGGCGACGTCGTCGACGCCGGAGACGAGCACCTCACAGCCGTAGATCTGCGCGGCGAGGCGGCTGCCGAGCGCGGCGAACGAGGCGTCGTCCTGGGCAACGAGCCGCACCGCCTCCGCCGTCGAGCTGGCCGCGAGCACCTGTGCCTGCGGCAGCCGGGTGCGCAGGAAGTGCGCGCACTGGCCGGTCGCCTGCGGATGGGAGATCACGCGCTCGACGTCGCTCAGCTCGATTGGCGCGGCAGCGATCAGGCACGTGTGGATCGGATAGACAGCCTCGCCGACGATCTCGACCATGTCGGTCTCGACGGCGAGCGCGTCGAGGGTCGCGTTGACGGAGCCCTCGACGGCGTTCTCGATCGGGACGAAGGCGCGTTCGGCGTGGCCGTCCTGCACGGCGAGGACGCAGTCGTAGATCGTCGCGCACGGGACCGGCTCGTAGGTGTCGCTCCCGCCGCCTGCTGCCAGCAGCGCCTCGTGTGTGTTCGTGCCCTCCGGCCCGAGGTAGGCGACGCGCATCAGCCGTCGCCTACCTTCGGCTCCTCGCCCGACAGCGCGAGCCGGACGGCCTGCGCCTCCTCGGGGGAGAGTTCGAGCTCGCCGACGCCGTCCTTCACGCGCTTGGCATAGAGGCGCGCCTGGTCGCGGTGCAGGATCGAGGACAGGACGATGCCGCAGCGGCGGGCGTCGAGCAGCGCTATCGACGTCGACTGGCGGCCCGACATCTCGCCGTAGGCGTCGTAGCGCACGAGCGCGCGGAAGGCGACGGCGCCGTCGAGGCGCTGCTCCGCCACGTCCATCCGCGTATGCAGGCGTGCGGCGACGTCCTCGACGTAGTCGTGCAGGACGCGGAACTCGCGCTCGAGACCGGCTGCGTGCTCGGTGAGGTCGCGTGTGCCCGCGTCGCCGAGCACCAGCCGCTGGTCGCGCCGCACCCGCCGCAGGCGCAGCGCAAGGACGGCGACGGCGATCAGCGAGATGAGTGCAGCGGCGCAGCCGGCGAGCGCGACGACCCCGGTGGTGCTGGTCAGCTCGTCCACGTGGCGAAGGATAGGTGTGCGGGCGGTTGTGGGCTCGCCGGCGGCCGTGGAGCGCGGCTATTCGAACAACGCGGTGTACGTCTGCTCGTTGTTGTCGAGCGTCTCCTCGCCGGGAACCTTCCCGACGGTGACCTTGATTGTGACCGAGCCGTTCGTGGGCGGCGCCTTGGTCAGCGCGACATTCGCGGTCGCGGCGGCGCCCGCGGTGGTGTTCGGGACGATCGTGCTGGCGGTGACCGGTGCGCCTGTGCCCGTGATCTCGACCGTCACCTTGACGTTCGTCTCGTTGTTCTCGCCACCGTTGGTGAACGCGACCATGAACGTCGGCAGCGGCGAGGAGGGAATGCGGTTGGGGGCGCCGGCGGCGAGCGTGACGTCGCCGACGGTGACCGAGTCGATCTGATGGCCGTGGAGACCTGGCGCAGGCGTGCCGTTAGCGGCGGCGCTGGAGGTGGCGCCGAGCTGATCGGCGACGTAGCCGGGGCTCATCCAGTTGAGGCTCTTGAGAAACTCGGAGTTGGGGATGACCTGCTCGCCCGCGGTGCCGTCGTAGCTGGCGGCGATGCCGTCGTCCTTGAGGCCCTTGAGGATGAGCGGCGCGACGCGCTGGGAGTAGACGACGTCGGAGGCGTTGAACGCTTGCATCTGCCCGGCGATCGCGTCGACGGCGCCGCCCGCGCCGGCGGACTGCCCGACGGCCTTCTGGACGAGGTCCGCGATCTCGGCGACGCCGTCGCGTCGCAGCGACAGCACGAGCTCGAGGTCGTCCTGCGCCTGCTGCATCGCGTCGGGCGTGTCGAGGCGCTCGGCCTGGGTGAGGTCCTCGTCGGCGGTGCTGCGGAGCTGGTTGATCGTCTCCTGCAGCTGCGTCCCCTGCTGGCCGCTGGCGCCCGAGAGCGCGGCGAAGAGCGGCGTGGAGACGGCGTTCTTGGAGTGCTCGACGAGGCTGCGGACGTTGCGGTTGTAGTCCTTCAGCGCCGCCTCGCGGCGGCTGTCGGCGCAGCTCTTGACGAGGAAGACGAGCAGGATCACCACGACGATCACGCCGCCCGCGGCGATCAGGCGCCGCATCAGCAGCGTCTGGTGATCCATCGGGGGGTGATGTCCGCCTCCGCCGCCTGAGGGGGGCGTGCGGCGGGGACGTGGCGCTCTACGGGGCTCGTCAGCGTCGTCGAAGAACGACAAATCGTGCTCCTTGCGGGAACGTGAAGGGGCCAGTATTACCACCCGAGCGGCTGGATGACGGCTTGCATGGACCCGTGCAGCCATGGAACGCGCCTGTGCGGCGCTGGAAGGGAGGCTTCCCCCCGCGTGGAAGACCGCAGCGTGAGTCGCACCGACGCCCCGACGGCGCGGCTGCCGGAGGGCGCCGCGCATCGCGGCACCGGCAGCCGAGGCCACGACGATGCCGAGCTGGTGCTGGGGCGCTACCGCCTGTTCGAGCGCATCGGCCAGGGGGCCTTCGGCGTTGTCTGGCGTGCGCACGACGAGCAGCTGGAGCGGGACGTGGCGGTCAAGGCGATCGCGGGCGAGCAGGTCACCTCCGGCCGTGCGGCGCGCGAGGCGCGGGCCGCGGGCCGCCTGACGCATCCGGCGATCGTGACGCTCTACGAGGCGGGCTCGGAGGCTGACACGACGTACCTCGTCTCGGAGCTGGTGCGCGGAGCGACGCTCGCGGAGCTGTTGGCGGAGGGCGCGCTGTCCGATCGCGACGTGGCGGAGGTCGGGCTCGCGCTGTGCGGGGCGCTCGCGCATGCGCATGCGCAGGGCGTCGTGCATCGCGACGTGAAGCCGTCGAACGTGCTCGTGCCGGATGCGCGCCCGGCCGGTGCCCCGGCGGCGAAGCTGACGGACTTCGGCGTGGCCCGCGTGGTGGCGGGCGGCGGCGGGGAGGATCTGCTGACGCGTACCGGCGACGTGGTGGGCACGCTGGCCTACATGGCGCCCGAGCAGGCGGAGGGGCGTGAGGCCGGTCCGCCCGCCGACCTGTATGCGGCTGCGCTCGTGCTGTACGAGGCGTTGAGCGGCGTGAATCCGATCCGCGGTGGCAGTGCGGTCGCGACGGCGCGGCGTCTCGGCGCGACGCTGCCGCCGTTGGCGCGCCAGCGACGGGACCTGCCGCCGGCCCTGTGCGAGGCGGTCGACCGCGCGCTGCTGCCACGGCCGGCGGACCGCGGGACGGTTGCCGGCCTGCATCGCGGACTGAAGGCCGCGCTGGACGAGCTGGGCGACGAGCCGGGCACCGTCGTCGCGCCGCGGATCGAGCGGATGACCACGGCCGTGACCCAGGTCGCGGATCGTGGACGGCAGGGTTGGAGACGCCGCTCGCGCGAACAGGAGCTGGCGGAGGTCGCGGCCGAGCTGGGTGCCTTGGAGGACTGGACAGTCGCCGACCGTCGTGGCGAGCTGCGCGGCCGCGACACGGCGGTGCTGGATCCGCGATTTGGCGGCCATGGCGTCCGCGACCCTGCGTGGGAGGACCCGCGTGCGAGACGGCGATCCGCTCCGCTGCTGGCAGGCCACGTCGCGCCCGGGCTCGCTGCCGGCGGGCTTGTCGCGCTGGCGGTCGCGACGCTCCCGCCCGCGAGCGTCTCGCCGGTGCCGAGCCCCCTGCTGGCAGGGGCGCTTGCCGGGGTGGTCGTCGGACTGCTTCCGCGGATCGGCTGGCTGACGGCGGCGGCCGTGCTGATCGGCTGGCTGGCGGGGCCCGCCGGTGTGCCCGGCGTGGCGCTCGTGCTGGCGTGCGGCGCCGTCGCGCCCGCGCTGCTGCTGCCGCTGCGCGGCCGTGCCTGGTCTGTGGGCTTCGCGGCGCCGCTGATGGGTGTGGCGATGCTGGCCGGCGCGTATCCGGCGCTGGCGGGGCAGGCGCGCACGCTGTGGCGCCGGGCCGCGCTCGGCGCGCTCGGCTTCTGGCTTCTGGCGCTCGCCGAGCCGCTCGTGCACGAGACGCTGTTCTACGGCCGTGCCCGCGGTACGGCGCCGGCGGCTGTGTGGGAAGGCTCGCTGCATGACGCGGCCGCCCACGTGATCGCGCCGCTGGTGCAGTCCGGCGCGCTCGCATGCGCGGGGCTGTGGGCGGCGGGGGCGGCGGTCCTGCCCTGGCTCGTGCGAGGACGCACGGCGGCGCTGGACCTCGTCGCGGCGACGCTGTGGGCGGCCGGCATGGCGGCCGGCGCGTCGGCGATCGGACATGCGCTCGGTGGCGCGGTGCCGCAGCCGGACCCGCGCGGCGCCGCGCTCGGCGCTGCGGCGGCGGTGCTGTTGGCGGTCGCGGCACGGGCGGTCCGCGGCGGTTCGCGTGTCCCGCGCGAGTCTGCCGCGGGACCACTGGCGTAGCATGGGTCGGCCCCCGGGCGCAGCACATGAGCGTCTTCAGAAGCCTCGAGAGCAAGATCGCGAGCCTCGTCGAGGGGACGTTCAGTCGTGCCTTCCGGTCGGAGGTGCGTCCGGTCGAGATCGCGCGCAAGCTCGCGCGGGAGATGGAGGACCACCAGACCCACTCCGTCTCGCGGATCTACGTCCCGAACGAGTACGCCGTGTACCTCTCGCCGGAGGACCACGAGCGGCTCGGCGACTTCGAGCACGAGCTGGTCGACGAGCTGGTCGGCTACCTGCTGGAGCATGCCCGGCGCGAGCGCTTCGCGTTGATGTCGAAGCCGTCGGTCGAGCTGCGCACGGACGAGCGGCTGCGGCTCGGCGAGTTCGGCATCCAGGCTCGCCTCGTGCAGCCGGCGGCGGATCCCGCACAGGAGCCGTCGCAGGGCGAGTCTGGGCACACGATGGTCTACAGCGCGGCCGAGCGGCTGCAGGAGCCGCTGGAGGAGCGTGCGCGCCAGCGCGATGCGCGTGCCCTGCTGGTGACCGGCGGCAAGCGGCTCGTGGTCAGCGCCGGCGGCGCGACGATCGGGCGCAGCCGCTCCTGCGACGTCGTGCTGGCCGACGCGAACGCCTCGCGCCAGCACGCCGAGATTCGACCGCGTGGCGGCGGCTGGGTGGTGGACGACCTCGGCTCGACGAACGGGGTCGTGGTGAACGGGGTGCGCATCGAACGGCCGCACACGCTGCGGCCCGGCGACCGCATCGAGATCGGCACGACGCTGCTGACCTTCAACGTCGAGTAGGACGCGCGGGACGATGACGACGCTCGAGCCGGCATCCGTCGCGTTGAAGCTCTGCTTCCTCGGCGTGCTCTACCTGTTCCTGCTGTGGGTCGTGCGCAGCTCGATGAAGGACTTGCGGCGCGCGCGGGACGCGGGTGAGCCGGTGCGCATGGGAGGACCGATTGCGCCTGTGGATCCTGCCGTCGACGCGACCGGGCTGCACCGCGCCGACGACAGCGTGCTCGGCCACGGCGTCCCCAATGGCGAGCCGCGCCTGGTGGTCGAGCAGGCGGCCGGCCATCCGGCGGGCATCGCCTATGACCTCGGGCGTGGGGCGACACTCGGGCGTGGGGACGTCGAGATCCGCTTGGAGGATCCCTTTGCCTCGACGCGCCATGCGCGGATCGAGCGGCAGGGATCGGTGCTGCTGATCGAGGACCTTGGTTCGACGAACGGGACGTACCTCAACGAGGAGCCGCTGCAGGGACCGCAGCCGCTGCACCACGGCGATCGCATCCGCATTGGCGACAGCGAGTTCTCCTACCTCCAGGACTGATGATGCTGCGCGTCGCCGAGCACTACGAGAAGACCGACACCGGCCGCGCGCGCCGTGCGAACGAGGACGCCTTCTACGCGCGTGCGCCGCTGTTCGTCGTCGCCGACGGGATGGGTGGGGCGCAGGCCGGCGAGGTCGCCTCGCGGCTTGCGGCCGAGACGTTCGCCGCCGGGCTCCCGGACGAGGGCAGCGGCGAGGAGCGCCTGCTGGCGAACGTGCGGGAGGCGAACCGCCGCATCCACGAGCGCTCCGAGCAGGAGCGTGGGCTGTCGGGGATGGGCACGACGGTGACCGCCGTCTACGCCGACGGCGACGAGCTGGCGATCGCGCACGTCGGCGATAGCCGCGCCTACCTGCTGCGCGACGGCGAGCTGACCCGGCTGACGCAGGACCACACGCTCGTCGACGAGCTCGTGCGGCGCGGCAAGCTGACCGAGGAGGAGGCCGCCGAGCACCCGCAGCGCTCGATCATCACACGCGCCCTCGGGCCGGAGCCGGACGTCGAGATCGACACACACACGCATCGCATGCGCGACGGCGACGTGCTGCTGCTGTGCAGCGACGGGCTGACGTCGATGATCGCCGAGGCCGACGTCGAGCAGATCCTGCGCGATGCGGGCGGGCTCGAAGCCGTCGGCCGCGCGCTCGTGGCGGCGGCGAATGACGCGGGCGGCCGCGACAACATCACGGTGGTCCTCGTGCGCTTCGCGGAGGTCGAGGCGGGGACGGCGCCGTTGGACGACGCGACGCGGGCGGGCGGCTCCGCGCTGCATGCCGAGGACGTGCGGCGTGCGGTCGCGGACGCCGACACGCTGTCGCGCGAGCGGCCCGCCGCCGCTGCCGCCACGGCCGCTGCCACGCCGCGCGTCGTGCCTGCGCGCAGCGCCCGCGATGACCGCGCGAACGCACCGCTGCCGCGCCGTGTCAAGGTGATCGCCGCGCTCGTCGCGACCGCGATCGTGCTGGGCGGGCTCGGCGTCGCGGGCTGGATGGCCTCGCGTGCGGTCTTCTTCGTCGGCACCGACGAGCGCGGGATGGTGGCGGTGTACCGCGGGCTGCCGTGGGACCTGCCGGCCGGCCTGCACCTGTACGAGTCCTACTACGTCTCCGGTGTGCCGGCGAGCGAGCTGACGCCCTCGCGGCGCAGGGAGCTGCTCGACCACCGCCTGCGCTCGCGCAACGACGTGCGCGAGCTGGCCTCGCAGCTCGAGCTCGGGACGCTCTCGCCGTGAGCGCGCGCGACCGCGAGCTGATCGGCCTGATCCCAGCCTCGCTGCTGCTGACGGCCGGTTTTGCCGCGGTCTTCATCCAGCGCGGCTCGCTGCCGGACCTGTCGCTGACGTACGGGGCGATCTTCCTCGGGCTGTGCATTGCGGCGCACGTCTTCCTGCGGATAGCGCTGCCGTACGCCGACCCCTACCTGTTCCCGCTCGTGGCGGTGCTGGCGTGCTTCGGGCTCGTGATGGTCTACCGCATCGACGACACGCTGGCGCGCCAGCAGGCGCAGTGGTTCGTGGTCGGCCTGGGGCTGTTCGTGGCGACGATCGTGTTCCTGCGCGACTATCGGCGGTTGGAGCAGTACCGCTACACGATCGCGGCGATCAGCCTGGCGCTGCTGGTGCTGCCGCGGCTGCCGGGGATTGGCGCGCAGGTCAACGGCGCCTATCTCGGCGTGCGCGTGCCGGGCGTGTTCGTCTTCCAGCCGACGGAGTTCGCGAAGATCGGGATCGTCGTCTTCCTCGCCTCCTACCTGCGCGACACGCGGCAGGTGCTCGTGACGGGCGCGCGGCGCGTGATGGGCGTGACGCTGCCGCCGCTGAAGCACTTCGGGCCGCTGCTGGTGATCTGGGGGATCGCGATGCTGCTGCTGGTCGTGATCCGCGACCTCGGGTCCTCGCTGATGTTCTTCGGCGCGTTCCTGTCGCTGCTGTACGTCGCGACGAGCCGCTTCTCGTTCGTGTTGATCGGGCTGCTGCTGTTCGGCGTGGGCGCGTGGTACCTGGGCACGCACGTGCCGCACGTGGCCGACCGCGTCGACGTGTGGCTCGACCCGTTCGACGCGGAGCGCTACCCGTCCGCCGGCTACCAGATCGCCAACTCGCTCTTCGCGCAGGCCGACGGCGGGCTGCTGGGCCGCGGCTTCGGCGAGGCGATGCTCGTGACACCGACCGGCGGGCCGCTGCTGCCGGCGCCGCAGACCGACCTGATCTACGCGGTGATCGTCAACGAGGTCGGGCTCGTCGGCGCGGCCGCCGTGCTGATGACCTACCTGCTGTTCGTGCAGCGCGGCTTCAAGGTCGCCCTGCTGGCGCGCGACTCGTTCTCGACGCTGCTGGCGGTCGGGCTCTCGTCCGTCTTTGCGCTGCAGGTGTTCGTGATCGTCGGTGGCGTCACGAACGTGATTCCGCTGACGGGCGTGACGCTGCCGTTCATCTCCTACGGCGGCTCGTCGCTGCTGGCGAACTTCGTGCTGCTGGCGCTGTTGCTGCTGGTGTCGGACAAGGCCCGGCGGCCGGCATGAGCACGCCGATCATGCGACTGTTCGCGACGATCGTGCTGCTGTTCGTCGTGCTGGTCGCTTGGACGTCGCGCTGGTCGGTGTTCGAGGCGAAGGCGCTGCGCGACAACGCGCTCAACAAGCGGCCGCTGTTCGCGCTGCTGCACGTCAAGCGCGGGGCGATCAAGGCGGCCGACGGGACCGTGCTGGCGCGCAGCGTGAAGGGGCCGCGCGGGACCTTCCGGCGCACGTATCCAACGGCGTCGCTGTTCGGCCATCCGGTCGGCTACGCGAACATCGCGCTGCAGCAGCTCTCGGGGATCGAGCGCTACCGCAACGACGAGCTGTCGGGCGAGGGCGACGAGCTGGACGCGGTTGTCTCACAGCTGCAGGGCGAGCGCCAGCGCGGCAACGAGGTGCGCACGACGCTTGACGTGCAGGCGCAGCAGATCGCCACGGAGCAGTTGCAGGCGACCGGCAGCGCGGGTGCGGTGGTTGCGCTGGATCCGCGCACTGGCGAAGTGAAGGTGATGGCGAGCGTGCCGGGCTATGACCCGAACGACCTGGGCCGGCCCGGGCGCTATCGGGCGCTCAACGCCGACCCGGACGCGCCGCTGTTCGACCGCACGACGCAGTCCGGCTACCCGCCCGGCTCGACCTTCAAGGTCCTCACCGCGGCGGCGGCGATCGACTCCGGCGAGTACACGCCCGACTCGATCATCGACGGCAGCTCGCCGATCGACATCTCCGGCGTCCCGCTCAGCAACGACGAGGGCACCAGCTACGGGCCGATCTCGCTCACGAGGGCGCTCACCTACTCCGTCAACACGGTCTTCGCGCAGATCGGCGAGGACCTCGGCCGCGACACGATGGCCGACTACATGGAGCGCTTCGGCTTCTACCGCCGCCCGCCGCTCGACTACCCAGCCGACCAGCGGGTCGGTAGCGGCGAGCGGCTGCGCGGCCGGCTGATGGACCCGCGCAGCCCGCTGATCGACGTCGGACGGATGGCGATCGGGCAGGACAAGCTCGCGGTCACGCCGATGCAGATGGCGATGGTCGTCGCCGCGATCGCCAACGGCGGCCGCCTGATGGCGCCGCACCTGACCGACAAGGTGATCGATCCCGACGGGCGTACGGTCACAACGGTCGAACCGCGCGAGGTTGGCACGCCGATCAAGCCGTCGACGGCCGAGGCGCTGAACCAGATGATGCGCACGGTCGTGGAGGAGGGCACTGGCACGGCCGTGCAGCTGCCGGGCATCCAGGTCGCGGGCAAGACCGGCACCGCCCAGGTCGGCATCCCCGGCGCCAACGTCACGCAGCCGTGGTTCGTCGCCTTCGCCCCCGCCGACAACCCACGGATCGCGATCGCCGTGACCGTCGAGAAGTCCCAGGGCGGCTTCGGCGGTACCGTTGCCGCGCCGATCGCCCGTGCCGTCCTCGAGTCCCTCCTCAGCTGAGATGCCAGACCTTCCCCCCGACACCGTCGTCGACGGCCGCTACAAGATCCTCACCCGGCTCGGGTCGGGCGGGATGGCCGACGTCTTCTGCGCGGAGGACCAACAGCTCGGGCGCAAGGTTGCGCTGAAGCTGCTGCACCGCCGCTTCGCCGAGGACGCCGACTTCGTCGAGCGCTTCCGCCGCGAGGCGTCGGCGGCCGCCGGGCTCCAGCATCCGAACGTCGTCGGCGTGTACGACCGCGGCGCGTGGGACGGCACCTACTACATCGCGATGGAGTACCTGCCGGGCCGCTCGCTGAAGGACGTCGTGATCCAGGAGGCGCCGCTGGATCCGGTCCGCGCGATCGATCTGACGGTGCAGATCCTCAAGGCGACCCGCTTCGCGCACCGGCGCGGGATCGTCCACCGCGACCTCAAGCCGCACAACGTGATGGTCGACGACGAGGACCGCGTGAAGGTGACCGACTTCGGCATCGCGCGTGCCGGCGCGTCCGACATGACGGAGACCGGCTCGATCATGGGCACGGCGCAGTACCTCTCACCCGAGCAGGCCCAGGGCCACGCGGTCAGCGACGTCTCGGACCTCTATTCGATCGGGGTGGTCCTGTTCGAGCTGCTGACGGGCCAGGTGCCGTTCGACGCGGAGTCGGCCGTCTCGATCGCCCTCAAGCACGTCTCCGAGCCGCCGCCGCCGCCGAGCGCGTTCGACCCGGCCGTGCCGCCGGAGCTGGAGACGATCGTGCTGTGGGCGCTGGAGAAGGACCCGGCGCGGCGCCCGCAGGACGCGGACGCGTTCATCGCGGCGCTGGAGGAGGCGCGCGAGTATGTCCTCGCGGCCGAGTCGCCCGGTCAGCGGACCGCCGCGTTTGTGCCCGCTCCAGTTCCCTTCCCGCCACCGGCCGACACGTGGCCCGGGGCGACGCCCGCCTACGCGGACGCACCGCCTCCGTACGCAGTCGCCGCCCCCGTTCACGCCCGACCCGGTTCCCGCCGACCCGCGCGGAGGGCCGCCGTGGTGGGCATGGCTGCTCGCGCTGCTCGCGATCGCCGCGATCGCGGCCGGGGTGCTGTTGTTGACGCAGCCCGATCAGGTGCGCGTGCCCCACGTCGTCGGACAGGACGCGGCGTCTGCCTCGGCGACGCTGCGCGAGGACGGGTTCGAGATCGACATCGCGCGGGTCGAGAGCGGTAGGCCAGACGACGAGGTGCTCAAGCAGGATCCCGACGGCGGCACGGCCGAGGAGGGCTCGACGGTGCGGCTGACCGTCTCGGGCGGGCCGGGCGACGTGACGGTCCCGTCGGTCGACGGGCGCGGGCAGCGGAGGGCGATCGCGATGATGACGAACGCCGGCCTGCAGGTCGACAACGTGGAGGAGCAGCCGGACGACTCCGTGCCCGAGGGCCGTGTGATCCGCAGCTCGCCGAACGCTGGGCTGACGGTGCCGCGCGGCACGGCGGTGACGCTGCTCGTCTCCAGCGGGCCCAAGCAGGTGAAGGTCCCAGACGTGACGGGGCTGACGCAGGAGGACGCGCAGCAGACGCTCACCGGCCAGGGCTTCCGCTGGACCGTCGTGGAGGAGGAGTCCGACGAGGCGGCTCCGGGCATCGTGCTGCGCCAGACGCCGGCGGGCGACAGCGATGCCGACCCGGACAGCTCGGTGGAGCTTGTGGTCGCGAAGGAGATCCCGCAGGTCACCGTCCCCGACGTGCGCACGACGACGCTCGACGACGCGGCCGCCGCGCTGACGGCCGCAGGGCTGGAGCCGCGTGTGACGCCGCGCACCGTGAATGACCCGGCGCTGGAGGGCACGGTGATCGGCCAGCGCCCGCCGGGCGGCACAATCGTCAACAAGGGCGCGCCGGTGCGGCTGTTCGCCGGCAGCTTCGTCGAGCCGCTGCCGGGCAGCGGCGAAGGAGGCACGGAATGAGCCGCCGCGTCGCGGTGCTTGGTGGTGGGCGCTCGTCCGAGCACGACGTCTCGCTCGCCTCGGCGGCGTCGGTGCGCGACGGGCTCGCGCGCGGCGGGCACGAGGTGCTGGCGATCGAGGTCGGTCGCGACGGTGTCTGGCGTCACGACGGCGAGGAGCTGTCGGTCGCGCCCGGCCGTGGACTGCTCGGCGCCGACGCCGCCTTCCCAGTCCTGCACGGCCCGTTCGGCGAGGACGGCACGATCCAGGGGCTGCTCGAGTGCCTCGACGTGCCGTACGTCGGCGCGGGCGTTCTCGCCTCGGCCGCATGCCTTGACAAGGTCGTCGCGAAGGAGCTGTTGGCGCGCGGCGGGGTGCCGCAGGTCGACTACCGCGGCGTGCGACATGCGCGCTGGGAGGCCGACCGCGAGGAAGTCCTCGCGGACCTCGCGACGCTCGGCCTGCCGGTGTTCGTGAAGCCGGCTCGGCTCGGCTCCTCTGTCGGGATCGTGCGGGTCGCCTCGTCGGCCGAGTTGGCCGGTGCGCTGGAGACGGCCTTCGCCTACGACCCGCTCGTGATCGTCGAGGCCGCCGCGGCTGGGCTTGAGGTGGAGTGCGCGGTGCTCGGCAACGAGGACCCGGTCGTCTCCGAGCCGGGGGAGATCGTGCTCACCGGCGGCGAGCAGGGCTGGTACGACTACGAGGCGAAGTACATCCAGGGTGGCATGCGGCTCGTCGTCCCCGCCCGCATCTCCGCGACCGCGCGTGAGCGCGTGCAGGCGCTCGCGATCGAGGCCTTCGCGCACATGGGCTGCGCCGGCCTCGCCCGCGCCGACTTCTTCGTCGACGGCGAGACGGTTCTCGTCAACGAGCTCAACACGATGCCCGGCTTCACCGAGACGAGCGTCTACGGCAAGCTCTTCACCGCCTCCGGCGTGCCTTACGAAGAGCTGCTCTCCCAGCTCGTTGAGCTCGCCCTCGCGCGCCATGCGCGGGAGCGGGCGTACCAGTTCTGACGGGTGCCGGAGGCGGCCACGTGGCCGCCGCAGGCGGGTCCCGCGACGTTCTAGCGGTACAGCGACAGCTCGGTGATCTCGACCTTGTCGCCGCCGGGCGGCAGGGCCGTGATCCAGAGCAGGACGAACGTGCTGGTCTGTCCGGCGGTGTCGAGGTCCACCGTCGCGCGGGAGGCGGCGTCGGTGACGGTGCCGACCTGCTTCCAGGCGGGGTCGGTGACTGCGTCCGGCGGGCTGGCGGCGTCGGTGACGTAGACGTCGGCGTTGAAGCCGGGCGTCGGGGTGCGGATGCGCAGCTCGCGGACGACCGCGCCGGGGGTGGCGTCGATCACGAGGCCGACGCCGTCCTTCTGCAGGTCGCTGGTCGTGTAGGACTCGGTCGACCAGCTCGTCGTGGGGAGGTTGTCGATCGCGAAGGAGGTCTCGTTCGCGTGCTCGGCGGAGTCGCCGAGCGGGTCGTAGTCGCTCGCGGCGTCATCGCGCAGGGAGATCTGGGACAGGGCACCGTTGCCGCCGGGGTCGCCGGTCGTGCCGGTGCCGCGCTGCGCGCGGCCGCCGAGCAGCAGCAGCGCGGCGACGACCGCCAGCGCGGCGAGCAGCGCGACGGCGGCCAGCAGCGCGGGGCTGCGCACGCGCAGCGGCACGCGGCGACGGGCCCGTCGCGGGAGGGTCTTGAGGACCGTCGTCGCCTCGCCGGTGGCGCTGCCGGCGCGCGCGGCCTCCAGCGCGAGCACGTCCTCAAGGTCCGCGATCAGCTCTTCGTCGCTGCGGTAGCGCTCGCGCAGGTCCTTCGCCGTCGCGCGGTCGATCACCGCCGCCAGCGAGGCGGACACCTCCGGGCGGCGCACCTGCACGTCGGGCAGCTCCTCGCGCACGTGGCGCATCGCGACCGCGACCTGGTTCTCGCCCTTGAAGGGGACCTCGCCGACGAGCATCTCGTAGAGCACGATCCCGAGTGAGTAGAGGTCCGACTGCCCGCTCACCTCGTGCCCAAGCGCCTGCTCGGGAGAGACGTAATCGGTCGTGCCGAGCACGCGGCCGTCGGCCGTCAGGCCGTCGTCGTCGAGCGAGCGCGCGATGCCGAAGTCGGTGACCTTCGCGCTGCCTTCCTCGTCGATCAGGACGTTCTGCGGCTTCACGTCGCGGTGGACGATGTGGCGCGCGTGTGCGGCGCCGAGCGCGCGGGCGATCTCGATCGCGTACGCGACGGCCTCGGAGATCGGCAGCTCGCCGAGACGGCGGATGCGGTCCTTCAGCGTCTCGCCCTCGACGTACTCGAGCACGATGTAGGGCCGGCCTTCGTCCTCGCCGGCATCGATCACGCCGACGACGTGCGGGTGCGAGAGCTGGGCGACGGCGCGCGCCTCGCGGCGGAAGCGCTCCAGCTGGTCGGAGTCTGTCGCGATCTCGCGGTTCATCAGCTTGATCGCGACCGGGCGCTCCAGCGTCAGGTCGAGCGCGCGGTAGACCGTCGACATCCCGCCGGTCCCGATGCGGGCCTCGAGCCGGTAGCGGTCGTTCAGGAGCGTTCCGAGCAGCGTGCTCATGGGCGCGTCATGTGCTCCCGATGCCCGTCATCGATGTCTCCTACCACATCGACCCCGCGTGTCCTTGATCGTGGGCGTTCACATCCAGCCTACGCCCGGTCCAGGTCGCTCTCTACGACTGCGGCGGGACCGGCGGCAGCGTCGGCACGTCTGTGCTCGCGGCGGCCTCGTTCTCGGCCTTCACGGCGGTCCAGATCTCCTCGCGGTAGACGGGCACCGACTTGGGCGCGTCGATACCGATGCGGGCGGTCTGGCCGCTGATCTCCATCACGGTCACGACGACGTCGTCGCCGAGGACGATCTTCTCGCCGGGCCGACGGGTGATGATCAGCATCGGTGTGTCCTCCTTGGAACCGTGGCGGGTGCCGCATGCAGCCACGTGGCTGCCGGGGCGGGCCCCGTGGGGGCCTGCCCGGGCCCGGAGGGTGTCACAGACGGCTGACGGCTGCGTGCTGGCTGGGACGTCAGGCGGCCTGGCCGGCGGTCTGCTCCGCCGTCGCGACGAGCTCGGCGAACAGCGGTGCGCGCAGTGCGGCGTTCTCCGCGTGGTTGATCACCTGATGGCCGCGGCCGTCGGCGATCACGAGCGGTGCGCGCAGGTTCGCGGTGACGTCCTCGATCCGCTCGCTCGCGCGCACGGTGACGTAGACGTGCGCATCGGCCTCGGGCAGTCCGAGCCGCTCGGTCTCGCCTTCGCCGAGCTGCAGCTCGAACTCGCCGAAGAAGCGGCGCGGGTCGGTGACGGGCAGCGCGAGCGCCGGGTCGTCGACCGAGTGCAGCCAGAGGAAGTCGGCGTCCGCGTCGCGGGCGACGAGCGTGAAGCGGCGGCTCTCGAGGCCGATCAGGCCGTGGGGGAACTCGATCACGCTCTCGGGCGCGACCTCGATGCGCCCGAAGCGCGTGCTGTCGATGGTGAGGGGCATCCGGATCTCCTTTGGGTCTAGCGCAGGAAGTCCAGCAGGGAGTTCTGGACGACGTTCGAACCGGCCCGCAGCGCGGCGTTATACGCCGCCTGTTGGGTCGAGTACTCGATGATGGTCTTGGCGATGTCGGCGTCCTCGGTCTCCGACAGCAGCTGGGTCGAGTCGCCCTCGATGCTGGCGAGGCGCGAACCGGCGATCGCGAGGCGGTTCGTGCGTGCGCCGACGTCGGCGCGCACGCCGTTGAGGACATCGAAGTTGGCGTCGAGACGGACGAGGTCGGTGCCGCGCAGCGCGTTCGCGTCGGCGGGCGTGCCGCCGCGCAGGTGGTCGCTGATGTCGCGCAGCGTGTCGAGCAGCTTGTCGTCGGCCGCGCCCTGCCCGTTGCCGAGCAGGCCGGTGATGCTCGTGTTGATCGGGATCTGAACGCCGGGGCCGATCTCGCGCGTGATCGTGCCGGCGTCACCGGCGTACGTGTCAGCGCCGCCGAGCGTGTAGGGCGCGGTGTCCGTCGCCGTACCGGAGAAGACGTAACGGCCGCCGTAGCGGACGCTCGCCTCCTGCTTGACGGACTCGATCAGCTGGTCGATCTCGTCGGCGGAGGCGGCGCGCGCTGCCGGACCGGCGGCGTCGTTGCCGCTCTGGATCAGCAGCTCGCGCACGCGCTGGAGCGCGTCGGACATCTGCGTCAGGGCGGTGTCGCAGGTGTTGAGCCAGGCAGTGCCGTCGCCGACGTTCTGCTGGTACTGCCGGAGGCCCTCGATGTCGCCGCGCAGCGCGAGCGCGCGGCTGGCGCCGTACGGGTTGTCGGACGGTCGCGTGATCTCCTTGCCGGAGGAGATCTTGCTCTGCGCCCGCGCGACGCGCGTGAGGCCCTCGTTGAGGTCGCGCAGCGTGGCGCGCGCGGTCATCTGGTTGGTGACGCGCATCGACATCGCCGTCTCAGAGCCCCACCCGGCCGGTGCGGTTGATCAGCGTGTCGAGCATCTCGTCGATCGTCGACATCGTGCGGGAGGACGCCTGGTAGCCGCGCTGGAAGCGGATCAGGTTCGTCATCTCCTCGTCGAGTGAGACGCCGTCGACGCTCTGACGGCGGTCGTCGACCGCGTTGACGAGCGTCTGGGCGGTCGACTCGGCGCTCATGTTCGCCTGCACATCGGTGCCGAGGTTCGCGACGAGGCCTTGGTAGAGCTGGTCGGGCGTGCCGCCGCGCAGGGCGGTGATCGCCTGTGCGACGTCGTTCTCGCCGGAGGCGGTGCCGCTGCCGGTCTGGACCGTCGCAGCGGTCACGGCGACGGTGATCGTGGCCGCTGTCGTGCCGGCGGTGGCGAAGAAGGGGGTCGCGGTGTGCAGCGCGTTGACCTTCGCGACGAGGTCGGCGGCGACGGCGTCGAGCTGATTGCGGTAGCCGATCACCGGACCGGTCGCGCTCGCCATGTCGGCCAGCGCGCCGAGCTTGCCGCCGGGCGTGGTGAGCGTCTGCGGCCATGTGTAGCCGCCGGTGGCCGTCGGGTCGACGAGCGTGACGCCGCCGAAGTCGATCTGCACCGCGCCCGTGCCGAGCTCGGTGACGGACGTCTGCGCGAGGCTCGAAAGGCCGTCGATCAGCTGGTCGCGGCGATCCATCAGGTCGTTCGGCGACTGCCCCCGGAAGACCGCGTCGCGGATCGAGGTGTTGAGGCCGGCCAGCTCGTGCGCCCAGGCGGCGACGTCGCCGGTCGGGCCGGTGATCGCGTCGTACTCGTCCTGTGCCTGGGCGGCGACGGTCGTGAGCTGGGCGTGGATCGTGCTGAAGGTGGTCGTCAGCGTCTGTGCCTGCGAGACGAGCGCGGCGCGCGCGCCGGAGTTCTCCGGCGCGTTGGCGACGTTGCTCCAGGCGCTCCAGAACTTGCCGAGCTGGGCGGCGAGGCCGTCGTCGGTCGGCTCCGCGAAGGCGAGTTCCGCCTGGTCGAGCGCGGTCGCGCGCGCGCCTGCGTCACCGAGGTTCGAGTTCTGCGCGCGGTACTGGATGTCGAGGAACTGGTCGCGGATGCGGCGGATCTGGCTGACGTCGACGCCGGTGCCGATCTGCGCCCCGGCTCCGGTGATGACGGAGTTGGCGGGCACGACGTACGGCTGTGTCGCGCGCAGCACTGCCTCCTGGCGCGTGTAGCCGGGGGTGTTCGCGTTCGCGACGTTGTGGCCGGTGACGTCGATCGCCTGCTGCTGCGCGAGCAGTCCGCGCAGCGAGGTCTGGAGGCCGCTGAAAGTCGAGATCGGCATGGCTCTAGGCGCGCAGGTCGAGGGCGCGGACGTCGGAAGAACGGACGGCGCCGAGCGCGGGCCGCGCGCCGCCGGCGACGTACACGTCGGCGGGCGCCGAGGGGTCGACGAGCCGCAGCAGGTGGTCAAGGAACGACAGCTCCTGGCGCATCAGCGCCTGGTTGGCCGTGTGCTCGCGGGACAGCTCGGCGAGCAGGCCCTGCAGCTCGGCGCTGCGCGCGTTGGCAAACTCGGCGCTGGCGGGCGACATGCCAGCGGTCAGCTGTGTGAGCGTGACGGCGCTGGGAGCGATCCCGAGCGCGGCGCCGGCGCGCTGGAGCAGCCGCGTGCGGTCCTCCTCGATGCGCGCTCGGCGCTCGAGCTCGGCCTGGAACGCGGCGACGTGGCGCACCACGCCGTCGACGTCGCGTGCGCGGATCGCGAGACCCTGCGCGAGCACGGTCGTCAGCAGGCGCGAGGCGGAGGACAGCTGGGCGTCGAGGTGCGCGAGCACGTCGTTGGCCAGCAGCGGGTCGGTGTGGACCGGGAGGGCGTCGGGTCGGGTGGCGAGGGCGCTCATGATGAGATACCTCCGAGCGCGGGGGCTGCCGCCTGGTCGCTCTCGCCCGCGGTCCGTGGCGCGATCGCATCCGTCAGCTGCATGGCGAGGCCGAGGCCGCCACCGTCCATCACGCCGTCGGCGAGCGCATCCGGGAGCAGGCTCGCGTACGGGCTGTCGCCGCCAAAGGCGTCCTTTGCCGACTCGGCGAGCGAGGTCGTCAGCTGCTGCACGAGCAGCCGCTCGAAGCCCGTCGCGGCGGTGTACGCCTCACGGCGGGCCTGCGGGGCGTCGCGGATCTCGGCCGGCAGCAGTGCGCGGTCGACGGGCGGCAGGGAGCCAAAGCTCATCGCTTCACCTGGTTGGCGATCTTGAGCATCTGGTCCTGCATCTGGATCGCCTTGCTGGCGAGCTGGAAGCTGCGCTGCGCGTCGATCATGTCGACCATCGCGTCGCCGACGTCGACGTTCGAGGCTTCCATCATGCCCTGGCGCAAGGTGGCGCTGCCGTTCGGCGCGTCCTTGATCGCGCCGCTGGCGGCGGTCGCCTCGAAGCGGTTCTCGCCGATCGACATGAGGCCGTCGGGCGCGGGTACGGTGACGAGCTGGATGCGGCCGAGCGGCTTGCCGTCGCCGACGCGGACCGTGCCGTCGGGGCCGATCGAGATGTTCTCGGGCGAGGTGCCGGCGGGCAGCTTGATCGGCGGGTCGAGCAGCAGCCCGTCCTTCGTGGTGATGCGGCCCTCGGTGTCGAGCCGGAGGCCGCCGTCGCGCGTGAGTGAGTGCGTGCCGTCGGGGCGTGTAACGCTGAACCAGCCCTGGCCCTGGATCGCGACGTCGAGCGGCTGGCCCGTCGTCAGCAGGGCGCCCTGGCTCTGGCCGCGGCCGATGAAGTCGGCGGCCGAGCCGGCGCCGGCCATGACGGTCTCGCCGGCGTTGCCGCCCTGCTGGCTGTAGAGCAGGTCGCGGAAGCCGATCCGCACGTGCTTGTAGCCGGGCGTCGACGTGTTCGCGAGATCGTTGGCGACGCCGTCGATGCGGCGCTGCTGGGCGGCCATGCCGGCCGCGGCGGAGTAGAGGCCCTCGAGCATCAGCCATTCCCGTTCATCGAGGCGACTTGCGTCGCGGTCTTGCGCAGCGACTCGTCGATCGTCTGGATCATTTTCTGGCCGGCCTCGTAGGCTCGGAAGGAAGCGATCATGTCGACCATCGCGCGGGCCGGGTCGACGGCGGAGCCCTCGAGCGAGCCGGCGCGGACGCTGCCTGGTGCGGCGCCTGAGGCGGCGCCGGAGAAGAGGTTGTCGCCCTGCTTGAGGGCGTCGTCGCCGAGCGCGAAGACGCCGACGCTGTTGGCGTCGACGGTGCCGTCGGCCTTGAGCTGGACCGGCTGGCCGTTCTGGCCGAGCACCGGGTGGCCCAGCCGGTCGACGAGCGTGCCGTCCACGGAGGCGCCGAACTGGCCGCTGCGCGTGTAGCGCGTACCTTGGTCGGTCTGCACGGCGAACCAGCCGTCGCCGGCGATCGCGAGGTCGAGCGGCTCGCCCGTCTCGCGCAGCGGCTGTGGCGTGAAGTCGGTGACCATCTTGTCGGCGGCCACGCCTGTCGCAAGCCCGCCGAGCGCCTGGCCGGTCTTCGTGTTCGACACGAGCAGGTCCGCGAAGCTCTTCTGCGTTACGCGGTCCGCCTTGTACCCAGGCGTCGACGCGTTCGCGAGATCGTTCGCGATCTGGTCCTGCCGCATCTGCTCGGCAACCATCCCCGAGGCAGCGATGTAGAGGCCACGCTCCATGCCCTCCGGGTGGTCGGCGGCGAGTGGCGGATCTTGAGGCCCGGGCGTTACAGGTTGGGCACTGATCCGTGACGAACCACGGGTCGTTCTTCACAAGGGTCACACCGGTTTTTGAGGACCGGGGATCTGAGTCCGCTATGCGGACCCTAATCCCCGCTCCTCAACCACGCACCACATGTGACTGGCAGCCAACCGCCCGTAACTCCGCCAACGCGGCTGGCACACCAGACCCCTCCCTCCCCAGCCAGCCGTACACCCACGCCTGCGCCACAGTCACTCCACATGGAGCGAGCCGTGAAGCCAGGGCCTACGCGCCCAACTCACTCCGCAGCGCCGCGAGCTCCGCGCGCAGCTCGGAGACCTCGTGCTCCAGCCGCGCGAGGCGACCGTCGTCGAACGGCGGCGCTGGAACTGCTGCAGGCGCCGGCGGCGCGGGA
The DNA here is from genome assembly GCA_963774115.1 of uncultured Actinomycetes bacterium. Lineage (GTDB taxonomy): Bacteria > Actinomycetota > Thermoleophilia > Solirubrobacterales > Solirubrobacteraceae > Conexibacter. The sequence goes on along the minus strand of CAVZDN010000003.1, from coordinate 208,259 downwards.
ACGGCGGCGGCTACGATCGGCGCCGCCACGGCCGGAGTCACCGCGACCGCGGGCAAAGCGCCCGAGCCCTCCCCACCCCCACCCAGCAGCTGCATGTACCGCTCTTCCTTCTGTCCCGGCCGCCGCGGGAGCTCCGCGACGTGTCCGCGCGAGATCAGTCGGGTCAGCGCGTCGTGCACGGCGGCGAGGTCCGCGAAGTGGTGCAGGCGCTCGCTGCGCTGCTTCAGCTCGCCGGGGGTCTGCGGACCGCGAAGCATCAGCACGCCGAGCAGGGCAAGCTCGTCGGGTGCGAGGCCGAGCGCTTCGTCGAGCAGGTGGCGGTACTTCGCGGCGCGCGCGCCATGGCCGCTGGCGAGGCGCGTCCAGCCGCGACGGTAGGAGTGCTGCAGCGCGTCGCGCAGAACGGCCTCGTCGTAGTCGACGACGGGGTCGCGGTTCGTCGCCTGGTTGCAGGCGAGGCGGAGCGCGTTGAGCGACAACGGGTAGGCGTCCGGGGTTGTGCGCTGCTTCTCGATCAAGCAGCCGAGGATGCGAATCTCGACGGCGTCTGGCTCCATGGAACGGGAGGCTACGGGAGGCGACGATCGAGGGTCCCGATGAGCGCGCCGTGTGCGGGGGCGCTGGCCGGCTGCCCGGTCGGATAGCGTTCGCGCCCGGATGACGGCTCGGCGCCTGCTTGTACTCCCGCTTCTCCTCGTGGTCGCGCTTGCGACCGGCGGGTGCGGTGACGAGGGCGACAAGGCGAAGCTGACGGCGGCGCAGGAGCAGGCACGCGTCGCGTTCATCGAGTCGCATGGGGACTTCAGCGACCGCGAGCTGGCGAAGCTGTGTCCCGGCATGTACCCGAAGACGTTCCTGACAGACACGGACAAGTACCCGATCCCTCGTGGCGAGAAGGACCGCACGCCCCCGAAGGTGACGGCGCACGACCGCGCCGAGGCGCAGGCCGCCGGCTGCGACGTGCGGCCGTAGCGGAACGCCGCTCGCGATGGACGCCACGACGCTGGAGCGGCTCGCGGACCTGCTCGTCGGGTTCGGTGCGAACGTCCAGCCGGGGCAGCTCGTCGCCGTCGGCTCGGAGATCGGCAAGGAGCCGCTCACGCGCGCGATCGCCGCGAGCGCCTACCGTCACGGGGCGCACTACGTCGAGGTGACCTACGGTGACCCGTGGGTTCGCCGCGCGCGCATCGAGCACGGCAGCAACGAGGCGCTGGAGACGGTGCCCTCGTGGATCGGCCAGCGGATCCTCGCGCTCGGCGAGCAGCGCTGCGCGCGGATCGTGCTCACCGGGCCGGTCGCTCCCGGCCTGTTGGAGGACCTCGACCCGGCGCGTGCCGGACGCGACCGCTCGCAGTCGTTGCGCGAGGCCGGCCAGGTGATGAACGACCGCACGACCAACTGGACGATCGGTCCCTGCCCCACGCCGGGCTGGGCGGCGCTTGTGCATCCCGGCCTCGAACCGGACGCGGCGCTGGCGAAGCTGTGGGAGGAGATCGTCCACGTCTGCCGCCTCGACGAGGCCGATCCGGTCGCCACGTGGCGGGTGCGGATGGCGGCGCTCGCGGGCGTCACCGAGCGTCTCACAGCGGCGCGCTTCGACGCGATCAACTACCACGGACCCGGAACCGACTTGACGGTCGGTCTGCTGCCCAGCTCGCGATGGATGAGCGCAACGTTCGCGACCGTTGACGGTCTCGCGCACGTGCCCAACATCCCCTCCGAGGAGGTCTTCACGACCCCCGACCCGCTGCGTGCCGACGGGACCGTGACCGCGACGAAGCCGCTGCAGCTCGGCGACACGACGATCACGGGACTGACGGTGCGCTTCGAGCAGGGCCGTGCGGTTGCGATCGCCGCCGAGCAGGGCGCCGAGGCGCTGCGCGCGATGACGACCCGCGACGAAGGCGCGCTGCGGCTCGGCGAGATCGCGCTCGTCGATGGCGACGGGCGCATCGGTCCGCTCGGCACCGTCTTTTTCGACACGCTGCTGGACGAGAACGCCGCCAGCCACATCGCGCTCGGGTGCGGCTTCGAGTTCGCTGCTGACGAGGACGACCACGAGCGCGTGAACCGCAGCGAGATCCACGTCGACTTCATGGTCGGCAGCCCCGACGTCGACGTCACGGGCATCGTGGCCGACGGCACGCGCGTGCCGGTGCTGCGCGGCGGCGCCTGGCAGATCTGAGGCTGAGCGCTCCGGGCGGGCGCGTAGTCTGCGCGAGGTCGTGCAGCCGCTCTCTGTCGACCTCGTCCTGCTGCGGGCCACGGCTCCGGACCTGCCGCTCGCGGTCGGCCGGATCCTCGCCGCGCGGGTCGTCGAGCGCCACGGTGAGCGCCACGGGATCCTCAACCTGGCGGGCGCGATCCTGACCGCGGAGCTGCCGGACGGCGTCGAGGCCGGCGATCGCCTGCGGCTCGACGGTGCGCGAAGCGACGGCGGACCGCGTCGTGCTGCAGCTGATGGAGGGACCACCTCCGCCCGCGCTCGTGCCGCCGGCTCCCGTGGAAGTGCGCCTGCCCGGCGGCGCGCTGGTCACGGCCGTCGAACGCGACGAGGCGAAGGGCGAGGACGGCTCGGCGCACGTCGTGGCGCTGCGCGTCGAGAGCGCGGAGCTGGGAACGGTCGAGCTGCGGATCGCGCTGGACGAGCAGCTCGTGCATGCGCGCGTCGCGCTGGCGGAGGGCCCGGCGCTCGAGCATGCGCGGCAAGGCTCCGGAGCACTGCGTCTCGCGCTCGGCGCCGCTGCCGGGCGCTCCGCCGAGGTCGACGTCGTCGCCCGTCCGAACCCGCTGGACGTCTATGTCTGATCCACCTCAGGACGACGTGCGCTCGACGCTGCTTGCCCGACTCGACCTCGGCGCCGACGTCCCGCCGGCCCTGCGCCAGGCGGTCGGTGCGGCGTTGGAGTGGGTCGATGGACTCGGTCGCGACGCGGCGCCCCCGCAGGCGCCGCCTCGTGACCGCGTCCCGTGACGCGTCAGGCGACTTCGCTGAAGAGCCCGGCGTGGACGTCGAGCTGCTCGCGCAGCATCTTCTTGAGCTGACCGTGGATCTGGCAGACGCGGCTCTCGGAGACGCCGAGAATCGTGCCGATCTCACGCAGCGTGAGGTTCTTGACGTAGAGCATCACGGCGACCTCACGCTCACGACGCGGGAGGCGCTCGAACGCCGCGCGGAAGCGCATCTTGGCTTCGTCGCGGGCGGTGTGGTGCTCGGGATCGGAGAAGCGGTCCTGACTGACGAGCGTGTCGATCCGCTCGATCGCGGTCTCGTCGTCGCTGAGCACCAGCGTGTTGAGGGAGGTGACGTCGGAGTTGGCGATCTCGTCCTCGCGCGTGCGCAGCGCCTCGACGGTGGTGCCAAGCGCTTCGGCGAGCTCGGCGCGCGTCGGCCGGCGGCCGTGGACGCCGATGAAGTGCTCGCGCAGCGTGGTTGATGTCGCGCTCCCAGCGGCGCAGCGAGCGTGGCGCCCAGTCCTGGCGGCGCAGCTCGTCGAGCACGGCGCCGTGGATGCGTGTCCAGGCGAACTGCTCGAGCGTGGCGCCCTTCTCCGGGTCGTAGCGCTCGATCGAGTGCATCAGCGCCTCGAGCCCACAGGAGATGAAGTCCTCGACCTCGCAGCGGGCCGGGATCTCGCGGACCTTCTTGTAGACGATGTACTTGACCATCGGGGCGAACGTGAGGACGAGCCGGTCCCGGACCCGTCGGTCGCCCGACTCCTTGTACTGCTGCCACAGTGCCAGCGCGTCGGCGGCCGTGATCCGGCCTGTGCGCTTCGTGTCGAGCTGCATGCGATGTGCCCCTCTCCTGGTGTGCGGATGCGTCTTCCGTGCCGGGCAGGTATCGGGCAAGCGCGAAGGCGCCTGAATCGCCCCTATGGGGTAGGCGCCCCAGGACATACGTCCAGGAAAACGGCCTTGACGACATAACATCGCCTGCTCCCCGAAGTCTGAAAAACGCTCAGTACCAGGGATAAAGGGCCTCAAATACCTAGGGTGGGGGCAGACTTCCCTAGTGGTTGGTTGAGGAGTGATCCGAAGCGACTGGTCGTGCGTAAGGCGCCGAATCGGCCGTGGCGGCGGCCATTGCGACTGGACGCCGGCTCAGGACCGCGACGCCTTGGCCGATCACCGGAAGGCTCACCCTCCCGGAGGTCTTCTCAGATGGCGCTTCGCCTCACCGCAGCTCCCAACGTCGCATCCACCGCATCGCTCGATCCCGCCCTCGCGGCCGCCGCGTGCTTCGACCGCCGCGACCTCGACGGCTACGCGGCGCTGTTCGCGGAGGTGGCAGCGATCGAGGACGTTCACGCGCGCTACGCGGCGCGGGTGAAGCTCGTGGAGGCCGCCCTGCTGGCCGGGCGCGACGCGGAACGCGCGCGCGTTCCCGCCATCTACCTGGCGGCGGCGCGTGCGACGGTCGTGCTGCTGGAGGAGGAGCCGCGCGAGCCGGTGCTGCTCAACTACGCCGGCGTCTTCTTCTACGAGCTGTGGAGCCTCGATGCGGCCGGCGCGCTGTTCGGCGCCGCGCAGCGGCTCGACTCCGAGCTCGCGAACGTCGCGCGCAACCTTGACGAGCTGGCGCGCCGCCGCCACGCCGTCCGTCCGCCGTCGTTCCCGAAGGCGGTCGCCGTCGCGCTCGGCGAGCTGGCCAAGCGTGCCGAGCGCATCGCCTCGCGTGCGCGCCCGGCGGAGGGCCTGCGCCTGAGTCTCTGCATGATCGTCAAGGACGAGGAGGAGATGCTGCCGCGCTGCCTCGCGGCCGTCGCCCCCGCCGTGGACGAGATCGTGATCGTCGACACCGGCTCGAGCGACCGCACGATCGAGATCGCCCGCGAGTTCGGCGCCCGCGTGATCGAGCGCGCGTGGACGGGGTCGTTCTCCGACGCCCGCAACGTCTCCTTCGCGGAGGCGACCGGCGACTGGCTGATGTTCCTCGACGCCGATGAGGTGCTCGTCGAGGAGGACGTCGAGCGGCTGCGCGCGCTGCGCGGGCAGACCTGGCGCGAGGCCTTCTACCTGACCGAGATCAGCTACACCGGCGAGCTCGGTGACGGCACGGCGGCGACGCACACCGCGCTGCGCGTGTTCCGCGCCCGCGACGAGTACCGCTTCAGCGGGCGCCTGCACGAGCAGATCGCCGACATGCTGCCGCTCTACATCCCCGAGCGCGTCGCGGCGACCGACATCCGCGTCGAGCACTTCGGCTACCTCGGCGCGGTGCGCGACGCGAAGGAGAAGTCGCGCCGCAACATCGAGCTGCTGCTGAAGCAGCGCGACGAGTCGATGCCGGCACCGTTCCTGCACTTCAACCTCGGCTCCGAGTACGGTGCGATCGGCGACTCGCAGTCCGCGCTCGCCGAGTTCGAGCGCGCGTGGGAGCTGATCGAGACCGATCCCGAAGGCCGCACGTGGGGCTTCATGCCCGCGCTCGCGAGCCGCCTCGTGCGTGCGCTGCGCGTCTGCGGGCGCCACGAGGAGTGCCTTGCGCGCGCCGACGCCGTGCTCGCCCGCTACCCGGGCTTCACCGACGTCGTCTACGAGCAGGCGGGGGCGCTGCTCGCGCTCGGGCGCACAGACGAGGCGCTCGCCTACTACGCGCAGTGCGTGGAGATGGGCGACGCGCCGAGCAAGTACACCGCGACCGTCGGCATGGGCACCTTCCTGCCGCAGCTCGCGATCGCCGAGATCCACCATGCGCGCGGCGCGACCGGCGAGGCCGTTTCGCTGCTCGATGACGCGCTCGCCGAGCACCCTGGCTTCTTCGGCCTCGTGCTGCCGTTCGCGGCGGCGCTGCTGGCCGACGGGACCGCGCCGGACGATGTCGCCGCGCGCGTCGAGGCGCGTGTGGCCGAGCTGACCCCGACGGTCCGCTTTATGCTCGCGACCGCCCTCTACGAGGCGGGAGCGACGGAGGCGGCCGAGGCGCAGTACCGCGAGCTGCTCGTGTGCCAGCCCACGAACGGCTCCGCGCGTGTCGCTCTGGCCGAGGCGCTGCTGTCGCAGCGGCGCTACGACGAGGCGTCGGAGACCGCCGGCATGCTGGCCGACGACGAGCCGCACGCCGCGGCTGCACGCCGCACCGAGCTGTTCGCGCGTCTGGTCGCCAGCGACGTCGCTCGCGCTCGCGAGGTGCTTGCCCGTGCGGCCGGCACCAGCATGGGGCAGGGCGAGCTGGCGCTGTTCGCGGCCTGGTGTGACTGCCTCGCCGAGCTGGACGCGGGGGCGGATGCCGACGGACTGCCCGCGCGCGCGGCGCTGCTGCCGGGCGACGCGCTCGGTCCGCTCGTCGTCGCGCTGGAGGCGCTCCTGCGCGTGCAGGAGGTCGACGCCTTCGCCACGCTCGTGCCGCTGCTCGACCGCTGCCCGATCTCGCCGCGCGACCGCAGCGAGCTGCTCGCCGGCATGTACCTGCGACGCGGCTTCCTCGCCTCCGCGGCCGAGGAGTGGCTGGCGGTCTGCGGCGAGGATCCGCAGGACGTGCGCGGGCTCGTCGGATTGGCGCAGGTCGCAGCCGCACAGGGGATGACGGAGGACGCGCTGGAGCTGGCGCGCGAGGCCACTTCGATTGCGCCGGGAGACGGCCGTGCAACCCGCTTGCTCGAGCGACTCGCACCGCTGGCGGCGTAAGGCCGGCGGCTGGCGCCGCCGCCGTCCGCTCCCGATTGGGCGTCGAACGCTCAAGTTCGGGCGCCAGCGGCCGATCATTCCGGGGAAACCCATCGAAAACGGGTCTCCGCCGGTCGACGGCGGGCACTTGGATGAGGAGTCGACCATGAGCTTTGACATAGCGCCGGTCGGACGAGCGAGCTTCGATGCACCGCCCGATCGGGCGGTGCGGCGGACCCCTGCGGCCCGCGACGAGGTCGCGATCTCCTCCGGCGACGTACCCGACGGACCCCCGCCCGAGGTGCTGGAGGCGATGAACGCCGCCGCGCGCTGCTTCGAGGAACTGCACGAGCAGGGTCGCGAGCTGCGCTTCGGCCACGACGCCGACAGCGGCCGCGTGACGATCGACGTCTGCGACCTCGACGGCAACGTGCTGCGGGCGATCCCCGGCAGCCACCTGCTCGACGTCGCAAGCGGCGCCCCGCTGGACTGACATGGCGACGCCGCTGCTGAACATCGGAGGGCTCGCGTCCGGGCTCGACACGAACTCGATCGTCGACCAGATGATGGCGATCGAGCGGCAGCCGCGCACTAAGCTCGACGTCAAGTCCGCCCTCGCCGGGGTGCGGCAGTCGCTGTTGCAGGACTTCCAGACGCGCCTGCGCTCCGTCGAGGCCGCCGCGCGCGACCTGCGCTCGGTGACCCTCTACACGCAGACGCAGTCGGTCGACTCCAGCGACCCGACGAAGGCCACCGCGGCAACCGCCAGCGGCGCCGGCGTCGGCGGCTACCAGGTGGCGATCTCGCAGCTGGCGAACTCCGCCCAGCGCACCTACTCCTTCACGAGCCCGGCGGCCGCCGGCTCGATCACGATCGACGGGCACGCCACCGCCGTCGCGGCCGGCGCCACGCTCGCCGATCTCGTCGCGAACATCAACTCCGACACGAACGCGACCGTCTACGCCGCCGCTACCGACGCCGGCACGCTCGTGCTCTCCAGCCGCGCGACCGGCGACACCGGCACCGGCTACATCGCGCTGACCGACCCGACTGGGACGCTCACCGAGCAGCCGGCCAAGGCGAAGCAGGGCAAGGACGCGATCTTCACGGTCGACGGCGTCGCCGGCACCTCGTCGTCGAACAGCGTCACGAACGCGATCGCCGGCGTCACGCTGACGCTCAAGGGCGTCACCAGCACGAGCGGTCCGTTCACCGTCACCGTCGGCGCCCCGGGCGCCAGCACCGAGGCGATCACCGACAAGCTGAAGGCGTTCGTCGACGTCTACAACTCCACCGTCGACGCGATCCGCGCGAAGCTGACCGAGAAGTCGGTTCCGAACGCGAAGACGGCGGCGGACCAACAGAAGGGCATCCTCTTCGGCGACTCGCAGCTGACGGACATGCTCAGCAAGATGCGCCAGGCGGTCTATGAGCCGCTGGACGGCATGCCGGCCCCGATGGACTCGCTCGCGGATCTCGGCATCTCGACCGGCTCGGCGGCCTCGACCACGTCGAAGGACACGCTTGCCGGCAAGCTCACGCTCGATACGAAGAAGCTCGCGACTGCGCTGACGACGAACCCGAACGGCGTGCGCGATCTGCTCGCGGGCGTCGCCAACGTCGGCGGCTGGGCGCGCAAGTTCGAGGACGTCGTCCACGCTGCCGACACCACCGGCGGCACGCTCGACGTGCGCATCAACGGTGCAGCCGACGAGATCAAGCAGCTTCAGGCGAGCATGGCGAGCATGGACCAGCGCCTCGCGATCCGCGAGGCCAGCCTGCGCGCGCAGTTCACCGCCATGGAGACGGCGCTCTCGCAAAGCCAGGCGCAGAGCAGCTGGCTCAACGGTCAGCTCGCCGGGTTGAACAACAACAACTGAGCTTCCCGGGGGCCTCGCGCCCTCAATTCTCGCCCTCCCGAACCGATCACAGAGGTGAAGGTTCCACCTCTGATTCCAGGGAAGGCACATGAGTACGAATCTGGCGGCTTCGCCGCAGGCGTATCGAGAGAGCGCGGTGCTGACCGCGACGCCCGAGCGGCTCGTCGTGATGCTGTACGACGGCGTCAGACGCTTCCTCTTCCAGGCCGCGACCGCGATGCGCGCCGGCGACGTGCCGACCGCGCACGAGCGCCTGCGCCGTGGCGAGAAGATCGTCGACCACCTGCTCGCGACGCTCGACATGAGCCAAGGTGAAGTCGCCCAGCGCCTGGAGGCGATCTACGTCTTCTGCCAGGGGCTGCTCGCCGAGGGCCGCATGCAGCAGGACGCCACCAAGCTCGAGAAAGTCAGCGAGCTGCTCGGCGAGCTGCGCGAGGCGTGGGCCCAGCTGGCCGACTCCCCGCAGTCCGCCATGCGCGCCGCCACGGCGTGACCGGGGTGGCCGTGAGCGATCCCGTCGAGCGAGAGGTCGCCCCGTACGAGCGGCTGGCGGAGCTGGCCGATCGCGAGCTGGCGCTCGTGACGGCGTTCGAGCCGTCGCGGATCGGCGAGCTCGTTGCGCTGCAGCAGGCGCGCACGACGCTCGTCGCGTCACTGCCCGAGCGTCCGCCGGCGGCCGCTCGGCCCGCGCTCATGCGTGCGCACGAGGCACAGCTCAGAACGACCGCCGCCCTGACGGTCCTGCACGACCAGCTCGGCCGCACGCTGAGCGACGTCGACCGCGGCCGCCGCGCGGCGCGCGGGTACGGCCTCGGCTCAGCCGAGCGCCGCTTGTTGGACCGAGCGGGCTAAAGAACCGCCGGGCGGGGCCGATCAACCCGCGTGATCCCCATGGAGGGGATCGTGAATTGCCAAGGAGGCGAGCCGGAACCGCACTTCGACTCGAATGACCCTCTTCGACAGCACTCAGCTCGGGCTTGAAGCCGCCATGCGCGGCTCGGCGATGCGCCAGACGCTCCTCACGAGCAACATGGCGAACGTCAACACGCCCGGCTACCAGCGCAAGGACGTGGACTTCCACGCGACCCTGCAGGCGGCGCAGCAGGTCGGCGCCCCGCTCGAATCGCTCGCCTTCCAGCCGCAGACCGAGAGCGGCCGCGTCGTGCGCCCCGACGGCAGCGGCGTTGACGCCGACCAGGAGGCCGCCGCGCTCGCCGAGAACGCCCTGGAGTATCAGGCGCTCGTGACCGTCGCCGGCACCCGCAACTCGATCCTCCAGTCCGCGATGGGCGTGCGCTGATGGGCCTCTTCGACGCGATCGACATCGCCGGCAGCGGCCTCTCGGCCGAGCGCCTGCGGATGGACGTCACGGCCGGCAACCTCGCCAACGCGCAGACGACGCAGGGCGCTGACGGTCAGCCGTTCCGCCGCCGCGAGGTCGTCCTGCAGGAGGCCGGCGCCTCCAGCTTCGACTCGATGCTGACCGGCGCGATGGCAGGCGCCAGCAGCACCCAGCCTGCGGGCGGCGTGCAGGTCGCTGGCATCGTCGAGGACCAGGACCCGATGCGGCGCGTCTACGACCCCGGTCATCCGGATGCCGATGGGCAGGGCTACGTCTCGATGCCGAACGTCAACCCCGTCACCGAGATGGTCGACCTGATCAGCGCCTCGCGCGCCTACGAGGCGAATGTGACCGCGATGCAGACGGCCAAGTCCCTCTTTGCCAAGACGCTCGAGCTGCTCAAGTGACGATCCCGCCGATCAACCCGGCGGCCGTGATGGGCGGCGGCGAGTGGCAGATCCCCGGCGTTGGTGCGATCGCGCCGGCCGAGGGCGTTACGCCCTCGCTCGATGCGCCGTCCTCGACCGGCGGCGAGGGCTTCGGCTCGATGCTCGCGCAGCAGATCAGCCGGCTGTCGGACCTGCAGGAGGGCGCCGCGTCCGCTTCGCAGGCGCTCGCGGACGGCACCGCCACCGACCCGTCCACCGTCGTCGTCGCCGTGGAGAAGGCGCAGCTCGCGATGCAGCTGGCCGCGCCAGATCCGCACCAAGGGCGCCGAGGCGATCAACGACATCTTCCACACGCAGATCTAGCCGGAGCTCCCGTCCATGCCCCTTCGCGCCATGATCGCCAACATCTCGCCCCGCGGCCGCATCGCGCTCGCGGGCACGGCTGTCGGCATCGTCTTCGTCCTCTTCATCCTGCTGCGGCTCGCTTCGGCGCCCAGCTACTCGACGATGTTGACCGGGCTCGACCCGGCTGAGACCGGCAAGGCGCAGGCCGCGCTCGACGCGGCCGGCATCGGCAACGAGCTGCAGAACAACGGCACCGCGCTCGCGGTCGAGAAGGCCAAGACGGCGCAGGCGCGCATCGCGCTTGCCACCGCGGGCGTCTCCAGCACGTCCTCGCAGCCGGGCTACGAGCTGATCGACAAGCAGAAGCTCGGCACCAGCAACTTCCAGCAGCAGGTCAACTACCAGCGCGCGCTCGAGGGCGAGATTGCCAAGACGGTCGAGCAGGTCGAGGGCGTCGCCGGTGCGCAGGTGCAGCTCGTGCTGCCCGACAAGGAGGCGCAGCTTTTCTCCGACGACGTCAGCCCCGCGACCGCGGCCGTGCTGCTGTCCGGCGCCTCGTCGATCGATCCCGGCGCCGTGCGCGGCGTCGCCCAGCTCGTCTCCTCTAGCGTCCCGGGCCTGAAGCTCGACAAGGTCACGATTACCGACGGCAGCGGCCAGCTCCTGTGGCCCAGCGCGGCCGGTGGCAGCGGCGGCGGAGCCGGCTCCGACGGCCTGCTTGCCAAGCAGGCGGCCGAGGCGCGCTACGACCAGGCGCTCGCATCCAGCCTCACGGCGATGCTCGCCCGCACCGTCGGTCCCGACAAGGCCCAGGTGCAGGTGCACGCCAACCTCGACGCCAACGAGGCGACGCAGGAGCAGCTCACCTACGGCAAGAAGGGCGTGCCGCTGCAGAGCCGCACCGACACTGAGACGTTGAAGGGCGGCGGCAGCGCCGGCGGCGGGGGCACCGCCGGAACCGGCGCTCCCGCCTATGCGCAGACCGGCGCCGGCGGCAACTCCAACTACAAGCACGACACGAAGGACGAGACGCTCGGCGTCGACAAGACGGTCACGCGCACGAAGATCGCGCCCGGCACCGTCGAGAGCCAGCAGGTCTCGGTGCTGCTCGACACGTCCGTTCCGAAGTCGGCGATCCCGCAGATTGAGGCCGCCGTCGCCAGCGCCGCCGGCATCGACGAGGAGCGCGGCGACAAGCTCTCGATCGGCCAGGTCAAGTTCGTCGAGCCGCCGAAGGCCGTCGCGCCCAGCCCGGTCGCCACGTTCGGCGGCTACGTCAAGTACGTCTTCCTCGGCCTCGGCGCGCTCTTCTTCCTGCTCTTCACGACCCGCCAGCTGCGCAAGCGCGAGCAGGAGACGCTCGCGGGCGAGCCGACGTGGCTGCGCGAGATCCAGTCGCCGCGCACGCTCGCCGAGCTCGAGCGGCTGGAGCAGATGGACCACCCGACGCAGGTGCGGCCGCTGCGCACCCCCGAGCAGCCCGCGCGCCTGCAGGTCGAGGACCTCGTCACGCGCGACCCCGACCGCGTCGCGCAGCAGGTGCGCGCGTGGATGGCCGAGGACGACGCTTAGCCATGGGAACGGTTGACGCGACAGCGGTCGACGAGGTCGAGGACGTCACGCCCGGCGGGCACGATGGACCGGCACGCCTGCCGCAGAAGACCGCTCCCCGCATCCCCGGCCGCCGCAAGGCAGCGGTGCTGCTGATCGCGCTCGGGCCCGAGAAGGCCGCGGCGATCTTCAAGCACCTGCGCGAGGACGAGATCGAGTCGCTCTCGCTGGAGATGGCGAAGTCCGGGCAGATCCAACCGGCCACGTCCGCCTTCGTGTTCGAGGAGCTGGCCGCCGTCGTGCAGGCATACGACTCGCTCGCGACCGGCGGCGTCGACTACGCGCGCGACGTGCTGGAGCGCTCCCTCGGCTCCGACCGCGCGGCGGAGATCATCGGCCGCCTGTCGACCGTGATCGAGCGCCGCCCGTTCGAGTTCCTGCGCCGCACACCGCCGGAGCACATCGTCACGTTCCTGCGCGCGGAGTCGCCGCAGACGATCGCCCTGGTCGTCGCGAACCTCCACACGACGCTCGCCGCGCAGGTGCTCTCGTGCCTGCCGGAGGAGCAGCAGGCCGACATCGCCGTGCGCATCGCGCGCATGGGCGAGACGCCGCCCGACGTCGTGCGCGAGATCGAGAACGTCATGCGCCGCAAGCTGGAGACGGTCGTGCAGCAGGAGTACTCGGCCGCCGGCGGCGTCAAGTCGCTCGCCGAGATCCTCAACCACACCGACCGCCCGACCGAGCGCAACGTGCTCGACACGCTGACCGAGCAGGACCAGGAGCTGGGCGAGGAGGTGCGGCGCCTGCTGTTCGTCTTCGAGGACATCGCGAAGCTCGACGACCGCTCGATCCAGATGGTGCTGCGCGAGGTCGACCAGAAGGATCTGGCACTGGCGCTGCGCGGCGTCGAGGAGGACGTCAAGGAGCGCCTGCTGGCGAACATGTCCGAGCGCGGCGCGCAGATGCTGCGCGAGGAGATGGAGTTCCAGCCGCCGCAGAAGAAGCGCGTCGTCGAGGAGGCGCAGGGCCGCATCGTCGGCATCGTGCGCAAGCTCGAGGACGCAGGCACGCTCGTGATCGGTCGCGGGTCGGGCGACGCTGTTGTCTAGTCCCGCCCACCCGGCCCTCTACGCGTTCGAGCAGCTCGACGCCCCGCCGGAGGTGACGCTGCGCGACGTCGAGTCGCCGCTTGCGGCCGCTCAGGCGGAGGCGGCTGCGATTCGCGAGACCGCTCGCGCCGAAGGTCATGCCGAGGGCTTGGAGGCCGGGCTCGCGGAGGGGCGCTCGCAGGTCGACGCGGCTGTGCGTGCGCTGAGCGCCGCTCTCGCGGAGGTCGAGGCGATGCGTGCGACGGTCGCCGAGACGGTCGAGCGCGACGCCGTGGAGCTCGCGCTGCAGTTGGCTGAGAAGGTCGTCGCGGGCGCGCTGACAGTCGAGCCGGAGCGCGTTGCCGATGCCGTGCGTGGCGCGCTGCGCCGTCTGACCGAGCGTCGTCGCGTGACCGTGCTGGTCCACCCGGACGACCTCGACGCCGTGCGCGTCGTGGCGGAAGGCTTCGCCGCCGAGCTGGGCGGCATCGAGCACTGCGACGTGCAGGCCGAGCGCCGCATCGCCCGCGGCGGCGCGATCGTCCGCACCGACGAGGGCCAGATCGACGCGTCCGTCGAGACGCAGCTTGCGCGGGCGCGCGAGATCGTCGAGGCGGAGCTGGGCTCGTGAGCACTCCCTGGTCGCGCACCGTCCCGGATGAAGGTCGTCCTGCGACCACAGGGCAGGACGGTGGCGTGCTCGGCCGTGCCGGCAACCTCCTGCGCGGCAGCGACCTCGCTCGCCGCAGCGGCCGCGTCTCCGACCTGATCGGCCTCGTCGTCGAGGCCACCGGCCTGCAAGCCGAGGTCGGCGAGGTCTGCCTCGTCAACGGCGACCGCGGCCACCCGCCGGTGCCCGCCGAGGTCGTCGGCTTCCGCGGTCGCCGCACACTGCTGATGCCGCTCGGCGAGATGGAGGGGATCGGCCCCGCCACGACGGTGCGCGCCACGGGCGCCCCCTTCCGCATCCGCGTCGGCGACGACCTGCTGGGCCGCGTCGTGGACGCGCTCGGCAACCCGCTCGACGACATGCCCGCCGCCACCGGGGGACGCCCGCGCTCGACGATCGCCCGCCCGCCCGACGCGCTCGCGCGCCCGCGCATCGAGGAGCGCGTAGACCTCGGCGTGCGCGCCCTCGACGCCTTGGTTCCGTGCGGCCGCGGTCAGCGGCTCGGCATCTTCGCCGGTTCCGGCGTCGGCAAGTCCTCGCTGCTCGGCATGATCGCCCGCTCGACGACGGCAGACGTCAACGTGATCGCCCTCGTCGGCGAGCGTGGCCGGGAGGTGCGCGAGTTCATCGAGCGCGATCTCGGCGACGCGCTGGCGCACTCGGTCGTCGTCGTCGCTACTTCCGACCAGCCCGCGCTCGTGCGCATCAAGGCGGCGTTCACGGCGACCGCGATCGCGGAGCACTTCCGCGACGAGGGCAAGAACGTGATGCTGATGATGGATTCCGTCACGCGCTTCGCGATGGCGCAGCGCGAGGTCGGTCTCGCGATCGGCGAGCCGCCCGCGACGCGCGGCTACACGCCCAGTGTCTTCGCCCAGCTGCCGCGGTTGCTGGAGCGCTCCGGCACCGCGGCCACCGGCTCGATCACCGGCCTCTACACCGTGCTCGTCGACGGCGACGACATGAACGAGCCGATCGCCGACGCGGTCCGCTCGATCCTCGACGGTCACGTCGTCTTGACCCGCGAGCTCGCGCACGCCTCGCACTACCCGGCGATCGACGTGCTGCAGTCCGTCTCGCGTCTCGTCGGCGAGGTCGTCTCGCCGCAGGTCCGCGAGGCCGGCCAGTCCGTCCGACGCCTGATGGCCGCCTACCGCGAGAAGGAGGACCTGATCGCGATCGGCGCCTACCAGCGCGGCACCGATCCGGCCGTCGACGCCGCCATCGCCCTGCGTCCCCGCATCGAGCGCTTCCTGCGCCAGGCCGTCGACGAGCCCACCAGCGCCGCCGACGCCGACGCGGCCCTGCTCGACATCGCCGCCTCGATCGCTGAGCACATGGATTCGTCCCACCCACCCGCCGAGCACGTCACCGCCGAGGCCGTGATGGGAACCCCGCCACCGCCGCAGACACCCGGCGGCCTCGGCACCCCGCTCGCAGCCACGGCGATCCCGCCGTTGAACTTGCGGGTGTAGCGGGGTCCCACATCTGTGCGGTTGTGCACGTGGCCGGCGCGGGCTACCCTCGCCGAGTCAGCATGGTCGCGGTGACCCATGGTCTCCTCGCCGCACGTTGGTGCCCCGGGCGGACTCGGAGCCGACTTCCGCCCGGGGCCTTGCGGCTATCTGACGCTCACCGCCGCTGCCGGTCCAGGACCATCAGCAACAGCAACAGCGTCAACATGGTCGCCGTAGCTTCCATGGCCTCCTCCTTCCCCTTTGGGGAGCCGCCGGTCGGCTCCGTGCCGACGGCGAGGAAGGGGTGACATCGCCACGTGCCGATCCTCCGTGCGACCCCTGCTGAAGCACTCCCACGCTTCGTGACAAGTCGCCGCCGAGGGGCCCGAGGCGCCGATGCGGCAAGATGAAGGGATGCCAACGACTCCGCCTCAACGAAGCGTCAAGTTCTCCGACGACGAGCGGGGCGGGTGGTCGTCCGATCGGCCCCGTCGCGACGGGGGTCCGAATCGTCCCGCCGACATCTCCGTGCGCTGCCGCGTGCTCACGCCGTCGGACCGCTTGCGCTACTCGCCCGGCAGCCTGCTGCTGGTCGTCTCGCCATCCGCGGCTGAGCGGGATCGCTTCGTCGCGCGCGTCGTCGAGGACAAGGGCGCTGTCTTCTCGCTCGACAAGGTCCGCGGCCTGCTGAAGGGCCGTGTGCCGGCCGAGGAGATCGAGGCGCGCGCGGTCGAGCTGCTCGACGCGGCGATCGGCAAGCGGATCGAAGCCGGCGACACGGTCGTGCTCGCGGCCGAGGGCCTCGACGCCGAAGGACGCGAGCGCTACGTGCGGATGGCCGCGGCGGTGCGCCGCCCGCGCCACCTGATCCTCCTGGAGGCCGGCCGCGACGCGGCCGACGAGGAGGAACGCGCCACGCTCGACGAGCTGCGCCGCAGCCTCGTCGCCGGCGAGCTCGGCGCCGAGGGCATTCAGACGGCGCTGCGCCTCAGTGGCGGCACCGTCGCCGAAGTCAAGAAGATCGTCTTCCGGCCGCCGCCGCGGGACGACTAGCGGCGTGGGCGAGGATCTGCTCGCGTTCGACCGCGAGCACGTCTGGCACCCATACGCGTCGTCGCCGGCAGCGCAGCCGCCGCTGCTGGTCGAGTCGGCCTCGGGCGTGCGCTTGCGGCTCGCCGACGGGCGCGAGCTGATCGACGGGATGGCGTCGTGGTGGTGCGCGATCCACGGCTACCGTCACCCGCGGCTCGACGCCGCTGTGACCGGCCAGCTCGAGCGAATGGCGCACGTGATGTTCGGCGGGCTGACGCACGAACCGGGCGTCGAGCTGGCGCGGCGGCTGGTGGAGCTGACCCCCGACGGGCTGGAGCACGTCTTCTTCGCCGACTCCGGCTCGGTCAGCGTCGAGGTCGCGATCAAGATGGCGCTGCAGTGCCAGCGCTCGCGCGGGCGGCCCGAGAAGCGGCGGCTGCTGGCGCTACGAGGCGGCTACCACGGCGACACGTTCGGGGCGATGGCCGTCTGCGATCCCGTCGGCGGCATGCACCACCTGTTCGCCGGCACGCTCACCGAGCAGGTCTTCGCGCCGCGCCCGCCTGGCGGTTTCGAGGCGCCGCTCGACGCCGGCTACGTCGCCGACCTGGAGGCGCTCGTCGCCCGTCACGCGCACGAGCTGGCGGCGGTGATCGCGGAGCCGGTCGTGCAGGGCGCCGGCGGCATGCACGTCTACGCGCCCGGCTACGTGCGTCTGCTGCGCGAGCTGTGCGACGCGCACGACGTGCTGCTGATCCTCGACGAGATCGCCACGGGCTTCGGGCGCACCGGCGCGCTGTTCGCCGCCGAGCACGCCGACATCTCCCCGGACGTGATGTGCGTCGGCAAGGCGCTCACGGGCGGCTACATGACGCTGGCGGCGACGCTCTGCAACGCGCGTGTCGCGCGCGGGATCGGCGATGGTGAGGCCGGCGTCCTGATGCACGGGCCGACGTTCATGGCAAACCCGCTCGCCTGCTCCGTGGCGCTGGCGAGCATCGAGCTGCTGTTGGAGGGCGACTGGCAGGCTGATGTCGCCCGCATCGAGCGTGAGCTGCGGGCTGGCCTCGCCCCGGCCGCCCGTCTGCCCGGCGTCCGCGACGTCCGGGTGCTTGGCGCAATCGGCGTCGTCCAGCTCACCGCCCCCGTCGACGTCGCCGCTGCGACCGCCGCCGCCGTGGAGCGCGGCGTGTGGCTGCGGCCCTTCAACGACCTCGTCTACGTGATGCCGCCGTACGCGATGGGCGACGAGGACCTTGCGGTCGTGACGGACGCAGTCGTTGCAGCCGCTGCGGCCTCCGGTGCTTGATCGGCACAGATTCCAACATATGAGCTGTTGAGCAGCTCGATCCGCTTCGGGACGATGTCCGCATGGTCATCCGGCCCCTGCATCTGCGAGCACGACGGCGCTTAACCATCGCCCTGCGGTCCGTGTCGCGCCTCTACGTCTGGCTCGACACGTCGGACGGCAGCACCGCGGTGGCACGGCTCGTGGTCGCCGGGTTTTCGCTCGTAGGCGCGTACGTCGCTCTGCGCGTCTACCCGCACGACCTTCCCGCCCCTGATGGTCACGCCGGTCTGCTCGCGACGGTCCTCCAAAGTCGGCCGATCGTGTTCGTGGGGCGCATCGCGATCTTGAGCGTCGCCGTATTCGCCGTCCTCTCAATCGTCGCGCGGATGTGGAACCGGGAGTGGCTGACGAAGGCCGGGCCCTTCGAGATCGGGCAGGTGACGAAGGCGGCTGAGGAGGAGAACGCTCGTCTCAAGGAGCAGGTGGCGTGCGCAAACCAAGAGCTTGAAGCGTTCGCGTCTGCCCTCGAACAGATGCAGAAGCTGTCATGACGCCGGGGGATCCCGCGTCCGATCCGATGGGAAGTGATCCATGTCTATGACCAACGCTGAGGTTCAAGCGCTGCAGGAAGAGTTGGGTCGGTTGGCACACGAGATGAGGAAGGAGGCCCAGCATCTCAAGCAGGTGCTTCGCGAGGCCGACATCCGCACTGCGCAACGCCACGCGGCTCTTCGGCGGGCCGGTGTGTT
Organism: uncultured Actinomycetes bacterium; assembly: GCA_963774115.1. Lineage (GTDB taxonomy): Bacteria > Actinomycetota > Thermoleophilia > Solirubrobacterales > Solirubrobacteraceae > Conexibacter. Next base: position 189,853 of record CAVZDN010000003.1, on the reverse strand, counting down.
TCTGGACTGTCCGCGGTGCGGGCATCTCTGACGCCCGCGCTGACTGCATCGAACACCCGTCCACGCACTCCAGTTCGCGCTCGCGCCGCCGACTACACCGGCCGTGAGCGCGTTTCGCTTTCCCCTCGAACGCCTGCGTGCGCTGCGCGAGCGGGGTGAGGATCTTGCCAAGCAGGAGCTGGCTGGTGCGCTGAATCGGCGGACGGAGCTGTGCCGAGCGGCTGCATGCCGTCGGCGAGGAGATCGCGGGTGCGTTCGCGGCGCAGCGTGCAGCTGCCGAGGCGCCCGTGGATCCGAGGGACCTGCTTGCGCATCAGGCGTATCTGGAGCGCGTCGAGCAGGCGCGCGAGGCGAGCGCGCTCGATCTCGACCGTCACGATGCCGAGGTCGACGCGCGGCGCGATGCGCTGCGTGAAGCGGCCCGGGAGCGTCAGGCGCTCGAACGGCTGAAGGAGCGGCGCCGTGCTGACCATGCGCGTGCAGAGATGCGTGCGGAAGGCGTCGTGCTCGACGAGATCGCGCTGGTCCAGCACCGCAGGAGCGCGTCGTGAGCGTGCCGACGGTCGACACGTCCGCCGCGGCCGGCCCCACCGTCGGCGCCGCCTCCGCCGTCGCCCGCGTTGCCGAACTTCGCCAGATGATCGCGGAGACGCAGGGCGCGCCCAGCAACGGCGGCGCGAGCTTCTCCGCTGCGCTTGCGAGCGCGAGCCAGCCGATGGCGGCCACGGCCACGTACGGCGCTCCGTCTGCGTTCCCGGTTGCCGGGATGCCGACGTCGAACGTGACGGCCGGCGCCGGCACCGGTCCGTACGACGGCATGGTTGCCGCCGCGGCGCAGCGCTACGGCGTCGACCCTGCCGTGCTGCATGGCTTGATCCAGCAGGAGTCCGGCTTCAACCCGAACGCCGGCAGCCCCGCCGGTGCGCAGGGCCTCGCCCAGCTGATGCCCGGCACCGCCGCCTCGCTCGGCGTCACCAACCCCTTCGATCCGGCCCAGTCGATCGACGGCGGCGCGCGCTACCTGCGTCGCCAGCTCGACGCGTTCGGCGGCGACGTAACGAAGGCGCTCGCCGCCTACAACGCGGGCCCGGGCGCCGTCACCCGCTACGGCGGCGTGCCGCCGTACGCGGAGACGCAGGCCTACGTGCAGAAGGTCCTCGCCAACGCGGACGCCTACCGGCGAACCGTAGGCACCACGCCGACCGGGTCCGGGTCCATCACATGAGTATCCTGAAGCTTCCGCCCGCGACGATCGAGCCGCATGCCCCCGACCCGCATTCCGCGGCCGGATCGGTGGCAAGCGACGCACTTCTCGAGGCGCCGTTCGCAGCTGTTCTCCACGACGAGCGCGCTCGCTCGACTGCCGCTCCCAACGACCGAGATCGCAACCGCGGCGTCGCCGGAGGCGCGGGCGAGCCGCACCGTCCCGCTTCCGATGAAGCGCACTCGACCGAGGGGGACGCGAAGACCGGATCGAGCACGGACCCGTCCGCGGCCGTCCTCGCGGCGGTGCTCGGTGGCGCTCCCGTGGCCGCGGTCGCGGCGATCGTCGCCGAGGCGACCGCGGAGCCGGCCCCTGGGAACCTGCCCGAGGCAGCGGCCGACGCCGTCACTGCTGCATCGCCGGCCGTGACGCCGGCGACCGGAGGTGCTGCCCCGATCCCCGGCGCCTCGGCGATGGCGTCTGCGGCTGCCGCCGTGGCGAGCGCCGCCGGCGTCGCCCTGTCCGGGACGCCCGCTGCTGGAGCGGGGTCACCGGACGAACCGATCCCGGCACCGGGTGCCGACACGAACCCGCAGTCCGTCGCGTCGGTCACGGCTCCAGTCTCAGGCGGCGCGCCGTCGCCAAGTCTGCCCGATGCACCGCAGGACGAAGCGTCACCCACGGCGTCTCCGGCAGGACAGCCTTCCGGGTCCGCGGCGGCAGCGGCCAGCTCCGCTGACAGCGCTCCCGCCGGTCCGGCAGCAGTAGCCCAGCAGGCCTCCTCCGGCGCTCCGTCGCCGCAGTCCCCGCCCGTCATGTCGGCAGCGCCATCGCCGCTCGACGCCGGCTCGCCCGTCTCCTCGACTTCCTTGCCTCCGTCACGCACCGTCGGCCTCGACCGCGCGGTCGAGACGGTGCGGCTCGCGCTGCGCGCCGCCGCCGACCGCAGCGTCGCGCATGCGCGCATCAGCCTCAGCCCGCGTGAGCTCGGCGGGATCGAGATCCACCTGCGCCACACCGCCGAGGGCCTCGTGGCCCGCGTCGTGGCCGAGCACGGCGGCGCCGCCCAACTGCTTCAGCACGCCGGCGCCGAGCTGCGCCGCGCGCTCGAGGCGCAGGGCCTCACGCTGCTGCAGCTCGACATCGGCGCCTCCGGCGAGCAGAGCGGCCGCGCGGCCGGCGAGCAGCGCGGCTTCGGCGAGGCCGCGGCCCGCCGCGACGGCACGGGCGGCAGTGCCGACGGCGACGCCTCGCTTGCGTCCGGCGACGCCGAGATCCCCGCGGCGCCCGACACTCTCGCACTCTCCAACGGCGTCCTCGTCGACGTGCTCGCCTGAACCGGCGCAACGCAAAGGACCACCCATGCCCACGAACCCACTCGTCTCCTCCACGCAGTCCACCGCTCCCGCCTCCTTTGGCGGCGCACAGGCGGCTGGCGGCGCCGGCGGCCTGCTCGGCAAGGACGACTTCCTCAAGCTGCTGATCGGCCAGATGCAGCATCAGGATCCGCTCAACCCGACCGACGGGACCGAGTACATGGGTCAGCTCACGCAGTTCTCGATCTTGGAGCGGCTCACGAACCTGACCGACACGGCGTCGGCCTCGGCCGCGAACGACTACGACCAGCAGGCGATCGCGCTGATCGGCAAGACCGTGACGTACAAGGGCGCGGACGACACCGAGCTCTCGGGCGTTGTCGAGCGCGTCACCTTCTCCAAGCAGGGCCCCTCTCTCACCATCGGCGGCACCGACGGGATCTCACCCGTGGCCGTCACGAAGGTCGCATGACCCACCGAAAGGACGTGATGCCCCGATGATGCGTGGCATGTTCTCCGCGATCAGCGGACTGAAGGTCAACCAGACGATGCTCGACGTAACCGCCAACGACCTGGCGAACGTCAACACCGTCGGCTACAAGTCGGCCCGTACGACGTTCCAGGACTCGCTCGCGCAGATGCAGCGCGGCGCGTCGGGCGCGAACTCGAGCTCCGGTGGCGCGAACGCGCTGCAGGTCGGCTTGGGCGTGCAGCTCGGCTCGGTCGACAATTTGATGACCGGCGGCGCTCCGATGACCTCGGGCAACCCGCTCGACGTCTACATCCAGGGCTCCGGCTGGCTGCGCGTCGGCCTCGGCGACGGCACCACGATCCCGAGCGCCTTCCAGTACACGCGCGCCGGCAACATGACGCTCAACGCGACCGGCGACCTGACCACCCAGGACGGCCACTACATCGTCGGCCTCAACGCCGTCGCCACCACCACGGCGGGCGTCACGACGTACGCGCCGGGCACGACCGACAGCTACATCAACGTCCCGCCCGGCTCGACCGACGTGACGATCGGCCAGGACGGCGGCCTCTCCTACATCGACCAGAACACGACGTCGGCCACCTTCGGCGAGCGTGTCACGGCCGGCTACCTGGCGCTCGCGAAGTTCTCCAACGAGGGCGGCCTGCAGCGCACCGGCGGCTCGCTGTGGCTGCAGTCGGCGAGCTCCGGCGGTCCGACGATCGGCACGCCGAATACCAACGGCTACGGCCAGACGGTCAGCGGCATGCTGGAGATGTCGAACGTCGACCTCGCCAACCAGTTCACGACCATGATCACCGCGCAGCGCGGTTTCCAGGCCAACTCCCGCGTCATCTCGACCGCCGACGAGATGCTGCAGGACCTGGTGAACCTGAAGCGGTAACGACGAGCTCTGTGCGGGCGGCCTCGGCGGAGCGGCGGGTGAGGGACCTGTCGCTCCGCCGGGGCCGACCGCGCTTCGTCCCCACATGAGGGAGCCCCAGCGTGATCGTCCTGCACCGGCTCGGCCATCAGACCGAGCCGTTCCACTTGAACCCGGACATGATCCTCACCGTCGAGGCGACGCCCGACACCGTCGTCACGCTCACGAGCGGGGCGAAGATCGTCGTTGGCGAGTCGCCCGAGCTGGTCGCCGAGGAGGTCCACGCCTGGCGTGCGGGCATCCTCCGCGACGCGCTCCGCAAGCCCGCTCTGCGGCTCGCGGCTGAAGTCTCGGCGGTCCCCGCCGATCACCCGGGCTGATGAAAGCCGCAACAGCGATAGGAATCGGCGCGGGTATCGCCGGGCTGCTGTTCGCCTCCATGATGGAGGGGACGCAGCCGATGGCGTTCTTCAACATCCCGGCGCTCATCATCGTGCTCGTCGGCACCGGCGGCGCGACGCTCGCGAGCGTTGGCATGGACGTGATGAAGCGCACGCCCGCGCTCTACAAGATGGCGTTCTCGCCACCGGAGCAAGACCTGCGCTCGCGCGTGGACCTGCTCGTCTCGATCGCCGAGCAAGCGCGCCGCGAGGGACTCCTCGCGCTCGACGCGCAGCTCGCCGAGATCGACGACGAGTTCACTCGCAAGGGGCTGCAGCTGGTCGTCGACGGCACCGACCCCGAGCTCGTGCGCGAGATCCTCGAGGCAGAGATCGACGGCATGATCGCGCGCCACCACGGCGGCATCACGGCCTTCGAGAAGGCCGGCGGCTACGCCCCGACGATGGGGATCATCGGCACCGTCATGGGACTCGTGCACGTGCTGCAGAACCTCAGCGACCCCTCTTCGCTCGGCCCCGCGATCTCGACCGCGTTCATCGCGACGCTGCTCGGTGTCGGCGCCGCCAACGTCATCTTCCTCCCGGTCGCCGCGCGCCTGAAGGGGCTCTCCGGCGCCGAGACCGAGCTGCGCTCGCTCACGCTCGAAGGACTCATCTCCGTGCAGGCGGGCGACAACCCGCGCGTCGTCGGCGACAAGCTCAGCTCCTACGTGCCGCCGGCCGAGCGCGCCGGCGCCGACGAGGAGAAGGCCGCTGCGCGCGGTGCCTCCGCATCGGCGCCAGGCGAGCCTGCTGTCGCGGCGGAGGCCGCGTAGCGATGTCCGCCGCTCGCGGCGGGAAGCGCCGCCGCGGTCAGGAGGGCGCGCACGAGAACGAGGAGCGCTGGCTGCTCACGTACGCCGACATGATCACGCTGCTGCTGGCGCTGTTCGTCGTGCTGTTCGCGATCTCGTCGGTCAACGTCTCCAAGCTCAAGACGCTGCAGCAGTCGCTGCGCGACGCCTTCTCCGGCAAGGTCGCCGACGGCGGCCAGGCGATCCTCGAGACCTCCGACAGCGTCGCCGTCAAGACGCTGCAGTCGGCGCCGAAGATCGTCCCCTCGACGCCGTCGATCGGCAAGCCGCCGACCGTCTCCGCGCAGGCCGCGCTCGCCGCACGCCGCGAGGAGGACGAGCTGCAGCGCCTCAAGCGGATGCTTGACGCGTTTGCGGCCGCGCACGGCTTCAAGGCGCAGGTCGAGACGACGGTCACCCGCCGTGGGCTGGTCGTGCGGCTGCTGACCGACAACGTGCTGTTCGACTCGGGCCTCGCGACGTTGAAGCCTCAGGGCGTGCCCCTGCTGGGCGAGGTCGGGACGCTGCTGGGCGTCGACCGCGTCCACCCGGTCGTCGTCGAGGGCCACACCGACGACGTGCCGATTTCCACCTCCCGCTTCGCCTCCAACTGGGAGCTCTCGACCGCGCGCGCGTCGCAGGTCGTCCGCTACCTGATCGGCCGCAACGTCCCTGAGAAGCGCTTCGCCGCCTCCGGCTACGCCGACCTGCGCCCGATCGGCTCGAACGCGACGCCGACGGGCCGCGCGCGCAACCGCCGCGTCGAGGTCGTCCTGCAGCGCATCCACTCCCTGCCGTCGAGCGAGCAGCTCGCCCCCGAGGACCCGAAAGGCATCGCCCCATGAAGAGCAAGAAGGTCATGATCCCGCTGCTCGTGCTGGTGGTCGTCGGCATCGCCGCGAAGTTCGTGCTGGCGAAGCCCGCACCGATCGTGCATCACAAGATCGACGGCGTCGTCTACGTGCTGCCGAAGGAGTTCCTCGTGAACCTCAGCGACGGCCGCTACGCGAAGCTGAACGTCGCGCTCGTGCTCGACCACTCGCAGCCGACGGCCGCCGCGGCCGGTGGCCACGAAGCGCCGGCGGCCCCGCCGGAGGGCTTCGGCACGCTCGAGCAGGAGGCGGCGGTGCGCGACATCGTCACCGACGTCGTCACCGGCAAGAGCGGCGACGTGCTCGTCAGCGCCTCGGGTCGCAAGCAGGTCAAGGAAGAGATCCTCAAGGGCATCCGCGCCCACACCGACGTGAAGGTCCACGAGGTGCTCATGCCCGACGTGGCCGTCCAGTAGGAGGAACCGCGATGAGCCAGGACATGGACATGGAGCTGCCCACCTTCGAACGCCCCGTCGCGGGCGCCGGCGTCGCATCGGATCCTGCCCGCCCGAGCCACGACCTCGGCCGGCTGTCCGACGTGCCGGTCGAGCTTGCCGTCGAGATCGGCCGCACGCGCATGACCGTCGGCGCGACGCTCGAGCTGCGTCCCGGCTCGATCGTGATCCTCGATCGCATGGCCGGTGAGCCGGTCGACCTGCTCGTGAACGGCACGCCGATCGCGCGCGGGGAGGTCGTCGTGATCGACGAGGAGTTCGCGCTGCGCGTCACCGACGTGCTCGGCGACGGCGCTGGAGTCAAGGACGCGGCGGGCGCGCCGATCACCGGAGAGTCCCCGACCGCCTGACCTTCCCCATGTCTGAAGCCCCGACCACCCGGCAGCTCGTCGTCTGCTCGCTCGGCGAGGAGGAGTACGCGCTGCCGATCGAGCAGGTGCGCGAGATCGTCCGCGCGAGCGCGCCGCGCCCGGTCGCGAGCGACGTGCCGTGGATGCGCGGCGTCATCAACCTGCGCGGACAGCTCGTGCCGGTCTACGACCTCGCCGCACGGCTTGGCTTCAAGCCGGTCGCTCCCGGCGACGTGGTCTGCGACGGCGCCAAGATCGTGATCGTCGAGACCGCCGAGGAGCTTGCCGGCGTCGTCGTCGACGACGTGGTGGAGGTGCTGACCATCGCCGCCGAGCAGATCGAGGACGTGCCGGGCGTCGGCGCGGATGCCGTACGCGGTGCTGCCTCGATCGTGAAGCTGGGGGACCGCCTCGTGCTGCTGCTCGACCCGGCGGACCTGCTCGCCGCGGGAGCCGACTTCGAGGACGGCGCGCGCGCTGCCGCATAGGTCGCCCGCGTCGTCACACCGCCATGTCAGCTGCTGCTCCCCCCATCGTCGTGATCGCCGCATCGACCGGCGGCCCACGCGCGCTCGCCGAGCTTGTGCCGGCGCTGCCCGCGCGGCTCGGCGCCGGCACGGTGATCGTCCAGCACATGCCGTCCGGCTTCACCGGCGCGCTCGCGCAGCGACTCGACAGCGCCGCGCGGTTGAGCGTGCGCGAGGTGGCCGGTGGCGAGACCCTCGATCCCGGCGTCGCGCTGCTCGCCCCCGGCGGTGCGCACGTGCGTCTGACCTCGGACGGGCTCGTCGCGCTCAGCGACGCGCCCGAGGTCGGCGGGCTGCGTCCGCGGGCCGACCTGACGATCGCCGACGCCGCGCGCCTCTATGGCGAGCGCACGGTCCTCGTCGTCCTCACCGGCATGGGCACCGACGGCCTCGAAGGAGCCGCCGAGGTGCGCCGCCGCGGTGGACGCGTGCTCGTCGAGGCGGAGTCGACCTGCGCCGTCTACGGCATGCCGCGTGCTGTCGCCGAGGCGGACCTCGCCGATGTCGAGCTGCCGTTGAACGAGCTGCCGGCGGCGATCGCGGCGGAGGCGGCGTGATGGACACACGCGAGTATCTCCCTGCCTTCCTGGCCGAGGCACGCGAGCATGTGCAGGCGCTCGGCCTCGCGGTCGTGCGGATCGAGGCGGCGCCGGCCGACAAGGCGACGGCCGATCAGGTCTTCCGCATCGCGCACACGCTGAAGGGCATGAGCGCGACGATGGGCTTCGAGGCGATCGCGACGCTCACGCACGCGATGGAGGACGTCTTCGAGCTGCTGCGCCAGCGCACCGGCGGGCTCTCGCGCGAGGCGATCGACGTGCTGTCAGCCTGCCTCGACACGCTGGAGGTCGCCGTCGAGCGGATCGCCTCGGACGGTGAGGAGCAGCTCGATCCCACCGAGCTCGTCGCTCGGCTGCGCGGCCTCGTGCATGCGCGCACGCCCGAGCAGGAGCGCGAGCGTCTCGGCGGCCCCGTGCGCCCGGCGCTTGTCGAGCCGGTCACCTCCGTCAAGGCCGACACGGCCACCGCCGCCGCACGCCGCGGGCGCGAACACGCTGCCTCCGCGCGGGCACGCAGCGCGAACGGCACTGTCCGCGTCGACGCCGAGCGGCTCGACGAGCTGATGCATCTGATGGGCGAGTTCGTGATCCACCGCACGGCCGTCGAGGCGTTGGTCGCCGACGCCGGCGTTCCCGGCCTCGCCGCCGCGGTGCAGCAGCTCGCGCGCAGCTCACAGGCGCTGCAGGCGACCGTCACGCGCGTGCGGATGGTGCCCATCGAGTCGGTCTTCCTGCGCTTCCCGCGCGTCGTGCGCGACCTTGCCGCGCGTCTCGACAAGCAGGTCGAGCTGCGGCTCTCCGGCGAGGACACCGAGATCGACCGCACCGTTGTCGACGCGCTTGGCGACCCGCTCGTGCATCTCGTGCGCAACGCGCTTGACCACGGGCTGGAGACGCCCTCCGAACGGCTCGCCGCCGGCAAGCCGCCGGCCGGCACGATCGAGCTCTCGGCCCGCCATGCGGGCGGCCACGTCGTCGTCAGCGTGCGCGACGACGGCCGCGGGATCGACACCGCCGCAGTCGCCTGCCGCGCGCTCGCCGACGGACTGATCGACGCGCAGGACGCCGTGGCGGTCGACGCCGCGCGTGCCGCCGAGCTGATCTTCACCCCCGGCCTCTCGACCGCTGTCGCGACGACTGACGTCTCCGGCCGCGGGGTCGGCATGGACGTCGTGCGCACAAGCGTGCGCGCCCTCGGCGGCGAGGTCACGCTCTCCTCCGAGCCCGGTTGCGGCACGTTGGCGCAGGTGCGGCTCCCGCTGACGCTCGCCAGCGTCCGCGCGCTGCTCGTGGCCGCGGACGGGCTGTCGTTCGCGATCCCGCTCGATCGCATCGAACGCACGCTGCGGCTTGCGGACGAGACGGTTCGAACCGTTGCCGGCGATCCCCTGCTGGCGCTGGGCGACGAGGCGGTCCCGTTGCTCGACGCCGCCGCCGTGCTCGGCGACGGCGGCACAGCCGGTCCGCCCCCTGCCTTTGCCGTGATCGTGCGCGGCGCCGACCGCCGTGTCGCGCTCGCCGTCTCCCAACTCGTCGGCCAGCGGGAGCTGGTGACGCGTTCGCTGCCCGCCGTCGTCAGCTCGCGCGCAGCTGCCGCGGGCGGCGCGGTGCTGCCCGACGGCAGCGTCGCGCTCGTCGTCGACTGCGACGCGCTCGCGAGCTTGCCCGTTGTTCCGTCCAACCGACCCGGCCTGGTCGCACCGGCCCAGTCCATCCCGCTCGCCGCGGCGAGCTGACGTTCAGATGCAGCTCCTCGAAAGGAACCCGGCCACCATGTTCACCGACTACACCGAGCGCCAGCTCGACGCACTCCAGGAGCTCGTCTCGATCGGCTCCGGCACCGCCGCGACAGCCCTCTCGCGGCTGCTCGGCCGCACGGTCGAGCTCGCGGTCCCGCGCGCGCTTGCGCTTGGGCTGGCGGATGCCGTCGACGCCGTCGGCGATCCGGCCTCTCACGTCACCGCGGCACTGATGCCCGTGGAAGGCGACGTCGAGGCGATGGTGCTGCTGCTCTTCCCCGGCGAGGACTCGGCGACGCTGTGCGGCCTGCTCGGCGTCGAGGCGGGCACCGAGGTCGGCGACTCCGCGCTCGGTGAGATCGCGAACATCCTCGGCGCGTCTGCGCTTGGGGCGGTCGCGACGATGACGCGGCTCGCGTTCGAGCCGCAGCCGCCGCACGTCGTCCACGACATGCTCGGCGCGATCGTCGCCTCCGCGCTGGCCGAGACGGCCGGCGAGATCGACATCGCCCTCATGCTTGACGCCGAGCTGGAGATCGCCGACGTGGCGTGCTCGCTGGCGTTCTTGCTGCTTCCGACCGCGGGCGGCGTCGCCGAGCTGCTCGCAGGCCTGGGACTGGATCGGTGAAAGTCGTGCGCATGGGAGAGCTCGCGGTCTCCGCGATGCCGCAGGACGAGCTCGTCTCGATCGGGCTCGGCTCGTGCGTCGGCGTCGCGCTGCTCGACCCTGCCAGCGGTGTGGCCGGCCTGGCGCACGTGATGCTGCCCGAGGCGAACGCCGCCTACTCGGCGCCCGCGAAGTACGCCGACCGCGCCGTGCCGGCGCTTGTCGCCCAGGTCGAGCGCCGTGGTGCGCAGCGTGGGCGGCTGGAGGCCGTGCTGGCCGGCGGCGCGCAGATGTTCGGCGGCAGCGAGGGCGTCGAAGGACTCGACCTCGGCATGCGCAACGAGGCGGCCGTGCGGGCCGCGCTCGCGCTTGAGCGGATCCCCGTCCGCGCGGCGGCGACCGGCGGCAACCGTGGCCGCACCGTGCGTGTGCTGCCCGGCTCCCCACGCGTGACCGTCAAGGAGGCGGGTGGCCCGGAGGTCGAGCTGTGGAGCGCCGACGCGCCCGCCGCTGTCCCCGCAGACACGCCCCGTCCGCTCGGCGGCTGGGTGCGGGAGGGCGCGGCATGAGCGAGATCCTCACGAACGACCAGGTCGCGGTGCTCGTCGAAGCCGTCCAGCAGGGCGAGCTTCCCGACGAGTCCGCGAGCGCTGCGCGCCGCGGCAACCGGCGCCTGCGCACGGTCGACTTCGCACGCCCGACGAAGTTCACGAACGAGCATGAGCGCCGCCTCGTGCGCGCGCTCGACGCGTTCTGCCAGACGGCCGCGACGCGGCTCTCAGCGGAGCTGCGTGTGCCGTTGGAGCTCGAGGTGATCGACACCTCGCAGCTGCCGTGGTCCAGCGCGCAGTCGGCGCTGCCGGCCGACTCGGTCGGCGCCTCGCTGGCGGTCGCGCCGCTCGACACGCGCATGCTGCTGACGGCCGAGCTGCCGCTCGTGCTGCTGACGATCGAGCACCTGCTCGGCGGCTCGCCCGAGCGCCCGCCGAAGGCGCGCAAGCTCAGCGAGATCGACTGGGCGCTGACGCGCCGTCTGCTCGGAACGCTCGTCCAGCACCTCTCGCTCGTGTGGCAGGACCTCGCCGGCCTGACGCTCACCGCGCACGAGATCGACACACACATGGAGGGGATGCAGATCGCCTCCGTCAGCGAGCCGACGCTCACCGTCACGTTCGACGCGCGCATCGACCGTCACTCGTCGACGCTCTCGTTGCTCGTGCCGTGGGCGGCGATCGACGCCGTCTCTGATCAGGTCGCCGGCCGCGAGGCGCGTGCCGACGCGGCCGACCCCCGCATCGCGGCCGCCGTGCACCGCGCCGTCTCCGGCGCGGAGGTGCTGCTGCGCGCCGAGGTCGCGCACGTGGAGCTGGCGATCGACGAGGTGCTCAGCCTCGAGCCCGGCGACCTCGTGCGCCTCGGCGCGCTCGCCGAGGCAGGCGTGCTCGTCTATGCGGAGGACGTGCCCGTCCACCGCGCCCGCCCCGGCCGCAGCGGCGCCCGCCGCGCGGTCCAGGTGATCGAAGGAGGAGCACGGCCATGAACGCCACCGACGCCCTGATGCGCCTCGGCGCCTCGACCGCCGAGGCGGTCGCGAAGGCGCTCGACGCGGTCTGCCCCGAGCCGGTGGAGCGCGGCGAGGTCGCCGTGCTGCCGAAGGACGAGACGCCGTTCGCGGAGCTGGCCGAGCCGGCCGTCGCGGTCAGCGTCGCCTACGTCGACGGCGTCACCGGCGGCAACGTGCTGCTGATGACGGTGACGGGCGCGCGGGCGCTGGCGGCGGCGATGAACGCGGAGACGGGCGACGGTGACGAGCTGACGGAGCTCGAGCTGTCCGCTGTCGCCGAGGCGGCCAACCAGATGATGGCCGCGGCTTCCAGCGCGACGAGCGTCGTGCTCGGTCAGGACGTCGAGATCGCCCCGCCGGAGACGCGCGTCTTCGCGACCGCGGCGGCGGTGCAGGAGGCCTTCGAGGCGACGCCGCACGCGACCGCGACGAGCTTCCACGTCTGTGGCGAGCCCTGCCGGCTCGTCCAGCTGGTGCCCAACGCATTCGTCGTGCGCATGACGCGTGCGCTGGACGAGCAGGGCACGGAGGACGCGATCGACGTCGGCTCCGGCTCGACCGCCGGTGCGCAGTCGGGCGACGAGCGTTCGATGGACGAGGCGCTGCGCGACATCCGCGTGCGCGTGTGGGCCGAGCTCGGTCGCACGCACGTCCCGCTCGGCCAGGCGCCGGAGCTTCCCGTCGGCGCCGTGCTCGAGCTCGACCGCAAGGCCGACGACCCCGTCGACCTCTACGTCAACGGACTGCGCTTCGCCAGCGGCACCCTGGTCCTCACGGACGAGGGCGAGTGGGCGCTGCGCCTGCTCGAGGTCGCCGGCCGCACCGCCGCCACCTCCACTTCCGATCCCATCCCCGAACCCGAAGGAGCGACGATCTGATGGCACGCATGCTCGTCGTCGATGACGCCGCGTTCATGCGCAAGGTGCTCACCGACGCCCTCACCGCAGGTGGTCACGAGGTCATCGGCGAAGCCGCCGACGGCAACCAGGCGCTCGCCCGGTACCAGGAGCTGCGCCCGGACCTCACGACCCTCGACATCACGATGCCCGAGAAGGACGGCCTCGCCACCCTGCGCGACCTCACCGCGCTCGACCCCAACGTCCGCGTGATCATGTGTTCCGCGCTCGGCCAGGAGTCGAAGGTGATCGACGCCCTCAAGCTCGGCGCCCGCGGCTTCGTTGTGAAGCCGTTCGACATCGAGCGGCTGCTGGGAGCGGTGGACAAGGCGCTGATCTAAGCGGCGCTGGCGCCGCCCCACGCCTCGCCCCGCCGCACCCGCTCGAACCCGACCCAGATCGCGTTAACGGCTGTCGTGACGATCCGCTCGCGGGAGACGTGCGGGTGCTCGTCCCACCACATCGCGAGGCCGGCGAGACCGGCGCGGATGACCTCGGCGGCCATCTCCAGCGACTCGGGGTCAGCAGAGCCGGCGATGTGCTCGGCGCCCGGCTCGCCGCCGAGGATCTCCCCGAGCGCGGCACGCGTGCGGGCCTGCACCGCGCGGTGGACGGCGCGCACCTCGGGGTCGCCGCTGCCCGGCTGGAAGAACATGCGCGCCGCGAAGCGGTGCTCCTCGACGTAGCGCGCCCATGCGTCGAGCGCGCGTGCGATCCGCTGCTCGGCGGGGTCGTCGCCCCCGAGCTGCTGCCGCCACATCGCCAGCAGCTCGTCGCCGGTGCGCTCCAGCAGACGCCGATGCAAGTCGAGCTTTGAGTCGAAGTGGTCGTAGACGACCGGCGGCGTCACGCCCGAGCGGCGGGCGATCTCGTCGATCGAGGCGCCGTGGTAGCCGTGCGCGGCGAACACCTCCGTGGCCGCCTGCTCGATCACCTCGCGCCGCGCCTGCGCGGTCAGGCGCCTGCGCGGCAGGACGGCCGCGGGCGGGCTCTCCTTTGACAAACCTAACGCTCCCTAAGTACCTTGCCTAGTGACCACTAGCTTACGCACAGGAGGCGACATGCCCTCGGAGATCGTCCACGACCCGGTCTTTCAGCACCGGCTCAGGTTCGAGCGCACGACCGACGCGGCCGGCAACGACGTCGTCCACTGCGAGATGTGGGTCGACCCGGGCGGCGGCGTCCCCGCGCACGTCCATCCCTCGATGGAGGAGCGCTTCACCGTCCTCGAAGGCCGCGCCGAGTTCCTCTCCGGTCGCACATGGGTCGGCGCCGACGCCGGCGAGACGGTCGTCGTCCCCGCCGGCACCCGCCACGCCTACCGCAACCGCGGCAGCGAGACCGCCCACGTGATGTGCGTCGCCAGCCCGGCCGATCCGGGCCTCGAGGGCTTTCTCACCGAGGCCGCCGCGATGGCCCGAGCCGGCAAGATCAACAAGTGGGGCCTGCCCACCAGCCCCAGCGCCGTGCTCCAGGCGATGGTGATGGCCCACACCTACCGCGGCATGGTCACGATGGGCTTCCCACCGCTCCCCCCTCCACCGCTCCAGAACTGGATCGTCGCTCCGCTGGCGAAGCTCGGTGAGCGGCGCGGGTATCGCTCGGGGCAGCCCGCCTAGCGCCCGAGCAGCCGCAGCCAGCCGTCGGCGTGGGCCGACAGCTCGCCGAGCCGCGTTCGCACGTCGGCGAGCGCGGCGCGCAGCTCGGTGTCGCCGACCTCGACGGGCAGCATCGAGTCCTGCAGCTCCGAGAGGATGTCGTCGGCGTGCTGGGCGGCCTCGACGGCTTGCTCGACGTAGCCGTGCGCCCCGGCAGAAGGGGCGCCCGGCGCAGACGAGGCGAACGCACGCGTCGCAAGCCCATGTCGTGCCGCGAACTCCGCGTGGCTGCGCTTCGCGCGGCCATACGCCCCCTGCGCCGGCGCGAACAGCTCACGCTCGAGGCGGTCCGCCGCGTCGTCGTCGACCAGCTCATACGCCGCGCCCAGCGCCGCCAGCGCGTCGCTGATCGAGTCGGCCGCCTCGGCTGTCGCGTCGAGCAGCTCCTGGCGGCCCTCGTTGGTCGTGTACGTCATGGAGCGCGAGCATAGTCGCAGCAGGCAGTGCCGGCGTTCTTTGCCCGTCGAGCCTCGGTTGTTCCAAGTGGCCAAGAAAATCCACGATGCATCAAGCATCAGCTAGCCTCTTGATCCATGGGCGACGGAACCATGGTGAGGCCACGCCGCGCATCTGCTCGACTGGGTCGCGGTGTGGCGATCACCGGCGTCGCTTGGATCCCGGAGGGGGCGCCGCTGCCGCTGGAGCAGTGGCTTGACTGTGGGCGCCGCCTCGGAGCGCTCGGGCGCGGTGTCGCGTGGTGGCTCGGAGACTGGCTGCTGTACGGCAACATGCGGTACGGCGAGAAGTACGCGCGGGCGGCGCGGGTGACCGGGTACGACCCGCAGAGCTTGATGAACATGAGCTACGTGGCGTCGTGCTTCAACCCCTCGCGTCGCCGCGAGCAGCTCTCGTGGAGCCACCACGCGGAGCTCGCAGCGCTCGAGCCGGACCAGCAGGACCGCTGGCTGGACTTCGCCCAAACGCAGCGCCTGTCGGTTCACTCGCTGCGGCTCGAGGTCCGCGCGTGGCGTCGCTCGGAGCCGGAGCGGTCAGTCGCGGCTCGGCATGCGCCTGCGCACGACCTGCGCGAGGCGTCGCGCCGAGTCGTCTGCCCGGAGTGCCAGCACGTCATCGACACGCTGGCCTAGCGCCGCATGAGCGCCGCGCTCATCTCCGCGATCGTCGGGCGCTCGTAGAAGTCTCGCAGTGGCAGCTCCACCCCGAACTCCTCCTCGACGCGGAGCACGACCTGCACCGCTGCCAGCGAGTGGCCGCCGAGCTCGAAGAAGTTGTCGGTCGCGCCGACGGGCGCGATGCCCAGGACCTCGCACCAGATCGTGGCCAGCGCGCGCTCCTCGTCCGTGCGCGGCGAGACGTGCTCGGGCACCGCGCTGCCGGCCTCCCTGGAGGCCGCGGCCGCCGCGACGGCCGCCAGTGCCGCGCGATCGAGCTTGCCATTGGGGGTGAGCGGCAGCCGTTCGAGCGGTGCGAAGGAGCTCGGCACCAGGTGGGCAGGGAGCCGCTCGTCGAGTGTCCGGCGGAGGTCGGGCACGTCGAGCTCGCTCCCCGGCGCGGTGACGAGGAAGGCGGCCAGGCTGGCGACAACCCCGGCGTCGTCACGCAGTGGCACGACCGCCGCCTGGGTCACGGCCGACGCAGCGAGCAGAGACCGCTCGATCTCCTCGAGCTCGATCCGGAATCCCCGCATCTTCACCTGCAGGTCGCGGCGACCGAGCAGCTCGAGCGAGCCGTCGTCGCGGCGGCGGGCGATGTCGCCCGTCCGGTACGCGACGCCGGTGGCACCGCGCTCGATCGACGCCGCTTGGACAAACCGCTCCTGCGTATGCGCGGCCTGTCCACGGTAGCCCCGCGCCACGCACGGGCCCCCGACGAACAGCTCGCCCGGCACGTCCGTTGGGACCGGGCTCAGGCCGTCGTCGACCAGCCAGACCCGCACATCGGCGAGCGGCTCGCCGATCGGGACGGCGTCATTGGCGCGCACCGTCGCGGGCACGACATGCCACGTCACGTCCCAGCACTCGGAGGCGCCGTAGAGGTTCACGAGCGTCGTGCCCGGCAGCGCTCGATGGAAGCGCTCGGCGAGCGAGGCGGAGAGTGCCTCTCCGCTAGAGATCCAGTACCGGACGCCCGCCAGCCGGCCGAGCTCCTCGGCACGGAGGTCGAGCAGGGCGCCGATCAGTGACGGCACGAGCACGACACGCGTGACGCCGTGCCGCTCCATGAGGCTGGCCAGCAGCCGCGGGTCGCGTGCGGTCTCGGCGTCGGCGACGATCGTCGGCAGCCCATGCGCGAGGGGGCCGAGCATCTCCCACAGCGAGTCGATGAAGCTCAGCGAGGTCTTGTGGCAGCAGCGCTCGTCGGGCCCCCACGGGATCGGCTCGCGCAGCAGGCGCGCCACGACCATCTCGTGACCGATCCGCACGCCCTTCGGCTGCCCCGTCGAACCGGAGGTGTAGAGCAACCAGGCAATGCCCTCGCCGGGCGCGTCGGCCGGGCGCGCACGTGCGGTCCCGGCGCCGTCGAGCGCCAGCGCCGGCTGCCCGCACCAGACGCCGCCGGCCGCGTCCTCGCACAGCACGAGGACCGCTCCGCTGTCCTCCAGCATGAACCGCAGCCGCTCCATGGGATATGCCCGGTCGAGCGGGACGCACGTCGCGCCGGCGTCGAGGATCGCGAGCGTCGCGACGATCGTCTCGGCGCCGCGCTCGGCTGCGAGCCCCACCACGCTTCCGGCGCGGACGCCGGCGCTGCGCAGACGCTCGCCGACCTGGGTGGCGCGCTCCATGACCTCGCTCAGCGTCAGCTCGAGGTCTCCGTCGACCACGGCGAGCGCGTCCGGCTCGCGCCTGGCGCGCGCACGGAGCAACTCCGGCACGGTTGTCGGCTCCTCGCTCACGCCGCGTCCGGTCTCGGCGCTCGGCGGCACCGCGGTGGCAGCGAGCGGGAGCGCGTCGACACGGGCCTGCGGCGCCTCGATCCCGCCCGCCACCAGCGCGAGCCAGCAGTCGACGAAGCGCTTCGCGGGGAGCGCGAGCGTGCCGTTCCACTCGATGTCGATCGCGGGATCCGCACGCTCGAACCAGAGCGTGATCGTGGGATCGATCCGGCCGCGCCGGTGCGTCACGGTGACGGGGGCGCCTTCGCAGCCCGCGATCGCGAGGGTGGCCTGCGGATAGTTCTGGAAGACGAGCAGCGCCTGATAGAGCTCCGCGGCCGGGACGTCCCGCCCGGGCGTGAGGCGCTTCGCGAGGACCTCGAACGGCAGGCTCCGATGTTGCAGCGCGGCCAGCGTGTCGTCGCGCGCTCGGGTCGCCAGCTGCGCGAAGGTCTCATCGCCGTCGACCGATCCGCTCAGCACGACCGTGTTGAGGAAGCACCCGATCAACGCCTCGTACTCCGGCGCGATCCGGTCGGCGAGCGGGATGCCGAGGCTGGGCCGGCTCTCGAGCCCCATGCGGTGGAGCAGCGCTTGCAGTCCGGCCGCGAAGACGCTGAACGGCGTCACGCTGTGCGCGCGCCCGAAGGCGACGATCCGCTCCTTGAGCGCCAGGTCGATCTCCACGCGCACCCGCCGGATCGCGGCGGGGTCTTCGTCTGCGGGCCCCGCGTGCGCGAGCCGAGCCGGCGGCTCACGATCGGCGAGCCGCTCGCGCCAGAAGGCGAGGTCGCGCGCTCCACGCTGCTCGTCGTCGACCCGGTGCTTGCGCTCGGCGTAGTCCCAGTACCCCACGGACAGCTCGGGCAAGGCGCCGCCCGTCGAGTAGGCGACGCTCAGATCGTTCAGCAGCACGCCCCAGGACCAGCCGTCCCAGACGATGTGATGGACGGCCAGCGCCAGATAGGTCAGCCGCGGGCCGCTTGCGACGATCGCGCTGCGCAGCAGCGGGCCCCGCGCGAGGTCGAAGGGCTCCTCGGCGAGCGTGTGCACATAGTGGACCACCGCCTCCTCCTCCAGCGCAGTGGTTCGAGAGCCGGCTTCGCGGATCTCGATCGCGTCGGGCGGGAGCACGTCGGCGACGAGGCGCGCTTCCTCCCAGCGGTAGGTACTGCGCAGCACCTCGTGCCGGGCGATCACGATCCGCAGCGCCGCGGCGAGGCGGTCGCGGTCGAGCGCCCCGTCGATGCAGTAGCAGAGCGGCAGCGTCAGCGCGGTCGAGTCCGCTCCGTCGAGCTGGTCGAGGAACCAGAAGCGCTGCTGGGCCGGAGAGGCCGTCCGCCGGCTCATCGACGGTTCCTCGCGGCGGCCACGACCTGTGCCTGCTCGGCGATCGTGGAGGCCATGAGCAGATCGCCCGTCGAGGCGCTTGGCGCAAGCTCTGCGCGGATCCGCGAGACGATGCGCATCGCCGACAGCGAGTCACCGCCGACCGCCATAAAGCTCTGGTCGACGCCGATCTCCCGCTGCTCGAGCACCGCTTCCCAGATCGCGCGGATCAACGCCTCGTCAGCGGACGCAGACGCGGATGCCGGCGCCGTGCCGGTGACCGGAGCGCCCAGCCGCTCGCGCAAGGCCTGCTTCGCCACCTTCCCGCCGCGCGAGCGCGGGAGCGAGTCGACCCGCGTCAGCAGCCGTGGGATCTTGTGCGCCGCGAGCTGCTCGCGAGCGATCCGCTCGACCTCGTCCAGGTCCAGGTCAGGCGGTCCGACGACGCAGGCGGCGACGGTGGCGCCCAGGACCGGGTGCGGCAGCCCGAAGGCGGCCGCCTCGACGACCTGCGGGTGCTCCGTCAGCGCTCGCTCGACCTCGAGCGTCGAGACCGTGAAGCCGCCGGTGGCGACGACGTCGCTCTTGCGGTCCTCGACGTACAGGAAGCCCTCGTCGTCGAGGTAGCCGAGGTCGTCGGTCTCGATCCAGCCATCGGCGCTGGCGCGCGACGGCACGTCGGCATCGGCGTAGCGCCGTGCCGCGGCGGCACGATGCGCGAGGTGGATCGTGCCGCGCTCGAACGGGCCCAGCGCACGACCTGCGTCGTCGCGGATCTCGATCGACTGGTCGTCGAGCGGACGGCCGACCGAGTCGCTGTGCTCCGGATCGACCACGGTGCTCGCGCGTGCGGGCCAGGCCTCGGTCGTCGTGTAGGTGTTGATCAGCCCCGCGTTGGGGAACACGCGCGCCAATCCCCGCCAGATGGCCGGTGGCGTGGCGGCGCCGGACACCGCGACGGCCTCGACCTCCGGCAGCGTCCAGCCGCGGTGCGCCGCCTCCGCCACGAGGCTGGCGGCCATCGCCGGCACGAGCAGCGTCTCGCGCATCGGCAGCGCAAGCGCGACGCGGACGTAGTCGTCGGTGTCGAACCGCTCCAGAGCGAGGGTCGTGTAGCCGAGCGTGAGGCTGGATCGCAACGCCACCTGGCCGACGTTCGTGCCGAGCGTGAGCGCGTGAACGAAGTAGTAGGGCTCGGGCGCGAGGTGGGGCTCGAGCGCGAAGTCCTGCGCGATGTTCCCGTGATCGGCTTCGACGAGCCGGGCAGCCCGGTCGTCCCCGAGGTGCTCAGCAGCTCAGCGGGATCGCCCGGCCGCAGTCCGGGCAGCTCGGTCATGCCGGCCGGGGGTGCCGCCAGCTCGGCGGGTGTGACCGTGCGCCATGTGGGCGACGGCTCGAGGCCGGGATCGCAGACGACCACGAGGCTGGCGCCCGCTCGCGCGACCGTCTCCTCGAGCTCTGTCAGCGGTTGCGAGCTGGCGAGCGACAGTGCGACCGCCCCGGCCATCAGCGTGCCGAGGTAGGCGACGCCCATCTCGTCATACGCGCCATTCGTGCCGATGACGGCGATCCGGTCGCCCGGCACGACGCCAGCCGCGATCAGGCTCCGCGCGGCCGAGGACGAGCGCCGCCACCAGTCCCCGTACGTCAACGTCGCGCCGCCGTCGCTCATCAGCGCCGGCGCGTCCGGCCTCAGATCGGCATGCCGCTGCAACAGGTCGGGCAGCAGCGCCGGGCTCATCGTGTCTCCAGCAGCGACAGCTCGCCGATCCGCGTGTCCAGGCGGTGGGCTCCCGCGTGCAGGAGGGCCCGCCAGCAGCGCACCAGTCGCTCCGCGTGGCCGGATGGCAGCACGCCGCGGTCGACGTCCACCATGCCGCTCGCGGTGAGCTCCCGCTGGAGCATCCGGATGGCGACGTCGGCGCTGGCGGTGTGCTGCGGCGGCAGCAGCACCGGCGTCGCGCTCGCACCGGGCCACGCGAAGCCTGCCAGCCCCTCGCGGCGATAGCTGATCGTGGTGTGGCCATCGCCGCGGTCGCACGCGAGGCTGCGCTCGTGACGGTTCGCGGCGCACCGTCGCACCGCCTGGGCGAGCTCGAGCGCGACCGTGCGGAAGCTCTTCGTGCGCGGCGTCGTCGAGCGCACCCGGAGCAGGTTGACGAAGGGACCGATCTCGCCCACGTCGGAGTCGAGGCGTGTCGAGAACGCGATCGGCGTCACGACGTCGCCGTCGAGCTGGAGCCGCGCGAGCGCGGCGTGCCATGCAGCGAGGTGCACCGTGAACTTCGAGACGCCCAGTCGCTTGGCGGTGGCGGCGACGATCGCGCACAGCTCGGGCTCGGCCGCGAACTCCACCGACTCGGCGTCGGCCTCTGTCGCACGCGGCGGCTGCCTCGGTCCGCGCTCGAAGGCGTGGGCTCCTCCCGCGACCCGCTCTCGCTGGACGAGCGCACGCCAGAACGGCGCGTCGAAGCGCGGGGTCATCTCGGCCCATGCGTCGGGATTCGCGTAGGCGTCGGCGAGGTCGCGCAGGAAGACGTCCTTGGACTCCCCGTCGAAGACGCCATGATGGACGGCGATTCGCACTCGCGCCACTCCGTCGCCGAGGGCGAGCGCCGCTTGGCAGGGCGGCCAGGTCGTCGCGCTCACCGGTTGCCGGCACCATGCGTCCAACGCCCAGCCGTCGTTCGGCAGGCGCGTGAGGATCGAGTCGGGCGCCGGCTCGATCCGCAGGCAGGGCTCGTCATCGGGCTGCGCGACGATCCGCGCGCGCAGCAGCGGATGGCGCTTCACCACCGCGGTGAGGGCCTGGTCGAGCCGCTCCGCGTCCACCCGCGGCGCGATGTCGAGCCCGAACGCGAGCGTCGCCCGTGCGCCGCCGTCTTGCATGAGCAGCTCCTCGAGCCAGAAGGCGCGCTGTGCCTCGGACAAGGGCGTCACGGGGCGGCCGCGAGCTCGAGGTCATCCGGGGCGATGACCTGCTGCGCGAGCTCGCGCAGCGTCTCCCATGCGACCAGGATGTCCGCGCGCCGCGTCATCGCGTTCCCGATCGCGAAGCGC
Organism: uncultured Actinomycetes bacterium; assembly: GCA_963774115.1. Lineage (GTDB taxonomy): Bacteria > Actinomycetota > Thermoleophilia > Solirubrobacterales > Solirubrobacteraceae > Conexibacter. The sequence goes on along the minus strand of CAVZDN010000003.1, from coordinate 168,291 downwards.
AGCACCGCTCGATCGCCGACGCGGGTGCGCGAGATGAAGATGCGCCCGTCCTGGTTCACTGCTCGCAGGAGTCGGAGGTTCGCCTCGTCCGATGCGCGCATGCGGAAGCACAGGACGCCGAAGCTGTGCGAGCACAGCTCCCATGCCGGGTCGTCCTCGACGAGCTGGGCAAGCTCCCGGGCGAGCCCGATGCTCGCGCGAATTGCGTCACGCATCCCTTCGGCGCCCGCAGCGCGCATGGTGAACCACAGCTTGAGCGCGGCGAGGCGACGGCTGAACATCGGTCCGTAGTCGACGAGGTTGACGAGGTCGTCGTCCTTGTCGAGGTAGTCCGGTGCGGTTGCGAACGCCGCGCGCAGCTCGTCGCGGTGCGCCGTGTACAGGCACGTGCATGCCGCCGTCGTGCCGAGCCACTTGTGGGCATTGATCACGAACGAGTCCGCGGCCGCGATGCCGTCGAGGATGTGCGCGTGCTCCGAGCAGATCGCCGCCGCGGACGCGTATGCGCCGTCGACGTGCAGCCACGCCCCATGGCGCTCGCACAGCGCCGCGATCGGCACAAGCGGGTCGACGGCGGCGTTCGACGTCGTCCCGACGGTTGCGACGACGGCGGCCGCTCCGCTGCCGTCGAGCGCCCGTTCGAGCTCCGGCAGCGAGATGCGCCCGTCCGCATCGGCGTCCACGATCGTGAGCGGCAGGTCGAGCAGGTGCGCCGCCTTGTGGACGGAGGCATGTGCCTCACGCGAGCAGATGACGCCGCCGTGCTCCCCGCCGCGTGCGCGGCAGCGCGCACGAGCAACCGTCAGCGCCGTCAGCGTTCCCAGCGAGGCCGACTCCTGGATCTGGCCAAACCACGCGGGAGGGAGGCGGAGCAGCTCCGCGAGCCATCCGAGCACGGCGTCCTCGAGCTCCGTCAACGCCGGCGAGGTCTGCCACAGCAGGCCGTTCACGTTCAGTGCCGAGACGATCATGTCGGCCACGATCGAAGGCGGCGTCGCGCTTTGCGGCACGTACGCGAAGAACCGCGGATGGTTCCAGTGGGTCACCCCGGGCAGCAGGTCCTCGGTCAGGCTCGCGAGGATGCGCCCGACGGGCTCGCCGTGCGCGGGTGCGCTGGCTGAGATGCGATTGCGGATCTCGCCCGGCGCCACCTGCGCCGCCACGGGGCGATTCCCCACCGTGTCGAGGTAGTCGGCCACCCAGTCGACCGCCTCCGCGGCGACCTCGCGGAACGTCTGTGCGTCGTGTGCGAGGTGGTGCGGCTGGTCGATCATGGAGATCGCGCACAGAACCAGCCCGCCCGGCTCAATGCAAACTCCGCGGCCGGCTCGTCTCCCGATGTCGGGAGATTTGCCGAAGTTTGCCGCGTCGCCGACCGCCTGGTTACATCGCCGCCATGTCCGTCCCGCGCCCTGGCGTTGCTGGCGACGCCGACGCTGCGGCGGTGGCGGCGCGCGGGCTCTACAAGGCCTACGGCGCCTCGGTGGCAGTCGACCGGATCGACTTCACCGTCCGGCGGGGCGAGTGCGTCGGCTTCCTGGGGCCGAACGGCGCGGGCAAGACGACGACGATGAAGATGATCTACGGCCTCGCCGCGGTGGACGGCGGCGAGATGCGCGTCTTCGGCCACGACGTGGCTCGGCACCCGCGGAGGTCCAAGGCGCAGCTCGGAGTCGTGCCACAGCACGAGAACCTCGACGGCGAGCTGACGGTGCGCGAGAACCTGCTGGTGCAGGCCGGCTACCACGGGCTGCGCACACGCGCAGCGGCGGCGCGCGCCGACGAGCTGCTGGTCGCCGCTGGGTTGCGCGATCGTGGCGGCGATCGTCCCGAGCAGCTCTCAGGCGGCATGAAGCGCCGGCTCGCGCTCGCCCGCTCGCTCGTCGGACGCCCGTCGCTGATCGTGCTCGACGAGCCGACGACCGGGCTCGACCCGCAGGCGCGGCAGACGATCTGGGCCGCATTGGGCGTGCTCCGCGCCGAGGGCGTCACGCTCGTGCTCACGACGCACTACATGGAGGAGGCCGCGCGCGTCTGCGATCGCATCGTGATCATGGACAAGGGCCGGATCGTGGATCACGGCGTGCCGGACGAGCTCGTCCTGCGGCACGGGCAGTCGGACCTGGAGGGGGTCTTCCTGCACCTCACCGGCGAGGAGCTCGCCGCATGATCGCGCTGCCCCGGCTGGACATGGCGTTGCGCGTATGGCGCCGTCACGTGCGCATCCTCCTGCGGCATTGGCGCAGCGCGATGCTGCCGCCGCTGCTGGACCCGTTCTTCTTCTTCATCGCGTTCGGGCTCGGGCTCGGCGCGTACGTGGCGAGCATCGACGGCGTCTCGTACCGCGAGTTCCTCGCGCCCGGGTTGCTGGCGTCGACCACGATGTGGTCCGCGTCCTTCGAGATGACCTACGCCTTCTACTGGCGGATGACCGATTCGGGTGTCCACGACAACATCGTCTCGACGCCTGTGGAGCCGGAGGACGTGGTCGCCGGCGAGCTGCTGTGGGCGGGCACCTGCGCGATCGTCTACGGCGCGGGCTTCCTGCTCGTGATCGCCGCGCTCGGTTTCGTCAGCAGCCCGTGGGCCGTCGTGCTGCCCGCGTTCCTGTTCGTCGGCGGCATCACGTTCGGTGCTCTGGCGATGCTGTTCAGCGTCCTGGTCTCGCGAATCGAGTACTTCACCTTCTACTTCACCCTCGCCGTGAGCCCGCTGTTCCTCTTCGGAGGGATCTTCTTCCCGACTTCCGCGCTGCCGCAGTGGGCGCAGATCCTGGGCTGGTTCACGCCGACGCTGCACCTCGCCGACATCAGCCGAGCGCTCACCGCCGGCCCGCCGACGGTGGACGTCCTGCTCGACGTCGTCTGGCTGGCGGTCGTGGCGGCTGCCGTGGCGCTGGTGCCGATCGCTCGCTACCGTCGCCGCGTCGTGGCTTAAAGGAGATGCGCATGGACCGCCCCCGTGTGATCGCTCGCGTGCCGGCAACCTCGACGCAGGTCGAGGGCTTTACGGCGTCCGAGGACGGGCTGTGCAACGGCCATCTGATGGCGGCCGTGCGCCTGCTCGGCCCCTTCGAGCACGCCGCGCTCGAGCAGGCGCTCGCTGCCCTGCTGGAGCGGCACGAGGCGCTGCGCACCACGCTGCAGCGCACCGCCGACGGAGTCGAGCAATGGATCTGGGAAGGCGTGCAGTGCCCAGTCGTGCACGTCGATGGGACAGAGGCGACGCTCGACGACGACGTCGCGGCATTCGCCGACGAGGGCATTCGCCCAGCCGGCAGCGCATTGTGCACGGTGCGCGTCTTCCGACTCGGCCCACTCGACCACGTCGTCGCGATCAGGCTGCATCACTCGATCTCCGACGGCTGGTCCTGCGGCGTCGTGAGCGCCGAGTTCTGCGCCCTCTACGAGGCTGCCGCGGCGCGACGGCCGTCGCCGCTCAAACCGCTGACGGCGCAGTTCCGCGACTACGCCGCGCAGGAGCGGGCGGCGGCCACCCCGGAGGCGCGCGCCTTCTGGCGCGACTACCTGTCGCCGCGCTCGTCACGGATCGGCAGCGTCGTCGGGCGGCCTGCGCTCGAACGCAGGCCCGTCCTCAACGTTGCGCTTCCGCCCATTCCGGCCGCGACGATGGAAGCGCTCGGACGGATCGCCTCCGACGTTCGCGCGTGGCCGTCTTCAGCCCTCCTGGCCGCAGTGGCGGCGCGGGCGCTCGCGATGGGCGACGACGACATGGTCGCCGGCGTGGCGCATTCGAACCGCTACCGAGCCGAGCACAACGACGTCGTCGGCTTCTTCGCCGACCTGCTGACCGTGCGCGTCGACCTCACGGGCGCACCCACGTTTCGAGCGTTGGCGGCGCGCGTGCAGCAGAGCTGGTTCGACGTGTTCGACCATCGCATGGCGCTCAGCGACGTGATGGACGCGGCAGGCCTCGGCCGCGAGGACGAGCTCTCGTTCATGGATCTCAGCTTCAACTTCATCCCGCGGGCGTTCGCGCGCGAGGCGACGCCGGAGGCGAGCGGCGGCGAGCCGTCCGCGTTGCGTGTCCAGCCGGTCCATCTGAACCTCGAGAAGCGCGAGGAGCTCGTCGCGCGACGGACGCTGCTCTGCTCGTGGTCCGTGCTCTTCGTCGAGGGTCGTGACGGCGTGCTGTACGGGTTCGTCAGTGCGCAGGAGGGCTCGCCATCGGCGGAGCGGATCGCGGAGCTCTGCACCCCGCTGTTCGACACGATCGCCGCGGTCGTCGCGCAGCCGGACATCCCGTTGCCCGAGCTGCTCGGGCGCTGATCGCCAGGCGCCGGGGGGCGCGTAGAGCGCCTCGCTAAAGCCCGTCGCACCCCTGCCGATCACCCGGGACGACTTCTTCCCTCGGAGTCGCTTCCCTCGATGCCCATGGTCACCCTGCTTCCACGGGCGGCTGCGCTCAGCGCTGCCGTCGTGCTGCTCGCATCCGCGTCCGCGCGGGCTGCCGCGGGCGGCGAGTCGACGCCCGTCGACCTGAGCGGCGTCGGCACCGACCATGCCGCGAAGGTGGCCGGCGGCGGTGGCTCGATCGTCCGCACGATCGTCGGTCTGGCCGTCGTGATCGGCGTGATCTACGGCGTCGCCTGGGTCCTCAAGCAGGTCAAGGCCGGCAAGGAGGAGCGCGCCACCGGCGCAGGCCTCGCGTCGATCGCGAGCGTCCCGCTCGGCTCGGGCCGCGCCGTCCACCTCGTGCGCGCCGGCAGCGACCTCGTGCTCGTCGGCGTCACCGAGCACGGCATCACCCCCCTTCGCACCTATGACGAGGCGCAGGCGCGCGCCGCCGGGCTGATCGACGACGACGGGGATGTGATCCTGCCGTCGGAGCCGCCCGTGAAGGTCCGTGCGCGCGCGACCGTCCTGCCTGGTGGTCGCAGGACGACCACAGGACAGGACGGTCGTTTCCCCAAGCTGGCGCTCCCTGCCCCCAAGCTCTCGATCGACACCCTCCGCGCCATGACGGTCCGTCGATGAAGTCGCCCGAGGGGTCGAACGCGGTTCAGATCCTGCTGCTCGTCGGCGGACTTACGCTGATCCCGGCGCTGCTGTTCTGCGTCACCGGCTTCACCCGCATCCTGATCGTCCTCGGCTTCATCCGCACCGCGATCGGCACGCCGACGGCGCCGCCGAACCAGGTGCTGATCGGCATCGCGCTGTTCCTGACGCTGTTCGTGATGGCGCCGACGTTCAACACGATCAAGCACGACGCCTGGGACCCGCTCCAGGCGGAGAAGATCAGCTCGTCGGTAGCCATCGAGCGCGCCCAGGAGCCGCTGCGCGAGTTCATGTTCAAGCAGACGCGCGACAAGGACCTCGCGCTGTTCGTGCGGCTCTCCAAAACCGAGAAGCAGCCGAAGACGCGCGCCGACATCCCCACGACCGTCCTGATCCCCGCGTTCATCGTGAGCGAGCTGAAGACGGCGTTCCAGATCGGCTTCCTGATCTTCCTGCCGTTCCTCGTCATCGACCTGATCGTCGCCTCGACGCTGATGTCGATGGGCATGATCATGCTGCCGCCCGTCTTCATCTCGCTGCCGTTCAAGCTGCTGCTGTTCGTGCTGGTCGACGGTTGGGGCCTTGTCACCGAGTCGCTCGTCAAGAGCTTCAACTGAGGGCCGAACGGGGATGGATCAAGACACCGTCATCAACCTCGCCCAGCAGGCGATGACAATCGCGATGAAGATCGGCGGGCCGTTGATGATCGTCGGCCTTGCGATCGGCCTGATCGTCTCCGTCTTCCAGGCCGTCACGCAGATCCAGGAGCAGAGCCTCTCGTTCATCCCGAAGATCATCGGCGTCGCTGCCGTGGTGATCGTCGCCGGGCCGTGGATGCTGAGCCAGCTGCTCGGCTACACCGAGGACCTCTACCGCTCGATCCCGAGCCTGGTTGGTGGCGGATGAGCACCGGCGCGAACCAGCTGCTGGCCCAGTTCGGCGTCACCAGCGTCGCCGGCTTCATCCTCGTGCTCGCCCGCGTCAGCCCGCTGTTCGCGGTCGCGCCGTTGTTCTCTTCGAAGCAGATCCCGCCGCGCGTGCGGACGATCGTCGCCGTTGGCCTCGCGGTCGGCCTCACGCCGCTCGCATTGCACGGCCAGCACATCCCCGAGAACGAGATGGCGATCGCCGGCCTGGTGCTGAAGGAGCTGCTCGTCGGACTTGCGTTCGCGCTCTCGATCGGGATCCTCTTCGCAGCGATCTCCGGCGCGGGCTCACTGCTCGACATGCTGATCGGCTTCTCCTTCGGCTCGATCGTCGACCCGCTCACCGGCAACCAGTCGGCCGTCCTCTCGCAGCTCTACGGGCTCGTCGCGATCGCGATCTTCGTCGCGATCGGCGGCGATGCGTGGGTGATCCAGGGACTCGGGCGCACGTTCGAGCTGGTGCCGCTGACCGCTGCGCCCGACGTCAACTCGCTCGTGCAGGGCATCTCCGCCGTCTTCACGACGATCTCGACCTCCGCGCTGGAGGTCGCCGCGCCCGTGCTGCTGGCCGTCGTCGTCACCGACGTCGCGTTCGGCGTGGTCTCGCGCGTCGTGCCGCAGCTCAACGTCTTCGCCGTCGGCTTCCCGGTCAAGGTGCTCGTCGGGCTGCTGGTCGTCGGCGCGTCGCTGCCGTTCGTCGTCGGCTGGGTCTCTGACCAGCTCGAGGTCAGCGTCGGCCAAGCCCTCCAGACGATCAAGGTCGCGTGAACCGCTGATGTCCGGCTCCGCAGGCGACAAGACCGAGAAGGCAACACCCAAGCGCCGCAACGACGCGCGGCAGAAGGGCAACGTCGCCAAGAGCCAGGACCTCAACGGTGCCGTCGTGCTGATGGCGGGCCTGCTGGCGATGTCGCTGCTCGGCCCGCACGTCGTCGGCACGATGGACGCCGCGCTGCGCGAGGGCTTCGCGCGCGCCGCCGAGCCGCAGCAGATGATGACCGCCGCCGGGCTCGGCTCCCTCTTCCTCTCGACCGCCACGAGCATCCTGCTCGGCGTCGGCCCGATCGCGGCCGTCTGCATGGTCGCCGGCGTGCTCGCGAACCTCGGCCAGGTCGGCCTCAAGCCGGCCACGAAGGCGCTCGTGCCCGATCCCAAGCGGCTCAACCCCGCCAGCGGCATCAAGAACATCTTCGGCCCGAAGATGTTCTTCGAGACGGGCAAGAACATCGCGAAGATCGCCGCCGTCGGCGCGATCACGGCGATCGCGCTGATCCCCAAGCTCACCGAGCTGTCCTCCACCGTCGGCAGCAGCCCCGCCGCGATCGGCGCGATGCTCGCGAGCATGGTCTTCGCGATCGCGCAGCGCGCGGCGATCGCCTACCTGCTGATCGCTGCCGTCGACTACGCCTACCAGCGCTACAGCCACGAGAAGGGCATGCGCATGTCCAAGCAGGAGGTGAGCGAGGAGATGAAGCAGCACGGCCTGCCCGCCGAGGTGAAGGGCGCGCTGCGCCGCCGCCAGCTGCAGGCCGCCCGCGTGCGCATGATGGCCGCCGTCCCGCAGGCCGACGTCGTCGTCGTCAACCCCACCCACTTCGCCGTCGCGCTCAAGTACGACGGCAGCAAGCCGGCTCCCGAGGTCGTCGCGAAGGGCCAGGACCTGATCGCGCTGCAAATCCGCGCGCTCGCCGAGGAGCACGGCGTCCCGATCGTCGAGAACAAGCCGCTCGCGCGCTCGCTGCACAAGAGCGTCGAGGTCGGTCAGCTGGTCCCCGAGGACCTCTATCAGGCGGTCGCCCAGGTGCTCGCCTACGTCTACCGCGTCGCGCGGCGCCGGAGGATCGCATGACCCCCAAGTCCCCGCTGCTGCAGAAGCTCGTCCGCCAGACGGACCTGCTCGCCGCGCTCGGTGTCGTCCTGATCGTGACGATGCTCGTGATCCCGCTGCCGTCGATGCTGCTCGACCTCTTCATCACGCTCAACATCAGCATCGGCCTCGCGATCGTGATCGCGACGCTCTACCTCAACCGCGCGCTCGACTTCTCCTCGTTCCCGTCGCTGCTGCTGCTGACGACGCTGTTCCGGCTGGCGATCAACGTCTCGGTCACGCGCCTGATCCTCACCGAGGGCGACGCCGGCCACGTCATCCAGGCGTTCGGCGAGTTCGTGATCGGCGGCAACTTCGTCGTCGGCCTCGTGATCTTCCTGATCCTGATCGTCATCCAGTTCGTCGTCATCACGAACGGCGCGGGCCGCGTCGCCGAGGTCGGCGCGCGCTTCACGCTCGACGCGATGCCGGGCAAGCAGATGGCGATCGACGCCGACCTCAACGCCGGCCTCATCACCGACGAGGAGGCCCGCAACCGCCGCGAGGAGATCGCCCGCGAGGCCGACTTCTACGGCGCGATGGACGGCGCGTCGAAGTTCGTCAAGGGCGACGCGATGGCGGCCGTCCTGATCACCGTCATCAACCTCGTCGGCGGCATCGTGATCGGCGTGATGCAGCAAGGCATGCCCTTCTCGGAAGCCATCCAGCACTTCTCGCTGCTGACCGTCGGCGACGGCCTCGCCGCGCAGATCCCGGCGCTCCTGATCTCGGTCGCGACCGGCATCATCGTCACGCGCGCCGCCTCCGACACCGATCTCGGCTCGGACATCGCCAACCAGATCGTCGGGCAGAAGAAGGCCCCGCTCGTCGCCGGCGGCGTGATCTGCGCGTTCGCGCTCGTGCCGGGCCTGCCGAAGCTGCCGTTCCTGATCATCGGCGGCGGCTTCCTCGCGCTCGGCTACGCGCTGCGCGACGGCGGCCCCTGGCAGGTCGAGGGCGAGCAGCAGGCGGCCGCGGCGGCGCTCGCCGACGCCGAGGGTACCGCCGTTCCCGCCCCGCGCGACGCGGCGCTGGAGGCGCTCCCGCTCGACCCGCTCGAGCTGGCGATCGGCTTCGGCCTCGTCCGACTGGTCGACCAGGGCAACGGCGGGACGCTGCTGTCGCGCGTCTCGGTCATCCGCCGCCAGATCGCGACCGAGCTCGGCATGGTGATCCCGCCCGTCCGCATCCACGACGAGCTCGGGCTCGACTCGCACGAATACGTCTTGAAGGTGCGCGGCATGGAGGTCGCGCGCGGCCGGCTGATGGCCGGCCACCAGCTTGCGATGGACCCCGGCGACGCATTCGGTCAGCTGCCCGGTGGCGTGCCGACGACCGAGCCGGCGTTCGGCCTGCCCGCCACCTGGGTCGCCGACGGCCAGCGCGCGGAGGCGGAGGCGCTCGGCTTCACCGTCGTCGACGGCGAGTCGGTGATCGTCACCCACCTGACCGAGACGATCCGCGCGCACGCCTCCGACCTGCTCAGCCGCCAGGACGTCAAGCAGCTGCTCGACCAGCTGAAGGACTCCAACGCGGCAGTCGTCGAGGAGGTCGTGCCGGACGTGCTGACGCTCGGCGAGATCCAGCGCGTGCTGCAGTCGCTGTTGGCCGAGGGCGTCTCGATCCGCGACCTCGGCGCGATCGTCGAGGCGATCGGCGACAAGGCGCGCGTCACGCGCGACCCCGCGCTGCTCGCCGAGTACGCGCGCCAGGCGCTCGGCCGCACGATCACCGCGCCGCACCTCGACGCCGACCAGCGGCTGCGTGCGATCGCCCTCGATCCGGCGATCGAGCAGGAGGTCGCGAACGCGATCGCGCAGACGAGCGACGGCGAATATCTCGCCTTGGAGCCCTCGCGCGCGCAGGCTTTGGTCGGCGCACTCCGAACACAGGTAGAGCATGCGGTTGCGCGCGGCGGACGACCCGTCCTCTTGTGCTCGGCGCGCGTGCGCCGCCATCTGCGGCGGCTCGTGGAGCAGGCGATCCCGCACCTCGCGGTCTGCTCCTACAACGAGCTGGCGCCCGGCATCAGCGTGGAGACGATTGGAGTGATCGAGGCATGAGCACGACGGAGCTGAACGAGGCCACCACCTACCGCGGCAAGACGCTCGAGGAGCTGTTGCCGAAGATCCGCGAGGAGCTCGGCCCCGACGCGATCGTCGTGCGCCAGCGCGACGGCCTGATGGGTGGCATCGGCGGCTTCTTCCAGCAGCAGTTCGTCGAGGTCGACGTCCGCCCCGGCCATCCTCGCGTCGACGTCTACGACGAGGCGCCGGAGCGTGCCGACGAGGGCTTCGCGGCACTGCTCGCGGCTGCCGAGACGGATGCGGAGCCGACCGTCGAGGCGCTCGCGCCCGCGGTCGCCGAGTTGCCGGCCCCCGAGCCGGCGGCCGCCCCCGCTGAGCAGGTAGTCGCTGCCGCACCGGCCGTCGAGGAACCGGCGCCCGTTCCAGTCGAGGAGCCGCCGGCACCCGCCCGCGATCCGCTGGCCGTGCTCGCCGAGTCCGTGCGCTCTGCCGCGCTCGCATCGCCGCCGCCGGCCCGCAAGCCGGCTGCGCGCCGCAACGCGCCGCCGCAGGGCGACGCCGCACCGGGGTCGCCCGCCCAGCTCACAGCCACGCTCGCTGCCCAAGGCCTCACCGAGCAACTTGCCGCGCAGCTCGTCGCCGACGCCGCCGCGCACGAGCTTCCCTTCACCGACGGCGACCTGCGCGCCGCGACGGCTCGCGCTCTCGCGCGCCGCATCCCGACGTCGCCACCGCGCCGCGGCGCCGGCAGGGCGGTCGCGTTCGTCGGGCCCGCCGGCGCGGGCAAGACGCATGCCGTTGCCGCGCTCGCCGTCGCCTACGCGCGGGCCTCCACTCCCGTCGTCGTCGTGACGCTGTGCTCGAACGACGGCTGCGCCGAGCTGACGCGGCTGCTCGCGCCGTTCGGCGTCGACGTCCACGCGGTCGGCACGGCTGCCGGGGCGCGGACGCGGCTGCGGCGCGCGCCGCACGACGCGCTCGTCGTGCTCGACACGCCCGCCGTGTCCCCCAGCGACCCGACGGCGATCGCGGAACTCGCCGGCCAGCTCGCAGCGCTCGGCCTCGACGAGACGCAGCTGACGGTGCCCGCCACGATCGATCCCGACGCCGCGCACGTGCTGTACGAGCGGCTCGCGGCACTGCGCCCGACCGGCATCGCGCTCACTCACACAGATGCGGCGGAGGCGGTCGGCGCCGTCGTCGACCTCGCCTGCGCGACGCGGCTCCCGCTCGCCTACCTGACCACCGGCGACGCGCTCCCGGGTGCGATCCTCCTCGCCGACCCCACCGCGATCGCGGAGCGGCTGCTGCCATGAGCACCGGCCCAACCAGTCCGACGGCGCCACCGCCGACGCCGTTGCCCGAGCTGCGGCAGGACGTCGTGCTCGTGCTGCCGAACCTCGACCGCTACGGCGCCCGCGTGACCCGTGTCACGCCGGCGGAGGTCGTACTCGTGCTGATGCTCGACGCGCGCGGCCGGCTGCAGCAGGGCGCCGTCGCCCCGATGTCGATCGAGTACCCCGGCCCTCGCGGTCTCGTCTGCCTGGAGGGCCGCGGCACCGTTGCGACGGACGACCTCGTGCGCTTCCACCTCGACGGCGCCGTCGACGTCGTCCAGCGGCGCGACTTCGTGCGCGTGCAGGTCGTGCGCCCGCTCGCGCTCGCGCCGATCCAACCCGACGGCAGCGTCGGCGACTGGGTCGAGTCGCTGACCGTCAACGTCAGCGGGAACGGCGTGCTCGCCGCGGGACCCGACACGCTGGAGATCGGCGACGAGGTCTGCTTCCGAATCGACGTGGGTGGCGGGGAGCCCTCGATCGAGGGACGCGGTCGCGTCGCCCGCAAAGCCGACGACGGGGGTCGTGCGCTCGCGATCGAGGAGCTCGCCCGCGAACAGCGTCAGCGCCTCGTCCGCTTCATCTTCGAACGCGAGCGGATCGCCCGTCAGCGCACGCGCGACGGCGAGCTGTAGGAGGAGCGACCGATGGCCAAGTCCGACGAGAAGGCGAAGAAGGCGAAGAAGGGCGCGTCGTCCAAGGGCGACGCCGAGAAGCTTCCGAGCATCGCTAACCACCCGCGTGCCGGCGCACAGGTCGCGCGCGCGAAGGCGTGGGGCGGACTTGGCGGGTTCCTGATCGCGGCGGTCCTGTCCTGGCGAGCCGGCGTCCCGACCGCCGACGTCCTGCTGCGGGCCCTGATGGCGGGTGTCGCCGGCTACGTCGGCGCCTGGGCTTGCGCGGTCGTCGTCTGGCGCCATCTCGTCGTCGCCGAGCTGCGTGCCGTGCGCGCCTACCACGCCGCGCGGGCCGCCCGTGCGGCGCAGCAGGCTGCTGCCTCCGAGCAGTCCGCGTAGAAAGCACTAAAGCTTTCTCGCCCCCCGCCGATCATGGGGGGAGCAAGGGGCGACATGGAGTCGCCTCGGGACGACATCAAGGAGATCGCATGTCCCTTCGTATCAACACGAACGTCGAGGCGTTCAACGCTCACCGTAACCTCGTCGGCACCAGCGACAAGGTCGCGAAGTCGATGGAGCGCCTCTCGTCCGGTTTCCGCATCAACCGCGCAGCCGATGACGCCGCGGGCCTCGCGATCAGCGAGAAGCTCCGTGGTCAGATCGGCGGCGTCGCTCAGGCCGGCCGCAACGTCCAGGACGGCATTTCGCTCGTCCAGACGGCGGAGGGTTCGCTGACCGAGGTCCACTCGATGCTCCAGCGCGTTCGCGAGCTGGCCGTGCAGTACTCCAACGGCACGCTCTCGACGACGGACAAGGCGGCCATCAACTCCGAGGTCTCGCAGCTCACCAGCGAGATCGAGCGTATCGGTACCACCGCTCAGTTCAACAACATCCACCTGCTCGACTCGGCGCAGACGATCACCTTCCAGGTGGGCGCCAACGACGGCGAGGTCATCTCCGTTTCGACGGTGAGCCTCGGCGGCGCGGTCGGCACGATCGACATCACCTCCTCGACCGTCCTCGCGGACGTCGACGCGGCGATCGACAGCGTGTCCGCTCAGCGCGCGACGTTCGGTTCGGTCCAGAACCGTCTCGAGCACACGTTCAACAACCTGTCGACCTACGAGGAGAACCTGACCGCCTCCGAGAGCCGTATCCGCGACGTGGACATGGCTGCCGAGATGGTGAAGTTCTCGAAGAACCAGATCCTGGTTCAGGCCGGCACCTCCATGCTGGCGCAGGCGCAGCAGGCGCCGCAGGCCGTTCTTTCGCTCCTGCGGTAACCGCAACGATCGCCACGCCTCCCGGCCGGTCTGGACGCCGGCCGGGGGCGCGGCACCAACGCCGGGTCCATCGAGGGAACCGACGCAGCCGGGCGGTCGGGGGCCATTTCGCCTCCGACCGCCTCGGCTCTGCGTCCGACTCTGCACGCTTGCGGTCAAGTCGCGGCGCCTGCGGTCGAATACCTAGGGTGGCTATGTCGCTCTCCCTCGCTCTTGCGCGCATCGACCAGATCGATCGTGCGCTTGCGCCCGCGCCGCCGCCTACTGCCGTGGCATCTGCCGCGGCCGCACCGCTCGCCACCGCAGCGATGGCCGGGCGGACGGAGTCGACATCCTTCGCGAGCCTGCTGCAGGGCGCGATGCCCACTGCTCCGGTCGCAGCGCCTTTCGGCGCCGCCAGTCCCGCGATCGTCGCGAACGCGGCCGCCGAGGTCGGACAGGCCGAGCAGCCGCCCGGCTCGAACGACTCCCCGCGGATCGCGGTGTATCGCCAGGCAACGGCCGGCAGCGGGGTCGGTCCGTGGTGCGCGTACTTCGTTTCGTGGGCGGCCCGGCAGGCCGGCACGCCGCTCGGCGATCACGGCGAGGGCTTCGGCTCCGTCGACGCGCTCTACGGATGGGCACAGCGCGCCGGGCGCGCGATGCCGAACGGACCAGGGGTAGTGCCGCGCCCGGGCGATCTGATCGTCTTCGACGAGCACGTCGGGCTCGTAGAGCAAGTCCTTCCCGATGGCAGGATCCAGACGATCGAAGGCAATTCCTCGAACCAAGTTTCCCGCAATTTGCACGGTTTTTCCGATGCAATCGGTTACGTTCAGATGAGTTGAGCGAACAGCGTCGAATGAGCGATCACGTGACCTTCCTCGAAGCCGATTCGGGCCCGCTGCTCACCGCCGACAGCAGCGGCGCAGCGTCGTACGACGCTGCGTCTGTCGGTGCGAACGCGACCCTGCGCGTCGTCGTCGTCGACTCCCACGCGACCGTTCGCGAAGGCTTGCCGCTGCTGCTGGCACCCGAGGGCATCGACGTGCTCGGCGTTGCCTCTACCGGCGCGGGCGGCGAAGCGCTCGTCCAGCGCCACCAGCCCGACATCGCGCTCGTCTCGCCGGTGCTGGCGGACGTCGACGGAGTGTCACTGATGCGGCGACTGCTCGAGCGCCGCGTCCGCAGCGCAATCGTCCTCTACGCGGACGGTGAAGGCGGTGAGCACGGCGCGCTGGCGATGCACGCCGGTGCCGCGGGCGTCGTCGGCAAGCGGCGCACGATCGCCGAGCTGGCGGCCGCCATGCGCGTGATCGCTGCGGGCGGGATGTGGTTCGGCGAAGCGGAGGGGGATCTGCCCGACGCGATCCCGTCCCCGGCCGCGGCCACGACGCGCCAACGACGCACGAGCGCGCTCTCCAGCTCAGAGCTGCGCGTACTCGCGCTCGTCGCCAAGGGCCGCTCGACAGAGGAGGCGGCGCTCACCCTGTCGCTGAGCCCGCACACGGTCCGCACGCATGTCCGCAACGTCATGCGCAAGCTTGAGGCATCCAGCCGCGCGCACGCCGTCGCGATCGCGATTCGCGAAGCGGCGATCGAGCCCTGAGCCGGACGATCTAGACGCCCCGTGCACGCGGGGTATACGCTTGGCACGTGGTCTTGAATACGTCGGCGTCTCTGGATCTGGGCGTAGGGGTGAAACGACTTCGTTTCCCCCCTTCGCGCATGCTCGCGTGCCTCGTCGTGACCGCATTCGCGGCCAGTGGCTGCGGCGGCGGCCAGATCGCGGGGCAGGAAGCGACCGCGCCGGCCCCGCAGACGACACAGACGGCTGCGACGACAACCACAGCGCGTCCTGCCAAGCGGCCCGCGCACACGACATCGACGCCTGCGACGACCACACCCACGACAACGACGCCGACAACGACGCAGTCGACCATCACCACCACGACGCCCACGACGCCGTCGACCACCGCGACCACGCACGAGAAGCCAAAGCCGAAGCCCGCTGTGGACTCCGGCAGACCGATCGAAGAGATCGCGCAGCTCACGCTCGACACGAAGCAGAGCTCGACGGAGTACACGCAGCGAGGCACCGTAACCGGCACCTACGACGGCGAAATGACGCTGACGGCGAGAATCACCGAACGGGGCATCACCGTCCGTTTCACGGTGACCACCGCGGAAGGCACGGTCACCGGCCACGGGCTCGCGATCGTGAGCATCACCGGGGCGGAGCTCGAGCCGATCAACGGCACCGCATCGATCGACAGCGGCACCGGCAGCTTCGCCGGCATCCACGGGACCGGCCTGAAGGTCAAGGGCCACGTAGCGCTCGACGCCAGCCGCGGCGTCGTCCACCTCACCGGCACCGTCTTCGACTGAGAACCGCTTTCAGAACGAGGTTCTGAGCGGCTCGTTCCCGCGAGACCGGCGGCGCTCACAGCGAGCGCCGCCGGGTCTGTGCTTAGCCGGGGAGCTCGTCCTTCGGGCGCTGCGGCGCGAGCCCGCGCTGCTCCAGCACGAGCGCGCGGTAACCGAGTGCGGCGGCGAGCGCGCCGAGCACCGGTCCGATCACGTAGATCCAGCCGTCGGAGAACTCGCCGGAGGCGACCGCCGGGCCGAGCCAGCGGGCCGGGTTCAGGCCGGCTCCGGTGGCGGGGCCGAAGACGATCACCGCGACGCCGAGCGCGCCGCCGATCGCGAGGCCGGCCAGCGCGGCCTCGCCGCGTGGGTTGACGGCCACGCCCATGATCGCCCACACCAGCATGAACGTCCCGAGCGCCTCGGCGATCAGGCCGAGCCAGACCGAGCCGTTGTGCAGGACATCGCCGTTTATCGCCGTCGCGCCGTAGTTGACGGCGTCGCCGACGTCCTTGAACAGCAGCAGCACGACGAGCCCCGCGAGGATCCCGCCGATCGCCTGGCAGATCACGTACGCGATCGCGTTCGGCGTCGAGATCTTCTTGATCGACCAGAGCGCCGCTGTGACGGCCGGGTTGAAGTGCGCTCCAGAGGTGCCGCCGAGCGCGTAGACGAGGACCATCAGGGCGAACGCATGCGCGAGCGCAAGCCCGGCGAGGTCGAATCCGCCGGCCGAGCCGACGGAGATGAATCCGCAAATGAAGAAGACCAGCAGGAACGTGCCGATGATCTCCGCCGCGTACGCCGGACCGCCGCGCGGCTCAGGCGCTTCGACACTGCTTGCAGCTGACACTTGACGGCCTCCTCGAAACGACGACAGGACGGAGGTGCACGTCGCGTCCTCCGTTACGTGGGGTACGCCGCGCGCGCGTGGTCTCCTGCGCGCATCGGCGCCGTATGCACCCTGACGGGCTACGCCCGGTGGATGCCGGGCGCGGTCAGGCCGGCGCGAGCGCAGGCGCGGCGACCGGCACCAGCTCGTAGTCGCACGGCTCGAAGCGCATGCGTCGGCGCAGCTCAAGCGTCGAGCCAGGGAAGATCGTGCTGTTGCGGCCGTTGCGGTCGAGGTAGTAGCTGCGGCAGCCGCCGGCGTTCCAGACGGTGCCCTGCACGCGCCGCTGGACCTCAACGTTGAAGGCTTCCTGCACGTCCGGGCGCACGTCCACGCTGGCGTGCCCGTCGCGCTCCATCCGCTGGAGCGTCTCGATCGCGAAGCTCACCTGCATCTCGATCAGCACCGTCGCCGATGTGTGGCCGTTGCCGACGTTCGGCCCCAGCACCATGAAGAAGTTCGGGAAGCCGCTCATGACGGTGCCGAGGTAGCCGGTCGGGCTGCCGTCCCAGACCTCGTCGAGCGAGCGGCCGTCGCGGCCTCGCACGCGCTCGGCGATCGGCATCTCCGTGATCGTGAAGCCGGTGCCGAGGATCAGCGTGTCAGCGGCGCGCTCGACGCCGTCGGCGTCCACGAGCCCGCCGGCGCGCACCTCCGTGACGGCGTGCGGCACCAGCTCGACGTTCGGCTGCGACAGCGCGCGGTACCACTCGTTGGAGAAGAGGATCCGCTTGCACCCGAGCGTATGGTCGGGTGTCAGCGCGGCGCGCAGCGCGGGGTCCGGCACCGAGCGGCGCAGATGGCGCGCGGCGATCCGCTGGAGCGGGCCAATCGCGCGCGGGTTGCGTTGAGCGACGCCGCCCAGCTCGAAGCCGTAGTACATCGCTTCGCGCAGCGCCCGCTGCGTCAGCGGCACGCGGCGGTAGAGCGCCTGCTCGAATGCGCTGATGTGGCGGTCGGCCTTCGGCAGCACCCACTGGGCGGTGCGCTGGAAGACCGTGACCTGCTTGGCGCGCGGCTGGATCTTCGGGACGAACTGGACGGCCGAGGCGCCGGTGCCGATCACCGCGACGCGCTCGCCGCCGAGGTCGTGGTCGTGGTTCCAGCGCGAGGAGTGGAAGACCTGGCCCTCGAAGGCATCGAGGCCGGGCACGCTCGGGAACACCGGCTCCGACCACGGTCCGGTCGCGGAGATGACTGCCTGGGCGCTGAAGTTCCCATTCGTCGTCTCGATGCGCCAGCGCTGGGCGGCCTCGTCCCACGCTGCCGACTGCACGTCGGCGCCGGTCTGGACCTGCTGCATGACGCCGTGGCGGCGCGCGACGTCGATCGCATAGGCGCGGATCTCCGGCTGGCTCGCGTAGAGGCGGCCCCAGTGCGGGTTCGGCGCGAACGTGAACGAGTAGAGCGCCGAGGGCACGTCGCACGCGCAGCCCGGGTACGTGTTGTCGCGCCAGGTGCCGCCGACGTCGCCGGCGCGCTCCAGCACGACGAGGTCGTCGATGCCGGCGCGACGCAACATGATCGCGGCTCCGATCCCGCTGAGGCCGCCGCCGATGATCGCGACGCGCACGTCGCGCTCGGATGTAGTCTGGTCGCGATCCGAGTTGAACAAGATTCAAAACCATAACGTGGTCAGCGGTGCAATGCGACGGGTCGCGTCGCGCGTCGTCAACCCGGGTGGGCGGCCCAGCCCCGAGGCGCTGCGCGCTGCCGTGGCCGGGAAGCTCGTGCTCGTCACCGGCGCCTCGCACGGAATCGGGCGCGCCGCCGCTACGCAGCTCGCAGCCGCGGGAGCGACGGTCCTGCTGCTCGCGCGCTCGGCGGACCTGCTGGAGGAGCTCGCGAAAGAGCTGCGCGCGGCCGGCGCGGAGGCGTACTCCTACCCGGCTGATCTCACCGACCTCGACGCCATCCCGGCGCTGGTGGAGCGGATCGTCGCCGACCACGGCGTGCCCGACGTCGTCGTCAACAACGCCGGCAAGTCGATCCGCCGCTCGATCGACCGCTCCTACGACCGCTTTCACGACTTCACACGCACGATCGACCTCAACTACCTGGGCCCCGTGCGGCTGCTGCTCGCGCTGCTGCCGGCGATGCGCGAGCGCGGCTCGGGCCACGTCGTCAACGTCTCCACCGTCGGCGTGCTGCTGCCGCCGACGCCGCGCTGGTCGGCCTACCAGGCCTCGAAGGCGGCGTTCGACGTGTGGCTGCGCAGCGCCGCCGCCGAGTCCCACCGCGACGGCGTCACGGCGACCGCCCTCTACATGGCGCTCGTGCACACGCGCATGAGCGCGCCGACCGACGACTTCAAGCTCGTGCCCGGCATGACTCCCGACGAGGCCGCCGGCCTGATCGCCCGCGCGATCGTCGACCGCCCACCGTCGATCGCGCCATGGTGGGCGTCGACCGCCGCGCTGATAGCGCTCGCGCGTCGCCCGAGCGAGGCGATCGTGCGCCGCTATGCGCGCATGCACGGCGATGGCTGACCGCGCTCTCATCGGTCTCGCGCTGCCAGCGCTGCGCGCCCTTCGCGGCGCGGGTGCATTGCGACCGATCCCGCCGAGCCGTCTGCCGGGCGCGATCCGTGCGGTCCGCGCGTACGGCATGGGCGCGGCTGGCGGCTGCGCGCTGAGCGCCGCGCGCAACCCGAACGGTCTTGCCGTGATTGACGAGCGCGGCTCGCTCACGTTCGCCGAGCTGGACGCGCGTGCGGCGCGCATCGCCGCCGGCCTGCGCGCCGCCCACGGCGTCGGTCCGGACCGCTCGTTGGGCGTGATGTGCCGCAATCACCGCGGCTTCGTCGAGGCGATGCTGACGGCCTCGCGGCTCGGCGCCGACCTGCTGCTGCTGAACACCGACTTCCCCGGCCCCCAGCTCGCGCAGGCGCTCGGCCCACACGCGCTCGGCGCGATCGTCCACGACGAGGAGTTCGGGCCGGTGCTCGACGCGGCCGGTTACGAGGGCGCGCGAGTGGTGGCGTGGTGCGACGAGCGGCCCGCCGCGGCCGATCCCGCGGGCGACGCCGGCTCGCCGGCCGTGCACACGCTCGACTCGCTCGCCGCCCTCGGCGCCCCGCCACCGCCGCTGCCGCAGGAACCCGGCCGCCTGATCATCCTCAGCTCCGGCACGACCGGTCCACCGAAGGGCGCGCCGCGCGCACCCTCCGCCTCTGCCGCGCTCGGCCCGCTGACGACCCTGCTCGAGGAGCTGCGCTTCCGCTCCGGCGACCCGATCCTGATCGGCCCGCCGGTCTTCCATGGCTTCGGGTTGGCCTTCCTCGGCCTCGGGCTGCTGCTCGGGGCGCCTGTCGTGCTGCGGCGCCGCTTCGACCCGGCCGCGGTGCTCGCGGACGTCGCCAGGCACCGCGTCACCCACCTCGCCGGCGTCCCCGTGATGCTGCAGCGGATCCTCGACGTCCCGGCCGAGGAGCGGGCGCGTCACGACACCTCCTCGCTGCGCGCCGTCTCCTCGGCGGCGGCGCCGCTCTCGCCGCAGCTTGCGACCGCCTTCATGGACGCCTTCGGTGACGTCGTCTTCGACCTCTACGGCTCGACCGAGACCGGCTTCGCCTCGATCGCGACGCCGGTGGACCTGCGCGCCGCGCCCGGCACGGTCGGCCGCGCCCCGCGCGGCGTGACGCTGAAGGTGCTCGACGCCGAGCGCCGCGAGGCGCCGGTCGGCACGCCAGGGCACGTCTTCCTCGGCAGCGGCCTCGTCTTCGACGGCTACACCGGCGGCGGCTCGCGCGAGATCGTCGACGGGCGCATGAACACCGGCGACCTCGGACACCTCGACGCTGCCGGGCGCCTCTTCATCGACGGCCGCGAGGACGACATGATCGTCTCCGGCGGCGAGAACGTCTTTCCACAGGAGGTCGCAGACGAGATCGCGACCCACCCCGCGGTCGCCGACGCCGCCGTCTTCGGCGTCGAGGACGCCGACTTCGGCCAGCGCCTGCGCGCCTACGTCGTGCCCGCATCTGGCGCAACGCTCACCGCCGAGGACCTGATCGCCCACCTGCGCGCCCGCATCGCCCGCTACAAGCTCCCCCGCGACGTCGTCTTCCTCGACGAGATCCCCCGCAACCCGACCGGCAAGGTCCAGCGCTCGCGGCTGCCGCAGGGCTGAACGCCTCAGCCCGAGGAGGGCTGGCGGCCGCTCTGGTCGCCGAAGCGGGTGAAGAGCTCGGCGGGCGTCAGATCGAGCGCCTCGATCAGGCGCAGGAGGGTGGAGGCGCGCAGGTCCTTCGTCCCGCGCTCGATCGCGCTGACGTGGTTGGCGTGCATGCCGGCACGGCGTGCGAGGGCGTCTTGCGAGAGGTCGAGATCGCGTCGCGCCTTGCGCAATGTGCGACCGAGCATGGTCAGGCGAGGGTTGGGGCCCGGCATCTCCCAGGGCACCCTGCCCAACCGATCGCCTCGGTACCAGCCACGATAATGGTGTATTTCCCCACCGATCGGTTGTTTTTGAGTAATCTCACGCGCCGGAGGCGCCCTCCGCGGATCGCAACCCCTCCGATCCGCTGGACGCCCCGTGTCCCTCGTCGCGCATACATCCTGCGGTGAGGGAGGACGCCGAGCGCCCTGGCCCTTCCCCCGGTCGGGGCGCTCGTGCGCGTCGCGGTCAGGCGGCCGCGGCGTGGGCGCCGTGGCCCCGTCCGCCGTGCAGATGCGCGGCGAAGGCGGCGAGCGCGGCCGGCTCCGCGACGAGCGTGCGCAGCGAGCGGCGCGTCAGCAGCTCGCGAGCCAGACCGGCGTGGGTCGCGTCCAGCAGGACAACATTGCAGCGCGCGACCAGTCCGTCGAGACGGCCCGGCGACGGCTCGTCCAGCAGCAGGTCGGGCAGCGCTGCGCCGGCGTGGCCGCCGGCCTCCACGCAGGCGGTCAACTCGGCCGCCACCGCGTCGCGCTCTCCGGGAGGCGCCGCGAGAACGAGCGTGACGTCGTCCTCGGCGGCGAAGCTCTCCGTCCAGGCGCGCAGCACCGGCTGCCACACCTCCGCGCGCCCCCAGTCGGGCGCGTAGAGCACCGCGGTCCCGCGCGTCTCGAGCGTCGGCGGCACGATCGCACGCGCCCAGCGCGGCGGGGTCGCCTGCGCAAGCTCCGCGAGGCGCGCCTCGGCGACCTCCGCGGCGTGGTCCCAGCTCAATCGCTCGGCAGCGCGGCGGGCGGCAGTGCCGCGGCGGCTCCGCTGCTCAGGAGACCCGGCTGCCGCGCGCAGTGTCCGTGCCAAGTCGGCGGGATCGAGCTCCAATGCGCACGCCGGCCCGGCGGTCGGCCCGGCGTACGTGCGCGCCTCGAACTCGATGCGGCGCGCGTGCAGTGGCCAGCCGGCATCCGGCGGGCAGAACTCGCCCGTCGGTCCGTTGCCGGTGTGGATCACCGGTACGCCGCAGGCCATCGCCTCCAGCGCCGGCAGGCAGAAGCCCTCGCCGCGGTAGGGCAGCACGACCACGTCGGCCGCGCGGTAGAGGGCCGGCAGCTCGGCCGCCGGCAGGTCCTCGTCGAGGTAGATCACCGGCGCCACGTCGTCGCGCGCGGCCAGTGCACGCACATCGTCGCCAGTCGTCTGGCCGCGGTAGGAGCTCTCAACGCCGAAGTCCTTGACGATCAGGCGCACGTCGTCGCCCGGTTCGAACGCGCGGTGCCAGGCGGCGAGCAGCACGTCGATCCCCTTGCGCCAGATCGTCCCGCCGACGAACAGGAAGGTGCAGCCGGCGGATGGGGTGGGTGGGCCCGGTATACGGGCCGGGCCGTCGGGCGTGAAGCGGTCGAGCTCGACGCCGTTCGGCACCACGTCGACGATCCCCGGCGGCATGCCGGCGGTGACGTAGCCGTCGCGCACGTACGCGCTCGGGACCCATACGCGGTCGCAGCGTTCGCGCACCGCGTCGAGCCAGGCGCGCGGCGGCGCTCCGACCTCCCACGGCAGGATCGCCACGGTCGGCCCTTCCGACCCGGGCGCGAAGTCCGGCGGCCAGCAGTGCGTGATCGTCGGGCAGTCGACGGCGAGCTGGCTGCCGCGCGGCTCACTGCGCAGGATCCTGTGCCCGCGCTCCTCCAGCGCCGCGCCGAGTCCGTCGTTGACGTGCGCCAGCGAGTGCACGCCGCCGTGCTCGCCGCGGATCACGCAGCTGAGAGCTATCTCGGAGCGGGCGGTCGGCGTGTCGAAGTGAGCGGACATGGCGTGATCACTCAGGTGATCGGCGCGTCGCCACGATGGTTAAGTCGCGTCAGCGCTCGTGCACGCGCCGCAGCCGCCGCGCGATCAGCCCCGCGAGCCCGATCCGGTAGGCCGCGTACGGGGCCAGCGAGCGGTCGCGCTCGACCTGGCGGATCAGCCACGTCGAGGCGAGCGTGGAGGCGAACGAGGCGCCGGTGCCGAGCGCGAACGCGGTGCGCGTGTGCGGCGGCAGGCCGCGTCGCCACAGGCGCGCGCCCTTCAGCGCCGTCGCAGCGGCGATCAGCGGCAGCGCCGCATGGCGCGAGAGGGCGTTGGCGTCCTCGCGCGTGAAGCCCCGCCAGCGCGCCGCTGCGAGCGTCGCGCCGTTGCGCGAGACGCCAGGGATCAGCGCGCACGCCTGGGCAATCCCGAGCGCGAGCGCGTCGGCAGCGCCCGCCTCCTCGCGCGTGCGCACCTGCGGCCGGCGGTCGGCCCACGCCATCGCGAGCGAGCCGAGCGCAAGCCCGGCGGCGACGGTCCCAGGCGTGCCGAGGCGCCGCTCGATCGGCTTCTCCAAGGCGAACGCAAGCGCGCCCGCGGGCGCGAACGACAGCACGATCAGCTGCAGCCGCCGGCGGTCGAGCCCACGGGCCGCTTCGCCGACCTCCTCGCGCAGGCCGATCAGCAGCGCCGCGGCGGTGCCGGCGTGCAGCGCCACCTCGAACGCCTTGCGCAGGTCCGCGTCCAGCTCGCAGTAGCGCCAGCCGGCCAGCCACGGCACGATCGCGACATGGCCCGAGGAGGAGATCGGCAGCAGCTCCGCCGGCCCGTGCAGGACGCCGAGGGCGAGCGCCTCGCCCAGCGGCAACGGTGTCGGCGGCGGCGCCGAACCGGTCACGTGGAGACGTCGGCCGCCGGCTCGGAGTCGCGGCCGGTCGGCGTGTTGCGGTTGCGCCGCCAGCGCAGCGCGTAGAAGACGATCGCGCCCACGATCAGCGCGGCGAATGCGTAGTCGACGTAGTGGAGGCTGTCCTTCCAGTCCGTCCAGTTCTCACCGGCCTGCTTGCCGATGAACGTGAGCAGGAAGACCCACGGCAGGCAGCCGAGGAACGTCAGCACCGAGAAGCGCAGCAGCGGCATCCGTGCGACGCCCGCCGGCAGCGAGATGAACGTGCGGACGATCGGCATCATGCGCGTGAAGAAGACGGCGGCCGAGCCCCAGCGCTCGAACCAGCGGTCCGCCTGCTCGAGCTGCTTCGGCGAGACGTGCAGTCTCTTGCCGTGCTTCTCCAGCAGCTCGACGCGCCCGTAGTAGCCGACGGCGTAGGCGATCCACGAGCCGACGAGGTTCGCGCTCGCGCCCACGAGCGTCGCCGCGAGCAGCGAGTACTCGCCGTTGGCGACGTTGAAGCCCGCGAACAGCATCGTCGCCTCCGACGGGATCGGGATGCACGCGCTCTCCAGCGTCATCAGCACGAACACGCCGCCGAGGCCGAGCTTGTCGACCACGTCCGTGGCGAAGTTCACGAGCGGCTCGGTGATGGACGCGAGGATCAGCACGAGCGCGCAAGCGTAACGGCGCGCACCGTCGCGACGCGCTGCGGGAGGGAAACACGCCGCGATGGCGAAGGCAGTGATTCGTGCCGTCCCGCCGCCGCCTCCCGCCCGCGCTGCCGCTCGCTGCCCTCGCGCTGCTTGCCCTGGCGGGATGCGGCGGCGACGACGAGCGCGCCAGCTCGGCGACGCAGACGACCACGGTCACGCGGACAGTGACCACGACGGCGACGACGCCACCGGCGACCGCGACGACCGGCACCGGTACGACCGTCACGCCCCCGCCGGACCCGAACGCCCCGCTGTCGCTGCTGACCGCCGAGCAGACGCTCGGAGCACGCGGCTATGCGACGTTGACCGAGCGCGACTTCCATCCCGACCAGCAGCTCAAGGTGCTGATCGGCGTCCGCCGCGGCGCCGAGAACGCCGGTAGCCAGCTGGCGTTCTTCTTCGTCGGCGACCGCTTCATCGGCACCGACACGACGGCCGCCAGCGGCCACATCGCCGTCACGGCCCAGCAGGACGACGCGATCACGCTCACCTACAGCCTCTACCGCCCCGGCGACGGGATCGACGGCCCGACCGGCGGCAGCGCCGACGTGACGTACCGCTGGACCGGCACCGCGCTTGAGCCGCAGGGCGCGATCCCGTCCGCCGACCCGGACGCCTCGCCCAGCCGCCGCTAGCCGACGACCGTCCTGCCCTGTGGTCGCAGGACGACCACGATCCAGGACACTTCGCCGACCATGCGCGTCTGGATCGACCTCACCAACAGCCCCCACGTGCTCGTCCTGCGGCCCGTCATCGACGTGCTGCGCGCCGACGGGCACGAGGTCGAAGTCACCGCGCGCGACTTCGCGCAGACGCTTGCGCTGTGCGACCGCTTCGGGATCGCACACACCGCGATCGGCCATCACCGTGGGGAGAAGCTCACCGCCAAGGGCCTCGGCCTCGCGCAGCGCTCCGGCGCGCTCGTGCGCTGGGCACGCGGCCGTCGCTTCGACCTCGCGATCGGCCATGGCTCCAACGACGTCACCGTCGCCGCCGCGCTGCTGCGGATCCCCTGCTCCACGACGTTCGACTACGAGTGGGCGACCGTCCAGCACAATGTCAACTGCCGCCTCGCGCAGGCGGTCGTCGTCCCCGACGCGATCCCGCCAGAGCGCTTCGAGCGCTACGGCGCGCGGAAGAAGCTGCGCCCGTACCCGGGGCTGAAGGAGGAGTACTACCTCGCCGACTTCGAGCCCGACACTGCGGTGCTCGGCGAGCTCGGCCTCGACCTCGCCCGTCCGATCGTCGTCGTGCGCACGCCGCCGGCCGTCTCGCTCTATCACCGCTTCGAGCACGACACCTTCGGCGCGGTCCTGGCAAAGCTGCGCGACAGCGATGCCCAAGCCGTCGTCCTGCCCCGCACGCCCGAGCAGCGCGCCGAGCTGACGGAGGCCGGCGGCTTCCTGATCCCCGAGCGAGCGATCGACGCCCAGTCCTTGATCGCCTACGCCGACCTCGTCGTCTCCGCCGGCGGCACGATGAACCGCGAGGCCGTCGCCCTCGGCACCCCCGTCTTCTCCTCCTTCGAGGGCCGCCTCGGCGCCGTCGACGAGCAGCTCATCGCCGAAGGCCGCCTGCGCCTTCTGCGCTCCGCCGACGAGATCGTCGTGGCCAAGCGTCAGCCCGCGTCCAGCACCGACCGCATCCGCCGCGACCCGCGCGACTTCACACGGCTTTTGACAGCACCGGCAACCGGCTGAGCACCACTTTGCACCGGCTCTTCGGCGAAACAGCCAAGGCCCCGTAGAATCCCCCCGATGCGTCGGTGGTATCGCTCGGGAGCCTTCCCGGTTCACCGCCACTCCCTCGTCCAGCTCGTCGTCGACGGCGGGCTGGTTGGGCTTGCGTACATGCTCGCGTTCGAGCTGCGCTTCGACAACGGCATTCCGAAGCGCTACGACCTGCTGCGCGACGAGACGCTGCTGTGGGTCGTGCCGGTCTGCATCCTCGTGTTCGCCGCGTTCGGGCTCTACCAGCGGCTGTGGACCTACGTCGGCCAGCGCGACTACGAGCAGCTGCTGCGCGCGGTGGTCGTGGCGGCGGTGCTCGTCGTCGGCGGGATCGCGGTCCTGCACCCGGTTCAGATTCCGACGCGCAACGGGGTCGAGCTGGCGGTCGGGATGCCCAGCGGCGTCGCTGCGATGTGGCTGCTGCTGACGCTGTTCCTGCTCGCCGGCGTGCGCTTTCTCACGCACCTCGTCTTCGAGGGCCGGGCGCGCGGCCCTCGCGCGATGAAGGGCGCCCGCAGCGTGCTCGTGGTCGGCGGCGGCGACGGCGGCCGCCTCGTCGTGCGCGAGCTGATCCGCAACCCCGAGCTGCGCCTGCGCCCCGTCGGCTTCGTCGACGACGACCCGCGCAAGCGCGGGATGAAGGACGAGCACCACCTGAAGGTGCTCGGCACGACCTCCGACGAGGACCTCAAGCGCGTGCTGGATACCGTCGAGCCCGACGAGGTGATCGTCGCGATCCCCTCCGCGCCCGGCACGCTGCGCGGCCGTGTGATGGCGGCCTGCCGCCCGCGCGGCATCCCGGTCCGCACGCTCCCGACCGTCTTCGAGCTGCTCCAGGACGGTAGTGGCGGCGGCATGCAGGTGATGCGCCAGCTGCGCGAGCTGCAGGTAGAGGACGTGCTCGGCCGCGAGCCGGTGCGGATGGAGCTGGACCGTGTCGGCGCTTACCTCGCCAACCAGGTCGTGCTCGTGACCGGCGCCGGCGGCTCGATCGGCGGCGAGCTGTGTCGCCAGATCGCCCGCGTCGGCCCGCGCCGCCTCGTGCTCGTCGACCACGCCGAGGACAACCTCTTCGAGATCACACGTGAGCTGGAGGGCGAGCGCCATGTGCGCACCGCCGTCCCCGTCCTTGCCGACTGCAAGGAGGAGGAGCGCATGCGCGAGGTCTTCTCCGAGCACCGGCCGACCGTCGTGTTCCACGCGGCCGCCTATAAGCACGTCGGGATGATGGAGCAGAACCCCGTCGAGGCCGTCCGCAACAACGCGCTCGCGACGCGCCTCGTCACGCGCATCGCGGGCGAGACCGGCGTCGACACGTTCGTGCTCGTCTCGACCGACAAGGCCGTCAGTCCGGCAACCGTGATGGGCGCCTCCAAGGCGCTCGCCGAGTGGGCCGTCGAAGCGGCCGCGGCGCGCCACCCCGGCACCCGCTACGCGACCGTGCGCTTCGGCAACGTGCTCGGCTCCTCCGGCTCGGTCGTGCCGATCTTCCGCCGCCAGATCGCTGCCGGCGGCCCCGTCACCGTGACCGACGCGCGCATGCAGCGCTACTTCATGACGATCCCGGAGGCGGTCCAGCTGATCATCCGCTCGGGCTCGCTGTCGGACCTCAGCGGCGAGGTCTTCGTGCTGGAGATGGGCGATCCCGTCAAGATCGTCGACCTCGCGCACGCGATGATCCGCCTCTCGGGCCTGGAGCCCGACAAGGACATCGCGGTCGAGATCGTCGGCGCCAAGCCGGGCGAGAAGTTTCATGAGGAGCTCTTCAACGCCTACGAGCGTCCGCATCCGACGCCAGCGGACAAGATCGTGCGCGCCGAGCGGGAGGCGCTCGACCCCGCCTGGGTCGAGGCGACCTTCGGCGAGATCAACCTGCTCGTGCTCGAGGGGGACGCTGCCGCGCTCGCCGCGAAGGTCGCCCAGCTGTCGGCGGCGCGGACCGCTCCGGGCATCCGGGTACCCTCGTCAGGCGCGGCGGACCCCGTCTGATGCGCCTCTAGACTGCCCGGCTCCCCCATGGCCGTGACGTACGCCTTCTCCATCAACACGTTCATCGACGACATTGGCGCCTACGCCGGCTTTGCCGCGGCGATCGGCCTTGCGCTGTTCGCGCTGCTGCTGTTCGCCCAGGCGCGCGAGCTGAAGCGCCTGCGCGAGTGGGGCGCTCACGCGCATGACCGCCTCGCCGACGTGGAGCGCCGCCTTGCGGGCGCGCTCGAGCTGGCGCGGCGTGCCAACGCGCCGGCCGCGCGTGCACAGGCGACCGGCACCGTGCAGCGCCCGCCCGCCGTGCGGCCGCTCGGCCGGCAGCCCGGTGCGCCTGTTCCCGCGCGCACCTCCGCGCCGTCGAAGCTGCCGCTGCTGCCGGCTGCTCCGGCGGGCGTCGGGGGACCGGCGCTCGCGTCGGCGACCGTGCTGGTCCCACTGCCGGCGTCGCCGCCCGGCACCGCGCTTCCGGGGGCGCTCCCGTCGGCCGCGCCCGCGGCTCAGCCCACCGGTCCCGGCGCTCAGCCGGTCGCCCCCACGGCTCGCCCGGCGGGTCCCGGCGCTCAGCCTGGCGCTCCCGCCGCTGTGCCGGCGGTTCCCGGCGCCCACCCGACCGCGCCCGCCGCCCAGCCGGCCCCGGCCGCTCCCGCGCCACTGCCCGGCGCCACGCCTCCGTCCGTCGACGTGCCGAGCCTGACGCCGGCGACCGCTGCCGCCGCGTCAGCCGCCTCGCAGGCACCCCCGGCCGCTCCCGCCACCGGCAACGGCCACGCCGGCGTGCCGCCCGCCACACTCCCGCCGCAGCGCCCCGCGGGTCAGGACCTCGTTCCGCCCGCTCGCCCGCCGGCGCGTCCCGCCGTTCCCGCCCGTCCCGGAGGCGCCCGCCCACCGGCACGCCCCGGACAGCGCCCGGTGCGCTCCAGCTCCGCCCGCCCCGCAGCGGCCGCCCCGCTTCGCCAGCGCACCCCGAGCGCCACGCCGCGCAGTGGCGGTGCGCAGCCGCCCGAGGCACCGCCCGCCCGCCGCGGGCTGCTGTTCGCGCTCGCGGGCGTCGGCGCGCTGGTCGTCGCGGTCGTCGCGGTGATCGCGCTCACCTCCGGCGGCGACGACGGCTCGCCGAGCAACGGCACGCCGGCCGGCAGCACGGGCTCCACCCAGACCCAGCAGCGCACGACGGCCGCGCCGCCGCACGGCCAGACGACCGTCGCGGTCCTCAACGGCACGCCCAGCGAGGGACTCGCGGCCACGGCTGCGAGCCAGCTCGTCGCCGACGGCTTCGTGCGCGGGACGGTCACGAACGCCTCCAGCCAGGACCGCCCGATCACCGTCGTCTCCTACTACGGCGGCCACGAGGCCGAGGCGGCCGAGGTCGCCAAGACGCTCGGCGTGCCCTCCGACGCCGTCGAGGCGATCGACCCCGACACCGAGGCGGTCGTCTGCTCCACCGGCGCGGGCACCTGTCCCGAGACGGTCGTCGTGACAGTCGGCGCCGACCGCCAGTAGATGGCGCCCTTCCTCGACCTTCCGCAGCGCTGCGGAAAGCCGCGCGAGCAGGGCATCACGCACGTCATGGACCACGGCCTCTCGGTCGCCCAAGTCGAGAGCCTCGTGGAGGTCGCCGGCGACGCGGTGGACCTCGTCAAGCTCGGCTGGGGAACCGCGATCGTCACGGAGAACTTGCAGGCGAAGCTCGCCTGCTACCGCACCCACGGGATCCCCGTCGTGCTCGGCGGGACACTCACCGAGCTGGCGATCGCGCAGGACCGCGTCGACCAGCTCGTCGCCTGGCTGCGTGAGCTGGAGCTGCGCCACGTCGAGATCTCCGACGGCACGATTGAGCTGCCGCACGAGCGCAAGCTGGAGCTGATCACGCGGCTCGCCGAGGAGTTCACGGTCCTCTCCGAGGTCGGCAGCAAGGACGACACGCGCATCATGGCGCCCTACGTGTGGGTCGAGCAGATTGAGCGCGAGCTGGAGGCCGGCGCCTGGAAGGTGATCGCCGAGGCGCGCGAGAGCGGCACCGCCGGCATCTATCGCGCCGACGGCGAGGTGCGGATGGGGCTGATCGACGAGATCGCCCACGCGGTGCCCGTCGAGCGGCTCCTGTTCGAGGCGCCGCGCAAAGAGCAGCAGGTGTGGTTCCTGCGCCGCTTCGGGCACGAGGTCAACCTCGGCAACATCGTCCCGGACGACGTGCTGTCGCTGGAGACGCTGCGGCTCGGGCTGCGCGCCGACACGGTGGAGCCCTCGGCCCGATGATCCTGCTCGCCCGTCACGGCGAGACGGACGACAACCGCCCGCCGCTGCGCTTCCAGGGTCAGCGCGACACGCCGCTCAACAACACCGGCCGGGAACAGGCGCGCGAGTTGGCGGAGCAGGTCGCCGAGCTTTCGCCACCGATCGCGTCGCTCTGGTCCAGCGACCTGTCGCGGGCATGCGAGACGGCGGAGATCGTCGGCGCGCGGATCGGCCTCGAGCCGCGGCTGGACGCGCGCCTGCGCGAGGGCGGGCGCGGACGCTGGGAGGGCTTCCTGTTCGACGAGGTCGCTGCCGCCGAACCTGAGCCCTACGCCGCCTGGCGCCGCGGGGGGGCGTCGTGGCGCTTCCCCGAGGGCGAGTCGCTCGTAGAGCAGCAGGGGCGCGTGCTGGAGGCGCTCGCGGAGATCGAGGTGGCCGGACCGCTGCCGGCGCTCGTCGTCTGCCACGGCGGCTCGATCCGGGTCGCGCTCTGCCGCGACGACCCGCACGGGCTGGACGCCTTCCACGACTTCGAGGTCCCGAACGTTGCGCTGGTGCCGTTCAACGCGGCGGGTGTGCGGTCATGACCCGCGCCGCCCGCATCGTCTTCGGCCTGCTCGTGCTCGCGACGCTCGGCGCATTCGTGGTCACGCAGAAGCTCAAGAGCGCGCCGCCGCTGGTGGTGCGCCCGCACATCTACGCGGTCTTCTCGCCCTCGCCGGATGCGCGTGTCCAGAAAGCGAAGATCTCCTTCTGGATCGTCCACAGCGATGACGTCAGCGTCTCGATCGTCGACGGCGAGGGCGACATCGTGCGCACGCTGCTCGACGGCTACCACCTGCCTGCCCGCACGCGCATCACGCGTTGGTGGGACGGACGCACGTCGAGCGGAGCGGTCGTGCCCGACGGCACGTACCGCGTGCGCGTCGCGCTGATCCATCAGGGCCGCACGATCGACCTCGCGCAGACGATCCAGGTCGACACCGGTCCGCCGCGTCCGCGCGTCACTGCGGTCGAGCCGCGCGCCGACACCGGTCCCGCGTTCCTGCCGCAGGACGGCGTCGATGCCGTGACCGTGCACGTGCGCGGCACCGAGGGCCGCCGCGCGCGCCTGGTGATCTGGCGCACCGACGTCACGCCGCCGCGCAAGGTCGGGCAGCTCACGATCCCCGCGCACGCTGAGACGACGACCTGGGACGGCACGCTCGAAGGCGAGCCGGCCCCGGCCGGCACCTACCTGATGGGCCTGCTGGTGGCCGACCGCTCCGGCAACGCCGGCACGTTCCCGCGCCGTCCGCCGCCGAAGGACGGTCGGCCCTGGGCCGTGCCGGGCCGCGCCGGGGTGACGGTTCGCTACCTGGCGGCCGTCCCGCCGCTCGTGCCGGTCGAGGCGGGGAACGTCGGCGTCGTGTTCGTCGACGCGCGCGGCAAGCCGTACGACTGGGCGCTGCGGCGGCTCGGCGACCCGAAGGTGCTCGCCCACGGCCGCGCGCACGGTGCGCGCCTGCGGGTGCGCGTGCCGCGCGGCCAGTCCGGCCTGCACGTCGTGACGCTCGTCAGCGGTGAGCACCGCACGAGCGTTCCTGTGGTGGTGCGCACTGCCAAGCCGCGGGCCGTGCTCGTCGTGCTGCCCGCGATCGGCTGGCAGGGCAGCAACCTCGTCGACGACGACGGCGACGGGATCCCCAACACGCTCGACGGCGGACCACGCTCCAGCGTCCGTCTCGCGCGGCCGTTCGTCGCCGGCTGGCCCGCCGGCCTCGACGCCCACGAGGGCGCTCTGCTGGACTTCCTCGACGCGAACCTGCTGCGCTACGACCTCACCACCGACGCCGCGCTCGCGACCGGCGAAGGACCGGCGCTGATCGGCCACAACGCCGTCGTGCTCGCCGGCGACACGCGCTGGGTCACTCCCCGGCTGCGCTCGCTGTTGCGTACCTACGTGCGTCGCGGCGGCCGCGTCTGGTCGCTCGGCACGGACTCGCTGCGACGCAGCGTTCGACTCGACGGCGGCACGCTCGTGCATCCGTCCTCACCGCGCATCACCGACGCGCTCGGCGCCCGCCCGCGCCAGCCACTGGTGGAACCCGACGTGCCCGCGACGATGACGATCGACGAGGACGACCCGTCGCTCCTGCTGTTCGGCACCACCGGCGGATCGTTCCCGGGCTACGACGCCTACGAGACGCTCGCGCCCTTCGCCCCACCGGCGGAGCTGCTGTCCAGCGCCGGCCCCGAGCCCGCCGTGCCCGTCATCGCCGCCTGGAAGCTCGGCGACGGCGTGGCGATCCACACCGGTTTGCCGCAGTTGGCCGAGTTTGCGCGTGACGGCGATCTCGAAGCCGCGGCTCTGGTCCGGCGGATCTGGGTGATCCTGGCGCGGGGGTAGCGCGCTGAGCTCGGCTCTGGCGGGGGCGGCGGGTCGTGGCGTGCGCTGATCGGCTGGGGAGGGGGGTGCTGTTGCGCGTGTGGGATCCAGCCCGGCTGGAGTAGCGCATGCCGGGCTGGCACTTCACCCGCTCCAGCCGCAGTAGTCGCCAACCCCAACTCAGTTCAACGAAGGATCCAGCGGCATCCGCGCCACCAGCGCGAACGTTCCGCCCTTGCGCACGAGCACGCTCGTCCACAGCTCGTCCGGCTCCGGGCTGAAGAGCTCGCCGGGCAGCGGCTCCTCGACGATCCAGTCTTCACGTTCGAGCTCGTCGTCGAGCTGGCCGGGGCCCCAGCCGGCGTGGCCGGCGAAGACGCGCAGGCGCTCGGTCGCGGCGCGCGAGTCGGGCAGGTCGAGTTCGGATGAGAGGAAGCCGACGCGGTCGCGTATCAGCAGCCCGGCGGCGCTGGGGTCGGCGAACGCGGCGAGCACGATCACCGCCGTCGGCTGGACGGGTCCGCCGACGTAGAGGGGCTCGGTGCGGTCGACGAGCCGTTCGAGCTCCGGCGCCGCCTCGCCGATCGTCGCTTCCGCCGGCCGGTTCAGCACGAGCCCCATCGCGCCGTCTTCCGTGTGCTCGGCGACCAGCACGACCGTGCGCGCAAAGTTGGGGTCCTGCAGCGTCGGCGACGCCAGCAGCAGCTTGCCCTTGAGCGACTCCATCCACCCATTCTCTCGCACCCAGCCAGCGCAGCCGACCGCAGCTGGACGTCCGGCTGCCCGCCCCGCCAGATACCGTCCCCCGCCGTGCACGGCTTGCTCCGACGCCTGCTGACGACGACGGCGGCCTATCAGGTCGGCGACGTCGTCTCGAAGATCTTCGCCGTCGCGCTGCTGCCGGTCTACACACGTCATGTGGCGGAGGCGCAGTACGGCGTCGCGGAGCTGCTGATGACGGGGATCGTGCTGTTCAGCATCGTGGTGCGGCTGGGCGTGGGGGAGGCGCTCGTGCGCTACCACTACGCCGACGAGGACCAGGAGCGCCGCGCCGCGCTCGCGCGCCGGGCGGTCGGCTTCCTGCTGGCGGCGACGACGGCCTGTGCGATCCCATTGGCGCTGCTCGCCGGCCCGCTGTCGGAGCTGGTGCTCGGCTTCCGCGACACGACGATCTTCCTGATCGCGGTGCTCGGGCTCTGGACGTTCACGAACCTCGAGCTGGCCTACTCGCTGCTGCGCGTCGACGAGCGCGCGCGCGCCTATGCGGCCACGACGCTCGCGAACGTGCTGCTGACGATCTCATTCACGGTTGTCCTCGTGGTCGCGCGTGACCAGCAGGCGCGCGGCCTGCTGCTGGGCAACTACGGCGCCTCGACGCTCGTGCTGCTCGGGCTGTGGTTCTCGATGCGCGCCCGCCTGCTGCCGCGCCGCGGCGGTGCCGATCACCCGGACCTGCACCCGCTCCAGCGGCTGCTGCGCTTCGGGCTGCCGACGGTGCCGGCTGACGCGTCGGTGTACGCGCTCAACCTCGTCGACCGCTACTACCTCTTCCACCGCTACGGCGCCGCGACCGCCGGTGTCTACTCGATCGCCGTCAAGCTCGCGGGCGTCACGGCCTTCATCGCGCGCGCCTTCCAGTACTCCTGGCCGCCGCTCGCCTACTCGATCAAGGACGACGAGCAGGCCGCGCGCTTCTACGCGTTCGTCGCGACCTACTACCTCTTCGTCACCGGCTGGGCGGTCGCCGGCCTGCTGCTGCTCGGCCGCTGGTTCACGAAGCTGCTCGCAGCGCCCGCCTACTTCGAGGCGCACACGGCGCTGCCGTGGCTGGCGCTCGGCTGGTCGCTCTACGGCCTCTTCGTGATCTTCGTCGTGATCGCCGGCCGTGCCGAGGTCACCACGCGCAACTTCCCCGCCGCCGCGACCGGCCTCGCCGTCAACGTCGTGCTGCTGATCGTGCTGACGCCCTCGCTCGGGATCGCCGGCGCCGGCCTCGCGCTCGCCGGCGCGTACGTCGCGATGCTCGTCGTCATGCGCCTGCTTACCCGCCGCCTCTTCCGCGTCGACTTCGAGTGGCAGCGGATCGCTCAGCTCGCGCTCGTGCTCGGCGGCGGCGCGGGCGCCGGCGAGCTGCTGCTGCCGACCGACGGGGCGGTCGGTTTCGTCAGCCGCGCCATGCTCGCACTCGCGCTCCCGCTCGCGCTCGCGCTGACCGGCTTCTTCCGGCCGGAGGAGCGCACCCAGTTGCGCGCGCTGGCGGCGCGCCTGCGCCCGCGGCGCGCGCCCGCCGCCTAGCCTGTCGCGCACCGACCGACCGCTACAGACGGTGGCCGCCGGCGTTGTAGTCCGCGGCTGCCTCGCGCAGGCCCTCGCCGCGGTCTGGGTGCAGCGTTGCACGCACGTGCTGCCAGTAGCGCTGCGGGTCGTGGCCGGGAAGAGCGTAGGCGGCGAGTGCGCGCAGCGCGTACGTCCAGGCGGTGAGCCAGCGCACGAGCATGGCGGAGAGCCGCGAGTGGTGCTTGCGCATGTAGCGGTCGCGGTTGCGCGACAGTTCGACGATGCGGCGCGTCGGGACGCTGCCGGTCGACAGCTGCTCGTGGTGGATCGCCTCGGCGCCGGGCACGTAGAGCACGTCCCAGCCGGCGTCGCGCAGGCGCTTGCAGAAGTCGACCTCGTCGGAGTAGACGAAGAAGGCCGGGTCCATCCAGCCGATCCGCTGCGCCGCCTCGCGCCGCACGAGCAGCGCCGCCGACTGCGCCCAGTCGACGCCGCGCGTCTCCGCGCCGGTGCTCTGCACCGTGAAGCGCTTGTGCAGCAGGAGCGCGCCGGCGAGCGCGGTCGCCGGGGTCGGGAAGCGCCAGGCGGAGGGCTGCTGGCGGTGGTCGGGCCGCAGCAGCTTTGCGCCGGCCGCGCCCACCCCCTCGCGCGTATCGAGCGCGGTATGGAGCGCGAGCGTCGCGCCCGGCAGCAGCTCGGAGTCCTCGTTCAGCAGCAGGCAATAGCGACCTCGCGAGCGCTGCATCAGCGCGCTGTCGTTCTCGGCCTTGCCGCGCCGCTGCTCGCGACGGATCAGCTCGGTCGTGACCGGATGCGCGCGGGCGACGCCGACGGAGCCGTCGCGCGAGGCGTTGTCGAGCACGAGCACCTCGGTCTCGAACGGCAGCGTTGCCTGCTCCCGCGCGATCGCGTCGAGGCAGCGGCCCAGCAGCTCGCGCTGCTCGGTGTTCACGACGCAATAGGAGATCTCGATGCTCATGACGGGTTCATGACGGGTCGCTCCGGGATGATGCCGGGAATGTCCTCGCGTGCGCTGCGCGTCCAGGTCGTCGACCCGTCGGCCTTCACGCCACCCTACGACCATGCCCTCTGCGGGGCGCTCGCGCGCGCCGGGGCGGACGTCGAGCTGGTGACGAGCCGCTTCGCGTACGGGTCGGTGCCGCGCGGTGACGGATACGCGACGACCGAATCGTTCTACCGCATCGCGGCGGGAGCTGCCGGCTCCCGCGCACGCCGCGCGGCGAAGCTCGCCCAGCACGTGCCGGACATGCTCCGCTACGCCCGCCACGCGCGCGCGGCCGACGTCGTGCACTTCCAGTGGCTGACCGTCCAGCCGCTCGACGTGCACCTGCTGCCGGCGGTGCGCCGCTCGCTCGTGCTGACCGCCCACGACATCCTCCCGCGCGAGCCGCGGGGTGGGCGGGTCCAGTATCGCGCCCAGCGGCGCCTGTACGAGCGGGTCGACGCGGTCGTCGTGCACTCTGAGCACGGTGCGGCACGGCTGCGCGACGAGCTGGGGATCGACCCGGCGAAGGTGCACGCGATCCCGCACGGCGCGTTCACGCATCTGGCCGCCGCCCCCGCGCCGCGTCCGCTGCCGCCGGAGCTCGCTGCGGTGGAGAAGCCGGTCGTCCTCTGCTTCGGTTTGATGCGTCCCTACAAGGGGATCGACGTGCTGCTGGAGGCGTGGACCGGCGTCGAGGACGCCGAGCTGTGGGTCGTCGGCCTCCCCAAGATGGACATCGAACCGCTGCGCGCCGCCGCCCCGCCCGGCGTCCGCTTCATCCCCCGCTTCGTCACCGACGAGGAGATCCCCGCCTTCTTCCGCCGCGCCGACCTCGTCGTGCTGCCCTACCGCGAGATCGACCAGTCCGGCGTCCTCTTCACGGCGCTCGCGTTCGGCTCGCCGCTGCTGCTGACGGAGGTCGGCGGCTTCCCCGAGGTCGCCGCCACCGGCGCCGCCGAGCTGGTCCCCCCGGGCGATCCCGCAGCGCTGCACAGCGCCCTGACGCGCCTGCTCGCCGATCCCGCGGCCCGAGCCCGGCTCGCGACCGCGGCGCGGACGGCTGCCGACGGACCGTACGCGTGGGACGCGATCGCCGAGCGCCACCTGGCGCTCTACCGCTCCCTCGCCTGACGACCGTCCTGCCCTGTGGTCGTCCTGCGACCACAGGGCAGGACAGTCGCAACGCTCAGTCGTCCCAGAAGCCCTCGTGGATCAGCTCACCATCCTGATCGTGATGCGGGCCGATCACGACGTACGTCATGCCCTCCGGCCCGGCCTCGAACTGCCGCGTCACCTTCGGTGAGATGCGAATCGCGTCAAGCGCGCGGATCTCCTGGACCTCGTTGTCCAGCTTCACCCGCCCGCCGCCGGAGATGACGACGTTGATCTCCTCCGCGTCGTCGTGGCGATGCGCGAAGCCCTGCCGCTTGTTGGGTCGCAGCACGTGGTACGCGATGCCTGTGTCCTGCGCGTCGAGCGCCCCGCGCGCGAAGTGCGCCTCGCCGATCTCTCCGAAGCCGTGCTTGACCGCCATGTCCTCGACGTCGGCCAGGTTCTTGATGGTGTAGGTCATGCCACGACCGTACCCGAGGACGGCGCGGCGGACACGGCCCCAGTCCGCCAGAATCCCCCGCCGTGCTCGCGCTTGCGATCGTCTTCTGGCTCTGCGCCGCGTTGATCGTCTACACGCAGCTCGGATACGGCCTGCTGCTGGCGCTGCTTGTGCGGCTGCGGGGCGGGGGCGAGCGGGGGGTCGTTGGGGCGGAGCTGCAGTCCGACGCCGGCCTGCCGTCCGTCTCGATCGTCGTGGCCGCCTACCGTGAGGAGGCGGTGATCGGGGAGAAGGTCGCGAACATGCGCGCGCTCGACTATCCGGTCGACCGTGTGGAGCTGATCGTCGCGTGCGACGGGTCACCCGACGCTACGCCCGCGCGGGCGCGGGAGGCTGGGGCGGACGTCGTGCTGGAGCTGCCGCGCGGAGGGAAGATCCGCGCGCAGGACGCCGCCGTGCGGCGTGCCCGCGGTGCGGTCGTCGCGTTCTCCGACGCGAACGCCTTCTGGGAGCCCGACGCGCTGCGCAGGCTTGTCGCTCCGCTGACCGACTCGCGAGTCGGTTACGTCTGCGGGAACGTCTCCTTCGTCAACGACGGCGGCACGAACCAGGAGGGCGTCTACTGGCGCTACGAGATGGCGCTGCGAGCGCGCGAGTCGCGCCTGGCTTCGGTCACGGGCGGCAACGGCGCGATCTACGCGACCCGGCGCGAGGCGTACATCGAGGTCGACCCGATCATGGGCCACGACCTCTCGTTCCCGTTCAACATGGTCAAGCGCGGCTGGCGCGCGGTCTACGCACCCGACGCCCGCGCGAGCGAGAAGATGGTCCCCTCGATCGAGGGCGAGTTCGCGCGCAAGCGGCGCATGATGAGCCACGGCTGGCCGATCGTCCTGCGCGGCGGGATGCTCTCGCCGAAGGGCTACGGCCCGCTCTACGCGCTGATGATCCTGTCCCACCGCGTGCTGCGCTACGCGATGCCGTTCCTGCATCTGGGCCTGCTCGTCACGAGCTTCGCGCTCGCCGACCAGGGCTGGCCCTACCTCGCCGCTGTCGTGCTGCAGGGCCTCGTGCTGTTCGCCGGCTCGCTCGCGCGCTGGTTCCCGTGGCGGCCGTTCCTCGTCGCCCGCTACTACGTGCTCACGCAGATGGCGCTCGCCGCCGGGCTGTGGGATTGGAGCCGTCACGGCACCGAGGCCGGCTGGTCGCCGCCGGAGGGGACGCGGTGAGCGCCGTCGCCCGGCGTGCGCTCGATCTGGCGATCGGCGGGGTCGGCACGCTGCTCAGCGCCCCGCTCGTCGCGCTCGCCGCGCTGCTGATTCGCTTCGAGTCGCACGGCCACCCGCTCTACCGCCAGACGCGCGTCGGCAAGGACGGCCGCCAATTCGAGATCCACAAGCTGCGCACGATGGTCAGCGGCGCCGAGTTCACCGGCGCCGGCCTCGCGATCGCCGAAGGCGACGACCGCATCACGCGCATGGGCGCCTTCCTGCGGCGCACGTCGCTCGACGAGCTGCCGAACCTCTGGAACGTCGTGCGCGGGGAGATGTCGATCGTCGGACCCCGGCCCACGGTGCAGGTGCAGGTCGACCAGTACACCGAGCGCCAACTCGGTCGCCTGAGGGTCAAGCCTGGCATCACCGGCTGGGCGCAGATCAACGGCCGCGCGTCGCTGCCGTGGTCCGAGCGCATCGAGCTGGACCTCTGGTACGTCGAGCACCGCACGTTGCTGCTCGACCTGCGGATCCTCGCGCGCACGGCGAAGCTCGTCCTCAAGGGTGAGGGCCTCTACAAGGGCGAGACGGGCGGATGGCGGACGTGAGCGCCGCGTCGGCCGGCGCGGGCGGGAGGATGCGCGCGTGACTGGATCGAAGGCAGTCCTCCTCACCGGCGTCGGCAAGCGCTACGACATCGTCTCCGCGTTTGCGCAGCACACGACCGTCGTCGCGGCCGACCCAAGCCCGCTCGCGCCCGCGCAGTACGCCGCGCACCACCGCGTTGCGCCGCCGCGGATCGACGACCCCGGCTACGTCCCGTTCCTCGCCGAGGTCTGTGCGCGGCATGACGTCGGCGCCGTCGTCCCGCTGACCGACCTCGACATCGAGGTGCTCGCGCAGGCGCGCGCCGACGGGATCCTGCCGGCGTTTGTCCCGGACCCCGAGATCGCTCGCGCGACGTACGACAAGTACGAGACGCACGAGTTGCTCACAAGCCACGGCCTGCCTTCGCCGCCGACCGTTCTCCCGGGCGTGACCGTGCCGTCCTACCCGGTGATGGTGAAGCCGCGGCGTGGCTCCGGCGCTCGCTCGATCCACCTCGCCCATGACGCCGAGGAGGCCGCCTTCTTCGTGCGCTACGTGAAGGAGCCGACGATGGTGCAGCGCGCGATGGACGGGCCGGAGTTCTCGATGGACTGCCTGTCGGACCTCGAGGGGCGCTGCCTCAACGTCGTCCCCCGCACGATGTTGGAGTCGCGCGGTGGCGAGTCGATCAAGGGCGCCGCGATCGCCGACCCGGAGCTGATCGAGCTCGGCCGCGCCGTCGTCGAGACGCTCGGCGTGCGCGGACCTTGCACCGTGCAGGCGTTCCGCGACAAGGAGATCGGCCTCGGCATCACCGACGTCAACACGCGCTTCGGCGGTGCCTTCCCGGCGCCGATGTACGCCGCGCTGCCAGGGCGCACCTACCCCGAGCTGATCGCCCGGATGGCAAATGGCGAGCGGCCGGAGCCGCACGTCGGCGAGTTCGTCGCGGGCCGCACATTCACGCGCTACTACTGGCAGCTCGAGCTGGACGAGCAGATGCGTCCGACCGGCCGCGACATCGTCGAACCCATCCCACCCACCCCGCCGGCCCCGCGGCCGTAACCAGCTCCGCCGCAGCCCTACCGGCCCCGCGCCACGACGAGCGTCAGTCGCCGCGATTCGCCGGCCGCGTTCACGCGATCAGTCGGAGTGCGAACCGTCACGCGGTAGCTGCCAGCCTCGGACAGCCGCAGCGGCGCGCTAAAGCGGCCCTCGACCGTCGGCAGCACGCGCAGGCGCACCTGCGCGAAGCGCGGTCGTCCGCCGGGACCCGAGCCGTCGTCGACGCGGCGCTCCACGAGCACCCGCACGCGGGCCTTCGGCGGCGTCGTCATGCCCGTCAACTCGACCGTCGCGCCCGGGTGCGCGCGACGCGAGGACAGTCGCGCACGCACGCCGGCGCGGACGACGATCGGCACGGCCGGCGAGGTGATCCCGCTCGTCGTCGCGACCGCTCGCACCTTGCCGCTGACCGAGAGCGGCAGCTCGGCGAGCCAGATCCCGTCGGTCTCGGTTGCGACCGAGGCGACGTCGGTCCACACGCCGTCGAGCAACTGCTGCAGCACGACGGCGCGCCCGGACGGACGGCTACCGTCGGCGCGTGCCAGCCGGCCCGTCAGCTGCACCCCGCCCGCGGGCTGCACCGCCACGGCGGGCGAGATCGTCAGCAGGTCGCGCGGCGTCGGCAGCAGCTGCGCGGTCAGCATTCGCAGCGACGGGAGCTGCGCGAGCAGGGCCGACCCCGGGCACTCAGTGGTGTCGCCGTCGCGGTGCCCCGAGAGTCGCTGGAAGCTGACGTGCGCCCCTTCGCGATAGCGGTTCAGTTCGCCGCCGATTGAGACCTCGCCGATTGCGCCCGTCGCGGGCACGCCGGCGAGCCCGAGTTTCCATGCGAGCACCCGTGCGATCGAGTGCAGTGCGGCGGACGGCGGCGCTGAGCCGGAGAACGTCCCGATTGCGGCGACGCCCGTCGAGACGCTGTTCCAGCCCTGCGCCTGCGCGCCGATGACCGGCGCGTCGACGCCGCCCGCACGCCCCTCGAAGACGGTGCCGTAGCGGTCGACGAGCAGGTTGTAGCCGATGTCGTTCCAGCCGTTCCCGTTGCGGTGGAAGAGGCAGATCCCGAGCACCATTGCGGGGGTGGAACTCGGTCCGTAGCCGTTGAGCGAGACGGTGTGGTGGACCATCCCGAAGTCGACGCGGCCGTAGATCGGCGTTATGCGCGGACGGCACTGGTTGTGCGGATCCCATGCCGAGCGCGGCACGATCGCGGGCCGTCCCCCGGCGGCGGATCGTGCGACGACCGCTGGCGGCGTGCGTGCGACGGCGACGAAGTGCATCCGCGCGTGGCGAAGCGGCGCGGTGGCGCGCAGCTGGTAGCGCGTTCCGCCGCCGGTCCAGACCGGCCCGGCCGAATGCGTCGCGCCCGTCCGCCGCGCGGGCGGCTGCTCGGCGCCCGGCGCCTCGATCCAGCGACTCCAGCGTCCCTCCGCGCGCCGCACGCGCAGCTCGACCCGCGCGCCGGCTCCGCCCCAGCGGATCCCGAGCAGGTCGAAGCGCCGCGGCGCCCGCAGGGGCGCGCTCGTCAGCCAGCCGTCGCCGGCTGCGCGGGCGAGGTCGGGCGCACCGAAGCTCACCGCCGGCACCGCCTGCTCGAAGTCCGTCGCACCCACGTCCGGCAGGGTGCGCGCCACGCAGGGCGCGGCGCTCAAGAGCGAACCGGCGAGCACGGCAAAGACGATGGCGACCGCGGAACGCATCCGACGCCGAGCATCGTCGCATCGACCTGAAGACATGCGCGGTTCCCAAACTGCTGTCCAGCGGCGGTCCGCCGCGAAAGTCCGCCGCCGCGCGCTACGCCGTGGCGGGCCACGCGCGCTGCTTGGCCTGCCGCGGAGCGCGCCGGCGCGCCGCCGTCTTCGGGCGCGTCCGCGCTGCCCGCGGCGCCCAGCAGGCGTCCACGAAGTCGGCGATCTCGCCCGTCAGCCGCTCTGGGCGGCTGCGCAGCTCGATCACCGAGCTGGCGTTCAGCAGGCGGCCGTTCGGCAGCTCCTCGGCGAGCATGCCCGCGTCGGAGAAGGGATGGATCGGGTCGCGCGGGTGGCCGATCACGAGCGCGGGCGCCTCGAACGTGCGGCGGATGTCGCGGTGCGGCGCGATCCGCCCGAAGAACAGCCCTTGGAGCACGGCCGCGCTCGGACCGGGGTCCTGCGAGAGCCAGTCGGCCGTGATCTCGCCGAGCAGCGGCAGCGGCGCCCGCGGCACCAGCCGCGCGATCCGCTGCACGACGCGCATCACGGGCTCCCCGAACGTCAGCGCCACCAGCAGCGGCGTGAAGCTGAGCGCGCTGCCGAGCAGCCCGTTGTCGAGCACCGGCATCTCCAGCAGCATGCCGCGCAGCCGCTCCGGCGCCGCCGCGGCGACCTCGAGCGTCGCGTTCGCGCCCAGCGACGTCCCGCCGACGATCGCCTCGGGGATCTCCAGGTGGTCGAGCAGCGCGACCGCCTGGGCGCCGAACGTCGACATCGAGTAGCGCCACATGTCACGCGGGCGGTCGGAGGCGCCGTGCCCGAGCGGGTCCATCAGGATCACGCGGCTGCCGCGCGCTGCGAGCGCCTCGGCGAGCGGCTGCTGCATCCGCTGCGAGAGCAGCAGCCCCGGCAGCAGCAGCACCGCGCGCGGCCCCTCGCCGTAGACGGTATAGGCGATCCGCTGGCCGTCGTGCTCGAACGTCGGCATCGTTCGAGGCTAGCGGGTGCCGGCGTCGTTCTGTCGCGGCTTCGTGCCGGTCACCACGAATCCGAGGATGGCGGCGAAGAAGCACCCGTGCTCGTGGGCGGCGTCGAGCTCGTCCCACCAGCGGATCAGCTCCTCCGGGGCGTACGTTCCCGCCGCCAGCGCCGCGTCCAGGTGGCCGGAGAGCACCCAGCCGAAGAAGTCGAACGGGATGTCGACGGCGTGCGGGATCACGTTGATCTCGGTCAGGCCGGCGTCGCGAAGCAGGCG
The DNA here is from genome assembly GCA_963774115.1 of uncultured Actinomycetes bacterium. Lineage (GTDB taxonomy): Bacteria > Actinomycetota > Thermoleophilia > Solirubrobacterales > Solirubrobacteraceae > Conexibacter. The sequence goes on along the minus strand of CAVZDN010000003.1, from coordinate 125,241 downwards.
CGGCAGCGCTCGTCCGACCCAGCCGTTCGGCACGCCGTCGCTGTAGCTGCGCACGATCCGGCGCGTCAGCTCGCGTTCGGCTCCGTCGATCACGAGCGCGTCCCAGTCGAAGTCGAAGACGACTGCGCGCCCTCCGGGCCGCAGCACGCGTGCCAGCTCGCCGACGACCGTCGCGGGTGCGCCGTTGACGTGCATCAGCAGCCGCTCGGCACGGCAGCGATCGACGCATGCGTCCGGCAGGTCGAGCGCGAGCGCGTCGCCGACGCGGTAGCGCACGGGCAGGTTGCGGCCGTCCGTGCGCCGGGACGCCTCGGCGACGATCGAGGCCGACGCGTCGATCCCGAGCACGTTGCCCTCGGCGCCCACCCGCCGAGCGATCGTGCGCACGTCGTCGCCGGCGCCGCAGCCGACCTCGAGCACCTGCAGCCCGCGGTGCAGTGCGAGCTGGTCGAGCATGATCGGCTTCAACGCGCGGATCGCCGCGAGTTGGTTGCCGGCGTCGAAGAAGCGCAAGGCAAACCCCGGGTCCGTGGTGCTCGTCAGCGCGCTCATCCGAGCCATTCCGCAATCAGCCGGCCGATCAGAGCGCCCTGGTCCTCTTGCAGGAAGTGGCCGGCATCCGGGATCACGTGTGCGACCTCGCTGCCGATCGCCGCGGCGAAGCGGTGGCCAGTCTCCAGCGAGATGATCGGGTCGCTGTCGGCCCACAGCACGAGCTTCGGGCGGGCGTCGGCTCCGAGCGCGTCGAGCACCTGCTGACCCGCCGCTGCGCCGGGCGCGTCGGGCGTGCGGGGGATCATCAGCGGGAACGCACGTGCCCCGGCCTTCGAGGCCGGGTTGGGGAACGGCGCCTCGTACGCGGCGATCACCGCGTCGCCCGGGTCGCTGTGGCAGGCGCCGCGCACGAGCATCCCGATCGGCAGGTCCTCCGTGCGCTCGACGAAGTCGCGGAAGGCCTCCCACGCGGGGCTCATCTTCTGTTTCCCCGTGAACAGGCCGGTGTCCATCACGACGATCCGCCCGATCCGCTCGGGCGCCTCGACGGCGAGCCGCAGCCCGATCGGCCCGCCCCAGTCGTGCACGACGACGGTCGCGTCGCGCAGGTCGAGCCGCTCGGCGAGGTCGGCGAGGTTCGCGACGTGACGGTCGTAGGAGTACCAGTCGAAGTCGACCGGCTTGTCCGAGCGCCCGAAGCCGGCGTGGTCGGGCACGACGCAGCGGTAGCCGGCGTCGCGCAGCGGCGGGATCGCGTGGCGCCACAGGTAGGACCAGGTCGGCTCGCCGTGCACCAGCAGCACGGCCGGCCCGTCGCCCTCGTCGAGGTGCGCGAGCCGCAGTCCGTCGAGCTCTCGATAGTGAGGCTCGTACGGGAAGTCGGGCAGGCCAGTGAAGCGCTCGTCTGGCGTGCGCACGGCCTCGGCCATCACATCGGCCATCTGCACCCTCTCCTGAGTGGTTGCCGGGTGCGACGAGATTAGACGGCTTCGTTCATCAAGGCGTCATCGACCGTTCTCACGGTGACCACCCGGTCATTGCGGATACTCTGCGCAGCCATGACCGCCTCCGCCTCCCAGGTCGAGCTCGACCGGCTCGCCGTCGACACGATCCGCACGCTTGCGATGGACGCCGTCCAGCAGGCGAACAGTGGCCATCCGGGCATGCCGATGGGCATGGCGCCCGCCGCGTTCGTGCTGTTCGCGGAGGTGATGCGCCACAACCCGCGCGACCCGCATTGGCCCGACCGCGACCGCTTCGTGCTGTCGGCCGGACACGGCTCGATGCTGCTGTACGCGGCGCTCCACCTCTCCGGCTACGACGTCACGATCGACGACATCAAGGCGTTCCGGCAGTGGGAGTCGCGCACGCCGGGCCACCCGGAGGTGCACCACACGCCGGGCGTCGAGACGACCACCGGCCCGCTCGGCCAGGGCTTCGCCAACGCGGTCGGGATGGCGATGGCCGAGCGCTTCCTGCGCGAGCGCTACGGCGCCGAGGTGATGGACCACCGCATCTACGGGATCTGCTCGGACGGCGACCTGATGGAGGGCGTCGCCTCCGAGGCGGCCTCGCTCGCCGGGCACCTCGGCCTCGGCCATCTCGTCTTCCTCTACGACGACAACCACATCTCGATCGACGGCGACACGGCGCTGAGCTTCGACACGGAGGACGTCGAGGCGCGCTTCACCGCCTACGGCTGGCACGTCCAGCACGTCGACGACGCCAACGACCTCGACGCGCTGCGCACGACGATCGCCGCCGCGCAGATGGAGACCGAGCGTCCGTCGCTGATCCGCGTGCGCTCGACGATCGGCTACGGCTCGCCGAACAAGGCCGGCACGGCCGGCACGCACGGCGCGGCGCTCGGCGAGGGCGAGGTGCGCGCCACGAAGGAGGCGCTCGGCTGGGATCCGGACGCCCATTTCGTCGTGCCCGACGGCGTCGTCGAGCGCTTCGGCGCGGTCGAGCGCGGCGCGGTCGCCCAGCGCGAGTGGGAGCAGCGCTTCCGTGCCTGGCAGGACGCCGATCCTGCACGCGCGACGGAGTGGGACGCCGCCTGGGCCGGCCGTCCGCTGCCCGGCATCGGCGCGGCGCTGCCGACGTACGAGGTGGGCACGTCACTGGCCACTCGCGCCGCGAGCGGCGAGGCGCTGCAGGCGATCGCGCCGTACCTGCCGACGATGCTCGGCGGCTCGGCAGACCTCAACGAGAGCGTCAAGACGGGCATAAAGGGCGAGCCCGCCTACAGCCGCGAGCACAGTGCGCGCAACATCTTCTGGGGCATCCGCGAGCACGCGATGGGCTCTGCCGTCAACGGCATGTGCCTCCACGGCGGGATCGTCAAGCCGCACGGCGCGACGTTCCTGCAGTTCGCCGACTACATGCGCCCGGCGATCCGCCTGTCCGCGCTGATGAACATCCCGGTGCTGTGGGTCTTCTCGCACGACTCGGTCGCGCTCGGCGAGGACGGCCCGACGCACCAGCCGGTCGAGCACCTCGCCGCGCTGCGCGCGATCCCGGGTCTGACCGTGATCCGCCCGAGCGACGCGAACGAGACGGCCGTCGCCTGGCGCGTGATGGTCGAGGAGCTCGACGGCCCCGCCGTGCTGATCCTCAGCCGTCAGAACCTGCCGGTGCTCGACCGCTCGGCCGGGGCGCCGGCAGAGGACCTTGTGCGCGGCGCGTACGTGCTCATCGACGCTGACGACGCGGCTGCCACGATCGTCGGGACCGGCTCGGAGGTCTCGCTCGCGCTGGAGGCGCGCGACCTGCTTGCAGCCGACGGCGTCGCCGTCCGCGTCGTCGCGATGCCGAGCTGGGAGCTGTTTGCCGCCCAGGACACCGCCTACCGCGACAGCGTCCTGCCGCGCGGCCTGCCCTCGGTCTCGGTCGAGGCCGGCATCTCAATGGGCTGGGAGCGCTGGGTCGACCGCGCCGTGTCGATCGAGCGGTTCGGCGCCTCGGCGCCCGGCGGCACGGTCATGCGCGAGCTGGGCATGACGCCCGAGGCGGTCGCCGAGGCCGTGCGCGCCACGCTCGTCTGATCAGTGCAGCGTCTCGCCGCGCGCGAGCATCTCGACGAACGTCGCGATCCGTCGCGCCCGTGTCTCCGCGCGCTTGGCGTCCTGCACGCGGTAGAGGACCGCGTAGCGGTTGGCGCCCCTGAGCGTGGCGAAGAACGTTGCCGCCGCCGGGTTGGCGTCGAGCGCGGCCTGCAGGTCGTCCGGCACCGTCACCGCGCGCTGGCCTTCGTAGGCCGCCGCCCAGCGCCCGTCGGCTTTCGCCGCCTCGACCTCCGCGAGGCCGGCGGGACGCATGCGGGCGGCCGCCTCGAGCCGTGCGACGTGCTCGGTATTGATCTTCGACCACTTACTGCGGCGCCGACGCGGCGTGAAGCGCTGCAGGAAGAAGCGCTCGTCGAAGCCGCGCCTCAGTCCGTCGATCCAGCCGAAGCAGAGCGCCGCGTCGAGCGCCTCGGCGTACGTGACGGTCGCGACCCCGGAGTCCTTCTTGGCGATCTTGAGCCACAGCCCGGGCGCCTGCGCATGCTCCGCCTCCAGCCACGCCTCGAAGGCGGCGGCGGAGGCGAACGGCAGGATCGGCAGCTCGTCCACGGCGCCTGAGTCAAGCACAGGGCACAGCGAGCTGGAGTCCGGAGTACCGTCTCGCGCCACGATGCGCGTGCTGAGATGCGACGAGCTGCCGGAGAGTGTCGAGCTGGACGGCGAGGACCTCGTGATCGAGGGCGAGAACCTCGGCGTCCTGCCACGCCTGCCGGACGAGGCGTTCGACGTCGTCTACCTCGATCCGCCGTTCAACACCGGCCGTCCGCAGCAGCGCCGCACGCTCTCGACGACGCCGGCGGGTGAGGACGAAGCGGGCGACCGCACCGGCTTCGGCGGCCGCCGCTACCGTAGCGAGCTGCTGCAGGCGCTCGCCTACCAGGACAGCTTCGGCGACTATCTCGGCTTCCTCGCGCCGCGGCTGGAGCACGCCCACCGCCTGCTGGCCCCTCACGGCACGCTCTACTTCCACATCGACTACCGCGAGGCGCACTACTGCAAGCTGCTGCTCGACGAGCTGTTCGGCCGCGACGCGTTCCTCAACGAGATCGTCTGGGCCTACGACTACGGCGGCAAGCCGCGCACTCGCTGGCCGGCGAAACACGACACGATCCTCGTCTACGTCAAGACGCCCGGCGCGCACCACTTCGACGCGGAGGCCGTCGACCGCGAGCCGTACATGGCGCCGGGGCTCGTGACGCCGGAGAAAGCGGCCAAGGGCAAGCGCCCGACCGACGTCTGGTGGCACACGATCGTGCCGACGAACAGCGCCGAGAAAACCGGCTACCCGACGCAGAAGCCGGAGGGGGTCGTGCGGCGGATGGTCGCCGCCTCGTGCCGGCCGGACGGTTGGTGCCTCGACTTCTTCGCCGGCTCCGGCACGCTCGGCGCGGTCGCCGCTCGGCTCGGGCGCCGCTACGTGCTGGTCGACGCCAATCCGGAGGCGATCGAGGTCATGCGCCGCCGGCTCGGCGACGGCGTGGGCTGAGGCTTCCGACCGCCGTCCTGCCTTGTGGTCGTCCTGCGGCCACAGGACAGGACGGTCTCAGCCCTCGATCAACGGCACGAAGCGCACTGGATCCAGCGCTGTGCGCCGCAGGCCGCTGTCGCCATCCTGCTCGCGCTCGACCAGCACGAGCTGTTGGCCGCTCGCGCCGACCGGTGCCATCAGCCGTCCGCCGGGCGCGAGCTGCGCCTCCAGCGCCGGCGGGATCTCCGGCCACGCTGCGGCGGCCACGTTGACCGCGTCGAACGGCGCCTGCTCGGGCAGGCCCCGCGAGCCGTCGCCGACCACCGTCGTCACGTTTTCGGCGCCGGCCGCGCGCAGGTTCGCGTGCGCCCGCTCGCTGAGCCGCGGCAGCCGCTCGATCGTCCACACATGGCGCACGAGCTGGGCCAGCACGGCTGCGTGGTAACCGGAGCCCGTGCCGACGTCGAGCACGCGGTCGAGCGGGTCGAGTCGCAGCAGCTCGACCATCCGCGCGACGACGAGCGGCTGCGAGATCGTCTGCCCCTGTCCGATCGGCAGCGCGACGTTGTCGTACGCGCGCTCGCGCAGCTCGTCCGGCACGAACGCCTCGCGCGGCACGGCGGCGATCGCGGCCAGCACGCGCGCGTCGCCGATCGCGGGGCGCAGCTCCTCGGCGAGACGCTCGGCCGGCGTGGGACCCATGCCGCGATGGTCCCACGCACGGACGTCTGCTACTCCGGAACGTCCTCCAGCGCCGCGAAGGCGCGCGGACAGAACGCCGTCCCGACGTCGCGCCGCATCAGCGCGAGCGCGTCGTCGCGACTCATCGCCTCGCGGTACGGGCGGTCGGCGGTGAGCGCCTCGAAGACGTCCGCGACGGCCAGCGTGCGCGCCGCCGGCGACAGCGCGCTGCCGTCGACGCCGCGGTGGTAGCCGCGCCCGTCGAGCCGCTCGTGGTGCGCGGCGGCGTCGACCGCCCATGCCGAGAAGGCCCTGATGCGCAGCAGGATCTGCTCGCTGTAGGCGGGGTGCAGGCGGACCTGAGCAAGCTCCTCGTCCGTCAGTCGCCCCGGCTTGTCGAGGATCGCGTTGGAGACGCCGAGCTTGCCGACGTCATGCAGCAGCCCGGCACGGCGCAGGTCGCGCAGCGCATTCGGGTCGAAGTCGAGCCGCTCGCCGATCGCGACCGCGAAGCGCGCGACGCCCGCGGAGTGCGTGGCGGTGTAGGGCGACTTCGCGTCGATCACGCGCGCAAAGGCCTCCGCGACGCGGTCGAGGTCGTCCTCGCCGGCGAACCGCACGTGGTCCTGTGGCTCGAGTGCGCTGACCGCCTCGCCGGGATCGTCGCGGGCGATGTCGCGCCACAGCGCGTCGTCGTCGCGGATCGCCAGGAACGCATCGGCGATGCGGGGGTCGAAGCTGCTGCCGCGACGGCGCCGCACGGTCTCGCGGGCGGCGTCGCGTCCGAAGCGCGCGGCGAAGACCTCCGCCGTCTGCGCGAGCGCGGCGATGCGGCCCAGCAGCGGGATCGCTTCGCCGGCGACCTTGTAGGGCTGGCCGTGGCCGTCCCAGCGCTCGTCAAGCGCACGCACCGCCTCGGCGGACGCCGCCGGCAGGCCGAGCATCGCGACGATGTCGGCGCCGCGCTCGCAGCGTGTCTCCACGAGCGCCGTCGCCTCGGCTGCGAGGTAGCGCAGGGTGCTTGCGAAGCGCTTCGCGCGGCGCAGCGGCGGACCGCCCGGGTCGACGTGGCGCGCCGCGTAGCGGATCGCTTCGCGCGGGTTGTTCCAGTCGACGACCTTGGCGGCGTGTTTGAGCGCGATGTCGTCCGCCGCGAACAGCGCCGACATGCGCGCCGCGCTGCTGGAGCAGCCGGTGTCCTTCAGCAGCAGCGCGTAGAAGAGGGCGGAGCGGTCGGCCTCGTCGAGCCCGAGCCGCTCGGCGATCCGCAGCCCGATCAGGCAGGTGCGCTCGGCGTGCCCGACGGGTTGGCCCTCCGTCAGGTCGAGCGCGTGCGAGAGCGCGGAGATGACCTCCGAGAGCCGCAGCTCACTCGCTGCGCCCACTGTCGTCGCGCCGCCCACCCAGCGGGTATCGGCAGCTTGGCGTGTATTCGATAGGCGCTGGGGGTGGCGGGTCAGGCCCTGCGCGCCGCGGCGCGGGCCCAGGCGATGAAGGCCGCCTGCAGCGGCAGGCGCGCATAGAGCGCGGTGCGCCCACCGGGCACCGGGTAGCGCTCCGGATGCAGCGCCATGTGCACGTTGGCCGGGAAGACGGCCAGCAGCGTCGCGACGCTCAGCCGCCCGCCGAAGCGGCGCGTGCGGCGGTGCATCACCGCGCCGCCGGCGGCGATCTCCGCCACGCCGCTCGCGTACACGAGCGCACGGTGAGCGGGAATCCACTCGGGCATGATCGACTCGTACGTCTTCGGGATCACGAAGTGCATGACCCCGGCGAAGATGAAGACCGGGCCGAAGAGACGTCCGCGCATGGCCGGCAGCGTAGTCCCGGCGCGGATTCGGGTGCGCCGCTTCGCCGAGCTGCGACGTTCGCCCACCGTCCTGCCTTGTGGTCGTCCTGCGACCACAGGACAGGACAGTCGCGACGCTCAGTCCCCAGTGCCCGGAGGCCGCCGCCCTCGCTTGCGCTCCGCCTGCCGCTGCTTCGCCTCCTGCTGGCGCCGGATCGACGCCTTCGACGGTCGCGTGGGCGTACGCGGGCGCTGCACCGCAAGCGCCGCCGCCAGCCGCTCCCGCAGCCGTTCCAGCGCCAGCTCGCGGTTGCGCGCCTGGCTGCGCGCGTCCTGTGCGATGGCGGTCACGACCGCACCGCAGCGGGCGATCACCCGCTCCTTCTGCGCGTCGCTCAGCGTCGCCGACGCTGCCACGTCGAAGACCGCCTCGATCCGCGAAGCCGTCACGTTCGCGTGCTGCCCGCCCGGCCCGGAGGAGCGACTCGCGCGCAGCAGCACCTCCGCGAGCGGCAGCGCGAGCGAGCGTGTGATCGGCATCGGGTCGTCCATGCGCTCCATGATGCCGTGTAAGGTCGGCGCCACGAACGACAGTCAGGAGGCGCAATGACAGTCAAGCTGCATCGCTGCTCGGTCACGTGGATCAAGGGACCGCATCCCTGCTGGAAGGTCCAGAAGGCGCTCGACGAGTCCGGCGTCCCCTACGAGGTCGTCCTGCACTCGCCCCTGCGCGGCCGCCGCCCCGAGGTCGAGACGAAGACCGGCCAGCGCAAGCTGCCCGCGCTCGAGTTCGAGGACGGCACGACCCTGCGCGAGGAGTCCAAGGACCTCGCCGCTCGCATCCGCAGCGGCGGCGTGAGCACCACCTCGGCGCCGGACGCGAGCTAAATCGCTCAGCCCGACGGCGCCGTCGCGGGAATGCGCTCCGTGAGCCAGTTGCGCAGCGCGGGGATGAAGGCGGGGTCGATCGTGTGCGGGATCGGCGCCTCGTGGTAAAGCACGTCGGCGCCGACGGAGCGCAGGCGATCGCGGGCGGCACGGCCAAACTCGACCGGGATGACGGGGTCGGCGCTGCCGTGGCCGATCGCGACCGGGAAGCCCTCGCGGCCGCTGAGGACTGGCGCGAAGCCGGGCACGTCGGGCAGGAAGCCGCTCAGCCCGATGATCCCGGCGGGCGCGGGGCGGCCGGGGCCGAGCCCGAGCGCGAACGACATCGCCGTGCCCTGCGAGAAGCCGCCGATCACCGTTCGCGACCACGGCACGCCGAGCGCCTGCGGCAGTGCGTCGAGCCAGGCCGCGAGCCGCTCGTAGGTCGGTGCGAACGTCGCCTCGTCCGGGAAACCGACCCGCCGCACCACGTACCAGTGGGCGCCCGGCTGTCCGGGCAGCGTCAACGGCGCGCGCGGTGTGATCCCGACGAGCCGGCGCTCCGGGTCGAGCGCGTCGAGGAGCGGCTGCAGGTCGCGCTCGTCGGTGCCGCGGCCGTGCAGCAGCACGAGCGCCCCATCCGGCTCGCCGACGGCTGGGCGCACCCGGTGCGTGAGCAGGTCCAGCGCCTCCGACGACATGACGCCCATGGTAGGCGCTGCGCGGCGATCGCCCGGCGACCTTCACGTTCGCGCTCGTGCGGGGGTTAGAGTCGAGTCATGGCGCGCCTCGACCCGCAGGCGCTGGTTGAGCATCTCGACCGCCTCTACCGGGCGGCGTGGGCGCTGTGCGGCTCGCGCGAGGAGGCGGAGGACCTCGTGCAGGAGACGGCGGCGCGCGTGCTCGCGCGGCCCCGGCGGCTGCACGGCCAGGACGAGCTCGCGTACCTGATGCGCGCGCTGCGCAACACGTTCCTGCTGACGCGCCGGACGGCGAGCCGGCGCCCGCAGGTGCGCGCCACGCTCGACGACGTCGAGCCGGTCGAGTCGCGCACCGCGGCGCGTCCCGACGCAGCCGTCGAGGCGCGCGAGCTGTTTGCCGCGATCGCAGCGCTGCCGGAGGACTTCCGCCTCGCGCTCGTCGCCGTCGACGTCGTCGGGCTGTCCTACCGCGAGGCGGCCGACGTGCTGGAGACGAAGGAGGCGACGATTACCTCGCGCCTGTCGCGCGCCCGCGACCGCGTCGCCCACACGCTGGCCGCCGCCGATCCGGTCACGACGGCTTCCACGCACCGGGAAGGCCCCGGCCCGCGGCGGAGTCTTCAATGACGGACGAACCGATGGACGACGACCGCACCAACATCCCCGCGCTTGACGCGCTCGACGTCCGTGCCCCGGACGCGCTGCGCCACGCCGTCGAGCGGCAGGTCGCCGCCGCACGCGAAGGTCGTGCGCGCGTTTCCCCGTTTGGAGCGCGTCCGCTCGCACTCGCCTTCGGCGGTGGGCTCGCCGCGCTCGTCGTCGTCCTTGCGCTCGTCCTCGGCGGCTCCGGCTCGACCTCGGGACCGACGGTCCAGGAAGCGTCGCGCGTCGCGCTGCTGCCGGCCTCCGCGCCCGCGCCGCCCGCCCGCGCGGACGGTGAGCTGCTGCAGGCCTCGGTCGAGGGGATCGCCTACCCGACGTGGACGAGGGCCGGCTGGTGGGCCGTCGGCGAGCGCAGCGACACGCTTGCGGGCCGCCGCATCCGCACGGTCCTCTACAGCGACCGCCGCGGCGGGCGGGTCGGCTACGCGATCGCGGCCGGCGACGTCCTGCCGGTCGAGGGCGGGCAGGTCGTCGAGCGCCATGGGGCGCGCCTGCGGGTGCTCGTGCTCGACGGCGCGGCCGTCGTCACCTGGCGGCGCGACGGGCACACCTGCATCCTCGCCAGCCGCGAGGTCTCGCCCGCGCGCCTGCTCACGCTCGCGAGCTACGCCACCTGAGGCGCACGCGCTCAGAGCTGGCGGGTCGGCCGCACGAGCACCTCGTTGATCCCCACGTTCGGCGGCTGGCCGAGCGCGTAGAGGATCGCGTTCGCGATGTCCTGCGGCCGCATCGGCGGCACGCCGGCAAAGCGCTTCGCAAGCTCCTCGAGGATCTCGGGGCGGTTGTGCATCACCAGCTCGGTCGCTACGGCGCCTGGCTCGATCAGCGTCACGCGGATGTCGGTGTCGGCGACCTCCTGCCGCAGCGACTCGGAGAAGGCGCCGACGCCGAACTTCGTGAGGTTGTAGACGCCGGCGCCGGAGCGCGCGACGCGGCCGGCGACGGAGCTGACGTTGACGATGTCGCCCGAGCCCTGTGCGCGCATCAGCGGCAGCGCAGCGTGCGTGCAGTAGAGGACGCCGAAGACGTTGACGTGGACCATCCGTCGCCACTCCTCCGTCGGCGCGCCCTCGATCGGACCCAGCAGCATCGTGCCGGCGTTGTTCACGAGGCCGTCGAGGCGGCCGAGCTCGGCGTGCGCGCGCTCCACGAACGCGCGCGCCTGGTCCTCCTCGCCGACGTCGGCGGTGATCGCGAGCGCCTGCCCGCCGTCGTCGCGGATGCGCTGCGCGAGTGCCTCGATGAGGTCGCCACGCCGCGCCGCCAGCGCGACGCTTGCGCCGGCGCCGGCGCAAGCCAGCGCGGTCGCCTCGCCGATTCCCGAGGACGCCCCCGTGATCGCGATCGCCCTGCCGGAGAGGTCGATGTCCATGCCCAGCCTTTCTCCCGCTTCGTGCTGTCTCGGCGACGAGCCTCGCACATCGCGCTGCCGTGGCCGGGCGATAGGGTCCCCGGGGTGACGACGTTCGAGACCCCCTACACGCTCTACGCGGCGTTCCACGCCCCGGCCGAGCGGCGGCTCGCCGACGAGCGCCGCGCCTCAGCCGCCGCCGAGGCGCAGACGGTGCTCAACGCCGCCGACGGCGTGATCGTCCGTGGCTGCTACTCGCTCGCCGGCTTCCGCGCCGAGGCCGACCTGCTGCTGTGGCTCGTCGCGCCGACCGCGGACGTGCTGCAGGACGCGCTGGTCGCTTTCCGCCACACCGAGCTCGGCCGCACGCTCGACGCCGTCTGGACGAACATCGGCGTGCACCGCGACGCCGAGTTCAACAAGGGCCACATCCCGGCGTTTTTGCAGGGCGAGGAGCCGCGCAAGTACGTCTGCGTCTACCCCTTCGTGCGCTCGCTGGAGTGGTACCTGCTGGACCCACAGGAGCGCTCCGACCAGCTGCGCGAGCATGGCATGATGGCGCGCGACTACGCCGACGTGCGCGCGAACACCGTCAGCGCGTTCGCGCTCGGCGACTACGAGTGGCTGCTCGCCTTCGAGGCCGACGAGCTGACGCGCATCGTCGACCTGATGCGCACCCTGCGCGGCGCGCGCGCGCGCGCTCACATGCGCGAGGAGCTGCCCTTCTTCACGGGCATCCGCAAGCAGTTGGCGGACGTGGTGGCGGACCTGCCGTAGAGCGGGAGCGGGCCCCGCCCGCCGCCTTCAGCGGCCGCTGAGCAGCGTGCGCAGACTGCGGCGGCGCACGACGCGCGGCACGGCCGGGATCGGCGTGCCGGCGAGGATCGCGCCGGGCACGTCGGTGGTCAGCAGGGAAACGACGTCGCCGAGGCCGGCCTCGAGCAGCTGGTCGCGCATGCCGGGGGCGCGGCGCACGGGGTCGTGCGCGTCGGAGGCGACGGTGTGGACGAGGCCCTCGTCCAGCAGACGGTCGGCGAAGCGCTGGACCGGGCGGCCGAAGCGGCCGGTGAACGAGCTGGCGGTGACCTGCGTCAGCACGCCGGCGCCGGCGAGCCGGGCGACCGCGGCCGGATCGCGCTGGAACGCGGGCGAGCGCTCCGGGTGCGCGAGCAGCACGAGATGGCCGCGCTCCAGCAGGTCGTAGACGACGGGCTCGAGCGGCGGCGCATGCTGCAGCGGCGCCTCGACGAGCAGCCAACGGCCGCCGCCGAGCGCCAGCGCGCGCAGCTCCTCGTCAGACAGAGCAGTTGCACGATGGACGTCGATCTCGGCGCCCTGCACGACGTCGAGCGGGATGCCCTCCTCGGCGATCGTCGCGCGCAGCGCGGCGAGCGAGCGGTGGATCGCAGCCGCCTCGTTCGGCATGTCCCAGCTCACGTGCGGCGTCGCCGCGACCGTCGTGATGCCCGCGGCGACGTGGAGCCGCGCCATCGCGAGCGCCGTCGCCATGTCGCGCGGGCCGTCGTCGATGTCGGGCAGCAGATGGCAGTGAAGGTCGATCACGCTCGTCCCATGATCGCGCGGCGGCTTGCGTCGCGCGTCGCGGGCATGGGCGGGACGGCGCCGGACGGTGCCGGCGTTGGCGCGTGAGAGAGATGACCTCGACGTGAAGCTCATGCGGCGTCATGTTCGTCATCGGCGCGGACGGGCATTTCCTGTACCGCCTGCGGCGCGGACGACCGTCGTTCGTCCAGCGGGATCGGGATGCCGACGCCGGCGCGGATTGCTGATCGCGCGCCCGACGCGCGCAGGTGAGCTGCCGCCTGCCGCGCGACGCGCGGGTACCGTCTGCCGCGATGCCAGCTGCGAGCCGACACGCGCATGCCTGAGGCGGTCGTCGTCGCGGCGGTCCGCACGCCGATCGGCCGCTACGGCGGTGGGCTCGCGGGCGTGCGCCCGGACGACCTCGCGGCGATCGCGGTCGGCGCCGCTGTCGAGCGGGCGGGCGTCGCGCCGGAGCGGATTGAGGACGTCTACCTCGGCTGCGCGAACCAGGCCGGCGAGGACAACCGCAACGTTGCGCGGATGGCGGCGCTGCTCGCCGGACTGCCGGACAGCGTGCCCGGCGTGACGGTCAACCGCCTGTGTGCGTCCGGTCTCGCGGCGATCGTCGCCGCCTGCCACGCGGTGCGCGCCGGCGAGGGCGACCTGTTCGTCGCCGGCGGCGTCGAGTCGATGACGCGCGCACCGCTCGTGACGGGCAAGGACGCGAAGCCCTTCGCCCGCGGCGACCGCACCTCCTACGACACCACGCTCGGCTGGCGCTTCCCGAACCCGGCGATGGCGGCGAAGTTCCCGCTGGAGACGATGGGTCAGACAGGCGAGAACGTCGCCGAGCGCTGGTCCGTCTCGCGCGAGGACCAGGACGCGTTCGCGGCCGAGAGCCAGCGGCGCTGGGAGGCCGCGCAGGCCGCCGGCCGCTTCGCCGACGAACTGGTGCCGGTCGGCGATCTCGCCGTCGACGAGCATCCGCGCCCGGGCACCACGCTGGAGAAGCTCGCCAGTTTGAAGTCCGCTTTCCGCGAGAGTGGCACGGTCACCGCCGGCAACGCGAGCGGCATCAACGACGGCGCCGCCGCGCTCGTGATCGCCAGCGACGAGTGCGCCCGCGAGCTCGGCCTGCCCGTCCTCGGCCGTTTCCTCGCCGGCGGTGTTGCCGGCGTCGACCCCCGCGTGATGGGGATCGGCCCGGTCCCGGCCTCGCGCAAGGCGCTGGCGCGCGCCAGCCTGACCGCCGCCGACCTCGACCTCGTCGAGCTCAACGAGGCGTTCGCCTCCCAGACCGTCGCCTCGATCCGCGAGCTCGGCCTCGACCCCGCGATCGTCAACGTGAACGGCGGGGCGATCGCCCTCGGCCACCCGCTCGGCATGAGCGGCGCCCGCCTCGTCGTCAGTCTCGTCCACGAGGGCTGCCGCCGCGGCGCCCGCCATGGCCTCGCGACGCTGTGTGTCGGCGTGGGGCAGGGGCAGGCGGCGGTGTTTGCGCTCGCCGGTGCACCACCTCCCCACGGTTGACCAACCTGGCCAACCGCGATAGCGTCGGCTTCATGCAGCACGGCGCACCGCACTCCTTTTCGATCGGCGAGGCGAAGACGCAGCTCTCGAAGCTCGTGGCTCTCGTTGAGCATGGCGAGGTGGTCGAGCTGCGCCGCGACAAGACGCCGGTCGTGCGACTCGTTCCGGTTCCGCCGGTCGGCGCGCTGCGCAAGCCCGGGGCGTTGCGCGGCGGCGTCACGATGGCAGACGACTTCGACGTCTGGCCGGACGACGTCGCACGCGCCCTCGGCATGCACGGCTGACGTCTCGCGGGTGCGATTGCTGCTCGACACCCACGCCGTCCTGTGGTGGCTCGCCGACGATCCGCGTCTCTCCGCGCCGGCGAGGTCGGCGATCGCGTCTGCCGGACTTCCGCTGCTCAGCGCCGTCTCGCTGATGGAGATCGGGATCAAGACCTCGCTCGGAAAGCTCACGCTGGAGAACGGCTGGGTCGGTTCGCTGCTCGCCGACGGCTTCGGCTTCCTCGCTGTCGAGCCCGACCATGCGCTTGCGCTTGGTCGCATGCCGTTCGTCACGCTCGCGGGCACGCCGATCCGTGATCCGTTCGATCGTCTGCTCGCGGCTCAAGCCGTCGTCGAACATGTCCCGGTCGTGACCCGAGATCCGGCGATCGCCGCCCACGGGGTCGCGACGATCTGGTGACGCGCCGCTGATCGGCACGGGCGCGCCGATGCTTCTCTAACGTCCCCGCGATGGCGCCCACGGACGCACAGCTTCCTACCGAGGGCTATCGCCTCACCGGCATCTCGCCGAAGGCTTGGCAGCACCCAGCCGACCGCGCGGCGACGGCGGCGCTCGCGTCGATCCCGTACCTCGACCAAGTCGTGCGCAAGCTGATCGAGCTGGGCTACGAGCGGGCGTTGCGGCAGTCGTATCTCGGATCGTCGGTGCGGCTGGGCGAGGACCAGCTCCCGGACGTCTGGAGCGAGCACGTCTTCGCCTACTCGACGCTCGACATGGACGTGGTGCCGTCGCTCTACCTGACGCAGATCCCGTTCGCGAACGCAGGCGCGATCGGGGCCAAGCAGCCGATCGTCGTCGTGCAGTCGGGGCTCGTGCGGCTGCTTGATGCGCCGCAGCGGCGCGCGGTCTTCGCGCACGAGGCGGCGCACATCCTCTCGGATCACCAGCTCTATGGCACGGCGCTGCTCATCCTGCTGCACCTCAGCTCGGCGACCCTGCCGCTGCCGCTGATCCCGGTCCGCACCGCGCTGCTGGAGTGGAGCCGTGCCGCCGAGCTGAGCTGCGACCGCGCCGCCGCGCTCGTCACGCGCGACCCGCTCGCGGTCTGTCGCACACTGATGTCGATCGCCGGCGGCGCGATGGTCGACGAGCTGGATCTCGACGCGTTCATGAAGCAGGGGCTCGAGTACAGCGAGAAGGGCAGCGGCCTCGAACGCCTCACGCGCCTCCTGATCGACCTCGGTCTCACCCACCCGATGCCGGTTCGCCGCACGCACGAGCTGATGGACTGGGTCCGCTCCGGCGCCTTCGATCGCATCGTCGCCGGCGAGTACCCGACCCGCGACGAGCCCAACGACGTTCGCGCCGAGAGCAGTGAGGCCGTCGCCTTCTACTCCGAGCGCTTCCGCAAGGCCTTTCGCGACGCCGGCGAGTCGATCGGCTCGGCGGGCGAGCAGCTTGCGGGCTGGCTGCGGCGGGACGGCTCGGACGACGGCGCGTAGTCGCGAAGGCAGCTCAGCGGTAGATCCGCAATGGCGTGCAGGTCGCCAGCAGGTCGAAGTCGCTGTCGGAATGAAGGAGCGGGGCGCCGGTGCGGACGCAGGGTGCGGCGATGAGGCAGTCGACTGTCTTGCGGATCGTGATGCCGGCCCTGCGCGCGGCGCGATAGAGCTCGGCGGACAGCACGAAGTCCTCGATGCCGGCGAGCCGCAGGATCGGGAAGGCACGAAGGTGACGCTCAACCAGCTGCGCTTCGCGTTCTGAGCGCAGGCCCTGCAGCACCTCGTTGAGGACGGCGTCAGTCAGTGCGACTGGCTCGCCACTCTCGATCAGATCGACGCAGCGCTCTGCTTGGGGCGTGGCATTTTCGTTGAGAACGTCTATCCAGACGCTCGTGTCGACGACGATCACGTGCGACCGAGGCGACTCTGCTCCAGGTTGCCTTCCCAGTGGACTCGGCCTCGCAGATCGAGGATGCCGAGGCGGCGCTGACGAGCCACCAGCTCACGCAGGGCGACGTCCACCGTCTCACGCTTTGTGCGTGCTCCTGTGAGCTGCTGCGCCTCGCGCAAGATCTCGTCGTCGATCTCAATGTTGGTGCGCATACACATAGATCTTACACCTACCGATGTGTATGAATCGGAACCGTCGGTATCCACAGGCTGAATGTTGGCTGGTTACGACCACTGCACTCAACACCAACTGTGTTGCCAGCCGATCGGCTTGGTCTGTCTTCTGACCGCTGATGTTCATCTGACTCACATATAAATTTATATCTGGGTAACATGCCCGCCGAATGGCGACGCCTGCCCACGCATCTGTCACGCATCGCACCCGTCTTCCGCGCGCCGAGCGCGAGCAGCAGGTGCTCGACATCGCGCATGCGCGGTTTGCGGCGCATGGGTATGCGGCGGTCACGATGGAGGACGTCGCAGCTGACGCGGGTGTGACGAAGCCGCTGCTGTACGCCTACTTCGGCAACAAGGAGCGGCTGTACATCGCGTGCATGGAGCGCGCCGGCGATGCACTGCTCGCGACGGTGCTGCGCGCCGTTGAGCACGCGGACGGTCCGGCCGATGCGCTGCGGCGCGGCCTGCGCGCCTTCTTCGCGTTCGTGGACGAGGACCGCGACGCCTGGCGTGTGCTGTTCGACGAGACGCAGCCGGTCGGCGGCGAGATCGCGCAGCGGATCGGCGAGTACCGCGAGCGGCTTGTGGCAATGGTCGCGGCGACGAACGTCAACCGCCTGCCCGAGCGCCATCGCGCGCAGCTCTCGACTGAGATCGAGGCGATCTCGGTTGCGCTGCTCGGCGCCGCCGAGGCGCTCGCGCGCTGGTGGCTGCGCACCGGCGCTCTGCCAGCGGCGGACGCCGCCGAGCTTCTGATCGCGACCGTCGAGCCGGGCCTGCAGGCCCGCGCGGACGGCCGCGCCCCCGCGGGCGCCGACGCGCGTGCGTCGCGGCCCGCTCCCGCCGGCTCGGCCGGCGCCGAGTCCCCACCGACACCCCCCGGAGACGCTTCCTAATGACTCCCGCCCTGCGCCGAGCCGTCGTGCTCGGCGGCAACCGCATCCCGTTTGCGCGCTCGAACAGCGTGTACTCGAAGGCCTCGAACCAGGACATGCTGACCGCCGCGCTCGACGGGCTCGTCGCCCGCTTCTCGCTGGAGAGCGAGCGCCTCGGCGAGGTCGTCGCTGGCGCCGTGCTCAAGCACAGTCGCGATTTCAATTTGGCCCGTGAGTGCGTGCTGGGCAGCCGCCTGTCGGCCGAGACGCCGGCGTACGACATCCAGCAGGCGTGCGGAACCGGCCTGGAGGCAGCGATCCTCGTCGCCAACAAGGTCGCCCTCGGCCAGATCGAGGCCGGCGTCGCAGGCGGCGTCGACACCACCTCCGACGCGCCGCTCGCGGTCAACGAGCGGCTGCGCGGGATCCTGCTCGACGCGAACCGCCAAAAGTCGAACGCGGGCCGTGCGAAGCAGCTCCTGCGCGTGCGTCCGCAGCACCTCGTCCCGGCGATCCCCCGCAACGAGGAGCCGCGCACCGGCCTCTCGATGGGCGAGCACCAGGCGCGCACCGCCGCGCAGTGGAAGATCACGCGCGAGGCGCAGGACGAGCTGGCCGCACGCAGCCACGTCAACCTCGCCGCGGCGTACGAGCGGGGCTTCCAGAACGACCTCGTCACGCCCTACCTCGGCTTGGAGCGCGACCAGAACCTGCGGCCGGACTCGTCCGTGGAGAAGCTCGCGAAGCTGAAGCCCGTCTTCGGCGGCGCCGAGGGGACGATGACAGCCGGCAACTCGACCCCGCTCTCCGACGGCGCCGCCGTCGCGCTGATCGCATCCGAGGAGTGGGCCAAGCAGCACGGCCTCACGCCGCTCGCCCAGTTCGTCGACGGCGAGAGCGCCGCGGTCGACTACGTCTCAGGCCGCGAGGGCCTGCTGATGGCGCCCGCCTACGCGGTGCCGCGCATGCTCGCGCGCAACGGCCTCACGCTGCAGGACTTCGACCTGTACGAGATCCATGAGGCGTTCGCCTCGCAGGTGCTCTCCACGCTCGCCGCGTGGGAGGACGCCGACTTCTGTCGCGACCGGCTCGGGCTCGACAAGCCGCTCGGCTCGATCGACCGCGACAAGCTCAACGTCAACGGCAGCTCGCTGGCCGCCGGCCACCCCTTCGCCGCGACCGGCGGGCGCATCGTCGCCGTCCTCGCCAAGGCGCTCCACGAGCGCGGGGGCGGCCGCGGCCTCATCAGCGTCTGCGCAGCCGGCGGCCAGGGCGTCGTCGCGATCTTGGAGGCATAAATGGCTGATCGATACACCCAACTCGTCAACACCCCGGTCGGCAAGCTCGTCGCGAAGAACGTCGGGCTGCCGGCGCCGGTGCCGCTGCAGCGCTTCACGCCGGGAGCGCCGGTTATCGACGGTCGCGTCGTCGTGGGCGCGGCCGACGGCGGCCGGCTGGGCGACGCGATCGCTCGCGTGCTGACCGACGTCGGCGCCGAGTTCGTCGTCCACGGCGAGCACGAGGGCGCGCAGGCGGGTGCCGGCGCGAAGTCGAAGGCGCTCGTCTTCGACGCGACCGGCATCGCGGAGAGCGCCCAACTCCACGAGCTGTACGCCTTCTTCCACGAACACGTCCGCTCGATCGCCCGCTGCGGCCGTGCGATCGTGCTCGGCACACTGCCGCGAGACGCCGGCACGCCGGCCGAGGAGATCGCGCAGCGGGCGCTGGAGGGCTTCACGCGCGCACTCGGGAAGGAGATCCGCCACGGCGCGACAGTCCAGCTCGTGTACGTGGCTCCGGGCGCCGAGGACCAACTCGACGCGACGCTGCGCTTCCTGCTCTCGCCGCGCTCGGCCTACGTGTCGGGCCAGGTCGTGCGGATCGGCACCGGCGGTGCGGCGCCGGCCGGCTTCGACTGGGACAAGCCGTTGGCCGGCAAGGTCGCCCTCGTCACCGGTGCCTCGCGCGGCATCGGGGCGGCGATCGCCGACACGCTGGCGCGCGACGGCGCGCATGTCGTCGGGCTCGACGTGCCGGCGCTCGCCGAGGGCCTCGAGGCGGTCACGCAAGCGCTCGGCGGCTCCTCGCTGACCGCCGACATCACCGACCCCGAGGCAGCGCAGCAGATCGCCGAGCACCTGCGCACGCAGCACGGCGGCGTCGACGTCGTCGTCCACAACGCCGGCATCACGAAGGACAAGACACTCGGCCGGATGGACGCCGAGCGCTGGGACGCGGTGATCGCCGTGAACCTGACGGCGATCCAGCAGATCACCGACGCGCTGATCGGATCCCACCCGCCCGGCGCCAAGCGGGTCCTGAACGAGGGCGGGCGGGTCGTCTGCGTCTCCTCCATCAGCGGTATCGCCGGCAACGGCGGGCAGACGAACTACGCGACCTCGAAGGCCGGTGTGATCGGCGTCGTCGGCGCCTACGCGCCGCTGCTGGCGGATGCGGGCGCAACGATCAACGCCGTAGCCCCAGGCTTCATCGAGACGCAGATGACCGCGAAGGTCCCATTCGCGATCCGCGAGGCCGGCCGCCGCATGAGCTCGCTCTCGCAGGGCGGTCTTCCGGTCGACGTCGCCGAGACAATCGCCTGGTTCGCAAGCCCGGCGTCCGGCGGCCTCAACGGCAACGTCGTTCGCGTCTGCGGCCAGAGCCTGCTCGGAGCATGAGATGGCGACCGTGCGATCGTTCAAAAGCCCGCCCGGCACGCTCGAGCTGTACGCCCGCGCGGCGCTCCCGCTCGTGCCCGGCGCCTCGCTCCTGCCGTTCGTGGCGGGCCGCGGCAAGGAGATCCCGCAGGTCGAGCTGACGCTCGACGGCGTCACGATCGACCCCCGCCACCTCGCCGCGTACGCCGACGTCTGCGGCTTCACGCTCCGCGACGAGCTGCCGGCCACCTACCTCCACATGCGGGCGTTCCCGCTCCACATGGCGCTGATGGTCGACGGCAGCTTCCCGTTCCCCGCGGTGGGGTTGGTTCATCTCTCCAACCGGATCATCCAGCACCGGCCCGCGCTCTCTACGGAGACGTTCGACCTCCGTGTGTGGGCGACTCCGATCGAGCCCCACCCCAAAGGCCGCACATTCACGATCGTCTCCGAGGCCCGCGTCGGCGGCGAGCTGGTGTGGGAGGACCACAGCACGATGCTGCGGCGGGGCGGAGGAGCGAAGGACGCCGATCGGGCGGGTGGCGCGGGGTCGCCGTCTTCGCCGCTTGCCGGCGAGACGGTGACCCCGGCGACAGGACCCGCCCGCAGCAGCGCCGAGGCCCAGGCGACCTGGCAGCTGCCCGAGGACCTCGGCCGGCGCTACGCGAGCGCGTCGGGCGACCGCAACCCGATCCACATGCACCAGTCCACGGCAAAGCTCTTCGGCTTTCCGCGCGCGATCGCGCACGGGATGTGGACGAAGGCGCGCTGCCTGGCGGCGCTCGAAGCGAGGCTTCCTGACGCGTACACGGTCGACGTCGGCTTCCGCAAGCCGATCCTGCTGCCCGGGCGCGTGACGTTCGCCGAGCAGGAAGGCCGCTTCGCGGTGCGCGGCGCGAAGAAACCCGAAGTCATCCACCTCGAAGGGACGGTGACGCCATGAGCATGGCGGAGCGCAGCATGGGATTCGGCCTGCGGGCGCTTGGGCGCATCGCCGGCTCCGACGTCGTCGACAAGCTCGGGGTGCGCAAGCCCGCCGAGAAGGTCCTCTATCGCGCCACGCGCGACGGCTTCCGCGCCGCGGGCGCGGCGAGTCGCTCGTTCACGGTCGTGTCGAAGCGGGGCAAGCCGGCGCGGCTCACGTCGACGACCAGCAAGGGTTTGTTTGACCTCACCCCCGACGACGAGCAGCAGATGCTGATGGAGGCGTTCAAGGCGTTCGCGACCGAGCAGCTGCGCCCTGCGGCGCTCACGGCCGACACGGCCTGCGAGGCGCCGAAGGAGCTGATCGCGCAGGCCGCCGAGCTGGGCCTCGCGATGCTCGGCGTGCCGGAGGACCTCGGCGGCGCCGTCAGCGAGCGCTCGACCGTCACCGCCGTACTCGCTGCCGAGGCGCTTGCGCACGGCGACATGGGCCTCGCCGTCGCTGCGCTTGCACCGGCCGGCGTCGCGAGCGCGCTCTCCTTGTGGGGCGACGGCGACCAGCAGGCGACCTACCTGCCCGCGTTCGTCGGCGAGGACGTGCCGGCTGCCGCGTCGTTCGCGCTCCAAGAGCCCCGTGCGCTGTTCGACCCGTTCGACCTCAAGACGACCGCGCGTCGCGACGGTGAGGACTTCGTGCTGAACGGTGTCAAGTCGCTCGTGCCGCTCGCCGCGACCGCTGAGCTGCTCGTCGTCGGTGCGCGACTGGAAGGCCACGGTCCGGTGCTGTTCCTCGTCGAGCCGAGCATCGACGGTGTCGCCGTGAAGGCCGCGCCCGGGATGGGCGTGCGCGCCGCCGCGACCGGCGACGTCGTGTTCGAGAACGTCAAGCTGCCGGGGCGCATGCTGCTCGGCGGCGGCGACCCGGCCGTCTACGCGGAGGCCGTCCGTCGTGCCCGTCTCGCGTGGTGCGCGCTGTCGGTCGGCACCGGCCAGGCGGTCCTCGACTACGTGATCCCGCACGTCAACGAACGGATCGCGTTCGGCGAGCCGATCTCCAACCGCCAGTCGGTCGCATTCATGGTCTCCGACATCGCTGTCGAGCTGGAGGGCATGCGGCTCGCCACGCTGCGCGCCGCCGCCCGCCTCGACGCTGGCAAGGACGCCGCCCGCGAGGTTGGCATCGCCCGCGCGCTGTGCTCCGAGAAAGGGGCACAGATCGGCTCCAACGGCGTGCAGCTGCTCGGCGGCCACGGCTACGTCAAGGAGCACCCCGTTGAGCGCTTTTATCGCGACCTGCGAGCCGTCGGCGTCTGCGAGGGCGCCCTGCTCGTCTAGAGCAAGAGGAACGACACAGATGATCAACCTCGAGATCCCCAAGAAGTTCGTCCCCCTCGTCGGCCAGGCGCATCAGGTCGCGGAGGAGGTCTTCCGCCCCATCTCCCGCAAGTACGACGCCGAGGAGCACGCGTACCCGAAGGAGCTCGACATGCTCGCCGCGCTCATCGACGGGATGAACGACGGCAGCGATATCGGCGGCGCTGGCGCGGCCGGCGTGCGGCGTGAGAAGGCAACGGACGACAGCGTCCGCAACGGCTCCAACATGTCGACGGTGCTCGGCATCATCGAGCTCTGCTGGGGTGACGTCGGCCTGCTGCTCTCGATGCCGCGCCAGGGCCTCGGCAACTCCGCGATCGCCTCGGTCGCCAACGACGAGCAGCTCGAGCGCTTCAAGGGCAAGTGGGCGGCGATGGCGATCACCGAGCCGGAGGCCGGCTCCGACTCCGCCTCGATCCGCACCACCGCCGTGCTGGACGAGGCGACCGGCGAGTACGTCCTCAACGGCGAGAAGATCTACGTCACCTCTGGCGAGCGCGCCGACCTCGTCGTCGTATGGGCGACACTGGACCGCAGCGTCGGCCGGGCGGCGATCAAGTCGTTCGTCGTCGAGCGCTCCAACCCGGGGATGAAGCTCGACCGCCTGGAGCACAAGCTGGGCATCCGTGCCTCCGACACCGCCGCGTTCATCCTCGACGACTGCCGCGTGCCGAAGGAGAACCTGCTCGGCAATCCCGAGGTCAACGCCGAGCAGGGCTTCGCCGGCGTCATGCAGACGTTCGACAACACACGCCCGCTCGTCGCTGCGATGGCCGTCGGGCTGACGCGTGCCTGCATCGAGGAGACGCGCCGGCTGCTCGCCGAGGCGGGCGTCGAGGTCGACTGGGACAAGCCGGCGAGCTCGCAGTCCGCGGCAGCCGCCGAGCTGCTGACGCTGGAGGCCGACTACGAGGCCGCGCGCCTGCTGACGCTGGAGGCCGCCTGGATGGCGGACAACTCCAAGCCCAACTCGCTGCACGCCTCGATGGCGAAGGCGAAGGCCGGTCGCACCTGCGTCGATGTCGCACTGCGCTGCGTGCGCCTGTGCGGCTCGCTGGGCTTCGGCGAGGACCTCCTGTTGGAGAAGTGGGCCCGCGACGCGAAGATCCTCGACCTCTTCGAGGGCACCCAGCAGATCCAGCTGCTGATCATCGCGCGGCAGCTGCTGGGGAAGAGCAGCGCCGAGTTGAAGTAACCGGTCAGCGCGGGCGCGCCAGAACGCGCGCCCGCGCCCAGCGCTCAAGCCGGACCTCGAAATGCCGAGGATCGAGGGGAATGCCAGGTCGCGGCCGGAATCTTCTCAGCGCTCCGTTCGGGGAGCGTGTGCGCAGCGCGCGCGCTGACGCACAGCTCGTGAGCCGCGGCGTAGTCGTCGAGTCGGGCCCGCAGAACCGTGCACGGCAGGCGCTGCGCGCGGCCGAGCGGATGAGCCGCGCGGTCGTCGACGGGCTGGAGGAGGGCGTCGTCGTGACCGACGCCGAGTTGCGGCCGGTGAGCTGGAACGCGAGCGCTTTGCGGATCCTCGGCGTCAGCGCGGAGCGGCTCCAGGCCGAAGGCTTCGTCGGCCCTGCCGGCGGCGGGCTGCGCTACGAGGACGGTCGGCCCGTCACCAGCGGCGACAACCCGCCCAGCCGCGCCCTGCGCCAGGGCGCGCCGGTGCGCACGACGCTGCGCCGCAGCGACGCGGACCCGGACGCCGCGGAGCGCTGGATCACGATCCTCGCGCGTCCGATCGGCGGCGCGCACGGCACCACCCGTCAAGGCGTCGTCTGCACGTTCGCCGACGTCACCAACTCGGTTGAGGCCGAGCGGCGCCTGCGTGAGGAGCGCGACCGCGCGCAGCGCTACCTGGAGGTCGCCTCCACGCTCGTCGTCGTGCTCGACTCGCACGGCCGCGTCGAGCTCGTCAACCGCCAGGGCTGCGAGCTGCTTGGCTTCGAGGAGCACGAGCTGCTGGGTCGCGACTGGCTTGAGATGGTCGTCCCGCCGGCCGACCGGCTCGACGCGCGCCTCGCCTTCCTGCGGCTTGTCTCCGGCGTCGAGCCGCCGCGTGAGAGCCTCGAGACGTTCGTGCAGACGAAGGACGGCGAGGGCCGCAAGATCGCCTGGCGCAACGCGGTGCTGCGCGACGCCGAGGGCGCGATCACCGCCGTCCTGCGCTCCGGCGAGGACGTCACCGAGCGCCGCAAGGCCGAGGCGCAGGTGACCTTCCTCGCCTACCACGACCGCCTCACCGGACTGCCGAACCGCGCGCTGCTGGAGGAGCAGCTCACGCGCGACCTGACGCGCGCGCGCCGCTCGGGCTCCGCCGTCGCGCTCCTCTACTTCGACCTCGACAACTTCAAGCTCGTCAACGACTCGCTCGGCCACACCGCCGGCGACGCCGTCCTGCGCGAGACCGCCGAGCGCGTCTCCGAGCTGACCCGCACCGGCGACGTGCTCGCGCGTCAGGGCGGCGACGAGTTTCTCTTGTTGCTCGACTGTTCCAACACGAGCGCCGGCGGCGAGGACCCGCGCGTGATCGCGCAGCTCGCGGGCGACCGCGTCGCCGCTGCGCTGGAGCGGCCGTTCGAGATCTCCGGCGCGGAGTTCCACGTCGGCGCGTCGATCGGCGTCGCGCTCTTCCCCGAGCACGGCGACGACCCCGAGACGCTCTTCAAGTGCGCCGATGCCGCGATGTACCAGGCCAAGCGCGCCGGCGGCGGGACCGTCGCCTTCTTCGAGCAGACGTCGACCGACGCGCGTCATCGCCTCTCGCTCACGAGCCGCCTGCGGCGCGCGATCGACGAGGGCGAGCTGCGGCTGCACTACCAGCCGATCGTCCGGATCGCCGACGGCACGCTCGACGCCGTTGAGGCGCTCGTGCGCTGGGAGGACCCGGTCAGCGGGCTGATGCCGCCCGGAACCTTCATCCCGGTGGCGGAGGAGACCGGCCTGATCGACGGGATCGGCGCCTGGGTCGTCGACGCGCTCTGCGCGCAGGCGGCGCAGTGGGCCCAGGAGGGCTTCGCGCCGCGCCTCTGCTTCAACCTCTCGCCGCGCCAGCTGCGCCGTCCCGACCTCGTCGCCTCGATCGCCGACCGGATCGCCTCCTACGGCCTCGACCCCGGCCAGTTCTGCGCTGAGCTGACGGAGACCGCCGTTTTGAGCGACCAGCGCCGCCACCGCTCGCTGCTGTCCGAGCTGCACGAGGCCGGGTTGACGATCGCGATCGACGACTTTGGCGCCGGCCACTCCTCGCTCGGGCGGCTGCGCGACCTGCCGGTGCAGGTGCTGAAGGTGGATCGCTCGTTCCTCGAGCGCGTGCCCGACGACACCGGCTCGACCGCGATGGTCGCCGCCGTCCTGGAGCTCGCGAAGGCGCTCGACATGACGACCGTCGTCGAGGGCGTCGAGACGCAGGCGCAGCTCGACTTCCTGCTCGCGCACGACTGCCCGCTCGTCCAAGGCTTCCTGCTGGGCCGCCCCGTTCCCGCCGACCAACTCGACCGCTTTCCGGTGACCCCCTGATGCGCACGCTCCCCGAAGTGACCCGCGAGCTCGACACGACCTGGCTCGTCGTCGCCGCCGTCCTCGTCATGTTCATGCAGGCCGGCTTCGCCTGCCTGGAGATCGGCTTCTCGCGCGGCAAGAACGCCGGCACGATCGTCGCGAAGATCCTCGTGAACTTCTCGATCGCCTCGCTCGTCTGGTGGATGGTCGGCTTCGGGCTGGCCTTCGGCGGCGGCCTCTCGCTCGTCGGCGACTCCGGCTTCTTCCTCAGCGTCGGTCACGAGATCTCCGACGGCAGCCCGATCGCCGGCGTGTTCGACAGCGCCGACGCCGGCTACGTCTTCTTCCAGCTCGTCTTCTGCGCCGTCTCGCTGGCGATCGTGTGGGGCACGACGCTGGAGCGGATCCGCTTCGTCGCCTACCCGATCTACGCGACCGTCTTCGCCGCGGTCATCTACCCGCTGATCGCGCACTGGATCTTCGGCGGCGGCCTGCTCGACCGGCTCGGCGCCGGCATGCAGGACTTCGCCGGCTCGACCGTCGTGCACCTCACCGGCGCCACCGGCGGGCTCGCGGCGCTGCTGCTGCTCGGCCCGCGCCGCGGCAAGTACGGCCCGGGCGGCGGCCCGCGTGCGATTCCCGGCCACTCGATGCCGATCTTCGGTCTCGGCGTGTTGATCCTCTGGCTCGGCTGGTTCGGCTTCAACGCCGGCTCGACGATCGGCACCGCTGGCAGCACGTTCGCGGAGGTCGCCCTGGTCACGAACCTGGCGGCGGCGGCCGGCGTCGTCGGCGCCTCGATCACGATCGCCGCGCTCACGCGCCGCGTCGACATCGGCATGGTCGGCAACGGTGCGGTCGCCGCACTCGTCGCGATCACCGCGCCGTGCGGCTTCGTCGAGTTGTGGGCGGCGCCGATCATCGGCGTGATCGCCGGCGTGCTCGTCGTCTTCTCCGTGCTGGCGATCGACAAGGTGCTCGACGACCCCGTCGGCGCGCTCTCCGCGCACGGCGTCGCCGGCGTCTGGGGGACGCTGTCGTGTGGGCTGTTCGCTTCGCCGCGGATCGTTGACCAGCCGGGCGTCGTCGGCAAGGCCGGCCTCGTCTACAGCGGCTCCTTCGAGCAGCTCGGCGTGCAGGCGATCGGCGTGCTCGCCACCTTCGTCTTCGTCTTCGTCCTCTCCTACGTCGTCTTCGCGCTGATCAAGGCAACCGTCGGGCTGCGCGTCACCGACGAGGAGGAGCAGGAGGGGCTCGACATCGTCGAGCACGGCATGTACGGCTACCCGGAGCAGTTCATGGCCACGGTCGAGCTGGGCGACGGCTCCGCCACGCTGCTGGAAGACGACGATCCGCGAGCCCCCGTGGGCGCTCGCTAGTCTCCGGCGCGTGCGTCTCGTCGACACGATCCATCCTGCCCGCCGCGTCCGCATCCTCAGCGCCGGCGGCACGATCGCCATGGGCGGCGACTCCGCCACACCGCAGCTCAACGCTGAGGCGCTCGTCGCGGCGATCCCCGGCCTCGGCGGCCGCGACGGCCTGGAGGCCCGCGACGTCGTCAACAAGCCGAGCGCCCACCTGACGCTCGCCGACCAGCTCGAGGTCTGCCGCCAGGCGCGCGACGCTGCACGCCGCGGGATCGGCGTCGTCGTCACGCACGGCACCGACACGCTGGAGGAGACGGCGATGCTGTGCGACGTGATCCACGACGCCGAAGCGCCGATCGTCTTCACTGGCGCGATCCGCCCGGCCACCGCGCCCGGCGCCGACGGCCCCGCCAACCTGCTCGACGCCGTCTCCGTCGCCGCCTCCGACGAGGCCTCCGGGATGGGCGTGCTCGTCGTCTTCGGCGGCGAGATCCACCACGCCCGCTGCACGCGCAAGACCGACACTACCTCGCTCGTCGCCTTCTCTTCGCCGCAGACCGGCCCGCTCGGCCGCGTCACCGAGGGCCACCCGACGATCTGGTCGCGGCTGCCGCGCAATCCCCCGTTGGACCCTCCGCAGCTCGACAAGCGCGTGCTCGTCGTCCCCACGAACTCCGGCGACGACGGCACGCTCGCGCGCGCCGCGCTCGACACCGAGCCCGACGGCGTCGTGATCGGCACGCTCGGCGCCGGCCACCTCGCGCCCGCTCTCCTCGAGTTGTGGGCCGACGCCGCCCAGCGCATCCCGATCATCGCCTACTGCCGCCCCGAGCGCGGCGTCGTCCTCACCGGCACCTACGGCTACGCCGGCTCCGAGCAAGACCTCCGCGGCACCGCGATCATCCCGGCCGGCTTCCTGTCGCCGCAGGCGGCGCGGATGAAGCTGCTGGCGTGCGTTGCGTCCGGCTTGACGGTCGACGAGGTCCGCTGGGCATTCCGCCAAGACGACGGCTGAGCCGGGCGTCGCTTAGCGTGCGGGGACGCGGGCGCCGCGAGGCTCGCGCCGGTCGGCGTAGAGCACGGCTGCGAAGAGGGCGAGCGCGACGAGCGCCTGCAGTGCGAACGTCACGCCGGCTGAGCCGGTCGAGATGACCGTCAGGTCCTGGTGCAGCGAGGCGATCGCCAGCAGGCCGAGGGCGAGGAGGGCGAGCGTCGGTGCCACGGCCTGGCGCCCCGGTGCCGCGCGCTCGGCGGTCCGCCGCGCGATGGCGAGCGCGACGGCGAGCGCGCCGAGCGCCATTGCGGTCAGGCGGGGCTCGTTGGAGGAGCTGTAGTCGTTGAAGACGGGGTCGGGGTTCAGGGCGGCGGCCTGGGCGATGACGACGAGGCCGATCGCGAGGCTGCCCCAGAACGCGAAGGGGAGGCCGCGCAGGCCGGTGCTCAAAAGCGTTGCGGTCAGCAGTGCGGTGATCACGAGCAGCGCGATGCCGACGTGGGCGAAGTGGTTGGCGAGGTCGCTTGCGGTGCCCGGCAGCGCGGTCACGTGGTCGAGGATCGTCAGGCGAGAGAAGGGGACGCCGCGTCGCGAGAAGTCCGCTGCGACGAGGTGGACGATGGCGTAGGCGGCGATCGGCAGCGCGAGTACGGCTGCGGCGCGACCGAGCCGTCCGCGGTCCGCATCCGCCCGCCACTCGGGCGCGAACGCCACCCACACCGCGAGCACGGGGAGCAGCGGCAGCATCGTCTGGCGGCACAGGACTCCCACGACGGCGCCGGCGAGCACGAGCGGCAGCCGCCGGGCGATGAGCCCGAGCAGCGCGAGCGCGATCCCCAGCTCCAGCCCGAGGTCGACGAGATATCCCGGTGCCAGTCCGTAGTAGCGCAGCGCGTAGGGGTTGAGCGCGACGACGCTGAGGCACAGCAGTGCGGTCGCGGCACTCGCGCCAACCCGCATCAGCACGGCCGCCAGCACCAGCAGGACGGCGACGGCGAGCGCGATCGCCACGTAGCGGTAGAGCGTCTCCGACTGCGTGCCTGTGAGGTCGGCGATCGAGCCGATCAGCCAGTGCAGCGCCCAGCGGTCGGCGTGCTGGTCGGCGAGTTGCTGGTCCGTCATCCCGGGGGCCGTGCGGGCCATCAGCAGGTACGCGTGCTCGTCGTCGGCGCGGGCGTAGATGAGGCCCGCGCTCCAGCTCATCCAGCGGTTCGTCGCGCCGACGATCGCGAGCAGGACGGCGATGGCCGCGGTCGCGGTCGGCCAGGTCAAGGGGGCGGTGAGCCGACCGCGCCAGCCGGAGCTTGCCGGCTGCTCGTGCGCGTCATGCAGAGCTGACGAGATCGCCATCGGGCCCCATGCTATTCATGAATCCGACTGCGGCACATCGTGGTCACAACCCGGTCATCTCTCGGCGCGTGCGTGACGTGCCGCCTACGGTGCGTCAGCGCCGCATCGCCTGCCGCAGCTCGCGCAGCTCGCGGATGTCGTCCGGCACCGGCCGATGACCCGGTCCCCATCCACCCGTGTCCAGGAGCTCCGGCTCGATGCGGTGACGCACCAGCTCGTCGCCGACGCGGTCGACGCGCAGCACCGCGGTGCCAGGCCGCGAGCTGACGATGCGCACCATCCGCGTTCCGCGAAACAGCAGCCCGACGCCGTCGTCAGCCGCCCAGCCGCCGGGCAGCTCGCCCGCGCGCACCGCCGCCAGCCACACCGGCAGCCGCTCCGGCTCGCCGTCGGCGTGCACCGTGAAGGAGCCGGGCAGCAGCCCGAGCCCTTCGATCACCTCGTGCGGGCCGCCGGAGCGCGTGATCCCTCCGGCGAACCAGCACATCGCGCCGGCGGACAGGCCGCACAGCACGATTCCGCGCTTCCACGCCTCCACGAGCAGCTCGTCGAGCCCATGCGCGTGCCAGATCGCGAGCAGGTTGCGCATCGAGCCGCCGCCGACGTAGACGACGTCCTGCTCCAGCACGATGTCGGCCAACGAGCGTGCCGAGCCGTGGCGGCGGAACAGCGACAGGTGCGTCGCCGAGGCGGTGCGGCCGAAGCGGCCGTAGAACGAGGTGATCTGGGCGGTCGGATCGCCCGAGGCCGTCGGCAGGAAGAGGATCCGCGGCTCCCGCGCGCGCGTCAGTGACAGCACGAAGTCGTCGAGCGCTGGGTTGTCCGGCTCCATCGTGAAGCCGCCGCCGCCCATCGCGAGCAGGCAGGGAGCGTCGAGGACGTTGCGCATTGGCAGCGGCGCGTTCACGCGACCGCGAGGTCCCGCTGCGCGTCGCCGAGGTACTGGACGAGCAGCGGCGACTCGACTACCTCGCCGTCGATCGGCTCGACGCGAAAGGCGCGCGACCGCGGCCGCGAGCTGACGACGCGCCGCAGTTCGCGCTGCACGAAGTGCAACGCCGCGCCATCGTCAGCCGCATACCCCGGCCGCACGCCATCCCCGACGAAGCGGCGGTACTCCTCGCGCCGCTCAGGCTCGCCGTCGTAGTGGACGCAGTTGGAGTGCGGCAGCAGGCCGAGCCCGCGCACCACCGTCGGCGCGCCGTGGAACGCCGTTACCGCCTCCGAGAACCAGCACAGCGACCCGGCCGACAGCCCGCACAGCACGACGCCTTGCCGCCACGCCTGCTTCAGCACGCGATCGAGCCCGTGTGCGCGCCACGCGCCCAGCAGCGAGACGACGCTGCCGCCGCCGACGTACACGACGTCCTGCTGCAGCAGGTGCCGCTCGAGGTCGCCCTCGACTGCGCCGTTGCCCCTGTCGCGCCGGAACAGCGAGACGTGCGAGGCATCGGCGATGCCCGCGAACGTGCGGTAGAAGCGCACGATGTAGTGGTCCGCGTCGCCCGACGCCGTCGGGATGAAGCAGACCTTCGGGCGCTCTCGCCCGGTCAGCGACAGCACGTAGTCGTCCAGCAGCGGGTTGCCCGCCTCCATCGAGAAGCCGCCGCCCCCGAACGCGACGATCTGTGGTGGACGCGTACTCGGCATGTCCCGAGTCTCACAGCGCACCTCCTGCCTGTCTCTGTGCGCGTGACCAAAGCCGCTGCGCCACGGGGCCAAGGAGCGCGGCACCCCTCTGTCGTGGCTAGCGCGCGATCTGCGGGCGGCCCGCGTCGGCGGCGCCCCAGACCACCGCTCCGACAATCACCGCGACGAGCGCGACGGCCGGCCACGACCCGATCGCGTGGCCGAGCGGATGGGCGGCGACGAAGCCGGCAAGGAAGACGCCGACGAGTGCGAGTGCGCGGGGAAGTCCGTGGGCGCGGCGCCACCGCTGCCCACACCAGAGCGCGCCCGCGAACAGGACGAGCCCGCCGAGCGCGCGCACGCTGGTCGCCTCGGCGACGCCGAAGCCCAGCAGCAGCGCGCCTGCGGCAATCGGCGAAGTGGGAAACGAACGCACGCCGGGAGCCTAGAGGGCTTTGACCGGCGAGCCGTCGCGCGACATGGGAACATCCTTGACCCCGGAAACCGGTCCGAGGACACGCGCGACGTGTCTCGGATCTGCTGTCGGAAAGGAAGCCTCCTGACACCTCGCCCGGCTCGTCGTCGCGTCAGGCCGCAGCAGCACCGCGACCTCGGTGCCGCCGTGCGCGAGCTGCGCGAGCGCGAGGGCGTCTCGCAGGCTGATCTCGCCGCCCACGCCGGCCTGCGCCGCAGCCATCTCGCGGCGATCGAACGCGGCGAGGTCGACCCGACGTTCGTCACGCTCGTGCGCCTCACGCGCGCCATCCCGGCGCCGCTGGCGGACCTGATGCTGATCTATGAACAGCGCCGTGGGGAGCGGCGTGGCGGGCCGTCGCCGCCTCCGCCCGCGTGAGAATCCCGCGGCCTGCGTCGCGCTTGCGAAGATGAGCAGGTGAGCACCGCGTCGCCGAGCCGCACCCCGCGCCTGACGGCGGTCATGCGCGAAGGCGACGAGCGCGTCACGCCGCTGGAGCTGTTCTTCGACCTCGTCTTCGTGCTCGCGCTCACGCAGTGCACGGCGCTGATGGCGGCGACGCCGACGTGGGAGGGGCTCGCGCAGGGCCTCCTCGTGCTGGGCGTGCTGTGGTGGTCGTGGGTCGGCTACGCCTGGCTGACGAGCGTCGTCGACCCGGAGGAGGGCGCGGTGCGGATCGCGATCTTCGCCGCGATGGCCGCGTTCCTCGTCGCCGCGCTGTGCGTGCCGGAGGCGTTCGGCTCGGAGGCGCTGCTGTTCGCGTGCACCTACGGCGTCGTGCGGGTCGCGCACATCGTGCTGTTCGTGCTTGCCAGCCGCGGTGACGACAACCTGCGCCACTCGGTCGCCGGGCTCGCCGTCAGCACCGGGCTCAGCGTCGCCGCACTCGTGGCCGCCGCGGGCACCGACGGCGTGCTGCAGGGCTCGCTCTGGGCCGCGGCCCTGCTCGTCGACACGGGCGGTCCGTACCTCTTCGGCTCTGACGGCTGGAAGCTCGTCCCCGGCCACTTCGCCGAGCGCCACGGGCTGATCATCATCATCGCGCTCGGCGAGTCGATCGTCGCGATCGGGGCTGGCGCCGAGCTGGGCGTCGACGCCGGCATCGTCGCCGCCGCGGTGCTGGGGATCGTCGTCGCGGCCGCACTGTGGTGGCTCTACTTCGACGTCGTCGCGCTGGTCTCCGAGCGCCGTCTTGCGGGCGCCGCGGTCGGTCGTGAGCAGAACGAGATGGCGCGCGACTCCTACTCCTACCTGCACTTCCCGATGGTCGCGGGGATCGTGCTGCTCGCGCTCGGGATGAAGAAGACGCTCGCCCACGTCGAGGAGCCGCTGAAGCTCGTGCCGGCGACTGCG
Source organism: uncultured Actinomycetes bacterium (assembly GCA_963774115.1). Taxonomy (GTDB): domain Bacteria; phylum Actinomycetota; class Thermoleophilia; order Solirubrobacterales; family Solirubrobacteraceae; genus Conexibacter. Next base: position 92,239 of record CAVZDN010000003.1, on the reverse strand, counting down.
CTGTGCGGCGGCGTCGCCCTCTACCTGCTCGCGCACGTCGCCTTCCGCCTGCGCAACGTCCACACGCTCAACCGGCGGCGGCTGCTGTGCGCCGTCCTGCTCGTCGCGCTGATCCCGCTCGCGCGCGAGATCGCCGCGCTGGCGACGCTCGCGATCGTCGCGGCTGTGCTCGTGCTGCTGATCGCCTACGAGACGCGGATCTACGGCGAGGCGCGCGACCGCGTGCGCCACCAGGGCTCGGCCGGGCTGGCCGCCGAGCGGGCGGAGGCGCCCGGCACTTCCTAGCTGGCGCAAATCAATACTCCAAAATTGGGAAGTAATCAGGTAGCGTGCGGCTTCATGACCGCCACCGCGCCTCGCATCTCGATCCTCGACCCGGCGCCGCCCGAGGTTGCCGAGCAGCTCGAAGCGGATCTCGCGGCACTGCGCGAGGAGCTGAAGGAGGTTCCGTCCAAGCAGCTCGACCGCAACCTGCTGATCGCGACGTGGAACCTGCGCGACTTCGGCGCCGTCGCCCCGACGTGGGCGCAGCCGAACGGCGACAAGCCGGCACGCGACCTGCGCGCGGTCCGCTGCATTGCGGAGGTCGTGCGCGCCTTCGACGTCGTCGCGATCCAGGAGGTCCAGCGCGACATCGGCGCATTGGCGGCGCTGATGGCGGCACTCGGGCCCGATTGGGGCTTCGTGATGACCGACACCGGCCGTGGCTCCCACGCCGGCAGCGAGCGGCTCGCGTTCGTCTTCGACCTGCGCCGCGTAAAGCCGTCAGGGCTCGCCGGCGAGCTCGTGCTGTCGCGCGAGCAGCTCGCCGGCAGCGACCCCGCGAAGATCCACGAGCAGCTTGCCCGCCCGCCCTACGCGGTCGCGTTCCAGTCGGCGGGGCGCACGTTCGTGCTCACGACGGTCCACCTGTTGTGGGGCTCCGGCGAGCACGATCCGCTGAAGCTCAAGGAGGTCGAGGCGCTCGCCGAGTGGGTCGAGTGGTGGTCGCGGCAGGTCGACGGGCGCGACCATAGCCTGCTCGTGCTCGGCGACTTCAACATCGCCGACAAGTCGGATGCGGCCTACCAGGCGCTCACGTCCACCGGCCTGCGGACGCCGGAGGAGCTCGACCCGGTGGCGGCCGCGCTCGCCGCCGACCCCAACGCTGGCACCTACTACGACCAGATCGCCTGGTTCCCGAAGAAGATCAAGCTGCGCTTCACCAAGCGCGGCGGTCGCGTGAAGTGGAAGGGCAAGATCCTCCAGGACGTGGACGGCGACGTCAGCTTCCGCATCTCCGACCACTTCCCGCTGTGGGCCGAGTTCGCGACCGGAGAGACGGACCCGGCCTGAGCACGCCGCTCAGGCCCGCGCCCCCGCCGCCGGGTCCAGCCGCGACATCGTGACGGCGGCTTCCAACGTCGAGGTCGTGCCGCCGCGATAGACGCCCTTCACCGGCGGAATGTCGGCATAAAAGCGGCCGTGGCCGATCTTCACGTGCGTCTCGCCCGCGAGCCGGCGGTTCGTCGGGTCGGCTGCGACCCAGACCGGCTCGCCGCGGCCGCCGGCGCCCGGCACGAGCGCCTCCAGCCACGCGTGCGTGTCGACCTCGACCGAGTCGGTTCCACCCTCGGCGGGCGCAGCCCACAGGTACCCCGAGACGTAGCGCGCGGCGATCCCGTGGCGGCGGAGCAGGATCAGCGCGAGGTGCACGAAGTCCTGGCAGACACCGGCACCCGCGGCGAGCAGGTCGCTCACCGTCGAGCCGACGTACGTTGCGCCGCGGCGGTACTCGAAGCGGTCGGGGATCAGCTCGCACAGCAGCCGCACGGCGGCCAGCGGGCTGCTGGCGGTGCGCAGGGAGGCGTCGAGCGCGTCGAGGCCTGCGATCGGCGGCTGATCGAGCCACGTCAGCAGGTACTCGCCGCCCGCCTCCAGGTAGGCCCGCGAGGTGAGCGCCTCCCACGTGCCGTCCGGCGGCGCGGGCGGGTCGGACGTGACGACGCGGGCGCGCACGTCGATCGTCAGGTGCTCGTGGCCGGTCGGGATGCCGAACTCGAGCACCTCCGTGCCGAAGTAGTCGAGGTGGCGACTCACGCGCGCCTCCGGGTCGATGCGCGCATGGAACTCGTCGCAGCGCTGCGACGAGTTCGTCGCCGGCCGCACGCGCAGCGCGTTGAGGTTGTCCGTCACCGGCAGGGGATACGCGTAGGAGGTCAGGTAGCGGATCGAGAAGTGCATGACGTGAATGTCCCGGTCGGAAGTGGTCGGGGAAGGCCTACGCCGCCGCGAGCGTGCCGCGCTCGCCCGGCAGCGCGCCGGCGAAGTAGTGGTCGGCGGCGTCCTGGTCCACGCGCGTCAGCTCCTGCTGCGCGCGCTCGCAGATCTCCAGCAGCTCGGCGCCCTCGGGCAGCGCGCGGCGCTGGAACTCGAGGTCGGCCGCCAGCCGGCTCACGCGCAGCACGGGGCGCGAGTCGCGCGGGCTGGCGTCGGCGGACGTGAAGGCGTCGTGCAGCGCGTCAACGCATGCCGCGACGCTGTCCGGATAGGCGCGCTCGAACAGCAGGAAGCGCGCGACCGGCTGCGCGTTCGGCGGCGCAGTCACCGCGCGCAGGTAGGCGTGGAAGCCGCCGACTGCCTGCAGCAGCACGAGCGCGTGGCTGTCGGCGCGCGGGTCCTCGCTCTCGGCCGCGCGGCCGGGCAGCGCGATCCGCAGCATCCGCAGCACCATGTCGGCGACCTCGATCAGCCCGCCGGCGTCGAGGAAGCACTTCGCCTCGTCGCGCAGCATGGCGCGCTCGGCGATCCCCCAGATCAGCGCGGTGCGCTGCTTAACGTACTGGGAGGCGAGGTAGGGGCCGCCGGGCGCGCTCCAGCGCGAGCCCTGCTCGCCGCGCAGCGTCAGCGCGGTTGTGTTGATCGCCTCCCACATCTCGACGCTGATCACGTCGCGCACGGTGCGCGCGCCCTCGCGCGCTCGCTCGACGCTCATGATCAGCGAGTCGGGGCGCTCGGGGTCGAGCGTGAGGTGGGCGAGCGCCTCGGTGCGCGTGAGGCCGGCCGCGCTTTCGCTGCCGGTGCCGGTGCCGCCGAGCATCATCAGCAGTCCGCCCCAGCCGAACGCGAGGCCGGGGCCGTCGTCGGAGCGCGCCTGCAACTCGGCGCGGAAGACGCCGTCGACGGCACGCGCCGTGAACTCCGCGCGTGCGAGGTTGCGGCCCAGCCAATACAGCTCGTGGGCGATGCGGGCGAGCATCAGCAGCGCCCTCCGTTCGCGGCCGGGCGCGTCGGCGGCGCCGCGGCGGGCGGCCCGGTCTGCTGGCGGCGCTGCTGCTGTTGCTGCTGCTGGCGCGTCCAGGCGTCCCCGTAGCGCAGGTCGGGCAGCGTCGGCGGCGCGGTGTCGGCGATCGGCGGACCGGCGCGGTCGGCCGTGTCGTCGCCGTCTTCGAGCACCCACGTGTCCTTCGAGCCGCCGCCGCGCGAGGAGTTGACGATCATCGAGCCCTCCTCCATCGCGACGCGCGTCAGCCCGCCGGGGACGATGTCGATCCGCTCGCCGAAGACCGCGAACGGCCGCAGGTCGACGTGGCGCGGCGCGAGCATCCCGTCGGGCCCCGCGGTCGGGACGGTCGAGAGCTGCACGAGCTCCTGGGCGATCCACGCTTCCGGCGCTGCGCGCACGGCGGCGGCGACCTCGGCCAGCTCGCGGTCGCTGGCGTGCGGCCCGATCGTCACGCCCTTGCCGCCCGACTCGCCGGTCGGCTTGACGACGAGCTGGTCGATCCGCGCGAGGACGTGCTCGAGCACGTCCGGGTCGTCCAGCAGGTACGTGCGGACGTTCTGGAGGATCGGCTCCTCGTTCAGGTAGAAGCGGATCATCTCCGGCACGTAGTGGTAGATCGCCTTGTCGTCGGCGACGCCGGTGCCGAAGGCGTTCGCGATCGCGACGCTGCCGGCGCGGTAGGCGCGCACGAGTCCGGGCACGCCGAGCAGCGAGTCGGGGCGGAACTCGAGCGGGTCGACGAAGTCGTCGTCGAGCCGCCGGTACACCGCGTGGACGCGTACCAGCCCGCGCGTGGTGCGCATGTAGAGCACGTCGTCGCGCACGACGAGGTCGGACGCCTCGACCAGCTCGACGCCCATCTGCCGCGCGAGGAAGGCGTGCTCGAAATAGGCCGAGTTCGCTGGGCCCGGCGTCCACACCACGACGGTCGCCTCGCTGTCGGCGGACGGCGCGACCGACCGCAGCGCCCGCAGCAGCAGCTGCGGGTAGTGCTCAACCGGCCGCACGCGGTAGGCCGCGAACAACTGCGGCAGCAGCTGCGTCATCGCCGCACGGTTCTCCAGCACGTAGGAGATCCCCGACGGGGTGCGGACGTTGTCCTCCAGCACCTTCCAGGTCCCGTCGCTGTCGCGCACGAGGTCGCACCCCGCGACGTGGCAGTAGACGCCGCCTGGCGGGCGGATCCCGTGCACGGCGCGGGCGAAGTGGGAGCGGCTGGCGACCAGCCGCCAGGGGACGATCCCCTCGCGCACGATCTCGCGCGCGTGGTAGACGTCGTCGACGAAGTGGTTCAGCGCGCGGATCCGCTGCGCGAGCCCGCGCTTGATGCCGCGCCACTCCTCGCCGGACAGCACCCGCGGGACGAGGTCGAGCGGGAACGGACGCTCGGGGTGGGCGGTGCCGTCCTCGCCGCTGGTCTGAAACGTAATCCCCTGCTGCATGAACGTCGCGTCGCGACGGCGCCCGGCCTCTGCGAGCCCCTCCGGCCCGAGCCGCTCCAGCTCCGCGACGAGCGCCGCGGCGGCCGGGCGCGGCGTGCCGTCGGACTCGAACAGCTCGTCGTGGAACGGCCCGCGCGAGCGGTAGCCGTCGATCGGTGGGGCGGTCGCGCCGGACATCGTGAGGCGATTCTCGTTCCGCCCGCCGCGCGAGTCCTTCGCCCGATGGAGCGCGTTTGCGGCGTCAGACCTGCCGATTTGGCGGGTCCGCGGCCGCGATGCCGCGTCGTCCGCCTGCCGGATCACCCCGCGTCGCAATGCGGGCTCGAGCTTGCACAGACCTGCACGAAAGCTGTGCACTCTCAAGCGTTTCGGGCGCACGCCCGATACTTCACACGTGGGAAGGTCCCCGACAAGCTCTGGGCGCCGTGCTCGCGTTCTCGCCGCTGCCTTCCTGATGTTCGCGGCGATCTTCGCCGCGCGTGCGCTCGACCACTCGCCCTCGAGCGGCATCACGATCCTTTACATGCTGCCGGTCGTGCTCGTCGCCGTCGAGCTCGGGCGCCGCGCCGGCATCATCGCCAGCCTGCTGGCGATGGCGCTGTTCTGCGCGTGGGCGCCGTTCGCAGCGATCGACATCCCCCTCTCCGCCTATCTCTCCCGCGGCCTCGTGTTCGTGCTTGTCGGCGGCGTCGCCGGCCACCTCGCCGATCGGATGCACGCCGCGCTCACGACCGCGCAGGCGGGCGCGCGGCACTTCGAGCTGACCCGCGACATGCTCTGCACTGCCAACTTCGACGGGCACTTCATCCATCTCAACGGCGCCTGGGAGGACTGCCTCGGCTGGTCGCGCGAGGAGCTGATGGCGCGCCCGTTCATCGAGCTCGTCCACCCCGACGATCGTGAGCGGACCGAGGCGGAGGCGCGCACCGCGATCGCCGGTGGCTTCACCGCCAACTTCACGAACCGCTATCGCACGAAGGACGGCCGCTGGCGCTGGATCGAGTGGTCGTCGCAGCTCGACGCGGAACGGCAGACGATCCAGGCGGTGGCGCGCGACGTGACCGAGCGCCTCCACGTCGAAGCCGCCCGCCGCGAGGCCGAGGAGCGCTTCCGCCGCGCGTTCGACGACTCCGCGACCGGGATGGCGGTTGTCGGCGTCGACGGCGAGCGCGGTGACGTCGTGCTTGACGCCAACGAGACCTTCTCACGCATCTTCGGCCGCCCGCGTGACGTGCTGATCGGCAGCCGCGCGCTCACCGAGCTGATCGACCCCGGCCACGCTCCCGCGGTCGCCCGCGGCGTCGAGCGGCTGCTGCGCGGCGAGGACGCGGTGCAGCGCTGCGAGTACCGCGCGATGCGCCCCGACGGTACGCGCATCTGGCTGCACCTGACGGCTTCGCTCGTGCGCGACGAGGCCGCCCATCCGCTCTACCGCCTCGTGCAGGTGCTCGACGTCACCGAGCGCAAGCGCACCGAGGAGCGGCTGCGCTACCTGGCCGACCACGATCCGCTCAGCGGCGTCTTCAACCGCCGCCGCTTCGAGCAGGAGCTCTCCCGCGAGCTCGGCACGGGCGCCCACAGCCGGCGGCGCAGCGTCGTGCTGCTGCTCGACGTCGACGACTTCAAGGCGATCAACGACACGCTCGGCCACGCCACCGGCGACGCGGTGATCGCTCGCCTCGGCGACGCGCTGCGCCAGCGGCTGCGCTCCGGCGACGTCGTCGCGCGGCTCGGGGGCGACGAGTTCGCCGCGATCCTGCGCCGCGTCGATCTCGACGCCGCCTTTGAGATCGCCCGCGGCGTGCAGGCGCTCGCGACGGACAGCCTCGCCGAAGTCGTCGGGCCCGACCACCCCCCTATCACGATCAGCGTTGGGCTCGCCTCGCTCGGCGGCGCAACCGACGCCCTCACCCCCGACGAGCTGCTCGTGCGCGCCGATCGCGCCCTCTACGCCGCGAAGGCCGACGGCAAGAACCGTGTCGTCGTGGCCGGCGACGGCGAGGGCACCGGGCCCCACCCGCCACTCGACTTCACGCACCTCGAAGCCGACATCCCGCCCGTCCTGCCGGTCGCGCGCGCCGAGAACGCCTGAGCACGTCGCCGACCGGCGATACGCTCCCGCCGTCATGGCGATCGTCGTCTACGAGAAGCGCGCCTGCACTACGTGTCGGAAGCTCGCCGAGTTGCTTATGGCGCGGGGTGTCGACTTCGATCGCGTGGAGTACCACGTGGAGGGACTGACGGAGGACGAGATCCGCTCGTTGATGGCCAAGACCGGGCTGCATGCCGCCGGTCTTCTGCGGATGCGCGAGGAGGGTGCGGCGGAGCTTGCTGCCGCGGGCGACGAGGATGCCGTCGTCGCGGCGATGGTGGCGCGGCCGGAGCTGATGCAGCGGCCGGTGGTGGTGAACGGCTCGCGCGCTGTCCTCGCGCGGCCGGTCGAGAAGGTGTTGGAGATTCTTTAGGGCCCGGAGCTGTCGGCCGGGGTTTGGGTCGGGTCTCGTCGATGTGTGTCGAGTTTTGCGTCATAGCGATGTAGAAGTCACCACACATCGAAGCGGCGTGGAGTTCCTGCGCGGCTGCGTGACGGTTCCGTGGCACGCCTGAGCCCAGGCGGCGCAGGTTCCTCGCCAGCCCCCGCCCGTACTCACCCCCTCGAGGCCAGCCGTGGGCGTGCGCCCACACCACAGCCGCGCACAAGATCCAACCCACACCGCCCGAGCGCGCCCTACACCACCCCCGCCAACGCTTGCCTCACCCGTTTCTCCGAGATCTTCCCGCGCGTGCCGAGCGTCTGCGCGAACACGCTGACGCGCAGCTCCTCGATCATCCAGGGGATCTCGCGCAGGGTGGCGGAGTACGGACGGCCGCGCGGCCAGGTGGCGCAGCGGGTCCGGTATTCGTCTTCGAGCACGTGGATCGCTTCCATGCGGTCGCGGTCGGAGCTGGGGATCTCGGGCGCGCGCGCGAGACGGCGCTCGGCGGCGCGCAGGTAGCGCTCGAGGTCGGGCAGGCGGTCGGCGCCGGCTTCGCTGACGAACGTCTGATGCAGCAGGCGCTGGAGCTGGCGCCGCACGTCTTCGCGCGCGTGCACGAGCGTGTGCGGCGCGGTGCGCATCGCGTCGAGGCGCGCTTCGACGTCGCGGGCGGCTGCGAGGACGCGCACGATCTGGGCGAGCAGCGCCGTGGTTGCCTCCGCGACCCCGCCGGCCACGTGCGCCCGCAGCGCCGCGAAGCCGGCCTCGTCCCAGGCCGGTCCGCCGCTGCCGGCGACGAGCGCGTCGGTCGCGGCGTCAAGCGCGTCGAGCACGACCGCGCCGACGCTGCCCTGCGGTGAGGCGGCGAGCGCGAGCTGGGTCGCGCTGTCGACGTGGTCGCGCACGTAACGGACGGTGGAGGGCATCGTGAGCAGCAGCAGCCGGCGCGTGCCGGCGCGCATCGAGGCGGCCGCCGTGTCGGCGGTGTCGAACACGCGCACGCCGACGGAGCGCTGCTCGTCGAACAGCGCGGGATACGCGCGTGCCGCGCCGCCGCTGCCAGGCAGCTCGACCTCGCGCGGGAGCGTGCCAATCGTCCAGGCGGTCAGGCCGCTGCGCTCCAGCTCGGGCGCGGCCGCCGTCAGCTCGGCGCGCAGGCGCGGGCGCACCGCCTCGCGCAGCGCGGCGAGATCCTCGCCCTCGGCGATCGGGTCGCCGCCGTCGTCCTCGATGCGGAAGCGCATGCGCAGGTGGGGCGGGAGCGCGCGCAGATCCCACGCGGCCGGGGAGACGCGCACGCCGCGCAGCGCCTCCAGCTGCGCCGCCACGGCGTCGAGCAGCGGCCCGCGCCGCGGCGGCATCGCCTGCACGACCGCGACGGCGAGGTCCGGCACCGGCACCAGCTCGCGCCGCACGTCCTTCGGCAGCATCCGCAGCAGGGTCGTCACCAGCTCGACGCGCAGCCCCGGCACGAGCCACTCGAAGCCGTCGTCGCGCAATGCGCCGAGCGCCGCCAGCGGCACGCGCACGGTGACGCCGTCGTCCTCGACGCCCGGCTCGAAGCGGTAGTCGAGCGCCAGCGTCAGCTCGCCCTGCTTCCACGCGGTCGGCCAGTCGCGCGTGCTGATCGCGCCCGCGGCGTCGGCGTTTACCAGCAGCTCGCGCGGGAACGTGAGCAGGTCGGGCTCCGTCGCGCGCGCCTCGCGCCACCAGCGCTCGAAGTGCCCGCCGCTGACCACGTCGAGGGGGATCCGCTCGGCGTAGAAGTCGGCCAGCACCTGCTCGTCGGCGAGCACGTCGCGCCGCCGCGCGCGGTGCTCCAGCTCCTCCGCCTCCTCGAGCCGCCGCCGGTTCTCCTCCAGGAACGCATGGCGGGCGTCCCAGTCGCCCTCGACCAGCGCGCGGCGGATGAACAGCAGGCGCGCGTGGGCCGGGTCGATCCGCGCGTATGACACCGGCCGGCCGGTGACGATCGGCAGGCCGTACAGCGTTACGCGCTCGCTGACGACCGCGGAGGCGCGGCGGCCGTCCCAGCGCGGCTCGCCGTGCGTGCGCTTGACGAGGTGGCCGGCGAGCGGCTCGACCCAAGCCGGGTCGACTTTCGCGGCGGTGCGGCCCCACAGTCGCGAGGTCTCGACCAGCTCGGCGACCATCACCCACTCCGGCGGCTTGCGCACCAGCGCCGACCCCGGCTGCAGCGCGAAGCGCGCGCCGCGTGCGCCCTCGTACTCGCGCCCGCGCGGGTCGCGCACGCCGACGTGCGAGAGCAGGCCGGAAAGCACTGCGACGTGGATCTCATGCGGTTCGGCCGGCGTCTCGTTCAAACGCACGCGCGCGCCCTTCGCGGCGCCGCGCAGCTGACCCGCCAGGTCCTGCCACTCGCGCACGCGCAGGTAGTGCAGGAACTCCTCGCGGCAGCGCTTGCGGAACTGGCTGCCGGACAGCTCCTGCTGCTGCTCGCGCAGGTAGCGCCAGAGGTTCAGGAAGGCGAGGAAGTCGGAGCGCTCGTCCGTGCCGTCCGGCGAGGCGTGGAAGCGCGCGTGCTGCTCGGAGGCCGCCTGCTGCGCGTCCGTCGGCCGCTCGCGCGGGTCCTGGATCGACAGCCCCGCCGCGATCACGATCACCTCCTCGGCGCAGCCGAGCCGATCTGCCTCCAGCACCATCCGGCCGAAGCGCGGGTCGACCGGCAGCCGCGCGAGGCGGCGGCCGAGCGGCGTGAGGCGCTTGCGCGGATCCGCCGCGTCCGGGTGCAGCGCGCCCAGCTCGTGCAGCAGGTTGATGCCGTCGCGGATCTGGCGGCGGTCGGGCGGGTCGAGGAAGGGGAAGTCCTCGACCTCGCCGAGCCCCAGCGCCGCCATCTGCAGGATCACCGACGCGAGGCTCGTGCGCAGGATCTCCGGGTCGGTGAAGCGCGGGCGAGCCTCGAAGCCCTCCTCGTCGTAGAGGCGGATGCAGACGCCGTCGGAGGTGCGCCCACAGCGGCCCTTGCGCTGGTCGGCGGAGGCCTGCGAGATCGCCTCGATCGGCAGCCGCTGCACCTTCAGCCGCGCGCTGTAACGGCTGATGCGGGCGGTGCCGGGGTCGACGACGGCGCGAATGCCCGGCACGGTCAGAGAGGTCTCCGCGACGTTCGTCGCCAGCACGATCCGTCGGTTGCCGTGCGGCTTGAAGACGCGCTGCTGCTCGACCGTCGAGAGGCGCGCGTAGAGCGGCAGCACTTCGACCGGCGCCTTCGCCCCCTTCAGCCGCCCGCGCAGCAGTTCGGCGGTGTCGCGGATCTCGCGCTCGCCGGACAGGAACACGAGCACGTCGCCGGCGGCTTCGCCCATCAGCTCGTCGACCGCGTCGCCGATCGCGTCGGCCTGGTCGCGCTCGATCGGGCGCTCGCCCTCGGCGACCGGAATCGCCAGCGGCCGGTAGCGCACCTCGACCGGGTAGGTGCGCCCCGAGACCTCCACGACCGGCGCGCCGCCGAAGTACGCGCTGAAGCGCGCCGGGTCGATCGTCGCGGAGGTGACGATCACCTTCAGGTCGGGCCGCCGCGGCAGGATCTGCTTGATGCAGCCGAGCAGGAAGTCGATGTTCAGCGACCGCTCGTGCGCCTCGTCGACGACGATCGTGTCGTAGCGCCTGAGCAGCGGGTCGTGACGGATCTCCGCGAGCAGCAGCCCGTCCGTCATCAGCCGCACGAGCGTGTCGTCGCCCGAGTGGTCGTTGAAGCGCACCGAGTAGCCGACCGCGCCGCCGAGCGGCACGCGCAGCTCCTCTGCGATCCGCGCCGCCACGGTGCGCGCCGCGATCCGCCGCGGCTGCGTGTGGCCGATCATCCCCGTCACGCCGCGCCCCAGCTCCAGGCACAGCTTGGGGAGCTGCGTCGTCTTGCCCGAGCCGGTCTCGCCGGCGACGATCACGACCTGATTCTCCCGGATCGCCGCGAGCAGGTCCTCGCGCCGGCCGCTGACCGGCAGCTCCGGCGGGTAATGGATCGCGGTCGGGACGATCGCGCGCCGCCGCGCGATCCGCTCCTCCTCCGCGCGCTCGCGCGACGTGGTGGACACGGGATGAGGATAGGAGCGCGCGGCCGGCCGCGGGTGAATGGGGGCGCGCCTGATTTCGGCGCTTGGGCGAATGCAACCCTGCGAGCGCGGGTACGTCTCTTAACTCTTGGCGGCTCAACAGTCGGAACGTCAGCCGCAGCGATATCCGCGACGAAAGGTTGGACACCCCGTGGTGCCATTTGCTCTTGGTGGAGGCGGACTGGTCGGAATCCTGGTCGTCGTCCTGCTCGTCGTGTTGATCCTCTACTTCCTGCGGCGGGCCTGATCGGCGCCTGCGAGGCCGGTCACATCGAGAGGAGGAAGACACATGTCCACCGGAGCCATCATCGCCATCGTCGTCGGCGCGGTGCTCATCCTGCTGATCGCGATGGCGGTCTCAGCGAGGTCGCGCAAGCGCCGTGAGGAGCGGCGGCTGGAGCGGAGGCGCCAGGAGATGGCGTCGGCCCATCGCGAAGCCGCCGACGACAGCGCCGCGCGGGCCGAGCTGGCCGAACGCGAGGCGCAGCGCCAGCACGCCGAGGCGAAGCTGCACGAGGCGCGTGCCGATCTGCACGAGCGCGGACTCGGCGACGAGGAGCTGGAGCGGGACGACGGTCTCGCGCGAGGAGACGACGATCGCGATCGCGACAGGGCCACGCCGATCGGCGACCGCGACCGCAGCAGCACGCGGGAGCGCCCGCCCGCCTCAGACGTCTGAGGATGCCGGCGCGGCCGGCTGCCGCTGCCGGTAGATCTGCCTGAGGCTCGCCGCGACGTAGGCTGCCGGATCCACGTCCGGCAGCTCGCGTCGCGCGAAGCGCGTGCCGGTGGAAGCGGGCCTCGACGTAAGGTGTCGGGCATGACATCGAGAACGGAAGAGCCCACGGCGACCGCCGCACCCGGTGCGCCAGGCAGCAACGAGCCGGCGATCAGCGTCGCCGGCCTCAGGAAGTCGTTCGGCGAGGTGTGCGCGCTCGACGGCGTCGACCTCGAGGCCGCGCCCGGCACGGTGCTCGGGCTGCTCGGCCCGAACGGCGCCGGCAAGACGACGGCCGTGCGCGTGCTGACGACGCTGCTGAAGCCCGACGCCGGCACGGTCCGCGTCGCCGGCCTCGACGCCGTGCGCGACGCGGCGAAGCTGCGCGAGCGGATCGGCCTCGCGGGCCAGTACGCGGCCGTCGACGAGAACCTCACCGGCGTGGAGAACCTGACGATGGTCGGGCGGCTCTACGGCCAGCGCCGCGCGGTCGCCAAGCAGCGTGCGCTGGAGTTGCTCGACCGCTTCGAGCTGGATGAGGCCGGCGCCCGGCCGGCGAAGACGTACTCCGGCGGCATGCGCCGGCGGCTCGATCTGGCGGCTGCGCTCGTGGCGCGCCCGCCGGTGCTGTTCCTCGATGAGCCCACGACCGGCTTGGACCCGCGCAGCCGCCTGGCGCTGTGGGCCACGATCGAGGGCCTCGTCGCCGACGGCACGACGGTGCTGCTGACGACCCAGTACCTCGACGAGGCCGATCGCCTCGCCGACACGATCGCCGTGATCGACAAGGGCCGCGTGATCGCCGACGGCACGCCCGACGAGTTGAAGGACCGCGTCGGCGGCGAGCGGCTGGAGATCCACCTGGCTGACGCGGCGATGGCTGCCACCGCGGTAGATGCGCTCGCCTCGATGTCGGACGAGGCGCCCGCGGTGGAGGAAGACACGGTGAAGCTGAGCGTCCGCCAGCGCACCGGCGCGATCGTCGAGGCGGTGCGCCGGCTCGACGAGGCGGGCGTCGGCGTCGACGACCTCGCGATGCGGCGTCCGACGCTGGACGACGTGTTCCTGACCCTGACCGGCCATGCGGCCGAGATCGCCGACGACGACGAAGAGGAGAAGGCGGCATGAGGCGCCTGGTGTCCGACACGCTGGTCGTGGCCGAGCGCAACCTCGTGCGCCTGCCGCGCGCCCCCGACCTGCTGCTCGCGTTCACGGTGCAGCCGGTCATGTTCGTGCTGCTGTTCGTCTACTGCTTCGGCGGGGCGATCAGCACGCCCGGCTACAGCTACGTCGACTTCCTGATCCCGGGGATCATTGTGCAGAACATCGCCTTCGGCGGGTTCGTGACCGCGCTCGGGCTCAACGAGGACCTGCACAAGGGCCTGATCGACCGCTTTCGCTCGCTGCCGATGGCGCGCCCCGCGGTGCTCGCCGGGCGCACGCTCGCCGACGTCGTCACGAACACGCTGTCCGTCTGCGTGCTCGTGATCACGGGCCTGATCATCGGCTTCTCGTTCCACGCGAGCGTGCTCGAGGTGCTCGCCGGCTTCGGCCTGCTGATCCTGTTCGGCTATGCCTTCTCGTGGGTCTTCGCGTGGCTCGGGCTGCTCGTCTCCTCGCCTGAGGCGGCGAACTCGGTCGGCTTCATCGCCGTCTTCCCGCTGACGTTCGTCTCCTCGGCGTTTGTGCCGGTCGACTCGATGCCTTCGGCGCTCCAGTCGTTCGCCGAGGTCAATCCGTTCACGGTCGTCGTCGACGCGATGCGGGCTCTGTGGCTCGGCGCGCCGGCCGGCAACAGCGTGTGGGGCGCCGTCGTCTGGTCGCTCGCGATCGTCGCGGTGTTCGCGCCGCTTGCCGTGCGGCGGTATCGCAGCGCGGCGGGTCGCTGACGCCTTGCAACGGCGGGTGCGGGATCTCCCGCGCCCGCCGGGTAGCATCGCTGCAGTGCTGATCCGGACCCTGCGGCGCAGCGTGTTCGCGCTCGTGATCTTCTCGACGCTGGCCGTGGTCTTCGTGATCGTGGGGATCGCGAACGCCGTCGTGCTGCTCGGCGGTGGTGGCAGCACGGGCGTCGCCGACGCGCCGCACGCGCAGGTCGCGCTCGTGCTCGGCGCGCAGGTCAATCCCGACGGCAGCCTCTCCACGATGCTCGCCGACCGCGTCGCCGTCGGCGCGCGGCTCTACCGCGAGGGCAAGGTCGACAAGGTCCTCGCCTCCGGCGACCACGGCACACGGCAGTACGACGAGGTCGACGCGATGAAGCGCGCGCTGATCGCGGCCGGCGTCCCCGCACGCGACGTCTTCACCGACCATGCCGGCTTCGACACCTGGAACAGCGTGGTCCGCGCCCGCAAGGTCTTCCAGGTCACGTCAGCACTGATCGTCACGCAGAACTTCCATCTCCCGCGCGCCGTCTGGCTCGCCCGCCGCGCCGGCCTCGAGGCCCACGGCGTCTCCGCCGACATCCAGGGCTACGGCCACGCACTCCGCTTCAGCCAGGTCCGCGAGCTGTTCGCCCGCGTCAAGGCCGTCGAGCAGGTCGTCACAGGCGCCAACCCGAAGTTCCTCGGCCCGAAGATCCCGATCACGGGCGACGGGCGGTCGAGTGCCGGTTAAGCGGCTGGTTCGAGTGTTGCGAGCCGCGCCTTCAAACCTTCGTTGAAGGAAGCGGCGTCCTCGCCGCAATGCGCGCGTCGGTGGCAATTCGGGCACACAGCGATTACCCAACGTGGATCGTCCGGCCCGCCATCTGACACGCGCCGGGTGTGGTGGGATTCGAGGTAGGGCAGTCCATCCGCTGCCGTAAACGGGGCAGGTGTGTCGCAGCCCTCGCAGATTCCGTCAGCGCGGCAGCGCACATACGTGCGCAAAGCGTTACTCCGGTTTCGAACCCGCACGAGTGCCTCGCGCGAAGACACCTGCTTGGGCACCTCCAACGCACGTTCGCGCAACTCGGCGAGCGATCGGCCCCACATGTCCTCTGAAGCTGTCTCCTCTGAGACGGGCCCAGTGTCACGGTCGGCGAGTGCCTGCACCGGCATCAACTGGAACGCAATCGCCTGACGAGGGTTGCCACCGACGTCCTTGACGTTCTCAACGAGCTCATAGCCAGCGCAGGTCATCTCACCGACGTAGCGGAGGAAGCCTTTCTTGACGTCCTGAAAGAGATGCAGCGCACGACCGTCCAGGGCGTGATCGCGGACCGCACGATTGCCGCGGATGAACTGCATCGGGCCGGTCTGTCCCTCGCCGAAATAGCGATACGTGTCACCGTCCCAGCCATCGTGATAGCCGTACGCCGTCCCGCTTTCCCCTGTGATCAGAAAGATCAGTGGGTGGTTCTGAGGCGTGCTGATGCCGCCCTGTCGTTGACCGCCAAATTGGGCATGCAGGTCACGGCGGCGATAGCGCTGCGCGATCTCGAACATCGCGCGGAACGCTACGCCACGCCCGGCGCGTTCGCCGCGTCCACGAACAGATCCACCGCCAGCTCCGCGCCCGGCACGTAGGAGTACGGCTCGAAGTCCGTCACGCCCTCCTCCACCAGCACGTCCTCGCACAGGAACGCGTTGCCGGTGCAGTCGCGGCTCGGGCGGTTGAGGATCGCGTAGGCGGCATCGGCGTAGATCTCGGGGCGGCGCGCGGCGGCCATCGCGGCGTCGCCGCCGAGCAGGTTCTGGACCGCGGCGGTCGCGACGAGCGTGCGGGGCCAGAGCGCGTTGGAGGCGATCCCGTCCTCGCGCAATTCGGCGGCGAGACCGAGCGCGACCAGCGACATGCCGTACTTCGCGAGCGTGTAGCCGATGTGCGGGCCGAGCCACTTCGGGTCGAGATCGATCGGCGGCGAGAGCGTGAGGATGTGCGGGTTCTCGCGCCCGCGCATATGCGGGATGCACGCGCGGCTGACCGCGAACGTGCCGCGCACGTTGATGTCCTGCATCAGGTCGTAGCGCTTCATGTCGAGCGCCTCAGTCTTCGACAGGTTGATCGCGCTCGCGTTGTTGACGCAGACGTCGATCCCGCCGAAGCGCTCGACTGCCGCGGCAGCCGCGTCCGCCACCTGCTGCTCGTCGCGGATGTCGCCGACGATCGGGAGCGCCTGCCCGCCCGCCGCCTCGATCTCGGCGGCGGCCGTGTAGACGGTGCCCTCGAGCTTCGGGTGCGGCTCCGCCGTCTTCGCGATCAGCGCCACGTTCGCCCCGTCGCGCGCAGCCCGCAGCGCGATCGCCAGCCCGATGCCACGGCTCGCGCCGGAGATAAAGAGGGTCTTCCCGTGCAGGCTCATGTCGTTCTCCGGCTCCTCAGTTGCTCACTTGCCGCGCACATCGCCGCGGACCCGCGAGTCTGACCGACCGGGCAGGGCCTCGCGCCGGGTCCGCCACCTGACGCCAACACCCGTCCCAGGGGTCGAGGAACACCGCGAAAACGCCGACAAGAGCGGTGTGACCGGGATGGACCTGGCCCATCGCTTCGAGGCGCTCGTCGGGCGTCGCGGCGACGCGCGGCCGGACCCGCCGCCCGGGCCGCCCCGGACGGAGATGGTGCGGAGGGTCGGCCTACTGCTGGCGGTCGGCGTGGGCGCGGTCACCACCGCGGTCGTGGTGACGGACCCGAGCCTGCGGCTCGTGCATCAACGACCGGTGTTGCATGCGCAGATCGCGACCGCCTCGGCGCTCGTAGCGCTGCTCGTCGCAATGCTCGCGGCGGGTCGCTATCGCCGACGGCCGGCTGCCGGCGACCTCCTGCTTGCGGCCAGCTTCGCCGTGCTCGGCACCTCGAAGCTCGTCTTCACGGCGATCCCCAGCGCGACGGGCCGCACGCCCGGCGGCTTCGCGACCTGGATGCCCGCCTCCGGCCGGCTGCTCGCGGCCGCGCTGCTCGCGGGTGCGGCGGTGGCCTCGACTCGCACACTGCGCCGGTCGTCGCGCACGGCCCGCACCGTCGTGGCCGGCACGGTCGCGGTGCTGGGCCTGATGGCGCTCCTCCTCCTGCTGCTCGATCCGGCCGCCCCGACCGCCGGCGCGACTGCCCGCTCCTCCTACGAGGTGCTCTCGGGTAGCGCCGCGACGATCGTCCTCAAGGGCGCCGCGGCGGTTCTGATCGCGGTCGCCGCCGCCGGCTTCGTCGTGCGCGGCCGGCGCCGGCTTGACGCCTTCTCGGTACTGCTCGCGTGGGGCACGATGCTGCTGGCGTTCGCCTGGCTCAACTACCTGCTCGTGCCGTCCGTCTACGTCGACTGGTTCTACGCTGGCGACGCGCTCGCGCTGTTGGCCTACTCGCTGCTCGCGCTCGGCGCGATCGCGGAGATTCGCGCCTACCAGGGCGATCGCGCGCGCCTCGCCGCCGCCGAGGAGCGCGGCCGCGTCGCACGCGAGCTGCACGACGGCGTCGCGCAGGAGCTCGTGCACGTGCTCGGCCAGGCCCGCCGGCTCCATCGCCAGCAGCCCGGCCTCGACACCGAACGGCTGCTGAGCGCGGCCGAGCGCGCGCTCGACGAGTCGCGCACCGCGATCAGCACACTGCGCGCGCCGCTCGACGAGCCGCTGTGCGTCGCGCTCGAACGCGCCGCTGGAGAGCTCGGCCGCCGCCTCGAGCTGGACGTCGACGTACGCGTCGCGCCGACCGTCGAGGTTGAGCCGCCCGTCCGTGAGGCGGTCCTGCGGATTGTCGGCGAGGCGCTCGCGAATGCGGCCCGCCACGGCGGTGCCCACCACGCCGACATCGAGCTGCGCGACGGCGCACATCCGCGCCTGACCGTGCGCGACGACGGTTGCGGCTTCGATCCGGCTGCCGAGCAGATCCCAAGCGGCTCGTTCGGGCTCGTCTCGATGCGCGAGCGCGCGGAGTCCTTCGGCGGCTGGCTGTCGGTCCGCTCTGCCCCCGGCCGCGGTACCGAGATCGAGGTGGCGCTGCCGTGAGCGACGCACGCAGGGTGGTGGTCGCCGACGACCACGCCGCCGCGCGCGCCGGCGTGCGCGCTGCGCTGGAGGCGGGCGGCTTCGACGTCTGCGCCGAGGTCGCCGACGGCCCCGCCGCAGTCGAAGCGGCGCTGCGCGAGCAGCCTGACGTCTGCCTGCTCGACGTGCACATGCCCGGCGGGGGTGGCATCCCGGCCGCTGCGGAGATCGCGGCGCGTCTGCCCGGCACCGCGATCGTGATGCTGACCGTCTCGGCCGACGAGGACGATCTCTTCGACGCGATCGGCGCGGGTGCCGCTGGCTACCTGCTGAAGGACGTCGACCCCGGCCGGCTGCCGGCCGCGCTCGAGGGCGTGCTGGCGGGCGAGGCCGCGATCCCGCGGCGGCTCGTCGGGCGCATCGTGGAGGAGTTCAGCGCCCGCCGCCGCCGGCGCGTCCCGCTGCTGAGCGGCGCGGGTGCCGAGCTGACGCCGCGCGAGTGGGAGATCCTCGAGCTGTTGCGCGGTGGCGCCTCGACCGCCGAGGCGGCGGAGCGCCTCGGCATCAGCCAGGTGACGGTGCGGCGCCACGTCTCCGAGGTGCTGCGCAAGCTGCGCGTGCCGGATCGCCGCGCCGCGTTCGCGTTGCTGGACCGCGTCCGTGGGCACGCCCCCGTGGCGCCCCCGCGTTCACGCGCCTGAACACGAAAGCGCCCGGACGGGCCATGGCGCGCCGACCGGCGTGTCGGGAGGATGCACGTGCGTCCCCGCACTCACGCGGACCGCACCACATCCCACCGACGCCACCGTTGTGCACGCCCACCGATCCCCTCGTCGACCGAGCCCTCCAGTTGCTGGCGGAGCTGCGCGAGCGCACCGGTGAAACGCTGCCCCTGGAGCCGGCGGAGGTCGACGAGCTGCTTGCGGGCGGCTATGTCTCCGCGCTCGCGCTCGAGCGTGCGCAGCGGCGCCTGCGCGCGCGCGCTCTTGCGCTCACGGCCGACACCGCGGCGGGGCAGCCCGAGCCGCCGGGCGAGTTGACGCACGTGGCGCAACGGGAGCTGCGGCTCGCCGCGTGGGAGCGCGAGATGCGCGACCTGTTGAACGTGCTGCGGCGTAGACGCGCCGCGAACGGCCGCGTCGGAGAGGCGCCGGCGGATGCCGAGCAGCGCGCGCGTCTCGAGACCCCTGCCTCCGCCGCCACTCAGGCGACCAAGCCGCGTCGCAGCGCCTGAACCGACGCCTGCAGCCGGCTCTCGACGCCGAGCTTCCCGAAGATGTTCGCGACGTGGTTCTTGACCGTGTTGGGGCTGATGAACAGTTCCGCCGCGATCCCCGCGTTGTCGCGCCCGGCGACGATCAGTCGCAGCACGTCGAGCTCGCGCTCGGACAGCTCCAGGACGCCGTCTTCCGCCGCGGCCGGCTCCGCCGCGCGCAGCCGGCGCAGGATCTCCGGCGCCACCCGCGCGGGGATCACCGCGTCTCCCTCGGCCGCCGCGCGGATCGCCGTGACGATCTGCTCGAGCGTCGCGTCCTTGACGACGTACCCGACGGCACCCGCCAGCAGCGCGTCGAGCATCGACTCGTCGTCGTCTGACAGCGAGAGGATCACGACGCGCGCGCGGCTGCCCGCCGCGACGAGCGCGCGGGTCGCCTCCACGCCGGACATCGCGGGCATGCTGAGGTCCATCAGCACGACGTCCGGCGTCAGCTCGGCGGCGAGCCGCAGGGCCGCCTGTCCGCCGTTGGCCTCTGCGACGATCTCAACGCCCTCCTCGCCGAGCAGCTGGGCGAGCCCGTGCCGGAAGACGTCGTGGTCGTCGACCAGCAGGACGCGGACGGTGGGGGAGCCCTCCATGCGCTGAACTCTCGCGGGCGCCGCGGCGGACCGCAAGCGCGGCGCTCGGCGTTCAGTCGACTGAACGCCGAATGCGTCGCCCGGGCCATTGAGCGAACGCTGCTGTCCCCGCAAGCTGCACGTCAGCGGAGGAGACCGCCGAACGCACGATCGCACGAAGCGAGGGTCGTCAAGCGGACGGGATTCACCCGCAGGGAGCACACAGCTCCGGTCAAGGCAACACGACAAAAGGAGCATCGCTCTCATGCGGAAGCTCATGCGCAAGCGCATTCTCGTACCGGTCGCCACCATGATGGTGCTGGCCGTCGCCGGTGTCGCACTGGCGTACTTCACCTCTTCGGGCACGGGGACAGGAACCGCCACGGTCGGCACGGTCGCCGACGTGACGATCAGCCCGGTGACGATCGCCGACCCGCTCTACCCGGGCACGTCGTCCAGCGTCGCGTTCACGATCAACAACTCGTCGAGCACGGCCGTCCAGGTCGACAAGGTCGTCGCCGACTCGCCCGCGATCACGGGTCAGCCGGTCGGCTGCGAGGCCGCGGACTTCACGTTCGCCGCCGTCGACGTCGCCACGACGATTCCCGCCGGCGGCTCGGTCTCGGGCACCGGCTCGCTCGCGATGGCCAACACGCTCGTCAGCCAGGACGCCTGCCAGGGCGCGAGCCTGGTCCTCCACCTCAAGGTGGACAACAGCGGCATCTAGCCGGAGCGATGGTGGGGAGGCGCCAGGGACGGCGCCTCCCCATCCGTTCTTCCTTCCTCTCCACACGAGCCACTGACGAGATCCCATGCGGAACCCCTTCTCCAAGACAGCGAAGAGCGCCAAGGCCAAGCGGCCGCTGACGCTGCTCGGTGTCTTCCTCGTCATTGCCGCCGTGGGGGGCATCACGTGGGTCGCCGTCGCGGCCCCCGCCGTGAAGGAGCCGACGATCACCGCCGGCCCGTCCGGGTCCACCACTCAGACGTCCGCCAGCTTCTCCTTCACCGACAACGCAGGCCTGACGTTCCAGTGCTCGCTCGACGGCGTCGCCTTCGCGACCTGCACGAGCCCGAAGGCGTATGCCGGGCCGCTGGCGCAGGGCTCGCACACCTTCCAGGTCAAGGCGCGCAACAGCGCCGGCCAGTTCAGCGCGGTCGTCTCGCGCACGTGGACGGTCGACACGACCGCGCCGCCGGCGCCGCAGATCGCCTCCGGCCCGTCGGGCCTCGTCGCCTCCAAGGACGCGACGTTCAAGGTCACCGACAGCGAGGCCGGCGTGACGTTCCTCTGCAAGCTCGACGCAGCCGCTTATGCAACCTGCCCGGCGACGAAGCCCTACAGCAACCTCGGCCAGGGTGCCCACACCTTCTCCGTGCAGGCGCGCGACGCCGCCGGCAACACGAGCGGCGCGACCACGCGCACGTGGACGGTCGACACCGTCGCTCCGCCGCGGCCGAACCTGACCGGACGCCCGGGCGATCCCGACCCGTCGACCACCGCCACGTTTGTGTGGTCCGTCGCCGAGGCCGGCGTGCACTTCGAGTGCAAGGACGACAACGGGCCCTGGACGATCTGCACTAGCCCGCACATTCGCACGAACCTCAGCACGACGGTCCGGCACACCTTCCGCGTGCGCACGGTCGACGACGCCGGCAACATGAGCCCGACGGCCGACTGGGAGTGGCGCATCGTCGTGCCGCAGACCACCATCGGCCTGCCGTTCACCGTCACCGGCACGCTCGGCAGCCTGCTGCTCGCGCCCGGCCGCTCCGGCACGCTGGCGACGACGATCTCCAACCCGAATAACGAGCAGATCCTCGTGACGAGCCTCACCGTCACGGTGCAGGCCGCGACGAACAAGCCCGGCTGCAACGGCCCGGCGAACATCGACGTCCAGCAGTCGAACGTGTCCGTCGCGACGCCGCTTGCGGTGCCCGCGCACGGCAGCGTGACGCTCCCCTCCGGCGCGGTCACCGCCCCGCAGGTGACGATGAAGAACCTGCCGACGAACCAGGACGCCTGCAAGGGCGCGACGTTCACCTTCACCTACGGCGGGAGCGCGCACTCATGAGCCGTCGCCCGCTCCTGAACCGCCTGACCGCGCACGCCTCGCTCGTCGCCGCCATCGCCGCGCTTGCGCTGCTCGTCGCCGCCGTGCTCGCCTACGCCTACTACACGGCGAGCGGCACCGGCAGCGCCGGCGCGCAGGTGGGCGTGCTCGCCGCGCCCGCCAATGTGACCGCCACGCCCGGCGCCGGCACCGTCTCGCTGAGCTGGTCGGCGGTCACGCCGCCCGGCCTCGGCACGGTCAACTACTACGTCAAGCGCGACGGCGCAGCGGCGAGCATCGCCTGCCCCAGCGCCGCCTCCCCGACGGGCGTCACGAGCTGCACGGACACCGGCGTTTCGACGGGCTCCCACAGCTACACCGTTACCGCCGTCTGGCGCTCGTGGACGGGCACCAGCGCGGGCACGAACGTCACCGTCGCCTCCGGCGCGGTCACGCAGCTCGTCGTGACGACGCAGCCCACCAGCTCCACCGGCGGCACCGCCTTCCCGACGCAGCCGGTCGTGACGGCGAAGGACGCGGGCGGCAACACCGTTGCCGGCTACAACGGCACTGTCACGCTCGCGATCAAGGCCGGCAGTCCGGCCGGCACACTGAGCGGCTGCAGCGGCAATCTCGTCAACGGCGTCACGACCTTCTCCGGCTGCAAGATCGACAAGGTCGGCAGCAACTTCCGCCTGACCGCGACCGACGGCACGCGCACGGTCGACACCAACACCTTCAACATCGCCGTCGGCGCGCTCGCGCAGATCGCCTTCACGCAGCAGCCTGCGGGCGCAACGGCCGGCACCGCGTTCACGACGCAGCCGAAGGTCACCGCACAGGACGCCGGCGGCAACACGATCACCTCGTACAGCGGCACGGTCACGCTCTCGATCACGAGCGGCACCGGCACGGCCGGCGCGACGCTCGACAGCTGCAGCCGCACGACGACCGCCGGCGTCGCGTCCTTCACCACCTGCGAGATCAAGAAGAGCGGCACCGGCTACCAGCTGCACGCGAGCGACGGCACGCGTGTCGCCGACAGCGCGGCCTTCACGGTGACGCCGGGCGCGATGGCGTCGCTCGCCTTCACGACGACGCCCGCCGGCGCGACGGGTGGCAGCGCCTTCACGACGCAGCCGGTCGTCACCGCACTCGACGCCGAGGGCAATGTCGCGACGGGCTACGCCGGCACAATCACCCTCAGCTTCCGCTCCCCCGGCCCGAGCGGCACGCTCCACGGCTGCTTGCAGTCGCGCAATGCCGGCGTCGTCACCTTCTCCGGCTGCGCCATCGACGAGGCTGACACCGGCTACCGCCTGCGCGCCAAGGACGGCACGCCGCAGGTCGACAGCTCCAGCTTCAACGTCACCGTTGGCCCGCTCGCGAAGCTCGCCTTCACGACGCAGCCGTCCGGAGCGGTCGCGGCCACGGCGTTCACGACGCAGCCGAAGGTCACCGCGCAGGACCTCGGCGGCAACACCGTCACGTCCTACGCCGGCACCGTCACGCTGACGATCGGCACGAACCCCGGCGGCGGCACGCTCTCCAACTGCTCGCAGACGCGTAGCAACGGCGTCGTCAGCTTCTCCGGCTGCCGGATCGAGAAGAGCGGCGTCGGCTACGTGCTGCACGCCGCCGACGGCGCGCTCATCGCCGCCGACAGCAGCGCGTTCACCGTCACCGCCGGCGCCGCGACCCAGCTGCTCTTCACGCAGCAGCCCTCCGGCGCGACCGGCGGCACGAACTTCACGACGCAGCCGAAGATCACCGCCTATGACGCCAACGGCAACGTCGCTACCACCTACAACGGCAACATCACGCTCTCGATCAAGTCCGGCACCGGGACGGCGGGCGCCGTCCTGGGCATCTGCAGCGACAGCACCAGCAACGGCGTCGTCACGTTCAGCGGCTGCGACATCAACAAGGCCGGCACCGGCTACCAGCTCCACGCGGTCGAGGGCGCGCGGACGGCCGACAGCGCGGCGTTCGACGTGACCGTCGGTCCGCTCGACGACATCCTGTTCACGACCAGCCCGGCCGGCGCGGCCGCAGGCGTCGCCTTCACGACGCAGCCCGTCGTGGCCGCGGTCGACGCGGGCGGCAACGTCGTCACGAGCTTCGCCGGCACGATCACGCTCTCGATCCACGCCGGCACCGGCACCGTGGGCGCCGTCCTCTCCGGCTGCAGCGGCAGCCTCTCGAGCGGCGTCACGACGTTCTCCGGCTGCAAGCTCGACAAGAGCGGCACCGGCTACGAGCTCCGCGCGACCGCCGGCGGCGAGACTGACGACTCCAGCAGCTTCACCGTCACCGCCGGTCCGGCCGTCGCGTTCACGATCGTGGTCGACGACACGACACCGACGGCCGGCGCGAGCGGAAATGACATCACGGTCACCGCAGTCGACGCCGGCGGCAGCACCGCCACGGGCTACACGGGCACCAAGAGCCTCACGTTCGCGGGTGCGGGTGCCGGCCCCGGCAGCGGCACACTCCCGACCGTCGTCAACAGCTCCGGCACCGCCATCGGGTTCGGCAGCGTCACGTCGATCAGCTTCACCAACGGCGTCTCGAGCACGAGCGGCAGCACGGGCATGCTCGTGCTGCGCAAGGCCGAGACGGCGAGCATCACGGTCACCGACGGCACGCTCTCGACGAGCAGCCCGCTTGCAGTCACCGTCTCCGCGGGCAGCGCTCTCAAGCTCGGCTGGACGAGCACGACGCTCAGCTCCGGAACGCCTGGCTCGCCGTGCATGTTCGCCTGCACCGTCACGGGCATGAGCGACCTCGGCACCTTCACCGCCCGCATCAGCGTGACCGACACCGACGGCAACATCGTCAGCAACCTGGGCGGCGGCAGCAAGACGATCAGCCTCTCGCGCACGTCCGGCAGCGGCACCTTCCAGCCGGGGTCCGGGACGACCGCGAGCCTCACGGTCCCGTCCTCGGGCACCGCGACCTCGTCAGCGACATTCACGTTCCGCGGTGCGAGCGGCGGCTCCTGGACGACAGGGTTCCAGGCTACGAACGGCAGCTACACCACCGCCACCGGGACGCTCTCGAAGTAGTGCCTACTCCGGGTCTCGCTCGACCGCTGGTGCGGCGGTCGATGCGACGAGCCAGTCGAGGTACGGCGCACTGCCGCCGGCGATGTCGAGCGTGACCAGCTCGTAGACGTCGTAGGGATGGATCTCGCCCAGCAGCGCCTCGAGGCCGGACAGCGTCTCGCGTGTGCCCTTCACCACCAGCAGCGCCTCCTCGTCCGTGCGCACCTGGCCCTCCCAGCGGTACACGGAGTGGATCGCGGGCACGACGTTCACGCAGGCGGCCAGCCGCCGCTCGACGATCGCCGAGGCGATGCGCCGGGCGGCGTCGGGCGGCGCCGTGACGAGCGACACGGTGAGCTGTGCGGAGGCCATGCGTCGGACCTCGCCGTCGGCCGGCGCTACGTCCGGATGTCGACGCCTACTTCGTAGACCTCGACCGAGGTCCGCTTTCCGCCGTCGTCCACGCGCGGGCTCATCGCGTTAAGCGCCTCGTCGCCCGTGCGCAGGTCCTCCATCGTGTCGAACAGCGCGATTGCGAGGCTGCGGCCGCCGTCCGGGTCGATCAGCATCAGAAAGCCCTTGGCGGGGACGCCCGGCGGCGGTCCGGCTGGCGCGTCGGCCTTGATCTCGTCGGCAGCTCTGCGGAGCAGATCGCCGTCGGACCCCTCCCACCGTGCAACGCGTGCGTACATCGGTCGCCTCCTTCGCTTGGGGAGCGCCGACGCTACGCCCGCGCGCAGGGCGGGTCAAGGCTCAGAGCTCCGCCAGGTCCCCGACGATTCCGCTACTGCCAGTACTTCTCGACGACGTCCGCGGAACGCTCGGTTGCCTCGTCGGGATCCATCCCCGCCTCGCGCAGTGCGACGCGCTGGCGCAGGAAGTCCCACAGCCGGTCGAGCTCGATGCGGATCTCCTCCAGCCGCTCGCGGTCGGCGTCGAGCGTGGGGTCCTTTTCGCCCTCGCGCTCGCGCAGCTTCAGCCGCTCCTGCTCCAGCGTCTCGATCTGCGCCTGGATCTGCTCGTCGCTTGGCATGAACGACTGATACCCGGGCCGGCTCAGAGCTTGAACGTCGGCCGCCCGAGGTACCAGAAGAGGTCGTTGTAGACGCCGGCGTCGACGTAGTAGGAGAACTGGCCGCGGCGGCTTCCGAGGTCGAACGTCGCCTGGCCCTTGGCGTCGGCCTTCTTCCACTTGACGCCGGGGATCTCGTAGCCCGACGGGTCGAGGACGTAGAGCTTCAGTGGGCGGTGCTTGGTGCCCTTGACGGTCAGCCGGACGCTGCCGCCGCCGAGCTTCGAGATCGTCGTGATCAGCTGGCGCGAGACGTCAGCCTGGGCGCGCACGGCGCCTGCGATCCCGAGCGTCGCGTCGGGCGCGAGGTCGACGACGATCGACTCCTTCGTGGCCGTCTTCGACTTGAACGAGAAGCTGCCGTCGCCCTTGGCGGCGATCTGGCGCGTCGTGCGCGTCTTGATCGTGTAGCCGGTACCGCCCGCGACCGGTGTCCAGCTCTGATAGGTGAGCGTCAGCTTGGCGGCCACACCCTGCCCGGCGTCGTTGCGAACCGTGCCGGAGATCGTGCGGCCCTTGCTCGGGCTGCCGGCGCACAGGACGGTGCCCGCGCTGTCCTTGTTGCGCGGTCCCTTGCCGGCGCACTTAAGCGTCAGCGTTGCCGCGCCGGCCGTCGCGGCAAACGCGAGTGCGAAGAGGATCGTCAGGACAAGCAGGCCTCGGATGCGGCGGCGATGACTCACGGCGTGGTGCTCCTTGCTCGGCGGGACCGGTGCTGCGCAGCTTATGCCGCTGGCGCGCCGTCTGCCGGCGCCATACGTCGTCCGGCGAAGACCGCGAAGCCGCGCTCGGGCGCGACCGTGGGCGCGGCGATACCGGCGTCGAGCAGCCAGCGGCGCAGGTCCTCGCTCGGCGGGCAGACGCCGTTGACGCCGGTGTCCTGACCGTGCCCGAGCAGGCGGCGCTGGCGGCGTGAGCCCTCCGCCAGGAAGGTCGAGCCGACCAGTTCGCCGCCGGGCCTCAGGCAGCGCGCGATCTCGGCGACCGCCGTCTGCGGCTCGGCGACCATGTGCAGGCCGCTGTAGGCGAGGCAGAGGTCGGCGCTCGCGTCCCCGAGCGGCAGCTCTCGCATGTCGGCCTGGACCAGCTCGACCTCGAGCCCCGGCGAGCGCTCGTGTGCGCGCCGGGCGAAGCGCTCCAGCATCGTCTCGTCGATGTCCACGGCGATCCAGCGGACCCGCTGTCCCGGCCGCAGCGCGCGCAGCGCGACGCCGCCGCCGCAGGGAACGTCGAGCACCGTCGCACCGTCGGGCAGCCGCCCGACTGCCTCCATGCTTGCGTACAGCGGCGCGAGGTCGACACCCCACACGATCCGCCCGATCGCCCGCGACAACCATGGCCGCTCGATGTAGAAGTCGTAGAAGGCGCCGAACGGACCGGCGCAGACGTTCGAGACTTCAGGCATCGAGGTGGACTCTGCTGGATCGCGCTCGCTGGGCGCGCCGCTTCCGCGCTGACGCCCTACTGCTCCTGCAGCACCGCCAGCACGTTGCCGGCGGGGTCCTTGAACCAGGCGATCAGCGGGCCGCCCTCGCGCATGATCCCGCGCTCGTCCTGCGGGAAGTTGTCGTAGCGCTCCATCCGCACGCCGCGCTCGGTCAGCTCGTCGACGGTCGCTTCGATGTCGTCAACTGGGAAGTTGAGGATCGTGTAGGTGGCGGGGACGAAGTCGGGCTTCGGGTAGACGAGCGTGGGTCGGTCGCCGGCGAGGTGGAGCGTCAGCAGCCCGTGGTCGACGGACGTCTCCAGCCCGAGCGTCCCGCCGTAGAAGGCGTGCGCCCGCTCGACGTCGTTCACGGCGAAGCCGCTGAAGGCTCTGGTGCTGGCGAACATGGGTCCTGCTCCTCTCGGTCGCTCGGAAGGTGGCGAGCCTGCCACAGGTGGGGTCCCCTCCCGGTGGGGTGGGCAAACGGGCGGGCGGCGCACGCCCACGACGAAAGCAGAAGACTGGTTCCATGCCAATCGGCGGTGGGGGCCGCTTCTACGGCAGTACCCATCATCGCGTGCTGCGTGCGCTGGTCGAGCAGCACGACGACGTGGTGCTGACGGGGCGTCCCGCGTTCTTCGTCGTCGAAGGGGAGGCGGGTGTCGGGAAGAGCCGGCTCCTGCTCGAGCTCTATCGGACGCTCGGTGGCCGTCAAGCCGAACCGAGGTACTGGCCGGAGCCGGATGAGCGGTGGAACGGCTATCCCTCCGACGTCCGACCGGCGACGGCAGCGATGCCGTTCTTCTGGTGGGGCATCCCCTGCCCACCAGCGGGTCGCGCGCGCCCCTTTCAAGTGCTCGGCGACGAGATAACCCAGATCGATGCGCACGCTGAGCTGCTGATCGCCACGTGCGAAGCGGACCGAGTCCTCCGCGACGAGGCGGGCGAGCACGTGCGGGGGTTCGCAACCGGTGTCTTGACCGACCTGGTTCCTGGGAGTGCGACGGCGATCGCGCTGGGTCAGTCGCTGCTCCGTGTGCTTCGCGCGGAAGGTCGGGCCCGGACGCTCGAGGCGCAGCTCCGGGAGGGCGAGCTGGTCGACGCGACGGACTTGGAGCGTGACGATCTCGTGACGCGTGCGCTGGACGTCCTCTCGCAACTCGGCGAACGGGTGCCGATCGTGATCGCGGTGGACGACGCGCAGTCTGCCGACGTCAGCCTGGCTCGTCTGCTGGCGGATGTGCAGAGGATGCCGGCGCCGATCCAGGTGGTGATCGCCTCACACCCCGCGCCGAGTGGAGCGCACGCCCTCGATCCGCTGCTGAACTCGATCCCTGACCTGTGCAGGCACAACGTCGGCAACCTTGCGCAGGACGACGCCGTCGAGATGGTGGCCACCAGTGTGCCGCGAGCGCCGCGTGATGTCGTGCTGGCGCTTGCGCGCAAGTCTGCGGGGAGCCCTCGCAGCGTCGAGACGCTCCTCCGTCTCGCCCGCGTTCGGGACGGAACGGTTGAGGCAGAGCTCGGGGACGTCGAGTCGCTTCCGGACGACTACGCGCGACAGCTGGAGCGGCTCTGGAGCGAAGCGCTGCCGGACGGGGTCAAGGAGCTGCTGAGCGCGAGCGCGATGCTGTGCAGCGCGGAGGGGGAGCTCGTCGCAGACCTGATAACCGGGTCCTTGTCGCAGGTCCGTCCGGGTGCTCGTGAAGCTGATTTCGCGGACGCGATCGCCCGCTTCGGCTGGCTGGTTCATCACGACGCCGTGGTCCGCTTCGCCCAGCCGCAGCATCAGGTCGTCTCGAAGGAGCGCAGCGTTCTGCTGTTGCGGGAGCGCGAGGCGCTTGTCCGGGTCGCGGGGAGCGCTTTGACGGAGCTCACGAGGAGCGGCCTGATCGAGACGATGCCGTTGCGTGCCAGGCGCGTTGCACTCGAGACGCACGTCCGTCTGGCGCAACAGGGCGTGTCGCACGACGCCATGATTGACGCCGCGGCCGCCTTCCAGCTCTCGCTTCTGCTCGAGCAGTTCGGTGACGATTCGGAGGCGCTCGCGCTTCGTCTCCAGTGCGTCGAGTGGGCCGTCGCCGCCGGCGTCGACGGTCAGGCCCTGTTGAATCTCCGCAGCGCGCTCGTGCCCCTGCTGCTGCGCAACGAGCGTTCCGGCGAGGCCGAAGCGCTCGTTCAGGAGCTCGTCGCCTCCGCTGCGCCCGGGACCGCCTGGGCGGAGTTCGGTCCGATGACGGCCGCCAGCGTGGCGATGCGCAGCCACGGTCCGACGGCGGAGGGGGTTGCCGCCGTCGCGGCGCAGGTGGAGGTGTTCGACCGGCGCGACCCGGGCGGTCGCGCGGCGATCGGCGGACATGTCAATCTCGCCTTCTTCCTCAATCGGCTCGGCCGCCACGAGGAGGCGCTGCATCACCACAGGATCGTCGAGGGCCTGCTGGAGGCGCTGCCGGAGTCGCCGACGATCACGACCCTCTTCCGGACGCGGCTGAACATCGCGGCGACGTTGCGGGGAACCGACGGGCTCCGTGCGTCGATGGAGGCCTTCGACGCGATCGACGCAGCGCCGCTCGACGGCGTCGAGGCCGCGCGCGCATGCCTCGCCCGGCTGCGGGTGCTGCATGCCGCGGCTGCCGATGGAGACGATGGCACCCGCCAGCACCTTGCCGCAGCACTGCCTCGGGCCATGTCGGTGCTTGGCACGAAGCAGCAGGACGTGCGTGGATCGGTGAACGTCCTTGCCGGTCTCATGTTGACCGACGGGGACCATGCCGCGGCGGCGGATCTGTATCGACGGCATCCCGCTCCGCTCGATCTCGAGAGCTCGGACGAGATAGATCTCAGCTCCGCCTTCAACCATGCGATGAGCCTCATGAGGATCGGTCGTCCGGCCGAGGCGGTTCCGATGCTGGATGCCGTCGTGCGCCGCGCGACCGTGCTGCTCGGCGAGGACGCCGAGCTGACGCGCATGGCCGTTGCCCACTACGTCTACGCGGCAGTCGACTGCGGTGAGACAGAGGCTGCCTCGCGCCTCCTCGGTGGCTGGATGCTCGCGTTGGGGACGAAGGACGCCTGGGGTGTCGCCTCGCAACAGCGCTTGTTCGAGCTCAATGAGCTGATGGAGGGCCAAGGAAGGCCGGCGATCGTCCCCGCGCTGCTGCTGCCCGCTCTCAAGCTTGCGAAGAAGCTCAACGACGAGATCGCGCTGCTGTACCTCAGCCAATGGATGGCCGGTCTCTTTGGCCGCGGGGGGAAGACCGAGGCCGCTAAGTTGCTCGCGGCCGAGGCGGCTGAGCTGGCAGGAGAGATCGGGCACGAGGAGACACGCCTGGCCTGCCTGCTCACGGTCGCGGAGGCGCACCGCGAACTGGGCGAGCTGCCGGAGGCGATCGCGACGTTCCGAATCGTCGACGAACAGGCCGGCGCCTTCCTCGCCGACGGGCACGCGATACCGGCGCTCGCGCGGCAGCGGCTGCGGGAGCTCGACAGCTGAACCGGGGCCGCTAGCGGCGTTCCCAGCGCGTGAAGCCGCCGCGAGCTTGGTCGATCAGGCGCGTGGCGCGTAGCGGCTGTGGAGCATCAGATCGTTGCCGTCCGGGTCGGTGAAGAACGCCATGTGGCAGACGCCCGTGTCGAAGGTGTCGCCCATGAACTCGACGCCCTTCGCCTCGAGCTCCGCGCGGGCGGCGGCCATGTCCTCGACGTGCATCGCGATGTGGCCGTTCTTCTGCGGCGCGAACGGCATGCCGAGCTTCTCCGGCTCCCAGATGCCCAGGCAGGTCTCGCCGACCCAGAACTCGTACTGCGCCTTTGCGTCGGGCCGCAGCCCCAACGTCTCGCCGTAGAAGCGGCGCGAGCGGTCAGCGTCCTGCGAGGGAACGGCGACGAAGTCGAGCTTGGTGATCACGCTCACGGTGGGCTCCTTCTCGTGGGGGGCGAACGTCGGACCTGAATCGTGACAGCCGCGTGCTAGCCCGTCGACGCCTCCAGCTCCGCCACCCGCCGCTCCAGCAGCCGCCGCTCGGCGTCGTCGTGCGCGAGCGCGAGCGCGCGGCCGTACGCCTCGCGGGCCTCGTCGATGCGGCCGAGGCGGCGCAGGAGCTCACCCCGCGTCGCGTGCAGGTAGTGGTAGTCCTCGAGCGCGAGGCGGTCGGTGATCTCCAGCCCTGCGGCGGGGCCCTTGTCCTCGGCGACCGCCACGGCCCGCGTCAGCTCGACGACCGGCGAGTCGGTCAGGCGCGCGAGCTCGCCGTAAAGGGCGGCGATCTGCGGCCAGTCGCGCGGCTCCTCGACGTGCAGCGACGCGATCGCCGCCTGAATGACATAGACCCCGTCCGCCCCGCGGCCATGCAGTGCCAGCGCGCGGTCGAGCGCCGCCCGCCCGGCGGCGATCTGCGCGGTGTCCCACAAGCGTGCGGTCCTGGTCGGCGAGCAGCACCAGCTCACCGTCGCGCACGCGTGCCGCGCGGCGGGCGTCGTGCAGCAGCATCATCGCCAGCAGGCCGTGGACCTCCGGCTCGTCCGGCATCAGCTCGGTGAGCGCCCGTCCGAGCCGCAGCGCCTCCGCCGCCAGCTCCCCGCGCGTGGGCGGGGCCGAGTAGCCCTCGTTGAAGATCAGGTAGACGACCGCGAGCACCGCGACGAGGCGATCCGGCAGCAGGTGGTCGGGCGGCACGCGGAACGGAATCCCGGCGGCCTTGATCTTGCGCTTGGCGCGCACCAGCCGCTGCGCCATCGTCGCCTCCGGCACCAGGAAGGCGCGCGCGATCGCGTCCGTCGGGAGCCCGCCGAGCGTGCGCAGCGTGAGCGCGACCTGCGCCTCGACGGCGAGTGCCGGATGGCAGCAAGTGAACAGCAGCTCCAGCCGCTCGTCGGGGAAGCTCGTCGTCGCGTCCATAGGGGCCGCCTCCGCCGCCTCAGCTACCTCGGCCTCCAGCAGCCGCGTCTTGGCCGCCAGCGTGCGCTCGCGCCGGATGCGGTCGATCGCGCGGTTGCGTCCCGTCGTCACGAGCCAGACGGCCGGGCTGGCGGGGACGCCGTCGCGCGGCCAGCGCTCTGCCGCGATCGCGAAGGCCTCCTGCGCGGCCTCCTCGGCGAGGTCGAAGTCGCCGAGGAAGCCGATCAGCGCGGCGAGCACGCGACCCCACTGCTCGCGGAAGGTCTGCTCGAGGATCGCTACCGCTCCACGATCGGGCGGATCTCGATCGCGCCGCCCATGCTCGCCGCTGGGATCCGCGACGCCAGCTCGATCGCCGCGTCGAGGTCGCCGGCCTCGAAGAAGCAGTAGCCGCCGATCGCCTCCTTCAGCTCGGCGAACGGGCCGTCGGTCGTCAGCGTCCTGCCGTCCTGAACCCGCACGGTGGTGGCGGTGTCCGGCGACTGCATCTGCACGCCGGGCGTGAAGCCGGCCGTCTCGTTGAGCGCCTTGTAGGCGGCGTAGACCTTGCCCTGCTCCTCCTGCGAGAGCTGGTCCCACGCCTCCGACCCAGGCGTCGGGGTGGTGCCTTGATGGATCAGCAGCATGTACTTCATCGCGTCCTCCTTTGGGGAATGGTCTCCCATGAGACGAACGGGCGGCGGCGAAATCGACAGGCGCTTGACATATTCCTATATCGGTATATATTGATCCCATGGCACGTGCAGCGACGACCGAGGATGTGTTCAACGCGGTGGCCGAGCCGCGACGACGCCAGATCCTCGATGCCCTCGCCGACGGCGAGCGTCCCGTGAACGAGCTGGTGGAGCTGCTCGGGATGTCTCAGCCGCAGGTCTCCAAGCATCTGCGGGTGCTGCGAGAGGTGGGGGCGGTGCGCGTGCGTGAGAAAGGACGCCAGCGGTGGTACCGGCTCGACGGCACCGCGCTCAAGCCCATCCACGACTGGGTGAAGGGCTACGAGCGCACGTGGTCGGAGCGGTTCGAGCGGCTGGACGTTGTCTTGGAGGAACTCAAACGAGACGAAGGAGATGGTGATGGTGGCGAGTAGCGGAACAGCGACGGTGACGCTCCCGACGGACGAGCAGATCCTCATCACGCGCGAGTTCGAGGCGCCGAGGCACCTCGTCTACAAGGCGTGGACGACCCCCGAGCTGGTCAAGCAATGGTGGCACGGCGACCGCGGCGAAACGGTCAGCGCGGAGATCGACCTGCGCGTCGGCGGCAGGTGGCGCTTCGTGGGAGTCACGCACAGCGGCTTCGAGGTCGCCTTCCACGGCGAGTACCGCGAGCTCGTCCCGAACGAGCGGATCGTCTCGACCGAGGTCTACGAGGGCGCCGTCCCGGACGAGGAGGACCCGATCACGGCCACCGACGGCACGCTCAACACCGCGACGTTCGCCGAGTCCGGCGGCCGCACGTCCCTCGCGGTCATCGTCGACTGCCCCAGCCGCGAGGTGCGCGACATGATCATTGCGTCCGGCATGGAGGTCGGCATGCAGGAGGCGATGGACCACCTGGAGCGGGTGGCGATCTCGCTTGCCTGAACGGCCCTCGCTTCGCACCGTCCTGTCCTGTGGTCGCAGGACAACCGTAGGGCAGGACGGTCGCACGCGCTAAGCCGGCGTCTCCTGGCTGCCTGGCCAGTAGCATCGACCCCACGCCCGCGCCCGAACGGATGGAGGTCCCGATGACGTCGACCGGCAGCGATCTGAGCCAGGTGCTCGTCGGAGACCCCGAGCACTGGCAGGACGGCCCTCCGTACGAGCTGTTCGCGCGCATGCGCAGCGAGTGCCCGATCCACTGGACCTCGCATATCCCCGACTTCCCCAACGAGGCCGGCTACTGGTCGGTCACCACGGCCGACGACGTCCACACCGTCAGCCGCGACTGGGAGACGTACTCCTCCGAGCTCGGCGGCATCACCGCGCTGACCGACTCGATCCTCCCGCTGGAGCTCTCCCGCGCGATGTTCATCGGGATGGACCCGCCGAAGCACGACCGCCTCAAGGCGCTCTTCCAGAAGGGCTTCACGCCGAAGCGGATCGCCGAGCACGAGGATGAGATCCGCGCGATCACGCGCCGCGTGCTCGACGGCCTCGAGGGCCGCGAGACGTGCGACCTCGTGGTCGACGTCGCGCAGCCGGTCGTCTCGCGCGTGATCGGCAGCTTCATGGGGATCCCGCCGGAGGACGACGCGATCTGGGCGCGGCTGATGAACACGACGCTCGGCGCCGGCGACCCCGACGTCAACCCCGAGGGCCCCGAGACCGTCATGGCGCGGGACGTGCCGGAGATCTTCGAGCGCTGCCGCGCGCTGATCGCCGAGCGCCGCGCGAATCCGGGCGACGACCTCACGAGCGTCCTGGTCGACGCCGAGGTCGACGGAGAGCGGCTGGAGGAGCACGAGATCGTGATGGGCTTCTTCCTGCTGATGGCTGCCGGCAACGACAGCACGAAGGCGACGTACGCGAGCGGGATGCGGGCGCTGCTGGAGGACCGCACGCAGCTGCAGCTCGTCCTCGACGACCCGTCGCTGGTCCCGAGCGTGGTCGAGGAGTCGCTGCGGATGTTCCCCGCCTTCGCGCACTTCCGCCGCACCGCGACGCGCGACACCGAGCTGAGCGGATGCCCGATCCGCAAGGGCGAGAAGGTCGTCATGTGGTACGTCTCGTCCAACCGCGACGAGACGCGCTACGAGGACCCCGACCGCTTCGACGCCCGCCGCAACCCCGAGCACCAGGCCTTCGGCGCCGGCGGTCGTCACTTCTGCCTCGGCACTGCGCTCGCCCGCCTGGAGTTGCGGATCCTCTTCGAGGAGACGCTCGAGCGCTATCCCGCGATCCAGCTCGCCGG
The DNA here is from genome assembly GCA_963774115.1 of uncultured Actinomycetes bacterium. GTDB lineage: Bacteria > Actinomycetota > Thermoleophilia > Solirubrobacterales > Solirubrobacteraceae > Conexibacter. The sequence goes on along the minus strand of CAVZDN010000003.1, from coordinate 57,140 downwards.
CAAGCCCGAGTACGTCGTCTCCGGGTTCGTCAACCAGCTCCGGACGTTGCCCGTACGGCTCTAGCCTCCCGCTCGCGCTCTTCGAGCACGGCGCAGAAGGTCTCCACGACAGCCGGATCGAACTGGGCCCCGGCACACCGACGCAGCTCGTCGCGCGCCTGTTCGGGGCGGCGCGGCCGCTGATAGGGCCGCTCGGAGACCATCGCGTCGTACGCGTCGCACACGGCGATGATGCTCGAGCCGAGGGGGATCTCGTCGCCCGCGAGCCCGTCCGGGTAGCCGGTGCCGTCGAAGCGCTCATGGCTGAAGCGGACGAGGCGGGAGGCGCGGACGAGCGCGGGCGCGGCCGAGAGGATCCGCTCGCCGATCAACGTGTGGCGGCGCATGAACGCCGTCTCCTCGTCGTCCAGCGGCCCCGGCTTGTCGAGGATCTCGTCGGGGATCGCGGCCTTGCCGACGTCGTGGAGGGAGGCTGCCTGCAGCAGCGGCGCACGGTCCTCCTCGGGCAGGCCCAGCCGCTGGGCGACGACGTCGCACAGGCCGGTGACCTCGTCGAGGTGGACACCGAGGGCCGGGCTGCGCTCGGACAGGATCCGCAGCAGCACGTCGGTGCTCTGGCGTCCGGCTGAACTGCGGCTGTCGAGGCTCTTGCACGCGTACATGCGGCGGTCCGCGATCCGCAGCGCGTCGGTCGGCGTGTCCGCCTCGGCGGGAAGCAGCACCGAGCCGTAGGAGGCGGTCACGCTGAAGCCCTCCCCGCGCTCGGCGAGCGCCTCGGCGGCGAGCAGGGGGATCGTGTCACGGTCGGGGCAGTCGGGCAGGCTCAGCACGCAGAACTCGTCGCCGCCGACGCGGTAGGCGGTCGCGCGGCCCTCGACCTCGACGGCGAGCCGCGTCGCGAGCCGCGTCAGGAGCGAGTCGCCGGCCGGGTGCCCGAAGGTGTCGTTGTACGTCTTGAAACCGTCGAGGTCGAAGAGCGTCAGCAGCAGCGGCTGGTCTGCGGTCGCCGCGGCGAGCCGGTCCTCCAGGTCCGCGAGCAGGCTGCGGCGGTTCCCGAGCCCGGTGAGCGGATCGTGCAGCGCCTGGAAGGTCAGCTCCTCCGCGACGCGCTTGCGCTCGGTGATGTCCTGGATCTGCGCGATCGCGGCCTCGGGTTCGCCCGTCTCCGACCGCAGCAGCGAGACGCTTGCGGAGACCCACACCGTCCGCCCGTCCGCGTGGAGATACCGCATCTCGATCTGCGTGTGCTCGCCTTCGCCGCCGGAGAGGCGATCGAGGGTCGCCTGCATGGTCGGCCCGTCGTCGGGGTGGACGACGTCGCGGAACGCGTGGGTGCACAGGTGCTCGCGTGGATAGCCCGTGATGTCGCACATCGCCTGGTTGACCTGGAGGACCTCCCTGCCGTCGGCGGCGAAGTTGAAGAGGACCATGCCGATCGGTGCGCCCTCGAAGGCGCCCTTGAAGCGCTCCTCGCTGTCGCGTGCGAGGCGGGCGGACTCCTGCGCCTCAGCCCGGACCGTCTCGTTCAGGCGCCACGCGATGACGCTCACGACACCCGCTGCGGTGACGAAGCCGCCATGGATCGCAGCCCACTTCCACGGGTGGGCGACGGCATCCGGGTGGTTGTAGACGCCGGCGGGGTGGAGCGCTCCCATGAATCCGTGGTGGATCACGACGTACGCCGCCGAGGCCAGGAAGGCGATCCAGTCCTCGTAGAGGGCGAGCACGACGATCGTCACGAAGAAGAGGAAGTGCGCCTCGATCGCGCCGTGCCAGATGTGGACCAGCAGCGCACAGGCCGTGATCAGGCCCAGCGAGACGAGCAGCGACGCAAGTCGGCGGTGCTGCTTCCAGATCAGGCCCGCCACGCCGAACGGCACGAGCGTGCCGGCGTGCGCGAGGCTGTGCTGCCAGTCGTAGCCCTCCAGGGCGCCGAAGGCCGTCAGCCCGACCGCCTCGGCGAACAGCAGGCCGACCATCGCGTGGTGCCGGTTGCGCCATGCCGCGTCCGGGAGGGTGTGCCCGGTCGGCAGCAGCAGGCGAAGTCGCCTCACGGCTCTAAATGGTCGACGCGCCTCGGCCATGCGCCGATCATCGGCGTGTTTCGCCGGCGACTTGAGCGCGGGCGTGCCAGCGGGAGCGCGCTTGGCCGTGCCGCCCGCCCGCGCAAGGATCTGCGCGAGCGGGCTGACAGCGGCGACTAGCGTGGGTCGTCGACCAAGAGCTCGACGTTGCGATCGTTCGCGGCGCCGATCGCGCCGATCGTCGCCTGCGGGTCGTTGTACGACAGCGTCCGGCTGATCGCCGACAGCTGCGCGACGGTGAACGCCGTCGCCGTGCCGGCAGCCGGCACTTCGTACGTCGCCGAGTGGTCGAGCAACGTGCCGAAGATCGACAACGTGCCGTCTCTGTTTTCCATGATCTCGAGGAGGCGGCTCTCCTGCGGCCAGTCCACCTCGGAGGCGGTGTTGATCTCCCACCAGTTGGCGCCTGCCGGGCAGCCGCCTTCAGCGCCGCACGCCATCACCTTGTTCTCGTGCGTGTGGCCCGTCACGTAGGCGATCACGTTCGGGTTGGCGTTGAACAGGGACTGGATGTCCGCGCCGAGGTGAATCGGCGAGGAGCTGCGCGGGTCGCGGTCGCAGCCGGGGGCGACGTCATGTCCGTGGCTGTCGTTTCTCGTGCATCTCGTCGCCGTCTCGTCGGTCACGTTCGCCGTCAGCGAGCGGATCGGGTGATGGCCGAAGACGACGATCAGCTTTCTCGCCGTCGTGGCGTCTCTGATCTGTCTTCTCAGCCACAGGTACTGCGGGTCGTCGAGGTTGCCGTCAGCCGACGCGGCGATGACCCCACCCTCGGAGACCGTGTCGAGCGCGATGAAGCGCACGCCGGCCTTCGGGTCCCACGCGTAGTAGGAAGCGGCATTGCTCGACGCGGTGTTCTCCGCGGCGTCGACGAGGCCGAAGCCGTGCGCGTCCGCTTGTCTGCCAGCGGCGTAGACGGCCTTCAGCTGCGCCTTGTCGACGTGACGACGGTCTGGGTCAGGCCGCACGAAGAACGTCAGCGCTTCGAAGATCCCGCCGAATTCGAGGCTCGGGATGACCGGCTTTATGCAGCCGAGCGCGAGTTCCTTGAGGAACGCGGTCGAGGCCTGGTTGCCCTGCACGAGTCCGTCGTGGTTGCCGTTGGCGAGGTACGACGGGACGGCCGACGCGCCTCTTCTGAGGCCGCTGGGCGTGAAGGACATCTGCGCGCGGTCCATCAGGCCTCTGTATCTCGGCCAGTCTCTGTATCTGCCTGCCGGCGCGTTCGGGTCGTAGAACGTCGTGGTGTCGACGGTCTGGTCGCCGAAGTCCTGAACACCCGTGTATATGGGCTCGTTCGGCAGTCTGCCGAAGAACTCTCTGTACTGGAGCGCGGTTCTCGATATGACCGTGCACTGCGAGTAGCTGGACTTCACGCCGCTGTTCGCGTTCAGCGTGCTGCCGCCCTCGAGCAGCTGGCGGACCCAGACGTTCTCGTTGTACTGCATGTTGTCGGCGTTGTCGCCGGTCGTCAGCGCGAAGTCCATGCCGGCTCTCGTGCCGCCCGCCTGTGCGATCGGGCTCGAGCTCGTGAAGCTGTTGAGCTGTCTGATCGCAGCGTCGATCGAGAACGGGTTGAGTGCCTCCTCGGGGCGCCAGGCGCCCGAGGCCAGTTCGTCGGCCGCCTCGACGCGGAGGGGCGACTCCTCGTCGGCAAGCTGGAAGTCGCTCAGCTGTCCGAAGTAGGTCAGCGATCTGCGGCGTTCTTCGCGTCTGGCCTGTGCCAGGCCGGCCGACACTTCACGCACGACGCGCGACCATCCGGCGCCCTGCTGGAGCGTCAGGAAGCTCGGCTTGGCCGGATCGAGCGCGGGACCCGCGACGACCGTCCGTTCCTCCGTCGTAAAGCCTTCCGGCGAGGCTGCGCCCGCGGGCGCGCCCATCGCCATTGTCCCCGCGACGGCAAGCGCCGCGAGTCCTCCCCCAACTTTGATTCGCATGTGTCCTCCCCGGCTGCCCGTTTCCTGCGGACAGCGTTACCGGTCCGTCCCCCCGGACCGGGCTGAAGTGAGACACTAGTCAGCGAGTTGTCACACTGTCAAGAAGCGGTCGGTTGGCTGACCTGTCCGTTGGCGTTCAGGCCGTCAGCACGATCGGCGCGCCCGCGGCGATGACGATCGTGTGCTCGACGTGAGCTGACATGGCGCCGTCGGCCGTGCGAATCGTCCAGCCGTCACGGGTCCCGCGAACGGCGCCGCTGCCGGCCGAGACGACCGGCTCGATCGTCAGCACGAGGCCTTCGGCGAGGGGCTGCGAGAGCCGCGGCACGTAGTAGTTGGGCACGTTCGGCGGCTCGTGGATGCGTCGGCCGATTCCATGGCCCAGCAGATCGGTGCAGACCGCGTGCCCGCGTCGGACGACGGTCTCCTCGACAGCTGCGCCGATCGCGTTCAGCGGTGTGCCCGCACGTGCGGCACGCACCCCGTTCGTCAATGCGCGCTGCGCCGTGTCGACCAGCCGCAGCGTGCCGGGTCGGGCTCGGCCGACGGGGACGGAGACGCACGCGTCCGCGTAGAAGCCGTCGAGCTCGGCGGTCACGTCGAGCTTGACGAGGTCGCCGTCGCGCAGGCGCCGCCTGCCGGGCACGCCATGGATTGCCTCGTCGTTGACGCTGATGCAGTTGACGCCCGGGAACCCGTAATCGAGCTGAGGGCCGGACCGGGCGCCCGCGCGCCGGAACACGCGCCCGCCGACCGCGTCCAGCTCGGCCGTCGTCACGCCCGGACGCACCTGCCTGCGCATCGCCCGCAGCGCCTGTGCGACCACGCGTCCCGCCGCCTGCAGCGCGGCAAGTTCCTCCTGGGTCTCCACGGACATGGGCCGCAGCGTAGACGCAACAGGTCGGCACCAGCATCCGGCGCTTAACGATCTGGCGCGAACTAGGCTGCTGCGCGATGAACGTTCTGATTGCCGCAGACATGGAGGGCATCGGGGGAATTGACGACTACGGCGACTGCCTGCCGTCGCATCCCGCCGCCTACGCGCGCGGCCGCGCGCTGATGACCGACGAGGTGCTGGTCGCGATCGACGCGCTGCGCCGCGGCGGTGTCGAGGGCATCTCCGTCGGCGACTGGCACATGGTCGGCACCAACGTCGAGCGCGAGCGCATCCCGGACGGGATCGCGGTGCGCCCGATCGCCGACCTCGCCCTGACCGAGGCCGACCCCTCGATCACGAAGGCCCACGGCGGCGGCGTGCTCGACGCCGTCGTGCTGATGGGCCACCACGCCAGCACGACCAACCCGCGCGGCTTCTCCTCCCACACCTTCGTGTGGGACATGGAGGTCCTGCTCGACGGCGACTCGCTCAACGAGGTGCAGGTCTACGCCCAGGGCCTCGCGGCCGAGGGGATCCCCGTGCTGGCCGTCACCGGCGACCGCTGGATGCTCGAGGAGCTTGGCGAGCGCGAGCTGGGCAGCGCCCGCCTCGTGTCCACCAAGGAGGGCCAGGGTCGCGCGCGGGCCCAGTCGCGCTCCATCGCCGCGACGCGCACCGAGCTGTCGGACGCAATCGCTGCCGCGCTCGCCGCGCCGTTGCTGCCCCCGCCGGCTCGCAGCTACCCCGCCGAGCTGCGCATCACCGCTGAAGGTGAGGAGCTCGTGCGGACGACGATCTCTGAGCCGTCGGACCTGCTGAGGACGATCGCCACCGTCTTCCGCTCCAGCCAGGTCTCACGTGAGTACCGCCAGCTCGCCAAGCTGCTCCCGGCCGGGCACGACTCGCTCGCGCGCAGCGTGCAGCGGCGCTTGGGCAGCATCCTGGCCACACCGGTGATGCGCTCCAAGGAGCGCCGCTGGCTCGCTTCGAGCCCCGGTTAGCGACGCGTCGACGCCGTCACCGCGCGCCGCAGCCCGCGGAGGCGATCTCCGACCATGCGAGACGTATAGCCGGCGAGCGTGCGCAGTGGCGTGTCGCCCATCAGCATGCGCGTCGCGAGCCGCAGCGTGGAGGCGTCTGCCTTCTCCGGGGCGCCGACGTCGAACACCGGCTGCGGGTCGTACTCGATGCCGAGCTGGATCGCCTTCGCGAGCTCGTCGCCATGGACGCGGGCCGTCAGCGCGAGCGCCATGTCGATCCCGGCCGACACGCCGGCGCCGGTGACGAACCGCCCGTCGAAGACGACGCGGTCGCTGACGACCTCGACGCCCATCGCCTTGAGGTTCTCGCGAAAGCCCCAGTGCGTCGTGGCACGGCGCCCCCTCAGCACGCCGGCCGCCGCGTAGACGGCGGAGCCGGTGCAGGCGGAGGCGAGCCACTGCGCCGTTGGCGCGACGCTCCGAACCCAATCGAGCAGGACCTCGTCCTTCAGGGGCCCGAGCGGCTTGCTCGAGCCGGGGATCACGACCACGTCGGGATCGGACAGCCCCGCCGGCGTTGTCGTCGGCATCATCGCCAGACCGTGGTCGGTGTGGATCGGCCCCGGCGTCGTGGCGACCCAGTGCAGCTCCACGTCCGGCCACAGGCTGATCACCTCGTACGGCCCGATCAGGTCCAGCGCCGTGAAGTCCGGATAGAGGACGTAGGCGATCTTCATGCCCTCGACGATAGGCCGTTTCGCGCGAGCGTTCGCTAGTACGATGCCGCGCCATGACGACTCCTCGCTCCCGCCCGCGCACGTGTCTGCTCGCGCTCGCCGCGGCGAGCAGCCTCGCCGTCGCGCTCATCGCCCCCGCTGTCCATGCCGCCTCGTCGGCCCCTGCCACGAAGTGCGACATCTCCAAGGTCGCCACGAGCCTCGGGCCCACCGAGGTGACCTCGCTGAAGGTCACCAACGTCACGTGCGCCAATGCCGTCAAGGTCGTCAAGGCCTTCCATGCATGCCGCCTTGAGCACGGGGCGAGCGGTCGCTGCGTCAAGCTCGTCAAGGGCTACGCCTGCGGCGAGCAGCGCTACAACGCGGGACCGCAGTTCACCTCCAAGACGACGTGCAGGAAGAACGGCAAGACCGTGGTCCACAACTACACGCAGGTGGTCTGAGCCGGCCGTGAGCGGAGTATTCCTGCGCCAAGGCGGCGAACTGGTTCGCATGCGCGAGACTGGGTACGAGACCGAGGCGGTCCTCCAGGAGCTGTTGGAGCAGCATCCGGAGGTCTTGGCGGGAGGCGAGTCTGGTGACGCCCCCGCGGCGTGGCTGCTCGTCAAGCGTGAGGCGCACGTCGCGCTCGGCGACGAGTCCTTGCGTGGGATGCTCGATCACCTCTTCCTCGATGCGGACGGCGTCCCGACGCTCGTCGAGGTCAAGCGCGGCAGCGACACTCGCATCCGCCGCGAGGTCGTCGGCCAGGTGCTCGACTACGCCGCGAACGCGAACATCCAATGGACTGCCGAGACGCTGCGAACGTGGTTCGAGGAGCGGTGCGCACAGCGCCGCGAGGATCCGGAGACGCTGCTGCGCTCGACCTTCCCGGCGATCGAGGGGGCCGAGGAGTACTGGGAAAGCGTCCACACCAACCTCGGGGCCGGCAAGCTGCGGATCGTCTTCGTCGCCGATGTGATCCCGTCGCCGCTGCGGCGGATCGTCGAGTTCCTCAACAGGCAGATGAGTGCGACGGAGGTGCTCGCGATCGAGGTGAAGCAGTACGTCGACCTCGAGGGCGCCCACCAGCTGGTCGTGCCGCGGGTGATCGGCCAGACCGAGGTTGCGCGGGCGGCCAAGGGGAGGGCCTCGGGGCGGAAGTGGGACCGTGCGGCGCTGCTCGCGCACCTTGTCGAACAAGGCAGGGATCCCGAGCCGGTGCGGCGTCTCTTCGACTGGGCCGACGCGCGTGGCGATCTCGAAGACTTCTACGGCAGCGGAACACGCGACGGCTCCTGGTCGGCAGGCCGAAAAGGAGCGGGTCTCTGGCCGTTCATGATCTACACCTACGGCCGCGTCGAGATCCAGTTCCAGTACCTCCTCAACCATCCGCCGTTCGATGACGTCGCGCACCGCCGCGACCTGCGCGCACGGCTCGATGCGATCGACGGCGTCGACATCCCGCCAGACGCGCTTCGAGCCGACGGCCGAGCGTTCCGCTCGACGTGCTCGTCGGCGATGCGCTCACCCAGTTCACCGACGTCATGGACTGGGTCTTTGCCGTCACCGACCTTGAGCCACCGGCCTGAATTCGCTTCGGCTCAGCCGATCGTGCAGCGGACCTTCGTGTCGGTCGTGACTGTTGCGGTCTGACCGATCGTCCAGTTCTCGAAGTCGAAGACGCCGTGCATCGCCCGCTTGGGGCAGGTGCGCGCCCTGAGGTAGGGGTACGTGACGCCGTTCACGATGACGGCGCCGCCGATCACCACGTCGAAGCTCTGCACGCCGACGAAAATGCCGGGGATGATCTCCTGGAGGGAGTGGGGGATGACGTGTGTGAGCTTCTCACCGTATGTGCCGTGCAGCTGCTCGAGCGGAGCGTCGATCGACTCGTTGATGGCGGCCGGATGGAGCGTCTGGATGTTGAGCGTGATGCTCTTGCCGCGGGGGCCGTTGAACATCGCCACACGGCCGTGCGAGGTGATGCCGAGCTCGATTGCCCGCGCGCTCAGCGTTCCGGTCCCGATCTGGGAGCCCTTGGGACAGCGCCCTGTGTTGCCGTGGAAGCGTCGAATCTGCTTGGCGCTGCACGACGGGAACAGGCGTCCGTTCGTGCCGGCGTGGTCGGGAAGGAAGATCACGAACTTCTGGACCGTGAACAGCTGTGCTCCAGGCGGGTCGGTCGAGAAGGTCGCGGCGACGCGGAACTTGGGAGCGGCTACGACGGTGCCGTCGGCTGTCGAGACCCGCGACGGCCAGGCCCTCGCCTTGATCTTCACGACGGGTGAAGCCGGTTGCTCCGTGGGTGCCGGCTGCGCTGACTCCGCGCGAGCCAGTCCGCACAGACCGGCGATCGCGATCACGGCGGTCGCCACGATCGTCTCCAACATGACCAGCGCTTGGACGAACCGCTTCATGGCACGCTCCCTTTCGTGTCGCAGGAGTCTCGAGTTCGCTGGCGCCTGCCGCTACGGGGCGAGCACCCTGAGATAGACCCTGAGGCTGCATGAGCGAGCTGCTGGAGCGCGAGCGGGAGCTGGCCGAGCTCGACGCGCTTGTCGCGGAGACATGCGCCGGCGACGGCCGCCTTGCTGTGATCGAGGCGACCGCCGGGCTCGGCAAGACGCGGCTGCTGCAGGCTGCCCGCGAGCGCGGTCGTGACGCCGGCATGCGCGTGCTTGCCGCGCGCGCAACGGAGCTGGAGCGCGACTTCCCCTTCGCACGCGTGCGGCAGCTGTTCGAGCCGGCGCTGGCGACGCTCGACGAGCCGGCGCGCAGCGCGTTGTTCGTGGGCGCGGCCGGCGCGGCGCGCGGTGCGCTCGGGATGCCGGACGACGGGACGGCCACCGCGCCGGCCGTCGACACGTTCGCCGTCCTGCACGGCCTCTACTGGCTGACCGTCGCGCTCGCCGAGCAGCGGCCGCTGCTCCTGGCTCTCGACGACGCGCACTGGTCCGACGCGGCCTCCCTGGACTTCCTCGCCTTCCTCGTGCCGCGGCTGGAGGAGCTGCCCGTTCTGCTCGTGGTCGCCTGCCGGCCGGACGAGGCCGCCGCAGCGAACAGCCTCGCGCGGATCGCGACCGACTCGCTGGCGCGGCGGCTCACGCCGAGCGCGCTCAGCCCTGCGGGAGCCGCCGCGCTGCTCGCAGAGGAGCTCGCACGGGAGCCGGAGACTGCGTTCACCGCGACGTGCCACGAGGTCAGCGGCGGCAATCCGTTCCTGCTGCGCGAGCTGGCACGCACGCTCGCCGCCGAGCGGATCGATCCCGCCGCCGCGCAGGTTCCGCGCGTGCGAGAGCTGACGCCGGAGCGGGTGACACGCACCGTGCAACTGCGTCTCGCGCGGCTCTCCGTCGAGGCGCAGGCGGTCGCGCGGGCCGTCGTCGTGCTCGGCGACGACGCCGACCACGGGCTCGCGGCCGAGCTTGTCGGGCTCGACGAGGCGGTCGTGGCGCGCGCCGCCGACGAGCTGCGCGCCGCCGCAATCCTCGACCCGGAGGCGACGCTCTGCTTCACCCATCCGCTCGTGCGCACGGCGCTCGACGCCGAGCTGCCGGCCGGCGAGCGGGCGACCGCGCGGATGCGCGCCGTGGAGCTGCTGCGCGCACGCGGCGCGAGCGCGCAGCAGCTTGCCACCCATCTCGTCGCGACCGAGACGCGCGGCGAGCGTGCGACGGCCGAGACGCTGCTGGAGGCTGGCCGGCAGGCGCTCGTGGGCGGCGCGCCGCGCTCGGCGATCGCGTACCTGACCCGCGCCCTGCGCGAGCCAGCGCCGGAGGACCTGCGCCCCGCGATCCTCGCTCCCCTCGTCACCGCCGGCATCCGCGCGCCCGACCGGGAGCTGTTCGACGTGGTCCTGCCCGAGGTGCTGGAGGAGCTTGAGCGCGATCCCGGCCTGCTCGTTCGCTGGGGCGTCAAAGTGAGCGTGTGGATGATCTTCAACGGCCGCGCGTCCGATGCGCGGTCGCTGCTGAAGCGTGCGATCGAGGTCGCCACGGAGCGCAACGACGCCGAGGGCGCCTTTCGCCTGGAGGCGCAGATGACGCTGCTCGTGCGGCAACCGGTCACCGACGTGCGGGCGCGGCTTGCGCCCTACGGCCACCGCATCGATTCCGACAGCGTTAGCGGGCGCTTGCTGGCCGCCCTCGCGACGGAGTGGCACGCGATCGATGGCACCGCGGCCGACGCGGTCGAGACGGCCCACGTCGCGCTCGCACGTGACGGCCGCATTTTCGCCGAGCAGCCGGAGTTCTTCGCGCCGGGGCGGCCCGTGCTCGCGCTGATCCTCGCCGACGAGCTGGACGCGGCCGAGCGCGGCGCGGCGCGGGCGCTCACGATCGCGCGCGAGCGCGGCGCGACGCCCGAGATCGCCGCCGCCTGGTGGATGAGCGGCGGGGTCGCCTGGGCCCGCGGCGATCTCGTCGCGGCTGAGGCGGACGTCCGTCAGGCGCTCGGCGTCGTCGGCCTCGGCGAGCTGCGACTCGCCGAGCTTCCGCTGCGGGCCGTGCTGGCGTGCGTGCTCGTCTCGCGCGGAGAGCTCGACGCCGCCGAGGCCGAGATCGCCGCGAGCGGCATGACCGGCGAGATCCCGGACGTCTTCTGGCTCTCGTTCTCGCTGTACGCACGCGGGTGGCTGCGCCTTGCGCAGGGACGCGTCGACGAGGCCGCTACCGACTTGCTGGAGCTGGAGCGGCGCGCGGTCCGCTGGGGGGTGATCGGGATGCCGGCACCTCCGGCGGAGATCTGCGCGGCGCGCGCCGTCGCCGCGCTCGGCGAGCGCGAGCGCGCGCGGGCGATGGCCGACGCGGCGCTCGCCCACGCGCGGCACTGGGGCGCTCCGGCGCTCGTCTCGCGTGCGCTGTGCACGCTGGCTCTGACAGTCGACGGCGCCGAGCGGCTGACGGCGCTGGAGGAGGCGGTCGCCGTGCTCGACGGCTCGCCCGCGCGGCTCGCGCGAGCCGAGGCACTCGCCGACCTCGGAGCCGCGCTGCGCCGCGCCCGGCGTCGTGTCGACGCGCGCGCGCCGCTGCGCGAGGCGCTCGAGCTGGCGCGTCGCTGCGGCGCCGCCGGGCTCGCCAAGCGCGCCTTCGACGAGCTGGCGGCGACCGGCGAGCACGTCCGTCACCACACCCCGATCGGCGTCGAGTCGCTCACCCCGAGCCAGCGGCGCGTGGCGGAGTTGGCGGCCAGCGGCATGACCAACCGCCAGGTCGCGCAGTCGCTGTTCCTGACCGTCAAGACGATCGAGACGCACCTTGCCGCCGCCTACGACAAGCTCGGGATTCGCTCGCGCCAGGAGCTGCCGGCGGCGCTCGGCGAGCGGGTCCACCTCCACCTCTGAGTGGACATACATCGTCACACGATGTATCGTGTGGCTGACTATGGAGATGCGGCCCGCCAGCTACTTCGTGCTTGCATCGCTCCTCGACGGCCCGCTCCACGGCTACGCGATCTCGACGCGCGCCGCCGAGCTCTCGGACGGCGACGTCAAACTGACCGCAGGCACCCTGTACGGCGCGCTCGATCGGATGGAGGCTCGCGGCCTGGTCGAGATCGACAGCGAGGAGAAGGTGGACGGACGCCTGCGACGCTCCTACCGCCTCACGACCGGCGGGCGCGAAGCAGTCGAATGGGAGGCGGACCGCCTGGCCGCGGCCGCCCGGGTGGTGCAGCTCCGCGGCGCCTCGCCAAGGCCGGCCGGGGGCGCCGCATGACGGGCCGCCTTGCGGACGCGCTCACCGCTCTGGCCGTCCGCGCCTATCCGCGATCGCGCCGCTCGGATGCGCGCGTGGTACGCGACTGCGCGCGTGATGCGATCGCAGTCGAGGGCGCTCGCGCACTGGCGCGCGAGTCGGGCTCACTCGTCACCGCCGGCCTGCGGGCACGGGTCAGGGCGGGCGCGCTCGAGCTGGGCCGTGCTCCGTGGCGGGCGGCCCTCGGCGCGCTCACGCTTCCACTCGCGACGGCGCTCCTGCTGGTGTGGACGTTCGGCTTCGTCCCGCGCTACGACCACTGGCCGCTCGGCGAGGGCTGGGTGCTGCTGCTTGGAGGCTCGCTCATCGCAGTGGTCGGCGCCGCGCTCCGCTCGCGCTGGCTGACAGCGGGCGGGGCGGCAGCGACCTTCACCGCAGCCGCCGCGCCGTACTTTGGCTTCGGCACCGGGACGGCGCTGGCGCAGACACCCAGCTTCTTCCACGGCTCGGGCGTCGACGTCGGCGCCGCCACGCTGCTGCCCACGCTGCTGCTCGTCGCCGGCGGCCTGTCGCTGCCGCGCAGTCTCCGGCCATCCGTGCGCCTCGTGCTCGCCCGCCTCGCGGTCGGTCTCGTTCCGGCCGCGATCGCCGCCGTGGCGCTGGTGCCCTACGCGACGCCGAAGCCGACGATCATCTACACGTACACGGGTCCCGGAAACGACCTCGGGATCAGCTTCGGAGCGCCCTACTTCATGCCCTGGCTGCCACCCTCGCGAGGCCTGCTCGTGATCCTCGGAATCGCGCTCGCCACCGCAGTCGTCGTGACATGGTGGCAGTCCCGCGCCCGTCCGGAGCGGGTGCTCGCGACCGGGCTCGTGCTCGCGAGCGTGGCCTACCCCGTCACCTGGGTCGCCACCCGCACCGACGCGCTCCACGCGCCTTGGTGGCTCCTGAATCCGCCATATCCACAGCTCCTGACAGCGCTCCCCGCGCTGCTCGCGCTCGTGCTGATGCGCCGGGCCGGCCGCAAGCTGCCCCGCTGAGCCGGCCGACCGGGCGGGGCTGCGGCCACCAGTCCCATCACAGCGTTGCCGACCTGCGAGACGATGTCCGGGTTGTCAACGCTGGAACTGGAGGACGAGATGGCGGAGAACCCGACGCTGTTCGTTTGTCACGGCGACGCCGGCGGCCCGCGGATTCATCCGTGTCGCCGAGTGCAGGAAGCGCTCCGTGCCGCGGGCATCGCGTACGACAAGGTGATCGCGGGCCACGGCAGTCCGATCCCCTTCCTGCGCAAGGGCTCGCGTGACGCTCTGCGCGATGCGACCGGCGCGACGAAGCTGCCGGCGCTCAAGTTGCCCGACGGGACGGTCATCACCCATTCTCGCGCGATCCTCGCCTGGATCGCTCAGCAGAAGTGATCAACGGTGCGCACCCCCTCGGCCGAAGACAGGCCGCGGGGGCGGGGCTGAGGCGGCGCCCTCCGGAGCTGTCCGCAGGACGCCGCGCTTCAGTGCTCAGTGGTCGTCGTGACCGTGCTTGTCGCCATGGTGCTTGTTGCCATGGGGATCGATTTGTCCGCGCATCTCCCCGTTGGGGAACTTCTCGCTGTGCACGTTCGCGTACGTCACACCCGCGCGCATCGCGGCGAGCAGCTCGTCGAGGGCGCCCGGCTCGATGCCTTGATCAACTGGGCCAACCACGTCCTCGGCCTCGATCGTGCCGGTGATCGTCGCTGGCGCCGCGGGGCAGCTCTGCACACCGACCGGCGCGCCGGGCAGGTTGCTGCAGAGGAAGGCGCTGACGCCGCCGTTCACGGCGGCTTGACCGAAATGGACGTGCGCCTGCTGCACGGCTGCCTCGAGGTTGCTGTACGAGAGCCGCCATTGAACGACGCCGCCCTTGAGACGCGCCTTGAACTCGCCGCTCGCCGACGTGGAGACGGCCGGGACCTCCTGGTAGCCGCTCAACGCGGCGCGGAAGCTGGAGCCGCCGGAATGGCTCTTGCCGTGGCCCTCGCCCCCATGGGCGAGGGCGACGCCACCGCCGGCGAGCGCTGCCGTACTCGCCACGACGGCCAGCAGCTTGGCGGGGGGTCGATGCATGATCCACCTCCAAATAGTCGGGGGACGGTCAGATTCTGCCCGCCGAGGGGAACCCGTCAAGCGGCGCTCGGTTGCGCTGACGCGGGGCGCCGAGGCCACCGAGGGTGGCGGCCGAGCGCACGGGTGACAGGTAGGAGGCCGCGACGTGATCCACCAGCCTCGAACGAGGCATGGACCCATCTACCTATACTTTCCAACATGGAAAGCAACCCGAAGCGTCCGACGCCCGCGGAAGCCTCCGCGGCACTGACCGAGGCCGAGGCCTCGCGGGCGACTCTGGCCCACGGCATCGCCACGCCCTCGTGGTTCTTCATGTCGATGAGCACAGCGGTCGCCGCGCAGATCGCGACGACCGCTGTCGGCCTCGGCGCTGATGTTCCCTGGGTGATGGCAGCCGGCCTGGCGATCTTCGCCGCGGTCGCCGCCGTGCAGCTGGCGCGATTCCGACGGCTCAACGGCGTCTGGCTCGGCGGCTTGGCCAGCCGCGTGGTGCTGGGAGCCGGGATTCCAGCGTCAACGTCATATGCGATCGCGCTGGGAGCGGCGATTTGGGCGGCGTACGACGCACGTTGGTGGTTCGTTGCGCTGTGGTCGATCGCCGGTGGCGCCACCTACGCGCTCAGCGGTCGCCGGTGGCTGCGGGCGTACCGTGCGCTCCCCGCGGTGCATGGACGCGGGGAGTCGGCGGCGTGGCTGGTCCTGGTCAGCATCGCCGCCTTCGCCGGTCTGGCGTTCCTGCTGATCAACGGCTGATGGCGCACCTCGACGCGACTGTCGTCCCACCTGTCCGACTCAAGCTGCTGACCACGCTCACAGCGGTCTCCGAGGCGGAGTTCGCCACCCTCCGCGACACCTTGCACGTCAGCGACTCCGTGCTGTCGAAGCACATCGCCGCCTTCGAGAAGGTCGGCTACGTCATGCGCCGCAAAGGCGTCCATCACGGACGACGCACCACCTGGATCTCGCTCACCTCACGCGGACGCAAGGCGCTCAGCGCCCACGTCGCCGCCTTGCGTGCGTTGATCGACGGCGTCGAGTAAGCGCACCTACCTGCCGGGGGCGCGGTACTTGACCTGCTCGGCCTGGCGCAGAGCATCCATCGTTTCGTCGACCGTCAGCAAGACCGTCGTCTCGAGCGAGCTGAGTGCACCGCCACCTGCAAGCGCCAACGCGACCGCTGCCATGGACACGTTGTCAGGGGCCTCCCAGAGGGTGTAGCCGTCATGTGCGCCGAAGGCGTACCAGAACCCGTGGAGCTTCCCGCCGACCGACTCGATGTACGACTGAGCTGCCGTTCGGCGGTCCTCCGGGTTGCCGATGAGCCTGGCCCAAGCCTCCGGCGTGTAGCTGAACTTCGACAGATAGAGCGCCATCTTCCCTCCCTTGCCCGCTCACCGACGTGCGCGAATTGCGATCAGTTGTCGAGTATGACCTCCTGCGGCCACGCGCCCGGCGTGTGAGCGGGCAGCGCCGTCGCGGTCGTATCTTGTCGGGTCGGGATCGACTCTGGCTGATGTGTGCGTTGACCGCCGCTGAGCGCGGCCGGCAGGTGCTGCTCATCGACCATGCCAACAAGGCGGGCAAGAAGATCCTCATGTCCGGTGGTGGCCGCTGCAACTTCACCAATATGTACGTGGACCCGGCGAACTTCGCATCGAAGAATCCGCATTTCTGCAAGTCGGCCTTGGCCCGCTACACCCCGTGGGACTTCATCGCCATGGTCAGCAAGCACGGCGTGCCGTACCACGAGAAGAAGCTCGGCCAGCTGTTCTGCGACAACAAGTCCAAGGACATCCTCAAGATGCTCTTGGATGAGTGCCAGCAGGCCGGCGTTGACCTGCGCCTGGACACCTCGGTGCAGCAGATCGAGACGACCGAGTTCGGATACCTGTTGAGCACCAAGATGGGGCAGATCGCCTCGCCGTCGCTGGTGGTCGCCACCGGGGGTCTGTCGATTCCGACGCTGGGCGCCACCGGCTTCGGCTACGAGATCGCTCGCCAGTTCGGACACAACGTGCTGTCGACCCGCGCCGGCCTGGTGCCGTTCACCTTCTCCGGCCAGCTCAGGGACCTGTGCGCCGAGCTGACCGGCACGTCGGTTGACTGCGCGGTCAGTTGCAACGGCGAGAGCTTTCGCGAGAACATCCTGTTCACCCATCGCGGCCTCAGCGGCCCGGCGATTCTCCAGATCTCCTCGTTCTGGCATCCCGGCGACGTCGTGGAGATCAACCTGCTGCCCGACCGCGACCCGCTGGAGTGGCTGCAAGCTCAGCAGGCCGCACGCCCGAACCGCGAGCTGAAGACCGTTCTGGGCGAGGTCTTCACCAACAAGATGGCGGCTCTTCTGGCCGATCACTGGTTCGCTTCCAAGCCGATGAAGCAGTACACCCCGGCCGGCCTGCACGACATCGCTGACAAGCTCGGAGCCTGGCAAGTGGTGCCAGCCGGCACCGACGGCTACCGCACCGCCGAGGTCACCCTGGGCGGCGTCGACACCCGCGAAGTGTCGTCCCAGACCATGGAGTCGCTGAAGAATCCGGGCCTGTACTGGATCGGCGAGGTGCTGGATGTCAACGGCCACTTGGGCGGCTTCAACTTCCAGTGGGCTTGGGCCTCGGGCTACGCGGCGGCGCAGTTCGTATGAGATCGACGGGCTGCTTCACGGGCAACCAACGCCGACCACCAACCAACCCCCCGAACAAAGAAAGCCCCGCGCTAGCAGGGCTTCCGTCTGATGGGCTTCCTTGGGACATCATCGAACCGAGAAGCCCAGGAGCGGCTGGGAAAGCTGGCGGCAAAGCTTGACCAGATAGCCAGTAGCAGTGCCCCGCAACGAGCTATGCCTCTCGAGCCGAGGCGACGATGCGGGGATGTCTCGAAGGCGGTCATAGAGGTCTTGGCCGACGCCGAGGCTCCCATGCGCATGTGTGAGATCCACGCGACTGTGGAGGCGCTGTTGGGGGAGCCGGTGCCGCGCTCCACGATCAAGAACTGCCTGGCGAACAACAGCCGAGGCCACAGGGCGCGTCTGGTGCGACTGGCACGGGGGCGGTACGGCTTGCGAGCCGTCACCTGATGCGGGAGTGCACAAAGTCCACAACCGTGCTATACTTTGTGTATGAGTGTAGATGCAGAACAGCCAGAGTTCCTCAACGTGAAGGAGACAGCCGAGCGCCTGGGCGTGCACGAAAACACCATTCGGAACTGGGTGCGGCAAGGGATTTTGCCGACGGCGCGGATACCGGGATCGCGGTTTCATCGCTTCGATGCTCGCGACGTAGAGCGACTGCGCAAGCAGCGGGGAGAGGCGGTGTCGTCGGTGGAGCGGGAGCACCGGACGATTGGGCCGGAGCTGGTCGACGCAAGCCAGCTCAGTCAATGGGCCAGTACGAAGGACGCTCAGCATCGCTTCCCTGAACTCGTACGCCGCCTCTTGGCGTCAACTCCAGGCGTGACGAACCTCTCTGTTCGCGCGGGAGAGGGCGTAGCGGCGCCTGGCTGGGATGGTCGCGCCGAGTCAACTGGAACCAGCTTCTTGCCCGCAGGTTCGCTCGCGTTCGAGTTCGGAGTCGACACTGCACCGAAGGCAAAGGCAGACAAGGACTTCGAGAAGCGTCGCGACGATCCGCATGGAGTCACGCCAGAGCAGACCGTTTTCATCTTCATTACCCCACGGCGCTGGGCCGGCGCTTCGACCTGGGCAAATACGCGGCGGGATGAGGGTGTGTTCCGCGACGTCCGGGTACTGGACGCGGACGATCTTGAGGGGTGGCTTCAGGCGACGCCGGCTGTCCACCACTGGATCTCAGAGCATCTTGGGCGACGGCCGCGGGATGCCGAGACGCTGGATCGCTGGTGGGAGCGCTTTCAGGCACAGACCGAGCCGCCGCTGCCGCCGGCGCTGTTCCTCGCGGGACGCGATCGGGAGCGCGAGCAGCTCACCGAGTTCTTCGGCCAGCCGCCCGGCGTGATCACAGTCCAGGCAACTTGGCGTGACGATGCCATCGCTTTTGTGTGCGCAACGATGGAGCGCGAGGGCAGCGGTCCCGTCCAGCCGCCGCTCTTGGTTACCTCCGCAGTGGTCTGGGATCGGGTCGTTGCGCAACCAGGGCAGATGACCCTTCTGCCGTTGTTCGAGGGGCCGAACCTCGCGAGCGCGACCCAGGGCGGACACCACGTGGTCATTCCAGTCGGCCGGGATCAGGTCGTGAGTGGAGACAAGCTCGACCTTCCTCGTCCTCATCGGCAAGCCGCTGGCGAGGCACTCGAAGCTGCGGGCATCGACGCCGACCGCAGTTACCGGCTGGCGGCGCTTGCGCGGCGCAGCATGCCGTCGCTCGTCCGCGAGTTGTCACGGGATCCGCGGCGTGCTCGCCCGCCGTGGTCAGAGTTGCCCCACGCAGCGATCTTGGCGCCCTTGACGCTTGTGGGCGCGTGGACCCCGAGCGAAGACGACACCAACTTCGTAAGCCGGATGGTGGACAAGCCGTGGGGGGACATCGAGCGGACGTTGCTTCATTGGCGAACGACCGAGGACCCGCCATTTGTGAAAGCGGGCTCTCAGTGGCATGTGGCAGCTGCAGAAGAGGCTTTTCTCATCCTCCGAGAGGCGTTGACACCGACTGACCTCGAACGCTGGCGACAAATCGCCGTAGAGGTGCTGCTTGAGAAGGATCCGAGCTTGGAGCTTGAACCTGATGAGCGGCCGATGGCAGGCATCATGGGCGTTGCGCGCAAGCACTCATCGGTAGTGCGGCGTGGGATCGCTGAGGGCATCGGGCTGGTGGGATCAGCCGAGAACCATCCGCTGAGTGACGGGGTGAGCGGCCCCGATCACGCTCGCCGGGTCGTTGGGGAGATCCTTGATCGCGCGAACGCGGATGAGACGGGACAGATCTGGCGGTCGCTGGCGGATGTTCTGCCGCTGCTCGCCGAGGCCGCCCCCGAGGTGTTCCTGGACCACCTCCACGATGACCTGGATCGGCCCCAGCCGTTGCTCGCAACGATGTTTCAGGACGGCGATCAGAGTTCGTGGCTTTACAGCTCGTCCCCTCATACGGGCTTGCTTTGGGCACTGGAGACTCTTTGCTGGTCGTCCGACTACCTGCTTGAGGCGTCACGTGCCCTGGCGCGTCTGCAACTCGTTGATCCCGGTGGACGGCTTTCGAATCGGCCGCTCAAGAGTTTGAGCTCGATCCTGGTTGGCTGGATCCGGCATACCGCGGCCCCGTTCGACGTCAAGGTGCAGGCTGTCGAGCGAATCTGTCGCCAACAGCCTGTTGTTGGCTGGCAGCTGCTCGCTGCCCTGTGGCCGGAGCATCACACGGTGGCCTCACCACCGTCGACTCCGCGTTTCCACGACTGGAAGCCGGAGAGCCGGTTGTCCATCGCGGAATGGGTCGAGTACATCAGCCATCTTGTGAGCTTGGCGATCGAGCTTGCCGAAGCTGACCCTGAGCGTTGGGGCGAGCTGGTCGAGCGCATCGCCCCCCTGCCGCCCGTTGAGCGGGATCGCCTGTTGGAGGCGCTGGAGGCGTTCGCCGATCCGGAGACGCTGGACCCTGCGTCACGCCTGCTTCTTTGGGATCAAGTGCACAAGGTAGTAGCGCACCACCGGCGGTTCCCCTCCGCGGATTGGTCGATGGATGGTGACCCTCTGGCTCGCATGCAGTCGATCGCCGATCGCCTTGCGCCAACGACCAACATCGAGCGCTTCGCCTTCCTCTTCGACTGGCGCCCCGATTTGCCCGACGTCGAGGTCTACGACCCGACCGTCCAGATCACCGATCACGAGCCGTACGACCAGAAGCTGCTGGAACTGCGCACGCAGGCGGTGACCGAGACGCTTGAAGCGTCCTCCCTCGATGGGATTCGCAAGCTGGCGAAGCGGAGCGTCGTGCCCCGTCACCTCGGCTGGACCGTTGGAGCCGTCGCTTCCGACGATCTGACACCTGAGCTGCTCACATGGCTTGATTCCGACGAGACGGCACTGGCCGAGGTTGCCGCGAGCTGGGCGACGTACAAGCTGCAGGACCAAGGCGTGTCATGGCTCCGAGACATGCTCAGCCGCCCCGAGATGACGGATGCCGCGCGTCGCGTGATGCTTGTCCTCTGTGCGCCGCCGACGCGAGAGGTCTGGGACACGATCGCCGAGATCGACAGTGATCTGAGCCAGGGCTATTGGGAGCGCATGGGGAGCTGGCATGTTCAGTCGGAAGACGTTGAGCGTGCTACCAGGGAACTCCTTGCACGGGACCGCGCTTGGACCGCTGTGGATCTCTTGGCGATGGACGTGCACCGCGCAAAAGGCGAGGCAACCTCGATGACTCCAGCGCTTGTGCGGGACGTGCTCGACGCGGCGTTGACAACGGACCCAGGCGAGAGCCGTTCGCAGTCGCTCGGCTATGAGGTCGGTCAGCTGCTCGACTACCTCGCTAAAGAGGGTACGGAGTCCGCCGTCCTCGCTCGGTATGAGTTCGTGTTCTTCCGACTGCTGGAGCACGATCGCCGCCCTCGGGCGCTGTTCGACACGCTGGCCGCTGACCCGAGCCTGTTCGTGGAACTGGTTTCGCTCGTCTACAAAGCGAAGAATGAGCCGCCGAAGCCCGCCGAGCAACAGGACCCGGGGCGGGCGACTCACGCGTGGTGGATCCTCAACCATTGGCGCGACCTCCCCGGTCGACGCGAGGATGGAACGATCGACGCGGAGCATCTGAACCAGTGGGTTCGCGATGCTCGCCTTGCATTTGTCGATAATGATCGAGTCGAAATCGGAGACGACCAGATCGGACACGTTCTGGCAGCGAGCCCAACTGGTACGGATGAAATTTGGCCGGCAGAGCCCGTTCGGGACATCATCGAAACGCTGGGTAGCCAGAACATTGCTGCCGGGATGCACACGGGCGTATTCAACGATCGTGGCGTCACCACCCGCGGCGTCTACGACGGCGGGCAACAAGAGCGCGTCCTGGCCGGTCGCTATCGCGAGTGGGCGCAACAGACCGCCGATCGGTGGCCACGCACATCGCGCCTGCTGCGCGGACTCAGCGAGAGCTATGAGCGAGACGCGCAGCGAGCCGACGCCCGAGCTGAGGTCACTGGAGACACCGAGTAGGCGCGGCGCTTCCGTACCTCTGCGCTGTGGATCGACGTCCTGGCGCTGGCTAAAGCGACCTCGCTAGCGCACCCTGCCCTAAGCTGGGAGACGAATCAGGAACTCGCGCACATCGCGAATCAGTGCGGCAACCTGAGCGTGATCGTACTCATCGTAGTGTCCGTGGGCAGCCTTGTTGCGGAGGTCAAGCCACGCCGTTACGCTCTTCTGCTGAAGCTTGTTGTAAACCGACGCGGAGGCCAATTCGTTGTTGAGCGTGTCCGCTTTCACGGGCGAACCGTCGGGCTTTGTACTTGATACCCCTGACTTGGCTGCGAGCTTGCGCAAGTGCTCCTCCAAGGTGCTGCCCGCAATCACGGCAGCAGCGTCTTTATAGCTCTTCTTCTGAAGCTCGTCCGCCATCTCCAGGAAGTCGGCGAATACATCTGCGTGTACCAGTTCGGTGATGGTGTCGATGTAGCCAGCCTCGATATCGTCGCGCAATGCCTGGAGGATGCCACCCAAGTTCTGCACCACATATCCGTGGTGACCATTGATACCCATGGCACGCTCTACATAGGTGCTGTCCCTTGGAGCAAGCCGAACGATGGTAGCCATCAGTCGCGTCGCTATTGTCTGGAGTTCCTCTTTGGACAGGCCGCCAGAGAAGTCATCGTGCTGAGCAGAACTCTGTGCACGTCTAAACTCAGACAGGACGACGTCTATCTGGCTGAGTACCGTGTTCTTATCAATCATACGTAGCCCTCCATATTAAACAAAAAGGACGCCCTGTTTGGGGGCATCCTCTGTCTGTAACTATACGCTTGGAGAGTTAACGGGTCAACACCTTGTCCCATCATGGCCATTCCTGGCTTCCTGTCCGGCTTCGTGACCAGGCGGCGCGGGGTGCTGGCCCCGGCCGGAAGCCAAGGGAGGCCGGTGGATGGCGAGTTCGAAGCATTCGCCCGAGCATCAGGCGTTGGGGCGGGCGGTGCGGTGGGCGCGCGCTCGCAGAGGGTTGTCGCAGGAGGAGCTGGGCTTTCGCGCGAGACTCCATCGCAACTACGTCGGCGCGATCGAGCGGGGTGAGATCAACCCGACGTATCGCGTGCTGCTGAAGCTGGGGGAGGGCTTCGGCATAGCGCCCTCCAAGCTGCTGGCTGAGGCCGAGATGCTGCTGCGCGATGGCCTGTGACGGCTATGGCTTGCGGGTGGCTCTGTCGAGGCGCTCGAATCCGGCATGCATCTCGCGGCGCAGGCGACCGAGCTCGGCCAAGACCTGCCGCTCAAAGGAAGCCCCGCCGACGTCGCGGCCGGCGAGCTTGAGCAGCTCGTCGGTGTCGGTCTCGAGCGCCGCGGCCAGTGCAGTGATGACCTCATCCGATGGCGGGCCATGCTCGCCGTTCTCCAAGCGCGACAGGTTGCCTGGGCTCATCGGGACCTGCTCGGCGACCTGCCGCTGCGTGAGCTTGCGCTCGCGGCGCAGCGCGCGCAGGCGAGCACCGAAGGCATGTGCGCGTTCTGCTTGGGAATCGGGGCGGCGTGTTGGCATGCCCCAGTGATCTACGACCGTCTAGTTCGTAGCTCCTTGATAGGTTTGCGCAAGTTGCGCCATGCTCTGATATGTACAACTCTCCGGAAAGGACGCTCGTGCGTGCCACTCGCTGGATCGGGCTGATGATCGTGATGACGGTGGCTGGGGCGATGTTGCCCGCCGGCGCTCAGGCAACCTCCTTCCCCACCGAGAGCTTCCTCCACACGATGCGCCACGCCGTGAGAAACGGGAAGTTCCAAGCCATCAGCGAGGACAACGCCCAGCGCGAGATCGACCGTCGCGAGAAGAAAGCGCAGGAGCTGGAGGATCGGGGCTTCCCTGTTCTGGCCAAATCCGTGCGAGACGGTGAGGCGATGTGGCGGGGCGAGCTGCACTACCTCAAAGCGCTGGACGAGCGCATCGGCGCTCAGGACCCGCAGCACTTCGACTACCGAGGCACGCTGAGATGGATGGATCACATCCGCCATCGGCTGTTCGCCGAGATCAAGAAGTTCGGCCAAGGACTGCACCCAGGCGACTCGCTCAAGATGGACTACGGCAGCGGTGGCCTGACGGCCCTGAACACCAACCGCATCAAGATCGCGGCCATCGGGCGCGCTCGAGGAGCCAAGGTCACCTGAGCGGACCCTGGACGTGAGAAGTCCCCGCGTCCGCATGGGTAGCGGAGGCGGGGACTCGGTGGAGGCAGCGCTGCGGTCATGGCTCTGGCGAAAGGCCAGCATCCATCCGGCGGAATCGAGCCTTTCCTTCGAGGAACCCTCCAGTCTCGCTGACTCGCGTCAGAAGTTCCTCCCACTGCTCGGCAGTGAAGGTGTCGGCCTCAAGGCCGACGATGTCGGGGTTGGTGGCGATGGCCGCCAGGTGCTCACCGAGCCCGAAGCGCTCGACGATGGCGAGCGTGGCGCCTGTGCGCCAAACGGTGTCTGTAGAGGCTTGGTCGTAGATCACAAGATCGACCTTCTCGCGAAGCCAGTAGAGCGCTCGGAGCAAGCGAGGCAAACGTCGTGCCAGAACAACCCAGCGGTACATGCCAGGGTTCTCGTATGTCCAACGGGGGATGAGCCCCTTCTGTCGGCCCCAGTGCGTGATGCGGCTCCAGGACTCGGATCGCTTCAACCGCAAACGCAGCCGATCCTTGAGCTGCTGGATCATCTGTCTCCTCCTTTCGAGTCGGCACCACCTACCTCTCGCAACGAGAAGCGGGTGAACTGACTCAAACGGAGAGAAGCACTAGTTTAATTATGCGATGTTTCCCAGTTTCTGTCAATAGTCAACACGCGGCATACCATCGCTCGGGCTAGAAGAGCGTCCCCATGTGCATCGGCCGCGTAGCCCAAAAGGGTTCGATGCCCTCCACTATCTCCGGCATCGGCTCCAAGCCGGCAGCGCGGCGGGCGTCGAGCTCTCCTCGAATCAGGTCATCAAACAAGTAGCCAAGGATCTCGTATCGTCGTCCATGAGGCCAACGGCGTACCGCGTCGATGCCAACCGTCTTCCCCTGAAAGACAACAGCTCCGACCGCCTCCAGCCGTCCATCGAGCGTCTTGTCGCGGGTGTCGTCGGTGCCGCCGATCAAGCGGAGCGCCATGCATATCTGCGGTTCGCTCAGCGCATTCGAGTTGCGGATCCGATGCTTCAAGGCTTCGCGCATCGGGACAGTGTTCAGCCGCTCTGAGGGCGAGGCACCAAGCGAGATCATCCGCGGGATCACCGCCAGCTGATCGGTCAAGACGTACGCAAGCCCCTTTCGGACGATGTGTTCGAGGTCAGAGTCGATCCCGTACAGGTTCATCCGATGGCGCAGCTCTCCAATCGTCATCCGCGCCCCTTCCAAGAGATTTCCCAGAGACCGCCAACTGCGGCTGCTTCCTTGCCTGCACACTCGGATTCGAGGACGCCATCCGGCGTGACCTTGGAAGCCGAAAAGGAGTGCATAGCGATGCCCGATCTTATCCTTCGTCGCTCCGGCCGCCTCGAGCGAACCGTCGCGGCCGAGATGGGAGCCATTCAAGCCCGCGCGGCCGTTTCGGCGGCGCGTGAGGTAGCCCGCGTCGATGGCATCACCGCCGTCGCCCACCGCGCGATGCTGGCGATCGATCAGCTCTCGACCATCGAGGCGGCGCTGATCCGCCGCCGTCCTGACGAGCGGGCTGAGGTTCGGCTGCGCTTCGTGGCCGACTCAGCAGCCAACGCCATCGGCAACGTCGTACTCGGCCTGGATGGACGGCTGTGATGGAGGTGCTGTGGCACTTGGCGCAGGCGCTTGGCTGGGCACTCCTGGCGTTCGGCGTCTTCATGAGCATCCTGGCTTCGATTGGGTCGAGGCCCAAGGCGGTGAGCCGGCCCAACAGCACCACGCTGCGCGCCTACCGCGAGATCGCCGATATCGAGGACGCCGCGATCTCGCGGATGCTGGCGATTCTGTGGGACGGCGGTAGTGCGTAGGGCCGTGCGCCGGCCGCATCCCAGGGTGACCCGACCGGCTCCGAGATCACAGGTAGCGATGTAGGGCTCGCGCTGCGCGAGAAAAGAAAAAGTAAAGAACTCAATTGTAGGCTGATGAAGCTGCTGTGTGAGCGCAAGCGGCGAATGTGCTCAAGCTTGACTCAGTTGATTTTGAATCACATACTCGATTGGTCAAGCGAACAAAACACGAACAAAGTGAATGGAAGGGGGTTAGTGATGGCAAAGAAAATTAGGGTGAGGTCTAAGCGGCTGGATCAAGTGGATGAGACGAAGCTCAGCCTGGCGCTGTGGCTCTTGGCCAAGGACATGGTCGAAAATCGCACGACGCCCCGCAAGCCGCGTCAAGACGGCGAGGAGTCGCTGTGATGGAGCAGGCGGTCATGGTGCTGCTGGCGGCTGCCGGCATCGGTCTGCTTGCAGCTATCGAGTGGCGAGAGCGCCGCACGCGGGAGCCGTGGACCACTGTCGAGCTGCGGTTCAGTGCCGACGTCACCGAGGCGGCAGTCGAGGCGATGCTGGCGAGCGTCGCCGGCTTGCCAAAGCGTGCGGTCGTGGCCCTCGACGTCATAGCCGACCGTGACGGCATTCGCCATCTGCTGCACGCCGGTCAGGCAACGCTGGATGCGCTTGCTGGTCAGTGGCGCGGCGTGCTGCCTGGCCTGCGGCTTGAGCCGACTGAGGCGCCGGCGTTCAACTGGAGTGACGGAGCGGAGCTGAAGCTGACGGACGCAAGCGTCGTGCTGCGTCGTGACGCCGTGCGGGAGGGTTCGGCCGCGCTGCTGGGAGCACTGCAACCGCTGCATCGCGGCGAGGTTGCGATGCTCCGTTGGCGGCTTGGCCCATCACAGCCGCCGTCGCTGCCGGCCGATCTGGAGGCAGCTCGGGCGCGAGGGGTGCGGGAGAAGTACGCCGGTGCGGTCCTCGAAGGCGAGGGCCTTGTGGCTGTCCAAGCTGGTGATGCGAAGCGGGCGGCACATCTGGTTAGCCGCGTCGTGTCGGTGGCGCGCTCGCGGCGGGCCGGTCAGGGTGGTTTGGTTGCCCGCAAGCGCTCGCGGCGAAGGCTGCTGCGATTGCTGGAGCAACAGGCGGTCTATGACGGGTGCCGCTACTGCCCTGCCGAGCTGAGCGCGCTCATCGGCTGGCCGATTGGAGCGCCGCCGGTTCCTGGGCTGCGGTTGGGGACGGCGCCGCTGTTGGTCGCCTCGCGGCACATTCCGCGTAGCGGCCGTGTGCTGGCCGCCTCGACCTGGCCTGGTGAGGAGCGGCCGTTGGCACAGCCGGTCAAGGGCGGCCTCTCACATGCCCTCATCGTCGGCCCGACCGGCGTCGGCAAGACGGCGCTGGTCGCCTCGCTCGCGGTGCAAGACATCGAGGCCGGTCGTGGCTGCCTGGTCGTGGACGGCAAGGGCGGCGAGCTGGTAGACGCGGTGCTTGAGCGCGTGCCAGCTTCGCGTGCCCAAGACGTGATCGTGCTCGACCCTGCTCGCTCGGGGCCGGTAGCCGGCTTGCGGGTGTTCGGCCGCGGTAATGACGTGGAGTTGACCGCCGAGCTGGTGCTCGGCATCTTCGCCGACCTGTTCGCCTCAAGCTGGGGGCCGCTGTCGGCGCGCTGGCTGCGCGCCGGCCTGGTCGCCGCAGCACACGACGAACGAGCCAGCCTCGCCGATCTGCCGCGCGTGTTCGCTGACGGCTCGTATCGGCGGCGGCTGCTGGCCCGCAGCGATGACCCGTTTCTGGCGGCCACCTTCGCCGCACTTGAGGCGATGAGCCCGCAGGAGCACGCCCACCAACTGAGTGCGCCGCTGGCGCGGCTCGATGAGGTCATCGGCCGGCGGGTGGTCCGCAATGTGCTCGCGCAGCCGGAGCCGGCCATCGACATGGCCGAGGTGCTGCGTACCGGCAAGGTCGTGTTGGTGTCGCTGGCACCGGAGCGCATCGGCGTCGGTGCGCGCCTGATCGCGGCGCTCGTCCTGTTCAAGACTTTCGAGGCGGTGATGAACCGCCCACCAGGGCGGCGGCCGTTCTTCGTCTACGTCGACGAGCCGAAGGTGCTGGGCGATGTGCCCGTGCCGTTGGACGCCATGTTCGAGCGGGCACGCTCGGCCGACGTTGGAATCACGCTCAGCCCGCAAAGCCTGGTGCAGCTCCCGACCGATCTGCGGATGGCGGCGATCACCAACGCGGCAAGCTGGATCGCCTTTCGCCAATCGAGCGCCGACGCCAAGCTGCTGGCGCCGGAGCTGCCAGGCGTCAGCGCCGAGTCGCTCCAACACTTGGGAGCGTTCGAGGCGGTGTTGCGAATCGCACTCGGGCCTGGTGCTGTAGCAGCGCCCGCCACCGGCCGCACCTACCCACTTCCGCCGGCAACCAGCGATCCCGAAGCGCTGCGCCATGCCTCGGCCGAGCGCTACGGCACCGACCCTGCCGTCATCGAGGCGGCGTGGCGGGCACGTCTCGAGCCGGCCGAATCCGAGCTGCCGGTCGGACGGGTTAGGAGGCGATCGTGATGGCCGCTCGGTGTCCGTTCGCTGTTCCGTTCGCGTCGAGTGCGAGCCTGCGCTTGGGCCGGTGCGGTGGGCGTTTCAGCCTCATAAGGCCGGTGACTGTCTCTGTCCCTCGCCTCTCGGTCGTTGGAGGTGGCTCGTGAAGCGGCTGAGCGCTCACGGTCTGGTCGAGCTGGTCGGCGAGCTCTCGGAGCGGGATCG
Organism: uncultured Actinomycetes bacterium; assembly: GCA_963774115.1. Taxonomy (GTDB): domain Bacteria; phylum Actinomycetota; class Thermoleophilia; order Solirubrobacterales; family Solirubrobacteraceae; genus Conexibacter. Next base: position 28,923 of record CAVZDN010000003.1, on the reverse strand, counting down.
GGCGGTCGTGGAGACGGTCGGGCGATTGCGCCTGGTCAGCGGTCGCCAGCTTGAGCGGCTGCACTTCACCGCCGGCAATCCGACCTCCGATGCTCGTGTCGCGCGGCGGGTGCTGGCGCGCTTGGTCGAGCGTGGTCTGCTGGGACGGCTTGCGCGTCGCATCGGCGGCGTGCGAGCGGGCGCGGCCGGACAGGTGTTCTTCGTGACCGGCCGAGGTCAGCGCTTGGTCGCCTACTGGCAGGGTCGCGGCTTGGTGCGAGCGCGCAGCTCCGAGGAACCGACCGTCACCTTCGCCCGTCACGTCCTGGCGATCTCCGAGTGCTATGTGCGCCTGACCGAAGCCGACCGCCGTGGCGTCGTCGGGCTGCTCGAGTTCGAGAGCGAGCCGGCCTGCTGGCACGGCTACTCAGGCGCCGGCGGCGCGCGTCAGTGGGTCAAGCCGGATGCGCTCGTGCGGCTGGCCGATGGTGAGTTCGAGTCGCGCTGCTGGCTGGAGGTCGATCTCGGCACTGAGGGACGCGGGGCGCTCACGCGCAAGGCTCAGGGGTATCTCGCCTGCTACCGCTCGGGGACGACCGGCGACGGCTTCCCAAAAGTGGTGTGGCTGGTGACGAACGCTCGGCGGGCCGAGCTGCTGATCGGCATCTGCGGCTCGTTGCCGGCCGATGCCTGGAAGCTCTTTGCCGTCACGACGCCGGAGCGGTTGCTGGCGGTGTTGGCCGGAGGTGGCCAGTGAGCGCGCGGCCGATCCTCTATGGCGATGTCAGTCGGTGGGGCTTGGTCGAGGCCGACACGCTGGCGCTGCTGCCGTTGCTCCCGTCGGCCTCCGTCGATGTGGTCGTGACCGATCCGCCGTACGGGATCAGCTTCGGCGGTCGAGCCTGGGACGGGCGCGCGATCTCCCAGGCGGCGGGTCGGTGCGGCGAGAGCCCGAACGAGGCATTCGAGCGCTGGACGACACGCTGGGCGGCCGGCTGCCTGAGGCTGCTCAAGCCAGGCGGTCATCTGCTGGCCTTCGGCGCACCGAGAACCTTCCACCGGCTGGTAGCGGGCGTCGAGGACGCCGGCCTTGAGGTGCGCGATCAGCTCATATGGCTCAACGGCCAGGGCATGCCCAAGTCACGGCGATTGCCTGGAGGCCTGGGTACGGCGCTCAAGCCGGCGTACGAACCGATCCTGCTGGCTCGCCGTCCGATCGGTGGACGACTGGAAGCCTCGCTCGCGCGCTGGGGCACCGGCGCGCTCAACATCGACGCCGGCCGATCCGAAGATGGGCGCTGGCCGCCGAACGTCGTGCTCTCGCACGCTGCCGAGTGCTCGCCGAGCGTCTGCGCGTCCGGCTGCCCGAAACGCGCGCTCGACGCCGCCGACGACGAGCTGCGACCGAGCCGGTTCTTCTACTGCTCCAAAGCCTCACGGCGCGAGCGCGAAGCCGGCTGTGAGGACTTGGCGGCAAGGCGGGCACAGATCTTCACCGGCGTTGCTCGCGCCGGTCGCACGGTGCGCAACATCCACCCGACGGTCAAGCCGCTGGAGCTGATGCGGTGGCTGGTACGACTGGCCTGTCCGCCTGGGGGCGTGGTGCTCGATCCGTTCTGCGGGTCTGGCTCGACCGGCGCGGCCGCGCTGCTGGAGGGACGCCAGTTCGTCGGCATCGAGCGCGAGCGCGATTACGTCGAGATCGCCCGTGCCCGTCTGGATCACTGGGCGGCGCGAGCGGTGAGGGGCGCGTGAGGGCTGGATGGCCTCACGGCGCGCGGAAGGCCCACGGCTTTCTGCGTGCCGGTACTGCCATCCAACTCCACAGGAGGACGCATATGGCCACCAAGGCCGAGCAGATTTGGGACGAGATCAACCGGCGGGTTGAGGCCGGCACCGAGAAGGCGGACGCCTTCCGTGAGCTGGCCGAGTCCTACGGCCAGCCCGTGACCTCGATTCGCGGTGCCTACTACGGGCACAAGCGCAAAATCGAAGGGGGTAGCTCGCGCCCGCGGCGGCGCGAAACGACGGCCGCTGATGCTGTCGAGAGTGCCAAGGTCGCGCTTCGGCGCGGCATCGAGGCCATCGACCGTGAGTTGGTGGCGGCCGAGGAGCGCGCCCGCGAGGCGGCTTCCGAGGCCAAGGCGCTCAAAAGCAGCGCCGCTGACCGCAAGGCCGAGATCGAGAGAAAGATCGCCGCCCTGGAGTCGTAGGAGCGGTGGCACATGGATGGCTTGGGTCGAACAGATCCAGGCCATCCGCAACTAGACCCACACCTTCCCCAACACCGGATCTCAGTCGTAGCTTGGACACAGCGAAGAAGGGCCTTGACGCCGAGGGCAAACGGAGTGATTGATTAGAAGCAGAAAGGAGAGCTATGGGCGCGATTTCAACACAAGCAGAGCCGGCCATCGCGGCGGCGAGATCGGAGGGCCGCAAGCGTGCGGTGCTGCTGTTGCGCGTCTCGTCGCGCGGGCAGGTCAACACCGACTACGACGAGGAGGGCCTCTCGATCCCTGCGCAGCGTCAGGCCGGCGAGCACAAAGCTGGGCAGCTCGGCGCCGATGTGGTGCGCGAGTACGTCGAGCCTGGATTCTCAGGCAAGTCACTTGTCGGCCGGCCAACCTTCCGCAAGCTGATCGAGGACATCCGCCAGCTTCAGGACGTCGACTACGTGATCGTCTGGAGCATCTCGCGCTGGGCGCGCAACCAGGAGGATCACTGGACGGCGCGCGGGCTGATCAACCGTGCGGGGGCGACGCTGATCTCGGTCAAGGAGCCGATCGGAGAGGACACCTCCCACGGCGTCATGGTGGAGGGCGTCATGGCAGCGATTGCGGCTGGCCGGCGCATCGAGATCTCCGAGGAGGTCACGCAGGGCATCCGCCGCAAGATCGAGGTCGGGGGCACCCATGGACGCGCTGCTACCGGCTACCTGAACGTGCGCGAGCCGCTGCCCCATGGCGGTGAGGTGCGTACGGTCGTCATCGACGAGGAGCGCGCCCCGCTCATCGTGTGGGCTTTCGAGACGTACGCCACCGGCTTGTACTCGACCGCCGACCTGGCCGTGCTGCTGGAGGTGCTCGGGTTGCGCAGTCGCCCGACGCCGACGCGCCCCTCCAAGCCGCTTGGCCTCTCGGTCGTCCAGGGAATGCTGTCGAACCCGTACTACACCGGCAAGGTCCGGTATCGGGGGAAGCACTACGACGGACGGCATGAGCCGCTGATCTCCCAGGAGCTGTTCGACCAGGTGCAGGCTGTCCTCGCGGCGCACAAGCTCAGCGGCGAGCGCGACCGCAAGCACCACCACTACCTCAAGGGCTCTATCGCCTGCGGGATGTGCGGCCGGCGGCTGACCTACTCACGCAACAAGGGCAACGGCGGCTTCTACGAGTACTTCGTCTGCGGCAACAACCAGCGCCACCAATGCCCTCAACCCGCTCAGCGCGTCGACCACGTCGAGGCAGCCATCGAGCAGCACTACAAGACGGTCACGATGACCGAGGCCGACCAAGGCCGTGTCCGGCAAGCGGTCGAGGACCATCTGGCCAACCTGACCGGCGTCAGCGGGCAGGAGATCACCCGCTGCAACAGTGTGCTGGAAGGCCTGAAGAAGCAGGAGCGCAAGCTGCTTGCCGCCCACTACGCAGACGAGATTTCCCAAGAGCTGTTCTCCGAGGAGCAGGCACGCCTCAAGCGCGAGCGCAGCGATACCGAGGCCATCGTCGCCCGCCTGACCATCAACCACGACGACCTCTTGGGGACGTTGGCGCTGGCATTGCGGCTTGCCGGCTTCGACCTCCACGACCTCTACCTGCGAGCAGCCGGTCACATCCGGCGGCTCATGAACCAGGCGCTCTTTGACGCCATCTGGATCGTCCATGACGAGGTCGCCGGCTCACAGCTCGCCAGCCCGTTCTACGAGATGCACCTCCTCGGCGAGACGACGCGGTCCGCCACCTGGGACGCGGACGCCCACCAGCACCCCAGGGGACGCGCCCTGGCGGGCGTTCTCGCCCGTCCTGCCCCCGAAACGGGCAAAGCCCCCGCCGGAGCGGAGGCTTTGGACCACGGTTCGATTAGAACGAAATTGGTGGAGCTAGCCGGGCTCGAACCGGCGACCTCCTGGGTGCGATCCAGGCGCTCTCCCAGCTGAGCTATAGCCCCGTGTGTATGTACGTCCACTGGGGTGGGGACGTACCGGTCTGGGAAGTGTAGCTGTGCGAAGTGACCACCGGTGTCGCGGGCGGGGGCGATGGGCGCTAGCCTCGGACGCCGGGTGGTGGCACGGGGATGAGCTTCCGAACGCGGTTGACGTTGTTCTTTCTGCTGCTGGTCGTCGTCCCGATGGTGGCGCTTGGCGTGGTGGTCGTCCGGTTGGTCGCGGACAGCGAGCAGGGGAAAGCGAGTGCGCGCGGCAGTGCGTACGCGACGGCGGCGATCCAGTCGTACCGGCGGATCGCGGACGACGGGGCCCGTCAGGCCCGCACGATCGCGCGCGATCCGGTGCTGGCTGCGGCCCTGCGCGACGGCGACCCGGTGACGGGCCGCGCACGCGTGCGGCAGCTCGCACGGCAGCTCGGCCTTGCGCGTGTCTCGATCGCACGCGGAGACGGGACCGCCTTCGCGGACATCGGCGGCAGGCGCGCGATCGCCGGCGGCGCCGCCCGCGTGCGCGGCTCCGACGGCAGGCTGCTTGCCGTCGTCGAGGTTTCGACCACCTCCGCTGCAAGCTTCGTCCGCACGACGTCCTGGCCGGGTGTGCGGGTCGCGATCGTCCGCGACGGCGCTCCGCTCGCGGCTCCCTCCGTCCCGAAGGCGGTGCTCGGTGCGATCGCCCAGCCCGGAGCCGACACCGTCACCTTCGACGGCGACGAGTACATCGTCACCAGCTTTCACACCGCCGACTTCGGCGACAGCACCGACACGGTCACGATCCTGTCGGCGACCGGCGGCACGTCCAGCACGCTCGCGCGCAGCCGTTGGATCGCGATCGCGCTGCTGGCCGCCTTCCTGCTGCTCGCCTTCGTCGGCGCCCTGCGCATCTCGCGGCAGCTCACCGGTCAACTCGGCCGCTTCCTCGTCGCCGCGCGGCGCATCGGCGGCGGCGACTTCTCGACGACCGTCCCCGTCGAGGGCGACGACGAGTTCGCTGCGCTCGGGCGCGAGTTCAACAAGATGTCGCGCGAGCTGGAGGGCCGGCTCGCCGAGCTCGGTCGCGAGCAGGAGCGGCTGCGCGAGTCGATCCAGCGGATCGGCGCGACGTTCGCCGCCAAGCTCGACCGCTTCGCCCTGCTGGAGATCGGCACGCAGACCGTCGCCGACGCCGTCGCCGCGACCTGCGGCCGCACGACCGTCCAGGCCTCTCCGGACGGCGACCTGCTCGAGTGCGCGCGCGTCGGCGACGTCGCCCGTGCCGAGGAGGCAATCGCGGCCGCTGAGGCGCAGGCCCGCGAGACCGGCGCTCCTGCCGCCGCCACCAAAGGCGGGATGAACGCGCTGGCCGCCCCGATCCCGCGTGCCGGTGATGAGCGGATCGACCTCCAAGGGGTCGTCGCCGTCGCGCGCCGCGCGCCCGCGTTCGCGGCGGACGAACTGGAGCTCGTCGGCTCGCTGGCCCGCCAGACCGGCATCTCGCTGGAGAACGTCGACCTGCACGACGAGATCAAGCGCCAGGCCGTCACCGACGAGCTGACGGGCCTCTTCAACCACGGCCGCTTCCAGGAGGTGATCGCCGCGGAAGTCGCCGCTGCCCAGCGCTTCGGGCAGCCGCTCGGGCTGCTGATGCTCGACATCGACAACTTCAAGCGCGTGAACGACACCTACGGCCACCCGCAGGGAGATCTGGTCCTGCGCGAGGTGGCGCAGGTGCTGCGCGAGGCCACGCGCGAGATCGACGAGCCGGCCCGCTACGGCGGCGAGGAGATGATCGTCGCGCTGCCGCAGACCGATCTCGACGGCGCCGAGGTGATCGCCGAGCGCGTGCGCACCGCGGTCGAGGCGCTGGAACTGCGGCGCCTCGACGGCGAGGGAACCCTGCGCGTCACCGTCAGCTGTGGCGTCGTCGCGTCGGCCACGGCGGGCAAGGAAGCGCTCATCGCCGCGGCTGACGAGGCGCTCTACCGCGCGAAGCGCGCCGGCAAGAACCGCACCGTTCGTGCGAGCGATCCATCCCACCTCGCGCCGCACGGCCAGTAGCATTGACACCTCATGGGTCTGCTGGACGACGCGATCCGCGAGCACCTCGATCTGAAGCGCCGCCACGGCGACGACCCGACCGAGGTCGCCCGCCTGGAGCAGGAGGCGCTGGGTCCCGTGCGCCGCGAGCCCGAGCCTGACGCCGCCGCCGAGCACGCTGCCGCAGCCGCGTCTCACAACGACGCGCACCATGACGAGCCGCCCCCCGCGCGCGACGACACACCGGAGCAACGCGACGAGCCGCTCGCCGCGCACGCGCCCGACCACATCGAGCACGACGAGCCCGCAGTCTCCGACCCGCGCCACAGCGACGTCGTGAACCAGCCAACGACCGAGTTCCGCGTCGAGGACCACCACGACGAGCCGGCCCCCTCCGACCGGTCGCTCTGGGCCGAGGACCTCGACGAGGAGCCGGCCCGCCACGACGAGCAGGCCGCCAATGCCGACGAGGACGTGCTCGAGGAAACCCCGGAGTTCCTGCAGGAGACGCCGGAGCACGACCGCCTCTGGTTCGAGCAGCGCCCGCCGCGCGACTTCGACTTCGACGGCTGACCCGTCGGCCGGGGGAGGACAAACGGGGTGGGGGCCCATCGCTACACGCTGCTGGACGTCTTCACGGCGACGCCGCTGACGGGCAACGGCCTGGCGGTCGTCCACGACGCCGACGGCCTCGACGAGGCCGCGATGCTCGCGTTCACCCGCGAGATGCGGCTCTCGGAGACGACCTTCGTGCAGTCCTCCCACATCGCCGGCGCCGACTACCGCAACCGCATCTGGACCGTCGAGCGCGAGATCCCGTTCGCGGGACATCCTTCCCTCGGGACCGCCGTCGCAGTCGCCTACGCGGCCGGCGTCAGCGGGACCGCGCGGTACGTGCAGCAGACCGGTGCCGGCCTTCAGCCGATCGACGTGCGGCTCGACGGTCAGCGCGCCACCGCCTCGATGTTGCAGGAGTCCGCCGTCCACGGGCCGGAGCTGGACCGCCCGCGCACGCTCGCCGCGCTCGGTCTGACCCCCGAGCACGCCGATCCGCAGCTGCCTCCGCAGGTCGTCGCCGCCGGCGCCGCGACGCTCGTCGTCCCGTTGCGCGACCGCGACGCGCTCGCGCAGGCGCGCCCGGACTGGGACGCGGTCGCCGCGCTGCTCGGGCCTGTCGGCGCGCTCACGCTCTACGCCGTCGCCTGCGATCCGGCCAACGCTCGCGCATACGCCCGTTCGTTCGTCAGCGCCGCCGTCGGCGAGGATCCAGCGACCGGCTCTGCCGCCGGGCCGCTGTGCGCCTACCTGTCAGCCCGCGCCGGCTGCTCGCGCCTCGCGATCGACCAAGGTGTCGAGATGGGTCGCTCAAGTCGCCTGAATGCCGAGATGGAAGGCGATCGCCCCCGTGTCAGCGGCGACGTCGTCGTCGTGGTCGACGGCACTGCCCACCTCTGACCACCCTCGGCTCATACGTTCGTCCAGAGAGCTGTACGACGAATGACTCAGGCGCGTCGGCGCGCCGATGAGGACGACTGAGTGTGGGCGGCGCGCTGCCAGCCCGCACTACTGGCAAGGACGCCGAGTGACGAGTGACTCTGGCCGGGACGCTCGACACGCACGGCAGAGCATGGATGCTGGTAGAGAGGCGCCTTCTGGCCGGGGGCGTCTCTCACTGTTTAACAGCGTGCTCTACGCGGCCGAAGCGTGCGCCGCGAGCGTCTGCAGCGCCGCGATCGACGACTCGTCGAACGTCGGCGTCGACAGCGTGCTGCGCGGCTCGCGGGTCAGCAGCGCGTCGGCGCGCAAGGGAAGCTGGGCGCGCACGGACGCGTCGATCGGGCTGACGATCGCGATCAGGTGAGCGGTGCCGTCGGTGTCGAGACCGAGCGTGCCGACCAGCTCGGCGAGCGCTTCGCCGGCGGCAGCGGGCGTCAGCGAACAGGCGTCGATCGCGAGCGTCGCGTCGGCGTTGCCGTCGAAGGTGCGGCCGTAGGCGGCAAGCAGGCCCGGGTCGGCGATCAGCTCGGTGGCGAACGCGAGCGTGACGAAGCGGCGTGCGCCCGCGAGCGGGTCGGAGGGGACACGGCGCGGCTTCGCCGTCAGCGTCTCGGCGAGCAGCTGGCGGGCCGGCGCGCACCAGGGGTCGAGGCCGGCGGCGCGGGCAGCGAGCGCGGCGCCCTGTGCTGCGTCGCCGCGGCCGATCGCGTCATGGGCGTCCGCGAGCGTGCGGCGGGCCTCGCCGCGCTCGGCGTCGGTGATCGTCAGCAGCGTCGCGAAAGGGTCCCCGCCGCAGGCGCCGAGCAGCTGGCGGGCGGTGTCGTGGAAGGCGCTCCAGATCGCGCCGAGCTCGTCCGCGAACGGCGGCTCCGCGGTCGCGTGGCGCAGGAACCAGCGCTGCAGCGCGAGCGCGTCGCGCAGCGCGGCGATCCGCTCAGTTACGGTCGGGCCCGGCGGACGTTCGCTCGTGGCGGCCGCCGCGCCGCCGCCGGCACCGGCGCTCGCCGGCGCGTCGTCGCGCTCCTCCGGGCGCATCCGCGGCCGCGGCACGATTGCGCACTCGATCTCGGCGAGCATCGCCGCGCGTGCGGCGATCCAACGGTCCGGACGTGCGACTTCGTGCGGGATCGCGCCGAGCTGTGCTGCCACCGCCGCGCGCAGCATGATCGAGGACGGCGCGATCCAGTCGTGGCGCAGCAGCCGCGCGACTGCGCGGCCGCGCGGAGGATCCCCCGCGCGCGGCAGCGTGGCGCCGGCGTCGTCCTCGAGCAGCTCGGCGTAGACGAGCTCGACCTCTGGCCGGTGGGCGAGCAGCGCGACTTGCGCGGTGATCCGCCCGGCGGGCCAGGCGTCACCGGCGGGCAGCAGCGCGAGCAGCTCGCCGCGCGCCTCGGACAGCGCGCGCTGCGTCGCGGCTGCGGGGCCGGCGTAGGGCTGGTGAAAGGCGCGCACGCGGGCGGGGAAGCGCGCCGCGTACTCGGCGACGATCTCGCCGGTGCCGTCGGTCGAGCCGTCGTCGACCACGACGACGTCGAGCAGATCCGGCGGGTAGTCCTGTGCGAGCGCGCTGTCGAGCGTCGCGCCGATGCGGTCGCGCATGTCGCGCGCCGTCACGACGGCGCTCACGTGCGGCAGTGCGGTCATACGGTGGCCAGTGGTCGGGTCATGGGTTCGGACGACGCGCGAGCGTGTTGCAAACCAGATCGGTAAAGCCAAGCGGGGACTTGAGGCACGGGTGTCAGGAGACGAGCAGAACTTGGCGCGTAGACGCTCACTCATGCGCAGCTCGACGTATCTCTTACACAGCGCTCCCGCGCGGGTGTACGGTTGACGTCCTGCGCGACGCTGGGGGATCTGTCGTCGCGCGGCTCAGTCAACAGCCGGACCCGCGGGAGCGATGGACAGCTCGACGCTGCACGAACCGTCCCTCTTCTCGGTGCGCGAACGCACCGACGAACGTCCGCGCGCCCACCAAGAGCCGTCCTACGCGTTCCTCGACCGCGCGGCCGGTGCCCGCTGGCAGCGCGTGCGCGGCGAGCTGGACGGCTGGTTCCTGCGGCTGCCCGCGGCCGCCCGCGCCGACCTGCGTAACCGCTTCGCGCTGCCGGACGAGCTCGACCATGCGGGCGCCTTCTGGGAGTTGTGGGTCCACGAGGCGCATCGCCGCCTCGGCTACGACGTCACCGTGAACATCGGTCTCGAGGCGGGGGAGCGGCGCCAGGACTTCGTCGTCGAGCAGCGCGGAAGACAGTGCTGGCTGGAGGCGACCGTCGTCGGCGGCGACTCGCCGCTCACGTTCACCGAGCGCCGCCTCGATGAGCAGCTCTGCGATCTGATCGAGACGGTCCGCGCGCCGCGCTTCTCGCTCGGTCTCGAGGTCTGCCGCTACGGCAACGCGACGCCTGGCCGCCGGCAGGTCGTCCCGCCGCTGGAGCGCTGGCTCGGCAGCCTCGACGCGCGTGAGCTGCGTGCGTCCCAGGCAGCCGGCCGCCCGGCGCCGGTCCACCGGCTCGCGTTCGGCGACTGGCGGATCGAGGTGGAGGCGATAGCGGTCGACCACCTCACGCGCACCGAGCGCCGCATGTTGAGCCCGCGTGGTGCGCAAGTCGGCGCCGTCGACGACATACGCCCGCTGCGGCGCAAGATCAAGAAGAAGGCCGCACGCTACGGGATGCTCGATCGCCCTTATCTGTTGGCCGTGCTCGCGCTCGGCGACTACGTGCGTGACGACGACGTCGCGGAGGCGCTGCTCGGCGCCGCCTCCTCGCACGGCCGCGACCACGCGGTCTGGATCGGGCCCGGCGGACCGCACAACACGCGCCTCTCCGGCGTGCTCGCGGCGCGCGGCCTGCACTCGACCGGCAGCTGCACCGCGTCGCCGACGCTGTGGCGCAATCCGTGGGCGCTACGGCCGATCGAGCTGGCGCTGCCCTGGCGCCTCGCGCCCGCTCCGCTCACAGAGCCGGCCGTCGCCGCGGCCTAGTACCGCATCCGCACGCGTAGATCCAGCGGTCGAGACACTTGTGAAGAAATCGTTACAGTAATTTCTTGTTGTTTGATGCACCAAAACGACCGCCTGGGCGATGGATGGGGAAGGGTTCGCGCTCGGCGGCTGATCGAATGGGTCGGCGCGGTCGGCCTGTTCGCCGGCTCGGTGCTCTTTCTCAGCTTCCTCGTCGCGCGTCGTCGCGGGACGGAGGCCACGGGACTCAGACGCGTGGGGATCTGGCTCCTGCTCGTGATGTGGAAGCGCATGACGCACGGTCCACCGTTCGGCTCTCCCGCTCGGGAGCCGGTCGTGGCGCCGGTGTGCGCCGACGCCACACGGTAGCTCAGGCCGCCGCCAGCCAGCCGACCATCCCGTCAAGCTCCTCCACCGGCAGCGGCCGCGCGAGCAGGTAGCCCTGCACGAACGCGCAGCCGTGCTCGCGCAGCCAGGCGAGCTGCTCGGGCGTCTCGACGCCCTCGGCGATCACGTCCAGCTCCAGCGCCTGCGCCATCGACAGCACCGCCGAGACGATCGCCGTGTCCTCCGCCTCGGCGCCGAGGCCGTCGATGAACTCGCGGTCGATCTTCAGCGCGTCGATCGGGAAGCGCTTGAGGTAGCTGAGCGACGAGTAGCCGGTGCCGAAGTCGTCGAGCACGAGCCGCACGCCGATCGCTTTCAGCTTCCGCAGCGCGATCAGCGCAGCGGAGCTCTGCTCCAGCAGCACCGTTCTCGGTGATCTCCAGCGCTATCAGTGCTGGGTCGACGCCTGTCTCCTCGAGCGCTGCGACCAGCAGCGCGGGCACGTCGGAGTGCGTGATCTGCCGGGGCGAGAGGTTGACCGAGACGACACGGCCTGAGCCGCCGTCCGCCTTGCTCCACGCGCCGCTTGCCGGCACGCCTCGCTCCAGCACCCACGCGCCGAGCGGGGCGATCAGCCCGCTGTCCTCCGCGACTGCGATGAAGTCGGCCGGAGTCAGCAGCCCGCGCTCGGGGTGCTGCCAGCGCACGAGCGCCTCGGCGCCGACGAACGTGTCGCGCTCCAGCGAGAGCAGCGGCTGGTAGAGCAGCCGCAGCTCGCCCTCGTCGAGCGCGCGGCGCAGGTCCGCCTCCGTCTGCAGCCGCTCCACGAGCGACGCGCGCATCTGCGCGTCGAACACCTCGAAGCGGCCCTTGCCGCCGCCCTTCGCGCGGTACATCGCGGCGTCGGCGTCGCGCAGCACCTCGGGCGCGCTCGCCTGTCCGCCTTTCACGAAGACGACGCCGACGCTGACGCTGAGGTGGTGCGGGCGCCCGTCGAGCTCGAACGGCTGCGCGAACGCCTCGCCGATCCGCTCGGCGATGCGGATCGCCTCCGCCTCGGAGTCGAGGTCCTCGCACAGGATCACGAACTCGTCGCCGCCGAAGCGCGCGACGGTGTCGCCGACGCGCAGCCCCTGGCGCAGCCGCGGCGGCAGCGCGACGAGCAGCTCGTCGCCGGCTCGTGGCCGAGGCTGTCGTTGACGTTCTTGAAGTCGTCGACGTCGCAGAAGTAGACGGCGAGGCTGGAGCCGGGCCGGCGCGCGCGCGTGAGCGCGTGCTCGAGGCGGTCGAGGAACAGCGCGCGGTTCGGCAGGTCGGTCAGCGGGTCGTGCAGCGCCTGGTGCTCGAGCTAGCGCTCGGCGGCGCGGCGCTCGGTTACGTCCTGTGCGGTGCCGAGCATCCGCTCGACGCGGCCGTCGGCGTCCGACGCGCGACGCGGCCGCGGCTGTCGATCGTGCGCACGTTCGCCGTCGGGGTGGATCCCGCGATGCTCGAAGCTGGAACGGCTTCGGTCGTGCGCAGCGACGCCTCGACCTCGCGCACGACCAGCTCGCGGTCGTCCGGGTGCACGCAGCGCGAGGTAGCTCTCGTAGCTCGATCGCGAATGCGTCGCGCTCCACGCCCGAAGATCCGGTACAGCTCGTCCGACCACGAGACGCGGCCGGCGACGCACGTCCCAGTCCCAGCTGCCGATGCCGGCGAGCCGCTGCGCCTCCGCCAGCGCCCGCTCGCTCTCCGCCAGCCGCGCGAGCGCGTCCTCGGCGCTGCTCCCACTCGGTGCGCATCGCGGCGACGAGCAGCGCCGGTCAGCGCCGCCAGCCCGACGAACACCTGCGCGCGCAGCAGGTCGAGGTCGGGCGCGCCGCCGGCGAACGGTCCCTTGCCGTTCGCGGTGTAGACGACCGCGATGGTGGAGACGACGAGCGCCGCGGCGACCGCGCCCGCCTGGCGGAAGCGCATCGCCGCGAGCACGATCAGCGGGAAGATCGGGATACGCGAGCGTCACGCTCTCGTGCAGCACGACGAGCATCACGGCCACCAGCAGCGCCGGCGAGCACGCTCGCCTCGCGCGATCCGGGCGTGTGCGGCCGCGGCGCCGCGGAGCGCGTCGCGAGGATCAGCAGCGGCGGCGCGACCAGCAGCACGCCGGTCAGGTCGCCGAGCCACCACACGCGCCAGAACGCCCACAGGTTGTCGGGGTCGGCGACGCCGGCCGCGAGCAGCGTCGTGGTGCCGATCGTCGCGTTGAGCGCGGTGCTGACCGCCGCGCCGAGGATCGCGAGCGCGATCACGTCGCGCACGCTGCCGCAGCGCCGGGTCGAAGCCCGCGCGCGCGAGCAGCAGCCGCCGCCGAACACGGCACGCGAGCGCGTTGCCGGTCGCGATCCCTGCCGCGGCACCGGCCGCGCTGTCGCCGGTCGCGTTCGACAGGAACGCCGCCACGAAGATCGCCGGCGCCACGCGCGGCCCGAACACGATCACCGCCGCCAGCGCCGACCCCGCTCGGCGGCCACACCGCCGAGACGATGTCGTGGCCGGCCGCGAACGACAGCCCGAGCTTCGCGACCGCGAAGTACGCGAGCCCGACGAAGCCCAACTCGGCCACACGCGCGGCCCCTGGGCGTCCCTTGATCAAGCGATCCTCCGTGATTCCAAATGCGGCCGGGCCGCAGTCTGTCACGGTGACTGGTCGGCATGAGTGCTGGCGTGACAAGACGCACTCATGCCCAACTCCCGGCGACCATTTCGCAGCGGGCGTCGTGCTGCATACGGGGCCGCGGATCTACCGTCTCGACACCGGCATCGTCGCGGCACCGATCTCGGTGCTGTGGGGTAGGGCGTCGAGATGGCGAGACGTTCGCCTGGCGGTTGCGTCGGTGCAGCGGCCGACATCAGTGATAGAAGGATTGGCCACCATGTACCTGACCGACCTGGAGCTGCTCGCGTGGCGTTGAAGAAGTCCGACCTTTACCGCTCGCTGTGGCAGAGCTGCGACGAGCTGCGCGGCGGCATGGACGCCTCGCAGTACAAGGACTACATCCTGACGCTGCTGTTCGTGAAGTACGTCTCGGACAAGGCCAAGTCCGACCCGACAGCCTGATCGACGTGCCCGCTGGCGGCTCGTTCGACGACATGGTCGCGCCTCAAGGGCGACAAGGAGATCGGCGACAGGATCAACAAGATCATCGGCAGGCTCGCCGAGGCCAACGGCCTGCAGAAGGTCATCGACCTCGCCGACTTCAACGACGAGGAGAAGCTCGGCAAGGGCAAGGAGATGCAGGACCGCCTCTCCAAGCTGGTCACGATCTTCGCCGACCTCGACTTCCGCGGCAGCCGCGCCGAGGGCGACGACCTGCTCGGCGACGCCTACGAGTACCTGATGCGGCACTTCGCCACCGAGTCCGGCAAGTCGCAAGGGCCAGTTCTACACGCCGGCCGAGGTCTCGCGGGTCCTGGCCAAGGTCGTCGGCATCGGCGCCGAGACGCGCCAGGACCAGACCGTCTACGACCCGACCTGCGGGTCGGGCTCGCTGCTGCTCAAGGTCGCCGCCGAGGCGCCACGCGGCATCACGATCTACGGCCAAGAGAAGGACAACGCCACCTGGGCGCTGTCGCAAGATGAACATGATCCTCCACGGCAACGAGGATCGCCGACATCGCGCAAGGGCGACACGATCACCAGCCCGCAGTTCACTCAAGGGCGCACCAGCTGCGGACCTTCGACTTCGCCGTCGCCAACCCGCCGTTCTCGGTCAAGTCGTGGAGCAACGGCCTCGAGAACGACTACGGCCGCTTCGAGTACGGCACGGCCGCCCGAGAAGAACGGCGACTACGCCTTCCTGCTGCACATCCTCAAGTCGCTCAAGAGCACCGGCAAGGCGGCCGTCATCCTGCCGCACGGCGTGCTCTTCCGTGGCCACGCCGAGGCCACCATCCGCACGGCAGCTGCTCAAGCGCGGCTTCATCAAGGGCATCATCGGCCTGCCGCCGAACCTCTTCTACGGCACCGGCATCCCGGCCTGCATCGTCGTGCTCGACAAGGAGAACGCGCCAGGCCCGCACCGGCGTCTTCATGATCGACGCCTCCAAGGGCTTCATGAAGGACGGCCCGAAGAACCGCCTGCGCAGCCAGGACATCCACAAGATCGTCGACGTCTTCAACAAGCAGACCGAGATCGAGCGCTACTCGCGCATGGTGCCGCTCGCCGAGATCGCCGAGCCGAAGAACGACTACAACCTCAACATCCCGCGCTACATCGACTCGTCCGAGCCCGAGGACATCCAGGACCTCCACGCGCACCTGCACGGCGGCATCCCCGAGCGCGACATCGACGCGCTGAGCCGCTACTGGGACGCCTTCCCGCAGCTGCGCGCGACCTTGTTCAAGCCGAACCGCCCCGGCTACGGCGACCTCGCCATCGACGTGACCGACGTCCAGCAGACGGTCCTCGACTCGGCCGAGTTCCAGAAGTTCGCAGCCGACGTCGCGCGCCAGGTCGACGAGTGGTTCGCCGCCCACCGCGCGACGCTTGCAGCGATCACGCCAGACACCCAGCCGAACGAGCTCATCGCCACGCTCGGCGACGACCTGCTCGCGCGCTTCAAGCCGGTGCCGCTGCTCGACGAGTACGACGTCTACGAGCAGCTCATGAGCTACTGGCACGAGACGCATGCACGACGACGTCTTCCTCATCATGAACGAGGGCTGGGTCGACGCCGCCAAGCCGCGGACCGCAATCGAGGACAAGGACCGCAAGCTCTCCGAGACGCCAGACCTCGTCATCGGCACCGGCAGGAAGGCGACCAAGTACAAGACGGACCTGATCCCGCCGGCGCTCATCGTCGCCCGCTACTTCGCCGACGAGCAGGCGGCCATCGACGAGCTGCAGGCTGCGGCAGATGACGCCGCACGCGAACGCTCGAGGAGTACATCGAAGAGCACGCCGTCGAAGAAGGCCTGCTCTGGGAAGCCGTCGACGACGGAAGCTCACCAAAAAGCTCGCGGCAGCGCGGCTCAACGTCGCGACGCGCGAAGGCTCCGACCCCGAGGAGATCGCCGCGCTGAAGCATGCCGTCGCACTGTTCCAAGCGGAAGCCGAGCTCAAGAAGGCGGTGAAGGAAGCGCAGGCCGCGCTCGACCTCGTGACGCTCAAGAAGTACGGCGACCTCGACGAGGAAGACATCCAGGCACTGGTGCTTGACGACAAGTGGAAGGCCACGACTTCGCGTCGAGTCGAGAACGTGCTCACCTTGCTTGTACTCGATCTCGTCGGCCGGCTTCAGGAGCTTGGAGAACGCTATGGCGAGACGTTGGGCAGCCTCGACGCGGAGCTTGCGATCGTGAGCGCCCGTGTGACTGATCACCTCGCCCAGATAGGCGTCACGTGATGGCGAAGTGGGACCTTCAGCTGCTGGGATCGCTCCTGAACCGACCCCCGCGCTACGGGATCAACGCCGCAGCTGTCGCCGCAGGCCACGGAACTCACACGTACATCCGGATTACGGACATCGATGTGGGCGGGCGTTTCGCGCCCCGGCCTGAGTCGAGGTCTCCCATCCGCACGCAGCTGATTACGTCTTGCGACCAGGTCAGCTCGTGTTTGCTCGCACCGGCGCAAGTGTAGGCAAGTCGTACCTGTACGATCCGTCGGACGGCGACCTGGTCTTCGCGGGCTTCTTGATCAATGTCGAGCCCAACCCGCGATTGTTGAATGCCGGATATCTCGCGGCGTATCTTCAGTCGAGATCCTATTGGGATTGGGTTGAGCGTACGTCCATGCGCAGCGGGCAGCCCGGCATCAATGGTCAGGAGTACGCGCGGCTTCCTATCCCAGTACCCGAGATGCGTGTTCAGGAGGCCATTGCATCCAGTGTGAGGGACGCAGATGCCGAGGTAGCGATGGTTGAACGGCTGATCACCAAGTACGAGGGAGTCAAGAGAGGCTTGATGCAGCAGCTTCTCACGGGAAAGACGCGACTCCCGGGCTTCGAGGGCCCGTGGAGCCAACGACCGTTGGGCGAGATCGCACACGTGACGATGGGTCAGTCTCCGCCGTCCGCGTCGTACAACGAAGGTCACGTGGGCCTTCCTCTGGTGCAGGGTAATGCAGACATCCGAGATCGGCGAACATGCGATCGACTCTGGACTTCTGCTCCCACGAAGATCTGTGCCCAAGGGGACGTGGTGCTCACCGTCCGCGCTCCCGTGGGTTTTACGGGCGTCGCGTCAAACGCATCTTGTGTGGGACGTGGCGTTTGCGCGCTTCGCTCCCAAGGCAGCAATCGGTACTTGTTTCACGCACTCGTTCACTCTGAAGCAAACTGGAGCATGCACGAGCAGGGCAGCATATTTACGGCTGTAAATGGTGCTCAGGTCCGGCAGTTCACAATCGCCTTGCCTGATAGCCATAAAGAGCAAGTGGCGATCGCCGCGGTGCTGGACAATGCCGACGCGACTCTTGTCTTGCTGCATAACCAGCTTGGTAAGGCCAAAGCCGTCAGGCAGGGCCTGATTCAAGAGCTTCTCGCCGGTGACAGTCGGTCGTCTGCTCAAGAGTTGGCGGCATGAGCGACGTCGGCCAGATCTGAGCGCAAGAGCACAGGATCGCGTGGTGCGGCTGTTCAGCGACACGCTCGGCTACGAGTACCTCGGCAACTGGGAGTACCGCGACGGCAACGCCAACGTCGAGGTTCGAGCTGCTGGACGCATGAACCTGCGAGGCGCGCGGCTACGACGACAACCTGATCAACAAGGCGGTCGACAAGCTCGAAGAGCGACGCTTCGCTCGGTGGTGGCCGCGACCTCTACGAGGCCAACCGCGACGTCTACGGCCTGCTGCGCTACGGCGTGAAGGTCAAGCCGGGCGTCGGCGAGCAGACCGAGACCGTCTGGCTGATCGACTGGGACAACCCGGAGGCGAATCACTTCGCGGTCGCCGAGGAGGTCACGGTCTCGGGCCAGCACAACAAGCGCCCGGACCTCGTGCTCTACGTCAACGGCATCGCTCTGGCGACGATCGAGCTGAAGCGCTCGAAGGTCGCCGTGTCTGAGGGCATCCGGCAGACCATCGGCAACCAGAAGCCGGAGTTCATCCGGCCGTTCTTCACGACCGTCCAGCTGGTGATGGCCGGCAACGACGTCGAGGGCCTGCGCTACGGCGTCATCGACACGCCCGAGAAGTACTGGCTGGCATGGCGTGAGCCGTCGGAGATCGAGGATCCGCTCGACCGCGCGCTGACGCCAGCTGTGCTCGAAGGAGCGGCTGCTGGAGCTCGATCCACGACTTCATGGTCTTCGACGCCGGCGTCAAGAAGACGTGCCGGCACAACCAGTACTTCGGCGTCAAGGCCGCGCAGGCGCGGATCGCCAAGCGCGAGGGCGGCATCATCTGGCACACCCAGGGCTCCGGCAAGTCGCCTGACCATGGTCTGGCTGGCCAAGTGGATCCGCGAGCACCAGCACGACGCGCGGGTCCTGCTGATCACTGACCGCACCGAGCTCGACGAGCAGATCGAGGGCGTCTTCGACGGCGTCAACGAGCAGATCTACCGCACCAGAGCGGCGCCGACCTGCTCGACACGCTCAACACAGCGCGAGCGAGTGGCTGATCTGCTCGCTGGTCCACAAGTTCCGCGGCTTCGGACGACGAGGGCGACCGCGACGAGGCCGAGCGACGACTTCATCCGCGAGCTGAACGCCGAAGATTCCCGCCGGACTTCAGCGCCAAGGGCAACCTCTTCGTCTTCGTCGACGAGGCCCACCGCACGCAGTCCGGCAAGATGCACGACGCGATGAAGGAGCTGCTGCCCGGGGCGATGTTCATCGGCTTCACCGGCACGCCGCTGCTCAAGGCCGACAAGGCGACCAGCATCGAGACCTTCGGCTGTTCATCCACACCTACAAGTTCGACGAGGCCGTCGCCGACGGCGTCGTGCTCGACCTGCGCTACGAGGCGCGCAACATCGACCAGGACCTGACCTCGCCGGCGAAGGTCGACAAGTGGTTCGAGGTCAAGACCAAGGGCATGACCGACCTGTCGCAAGGCCGAGCTGAAGAAGCGCTGGGGCACGATGCAGAAGGTCGTCAGCGCGGAGCCGCGGGCCAAGCAGATCGTCAACGACATCCTGCTCGACATGGAGACCAAGCCGCGGCTGATGGACGGGCGCGGCAACGCCATGCTGGTCGGCGGCGAGCATCTACCAGGCCTGCAAGTTCTACGAGCTGTTCTGCCAGGCCGGCTTCAAGGGCAAGTGCGCCATCGTCACCAGCTACGAGCCGCACGCGAGCGACATCTCCAAGGAGGACTCCGGCGCAGGGCGCGACCGAGAAGCTGCGCCAGTACGACATCTACCGCCAGATGCTCGCCGACCACTTCGACGAGCCGCGCCGACAAGGCGATGGGCAAGGTCGAGCAGTTCGAGAAGGAGGTCAAGGAGCAGTTCGTCGACGAGCCCGGCCAGATGCGGCTGCTGATCGTCGTCGACAAGCTGCTGACCGGCTTCGACGCCCCGCCCGCCACCTACCTCTACATCGACAAGAAGATGCGCGACCACGGCCTGTTCCAGGCCATCTGCCGGGTCAACCGCCTCGACGGCGACGACAAGGACTACGGCTACATCGTCGACTACCGGGACCTCTTCAACTCGCTGGAGAGCGCCATCACCGACTACACCTCGCGGCGCGCTCGACGGCTACGAGAAGAAGGACATCGAGGGCCTGCTCACCGACCGCATCGAGCAAGGCGCGCGAGGACCTCGACGAGGCGCTGGAGCGGATCCGCGCGCTCTGCGAGCCGGTCGCGCCGCCGAAGAACACGCTGCAGTACCAGCAGTACTTCTGCGCGGTCGAGCAGGGCAACGCCGAGCAGCTCAAGGCCAACGAGCCGAAGCGCGTCGAGCTGTACAAGGCCGTCGCCGCCGTGACCCGCGCCTACGGCAACCTCGCCAACGAGATGACCGCGGCCGGCTACAGCGACGCCGAAGCCGACGGCGATCAAGGACGAGATCGCCCACTACGCGGCAGTCCGGGACGAGGTCAAGCTCGGCGCCGGCGAGGACGTCGACTTCAAGCAGTACGAGGCCGGCATGCGCTCCTGCTCGACACCTACATCCAGGCCGACGCCTCCGAGATCGTCGCCGACTTCGAGGACGCCGGGCTCATCGAGCTGATCGTCGAAGCTGGGCGCCGGCGCGATCGACAAGCTGCCCGCCGGGATCAAGAAGGACCCCGAGGCCGTCGCCGAGACGATCACCAACAACATGCGCAAGGTGATCATCGACGAGCGCGCGATGAACCCGAAGTACTACGACAAGATGTCGCGAGCTGCTCGACGCGCTCATCGAGGAGACGACGCCAGGGACGCCATCGACTACAAGCAGTACCTCGAAGCTGCTGATCGCCCAGGCGCAGCAGCTCGGCACGCAAGGAGTCCGACACGGCATATCCCGACTGGGCCGACAACGGCGCCAAGCGTGCGCTCGTCGACTTCGGCTTGCCGACGGACGAGCTCGCCATCGAGGTCGACGCGACGATCCGGCACACGCAAGCCGGACCGACTGGGTCGGCAACGCCGATGAAGGAGAAGAAGGTGCGAACGAGCGCTCGCCGCGGTCCTCCCGCCCGACTACGACCGACTCGATGAGCTGTTCGACCTGGTGAAGGCACGCGATGAGTACCGCTAGCGCGCTACCTGACCGTCCGCGGCATCGACGTCGACGTCGTCTACAAGGACATCAAGAACCTGCACATCGGCGTCTACCCGCCGCATGGGACGCGTCCGCGTCGCCGCGCCGCAAGCGTCTCGACGACGAGCAGGTCCGGCTGGCCGTCATCCAGCGGCTGCCGTGGATCAAGCGGCAGCGCGAGCAGCTGCAGGAAGCCGACCGCCAGTCGCCGCGCGAGATGGTGACCGGCGAGTCCCACTACGTCTGGGGCGTACGCCGCCGCCTCAAGGTCGTCGAACGCCCGGGCGGCCGCATGTCGAGCTCGACGGCGACCGACTCCTGCTCTACGTCCCGGAGGGCACCGACACCGACAGCGCGATCGAAGTCGCTGCAGGACTGGCAACGCGACGCAGCTTCGACACGCGCTATCCCGCCGCTGATCGCGAAGTGGGAGCCAGGCTGTCGGCCGTGACGGTGCCGCGCTGGAGCATCCGGCGCATGAAGACCAAGTGGGGCTCGTGCAACCGCGAGACCGGCCACATCTGGTTCAACCTCGAGCTCGCCAAGAAGCACCCCTGCTGCC
The DNA here is from genome assembly GCA_963774115.1 of uncultured Actinomycetes bacterium. GTDB lineage: Bacteria > Actinomycetota > Thermoleophilia > Solirubrobacterales > Solirubrobacteraceae > Conexibacter. The sequence goes on along the minus strand of CAVZDN010000003.1, from coordinate 7,735 downwards.
TGGAGTACATCGTCGTCCACGAGATGACGCACCTGCTCGAGCGCGGCCACGGCGAGCGCTTCACAACGCTCATGGACAACCTCCTGCCCGACTGGCGCAGACGCCGAGCTGAGCTCAACAGCGCGCCATTGGCAGATGAGCGGTGGCCTAGCGTGGGCGCCTGAGCGCGCTCGCGCTCGCTGCTTGTTGCGAGGAGTCGCGGAACAGCCGGCCCGTGACGGCGAGCTGGATGCTCCTCGGGGCGAGGCGTCCGGCGGCCATCAAGCTGCGCATCGGCAGTCCGGGAACCATCATGCGACGGTTGCGCGCGAGCCCACTCACGGCTGTGTGCGCGACGGAGTCGGCACGCGTCCACAGTAATCTGGGGAGCTGGCGGGCTGACTGCGGTCCGTTCACGGCGAGAATTCGGTGGCGACCGGTCCGGGGCAGAGTGTGCTCACGGCCACACCGGCGGCGCGAAGCTCGGCGTGCAGCGACTCGCCGAACGCAAGACAGAACGCTTTCGTGGCGCCGTAAGTGGCATAGCGAGCGGTGGGCTGGAGCCCGAGGCTCGACGAGACGATCAACACGGCCCCGGAGCGGCGGGCAGCCATCGCCGGCAGGAACGCTCCGCAGAGCTCTACGACTGCCTCGCACGTCACTCGCACCTGCTTGACCTCCCGTTGTCGGTCCAGGTCGACAAACGCGCCGTATGAGCCGAGGCCTGCGTTGTTGACGAGCACGTCGACGCGCAGCTGCCGCGCCTCTACACGGGCCGCCAACGCACCGCGGGCCGCGGCGTCGGCGAGATCGCAGGCAATGACCTCGGCTCGAATCGAGTATCTGCTGGCGAGTTCGTGTGCGTGCGCGCGCAGCCGGTCCTCGCGCCGCGCGACGAGCGTGACGCCGTGTCCGCGCGCCGCGAGCTCGAGCGCGATGGCAGCGCCGATGCCGGACGACGCTCCGCGTCGGCCGCGACGTCGACGAGTCGGCCCACGAGCCATCCGGGCAGGCAGCCCCGATGAACCAGAGCGCGGCCGCGCGCTCGCTCCGATAGGAGACAGTTCCGACGAAGCGTTGAGCGGCGATCGCTCGCAACTCGCGGCGGTAGACGAAGGCACCGAGGGCGGCATGGCTGACGCTGAAGCGCCTGAGCCAGCGGCCTGGTCGGCTCTGACTCAAGATCGCATCCGCCGAGCGGTGCGGAGCCCGCGGATCGAGATCATGAGCCAGACCCAGAAGCCGGAGATCGGCAGGCACGCGATGCAGACGAGGGCACTGACGACCCCGAGGCGGCTGGCGGTGCGCAGCGCCTGCGCGTTGCCGGCCTCCTCTGCGTCACTCAGCAGGCGTCCGGCGAGCCACAGCGGTGGCGAGGGGACCAGAAACCAGAAGGCAGTCGCCTTGGGACCGCGAAACGGCACCGCTGCGACGACGCGATCCCGCACGATGGAGCGCAGCTCGCCGCGGAAGAACACGACCCCGACCGCAGGACGTGCTTGACGCCGCGGCGGAGGTCGCCGCAACGCGCGGGCCGGCGGGCGCGACGATCGGCGCAATCGCCGACTCTCTGGGCGCCCCGACCGGCTCGATCTACCATCGCTTCCGCTCAAAGGACGTCCTGCTTGCGGAGCTCTGGCTGCAGACGGTGGAGTCGTTCCAGGTCGGATTCCAAGCCGCGCTGGCGGGACCAGATGCCTACGCCGCAGGCCTGGAGGCCGCCCTGTACACCGTGCATTGGGTGCGCACTCATCCCCTGCCAGCGCGCCTGCTTCTGCTGCACCACCGCGATGACTTCCTGCCCACCGGCTGGCCTCCCGAGGTCCTCGAGCGTGCCGAGGGACTCACGACCCGCGGCGAGGCGGGGATGCGCTCATTCACTCAGCGCGCGTTGGGATCGACGGGCGCTGCGGCGAAGCGCCGCGCCCGCTATGCCGTCGTCGAGTTGCCGGTCGCCGCCGTGATCTCCCACGTACGGGCCGACGAGCCCCCACCGCCCGTCGTCGATGTGCTCGTCGCCGACGCCTATCGCGCCCTGATCCCTTCGCAACACAATTTGCGCCACGACCAGTTCAGTGGAGGCGGGGGGAATCGAACCCCCAACTGAGCCTTGCAAAGGCCCCGTGTTCCCGTTAGCACCACGCCCCCGTGGGTGGGGTGAACTCTAGAGCGCGGGGAGTGGACTTGTGTGGCTGGGCGGGCGGACGTCCGGGTGGCGGATCTGCTGAGATCCACGGCTGATGCTTGCGACGGTCGCGTACGTCCTGCTGGGGCTGGTGCTGGTGGGCAGCGCTGCCGCGAAGATCGCTGCGCCGGTGCGGACGCGGGCGGCGCTCGTGACCTTCGGGCTGAGCGGCGCGCGAGCGCGCTCGTTGGCGTGGGGTGGGGCCGTCGTGGTGGAGCTGGCGCTGGGCGTCGGCGTGGCGCTGGAGTCGGACCCCGCCGCCTGGGTCGCGGCTGCGCTGATGCTCGCGTTCGCCGCGCTGCTCGCGCGGGCGCTGCGGGCCGGCCGCGCCGGAGAGCCGTGCGCCTGCCTCGGTCCGCGCTCGCGCGTCGGCCGCGGCTCGCTCGCCCGAACACTCGCGCTCGCGGCCGCCTTCGCGCTCGTCCCGCTGGTCCCCGACGCCGATCCGACGACGGAGGGCTGGCTGGCGGTCGGGCTGGCGCTCACGGTCGCCGCACTCGTCGGCCTGGCGATCCTCGTGCTCGCGCTCGCCCGCGAGGTCGGGGAGCTGCGGCTGGCGATCGGGCCCTCGCCGGCGCTGGAGATCGCGGGGGAGGGACCGCCGCTCGGTGCGCGCGCCGAGGTGATCGGTCGCTTCGGCTCCCGGGCCGCGTCGGCGCGCTTCGCGGTCGCCGTCTTCTCCTCGGAGGGCTGTCCGATGTGCGTCTCGCTGGAGCCGGCCGTGCAGGCGCTCGCGCGCGACCCGCTGCTCGCGGTCGAGGTCTTCGACGAGCGCGTGGACGCGGACGTGTGGCAGGCGCTGGCGATCCCCGGCAGCCCCTACGCGATCGTGCTGGCACTCGACGGCACCGTCCTCTCGCAGGGCACCTTCAACAGCATCCGTCAGCTCGAGTCGCTCGTCGCGACCGCCGAGTCGCGCGACCGCGAGGCCGCCCGTGCCTGACCAAGAGCCTCGCCGCCTCAGCGACGTGCTTGCCGGCAACACCTCCCGCCGCGGCTTCCTCGCGCGCACCGGGGCCTGGCTCGTCGCCGCCACGACCGGCACCGCCGCGCTGTCCGCCGGCCGGCCCGACGACGCCGACGCCTACCACTTCTGCGGCCACACCTACACGACCGCGTCGTGCCCGCACCCGACCGGCATCCCGCGCGTGGACATCAAGGGCTATCCGCTGCGCCACCGCGACGGCAAGCCGGTCGACGACCTCGGCCGCGTGATCGACAAGCAGGGCAACCCGCTCGACGAGCACGACAGGCGCCTGCGCGACCCCGACGGCCGGCTCCTGCCCCCGGCACCCCGCAGCCGCATCTGCCACGACGCGATCCCGGAGCACTACGGGATCGAGGTCCACCGCGACGGCTCCTGGTACCGCTGCTGCGGTGGGCAGGTGCGCCGGCTGATGGACTGCTGCTCGACGCACCGCACGCGCATCAACGGCGACGCCGCGCTCTCCGGCTACTGCGTGCCGGGCCGCTACGTGTTCTGCGTCATGTACTTCCAGACGAGCGTCCCGTGCTGACCGCCGCCGCGCTCGTCATGACCGCGTTCGTCGCGGGCGTCACCGGCGCGTGGTCGCCATGCGGCTTCTCGATGGTGGAGACGCTCGGCAGTGCCACGTCCCGCGTCGGCGCACGCGCGGTGCGGCTCAGCAGCGCGACGTTCGCGCTCGGCGCGCTCGTCGGCGGCGCCTTCACGTTCACGCTGCTCGGCGCGCTCGGCGAGCTGCTGGACGCGCGCGGCGAGGGACTCGCGCTTGCCGCGGCAGTCGCGATCGCGCTGCTCGCCGCGCTCGGCGAGGGGCTCGGCGTGCGGATCGTCCCGCAGATCCGCCGTCAGGTGCCGGAGCCGTGGCGGCGCACGATGCCGCTCCCGCTCGCGGCCGGCCTCTACGGGATCCTGCTCGGCCTCGGCTTCACGACGTTCGTGCTGACGCTGGCGGTGTGGGCGCTGGCCGGGATCTCGGTCGCGATCGGCTCGCCGCTCGCCGGCCTGCTGATCGGGATCGGCTTCGGCGCCGGACGCGCGCTGCCCGTCGTCGCGATGGCACCGCGCTACACGACGCTCGGCGAGCGGCTGGAGACGCGCATGGCGGAGGAGCCGGCGCTGCTGCGGCGCCTGCGGCTCGCCGACGCGGCACTGCTGACGGCGCTCGCCGTCGCGCTGCTGAGCACCGGCTCCGCGCTCGCGGCCGGCGGCGCTGCCACGCAGGTCGCTCCGGACGCGACCGACCCCTCGGTCGCCGGCGATCAGCTCGCCTGGCTGGAGGCCGGCGTCCGCGCGGTCGTCGTGCAGGGCGACGCCCGCACCCAGGTCGACGCCCAGAACGCGGCGATCGGCGGCCCGTACGTCGCCACCCGCGCCGGCGACGTCATCACCGTCACCGATCGCGCGACGGGCGCCGTCGTCGCCACCCGCGCCGTGCAGCGCACCACGCAGCTCGCCGTCTCTCGCGGCTGGCTCGTCTGGCGCACGACCCAGCCCGGCGGCGGCGACGCGCTCCACGCTGCTGCACTGCCCGCGCTGCAGGAGGACAAGGTCGTCGCTGCGCTCGGCCGTCGCGGGCAGATCGGCCGTCCGGCGCTGTTCGGCGACCGTCTCGTCTACGCCGTCACGACCGAGAAGCGCAGCCGCATCGTCGTCGCGGACCTCGCGCACGGCACGGTCCGCACAGTCCTCCGCTCGAATCTGACGCAGCTCTCCCAGCCCGCCCTGCGCCACCACCGCTTGATCTACGTCGAGGCGGACTACTGCAGTCAGCGGCTGCGGATCGGCACGCTCGGCAGGGTCGCCGAGCACGGTCGTACGCTCTTGCAGATCGGCTCCACCGCCCACCGCGACGAGGGCCACGACGACGGCTACACGACGCAGGGACGCGAGCCGAGCCTGTGTCCGCACGGCACGCCCGGGCACACAGACACGATGCTGTGGAGCACGGCGCTCGACGCGCATGCCGCTTATGTGACGCTGCTGCGCCCGCGGGCGGCCGGGCGGCCGGGTACTGCGCTCGTGCGCGTCCGCTTCTGAGCGCGACCGTCCTGTCCTGTGGTCACAGGACGACCACAGGACAGGACGGCGACTCGCCACACGCGCCCTACCACCGCAACCTGCCCTCACGAGCCGTGTTCCCACCCCTTGCAACGGCGCGCCCGCCCCGGACAGGGGCCGGAGCCTAAGCTCCCAGCGTCATCTGGGTCATGACCGCCGCCGCACGACACACCTTCCTCCGTCTCGCCGCGCTCGCGCTCGCGGCGGGTCTGCTGACCCCGGCCGCGGCCTCCGCGGCCAAGCCGCCGACGGACGGCCATCCGCGGATCGTCTTTGTGCGCTGCTCCTCGGAGCCGTTCCCGTGTGAGTCGCACACGATCGTCAACCGCAAGGGCCGGCTGCTCGTCGGCGCGGGCGGGATGAGCCGCAACGCGAAAGTCGAGTTCCCCGTGCGCACGCCCGGCGGCCGCAAGCTGCGCCGCGCGATCGGCGGCCACTTCCGCACCGCGACACGGATCGTCGTGCGCGTCCCCGGCGACGCGATCACCGGCCGCATCCGCGTCGTCAACCCGGGCCGCCGCTTCTCCAACGGCGTGCGGATCGGCGTCAAGCGCACACCGGTCGTCAAGGCACCCGGCGGCACCCCCGCCGGCCAGCCGAGCGCGTTCGACGGCAACGGGATGTGGATCTGGTACCTCTCGAAGTCGGAGGCCGCAGACCCGGTCGCGATCGCTGCGCAGGCGCGTGCGCACAGTGTCTCGACCGTCTTCGTCAAGAGCGCCGACGGCACCGGTGCCTGGTCGCAGTTCACCGCCGAGGCGGTCGCGGCGCTGAAGGCGCAGGGCCTGAAGGTCTGCGGCTGGCAGTTCGTCTACGGCAACAGCCCGGTCGGCGAGGCGACGGCCGCCGCGGTCGCCGCGCAGAACGGCGCCGACTGCTTCGTGATCGACGCCGAGGGCGCCTACGAGGGCAAGTACCGTCAGGCGCAGCTCTACATGGAGAAGCTGCGCGAGCTGGTCGGCCCCGACTTCCCGATCGGCCTCACGAGCTTCCCCTACGTCGACTACCACCCGGGCTTGCCCTACTCGGTCTTCATGGGCCCCGGCGGCGCGACCTTCAATCTGCCGCAGGTCTACTGGAAGACAATCGGCGACACGGTCGACGCGAGCCTTGCGCACACGTACACCTGGAACGTCCCGTACGAGACGGCGATCTTCCCGCTCGGGCAGACATATGACCACCCGCAGGCCGCCGACGTCCGCCGCTTCCGCCAGCTCTCCGAGGGCTACGGCGCGCGCGGCGTCAGCTGGTGGGTGTGGCAGTTCGCGACCGACTCCGACTGGGACGCCGTCGGCGCTCCGCTCGGCCCGCTGCAGACTGCGCCGCTGGTCGTCTGGCCGCTCCTCAAGGCCGGCGCCGGCACCAAGGTCGGCAGCCGCGGCGACCTCGTCGTGTGGGCGCAGCAGTACCTCGTCGGCGCCGGCGCCCTGATCACCCCCGACGGCGCCTTCGGCCCCGGAACTGCGAGCGCCGTGCGCGACTTCCAGTTCGCCCACGGGCTGCCGCAGACCGGGCAGCTCGACGCGGAGACCTGGCGCCTGCTGCTGAACGAGACGCCCGTGCCGGTCGACTGGGTCGCCCGCGCAGAGGCGAACGCGAGCGGCGCCCGCGCGGCAGCCGCGGCCAGCCGGAGCACGCTCCCCGCCGGCCCGAATGGGCCCAGCTCCGCCGGCCTCCCAGCGAAGCGCTACGAGATCCCGCCGGGACCACGCTGAGCGCGGCCGCCCGCTCCGTGCGGCCGCTGCGTCCGCCCGCCTGGACGCGCCGCGCTCAGGCCCGCCGCGCCAGCGCGCTGCGCAGCGACACCCGTGGCCCGAGCCGCAACGCTGTGTTCGCGTAGACCGCTGCGGCAACGCGCACGAGCGCGGCGGTGCTCGCGAACGTCAGCGCGAAGGCGACCGCCAGCTGCCACCCCGGGACGCTCCCGATCAGCCAGCGCACCGGCATCACCATCGGCGCGGTCAACGGGACGAACGACGTGACCGTCGTCAACGTCGAGTCCGGGCTGGACAGCGCGATCAGCCCGCCGAAGTAGGCCAGGACCGCGATCGTGTTGAGCGCGCCGGTCGAGGACTGCAGGTCCTCCGAGCGGGACACGAGCGCGCCCGCGATCGAGTACATGCACGCGTAGAGCAGGAACCCGGCGAGGAACCAGCCGATCAGCAGGACCGCCGCGCCGGCGGTGACGGCGGGCAGGTCGACGGCGCCGATCGCGGTGGCGCCGAGCAGCCCGACTGCGACGGTGAAGACGAACGTCGCGACCGCGACCGCGCCGATCCCGACGATCTTGCCGAACAGCAGCTCGCGCGGCGAGATCGCGCTCAGCACGACCTCGATCACGCGTGAGGCCTTCTCCTCGACCACGCCCCCCGCGACGACCATCCCGTACGTGATGGTCGCGATGTAGAGCAGCAGCAGCGCGACGAACGCGAGTCCGTTGCGCGTGTCGTAGTCGGCTGGCTGCGGCTCGATCGCACGCACGCGCAGGGCGGGAGGGTCGAGCGCCGCGCGCATCTGGTCGGGCGCGA
>CAVZDN010000002.1:0-447169 GCA_963774115.1 uncultured Actinomycetes bacterium | reverse complement strand
TCTGCTGCAGAAGGCCGTGTGTGGGGTCGGATCGTCGATTTCGAGCGGTATCCGGTTGATCGCGCAGATTCGCAGCGCGCTGGGCGATTCCGCTGATTCGCCTCGTTTTGTGCGGACGGTGCCGAAGCGCGGCTACCAGTTCATTGCGCCTGTAGCGCCAGTAGGCGCTTCCGGAGCACCACCGGCCAAGCCCGCCGTCGCACCATCGAACACGGTGCATACCGGAGTTCTGGTGCTGGTTCCCCTGGTGATCGCGGCGGCCTGCTCTCGGGGGCGTTCGGCTTTGGAACGCGCACCAGCCCGCCGCTTTGTCCGGGGCCGCCAATGTGGCGGTCGCGCGGTTGATAACGACACCGGCCGTCCCGACCTGGACCGGTTCGTGGACGGACTAACCGATTCCGTCGTCGCCGAGCTGACCCGTTCGGTACCCGATCACTATGGCGTCATCGGAAACGCGGCCATCCTGCGCCTGCCTCGCGACCGGCGCGATCTCCTTGCGGTCGCTTCGACTCTCCGTGCGCGATATGTCGTTCTTGGCCAGGTGCAAGGAGATGGGAAAACCATCCATGTCCTCGCGCACCTCATCCGCCTTCCGGACCAGACCCACCTCCGGGTGAGTCGTTTGGAGCGGACTATGAGGACCCGTTGCGCGCACAGTCAGAGATGGCACGCGGCATTGCGCGCGATTTTGTGTCCGGTCTGCTATCGGACGATGCCTTATCTCGACCCGTACGTTGATGAAGGGACGATATTTAGCTCCTCACCTTTTCTTCACCTCCGCTTTACCCGGTGGCTGCCCCAAGCGGCCGTACGATCGAGTGGAATAGGAGAGAGAAGAAGATGCAATTTTCATTCCCGCGCCGGACCTTGCTTCGAGCTGCGCCCCTGAGCCTGCCCTGGTCGCGGACCCCGCCGTCAGATCAAACACGTAACGCGCCGAATTGTCGACAGCCTCCACCAGCTGTTCGGCCGGCCAGCCGGTGGCATCGACGACATTCCAACCGAAGTCGGCCCGCTCGGGTGTCACCACCAGTTGCCGGGGCACACCGTCGATGTCGGGAAAAACGGTGCGCAGGCTTTCGTGACGGGCCACCACATCGGTCAACGCCGCACGCATTGCGTCGACGTCCAGCGCACCGCTGATGCGCAGCGCGGTCGGCATGTTGTAGACCGCTGACGGCCCCTGCAACTGGTCGAGAAACCACAACCGGCTCTGGGCAAACGACAACGGCACCACCGCGGGTCGGGCAACTGCCACCAACGGCTCACGCCGACCCGCCCCGTCACCGAGTCGGGGCGCCAACTGTGCAACTGTGGACGCGTCGAACAAGGTGCGCACCGCGAGGCCGGTGTCCAGGTCTGCGTTGATCGCGGCGATCACCCGCATCGCCGAAATGCTGTCGCCGCCGAGGTCGAAGAACGAGTCGTCGACACCGACCCGCTCCACACCGAGCACCTGGGCATAAATGCCGGCCAGGATCTCCTCGACGGCGTTGGCCGGGGCACGGTAACGCTCGGCATCCTGGTACTCGGGTGCGGGCAGGGCGCGGGTGTCCAGCTTGCCGTTGACGGTCAGCGGCAACGTTTCCAACACCACGACCGCGGCCGGAACCATGTAGGCCGGAAGCCGTTCCGCCAGTGCAGTACGCGCCTCAGCCGCATCTGCGGTCCTGTGACGTAGCCGATCAGGCGCTTGTCGCCGGGGCGGTCCTCGCGGGCGATCACCACCGCCTGTTCGACGCCGTCGAGTGCGGCCAGTGCGGCTTGCACCTCACCGAGTTCGATGCGGTAGCCGCGGATCTTGACCTGCTCATCGGCGCGACCGAGATACTGCAGTTGCCCATCGGCCCGCCAGGCCACCAGATCCCCGGTGCGATACATCCGCGCCCCCGGCTCCCCGAACGGGCAGGAGACAAAGCGCGACGCGGTCAACCCCGACCGGCCGAGATATCCGACCCCCACCCCGGCACCGGCGACATACAACTCACCGACCACCCCGGCCGGCACCGGCCGCAACCATCCGTCCAGCACGAACAACGCCGCACCCGGAACCGGCAAGCCGATCGGTACCCCCGACTCCGGCGACCCCGCCGGTCAACGGCGCGCTGATCGTGGCGTACACCGTGGTCTCCGTGGGGCCGTAGCCGTTGACCATCACCCGCCCGGGCGCCCACCGCTCCACCACCTCGGGCGGGCAGGCCTCACCGGCCACCATGAGCGCCACCGACTCCAAACCCTGCGGCGACAACGCCGCCACCGCCGACGGGGTCTGGCTCAGGACACTGACTTTCTCAGTGACCAGAAGGGCGTGGAAGTCCTCCGGTGAGCCCGTCACCGACTCGGGCACCACCACCAGCCGCCCGCCGTGCAACAGCGCGCCCCAGATCTCCCACACCGAGAAGTCGAAGGCCAACGAACTGCACTGCGTCCACACCTGTCCCGGCGCTGCCAAACCCGGATCCACCGACTCCAGCAGCTGGGTCACGTTGTGGTGGGTGACCGCCACCCCCTTGGGCACGCCGGTGGTGCCCGAGGTGTAGATGATGTGGGCGACGTCGTCGGCGGCGGGCGCCGGTAACGCGGTGCTCGGGTTGGGCGTCAACTGCGGGGTCGTGCACATCGATGACCGGCAGGTCGCACCCGTGCAGCCGGTCGGCCAGCCCGGCGGTGGTGATCGACGGCGATCGGTGCGGCATCGGCCAGCACGAACTCGATCCGCGCCGTCGGCGCCGCCGGGTCGATCGGCAGATAGGCCGCCCCGGTCTTGAGCACCGCCAGAATCGCCACGATCGCCTCGGCGGAACGGGAAAACAGCAGCGCCACAGACTGTCCCGGGCCCGCACCGTGAGCGGCCAGCAGGTGCGCCAACCGGTTGGCGGCCTCCTCGAGCTGCCGGTAGGTCAACGAACGGCTCACCGCATACCACCGCCACCGCCTCCGGGGCGCGCGCCACCTGCGCGGCGAACAACACCGGAATCGAGACCGGTGTGGGTACGGGCCGGGTCAGCACCGCACGGTTACCGACCTCGTCCAGCTGCGCGTGCTCGACGGCGTCCTGCAGATCCACCGACGACAACGGCCGCCCCGGATCGGCGATCATGGCCGCCAACACCCGCTGCCACCGTCGCCGCCAAATTCGGTGCGTCAAAAGTCGAAAACGGCTGCCCGGCACCGGCCGTGCTGAAATATTGCTGATCGCCGGCCCCAAGAAAGAACAGCCCGAAGTGACCTACCGGGCCGAAAGTGGTGTATGTCGCCATCGCCGGAACACCAGCGAGGCTCATCGTGAGTCTGGACGGGACGAAATTGACGACTACCCGATTCGGCCATCTGCCTTGGGCCGCGAAGGCTACCTTCGCCTTCGAGAGCGTGCACCGGAAACCGCTGATGTCGCAGCGCTTCTCGTATTCGCGTGTCAACGTGCTTACAGAAATCGGCAACCGAGGATCCCGGCGATGTCTTCAACACCAGCGGTATGACCCCGGCGACCATCCCGGGAAGGTTCATCGAGTCTGGGCCCACCCGCCTGCTGACCGGGAAGTTGAGCACCACCTCGGAGTCGTCAGTGCTACACCCGTGCACCAAGAGTGCGCACGCTGCGGTGATGACCGATGATCGACGGATACCTATCCCTTTGGATAGTTCTTTGATTCGGCCGAGCACAGCCGGGTCCAAATGCACCGGGGTCGAAGGCCAGTACGGGTCCTGTTTGGTCGCGGCTTGAGGCACCCGGTGATGCGGTCCGCTTTCCTGGGGAAGGTTCCCGATCCAATAGGCCTGGTCTTCCAGATAATCGGTGGACGCTTCGTATTCCAACTCGCTGCCGACCAGGTCCTCCAGCGAGCCGAAGGAGGCAGGAGGAATGGGTGTGCCAGAAACAAGTGCAGAGTAAATAGCTGCAATCCGACGGCCCACCAACAAAATGGACAATCCGTCGACGATTATGTGGTGGCAGCAGGCGAACCAGTAATATTCATCGATTCGGGTCCGGAACAATGCCCATCTGAACAGCGGGCCGGTAAACGGCATTGGTGTGCGTTGAATCGATGATGCGAGCTGATGGGCTTCCTGCACGGGATCGGGAGAAGAGCTCAGGTCGTAGAAGACCAGCTCGACATCCGGGTCGTCGATCGCCTTTTGGAAAACCTGGCCATCTGCCTCGAAGAAGGCGGCCCTGCACTGGTTCGGCATCCTGCAGCCCGAGGCGGATCGCCTGCTCGAGGGCATCACGTTCTACGGTGCCGTCGATTCTCGCGAAGAGGCTGAGCTGCCACTCCGTACCGGAGTGACCCGTTTCCTGCGAAAGCCAGATATCTAGTTGTCGCCGCGTCAGCGGAAATGCCCGGTCATCACGCTCCATCCGACCGTCCCCAATCCAGTCGGCTTATTTGTCAGACCTGCCCTCTGCCAGCAGCCGTTCGCGCAAGCTCCTCGGCCGGATATCCGTCCAGTTCTGTTCGATGTATTCCAGGCATGCAGCGCGATCCGCTTCCCCGTAAACCACTCGCCATCCGGCTGGAACGTCGGTGAAGGTCGGCCACAGGCTGTGTTGCTCCTCGTCGTTGACCAAGACGAGGAAGCTGGCGTTGTCGTCGTCGAACGGGTTGACGCTCATCGGTTCTCCAGACCATCTAGTCGAGATGAGTGGTGCGCGGCGTCCCCGATGACGATGACGCGCGGTCCAAACGCTACTGCAAGAAATCAGCGTCGGTCCGCAGCTTTTGGCAAAATTTTCGAGAGCGTCAAGAGCGGCTCCGATAGCCGTCAACCGAACGTTGAGCCACTATTGTGGCAAAGTTATGGAGGGGCGGTGTAGACCGCGTGGCGCATACGTGGAGGTCGTCCGCAAAGGTGGTCCGAGCCTCCCGCCGGCACCGAGGATCGGTCGGAGACGGGCGATGACCTCCGACGACCCGCAGGGACCCACCGCGCACTGTCGTCCGAGTTAGCCAGAAAACGAAAGGAACGCGAATCCGGCTGCCTCCGGCACGCTTCTCAACCGCCGGCGTGGCGGCGAAGCGGAAGCGCTGCTGTCTAGAACGCGAATCGGTAGAGCCGGTCAAAATTCCGCTGCGCCGGGATGGCGTTCAGCATGCGGTAGAGCAACCGCTGCGGGGCAAGCGGAATTTTGTCGAACCCGGCCGTGACGGCGGTCGACTCGATGAGACGGAGCCGGGGCTCCCAGCGCGTGATGACACCGCCGTCGCGGGTCGCCCCACTTGATGATGCCGGACGAAAAGACCCTGGACAGCCGCGGACCCCATTTCGACAGCAGGTCAGCGAGCAGCTCGCCGGTGTCGAACCTGTCGACCAATCGGTGGAGCAGTTCGGTTACGTCGGCCGGGGTCAGAAACATCAGGAGGCCTTCGGCGACGATCACGACGGGACCGCCGGACGGCAGCTCATCGATCCATTCGGGATCGGTCACCGACGACCCGATCATCCGATATGTTTCGGATTCGGGGATACAACTTGCGGCGCAACGCGATGACCTGGGGCAGGTCGACGTCGAACCACCGCACGCCCTCCGGCGCTATGCGGAATGCGCGACTGTGCAACCCACACCCCAGATGCAGCACGACGGCATCCGGATGGCCGTTCAGGTAGTCGGTGATCCAGGAGTCGAACTGCGTGCCGCGCAATGCCACCATGAACTGATTGGTCGCCGGCCGGACACGTCGATGGATACGCGGGAAGTCGTAATCGATGCGCGCGACGTCCTGGGCGGCAAAGTGATCGCCCAAAACAGAGTTGGGCCAATCGACTCTCGCACGCCCGAAGGTAGAGCATGCACAGCATCGTCCACTCGGCCGATCCCCACTGCACGCCGGTGAAATCCACCTTGCCGCGGTGAGCGCTGATCGGGTCGACCCGCTCCTGCCCTTCAGGATTCGTCACAACCTCCCCCTCACCGAGGCGACGCCGCAACCATCGTTCATCCGGCATCGGACCCCGGTAGCAGAGTGGCTGGGTAAGCCTGGCGTCGAATCCAAATGCAAGGGAGGGGAATTCCCCGCACCGTGATAGATGACCAGTTCCGAGGCGCAGCCAACTGAAACGTTTTGCAAGTCTAGCGGCAAACTTTAGCGGAGGTGTAGCGAAAATTGCATTCTGTGCGGTCCGTCGAGATGACCGTCAAGTGAACAGCGGCCCTCATCTGAAGTGTGGTCTCAGCGCCACCAGCGGTCCAGGCGAGGTTAGAGGCGTCCGCGTCAGCCCGACGAATAATGTTCCACCAGAGTCGAATTCGCCACGACTTCCTACCCGGGTGCCGGCGTGAAGGCCGATGGAGCAACCGGCGGCCGGCCTACGGCTCGACCAACGCTGCTGCGCAGCAGCCACCAGTAGATGGGGGAAGCGGGTTGATCATCGGCGACGTGCCCGCTGATGACCGCGGCCGCCGAGACGAATCCTTATTGCGGCCCTGCGCCGCGGTCCTGGCGAACTCGACAAACTCAACTCCGCCGCTCAGTTTGAACGAGTTCGAAGAGCGGGATGACCCGGCTGGTCTTGGACTGATACTCGCCGAAACCCGGCGCGACGTCAACGACCTTCGGGTAGAGCTCGTCCCGCTCGGCGGGCGGCAGCTCGCGGGCGACGACCTCGTAGTCCGTCGGTACCGACTTCGATGTGCGCACGCGGGTTGGCACGCAGGTTGTGCACCCAGTCGGGGTTCGTGTCGGCGCCGGCCTTCGAGCCGATGATGATGATTTTATCGTCGATCGTCAGGTACGCCAGCGGAGCAAGCCGCGGCTGGCCCGACTTCGCGCCCGTCGTCGTGAGCAGCAGCAGGGTTGCGCCCTCGAATGGACCGCCGACCTTGCCGCCGTTGGCGCGAAACTCGTCGACAATGTTCGTGTTGAACGCCTTCATGGCTCGGCGTCAGGTATCTCGGTCATTCCTGAACTATCCCCTGCGCGGCCGCATATATTCCACGGCCGCATAATCACCAGGCATGCGGGTGATCGTCACGGGTGGCAACAGCGGCGTGGGCAAGGCGACGGCGAGGGCGCTCGCCGCGCGGGGACACAGCGTGGTGATCGCGTGCCGCACCATCGACAAGGGTCTGCGAGCCGCCGCGGAGATGCCCGGCGACGTCGAAGTGTGCCCTCTCGATCTCGCGGACCTGGCCAGCGTGCGGGCGTTCGCCGATTCAGTGGAAACCGTTGATGTCCTGGTGAACAACGCGGGCGTGATGGGCATGCCGCTCACCCGCACCGTCGACGGTTTCGAGGCGCACATGGGCACGAACCACCTCGGCCATTTCGCACTGACCTGTCTGCTCGGCGACCGGATCAAAGACCGGGTCGTGTCGGTGGCGAGCGCGACCTATCTGTTCACCCGGCTCAATCTGGCCGACCTCAACTGGCATACCCGCCGATACTCGAAGTGGAGCGCCTACGGCCAGTCCAAACTCGCCAACCTGCTCTTCGTCCGCGAACTCGCCGCGCGCGGGATCCGCGCGTACGCCTCCGATCCCGGTGCCACCGACACCGACATCACCCGGTCGTTGGGCATGGCCGAACACGGCCGGACACGACGGTTTCTGCACACCCCGGAACAAGGCGCGCGAGCCAGCCTGCAGGCCGTGTCGACCGATCTGCCAAGCGGCACATATCTCGCGCCACGCTTCAATCAGTTCGGCCCACCGAAGGTGACCACGTTGCGGCGAAAGGCGATGGATCCCGTGATGGCCCGCAAGTTATGGGAGCGCTCCGCCGAGCTGACGGGATGCGATTGGTCGGGCGTCTAGGTCCGACCGTCGCGATCGCCACCACGCCGCGACGTACATGACCATGGCCGACGCCAAGGCGAGCAGCACCCACAACACCACCAGCTGATCGATCCAGGCGCCCGCAGGCGGCGCACCGGGCAACAGGTTGCGCAGCGGGATCACCGAGAAAAGCACTGCGGCGAACCAGGTCATGACCGGGGGCAGGAACGGTCTGGCGACCGGCCAGCGTCTGGATCGCGACGAACAACGCGGCCGCAGGCAAAGCGAGCAGCACCAGGATGAGGCCGATATCGAATGAGAGTGCGGCCGAGGACCGCTCCAATGTGAGACGCAAGGTCTGAGGCGGTGCGGGCGGAGAGGCGATGGTTCCGGGTTCGTTGCCGATTTTCCAGCCGTTGATGTGCCCGGCGACGATGATTCCCGCCGGAACAGCCTGGCGCTGTGCACCGGTGCCGCTGAAGACTTCGACCCCGATGATGTCGGTGGTGTACGAGTCGAAGGGCCAGTTGTCGGGGTCGCCGACCGCAATCAGCGTCGTGGTGGCGCTGTCGGGGGCAACATCCGCGTGGAGGTAGATCAGTTCGCCGGACGGTGTCCAGGAGCTCAACCGAATGGCCAGCTTGTCCACCGATTGCGGGTCTTTACTCAAGAGATCGCGGCCGGGATGGACGAGAACGTCGACGGACAGGCTGTTCTGCAACGTATCGAATTGGCGCAATCGAATGATGACCGACGTCTCGGTTCGGGCGACGTCTCGGTGAATGCGAAATCGCGATAGGTGTCGACATTTGCGCGATATCCGAGCACCGAGGCGAGATACAACGCGATGACCGCGCCCGCCGTCGTCCAGACGATGATGCGCCACGCACGCCGATTGGCAGGACGCGGCGCGGGTTCTTCAGGTTTTTCCGCCTGCGCCTGTTGCGCCTGTTCGTCCACGCGCGGATCGTAGCCTCGTGCACGACGCGCACGACGCCGATTCGGTCAGTCGCCGTCCTTGCGCGGCTTGGCGTCGATGCCCGATTCCTTGCGCTGCTGCGCGGTGATCGGCGCGGGCGCATCGGTCAGCGGATCGACACCACCGCCGGACTTCGGGAAGGCGATCACCTCGCGGATCGAATCGAACCCGGCGAGCAGCGCGGTGATGCGGTCCCAGCCGAACGCGATGCCGCCGTGCGGCGGGGCGCCGAAAGTGAATGCGTCCAACAGGAATCCGAACTTCTCCTGCGCCTCGTCGTGGTCGATGCCCATCATCGCGAACACCCGCTCCTGGACGTCGCGCCGATGGATACGGATCGACCCGCCGCCGATCTCGTTGCCGTTGCAGACGATGTCGTAGGCGTTGGCCAGCGCCGAACCCGGATCGCTGTCGAACGTCGCCTCCGACTCCGGCTTGGGCGAGGTGAAGGCGTGGTGCACGGCCGTCCACGCGCCGGACCCGACCGCCACATCGCCGGCAGCGGTGGCCTCGTCGGCGGCCTCGAACAGCGGCCAGTCCACCACCCACGTGAATGCCCATGCGCCGGGATCGATCATGTCGAGGCGCTTGGCGATCTCGATACGGGTGGCCCCGAGCAGCGCGCGCGCCGTCTTCGTCGGACCCGCGGAGAAGAAGACGCAGTCCCCCGGCTTCGCGCCGACATGTGCGGCGAGCCCGTCACGTTCGGCATCGCTGAGGTTCTTGGCCACCGGTCCGCCCAGTGAGCCGTCATCGGCGACGAGCACGTATGCCAGCCCCTTGTGCCCGCGCTGTTTGGCGAATTCCTGCCAACCGTCCAGCGTGCGCCGTGGCTGCGACGCACCACCGGGCATGACGACGGCGCCGACGTATGGCGCCTGGAACACCCGAAAAGTGGTGTCGGAGAAGTACTCCGTGCACTCGACAAGTTCCAGACCGAATCGCAGGTCGGGCTTGTCGGAGCCGAACCGGCGCATCGCGTCGACGTAACTGATCCGCGGGATCGGCGTCGGCAGGTCGTAGCCGATCAGCGCCCACAGCGCCTTGAGGACTTCCTCGGACACCGCGATCACATCGTCGGCCTCGACGAAGCTCATCTCCATATCCAGCTGGGTGAACTCGGGTTGGCGATCGGCGCGGAAGTCTTCGTCGCGATAGCAGCGGGCGATCTGGTAGTAGCGCTCCATGCCCGCCACCATGAGCAACTGCTTGAACAGCTGCGGGCTCTGGGGCAGCGCGTAGAAGCTGCCCGGCTGCAGCCGAGCCGGCACCAGGAAGTCCCGCGCCCCTTCGGGAGTGGAGCGCGTGAGCGTCGGCGTCTCGATCTCGACGAAGTCGTGCCGCGCCAACACGTCGCGTGCCGCCGCATTCACCTTGGAACGCAGGCGAATCGCGTTTCCAGGGCCCTCGCGGCGCAGATCGAGATAGCGGTATTTCAGCCGCGCTTCCTCGCCTGCCTGCTCGTCGAGCTGGAATGGCAGCGGTGCGCTCTCCCCCAGCACGGTCAAGGATGTGGCGTTGACTTCGATATCACCCGTAGGGATTTCGGAGTTGGCGTTTCCCTCGGGCCGCACCTCGACAATCCCTTCGACGGCGATGCAGTATTCCGCGCGCAACCGGTGCGCGTTCGCGAGCACGTCCGCTTCACGGAACACGACCTGCGACACGCCAGACGAATCGCGAAGGTCGATGAAGATGACGCCACCGTGGTCGCGGCGACGCGCTACCCACCCGGCCAGCGTCACCTTCTGACCGGCGTCGGTGGACCGCAACGAACCGGCGGCATGACTGCGCAGCACGAACTCTCCTGTGAATGGCCTGACGGACGACTGCCACAGTGTAGTGGGGCCCCGATCGCCGGTAGCTTGGCGTTCGTGGATGAGCGCTTGCGCGAAGACCGTGTCCCGGGCACACGCATCGCACTCGTCGGACCCGGCGCGATCGGGTCGACGGTCGCCGCCCTGCTGTACGCCGCGGGCCACCCCATCACCCTGTGCGGGCGCACCCCCCGCGAGTCGATCGAGGTCAGGCCCGACGACGGTGAACCGATCGTGGTGCCGGGCCCGGTGCTGACAGACCCGGCCGACATCACCGAAACCGCAGACGTCGTTTTGCTCGCGGTCAAGGACACCCAGAACGAGCAGGCAGGCGCTTGGCTGGCGAAGCTGTGCGACGACCACACGGTCGTGTGTGCGCTGCAGAACGGCGTCGAACAGATCGAGCGGGTCGGCAGGTACTGCCCGTCGTCAGCCGTGGTGCCCGCGGCCATCTGGATCTCGGCGGAACCGGACCCACAGGGCTGGATACGGCTGCGTACCGGAGTTCGGCTGGTGCTGCCCGCCTCCTCCGGTACCGCCGAGAGGCTCGCGGAGTTGTTCGGCGGCGCGGGTATCTCGGTCGAGCTCGACCCGGACTTCGTCAGCGCGGCCTGGAACAAGCTGCTGGTCAACGCCGTAGTCGGGTTGATGGTGCTGACAGGACGGCGCATGGGCATGTTCCATCGCGACGACGTCGCCGCACTGGCACGGCGCTATCTCGCGGAATGCCTTGCGGTCGCGCGCGCCGATGGCGCGAGCCTCGGTGACGAAGTGATCGACGAGATCATGAATCTGTTCAGCCAGTCTCCTGCCGACATCACGACATCGATGCTGACCGATCGGGAGGCGCACCGGCCGCTGGAATGGGACATCCGCAACGGCGTCATCTCCCGCAAGGCCGCCGCACACGGGCTGGCCACCCCGATCAGTGACGTCCTGGTGCCGCTGCTGGCGGCCGCAAGCGACGGGCCCGGATAATCTCAGCGCGTGCCTGAACTGTATCCATGCGAGCACGTCGGGTTGGACTTCATCGAGATCGCGCGCTTCCGCTCGACTAACAGCGTGGACCTTGCCATCACGCCCGAACAGCTGTGGCAGGTGCTGGAGGATCCGGAGATCTGGCCGGCGTGGTCGCCGGTCACCCACATGACCTGGACGAGCCCGCAGCCACTTCGGGTCGGCAGCACCCGCGCCATCGAGATGCGCAACGGCGCCGCAATCGAAGAGGTCATCGCATGGAAACCACACAGCCACATGGCTTTCCGGATGAACAAGTGCTCGAACCGCGGGGAGGGCGCATCCGTCGAGGAGCACCGTATCGAACCAACCGGCCAAGGCTGCCGGTTGACGTGGACGCTCGCGCACAATCCCACCAATCCGCGGCTGCGCGACAGGTGGTTGGCCAAACGCGCGATGACCGTGAAGTACCGCGAGTACCTAGCCAAGCTGCGCAGCTACACCGACATGCGGTTCGGCGTGACGATCTAGCGGGCTAGACACTGTCGGCTAGCGTGTATGCCCATGCACGCATGTGAGCGGGTTGACCTGGCCTTCATCGACAACGCGCCGTTCCGGTTCGTCAGCACCGTGGACCTCAACATCACACCCGAGCAGTTGTTCGAGGTGCTCGCCGACGCGGAGTCGTGGCCGCACTGGGCCACGGCCATCACGAAGGTCACCTGGACCAGCCCCGAACCGCGCGGTATCGGCACCACCCGCACGGTGAACATGCGAGGCGGTATCACCGGCGACGAGGAGTTCCTGGCATGGGAACCGTTCACCCACATGGCTTTTCGGTTCAATGGGGCATCCAGTAGCACCATTGCGGCGTTCGCCGAGGACTACAGGGTCGTGCCGACGGCGGCCGGTTGCCATCTGACATGGGTGATGGCGATGAAGCCGAAGGGTGCTGCGGGACGCATCGGGATGACGATCGGCAAGCCGATTATGGGACGCACGTTCCAGAAGTTCCTCTACAACCTGCGCGAGTACTCCGATAAGCGTTTCGCGGTAACGGACTAGCGCGCCCTCGGGCGAATCATCAAAGCGCGGTCCGCTCTGCTTCGCGTGCCAGCGCTGCGGCCAACCGCGCATAGCTTTGTTGGAGCGACTTGCTGACGCTACTCAGGCCTGGGATTCGAGGCGTCCACGACACCGTCCATACGATGACGGACCCATTCGGCCGGTCTTCGATGCGGATATCGCCTCGGTAGTCCTTGAGTGGCACGTACCACGGAAACGCCGCGACGTAAGCGTGATCGTGTGGCCTCGTTCCGTCCACGATGTGGTCGCGGGTCACGCCCAATACGAGGCGCATCTTTCTGATGCCGCCTACTCCCGTATCGGGGGCTCCCCGAACTTCCCATGACGCAGCAGATACGCCCGGCATGAATTCCGGCCACCGCTCAGGGACCATCAGGACGTCGTACACCGATGCAGGTGTCGCCGTCGACGGCTGTTCAACCGTGCACGACGCGGCGCGGTCGCCTAACACAGGCCCGCCCAGGCCTTTCGGCGCTGCGCGTCGGGATCCTCCGTCACGGTGTCGCGGGCCGTCATGATGATCCGCGTCATGCGACGGTCGGTGTCATAGGCCGGCCAGTCATGGCCGTTCGACCACTGGATCTCACCGGTGTCCCAGCCCTTGGCGGCGAAGTCCAGCCAGGCCCTCTGCATGCGCCTGCCCACCGGCGGCTGCAGCCGGCGCCCGAGTGGATGGAGCTTTCGCCCGATGAACGACGCATAGCTGTGTTGGACGTGCACGATCTCGCTGCCGTGTGTGGCGCCCAGTCCCAGCACCCGCAGGCTCCAGCCGACATGGTCGAACCGGTACATGTGGGTCGGGGCGAGCGCGCTGTACGCATCGGCGAACGCCCACGCCGGACCGCCGAACATCGCGTCGGAACCGAAGGCGATCAGCGCACGCCGTCTCGGATAGTCCGGATATGCGGCCAGCACCGTGTCCTTGGCATCCGGCGCGACGCGATCGAGAAACGCGCTGATGGACGCCGTCGTCGTCGGCAGCATCGGCGGCTTCGTCCACGCGAACATCGACGCCTCGTGGCTGTTGGTCCCGATGATCAGCGGCATTCGCTCAATCGACCCGTCGCGGGCGGCCTCCACCGGATGCTTCGGCAGCAGGTCGACCCCGTACGTCAGTCCGTAGGCGAGATTCGGTGTGTTCGAAGCACTCTTCAGCTGCACCATGCCCGCAGCGCGCCGCAGTTGGCGCTGCGGCAGAGCCTTGACCTCGTTGGCCTCGACGCCCAACCGCTTCAGGAATTCGTGTGCCTGCCTGGCCCGGGTCTCGCGTTCACCGATCAGCGGCAACGGCGGACTCTGTGCGATCGCCCTGCTGAACAGTCCGTTGGCCGCCGGACTCGCAAGGAGTGCCAGCACCGAGGTGGCGCCCGCCGACTCACCGAAAACGGTCACCCGGCCGGGGTCGCCGCCGAACGCCGCGATGTGGTCGCGGATCCACCGCAGCGCCGCCATCTGGTCGCGCAGCGCGAGGTTGTCGTCGAAGCCGTCGCCGAGGTCGCTGAGCTCGAACCCCCCGAACACCCCGATCCGGTAGGTGACGTTGACGACCACCACGTTTCCGTTGGCGGCCAGCCGCGAGCCGTTGTAGAGCTGAAACTGCCCGGCCCCGTACACGAATGCGCCTCCGGGGATCCACACCATCACCGGAAGCGACGCGCTGGTGTCCGGCGACCACACCGTCAACGTCAGACACGCTTCGTCGCGAACCTTCGGATCGTCACGGCCGCCACCGACGAACGATTTGGTCTGCGGCGGCAACGGTCCGTGTTCGAGCGCGTCCAGCACGCCGGTCCACGGCTGCGGCGGCGAGGGCGCCAGGAATCGACGATCCCCCACCGGCTGCTCGGCATAGGGCACGCCGCGCCAGACCCCGACATTCCCTTCGATCGTTCCACGCAGATCCCCCAGGTCCGTGTGCACGACGGTGGAATGTCCGACAACGACTGTCACGTCTGAATCGTAGTGTGCAAAGCTGACTGCAGACCCGTGCGGCGAGTGCTTCCGATCGAGAAAGTAGGGGCGCGATGACCTTCCGCGAAGGCATGGAGATCGACACCAGTACCACTTCGACCAGCGGCGGCGGACGCGGGCCCGGTCGCGGTATCGCGGTCGGAGGCGGCGTCGGCGGTCTCCTCATTCTCGTCGTCGCGCTGTTTCTCGGCGTCGACCCGAGCACGGTGATACCGCAGCAACAGATCGACACCGGCGGCGTTGAGACACCCGGCTTCGACACCAGCCAGTGCAAGACCGCCGAGGATGCGAACACCATCGTGCAATGCCGGGTGATCGCAACGGGCAACTCGGTGGACGCGGTGTGGCAGCAGCTGCTGCCGGGATACACACGGCCACGCGTGACGCTGTTCACCGGCTCGGTCGACACCGCATGCGGGCCGGCGACCAGTGATGTCGGGCCGTTCTATTGCCCGGGCGACCAGACGGCCTACTTCGACACGGACTTCTTCGATGTGCTCACCACGCAGTTCGGTTCCAGCGGCGGTCCATTGGCGCAGGAGTATGTCGTCGCCCATGAGTTCGGCCATCACGTGCAGGATCTCCAGGGTTCGCTCGTCAACGCGCAACGAGATCCGCAGGGCGCTACCGGCGGCGGCGTGCGCACCGAACTTCAGGCCGACTGCTATGCGGGCATCTGGGCGCATTACGCCGCCATCACCAAGCAGGAGAGCACCGGAGTGCCGTTCCTGGAGCCGTTGAGCGACAAGGACATTGCCGATGCGTTGTCTGCCGCGGCATCGGTCGGTGACGACCGCATCCAGCAGTCCGCCACCGGTCGCGTCAATCCCGAGGCGTGGACGCACGGCTCGTCGGAACAACGGCAGAAGTGGTTCACCGAGGGATACCGCACCGGCGACATCAAGAGCTGCGACACCTTCACCGCCAATGATCTGGGATAGATTTCGCCGCTAGCTGATCGGGTACTTCCACCGCACCAGGCGTTCTAGCGTCGACGGTATGGACACCGTCGCCGTCACACCGAACCTCACGATGCTGCGCGTGCGCGGATGGCAGGTCTACATCTGGCGCGACGGCGATGGAGTCACCGTCATCGACACCGGGGCACCTGGTTCGGGCGCCGAGATACTGGAGGCGGTGCCGCGAATCGACCGCATCGTGCTGACCCACGGCCACGTCGACCACTGCGGTTCGGCCGCCGAACTTCACGACGCCACTGGTGCAACCGTTTTCGCCGGTGCCGGCGACGCCGCGACCATCAGGAGCGGTGCGACCATGCCTCCCGCCGGTGTTCGAGGACTGGGAAATCCCGATTCACCAACGTGTTTCGGCCGGCCTGCCCGAGTCAGCGCCGCCGGTCCCCGCGCTGCGGGAACTGCACGACGGCGACGTGCTGGACTTCGGCGGCGGCGCCGAGGTGCTGGCGGTTCCCGGCCATACGGACGGCAGTATTGCGATCCATCTGCCGCGCCACGGCGTGCTCTTCACCGGTGACACGATCGCCAACGTCGGGACGGTCATGCTGGGGACGTTCAACCAGGACCGGGCACAGACCATCGCGTCGTTCAAGCGCTTGGCCACCCTCGAGGTCGAGACGGCCTGCTTCGGCCACGGAGAGCCGATCACCGCGGCAGCTCGAACGCGGATCCGCGACACGGCTGCCACACTGATCGAGTGACGTCAGAGCATGACCCCATCGAGCCCGATACCAAGGACTGGACCTGGGTGCTCACCCGCGCCTGCACCGATTGCGGCTTCGCCCCGAACGCGGTGCACCACAGCGAGGTCGCCGACCACATCCGCGCCGACGCCGCCAACTGGGTACCTCGGCTGAGCGGCACCGGCGTCAAGGACCGGCCGCAGCCGACGGTGTGGTCAACGCTGGAATACGGCTGCCACATCCGCGACGTACACCGCATCTTCAACCATCGCGTCCGCCTGATGCTCGACGAAGACGACCCGGTGTTTCCCAACTGGGATCAGGACGAAACGGCGCTGGCCGACGACTACGGCTCACAGGATCCGGCCGTCGTCGCCACCGAGCTGTTCGATGCCGCGGCCATCGTCGCCGACACATACACGGGGGTACCAGCGGACGCGTGGTCCAGGCGCGGCCTGCGCAGCAACGGCAGCGAGTTCACGATCGCAACAATTGCGATCTACCACTTGCACGACATCGTCCATCACGCGCACGATGTCGACCATGGCTGAAGACACACCGTTGGCGGGCAAGGTCGCCTATGTCACGGGAGCGGCGCGCGGACAAGGTCGTTCACACTGCATCCGGTTGGCCCGGGCCGGTGCCGACATCGTCGCGATCGACGCCTGCGGGCCGGTCGCCGAGCACAACGGCTATCCACCGGCGCTACCCGAAGATCTCGCCGAGACGGTGAACCTGGTCGAAGGCGAGGGGCGCAAAATCCGCGCCGAAGAGGTCGACGTCCGCGACCTCGAAGGCCAACAGCGGGTGGTGTCCGACGCGATCGAACAGTTCGGCCGACTGGACATCGTCGTCGCCAACGCCGGTGTGCTGAATTGGGGCCGGCTGTGGGAGATCTCGGCCCAGCAGTGGCAGGACGTCATCGACATCAATCTGACCGGCGTGTGGAACACCATCAAGGCGGTCGTCCCGGCGATGATCGAGGCGGGAAACGGCGGGTCGATCATCAACATCAGCTCAGCGGCGGGCATCAAGGCCGTTCCCGGCGGCGGGCACTACTGCGCAAGCAAATTCGGTGTCGTCGCGCTGACAAACTCACTGGCAATCGAGCTGGGCGAGTTCGGAATACGAGTGAACTCGGTTCACCCGTATGGCACCGACACACCAATGGGCAACGACGTGTCGATGTACCAGATGTTCGCCGACCATCAGACATACATCCACAGCTTCTCGCCGGGCGCCCTGCCGACCGACTCGCTCGCCGCTCCCGATCTCGTCTCCGACATCGTCGTGTGGCTGGCCAGCGATGCGTCATCCCTTCTCACCGCGGCGCAAATCCCCGCGGACAAGGGCTATCTGAAGATCTAGAGCCGCGATTGCTCCTTGATGCTGGTGTCGGTGGTGCGCAACGGGCGGATCAACGCGTCCTGCCCGAACGATGCGATGAGCTCACCGCTCTCGGTGTGAACGGCGCCGCGCACATACGACATGCCCGCACCCACCTGGGTGCTCTCGTGGGTGTAAAGCAGCCAGCCGTCCCACGTGAACGGCTCGTGGAAGCTGACCGTCACCGTCATGGGCGCCGTCGACACCGTCAGGTGCGACTGCGCGGTCCCGATGCCTTCATGTGCACGCATCGTCGTCGAAATGCCCAGGTGTCCAGTGAAATAGGCGATCAGCGCCTTCGCGAGGTCGTCGCGGGTGGGGATCGGATCGTAATGCAGCCACGCGTACAACTCGGGCGGACCCACCTCGTCGGGGCTGTTCACGTCGACGACGTCGACCAACCGTATTTGCCTGCCCGTCATCGGCATGTGCGACTCGTTCGCGTCGTCGGGCCCCGTGACATCGGGGCGCGGCAGGTTATGACGGATGACGTCGGCAGTGGGCACATCGGTGAGCACTGTCGCCGTGATGCACCGCTTGCCGTTCTGTTTAGCCGCGACGATCGCGGTTGCTGTCGACCGCCCCTCGCTCACGACGTCGAGTTCCAACTCGACCGGACCCGCACCGACCATGACCGCACGGGCGAACACAGCCGACACCGAGCGAACCGATTTCTCCGGAAAGCGTTTGGCCACAGCGACAATCGCTTGAGCGAGCACCTGTGTTCCCTCGACGACTTGACGATCGTCCTGACCCGCAGGGCCCGTATCGGCGGTGAATCTGTTCTCTCCGTCGGGCTGTACGTCGAACAGGTCGAGCAGGCTCTGAACGGTCCAGGGCGTCTGCGCTGAGTCTGTGGTCATGGGAGGGAACAGTAACCGAGCATCGGCAAAAGCGGTAACGTCGTTACCAACATTCGCGCACGATCCGGAAGGTGCCCCATGGCGAAGCGCAGCGGTCCGTCGGCGGGCGGAGCCGCCCGTCCGGCGACGTCGGACGCGGTCGCCGACCTGGATCCGGAGTCACGTCCGAAGCGATTCATGAAGTCGGCGTTGGCGATTCTCGGTGAGACCGGCCGCACCGACTTCACCGTGCTGGAGGTCGTGGAACGGTCCAAGACCTCCCTGCGGTCCTTCTACCAGCACTTCTCCACCAAGGACGAGTTGCTGCTCGCATTGGTCGACAAGATCATGTCGGAGTCGACGCGCAAATGGCGCGAGGACATTACGGGTCTGCCCGCCGCCGATGCCCTGCGCATACTCATCGACCGCATCTGCACACCCGCCGAAACGACGACACAGGACAAGGTCAATCGTGGCCTGACGTTCTACAACGATCGCTTGGCAGAAGCGCTGCCCAGCGAGTACGCGCGCGTGCTGGCCCCGGTACACGAGCTGATCAAGGACATCATCCACAGCGGTATCGATGAGGGAGCGTTCCGAACCGACATCGACATCGAGGCCACCGCCGCGCTGATCATGCAATCGGCGCTCGGCGCCATGCGGTTACGGGTGCTCGGTGCCGAATTGAGCGGTATCCCCGTGGAGGCCGACCAGATCTACGACTTCTGCGTCAACGGCCTCACCGGCGGGCACAAACGCGCCTGACCTGCACGGTCCAATGTGAAAAACACCTCAACCAGCGGTGGTGTTTTCGCTGGTCCAGACGTGGTAATGTCATTACCACCACAGCCACAAGAGACTTTCAGGAGGCGGAACTATGACCCGCGAACTCCCCTATCCGGTGTTCGATGCCGATAACCACTTCTACGAGCCCAAAGAAGCGCTGACGCAGTTTCTGCCTGACCACCGCAAGGGCGTCATCGACTACATCGACGTCCGCGGACGCACGAAGATCATGGTGCGCAACGTGGTCAGTGATTACATCCCGAACCCGACGTTCGAGGTCGTCGCCCGGCCCGGCGCCCAGGAGGAGTACTTCCGGCACGGCAGCGGCGGCAAGAGCTTCCGCGAGGTGATGGGCAAGCCCATGAAGGCGATTCCCGCCTTCCGCAACCCCGAGGCGCGTCTCGAGGTGATGGACAGCCTCGCGTTGGACTACACCTTGATGTTCCCGACGCTGGCGAGCCTGGTCGAGGAGCGTCTCAAGGACGATCCCGACCTGATCCTCGACATCGTGCATGCGCTGAACCAGTGGATGTACGAGACGTGGCAGTTCAACTACGAGGACCGCATCTTCTCCACTCCGGTCATCAACCTCGGCAGCGTCGATCGCGCGCTCGAGGAACTGGATTGGTGCCTGGAGCGTGGCGCCAAGACTGTCCTGGTCCGCCCCGCCCCGGTGCCCGGCTATCGCGGCACCCGCTCGATGGGCGTGGAAGAGTTCGACCCGTTCTGGGACGCGTGCGTCAAGGCCGGCATCCCGGTGTCGATGCACGCCTCGGACAGCGGCTACTCCGAGTACCTCAACGACTGGGAGCCCGGCGACGAGTTCAAGCCGTTCGCACCGACGTCGTTCCGCATGGTCGCGATGGGCAAGCGGCCCATCGAGGACACCATGGCCGCGTTGGTCTGCCACGGCGCGCTGACCCGTAACCCGGATCTGCGCATCCTGTCGATCGAAAACGGTGCCGACTGGGTGCCCTACCTGTTCAAGCAGTTCAAGAACGTCTACTCGAAGATGCCGCAGGGCTTCCTCGAGGATCCGATCGAGGCGTTCCGGCGCTGCGTCTACGTCGCGCCGTTCTGGGAGGACGACTTCGCGCAGATGGCCGAGCTGTGCGGCGTCGACCGCGTGATCTTCGGTTCCGACTGGCCGCACCCCGAGGGCCTGGCGCAGCCGACGCACCTGATCGACGACCTCTCCGGACTCGACGCGGAGGGACAGCGGAAGGTCATGGGCGGCAACATGATCGACCTGTTCAAGATTCCGAACGAGGTCGTCCACAAGCCGGGCGTGCCAGCCATGGAATTCGCCTGACCCCCCAACGGTATCTATCGTGAACGTGCGTGTCGGTACTCCGGCACGCACTTCGCGCGTTAGTGAAAGTGAGTGCGCGCCGTGACCGACGCCGCAAACCCAGAGGTTCTGCTTTTCGCCTCGACCACCCAGTCGTTCCTCGAAAAGGAGCGCCTCGCTGGGCCGGCTGCGTGAACTCCACGATGCCGGAACGTCGTTCGAAAGCGACTGGTGGCGTCGCGCGGCCGAACTCGGCTGGACCAGCCTGCTTGTGCCCGAGGAACTCGGCGGCGGCAGCGTGTCCGGTGACGGCGTCGCCGATCTTGCCCTGGTCGCGGAGCTGTGCGGCCGGACCGTCGCACCCGGTCCGCTGCATCCGGTCAGCATCGTGCTGGCAGGTCTGGCCGAAGCGCCCGACAACCATGAGCAGACCATCGAATCCCTGATCTCGGGTGAGGTCGTGGCCTCGTGGGCGGTCTACGAACCCGGCAAGCAGTTCTCGCCTCTCGACGCGGCGGTCACCGCGACGCCCACCGACACCGGTTACCGCATCGATGGTGTGAAGGATCGCGTCGAGGCCGGCGCCGAGAGCGCGCTGCTGCTGGTGGTCGCGAACTGCGACGGCGCGGTGAGGCAGTTCCTGGTTCCGACCGACGCATCCGGCGTCACGGTCGAATCGCAACGCACCATCGACATGGTGAAGTCCTATGCCCGAGTGCATTTCGACGGTGTCGAGGTGGACGCCTCCGCGGTCGTCGGCTCGGCCGAGCAGACCCCGGCGCTCATCGCGCGGCAGAGCCAGATCGCCACGATCCTGCAATGCGCCGAGATCGTGGGCATTCTGGAGACGGTGCTGGACTTCACCATCCAATGGGGGTTCGACCGGCATTCGTTCGGCAGGCCGATCGGTTCGTATCAGGCGCTGAAACACAAGTACGCCGACCTGAAGATCTGGTTCGAGTCATGCCGGGCGACGACGAACGCCGCGGTGGCCGAGGTGGCCGTGCGCTCTGCCGGCGCCGATATGGCAGTCAGCGTCGCGAAATCCTATGTGGGCGAACATGCTCCGGGCATGCTGCAGGACTGCATCCAACTGCACGGCGGAATCGGCGTCACCTGGGAGCACGATCTGCACATATTTCTGCGGCGAGTCACGCTTGTACCGCTCGATGTTCGGCACACCCGAGGATCACAACCTCCGCGTGTACGCGCTGACCAAGAACCTGGAGCACGCATCATGACCGAGACCGCAACGCCGCCGACCGAGACGACGGAGTCGGTCGAAGAGTTCGCCACCCGGGCCCGCACCTGGCTGGCGGAGAACATGCCTGCGATCGACCCGGTCGACCCGCCCGCCCACGACCGCGGCGAAGAGGAACCGTGGCAGCGCGCCCGGGAATTGCAGAAGAAGCTCTACGAGGGCGGGTTCGCCGGGATCTGCTTCCCGCGCGAGTACGGCGGCCTCGGCCTTCCCATCGCCTACCAGAAGGCGTTCAACAACGAATCACGCTGCTACGAACTGCCGGTCATCCTCAACACCCCGACCTTCACGATCTGCGCCGCGACGATCCTCGACACCGGGTCCGAAGAGCAGAAGCAGCAACACATCTCGGCCGCGCTGCGCGGTGAAGAGGTGCTCGTGCAGCTGCTGTCGGAGCCCAGCGGCGGGTCGGATCTCGCCGGTGTCATCACCCGCGCCGACCGCAAAGGCGACAAATGGGTGATCAACGGCGCCAAGACCTGGAGCACAAGCGCCTTCGCCGCCGACTATGGGCTGATGCTCGCCCGCACCGACTGGGACGTGCCCAAGCACGAGGGCCTGACGATGTTCATGGTGCCCATCAACAGCCCGGGTATCACCCTTGCGGCGCATCAAGCAGGTGAACGGCTCGGTCGAGTTCTGCGAGGAGTTCTTCGACAACCTCGAGCTCGGCGACGACGCCGTCGTCGGCGAGGTCAACGGTGGCTGGCACGTGGCCTCCCGGCAGCTGTACCACGAGCGGCGTGCGGTCGGCGGCGGGTCGGAATTCGCGAGCGGCATTGGCGCCGAAGGCAAGTCCGACGTGCCGATCGACTACGTCGCGCTGCTGGAGGCAACGGGACAGGCTGACAGCGAACGGGCACAAGAGGCAGCGGGCCGCGCGTTGGTGCACCGGGCGGTGCGCGAGCAGCTGATCGACCACGTGTATCACGGTGTTCTCGACGGCTCGCTGCCGCCGGCCGCAGGCTCGATCATCCGGATCGCGCACGCTGACGTGCATCATCTGGAGTTCGATACCGTGCTGTCGCTCACCGGGAGTTCCGGCGTCGTCGATGTCGACGACGACCTGATCCGCTACGGCGAGCGCTACCTGTCGCGGCAGGCGGCGGCGCTCGGCGGCGGCACCACCGAGATCGCGCGCAACATCATCGGCGAACGCGTGCTCGGCTTTCCTCGCGAGCACGCCGCCGACCGTGGCGTGCCGTTCAATCAGGTCAAGCGCAACAAGGGCTAGAACAGCGTCGGCTGCGACGCCTCGGCGGCGACTCGCCGGACGTGGCCGCCGCCGCCCGAAACGGCCGGCGGTCCGGCGCCAGGCCGTGCTTGGCGATCAACGGCGTCACCCTGTCGTGCAGCATCTTCCTGTAGTCCGACGGCAGATACGCTCCGCGCCTGTACAACTCGCGGTACTCCGACACCAGTTCGGGATGCGACCGCGCCAAGCCACGCCATGAACCACCCGCGCGTCGAGCCCCGCAGGTGCAGCCCGAACGCGGTCACCCCCGTCGCGCCCGCCGCGGCGATCTGACCCAGCAACGCGTCGAGATGCGTCGACGGAGTCCGTCAGATGCGGCAGCACCGGCGCGACCATGACGTGGCAGTCCAGGCCCGCTTCGCGGATCGGCGGAGATCAACCCGAGACGGGCCTGCGGCGTCGGCGTTCCCGGCTCGACGTCCTTGTGCAGTTCGGGATCGCCGACGGCCAGCGACACCGCGACGCTGACGTCGACGCGCCGGGCCGCCTCGGTGATCAACGGCAGATCGCGGCGCAACAGCGTGCCCTTGGTCAGGATCGAGAACGGTGTACCCGAATCTGCAAGCGCCGCAATGATTCCCGGCATGAGCGCATAGCGTCCCTCGGCGCGCTGATACGGGTCGGTGTTGGTGCCGAGCGCCACGGTCTCGCGTTGCCACGACCGCCGGAACAACTCGCGCCGCAGCACGTCGGCGACGTTGGTCTTCACCACGACCTGGGTGTCGAAGTCCGTGCCGGAGTCCATCTCCAGGTACTCGTGGGTGGGCCGGGCGAAGCAGTACCGGCACGCGTGCGAACAACCGCGGTAGGCGTTGACGGTGTAATCGAAAGCGGCAGCATCGACGGCGTTCGGCACCTTGTTGAGCGCGGACTTGCAGAGCACCTCGTGGAACGTGATGCCCTCGAACTGCGGCGTGCGCACGCTGCGGACGAAGCCGATCCGCTGCAGGCCGGGCAGAGCGCCGTCGTCGACGCTGACACCCTGGCCGTCCCATCGCACCCATCCATTCGAACCTATGTTCGATAGGATGTCAAGGTAATTACGCCGTTGACATGGCGTCGATCAGGAGTTTCGCCGCCACGGCGGTGCCGTCGGTGCGGATCGTGCCCGCCAATTCCCCCGCCCGCACGCTCACTTCGGGGGCCAGAGCCGTTTGGAGTGCCGCCGACAGGGATTCGGTCGTCGGATCAGGGCCATCGTGGGCCGCACCGATGCCGAGGGCGGCCACCCGGCCTGCCCAGTACGGCTGGTCCGCGATCTGCGGCACCACCACTTGGGGCACGCCTGCGCGGGCCGCTGTCGTCGTCGTACCCGCACCGCCGTGGTGCACGACGGCCGCCACCCTGGTGAACAGCGCCTGGAGGTTGACCTCGCCGACGACGAAGCAGTCGTCCCGATCGTCGATCAATGCCAGGTCGGCCCAGCCACGACTCAACACCACACGGCGGCCGTGCGCGCGGATGGCCTCGATCGCCACCCGGCCGACGCCCTCCGGGGCGCGGACGCTGCTGAAGCCCGCATACACCGGCGGTGCGCCGGCCGCCAGGAACGCCTCCAGATCCGGGGGTAGCGCCCGTTCGTCAGGCAGGATCCACGCGCCGGTCTGCACGACGTCGAAGTCCGGCGAACCCGGCCACGGGCCCAGCGTCGGGTCGCACGCCAGCCACGGCCGGTCGCCGTGGACGTGGTCGCGGACGTTGTGCACCGGCGGCAGTCCCAGTGCTGCACGCCGCTCGTTGAGCGGGGCACCGTAGAGCGCCTGAACGCGCTCAGCGTCCACTTCCCACATCGTCCGGTTATCCGCGTTCGGTGGAAAAGGCTTACCTGGCCGCGATAGTGGCGTCTGATGCGGCGACGGCAGGACACCCGGCATGAACGCGACGCACGCGTAGAAGATGCCGAGCGACTCGGCTATCGAGCGCACTCCGGCGGGCATCAAACCCGTCGCCACCAATGCGTCACAACCCTCGGCCGCCGGGGCCACCGTCTCGAACTGACTGGCCACCAACGCGGCCGCGACACGAGGCGCATCGGCCGGTGTCGACGGCTTCGTGCCGGAGGCCTTCACACCGTGCACCAAGTCCCGCACAGACTTCCCGGCCTCGATCATCGGAACACCGACGCGGGCGACATGCTCCGCGAAGTCCGGCGGTGCGCACATCAACACATCGACGCCCTGCGCGCGCAACTGCACCGCCAATCCCAACATCGGTTCGACGTCTCCGCGTGACCCCCACGTCGACAACAACACTCGCATTCCCGCCACCCCAATTCCGCTGGTCATTCGGTACGGCTCGGGGACCCCGGCCGTAGGACAGGGGATCGATTGTGCGGCATGACCGGGGTCTTGCGGCAAGCCCCCGGGTGCGATATATGTTGAAAGTGGCAAGGGTGTGAACTCCCCCTCTTTCGTTGTCTCCCTTATGGTGTCGCTGGTGACAGGACTGTTGTTCTCGTACGGCACGCTGCGACAGCCGGGCGTTCAGCGCGACGTCTTCGGGCGAGAACTCGATGGCCGACCGGACGCGATCGTCGGTTACGACCTCGACTACGTGACGATCACCGATCCACGCGTTATCGCGGCAAGCGGCAGCGACCGGCACCCGATGCTGAAGCCGACCGATCGGGCCGATGCCGCGATCGAGGGCACGGTGTACGCCGTAAGTGACGGCGACCTGGAGGCAGCCGACGACTACGAGGTCGACGACTACGAGCGAATTGCGGTACCGCTGCGGTCAGGCGATCAAGCCTGGGTCTACGTGTTCGCCAGCCGGTGAATCACCAGCGGCTGAGCTGGCAGAAGGCCGTGGTGGGACCGGTGTTCTGGACGGCCAGTTGACCGTCGACCCAGATCTCGCAATGCGCGTTGGGCGGAGCCTCCATGGCATGACCGGCCCGAGCCACGCTGATGTATGCCCATTGCGGGTCGGCGAGCGTCGCGGTGGCCTCCCACGGCGTAACGAAGCTGCCCCTGGTCGAGTAGAAAGACGAGTCGGCGTTGAATGCCTGCAAGTCCGCGGGCGAACTGATCACATAGTTGATGTCGAAGCTCAGCGGGGCATCCGCGCTGACAACGTATCTGACGTTAGGCCCGTCCTGCGCGTCCGCTGTTGCCTGGCTGACTGCGATGGAACCTGCCGCCAGCACGAGCGCCGCCCCGACCATGGATGTCGCTTTTCGCATATCGGTCACATCGCCGCACCGTACCGGACCGTTACAACACACGACCGATCAGCTATGCCGGCATCCGCCAACGGCAAAGAAACACTCGTCTGCCTACAGGTTAATTTGTTCGTCACACACAGACATTTGGCAGAAACACCGCCGCTCTAACGTCCCGATTCGACACCTGCGCGGTGCCACAAATTCTGCACTCCAGTCGACGCCATCCGCCGATGTGCGCTGCTGATATAGGGAAAGGCTGTCAATGCGACTACCACGACGCTCCTCGTTGAGAAGGTCGGCGCTAGCGACCGGAAGCATCGTCGCTGTGAGCGCCCTGCTGTTGGCGGGCTGTGGAAGCAAGGCCACCGAGTCCGACTCGGCAAACGCGACGTCGTGCGTGGACACCTCGGGTCCGACGATCAAGGTGGGTTCGCTGAACTCGTTGTCGGGCACGATGGCGATCTCCGAGGTGACGGTGCGTGACGCCATCGCGTTGGCCATCGAGGAGATCAATGGCTCCGGCGGCGTGATGGGCAAGCAGATCCAGGTCGTGGGCGAGGACGGCGCGTCGGAGCCCACGGTGTTCGCCGAGAAGGCCGAGAAGCTGATCAGCAGCGACTGCGTCGCGGCGGTGTTCGGCGGGTGGACCTCGTCGAGCCGCAAGGCGATGCTGCCGGTGTTCGAGAGCGCGAACTCGCTGCTGTACTACCCCGTGCAGTACGAGGGCCTGGAGTCGTCGAAGAACATCTTCTACACCGGCGCCACGACCAATCAGCAGATCGTGCCCGCGTTGGACTACCTGAAGGAGAAGGGCGTCAAGTCGCTCTATCTCGTCGGCAGTGACTATGTGTTCCCGCAGACGGCCAACCGGATCATCAAGGCCTACGCAGGCGCCAACGGCATCGAGATCAAGGGTGAGGACTACACACCCCTGGGTTCGACGGACTTCTCCACCATCGTCAACAAGGTCCGCACCGCCGACGCCGACGCGGTCTTCAACACCCTCAACGGCGATTCGAACGTGGCGTTCTTCCGCGAGTACAAGAACGTCGGACTGACGCCGCAGGCGATGCCCGTGGTGTCCGTGTCGATCGCCGAGGAGGAAGTCGGCGGTATCGGCGTGCAGAACATCACCGGCCAGCTGACGGCATGGAACTACTACCAGACGATCGACACCCCGGTGAACGACGCGTTCGTCAAGGCCTACAAGGCCAAGTACGGCGCCAACAAGCCGACGTCGGATCCGATGGAGGCCGCTTACGTCTCGGTCTACCTGTGGAAGAACACCGTCGAGAAGGCGAAGTCGTTCGAGGTGGGCAAGATCCAGGAGGCCGCAGGAGGCGTCACGTTCGACGCCCCGGAGGGATTGGTCACGATCGACGGCGAGAACAACCACATCACCAAGACGGCACGCATCGGCGAGATCCGCCCCGACGGACTGATTTACACGATCTGGGAGTCCCCGGGGCCGATCGAGCCGGACCCCTATCTCAAGTCGTACCCGTGGGCCGCGGGTCTCTCCGGCTGATTCGGGGACTGGATGTTCTGATCGGGCAGCTGGCAACGGGGTTGAGCCTCGGCTCAATCCTGTTGCTGGCCGCCCTCGGGCTGTCGCTGACCTTTGGTCAGATGGGCGTCATCAACATGGCGCACGGCGAGTTCATCATGGCCGGCTGCTACACCGCATACGTGGTACAGCAGATGATCTCCAGTGCCGGTGCATCCCTGTTGATTTCGCTGGTAGTCGGCTTCTTCGTCGGCGGCGCCATGGGCGCGCTGCTGGAAGTCACCTTGATCCAGCGGATGTATCACCGACCGCTGGACACCCTGCTTGTGACATTCGGTGTCGGTCTGATCCTGCAGCAGATCGCCCGCGACGTCTTCGGCGCTCCCGCGGTCAACGTCATCGCTCCCGCATGGTTGTCGGGTGGTGTGGAGATTCTCGGCGCCGTCGTCCCCAAGACCCGCATCTTCATCCTCTTGCTCGCCGTGGCGTGCGTGGTGGCGCTGGCCACTGCGCTCAAGGTGAGCCCGATGGGCCGTCGTATCCGGGCGGTCGTGCAGAACCGCGATCTCGCTGAAACCAGCGGCATCTCCTCACGAAAGACCGACATCACGACGTTCTTCATCGGTTCGGGTCTTGCGGCCGTCGCCGGTGTCGCGTTGACGATGATCGGGTCCACCAGTCCGACGATCGGGCAGAGCTACCTGATCGACGCATTCCTGGTCGTCGTGGTCGGCGGGCTCGGCCAGATCAAGGGCACCGTCATCGCGGCGTTCTCGCTCGGCTTCCTGAACTCGTTCATCGAGTACAACACCACCGCGTCGCTGGCCAAGGTGATCGTGTTCGTGATCATCGTGATCTTCCTGCAGGTCCGCCCGCAGGGCCTGTTCACCGTTCGCACAAGGAGTTTGGTGTGAGGACAGTTTTGGGCCGCTGGCAGACCTGGGCGGGTTTCGGCATCGCGGCGGTGGTGTTGTTCGGCGTGGCTCCGCTGGTGCTGTCGGAATTCAGACTGTCGCTGCTCGGAAAGTTCCTGTGCTTCGCGATCGTCGCGGTCGGCATCGGCCTGGCCTGGGGCCGGGGCGGAATGCTCGTTCTCGGCCAAGGCGTCTTCTTCGGCCTCGGCGGCTACATGATGGGCATGCACCTCAAGATCGCCGACGCCCAGATCCGCGGCGACGATGTGCCCGACTTCATGCAGATCGCCGGGGCGCGGGAACTGCCCGCCTACTGGCAACCGTTCGCCTCCCCCGCCTTCACGCTGCTGGCGATCGTGCTTCTGCCGACGGCCATCGCCGCGGCATTGGGTCTCGGCGTCTTCAAACGTCGCGTCAAGGGTGCGTACTTCGCGATTCTGTCGCAGGCGCTGGCCGCCGCGCTGGCGATCCTTCTGGTCGGACAGACCAGCATCGGTGGCAGCAACGGGCTCAACAGGTTTCGCACCTTTTTCGGATTCACACTGAACGACCCGGCCAACCGACGAATGTTGTACTTCATCGCCGCCGGGGTGCTGCTGCTCGTCGTTGCCGTCGTCCGGCAGCTCATGCAGAGCCGATACGGCGAGCTGTTGGTGGCCGTGCGCGACGGTGAGGAGCGGGTGCGATTTCTGGGCTACGACCCCGCTAATATCAAGGTCGTCGCCTACACCGTCGCCGCGCTGTTCGCCAGCATCGCCGGCGCGCTGTTCGCCCCGATCGTCGGCTTCATCGCGCCGTCACAGGTCGGCATCCTCCCGTCGATCGCGTTTCTGATCGGTGTCGCGATCGGCGGGCGCACAACACTTCTGGGGCCGGTACTGGGCGCCATCGGTGTGGCCTGGGCCCAAACCCTGTTCTCCGAACGCTTTCCATCGGAATGGACGTACGCCCAGGGCCTGCTGTTCATCGTCGTCGTCGGCTTCTTCCCCGGCGGGTTTTGCCGGGCTGGCGGTATTGCTGAAACGCCGCAGGAAAGCCAACCCCGAACCGCACGTGGAGAAGACGTCTGACTCCGACCCCGACGCAGAGAAGGTGGGCGCCAGCTCATGACGGACGCCGAAGCGAGCATCGCGGGCAGGGAACCTGTCGTAGGCGGCAACGTCGGAATGGGCACCCACTACCTCGAAGTGCGCGGTTTGACAGTCGATTTCGACGGTTTCAAAGCGGTCAGCGACGTCGACCTCACCCTGTTCCAGGGCGATCTGCGATTCCTGATCGGCCCCAACGGAGCGGGAAAGACGACGGTGATCGACGCGATCACCGGCCTGGTGTCGGCATCCGGTTCGGTCAACAAGTCCGGCGTGGAACTGCTCGGCAAGAAGGTGCATCAGATCGCGCGGCGCGGGGTGGGGCGCACCTTCCAGACCGCGAGCGTGTTCGAGCAACTCACCGTGCTGCAGAACCTCGACATCGCGGCCGGTGCGGACCGGTCGGTCTTGACCCTGCTGCGGCGCCGCACCAGCGTGCTCCCGGCGATCGAACAGGCGCTGCACACCATCGGGCTCACCGACCTGGCCGATAAGCCCGCAGGGGTGCTCGCCCACGGGCAGAAGCAGTGGCTGGAGATCGGCATGCTGCTGGTTCAGAACGCCGATGTGCTTCTGCTCGACGAACCGGTGGCGGGGATGAGCACCGAGGAACGTGAAGAGACCGGAAACCTGTTGCGCCGCATCGGTGCCGAGCGCACGGTCGTCGTCGTCGAACACGATATGGATTTCATGCGCGCGTTCGCGACGTCGGTGACGGTGCTCGCGCGCGGACGGGTGATCGCCGAGGGTTCGGTGGCCGAGGTACAGGCCAACCCGAAGGTGCAGGAGGTCTACCTGGGGACCGCCGCGGCGGGTGCCGACGGTATCGAACTGGTCGAGGAGAATTCCTGATGCTGCAACTGGTCGACGTCCGCACCGGTTACGGCCGCAGCGAGGTCATTCATAGCGTCAGCATCGAGGTACCGACCGATGGAGTGGCCGCCGTGATGGGCCACAACGGCGCAGGTAAGACGACGCTGCTGCGCGCGGCGGTCGGTCTGCTCAAATGCACCGCGGGCAAGGTGCTGTTCGACGGTGACGAAATCACGAAGCTGCGGCCCAGCGCACGCGTCAAGCGTGGCCTGGCCTACGTACCGCAGGGACAGCAGTCGTTCGGTCAGCTGACGACGGCAGAGAATCTTCAGGTGGTCGCCGACGGCCGCAAGAACGGCAAGCAGCTCATCGACGAGCAGCTCGATCTGTTCCCCGCGTTGAAGGAACTTCTCACGCGGCGGGCGGGCCTGCTGTCGGGGGGCCAACGCCAACAACTGGCGATCGCACGCGCGCTGATCACCACCCCCAAATGCCTGATTCTCGACGAGCCGACCGAGGGCATCCAGCCGTCCGTCGTCGCTGAGATCGAAGGCGCGATCACCGCCCTGACCCAGCGGGGCGGTCTCGGGGTGCTGCTTGTCGAACAGCACATCGGCTTTGCGCTGGAATCCGCGCAGCGCTACTACATCCTGGAGGCGGGCCGCGTCACGTCCAGCGGCACCGGCGGCTCGGCCTCGGAGGCCGACGTCCGCGCCGCCATGGCCATCTAGCGGCGTCACAAGTAGCGCGAGCGACCGTGTCTGCACAAGACACGCCGGTGGTTTCTGTACAAACGCGGTCGCTCGCGGGCAATTAGTGGGCATGCTGTGCAGGATGAACGCATCCGCAGAGGTCCAGGTACTGGTCGATACGGGCGGGCTCGTCGTCACCGACGACGGCCGCCGGGTGAATGTCTTCGACCGCTGCACGGGTGCGCTGGCGATACTCGCATTCGTCCTGGGCATCTTCACGCTTGTCGTCGGCGGCTTCGGCGTGGTGGCGCTCATCTCAGGAGTTCCCTCCACGGCGCTCGGCGCGATATTCGTCGCGGTCGGAGTCGTGTTCGCTGCCGTGTCGTATCTCGTGGTCCGCAAGATCCGCAGGCGTCGCAGCCAACCCCTGCACAATTGCCGCTCGGTCGCGGTGATCGACCGCAAGCTCGGATTGTTCAGCTACGGCGGCGGTGCCATCGTGCCGCTGGACCAGGTGCGCTTCGCCCGCAGGATGCAGATCGGTTCCAGCTCACCAAAACTCGTCGCGCTCACACCTGGTGGAACCAAGGTCCTCAAGCGCGGCAATCCTTTCGACGGTGGCGTCGGCAACGTCGACGAAGTTCTCAGCGCGGTCGTCCGCGGCGGCTGATCACCGTGGAGGTCTCGAGGCGGTCTGCACTGGCGCTGTTCGCAACCGGCATCGCCGGAGCCGCTTTCGGCGCGTCGTCATGCCGCTCAGCACCGTCGACGAGCCCGCAGGCCTTACCCGAGAAGGCGCTCATCACGCTCGGCGTCCAAGCCGGACCACCACCGATTCCGAACAAGACCGGAATCTCGTCCGCGCTGAAGATCGGCGACGACGTCTACCAGATCGACTGCGGCCTGGGCTCGTTGAACGCGTTCACCAACGCCGGCCTCAAGTTCGACCAGTTGCGAAGCATGTTCATCACGCACCTGCACACCGATCACACGGTCGACTACGGCAGCTTTCTTTTCTCCGGCGCGTATACGGCCGCCAAAGACAAGGCGCCGGTATCGGTGTACGGGCCCGGCGCTGCGGGCGGGCTGCCGCCCAGCAGAGTCGGCAACGCCGAT
The DNA here is from genome assembly GCA_963774115.1 of uncultured Actinomycetes bacterium. Taxonomy (GTDB): domain Bacteria; phylum Actinomycetota; class Thermoleophilia; order Solirubrobacterales; family Solirubrobacteraceae; genus Conexibacter. The sequence goes on along the minus strand of CAVZDN010000002.1, from coordinate 414,868 downwards.
CCGGCGACGATCGATCCCGCTCACCCGACCCCGGGCCTGGCCGAGATGACGAAGTCCCTACAGCAGGCGTTCGCGTACACGAACAACATCTTCATCCGCGATATGGGGACCGACGACGTCCAGAAGTTGTTCGACGTCACCGAGATCGCGGTGCCCCCAGGCGCCACCTACCAGAACAGGTCTCCGCGGATGGACCCCTTTCCGGTGATGTCGGACGACAACGTGACCGTCACCGCGACGCTGGTCTCGCATTACGACGTCTTCCCCGCGTTCGGATTCCGATTCGATCTGAACGAATCCGGTGTGTCCGTCACGTTCTCCGGTGATACCACCAAGTCCGACAATCTCATCACGCTGGCGAAGGACACCGACATCCTCGTGCACGAGGCGCAGTTCAGCCTCGATGACTCCTACTACGGCAACAGGTTCCCACCCGACTACCTGACGAGTTCGCACACCTCAGCCGAGCAGGTGGGCGAGGTGGCTGCGTCGGCCAACGCCAAGCACGTCGTCCTGAGTCACTACGACCCAACCGATCTGCCGGACTCCCAATGGACCGATGAAATCGGGAAGCACTTCTCGGGGCAGATCACCGTCGCACGCGACGGCCAGGTCTTCGCTCTCTGACCGGATCTCAGGCGCCTAGGACAGCCGGAATTCGCTCGCCGAACAGTTTTATCGCGTTTTCGGAGCTGACCTGGCGGCGCGTCGCGTCATCCATCGGATAGGACGCCAGGAAATCGGCGCCGGCCTGGTTGTCGTCCATCGGGTAGTCCACCGAGAACATCACCCTGTCGGCACCCATCACCTCCAGCGTGCACGCGAAGGCCGGCGGGCAGAAGTTACCGCTTGTCGTGACGTGAAAGTTGTTGCGCAGATAGTCCGAGGGCAGGTGCTGCAACCGCTGCCCGGAGCCGTCGCCGCCGAGCCCGTAGTACCGGTCGACCCGGTAGGCCGCGAACGGAAGCATCTCGCCGAGGTGCCCGATGATGATCTGCAATTGCGGGAACTTGTCGAACAGCCCCGAATAGATCAGCCGCAACACGTGCGTCCCCGTCTCGGCGGCGAATCCCCACGATGCCAGGTGCAGACCCTCGCCGACATATGGGGCGAACCACGCATCCATCACGGCGGGGTGCGGCGTCGTCGGATGAAGGTAGACGGGTGCTCCCAGTGCCTCCGCGCGGGCAAACAGCGCCTCGTAAGCCGGATCGTCGAGGTAACGTCCCTGACAGTGCCCGTTGATCAGCCCGCCGACGAGCCCCAATTCGGTTACCGCACGCTCGAATTCAGCGGCTGCGGCATCCGGGTCCTGGGTTGCCAGCGTCGCGAAGCCGCCGAATCGTGTCGGATTCGCGCGCACCGACTCGGCCAGGTCGTCGTTGGCGCGACGCGCGAGGTCCACGGCCGTTGCGGCGTCGGTCTCGTCCTGCACGCCGGGATCGAACAACGACAGGATCTGGAAATCGATACCCGCGGCATCCATCTGCTCGATCCGAAGTGGACCCCGGTCGTAGAGCCGGTCATAGGCAACCGTGTTGTTGGCATGCAGCCACGTCGCCACGACGTTGCCATCGCTGGCCGGATCCCAGGCGTAGTGCTCCTCGAGCGCAATCAGCGACATGACACCTCCGATTCGGGTCGACCCGAACCCTACGCGTCACATTCGGCATGCTGGACGCAATGAACATGAGGCCACTCGGATCCAGGACGCCTTGTCGGCGTCTGCGTTCATGCTCACCATTGTTTACATCGCTGACCACAGTCAATGGCGTACCTTGAAGTCTCGACAACAGCTACACCACGAGGAGGCCGACCATCACCGCCGCAGCACCGCAGAGCGACAACGCCCGGCGGCGGCAGGAGCGCCGCGCCGCTGATCGGCGTCCGTCGAACGAGCGCTGGCGCAAGATTCTCGAGGGTGCGGCCGTGGTGTTTCTCCGCGAGGGCTATTCCCGCACTCGGCTCGAGGACGTGGCGGCCGAGGTCGGTATCAACCGCGCTTCTCTCTACTACTACGTCGGCACCAAAGAGGAGCTCATGGTCGCGCTCATCGAGGCGCCGGCCTACGAGATGACGCAACACTGCCGCGACGCACTAGAGGCTAACCTGCCCGCCGACGAGAAACTGCGTCTGGCGCTGCACGCGTACATGGAAGACCTGCAGTCCCATCCCGAGCTGTTCGTGCTCTTCAACGAGAGCCAGCACCTTGCGACAATCGTGGAGGCCAAGCCGATTGTCGCCAACGCCGACGCCTACGGTAAGACGCTGCTGGCGATCATCAAAGAGGGTATCGACTCCGGGGCGTTCCGCTCAGATCTCGATGCGCGCCTGGTGATGCTCGGCATTCTCGGGATGCACAACTGGATTCACCGGTGGTACGTGCCGGGTGGCCGCAACTCGCTGAACGAGATCGGCGAGGTCTTCGCCGAGATGGCGCTCTCCGGCCTGCGGCCCTAGGCGCGACTCAGCCGCGAAAGTATGACGCTCAGAATGTCGTCGACGAGGACGTCGACCTGTTCCCCTGTCGCAAGGAGCTTTACCCCAATCGTGCCCGCCTCGATATCGCGGTCACCGGCGATCAGGGCTATCGAGGCGCCCGAGCGGTCCGCCGCGCGCATCGCAGCCTTGATGCCACGGTCACCGTAGGAGATATCGACACGGACCCCGGCAGCGCGCAGTCTGGCGGCAACGACCGCCAGCGTGGTCTTGGCCTGTTCGCCCAGTGGCACGCCGTAGACGTCGACGCGCGATGTGCCGCCGACCGTCTTACCCTCGGCTTTGAGGGCAAGCACAGTCCGGTCCACGCCGAGACCAAAGCCGATGCCGGACAGGTCTTTTCCACCGAGCTGTTGCATCAGGCCGTCGTAGCGGCCACCGCCGCCGATGCCCGACTGTGCACCGAGTCCGTCGTGCACGAACTCGAAGGTGGTCTTGGTGTAGTAGTCCAGGCCACGCACCATCCGGGGATTGATGACATACGGCACACCGAGCGCATCCAGATGCGCCAGGACGGTGTCGAAGTGCTGCTTGGCGACGTCGGAGAGGTGATCCAGCATGACGGGGGCGTCTGCGGTCATCTCCCGCACCTCGGGACGTTTGTCGTCGAGTACCCGCAGCGGGTTGATCTCGGCACGTCGTCGGGTGTCCTCGTCGAGGTCGAGCTTGAACAGGAAGTCCTGCAACAGTTCCCGGTATTGCGGGCGGCACGTATCGTCGCCCAGCGAGGTGATCTCCAGCCGGAACCCGTCGAGCCCGAGTGACCGGAAGCCGGCGTCGGCGATGGCGATGACCTCGGCATCCAGCGCGGGGTCGTCGACGCCGATCGCCTCCACCCCCACCTGCTGCAGCTGCCGGTAGCGACCGGCCTGTGGACGTTCGTAGCGGAAGAAGGGCCCGGCGTAGCAGAGCTTCACCGGAAGCGGCCCGCGGTCCAACCCGTGTTCGATCACTGCGCGCATCACGCCAGCGGTGCCCTCTGGGCGCAGTGTCACCGAGCGGTCGCCACGGTCGGAGAAGGTGTACATCTCCTTGGACACCACATCTGTGGACTCCCCCACCCCGCGTGCGAACAATGCGGTGTCCTCAAAGATCGGCAGTTCGACGTCGCCGTAGCCGGCGCGGCGCGCCGCGTCCAGCAGACCGTCGCGGACACCGACGAACTGCGCCGAGTCCGGCGGCAGATAGTCCGGGACGCCCTTGGGCGCCTGAAAGTCACTCACTAGTTCAAGCCTTCGAGGAACGGGTTGGTGCGGCGTTCGTCGCCGATCGTGGTCTTCTCACCGTGCCCAGGTAGTACCACGGTGTCGTCGTCGAGCACCAACAGTTTTGTGACGATCGAGCCGAGCAGATCCCGGCCGCTGCCACCCGGCAGGTCGGTGCGGCCCACCGACTGCCGGAACAGGGTATCGCCGGTGAAGACCAACTCGTCCGTCCCTTCGGAGACCCGGAACACCACCGAGCCGCGAGTGTGGCCCGGGGTGTGGTCGATCGTCACGGTGATATCCCCCAGTTCCACCTTGTCGCCGTCTTTGTCCAACTCGATGACCTGCTTGGGTTCCGAAAAGAGTGCGCCGAACGCGATCTGCGCCAGTCGCGGGCCGAAATCCTTGATCGGGTCGGTCAGCATGAATCGGTCTTCGGGGTGGATATACGCCGGGCAGCCGTACATGTCGGCCACCTTCTGGGCCGACCAGATGTGGTCGATGTGTCCGTGGGTGAGCAGCACCGCCGCAGGTGTCAGGTGGTTCTCATCCAGAATCCGGCGCAATGGGCCCATCGCCCGCTGGCCCGGATCGACGATGATCGCGTCCGCTCCAGGGCGCGGGGCAAGCACGTAGCAGTTGCACGCCAACATGCCCGCCGGGAATCCGGTGACCAACACAGCGTCCAGTTTTCCATCCCCCGATGTCGCGGGTGCTAACGCCACACTCAGCAATGCCTGGCACACTCGTTGCCGACCGATCAACACAAGGAGGACAACGGCGGTGCCGACCAACGAACAACGGCGGGCGACAGCAAAGCGCAAGCTCGAGCGACAGCTGGAGCGCCGGGCCGCCAAGGAGCGTAAGCGTCGCATTTTCATGATCGTCGGCTCCGTCGTCGGCGTGATCGTCGTCGTTGCTGCGGTCGTGGCGACCGTCGTCCTCACCAGGGACGATTCGGACAGCCAGAACACCGCAGCGACTGGCACATCGAGCGAGGCAAGTGCGGCGCCGGCGGCCGACGGCAAACTGCCTCCCTTCACGGCGCCCGCCGGTCTCGGTGACAACTGCCAATACGCGGCCTCCCCGGAGAAGGCCAGCAAGCCGGTCAAGCCGCCGCGGACAGGCAAGGTGCCGACCGAGCCTGCGCAGGTCAGTGCCAGCATGGAGACCAATCAGGGCGATATCGGCCTGATGCTGGACAACGGCAAGTCGCCGTGCACCGTCAACAGCTTCGCGAGCCTGGCGAATCAGAACTTCTTCAAGGACACCACCTGCCATCGGCTGACGACCTCGGAGACGCTGTCGGTCCTGCAGTGCGGCGATCCGACCGGCCAGGGCACCGGCGGTCCCGGCTACCAGTTCCCCAACGAGTATCCGACGGACCAGTACCAGCCTGACGACCCCAAGCTGAATGAACCGGTGCTCTATCCGCGCGGCACGCTGGCCATGGCCAATGCCGGGCCGGGCACCAACGGCAGCCAGTTCTTCCTGGTGTACAAGGATTCGCAACTGCCACCCAACTACACGGTGTTCGGCACGATTGACGAGACCGGACTTGCCACCCTGGACAAGATCGGCGCGACAGGCACGGCCGACGGCGGTCAGGACGGTAAGCCGAAGACGGACGTCAAGATCACGTCCCTTCTCCTGGACCCGTGACGAACCCACCACCGCCGTACGGCGCCTACCCGCCGCCGTACGGCGCGTACCCGCCGCCCTACGGCTATCCGGCGGGGTACCCCGGCTATCCGCCGCCGCAGCCGACGAACACGATGGCCATTGCGGCGCTGGTGTGCGCGTTCTTGTTCGCACCTCTGGGCATCGTGTTCGGGCACATGTCGTTGTCGCAGATCAAGAAAACCGGCGAAGACGGTCGCGGACTCGCTCTTGCGGGCCTGATCATCAGCTACCTGATCACCGCGCTCACCATTCTGGTGGTGGTGGTGAGCGTGTTGCTCGTCATCGCGGTGGGCCGCAGCCTCGAGAACCTCGACGGGATGACTGACTATCCCCCGTACACCGCATCGCCGATGCCCGGGATCAACGCCGAGCCACTGCCCGAGTTCAAGCCGCCCGCGACGCTGGGGTCCAACTGCCAATACCCGGCCACGACGGAGCCGGCGAGCAAGCCCGCCAAGCCGCCCCGCACCGGACGGGTCCCCACCGACCCCGCATTCGTCAGTGCCGGCATCAAAACCAACCGCGGGGGCATCGGGCTGCAATTGGACAACGCCAAAACCCCCTGCACGGTCAACAACTTCGCCAGCCTGGCCCAGCAGGGGTTCTACGACGACACGTCATGTCACCGGCTGACCACAAGCCCCTCGCTGAAGGTGCTGCAGTGCGGCGACCCGACCGGCGAAGGCACCGGAGGCCCGGGCTACCGGTTCCCCAACGAGTACCCGACCAACCAGTTCCGGCTGTCCGACCCGGCGCTGACGACGCCCCTGCTGTACCCGCGCGGCACGCTCGCGATGGCCAACAAGGGCCAGGGCACCAACGGCAGCCAGTTCTTCCTCGTTTACGGGGACTCGATGCTGCCGCCGACCTACACGGTGTTCGGCACCATCGACCAGACCGGACTGGCCACGCTGGACAAGATCGCCGATGCCGGTGTGGCAGGCGGCAGCGACGACGGTAAGCCGACCCAGAAGGTGACGATCGAATCGGTGCGGGTGGACTGAGGCTGACTCGGCCTAGGTCGGATGGGTCTCGATGTAGAACTCGACGTCGTCACCGTCGACCTTGGTGATGCGCATGTCTGCGGTGTACTCCGTGCCTTCGGGCCCGGTGAACTTGCACTCGAACTTCGTGCCCACCTTGGCTTCGACACCTTCTGGACATTTCACGTCTTTGGGTTCGAAACCGGTTTGCTTCTTCACAAGATCGACGACCGATTGGGCGGCACCGTCGGGCTTGATGGTCGAGCCGCAACCGGCTATCAGCAGGGCGACGGCGGCTAGAGCTGCCACGAGTGCGGTGCGCATCGCCGAATTATGACAGAAATCGACGTTCGCGAGATTGTTTGCTCAAAACCTCATGCCGCCGAGGTCACGCGGTAGACGTCGTACACGCCCTCCACATTGCGCACCACGTTGAGCAGGTGGCCCAGATGCTTCGGGTCACCCATTTCGAACGTGAACCGGCTGACCGCCACGCGGTCGTCGGACGTGGTCACCGACGCCGACAGGATGTTGACCTTCTCGTCGGCCAGGACGCGAGTCACGTCCGACAGCAACCGGTGCCGGTCGAGCGCCTCCACCTGGATGGCCACCAGGAAGACCGATGACGGCCCCGGCGCCCACTTCACATCGATGATCCGCTCCGACTGCTCCTGCAGCGATGAAGCATTGGTGCAGTCGGTGCGATGCACGCTGACGCCTCCGCCGCGCGTGACGAATCCCATGATGTTGTCGCCGGGCACGGGGGTGCAGCATTTGGCCAGCTTCGACAGCACTCCCGGTGCGCCGGGAACCGCGACACCGACATCGTCGGTGCTGCGTTGGCGCACCGTCATGGTGGACGGTGTCGAGCGCTCGGCGATCTCGTCGGTGGCATCCTCGTCACCACCGACCTGGGCGACGAGCCGCTGCACCACGTGCCGGGCCGACACATGGCCTTCACCCACAGCGGTGTAGAGCGCGGACACGTCCACGTAGCGCAACTCGCGAGCCAGTGCCGCCACTTGTTCGGCATTCATCAACCGCTGCAACGGAATTCCGGCACGACGAACTTCACGTGCGATGGAGTCCTTGCCGGACTCGAGGGCCTCTTCGCGCCGTTCCTTGGCGAACCACTGGCGGATCTTCGCCTTCGCCCTGGGCGAGACCACGAACGTCTGCCAGTCACGAGACGGGCCGGCGTTGGGCGCCTTGGACGTGAAAACCTCTACCTGGTCGCCATTCTCGAGCTTGCGCTCCAACGCGACCAACCGGCCGTTGACACGAGAGCCGATACAGCGGTGCCCGACCTCGGTGTGCACGGCGTACGCGAAGTCCACCGGAGTGGACCCGGTGGGCAGTGTGATCAGATCGCCCTTCGGCGTGAACACGAAGATCTCCTGCACCGCGAGGTCGTAGCGCAACGATTCGAGGAACTCACCAGGGTCGGCGGCCTCCCGCTGCCAGTCGAGTAGCTGGCGCATCCAGGCCATGTCGTCGATCTCCGCGGCGGCCCAGGTGGCCGGAAGTCCGTTGCGGCCCTTGGCCTCTTTGTAGCGCCAGTGCGCGGCGATGCCGTACTCCGCGGTCTTGTGCATATCCGTGGTGCGAATCTGCACTTCCAGCGGCTTGCCCTCGGGCCCGACGACTGTGGTGTGCAGCGATTGGTAGACACCGAACCGCGGCTGGGCGATGTAGTCCTTGAACCGTCCGGCGATCGGCTGCCACAGCGAATGCACCACGCCCACAGCCGCATAGCAGTCGCGGACCTCGTCGCAGAGAATGCGTACACCGACGAGGTCGTGGATGTCGTCGAAGTCGCGGCCCTTGACGATCATCTTCTGGTAGATCGACCAGTAATGCTTGGGCCGGCCCTCGACCACGGCGCTGATCTTCGACGCGTTCAGCGTCGCGATGATCTCGGCGCGGACCTTCGCCAGATAGATGTCGCGCGACGGTGCCCGATCGGCGACCAGCCGCACGATCTCCTCATACTTCTTCGGATGCAGGATCGCGAACGACAGATCCTCGAGCTCCCATTTGACAGTCGCCATACCGAGTCGATGTGCCAGCGGCGCAATGACTTCCAGCGTTTCGCGGGACTTGCTGGCCTGCTTCTCCGGCGGCAGGAAGCGCATGGTGCGCATGTTGTGTAGCCGGTCGGCGACCTTGATCACCAGAACCCGCGGATCCCGGGCCATCGCGAGGATCATCTTGCGGATGGTCTCGCCTTCGGCTGCGGTGCCCAGTGCGACCTTGTCCAGTTTGGTCACGCCGTCGACGAGATGGCCGACCTCGGTGCCGAATTCCTCGGTGAGCGCCTCGAGCGTGTAGCCGGTGTCTTCGACAGTGTCGTGCAGCAGGGCCGCGATCAGCGTCGTGGTGTCCATCTCGAGCTCGGCCAGGATGCTGGCGACGGCCAGTGGGTGGGTGATGTACGGGTCGCCTGAGCGGCGCAACTGATCGGCGTGACGCTCTTCGGCCACGTCGTAAGCGCGCTGCAGCAGCGTCAGATTGGCCTTGGGATAGAACTGCTTGTGGACCGCGACCAACGGTTCGAGCACCGGATTGACGGTGCTGCGCTGTGCGGTCATCCGGCGGGCCAGCCGGGCCCGCACCCGGCGCGACGCGCTGGTCGAAGTCTTGGGGATCTCCAGGGGCTGCGTTTCGGGCGCCTGGCTGTTCGGAGGCGACTGCACGGCCTGGCCCGTGCCGGGATCCTCTGCCATGGTCACCTCCCTGAAATCGGTCAGACTTCGAGGATACGGCTCAGACCACGAGCAAGGAGGTGACCGGTAGCGGTTCGAGCACGCCGCGGCCGCCCAGCGCGGCCAGCTCGAGCACCGACCGCGGCGCCAGTGACGGTCGCACCGCAGGTCCGCAGCAATTTCTCCGTCGCGGAGACGGTGCCGCCGGTGGCGAGCACGTCGTCGATGATGACGATGGAGCGTCCTGCGAGCTCGATGCCGTCGGCCGGTAGCTCCAGCGTGGCGGTGCCGTATTCCAGCTGGTAGGTCTCGCTGTGCACCGGCGGGGGCAGCTTGCCGCCCTTGCGGACCGCCAGCACGCCGGTCCCGAGCCGCAGGGCCACCGCAGCGCCCAACAGAAATCCGCGCGCATCGATACCCGCGACCAGGTCGGCACCTCGGGCGGTCTCGGCGAGCGCATCGGTGACAGATGCCAGACCGTGCGCGTCGGCGAGAAGCGGCGTCAGATCCTTGAACTCGACACCCGGCTCGGGAAAGTCGGGCACTTCGCCGCATCAGCGATCGTGATCAGCGCCGCGATGTCTGGGCCTGTCAGCGCGCCGGCGGCTGGAGTGCTCACTGGCCCAGTACCCACCGATCCATGTTCCATCCCGCACCCCATCGAGTCGGACTGCTACTCACCGCGTACATGTCTTTCGACGTCAACACGGTCCGCTGCTGACGATAGAGCGGAAGCGTCGGCATGTCAGCCCACAGGATCCTTCCGCCCTCACCGAGCAGCCTGGACAGCTCCTTGGGGTCGGAGGTCACCGCTATCGTCGAGATGATGCCGTCGACCTGCTCGTTGGTGAAGCGGGAGAGATTGTTGCCGTTACCGGAGTGCAGGTCGTAGGCGTCCATCGCGTTGGACCCGCTCGACCCGCTGCCGGCGGCGCCACCCGTGCTGGCCAGCAGAACGTCGATCTCGTTGTTGCGCAGCGTCAGCGGGCCCGTTTCGTTGGTCGCGACATCCTGCACGGTGATTCCGGCCGGCGCGCACGCCTTGGCGATCGCACCGACGGTCGCCGCCAGCCGGGCGTTGGGACTCTGGTATCCGATCCGGACGGTCAGCGGCCGCCCGGCGATATCGGCCCGTGCGACAGCAGGATTGGCGACGGCGAACTGGCCGCCCTCGACCGCACCCTCGGCCGCACTGTAGGCGTCCTCGGTGACGGGATTCAGACGTGAGTTGGCGATCGGCACCTCTGCATTACGGGCGATCACGTCACGCGGTGTGCAGTGGGCCAGTGCACGCCGCTCCGGCGGCGCAGACATCACGCCCTTCGAGGCGAAGATGAGCTGCTCGATTCCGGCGGACGGGGCGTCGGTCCGGACGTAACCGTCGGGCAGGTTCAGCGTGCCCGAAGAGCCGGCCGCGACGTCGACGACGTCGTAGGCGCCCTGATTGATGCGGTCCTGGATGTCGGCGCCGCGAGGCCACACGGTGATCTTGGAGGTGACGGGCGGTGCGCCCCACCATTTGTCGTTGGCAACGAGCACGACGGCGCCGTCCTTCGTCACCGATTCGAGCTTGTAGGGGCCCGACGACGGGAACTTCTTGATGTCGATGTCCGGCGTCAGATTCCAGGTGGTGTTCCACACCTGAGCGATTCGTTCGACTGTCGGGCCGTCGTTGTTGGTTATCGCGGTCGTGACGCCGCCGTCTCCCAGTCCGAGTACGTCGGCGATCACGTGCGACGGCATCATCGATGTGGCGGCGAACAACTGGCCGTAGTCGACGAATGCGCGATCCTGCGCGAAGGACACCCGCGCCTTCTTCTGCCCCGGCGCACAGTCGACGGACGCGATGTCGGAATAACCGGCACGGCTTGCCGCGTCGAAACCGGGGAACCGTCCGGACTGTGACGCCCAGGCCAGCACCATGTCGTCGCACGTGATCGGCTTGCCATCCGAGTACACCGCCTCGGCGTTGATCTCGTAGTCGAGAATCAGCGGCGCCCGGCCGACGACGGCGATGTTTGCCGAAGTCGTGATCGCCGACGATCTGGCCGTCGGGACCGTGGTAGTTGAAGCCGGTGAGCACGCGTGCGAATGCTTGCGGGCCGCCGGACGCGGCGCCGGCCACGGTGTTGGTGTTGTAGGTCGTCAGCAGTGCCGTCCATCGCAAAGTCGATGCTCTCGGCAGGACCACGCGAACAGGAAGACAGGCCCGCGGCCACGACGATCAGCGCAGCCGCCAGAACGCCACCACGTCGGCTCCAGGCCTTGATCATCTGGCTTACCGCCGCCGGGTGTTGCGCTTACCCGACGGTCGACCAGTGCGGCTGCTCGTCGGCCGGACAGGCCGCGCGCCCGGCGCCGGCTTGTCGGGTGCCGAGGTGGTGCTCGCCACCGCCGCCGCCGTTGCCGTCTCGGCTGCCGACTCGTCATCGTCGGTATCCAACGTCTTCGCGGCGCTTCCCTTGCGGCGGTTCAGCACCCGGCGGGTGTGGGTCCGCACCAGCGTGGTGCGCTCGCGCAACGTCACCAGAAGCGGCGTGGCGAAGTAGATCGACGAGTACGTGCCGACGATCACACCGACCAGCTGCACGAGCGCCAAGTCCATCAGCGTGCCGACGCCCAACAGCCAGACCGCGATCACCATGAGAGCGAGGATCGGCAGCACTGAGATCAGGCTGGTGTTGATCGACCGCATGAATGTCTGGTTGATCGCCAGATTGGCGTGCTCGGCGAACGTTCGGCGGGTGGTGTGCTCGAAGCCGTGGGTGTTCTCCTCGACCTTGTCGAACACGATCACGGTGTCGTAGAGCGAGAAACCGAGGATGGTCAGCAGACCGATCACCGTCGCAGGGGTGACCTCGAAGCCCACGATGGAGTAGCACACCGGCGGTGACGACGAGGTCGAACACCAGCGTGGCCAGCGCGGCGAGGGCCATGTAGCGCTCGTATCGGATGGTGATGTAAACCGCGGCCAGCGCCAGGAACACCACCAGAGCGATGAGAGCCTTGTCGGTGATCTGCCCGCCCCAGGTCTCCGACACCGCCGAGTCGCTGATCGCGTTCTTGTTCGGGCTTGCCGTCGGGGCCTCGCGGCTGGAACGCGTCGAAGAGCGCCGTGCGCAGCTCTTCGATCTCCGCGTTGTCCAGCGTCTCCGAGCGGATCTGGACCGTGGCCGAATCGCCGCTGCCGACGAGGACCACCGCTTCGGATGCCTTGCCCAGTGTCTTGCTGAACACGTCTTCGACTTGCTGGGTGGTGACGTTGCCGGATGCGGTCTGCGCCGGCATGGAGACCTTGGTGCCACCCTCGAAGTCGATGCCGAACGTGAACCCGCGAATCAGAATGCTCGCGATGGCGACGGCAACGATCAGGCCGCTGATCGTGAACCAGAGCTTGCGCTTGCCGATGACCTCGAACGCGCCGGTTCCGGTGTAGAGCCGGGTGAAGAAGCCGTGCCGCGGCGCTGTGGTGCTTTCGAGGTCTGGTGCCTCGACGGCTTCCGTCGTGAGGTCGTCTGAGTCGTTGTCTTTGGCGGCCATCTCGCTATCCCCGTCCCGTCCCGTGTGCGGCCGCTCGGCGTTCGCGGGCGATCTGCTGCACCGCGCCCAGACCGTTGAGCCTGGGCTTGGCCATCGTCGGCGACTTCGACGCGATGTAGACGACCGGCCAGGTCACCAGGAACACCACCACCACATCGAGGATGGTCGTCAGACCCAACGTGAACGCGAAGCCCTTCACCTGGCCGACGGCCAGCACGTACAGGACCGCCGCGGCCAGGAAGGTGACCGCGTTGCCGGACAGAATCGTCTTGCGCGCACGGTTCCAGCCGCGGGGCACGGCCGAGCGGAACGAACGACCGTCGCGAATCTCATCCTTGATGCGCTCGAAGAACACCACGAACGAGTCGGCAGTCATACCTATACCGATGATCAGACCCGCGATGCCGGCCAGGTCGAGCGTGTAGCCGATGTATCTGCCGAGGAGTACCAGGATCGCGTAAACCATTGCGCCGGAAGCCACCAGCGACAGTGCGATCAGCACCCCCAGAATTCGGTAGTAGAGCAGTGAATAGAGCAGCACCAGCCCAAGCCCGACCGCACCCGCGATCAAACCCGCCCGCAGCGACGTCAAACCCAATGTCGCCGAGACGGTTTCGGCCTCCGACGACTCGAAGGACAGCGGTAGCGAGCCGTATTTCAATACGTTGGCCAGTTCGCGCGCCGTCGTCTCGGTGAACTGTCCGCTGATCTGCGTCCGCCCGCCCGGAATGGGCTCTCTCACCTCGGGCGCGCTGACCACCTCCGAATCCAGCACGAAAGCGGTCTGGGTTCCGACGTTGGCCGCGGTGAAGTCCGCCCAGATCTTGGTGGCGTCGCTCTTGAATTGCAGGTCGACGATGTACTGGCCCTGCTGCTGATCGAGTCCCGAACTGGCGTTCTCGATCTGCTCGCCGTTGATGATCGACTTGTCCAGCAGGTAGACGTTGCCGTCCCTACCGCAGGTGATCAATGGCAGATTCGGGTCGTCGTTTCCGGCCAGCACGTCCTCCTCACCGCAACGGGTGGCCTGGAACTGCAGCGCGAGGATCTGGATCTGCTGATCGGTGCTCTGCCGCAGTTCCTTCTCGTCGGCGATGCGCTGCGCGAGCGGGGCCTCTCCGGGAGGTGGCGGCGGTGCCGGCTGCTGTCCCGGCGACGGCGCGGGGGCCGGCCGCTGTCCAGGCGATGGCGCGGGTGTGGGCTGTTGTCCAGGCGGATGGCGCGCGGTTTGGGCGACGTGGGCGTCGGCGCGGGCTGGCCGGCGGCTCGGGATAGGGACGTGGCTGCGGCGCAGGCGACTGCGCTGGCGGAGCAGGCGGCTGTCCGGCGCCGCCCGGCGGAGGCGTCCCGGGAATCCCAGGCGGCGTTCCGGGGGCCCCGGGCGGCGCTCCCGGTGGAGCACCGGGAGGTGCGCCCTGCGGCGCCTCGGTCGGCGGCTGCCCTGTCCGGCGGCGGCAGGCATCGCGTGGATGACCGGCCGGATGTACAGCCGTGCCGTCTGCCCGAGGTTGCGGGCCTCGCTGCTGTCGTTACCGGGCACGGTGATGACCAGGTTGTCGCCGTCGATGATGACTTCGGACCCCGACACGCCGAGGCCGTTGACGGCGTCACCCGGGTCGCGACGATCGTCCGGGCGATGCGGGCGTTCGCCCATCCGGACTCGGCCAAGCCGGTGGCCGCGCGATTCCTGAACGGCGCCCTCTCGAGCACGCTTACCGTGGCGCGCAACGAGCTGAAGGACGTCGCCGAGGTGCACCACCGACTTCGCAGCGAACTGCCGCCGGTCACCTGTTTTCTGGGCGACCTGAACCAGGTGTTCCTGAATCTGTTCGTGAACGCCGCGCATGCCATTGCCGAAGCGACAGCCCGGGCTCGGGCAGCTCGGGATGCTCGAAGGTCGCAGACCCGGCTGCGACGGCGAGCACGTCCTGGTCGAAATGAAGGACTCTGGCACGGCATTCCGTCCGATATCCGCGACCACGTCTTCGATCCGTTCTTCACCACGAAGGGCGTCGGCAAGGGCACCGGCCAGGGTCTCTCGATGGCGCGGGCGGTGGTCGACCGGCACAACGGCTCGCTGACCTTCGACTCGGTGGTTGGCGAGGGGCACGACGTTCTTATTCGCCTGCCGATTGCGGGTCCCGCGGCCGCGCAGTCCGCGCCTGCTGCTGTAGGCTGTCCCGCGCGGGCAGGGCGGCCGCGCTAGGCTGCGATCTGTGCGCCCGTAGCTCAGTTGGATAGAGCGACGGACTTCGAATCCGTAGGTCGCAGGTTCGAGCCCTGCCGGGCGCACCAACGCGCCTGCGGCGCGTTGGGTGCGCCGCGGCAGGGGTCAGCCCCGGCGCTCCGCCCCTTCGGGGCTCGCGCTCGGGGTCGAGCCCTCAGTCACAGTTCACGGTGGCGGCAGTGCGTTGGGTGCGCCGCGGCAGGGGTCGCCCCGGCGCTCCGCCCCCCTCGGCTCGCGCTCGGGGTCGAGCCCTCAGTCACAGTTCACGGTGGCGGCAGTGCGTTGGGTGCGCCGCGCCAGGGGTCAGCCCCGGTCGCTCCGCCCCCCTCGGCTCGCGCTCGGGGTCGAGCCCTCAGTCACAGTTCACGGTGGCGGCAGTGCGTTGGGTGCGCCGCGCCAGGGGTCAGGCCGATGGTGCCGCGGCGGCACGAGGTCTTCTCCCTTTCCCCGCGTGCGGGGAGCGGGTCGGGGTGAGGGAACCAGGGACCGACGCCGACCTCTGGACTGTGTTACGCTGAACGGCGCTCCGGGCCCCCGCCCGGTGACGATTGGCGCGGAACGTCTCGCCGGTCAGCACGTTGCGCCCGTAGCTCAGCTGGATAGAGCGTCGGCCTCCGGAGCCGAAGGTCGCAGGTTCGAATCCTGCCGGGCGCGCCATCTCGCATTCGCTCGATGGTCGCGTCCGCCAGTTATCAGCTCGAAGGCTCCGCCCTCCGGGCTCGCCCTTCGAGTCGAATCCTGCCGGGCACACCCTCCGCTTCGCCAAATCGCTGCGCCACGCCAGACGTCAGCTCGAAGGCTCCGCCCTCCCGGGCTCGCCCTTTGAGTGGAATCCTGCCGGGCGCGCGAATAACATATTTATCCCGTCACCCCGAGGCTGCTTTGTTTCTCCGGAGCCACGGCGGCGAGCGTTTCCGTCCCTGCTTGAGGGGGAGGCCAGGACGTTGACGGATAGCAGGTCAGCGGTTCAAGTTCGATCGCCCGGTCATCGGTTTTCGTGACCTGGCCACCGCTCCCTTCCCAGACGCAGGCTGTGCCGCGGTCTGCTCCTCGCGATGCGCTGACACGATCCACTCGCTGGCCTCTTCGATGTGCCGGCGCATGGCCGCTTCGGCCCGTTCCGGATCGCGCGTGCCCGCAAGGCGTCGAGCAGCGGCGACGTGGCGCTCGGCGATCACGTGCAGCGAACGATGCGTGACGGAGTGGGTGACGCAGGTCGTGATCGAGAGCCGGAGCGTCTGCCACACGTGCTCCAGCATCCGGTTGCCAGACGCCTTGACGATGGCGAGGTGAAACGCCCGATCGGTGTCGACCACCGTGCGATGATCGTCGTTGTTCGCGGCTTCACGCATCACGTCGATCAGGTCCGCGAGCTGGCGCCAGGGTCGCCTCGTCGATGCGGCTCGCGGCCGCATACGCCGCCACGCCTTCGAGCGCCGCGCGAATCGGATAGATCTCCAGCAGATCCTGGGTCGAGATCTGCCGCACCTGGGTGCCGCGGAACGACGTGCTGACGACGAAGCCGAACAACTCCAGATCGCGCAGCGCTTCGCGAACCGGCCCCTGGCTCACCCCGAACTGCTGCGCGATGCGCGTCTCGACGAGCCGGGCGCCGGGCGCGAGCCGGCCGTCGAGAATGTCCTCGATCAGCCGTTCGCGGATCTCCTCTCGAAAGACGCGTCGGCCGAGCGGGCGTGAGTTGGGGTCCTCGGTCATTGCTGACGTCAGCGATGTCTACCTCCGGGTCACGTCCGAGGGCGTCAAGAAGCTATCGATTATCGGTCGGCGCTTCGCGAGCCGCGCGGACACGGTCGAGTGCCGGACGCTTATCAGCGACTCACGGCGCGGAACGAATCGCGCCATCGGCCCGCACCGGCGCGGCCGACGCGCCGCGCCACTTCACCGGCAGCACGCTGACGGTGAACGAGTGATACGGCGCCGGAATCTCGTGCAGGTTGCACAGGTTCTCGAGGTGGTAGTACTCCCGCTCGCGCATCACCCGGTGCGCCTCCCAGAACTTGCGGCGCTCGAACATCTTCGCCACCGGCGGATCGAAGCCGATGGCGTCGATGCCCATCACCTTGACGCCCCGGTCGAGGAGGCCGTGCACCGACTCCTTGGTCATCCCCGGGTGGTTGGTGAGGTAGCACTTCTCGTTCCGGCAGCGGGCGGCGTCGGTGCGCAGCAGCACGATGTCCAGCGGCTTGATGCGGTACCCGTCGAGGCGCCGCTCGGCCTCGTCGATGTCCGCCACGCTGATCTCGTCGCCGGCGCCCTTGTGCGTGAGGTCCAGCACCACGCCGTCGCCGTAGCAGTAGTCGATCGGAATGCCTTCGGCCCGGGGCGCGTCCGGCTTCACGTGACCCCAGGAGTCGATGTGCGTGCCGATGTGGTCGCCGGTGACGATCATGCAGTGGTTGGTGATCTCGTCGACACCGTACTGATCGGTGCCGATGCTCCGGGCCATCTGGGCATGGTTCTCCACCTCGACGATCACCGGCTTGGTGACGTTCGGGTAGGTCATCATCCCCTGAAAGACCTCCATGCTGAGGTCGATGAGACGTGGACGGTTCCCCATGTTGTCTCAGCTCGTCACGTGTCAGTCCCGCGTCGTCGCTCGCGGTCGACGAACCCGGCAGCGCGAAGGCGTAGTAGCCCTGCGCCGAGGCCAGCCCCGGCCACTGCTCGATGGCCTGCTCGCCGGACATCTCGCTCTCAGCCGACCCCGACGCGCAGAACACCACGTACTGGCGCCCGCCGGCCTGTAGACGGCGACGAGTCCTTCCGGATTGGCTTTCAGCTGATGGGCCCACAGCGGGCTGCCGGTCGCCTTGTCGAAGGCGCGCACGGTGCGATCCGCCCACGAGCCGATGAAGATCAACCCTCCCGCCGTGACCGCCGGACCGTTCCGCCACGCGCGCCGGCCGTTGCCCGTATCGGCGATGCCGCGCGCGGCAAGCGCCGGGCTCGTCCCAAAGGGCACGCGCCACTTGAGCGTCGCCGCGATTGAGATCGTAGGCGACGATCTCCGACCAGGGCGGCGAGATGGACGACAGCCCGTTCTCGGCGCGGAACGGACGCCCGAGCGGTCCCGTGTAGCGCGTGCCCTTGTAAAGCGCGAGTCCCTCGTCGCGCGCCGACAGCGGCTTCGGCGCGCCGGGATCGACGCGAGGCTCGGGCTCCGGGCGCGGCCCCGCGGGTGGCCCGCCGGGTTGCTCCGCGGGTGGAGCCGCGCCGAGAAACGTCAGTACGCTGCGCAGCTCGTTGTCCGACAGCACGTCCTCGCCGAGGTCGTCGCGGGGCATCTCTGGAAGGTTCTCGCACGAGCCGGGTGGCTGTGACAAAGCGCGTCACTGCGTTGTTTCTTGATCGCCGGTTACAGCGCTACAAGAACACATTTCGCACGAGCCGAGGGCTTGTGACAAAAGATCAAACATGTGTGGACATTTCTGGCGCGATCCGTGGCAATGCGAGATGTTGAGGGCTCGAACTGAGGGATTCGGACCGGAACGAGGAGAGCGCGTGTCGATGACTTTGCTGGACCGGCGGGTGCCGATGGCCCGTGCGATTGCGCTGCTTGGAGCGTGCGCTGCTCTACTCGCGTTCGCGGCGTCCTCGGCGCTCGATGCCGAGCCCTCCTCTGGAATCGGCTGCTCGGGTTCGTGGTGCATGCCCGCGGGCAACTACACGCTCGACACGAGCTACGACTCCGGCCAGATCATCTCGGCGGGCTGCTACGCCAACGGGACGACGAATCCCGGCAGCGCGGTCTGGCACCACTTCGGCTGGGGCTCCGCGTCCTACAGCGGCTCGGGTCACATCACGGTCTCGCTTGCCGTCGAGGGCAGTGGCCTGACCTTCGGAGGGACGGGCACCGACCTCGTACGCGCTTGCTACTACGTGTCCTGCGTCCCGCAAACGGCGACCAACATGCGGTTTTCCGTCGCTCAGGCCAGCGGTGTCGCGCACACCGTCTGGGGCCACGGGAAGGCGTGACGATGAGCCTTCGCAAACTACTGGTCCTGTTGGCTGCGATCTGCGTGCTCGTGCCCGCCGCGACCGCCGTCCTCGCGGGGGCGAGCGACGCGACGAGCGACGCGATCCCGGTGCGCAGCGACGAGCTGTCTGAGCTGGCGGACGAGATGGAGATCCTGCGCGACCCGTCGGAGACTGACGGACCGGTCGAGGTCTCGGACCTGCACGGCGCGCCGATCATGGCCGACGACGTGATCGAGCTCGACGACGCCCGCCAGGTCGCAGACAGCGACCTGCTCGTGGCGCCGACGACCGACGGCAGCGGGCTGTGCGTGGCCGGCCCGGGGGTCGCATGACGTGGCGGGAGCGCCGACCAACTCACCGAGCACGGGGCCGCGCCCGCGGTGACGTGGAACGCGGAGGGGGAAGTCCACCTGATCGGTCTCGCGGCGGATGGGGTCGCGAGCGTGACGGTGGTCTACGACGACGGCACGGTGCAGGAGGTCGAGGCATCGGCGAACGTGCTCGACGCAGTCCTCAGGGACAGGCCCGTCGCGGTCCGCTGGGACGGACCGCAGGGTGCGGAGCACTTGAACTCGTCGGCGCGGATCGACGTGCCGTAGGTCGGGGGATGGCGCGAGGCTGGCGGTGGTCCGGGGCGCCCCCGGACCACCGCCCCCGCGTCAGGTGCTCAGCGGTCCGCGTTGACCGCGACGTACTTCGTCGAGAGGTACTCGTCGATGCCCTCGACGCCGCCCTCGCGGCCGAAGCCCGACTGCTTGACGCCGCCGAAGGGGGCGGCGGCGTTGGAGACGATGCCCTGGTTGAGGCCGACCATGCCGGTCTCGAGCGCCTCGACCACGCGCAGCGCCGCGCTTGAGGTCGCGCGTGAAGACGTAGGCGACGAGGCCGTACTCGGTGCGGTTGGCGGCGGCGATCGCCTCCTCCTCGGTCGCGAACGTCGCGACCGGCGGCGACCGGGCCGAAGATCTCCTCGCGCAGCAGGTCGCGCGTCGGCGGGGACGTCGGTGAGCACCGTGGGCGGCGAAGAAGTAGCCGGGCCCGTCGGCCGGGTCGCGTCGCCGCCGACGACACAGCGATCGCGCCCTTGCGCGACGCGTCCTCGACGAGTGCGCGCGACCTTGCCGCGCTGGTCGTCGTCGATCAGCGGGCCGACGCTCGACGCCCTCCTCGCACCCCGCGGCCGAGCGACAGCGCGCCCATCCGCTCGGCGAGCTCGCTCGGTGAACTGCTCGGCGACCGCCTCGTGCGACGTGGAAGCGGTTGGCGGCCGTGCAGGCCTCGCCGATGTTGCGCATCTTCGCGAGCATCGCGCCCTCGACGGCCGCGTCGAGGTCGGCGTCCTCGAAGACGACGAACGGGGCGTTGCCGCCGAGCTCCATCGAGACGCGCAGCACGTTGTCGGCGGCCGCGGCGATCAGCGTGCGGCCGACCTCGGTCGAGCCGGTGAAGGAGAGCTTGCGCAGGCGCGGGTCGGCGATCAATGGCGCGGTCGTCGGACCCGATGAGGAGGAGATGAAGACGTTGAGCACGCCATCCGGCAGCCCCGCCTCGGTCGAGGATCTGCGCGAGCACGAGCATCGAAAGCGGCGTCTGCTTGGCCGGCTTGACGACCATCGTGCAGCCGGCGGCGATGGCGGGGCCGATCTTGCGCGTGCCCATCGCGAGCGGGAAGTTCCAGGGCGTGATCAGCAGGCACGGGCCGACCGGCTGACGCATCGTCAGCAGGCGTCCGGCGCCGTTGGGGGCGGTCGCGAAGCGGCCTTCGACGCGCACGGCCTCCTCGGAGAACCAGCGCAGGAAGTCGGCGGCGTAGAGCACCTCGGCGCGCGACTCGGACAGCGGCTTGCCCATCTCCAGCGTCATCAGCAGCGCCAGCTCGTCGGAGCGGGCGACGACCGCCTCGTAGGAACGGCGCAGGATCTCGCCCCGCTCGCGTGGCGGATGTGCCGCCCAGTCGGCTTGCGCGGCGACGGCCGCGTCGAGCGCGGCACCGGCGTCCTCGACGGTCGCGTCGGCGACCTCGCACAGCGTCTGCGTCGTGGACGGGTCCTCGACCGGCAGCGTCCGCCCGCCGGTCGCCTCGCGCCACTCGCCGCCGATGAAGAGTCCCTTCGGAACGCCCTCGACGACGGCCTGCTCCTGCATGGGGGTGATCGCGCTCATGCACGCACGCTACCGCGTCGCGAGCGGAGCGAATCGTCCGGTCGCGACGCGGCGCACATGCCGTCGTGTCAGGTCAGAAGACCCAGGTGACGCCCCACTCGATGTCGGCGATCGTCGCCTGACCCGTGAGGCTCGGGTGGAAGTAGTCGTTCGTCGAGACCTCTTCCGCTCTGAATCTGTAGTTGTAGCCCGTGTTTCTGTCGAACTTGCACTGCGCGTACGTGGCACAGACGGTTTCGAGGGCTCTGTTGAATTCGACCTCGCGTCTCTGGACGCGCAGGCGGCGTTCTTCGTCTTCTCTGCTTCTCGACGTCGGGTTGGCGAGCATCGACTGGCAGATTCTCAGCAGGTTCCAGGTGCCCGTCGCCGATCTGTTGCCGTTGAGCAGGCTCCACAGCTGGTAGACGTTCGGGATCGAGCCGACGGAAATCCGCGCGCCCGGGAGTCTTTCTCTGAGGTCTCTGATCGATCTTTCGAAGTCCGCGGTGAAGCTCGCGACCGACGTCATCGTCGCCTCGCTGCTGGTGCAGACGTCGTTGGCGCCCATCTCGATGACGATGTAGTCGACTCTGTGTTCGATCGATCTTGCGACCTGTTCTCTCAGGTGGCTCATTCTCGCGCCGGATCTGGCGTCGTTGAATAGGTTGCCTCTGGCGGCCGCGTTGCCGGCCACGATGCGTTCGTAGAAGCTGTTGACTTCTCTTTTGGTGCCGGTTGCCCAGGAGTTTTCCAGGCAGTCTCTGAAGGTCGGTCTGCACGTGTTGAACGCGCGCGTGATCGAGTCCCCGGTGGCGGCGATCGAGTTCGGGTACACGGCCATCGCCGCGGGTGCGGCGATCCGGCGATGCAAATGGCGGCCGTCGCAAGCGCGACGACATAGCCGGCGAATGCCGGACATGTGCTTCCCCCTTGGTCGTGCCGGCGGCCCCCTGCCGGCCGGCTCGACGCTCAGGATGACGGAGCGTCGAGCCGGCGGTCAACCGGGAGGTGAGTCAGAAGACCCAGGTCGCGCCCCACTCGATGCTCGCGATCGCTCTCTGGCCGGCGACGCTCGGGTGGAAGTAGTCGTTGGTGGAGACCTCGCCCGCTTCGAATCTGTAGCCGAAGCCGGTGCCTCTGTCGTAGCGGCACTGCGCGTACGCAGCACAGACGCTCGACAGCACGGTGTTGTATTCGACGATCCGCGTGAGCACGCGATTGCGCCGCGCGGCGTCGGCTCTCGACGTCGACGTCGGGTTGGCGAGCATCGACTGGCAGACGTCGAAGGCTTCCCAGGCAGCGACGGCGGCCGGATCGGTGTGGAGGACTCTCCACAGGTAGTGGACGTTGGGAATCGAGACGACCGAGATCCGCGCTCCCGGCAGTCTCGTTCTCAGTAGGTCGATGGCCGTCTGGAAGCTCGTCTGGAAGTCGGCGACCGGCGTCATCGCGGCCTCGTTGATCCCGCAGGCGTCGTTGGCGCCCATCGCGATCGTCACGTACTCGACTCTCTGGCCGATCGCTCTCGTGACCTGTTCGGGCAGCGCTTCCACCTCCGCGCCGGATCTGGCGTCGTTGAACTGCTTGCCTCTGATCGCCGGGTTGGCGGCGAGGATGCGCGGTAGATGCTGTTGACGGTGCGTTCGTGCCCGTGGACCACGAGTTCGCCGGACAGTCGGTGAACGGCGTCGCACAAGCTGTTGAAGGCCTTCGTGATGGAGTCCCCGGTCGCGGCCATCGAGTTCGGATACTGACCGCTCGCGCCGCGGCCGCGGCCAGCGCCGCGAGGCAGGCGAGCGCAGCGCGAGTGTGGCCGCGTGCCGGCGGATGCCGAGCATGGATTCCCCCTCCGTAGGTGCCGGCGGCCCCCTGCCGGCCGGCTCGATGCTCACAATGACGGAGCGTCGAGCCGGTGGTCAACGCGTCGCGCGGAACGGCTCCCAGCGTCCACGGGCGGCGGTAGGTGCGCGCCGGCTCCAGCGCCGCCGCCAGCACTTCGTCGACCGTCATCGCGAGGTGGAACGTCATCTGCTCGCGCACCTCGGCGGGGACGTCGTCGAGGTCGCCCGCTGTTGCGCTCGGGCAGGATCACGTCGGTCAGGCCGGCCGCGTGCGCGGCGAGCACCTTCTGCTTGACGCCGCCGATCGGCAGCACGCGGCCCTGCAGCGTGACCTCGCCGGTCATCCCGACCGTGTGCTTGACCGGGCGCCCGACAGC
The DNA here is from genome assembly GCA_963774115.1 of uncultured Actinomycetes bacterium. Lineage (GTDB taxonomy): Bacteria > Actinomycetota > Thermoleophilia > Solirubrobacterales > Solirubrobacteraceae > Conexibacter. Next base: position 391,667 of record CAVZDN010000002.1, on the reverse strand, counting down.
AGCGAGGCGAGCGCCGTCACCATCGTGACGCCGGCGCTCGGGCCGTCCTTCGGGATCGCGCCCGCCGGGCACGTGCACGTGGTACTCGCCGCCGCGCTCCAGCGCGCCCGGGTCGATGCCGAGCTCCTCGGCGTGGCCGCGCACGTAGGAGAGGGCGATCCGCGCCGACTCCTTCATCACGTCGCCGAGCTGGCCGGTCAGCACGAGCGCGTCCTTCGACTCGCCCGGCATCCGGACCGCCTCGACGAACAGCACGTCGCCGCCGGCGCCCGTCACCGCCAGGCCGGTCGCGACGCCCGGCACCGCGGTGCGGACGGCCGCCTCCTGGAAGTGCTTCTGGCGCCCGAGCGCGTCGCGGACCGCGGGGAGGTCGAGGACGACCGGGGCTGTCGCCGTGCCGGAGGCGATCCCCGTCGCCGTCTTGCGCAGCAGCGTCCCGAGCTCGCGCTCGAGCTGGCGCACGCCGGCCTCGCGGGTGTACTCGGTCACGACGGTGTTCAGCAGCTCGTCGGAGATCTCGACCTCCTCGGGCCGCAGGCCGTTGCGCTCGGTCTGGCGCTTCCACAGGTAGCCGCGGGCGATCGCGACCTTCTCCGCCGTCGTGTAGCCGTCGAAGCGGATGACCTCCATGCGGTCCAGCAGCGGGCCGGGGATCGTGTCCGCCACGTTGGCGGTCGCGAGGAACAGCACGCCGGAGAGGTCCAGCTCGACATCGAGGTAGTGATCCCGGAAGGAGTGGTTCTGCGCTGGGTCCAGGACCTCCAGCAGCGCCGCGCTCGGGTCGCCGCGCCAGTCGGCGCCGACCTTGTCGACCTCGTCGAGCATGATCACCGGGTTCATCGTGCCGGCGTCGCGCAGGGCCCGCACCAAGCGGCCCGGCAGCGCGCCGATATACGTGCGGCGGTGGCCGCGGATCTCGGCCTCGTCGCGCACGCCGCCGAGCGACATGCGCACGAACTCGCGGCCGGTCGCACGCGCGATCGACTCGCCGATCGAGGTCTTGCCGGTGCCGGGCGGGCCGATCAAGGTCAGGATCGCGCCGGACTTCTTGTCGGCCTCGATCCCGCGGTCCTCGCGCAGCTTGCGCACGGCGATGTACTCGGTGATGCGCTGCTTGACGTCGTCGAGGCCCGCGTGGTCGGCGTCGAGCACCTCGCGCGCGTGCACGGGGTCGAGACGCTCCTCGGAGGTCTTGCTCCACGGCACGGCGATCAGCCAGTCGAGGTAGCTGCGGATCATGCTCGCCTCGCCCGACTGCTCACCCATCCGCTCGAGCCGGCCCAGCTCCTTCTCGGCCTGCTCGCGCACGGTGTCCGGCATGCCGGCCTCGGCGATCTTCGTGCGGTACTCCTCGGCGACGGACGCGTCGTCCTCGCCCAGCTCCTTGCGGATCGAGTCCATCTGCTTGCGCAGGAAGTACTCGCGCTGCTGCTGCTCGGCGCCGGACTCGACGTCGTCGCGGATGCGCTTACGCACCTGCATCTCGGCGAGCCGCTCGCGCTGCAGGCGCAGCGCCAGCTCAAGCCGCTCGGTGACGTCGAGCGTCTCCAGCAGCTGGACCTTGTGCTCGAAGGAGATGTCGGGGGAGTAGCCGGAGGTGTCGGCGAGTGTGCCGGGCTCGGTGATCGCGCGGACGAACGCGGCGATGCGGCCGTCGTCGCCGCGCAGCTCCAGCAGCTCCTCGACCGTTGCGCGGTACTCGCGCTCCAGCTCCCGTGTGCGGCCGTCGACCGGGACGTCGTCGGGGTGGTCCTCGACCTCGACGTAGAGGCGCCCGTCGGGCGCGGTCTGGGCGGCGCCGGCGACGCCGCGGTGCAGGCCGGAGAGTACGACGGCGTGGCCGCCGCCGGGCAGGCGCACGCGGTCGGCGACGTCGGCGACGGTGCCGACGCCCGCGTAGGCGCTCTCGTGCTGCGGGACCAGCAGGACGCGGTCCTCGTCGCCGACGTCGACGGTGAGCGTCAGCGACATCGTCGGGAAGACGACGGTGTCCTCGAGTGGGACCAGCAGGAGTCGGCTCATGTTCGTTCGCTTCCGTGTTGGACTTACGATGTGTAAGCCAGTATAGCCACCGGCCGAAGATCTGAGTCTAGCTGACTCATCTTTGCTCCATGACAGCTCTTAGGTAGGCACGTGCTTGCAGCCTTCTGCGAAGATCTGCGTGTGAGTCCACGCAAGCAGCCTCCGGCGATCCCGGACGAGCCGAACACCTCCGAGCAGCCACACGACGTGCTGGCGGCGGAGGAGTTCGCGATGCCGGCGCCGGAAGCGGCGCGCCACGGCGGTCCGATCGTGCTGCCGCAGGACCCGTCCGGCGAGACCGAGCCGCACGACATCCTCGCGGCCGAGGAGTTCGCGATGCCGGCGCCGCCGCCGCGTGCGCCGTTCAGGTCGCCGGCGGGCTCGTCGCGCTCGCGCAAGGGCGCGGCAGGACTGCTCGCGGCTGGCCTTGGGGCGATCGCCGTCGTGCTCAGGCGTCGCCGCTCGCGGCGACGCTAGCGCGGGCGACGAGCGTCCTGGCCCATGGTCGCGGTGCGACCACCAGCCAGGACGGCTCGAACTATGGACGTGCGTCGGGCGAGCCGACCACCGGCGCGATGGCCGGAGCCGAGGCCCCGCTGCGCGGCGCGGCGGCGATGCGCTCCATGCTCCAGCGCGAGGCCGGCACGCCGTGGTCCCGGTGGCGCAAGAGCACGTAGCGGCGGATGTGTGTGGTCTTCTGCATGAACGACATGATCGGCGCTGGCGGGTTCGGTCGCCTGGGCCCGGCGGCGAACGTTCCAGGCCAGGGCTGCTCCATCTGGACGACCGCATACCGGACCGCCTCCGCGGGAATGGTGGTGGACGACATTGACCCCGACCGGGAGGCGCCAGATGGTTGCCCTCATCGTTCTCATCCTGCTGCTCGCACTGCTCGGTGGATTCGGCTTCGCCGCGCACGTGCTCTGGTACATCCTGATCGCCGCCGTGATCCTCTGGCTGATCGGGTTCTTCGTCGGCGGCGCTGCCGACACGGCCGGTGGTGGCCGCCGCGGTTGGTACCGCTGGTGAGCTGAGCGCCGGTCACGAGGGGCGCCGCGGGACGCCCCTCGTCACCGCCGCGTCAAGACGGAAGCGAGAGCGCGGCGCCGACATCGGCGGCGCGTGAGCAAAGCGTGGCGTCGAAGACCTCCACGACGGCCGGGTCGAACTGCGTGCCGGCACAGCGCCGCAGCTCGCTCAATGCACCGTCGCGGGACAGCGTCGGCTGGTAGACGCGCTCGCTCGTCATCGCATGGAAGGCGTCGCAGACCGCGACGATGCGGGCCCCGAGCGGGATCGCGCCGCCCGCGAGGCCGTCGGGATAGCCGTCGCCGTCCCAGCGCTCATGGCTGGAGCGGACGATCGCCGCGACAGGCTTCATCGCGGGCACGGCGGCCAGGATGCGGTCGCCGATGACCGGGTGCTGATGCGTCAGCTCCCACTCGTCCGCGTCGAGCGGACCCGGCTTGTGAAGGATGTCGTCGGGGATCGCGAGCTTGCCGATGTCATGCAGCTCGGCCGCGCGCGTCACCTCGTCGAGCTGCTCGCCCGACAGCTCGAGCCGGCGCGCGACGGCGGCCGCGAGCGCGGCGACGCCGTGGAGGTGGCGATGCAGCTCCGGCTCCCGCTCACGCAGCACCTGCAGCAGCACGTCGCGCGTCTGCCGGCGGCTGGAGGTGCGCCGCGAGTCGTCCTTGGCGGCATACATCCGCTGGTCGGCCAGCTGGAGCGCGTGGGTGGAGCTGTCCGCCTCGTCGGGGATCGTGACCAGGCCGCACGAGGAGCCGACGCGGAAACCCTCGCCCTGCTCCTCCAGCGCCTTCGAGCAGGCGATCATCAGCTCGTCGACGGTCGCCACCTGTCCGCCGAGCAGGACGCAGAACTCGTCTCCGCCGAGCCGGTAGGCGCGTCCGTGGCCCTCGACGACGAGTGCGAGCCGCGTCGCGAGCCGGCCCAGCAGCGTGTCCCCGGCGCCGTGACCGAACGCGTCGTTGTAGCTCTTGAAGCCGTCGAGGTCGAAGAAGGCGAACGTCGCACGCGTTCCGCGGCGCCCGGCCGCGACCGCCTGGTCGAGGTCGAGCATCAGGCGGCGGCGGTTCGGCAGGCTCGTGAGGTCGTCGGTCAGCGCCTCGTGGCGCGTGACGTAGCAGCAGCCGCACGTTCTCGCGGAAAGTGATGCCCGCGCGCAGGATCGCGACCGTGAGCGCGGCGGTCGCCAGCAGTGCGGCCGCATGCGAGAGCGACGCGAACTGGCCGTAGGCGAGCAGGCCCAGCGCCAGCAGCGTGAAGACCGTCGGGACGACGAACGTCTGACGGCCGTAGCCATGACCGGTTGCTCGCGGCTGATCCCTGACTGCCACGCGGCCCAGCCGCAGCAGACCATCGCAGCCGGCCAGAGGACGTCGAGTGGGCCGCCCTCGGCGTAGCTGCCCAGCGCGTCCTGGTAGACGAAGATGGCATCCGCGACGGCGGTAGAGCGGCACCTGCGCCGAGCAGCAGCCAGCCGCGGCCCGGTCGCCATGCCTGCGTCGCGAAGACCGCGAGCACGAACCCGATCAGCACGACATCGCCGATCGGATACGCCAGGTTGACGACGATCTGCGTCGTCGTCCCCGCGGCCGAGTCGACGATCACGCCGAAGATCAGGGCGACGGTGAGGGCGGCGACTGCGAACGCTGCGATCAGGCCGTCGAGCCACATGCGAGCGGCGACTCGTTCGTGGCCGCCCGCCGCGAGCAGCGCCATCCCGGCGCAGCAGAGCGGGAAGAAGAGGAGGTAGAGGACATCGGCGCTCGACGCATGGGTGGCGATGTCGGGCGCGGTGAGCCAGATGATGTCGCCCGCCGTCCAGAATGCGAATGACGCCGTGATGCACCACCACGCCGCACGGTGCTCGCGTACGAGCAGCGCGCGGGCGCCGCATGCGAGGACGCCGGCCAGCTCGACCGCCGTATAGACGTCGTTCGCGAAGAAGCCGTCGAGCGAGCTGTTGCCGAAGCCGGCGATCGCATGCAGGAGCTGCGCGCCAAGCACGCCGACGGTGACCGCGAGCGCGAGCCGTCGGATGCGCTGCTTCGTGGGAGTCACGGGATCGGTGTCCTGCATCGAGGGAATCACTGTCGTATCGGCTGTTCCGGGCTGCGACTTGACGGTTGCGCGGGTGCTCCGTCGGCGTGCCTGAACGGCTTCGGTTCGGGTTTCGGGCACCTCCGGTCGGGTACCTGCACAGATGGAGGAGGTACCCGTCGACCGCCTGGTGGCGGGCCATCCACGCGCGTGAGGAGAAGCTCCGTGGCGGCAGTAACGTTCGATGGCGTCGGCAAGGTCTATGCGGACGGCACGCGCGCCGTTTCGGACGTTGACGCTCGAGGTCGCCGACGAGGAGTTCATGGTGCTCGTCGGGCCCTCCGGCTGTGGCAAGACGACCGCGCTGCGGATGGTCGCCGGGCTGGAGGAGATCAGCGAGGGAACGGTGCGGATCGGCGAGCGCGTCGTCAACGACGTACCCTCGCGCGACCGCGACATCGCGATGGTCTTCCAGAGCTACGCGCTCTACCCGCACCTCTCCGTCTACGAGAACATCGCCTTCGGGCTGCGGCTCAAGAAGGTGCCGAAGGACGAGGTCGACCGGCGCGTGCGCGAGGCCGCGCGCGTGCTCGACCTGGAGCCGTGGCTCGAGCGCAAGCCGCGCAACCTCTCCGGCGGGCAGCGCCAGCGCGTCGCGATGGGGCGCGCGATCGTGCGCGAGCCGGCCGCGTTCCTGATGGACGAGCCGCTCTCGAACCTCGACGCGAAGCTGCGCGTCGCGATGCGCGCGGAGATCGCGCGGCTGCAGCAGGACCTTGGCGTGACGACGATCTACGTGACGCACGACCAGGTCGAGGCGATGACGATGGGCGACCGCGTCGCCGTCATGCGCAAGGGCGAGCTGCAGCAGGTCGCCACGCCGCAGGAGCTGTACGACCGGCCGGTCAACCTGTTCGTCGGCGGCTTCATCGGCAGCCCGGCGATGAACTTGCTGCAAGGAACGCTGGAGCGGGCTGACGGCGACGGGACCGGCCTGCGCGTGCGGATCGGCGACCAGCGCGCTGACGCTGGCGTCCGAGCTGCTCGACGCGCGGCCGGCGCTTGCGCAGTACGACGGACCGCGAGCTGATCGTCGGCATCCGCCCGGAGGAGCCTCGAGGACGCCGCGCAGGCGTCCGACGCGCCGCCGGACCGTCGCCTGCGCATGCAGGTGCGCTTGCGCGAGGCGCTCGGCTCCGAGATGATCATCCACGCCACGATCGCGGCGCAGGCGGCCGAGACCGATGCAGGTGCGCGAGCTGGCGGAGGACGTCGGCGTGCGCGCGCCGCCGCGGCGACCGACGCCGAGACGACGATCGTCGGCCGCTTCTCGCCCCGCTCGCAGGTCGCCGAGGGCGAGCCGGCCGAGGCCGTCGTCGACACGCGCACCTGCACTTCTTCGATCCCAGGACCGGGCTCGGGATCTACGACGCCCCCACCGAAGGAGCCGAACCGTGAACAGGCACCGTCTCATCCACCTGGCGCTCGCCCTGCTGGCGGCGCTCGCGCTCGCCGCCGTCGCCGGCTGCGGCGGGGGTGACGACGACGGCGGCTCGGACACGAGCGGGCGGCGGATACCGCCAACACGGACGTCTCCGGCTCCGTCTCGGTCGTCGGCGTCTGGACCGGCGACGAGCAGAAGTCCTTCCAGGCCGTCATCGACGCGTTCAACGAGCAGTATCCGAACGTGAACGTGAAGTACACGTCGGCCGGCGACAACGTGCCGACCGTCGTCGGCACCGCGGTCGAGGGCGGCAACCCGCCCGACATCGCGACGATCGCCCAGCCCGGCCTGATCAAGGAGTTCCAGGCGAAGGGCGCGGTCGAGCCGATCGACTACGCCAAGCCGACGCATCGCCGCAGAACTACGCCGCTGACTTCGTCGAGCTCGGCACGATCGACGGCAAGCTCTACAGCTTCGTCTACAAGGGCGCCAACAAGTCGACCGTCTGGTTCAACGTCGCAGGCGTTCGAGAACGCCGGCGTGGATGCCCCCAGAACTGGGACGACTTCCTCGCCGACGCCAAGACGCTGAAGGCCTCCGGCGTGCCGGCCTACTCGATCGGCGGCGCCGACGGCTGGACCCTCACCGACCTGTTCGAGAACATCTACCTGCGCCAGGCCGGTCCGGAGAAGTACGACCAGCTCAGCGACGCACGACGATCACGTGGACCGACCCGTCGGTGAAGCAGGCGCTCACGACGATGGCGCGACGTGCTCGGCGACACCTCGAACATCGTCGGCGGCACGAGCGGCGCGCTGCAGACGGAGTTCCCGACCTCGGTCGAGAACGTCTTCGCCGACCCGGCCGAAGGGCGCGCATGGTGATCGAGGGCGACTTCGTCCCCGGCGTCGTCGCGCGAAAGACGAAGCTGAAGCCGGAGACGGGCTACAACGTCTTCCCGTTCCCGGCGATCGGCGACGCGACGAACGTCGTCGTCGGCGGCGGCGACTCGATCACGATGTTCCGCGACACGCCGGCGATCCGCGCGTTCGTCGAGTTCCTGGCGTCGCCCGAGGGCGCGCAGGCGTGGGCCGAGCGCGGCGGCTTCTCCTCGCCGAACAAGGGCGTAGGCGACGACGCGTACCCGGACGAGATCACCGCGCACGACCGCGACCGCGATCGCCGACGCGGAGACGTTCCGCTTCGACATGTCCGACCTCGCGCCGGCCGCGTTCGGCGGCACGCCGGGTCAGGGCGAGTGGAAGATCCTGCAGGACTTCCTCGCGAACCCGGACGACGTGGACGGGACGGCGCACGAAGCTGGAGTCCGCCGCGGCGAAGGCGTTCGGAGCGCAGGGGTAGCGGGGGCAGCGTGGAGGCATCGGCCGTCACGTCCCCCGCGAGCGGGGCACCGGGATCCAGGCGCCGACGCGGGCGCGGCAGCGCACGCGATCGCCTGGTCCCGGTGCTCTTCCTTGCGCCGGCGATCGTCTTCCTGGCCGTCTGGCTCGTCTATCCGACGATCCGCACGTCGATCCGCAGCTTCTTCGACCGCGACGGGTCGGACTTCGTCGGGTTCGACAACTACGAGGACCTCTTCACGACCGACACGCTCACGACGGCGATCAAGAACAACGCCATCTGGGTCGCCGTCGTGCCGGCGCTGGTGACGGCGATCGGGCTGATCTTCGCGGTGCTGACGGAGCGGATCCGCTGGTCGACCGCGTTCAAGACGGTCGTCTTCATGCCGATGGCGATCTCGCTGTTCGCCGCGGGCGTGATCTGGCGCGTGATGGATCGAGAAGGACCCGTCGCTTGGGACCGTCAACGCGGCGATCAAGGTCGTGGACGACGCGTTCGGAGCTTCGGGCGCGCTGACGACCGCGCAAGGCATCGACGCCGACGCTGACGGGCAGTGCGTCGAAGGGGTTCGTGCTGAAGACGCCGGTGAAGCCGGGGGAGACCGCGCTGCTGGGGCTGACGGCGATCCCGCCCGCGGAGCTGCCGAGCGGCGCGCAGGAGGCGTCGACGCCGGTGGCGCGGCCGGGGGCGATCGGCGGGACGGTGTGGCGCGACTTCAAGCCGGGCGGCGGCACGCCGGGCAAGGTGGAGGCGGACGAGCCGGGCCTGCCGGGAGTGACGGTCGAGCTGCGCGATCCGGGCGGCAAGCGTGGTGGCGTCCACGACGACGGGCGAGAACGGCGGTTTCGCGTTCGGGGGGGTGAAGCCCGGCGACTACCGCGTGGCGATCGCGTCGAGCACGTTCGCGGCGCCGTTCGAGGGCGTCTCCTGGCTCGGCCCGAAGCTGATCACGCCGGCGGTGATGATCGCCTACATCTGGGTCTGGGCCGGCTTCGCGATGGTCGTGATCGCGGCCGGGCTGGCGGCGATCTCGCGCGAGGTGCTGGAGGCGGCGCGCACCGACGGCGCGACCGAGTGGCAGGTCTTCCGGCGCGTGACCGTGCCGATGCTGGCGCCGGTGCTCTCGGTCGTCTTCATCACGATGGTCATCAACGTCCTGAAGGTCTTCGACATCATCCTGTCGGTCGCGCCGTCGTCCTCGCAGGACGACGCGAACGTGATCGCGCTGGCGATGTGGCGCACGTCGTTCGGCGGCGTCAACGACTTCGGGCTCGGGCTCGGCGATCGCGGTGTTCCTGTTCCTGCTCGTCATCCCCGTGCTGGCGCTGAACGTCCGCCGCTTCAGGAGGGAGGCGTGATGGAGGCCTCCGGCACCGCTGCCGGTCGCGCCGTCCCGGTCGCCGCCGCGCGCACGCGCGGGTCGTGGGCGACGCGCATCGGCCGCGCGGTCGCGCACGGGCCGCTGAACTTCTTCCTGATCTTCGTCGGCCGTGCTGTGGCTCGTGCCGACGCTCGGGCTGATGCTGACGTCGCTGCTGCCGGCGACCGAGATCACGCAGCAGGGCTGGTGGAACGTCGTCTCGCAGCCGAGCCTCGCGACGTTCGAGAACTACAAGCGACATCTTCGACAACCAGGCGATCACGAGCGCGCTGTGGACGACGGTGCAGATCGCGGTCGGCAACACCGTGCTGCTCGTGGTCGTCGCCGCGCTGGCCGGCTACGCGTTCGCCTGGCTCGACTTCCCGGGGCGCGACTGGCTGTTCGTCGCCGTGATCGCGCTGCTCGTCGTGCCGCTGCAGGTCGCGCTGATCCCGATCTTCTCGCTCTACCAGGACACCGGCCTGTTCGACACGGTGCTCGGGCTCGTGCTGTTCCACGTCGCCTTCGGGCTGCCGTTCGGCATCTTCCTGATGCGCAACTTCTTCATCGGGATCCCCAAGGACATCCTCGAGTCGGCGCGCATCGACGGCGCGTCCGAGATGCGGATCTTCCTCAAGCTGATCCTGCCGCTCGGGCTGCCCGCGATCGCCTCGCTGGCGATCTTCCAGTTCCTCTGGACCTGGAACGACCTGATCGTGGCGCTGACGTTCGGCCGCGACACGCAGCCGCTGACCGTCGCGATCTTCTCCCAGACGCGCCAGTTCGGCTCGAACATCGAGCTGATCGCGCCCGCGTCGTTCCTGTCGCTCGCGATCCCGCTGGTGGTGTTCCTGGCGTTCCAGCGGTACTTCGTGCAGGGGATGCTGGCGGGGTCGGTGAATAGCGGCGTCGCGGGCGATTCGCCTGCAGCGAGCCGACCGGCCCGCCGGTCACGAGCGAGTCGGGACACGCTCCAGCGGCCGTCGCCGGCGCCGCGGTAGCGGTAGATAGGCGCCGACGCTTGATCGGGCGATGCGGTTGACGGGCGTCGTGGTCGACGATCGCGACGTGGAGTCAGCCGAGCAGCAGCGCGACGGCGAGTCGACGGCTGCAGCGACGAGTTGCCGTCGACGTGGCGGCGGCGGACGCGGGCGAATCTGGCGCCTGCATCTCTTCTCCCCGCTGCGCGTGCGCGGGGTCGAGTTGCGCAACCGCGTCGGCGTCTCGCCGATGTGCCAGTACTCGTCGGACGACGGGTTCGCGAACGACTGGCACCTCGTGCACCTCGGCAGCCGCGCGGTCGGCGGCGCCGGGCTCGTGATGACCGAGGCGGCCGCGGTGACGGCCGAGGGGCGCATCTCGCCGGGCGACCTGGGCATCTGGGACGACGACGCACGTCGAGCCGCTGCGCCGCGTCGCGGCGTTCGTCGCGGCGCACGGCGCGGTGCCGGGGATCCAGCTCGCGCACGCGGGGCGCAAGGCCTCGACCGCGCGGCCGTGGGAGGGCGCGCGCGCCGGTGCCGCCGCGAGCGCGGCGGCTGGCAGCCGGTCGCGCCGAGCGCGATCCCCTACGACGACGGCTGGCTCGTGCCGCGCGCGCTGACGCGCGGCCGAGGTCGAGCAGGTGCCGGCGCGCGTTCGCCGCGGCGGCGCGCCGCGCGCTCGCCGCCGGCTTCCGCTGGATCGAGCTGCACGCCGCGCACGGCTACCTGCTGCACGAGTTCCTCTCGCCGCTGTCCAACGCGCGCGACGACGCGTGGGGCGGGTCGTTCGAGGGCCGCGCGCGGCTGACGCTCGAGGTCGTGCGGGCGGTGCGCGCGGCGGTCGGCGGACGAGCTCCCGCTCGCCGTGCGGCTGTCGGCGACCGACTGGGCCGACGGCGGCTGGACGACGCCGACACGGTCGCGCTCGCGCCGCTGCTGGGGGAGGCCGGCGCCGACCTCGTCGACTGCTCGCTCGGGCGGCCTGACGCCCGCGCAGCAGATCCCGCCGGGCCCGGCTACCAGGTGCCGTTCGCCGAGGCGGTGCGGCGCGAGAGCGGGCATGCTGACGGCGGCGGTCGGCCTGATCACCGAGCCCGAGCAGGCCGACGCGATCGTGCGCGACGGACGGGCCGACCTCGTCCTGCTCGCGCGCGAGCTGCTGCGCGACCCCTACTGGCCGCTGCACGCGGCGCGGGCGCTCGGACACGAGGCGCCGGTGCCGGACCAGTACCTGCGCGCGTTCCGCCGATGACAGAACGGCGCTAGCCGTCGACGAGCAGGCCGCGCATCGGGCCGATCAGCCGCTTCGGTGCGCCGCGAGACGGCCGGCAGGCGCATCAGCGGTGGGTCGGCGTCAGGCCCGCGCCGTGGCGGTGGAGCTGCTCGTCCGCGATCGGGCGCCACAGCCGGTCGATCACGTCGGCGGGGTCGCCGTCGACCTGCTCGATCGGCAGCTCGAGGTGCTCGGACCACAGCTGCAGCCGCGTCTGCGGGCGAGCAGCTCGGCGTCGTCGGTCAGCACGTTGACCTCGGTGTCGTTGAACAGCGAGTGCTCGTTGAGGTTCGCCGAGCCGATCGTGAGCCAGCGGTCGTCGACGATCCCGACCTTCGCGTGCACGTAGAGCGGCTGCGTCTGCGCTGTCCGCTGCGACAGCGGATCGTCGGCCGGCAGCAGCCGGTCGCGTCTCCGTCGCGCGCCTCGATGAGCCGGCCGAGCTGGCCGCGCGTCGTGTCGGCGCCGTTGTTCGGGCTGCGCCGGCAGCAGCAGCACGACCCGGAAGGCGTCGTGTCGGCGGGTCGCGCAGCTTGGCGGCGATCAGATCGGCGATCTCGGTCGACCACAGGAACTGGTTCTCGAGGTAGATGAGCCGCTCGCCGAGCGCAGCGCGCGCATGTAGGCGTCGAGGATGCGGAAGTCGCCGCGCGGCAGCGAAGTCGTAGGTGCTTCTCCGGGACGGTGCGCAGCACCTGCACGTGCGTCGTCACCGGCCGGCGGCTGGACGGCGTGGCGCGGGCAGCGGCTCGCCCGCGACCTCCTGCCAGCGCGCGCGGAAGTGCTCGGCGACGTCGGCGACCGCCGGGCCCGCGCAGGCGCGTCGCGACGTCGTGCCAGCCGAGGCGGCCTCTGCGGCCTGGTGCGCGCGCTGTCCCAGCGGTCGCCTGAGAGCGACGTGAGGTCGATCCCGCCGACGAACGCGACCTCGTCGTCGACGATCACGAGCTTCTCGTGGTGGCAGTGCATCGTGCGCTCACGCGCGTCGAGCACGCAGCGGACCCGCGTGCCGTCGCGCGAGCTCGTCGCGGATCGCCTCACCTCGCGGCGCGTTGGGCTCGAACACCGGCACCGGCGGACCGGCCCACAGCAGCACGCGCACGTCGACGCGCTCCGCCAGCTCCGCGAGCGCGTCGCGCAAGGTGATTCGCTCGCCGTCGCGCCTCAGCTCGAAGTCCGGCGTGATGTGCCAGCCGGCGATGTGCACGTGCGACCGTGCGCCTTGGATCGCCGTGAAGATCTCGCCGATCGCCCGCTCGCCGTCGATCAGGACCTCGAGCGCGTTGCCCGCGCGCGGCGGTGTGCCGTCCGCTGCCCACAGCTCCCCTGTGGGCGGCGGCTCGAACACGTGGGCGTGGCCGAGCTTCGCGAGGCGACGGCGGTGATGGTTCCGCACGGCGCGGTCGAGACGCTCGCCGACGGCGCTGTCGAGGCGCTCGATCGCTGCGGAGAGGGACGGCGGCATCTACGGGTCATACCCGTAGGCCTCGATTTGCCATAACTGACCGTGATCATGTACGCTTGTAAGTGATGACGGACAAGATGGACAGCGGGAGTGGGACGCGACGCGTACGACACGCTCAACGCGCCGATGACCGAGCGCGGCAACGACGCCGTCGCGCGGCTGGAGCTCCGCGGCGACGAGACGGTGCTCGACGCCGGCTGTGGCACCGGGCAGGTCACCGCCACGCTGCTGGAGCGGCTGCCGCGTGGGCGCGTCGTCGCGCTCGACGGCTCGGAGCGCGATGCTGGACGCCGCGCGCGAGCGCTTCGCCGGCGACCCGCGCGTGACGTTCGTCCACGCCGACCTGGGCGAGCCGCTGCCGGCCGCTGTCGGGAGGTCGACGCGATCGTCTCGACCTCGACGCTGCACTGGGTCCGCGACCACGACGCGATGTGGCGGCACCTCGCCGCGGTGCTGGCGCCGGGCGGGCAGCTCGTCATCGACTGCGGCGGCGCCGGCAACATCGCCCGCGTGCTGGAGATCCTCGACGAGCTCGGCCATCCCGAGCATCCGTGGACGTACGCGGGCATCGAGGAGACCGAGCGCCGCCTGACCGCCGCCGGCTTCGCGCGACGTGGACGCGCGGTTGGTCCCGCGCGTCACGAGCTTCGCGACGCGCGAGCAGCTCGAGGCCTTCCTGACGAGCGTCGCGCTGCGCCTGCATGTCGAGGAGCTCGGTCCGGTCGCGGGCGCGGCGCTGGTGCGCGAGGTCGCCGAGCGGCTGCCGGAGCGCGAGCTGCACTGGGTGCGGCTGGAGGTCGTCGCTCGGCGCGCCAACGCGGGTAGGGAATCCCGCTACCGCGTTCGCTGCGCTCCTACACGCCAGGTTATAGTCATTTTATTTGCAAGTTATCGCAAAGCTTGATAAACCAACCCCTCATGTAGGGGATGGAATGTCAGGGGGATATTCCGCTTACGACTGGGGGAGTCGTGAATCACCGATTGCGCATACGCTGCGTGCAGCAGATCTTTACCGTCGGCAGTGCCGTCACGGTGTTATGTTTGGTGGGCCGCGGCTGTGCAGGCAGCGCCGGTCCCGGTCTGTGGCTTGGCACAGGCGAAGGCATCTGCGTGCCTCGCGATCCAGGTATCGCCGCGAATGGTCCAGGGTAAGGGCGGGGTGGCCACGCCCGCGTCACGGATCTGGTGTAACGGGGGGTACTCTCCAGCGGATATTCGCTCCCGCGTATGGACTTTCTGCTAGCGGCGGGGCCGGACAGACTGTCGCCATCGTGGTCGCATACAACTATCCATCAGCAAACAACGATCTCGTAACGTACCGAAGACAATATGGGCTTCCTTCATGTGGCAGTCGACTGGGTGCCTGAGAATCGTAGATCAAACCGGGTCAGGAATCCTTGCCGCCGTCGGATCCGAATTGGGCGCTCGAGGCGTCCCTGGATCTCCAGATGGTGTCGGCGACCTGCCCCGACTGCAGAATCCTCCTCGTCGAGGCAAGATCGGCGAGCTTTGAAGACACGGCCACCGCGACGAACACGGCAGCATTTCTCGGTGCCAGCGTCATAAGTCTGAGCTATGGGCATCCCCGACTCCCGACGACCTGACACGGGGCGCCTACTACAACCACTCAGGGATTCCGACGGCTGCGGCTGCCGGCGACAACGGCTACCTGAACTATCTTGCGGGTGCCAACGCTCCGTCGAACCCGCAAGTACCCCGTGGGTCATCGCGGTGGGAGGAACGGCACTGTCGCAAGATGGAAGCGCGCGTGGCTGGGCGGAGACTGTATGGCCCTTCAGGGTGGAGGCTGCAGCACCTTGCAAGTCAAGCCGGTGTGGCAGACCGACGCGGGCTGCGGTAGACGAATGGGCAATGACGTGGCCGCTGTTGGCTCGGATACGACGCCAGTTTCGGTCTATAACTCATACCGTGGCGGAGGCTGGACGCTCTTGGCTGGCACGAGCGCAGCCGCGCCCATCGTCGCGGGGATCACCGCGCGCGCGACGCCGTACACCCGGTCGCTGGGCGCTGAGGCGTTCTACAGCACCCCGACAGCGTGGTTCGACGTCGTGAGCCAGAAAGTACAGCGGGGCGTGCAGTCCGACCTATCTCTGCACAGCCGGCTCGGGCTACGACGGACCATCCGGTCTCGGCACGCCCAATGGCGTTCCCGATGTACCGCTCACGGCCAACGGTAAGTGGGGCGTCATGCCGACTCCCAACCTGGCACCGACGTTTGTAGATCCTCAAGAGAGACAGCCAGCTCCTTGCCGTCTCCTGCGCAGGGGCTGCCTGGTGCGCTGCGGTCGGTTCGCTGAACGACAAATGCACGGCGATCCGCGAGGGTCGATCGCCAAGGTATGGAACGGGTCCGTATGGAGCGACATGGCTGCCGGTGAGGAACCCGTCCTCGGAAATCACCAAGAGCTCGATGAGTGGGGTTTCATGTATCACCGAAGCCTGGTGCATGGCGGTCGGTGGCTACCTCACGAGCCTCAACGACAATCGCAATTGGGCACAGAGATGGGACGGCGAGAAGATGGTCGGCGGTCACGATGCCACAGCCGATACCGGGAGCGGGGGCCCGACAGAACGCGGTGTCGTGCGTCTCCAGCTCGTCGTGCTTCGCGGTAGGACTAGTCCTTGAAGGCAGAGCCCCTGTCAGCACCAACGCCCATGCTCAGGCATGGAATGGCACATCATGGACCATTCAGGCTGCGATCGCGAACCCGAGCGGTGGCACGAACAGCACCCTCAGAGGGGTGTCCTGCGCCTCGACCAGCTGGTGCATGAGCGTCGGGAGCTACACGGAAAGCGGAGGCGCCACAGCGAGTCTCGCCGAGATGCGGACCGGCACGAGATGGGGGATCGTCGCAACGCCGAGACCTGTCGGCGCCACAGCGAGCGGCCTTAACGGCATCGCATGCACCTCAGCAAATGCTTGTGTCGCGGTCGGCTGGTACAGAAACAGCTCATCTACATTCGGCATGGAGCTGCGCTGGGACGGGTTCAGCTGGACGATCCAGCACCTCAGCACAACGACCAGCGTCCTGAAGGGGGTGTCATGTGGGGCGACGACGTCATGCGTCGCAGTCGGTCACTCAGGGACGTCGCCTGCGGGCGCCGTCGCTGAGCGTTGGAACGGCACCAGCTGGTTCGTGGAACCGGTGATTGCGAATCCCGGGACGAGCAGCGGCGTGCTCCAGGGAGCAGGGTGCGTTGCCGCTAACAGATGCGCGACAGTAGGGTCGTACCGTGACGCGGAGAGCGTGATGGTCACCCTCGCCGAGCACCTCTTCGGTCTCTAGCGCGGTACGCCTGGATACAGAATCATGGCCGGGATCTCAGATTCGAGGTCCCGGCCGACGCCGTGGTGGGGTGATCTCAGTGGCGCGCTATGCGGCGACGGGCGCCGAGCGCTGCTCGACGTGCGAGCCGCCGCGGCCCTTGACGACGTGCAGGCGGGCGGGGATGCGCTGGCGCAGCTCGGCGACGTGGGAGACGATGCCGACGACGCGGCCGCCCTCGCGCAGGGCGTCGAGGACGTCGAGCACCTCGTCGAGCGTGTTCTCGTCGAGGGTGCCGAAGCCCTCGTCGACGAACAGCGTCTCCAGGCGGCTGCCGCCCGCCTCGGCGGCGACGACGTCGGCGAGTCCGAGCGCGAGCGCGAGGCTGGCGAGGAACGTCTCGCCGCCGGACAGCGTCGCGGGCGCGCGCTCCTGACCCGTCCAGCCGTCGACGATGCGCAGCTCCAGGCCGCGCGCGGCGCTCGCGGCGCGCGCGCTCGTCGGAGTGCACAGCCTGGTAGCGGCCGTTGGACATCCGCTCCAGCCGCACGGTCGCCGCGGCGGCGACCTCCTCCAGCCGCGCGGCGAGCACGTAGGCGGACAGGCGCATGCGCAGGCGGTTGGCGGCGGAGGAGCCGTCGACGAGGCGCGGCCAGCTCGCGCACCGGCGCTCGCGCTCGGCGACGGGGGCGAGCGTCTGCAGCCCCTCTCGAGGTCGGCGGCAAGCCCCGTGACGCGGCGAGCGCGCTCGGCGAGGCGTGTGGCGGCGGGTTGCCCTCGCGGCCGCCGTTGCTTGCGCGGCGGCGGCTTCGAGCGCGGCGAGGTCGGGCGCGCTCGCCGCGACGGCGGCGAGCAGCTCGGGATCGCTCGTCAGGGCGGGCGCTCGGCGAGGCCGGTGTCGTAGTCGCGCATCCGCTGCCGAGCGCGTCGATCGCGGCGCTCCTCGCGGACGGCGGCGCGCGCGGCGCGGCGTCCGCGAAGCCCGCCTCGGCGCGGCCGCCTCCTGCTCGGCGGCGGCGGCCTCGGCGCGCAGGGTGGCCGCTCGCTCGGCGACGCTGGCGGCCTCGCCGCGGGCCTCGTGGACGCGCGCGCGGTCGGCAGCGACGCGCGGCGCTGCGCTCGGCGTGCGTGGCGCGCGCTGTCGCCTCGGCCTCGGTCGCCTGCTCGCGCGCGCGCTCGTGCTCGGCCGTCTGCGCGGTGAGGGCGGCGAGCGCCTGCTCGGTCTGCGCGAGCGTGGCGGCTTGGCGCGTGCCGCGTCGAGGTCGGCGGTCGAGCTGCGCGGCGGTGGCGGCGAGCGCCTCGGCCGGCTCGTCGCCTGCGACGGCTCTGGCGGCCGCGAGCGCCGCCTCGACGGCGGCGAGCGCCGGCGGCCGCGGCGGTGCGGGCCTCGGCTGCGTCGGCGTGCGCTGCTTTGCGAGCTGCTCGCGGTCGGCGAGGAGATGGCGCGAGCCGGCTGCTCGAGCTCCGCGAGGGCATCGGCGACGGCGGGTCCGGCAGGCGCCTGCTCGGCTCCATGCCCAGCCGGCCGGTCCGTGGCCGGCGCGGGATGCTCGGTGGCGCCGCAGACGGCGCACGGCTCGCCGGGCCGAGCGTGCCGGCCAGCTCGCCGGCCATGCCGTCGAGTCGCTGCTCGCGCAGGTCGAGCCACGTGGCGTGGGCGGTCTGCTCGGCGTCGATGGCGGCGCGCACGCGCGCTCGGGCGAGCGTCGAGCGCCGTGCTTTGCGGTCGCGCTCGGCGGCCTGGTCGGCGCGGTCGCGGGCGGTCGCTGGCCTCGACGGTGAGGCGCTCTGCGCGCTCGACCGCGAGCGCGCGCCGGCGATGTCGGCGTCGAGGGCGGCCCGCGTCTCCGTGGCGGCTTCGAGCGCGCGTGCGGCGCTTCGGGCCTTGGCCGCGGCTTCGTCCGCGCGCTGCGCGCCAGCCCGCGCAGCTCCTCGTCGGCTGCCGCCAGCCGCGCCTCGACGGCGCACGAGCGCGCCGAGGGCGCCGGCCTCGCCGCGGGCCTCCGCGGCTCGCGCGCGCAGTTCCCCTGGTGAGGAGTGGGGCATCGGCGTCCGGATAGCGGACCTCGATCCCCCGGTCCTCCAGCGCGAGGCAGGCCGGCGAGCGGCGCGGCGCGCCGGGCGGCGACGAGCTCGGCCTCGGCGGCGTCGCGCGCGGGGCGGCGCTCCTCCCAGCGTGGCCAGCTCGCTGACGGCAGCCGCGTGGCGGGCGCGGCGCTCGGCAAGCGCACGGCCGGCTGCGAGCGCGCGCTCGGCCTGCTGCGCGCGCGCTGCCGCGGCGTCGCGCGCCGTCGTCGGCGGCGCGCCAGTTCGGCGCGGCGGCACGCCGAGCCCGCCGACCCACTCGGCGACCCCCTCCAGCTCCGCCGGTGGCTCCTCGCCGGCTGCCTGGGCGAGCGGCGAGACGCGGTCGCGCACGACTGCGACTCGCGCTTCGAGCTGGCGCGCGGGCGGCCTTGCGTCGCTCCATCAGCCAGTGCTCGACGCGCGTGAAGCGGTCCGGTGCCGAAGAGCCGTTCGAGCACGGCCTGGCGCTCGGCGCTGTCGGCGCGCAGGAACGTCGCGAACTCGCCCTGCGGCAGCAGCACGACCTGGCAGAACTGATCGCATGTCATGCCGAGCAGGTCGCCCAGCTCGGCGTCGGCCTCGTCGGGCCGGGCCGCGAGCACGCTCCAGTCGCCGTCCTCGCCGAGCTCCTCGACGGTGCAGGAGTGGCGCCTCCTCCGTCATGCCCTCGCCGCGCAGCTTCGGGCGCTCCTGGCGCGGGCGGCGCACGATCGCGCAGGCGCCGCTCGCGCAGCGTCACCTCCAGCTCGACCTCGGTGCGCACGTCCGGGTCGGCGTGGTCGGACCGCAGCCGCGCGCGCCGCGTCGCGGGCGCCCGGCACCGCGCCGTAGAGCGCGAAACAGACGGCGTCGAGCAGCGTCGTCTTGCCCGCGCCGGTGTCGCCATGCAGCAGGAACAGGCCGGACTCGCCGAGCGCGTCGAAGTCGACCTGCTCGCTGTCGGCGAAGGCCTGGAAGGCGGTGACGCGCAGGCGGTGCAGGCGCACGGCGCGCCTCCGTCACCCGGCGAGGTCCGCGACGCGCCGCGCGGTCAGCGCGTCCTGCAGCAGCGCGAGCTCGTCGTCGTCGGCCGCGCGCCGCGCATGTCGGCGACGAAGCGCTGCACGAGCTCCTCGTCGTCCAGCCCGCGCAGGCGCTGGTAGGAGTCGCCGGGCCGCCGGCGGCGCCCTGCGGGTCGAACGCGAGCGCGACGGCGTGGGGAAAGCGGCGGCGCAGGCGCTCCATCGCGTCGGAGGGACGCACCGGGTCCGTCAGCGTCGCCTGCACCCAGGCGCCTTCGCGATCGGCGAGCCGCGGGTCGGCGAGCAGCTCGTCGAGCGTACCGCGCAGTGTCGCGAGCGGACGGGGGACAGGGCAAGGAAGCAGCTCGACGGCCGGTGCCCGCCCGACCGGCGACCTCCACGACGCGACGGACTTGCGCTGCGCCGCCTCGGAGAACGAGAACGCCATCGGCGAGCCGCCGTAGCGGCCGCGCGCGCCGACCGTCTGCGGGCCGTGCAGGTGGCCGAGTGCGACGTAATCGACGCCGTCGAAGGTGCTCGCCGGCACGTTCGTGGCGCCGCCGACCGCGAGATCCCGTTCGCTCTCGCTCGGCTCGGCGCCGGCGACGAACGCGTGCGCCATCGCGACGACGGGGCCGGCGCGCCGAGCGGCTCCGCGCGCACCCGCGCCATCGCCGCGCCCAGCACGGCTGCGTGCGAGCGTTCCTGCGCGCCGAGCTGCTCGCGCACGAGGTCCGGCTCCAGATAGGGGATCGCGTAGACGAGCCCGTCCCCGAGCTCGACCGGCCTCGCCTATCCGCGCCGGCTCCGTGCGCACGTGCACGTCGGCGCGCGCGAGCAGCCGCGCGCCGAAGCCGAGCCGCGCGGCCGAGTCGTGGTTGCCCGAGATCACCACCACCGGGGCGTGCTCGCCCAGCCGCGACAGCGCCTCGTCGGCGAGCCGCACCGCCTCCACCGGCGGCAGCGCGCGGTCGTAGAGGTCGCCTGCGATCAGGATCCCGTCGACCCGCTGCTCGCTCGCGGCCGCGACGAGGAAGTCGACGAACGCTGCCTGGGCGCCCAGCAGGTCCTCGCCGTGGAAGGCGCGTCCGAGATGCCAGTCGGCGGTGTGCAGCAGGCGCATGTCGACCACGATGGCGCGCGCTCGGATGGATTCGGCGCGCCACGGCGTTCGCCGGGGCGCCCGCTACGGCTTGTTGCGGGTCTGAATCTCTCGGGTGGCTCTCTGGTGGCCGCAACGTGGTCGGCGACGGCTCCACGGTTGTCCATGTTCAATCCGGGGGCCTCGCCCGCCTGCGTCGGCACCTTCGCCGCGATGTAGGCGCCGTGGCTGATGCCGAGGAGGATCAGGAAGGTCGCCGGGAACGTCGGCAGGGTCGCCTTCTCCACCTCGGTCAGGCTCTGGATGCCGTCGATGGCGAGCGCCACATATGCGACGACGAGCGTGATCGTGATCACGAAGTTCTGGAACTTCGTCACGTCGACGACGCGATCGGCGTAATCGCCCTCCTCCAGCCAGAACATCTGGGCGAGCCGCGGTGGGTCCCCGGGACCGCTCGCCGCGATGCGCTTGCGCGTGTCCGCGTCGCGTCCTTGCTCGCCTTGACCACGCTGGCGGTGACCCCCGACCCGGCGCTGATCCCGAGCACACCGAGCACCTCGTCGGGGATCGGGAACCCGAGCGGTTCCTCGGCTCCGTTCAGCAGGCCTCCCCAGAGAATCCCGCTCGATCAGGGACACGATCACGAGGCTCCATACGACGATCTGGAAGTGCGTCAGGCTGTAGCGCCCACGACCGTCGATCAGGACCCCGAGCGGTCCTCGCGGCGGGGTCATCGTTCTTCCGAGCACTCCCGTCAGCAGCACGATCACGACAGCCGAGATCGCCCATGCGATCAGAATGTCATCCATCTGGTCTCCTCCCCGAGACGCGGTCGACCTCGGCGCATCCCGAGCCGAGGCCATGAATCTGGATTCCATCCTATAGACGGGGTGCGCTTGCGATGACACAGGCGCTGATGGGGATGACTCGCCGCATGCGCGCGCCCCGCCTGCTCAGCCGGCTTGCGACCGTCGTGTTGCTCGACACGCTCGCGCTGTTGCTGCTGGGGGAGATCCTGCCGGGCTTCAGCACGGACGGATTCGGTGCAGCGCTGGTGTTGGCTGTTGCACTTGGGCTCGCGAACGCGCTGATCTGGCCGCTGATGATCCGCTTCGCGCTGCCGTTCACGGTCGCGACGCTCGGGCTCGGCGCGCTCGCGCTCAACGCGCTCGTGCTGCTCGCGATCGCCGGCTTCGACTACGGCGTGCACGTGCAGGACTTCGGCAGCGCGCTGGCCGTGACGCTGTCGATGACGCTGCTGACGAGCGCCGCCAGCGGGCTGCTGGCGCTCGACAACGGTGACCTCTGGCACCGCCATGTCGTCGTGCGCCAGCTCAAGCGCACGAAGCTGGCGGTGCGAAGCGACGTGCCGGGGATCCTCTTCCTGGAGATCGACGGGCTCGCGCACGACGTGCTGCAGCGCGCGCTGCGCGACGGCAACGCGCCGGCGCTGGCGCGCTGGGTGCATGGCGGCACGCACAAGCTGCGGCGCTGGGAGACCGACTGGTCCTCGCAGACCGGCGCCTGCCAGGCCGGCATCCTGCAGGGCAGCAACGACGACATGCCCGCCTTCCGCTGGTAGGAGAAGGACCGCGGCCAGGCGATCGTCACCAACCGCCCGCGCGACGCGGCCGAGCTGGAGCGGCGGCGCTCCAACGGCCGCGGGCTGCTGCACGCCGACGGCGCCAGCCGCGCCAACATCCTCTCCGGCGACGCGCCGCACAGCATGCTGACGATGAGCACAGTGCTCGACCGCAAGCGCGACGGGCGGCTCGGGCAGGACTACTTCGCCTACTTCGCCGAGCCCGTACGGCGTCGCGCGACGCTGCTGCGCTCGCTCGGCGAGGTGGCGGCGAGCGCGGGCCGCGACCCAGCAGCGCCGCCGCGACGTGCTGCCGCGGATCCACCGCGGCTTCTCCTACGCGCTCGTGCGCGCGTTCGCGACGGTCGTGCAGCGCGACCTCCTGGTCGCGGCGGTGACCGGGGACCTGCTCGCGGGGCGGCCGGTCGTCTACACGACGTTCCTCGCCTACGACGAGGTCGCCCACCACTCCGGCGTCGAGCGGCCGGACACGCTGGCGGTGCTGCGGCGGGTGGACCGCGCGATCGCGCGGATCGCGAGCGCGGTCGAGCACGCCCCGCGCCCCTACCGGCTCGTCGTCCTCTCCGACCACGGCCAGAGCCAGGGCGCGACGTTCCTGCAGCGCTACGGCGAGACGCTGGAGCAACTGGTGCAACGCCACGGCGGCGGGGGCGAGGTGGTCGCCGAGACGGGCGGCAGCGACGAGGGCGCGGGCCAGATCACGGCCGGCCTGACCGAGCTGGCGGCGCGGCCGAGCGTGACCGGGCGCACGGCAAAGGCACTCGCCGGTGCGCGCGACGGCAACGGCGACGTGCCTGAACTGGAAGCGGGCGACGAGCTGCCCGAGATCGCCGTGATGGCCTCCGGCAACCTCGGCCTTGTGTCTTTCCCGCGCGAGCCGGGGCGCGTGACGCTGGAGCAGATTGAGGCGCGGCGTCCCGGGCTGATCGAGGCGCTGCGCACCCACCCCGGGGTCGGCTTCGTGCTCGTGCGCTCTGAGCGCGACGGCGCGGTCGTGCTGGGGCCGAACGGGCGCTGTCTGCTCGACCACGACCGCGTGGAGGGGGCGAATCCACTGGCGCCGTATGGTCCGCGCGCGGGTAACCATGTACGCCGCACCGACGCCTTCCCACACTGTCCCGACCTCGTCCTCAACAGCACCTACTGGGCCGACATGGACGAGGTCGCCGCGTTCGAGGAGCTGGTCGGCTCGCACGGGGGTCTCGGTGGCGGTCAGTCACACCCGTTCGTGCTGCACCCGGACGACCTCCCGTGGCCGGAGGAGGACGTCGTCGGGGCCGAGGCGGTGCACTGCGTCCTGACCGGATGGCTGGCGCTGCTGGGGCAGGACGGCTACAGCGCGAGTGCCTCGCCCGGCGCGAGCGTCGCGACGCGCACCGACGGCGCGACGCGCGCGACCTGATCGGCGAACGAGCGCGCTGGCGCACTCAGCACCTCGCGGTGGCGGCGGTGCGTGCCGAGCGGCAGGAACGTGCCCCAGTGGATCGGGATCGCGGTCTGGGGCGCCACGAGCGCGACCGCGCGGGCAGCGGACGCCGGGTCCAGGTGACCGGGCCCGAGCGAGGGACCCCAACCCCAGATCGGCACGAGCGCGACGTCGACGGTGCCGCGCAGCTCGTCCATCCGTTCGTCGTAGTCCGTGTCACCGGCGAACCAGATCCCCTCGACGACGAAGCCGAGCGCGTCGAGGCGTGGGCTGCGGGGGCCGCGGCGCGCCGGATGCCAGGCCGGGACGACGCGCACGTCCGTGCTCCCGACGCGAACCGTCTCGCCGGCGGCGGTCTCGTGGATCGTGCCGAACGGCAGTCCGTGCAGGAGCGGCGCCGCGCCGCGCGGGACGACCGCCGCAGTGGGCTCGCGTGCCAGCGCACGCAGCGACGGACGGTCGAGGTGGTCGCGGTGGACGTGCGAGATCAGCACGCCGTCGACCGGGTCTATCGCCCCTGGGGCTGGACCGTGGCGCCGCAGGTGCCCGATGCGTCCGCGCAGCACCGGGTCGGTGAGCAGGCGAGCACCGCCCGCCTCGATCAGGACGGTGGCGTGACCCAGCCAGGTGACTCGTCGCAGCACCTGCGCAGCTTCGCAGGCACAGCCGTCCTGTCTGATGGTCGCAGGACGACCATCAGACAGGACGGTGCCGCACCGATCCCACGCCCGCCACACGGAGCGGGCGCAGGATCAGGGGGCGTCTCCGTCGCGTACCGGCTGGCTCAGACCGAGCCGGATGCCGCGGACGGCGCGCTTTGGAAGCTGCCGGGTGTGGTGGAGGAGCCGCTCTCGTCGGAGCCGCCCGAGGAGCCGCCGCGCTGCATGTCGCGCGGCGGGCCGAAGCCGGGACCGCCTGGACCGCACGGGCCGCCGGGCCCGGGGCCCTTGCCCTGCACCAGCTCGTCGACGTGCTCGGTGAGGCCCTTCAGCATCTCGTCGGCCTGCTTCTGCGTCAGGTCACCGGCCGCGACGGCCTTGTCGAGGTCGGCCTTCGCCGCGTCGACGATCGCCTGCTCCAACCCGTCGACCGACTTGCCCTGCGTCTTGGCGACGTAGGCGAGCGACTTGCCCTTGCGCAGCTGCGTGCGCAGCTCGGCTTGGGAGAGACCGAGGTACTTCGCGGCCGCGTCGGCGCCGGGACCGATTGGGCCGAGCATCATGCCCCGGGCGTGGAGTCCCGGCCCGCCGGCGTGGAGCTCGAACCGCGCGCCGCGCGGGGGACCGCCGAGCGGTGGCAGACCACCCTCGGCGATGTGCTTCTTCATCGCGTCGGCCTGCTTCTGCGTCAGCTTGCCGTCCTCCACGGCCTGGTCGAGCTGGTCGCCGAACGCGCCCTCCAGCGCGGAGCGCAGCTTCTCCGGGCTCACGTCCAGCCGCTCGGCCGCGTCGTTGAGGAGCGCGTCCTGCGGGTCGTTGGCACCGGTCGCGGCATACGCCGCGCCGCCGCCCG
Source organism: uncultured Actinomycetes bacterium (assembly GCA_963774115.1). GTDB lineage: Bacteria > Actinomycetota > Thermoleophilia > Solirubrobacterales > Solirubrobacteraceae > Conexibacter. Next base: position 366,694 of record CAVZDN010000002.1, on the reverse strand, counting down.
CCACGGCCAGCGCGCCCACGGCGCCGATCGCGACGTTGCGCTTCAGTCTGCGGTTCACGGATTCGTGCTCCTTCGTGGTTGACGGAACGGAACCACGTGCATGGCACCAGGCGGGACTGAGAGGCGGCTAAGAATCGTGTCGGGGGACCGTAAGACGCCACGCGAACAGCACCGCGGAGACGGACGTCGCGAGGTTGAGGCTGGAGACGCCGGCGCGCATGGGGATCCGCAGGCGCTGGTCGGCGCGGGCGAGCAGCGCGTCACTGAGGCCGTGGCGCTCGGTGCCGAAGGCCAGCACGGCGTTCGGCGGCAGCGCGGCCGGATCGAGCACGTCGCCGTCGGGGTCGAGCGCGAGCAGCGGGCGGGGGCCCGGGTCGAAGGCGTCGTCGCGGCCCACGGGCAGCGCGTAGTGGAGGCCGGCCGATCCGCGCAGGGCGGCGGGATCCCACGGGTCGTGGGTGCCGGTCGTGACGACGGCGTCTGCGTCCGCGCCGGCGGCGACGCGGACGACCGCGCCGACGTTCCCGAGGTCGCGCGGGTCCTCCAGTAGGACGATCGGGTTGTCGCCCGCGCGCAGCCGCGCGGCATCGAACGCCGGGCGCCGGGCGATCGACAGCACCTGCGTACGCGGCGCGCGCGGGGCGAGCTGTGTCAGCCGCTCGGCGTCGACCGGCTGGGCGAGCGCTACGAAGCGCCCGGCGAGGTCGGGCGCCAGCTCGGCGGCCATCTGCTCCAGCGCATCCGGGTCGGTTGCGACGACCAGCTCGACGTCGGCTCCGAAGCGCAGCGCGTGCTTGAGCGCGTGGAAGCCCTCCAGCAGCGCCAGTCCCGCGTCGGCGCGCGCGTGGGCGAAGCGGTCGATCAGCTCGCGATCCTCAGGGCGCACGGCGCCAACCGTACAGCCGGCGCGTCAGGCGTCCACACGCGGCAGCGCGGCGACGGTCGCGTCGCGGCTGACGGCATGGACCTCGTCGGGCACCTGGCCGAGCTTCACCTTGCGGATGAAGTCGAACTGGCCGCCGAGCGGCTTGAAGAAGTTGTCGTAGTGCGTCGGGACGACGACACGCGGATCCAGCCGCGGCAGCACGCGCTGCCAGTAGCGGGGGGTGACGCTGCGCCCGGCGACACCGGCGAGGAAGACGTCGACGGACTCGGGCTTGAGCGCGGCGTCGACGAGGTTCGCGCTGCCCTGGTGGTAGAAGCTCGTGCCGGCGACCTCGATGCGGATGCCCCACACCTGTCCGCAGCGATAGGCGCCGGGCGTGAGGCCGTGCAGGTGGTCGCACGTCAGCTCGCCGTCGAACGGCACTCTGCGGCCGAGGATCAGCTTCGAGTGCGCGCTCGGCGTGAAGGACACGACGAACGGCCCTATCTCGTAGCGCCGGTAGGGCTCCACCTCGACCGCCAGTCCGCCGAGCCCGTGCAGCCGCATCAGCGTCCCGAGCGATGCCGATCCGTACGCGGGCGCGTGGAAGCGGCGCGCGATCTCCGGCGCGTCGAGCGCGTGGTCGAAGTGCGTGTGGCCGACGAGCACGCCCGCGACGTCGCCGACGACGCTCGCGTAGCGGTCGAGGAACGTCGGGTCGGGCAGCGCACGGCGCCGCATCAGCAGGCTGCGCAGCGGGACGCGCGAGACGTACGGGTCGATGAACAGCGTCACGCCCTCGTATGTCATGCGGTAGCCGGAGACGCCGAGCCACTCCAGCTCCAGCCCCGCAGGCAGGCCGAGCGCGACGGCCTCGAGGCCGCGCAGCGCGTCGGCGTCGTCGCGCGATGCGGACATCCCGCGCGGACCGTACCTGAGCCGCACGAGGCGCGGGACGCTTACCGTGGGGATTTGCGTCCGCGCCGTCTTTTCGCCTGTGCCGGCGCGGCTGGTCCGCGATCTGGCGCGATACCCCGCACGGGTATGCAAGACTGGCCGGCATGAGAACGCTCAAGCGAGCAGCAGCGGTCGGTGGCGCGACCGTCGTGGGCGCCGCGCTGTGGTGGCGCCGGAACCCCTCGGCCTGCCCATACAACCAGCGCTTTTGGGTCGAGGCGCCGCACCCATTCATCACGCGTCCGCGCCTGCGCGAGATCCTCGCGCCGCAGCCGGGCGAGCGGATCCTCGAGGTCGGGCCGGGCACCGGCTACTACGCACTGGAGACGGCCGGCTGGATCGCTCCCGACGGCCGGCTCGACGTCTTTGACCTGCAGCAGGACATGCTCGACCACACGATGCGGCGAGCAGGGGAGCGGGGCCTCTCGAACATCGTGCCGACGCAGGGCAACGCGCAGGCGCTGCCGTACGAAGACGAGACCTTCGACGCCGCCTACCTGACGACCGTGCTCGGGGAGATCCCCGACCAGGAGGCTGCGCTGCGCGAGCTGGCGCGTGTCGTCAAGCCACAGGGGCGCGTCGTCGTCGGCGAGCTGTTCGGCGACCCACACTGGGTCAGCCCGGGCAAACTGCAGGCGCGGGCGGAGCGTTCGCGGCTGCGCTTCGAACGGCGCCTCGGCAGCCCGCTGGGCTACTTCGCGCGCTTCGGGCTCGCCTGAGTCACCGGCGCGGCGGCGCTCAGGACAGGTACTTGTTGCGGCGCCGCGGAGCCGGGGTGCTCGCGGGGGCGGCGGCGGAGAAACCGGCGTCGGCACGCTCGGCTGCCTCGGCGCGGCGGCCCGCGGCGGCCTCCTTCAGGCGACGCTGCTCAGCGGCGAAGCCCTCGATCCGCTCGGCGGCGGCGGTCTGCTTTGCGGTGGGCGTGGATGACCTGCTGCTGATTGCCATCACGGCAACTCCTCAATCCGCTTCCCACCGGAGATCGGCCATGCGCTGACAGGGGAGCGGGAGGTCCAGCGCGAGGTGAATCCTCCTCAAGGGTAGCGCGCCGTCCTCCCGCCAAGCCGTCGCGCTACATCTCGACGGCCTTCAGGAGGCCGATCACATGGCCCTCCGGATCGCTGAAGAGGCCGATCTCGACGTTCTCCATCACCTTCTCGGGACCCATCATGCGCGTTCCGCCGAGGCTCTCCGCCTTCGCCAGCGCGACCTCCACGTCCGGCACCTGCACGTAGAAGGTGACATGGCCCGGGTGGCCCTCCGGTCCCGTTCCGATCCCGCCGCCGATGCCGACGCCCTCGGGCGAGAGGTTCCCCTCGCGCTGCACGATCCCGTATCGCATCGGGTTGCCGGCGTCGACATCCCAGCCGAACAGCTCGCCGTAGTAGCGCTGCAGCGCCTCCGCGTCCTTCCCGATGATCTCGAAGTGCACGACCGGCTGTCCCATGGGTGGCTCCTTTGGCTGCGGGGTGGGGAGTGGAACGTATACCCGGTGAAGTGCGGCGGCTTGCTTGCCCGGTCGGATACGGTCGCGCAGGTGAAGGGCGTCCGCATCACCCACGTCGGCGGGCCGACGGCGCTGATCGAGGTCGGCGGCTGGCGGCTGCTGACCGACCCGACGTTCGATCCGGCGGGCAAGCGGTACTTCTTCGGCTGGGGCACGATGTCGCGCAAGCTGGCCGGCCCGGCGATCCCGGCGGCGGACCTGCTGCCGCTCGACGCGGTCCTGTTGAGCCACGACCACCACGGTGACAACCTCGATCCGGCGGGACGTGCGCTGCTGCCGTCGGTTGGTGCGGTGGTGACGACGGTTCCGGGCGCGAAGCGGCTCGGCGGGAACGCCCGCGGGCTCGCGCCGTGGCAGACGACGCGGCTGGAGGCGCCCGGCCGCCCAACGATCGAGATCACCGCGACGCCGTGCCGCCATGGTCCGCCGCTGAGCCGGCCGATTGTCGGCGACGTGATCGGCTTCGCGCTGCGCTGGGAGGGTCAGGAGCACGGCGTGCTGTGGATCTCCGGCGACACCGTCCTGTACGACGGCGTGCGCGAGGTCGCCGACAAGCTCGACGTCGACACCGCGGTGATCCACCTCGGCGGCGTGCGCTTCCCCGTCTCAGGGCCCGTGCGGTACACGATGACGGCGCGCGACGCCGTCGAGCTGTGCGGCCTGATCAAGCCGCGCACGATCGTCCCGATCCACTACGAGGGTTGGAAGCACTTCCGTCAGGGGCGCTCGGCGATCGAGCGCGAGCTTGCCGGCGCGCCGACCGACGTGCGCGAGCGCGCGCAGTGGCTGCCGATCGGCACGGGGGTCGAGCTGGGGGAGTGAGCGTGCGCCAGCTGGGCGTGTCCGCTTGACATGTGACCAAAAGGTCACCTATTCTCGCCCCATGGACGCAGTGTTCCGAGCGCTTGCAGACCCGACGCGCCGGAGCCTGCTCGACGCGCTGTTCACACAGGACGGGCAGACGCTGAGCGCGCTGGAGGCACGGCTGCCGATCACCCGCTTCGGCGTCATGAAGCACCTCAAGGTGCTGGAGGAGGCCGGCCTCGTGGTCGCCAGGAAGCGCGGCCGCGAGAAGCTGCACTTCCTCAACCCCGTTCCGATCCGGCTCGTCCACGACCGCTGGGTCAGCAAGTACACGGAGCCGTGGGCGGCGACGCTCACGGGCCTCAAGCGATCCCTCGAGGAGGACGTCATGGAGAAGGTGTTCGAGATCTACATCAAGACGACGCCGGAGCGGCTGTGGGAGGCGATCACGGACGAGCAGATGCGCCGGAAGTACTCGTTCGGGGTCGGCGTCAGCTCCGACTGGGCGCCCGGCTCCAGCTACGAAGCCGTCCATCCCGGGGCGGGCTTCCGCGTCTCCGAGGGCGAGAACCTCGAGGTTGATCCGCCGCGCCGGCTCGTACAGAGCTTCAACGCGCTGTGGAGCGACGAGGTGAAGGCCGAAGGGACCTCGCGCGTCACCTGGGAGATCGAGCCGGTCGGCGACTCCTGCCGGCTGACCGTCACGCACGACCAGCTGCGCGAGGGTGCCAACGGCGAGCTGTACGGCGGCTGGCCGATGATCCTCTCGGGCCTCAAGACGCTGTTGGAGACCGGCGAGCTGCTGACGACGCCGGGGTCGCTGCGCTACGCGGAGGGCTGGGACTCGTCGAGGTAGGCCTTTACCAGCCGCTTTGGTGCGCGGCACAGCCACGCCTCCACGATCACCTCATTCAGCTCCTCGTCGCCGATCCGGTCCAGCCGCACCAGCACCGCCGGGTACCCGTCGAAGTGCGGCGTCGTGAAGTACACGTCCGGGTCGTCGGCGAGGAGCGCCTCCTTTGCCACGAGGTGCTCCACCCGCGCGCCGAGGATCGGACCCGTCGGCGCGGCGTCGCCCAGCGCCTTCAGATCCGCCGGCCGCAACGGCCGCTCCCACACGAACCCCTTGTCGCGCACCCGCCAGAACGCGAGGCTGTCATGCGAAGGCCGCTCGCTCGTCTCCGGCAGCGACAGCGCGATCCGGCGGACGTCGTCCCAGGTGGGCATGGCGTTCAGGCTAGCGCCGGAACGTGAGCTTCAGGGTGCCTGAGCCGGCGGCGTCGAGCGGGTTGTAGACGCCGACCTGGAGGCGTGGACCGACGACGCTGCGGAGGGATTTGCCCTTGGCCCTGGGCCGGAACTTGAGCGTCATGCCGCTGCCCTTGCGGGTGCAGGTGACCTTCAGCCGGCCGCGCTGCTTGAGCTTGGCCGGGGTGCCGGAGATCGTCCCCTTGTACTGCTTGCCGACGCGCATGAAGGTCGCGCCGACCTGTGTCGCGAGCTGGGGGCACTTGGCGGCTCGGGCGGCGACGGCCGTGGCGGCCGCCTTGGCCTGTTGCGCGGCGCGGTCGATCGCCGCGGCCTGCTCCAGGCAGGCCGTCAGCAGCAGCACCGCGAGCGGGTGGACCTCTGCGGGGAACTGCAGCTCGGCGCTCTCGTCGATGCCGTGGGCCACGTTGATGTAGAGCCCGATGCACAACAGCAGCCGCTTGCCGGGCGACGGCTGCAGCGACAGCACGACCTGCATGTTCTCGAAGAACTGCTCGTCCTTCGGCTTCGCGGGCGCCACGTCCACGGTCATCGACGTCATCGTCGGCGACAGCGTCGGCGACCCGACCGTCGCGTTGCCGCTCGGCGCGACGGTCGCCTCGATCGACGACGGGAGCTTCGCGTGCGCGGCGGCGGGGAGGACGAGCAGCGCTGCGAGCAGCGCGACGACGGCGGCGCGGAGCTTGGGCACGGGTCGCATCGTAACCACGGGGGCGGCGCCTACAGGCTGGACTCCTGGATGAACGTCCACCACACCGCCACCAGCACCACGGCGGCGCCCAGCAGCCGCCAGGACAGGCGCCGGCGGCGGGTGAAGCCCAGGGCAAGGCCCGCGAGGCAGCAACCGATCCCGACGGCGGCGATCCAGAACTGCCCCGCGTACTGCCAGCGGTCGGCGTCGGCCGGGGAGGAGCAGCCGTCGTCGCAACGCAGCGCCAACAGCACCGCGGCGACGAACAGCCAGACCGCGGCGCCCGCGGCGACCGCCAGCGAGGCCGCCGCCCGCACGGCGATCGCACCCGCACGGCGGCGGCGCAGGGTTGGGTTCGGCTCGAACCGCTCGTCCATCGCCTCCATCAAACCCAAACCGGCCGCTGGGTTACCCGCGAGCACTTCAGCTTGCTTGTCTTATGTGGTCTTCACGGTGTACGCGTGCGCTCCGGCGCCTGCGAGCTTGCCGCCCTCGACAATCAGGTACTCCTCGCGGATCGGGCGGCCCTCGAGGAAGCATTCGAGGATCTCGCGCGTGCCGGCCGCGTAGCGCGCCTGCGCCGAGAGGCTCGAGCCGGAGATGTGCGGCGTCATGCCGTGCCAGGGCATCGTGCGCCACGGGTGGTCGGGCGGCGCCGGCTGCGGGTACCACACGTCCCCGGCGTAGCCCGCGAGCTGCCCGCTCTCGCACGCCCGCACGACCGCGTCGCGGTCGCAGATCTTGGCGCGCGCGGTGTCCACGAGATACGCGCCGCGCTTCATCTTGCCGATCAGCTCGTCGTCGAAGAGGCCCTCGGTGCCGGGGTGCAGCGGGGCGTTGATCGTCACGACGTCGCACTCGCGCACGAGCGACTCGGTCGTGTCGTGGTAGGTGACGCCCAGCCCGCGCTCGACCTCGGCCGGCAGGCGGTGCTGGTCGGTGTAGTGCAGCTGGACGTCGAACGGGGCGAGCCGCCGCAGCACGGCGGAGCCGATCCGCCCGGCGCCGACTGTGCCGACCTGCATGCCCTCCAGGTCGTAGGAGCGCGACACGCAGTCGGCGATGTTCCAGCCGCCGTCGAGCACCCACCGATACGACGGCAGGTAGTTGCGCACGAGCGTGAGGATCATCATCACGACGTGCTCGGAGACGCTGATGCTGTTGCTGTACGTAACCTCGGCGACGGTCACGCCGTGCTCGATCGCCGCGTCGAGGTCGATGTGGTCGGAGCCGATCCCGGCCGTCACCGCCAGCTTCAGCCGCGGCGCCTTCGCGATCCGCTCCGCCGTCAGGTAGGCCGGCCAGAACGGCTGCGAGATCACCACGTCGGCATCTGGCAGCTCGAGCTCGAAGACGGAGTCGGGCCCGTCCTTGTCCGACGTCACGATCAGCTCATGCCCGGCCTCCTCCAGGAACCTGCGCAACCCGAGCGCGCCTGAGACGCAGCCGAGCAGCTCGCCCGGAGTGAAGTCGATCCGCTCGGGCGTCGGCGTCGTGATGCCGCCGGGGTAGCGAGCGATCTCCGGGATCGCGTCGCGGGGGTAGGTCGGCGGGTATCCGTCGACGGGGTCGTCGTACAGAACGCAGAGGACGTTTGCCATGGCGTCCGCTCCCTTCTTCACCGTCCGGGTCGCCGGGCTCGGCGAGCCCTTTTGTCAGCTTACGCGTGGACCGGGGCCGCGACGAGCGGCGCTGCGCCGTGTCCGCGTCACCACGTCAACTCGATCTCCAGCTCGCGCTCGTCGCTCTCCACCTCGAGCTCGATCTTGAGGTCGACCTCGTCGGGCACGTGCACGGTGAACCGCATGCCGCCGCGCTCGAACTCGATGTCGTTGTGGCGCGCGAGCATGTCGGCGAGGCTGTGCAGCCGCGCCGCGGCCTCCTCGCGCCCGACGCGCTCCTTCTGCTCTACCGAGAAGATGTCCATCAGATCTCCTTCGTCGTGGATTGGGTCGAGAAGATGGGAGCCGTGCGCCCGACAGCGATCCGGGCGAGCGCGCGGGCGCTCTGGGCAAGTCCCTCGGGCAGTGAGGCCGACGGCGACGCGCCGGGATGGCGGCGCGCGATGCGCACGCGCAGGACGCCGGGGCGGATCTGGAACCGCAAGGGCGGCTCCAGCCGCACCGTCTCGCCGTCGATGCCGGCGGGCACGGTGTGGTCGGCAGCGACCTCGAAGGCGGGCGCGGTCCACTCCCGCCACGGTCGCTGCAGACGGCGAGCGCGACCGTCGGTTGGGGCGCCCGCGATCGTGATCCCGAGCAGTCCGTCGTCGATGCGCGGGCGCGTGCCGGAGCCGACCGCGCGGCCCAGCCGGTAGCGGTTGTTCGAGACGAGGATCGCGGCTCCGGAAGCGTGCTCGTGCCCGCCGGGCCCCGTCCAGCGCAGGTCGAGCCCGCCTCCACCCGGGCCGAGCACGTCGGGCACCGTGTCGAGCAGGGTCCGCAGCTTCGCGTCGCGGTAGCCCTCGCGCTGGACGGCCGCGGCGTAAAGCCCGAGCGAGACGTTGTTGACGAACACGCGCCCGTTGACTTCGGCGAGATCGACGCTGCGCTCGCCGCCGTCGACGAACGCGTCGAGCGCCCCGACGACGTCGTCTCGATCGACGCCGAGGTCGAGCGCGAAGTGGTTGCGCGTCCCGGCCGGCACGCAGGCGTACGGCAGGCGCAGCTCCGCCGCGATGGCGGCTACGACGGCCTGCGAGCCGTCGCCGCCGGCCATCGCCAGCCCGTCGGCACCGCCGGCGACAGCGTCGCGCACGAGCGCCTCCAGATCCTCGCCGGCGTGCAGCTCGATCGGCTCGATCCCGCGCGCCCGCGCCTCGGTTCCGAGCGAGAACCGCTGCGCCTTGCCGCCGCCGGACTTCGGGTTGAAGAACAGCACCGGTCGTCGTGGGGCGGGCCGCCCGGGCAGACGCACGCGGACGACGAACGCCGCACGTCCCAAGGCACCGCTCAGCACGAGCGCGGCGACGACCAGCACCTCCTCGAGCAGGCGGTCCGACGCCACCAGCAGGACTGCCGCGGCGAGCCCCAGCGCGCCGACCAGCAGGCCGGCGGCGCGGAGCGGCCCGGTCCGCAGGACGCCGAACCACGCGGCAGCCGCCGCGACGGTCACGCAGACGAGCGCGAGCAGGCCGCGCGGGAATTCCTGCACCGCGACGACGACCGCGAGACCCAACCCGCCGAGGAAGAGCAGCAGCGCGCCGATCGCGGCCGAGCGCCGGCGGCTCATAGGATCACGTCCACGTGGACTCCGATCCGGACCGCCCCGTCATGCCGCCGCCGGGACCCGCTCGCTGGCTGCGGGACGCCGAGCGCATCGACGTCGCGCTGTACGCGGCGATCGCACAGACCGCGACGCCCGCGCTCGACCGTGCCATGGCCAGGCTCTCGCGGGCCGCCGACTACTCCCGCCTGTCGCTCTGCGCGGCTGCCGTGCTGGCCGCGAGCGGGCGCCGTGGGCGTCGGGCCGCAGCCCACGGCCTCGTTTCGGTGGGCGTCACGGCGAGCGTCGTCAACCTCGCAGCCAAGCCACTCGGTGGTCGGCGGCGTCCCGACCGCGTAGCCGAACAGGTCCCCGTCGTCCGTCGCGTGCGGATGCCGGCCTCCACCTCGTTTCCTTCCGGCCACTCCGCCGCCGCGTTCGCCTTCGCGACCGGCGTCGGCCATGTGCTTCCGTCCGCCGCGATCCCGCTGCGCGGCCTGGCTGTCCTCGTCGCCTACTCGCGCGTGCACACCGGCGTCCACTACCCCGGCGACGTCGTCGCCGGCGCGCTGATCGGGACCGCGCTCGCCCAACTCACGACGCACGCGGTCGACCGTCACATGGCACGAAGCCGGTGACGTGCTCATGAGGGCAGCGTCGCGCACGGCACGCACGCTGCCAAGGGCGCTGGCACCACGCTCGCAGCAAGTCGGCGCCGAAACCCTGTAGTGGTCCGGCTGCAGCGAGCGTATGCTCGCTGGACGCCGACCAGCCACGTCACCGACCGCCCCGCGAGCGCGTTGAAGGACACCGCGTCAACGGGTGTGACTGAGCTCGACGACGCGCTGGGCGGCCTCTTCTGGGGCGACAACGTCGTCTGGGAGATCGAGGAGGGCGGCTCGCTGGCCCCGTTCGTCACCGCGCTAATGCGCGCCCGCGAGCAGTTCAGCCGGGTCCTGTTCGTGAAGCTGGAAGGCGAGCCCGCCGAGCTGCGAGCGGCCTATCCCGGCGTCGACGTGCTCGATGCGCGGGTGGGTGGGGCACATGCGATCGAGAACGCCGGCGAGCTGCTGAGCGCCGTGCGCGAGTACCTCCAACGCGTGCCGCATTCGCTGGTGGTGTTCGACTCGCTGGACGCGCTGAGCGACCGCTGGGGGCACGGCATCGCGCAGCGCTTCTTCACGCGCGCGTGTCCGCTGCTGCTCGGCTTCTGGTCGGTCGGGTACTGGTCGCTCACTCCTGGTCGCCATTCCGCGCAGCTGCGCCAGGCCGTAGACGCCGCCACCCAGTGCGTCGTCGTCCTCACCGCCGGCCGGCTCCGGATTGCGAAGGCGGAGGGGCGCCCGCAGGGCGTGCAGGGCAGCGTGCTCCACGTCCGCGGCAACGGCCGCAGGACCGAGCTGGAGCCGGCGCCGACGGCCGCGCGGCTCGGGGCGGCGCTGCGCGCGATTCGCATCCAGCGTCACCTCAGCCAAGGCGAGCTCGCCGAGTTGGCGGGCGTCTCGGCCAGCGCGATCTCACAGGCCGAGCGGGGGCGCCGCGGTCTCGCGCTGGACACGTTGCTGGAGCTCACGTCGCGGCTGGGCATGACGATTGACGAGCTGCTGCGCGGCGAGATCGCGCTCGGCTACCGCTTGGCCCGCCGGACCCGGCGCGACGACGCCGCGGCCCGGCTGGCTCCGCTGCTCGACGATCCCCAGGTCGGGCTTCGCGCCCGCCTCTCGTTCCTGTCGCCCGGCCAGAGCGTGCGCGCGCCCGAGGCGCACGAGGGCGTCGAGCTGATCGCGGTCGCTGCGGGCCTGGTGCAGGTCGTCCTCCCGACCGGGCGACCGGTCCTGCGGCAGGGCGAGGCGCTGCTGGTCGAGTGGAGCGGTGTGACGGGCTGGTCCAACGTCGGCGATCACGACGCGCTGGTGTTCTGGGTCCTGCGAGACGAGCTGGGTCCGCTGCGTCCGCCGTCGTCGCGCGGGCGCCGCCACCACGCGGCGTAGCCGGCCGCCGGTTCAAGGCCGGGGGAGACGGCGCAGCGTCGGCGTCAACGGCAGCACGGGCGTCCGCCGGCGCGCGCCCGCCGGCGGCAGCGAGGTGACGAGATCCGGCTCGTCGCGGGTCCTCTCCGCATGGTCGATCGCGGCCGTCAGCTCCGACGGCGTGGACGTGATCATCGGCTTCGAGAACACGCGCCTCGCCTCGTGCTCGCAGACCGGGCACGCGATCGACGCGGGAGCCGTGCCGATCGCGCGCATCACCTCGAAGGCGCCGTGCTGCTCGCAGCGGTACTCGTAGATCGCCATGTCCGTGGCGTCAGTTGGCGGAGACGGGCACCCGCACGCCCTGCGTCACCTGATGCGGCCTCGCGCTCGACGGGGCGACGTCGAAGTCGAAGATCCGCCGCGGGATGTAGACGGTCGCGCACGAGTTCGGGATGTCCACGACGCCGGAGAAGCGTCCCTCGATCGGCGCGGAGCCCAGGATCATGTACGCCTGGATGTCGGTGTAGCCGAACTTCATCAAGTAGTCGATTGCGTGGTGACAGGCGCGCGCGTAGGAGAGCTGCGAGTCGAGGTAGTGCTGCCTGCCCTCGAAATCGACCGACACGCCGGAGAAGGCGATCCACTCGGAGTACTGCGGGTCGCGCAGGCCCGGCATGAAGATCGCGTTCTCGGTGACGCCGTACGTCTCCATGCCGCCCTTGATCAGGTCGACGTGCAGGTCCATGAATCCGCCCATCTCGATCGCACCGCAGAACGTGATCTCGCCGTCGCCCTGGGAGAAGTGCAGATCGCCGAACGACAGCTTCGCTCCCTCGACGAAGACGGGGTAGAAGACCCGCGTCCCGGCGGTGAAGTTCTTGATGTCCTGGTTGCCGCCGTTCTCGCGCGGCGGGGCGGTGCGGGCGGCCTCGCTCGCGACGCGGGCGAACTCGCCGTCGCCGTTGAGCGACCCGAGGATGGCGCTGTCCGGCAACGGCGGCAGCGCGAGCGGCGGGACACGGTCGGGGTCGGTCGCGATCAGGTCGGTCTCACGCTTCGTCCACCGCGCGAGCAGCTCCGCCGACGGCGCGGTGCCCATCAGGCCCGGGTGGTGGATCCCGACGTAGGAGCACTCCGGGATGTGGCGCGAGGTGGCAACGTCGCCCTCGAAGTCCCAGATCACCTTGTAGGCGTCGGGGAAGCGGTCGGTCAGGAAGCCGCCGCCGTTCTTCTTGGCGAAGACGCCCGTGTAGCCCCAGCCCATTCCGGAGAGCGGCCCTTCGTCCTCCTGGTCGCAGGCGTCGATCTCAAGGATGTCGACGACGAGCAGGTCGCCGGGCTCGGCGCCCTCGACGTGGAACGGCCCGCTGAGGACGTGCACCCCTGGAAGCGGGGCGTTGCGGACGTCGTCCGCGGAGTCGTCGTTGTGAATCGCGCCGTCAAACCACTCACGGCAGTCCGCGCGAAAGACGTCGCCCGGCTTGACGCTCACAGCAGCGGGAATGTCGGGGTGCCAACGGTTGTGCCCGACGTGCAGTTGGTCCGTGAACTTCTTGGTGTTGTCGAGTGGGAAGAGGTTCTGCGGCATGTCGGGCGCTCCTCGGAGTCGTCGTGAGCAGGATCAGTGCTGCGGGGACACGCCTCCCCGCCCGTAGGCGGTGGGACCCTCGGGGACCGGACTCCAGCGCGGCTTGAAGATCGCGAAGAAGACGATGAAGCTGCCTGCCGAGACGGCCGCGAGGACGACCGCGAGGGTCGAGGTCAGCGCGGAGGGGATGTTCAGCAGGATGAGGGCCGGGACGAGCCCGGTATAGATCCCTTGAGCAGCGCACCAGGCGCCGGTGAACGTCGTCAGCTGCGTCTTGCCGAGACCGAGCACGAGGAAGAAGAGGAACCACAGGACGGCCCAGCTCGCCCACAGGACGCCGAAGAGATCGCCGACAGCGGCGTCATCGGAAGTGAGGGCGCTGTAGCTCGAAAAGTTCCACCACGAGTACACGATCGCCGAGACGGCCACGAAGAGGGAGAACCAGCCAAGGCCGGTGCCGTCCAGGTCGAAGGCGTTGTTCATCGCCACGTACAGGTACGTGAAGCCGAACAGGAACAGGCCCGACGCGCCGACGATGACCGCCTGATCCCCGTCGGCGCTGAAGATCAGGTAGAGCGGCGTGATCACCTGGAGGAGGCCGACGAACAGGTTGATCGGGATCATCGACGTGCCCCGCACGAGCCCGCCCAGCGCCAGCCCGTTGACGAACAGGACTGCGCCTACGTACAGAAGGCCGACGGCACCCACGAACCACCTCACACCTTCGGGGTCGTACCTGGGCCGATTGAAGGCGACCCGGAGCGGGCGGTCAAAGCTGCTGAAGCAGCGCTTCAGCGCTCGCCGCGCACGGCTGGAATCGACAGCGGCGCTCCATCGCGGACACGCCGAGCGAAGGCGAACGCGCCCGGTCCGTTGCGGCGTGCAGGAGCGAGTGCCAGCCTGTGCCCGAACCCGAGCCTGAGGAGCGTCCCATGTCCACGCCCAAGGCTGTTCGAGCGATGATTGCCGCGTCGCTGTCTTTGCTGCTGGCGCTCCTGCTCGCGGCCGGGAGCGCGTCCGCCGCGACCGACCGTGTGGTGATCACCGGCGGCGCAGTCGTGCCGCCGGGTCAGACCGCCGGCGACGTCGTCGTGCTCGACGGCGCCGTGACGATCGCCGGGCACGCCACGGGCGACGTCGTGGCGGTCAGCGGGCCGGTCCGTGTCACCGGTCGTGTCGACGGCGATCTGATCGCCGTGTCGGATCGAGCATCCCTTGCCCCGACGGCGCGCGTCGGCGGCGACCTGCGCTATGGCGACGAGCGTCCCGTGCTCGCACCCGGTGCACGCGTGGGCGGCGAGATCAGCAACGAGGACTGGTCCGACGCCGCGAGCGGGTGGGGGTGGGTCAGCGTGCTCGGCTGGTGGCTGGCGGTGTCGGTGTCGACGCTGATCGTCGGCGCCCTGCTCGTGTGGCTGGCCCCGGGTGCGCTCTATGCCGCCGAGCGGGCGGTGCGCGAGCACCTCGGCGCCACGATCGGGGCGGGCGTCGCGATCGCGATCCTCGTGCCGCTGCTGGCGGTCCTGGCGCTCGTCACGCTCGTCGGCATCCCGTTCGGCGTCGCGCTTCTGTTGGCCGTGATCCCCGTTCTGCTCGTCGCGTACGTGACGGCGGCCTGGATCGTCGGGCGCCGGGTGCTGCGCAGCCGGTCGACGTCGCCGTGGTGGGCGCTGCTGGCCGGCTGGGGAATCCTGCGCCTGCTCGCGCTGATCCCCGTCGCGGGCGCCCTCGTCGGGCTCGTGGCGACGGTCGTCGGACTCGGAGCGCTGGCCGTGGCGCTGTGGCGGGCGCGCAAGCACGGCGAGCCCGCGGCAAGCCCCGAGGCGCCGGCCGCGGGTCGTCCCGCCCCGGCCGCGTGACTTCGGGAAGGGCAGCGATGAACTACCGGTTGGGTTGCAGTTCACGTTGCGACCAGTCGCTCCGTTTGCCCGCCCGGCAGGGGGGTAGCTGATGAACAGACGCGAGAGCGAAAGGGAGCGGAGCGATGGCACAGGCGATCAGTGACGGCATGACGAAGGACCCGGTGACGAGCGGCCCGCACGGCGCCCGTCAACCAGTAGCCGCGAGGTCGACGCTCGCAGTTCCCGCCGCCGAGGTCCCGGACCCGCCGCCGCCGGAGGCGCCGACCGGACCTCCTGGCGGCCCGGACATCCCGGCCGACCCCGCGCCACCGGAGCAGCCGGCCGAGACCCCATCGGCGCCGGAGGTGCCCGACCCCGAGTCACCGGTCGAGCCCGACCCCGGCGAGTCCGACGTGCCCTCCCCGGACCCGACAGGACCCGAGATCCCCGACGACCCGCAGCCCGAGCCCGATCGCGAGCCGCCGGGCGTCAGCCGCGCAAACGGCCGCGAGCCACGCGCCATCCGACTCGCCCATTTTGAAACACGTTCTTAGACGGTTCGGCCGGAGCGGCCGAAGAAGAACATCGCGAGCGCGACGATCGCGAGCGCGAACAGGATCGGATGCACGATCGCGCCACCGGCGATCGCGACGACAAGCAGGATGATTCCCAGCACCAGCCAGAGCATCGTGTCTCCTTCGTTGAAAATTCAGCCGCCCTCGTCGGCGGCCTGCTTGATCCTTCCCTTCGCGGTGTCGATGTCACCGTCCATGTGCCTCCTTTGCTCGGGTTGACTTGCAAGCTCCCCGTCGCCCGACACACAGAGGAGTACCCGGTTTCGCCGCACCGAACTCCGGTTCCCGTCCGTCGCGACCGCTCAGCGGCATTCGTTTACGAGGGTGCGGATCGGGCAGAGGAGAGGTTCGCCACGAAACGAGGAGACCTCCGCATGATCCTGCGCATCGATCGGCTTCAGACCGAGCTGCCTCCGCCTTCCGATCCCGACCTGCTGGCGCGGCCGGGGTGCAGGAGCTGTTGGGTGGCACAGCCGACTGGTCAGGTCGCGTGACCGTCGCGCGCGTCACGCCGTACCGCGACGGTCCGTACCTGCTGCGCGGGCCGTTCGAGCTCATCGACCAGGACGGCAACGTCATCGCGACGCGGCGCGCGACGATCGCGCTGTGCCGCTGCGGGCGCTCGCAGACACAGCCCTTCTGCGACGGGACGCACAAGCTGATCGACTTCCAGGCCGACAGCGGGGCGGAGCGATCCGCTCCGGGACGGCCGAGCCGTCAGCGGACGTCGCAGCTCCCCGCCGCTGATCCGCCGTCGCGCGCGCGGCGGCGCAGCGTGCGGAGCGAGTGCGCGGCGGTAGGGATCACCACGTCGCCATAGCGGACGCCGCCGTGGCGGAGCCGCTGCAGCAGCGCAAGCCAGATGCAGACGCCGCGCTCCACGACCCACAGCGGCGCGAGCAGGGAGCGAGCTGGCGGGAAGCGCCTGGCGGCCGCCACCGCGTCGCCGCCCACGCTCGGCGAGCGCCACCACGCCGAGCGCGCCGCAGCCGAGCCATTGTGCGCGCCGGCGCGCGAGCGCGAGCACGGTCAGCGGAACCACGGCGAGCCAGCAGACCAAGCGCGCCGGCAGTGCCAGCTCGTCGTAGGCCTGGCGCACGCGCTGATTCCAGAAGTGCGCGGCCGTCGGCGGCCGGCGCGCGACGAGCAGGTCGAGCGGTGCGACGATCCGTCCGCCGCTTGCGCGCATGGTGCGGATCAGCTCGAGGTTCTCGAACATGACGTCGCCGTCATAGCCGCCCATCGCAGGAAGCGCGAGCGGCGCAGCGCGAGCGTGCCGGGATAGTCGGCGCCGAGCGAGCGGTTCAGCAGCGTGCGCGCCGTGTCCCAGCGCGCGTGCCACGGCAGCGGATCGAAGACGTTCTGCGGCTGCACGAGATCGTGGTCCGCCAGCAGCGCGGCCATCGCGCGCGAGCTGGGCCGGCGGTAGCGGACGTCGTCGTCGGCGAGCACGACGTGCTCGTGCCGCGCCTGCTCGATGCCGGTGTGAACGCCCGCGACCTTGCCGTTGAGGCAGCGATGGGCCGGATCGGGCGCGAGCTGCCGCACGCCGGCCGGCCACGCCGCCGCGTTGCCGGCGAACAGCTCGGGCGCCGAGCCGTCGACGACGATCACCTCCTCACACCAGCCGACCAGCTCGCGCAGGTACGCGGCCAGCTCGGCGCGCGGTCCCGCATCGGCCATGCGCAGCGGGAGCACGTAGGAGATCGGCAGCCGGTCGCTCACGCCGGCGGCGGCCACAGCGAGCGCTCGTCGCGCTCCCACGCCGCCAGCAGGTGCGCGCGCCCAACGCGCTTCGAGCACAAGCAGCGCGCGGGCGCCGAAGAGGACGTCGGGCGCCAGCTCCGGCTCGGCGGCGGCCAGCCCGCCCGCGAGGTCCCAGGCCGCGATCTGCTCGTGGACGGCGTCGGCCTCGACGTGCTCGTCGAAGAAGTCGGTCGCCTCGACGCCGAAGCCCAGGCGCCGCAGCCCGTTGCCATAGCGGCGGTTGGGCAGCGAGGAGGTCATCTCGAACGCGGCGAGGTGGCCGACGATCGCGCCGCGCAGCCGTCGGTGCAGCCCGCACAGCGACATGAAGTTCACGGTCGCGAGCGTGATCGCGGGGATCTGCGCGAGGTAGGCGCCGTAGGTCGGGTCGAGGCCGGTCGCCGCCATCGCCTTCGCGAACAGGACGGCGTGCATGCGGTCGGCGCGGCCCGCCGCCGTACTCGTCGGCCTGCACCTCCACGAGCGCCGCCTTCGGTGCGCCCGTGAGCCGCGGGATCGCCCACGAGATGCGGATCGGCCTCCTTCAGCTGGTACGCGGAGCGGTGCACGAGCAGCTCACGCACCTGCGTCCAGGCTCGCGCGCGTCTCGACGCAGCGCGAGAGCGGCGGCCCGTCGTCGGCGGCCACGATCCGCTGCAGCGCGGAGCCGACGTCCGCCAGCTCCCGTCCCTCGGCGCGTCGGCACGCCCTCGCGCACCGCCGCCTCGAACGGTCGCTCCAGCGCGGCGCGGAACGCCGAGCAGACCGCGGATCCCACTCCCACGCTCGGATCGACGCCGACGAGGCTCGCTGTAGTGCAGCTCGTAGCAGAGGTACAGCGCGAGCTGGAGATCCTCGTCGCCGATCGGGTCCAGTGACTCGACCCTCGCCGCAGGCCACGGCATCGCGCTTCCGGGCTTTTCGGTCAAGTGCTCGATCAGCGCGGATGACAACGGGCCTCGAGCAGGCGGCAACGTCAAGCAGCGCCTCAAGGCCTTGTATGGAAGCGTCGCCATTTCTGCGTCGATACCTCTCCGCTTTCGAACCCGGGCAAACGGCCGGGCGGCTACGGCCCGACCGGCTTGCTCTCGTCGTGCGACGGCGTAGTCGCCGAGCGCTGCTCGGCGGCCGCCTGAGCGGGGTCCTCGTGGGCCGGCGTAGAGCGTTCGCCGCGGGCACCTCGGCTGCGCGGCGCGAACGCCTCGACCAGCGCGCTGAAGACGGCGTCGGGGTCGGCGACGCCCTCCTCCTCCAGCCGGGCCGCCGCGCTCGGAGGCAGGTGCTCCGTCTCCGTCGTCAGCTGCAGGGCTCCGAGCGCGACGACGAGCGTCCCAATCGCATGCACGCCCAGGGCCAGCAGGAGGAACCACCAGGAGCCGGTCGTGAGCGAAATCACCGCGCCGACGACGACGGCGGCGAGGAACGCGATCCCCAGCGCGACGCGGTTGGACGCCAACCCGACGACGAACCCGGAATGCCCGCCGTGGAGCTCGCGCTCGACATGCGGGCGCCCGGCGGGCACCTCGACGGCGTCGCTGCCGACGACCTGGCGCAGCTCCTCGGTGAGAATGCGGTTCGCCTCCGGCGACAGCGACGGGTCCGCCGAGCGGACCTCGCGGCGCTTGAGCTGCTCGTGCTCTGTTTCGCTCATGAGTTGGGCTACCTTCGGTCCAGTCGATGCACCCCGCCGGGCGTCAGCTCACGGCGGCTTCGCGCTTGGACTCCTGCAGCCGCGCGACCGCGTCGAGCACGCCGCGGCGGCGCTTGTGCGCGCGCTCGTACGTGGCGACGTGGCGCAGCTGCGCCGGAGTCATGTCGTCGAGCCGGCCGACGACCTCCTCGACCGTCAGCTCGTCGTAGTCGGAGATCGGCTGACGGTGCTCCTCGCGCTCTTGCGTGGCGCTGAGCGTGCCCGTCGCGCTGCGCGCGGCGTGGACGGCATCCTGCGCGGCCTCGCCGGCGGCGCGCCTCGTCTCGCGCAATGCCTGGGCGGCACCGGTGCTGCCGGCGTCATAGCTCGGCTCGCCTCGCACCTCGGCTCCGACCACGGCGGCCGTGAGTCTCGGGATCTGCTCGCGCAGTGCCGCGAGCTGGCGCTCCTCGTCGGCGCGGTGGCGTGCGGCGAGCTCGGCGGTGGCGTCGTCGCCGGCCTGCCGCGCGAGCTCCTCGAGCGCGTCGTAGGTGGCGATCTTGAGCGCCTCCGTCGCGCACTCGTCCTTGGCGTTCTTCAGCAGCTGCTCCTCGCCGCCGCTGCCGCGGACCATGTCCAACGGGGCTTTGCCGAGCGCGAGCGCCTGACTCGCCAGCCGCTGCGCGATGCCGTAGCCCGTCTCCATGAGGCTGGGGCCGTGGCCGAGATCCCTCAGCCGCCGCGAGACGCGCTCGGCATGCTCGCGCGTCTGGGTCAGGTGCCGGTCCAGCAGCGTGCGATAGGGCCCGGTCGGCGTTATCGCGCGATGGGCCTGCAGTGTGCGCACGAGCGCCAGCTCCATCGCATGGGTCTCGTGCAGGTACTGGACGATCTTGCCTTGAGTGCTTGTCATCTCGTCATCCTCGTGGTCGGCGGCAGGTCTTCCGTCGGCTTCCCGTGAAGCGGCGGGGAGAAACAGGGCTGGTACGCGTGCGTGCGCGTCTCCGCCGACCCGCGCTGAGCGGATTCGGCTGCCCCGGAGGTGGGTAGCGCCCAGACGATGCGCGTCGTCATCACCGGAGCCACGGGCAACGTCGGCACGAGCCTGATGGCCGCGCTCGCGCGCGAGTCGGCCGTCGAGGAGATCCTCGCGATCGCGCGGCGCCCGGCTCGCTTCGACGACGACCGCGTGTCGTTCGCCGCGGCGGACGTCGCCCGTGCCGATCTCGCCCCGCTGCTGTCCGGCGCGGACGCCGTCGTGCACCTCGCGTGGCTGATCCAGCCCTCGCGCGACGAGCGGACGCTGCGCGCCGTCAACGTCGAAGGCACGCGGCGCGTCCTCCGCGCGGCCGCCCAAGCCGGCGTCGGCACGATCGTCTACGCCTCCTCGGTCGGCGCCTACTCGCCGGGTCCCAAGGACCGCTTCGTCGACGAGGCGTGGCCGACCGGCGGCACCCCAACGCTCTTCTACGCGCGTCACAAGTCGGAGGTCGAGCGGATGCTCGACCGCTTCGAGCGCGAGCGGCCGGACGTGCGCGTGGTGCGTCTGCGGCCGGGGCTGATCTTCAAGCGCGAGGCGGCGACCGGGATCCGGCGCCTGTTCGCCGGGCCGCTGCTGCCGAGCCTGCTCCTGCGCCGGGCGCTGATCCCGATCGTTCCCGACGTTCCGCGGCTGCGCTTCCAGGCGGTGCACTCGCGTGACGTCGGCGAGGCGTACCGCCTCGCGCTCGTCTCCGACGTTCGCGGCGCGTTCAACGTCGCGGCCGCGCCGGTGCTCGACCCGGCGGTGCTCGCCGCGTTGCTGGGCGCGCGACGCGTGCAGCTGCGGGCCGGCCTGCTGCGGAGCGCGGCCGCGCTCTCATGGCGGCTGCGGCTGCAGCCCTCGCCGCCGGGTTGGATCGACCTCGCGCTCGGCGTCCCGCTGATGGACACCGGCCGTGCGCAGCGCGAGCTCGGCTGGACGCCGAGCATAGGCGCCGACGCCGCGCTGCTCGAGCTGCTCGACGGGTTGCGCGACGGCGCGGGCTTTCCGACGCCGCCGCTCGCGCCGGAGACCTCGGGCCCGTCGCGCCTGCGGGAGCTGTGGACGGGCGTCGGCGGCTCGCCCTGACGCTCAGGTAGGGCGTGCGGCACGGCGCGTGAGTGACCGCACCTGAACAGCAAGCCCCGCTAAGCAGGGATTTCATGATGCCGGAGGAGGGACTCGAACCCGCGAGTCAAATGGTGGCTGGGGCGGCTGTGCGTAGACCGGCGAGACGTGCCGCAGCGCTCTGTCGCTCGTCGTAGCTGACGAAGGCGTCGATGGTGCCAAGGTCGATCGCCGCGGCGACGTGGATCGCATCGAGCGCGCGTAGGGCTGGCTCGGGGAGTGCGCCGGCGGCCGTGAGCAGCAGGCGGTCCAAGGGGAGCAGCGCGACTGCTTCGAGCAGGTCGGCAGCGCGCTCGGTCAACCTGTCGAGCGGAAGCTCGGAGTCATGCGCGGCAGCGCGGCGGATGGCTCGCGGAACCTCAGTGAGGACGAGCTCGCTTGACACGAGATCGGCGTCTTCGAGATATGTGCGAAGGGCAGCGGTCTCGGGCTCTTCGCGTACGAGCTTCACGAGCGCGGAGGCGTCGAGGTAGAAGAGGGCCACTCGCGAGCTAGTGGTCGCCGCGAATCTCGTCGAGCGCGTGGCTCAGAGCGCGAGGGTCGCCAGCAAGCTCGAGCGGCTCGGGAAGTCCGCGACGACGGGGGCGGCTCACACGCCCTTCGGCGATCAGTCGGTCGAGTGCCTCGCCCGTGGCAGAGGGAGGTCCCAACTCGGCGACAGGCCGGTTTCGGTCGGTCACGACGAGTCGCTCTCCGCGGCCCACCAGGTGCAGGTATTTGCTGAGGTTCTGTCGCAGCTCGGCGACGCCGACGGTTGTCATGTACATGAAGGTAGCATGATGGCCGCCCAGTCGAGGACAGGGGATTCCAGATCAGTAGCTGGGTCAGCGTGTGAGAGCGGCGATGGACGCCATGCCGGCGACGATGCAGTAGACGCCGAATGGATTCAGACGGTTGGTCTCGAAGAAGCGCAGGAGGAACCTGACCGCGAAGTAGGTGGTGATGGCGGCGGCGAGTGCGCCGGTTAATGCGGCGCCGCGCACTCCGTCTCCTGTCGATCCGAATAGGTCGGGCAGCTTGTAGAGGGCGGCGAGGCCGATGATCGGGGTCGCGAGCAGGAAGCCGTAGCGGGCGGCGTCCTCGTTGGAGAGGCCGGCGAGCAGCCCGCCGCCCATCGCCATTCCCGAGCGCGAGATGCCGGGGATCAGCGCGGCCGCCTGCGCGGTCCCGATCCCGATCGCCCGGCGCCAGGTCAACATCGCGGCGATCTCACGGTCGTTGTCTGAACGACCGGCGTCGGAGGGTGCTCGCCTGCGCCAGCGCTCGAACGCGAGCAGCAGCACGCCGTTGATCGTGAGAAAGATCGCGGCCGAGGTAGGGGAGGCGAACAGGTCGCGGAGGCTGTGCTCGAGCGCGAGTCCCAGGATTCCCGCCGGTACGGTGCCGACGACGAGCAGCCAGCCGAGGCGCGCGTCGGAGTCGCTGGGTTCGAGTCGGCGATCGCGCAGCGTGCGGCCGAGGCCGCGCAGGATGCGCAGCCAGTCCTCGAGGAAGACGAGGAACAGCACGATGGCCGTGGCCAGGTGGGTGGCGACGAGGAACGAGAGGAAGTAGTCGTCGTTCTGGTGGATGTCCCAGCCGAGCAGCGACGGGAGGATCACGCCGTGGCCGAGGCTGGAGACGGGGAATGGCTCGGCGACCCCTTGGAGCGCGCCGAGCACGATCGCCTGAAAGATCGAGATCGGGTCGCTCACGGCTCGGCTCACGATGGCGGCCGGACCTGAAAAGAACCTGACTGCGGTGCGCCGATCCTCGCGCACCGGCGGGTGCACCCGCCATGATCGTCGGCGATGGCCGTGCGGATCGGATTGTGCGAGGACGACGCCGACCTGCGTTCGGTGCTGGTGCGTGCGCTGCGTGCGGAGGGCTTCGAAGTCCGTGTGACGCTCACCGGGCACGAGGCGGTGGAGGCGTTCAGCGCTGCGCCGCCGGACCTGCTCGTGCTCGACGTGGGGCTGCCCGACGCCGACGGCCGCGACGTCTGCCAGGCGCTGCGCGGCCACGGCGTCGTCGCGCCGGTGATCTTCCTGACCGCCCGTGACGCGCTGACCGACCGGCTCGCTGGCTTCCATGCGGGCGGCGACGACTACCTGACGAAGCCGTTCGCGCTCGCGGAGCTGGTCGTGCGCGTACGGGCGCTGCTGCGGCGCGGCAACGGCGTTGCGTCATTTGACGGTGACGCTCCCGGCCTGCGGCTCGACCCTGCCGGGCACGCGGTGAGCGTCGGAGCGCGCAGCGAGTCGTTGACACCGACCGAGTTCCGCCTGCTGGCCGCGCTCGTTGCGCGGCCAGGTGAGGTGCTGCGCCGCCGCGAGCTCGTCGCGGCCGCGTGGCCCGACGGCGCGATCGTGCACGAGAACACACTCGATACGTACGCGGGGCGGCTGCGGCGCAAGCTCGACGCGCTGGAGGCTCCGGAGCGGATCGAGACGGTTCGCGGCGTCGGGTACGTGCTGCGGTGAGAACTTCGGCCGAACAGCCCACGCCGGCTGGCGGCGATCACCGGCTGCGCGCGCGGGGTGCGGCGCCGTTCGCGCGCCTCGACCTGCGCGACCGCGTGACGCTCGCGACCGCCGCCGTGCTCGCCGGCGGGCTGGCGCTGTTGAGCGCCGGCGCGCTGCTGCTGCTCGCGGGTCAGCTCGATCATGACGTCTCCTCGACGCTGAGCGAGCGCGCCGACGCGCAGCTCGCGACGGTCGCGCAGGTCGACGGCAGGACGGTCGTGCGGCGAGGACCGGACGGCCTGCTCGACGAGCAGTCATGGGTCTTCGACGCCGACGGTCGCGTCCTGCGCCGGACGCGCGTCTCGGCCAGCGTCGAGCGGGCGACGCGGGCGCTCGAGGGCAGCTCGCGCCCCACCGAGCGGGATCTCGACGAGGACGTGCGGCTGCTCGCCGAGCCGGCGTACGCGAGTCTGGGCGGCGCGCGCATCGGCACGGTCGTCGTCGGCATCTCGGTCGAGCCCTACGAACGGACCGAGCACCTCGCGCTGCTGGCGATGGCGTTCCTCGACGTCTGCATCGTCGCGTTCGGGGCACTGCTGGCGCGGCGCGCGGTCGGCAAGGCGTTGCGGCCGGTCGCCGGCATGACGGCTCAGGCGGCCGACTGGAGCGAGCACGACCTCGATCGCCGCTTCGACCTCGGCCCGCCGCGCGACGAGCTGGGCGCGTTGTCGGCGACGCTGGATGCGCTGCTCGCACGGATCGCGGCGAGCGTGCGGCACGAGCAGCGCTTCTCCGCCGAGATGGCGCACGAGCTGCGCACCCCGCTTGCCGGTGTGCGCGGCGAGGCGGAGCTGGCGCTGGATGCGCCTGGCAGCTCGCCGCAGGTGCGCGCGTCGCTCGAGCAGATCCTGCGCGGCGCCGACAGGATGCAGGGCGTGATCGACGCGCTGCTGGTCGCGGCGCGCGGCGAGGACGGCGGCGGTGGCGTGAGCGACGCGGCCACGGCGGCGCGCGAGGCCGTCGAGGCGGCGGCGCCGCTCGCCGAGCGCGCGGGTGTGCGCATCCGCCTGCTGGATATGGCGCCCACGGACGCCGGTGGATC
Organism: uncultured Actinomycetes bacterium; assembly: GCA_963774115.1. Taxonomy (GTDB): domain Bacteria; phylum Actinomycetota; class Thermoleophilia; order Solirubrobacterales; family Solirubrobacteraceae; genus Conexibacter. The sequence continues at coordinate 342,349 of CAVZDN010000002.1, read as the reverse complement.
GCTGCGCGTCGGCGCCGAGCATCAGCTTGTCGTGCAGGCGCTCGCGCCATTGCTCGCCAACGCGATTCGCCACGCGCGCACCGACGTCTCCCTGCAACTGCAGCGCGCCGGTGGCGATGTACTGCTGCTCGTGCAGGACGACGGGGAGGGATTTGGGGAGGACGAGCTGGAGGCGGTCTTCTCACCGGGCGTGAGCAGCTCGGGCGGAGCTGGGCTTCGGGCTGCCGTTGACACGACGCCTCGCACGATCGGCAGGTGGTGACGTGCTTGCGTTGGCGGCCGGAGCCGGCGGCGGTGGTCACGTCGTGCTGCGCTTGCCGGCGGTCGGTTGACGCCGGCGCGCGCGGCAGGTCAATTCAGCCGTTCAGGTCGAGTTCAGGTGCTTCGTGGGAGCCTCGCGACCATGACCACACTTGCCGAGCGAGGTACCGCTACGGGCCGTACTCGCCAGATGTTGAACAAGGTCCCGGAGATCACGCTCGCCTTCTGGGTGATCAAGATCCTCGCCACGACGGTCGGGGAGACCGCGGCCGACAACTTGAACGAGCGTCTTGGGCTGGGCCTGACGGGTACCACGTACGTGATGGGGAGCCTGCTCGTCGTCGCGCTCGTCCTCCAGTTCCGCGTCCGCCGCTACGTGCCGGCGCTGTACTGGCTGGCGGTCGTGCTGCTGAGCATCGTGGGCACGCTCATCACCGACAATCTCGTCGACAACTACGGCGTGGCGCTGCAGACGACCACGATCGCCTTCTCGATCGCGCTCGCCGTCACCTTCGCGGTCTGGTGGGCGAGCGAGCGCACGCTTTCGATCCACACGATCTTCACGACCCGCCGTGAGGCGTTCTACTGGCTTGCGATCCTCTTCACATTCGCGCTCGGGACCGCCGGCGGCGACCTCGTCGCGGAGACGTACGGCCTCGGGTACCTCACCTCCATCCTGATCTTCGGCGGGGTGATCGCCGCGATCGCCCTGGCGCACTTCCGCCTGGGCCTGAACGCGGTGCTGGCGTTCTGGCTGGCTTACATCCTCACCCGCCCGCTCGGCGCCTCGATCGGCGACTGGCTCTCCCAGCCCCGCGCCGACGGCGGTCTCGGGTTCGGTTCGACCTGGACCAGCGTGCTGTTCCTCGCCGCGATCCTCACACTCGTCAGCTACCTCACGATCTCAAAGCGCGACCAGCCGATCGCTCAGGTCCCCGCGATGGAGGCCGCCGGTTGATGAGAGGGCTCGCCTGGCGCCCGCGCGTGTGGGCCGTCGTCGTCGTGGCGGTCGCCGCGATCGCGGTGGCGAAGGCGCTCGAGACGGACTCCGACCCGGCCGCGACCCCGGTCGCTCGCTTCGCGGGCGACGGCGCCATCGATGCCGCCACGCTGTGGGCGGTCGGGGACGGCGCGACCGGGTCGCCGGAGGCGCGGCGGGTGGCGAAGCTGATCGAGCGGGGCGCCCCGGCGCGCTTCCTGTACCTCGGCGACGTGTACGAGAACGGGACCGCGGACGAGTTCCGCCTGGCCTACGAGCCGGTGTACGGCCGCTTGCGGAAGGTCACGCTCCCGACGCCCGGGAACCACGAGTGGGCGAACCGCGCGAAGGGCTACGACCCCTACTGGGCCCGAACGCTCGGCGCCCGCCCGCCCGACCACTACAGCGTCCGCGTTGCCGGCTGGCAGCTCCTCAGTCTCAACTCCGAGGAGCCGCACGAGGTGGGATCGCCGCAGGTCGCGTGGCTTGAGCGCCAGGTCGCGGACGGCGGCGACTGCCGGCTCGCGTTCTGGCACCGACCGCGCTACAGCGCCGGAACGCACGGCGATCAGCCCGACGTCGACCCCCTGTGGCAGGCGCTCGAAGGACGGGCCGCGCTCGTGGTCAACGGCCACGACCACGACATGCAGGAGCTGCGCGTCCACGAAGGGATCCGCGAGCTCGTCGCCGGCGCCGGCGGCAACGTCCGTTATCCGATTGACACGAACGATCCTCAGCTCGCGTGGGGCAACGACCGGAGCGACGGGGCCCTGCGGCTGCGTCTCCAGCGCGGCCTGGCGCGCTACGACTTCTTCGCCGTTGACGGAACGCTCCTGCACCGCGGCGCCGCCAGGTGCGGGACCTGAACGGCCGGGATGCTGCCTCATCGGATTTCGGCAGATTGGTGTCGCGCGAGCGGCCCCTGGTGAGAATCCGGAGCATGCAGGAAGGCCTGGCGGACACCTCCCAGCGCCCTCGCGCTCGCGTCCCGGAGCTGCGCGGGCCCCCGCGCCGCCGCTCCTCGCTGCGTCAGGGCAGCTGCAGCGGAGCCCGCACGACGGTCGGAGTGCTCGCCCTCTGCGGGCTTCCGCTGACCGCGGTCGCACTCGCCGTCGGTGCGGCCGGGGATCGGCACCGCCGCTTCGTCCCCGCCTCGCGGAGTGCCTTTCCCGACTGGCTCGCCGGCCCGTTGCACGCGCTCCACATGGGAATCGAGCCGCGCACCGGCGCGCTGCTCCTGGTCGCGATGTTCGTCTGTTACCTCGGCACGGTGGCGGCGGCAGGCATGCTCTCGGCCCGTCTCGTCTGGGCCGCGGTGATCGTGGCTCACCTCGCGATGCTGCTCGCTCCGCCGCTGTTCTCGGCCGACGTGTTCGGCTACCTCGGCTACGCGCGGCTGTTCGTCGAGCACGGCATCGACCCCTATGCGCACGGGGCGAGCGCGGCGCCGCTGGATCCGGTGCGTCCGTTCGTGACGTGGCAGAACGTTGCGACGCCCTACGGGCCGCTCTTCACGTTCGTCAGCCTGCCGCTCGCGTGGGTCGCCGTGCCGGTCGCGCTGTGGACGAGCAAGGCGCTTGCGGCGCTCGGCAGCCTGCTCTGCGTCGTCCTCGTCGCACGCATCGCCACCGCCCGCGGAGACGCTCCCGTCGCCGCGGTCGCGGTCTTCGGCCTCAACCCGCTGCTGCTCGTCTACGAGGTCGGCGGCGGCCACAACGACATGCTGCCCGTGGCGCTGCTGCTGCTCGCGATCCTCTTCGTCGTCGGGAAGCGACGGGCCGCCGGCGGCGCCAGCGCCGCGCTCGCATTCGGAGCGAAGGCCTCGTCGGGCCTTGCGCTGCCGTTCGTGCTGCTGGCCGCCGCCCCGCGTCGCGCGGCGCTCGCCGGCGCTGCGGCGGGAGCAGCGTTCGTGGTCTCGCTCGGCCTTGTGACGTTCGGTCCGAGCGCGCTGAGCGTCGGACACCAGCTCCGCCAGCAGCAGGACTTCGTCGCGTACGGCAGCGTGCCGAGCCGGCTCGCCTCGCTCATCGGCTTCGACCACCTGCCGACGGCGATGCGCGTCGCGATCGCATGTGCGTTCGCGGCGACGTTCGCGGCCCTGCTGTGGGGGGTCTGGCGCGAGCGGCTCGACTGGGTCGCCGGCCTCGGCTGGGCGACGCTCGCGCTGCTGCTGGCGAGCGCGTGGCTGCTGCCCTGGTACGCGGTCTGGCTGCTGCCGCTCGCAGCTGTCGCCCGCAGCCGCGCGCTCGTAGGAGCCACGGTGCTGTTCAGCGCCTACGTGATCGTCATGCACGTCCACCGGCTGCTGCTCTAGGCGACGGGATCGTGCACGCCCCAACCGACAGGACGACGGAGAGGACGGATCTCATGCGCACCACCGAGACCGCATCCGAGCTCGCCGAGGGGGCGCGCCTGGAGCGGCGGGTCGCGCGGCCCCTCGACGGCATCTCGATCGTGCTGCCGTGCCTCGACGAGGAGGCCAACGTCGCCGCCGCCGTTCGCGCCGCCACGCGGGCAGCCGAGCACGTCGCCCGCGCGCACGAGGTGGTCGTCGTCGACGACGGCAGCAGCGACGCGACCGCCGCGATCGCGGCCGCGGAGGCCGCGCGCGACGGGCGCGTGCGCCTGCTGCGCCACTACCGCAACCGCGGCTACGGCGCCGCCGTGCGGACGGGGCTCGCAGCCGCGCGCATGCCGTGGGTCTTCCTGACCGACGCCGACCTCCAGTTCGACCTCGACGAGCTCGATGCGTTCGTCCTGCCGGCCGCCGATGCCGACCTCGTGATCGGTTGGCGCATCGCGCGCCGCGACCCGCTCGCGCGCCGTGTCAACGCGGCCGCGTGGAACTGGCTCGTGCAGCGCGCGTTCGGGCTGGGCGTGCGCGACGTCGACTGCGCCTTCAAGCTCATGCGGCGCGACGTCGTCACGCAGCTGGAGCTGACCTCGGACGGCGCGACGGTGAGCACCGAACTGCTCGTTAAGGCCCTCGCCGGCGGAGCGCGCATCCACCAGCTGGGGATCCACCACCTGCCACGTGTCGCGGGACGGCAGAGCGGCGCGAGGCCCCGGGTTGTCGCGCGTGCCATCCGCGAGCTGACGGCGCTCCATCGCACACGCCGGACCTTCGCGGGCTGATGTCGGCTGAGCGGCAGCTGTTCAAGGAAGCGGAAGCCATCGCGCGCGGGGCGGCGCTGTGCTGACATCGGAGCTCACCGCGATGATCGACCACGACGACCGCCACTGGTGGTATCGCGGCCGCCGTCGCGTGCTCAACGCCGTGCTCGACGGGATCGCGCTACCGCCCGGCGCCCACGTGCTCGACGCCGGCTGCGGCTCCGGGCGCGAGCTGGACGAGCTGGCGAGGCGCGGTCGCGTCGCCGGCGTGGACGTCAGCGACGCCTGCGTCGCCCGCGCGCGATCGCGCGGCCACGCCGACGTCCACCGTGCCGCGATCGAGCAGCTGCCGTTCGCCGACGCGACGTTCGATCTCGTGACCTGCCTCGACGTGATCGAGCACACGCCGGACGACCGCGCCACGCTCGCCGAGCTGCGGCGCGTGACGCGGCCCGGCGGCCTGCTCGTCGTGACCGTCCCGGCCTACCCGTCGCTGTGGTCGGCGCACGACGTCGTCAACCGGCACTTCCGCCGCTACCGCCCGGCAAGCCTGCGGGCGGCGGCGATCTCCGCCGGCTGGTCGCTCGTCCGCGATACGCACTTCAACGCGCTGCTGCTCGTGCCGGCCGCGGTCGTGCGTGTAGCGCGCCGCGGCCACGGGGCCGATGCGGACGCGGGCCGCTCGGAGCTGTCGCTGACGCCTCGCGCGCTCGACCCGCTGCTGGAGCTGCCGCTGCGCGCCGAGGCGCGCCTGATCGGCGCCGGACGGCGCATCGCCGCCGGCCTCTCGCTGCTGGCGGTGCTGACACGTCCGTGAGCCGTCAGCCGGCGCGCGGGGGCGCCGAGGACAGCCACAGGGTGAAGACGGGGGAGGGGCCCGGACGGCTCAAGACGAGCCGGCCGCTCTCGGCGTGCGCGAGCGAGCGGGCGAGCGCCAGCCCGATGCCATGGCCGCCCTCCGTGCCGGGGCGCTCCGCGACCTGGGGCCCGGTCGTCGCGGCGAGCGTGGCGTGCACGCCGGTGCGTCGTGCGAAGGCGCGCTCCGGGTCGCCGGCGAAGCCGGCGCCCTCGTCGGCGACGTCGAGCGCGAGCCAGTCGCCGTGGCTGCGCATCGTGAGTGTGACGGCGCCGGCGCCGTGCGCGTGCGCGTTGGCGAGGAGCACGTCGAGGATCTCCTCGACGACGCGCGGCGAGGCGCGCGCGCACGTGCAGGCGTGTGCTCGATGCGCACGCGCAGCGGCCGCCCGGCGCTCGGCGAGCGGGCCGCGCCAGCGGGCTCGGCGACGTCGTCCAGCGATCGCAGCGAGGTCGGCGGTCGCGTCGCCTGCGCGGGGCGTCGCGCGCGACCGCGAGCAGCGTGTCGATCGTCGCCTGGAGGCGGTCGACCTGCGGCGAGCGCCGGCGAGCTCCGCCGAGGGGCCCGTCGCGCAGCTCCAGCGCCTCGAGCTCGAGCCGCAGCGCGGCGAGCGGCGTGCGCAGCTGATGCGAGGCGTCGGCGCTGAACGCGCGCTCGCGCGTCGACGAGCGTCGTCGAGGCGCCGCGGCGGTGGCGTCGAGCGCCGTCGCGACCTCGTCGACCTCGGCGACGCCGGCGCGCGGCGCGCGGGCGCGAGAAGTCGCCGTCGCCGAGCCGGCGCGCGGCGCCGGCGAGCCGCTCGAGCGGCGCGGCCAGCCGGCGGCCGAGCAGGAGCGCGGCGAGCGCGGCGAGCGCGAGCACCGCGAGCGCGCCGGCGGCCAGCAGCACGAGCCAGGCGCTGTGCGCAGTCGTGGCTCGCGGCCGCGCGTCGCTGCGCTCGGCGCGCACGCGCGCCGGTCACGCGCTCGCCGACGCAGCAGCGGCGACGGCGACCACGCAGCCGGCCGTCGCCGACGCGCTCGGCCGGGCGTCGCGCCGCGCAGCGCGGCCGCGCACGATCGCGTCGGCGCTGCGGCGGTCCCGCGCCCGGCGACGCGGCGGCCCGGTGCGGTCGTAGACGGCGAGCGCGTCCGTGCCGGGCGGCAGCTCGATCGGGTCGCCGGCGGGCCGCCGACGTCGATCGTCGCGCGTCGCGGCGACGGTGTCGCGCTGCAGGCGCAGCAGCTCCTCGTCGCGGTAGGTGCGCTCGCAGCACGATGCGCGAGCGGCACGCGCGAACAGGATCACCGCGCGCGGCCGCGACGCCGGCGATCGCGACGACCAGGCGGCGCCTCATGCGCACGCTCGCAGCCAGCGTAGCCGACGCCGCGCAGCGTCGTGATCGCGTCGGGCGCGCCGAGCTTGTTGCGCAGCGTCAGGACGTGGGTGTCGAGCGTCTTGGTCGAGCCCAGCCACTCGGTGTCCCAGACCTCGCGCATGATCCGCTCGCGCGTGACGGCGCGGCCGGCCTCGGCGACGAGCAGCGCGAGCAGGTCGAACTCCTTGGGCCGCAGCTCGAGCTCGGCGCCGCGCGCGCCAGGCGCGGCGGGCGGCGGGGTCGACGGTCGAGGTCGCCCGCCGCGCAGCGGCTCGTCGTGCTCGTCGGGCACGCCGGCGCGCGTGCGCCGCAGGTGCGCGCGCACGCGGGCGAGCAGCTCGGAGAGCCGGAACGGCTTGACGAGGTAGTCGTCGGCGCCGGCGTCGAGGCCCGGCGACGACGTCGAGCTCCTGGTCGCGCGCGGTGAGGATCAGGATCGCGCAGGTCCGGCCGCGCCGCGCGCAGGCGCCGGCAGACGTCGAGGCCGTCCATGTCGGGCAGGCCGAGGTCGAGGATGACCAGGTCGACGTCGCCCGCGGCGCGGCGCGAGCGCCGGGCGCCCGCGGGCCAGCCGGCGGACGGCGTAGCCCTGGCTGTCGAGCACGCGCACGAGCCCCGAGGCGATCGCCTCGTCGTCCTCCACGACCAGGATCCCGGGCAGGCTCACGACGCGCAGCGTAGGCGCCGGCCGCGCGCGGTCGCGCGAGAGTTTGACCGGGCGTTGACCTGTGCGCGCGGCCGGGCGCTGACCGGCGCGCTCCTAGCGTGCGCCGCCATGACACCCGAGCACCTGCGCCGCCGATCGCGCGTCGCCGCCGTCCTGCTGCGCTGGTGCGTCGCCGGCTGCGGCGGCTCGTCGTCGTCCAGCTCGGCACGACGACCGTCGACCCGAACGCCAAGCGAGGTCAGCCCGCCGGGCGACATCCCCGACAACCAGGCCTTCGTCGCCTACACGCCGCCCGGCGCCGGCTACTCGGTCAAGGTGCCCGAGGGCTGGGCGCGCACCGCGGCCGGCGGCGCGGTCACCTTCACCGACAAGCTCAACTCGATCCGGCTCGAGGCGGCAGCCGCGGCCGGCGGCGCTGACCGTCGCCGCGAGGCGCGCGCGACGCGAGCTGCCGAAGCTCGCGCACGCAGCGTGAAGGGCTTCAAGCCGGGCAAGGTCGACCGCGGTGACGCGCACGGCCGGCACGGCGGTGCGGATCACCTACCTCGCCGACGCGCCGGCCGACCCGGTGACCGGCAAGACGCGGCACCGACGCGGTCGAGCGCTACGTCTTCTTCCACAAGGGCAAGCGAGGTCGTGCTCACGCTGAGCGGGCCCAAGGGCGCCGACAACGTCGACCCGTGGCGGATCGTCACCGACTCGCTGCGGTGGACGCGATGACCGCCGTGCTCGAGGCCGCGCAGCCTCTACCGCTTCTTCCACGCCGGCGACGACGAGACGCTCGCGCTGCAGGGCGTCTCGCTGCGCGGTCGAGCGCGGCGAGCTCGTCGCCGTCACCGGGCCCTCCGGCTCGGGCAAGTCGACGCTGCTGGCCTGCCTGGCCGGGCTCGACGAGCCCGACGGCGGCACGGTCACGGTCGCCGGCGAGCGGCTCTCGCGCCGCCCCGAGGAGGAGCGCGCGCGCGCTGCGCGCCCGCACGCATCGGCGTGCTCTACCAGCAGGCCAACCTCGTCGGGCACCTGTCCGTCGCCGACAACGTGCGCGCTCGCGCAGCGCGCTCGGCGGCGGCGCGACGGGCCGCGGCTGGCGCGCGGAGCTGCTCGAGCGCTGCGGCATCGCCGCGCCGCGCGCACGCGCGCCCGGCGCAGCTGTCCGGCGGCGAGCTGGCGCGCGCCGGGCTGGCGGTCGCGCTCGCCAACGACCCGCCGATCCTGCTCGCCGACGAGCCGACCGGCGAGCTCGACGAGGTCACCGCGGAGCGCGTGCTCGACCTGCTGCGCGAGCGCGCCGAGGCCGGCGCGGCCGTGCTCGTGGTCGACCCACAGCCCGGCGGTCGCGGCCGCCGCCGACCGCGAGATCCGGCTGCGCGACGGGCAGGGTGCGAGCCATGACGCCGAGCCGCTCGTCCGCTGCGACGGCGCGGCGCGCACCTACGGCCGCGGCGCGACGCGCGACCGTCGGCGCTCCAGCCGACCGACTGCGAGGTGCGCGCCGGCGCGCGCATCGCGCTCGTCGGCCCGTCGGGCTCGGGCAAGTCGACGCTGCTGCACCTGCTGGCCGGCCTCGACGACCCGACCGCGGGCACGCGTGACCTGGCCGGCGCTCGGCGACCGCGACGCGCTGCGCCCCGGCCCGGTCGCCGTCGTCTTCCAGGGCCCGAGCCTGCTGCCGCCGCTGACCGTGCGCGGAGAACGTCGCGCTGCCGCTCGTGCTCGCCGGCGCGCCGACGCCGAGGCGCGCGACGCGGGCGCGCGCGGCGCTCGAGCGGCTCGGCCTCGCCGAGCTCGCCGACAAGCTGCCCGAGGAGATCTCCGGCGGCCAGGCGCAGCGCGTCGGCGTCGCCCGCGCGCTCGCCGGGCGAGCCGCGGCTGATCCTCGCCGACGAGCCGACCGGCCAGCTCGACCGCGCCAACGGCGCGGCGGTCGTCGACGCGCTGCTCGCGGCCGCCGAGCACGCCGGCGCCGCGCTCGTCGTCGCCACCCACGACCCGGCGGTCGCCGAGCGCCTCGCCGCAGCGCTGGGAGATGCACAGCGGCCGCCTGACGGCCACCGACGGAGCCGCATGGTCGCGCTGACCTGGCTGCGCGGGCTGCTCGCCCACCGCCGCGGCGCGCCTGCTCGCCACCGCCGCTCGGCGTCGCCGTCGCCGTCGCGCTGCTCGCCTCGATCGGCACCTTCCTGTCGTCGACGACGGCGAAGATGACCACGCGCGCGATCGCGCGCGTCGCCGTCGACTGGCAGGTCGAGGCCCAGCCGGGCGCCGACCCGCGCGCGGTCCTCGCGCAGGTGCGCAGCGCTACCCGGGCGTGACGCCGCGCGCTGCCGGTGCGGCTTCGCCGCGCACCACCGGGCCTGCGAGGCGCACGACCGGCGGCTCGACCCAGACGCACCGGGCCCGGGCAGGTGCTCGGCCTGCCCGCCGGCTACGCGCAGCGCGTTCCCCGGCGAGCTGCGCACGCTCGCCGGGCGCGGCGAGCGGCGTGCTGCTCGCCCAGCAGACGGCGGCCAACCTGCACGCCAGGCCCGGCGACACGGTCGCGATCGGGCGCGCCGGGCGCGCCGCCGGCCGACGGTCGCGCGTCGACGGCGTCGTCGACCTGCCGGCGGCCGACTCGCTGTTCCAGCAGGTCGGCGCGCCCGTCGGCGCGCAGCCGCAGGCGCCGCCCGACAACGTCATCCTGCTGCCCGCAGCGCACGTTCGCGCAGCTCGAGGCGCGCGCGGCCGGTCGCGCACGCAGGTCCACGCGCGCGCTCGACGCACGCGCTGCCCGGCAGCCCGAGCGCCGCGTTCACCGACGGTCTCCGGCCGCGCGCGCAACCTCGAGACGCAGCTGGCCGGCGCCGGGCTCGTCGGCGACAACCTCGGCACGCGCGCTCGACCAGGCGCGCCAGGACGCGCTCTACGCGCAGCTGCTGTTCCTCTTCCTCGGCGTGCCCGGCGCGATCCTCGCCGGGCTGCGTGACCGCCGTCGATCGCCGTCGGCGGGCGCCGACCGCCGCCGCCGCGACGCCGCGCTGCTGCGCACGCGCGGCGCCTCGACGCGCCGGCTCGTGCGCGCTCGCGCTCGCCGAGACCGCGCTCGCCGGCGGCGTCGGCGTCGCCGCCGGCCTCGGCCGCCGCGCTGCTGATCGGCAGCGCCGCGTTCGGCACCGCGAGCTTCGGCGCCGGCGCGCTGGCCGCCGCGCTGTGGGCCGGCGGCGCGGCGCTCGCCGGGCTCGCGATCGCCGCGGGCGTCGATCGCGCTGCCCGCCTGGCGCGACGCGCGCGCGCTGACCGTCGCCGGCCAGCGCCGCGCAGCGTCGGCCGCCGCGACGCGCGCGCCCGTGGTGGGCGCGCTACGGCCTCGACTTCGCTCGCGCTGGTCGGCGCCGGCGCTCGTCTACTGGCAGGCCGTCGCGCAACGGCTACCAGCTCGTGCTCGCGCCCGAGGGCGTCGCCGCAGGTCTCGGTCAACTGGTACGCGCTGCTGGCGCCCGTGCTCGGCGTGGATCGGCGCCGGGCTGCTCGCCTACCGGCTCGCCGACCTCGCGCTCGCGCGCGGCCGCAGCGCCGCTGGCGCGCGCTGCTGCGGCCGCTCGCCGGCGAGCTCGCGCCGCACCGTCGCGGCGACGATGGGCCGCCAGCGCCGGCTGCTCGCCCGCGCGGTCGCGCTCGTCGCGCTGACCGCCGCGTTCGCCGCCTCGACCGCCGTCTTCAACTCGACCTACCAGCAGCAGGCCGAGGTCGACGCGCGGCTGACCAACGGCGCCGACGTGACCGTCACCGAGTCGCCCGGCGCGCGCGTCGGACCGCAGCGGCGCCGCGCGGCTCGCGCAGGTGCGCGGGCGTGCGCAGCGTCGAGCCGCTCCAGCACCGCTTCGCCTACGTCGGCGCCGACCTGCAGGACCTCTACGGCGTGCGCCCGCACGACGATCGGCGCCGCCGGCAAGCTGCAGGACGCGCTGGTTCGCAGGGCGGCACCGCCGACGCAGCTGATGGCGCACGCTCGCGGCACGGCCCGACGCGCGTGCTCGTCTGCGCCGAGACGGTCAAGGACTTCCAGCTGCACCCCGGCGACCTGCTCCGCCTGCGCCTGCAGGACGGCGCGCACGCAAGCGCTTCACGACGGTCCCGTTCCACTACGCGGGCGTCGCCAAGGAGTTCCCGACCGCGCCGACCGACTCGTTCCTCGTCGCCAACGCCGGCTACGTCGCGCAGGCGACCGGCAGCGACGCGGTCGGCACGTTCCTCGTGCAGACCGACGGCACGAGCCCCGCGACCGTCGCCGGCGCGCGTCCGCGCGCAGGTCGGCACGACGCGCGCAGGTCACCGACATCGCAGAACCAGCGCAAGGTCGTCGGCTCGAACCTCACCGCCGTCGAGCTCTCGGGCCTGACGCAGGTCGAGCTCGGCTTCGCGCTCGTGCTCGCCGTCGCCGCCTCCGGGCTCGCGCTCGGGCTCGGCTTCCACGAGCGCCGGCGCACGTTCGCGATCGCCGCCGCGCTCGGCGCGCAAGCGCACGTCAGCTCGGCGGCTTCGTGTGGAGCGAGTCGGCGTTCGTCGACCGCCGGCGGCCTGCTGCTCGGCGCGCGTCGCTGGCGCGCGCGATCTCCGACGATGCTCGTCAAGGTCCTGACCGGCGTGTTCGACCCGCCGCCCGACGCGCTCGCGGTGCCGTGGGCCTACCTCGCCGCGGTCGTCGCGCTCGACGGTCGGCGCGGTCGCGCGCCGCGGGCGTCGTCACGCTGCGCGCGCTGCGCCGCCCGGCGATCGAGGAGCTGCGCGACCTGTAGGGGTACGGGCGCGCTCCGGTCCGCGGAACGCCGTTCAGGTTGCGTTCACCTTGACGCTGCCATCGTCCGCGGCCGTCGTCGAGAGGAAGAGACTCCGTGCTCCGCTTGCTTGCGCGTCTGGCCGACGCTGGAAAGGCCATCGCCCCGAAGGTCCCCGAGATCGCGGCACTCTTCTGGGTCCTCAAGGTGCTTACGACGGGGATGGGGGAGTCGATGTCCGACTTCCTCGGTCAGAAGAGCATCCCGCTCGCCGGCGCCGTGGGCCTCGTCGGCTTCGCGGCCGCCATGTGGCTGCAGCTGCGGGAGCCGGCGTACCGCGCGCCGGTGTACTGGTTCGCGGTCATGATGGTGGCGATCTTCGGCACGATGGCCGCGGACGCCGTGCACCTCGTGGGGATCCCGTACGCCATCACGACGCCGTTGTACGCCGCTGCCGTCGCGGCGATCTTCTACGTGTGGCATCGCGACGAGGGGACGCTCTCGATCCACACGATCGTGACGCCGCGCCGCGAGCTCTACTACTGGGCCGCCGTGCTCGCCACCTTCGCGCTCGGCACCGCGGCCGGCGACCTGACGGCGATCTCGCTGAACCTCGGCTACCTCGGCTCGACGGTCCTTTTCGGCGTCGTCATCGGCTCCCGGCGCTGGCCTGGAAGGGGAGCTGGCTCAGCCCGATCGCGGCCTTCTGGGCGTCCTACGTCGTGACGCGTCCGCTGGGCGCCTCCTTCGTCGACTGGCTCGGCAAGCCCGCCGAGAAGAGCGGCCTCGGTCTCGGCGACGGGCTCGTGAGCGGGCTGGCCTTCGTCGTCTTCGTCGCGCTCGTCGCCTACGTGACGGATGCCAAGAGCGACGTCCAACGGCCGCCGAGCGGGGACGCCGCGGACCATCCGCAGGCCACCGCGGCGGCGGTCGCGGTCAGTTAGCGCGCAGCCGATAGCCGACGCCGCGCACCGTCTCGATCGTCTCGACGCCGAACGGGCGGTCGATGCGCTCGCGCAGGTAGCGGACGTAGACGTCGACGACGTTCGAGCGGTTCTCGTACTCGCTGGCCCCAGGCGAGGTCGAGCAGCCGTGGCGCTCGAGCACGTTGTCGGGGCGGCGCATGAACGCCTCCAGCAGCGCGAACTCCCGCACGGAGAGGGCGATCTCGTGCTCACCGCGCGCGACACGACGAGTCGCCGGGTCGAGCGTCAGGTCGCCGGCGCGCAGCACCGCCGGCCGCTCGACGGGGCCGCGGCGCGCGAGCGCGCGCAGCCGCGCCGACAGCTCCGCGAGCGAGAACGGCTTCGTCACGTAGTCGTCGGCGCCGGTGTCGAGGCCGGTGACGCGATCTGCGACGGCGTCGCGCGCTGTCAGCATCGCGACCGGCGCCCAGACGCCGTCCGCGCGCAGGCGCCGGCACGTCTCGAAGCCGTCGATGCCCGGCAGCATCACGTCGAGCACGATCGCGTCATAGGGGGAGGAGCCGGCCATCCAGAGTGCGTCCTCGCCGCGCTCGGCGACGTCGCAGACGATCCCGTCCTCGGTCAGGCCGCGGCGGATCGCGGCGCGCAGCTTCGGCTCGTCCTCGACGACCAGCACGCGCATTCAGCGATCGCCCCCCGGCCGTCGCCGCGCCGACGGGCCCGCTCTGCCGGCAGCTCGATCCAGACGTCCGCCGTCCGCGTCGATCCCGGCGCCGCCGCCGTGCGCGTGCGCGATCGCGGCGACGATCGCGAGTCCGAGGCCCGCGCCGCCGCGCCCGCGCGCCTGGTCCGCGCGCGTGAAGCGCTCGAACGCGGAGGCGGCGAAGGCGGGCGGGAGGCCCGCGCCCTCGTCGCGCACGCGAAGCGGACCCGCCCGCGCGCCTGGGCGGTCAGCTGGATCGTGCCGGCGCCGTGCAGCAGCGCGTTGTCGAGCAAGTTGCCGAGCGCCTGCTCGAGCCGCAGGCGGTCGCCGTGCAGCACGACGCCGCGGGCGCCGCGACCTCCAGCGCGACGGCCGGTCTGCCGTGCGCGCGGGACGAAGCGCTCGCGCGACCGCGTGCAGCAGCTCGCCGGCGTCGAGCGGCTCGGCGCGCACGGGCACGCCGTCGCGGTCCGCGCGCGCCAGCACGAGCAGGTCCTCGGCAAGGCGGCCCGAGCCGGTCGGTCTCCTCGCTCGCCGATGCGACGGTCGCGCGCAGCTCCGCGGGCGTGCGGGCCGGTCGCGCGGCCAGCTCCAGCTCGGCCTTCAGGATCGACAGCGGCGTGCGCAGCTCGTGGCTCGCGTCGGCGACGAAGCGCCGCTCGCGCTCGAGCGCGTCGTGGAGGCGGTCGAGCATCGCGTTGAGCGTCTCGCCGAGCCGCCGGATCTCGTCGTGGGCGGGCGGCACCGGAAGCCGCGCGTCCGGGTCCCGGTCGGAGACCGCCGCAGCACGCGCCCGCATCCGCTCGACCGGCCGCAGCGCCGCGGCCACCGCCGCGTAGGCCGTCAGCGCCGCCAGCACGAGTGCGACGAGACCACCGAGCACCAGCGTCGTGCGCAGCGCGGCGACTGGTCTCGAGGTCGTCGAGCGAACGGGCTCGCCACGGCCACCTGCCCGTCGCCGGTGCGCTGCGCGACGAGCCGCAGCGGCTCCCCGTCGACGATGCGCGGCGGACGAGCACCGCCGGAGCGCCGTCGTCGTCGGTCGCGCTCAGCAGCCGCCGCACGTCGGCGCGGCCCAGCAGCGGCGCGCGGCCGGCTTCCAGCGAGGCGACGAGGACCGCGCCGCGCGCGTCGAGCAGCTGCGCGCGCTCGTCGTCCTCGGCGCGCACGCTCGTGCGCGTCCGCCGCGCGACCTGCGTGCGCAGCTCCGCGTCGAGCGCGCGCGTGCGCTCCGTACGCACGCGCGCGTCGACGAACGCTCCGATGGCGACGAGCACCACGGCCATCACCAGCACGAACGCGCCGGTGACGCGCAGCCGGATCGGAACGCGACTCACACCGAGAGGCTAGGCCGCGTCGCCGTCCGGGTGTCGTGTCGTCGTCGTGGTCTCGCCGTGGGTCGGCCCGCTCGCCGGCGTCGCCGTTGGGCTCGGGCTGGCCGACGAGCGCGAACGCGGCGTCGAGTCGCACGTCGACCGATCTGCCGTCGGGCTTCGTCAGCTCGACCTCGTACGTCGCGCCGTTCTCGCCGTCGCGCTCGAGCGCCGTGACCGTGCCGCCACCGGTGACCTTCAGTGCAGCCGTCTTCGCCTGCGCGGCGGCCGCGGCCGGAACGGGCGTGCCGCTCCCCTGCTCGCCGCCGTTGGAGACCGCCACGGCGACGCCGGTTCCACCGGCCGCCAGCGCGAGCGCCGCGCCGGTGCCGACCACCAGCTTGCGGTGCAGATTCATCGTCGTACCTCCGGGGTGGTGGGTGAAGGGACGCCCCGGTTCTACGCCGGCCGGATGAGACGACGATGAGCGCGTCGTCGTAGCGGCTAGTCCCCGCCCGGCAGGTCCGCGAGCGTCGCCTGCGCCGCCGCAGCGAGGCGCGTGACCTCGGCGCTCGCGGCCTTGTGGTCGATCGCCTGCTCCAGCGCCGCGAGGTGAGCGGCAAGCGCGCGTTCGCCCTCGGGATCCAGTACGCGCAGGTCCGGAGCCGCCGGCGCCAGGGCCGCGTGGATGCGCGTCGAGATCGCCGACTTGACGGCGGCCGACTCGCCGCCGCGCTGCGAGCGCCTGCGGGTACTCGGTCGGCATCAGCTCGAGGCCGGCCGCGACGCGGCCGCAGCTCCGTCGCGCAGCTCGGCCACGACTCCTGCGCCGAGGCGTCGTCGGGCCGAGCGCGCCCGATCGCCGAAGCCGATCGCGAGCCCGACCAGCAGCGCGACGGCGGCGACGGCGGCGATCGCGAGCGGGCGCGGCGGCCCGGCTGGCGGTAGAGCGACATCTCAGCGCCAGACCACGGCGACGGCGTCGCCGTCGTGGCCGGCGAGCGCGCGTCTGCGCGGCCGTGAGGATGTCCTCGGCGCGGCGGGCGTCGGAGAGGTCGACGATGCGCGAGCCGCAGACCAGCGCGACGCGGGGCAGCGAGCTCGGCGACGCCGAGCTGGACGCGTCGCTCGGCGACGGCCCGCGTCGAGCCGGTCGAGCACCTCGCGCCTGGCGCCGGTGACGAGCACGCTGCGCGCGCGCTCCGCCAGCGGCACGGAGCCGAGCCCGTCGACGACCGCGACGCGGTCCCGGCGCCGTTCCCGCAGTAGACGCGGTAGAGTCGGTCGCGGCGACCAGCTCGAGCGCCGTCGGCATCGACGTCGAGCGCCTGGCGGCGGCGCGGTGCTGCGCGGCCTCGTCGACCGGCGCGCGCCCGGCGGCGCCGGACTCGAGCGCGACGGCGCCGGTGGCGACCGCGCGGATCTGGCCCTCCCGTCGGCTCGTAGAGCGTCTCCACGCGCACGGTGTCGCGGCGCCGCGCCGGCCTCGACGCACGCGCGCTCGGCCTCGTGCGCGGCCAGCCGCGGCCTCGGACGTCGCCGCTGGCGCGTGCGGACGACCTCGGCGCGCACGAGCGACAGCGCCGCGCCGATCGACGACAGCACCTCGGGGTGCTCGGGCGTCAGCAGCGGCCGGCCGAGCGCGCGCGCGACCTCGGCGGCGAGCGCCGGGCCCGCGCCGCCGAGCGCGACGACCGGCACCTCGGGGCCGAAGTCGTGGGCGCGCGCGGCCTCCGCGACGGCGCCGGCGATCTTCGCGACGGCGCGCGTCGAGCAGCGCGCGCGCGGCCTGCTCGGGGCGTCGTGCGCATGCTGCGCGGCCGAGCGGCGCGAAGGCGGCGAGCGCGGCCGCCCGCGAGCCGGACGCGTGGCTGCCGTCCGGCACCAGGCCGAGCGCGTTGGCGGCGCAGGTGGCGGTGAGCGCGACAGCCGCCGTCGCGCGCTGCGGACCGCCGCGTAGGCCTCGGGGTCGCCGGCGCGCGGCGCGACGAGCTCCAGCTCGGCGCCAGCGCAGGTCCTCCGGCGTCGGCGAAGCAGGCGTAGGGCAGGCCGGCGACGTGGGCGCTGCGCGGGCCGACCTCGGCGATCGTGCGGCGGCGCAGGCGCGCCATGCTGCCGCCGGCGGCGCCGACGACCCAGCGAGTCGACCGAGCGGATCGCCGTCGGGCGGCCCATCACCTTGCAGCGTGCGCAGCACGGTGCGGCCGCGCTTGCACGACCGAGACGTTCGAGGACGTGCCGCCGCACTCGAGCACGATCGCGTCCGTCAGCTCGAGCTCGTGCAGCGCCGCGGCGACGCCCGCCGCCGGGCCCGGAGCCGATCGAGAGCGACGGGCGCGCGGCGGAAGGCCTCCGAGGCTCATCGCGCCGCCGTCGCCGCGCAGCACGAGCAGCGGCACGTCGATGCCGCGCGCTCGCAGCACGTCCTGCGACGATCGCGCGCCGTGCGCTCCATCGAGCGGCAGGATCGAGGCGTTGATCGCGGCGCTGACCGTGCGCGTCTCGAGCCCGTAGGCGCCCGACAGCTCGTGGCCCGCGCACGCCGGCAGGCCGCGCTCGCGCGCGCGGTCGCGCGACCAGCCGCTCGGCCTCGGGTGCGTCGACCGCGAACGCGCCGCGACGCCGCGATCGCCGTGCAGCCGGCGGCGACGAGCCGGTCGAGCGCGGCATCGACGTCGGCGTCGGACAGGCCGCCGCGTGGCGTCGAGGAAGGCGTGCTCGGTGCGCAGCGCGCGGCCGGGCGCGAGCGCGCACGTCGCCGACGGCGGTGCGCTTGCGCGCGGGGCGCAGGTCGGGCGCGCGGCCGATGCCGACGACGCCGACCTTCGCGACGTCGCCCTCCAGCAGCGCGTTCATCGCCTGCGTGGTCGAGAACGCGACGAGCTCGACGCTGCGCGCGCGTCGGCGCCGAGCTGCTCGAGCAGCTGCGCGAGCGCCTCGCGCGACCCCCTCGGTGACGCCCTCGGCGGCGTGGTGGGTCGTCGGCACGACCGCGCGGGCGCGCAGCGCGAGCGGGCTGCAGCTCGACGCGACGGCCTTGGTGAAGGTGCCGCCGACGTCGACGCCGACGCGCAGGTCTGCGCCAGCTCATCGGCTCCGCCGACTGGCGCCGCCGTCGCCGCGGCGGCGTGGCCGCCTCGAGCCGCTCGCGGCGGCGCCGGCGTGCCGGCACACCGCGAACGCCCACGCGCGCCGGCGACGAAGACGCCAGCAGCGCCGCCTGCGCGAGCAGCCCCTCGCGCGTGGGGTGGATGCCGGTCAGCTCGGCGACGAAGACCGGCGGGCGCGCCCAGCCGGCGTGGACCGGCGTCGCGCCACGACGTCGGCCCCCTGCAGCGAGCGCACGGCGTTGCCGGCGAACGCGACCGAGAGCAGCAGCAGGATCGAGGCGCCGGTGATCAGCATCGGCTTCAGCGGCAGCTTGCGCCCGAGCCGCAGGATCGCGTAGGCGACGCGCGCCGAGCGCCGCGCACCGCGGCGACGGCGCCGAGCGCGACCCACAGCTCGAGGCCCTCGGCGAACAGCGCGAGCGCCTGGTAGAAGAGCACGGTCTCGAAGCCCTCGCGGTAGACGGCGGTGAAGCCGAGCGCCGCGAACGCCGTCGCGCTGCCGGCGCCGATCGCGGCCGGCGACGCGCGCGCGCATGAACTCCATGCGCCGCCGCTGCTCGAGGCGCGAGACCAGCCAGAAGCTGACGAGCACGAGCACCACGACCGCGAGCAGCGCCGTGATCGCCTCCAGCAGCTCGCGGTTCACCGGGGCGATGTCGATCACGACCGTCGCCAGCACCCAGGTCACCGCCGTCGCCGCGAGCGCCGCCGAGCACGCCGAGCGACAGCGGCCGGCGGTAGTCGCTTGCCTGGCCGGCGGCGAGCGAGCCGAGCAGGATCGCGATCAGCAGCACCGCCTCGACGCCCTCGCGGAAGAGGATCGAGAAGGAGAAGCCGAACGCGATCGCGGGCGCGGCGACGCCCTTCTCGGCGAGCGCGCGGTCGGTCGTCGAGGATGCCGCCGCGCACGTCGCGCACGTCGGCGCGGACCTCGTCGAGCGGGGCGCCGCTGCTCGAGGTCGTTGCGCAGGTCGGCGAAGGTGAACTCGGTGTCGAGCACGAGGTTCGGGTCGCGCAGGCGCAGCGGGATCTCGACGTACTCGAAGTGGTCGAGGTAGGCGGTGCGCGCGAGCTCGTAGGCGCGCTCGTAGTCGCCGGCCTTCGCGGCCGCGAGCGAGCGGTCGACGAGCGTCTTGCGCGATCGCGTTCTCCTGGCGCCCGCGCTCGAGGTCGTTCGGCCTCGCCGAGGCGACGCCGGGCAGCAGCGCGAGCGCCACGACGGCGAGCGAGTGAAGCCAAGAGAGCGACGCATCGTGCGGACAGGTTAGGGCACCCGACTTAGGCCGACCTTACGACTCGCAGCGCCGTCTCGGCCTTGTCGAGCTTCGCGTTGATCTCGCTCGACGAGCGCTCTCGACCTCCGCCCTCCCGGCGCCGGCCTTGATCTTGCTCGCGCAGCTCCTCGCGGATCGTGTCCTCGAGCTCCTCGTTGAGCTCGTGGTCGACCGTCCTCGAGCGGGCCCTCGACCAGCTCGAAGTGCTGCAGGTACGTGTCGCCGACCTGCTCGTCGGCCGCGGCCTCGTCGCCCGCCTTGTAGGTCGCGAGCGCCTCGTGCGAGGCCGGCTGCGGACCTCCGCGATCTCGGCGATCGCCTGCTGCGGCGTGGTCGCGTGCTCGGCCTCCTCGGCCGTCTTCGTCGCCGTCGCTGCCGCAGCCGACGGCGAACGCGGCGAGCGCGAGCGCCGCCATGTGGCGCTGATCCGTACCTTCACGAGCTGCCTTCGGTGGATCTAGGGAAACCTGCTTAGGGCGGCCGAAAACCTAGCACGGCAATCGGATTTACGCCGCCCAGCGAGAGGTGGGGCGTCCAACCGCTCCTCGGCGGGGGTCATAGCCTCCTCCGCTACGAACCGCGACGCGAGGCAAGGCCTCGGTGCGCCGCCCTATCGAAACGAGGCGACCCGCTAACGACTGCGGTTGGGTGGGCAGTCCGCACGCCAGCGACCCGTGGGTAAACTTTTTTTGCAAACTTTTCGTCTCTGCGGCGGAGGGGCGAAGTAAAAAGCGCTCTTTTGGAGCGCTTTTGTGTGATGCCGGAGGAGGGACTCGAACCCCCGACACGCGGATTATGATTCCGCTGCTCTAACCGACTGAGCTACTCCGGCGGGGGACGCGAAGTGTACCTGCGTCGGTGCCGAAGGGCCGAGTGCACGGGGGATCGATCGGATCGTTTGTCGGAGAGTCCGGCGTGGCTGGAGCGCTGGCTCGTGCAGATTGGGATGCGATGGAGATCGGGAGTCCGGTGCCCGCGCCAGAATCAAGCGATGGGGCGCTTCGACGCACTCTCCGACCTTGACTTCGAGGAAGTCGTCGCCGACGTGCTGCGCGCGAGCACGGGCTTGCAGTTTCGTGCTGGGACACGCGGGCCGGACAGGGGCGTCGACGTGCTCGCGTGGGCGGATCTCCAACGTCATGTCGTGCAGTGCAAGCACATCCGCACCGGGCAGGGTGCCGAGGCGGTGCGGGAGGCACGGCGAGAGGCTGTGAGGCTTGCGAGCACTGGATGGAGCTCCACGTCCTACCGCTTCGTGACGTCGGCTCGTCTCAGCCATGTGCGCAGGGATGAGATCGCCACGATCCTGCAGCCCTGGATCGGCGACGTGTCGCATGTGCTGGGCGAAGGGGACCTGGAGGCCCTGTTGCGCGCTCATCCCGCCGTCGAGGCTCGTCACGTGAAGCTCTGGCTCGGCGGCGCCGGCGCGCTGCGCCGGGCCCTGCACGCGGGCGTCTACGAGCGCAGTCGCGCGTTGCTCGAGGAGACGCGGGCCGCGCTTCCGCGCTACGTGCAGACGGACGCCTTCTTCGAGGCGCGCGATCTCCTCCACAACCGGCACGTCTGCGTGATCGCCGGACCGCCGGGCGTCGGGAAGACGACGCTGGCACGTCTGCTCATGATCGACGGGCTCGAACAGGGCTACCAGCCGTATGACATCCCTCAAGGCGGACTCCACGAGGCGTGGGATCTGCTC
Source organism: uncultured Actinomycetes bacterium (assembly GCA_963774115.1). Lineage (GTDB taxonomy): Bacteria > Actinomycetota > Thermoleophilia > Solirubrobacterales > Solirubrobacteraceae > Conexibacter. The sequence goes on along the minus strand of CAVZDN010000002.1, from coordinate 321,339 downwards.
GATCGGGACGAGCGCCAGCTCTTCTTCTACGACGACTTCCTCGGTCGGATCTCGCTCGTGCCGGGGCAGGAGGACGACGAGCACCTCATGCGCTTCATGCGCGACGTCGCCCGGAGCCCCACGACTCGCATCGTGCTCACCACCCGTGAGTACGTGCTGCGTCAGGCCCAGGGTCTCTCCGACGTGCTCGAGCGCGAGTCGTCCGACTTCCATCGCTTCCTGCTGCTGGTCGCCCGCTACGACCGTCGTGAGAAGGCGCGCATCTTCTACAACCACGTCTACTTCTCAGATCAGGTCGACGAGGTCGCCCGCCGGTCGCTGCTTGCCGGCCGCGCGTATCGCAAGGTGATCGATCATCACGGCTACAGCCCGCGGCTGATCGAGTGGATGACGGGCGCGGTGGGCGGCGGGCTGGACGAAGCCGGCCGCCGCGACTTCGCGACCTACTGCGTGGACGTCCTCGACCATCCCGAGCGGCTGTGGCAGCGGGCCTTCGATCGTGGCCTCGACGAGGTCGACAAGATCCTGCTGCTGTGCCTGGTCTCGATGCCTGACGGAGTCCGGCTGTGCGACCTGGAGCAGGCGTTCACCACAGCATGCGCAGCGGCTGAAATCGTGGCGCACGGGCGACGCTTCCAGACATCGCTCAAGGTCCTGCACGACTCCTTCGTCACGAGCCACAGCAGCGGCGAGGACATCGAGATCTCGGCGATCAACCCGTCGCTGCTGGACTTCCTCACCGCATACGTGACATCGAGCCGCGCCGATGCCGAGCGCCTGCTGGCAGGCGCGCATTTCTTCGAGCAGGTCGCGTGGCTGTGGACGCGCCTGTCGGAGGCCGTCGACGGACGTCCCGCCGGTGAGCCGCCGGCCGACCTGGTTCCCGCCTTCGCACGCGCCTTCGACGCGACCTTCGACAGCGTCGTGCCCACGGCCGGCCTGACGATCCTGAGGCGGGGCCATGGGCCGGCCGGATCGCGCCTTGCGCGCTTCGACCTGCTGCTCTCGTGGATGGAGCACTCGCCCTCGCTGCTCGAGCACGCGGACACGTGGCTGGAGCGGTACGCCGACGAATGGGCGAGCTGCGAGATCGCAGAGGACCTCTCGCCCATGACGTTGCACGTCGTCGATGGACTGATCGCCGTCGGTGCGCTCGCGCAAGACACATGGCTCGAGGTCAAGCGGCTCATCCTGATGAGGGATGGAGAGATGGCCGAGTCCTGGATGTTGATCGTCGAACTGAGTCGTCTCGTCCCGGATATCTTCGACCGCGACGAGTGGCAGGAGCTGCAGCGAAGGTTTGTCGCTTACTCGGACCGTCTGCTCAGCGGCCTCGACGCCGCCGACGACGACGGCTACTTCGATCTCGACGAGCTGCAGCAGATCGCGGCCAGCCTGGGCATCAGGCTCGATGACGAAGCGGTGGAGCATGCGGAGGAGCAGCTCATGCGCATGGGAGCAGATCCGGAGATGTACTGGGACGCTGGCGAAGATCGGCTCGACCGCATGGATGACCTGCGCGAGGACGGCGACGACGACGCGCATATCGACGCGATGTTCGAGCGGCTCGGCGAGGACTGATCGCGCCCGGTAGCGTCCGTTCGCATGACCGCTCTGTCCGCTCCCGACCTCGACCGTGCGCTCATCACGATCATGGAGCGCTGTCTCGACGTCCGCGGCGGCGAGAACGTGCTCGTGATCGGAGACCCGAAGTCGCGCGATCTCGCGGAGGCGATGCGGGAGATGGCGGCGCGGCATGGCGCGGACGCGGTGCTGACGCTGATGGACGAGCGGGCGACGGATGGGACGGAGCCGCCGCCGCCGATCGCGGCGGCGCTGGCGGCGTGCGACGTGTTCCTGGCGCCGACAACGCGGTCGCTTTCCCATACGCGGGCGCGGAAGGCGGCGTGTGACGCGGGCGCACGCGGGGCGACGCTGCCGGGCGTCACGGCGGAGATGCTGGCGCGCATCATGGCCGTGGACTTCGACGCGCTCAAAGGACGTACGCAGGCGATCACGCGGCTGCTGGACGAGTCCGACGTGGCGCACGTGGCGTGCCCGCTCGGCTCGGACATGACGTTCGACCTGACGGGCCGGCGCGGTCTGCCGGACTACGGCGACATCACGGCGAAGCACGCGTTCGGGAACCTGCCGGCGGGGGAGGGGTTCATCTCGCCGGCGGGCGGACGGGGCCACCTCGCGGCGACGTCGATCGCGCCGCTCGGGATCTCGCCGGAGCCGGTGCTGCTTACCGTCGAGGGCGGCTGCCTGACTGGCGCCAACGGGCCGCTGGGCCCGCAGTTCCTCGACCTGCTCACGCAGCACGGCCCACTGGGGAGAAACCTCGCCGAGCTGGGCGTCGGCACGAACGACGCCGCCACGCTGACCGGCAACGTGCTGGAGGACGAGAAGATCCTCGGCACGATCCACGTCGCGTTCGGGGCGAGCGCGGGTATCGGCGGCACGGTCTCGGTGCCGATCCACCTCGACGTCGTCGTGCTGGAGCCGACGCTCGACGTCGGCGGAACGCGCGTGCTCGACGCGGGCCGTTGGGTGCTCTAGGCGGGTCGCGCCGCGCCGACCGACCACTCCATGCTCCTCGCCGTTCCGAACATCTCCGAGGGCCGCGACGACGCGACTATCGACGCGGTCGGCGTGGCGCTCGCGGATGCGCCCGCCGTCCGCCTGCTCGACGTCCACCGCGACCCCGACCACAACCGCTCCGTCTTCACGCTCGCGGGGGAGCCGGGGACGCTGGCGCCGGCGCTGCTGGCGGGCGCTCGCGCGGCGGTCGAGCGGATCGACCTCACCGCCCACGAGGGCGTCCACCCGCACGTCGGAGCGCTCGACGTCGCGCCGATCGTCTATCTCGACGAGGCCGACCGCGGCGCCGCCTGCGCCGAGGCGCTGCTGCTCGGCGATCTGCTCGGACGGCATCTCGGCCTGCCCGTCTTCCTCTACGGCGTCCTCGCGCAGGGGCGCACGCGCGCGAGCCTGCGCCGCGGTGGGCCGGCCGAGCTGGCGCGCCGCGTCGAGGCGCAGGAGCTGCTGCCCGACTTCGGTCCGCCGCGCGCCCACCCGAGCGCCGGCACGACGCTCGTCGCCGCCCGGCCACCGCTGGTGGCGTTCAACGTCACCCTCCAGCCGCCGGCGACGCTCGAGCAGGCGCAACACGTCGCCGCCCGCATCCGCGAGGGGGGACCGGAGGAGCTGCCGGGCCTGCGCGCGATCGGACTCAGGCTCGATCGCCAGCAGGAGATCCAGGTCTCGATGAACGTCGAGCAGCCGGACCGCACGCCGCTGCGCGACGTCGTCGCGGCGATCGCCCGGCATGCCCGGCCGGCCGCCGCGGAACTCGTCGGCCTCGCTCCGGAGGCGGCGTTCGAGGGCTTCCCGCTCGACCTGCTGATCCCCGGCTTCGACCCTGACAAGCACCTGATCGAGCGCGCGCTCGCGTAGCGACCGCCGACCGCCGACGCCATCCGCCGCGCGTCATAGCGTGCGGGCGATGAACCCCTCCCGAATCCTCCCGCTCGCCGCGCTCGTCGTGGCCGTGTTCCTGACCGCTTGCGGTGGCGGCAGCTCGGACGCCCCGACGGCCGCCGACGCGAAGGCCGCGTACGCGCCGGTCCAGACGAAGATCAAGGGCCTTGGCACCGACATCGGCGCGGCGGTCGCGCAAGCGTCGAGCGCGACCGACGCTGAGCTGGCCACGCAGTTCGACGCGCTCGCCGACCGCGGCCGCGCTCAGAAGGCCGAGATCGACGCCGTCGAGGTGCCCGACAGCCTCGTCGCCGAGCGCAACGCGCTGCGCGACGCGCTCGACAAGGGCACCGACGACCTGACCGACATCGCGACCGCCTCGAAGGCGTCCGACGCGGCGGCAGCCCGCACCGCGGCCGAGAAGCTGATCTCCGACTCCGAGCAGATCCGCGAGGCGCGCGACGCGTTCGGAGCCGCGCTCGCCGCGGAGGCGAAGCAGTAGCTCTAAGCTGCTGAGAGCGATGGCTCCCACCAAGAAGAAGCGGCAGACCAAGCACCGCGGCAACGCCGCCGGCAGCGTCACCGCACGCGGCCGCACCGGCCGCAAGCTGACCGACGAGGAGCGCAAGAAGGGCAGCGCCTCGGCGCGCGACACTGCGGCCGCCCGTCGCGCCGCGCGCCTGGACCAGCCGCCGACCTGGCGCGCTGCGCTGAACCGCGCGTTCGTCGCGACAGGCCTCTTCCTCGTGCTGTTGATTTTCTTCTTCCGCGACCAGCAGCTCGGGCCGAAGATCGGGATCGCCGCGTTCATGCTCGCCGTCTACGTCCCGATGGGCTACTACACCGACCTCTTCGTCTACCGCCGCCGGCAGGCGAAGAAGCTGCAGGAGCGGGCGGCCGGCAAGAGAGACGACGCGTGATCGACGCGCGCGTCTTCACGGTCGGGCCGGTGCAGGAGAACTGCTACCTCGTACGTCCGACCGGCAGCGACCGCGCGGTGATCGTCGATCCGGGCGAGGAGGCACCGCGACTGCTCGCGGCGATCGAGGAGCTGGGCGTCACGCTGGAGGCGATCCTGATCACGCACACGCACTTCGACCACGTCGGCGCGGTGGCTCCGGTTGCCAAGGCGACCGGCGCGCCCGTCTGGTGCCCGGAGCTCGAGCGCGGCGTGCTGGCGGACATCATGAGCTACGTGCCGTGGCCCGGTTTTGGCCCCTTCGAGAGCTACGAGGCCGACCATCTCGTCAAGGGCGGCGAGCGGCTGGAGCTGGCGGGGATGACGTTCGACGTCGTCTTCACGCCCGGCCATAGCCCCGGCCATGTGACCTACGCGCTGGCCGCCGACGAGGTCGGCGATGCGCCCGCGCTGTTCTCCGGCGACGTGCTGTTCCAGGGCTCCGTCGGCCGTACTGACCTGCCGGGCGGCGACCACGCGACGCTGCTCGCCTCGATCGCCGGCCTGCTCGACGCCTACCCCGACGACACGACCGTCTTCCCCGGCCACATGGGCATCACGACGCTCGGCGCCGAGCGCGCGACGAATCCGTTCCTGCACGAGCTCGCGCGATAGCGTTCCGGCCCTCGTGAGCGCGAAGGTCCAGGCCCCCCGTGGCACGCACGACGTGCTGCCCGACGACGCGGTCCGCCGTGAGGCGGTCGAGGACGCCGCACGCCGCGTGCTGGGCGCCGCCGGCTACCGCCGCATCGAGACGCCTGCGTTCGAGGCGACCGAGCTGTTCGCCCGCGGCGTCGGCGCCTCCACCGACATCGTCCAGAAGGAGATGTACTCCTTCGAGGACGGCGGCGGACGCTCGCTGACGCTGCGTCCGGAGGGCACCGCGCCGATCTGCCGGGCGTACCTCCAGCACGGGATGCAGAAGGAGCCGCAGCCGGTGAAGCTCTGGTACCTGTCGAGCTTCTTCCGCTACGAGCGCGCGCAGGCCGGCCGCCAGCGCCAGTTCTGGCAGGTCGGGGCGGAGGCGATCGGCTCCGAGGACCCCGCCCTCGACGCCGAGTCGATCCTGCTGCTGGCCGAGCTGCTCGACGCGCTGGCCGTGCGCGACGTGCGCCTGCGGATCTCGAGTCTCGGCACGCCCGCGACCCGCACCGCGTACCGCGAGGAGCTGCAGGCCTACCTGCGCGCGCACGAGGACCGGTTGTCCGAGGAGGTGCGGGGCCGCATCGACGCCAACCCGCTGCGGGCGTTCGACGCCGACCACCCCGGCACACGCGAGGTGATGGCCGTCGCGCCCCACCTGCTGGACCGCCTCACCGGCGAGGACGCCGACCACTTCATCGAGGTGCGCGCGCTGCTGGACGGCGCCGGCCTCGCCTACGAGGTCGACCCGACGCTCGTGCGCGGCCTCGACTACTACACGCGCACCGTCTTCGAGTTCACGAGCGACGCGCTCGGCGCGCAGAGCGGCGTCGGCGGCGGCGGCCGCTACGACGGCCTGATGGAGCAGCTCGGCGGCCCCGCGGCGCCGGCCGTCGGCTGGGCGGCCGGGATCGAGCGGATGCTGCTGGCGGCGGCCGAGCATGCACCCGCGGCGCCTGTCGTCGACCTGTTCGTCGCGTACACCGATGACGCCGGCCGGGCGACGGCGTTCCAGCTCGCGCACGAGGCGCGGCGCGCTGGCCTCGCCGCGCAGCTTGAGCTGGCGGGGCGCTCGTTGAAGGGACAGCTGAAGCAGGCGGACCGCCTCGGGGCGCGCTTCGTCGCCATCGTCGAGCAGGAGGGCGTCACGTTGAAGGACCGCGAGTCGGGCGAGCAGGACACGCATACGCCGGACGGCGTGATCGCCGGCGTGCTGCGCGGAAGGGTGCTGTCGTGAGGGCGGCGACGACGACCGTCCTGCCCTGTGGTCGCAGGACGACCGTAGGGCAGGACAGCGCGCGCGACCGCGAGGGATCGCGATGAGAACCCCACGCGCGAACGTCTTCCGCGACGCCTGGTGCGGTGAGCTGACCGGCGAGCGGGCGGACACGCCGGCGCGCGTCGCTGGCTGGGTCCATCGCCGCCGCGACCACGGCGGGCTGATCTTCATCGACTTGCGCGACCGCTCCGGGATCGTCCAGCTGGTGTTCCACCCGGACCGCGCGCCGGAGGCGCATGCGGCCGCGCATGCGCTGCGCTCCGAGGACGTGCTCAGCGCCGCCGGCACGGTCGTGCGCCGCGACGCCGCGAACGTGAACCCGAACCTGCCGACCGGCGAGATCGAGATCGCCGTCGACGAGATGGTCAAGCACGCCGACGCCGAGACGCCGCCCTTCCCGATTGACGAAGACGGGCCAGTCGACGAGCTGATCCGCTTGCGCCACCGCGCGCTGGATCTGCGCCGCACGCCGATGCGCGAGGCGCTCGTGCTGCGCCACCGCATCACCGCCACGATGCGCCACGTGCTCGACGCACGTGACTTCCTGGAGGTCGAGACGCCGATCCTCACGCGCTCCACGCCTGAGGGCGCGCGCGATTACCTCGTGCCGGCGCGGATCGAGCCGGGCGCGTTCTTCGCGCTGCCGCAGTCACCGCAGCTCTTCAAGCAGCTCCTGATGGTCGGTGGGCTGGAGCGCTACTACCAGATCGCCCGTTGCTTCCGCGACGAGGACACGCGCGCCGACCGCCAGCCCGAGTTCACGCAGCTCGACCTCGAGATGTCGTTCGTCGAGGAGGACGACGTGATCGAGGTGATGGAGGCCGTGATGGCCGCCGTCTTCGACGTCGGCGGCTTCGACGTCGCGCCGCCGCCGTGGCGGCGGATGGGCTACGACGAGGCGCTCATGCGCTACGGCATCGACCGCCCGGACGTGCGTTTCGGGCTGGAGATCCAGGAGCTGGGCGAGGCGCTCGCCGGCACCGAGTTCAAGGTCTTCGCGGGCGCGCTCGACTCCGGCGGGGTCGTGCGCGGGCTCAACGCGGGGGCGCGCGAGGTGCCGCGCAAGGACCTCGACGAGTTGACCGAGCTGGCCAAGCAGCACGGCGCGAAGGGTCTCGTGTGGGCGTTCGTGCAGGACGACGGCACGTGGCGCTCGCCGATTGCGAAGTTCCTCTCCGAGGCCGAGCTGGCGGCCGTCACCGAGCGCCTCGACGGCCATCCCGGCGACCTGCTGCTGATCGTCGCCGACAGCGCGAAGGTCGCGGCGCAGTCGCTCGGCGCGCTCCGACTGGAGCTGGCCGAGCGTTTCGGGCTTGTGCCCGAGGGCGGGCACGAGATCCTCTGGATCGTCGACTTCCCGATGTTCGAGCAGGGCGAGGACGGGCGCTGGGACGCACTGCACCACCTCTTCACCGCGCCGTCCGGCGACCTCGACGGCGATCCGGGTGCGCTGCGCTCACGCGCGTACGACCTCGTGCTGGACGGTTTGGAGATCGGCGGCGGCTCGATCCGCACGAGCAGCAGCGAGGTGCTGGAGCGCGTCCTGGGGATCGCCGGCATGAGCGTCGAGGAGGCGAACGAGCGCTTCGGCTTCCTGCTCGACGCGCTGCGCTACGGCGCGCCGCCGCACGGCGGCATCGCGATGGGCCTCGACCGCATCGTCATGCTGCTTGCCGGCCGCGAGTCGATCCGCGACACGATCGCCTTCCCGAAGTCCGCGACCGGCGCCGATCCGCTCAGCGGCGCGCCGGCGGCGGTGGACGTGACGCAGCTGCGCGACCTCGGCCTCCAGCTCGCGCCGCGCCCGCCACGCGCCGGCTGAGCGAGGTCTGCCCGCCCGCGGGCGCCGGACGTCGCGTGGCAGGGCTCAGGTTGAGAGGCGTTCGTGCCGAATAGACGGGAGATGGATCAGGTATCCCGCCCAATGCAGATCGCGCTCGGCGCGGTTTTGGCAATCGCCGCGCTGTGGTTCGTCGCGTTGCGGCCGAAGCCCTCAAGCAGCGGCGGTACGGCCGCCGCGCCCGCGCAACAGGCGCCCACGACGCCTGGCGCCCAGCGGGCCGCCGGCACCAGCGCTGACGGCGGCACCGCGGCATCCAGCGGTGGCAAGGCCGCGAGCGGAACGACGTCGGACACCGGATCCAAGGCATCTTCGACGGGGAAGGCCGCGCATCGCGCCACCCCGAAGCACGGTGGAGCCCGTGCGGCAGCCGTGGCTGCGGACCCCCAAGTCCGGATGGTGCGCGCCGCGCTGCGTGGTCACAAGGCGATCGCGATCGCCTTCGTCGCGCCGGCTGCCTCCGACGCGCGCGCTGTGAGCGAGGAGATCCGGCACGTCAGCCGCTTTGGCGGTCGCGCCGTCTCGCTCTCCGTCCCGATCTCACTGCTCTCGCGCTATGACTTCATCACGCGCGACGCCGACGTGACCGTCGCACCGACGACGGTGATCATCGCCCCGAACCACGAGGCCACCACCATCGTCGGCTTCACCGACCGGGTTGAGATCGAGCAGCGGCTGGCGGATGCACTTGCCGTGAAGCGCTCGTAGTCGCCGGAGCCTTCCGGCCGGGTCTAGACTCGCAGCGTGGACGCAGAGCGGTTTGAGCACCATCTGACGTCGCCACGGGGGAAGGGCAGCATCCCGGAAGGGGCGGCGACCGGCGTAGCCGGGACAAAAGCGTGCGGCGACGTCGTGCGCTTCGGGCTCGTGCTTTCCCCGGACGGGACGCGGGTCGCGGCGGCCGGCTATGACGTCGAGGGCTGCGGGGCGGCGGTCGCGGCCGGCAGCGCGGCGGTCGAGCTGGCGACCGGGCAGCCGCTGCTCGAGGTGGCGCGCGTCGGCGCGCACCAGATCGCGGAGGAGCTGGGCGGGCTCAGCGCCGGCAAGTTCCATGCGGCGGACCTCGTCGCCGACGCGCTCGCGCGGGCGCTGGGGACGGCGGCGCACATGTCGGCGCGCCTGCCGATGGCGGGCGGGGCCGGTCGCACACTGGTCGCGATGTCGGGCGGCGTAGACAGCGCTGTCGCGGCGGTGCTCGCGGCCCGCGACGGCGAGGACGTCGCGGCAGTGACGCTGGAGCTGTGGGCGGACGAGGCCAACGACGCCGAGCGCTCCTGCTGCTCGGCCTCCGCGGTGCGGGCGGCGCGCTCGCTGGCGCACCGGATGGGGCTGCCGCACTTCACGCTCGACCTGCGCGAGCCGTTCCGGGCCGGCGTCGTCGACCCGTTCATGGCCGATTACGACGCGGGCCTCACGCCGAACCCCTGCATCCGCTGCAACGGCCATGTGCGGCTCGACGCGATGCTGGAGCTGGCGGACCGGCTCGGTTCGCGCGCACTCGCGACCGGTCACTATGCGCGCGTCGTCGAGCACGACCACGCCGACGGGCCGCTGCTGTGCGCCGCGGCCGACCCGGCGAAGGACCAGACGTACATGCTCGCCGCGCTGGCGCCCGACTCGCTCGCGCGCATGCGCTTCCCGCTGTCCGAGCTGACGAAGCCGGAGGTGCGGGCGATCGCGGCTGAGGCCGGCTTGTCGGTGGCGTCGAAGGCCGACTCGCAGGACCTCTGCTTCCTCGCCGGCACGTCGCGCGCCGCGTTCCTCTCGCGCCACGGCGGGATCGCCGAGCGGCCGGGGGAGATCGTCGACCGTGCCGGCCGCGTGCTCGGCCGCCATCGCGGCCACCACGGCTTCACGGTCGGGCAGCGCAGAGGGCTCGGGCTCGCGAGCAGCGAGCCGCTCTACGTGCTCGGCACCGACGCGCGCAGCAACCGCGTCATAGCCGGCACGCGCGAGGAGCTGGCCACGACGCGCGTCGCGATCCGCGGCGTGCGGCTGTTGCGCGACGGCGCGCGCGTGGACCGCGTGAAGCTGCGCTACCGCACGAAGCCGCTGCCGGCGCGGCTGGCCGGCGAGCCGGGCGCGGGCATGCACCGCGCGCTGGAGATCGAGCTCGCCGAGGCGGTCGACGGCGCCGCCCCCGGCCAGATGGCGTGCCTGATGGACGGTGAGGTGATCGTCGGCTGGGGCACGATCGCGGCGTCCGGCGCGGTGTGCGACGCGCAGCTCGCGACGCTCGACGTCATCGCAGCCGGCGCGCCCGCCTGATCTCGCTCGAACCGTCCTGTTCTGTGGTCGTCCTGCGACCACAGAACAGGACGCTCGCTCGTGCGCGGCCGTCGCGGCGCGCCACGCTCGGTGCCATAGCGTCTGGCGCGCCCGTCCTTGCTTCGCCCCGACCGTCCTGTTCTATGGTCATCCTGCGACCACAGAACAGGACGGTCACCCCGCAGCGAGCTCGTGGCCGAGCGCGATCGTCCGCAGCAGCAGCCGCGCCCGCACCGGTGGCGAGACCTCGGCAGGGCCGCCGTCGAGGTGGCGGTAGATCGTGGCGACGTTGACGGCGATCCGCTCGGGGCCCTCCCAGTGACGCCAGCGGCCGTGGTCGGTGGAGAGCACGAGCGTGCGCGCGGCCTCGGCGGCCGGCCGGCCGGCGGCGTGCTGCTCGCGGGCGGCTTCGTCGAGCCAGCGCCAGTAGGCGGCCAGCTCCTCGATCTCCGCGCGGCCGCAGGGCGGGCCGTGGCCGGGGACGTAGACGCCTGCGTCGAGCGCCAGCAGGGCGTCGAGCGCGGCGAGCCAGTTCGCCGTCGGGCCGTGCCACATGACCGGGACGACGCCGATGAAGAGGATGTCGGCGGCGAACACGACGCCGGCGTCGGGGACGTGGACGATCGAGTCGCTGGCGGTGTGGGCCGGGCCGACGGAGCGGACGTGCACGGCGCGGCCGCCGGCATCGAGCGTCTCGGCGTCGCCCACGACGCGGTCGGGGTAGCGACGTCGCACGCCGCCGAAGGCGAACGGCGCGACCTGCTCGTGCGCGCGCCCGGCGACCCCGCCGATCCGCCCGGGCGCGTGGCGCAGTAGCGCGGCGAGGCGCGCCATGCCCGCCAGCGTGCGCGGCGGCGCCTCCTTGCGGATCGCCCGGGCGCAGGCATCCGTCGAAAGGATCTCCACATCTGGCGCCAGCGCCTTGTTGCCCCACCAGTGGTCGCCGTCCGGGTGGGTGATGAACGCCTGGCGCAGCGGGGCGGCCGCGAGTTGCGACGCCATCGCGTCGAGCATCCGGCGCGTCAGCCGCTCGTCCCACAGCGTGTCGACGAGCATGGAAGCGCCGTCGCCGCAGATCAGGCCCGCGTTGGACTCACCGAGGCCGCCGTTGGGCTGCAACCACGCCCACGTGCGCGGCCCGACCTCGCGCAGCCCTCCCGGGAAGCGGGCAGGCGCGCCGCCGAGCGAGTGCGTCGCGGGGGAGCGGGAATGCGTCGTCCCTGTGCCGTGGCTGCTCATCTCGCGGCAATGACGCTAACGATCCGCGCGCCTCCTGAGCGTCGGTCGCGACACCGGCGTGCCATCTAGACTCCGCAGTCCCGTGGCGATGTCCTCAGACGAGATCCGCGACACCTACCGGTCGTTCTTCGAGCAGCGCGACCACCTGCGGCTGCCCTCGGCGTCGCTGGTGCCCTCGGCGTTCGACCCCTCGGTGCTGCTCACGACCGCAGGCATGCACCCGCTGATGCCCTACTTCAAGGGCGTCGAGCGCCCGCCGCATCCGCGCCTGACGAGCTGTCAGAAGTGCTTCCGCACGGTCGACATCGACATCATCGGCACGACTCACCGGCACCTCACGTTCTTCGAGATGCTCGGCAACTTCTCGATGGGCGACTACTTCAAGCAGGACGCGATCGCGTTCGCGTGGGAGCTCTCGACGCAGGGCTTCGGCTTCGACCCCGAGAAGATCTGGGTGACCGTCTTCGGCGGCGACGAGGCGCTCGGCCTCGGACCGGACGAGGAGGCGATTGAGCTGTGGAAGGCGATCGGCATGCCGCGCGAGCGGATCGTCGAGTGCCCGCGCTCGGAGAACTTCTGGCAGGCCGGGCCGATCGGGCCGTGCGGGCCGTGCAGCGAGCTGTACCTGGACCGCGGGCTTGGGTTCGGCACGGAGGATGACCTTCCCGGTGGCGAGAACGAGCGCTTTCTGGAGTTCTGGAACCTCGTCTTTATGACGTTCGACCAGAACCCCCCGGACACGCTCACGCCGCTGCCGGCGCGCAACATCGACACCGGCCTCGGGCTCAACCGCCTCGCGGCGATCCTGCAGGGCAAGGAGTCCGTCTTCGAGACCGACCAGTTCCAGCCGCTGATCGAGCTGGGCGAGCAGCTCTCGGGCCGCCGCTACGGCCAGGACGAGCCGACGACCCGCTCGCTGCGGATCCTGGCCGACCACACCCGCGCGATGACGTTCCTCGTCGCCGACGGCGTCGTGCCCTCCAACGAGGACCGCGGCTACATCCTGCGCCGCGTCATGCGCCGCGCCGTCCAGCATGGCCGCGCGCTCGGCTTCGAGCCGGGCTTCCTGCCGCGCTTCGCGGAGGTCGTCGAGCAGACGATGGGCGGCGCCTACCCCGAGCTGGGCGAGCAGCGCGACGCGATCCAGAAGTGGCTGCGCAGCGAGGAGGAAGGCTTCGGCCGCACGCTGGAGCAAGGCACGAAGCTGCTCGACGAGCTGATCGTGCGGGCCAAGGACGCCGGCGACGCGGGCCTCGACGCCGAGCACGTCTTCCAGCTGCACGACACGTTCGGGTTCCCGTTTGACTTGACCCGTGAGATCGCGGAGGAGCAGGGCCTCGGCGTCGACGCGCCCGGCTTCGAGCGGCTGATGGACGAGCAGCGCACGCGCGCGCGGGCGGGCGGGCGCTCCGGCGCGGCCGCCGGTGCCGACGTCCTGCGCACCCGCGCGCAGGAGCTGGCGGGCGCCGCCGGCTTCTCCAGCGAGTTCACCGGCTATGAGACGACAGAGCAGGCGACGTCCGTCGGCGCGATCGAGCAGGAGGACGGCCGCGTGCTCGTCAAGCTCGTCGAGTCGCCCTTCTACGCCGCCGGCGGCGGGCAGGTGTCCGACTCTGGCTACATCGAGTGCGCCGACGGCGACTGCCGCGCGCGCGTCGAGCAGGTCTTCCGGTTGGAGAACGGCGCCGACCAGGTGCTGGTGCTCGCGCCCGAGGTCGGGGAGCTGAAGCCCGGCGAGCAGGTGCGCGCCGTCGTCGACCGCCGCGCCCGCCACGCAACGCAGTGCAACCACACCGCCACCCACCTGCTGCAGGCATCGCTGCGTCGCGTGCTCGGCACGCACGTGCGCCAATCCGGCTCGGCGGTGCAGCCGGACAAGCTGCGCTTCGACTTCTCCCACGGCCAGGCGATGACGCCGGAGGAGGTCCGCGCCGTCGAGGACGACGTCAACGGCTGGGTCCTCGAGAACCTGCCGGTGCGCGCGATCACCACGACGCTCGACGAGGCCCGCGGCCTCGGCGCGATGGCGCTGTTCGGCGAGAAGTACGGCGACGTCGTGCGGATGGTCGAGGTCGGCGACGGCTCCTTCTCCCGCGAGCTGTGCGGCGGCACGCATGTGCGCTCGACCGCGGAGATTGGGATGTTCCGGATCGTGAGCGAGACGTCAAGCGCGGCGAACGTGCGGCGGATCGAGGCGTTGACGGGGCCGGCTGCGGTCGAGCAGGCGCGGGCGTACGAGCGCGCGCTGGGCGTCGTCGCGGGCGAGTTGCGTGCTGTTCCCGAGCAGGTTCCGAGCGCGGTGCAGGCGTTGCGGGAGCGCGTGAAGGAGCTGGAGAAAGCGGCATCGAAGGGGGGAGGGGCGAACGGTGCGGTGGATGTCGATGCGCTCGTCGCCTCTGCTGCCGACGTCGGCGGTGCTGCGATCCTCGCTGCCGTCGTTGACGTCACGGACCCTAAGTCGCTGCCCGACCTCGCCGATCGGCTCAAAGGGAAGCTCGGAGACGCCGCGATCCTGCTCGGCGCCGTCGCGGACGGCAAGGTCCACCTCGTCGCCACCGTCGCCCCGTCGCTCGTCGCCCGCGGCGTGAAGGCCGGCGAGATCGTCAAGGTCGCTGCCGAGGTAACCGGGGGCGGCGGAGGCGGCCGCGACACGATGGCGCGCGCCGGGGGGCGCGATCCCGACAAGCTGCCCGAGGCGATCGCCGCCGCGCGCGCGGCGATCGAGGCAGCCCTCGCGGGCTGATGCGCGTGCTCGCGCTCGACTACGGCAGCGCCCGCTGCGGTTGCGCGCTCAGCGACCCGACCGGCACGCTCGCGACGCCGATCGCGGCCGTCGAGCGGCCGGGGTCGAAGCGCGGCCTCGCGCGGCTCGGCGAGCTCGTACGTGACCGGGCTGTCGGGCGCGTCGTCGTCGGCCTGCCGCTCGGCCTCTCGGGCGAGGACACCGCCCAGACCGGCGAGGCGCGTGCGTTCGCCGCCCGGCTCGGCGCACTGCTCGGCGCCGAGGTCCCGATCTCCCTCTACGACGAGCGCTTCACCACGCGCATCGCGCAGCAGGCCGGCGGTCGCACCGCCAGCGAGGACTCGCGCGCCGCCGCGGTGCTGCTGGAGGACTGGCTCGCGCGCCATGGAGCCGAGGTGGCACAGCCGTGAGCGGCCGCAGCCCCGAGGAACGCGAAGCCGCCCGCCTCGAACGCGAGCGCAAGCGCGCCGCGCGCGAGGGCCGGCCGTTCGAGGAGCCCGCGGCGCCGGAGCCCGAAGGCCGGCCGTTCCTCGAGCACCCGCCCGCGCCCGAACCCGACCACCCGGGCGCGCCGCCGGAGGACCGGCAACTTGGCGCCCCTGTAGGGCGCCAAAGTGACGCTCTCGTTGAGCCGCAGCCAACTCAGCAGTTCGACGTGACCGCCGACTGGACGGAGGAGCATGCCGTTCTGGCGGTCGCCCCGTCCGGGACCGCGCACGAGCCCGCCCCCGATCACGAGCCGGAGGCCCCGTTGGGCACTCGCCGCGTCGCACCTCACGAGCATCCACGCCTCGCCGCGCGCCGACCGGCTGGCGGCGGTGCCAAGACGCCGCCCACCGCACCACGCGTGCGCCGTCGCGCCCCCCGGCGGATCCTCGCGATCCTCGCGCTTGCCGTGATCGCCGTTGCCGGCTGGTTCCTGCTCTCGCTCTACCAGCCGTTTGCCGGTGACGGGGAGGGGCGCGTGGCCGTCCGCATCCCGACCGGCGCTGGCGTCAGCGACGTCGGCGACCTGCTCGTCGAGAGGGACGTCATCTCCTCGGCGTTCTTCTTCCGTCTGCGTGCGTCGATGTCCGGTGACACCGGCAAGTTGAAGGCCGGCAAGTTCACGCTCAAGCACGACATGAGCTATGCGGCGGCGCTCGACGCGCTGATGAAGAACCCACCGCCCCCGCCGGTGATTCACGTCACGCTGCCCGAGGGGCCGAGCCGCGGCGAGCTCGCCCTGCGCGTCACGTCGGCCGGTCTGAGCGGCAACTACGTCGCGCTCACGCGCAGCTCCAAGGCGCTGAACCCGCGCCGCTACGGCGCGCCGAAAAGCGCGACGCTCGAGGGCTTCCTGTTCCCGGCGACGTACGAGCTGAAGCGGCGCGCGACCGCGAAGGACCTGATCGCGGCCCAGCTCACGGCGTTCAAGCAGAACCTCGCCGGCATCGACCTGCGCTACGCCCGCAGCAAGAACCTGACGGTGTTCGACCTCGTCACGATCGCCTCGATGATCGAGCGCGAGGTCGCCGTCGCGAAGGAGCGCCCGCTCGTCGCCGCCGTCATCTACAACCGCCTGCACGACGGCATCCCGCTGGGGATCGACGCGACGCTGCGCTTCGGGCTCGGCAACTGGAGCAGCCCGCTGAAGGTCTCCGAGCTGGAGAGCGACACGCCTTACAACACGCGCAACCACCAGGGTCTGCCGCCCGGCCCGATCGGCAACCCGGGGCTCGCGTCGCTGCAGGCCGCCGCCCACCCGGCGAAGGTCGGCTACCTCTACTACGTCGTCAAGCCAGGTACGTGCGGCGAGCACGTCTTCGCCACGACCGATGCCGACGCTCAGCGCAACGTCGCGCGCTACAACGCGGCGCGCGACGCGGCGGGCGGCAAGTCGCCGACGAAGTGCTGAGCGCGGCGCCGATGGACGCGGGACCGCCGCAGACGAGGCGCGCGCCGTGCCGATAGCCGGCGTCCTCGGCTGGCCCGTGCATCACAGCCGCTCGCCAGTCATGCACGAGGCGGGCTATCGCGCGTTGGGCCTCGACGACTGGCGCTACCAGCTGCTGCCCGTCCCGCCGGAGCTGTTCGACGAGACCGTGCGTGCGCTGCCGGGCGCGGGCTTCGCCGGAGCCAACGTGACGATCCCGCACAAGGAGGCAGCGCTCGCGCTTGCCGACAAGGCGACGGAACGGGCGACGGCGATTGGTGCAGCGAACACGCTCACGTTCGCGGACGGGAGCATCCACGCCGACAACACCGACGCTCCGGGCTTCATCGACACACTGCCGCTCGATCCGGCCGGCGCGAGTGCGCTCGTGCTCGGCGCTGGCGGCAGCGCGCGGGCGATCGTATGGGCGCTGCGCGACGCCGGCGCCGAGGTGCTGGTGTGGAACCGCACGAGAGAGCGGGCGGAACGCCTGTGCGCCAAGCTCGGCGGCAGCGTGGTCGACGTCCCCCTGCCCGCAGCGGATCTGCTCGTCAACACGACGTCCGTGGGCTTGCACGTCGACGATGCTCCGTTCAAGGAGCTGCCCTTCAGCGCCGATGACGTACGCGGATACCCATGCCTCGTCGATCTCGCATACGCGTCGCGCCCGACCGCGCTCGTCCTCGCCGCGCGCCACGCGGGCGTAGAGGTGGTGGACGGTCTTGAGATCCTCGTCCGACAAGGCGCCCGCAGCTTCCAATGCTGGACAGGGGAAGCGGCACCCGTCGACGTCCTCCGTGCCGCCGCCCGCGGCATCGACTGAGCCCGCGCCGGCGCCGGTCCACGGTGCTCCGACTGCGGAGGCTCCGCCCTCGCCGGTCGTCGGCGCGACCTTTGATCCCTTCGCGACGCAGGAGTCGTCCGACGCGCTGCCGCCCGAGTGGGCTGCGATGCACGCCGTCGACGTGCGCGAGCAGGCCGCTTCGGCAAGCGATCCCGCCAGCCATGAGGCGTCCGACGCGGCGCCGACCGGAGCCGTGCCTTTGCGCCCCGTCCCGACCGCGAGTGCCCCACCGGTCGACGGCTTGCTGGCGACGGCGCCCCAGGAGGACTGGAATGGCGTCACGCCGCCCACCCACCGCGGCCGCCTCGGCCGCTTCCTGGGCGACGTGCTCGTTGAGCTCGGTTTCGCCACGCGCGAGCGCGTCGATGCGGCCGTGGAGATTGCCCGCTCCTCGGGACGCCGCTCGGGCCGCGTGTTGATCGAGCAGGGCGTCATCACCGAGGACCAGCTGGCGCGCGCGGTCGCCGAGCGCTACGGCCTCGACCACCTCGACCTGACCGTCTTCCAGATCGACATGACGGCGGCCAACCTGATCGACTCCGCCGCCGCGAAGCGCTACGAGGCGGTGCCGATCGCCTTCTGCGACGAGCGCACCCTGCTCGTCGCGATGGCGGATCCAGCGAACGTGCTCGCGGCTGACGACATCGCGATGCTGACGCGCTACGACGTGCGGCCGGCAGTCGGCTCGGCGGAGGACATCGCGGCACTCGTCTCGCGCCTGGACCGCTTCGGCGACTCGGTCCGCGAGGCCGTCGAAGAGGACGCGCAGCAGACGGGCGACGAGGGCGAGGTTGTCGAGCTGCTCGAGTCGGCCGACGACGCTCCGGTCGTCAAGCTCGTCAACTCGATCGTCGGGCAGGCGGCGGAGCGCGGTGCCTCCGACATCCACTTCGAGCCCGATGGTCGCACCCTGCGCGTGCGCTTCCGCATCGACGGCGTGCTGTCGATCTCGACGACGGTTCCGCACCGCATGGTCGCGGGCGTCATCTCGCGCGTGAAGATCATGGCCGAGCTGGACATCGCCGAGAAGCGGATTCCGCAGGACGGCCGCGTCGGCCTCAACGTCGACGGTCATCAGATCGACATCCGCGTCGTGACCCTGCCGAGCGTGCACGGCGAGTCGATCGTCATGCGCCTGCTCGACACGAGCAGGGCGCAGCTCAAGCTCGAGTCGCTCGGCTACCCGGAGACGGAGCGGCTGCGGTTCGAGAAGGCGTTCTCCCAGTCGCACGGCGCCGTGCTCGTGACCGGTCCGACCGGCTCCGGCAAGTCGACGTCGCTCTACGCGGCCCTTTCGGCGCTCAACACCGTCGAGAAGAACATCATCACGATCGAGGACCCGGTTGAGTATCAGCTCGACGGCATCACGCAGGTACAGGTCAACCCGCGCGCCGGGCTGACGTTCGCGACCGGCCTGCGCTCGATGATGCGCGCCGATCCCGACATCATCATGGTCGGCGAGATCCGCGACGGCGAGACGGCGCAGATCGCGATCGAGTCGGCGCTGACGGGCCATCTCGTGCTCTCGACGTTGCACACGAACGACGCGCCGACGGCGATCACGCGCCTCGTCGAGATGGGCATCGAGCCGTTCCTGGTCGCCTCGGCGATCGACTGCGTCGTCGCCCAGCGGCTTGCGCGCACGCTGTGCTCGTCCTGCAGGAAGCCGACGACCGTGCCGGCGCAGGTGCTGCGCGACAACGGCTGGGAAGTCGATGGGGATCTGGAGCTGTTCGAGCCCGGCGGTTGCCGGCGTTGCAACGGCATGGGCTACAAGGGCCGCCTCGGCCTCTACGAGGTGATGACGATCAGCGAGGAGATTCGGCGCCTGATCCTGGCTCGCGCACCCTCCGACGACATCGCCGCGGTCGCGGAGAAGGAAGGCATGCGGCGTTTGCGCGACGACGGGCTGGAGAAGGTGAAGGCCGGGCTCACGACGATCGCCGAGGTCGCGCGCGTGACGGCCTCCGGGTAAGCACGCAAACACGCAATAGACGCAAGCTTGCAAATATCGCATAAGCGGCTAAGATCGCTTGCATGCAAACATCCAGCGTCTCCGCCGAGCAGCTCGCCGACGAGCTGATGCGCTTCATCGGCACTGTCATGAAGGGCGATCAGGGCGAGCTGTTCGAGATCGTCGCCGAGCTTGACCTGACGATGCCGCAGATGCGCGGCATGTTCGTCCTTGGCGGCGCTTCCGAGCAGGGCCTCCCGCTCACCGAACTGGCGCCGCGCATGGGTCTCTCCGTCGCCGCCGCCGGCCGCGCCGTCGACGGCCTCGTGCGCAACGACCTCGTCTCGCGCACCGAGGACCCGGCCGACCGCCGCATCAAGCGCCTCGCGCTCACCGCCGCCGGCGTCGCCGCGCTCGGGCGGATCGCCGGCGCGCGCCGAGAGGGCTTGCGCCGCTTCGCCGAGACTCTCGGAGAGCGCGAGCGCGAGGGCCTCGCGGCAGGGCTCGCAGTCGTCTTCGAGCAGTGGGACGCAGAGACAGAGCGGAAGGAGACGCCATGAAGCCCGGCGACGACAAGCTCGATCGCGCGCTGCTCGCGATCTCCTCCGTCGTCGTGCTCGGAGCGATCATGTCGATCCTCGACACGACGATCGTCAACATCGCGATCAACCACCTCTCGACCGACTTCGACGCGCCGCTTCCAACGATCCAATGGGTCGCGACCGGCTACCTGCTCGCGCTCGCGACCGTGATCCCACTGACCGGCTGGGCGGCGGACCGCTTCGGCACCAAGCGGCTCTACATCACGTCGCTGATCCTCTTCCTCGGCGGCTCGGCACTCGCGGGCATGGCCTGGTCGGCGCATTCGCTGATCGCCTTTCGCGTCCTTCAGGGCCTCGGCGGCGGCATGATCATGCCGGCCGGCATGACGATCCTCACGCAGGCCGCTGGTCCCGAGCGCATCGGCCGCGTGATGAGCGTCGTCGGAGCGCCGATGCTGCTCGGCCCGATCCTCGGCCCGGTGCTGGGCGGCTGGCTGGTCGACGACGTCTCATGGCGCTGGATCTTCTACGTGAACATCCCAATCGGCGCGGTCGCGCTGGTGCTGGCGGTCCGCATCCTCAAGCCCGACAGCCCGCAGCCGTCGCAGCGCCTCGACTGGCGCGGGCTGGCGCTGCTCTCGCCCGGCCTCGCCGCGCTCGTGTACGGACTCTCGGAGACGGCCTCCCACGGCGGCATCGGCGAGGTCGGCGCATGGGCGCCGGCACTGGCCGGCGTGCTGCTGATCGCGGCCTTCGTGCGCCATGCGCTGCGCGTCCCGCAGCCGTTGATCGACCTGCGGCTGTTCGCAGACCGCACCGCCGGGGCGGCGGCGCTCGCGATGCTGCTGTTCGCCAGCGCCTTCTTCGGCGCGATGCTGATCGTGCCGCTCTACTACCAGGTGGTGCACGGGCTGTCCGCGCTCGAGGCCGGCCTGATGCTGCTCCCACAAGGTTTCGGCGCGGCCATCACGATGATCATCGGCGGTCGCGTGGTCGATCGCACTGGCGCCAAGCGGATCGTGGTGCCGGGCATGGTGCTGCTGGCAGTGGGCATGCTCCCCTTCACGCAGGTCGAGGCGGACACCTCGCTCTGGCTGCTCGGCGGCGCGGCGCTGCTGATCGGTCTCGGGATGGGCGCGACGATGATGCCGACGATGTCGGCCGCCTACCAGACGCTCACGCGCGCACAGGTCGCGCGGGCCACCACCGCGTTCAACATCATCCAGCGCGGCGGCGGCGCGCTCGGGATTGCCCTGCTGTCGGTCGTGCTGGCGAACCAGTTGGCGAGCCGCCTGCCCGGCAACGGTGGCGCGGGGGAGGGTCTGGCCGCGGCGCAGCAGGTCAGTCCCGGCGCTCGCGCCCAACTGGCGCCGCTCGCCGCGGAGGCGTTCGGCCACACGTTCGTCTGGGCGGTTGTGTTGATCCTGCTCGCGATCGTGCCGGCGGCGTTCCTGCCATGGAACCGGCCGGCGCGCACGGAGGCCCAGCTGGCGGGCGCGCGGGAGCAGGAGCCGGCACCCGTGCCGGTCGAGGCCTGACGCAGCGGCGGGAGCAGGGCTCAAGGCCCTGGGTGCTTCCTGCCGATACGTCAGGCGACATGAACATCGACTTCGCTGCACTTCTGCTCGAGGTGGTCGACCGCCGTGCGTCCGACCTCCATCTGACGGCCGGCGCGCCGCCGACCATCCGCGTGCGCGGCCGCCTGCAGGCGGTCGACGGCTATCCGACGCTGACACCGACGGACGCGCGTGAGATCGTCTACTCGATCCTGTCGAACGACCAGCGTCAACGGCTGGAGAACGACTGGCAGCTGGACTTCGCCTACCAGGTCCCGGGCCGTGCCCGCTTCCGCGTCAACGCGTACTTCCAGCGCTCGGCGCTCGGTGCGGCGTTTCGCCTGATCCCGTTCGATGTGGCGCCGCTCGAGTCGCTCGGGTTGCCGCCCGCGGTCGCCGAGTTCGCCAAGCGCCCCCGCGGGCTTGTGCTCGTCACCGGCCCGACAGGGTCCGGCAAGTCGACGACGCTCGCCTCGCTGATCGACGTGATCAACGAGACCCGCGAAGAGCACATCATGACGATCGAGGACCCGATCGAGTTCCTCCACCGGCACAAGAAGTGCCTCGTCAACCAGCGCGAGCTCGGCACGGACGCCACGACCTTCGCCGAGGCGCTGAAGGCGGCGCTGCGCCAGGACCCGGACGTGATCCTCGTCGGCGAGATGCGCGACATGGAGACGATCTCGACAGCGGTCACCGCGGCGGAGACGGGCCACCTCGTCTTCGCGACTCTCCACACGCAGGACACGCCGCAGACCGTCGAGCGCATCATCGACGTCTTCCCCGCCGAGCAGCAGGGCCAGATCCGCATGCAGCTCGCGGTCGGTCTGCAGGGCATCGTGACGCAGCAACTGCTGCCGACCGCGGACGGCTCCGGCCGCTGCGTCGCGGCCGAGGTGCTCGTGCCGACGCCCGCGGTCCGCAACCTGATCCGCGAGGGCAAGACGCACCAGATCTACTCTGCGCTGCAGACCGGCGGCGCGCAGGGCATGCAGACGATGGACGCGGCGCTTGCCGCGCTCGTGCGGAATGGCGGGATCACCCGCCAGCTCGCCGAGTCGCGCTCGACCACGCCGGAGGAGCTGCGCCGGCTGCTCGGCTTCAGCGGCGGCGGCGGGATCGGCGCACCGCTCGACAGCACGCTGGCGGGCGTCTAGGAGCGCGAGATGGAGACGTTCGTCTTCAAGGCGCTCGACTTCGCGGGCGCCAACGCCAAGGGCGAGGTCGAGGCCGAGTCCAAGCAGGCGGTCGCGGACCAGCTCAAGGCCCGCGGGCTGATCGTCGTCGACATCAGCAGCAAGCACCGCTCGAAGGAGCTCAACATCACGCTCTTCGAGCGGATAAAGGCCGCCGACCTGACGGTCATGTCGCGTCAGCTCGCGACGATGGTGGCTTCGGGCATGACGCTGCTGCGGGCGCTCTACGTGCTGGAGGAGCAGACCGACAGCCCGCTGCTGAAGTCGACGGTCATCGCGGTGCGCAAGGACGTCGAGGCCGGGTTGCCGTTCTCCGCGGCGCTCGGCCGGCACCCCAAGATCTTCAGCCAGCTCTACATCGCGATGGTGGCCTCGGGCGAGACGAGCGGCCGGCTCGACGACGCGCTGCTGCGCGTCTCCGACCAGCTGGAGAAGGACGACGCGCTGCGCCGGCAGGTGAAGTCGGCGATGATGTACCCGGCCGTCATCATCAGCTTCGCCGGCATCATCCTGGTGGCGCTCATCACCTTCCTCGTGCCGGTCTTCGAGAAGGTCTTCAAGGACTTCGGCGGCAAGCTGCCCCCCATCACGCAGTTCACCGTGAACCTGTCTCACCTGATGACGCAGCGGTGGTATTTGATGATCGGCGTCGCGGTTGGGATCGTCGTCGCCTTCAGGAAATGGAAGGGCTCCTCGTGGGGGCGCCCGCAATGGGATCGCGTGCGCCTGAAGATCCCCTTCAAGATCGGCACCGTCGTGCAGAAGATCGCGCTCGCACGCTGGTCGCGCACGCTCTCCTCGCTCGTCTCGGCCGGCGTCCCGATCCTGCAGGCGCTGGACATCACCGGCAAGACCGCCGGCAACGCGATGATCGAGCGGGCGATGCTCGACGTGACCGCGTCGGTGAAGTCGGGCGGCACGATCACGGCACCGCTGAAGGACGCGCCGATCTTCCCCGTCATGGTCGTGCAGATGGTCGGCGTCGGAGAGGAGACGGGGGCGCTGTCGACGATGCTGTCGAAGGTGGCGGAGTTCTACGAGGACGAGGTCGAGACAGCCGTCAAGGGCCTCACCTCGCTGCTTGAGCCCTTGATGATCATGTTGGTCGGCGGCATCGTCGGCTTCATCGTGATCGCGATGTACATGCCGCTCTTCAAGATCTACGACCAGATCAAGTAGCCCGCGCCGCATCCGACTTCTAGGCATGCCACAATTCGTGTTGTGGATCCGCTTACTCGACGCAAGCTGCTGATCGGCTCGGTTCCCGCGCTCGGCGCCGGAGCGCTGCTGCACGGAGTGATCCCGCACTCGCACCCGTGGGAGCACGAGGCCGCCGCGGCGGAGCATGGAGCCCACGGCACCGCGATGGCGCACGACGGGCACGCGAGCTTCGACGACGGCCGCACGGTCGATCACACGGCGAACGGCTTCGACCCGCACGAACTGCTGCGCGACTTCGACTGGGGGACGACGCGGCGGCTTCCCGGCGGCCGCGTCCTGCGCGAGTGGACGCTGTACGCGGCCGACAAGGAGATCGAGGTGGCGCCAGGGGTCCGCTTCGCCGCCTGGACGTACAACGGCCGCGTCCCGGGTCCGACGCTGCGCTGCCGTGAGGGCGAGCGGCTGCGGATCACGTTCGTCAACGGCTCGGAGCACCCACACACGATCCACTTCCACGGCATCCACCCGGCTGAGATGGACGGCGTCCCCGGCCTTGGCGCCGGACAGGTCGAGCCCGGGCAGCGGACCGTCTACGAGTTCGACGCGGCGCCCGCGGGGCTGCACCTCTACCACTGCCACGTGCGCCCGCTCGCCGAGCACATCGCGAAGGGCCTCTACGGCGCGTTCATCGTGGATCCGGCTGACGGCCGCGCGGATGCCGACGAGATGGTGATGGTGATGAATGGGTTCGACACGAACTTCGACCGCGCGAACGAGCTGTACGCGGCGAACTCGATCCCGTTCGCGTACATGCACACGCCGATCCAGGTGGAGCGCGACGCGCTGCTGCGGGTCTACCTCGTCAACGTGCTCGAGTACGACCTGATCAACTCATTCCACCTGCACGGGAACCTGTTCGACTACTACCCGACCGGAACGCGGCGCGAGCCCTCCGACCACACCGACACGGTGATGCTGTGCCAGGGGCAGCGGGGGATCTTGGAGTGGCGCTTCCCGTATGCCGGGCGCTACATGTTTCACGCGCACCAGTCGGAGTTCACCGAGCTCGGCTGGCAGGGCTTCTTCGAGGTGAGTGGCTGATGGAGGCAGGCAGCGCCACCGATCGCGAGCTGCAGGGCGGCGGTGAGGACCGCGAGCGCGACCGTGATCGCGCCGGCGGCACGCCGACCTGGCTGCTCGGGCTCGCGCCGCTCCTGCTGATCGCCGCCGCGATCGCCTCCTTCGCAGCGCTCGGCGCACCCGGCCTCGGCGAGCGCCGCGGTCCGCCGGCCGAGGAGCTGACCGTCGAGAAGACGGTGCTGACGCCGGGCGAGATCGCCCTCACTGTCCGCAACGACGGACCCGATGCGATCACCGTCGCCCAGGTCCAGGTCAACGACGCCTTCGCTCAGTTCAGCGGCCCCGACGGGCCGATCGGCCGGCTCGCCACCGCCGTCGTGCGCGTGCGCCAGCCGTGGGTCGAGGGGGAGGCCTACGAGGTCGTCCTCATGACCGCCACCGGCGGCACGATCGCGCACGAGATCCCGATCGCCGTCGAGACGCCGCGCAACGACACCGGCTTCTTCGCGCTGATGGCGCTGCTGGGGATCTACGTCGGCGTGATCCCGGTCGCGCTCGGGATGCTGTGGCTGCCGTGGCTGCGGCGCGTCCCGGCGGCCGCGCTGCGCGCCGTGATGGCGCTCACCGTCGGGCTGCTCGCGTTCCTCGCGATCGACGCGTCGCTGGAGGGCTTCGACCTCGCCGCCCAGGGCTCGCAGGCGTTCGGCGGTGCGGCGCTCGTCCCGCTCGGCGCGCTGACCGCGTACCTGTTGCTGGCCGGCGTCTCTTCCTGGCTCTCCCAGCGCCGTGCGGCGGCCAGCGCCGCGGGCGCCTCCGGCGGCGCGCTCGCGCTGCTGGTCGCCGCCGGCATCGGCCTCCACAACCTCGGCGAGGGCGTCGCGATCGGCGCCTCCTACGCCGGCGGCGCGCTCGCGTTGGGCGCGTTCCTCGTCGTCGGCTTCGCGATCCACAACACGACGGAGGGGCTTGCCGTCGTCGCGCCCGTCGCGCACCTGCGCCCGTCGCTGCGGCGGCTCGCGGCGCTTGGGCTGATCGCCGGCGCGCCCGCAGTGCTCGGCGCGTGGATCGGCGCTGCTGCGTTCAACGCGAGCCTCGCCGCCTTCCTGTTCGGCTTCGGCGCCGGCGCGATCGTGCAGGTGATCGTCCAGCTGACGCCGTCGCTGCGCGACGAGCACGGCCGCATCTTGCATCCGGTGGCGGTGACGGGGCTGCTGGCGGGCATGGCGCTGATGTTCGCGACCGGGTTGATGGTGAGTCTTTAGATGCGCGGCATCTGATGGCCGCCGCGCACGCCGCCCACCGGCCCTCCGAGGCGATCGAGGACTACGCGAAGGCGATCTACGCGCTGCAGCGCCGCGCGGGCGGCGGGGGGGTCTCGACGAACGATCTCGCCGAGCGGCTCGGCGTGACGCCGGCGTCCGTCTCGGCGATGGTGAAGAAGCTCGCCGAGCGCGGCCTGGCCGATCACGAGCCATACCGCGGCGTGCAGCTCACGCCCGACGGCGAGCGCATCGCCCTGGAGGTACTTCGCCACCACCGCCTGCTGGAGCTCTACCTCGCCGAGCACCTCGGCGTGCCGTGGGACCGCGTGCACGAAGAGGCCGAGGCGCTCGAGCACGTGCTCTCGGAGGACCTGGAGGCGCGCATCGCCGCGAAGCTCGGGAACCCGACGCACGACCCGCACGGCGACCCGATCCCCGACGCCGACCTCGTGATGGACGAGGGGGAGACCCAGCCCTTGGACGGCCTCGGCCCCGGCGCGTGCGGGCGCTTCGTGCGCGTCTCGGACTCCGACTCCGCGATGCTCCGGTACCTCGATGAGCGCGGCGTCCGGCTCGGCGACCGTTTCGTGGTGATCGACCGCCAGCCATTCGGCGGCCCCCTCACAGTCCGCTTCGGCGACGCCGACCAGGTGCTCGGCGGCAAGCTCGCCGCGGCGATGCGGGTCGAGCTCGACAGTTAGGCGACGGTTGCGCGCTCTGTCGCGACGGAGTGACAGATACAGGCTGTAGACCGCCTGTCGGCTCGTGCCTAAGGTCGTCGGCATGGAGCAGATCACGGTCGCACCGGGCGAAGCTGAAGCGACGTCGCCCACCTACGAAGAGTCGCTTGCGAACATCAAGTCACGTGTGCAGCTCGCCCGGGTGCGGGCAGTTCACGCAGCGAACGCCGAGCTGATCGGCGCGTACTGGCACATCGGGAAGGAGATTCTGCGGCGGCAGGAAGAGGAGGGGAATCGGAAGGGACGAGGCGGGCCGCGGATCGTTCAGCGGTTGTCGGCGGACCTGCGTGCTGCGTTTCCCGACATGCGCGGTTTCTCTGTTCAGAACCTCAACCGCATGCGGTATTTCGCGGCGGCATGGCCGGACGAAGAAATGCTCCCACACGGCGTGGGAACATTGCCGTGGGGGCACATCTCCGTCCTGCTCGACCGCTTGGACGACCGCGAGACTCGCGACTGGTACTCGGCCCGTGCGGGGCAATGGACGCGCGCGATGCTCGAGCATCACATCGCGACCCGCCTGCATGAGCGCGAGGGAGCAGTGTTGTCGAACTTCGACCAGACGCTGTCGGAGGGTGATGAGTCGGCACTGCTGCTGTTGCGCGACCCACTCGTCGTGGAGTTTGTCGCGTCGTCGGAGCTCCGGCGCGAGCGAGACCTCGAGACCGCTTTGGTCGCCGACATCACACGCTTCATGCACGCACTCGGCGAAGGCTTCCTGTACGCGGGACGGCAGCGAGCTGTCGACATCGGCGAAGGAAAGGCCTATCGGCTCGACTTGCTCTTCTACCACCACCCGACAGCCCGCTGGGTCGTGATCGACCTCAAGCTCGGCGAGTTCAAGCCGGAGCACGCCGGCAAGATGAACCTCTACGTCAATGCGGTGGATGAGGTCGTTGCGCGTGAGGGTGACAAACCGACGGTGGGATTCATCCTTTGCGCTCAGCGTCACGAGGCAGAAGCGCGATTCACACTGCGGGGCATGGCCAATCCACTCGCGGTGGGTCGCTATCTCGTCGGCGCGCAGGGCGTCGAGCCGTCCGAGGAGTCAGCGGACCTCACGGACGGCATGGAGGAAGAACTCGCCTCGCTGGCCCGTGTTGAGCAGCGGGTGGCGCGCTTCACTGCTCGCCGGACCGCAGAGCTGGCGGACTCCGACAACGAGAGCTCCGCCTGACGCGTCGTCCCGGGGGCGGCGGGTCGGGGTCGTCAGCCCCGCCGCCCCCGGGCCCCCTCACTGAACTGTGAGCGTGCCCTCCATGCCCTGGGCGCGATGGTCGCCGACGGGACAGTAGAACTCGTAGGTGCCGGGCTTCAGGTCGACGGTGACCGACCCGTCGCTGCCGGGCTGGAGCGTGTCGGTCTCCTCCTCGACGCCGTTCCCCTCGACCTCGACGGCGTGGGGGAGCTGGTTGCCGCTGGGGTTGTCGAGCGCGATCGTGACGCTGCCGGCCTTCGCCGTGAGCGTCTTCTCGCTGAAGGAGAGGCCGGCGCTCTCGTCGGCGCTGAGCTTGAGCGAGGTGCTTGCCGTGCCGCCGCCGCTGGAGCCGCCGCCTGTGGTGTCGGCAGACGACGACGTGCCGCCGCTGCTGGACGAGGTCGTGTTGTCGTCGGAGCCGCCGCCGCACGCGGCCAGCGTGCCGACCGTGAGCGCCAGCGCGCAGGCGAGCGCGAGCCGGCGGCGGATCGTCGGGACGTTCAGGGTCATGGCGCCTCCTCGGGGGTCGTGGCCTCGACCTTCCAGATACCGGTCGGCGCGGATCCTTCCCGAGTGTGGCGGACGCTCAGCCGCGCAGCGCTCCGAAGCGCCGCAGCCGCAGCGCGTTCAGCACGACCGACACGCTCGAGAAGGCCATCGCGGCGCCGGCGATCAGCGGGTTGAGCAGGCCTACGGCGGCGAGCGGCACCGCGGCGACGTTGTAGCCGAACGCCCAGCCGAGGTTCTGCTTGATCGTGCGCAGCGTCGCGCGGGAGAGGCGGATCGCGTTGGCGGCCGCGCGCAGGTCGCCCGAGACGAGCGTGAGGTCGGACGCCTCGATCGCGACGTCGGTGCCGGTGCCGATTGCGAGGCCGAGGTCGGCCTGCGCGAGCGCGGGAGCGTCGTTGACGCCGTCGCCAGCCATCGCGACGACACGGCCCTCGGCTTGCAAGCGCCGCACAACGTCGGCCTTGTCGGCTGGCAACACCTCGGCGATCACGTCAGCGGGGTCGATCCCGACCTCTGCTGCCACTGCGGCTGCGGTCGCCGCGTTGTCCCCGGTCAGCAGCATGGGGCGCAGCCCCAGCGCGCGCAGCTCCGCGATCGCGCGGGCGGACGTCGGCTTGACCGTGTCTGTCACCACCAGCAGCGCCCGTACGGCGCCGTCCCAGGCGGCGAGCACGGCCGTGCGGCCGGCCTGCTCGGCCTGCGCACGGGCGCGGTCGAGCTCCTGCGGCACGGTCAGGGACCACTCCGCCATCAACGCCGGGCGACCGGCGACCACGGCGTGCCCGTCGACGACGCCTTCGACGCCGAGTCCCTCGCGGTTGGCGAACGACTCGACGCTCCACAGCAGTCCCAGCTCGTCGCGAGCAGCCCGGGCTACCGCAGTCCCCACCGGATGCTCGGAGGCATCCTCCAGCGCGCCGACGAGCCGCAGGACCTCGGCGCGCTCGACGCCGTCGGTGACCACTACGTCGACAAGGCCCATGCGCCCCTCCGTGATGGTGCCTGTCTTGTCGAGCACCACGGTGTCGACCCGGCGCGTGGACTCGAGGATCTCCGGGCCCTTGATCAGCAGGCCGAGCTGAGCGCCGCGGCCGGTGCCGACCAGCAGGGCCGTCGGCGTCGCGAGCCCGAGCGCGCAGGGGCAGGCGATGATCAGCACCGCGACGGCGGCCGTGAACGCGAACGCCGTGCTCTCGCCGGCGGCAAGCCACCAGGCGAGCGTCGCGAGCGCCAGGACGATCACGATCGGCACGAAGATCCCCGCGATGCGGTCGGCGAGCCGCTGCACAGGCGCCTTGCCGGACTGCGCGGCGGTCACGAGCCGGCCGATCTGCGCGAGCGCGGTGTCGGCGCCGACGCGTGTGGCGCGCACGACGAGCCGGCCGCCGGCGTTGACCGTCGCGCCCGCGACCACGTCCCCGACACGCTTCTCGACCGGCACCGACTCGCCGGTGAGCAGCGACTCGTCTACAGCGGAGGAGCCCTCCTCCACGACGCCGTCGGTCGCGACCTTCTCGCCGGGCCGCACGACGAAGCGGTCGCCCGTGGCGAGCTGCTCGACGGGGACGCGGCGCTCGGAGCCATCGGGCGTCAGCAGCGCGACGTTCTTCGCGCCAAGCTCCAGCAGCGCTTGCAGCGCCGCGCCCGCACGCCGCTTCGCACGCGCCTCGAAGTACCGGCCCGCGAGGATGAAGACCGTCACACCGGCGGCGACCTCCAGGTAGATTTCGTCAACGCCGCCGCCGCGTGAGGGCACCAGCTCGAACGTCATCGTCATGCCGGGCATGCCGGCATCGCCGAGGAACAGCGCGTAGAGCGACCACAGCCAGGCGGCGAGCACGCCGAGTGAGACCAGCGTGTCCATCGTCGCCGCGCCGTGCTTCAGGTTCGCCCAGGCGGCAGCGTGGAACGGCCAGGCGCCCCACACGACCACGGGCGACGCGAGTTGGAGGGCGAGCCACTGCCAGTAGTCGAACTGCAGCGGGGGGATCATCGAGAGCAGGAGGACGGGGACCGTCAGCGCGATCGAGAGCAGGAGGCGGAAGCGCAGCGCGGCGGCCTCGCCGTCCTCGGCATCCGGCGCGCCGTCGCCGCGGTCCGCGGTCGCCTCGACCGGCAGCGTCGCCCGATACCCAGCCGCCTCGACGGCCGCAAGCAGCTCCAGCGGCGCGACGGACGCCGGGTCGTACTCCACTGTCGCGCGCTCGGTCGCGAAGTTGACCGTCGCCTCGACGCCTTCCAGCTCGTTGAGCCGGCGCTCGACGCGGTTCGCGCAGGAGGCGCACGTCATCCCCGCGATCGGCAGGTGAAGCTGTTCGGCGGCAGCCATGAATCGAGCCTAGCAGATACCCGTGGGGGGTATGATAGAGTGGTCATATGAGCGACATCGAGCCTGCCGCGCAGACGACCCCAGCACGCGGCTACACCGCTACGAAGGACCAGCTGCAGAGGCGTCTGCGCCGCATCGAGGGCCAGGTGCGGGGCGTGCAGGGGATGGTCGAGGACGACCGCTACTGCATCGACGTCCTCACTCAGATCTCCGCGATCCAGGCCGCCCTCGACAAGGTCGCCCTCGGCCTGCTCGACGAGCATGCCCGCCACTGCGTGATCGGCGCCAAGGACGGCGAGCGCCCCGAGAAAATCGACGAGCTGATGGCCGCCGTCGGACGGCTCATGCGGCGGGGCTGAAGCGCACCCGCAGCAGCGCGCCTCCGCCCGGCGCGTTCTCGCCTCGACGGAGCCGCCGTGCGCCTCGGTCGTCTGGCGCACGATTCGCGAGGCCGAGGCCGGAGCCGGGCATGCCGCGCGCGCGGTCGTCGTCGACGATCAGGACTCGCATGGCGTCCATTGTGGCGGGGCCGGCGGGCGTTCCGGGGCCCTCATACGTTGTCCTTAGGCACAGCACGCGCAGAGATGGCGCAGCACCGCGCCGCCGGAGCCGCTAGCCTCGCGCGCCGACGCATGGCTGCCAAGGACGACACACGCGACGAGACCACCTGCCGTCCCTGCCGGGGAACCGGCACGGTGATCTCCGGCCTCGGCGGCGAGCAGTCCGAGGTCCAGTGCCCTTGGTGCGGAGGCACGGGAGTGCGCGATCCCGAGCGCGACGCGCAGGCAGCGGCAGCAGCGGCGCGCGGCCAAGCCTGAACGGACGCGTTCGCGCCGGTGAGACACCGGGTGCAAACGTTCATGCAAACGCTCAGGGGCTCAAGCCCTGATTTCGATTTGCCGATACGGACGGTGCCAGAGCCGAGAGGTCCCCAGCGGCCATCGTCCACGGGATCTGGCGGACAACAGAACCCCAGTTCCCAGGAGGACACATGCTGCACACTATGCGTCAGCGCATGAAGGATGAGGGTGGCTTCACGCTCATCGAGCTTCTCGTCGTGATCCTGATCATCGGCATCCTCGCCGCGATCGCCATTCCATCCTTCATCAACCAGAAGGGCAAGGGCGACGACGCGGCTGCGAAGAGCTACGTCCGCAACGCTCAGACCGCCGAGGAGACGTACTTCACCGACAACAGCACGTACACGAACGCGATTGCGAACCTCACCGCGATCGAGCCCACGCTTGCTCAGTACCCAGGCGGCGCCGCTCCGACGTTCGCCGCTGTCAGCAACACGGGCTACCAGATTACGGTCTTGTCGAAGTCTGGCGTCTCGTACATCATCACGAAGGCGGCCGGCGTCGTCAACCGCACTTGCTCGGTTCCGGCCGGTGTCAACCGCGGCGGTTGCCCGGCAAGCAACACCTGGTAATTGCCTGACCGCTGCTTCGACGCAGCGCCAAGTTGTCAGATGGGGCGGGCCACATGGCCCGCCCCATCTGTGTTAAGGGTTGGCGAGATGCTCCTCCGGCGATCATCCTTGCAATCGCTCAGCGACCCGGATAGTTTACGAAAACAGTCTTGAGTAAACCGCTGGGCGGGGCCGCTGCCGGCTTGTGAATCGGGGGACGGGGGATCACGTCTCGGCATGGGGAAACCCGTGCCTACGTTCGCCAGGTGAGCGGGGGACAAGAAGATCCAGCAGCTCGGCTCCGAGCGGCTCGGCGGCTGCAACCCTTCTGAGCACTCGTGCGACCAGGGCTCGGCTCCGAGCTGACGTTCGAGCCCGACGGAAGAGGCGGATACGACGCTCCGGACGCCCTTGCAGCCAACGAAGGCGGCAGCTGGACGCTGACGCGGAGGTCGCGCGACCGCTTCGTGTTCGATGCGGAGGCCAGCTCGTCAGCCAGATCGGTCTCAACGAAGAGACGACGACGCTCGCCTACGAAAGTCGAGTTCCTTCGGCTGGTGGACAGCTTGATCGAGCGCGATCTGGTCAGACTCCACCACGTTGACTGGGAGACGCACGTCGGGCCGGCGGAGACGGCGACGCGACACCGGATCCGGCCCGCCCCTCCTGAACTCGTCCGTTTCGCTCAACTCCAAGGCCCCGCGCGCCGATGAATGGTCGAAATGCGCAATCGACGGGACCCGCGGAGCGCCCTGTGGCGCCGCATCGCGCACCGTCTCGGTGACGAGGCGGGCTTCGGTCTGATCGAGGTCGTCGTCTCGGCGCTGCTGGTCGTGCTCGTCGCCTCGGGGGTCTACATGGGCCTGGATGCGGCCTCGGCGACCTCGGGCATCAACAAGCGACGGTCGGTCGCGAGCGGCCTTGCCCAGCAGGATCAGGACCGCATGCGCTCGATGACGGTCAACGACCTCTCGAACTACCGCGGCACACGCACGGCGACGGTCGGTGCGATCGACTACACGATCGACTCGCGTGCGAGCTGGGTCACCGACAGCACCGGCTCCGCGAGCTGCACGAGCGGTGCCGCCGGCGCGAACTACCTCGGCATCTCCTCGACGGTGACGTGGCAGGCGATGACGGTCGCGCCGGTCACAGTGGAGAGCGTCATCGCGCCTCCGGTCGGCTCCTTCTCGACCAGCGAGGGCTCGATCGCCGTTCAGGTGCGCGATCGCAACGGCGTGGGGGTCCCCGGCGTCGCCGTCTCCCTGTCCGGCGCCCGCAGCTACACGGACGTCACGAACGCGCAGGGCTGCGTGCTGTGGGGCTATCTGCCCGTCGGCAGCTACGACGTCGGCGTCACGAAAAGCGGCTACGTCGACCCGCAGGGCGCTCAGCTGCCGACCAAGCCGGTGGGCGTGGTCGGCGCATCGACGAACACGGTCGCCTTCGACTATGACCTCGGCGGCCGCATCCAGACCGACTACCAGACGTGGAACGGCAGCGCGGCCGTGGCGGCCAACGGCACCGAGTTCACCGCCGTCAGCTCGCATCTGACGGTGCCGCTGGCGCCTTTCGGCGACGGAGCACCGCATGGGTCCTTCACCTCGGGGCTCGTCTTCCCCTTCACCGACCCCTACGGCGTCTACGCCGGCAACTGCGCCGGCGCTGACCCGCTCGCGAACGGGCAGTCCCCGGCCCTTGCGCAGGTCAACCCCGGCGCCACCGTCGTGGTCCCGGTGCGCGAGCCGCCGATCAACCTGCGCGTCATGAACGGCGCTCAGCCGGTGCAGAACGCGACCGTCAAGCTGACCGGCACCGGCTCGGGCTGCGGAGCGCTGCCCGGGCGGGCCACCGACGTCAACGGCTACCTCGTCGACCCGGCGTACCCCTACGGCACCTTCACCGCCTGCGTGCAGGCGACCATCGGTGCGACGACACGTGCGCAGACGACCACGCTGTCAAGCGCGACAACGCTTGCGAACACGAGCCCGACGGGCATCCCGACCGGCAACCCCGCGACGTTCGACATGGCCACCGCACCTGTAGGGACGTGCCCATGAGCAGGCTCGACCGCATCCGCCGCCGCCTGCGCGACGAGCGCGGCTTCACGCTGATCGAGCTGCTCGTCAGCACGTCGATCGGCCTCGCAGTGCTGCTCGCGACCTTCATGATCTTCGACTCCGCGCTGCTCGCCCAGAATCGCGTCGACGATCGCACGGACAGCATCGGCCGTGGACGCACGGGGATGGAGCAGATCGTCCAGCAGCTGCGCTCGCAGGTCTGCCTCGGACCGAGCCTGCCGGCGATCGAGTACGGCGATGACGACGAGATCAGGTTCTATGCCGATCTCGCCAACACGACCTTCGTCCCCGAGCGACACGTGCTGACGTTCGCGGGCGGTGCGATCACCGAGCGCGACTACACCGGTGCGGCGTCCGGCGGCTCGCCGCCGTTCACATTCAGCGCCGCACCCGCGCGCACACGCGTCATCCTCGACCGCCTGGCGCCGTTCTCCCAGGGCGGGGCGACGAGCCCGTTCTTCACCTACTTCTCGTTCGACGGCAGCACGCCGCCGCAGCCGACGAACCTGCTGGCGGTCCCGTTGAGCGACGCCGATCGCGCCCGCGTCGTGCAGGTGCGCGTCAGCTTCATGGCGCTGCCCTCGCGCACCTCCTCAGACTCGACGGGCGAGCCCTTTACGACCGACGTCTTCGTGCGCACGGCCGACCCCAGCGACCCGGAGCACAGCCCGCTGTGCATCTGATCGCCCGCATCCGCGCCCGCCTGCTCGCGCAGGATGGCTTCACGATGATCGCCGTGCTCGGCATGCTGCTTGCAGCGATGGCGGTGAGCGCCGCCGCCTTCGACGCCGCCGGCGGCGACATCCACCTGAGCCGCAACGACGAGGATCAGAAGCGCGCCTACGCCGCTGCGGAGGCGGGCGTGCAGGACTACTTCTTTCATCTCACGCAGGACAACGCCTACTGGGCGAAGTGCAACACGCCGTCGCCCTCGCACCCTGCGCTCAACCAGGTCGGCGCGAGCCCACTCAACACGCGCCCGGTGCCAGGCTCGAGCGCGAGCTACGGAATCGAGCTGCTGCCCGCCAACGGACAGCCCTCCTGCAGCACCAGCAACGCCGCGGCCTCGATGATCGTCACGAGCGGGCCGCAGTCCGGCACGTTCAGCATCCGCTCGACGGGCATTTCCCGGGGTGTGCGCCGCAAGATCGTCGCGACGTTCCGCCGCCGCAGCTTCCTCGACTACCTCTACTTCACTGACATGGAGACGTCGGACCCGGCCTGGTACCCCCTGCAGGCGAACGGCAACCCGACCCGCAGCGGCGACCGCTTCACCGACACCTGGCAGCCCAACTCCGACCTGCTCTCCTGGGCCGCCGCGAACTGCCCGCGCTACTGGCGCGACGGCCGCGGCAGCCAGAGCTACCCGGTGGCCCCCGCGAACGCGTGGCAGCAACAGGTGGGCGGCGTGTGGGGCAGCACCTCGACGAACGACGTCAACTGCACGGAGATCCAGTTCATCGCGGCCGACACGATCCGGGGGCCGTTCCACACCAACGACGAGATCCTCATCTGCGGCGCGCCCACGTTCGGCCGCACGTCGGCGGACGGCATCGAGGTCTCCGGGCCCGGCTGGCGCCAGAACTGCGGCGGCGGCGGCCCGAACTTCGTCGGCACCTGGCACCCGGACGCGCCTGTCCTGACGCCGCCTCCGTCCAACAGCGCGCTCAAGCAGGACGTCCTGCCGCAGTACCTGTTCGAGGGCACGACGACGATCGTGTTGCAGAACGGCTCGATGTCGGTCACCAACGCGCTGCTGTCGCCGACGACGCAGACGATCGCGCTGCCGCCGAACGGGCTCGTCTACGTCGACAACGCCAGCGTCGCTAACGGCGGTTGCGCCGTCCCGGCCTATCAGCCGCTCGCGCCTTACAGCGACCCGCAGGGCTGTGGCGTCGTCTACGTGCGGGGCAGCTACGCCGGCGACCTCACGATCGCGAGCGCGAAGGACATCGTGATCAACGGCGACATCGCGAAGAACGGCGACCACATGCTCGGGCTGATCGCGAACAACTTCGTGCGCGTCTACCACCCGGTCAACCCGGACCCGAGCAATCCGACGGACCACAGCGACTGTGTGAACGATCCCTCCACGCCGACGAACATCTCGATCGACGCGGCGATCCTCGCGCTCGCCCACTCGTTCACCGTCGACAGCTACTTCTGCGGCGTGCCGCTCGGCACGCTCACCGTGAACGGGACGATCGCGCAGAAGTTCCGCGGGCCGGTCGGCCGCAGCGGCGGCGGGGGCGTGGCCAACGGCTACGTCAAGAACTACCAGTACGACGACCGCCTGCGCCTGCGCGAGCCGCCGCACTTCATCGACCCGGTGCAGTCCGCCTGGCGCCTGCAGCGCTACGCGGAGCAGGTGGGCTGAGGTCGATGGGGACGCCGTCGGTCCTGATGCTCGCTGCCTTCGCCGCGCTCGGCGGACTGCTCGCCGGCTCGTTCGTCAACGTCGTCGTCTGGCGCCTGCCGCGCGGCGAGTCGCTCGTCGCGCCCGGCTCGCACTGCCCGCGGTGCGCGGCACCGGTACGTCCGTACGACAACGTGCCTGTGCTCTCTTGGCTCGCGCTGCGCGGACGATGCCGCGACTGCCGCACGCACATCTCGATGCGCTATCCGCTCGTCGAGGCACTCTGCGCAGCCGCGGCGGTCGCCGTCGCGCTCGCGAGCGACGGCACGCGCGAGCTCGCGCTCGGCCTCACGCTGACCGCCCTGCTCGTGCCGATCGCGCTGATCGACCTCGACCACCGGCTGATTCCGAACGTCCTCACGCTCGCCGGGGCCGTCGCCGCGCTGGCGATCGGCCTGGCGACGGACCCAGCCGGCGTGCCCGAACAGCTGCTCGCCGGTGCGGCCGCCGGGGGCTTCCTGCTCGCGGCGGCGCTTGCGCGACCCGGCGGGATGGGGATGGGCGACGTCAAGCTGGCCGCCGTGCTCGGACTCTTCCTCGGCTGGGAGGTCGGCGTCGCGCTGCTGGTCGCGCTGGTCGCCGGCACGCTCGTCGGCGTGATCGTGATCGCCCGCCGGGGCGTGGAGGAGGGACGCCGCACGGCGCTGCCGTTCGGTCCCTTCCTTGCGCTCGGCGGGATGGCCGCACTGCTCGCCGGATCGCAGCTGGTCGACGCCTACCTGCGGGCGTTCGGCTGACGCACGCTGACGCCCACCCCTCAACTCGGGGGCGGCAGCGGCCGATGAGTGGGGAAAGCACCGCTCGTTGAGCCTTCCACCGACCACTTTCTCTTCTTCATGGCGCCATCACGTCCAGCCGGAAAGTCCGTAATCGGCCTCGACATCGAGCCCGGCTTCGCCACCGCGGTTCAGGTCCGCACGGGCTCGACCATCGAAGTCGAGCGCGCCGCGGGCGTCGCGCTGGCGCCCGGGCTGCTGCGCGACGGCGAGGTCGCCGACGTCGAGGCGCTCGCCGAGGCGCTGCGGGACTTCTTCCAGGAGCACAAGCTCGGCAAGCGCGTGCGCCTGGGCGTCGCCAGCCAGCGGATCCTCATGCGCACCGTCGACCTGCCGGCGCTCACGGACGCCAAGGAGATCGCGGCGGCCGTGCGCTTTCACGCGCAGGACCACATCCCGATGCCGCTGGAGCAGGCGGTGCTCGAGCACCACGTGCTCGGCGTCGTCGACACCGAGGAGGGACCGCGCACCCGTGTCGTCCTCGTCGCCGCCCGTCGCGACGTCGTCGGCCGGCTGCACGCCGCCGCACGCCAGGCGGGTCTGCGCCCGATCGGCATCGACCTCTCCGCCTTCGCGATGATCCGCGCCCTGCATCAGGGCGAGGGCGGCGCGACGCTCTACGTGAGCGTCGGCGGCGTCACGAACCTCGCGCTCGCCGAGGGCACGACCTGCGTCTTTACGCGCGTCGTCGCGGGTGGCACCGAGGGGCTCGTCGCCGAGCTGGCCGAGCGTCGCGGGCTCACGCTCGAGCACGCGCGCCAGTGGCTGATCCACGTCGGCCTCGCGGCGACCCCCGACAGCGTCGAGGGTCGCGCCGGAGATCGTCGAAGAGGCGCACAGCGTCCTGACCGAGGGCGTGCGCCGCATTGCCACCGAGATCCGCAACTCGCTCGACTTCTACCGCGCGCAGGTCGGCGCGCTCGCGGCCGAGAAGGCCGTCGTCACCGGCTCGGCCGTGGCGATCCCCGGCTTCGTGGCGGCGCTCGGCGATGCGATCGGCCTCAGCGCCGAGCCCGGCGTCGTCGGCGAGGCGCGCCCCGGCGCGTCCGGCGGGATCGACGGTGGCCGCCTCGCGGTCGCCGCCGGCCTCGCGATCGAGGAGCGCCCGGCGGCATGAAGGCTGTCAACCTGATCCCGGCCGACGCGCCAGGCGGACGCACCGCCGGTGGTGGCCGCTCCGGCGGTCTCGTCTACGGGCTGCTCGGCGGTCTGGCCGTGCTGCTCGTCGGCGTCACCTTTTTCGTGCTCGCCGGCAACGACGTCACCAGCGGCGCGATGAGCTTGCCCTGCTGCAGACGCAGGCGACGGCGGCGCAGCTGCAGGCCGAGCGCCTGAAGCCGTACGTCGAGTTCGCCACGCTGGCGCAGACGCGCGTCGAGACGGTCCGCCAGCTCGGCGCCACGCGCTTCGACTGGCATCGCGCATTCGCTGACCTCGCGAAGGTGATGCCAGACAACGTCTGGCTGACATCGATGCTCGGCACCGTCACCACCGGCGTCGGCGTCCAGGGCGGATCCGCCGGCGGGACCAACAGCCTGCGCGGATCGCTGCCAAATCCCGCCATTGAGCTGACGGGCTGCACGACGGGCCACGAGGGCGTCGTGCGCCTCATCTCGCGCCTGCGGCTCATCCGCGGCGTCCAGCGCGTGTCGCTCGGCGACTCCGCCAAGGCCGATGACAGTGCCGGTGGCGACAGCGCTGGCAGTAGCGCCGGCGGTGGAGGTGGCGCAGGCGACGACTGCCGTCACGGTCACACCGACTTCCCACAGTTCAATCTCGTCCTGTTCTTCGATGCGCTGCCCACGGCAATGGCGCCGAGCGACCCTGCCGCGGCGACGACAGCGACCGCTCCCGCGGCTGCGACGACCCCGAGCGCGATCGCTCCAGCTACGACAACTCCGGCCAGCCCGACCGAAGGCGCGGCGCAATGACCAAGCGCGATCGACTGATGGTGCTGGGCGCGCTGCTCGCGGGCGTGCTCGTCGCTGGCTGGTTCCTCGTCCTCGCGCCGCGTCGCGACGAGGCTGCCAAGCTGGCCGAGCAGGTCGCGACTCAGCGCCAAGCGCGCGAGACCGCGCTCGCCGACGTCTCCGCCGGGGTCGCCGCCAAGCGCGACTACGCGAGCTACTACGCGACCGTCGCACGCCTCGGCACCGCCGTGCCCGAGGACGACAACGTCCCGTCGCTGCTGCTCCAGGTCCAGAACGCCGCGCAGGCGTCGAAGGTCGACTTCCGCTCGCTGAAGGTCGGAGGGGGTTCGGGAGCAACCGCGCCGGCCCCGGCCCCGCCGGTCGACCCGGCGGCGCCCGCGACCCAGACGGCGGCCGCGACGCTGCCCCCCGGCGCGTTGGTCGGCCTCGCCGGCTTCCCGACGATGCCGTTCAGCTTCGAGTTCGACGGCGACTTCTTCCACCTGTCCGACTTCGTCGGGCGGCTCGAGCGCTTCCTCGTCGTGCACAACCGCTCACTCGCCGTCAGCGGCCGCTTCATGACGCTCGACGGCATCTCGCTGAGCGCCGCAGCGGCCGGCTTCCCGAAGATGAAGGCCAGCATCGCGGCGACGACCTACCTGCTCCCGGACAGCGAAGGCCTCACCGACGGAGCGACGGCGGCCGGCCCGGCAGCCACGCCTGCGAGCGCCTCCGCCACGGCCCCCTCCGGCAGCGTGACCCCCGGCCCTGCGACCGTGACTGCGGTGACCCCATGAGCCCTCTGCGTGACCTTCTCTCCGACCTTGTTGAGAAGCGGCTGTGGCCGGTGGCCCTGCTGCTCGTCGGCGCCCTCGTCGCCGTGCCGGTGCTGCTCGCCAAGTCGCCCGCCGTCCAGCAGGGCTCGACGCCCACGGCCACCGCCGCCGCGGCCGCCGCGACGCCCACCGAGCCTGCCGTCAGCGTCGTCGCCGAGTCGTCGGCGAACGCGCCGCTGCGCGGTAAGACGAAGAACCCCTTCCGCCAGCAGCACGTCCCGCCGAAGGCCGACACGGCCGATGGCGGCGGCACGCCACCCGTCGACGGCGGCACGCCCACGGGCAGCTCCGGCGACGGCAACTCCGGCGGCGCGCCGACCAAGCCGGAGAAGTCCTACGCGGTCGTGTCCATCGACGTGCGCTTCGGCAAGGCGACCGGACCCAAGTACAAGCACGGGGACGTGCTGCGGCTGACGCCGATCCCGGGCCCAGCGAAGCCGATCGTGATCTTCACGGGCGTGCGCACGGACCACGAGACGGTGGTCTTCCTGCTCTCCTCCGACGTCCATGCGCAGGGCGACGGCACATGCACCCCGTCGCGCAAGGAGTGCACGTCGATCGAGGTCAAGGAGGGCGACGTCGTCCTGCTCGATTACACGCGCGCCGACGGCCGCACCGTCCAGTACGAGCTCGACATCGACAAGGTGACGGTCTCGCACACGACCTCGAAGGCCGACGCCCAGGCCGCATACGCACGCGTCTCTCGCGTCGGCGCGCGGCTGCTCTCGCGGCGCGTCCGCGCTTCCGCCCGCAACACTGCGGCCGGCGGCCGGCCCTATCGCATCCCGTACCGCTACGCGGCCGCGCGCGGCGTGCTGCACATCGCGCCGTTCCTCTCGCGCCGCGTCGGCGCGCGCTCGCACGCCTCCGTTCGCGACGCCGCCGTACCGCTCGCCACCACGCGCTAGCCGCGCGCGACGCCGTCTCCGGCGCCCGGCCCGTAATCTCTAGGGCCCATGGCCCTCCGTCTGATCACCGCCGGCGAGTCGCACGGCCCCGGCCTCACCTGCCTGGTCGAAGGGCTGCCCGCAGGGCTGGCGCTGAACCAGGACGCGATCAACGCCGACATGGGGCGGCGGCAGCTCGGCCACGGCCGCG
Source organism: uncultured Actinomycetes bacterium (assembly GCA_963774115.1). GTDB lineage: Bacteria > Actinomycetota > Thermoleophilia > Solirubrobacterales > Solirubrobacteraceae > Conexibacter. Next base: position 280,072 of record CAVZDN010000002.1, on the reverse strand, counting down.
GCGGGCGCATGAAGATCGAGACCGACCGCGCCGACGTGACCTCCGGCGTGCGTCACGGCCGCACGCTCGGTGGCCCGATCGCGATGTCGATCCCCAATCGCGACTACGCGAACTGGGAGGAGCGGATGAACCCGTGGCCCGTCGAAGCGGACGTCGCCTCGGTGCACCTGCCGCGCCCGGGCCACGCCGACCTCGTCGGCACCTGGAAGTACGGACTGGAGGACGTGCGCGACATCCTCGAGCGCGCCTCTGCCCGCGAGACGGCGGCGCGCGTCGCAGGCGGCGCCGTCTGCAAGGCGTTCCTGCGCGCGCTCGGGGTCGAGGTGCGCTCGCACGTCACGCGCATCACGAGCGTCGTCGCGCCCCACCGCGCGCAGCTCGCGTTGGAGGACTTCGACGACGTCGACGCCTCGCCGGTGCGCTGCCTCGACGCTGACGCGAGCCGCGCGATGGTGCAGGAGATCAACACCCTGCGCAAAGCGAACGAGTCGCTCGGCGGGACCTTCGAGGTCGTCGCCTTCGGCCTCGTCCCCGGCCTCGGCTCACACATCTCCTGGGAGGAGCGGCTCGACGGCCGGCTCGCCTTCGCGATGTGCTCGATCCAGGCGATCAAGGGCGTCGGGATCGGCGACGGCTTCGACCTCGCCGGCGTGCCCGGCTCCCAAGCCCACGACGAGATCTTCTTCAACGACGAGCGCGGCTGGTTCCGCGAGACGAACCGCTCCGGCGGCCTGGAGGGCGGCATGACGACGGGCGAGCCGCTCGTCGTGAAGGCCGCGATGAAGCCGCTGCCGACGCTGACGAAGCCGCTGCGCTCCGTCGACACCGCCACGCACGAGCCGGCCGAGGCGCTGCGCGAGCGGACGGACTCCTGCACCGTCCCGGCGGCCGGCGTCGTCGGCGAGGCGATGGTCGCCTATGTGCTCGCCGACGCCTATCGGCAGAAGTTCGGCGGCGACCACATCGACGACGTCCGCCAGGCCCTCCGCGCCTACGAGGAGCGGATCGGGTGGCACCGCCGCTGACACCCGACCGTCCGTTCGTGCTCCCGACCGGCCGCGCGCTGGTCTTCGTCGGCTTCATGGGTGCCGGCAAGACGAGCGCCGCGCGGCGGCTCGCGAAGCAGTTCGGGATGGACGTCACCGACGCCGACGCGGCGATCGCCGAGCACATCGGCATGCCGATCGACCGCTGCTTCGCGGAGCAGGGCGAGGCCGCCTTCCGCGCAATCGAGGCCGAGCTGGTGGGGGGGATGCTGGAGCGCGCCGACGGCGGCGTCTACTCGCTCGGCGGTGGAGCACTGCACTCCGAGCGCATCCGCGACGCGCTGAAGCGCCACATCGTCGTGCTGCTGGACGTCGACGTGAACGTCGCCTGGGAACGCGCCGCCGGCCGCGGACGCCCGCTCGCCCGCGACCCGCAGGAGTTCCGCGACCTCTACCTCGTGCGCCGCCCGCTCTACATGGCTAGCGCCGACGTCGTGCTGCCCGCCGACCGCCGCGACCGCATCGACGAGGCGCTGCCGTCGATCCTCGCACTCGGCGACGCGCCGCTCGGCACGCGCCTGCTGTGGGCCACGAGCGCCTCCGGGGACTACCCCGTCTTCGTCGGCCGCGGGATCCTTGGCGCGCCGCTCTCGCCAGTCCCCGGCGAGGGCTTTTGCATCACCGACGACCAGGTCGGCCCGCGCTACGCGGCGCGCCTCGGCGAGCTCGCGAGCACGATCGAGATCCCCGCCGGCGAGCAGCACAAGACGCTCGCGACCGCCGAACGGGCATGGACGAAGCTCAGCGAGGACGGGATGACCCAGAGCGACCACATCGTCGCGCTCGGCGGCGGCGTCGTCGGCGACCTCGCCGGCTTCGTCGCGGCGACCTACCAGCGGGGCGTGCCGATCGTGCAGATCCCGACGACGCTCGTGGCGCAGGTCGACTCGGCCTATGGCGGCAAGACCGGCGTGGACCTGCCGCAGGGCAAGAACTACGTCGGCGCCTACCACCAGCCGTCGTCTGTCGTCGCAGACGTCGACACGCTCGCGACGCTGCCGCCGGAGGAGGCCGCGGCCGGCTACGCCGAGGTGCTGAAGACCGCGCTGATCGCCGGCGGGGACCTGTGGCAGCGCGTGCGCACCGGCGCCGACCCCGACGCGCGCGTGATCTTCGAGTGCGCCCGCACAAAGCTCGCCGTCGTCGCGATGGACGAGCGCGACGCCGGCCTGCGCCAGGTCCTCAACCTCGGCCACACCGTCGGCCACGCGATCGAGACGGTCACCGGCTACTCCCGCTACCGCCACGGCGAGGCGGTCGGCCTCGGCCTGCTCGCCGCGCTGCGCCTCTCTGCTCAGGACGCGCTGCGCGACGAGGTCGCCACGCTGCTGGCCGCGCGCGGGCTGCCGACGCAGCTCGATGACGGCGTCGACCCCGACGCCGTGCTCGTCGCCACCACGCGCGACAAGAAGCGCCGCAGCGGGGAAGCCGTCCCGTTCGTGCTGCTCGACGCGCCCGGCGAGGCGCGCCCCGGTTGCCAGATCGAGGACGACGACCTGCGCGCCGCCGTGCGGGAGCTGGTCGCGTGAGCACGGGCGCCACCCACAATCGCATCGCCGTCCTGCACGGCGTCAATCTCGACCAGCTCGGCCGCCGCCCCGCCGCCCACTACGGCACGCTCACGCTGACCCAGCTGGAGCAGCAGATCACCGGCTACGCCACCGAGCTGGGACTGCACGTGCAGTTCTTCCAGACGAACTACGAGGGCGCGTACGTCGAGGCGCTGCACCGCCTCGAGGAGTCGGTCGACGGGCTGCTGCTGAATCCGGGCGCCTGGACCCATTACGCGTGGGCGATCCGCGACGCGCTGGAGATCGCCGGGCTGCCGGCCGTCGAGGTCCACCTCTCCGACGTCGACGCGCGCGAGGAGTGGCGCCGCACCTCGGTCATTCGAGACGTGTGCGTCGGCACCGTCGCCGGCAAGGGCCCGGAGGGCTACCGCGACGCGCTCGCGCTGTTGCGCGACACACTGGAGGCGTGAGCATCTCCGTCTCCGTCTCCGTCGCGACGGACACCGGCGCCGCCCGCGCCGAGCGGATCGCCGCACTGCTCGAGCAGCGCGAGCTCGACGCGCTGCTGGTCACCGACCTCGTCAACGTCCGTTACCTGACGGGCTACACCGGCACGAACGGCCTTGCGCTCGTCGGCGAGCACGGCCTGCGCTGCTTTGTCACCGACTTTCGCTACGTCACGCAGGCACAGCGCGAGGTCGCCGGCTACGAGCGGCGCACGGGCCGCAACGACCTGCTCGAGGAGGTGCCGGCCGCGATCGGCGAGGGCGACGTGCGGCTCGGCTTCGAGGACCACCACGTCGCGGTGCGCACGCACGCGCGCCTGCGCGAGCTGCTGCCGGTGAGCGTCGAGCTGGTGCCGGTGGGCGGTCTCGTCGAGGAGCTGCGCGTCGTGAAGGATGCCGGCGAGGTCGCGCGGATTCGCGCCGCCGCCGAGCTCGCCGACGCCGCGCTGTCGCGCACCTTGCAGGACGGCCTGGCCGGGCGCACCGAGCGCGACGTGGCGCTCGCGCTGGAGCACGAGATGCGCCGCCTCGGCGCGCAGCGGCCGAGCTTCGACTCGATCGTCGCGCACGGCGAGCACGGCGCGCTGCCGCACGCGACACCGCGCGACGTGGAGATCGCTGCCGGCGGCCTCGTGACGATCGACTGGGGCGCCGAGCTCGACGGCTACTGCTCGGACTGCACCCGCACGTTCGCGGCCGGCGAGCCGAGCGCCCACGCGCGTGAGGTCTACGAGCTGGTGCTGGCGGCGCAGCAGGTCGGGCTCGACGCCGTGCGCGCCGGCGCCGGCGGCAAGGACACCGACGCCGCCGCCCGCGCAGTCATCGACGCCGCCGGCCACGGCGACCACTTCGGCCACGGCCTCGGCCACGGCGTCGGCCTGGAGATCCACGAGGCGCCCCGCCTCTCCTCGACCTCCACCGCGACGCTCGCCGCCGGCCACATCGTCACCGTTGAGCCGGGCGTCTACCTGCCCGGCGAGCTCGGCGTCCGCATCGAGGACCTCGTCCTCGTGACCGCCGACGGGCACGAGCTGCTGACCGGGCTGCCGAAGCAGCTCACGGTCGTCTCGTAACCCTCTAGCGAATCGGTTCGCCCGCGGTCCCCGGCGTGATGCCGGAGTGCAGCGCCGGCTCGGGCTCTGGTGCGAGCGGGCCGAGCTCGCGAGTCTCACGCGGTACGAGGGCGACGAGCAGAACGGCACCGCCGAGCACGCCGCAGACCCCCATCACGGTGGCCGGGTCGACGTGTTCGGCGAGCAGGCCGATCAGCACGTAGCCGATCGGCAGCAGCGCCCACGAGCCCATCCAGTCGTAGGAGGCCACGCGCGAGAGTGCGGCCGGGGGGATCCTCTGTGCGAGCGCGGTCTCCCACCAGACGTCGAACAGCGCCAGCCCGACGCCGGAGGCGACCGCGAACGGCAGCGCGAGCAGCAGCGGCGTGCCGAGCGCGAACCCGAGCAGCAGTACGGAGAAGGGGATCGTCAGCAGGATCCCCATCACGAGCGGGCGCCGCGGGCGCCAGCGCAGCGCGAGCAGCGCGCCGCTCGCGGTGCCGAGACCGATGCTCGCCGCGAACCAGCCGAAGATCGCAGGGTTGTCGTAGCCCTCGGCCGCGACGGTCGGCCCGAGCACGACGTAGGGCGCGAAGCCGACGACAAGGTGCAGCGAGAAGACGGCGACCGTCACCCAAACCCACGAGCGTGAACGCACCTCGCGGAAGCCCTCGCGCGCCTCCGCCCAGATCGAGGCGCGCGGCGCCTGCACGCCCCGCGGGCGCGGGCACACGAGCCCGAGCAGCGCGGCGCTGACGAGGAACGTGCCGGCGTCGATCGCGAAGGCGGCGCCGGTCCCGAGCGTCAGCACGATCACGGTCGCGAGCGCGGGCCCCGCGAACTCGGCGACGGTCTGTGTGAAGCCGTTGAGCGCGTTGGCCTCCTGGATCAGCTCCTCCGGCACGGTCTGCGGCACGAGGCCGCTGTAGGCCGGCCGGAAGAACGCCTCAGCCGCGCCGAACAGCACCTCGATGACGACGAGCTGCCAGATCGTCAGCGCGTCGGTGAAGATGAGCACCGCCAGCAGCGTGTGCAGCGCACCGCGGATCAGGTCGGTGCTGAGCATCAGGCGGTGGCGCGGCAATCGGTCCGCCCACACGCCTCCGAGCAGCAGGAAGGCGACGAGCGCCGCGGCGTGCGCGGCCATCACGATCGCGAGGTCGACCGGCGACCCCGTGCGCTCGGTGACGAGCAGCGCGAGGGCGACGAGCACGATGCGATCGCCGGTCGTCGAGATCGACTGGCTGAGGAACAGCCAGCGGAAGTCCTTCTGTTGCCAGAGCAGGGGGAGGTGCTTCACGGCCCGGCAGGCTACGCATGTTTACTAATGAACGGACCCACCTCGATAGGCGGTGCCGGCACCGGCGGCGGTGCCGAACCCCCGCTGTGGCGGTTAGGAGCGGCTGCGCGCCATCGCCGTTGGCGCAACGTCACCGACGGCGTTGTTGGGAACGGCGTGTTGCAACGCGCCAAGCAACGCCGCCGTCAGCAGTGCGGCGAGCAGGGCGAGTGCGCCCGACGCGGCCAGGAAGCTGCCGCCCGGCAAAGTCCAGTGGATCTCGCCGCCGCGTCGCACGAGCACGGCTGTCAGCAGCGCGACGTAGGCGCCGACGAGCGTGAGCGCGCCGAGCAGCAAGTGGCGCGGCTGGATCGCGATTGCGGCCGGCTGTTGTTCTGCGGATGGCGGGGCCGCCGAGAACAGGCCGGGGAAGCGCAGTGCGCCGGCAAGCGCGACGATGGCGGCCCAGCCGGTCACGACGAGGAACGCGCCGGCGACGTCGCTGGGGCGGTGCCAGCCGGCCGCGACGACGGCGATCCCGACTGCGGCGCCATAGAGCGCGGCGCCCGCCGCGACGAGGCGGCGCAGGTGCGGTGGCGCGACGAGCATCGCCGCGACGCCGACGGAGAATGCGACGGTCGTGTGGCCGCTGGGGAACGTGTTCCCCCATGGCTCGCCGAAGATGAGCGTCGGGCGGTCGAGCAGGTGCTTGAGCGCCTCGGTCCAGAGCGCGGCGCCGAGGATCGTCGCACCCGCGACGAGCGCCAGCGCGGGACGCCGCCGCACGATCGCCACGCCGACGAGCGTCGCGAGCACGACCACGAGCATCCCCACGCTGATCGTCGTCAGCAGCGTGTGGATCGCATACCGCGCCGGCTTGGCCGCGAGCGCGCGGTTGTCGAGCACGCGCTGGTCGAGCCGCTGCCCGGAGGTCGTGCGCAGCAGCGTCGCGTAGGCGACCAGCAGCGCCACCGCGCAACTCGCCGCAAGGCCGGGGAGGGGGAGGGGGCTGATCGTGCGCGAGGTCGTCATTCGAGGGCAGGACCGTAGCAGCGCTACTGTGTGACGAATCTAAGGATCTCCTCCTTCGAAACTGCGGAATCGCATCGCGATCCATGGCCACCTGCACCCATCTCGACAGTATTCAGGTCGTCGACGCCCCCGCCGTCGTGGAGGGCTGCGTCGAGTGCCTCGCCACCGGCGGGCGCTGGGTGCACCTGCGCATGTGCCAGACGTGCGGCCACGTCGGCTGCTGCGACAACTCGCCCGGCCGCCACGCGACCGCTCACCACGTCGCCACGACCCACCCGATCATCCGCTCGGTCGAGCCGGGCGAGGAGTGGAGCTGGTGCTACGTGGACGAGGTGATGTTCGTCGTGCGTCCGTCGTGAGTCCGGTCCGTCCCAGCGTGACCGTCGTCGGGCGCCGGCTCGCGCCCGCCGACCACCGCCTGCGGGACCTGCTCACGCGTGCCGCGCAGCCGTTCGCGTGGCTGGAGGCCGGCACGCTGGAGGCCGACGAGGCGCTCAGCGCCCACGACGCCGCCGACTTCGAGCTGCCCGTGCTGATCGACGGCGAGGACGCGATCGGTGGCGCGAGCACCGAGCTGCTCGCCGAGCGGTGGGGACTCAACGCCCCGCCCGCGCGCACGAGCTACGACCTCGCGATCGTCGGCGCCGGTCCCGCGGGGCTTGCCGCGGCCGTCTACGCCGCCTCCGACGGGCTCTCGACGATCGTCCTGGAGCGCGACGTCCCCGGCGGCCAGGCGTCGCACACCTCGCTGATCGAGAACTTCTTCGGCTTCCCGGAGGGCATCGGCGGCGCCGAGCTGGCGCGGCTCGCGGGCCGTCAGGCTGAGCGCTTCGGCGCCGAGCTGGTGCTGCTGCGCGGCGTCGAGGGCAGCCGCGCGAGACGGCGAACCATTCACGCTGCAGGTCGCCGGCGGCCACGAGGTCGCAGGCCGGCGACGATCGCCGCGCCCGGCATGGTCTGGCGGCGCCTGGACGTGGACGGGGTGGAGGAGCTGCTCGGCCGCGGCGTCTACTACGGCGCCGGTCGCAGCGAGGCGGCCCACTGCGGAGGCGACGACGTGGTCGTTGTCGGCGCCGGCAACTCCGCCGGTCAGGCGGTCATGCACCTCGGCAACGCGGGCGCACGCGTCACGATGCTCGTGCGCGGCGACTCGCTGTCGAAGTCGATGTCCGCCTACCTCGTCCACCGCATCGCGCGACCACCCGCTGATCGACGTGCGCCTCCAGACGCAGGTCGAGGCGCTCGACGCGAGCGACGAGGGGATGCTGGCGGGCGTCACCGTGCGGGCCGTCGACGCCGCTCCAGAGCGCCTGCCGGCACGCGCGCTCTTCCTCTGCATCGGCGGCGAGCCGTGCACCGCGTGGGCCGACGCGAAGCACGTGCGCGTCGACCGCGCGGGCTACGTGCTGACCGGCCCCGACCTGCTGGTCGACGGCCGCCGCCGCGAGGAGTGGCCGCTGGACCGTGACCCGCTGGCGTTGGAGACGATCCGTCCCCGGCCTGTTCGTCGCAGGCGACGCGCGCCATGGCTCGACCAAGCGCGTCGCCGGCGCGGTCGGCGACGGCGCGATGGCCGTCGCGCTCGTGCACCGCCGCCTGGACGAGTTGATGCGCTAGAGACCTAGCCGAGGTCGGAGGAGTACGCCGGCTCGCCGCCCGGCGCCTCGCCGTGCGCCGGCGCCGCAACCGGCTGGATCACGAGCGCGGCGATCGCGATCGCGACGACGACGAGTCCCGCCCCGACGAGAAACGCGAGGTGGTAGCCGCTCGTGAGCGCGGCGGCCTTCGCGGTGCCGTCGGCGATCAGGTCGTCGCTGCGCGAGGCGGAGAGCGTCGCGAGCACGGCCAGCCCGATCGCGCCGCCGACCTGCGCCGTCGTGTTGACGAGCCCGGAGGCGAGCCCCGCCTCGGTCGGCGCGACGCCCGACATCGCGAGCGTCATCATCGCGGGGAAGAGGCTGCCGATGCCGAAGCCGAAGAGGATCGTGATCGGGAAGATGTCGACGAGGTAGTTGCCGTCCACGGGCGCCCGTGCGAACAGCAGCAGCGACGCCAGCGTCAGCACGAGCCCCGGGAACAGCATCGTCTTGGCGCCGAAGCGCGTGACGAGCGGCTCCGCGTAGCGCAGCGACATCGTCCCCATGATGATCGTGCCCGGCAGGAACGCGAGGCCGATCTGGAGGGCGTCGTAGCCCAGCACGCGCTGCATGTACAGCGAGCCGAGGAAGAACATCCCGAACATTCCCGCGACCATCAGCATCTGCACGGTGTTCGCGCCGGACACGTTGCGGTTGCGGAAGATCCCGAGCGGCATCAGCGGGGTCTTCGCCGTCGCCTCGCGGGCGATGAACGCCACCAGCAGCACGAGCGAGAGGGCGCCCAGCAGCAGCGCCTCGCCGGAGCCCCAGCCGTTCTCCGCGGCGGGCTTGACGATCGTGTAGACGCCGAGCATCAGCGAGCTGGTGATCAGCACCGCGCCGGGCACGTCGGCGCCGCTCTTGAAGCCGATCCCCTCGTCGTTCGCGATCAGGCGGTGGGCGAGCACGCCGGTCGCGATCCCGATCGGGATGTTGATGAAGAAGATCCAGTGCCAGTTGATCGCGTCGGTGAGGATGCCGCCGGCGAGCAGGCCGATCGAGCCGCCGGCCGAGGCGACGAAGCCGTAGACGCCGATCGCCTTCGCCTGCTCGCGCGGCTCGGGGAACATCGTGACGATCATGCCGAGCACGACCGCCGACGTCGTGGCGCCGCCGATTCCCTGCACGAAGCGCGCGATCACGAGCATCTCCTGGCTCGTCGAGATGCCGCACAGGAACGACGCGATCGTGAACGAGATCAGCCCGCCCATGAAGACGCGCTTGCGCCCGAGCAGGTCGCCGAAGCGCCCGGCCAGCAGCAGCAGGCCGCCGAACGCGATCAGGTAGGCGTTGACGACCCACGCGAGGCTGGACTGCGAGAAGCCGAGGTCCTCCTGGACGGACGGCAGCGCGACGTTTACGACCGTCACGTCGAGCACGATCATCAGGACGCCCGCGCACAGCACGTAGAGCGCCAGCCAGCGGTGCCTGTCAGTGGTCTCGTGCGTTGCGACCTGGTGAGCGGTCAACGTCCTTCGCCTCCTTCGCGGCTCGGTCATTCAAAGGGAGAGTCGGCAAGGGTAGCGAGGCTGCCGCGGACAGCGCTTGGCGCTGTCAGCTCGCGGTCGAATGGCACCTTCCTCGAGGTGTCGTCCTGCCCTGCGGTCGTCCGACGACCATGAGGCAGGACGATCGTTTCCCACTTTCTTCACCAAGTCGCTTGGGAATTCGCTACAGTCTGCGCATGCCAAATAACACAAAGCCGACCGAGAAAGCCCGATTTAGGTCGACGGCACGCGGAGCACGTGCTCGTGCGACCGGCCGCGTGGCCGCCCCTCTCGGGCGCGCGGTCGCTGCGATCGACCATGGCCCCGTGGTCGTCGATCGCAGCCCCATCCCCACGGCGACGGGCCTGGCGCACCGGCTTGGCTGGCTCGAGCGGGAGGCGGCGCTGGACGGCACGCCGCTGACCGTCGCCGGGGGTCCGTCCGCCGCGCCGCTGCGCTCCTCTCTCCTCGGCGCAGCGGCGCCGGCGGGCCGGCTGTGGGAGGGGGAGACCACGCGCGCACTGTGGGAACGCGGCGAGGGCCGCCCGACGCGCCTGATCGGCCTCACGTGGGTCGAGACGTTTCAGGCCGTCGTCGCGCTCCCGGACGCCGGCATCGCGCATCCCGGCCAGCTCGCCGGCCGCCGCCTCGCGCTTCCCCGCGACGAGGCCGCGCTCGTCGACACGCGCCGCGCCGCCGCCCGCCGCGGGATCTACGCCGCGATAGCGCTCGCCGGCCTCTTCCCCGACGAGATCGTGCAGGTCGACGTCGAGGCCCCGGCCGCGGTGTCGGATCCGTACCGTGCCGAGCTCGCGGCGCTGACGAGCGGCGAGGTCGACGCGATCTTCGTCGCCGGAGCGGCCGGTGCCGCCGCGGCCGCACGCGTCGGGGCGGTCCAGGTCGCAAGCATCGGCTCCCACCTCGACCCGGCCGTGCGCACGAGCGCCACGACCCCGGCCGCGATTACCGTCGACGCGGACCTGCTGGAACGCCAGCCGAACCTCGTCGTGCGCCTGCTCGCGGTGTTGCTGCGCGCCGGTGCCTGGGCGCAGCTCAACGCCCCCGAGGCAACGCGGCTGCTCGCCGAGGAGACGGGCACCTCCGCCCGCCACGTGCGCGCCGCCCACGGCAACGGCTGGCCCGACCAGCTGCAGGTCGACCTCTCCCATCGCAAGCTCGACGCCCTGCGCGCGCAGCACGACTTCCTGCTCACGCACGGCTACCTCGCCGCCGCCGTCGACCTCGGTACCTGGGTCGACCCGCGCCCGCTCGGGAGCGCGCGCGAGCTACTGGCCGCGGAGCGCACAGCCTGGACGTAGTGCATGCGGTCGACCGTCCTGTCCTGTGGTCGTCCTGCGACCACAAGGCAGGACAGTCGACGGGCTAGGAGGGTTTGGCGGAACGATTGGCGAAACGGTTGCGCCGTCTCGTCGGCTGGGTCTACGTTCGGGTGGTCCGTAGAACGTAGTTGGCCCCCGCACCGCGCTAACGGCCGGGGGCCTGACACCAGGAGGGTAAGTCCTGATGCAAGGCAAGAGTACCCCGCGTATCTCGCGGGACCACGATGCGCTGGGCGCAGCGGTACGCGAGGCGCGAGCACGACGCGGGATTTCCCAGGAGGAGCTGGGCAGCCGTGGCGGGCTGCACCGCAACTACATCGGCGCTATCGAGCGCGGCGAGATCAACCCTACGTTTCGGACGCTGCTCGGCGTCGCGACCGGGCTGGCGCTGCCGCTCTCCCTGCTGGTCCTGGTTTACGAGCGGAACGTCGCCGAGCCGGGTGGCTGAGCAACCGATGGAGGGCGCATGTCTGAGACGAATGTCGCGGGGACCGCCGAGGCGCAGTCCGGCGTTTCAGATTGGGTACGGCGCGAATGGCGAAAGCGGCTTGCCGGTCTCGCATTCTGCGAGGACTCGGAAGACCTTGCGGGCGATGCTTGTGAGCATGCCGAGTGGTCGTCCCTCGATTCGCACCTCATAGGCGAAATGTGGTTGCACGTCCACCTCACGGATTTCGCGTTCGGAGGTGGCGGTAAACGTCGAGATGTGTGTCTTTTCGTTCGTCAGGACCTTGTTCGTCGCAGCCTCGTTCCAGGTGATCTCGATGTCGTCGCTGAGTCCGATCCACTCGTGGAGGACGGAGCTTGCGAGGGTCGCGAGGGTCCGATGCTTGTCGATGTTCGAGAGCGTGCGCAGCAGCTCCAGCAGGTCCTGGGTCGGAGCGCTTGGCGTTGTGATGTAGGGCTGCGCGTTCTCGATGGTTGTCCGCATCGTGGCGGGTATCCCCTTGAGGCATCCTTTGCTGCGCCGCTTGAACTTGGCAGCGTCAGTGCAGATCGGGAAGGCGCTGTCGTCGTCGCCGGTCGCCGCGTAGACGACGTGATCGAGGGATGCGCGGATGTTGTGGATGGCTTCCCCGGCGAGCAGCGGCCAGTGGTCGGGGACGGGCTTTCGCTCGACTGCGTAGCAGCGGTAGATGAGGTGCTTCGGCGTTCGCGTTTCGACCTCGGTACTGAACACGTAAGCGCCGTCGTTCTCGAAGGCGTCGGCTTCCGCGCGAAGCGTCTTGACCTGTTCTACGCCCCTCAGGAACTTTCGTAATGCGGAGCTTTGCGTCATTGGGCAGCGAGCCTAACTCTGGATTTCTGTGCCGGTCGCGGTTCGGGTCGGCGCGACACTGCCCGTGCGCGCCCCAACGTGCTCGCGAGCTGCGCGAGGATCGTCAGGTCGGTGTGGAGCTTCACGCGGTCGATGCCTCGCACGCGGAGCGGCAGCAGCGCCCAATCGTGCTTGAGCCGTCCGAACTCGCGCTCGACCGCTCCACGGCGGCGGTAGAGACCTTTCCAGCGCAGCGTCTCGCGCGGGATCAGCGGATGCAGGCGGTCGGCCTTGACCCATGTCGAGGCTGGAGCGCACTCGCCCGTGGGACAGCGCCACTTCGCGGCGTTGCGTTTGTAGTCGGACCCGGCGAACCGCCACGGGCCATGCTCGCAGCTCGGCGGCAGGTGATCGCCGCGCACCACCCCCGGGGTGCGGCGAAGCGGGACGATGGCCTGACAGCCACGCTCCGCGCACTCGTCGTGGACACGCTGGAAGTCGTACGCCTTGTCCATCGCGCAGGTCTCGACCACGAACCCGCGAGCTTGTGCGGTGTCGATGAGGGAGGCGACGAACTTCGACTCGTTTGCGCGGGCGCTTTCGACCTGCCACGCGACCGGCAGACCCGTCTTCGTGCAGACCGCAGCTTGGAGCTTGTAGCCGTAGAAGCCGCCGCCGCGTCGAACGGAGACCGCCGACCGATGACCCCACGACGCATCGGGATCGGAGTAGCGCTGACGTTCCGGCCCGTTGTTGTAGAGGTACCGCTGCCCGTTCGCGTACGCCGGCAGGTCCGAAGCGTCGATGGCAATGTCGCGCCCGTAGTCGGGAAGACGGCGATGCAGCTCGGCTGTCACGCGACCGATGCAGGCGTCAAGCATGTCGCCGTTCTCGCGCAGCTTCTTCGCGAACCGGTAGCACGCCCACTCCGATGGAACACCGTCCTCGCAGCCGAGCGCGGCTTGCAGCCCGGCGTGCTCGGAGACGAGCCGCACGAGCTTCGTCCATGTCGAGATCGCGTACATCGACTTCGCGAGCGCCATGCCGACCATCGACGCGGATCGGGTAGCCCGGTCGGCCTGTCCAGCGCGTCTCTTGAAGATGGTCGATCAGTCCTCGAATCTCGACGGATTCGAGGAGTCCACCCACCTCGGCTGCAACCGAGCGCGGTGGTACGTTTCGGGAGGCCACGGAGCTGCAATCTCCTGGTCCAGGCCCCCGGCTGTGCAACCAGCGCGGGGGCCGCTCTTTGCCATATCTGTAGTGGCAAATCTACTGGTTCGCCCGGACGGAATCGCCCGTGTTTACAGGCGATCCGACCAATCTCTCGCGCTACAGCGGGTGCCCTGGTTGACCGCGATCCCAGTGCCGGACCGCGAACGCGATTCCGGCCAGCATCCAGCCCGTATCGTCGCCGCGTTCGCGCTCGCGCGCCCAGCGAATCGCGTCATCCGGGACAAGCGGCTCGCCAGCGTCAGCCAGCTCGCGCAGCTTCGGCAACAACATGCCGGCGTACTGCTCTGTGAGGAACGTGCCCTCTGTGTGCTCGTCCAGCGTGTCGAGGACATCACGCTGGCTCGGTGTGAGAGTCATACGACGACTCTAAGGCTGAGCGCGACGCTCCTCGGAAACTCCGGGAAACTGAGGTCCGCCGGGGTAGCCAGAGGAGAGCTGTGGGGTCCGATCAAGAAATCGGCCACGGAGATACCCCGTCGCCACAGGGAACAGCGAGTTTCGCCAAACCCTCCTAGACGCCGACGTCGAGCTGGATCGCGATGCCGGCGAGCGAGGAGCTGAGGCCGATCCCTCCTAGAATCGGCCGCATGAGCGGGAGCGCATGAGCGCGACGACGGCGATCCGCGCTGTCATCCACGGACGTGTGCAGGACGTCGGGTTTCGCGACACGGCGGTCGGCCGGGCGCGCGATCTGGACGTGCTCGGCTGGGTGCGCAACGGCGAGGACGACACCGTGCACCTCCACGCCGAGGGCACGGCGCAGGCCGTCGACGCCTTCACGGCCTTCCTTCGCGGCGGGCCGGCCGCGGCGCGCGTGTCGGAGGTGGAAGTCGAGGTCGTCAAGGTCGAAGGCCACGAGCAGTTCGCGATCCGCGGCGTCAGCGCCGGGGCGTTCGTCGTCCAGGAGCACGCGGCGACGGCGCACCACTTCGACCTGCGCCTGGAGGTCGACGGGGTGGTGCGCTCATGGGCGCTCCCGAAGGGCCCGTCGCTGGACCCGGCGGTCAAGCGGCTCGCCGTCGAGGTCGAGGATCACGACGTCGCCCCCAACGCGCTGGGGGAGGGGCAGGTGGTGTGGGATCGCGGGACGTACGAGCAAGGCGGCCGCGTCCCATGGCCCGCGGCGCTCGACCGCGGCCACGCGGTCTTCGTCCTGCACGGCAAGAAGCTGCGTGGCGGCTTCGCACTTCAGCGCACACGGCCCGGCGCCAAGCCGCAATGGCTGCTGATCAAGCGCCGCGACGAGCACGCGCGGCCCGGGTCCGACGTCGTCGCCGAGCGCCCCGGCGCGGTCCTAAGATGAGACGGCCTGCCTGGCCCCGGCGCGCCGGGGCCATGGTGCTCGTGCTCGTGCTACTTGCCGCCGTCGTCGTCGTAGTGAAGGCAATCGACGCGGGCACAAGCGCTCCCACAGACCCTGGCAGCTTCTCGGGCGGGAGGGCAGGCGAGACGGCCACCGTGTGGGCAGTGGGAGACGGCGCGACAGGAACAGCCGAAGCTCGTCGGGTGGCGAGCCTCATCGAACGGGGAGCTCCAACCAGGTTCCTGTATCTCGGCGACGTGTACGAGAACGGCACGGCTGAGGAGTTCCGCACGAGCTACGCACCGGTCTACGGCCCGTTGCGGGCGATCACGCTGCCGACACCCGGCAACCACGAGTGGGCGAACCGCGACGAGGGCTACTACCCCTACTGGGCACGCGCGCTCGGCGCCCGCCCGCCAGACCACTACAGCGTGCGCGTCGCCGGCTGGCAGCTCCTCAGCCTCAACTCAGAGGAGCCGCACGACCCCGGCTCAGCGCAGCTGCGATGGCTCACCCGGCAGCTCACGGACGGGGGAGACTGTCGAATCGCCTTCTGGCACCGCCCGCGCTACAGCGCCGGCACCCACGGCGACCAGCCCGACGTCGACCCGCTCTGGCACGCCCTCGAAGGGCGCGCCGCACTCGTCGTCAACGGCCACGACCACGACATGCAGGAGCTGCACATCCACGAAGGCATCCGCGAGCTCGTCGCCGGCGCGGGCGGCAACGTCCGTTACCCGATCGACACGAACGATCTCCAGCTCGCATGGGGCAGCGAAGCCACCGACGGGGCTTTGCGACTCCGCCTCAGCCCCGGCCACGCGCGGTACGACTTCGTCGCCGTCGGCGGAACGGTCCTCCACAGCGGCGTCACTCGCTGCCGACCGGGTGGTGGGTGAGCACCTCGGGCAACCTCACGAAGGCAGGACTCAGTGATCTGCTGTGGAGATGCTGGCGTCCGGAGCGACGCGGTCTTGCTGCGGTGAGAGGCCCTTGCACCGTCGTGACACGCGGCCACTCGCGCCAAGCCCTGGTGCCAGCGGACTAGGATCATGTGGATGATCCAAGACGATGACCCCGTAGAGCAGGAGCACGAGCCGCAGCGCTCACGGTGTCCGATCTGCGGCGAACCGGAGGTCGGTCGTAGGAGGCCGGAGGACGCCGCCGGCGTGGGCGGGTTCAACGACCCGAACGAGCCCGCGCTGGTGTCCTTCTGCGAGAGCGGGCACGAGTGGTGGCCCCAGGGCGCCGCGCGACGCCCCTGAGCGACCAGACGGCTGCCCGCCTCTTGCGTTGCTTGAGGAGCAGCGGGGCCAGACGGACGGGCAGCTCTCGCAGCTCAAGCGTTTCTGTTCGTTCCGCTTGGCGCGGCGTGGCACACCATGGCTGAGAAGCGCTTGTCATCGACGGTCTGAGCCATCGCCTGTGCTGTACACGGTGGTGTAAGGCCGATCGGCGACGCTACGCGGCGACGTACCCTGGAAAAGGAAAGCGGTACTGCCGATGGCTCCCGCGCTGGCGCACCAGGATCCATCCATTGCGCTCAAGCACCGCCGCGACCTCTCGTACCTTCATGGGCATCGTGCCCCCGAGGCTCGCTGCGCACGGTCCTCGCTCCGCCGTCCCTAGAATCCCCGATGTGATCTCTACGAACCAGTTCAAGAACGGCAACCACATCGATGTCGAGGGGACGATCTTCAAGATCCTCGAGTTCCAGCACGTGAAGCCCGGCAAGGGTGGGGCGTTCGTGCGGACGAAGCTGCGGCGGTCGAGCGATGGTGCCGTGATCGACCGGACGTTCCGGGCGGGGGAGAAGTTCCGCGCTGTGCGGACCGAGGTGCGCAAGATGCAGTTCCTCTACAGCGACGGCACCGACGCGCACTTCATGGACAGCGAAAGCTTCGAGCAGGTCGCGATCCCCGAGGCGACGCTCGCCGAGGCGCTCAAGTGGACGCGGCCGAACGACGAGGTCGAGCTGCTGTCGATCGACAACCAGCCGACCGACCTGCAGCTCCCGAGCGCCGTCGACCTCGAGGTCACGCAGACCGAGCCCGGCCTGCGCGGCGACACCGCCTCCGGCGGCGGCACGAAGCCGGCGACGTTGGAGACCGGCGCCCAGGTCAACGTCCCGCTGTTCGTCAACATCGGCGACAAGGTGCGCGTCGACACGCGCTCCGGCGACTACGTCTCGCGGGCGTAGCGCACGCACGTGGCGCGCCGCAGCGACCAGCGCCGCAAGGCCGTCTTCGCGCTCTACCAGCACGACCTGACCGGCCGGCCGCTCGACGACGAGCTGCTGCACGACACCGCTCCCTTCACGCGGGCGCTCGCGCACGCCGCGCTCGCCCGCCAGGCCGAGCTCGACGCGCTGATCTCGCACCACGCGCAGGGCTGGTCGTTGGAGCGGATCGCGCCGCTGGAGCGCTCGATCATGCGCGTCAGCCTGCTGGAGATGCTGCACCCGGACGACGTCCCGGCCGACCATCCGATCCCGCCCGAGGGCGCGATCGACGAGGCCGTCGAGACCGCCAAGGCCTACTGCGGCGCCGAGGCGCCCGGCTTCGTCAACGGCATCCTCGCGGCGATCCTGCGCGCCGCGCAGCAGGGCGAGAACGCACCCGTCGGGGACGTCGGCGAACATGTGAAGGTCGACCCAGCCGAGGACCCGGCCGGGCTCGACACCCACCACGCCTCGTGAACGCCGTCGACCCGATCCAGGACCTCACAAACCGCCTCGAGCAGACGGCCGTGCAGCTGCGCTCCGGCGAGCTCCAGCCCGAGGAGGCCGCCCGCCTCGTCGAGGACTGCGCACGGCTCGCGGGCGAGGCCTCGGCCGAGCTGGATCGGCGTGTGCGCGCGGCGGCGGACGTACCGGCCCCGCGCGTGCCCGGCCAGGGCGATCTGCTGTCGTGAGCAGCGCCTACCCGGACGGCCTGCGTGAGCAGGTCGAGGCGTACCTCACCGCGCTCGAATTCGCCAAGCCCGAGACGCTCGGCGTCGACGGCCTCCAGGAGGCGATGCGCTACTCGCTGCTGGCCGGCGGGAAGCGGATTCGCCCCGTGCTCGTGCTCGCGACCGCCCGCGCGCTCGGCGAGGACCCAGCCCGCGTGCTCCCGCTAGCGGCTGCGCTTGAGCTGATCCACACGTACAGCCTGATCCACGACGACCTGCCGGCGATGGACGACGACGACCTGCGCCGCGGCCGGCCCACCTGCCACAAGGCGTTTGGCGAGAACGTCGCGATCCTCGCCGGCGACGGCCTCTACGCCGAGGCCTTCCGCCACGTGCTGAGTGACCAGCAGGGCGACCCGGCCGGCGTGCTCGCCGCGGTGCGCGAGCTCGCTGCTGCAACAGGCGTCAACGGGATGGTCGGCGGGCAATATCTCGACGTGACCGATCGCGCCCCCGCCGGCGCAGCCGGCCTGCGCCACCTCCACGAGCTGAAGACCGGCCGCTTGATCGCCGCCGCGATCATCTGCCCGCTCATGCTCGGCTATTCCGGCGAACCTGCGAGAATCAAGGCCTTCCGTGACTTCGCAAGCGAGCTTGGCGTGCTGTTCCAGATCGTCGACGACATCCTCGACGTGATCGGAGCCGACGAGGTGCTCGGCAAGACGCACGGCAGCGACGCGCGGCTCGGCAAGCGCACGTACGTGAGCGAGTTCGGGCTGGAGCGCGCCCGCGAGCTGGCGGCGGAGTCCCACCAGGGTGCCCGTGCCGCACTCGCGACCGCGGTCCCCGAAGGCGCCCGCGAGCTGGAGCAGATCACCGACTTCATCGCGACCCGCACGACATGAGCGAACCGACTCCCCCGACCCCCAAGCAGCCGCTGCTCTCCGGCATCGACGGCCCGCAGGACCTGCATGGCCTCTCCGACGCCGAGCTGCAGCAGGTCGCCCAGGAGGTCCGCGAGCACATCATCGACACGGTCGGTGAGATCGGCGGGCACTTCGGCGCGAACCTCGGCACCTGCGAGCTGGCCGTCGCGTTGCACTCGCTGCTCGACTCGCCGACCGACAAGATCCTGTGGGATGTCGGCCACCAGGCCTATCCGCACAAGGTCCTCACCGGCCGCCGCGACCAGCTCGAAACGATCCGCAAGTACGGCGGCTTGACCCCGTTCTGCGCGATCGAGGAGTCCGAGCACGACATCATGGGCGCCGGCCACGCCTCGACCTCGATTGGCTACGCGGTCGGGCTCAAGGAGGCGATGCGCCACGGCCAGGGTCCCGACGGCAACGTCGTCGCCGTCATCGGCGACGGTGCGATGACCGGCGGCGTCGCGTTCGAGGCGGTCCACCAGGCCGGCGGTCTTGGCACGCCGATCGTGATCGTGCTCAATGACAACGGCATGTCGATCGCCCCCAACGTCGGTGCGCTGTCGCGCTACTTCAACCGCGTGCGGCTGAACCCGCGCTGGTGGAAGGCGCGCGAGGGCGTCGAGGGCGGCCTCACGAAGCTCCCTGCCGGCCTCGGTGCGCGCTTCGAGCGTCTGGGTCCGCAGCTGAAGGAGTCGATCAAGGCGTTCTGGGCGCCTGGCCTCTTCTGGGAGGAGCTCGACGTCGCCTACATGGGTGTGATCGACGGCCACGACGTGCACATGCTGCGCGAGGCGCTGCGCGAGGCACTCGAGGCTCAGCGGCCCGTCGTCGTGCACATCGCGACCGTAAAGGGGAAGGGCTTCGCGCCCGCCGAGGACGGCGGCCTGGAAGGCATGGAGAAGTGGCATGCCGCGAAGCCGAAGTCGATCGCGAACGGCGCGCCGGCGCCCGCTCCCGCCAAGCCCGCCGAAGGGGAGGCGGCCCCGCCGCCCAAGCCGCCGCAGTACACGAAGGTCTTCGGTGACGCGCTCGTCGCCGAGTGTCAGCGCGACGAGCGGGTCGTCGGGATAACCGCCGCGATGAACACCGGCACCGGGCTCGACATCCTCCAGAAGGCGATGCCGGAACGCTACTTCGACGTCGGCATCGCCGAGCAGCAGGCGATCCTGTTCGCGAGCGGGCTGGCGCTGCAAGGCTGCAAGCCGGTCGCGGCGATCTACTCGACGTTCCTGCAGCGCGCCTTCGACCAGATCGTCCACGACGTCTGTCTGCAGAAGCTCAACGTCGTCTTCGCGATGGACCGCGCCGGCCTCGTCGGTGACGACGGCCCGACGCACCACGGCGCCTTCGACGTCGCCTACCTGCGCCCGCTGCCGAACATCGTCCTGATGGCCCCGCGCGACGAGGCCGCGCTGGTCGACATGCTCCACACCGCGCTGCGTTACGACGACGGCCCGGTCGCGCTGCGCTATCCGCGTGGCGAGGCGGTCGGCGTGCCGTTGCCGGAGACGCCGCGGACGATCCCGATCGGCACCGGTGAGATCCTGCGCGAGGGTTCTGACGGGAAGGTCGCGCTGCTCGGTTATGGCTCAGGCGTCGGCAAGGCCCTGGAGGCCGCTGACCGGCTCGCCGAGCACGGCATCAAGGCGACTGTCGCTGACGCCCGCTTCGCCAAGCCGATCGACGCCGGCCTCGTCGCCCAGTTGATGGCGGAGCACGAGCTGCTCGTCACCGTCGAGGAGGGCGTGCTCTCGGGCGGCTTCGGCTCCGGGGTCTGGGAGGCGCTCTCCGACGCCGGCCTGCCGTCGCGGATCCTGCGCGTGGGGTTGCCTGACCGCTATGTGACGCATGGAGCACCGGCGCTGCTGCATGAGGAGGTTGGGTTCACGGGTGCGCGGATTGCGGAGCGGGTGTTGAGCGCGATTGGGGCGTCGCATTCGGTGGGGGCGGCGTAGGCGGTCGCCTGCTATGTGGGGTGGGGCTGCTGGTCTGGCGCTGGCCCACGGCTGGCATCGAGGGGGAGGGGCGCCAGCGCTGCGGGAGCGAGTGTCCTGGATGGTGGTCGCAGGACGACCATAGGACAGGACGGTCGGTCGGATCAGCGGATGCGGAAGTCCGCGTGCCGCACCAACGACACCGCATACTCGACCCAGAAATGCCCGGCAGGCGGTGGGTTCGGGGTTTTGCTGCACTCGCCGGCGGAGCGGCCGGGGTTGCCGATCCAGAAGAGGCCGTCGAGGTGGCGGTACTGCGGTGGGACCGCTGAGGTGGGCTTGGGTCCGAGCCCGCGACCGGGCGCGTTGCAGCGGAAGGAGTTGCCGAAGCGCACGCGGCTCTTCGGGATCATCGGCCCGCGCCCATTGGCGGCGGTGTTGACAACGTAGTGCGGTGAGCCGCCGAGTCGCCGCACAAGGTCGCGGGCGTAGCGGATCTCCTTGCGGGTCCAGTCCTGGTGGGTGGAGTTCGTGAAGAAGCCCTGGATGCGGAAGACGCCGATGCGGCGCAGCAGCGTCGCGATGAAATGTGGGGTGTGGGCGTCGCCGGCGCCCGCGTCGACGTAGACGACGGCGTGGGGGAGCGCCGCGAGCGAGCCGATCGCGGAGCGCAGCTCGGCGACGCGCACGCGCCGGCCCTGCCGGGAGAGGCACTTCGCAGTGATCAGCGCGTCGATCTCCATGAAGACGACGACACGGTGGTTGCCGATGCCCTGGGCGAGCTTCTCGTACCAGCGCTTGTAGTCGTCCGCCTCCTCGGGCGAGTCGCTGTAGCCGCCGCAGCTGACGTGCTTGAGGCGGTAGGTGGCGATCAGCGGAACGGCCCCCGGGTCGTCCGCGTTCGCACGTGCGAGGTGCTGCGCGACGGCGGCTCCCGGCTGGTCGTTGAAGGCGCCGAAGCGCTTGGACTCCGGCTCGGCGGCAATCGTCTGCAGCAGCTGTGCAGCCTGCGGTCGCGCGTGGCGGATCTGGCGGATGACCGTCCCCGCCAGGTTGCTGACCGGGTTCTCGTAGAAGCGCGCGCCTTCGAGCGGGTTATCGCCCGGCGGTGGCGGGTTCAGCGCGAGCGGGTTGAGCGGGTCGCGGACGGTCTCGACGGCGTCGTCGTCGAGGATCGTCAGCGTCGCGCGGTCGGGATCGGCGAGCTTCTGCGGATAGGCGCCGTAGATCCCCACTGCGATCGTCTCGCCGCCCTCGACGTTCGTGTCATTCGCGATCGGCACGCGGAAGGATGCCTCCGACTGGCCGTCGGCGAAGTCGATGCGGCCCTTCACCGGCGTGTAGTCGAGGTTGTAGTCCGCGCTGCGGTGCCAGACCGCGTAGCGGACCTCGCCGTGACCATCCGACGAGCTGCGCGCGACGGCGATCGTCGCGGCGCCGTCGCCCTCGTGGACGGTGAAGTTCGTCGCGGCGAGCCGCACCGTCCCATCCGCCGCCGTCGCCTTCCCGTCAAAGAGCAGCGTCAGCAGGGCGACGACGATGATCAGCAGAAGCGCGAGCACGAGGCCCGCGTGGCGGCTTGGAGAGCGGTGCATGGGAGAGTCTGTCCGTGCCATAACCCGGACCTACCCCGCTCGAAGCGCTCCACCCCCGATGCGCTGACAATGGGGTGCCTTGGACTGGAAGGCACCCTGTTTTCTCACGTGATGCGGAAGTCCGCGTTTCGGATCAGCTCGAGTGCGTAGTCGAGCCAGAAGGCGCCGGTCGGCGGGGCGCTTGCGCTGTGGCTGCATGCGCCGGCAGAGCGGCCCGGGTTGCCGATCCAGAAGAGGCCGTCGAGGTGCCGGTAGTACGACGGCACGTCGGAAGTCGGCTTCGGGCCGAGTCCGCGGCCGGGCGCGTTGCAACGGACCGAGTTGCCAGACTTCACGCGGCTCTTGGGGATCAGCGGACCCTGTCCGTTCGCGGCCGTGTTCACGACATAGTGCGGGGTGCCGCCGAGGCGGCGCACAAGGTCGCGGGCGTAGCGGATCTCCTTCTTCGTGCGTACCTGGTGCGTCGAGTTGGTGAAGAAGCCCTGGATCTGGTCGATCCCGATGCTCCGCAGCAGCTTCGCGTTGAACGCCGGGCGATGCGCGTCGCTGGCGCCCGCGTCGAC
This sequence comes from uncultured Actinomycetes bacterium, assembly GCA_963774115.1. GTDB lineage: Bacteria > Actinomycetota > Thermoleophilia > Solirubrobacterales > Solirubrobacteraceae > Conexibacter. The sequence goes on along the minus strand of CAVZDN010000002.1, from coordinate 257,472 downwards.
GTAAACGACGGCGTGGGGGAGCGCGGAGAGCACGTCGATCGCCGTGCTGAGCTCGTCGATGCGCGTCGCGAGGCCGGCGCGCGAGAGGCACTTCGCCGTGATGATCGCGTCGATCTCGTAGAACACCACGACGCGGTGGTTGCCGATCCCCTGCGCGAAGTTCTCGTACCAGCGCTTGTAGGACTCCGCCTCCTCGGCGGAGTCGCCGTAGCCGCCGCAGCTCACGTGCTTGAGTCGGTACGTCGCCATCAGCGGGACGGCGCCGGGATCGGTCGCCTTCGCGCGCTGGAGGAACGTCGCGACTTCGTGGCGCGGGTTCGCGGTCCAGCTGCCGAAGCGCTTGGACTCCGGCTGGTCGGCGATAACGCGCAGCTTCGCGGCGGTCGCCGGCTGGCGGTGGCGCAGGGTGTGCGCGACGCGGTTGGCGAGACCCCACTCCTCGTCGACGAAGAAGCGCGCGCCTTGCAGCGGGTTGCCGTTCGTCGGTGCCGGGTTCAGCCCGAGCGGGTTGAGCAGGTCGCGCTCGCTGGTGACCATGTCGTCGTCGAGGATCGTCAGCCGCGCGCGGCTGATCGCGCCGAGCTGCATCGGATACGGCCCGTAAATCCCGAGCTTGACTGTCTCGGAGTCCTCGACGTCGCCGTCGTCGTGGATCGGGATCAGGAAGGTCGCCGTGTCCTGACCGTCCGCGAACTCGACGACGCCGTTGACCGGCTCGTACTCGCTGTGCGGCGTGGCCGACTGGTCGTACCAGACGCCGTAGCGCACCTCGCCGTGCCCGCGTGCGTCGGAGCGCGTCACCGTGATCTCCGCCGCGCCTGCCCTCTCCTGGACGCTGTACGTCTCGGAGGTGAGTTGGACGGTGGAGGCGGAGGCGGCGGCCGGAAGCAGCAGGAGCGCAGCGAGCGCGAGCAGGACGGAGCGGAGGCGGCGGTTCGGCATGTGGCAAGGGATCCCAGGTCGATAGGCGAGCTCAGGTATCCCATCGGCGTGTCTGCGGGCGTCTTTACTGGCGCGTCGGCGCGCGGACGCATGTCCAGACCGTGCGGTTCATGCAAGGACGCTTAAAGGGAACGGCCCACCGAAGTGAGCCGTTCCCAGGAGGAGAGATGTGTCTATGTGGTGATGCTGGTGTTCTTGATCGGTGGGGGAAGTTTGGTTAGGCCCGCGCGCTGTAGCGCGTCGCCCCGTTGAGGCCGAGCTGGGCGAGCCCGAGCGCTCCGAGCGTCAGCGCCGCGGCGGCGTCGCCGGCGATCGCGAGCGGGAGCGCTACGAACGTCGCGCCGAACGCGAGGCCGTAGTCGAAGGTGTGATGCGCCGAGACCCGGGTGGGCTGCGTCGCGTCGAGCGCGAGCCCGACGGCGCAGGCGCCGATCACGATCGAGACCGCCGCTCCGGCCGGTGTGAAGCCGAGCACGAAGGGCGCCACGAGCGCGAGCAGTCCGGTAAGCAGCTCGAGTGCTCCGTGGAGCGGGAGTGAGATGGTGGGGCGCAGTGCAGTCATCGCGCTATCCATGGTGCGGCGTCGCGCCATGAATGTGTGTGAGCTGCGGCACACAGTGCGTGTGCAACTGCTTTTTTCAGGGTATGGGCGTCGGTCGCGGCGCAGCGCACGGTGCGTTGTTCACGTCTCTCGCCGCACCGGAGGCTGCGTGGCCAGGTAGCGTTCCCGCCGGTGAGTACGAAGACGCGACTCGACACGCTGCTCGCGGACCGGGGCGTCTTCGCCTCGCGGTCGCGCGCGGCCGCGTCCGTGATCGCCGGCGAGGTGCTGTTGGGGGCCGAGCGCCGCCGTGCGGAGAAGCCGGGCCAGCTGGTGCCCGACGACGTCGAGCTGAGTGTCGCGCAGGCCGACGACTTCGTCTCGCGCGGGGGGCGCAAGCTCGCCAACGCGCTCGACGCGTTCGGGCTGGATCCCAGCGGCCGCGACGCGCTCGACGTCGGCGCCTCGACCGGCGGCTTCACCGACTGCCTGCTGCAGCGCGGCGCGCGCCACGTCGTCGCGTTCGACGTCGCCTACGGGGAGCTGCACTGGCGCTTGCGCACCGACGAGCGGGTGACCGTGGTCGAGCGCCGTAACGCCCGTGCGCTCGATCCCGCCGAGCTGCCCTACGCGCCCGACCTCGTCGTGATCGACGTCTCCTTCATCGGCCTTGCGAAGGTGCTGCCGGCGGTGCTGGCTGCGACAGCCGCGCGCTTCGACTGCCTCGCGCTCGTCAAGCCGCAGTTCGAGGTCGGCCGCGAGCGCGTCGGCAAGGGCGGCGTCGTGCGCGCGGCCGCCGACCGGCGCGACGCGCTCGTGGCCGCGGCGACCGCCGCCCGCGAGCTGGGGGCCGCCGTGCTCGGCTTCGCGTCCTCCGGCCTGCCCGGCCCGAAGGGCAACCGCGAGAGCTTCGTGTGGCTCGCCGAGGCCGGCCGCTCCGGCGCCGTCGAGGACCTGGCAGCGGCGGCGCGGGAGGTCGAGCCCGAGGCGCTCGCGGACGACGCCGCTTCCCCGACACCGGAGGCCGGCTCATGACCGACGCCGCGCGCACCGCCACCGTCTTCACCCACCGCCGTCCCGACGACACACGCGCCGCGCTCGTGCAGCTGTGCGACGCCGCCAAGCGGGCCGGCTGGACGCTGCGCTTCGCGCCGGAGGAGACGCAGAAGCACGGCCTGCAGCCGGCCGACGGGCTCGTGCTCGACGCGCCCGTGGAAGCGGAGGTGGACCTCTGCGTCGTGCTCGGCGGCGACGGGACGATCCTGCACGCGCTGCGGCAGTACGCCTACACGGGCGTCCCGGTCTTCGGCGTCAACTTCGGCGAGGTCGGCTTCCTCGCGACGATCGACCCTGACGGGCTCGGCCAGGGCTTCGACCGCGCGTTCGGCGGCGACTTCGAAGTGCTGACCCTGCCGGGCATCGAAGTCAGCGACGGCGGGCAGACGTGGCTGGCGATGAACGACGTCTCCTTCCACCGCCAGCAAGGCCTGCGCGTCGCCGACCTCGCGTTCGACGTCGGCGGCGACGAGGTCGGGCGCGTGCGCTGCGACGGCCTCGTGGTCGCGACCCCCGCCGGATCGACCGGCTACAACCTCGCCAACGGCGGGCCGGTGATGGCCTGGGGCGTCGAGGGCCTTGCGGTCTCGTTCATCGCGCCGCACTCGCTGACCGCCCGCGCGCTGGTGGTCGCGCCGCAGGACGCGATCCGCGTGCGCAACGGCTCGCGCGAGGAGCCAGTCGACGTCAGCGTCGACGGCCGCCCGGTGCGCGAGCTGCCGCCCGACGCGGTGATTACGGCGCGCTTCGTCGACGGCGTTGGCGCGCTCGCGCAGACGCATGACGCGAGCTTCTACCACCGCCTGCGCGAGAAGTTCGGACGCCTCGCGACCGGCGGCTGACGCGCCCGCCCGCGCCGCCCTGATCCGTCGGCGGCGGTTGCGAGACTGGACCGCATGCTGCATGAGCTGCGCGTCGAGAACCTGCTGCTGATCGAACGCGCGGAGCTGCGCCTCGGCAGCGGCCTCAACGTGCTGACCGGCGAGACGGGCGCGGGCAAGACGATGCTGGCCCACGCGCTTGACCTGCTGCTCGGCGGCAAGGCGCGCAGCGGCATCGTGCGCCCGGGCGCGCCTGAGGCGTACGTCGAGGGGGTCTTCGACCTCGACGAGCGCGTCCGCGAGCTGGTCGGCGAGCGTCTGCCGGACGACGCCGAGGAGCTCGTGCTCGCACGCCGCGTCTGGCCCGACGGCCGCACGCGGGCCTATCTCAACGGCCGCTCGGCGACGGTCGGCGACCTGCGCGACGTCGGCGGCGAGCTGCTCGCCTTCTACGGCCAGCACGAGCACCGCCGGCTGATGCTCGCCTCCGCGCAGCTGGAGATCCTCGACGGCTTCTGCGGGCCGCAGCAGCGCGAACGCCGCGCCCGCGCCGCTGCCGCTCACGCCGACGTGCGCGCGTGCGTGCGCCGCGCCGAGGAGCTGGGCGCGCTCGACGGCGCGCGCGAGCGCGAGCTGGACCTGCTCGCGTTCGAGTTGCGCGAGATCGAGGACGTCGCGCCGAGCGAGGCCGAGCAGGCCGAGCTGGAGCGTGAGCGCGAGCGGCTGCGCCACCTGGAAGGCCTGCGCGGGGCCGCGACCGCCGCGGCCGAGGCGATCGCGCCGGAGTCCGGCGATACCGGCGCCAGCAGTCTGCTGGCCGCCGCCGCACACGAACTCGACGCGCTCGCCGGCGTCGACACGGAGCTCGATGCGCTCGCCGAGCGCTACCGCGCGCTCGTGATCGAAGCCGACGACCTCGGCCTGGAGCTGCGCCGCTACCAGGAGGGGATCGAAGGGGAGCCCGGCCGGTTGGAGCAGGTCGAGGAACGCCTGGCCGCGTTCGCACGGCTGGAGCGCAAGCACGGCGGCACGATCGCCGCGGTGCTCGCGCACGCGGAGTCCTGTCGCACGCGCCACGACGAGCTGACCGGCGCCGAGGCCGCGCTGCAGGAGACGACCGCCGCGCTTGCCGCCGCGCGCGACCGGCTCGCCGCCGTCGCCAAGGAGCTGCACACGGCCCGCGCGAAGGCCGCTCCCGGCCTCTCCGCCGCCGTCTGCGAGCGGCTTGCCGAGCTGGCGATGCCCGGCGCCAGCTTCGAGGTCGCGCTGACCCCGCGTGACGAGCCCGGCCCGACCGGTGCCGACGCGGTCGAGCTGCTGATCGCACCCAACCCTGGCGTCCCCGCCGGCCCCCTGCGCGAGATCGCCTCCGGCGGCGAGCTCTCGCGCGTCATGCTGGCGCTGCTGGGCGTCGCCAACGCTGACACAGCCTCCGGTGTCCGCCTGCTCGTCTTCGACGAGGTCGACGCCGGGATTGGCGGCCATACCGCCAACGCCGTCGGCGCCCAGCTCCATGCACTCGCGGCGGAGCGACAGGTGCTTTGCATCACCCACCTCCCACAGGTCGCTGCCCACGCCGACCGCCACTTCCGCATCGCCAAGGACGGCTCCGGCGAGACGGCGATCACAACCGTCACCGGCCTCGACGGCGACGCCGTGCTCGGCGAGCTGGTGCGGATGCTCGGCGCCGACGAAGGCGACCGCGCCGCCCGCCAGCACGCGCGCGAGCTGTTGAAGGCCGCCTGATCCGAGAACTTTTCGCGCGTCGTGTCGATTTCGCACGACGTTGTTCGTCGTCCGGGTAAAGCAAGGGTTTGGAGAGGCCGGACCCGCGACCGCAAGGAGCCGCAACGATGCGATTCATGATGTTCATGTACCCGGGCATCGAGGAGAAGGACTGGGAGCCGAGCCCCGAGGACGTCGGCGCGATGACGCGCTACAACGAGGAGCTGTCGAAGGCCGGCGTGCTGCTGGCGCTCGACGGGCTGCAGCCGCCGTCGAAGGGCGCCCGCGTGCGCTTCGCGGACGGCACGCCGACGGTGACCGACGGCCCGTTCGCCGAGGCGAAGGAGCTCGTCGGCGGCTACTGGATCATCCAGGCGAAGTCGAAGGAGGAGGCCGTCGAGTGGGCCTCCCGCTGTCCCGCCGGCGAGCAGGACATGATCGAGGTGCGGCAGATCTTCGAGCTGTCCGACTTCTCCGAAGAGGTCCAGGCGGCCGTCGTCGAGCTGCCGGAGACGCCCCCGCACCAGACGACGGCGCGGTAGCCGTCCACAAGCCGTCGCCGTGACGCCGCCCGCCGTCCAGCGCACGATCGATGCGATCTGGCGGATCGAGGCGCCACGGCTGGTCGCGGCGCTCGTGCGGATGGTGCGCGACGTCGCGCTCGCAGAGGACCTCGCGCAGGACGCGCTCGTCGCCGCGCTGGAGAAGTGGCCGCAGTCGGGCGTCCCGGACAATCCGGGCGCCTGGCTGATGGCCACCGCCAAGCACCGCGCGATCGACCTGCTGCGGCGCAGCACGCGCCTCGACCAGAAGCACGAGCTGATCGCCCGCGAGGTCGGCTTGCAGTTCGCGATGGACGCCGCCGACCTCGTCGCCGCGCGCGAGGACGACGTCGGCGACGACCTGCTGGGCCTGATGTTCATCTGCTGCCATCCGGCGCTCTCGACGGAGGCGCGGATCGCGCTGACGCTGCGCCTGCTCGGCGGTCTCACGACGCCTGAGATCGCGCGGGCGTTCCTGGTGCCGGAGCCGACACTTGCCCAGCGCATCGTGCGGGCGAAGAAGACGCTCGCGGAGACACGCGCTCCCTTCGAGGTGCCGGACGAGCAGGAGCGGGCACAGCGGCTCTCCTCCGTGATGGAGGTGATCTACCTCGTCTTCAACGAGGGCTACTCGGCGACCGCCGGCGAGGACTGGCTGCGCCCGGCGCTGTGCGAGGACGCGCTGCGTCTCGGCCGCGTGCTCGCCGAGTTGACGCCGCAGGAACCGGAGGTCCACGGCCTCGTCGCGCTGATGGAGATCCAGGCGTCGCGCACGGCGGCGCGCACGGGTCCCGACGGCGAGCCGGTGCTGCTGCTCGACCAGGACCGCTCGCGCTGGGACCTGCTGCTGATCGGCCGCGGCTTGAAGGCGCTGGAGCGCGCCGAGCGGCTCGCCGTCACGCCAGGTCCGTACGCACTGCAGGCCGCGATCGCCGCCTGCCATGCGCGGGCTCGCGCTCCCGAGCAGACCGACTGGGTGCGGATCGCGGCGCTCTACGAGGCGCTCGCCCGCACCGCGCCCTCGCCGGTCGTCGAGCTGAACCGGGCCGTCGCGCTCGGGATGGCGTTCGGCCCCGAGGCCGGGCTCGCGCACGCCGACGCGCTCGCCGCCGAGGGTTCGCTCGACGGCTACCACTTGCTGCCCAGCGTCCGGGCCGACCTGCTCGCGAAGCTCGGCCGCGACGACGAGGCCCGCACCGAGCTCGAGCGGGCTGCGGCACAGACGCAGAACGAGCGCGAACGCGGGCTGCTGCTTGCGCGCGCGGCGGAAATCCAGCCCCTCCAGTCAGGAGGCGCCGTAGACTGAACGCCTTCGTGGCCGTCACACCACCCACCGCCGCATCGCCTGTCGGCGCGGACGTACGCGAGGTCGCGGGCATCGCGCGGCTGGGCAAGCGCACGAAGCACCTCGTCAAGCGCCTGCGTCCGGGCGACGTCGCGATCATCGACCACCGCGACCTTGACCGCGTCTCGGGCGAGGACCTCGTCGCCTGCGGCGTCGCGGGCGTCGTCAACTGCTCCTCGTCCTCGACGGGCAGCTATCCGAATATGGGCCCGCTGCTGGTCGTGCAAGCGGGCATCCACCTGGTCGATGTCGACGGCGACGCGCTCTTCGAGCAGCTCCAAGACGGCGACCCGGTCGTGCTGCGCGGCGGCGAGGTCTGGCGGCGCGAGGAGCGGCTGGCGGTCGGCGACGAGCAGCGGCCCGAGCAGGTGCAGGCGCAGACCGACCAGCGCCGCAAGGAGATCGGCGAGGCGCTCGAGGCGTTTGCCGAGAACACCGTCCGCTACATGCTGGAGGAGCGCGACCTGCTCGCCGGGCGCATCGAGCTGCCGCGCTTCGACACCGACTTCCGCGACAAGCCGGTCCTGATCGTCGTGCGCGGCGTCGACCACAAGCGCGACCTGAAGGCGCTGCGGCCGTACATCCGCGACGTGCGGCCGGTGCTCGTCGGCGTCGACGGCGGTGCCGACGCGCTGCTGCAGGAGGGCTTCAAGCCGGACATGATCGTCGGCGACATGGACTCAGCCGCGGACGCGACGCTGCGTTGCGGCGCCGAGCTCGTCGTGCACGCGTACGCCGACGGGCGTGCGCCCGGACGCGACCATCTCGAGACGCTCGGACTGTCGTACAAGGTCGTGCCGGCGCCGGGGACCAGCCAGGACATCGCGATGCTGATCGCGGCCGAGCGCGGCGCGGAGCTGCTCGTCTCTGTCGGCTCGCACTTCAACCTCGTCGAGTTCCTCGACAAGAACCGCCGCGGGATGGCCTCGACGTTCCTGACGCGGCTGCGGGTGGGGGAGATGCTCGTCGACGCAAAGGGCGTGAGCCGCCTGTACCGTCCCCGGCCCGGACTGGCGCCGGTGCTGCTGCTGGCGGTCACCGGGGTGCTCGTGCTGGCGGCGGTCGTGCTCGCCACGCCGGGGCTCAAGGACGTCGCCGACCTGCTGTGGCTCAAGCTCCAGGTGCTGCTCGGCATCGCCTGACCGGGCGGGCGGGATCCGATACCACCGATGCTCAACTTCCGCTACCACGCCCTCTCGCTCGTCGCCGTCTTCCTCGCGCTCCTCGTGGGGCTGCTGCTCGGCGTGGCGATCGGCGACAAGGGGCTCGTCTCCAGCGCCGAGCAGGACGTGCGCGCCTCGCTGCGCGGCGACGTCCGGCGGGCGCAGGACGAGCGCGACGCGGCGCGCGACGAGCTGCGCGAGCGCGAGCGCTACGAGCAGGCCGCGTACCCGGCGCTCGTCGAGGGCCGTCTTGAAGGCGTGCGCATCGCGCTGATCGAGCTCGGCGGCGGCTCGGACCGCATGTGGGACCTCACGCGCGACGCGCTCCAGGGCTCGGGCGCCAAGCTCGTCTCCGTCTCGGTGATCCGCCGCCCGCTCGACCTCGGTGCGCTCGCGGCGGGAGCGAAGGGCACCCGCTACGAACGGCTCGCGGACAGCAGCGACCTGCTGCACGCGTTCGGCACGCGCATCGGCATCCAGTTCACGCGCGGCGGCGATCTGCTCGCCGCGGTTCGTCGCGAGCTGCTCGTGCAGGGCAGCGGCGCGCTCGAAGGCGCCGACGCCGTCGTGCTCGTGCACAGTCCCGGCGACGGCGACGGTGACGACGAGGACGACGACGCCAAGCTGATCGACACCTTCGAGGACGGCCTCGTCACGGGTCTGCGCGCCGACGACATACCCGTCGTGGGCGTCGAGACGACCGACGCCGACCCGACGCAGATCGACTGGTTCAAGTCCCACGAACTGTCCAGCGTGGACGACCTCGACGACCCGATCGGCCGCGCCGCGCTCGTCTTCGCGCTGGCCGGGCAGCGCGGCAGCTTCGGCGTCAAGAGCAGCGCCGAGGGCGGCCGCCTGCCGCCGATCGTCCAGTAGCCGGAGCAGCGGGCTTCGTCCGCACCGCTGGCTACGGTGCTGAGGTGCAAGCCCTCCCGACCGTGGTCGCGTTCGTCGTCGCGATCGTCCTGACGCCGCTGATCCTGCGGCACCTCGAGGCGGAGGGCCTGACGCGGGAGAACTACCGAGGGGCAGCGCTGCCGTTCCCGGGCGGGATCGCGATCGTCGCGGCGATCGTGCTTGCCGTGGGCGCTTGCACCGCGCTTGCCACGATTGCCGATCTCGACCTGTTCGGCTTCTCCGCCCCGATCGACTTGACGTATCCGCTCGGCATCGCTCTGCTCGGCCTCATCGATGACCTGCTCGCTGGCGCCTCGCGCGGCTGGCGTGGCCATGGACGCACGCTCCTGGCCGGCGCCTTCACCACAGGGGCGCTGAAGGCGGTCGGAGCGCTGGCGCTCGCGTTCTACGTCCTTCAGGGCACGCGCTACCTGGGGGTGGGCGAGTACCTGCTGGCTGTTGCCCTGCTCGTGCTCACGACGAACCTCTTCAACCTGCTCGACCTGCGTCCGGGTCGCTCTGCGAAGGGCTTCTTGCTGGTCGGCGCGCTGCTGTCGCTCGTCGCGTGGCACGGTCGCGTCGACCTCGACGTGAGCTTGCCGCTGTGGGCCGTCGGTCCGCTCGCCGCACCGATCCTCGTCGTCGGCCTGGTACGACCTGCGGGAGCGCACGATGCTCGGCGACGTCGGCGCAAACCTGATCGGCGCCGTCGCCGGTCTGTGGATGATCCTCGCGCTCGACACCACCGGCCAGGCGATCGCCCTCGCGGTCGTGCTCGCACTGACCGTCTACGGCGAGTTCCGCTCGCTCTCGGCGCTCATCGAACGGACTCCGCTGCTGCGGCAGATAGACTCGATCGGAAGGAATGACGCGCATGCCTGACGCCCCATCGAATGGCACGACCCGTTTCATCTTCGTGACGGGGGGCGTCGTGTCCTCGCTGGGGAAGGGCATCGCTGCCGCGTCGATCGGGCGACTGCTCGTCGCGCGCGGGCTGACGGTCCAGCTGCAGAAGCTGGATCCCTACATCAACGTCGATCCCGGCACGATGTCGCCCTACCAGCACGGCGAGGTGTTCGTGACGGAGGACGGCGCGGAGACCGACCTCGACCTCGGCCACTACGAGCGCTTCACGTCCGCCAACGCGCGCCGCGGCTCGAACGTCACCGCCGGCGGGATCTACGACTCGGTCATCCGCAAGCGAGCGCCGCGGCGACTACCTCGGCGGCACCGTGCAGGTCGTCCCGCACATCACCGACGAGATCAAGCACCGCATCAAGCTGGTGGCCGACGCGAGCGACGTCGACGTCGTCATCACGGAGATCGGCGGCACCGTCGGCGACATCGAGTCGCTGCCGTTCCTGGAGGCGATCCGGCAGTTCCCGGTCGATGCGGGCCGGCGCAACTGCATGTTCATCCATCTCACGCTCGTGCCGTACATCGGTCACGCCGGCGAGCTGAAGACGAAGCCGACGCAGCACTCCGTCAACGAGCTGCGCCGCATCGGCATCGCGCCCGACATGGTCATGTGCCGCTCCGAGGAACGGCTCTCGAAGGACATCCGCAAGAAGATCGCGCTGTTCGCGAGCCTGCCGATCGAGGCGGTCGTCTCCGCCTACGACGTCGACAACATCTACAAGGTGCCGCTCGGCTTCCACGCCGAGGGCGTCGACGACTTCGTGCTCGACCATTTCCGCATCGACGCGCCTGCGCCCGACCTGACGGAGTGGGAGCGGCTCACCGTGCGCGCCGCCGAGGCGACACAGCCCGTCAAGATCGCGCTCGTCGGCAAGTACGTGAAGCTGGAGGACGCCTACCTCTCCGTCGTCGAATCGCTGCGCCACGCCGGCATCGAGCACGGCGCGCAGATCGAGGTCGACTGGATCGACTCCGAGGCGCTGGAAGCCGACCACGCCGCCGAGCGCCTTGCGGACGCCGACGGGATCCTGATCCCGGGCGGCTTCGGCGGGCGCGGGGTGGAGGGCAAGATCGCGGCGGCGCGCGTCGCTCGCGAGCAGGGCATCCCGTACCTCGGCATCTGCCTCGGCATGCAGGTCGCGGTCGCGGAGTTCGCGCGCCACGCCGCCGACATGCCGGGCGCCAACTCGACCGAGTTCGACCCCGAGACGCCTTGGCCCGTGATCGACCTGCTGCCCGAGCAGAAGGAGATCTCCGACCTCGGCGGCACGATGCGCCTCGGCGCCGACCCCGTGAAGCTGCACGACGACACGCGCGTGCGCGAGCTGTACGGCGAGCCGGTCATCTACGAGCGCCACCGCCACCGCTACGAGGTCAACAACCACCTGCGCCGCCGCATCGAGGCGGCCGGGCTGGTCTGCTCCGGCACGTCGCCCGACGACCAGCTCGTCGAGGCCGTCGAGCTGCCAGCCGACGTGCATCCGTTCTACGTCGCCTCCCAGTACCACCCCGAGTTCAAGTCGCGCCCGGAGCGCCCCGCGCCGCTGTTCCGCGGTTTCGTCGGCGCCGCGATGGCCCGCGCGCTCGAGCGCGAGGAATCGGGTCCCGCCCGCCCCGGCGAGATCGCGGTCTCGCGCGGCTCCTCGGCCTGACGAGACGGAGACGATGCGCGCCGACGCGGCCGAGCGTGCACGCCTGGGCGACCTGTTCGCCGAGCTGTGCGCGATCGAGAGCCCGTACGGCCGCGAGCGCGCGTGCGTCGACCGCGTCGCGGCGGAGCTGCGCGGGCTCAGGCTGACCGTCGAGGAGGACGACGCGGGCCCGGCCGCCGGCTCGGACGCCGGCAACCTGCTCGCGCGGATCCCCTCCGCCGATGGCGCGACCGACGGCGGCATCCTGCTGTGCGCCCACCTCGACACCGTGCCGCTGACTGGGCCCGTCGAGCCGGTCTGTGAGGACGGCGTCTGGTCCAACCGCCACGACGCGATTCTCGGCGCCGACAACAAGGCGGCCGTCGCGGTGATGCTCGCCGCCGCGCGCCGCTGGGTCGCCGAGCCGCCGCCAGTCTCCGTCGAGCTGCTGTTCACCGTCTGCGAGGAGTACGCGCTCGCGGGCGCGAAGGCGTTCGACGTCAGCCGCCTGCGCAGCCGCTTCGGCTACGTGCTCGACCACGCCTCGCCGATCGGCGAGATCGTGCTCGCCTCGCCGCACTACCACCGCATCGTCGCGGAGCTCGTCGGCCTTGCCGCCCACGCCGGCATCCGCCCGCAGGACGGCCGCAGCGCGATCGCAGCCGCCGCCCGCGCGATCGCCGCGATGCCGCTCGGCCGCATCGACGAGGAGACGACCGCGAACGTCGGCACGATCCACGGTGGCGCCGGCATCAACGTCGTCCCCGCCGTGTGCCGGGTCGAGGCCGAGGCGCGCAGCCTCGACGAGACGAAGGCCGAGGCGCTCGTCACCGAGCTGCTCGACCACCTCGCCGACGGCGCCAACGCCGCTGGCTGCGACCTCGACGTGACCGTCGAGCGCCTCTTCGCCGGCTACCGCACCAAGCCGAGCGCCCCGCAGGTCCTCGCCGCCGAAGCCGCCCTGCGCTCCTGCGGCTACGCCCCGACCCACATCGTCACCGGCGGCGGGTCCGACGCCAACGTTTTGGAGGCCGCCGGCTTCCCTTGCACCAACCTCGCGAACGGCACCACGCGCAACCACCAGCCGGACGAGTCCGTCTCGGTCGCCGCGCTGGAGGGGATGTTGGACGTCGTGCTTGCGTTGCCCTCGTCGGCGGTCGAGGTGCCGGCGTGAGCGGGTCGTGCGTGGCTGCGGGCGGGTCCTGTCGTCGGGATCGTGTCACCGGCGGCAAGTGCCTTGTGACAGCGATCCCCACGCCACCCGCCCGATCGGCGTTTCCGCTGCGACGACCATCCTGCCTGGTGGTCGCAGGACGACCACAGGACAGGACGCTCGCGCGAAAGCCTGCGCCGGGAACACCGCCCGCGCCCCCTCGTGGTCGCTGTGGGGTCCAGTGATGCTGAAGCTCCGCCGCGGTGTGGTCGTCACGGCTGAGGCTCCGGCCGCTTGGCAGGCGCTCACTGTCGAGGTCGAAGGCGACGTTCGGCCCGCCCAGGCGGACACGGCGTTCGTTGGCCCCTGCCAGCCCGGCGACGAGGTGGTCGTCAACACCGAGGCGCGGGACCTCAAGCTCGGCTCGGGCGGCTTCGACGTCGTGCACGTCAACCTCACGCGTGGCCTCGACGGCAAGGGCCTGCCGGGCGCCCACGTGATGAAGCTGAACTACAGCTCGCTCCAGCACGCGGTGCTGCCGGTCGAAGCACGTGACCTCACGATGCCCCTCGCCCGCCCGGTCGGCGTCTTCCAGCTCCACGGCCAGCTTGCCCCGCTGGCCTGGTCCCTCGCGGAGGCACGCGCCAACCTCAAGGTCGGCTACGTGCAGACGGCCGGCGGCGCGCTCCCGGGTGGGATGTCGGAGACCGTGCAGGCGCTGCTCAATCGCGGCGTGCTCGCCGGCCACACGACGGCAGGACCCGCCTACGGCGGCCAGCAGGAGGCGATCACGACGGCAGGCGCGATCCACGACGGAATAGCACAGGAGGGCTGGGACGTCGCGCTCGTCGGACCCGGCCCCGGGATCCTCGGCTCGGCGTCGGCGCTCGGCCACGGCGGGATGGTGGCGCTCGACTCCGCGCACGCGGCGCTCGCGCTCGGGTGTCCGACGGTGCTGACCCCCCGTATGTCGAGCGGCGATCCGCGCGACCGCCACCGCGGCCTCTCCCACCACACGCGGACCGTGCTCGACTTGCTGCTCGCGCCGGTGACGTTGCCGGTCCCCAACGGCATCGCCCTGTTCGCCGAGATGGACGGGATCGGTGCAGCGCTCGACGCCGCGCGGGCGCGCGGACATGACGTCCACGAGGCAGCGGTCGACGTCGAGGGCTATCGCGCGAGCGGTCTGCCGACACGTACGATGGGCCGCACGCTGGACGAGGATCGACTCTTCTTCTCCGCCGCGCTCGCGGCCGGGACCGCGATCGGGGAGCTGCAGGCATGACGGCGTTCGAGCAAGTCGGGTCGGAGACGATCTGGACCGGCCACATCGGCCAGGTGCGCGTCGAGCGCTACCGGCACGCCGACGGGGAGGAGGTCGTCCGAGAGGTCGTCGGCCATCCCGGCGCGGTCGCGATCGTCGCCCACGACGGCGAGCACGTCTGGCTCGTACGCCAGCCGCGCGAGATTTGCGACGAGCACGCGCTGCTGGAGGTCCCCGCCGGCAAGCGCGACGAGGACGGCGAGCCGCCGCTGGAGACCGCCAAGCGCGAGCTGGCCGAGGAGGTCGGCAAGGCCGCCGACACGTGGGAGCACCTGAAGGGGATCTACACGAGCCCCGGCTTCACCGACGAGCGCATCGACGTCTTCCTCGCGACCGGTCTGCACGACGTCTCGCGTCCCGCGGTCGAGGAGGACGAGCGGATTGAGATCGTCGCCTGGCCGCTGCACCGCCTCGACGACGCGATCGCCGCCTGCGAGGACGCGAAGTCGCTGATCGGCCTGATGCTGCTGCGCGCGCACCGCAGCTGAATTTCGCTCCGAGAAGCAGCGCACTGGCGCGCTGACCCGGAATATGCTGCGCTGGGATGGAGGAAGAGGTGCAGCGGGATGCTGCCCGGCGCGTGTCGCGCAGGCATCTTCGCCGACGATCGTCGACGCCTGACATCGCAGGACGCGAGCAGGTCGTCAGTCGCTTTGACCAAGTGCGACGTCGCGAGCGTCCGCCGGTCGCCTTCGTGCTCGAGGGAATCCCGGGCAGCGGGAAGGGCCAGATGCTCACGCACCTGCGTGAGCGCTACCAGCAGGGACATGCATGGCGTCGCGGATGGGAGATCGACGCGGGTCTGACGCTCGGGCCGGCCGAGACGCCGAGCGCCGTCGCAGGGTTGGTCGCGCTCGATGACGAGTTCAGACGACGCAACGTGTGGCGGCGGTGGAGCCTGCCGCTGCTCACACCACGCTTCACGCTGCTGCGCGACGAGCTCGCCCGCATCAAGCCCGCTCCCGGCAACGTCACGGACACCGGCGGGGCACTCATGCAGTGGCTCGTACGCACTCTTGGGCGGCTGGGCTGGAGCGCATCCACCGGAACGCCGCCGTTGGTCATGGCGCCGCCGGCGGGACCGCTGGTCAGCCTGCTCAGGCGTTTGTGGCTGCGCCTCGGTCGCGACGAGGCGAGTCGCTGGGTGCGTGGTCAGCTCGAGGCGCTGCAGCGGCCGTTCATCGGCGACGCGGCCGATCGCGCGCTTCAGACGCACCTTGAGCACGGCTTGATCGAGGCGATGGCAGCGGACCTGTCCGCAGCCGGCGAGCGCCGCCGCTTCGCGTTGCGCACGGCGATCCTCTTCTTCGACTCGTTTGACGAGGCGGACGCGGCAGCATGCGGGTGGGTCCTCGAGTTGTCCGACGAGCTCTGGAAGCGCGAGGCGCCGGTGATGTTGGCGCTCTCTTGTGGGGCGCAGCGTGCCTGGTCGGCTCGCGTGGGCGAGGCGACGTATCGCATGGACGGGCTCGTTGCCTCCGATGCCGTGGAGATCCACACGCTCGGTCTGCTCAACGAGCACGATCAGGAGCTTGCGCTGATGCGCCATGAGGTGCCGAAGGAGATGATGAAGCGGCTGAAGGAGATCTCGCGCGGACATCAGTTCGCGCTCGACCTGCTTGCGCTCTGCTTCGGCAAGGGAAAGTTCGGCGGGCCGCGGGAGCTTGAGGTCCTCGCCAAGGAGCTGAGGGAGCTCAAGGGCGGAAACGTGGACGACGAGGAGTGGCTGAGCACGTTCTGCGCAGCGATCGCTCCGCGGCTCGAGCGTGCGCTCGACGAGCGACTGCTGCGCTACGCGCGAGCCGCCGCGGTGCTGCGGACCTTCGACGAGAGGCTCCTGCGGAAGGTCCTGCGCAACGCCGGATACTTCGAGGTCGAGTGTTATGAGCGGCTCGTCGCGACGGCACTCGTCGAGGGGCCACGTGCGAGCGCGTTGCTCGCAACCGGGGAGGCCTATGCGATCGCCCCGCTGCTGCGCGACTGTTGGAAGCAGATGGGATATGACCCCGAGGCACTGCGCGAGTGGCATGAGCGCGCGCTGGAGCACTTCGAGGCGGAGCAGGCGGCGACCAGCGACCTTGACCGCTGGTTCGGGTTGCGTGCCGAAGTGCTCCATCATCGTCTCTATATAGATCCGAAGCGAGGCCGGGCGGAGTTGGTCGCGGCGTTCGAGAAGGAATTGAGTGCGGGTCGCTTGAACGGCTGCCGCATGCTGATCGACGTCGCCCGCGACGACAACGGGCCCGGCACGCGCGACTGGCGCGTCGAGGTCGAGACGATGGCCGGCGACTGCTATCTGCGGGAAGGCGCCTATGCGCTTGCCGAAGGATCCTTCCGGGCGGCGAAGGATCTCTCTGAAGGAGGATCGGTCGAACTGCGGCTGCGCGTCATGCAGGCGCTGGCAAGCTCCCTCCGGCTTCGTGCCCGTCTCGTCGAGGCAGCTCATGAGGTTGCACACGTGCTTGCCCACAGTCGAGATCAGCCGGTTGCGCATTTCCAGGCGACATGGACGAGCAGTCTCATCGAGAAGGAGCGTGGCAACCTCGACGATGCCGATCGGCTCGCGCGCCGCGCGTGGAAGCAGCTTGAGGACCTTCGGCTCGACGACGTGGGCACTCAGCAGGAAGCCGCCGCCAGCTTCGGGCTGCGCGATCTCCCGCGCAAGCGCGCCCACTTGCTGCGCCATCGCGCCGACATCGCGCGTCGGCGAGGGCACTATCGCGAGAGCGCGGGGCTGCTCGTCGAGGCCGAGAGCGCCTACAGGGACGACCCTGAGCCTGGTGCCGAGGCGCTGCTGAGCATCGTGCGTGCTCACCTCCTGCGCCTGAAGGGGCAGGCACGTGCCGGGGAGGATCTCGCCGAGCGGGCGCACTCGGTCATCGTCGAGGAGACCTCGAGCCCCCGCGCGGAGCTGATGGCGATTCGCTGCATCGCCCAGGCACGCCTCGCCGGCGAGACGCCGGAGCAGGCTCGTGACCTGTTCACGCAACTCGCGACCGTCGACGCACACGACTACCCCGTCAGCGTCGCAGTGGGCAACTTCGGCCTCGGTGAGCTGGCGCGACATGCGCTCGACTACGAAGGAGCGCACCGTCACTACCGCGTCGCGGCGACGCCGGCAGTGCCTGACCTTCACGTGTTCGAGCACGTCTACGGGCAGCTCGGCCTTGTCGAGCTGCACCGTGAGCAGGGCCAGGCACGTCTCGCATCTGAGCTGCTGCGGAGCATCGACGACGAGTTGCTGCGTCAGCATCCGCTGCTGAGCTTCTGGGGGCACCTGCTGGGCGCCCGTGCCCAGTATGCAGGGGCGAACACGAACCGTGGCCGCGCGGGAGCCCGAGGTCGCGGTCGGCGCAGTCGCGCCCGCTGGATGCTCACGCGTGCCCAGCGCGCACTCAAGCGAATCGAGATCTCTGATGGCCGGCATCTCCCACAGCAGGTGTACGACGCGACCGACGCGGCATTCAGTAACGGCCGCGAGCTGAATCCGGTCATGCTCCTGCTGCCGTAGCCACGTCGCGGGGGCAGGATCCCAGCCCCCGCCGCGCCGAATCAGTAGGCGCCATGACCGCGGCCATCGCTCCCCTGCGCACGAGCTCCTTCGAGGACCTCGTGCTCGACTTCATCGCGTACCTCGAGCTCGAGCGCGGGCTGAGCCGCAACACGCTGGAGGCGTACCGCTCCGACCTGCTGCAGTTCGGTGCCTGGCTGCACGGCGCCGGCAAGCAGGCGCTGGCGGTCCAGCACACGGACCTGGCCGCCTTCGTCGGGAGCCTCACCAGCGGCAGCGAGGGCCGCGCGCCGGCCGCCGCCACGACAGTGCAGCGCAAGGTCGCCTGCCTGCGCTCCTTCTACCGCCACCTGCGCCGCGAGGAGCTGCTCGACCGCGACCCGACGGCCGAGCTGAAAGGCCCGCCGCGCGGCAAGCGGCTGCCGAAGGTGCTCTCGCGCGACGAGGTCGCGCTGCTGCTCTCCCAGCCCTCCGGCGAAGGGTCGGCCGCGCTGCGGGACCGCGCGCTGCTGGAGTTGATGTACGCCTGCGGCCTGCGCGCGTCGGAGGCGGTCGGCATCCAGCTCGACGACGTCGACCTCGAAGAGGGCGTGCTGCGCGCCAACGGCAAGGGCAACAAGGAGCGGCTCGTGCCGGTTGGCAGCAAGGCCGTCACCGCCCTGCTGGCGTACATGACCGTCGGTCGCCCGCAGCTCGTCGGGATCCGCGAGGAGCGCCATCTTTTCGTCAACCGGCGCGGCCAGGGGCTCACGCGCCAGGGCCTCTACAAGATCGTCCAGCGCCACGCTCGCAGCGCGGGCCTCGCCGACAAGATGAGCCCGCACACGCTGCGTCACACGTTCGCGACGCACCTGCTCGCCGGCGGCTGTGACCTGCGCTCGCTGCAGGAGATGCTCGGCCACGCCGACATCGCCACGACGCAGATGTACACCCACCTCTCGGCCGACCGCCTGCGCGACGTCTACTTCGCCGCCCACCCGCGCGCGACGTTCGACCCGCCGGCCGGCGAGCCGTTGCTCGGCGGATGAGCGTGCGATGAGCCGTCGCGCGGTCGTCGTCGTGCTCGACGCCTGCGGCGCCGGGGCGCTGCCGGACGCCGCCGACTACGGCGACGCCGGCACGAACACGCTCGGCCACCTCGCCGAGGCGGCCGGCGGCCTGCAGCTGCCGATGCTCGGCTCGCTTGGGCTCGGCGCGATCCTCCCGTTGCAGGGCGTCGCGGCGGGCGGTGCGAACGGCCCGGTGCTGCACGGCCGGCTGCATCCGCTGGGCTACGGCAAGGACTCGACCAGCGGCCACTGGGAGCTGATGGGCGTCGTCGCGCCGACGGCGCCGCCGACGTTCCCGCAGGGCTTCCCGCCTGAGGTGATCGCGGATGTCGAGCGCATCGCGGGCCGCGCCGTGCTCTGCAACGCCCCGAGCGACGGGCTCGCCGCGATCGAGGACTGGGGAGAGCGGGCGCTGCTCGACGGCGGCTTGATCGTCTACACGTCGCAGGACTCCGTGTTGCAGATCGCCGCACACGAGGACGCCGTCCCGCCGGCCGAGCTGCTGGAAGTCTGCGCGGCCGTGCGACGCGAGCTGGCCGAGGGTCCCTACGCGGTCGGGCGCGTGATCGCTCGTCCTTTCGCGGGGACGCCGGGCTCGTTCGAGCGCACCGCCGGCCGCCGCGACTTCGCGCTGCCGCCGCCGACGCGCAGCTATCTGCAGGAGCTGCAGGACGCCGGCGTTCCCGTCCACTCGGTCGGCAAGGTCGCGCAGCTGTTCGACGGCGTCGGGATTGACGAGGCGCACGCGGGTGCCACGAACGCCGAGGCGATCGCGAGCACCACCACGCTGCTCGACCACCTCGACCACGGCTTCGTCTTCACGAATCTGATCGAGACCGACCAGGTCTACGGCCATCGCAAGGACGTCGCGGGCTTCCACGCCGCCCTGCGTGAG
The DNA here is from genome assembly GCA_963774115.1 of uncultured Actinomycetes bacterium. Taxonomy (GTDB): domain Bacteria; phylum Actinomycetota; class Thermoleophilia; order Solirubrobacterales; family Solirubrobacteraceae; genus Conexibacter. Next base: position 237,959 of record CAVZDN010000002.1, on the reverse strand, counting down.
ATCGACCGCGCCGTCGCGCGCTGGTGCTCGCTGATGGGGCCCGACGACCTGCTGATCCTCACCGCCGACCACGGCTGCGACCCGCTGCACCCCGGCACCGACCACACGCGCGAGTACGCGCCGCTGCTCGCTGCCTTTGCCGGCCACGATGGCCGCCGCCACGACGGCCCGCTCGCCGACGTGGGGGCGAGCGTGGTGCGGTGGCTCGCCGCGCGCGACGCGCCCGAGCTGCCCGGTACCTCCTTCGTCCCGTAGAAGACACCGTCCTGTCCTGTGGTCGTCCTGCGACCACCAGGCAGGACGGTTGACGAGCCTCGCGCACGAGCGGCCGCTACCCTCAGCGCCCAATGCCCGAGCTGCCCGAGGTCGAGACGGTCCGCCGCCAGCTCGCGCCGCGGCTGGAGGGGCGCATGATCGTTGCCTACGCCGTGCGCGACGAGCGCTGGACCGCGCCGCGCTCGCCGAGCGAGACGATCGGCCCGCTGCTCGGCCGCCCGATCATCGCGCTGCGCCGCCGCGGGAAGTACCTCGTGACCGAGTTCGAGGACGAGCTGTTCCTGCTGATGCACCTGCGGATGACGGGCAACCTGCTCTACGACGCGCCCGCGCACACGCCGTACACGCGCGCGCACTTCGGCTTCGACGACGAGCACGACCTGCGCTTCGTCGATCCCCGCCGCTTCGGCACCGGCGAGCTGGTCGCCGGCCAGCCCGCGCTCGAGGCCTACTTCGACGCGCGGCTTGGCGTCGAGCCGTTCGAGGACGGCTTCACCGCCGCGCACATGCGGCGGCTCGCGCGCGGCTCGCGGGCGCCGATCAAGGCGTTCCTGCTCGACCAGAAGCGCGTGGCGGGCGTCGGCAACATCTACGCCGACGAGGCGCTGCACCTTGCCCGGATTCATCCGCTGCGGGAGGCCGGCAAGCTCACCGGCGCGCAGTGGGAGCTGTTGCGCGACACCGTCCGCGAGGCGCTGCAGGCGGGCATCGACGCACGTGGCGCCACGATCGACGACTTCCGCGACCTTGACGGCGCGCGCGGCTCTTTCCAGGACCGCTTCCTCGTGCACCGCCGCGCAGGAGAGCCGTGCCCGGACTGCGGGGGACCGGTCCGCAAGATCCTCGCCGCCGGTCGTGGCACGTACGTCTGTGAGCGGTGTCAGCCGCGCCCGCGCGGCGCACGGATCGTGCCGATGGCGCGCTGAGCGGCGGCGCCGAGGTCGCCGTCAGGCCGCGCGCTGCTCGTCGGCGATCTCGATCGCCGTCTTGAACGCCGCCTGCCAGACACCGACGTTGGCGGCGAGCGTCTCCCGCTGTGCCCACTTGAGGCCGCGCTTGGCCAGCTTGCGCCGCGCGCGCTTGTCGGTGACGAGGTTGGAGATCTCCACGTACCAGTCGTCATCCTCGACGAGCCGGCCGCCCTGGTCCTCGCCGTGGTCTTCGTAGGGGCCTATCGGCGACGCCAGCCATGGCACGCCTGCGATCGCGTATTCCTTCAGCTTGATGTCGGAGCGCGAATGGTTCGCGAATCTGTCGACGAGCGGAGCCAGGCCTATGTCGAAGCCGGAGATCAGCTTCGGCAGGTTCTCGTAGGGGACGGGCTCGAGCCGGTCGTAGCGGTACTCGGGAAGCTTGAAGTCGAGCGGGCCGACACTCGCCATGCGCAGCTCGGGATAGTCCTCCAGCAAGTCACGCACGATGTCTTCCAGCTCGAGTGTCTCCCAGTCGGCTTGGTGGTCGATCCAGCCTATGTAGCCGAGCACGAGTCCCTCGTGCGGGCGCGGCAGTATCTCGACGGCCGAGCGGCAGAGGAAGTTCGGCACCGCGATCACGTGGCTCGCGCCCTCCTCGAGGAAGCGCCCAGCGAGTCTGTCGTTCGTCGTCGTGACGACGTCCGCGACGTCGATCATCGCTCTGCAGCCGGCCACGAGTCTGCGCGATTCGTCGTCGGTGCGGTCGCGGCGCGAGCCGATCATGTCGTCGTCGTAGTCCCAGATGACGGGGATGCCGACCCCTCTCAGGCGGCGCGCGAGCTCCTGCGCTTCTGGCTCGGTGTAGCGGGAGATGTAGGCGACGTCGAAGAACTCGGCGATCTCGGAGAGCTCGGACTCCGTCGGGGTCAGTTCTTCGTGTCTCGTGTTCACCGCGATCATGTGGTTGCGGCGCGCGAGTTCCATCAGCGGCTGGAACGCGCGGCATTGCGAGCTTGGATGCTGCTCCCAGGCGTAGGCGATGATCTGCATGCGTTCCCCCAAACGCTGTCCCCCGACAGAGGGAGCTACGCTAGCTCAGGTAAGAGGTGGGACGCAAACGGGAAGCGCGCGTCAGGCGGTCAGCAACTCCAGCAGACGGCCGCTGCGGTCGGCGTCTGCGAGCGCCTCGAAGCCTCCGAGCGCCTCGTCGCCGACGAGCACCTGGGGGAACGTCATCAGGCCGGTGCGGGCGGCGAGCTGTGCACGTCCGTCGGGGTCGCGTGAGAGATTGATCTCCTCGAACGGCAGCGCTCGCTGCGTAAGCAGCGCCTTCGCGCGGACGCAGGAGGAGCAGCGATCCGTCGTGTACAACGTGATCTTCGACATTACTTCACAAAGTATAGCGTCCATCTGAGATGCCCGGATCGCTCCGAACCGAGGCGATCGTGCTGCGCTCGATCCGTTACGGCGAGGCTGACCGCATCCTGCATCTCTACACGCCCGAGCACGGCCGCGTCGGCGCGATCGCGAAGGGCGCCCGCCGCACACGCAGCCGTTTCGGCGCGCGGTTGGAGCCGTTCTTCCACCTGCGCACGCTGCTCTACGAAGGCAGAAGCGATCTGCGCACCGTCACCAGCGCCGAGACGCTCGACGCCCACGGGCCGCTGCGTGAGCGCGCCGCCTCGCTCGACGCCGCCGCGCGCGCCTGCGACGCCGTCGCACGCCTGTTCGAGGCCGGGGACCCAAGCCCACCTGTCTTCCATCTGCTCGCCAACGAGCTGCGCCTGCTCGACGCCGACGAGCACCACGCCGGCCCCGCCCACCAGCTCGCGTTCCGCCTCAAGCTGCTCGTCGCCGGCGGCTTCACACCGCACCTCGCCGCGTGCGCGACGTGCGGCGAGGCGGACCATCTCACCGGCTTCTCCGGCGCGGCCGGCGGAGTCGTCTGCGGCGCCTGCGAGGCCTCCGCCTTTCCGCTCAGCGAGGAGGCGCACACGTTCCTTGTCACCGCCCTTGGTCGCCCGCTCGCCGAGGCTCCGGACGCGAGTCCGCGCGCGCTGCGCCAAGCCGAGCGGGCTATCGCGGAGACGGCTGAGCATCACGCTCACGTCCATTTGAGACCGCTGCCGCGAGCCGCGTGACCTGCTCAAGCGTGGAACAGCGGTTCCATTCAATGGGTGCCTAGACTCCCCGAATGACTGAGACCCACGCTCCTGCCGGCACCCGCTACGTCTACGACTTCGCCGAGGGATCGCGTGAGTTGCGCGACCTGCTCGGGGGCAAGGGCGCCAACGTCGCCGAGATGACCCGCATCCTCGGGGCTGACCGAGTACCGGCCGGCTTCACGATCACGACCGAGGCCTGCGTCGCTTACATGGACGCTGGCCGCGTGGAGCCTGAGGGCCTCGCCGACGCCGTCGCCGAGGCTCTCTTGCGTCTGGAGCAGGCGACCGGCAAGCGGCTCGGCGATGCGGATGACCCGCTGCTCGTCTCGGTCCGCTCGGGAGCGCGCGAGTCGATGCCAGGGATGATGGACACGGTCCTCAACCTCGGCCTCAATGACGTCTCCGTCGAAGGCCTCGCTGAGAAGACCGGCAACGCGCGCTTCGCGTGGGACTCCTACCGCCGTTTCGTGCAGATGTTCGGCAACGTCGTGCGCGAGGTGCCGGGCGAGCGGCTGGAGGAGGAGATCGCCGCCGTCAAGTCCGAGCGCGGCGCCACGCTCGACACTGACCTTGACGTCGACGCCTTGCGCGACTTGACCGGACGCTTCAAGGCGATCTTCCGTGCACAGACGGGAGAGGACTTCCCGCAGGACCCGCTCGAGCAGCTGCGCCAGTCGATCCGCGCCGTATTCGACTCTTGGATGGGCGACCGCGCCGTCCACTACCGCCGCATCAACCGCATCCCCGACGCCTGGGGTACGGCCGTCAACGTGCAGCAGATGGTCTTCGGCAACAAGGGGGAGACGTCCGGTTCCGGCGTCGCCTTCAGCCGCGACGAGGTCACCGGCGCGCCCGAGCCGTCCGGCGACTTCCTGCAGAACGCGCAGGGCGAGGACGTTGTTTCCGGCGTGCGCAACACGCGAGAGCTTGCCGAGCTGGCGGACGTCATGCCCGAGGCGCACGCCCTCCTGATGGAGATCCTGCGCACGCTGGAGAGCCACTACGGCGATATCCAGGACACCGAGTTCACGATTGAGGAAGGCCGTCTGTACATGCTGCAGACGCGCAACGCCAAGCGTCCCGCACAGGCCGCTGTGCGCTTCGCGGTCGATGCCGTCGCCGAGGGCTTCCTGACCCGCGAGCAGGCGCTGATGACGATCGACGCCGACAAGCTCGACGCGTTGCTGCACCCGACGTTCGATCCGAGCGCGGAGATCGCAGAGCTCGCCCGCGGCGTCGCCGCCTCGCCGGGAGCCGCGAAGGGCGCCGTCGTCTTCACCGCCGACGAGGCGGTCGAGGCGGCCGCGGCCGGCCGTGCGGTGATCCTCGTGCGCCCGTTCACCGAGGCCGAGGACGTCGCCGGCTTCCACGCTGCGCGCGGGATCCTCACGAGCGAGGGCGGCAAGGCCTCGCACGCTGCCCTCGTCGCGCGCGGGATGGGACGGCCGTGCGTCTGCGGCGCGCAGGCGCTGGAGATCGACGTCGCGGCGGGCACGATCAAGGTGGGGGACACGCTGATCGAGCGCGGCGATCTCATAGCGATCGACGGCTCGACCGGTCTCGTCACGCTCGACGACGTGCCGCTCGTCGAGGCGACCTGGAGCGACGAGTTCGAGACGGTGCTCGCCTGGTGCGACGAGCTGCGCCGCCTCGGCGTGCGCGCCAACGCCGACACGCCCGAGGACGCCCGCCGCGCCCGCGACTACGGCGCACAGGGGATCGGCCTCTGCCGCACCGAGCACATGTTCATGGCCGCGGACCGCCAGCCGAAGATGCGCGCGATGATCATGGCCGGCGACGAGCAGGCCCGGCGCGCGGCGCTTGCGGAGCTGTTGCCGCTTCAGCAGCAGGACTTCGAGGGCCTCTTCGAGGCGATGGAGGGGCAGCCGGTCACGATCCGCCTGCTGGACCCGCCGCTGCACGAGTTCCTCCCGAACCGCTTCGAGGTCGAGCGCCAGTTGGAGCACGCCCGCGCCGCCGAGTCCGCCGACGATGCCGCCATCGCCGAGCTTGAGCGCACGCTGGAGCGCGTGCAGGCGCTGGAGGAGACGAATCCGATGCTCGGCACGCGCGGCTGCCGCCTCGGGATCCTGCACCCGGAGGTCTACGAGATGCAGGCGGTCGCGATCTTCCGTGCCGCGGTCGCAGTGCGCGAACGCACCGGCAAGGCGCCGCTGCTGGAGGTGATGATCCCGCTCGTCGACTACGAGACCGAGCTGGAGCTGATGCGCAAGCTGGTGCTCGACGCGGCCGAGCCGCACGGCCTGACCGTAGGGGAAGACTTCCTCGTCGGCACGATGATCGAGCTGCCGCGCGCCTGCTTCCTCGCCGACGAGATCGCACACCACGCCGACTTCTTCTCCTTCGGCACCAACGACCTGACGCAGACCGGCCTCGGCTTCTCCCGCGACGACGTCGAGTCGAAGTTCCTCGCCACCTACCTCGACCGCAAGATCGTCGACCGCTCCCCGTTCGAGACGATCGACGCGCCCGGCGTCGGCCAGATGGTCCGCATGGGCGCCTGGCTCGGCCGCAAGACGAAGGAGGACCTCAAGCTCGGCGTCTGCGGCGAGCACGGCGGCGACCCCGACTCGATCGACTTCTTCCACCACTCCGGCATCGACTACGTCTCCTGCTCACCCTTCCGCGTCCCGGTCGCCCGCGTCGCGGCGGCGCAGGCGGCGGTGGCGGAGCGCGACTAGTAGTCGACCGCGAGGCGCTCCAGGTCGACTCCGTCGAGCCGATGGGGGATCCACTCCGCGTGCCGGCGCGCGCCCAACGAGGCGTAGAAGGAGAGCGCGGGCTCGTTCCAGTCGAGCACTGCCCAGTCCAAGTAGGAGCACCCGCGTACGGCGGCGACGCGGGCGACATGGGCCAGCAGCATGCGACCGCTGCCCGCGCGTCGCTGCTGCGGTCGGACGAAGAGATCCTCCAGCCAGATTCCCGGGCGCCCGGCGAACGTCGAGAAGGTCGGGAACCAAAGCGCATAGCCCGTCGGCTGACCGTCCAGCTCGGCGATGGCCGCCTCGGCGCACGGCTGCTCGCCGAACAGGTGTCGCGTCAGCAGGCCGGCCGAGGCGCGCACCTGATCCTCCAACCGCTCGTAGACCGCGAGCTCGGCGATCAGCTCGCAGAGGAGCGCCGCGTCGGCCGGCTCGGCGGCTCGCACGCGCACAATGCTCGTCATCGTCGGGCTGTGGCTCGCATCGAGCGGTCGATTCTCTCGTACGAGACGGCGCAGCCGGCCGCTCAGGATCGAGCGGCCGGCTGTACTCCGCTACCGGTCGAGCGCGGCGCGCGCGTGCGCGACCAGCGTCTCGACGCTGCCGCCGCCGTGTGACGCTCCGATCGGGAGCACCTGCGGCGTGCCGGGCGTGCAGATGACGGCGAGGAGCATGCTGTCGCCGCTCTCGCCGTTGGCCTCAGCGGCCACGCCGATCCAGCCGCGTCCGTCGCTGGAGGGAAGGTCCACGACGGTGTAGAGCGCACCGGGCGCGACGGAGCCGCCGATCGCGACCATGCCCGCGGGACAGCGCACCTCGCCGCTAGCGAGGTCGTTCGCCGGCGCAAAGAGCTCCTTCGTACGGACCGTCGTAGAGAGCGAGGCCGGCCCAGGCGCGCCTGCTGGTCCGGTCGCGCCCGCTGGTCCCGCCGTGCCCTGCGGCCCCACCGGTCCGGCGGCGCCCTTGAGCGCCTTCTTGGCGGACTTGCTCAGGTCGGTGAGGCCGATCGAGCCGTTTTGGATTCCCTGTCCGGTGATCAGCTTCGCCGCTCCCGCGCTGCCGGCGACGCCTACGGCGGCCAGGGCAGCGACGACAAGCGCCACGCGCAACGTCTTTTGCATTGAACTCTCCTCCGGTAAAATGTAAGGCCGGGAATCTAAGTGGTGAGGGAATCCCGCGCAAACGACAACCGCGGATGGTCATGCGCGCGGTGCGCCGCCCCCGGCGGTGCGAGAATCGACTGCGTGCCCCCCCGCACGCTCGTCCATCCCTCTGGTCCCGTCGCCGAGGCGTTCGCCGCGCGCGTGCGGTCACAGGAGGAGACCGCGCTCTCGCCGCTGGCCACGCGCTCCTATCCGGCCGAGCGCGAGCGGCCGGAGGAGGACTGCGGGCTGCGCACGCCGTTCCAGCGCGACCGCGACCGGATCGTCCACACGAAGGCGTTCCGGCGCCTGAAGCACAAGACGCAGGTGTTCGTGGCGCCGGAGGGCGACCACTACCGCACGCGGCTCACGCACACGCTGGAGGTGACGCAAGTCAGCCGCACCGTCGCGCGGGCACTCCGGCTCAACGAGGACCTGACGGAGGCGATCGGGCTCGCGCACGACCTCGGCCACCCGCCGTTCGGGCACATCGGCGAGGCGGCCCTGGACGCCTGCCTCACCGAGCGCTTCGGCCGGCGCTTCAAGCACCACGAGCACTCGCTGCGCGTCGTCGAACGGCTGGAGCGCGACGGCGAGGGGTTGAACCTGACAAGCCCGGTCCGCGACGGCATCCTCGGCCACTCAGGCCGCGCGCCGATGCCGGCCACGCTGGAGGGCCGCATCGTGCGGCTGCTCGACCGCGTCGCCTACATCAACCACGACATCGACGACGCGCTGCGTGCCGGCGTGCTCGACGAGGCCGACCTGCCGCGTGAGCCGATCGCCGTGTTGGGTGACTCGGGTGCCCAGCGGATCGACGCGCTCGTCCACGACGTCGTCGAGCAGTCCGAGCGCGCCGGCGACATCGTCCAGAGCCCCGAGCTGGGCGCCGCGATGAGTGCCCTGCGCGACTTCATGTTCGAGCACGTGTACCTCGCCGAGGTCGCACGGCGCGAGCACGCGAAGATCGAGACGGTGGTACGGACGCTGTTCGCCCACTACTGCGAGCATCCGGACGAGATTCCCCCGCTCGATCCTGACGCCGACCTCCCCTCACGTGTGACCGACTACCTCGCCGGCATGACCGACCGCTTCTGCATCCGCCGCTACGAGGCGCTCACCGTCCCGCGCGCGTTCCCCACCTAGACAGCCGCCGTGGCCCGCTACACGCCCGACTCGAAGGACCGCGTCCGCGACGCCGTCGACATGATCACGCTGGTCTCCGCGCGCACCGAGCTGCGCCGCGCTGGCGTCAACAGCTACTTCGGCCGCTGCCCGTTCCACGACGAGCGCACCGGCTCCTTCCACGTGCGCCCGGAGGAGAAGCACTATCACTGCTTCGGCTGCCAGCAGTCGGGCGACCCCTTCGACTTCGTGATGGAGACGGAAGGGCTTGACTTCAAGGGCGCGCTGGAGTCGCTCGCCGACCGCTTCGGCGTCACGCTGGAGGTCGAGGACGAGGACCCGGCGGCGGCCGCGCAGCGCGAGCGCCGCGAGCGGCTGATCTCCCTGCTCGACCGCGCCGCCGGCTACTACGCTCGCTACCTGTGGGAGGGGAAGGAGGCGGAGGGCGCACGCGCCTACCTCGCCGGACGAGGGCTGAAGGAGGAGACGCTGAAGGCCTACCGCGTCGGCTACGCCCCCAGCGCGTGGGACCGCATGCTGCTCGCCTCCCGCCAGGCCGGCTTCAGCGAGGAGGAGCTGGTCGCGACCGGGCTGGCACAGCGCAGCACGAAGGGCCGCTCCGGCGTCTACGACCGCTTCCGCGAGCGGATCATGTTCCCGCTCGCCGACGCCCGCGGCCGCGTCGTCGGCTTCGGTGCCCGCGCGATGCGCGACAACCAGCCGCCGAAGTACCTCAACACGAGCGAGGGCGAGGTCTTCCACAAGGGCAGCCAGCTGTTCGGGATCGACCTCGCGCGCAAGCAGGCCGCCCGCGCCGGGGCGGTCGTGCTGGCCGAGGGCTACACCGACGTGCTCGCCCTGCACCAGGCCGGCCTCGAGAACGCGGTCGGGATCATGGGCACCTCGCTGACCGACGAGCAGGCGCGCGAGCTGGAGCGCACCGCCCGCACGCTCGTGCTCGCGCTCGACGCCGATAGCGCCGGACAGGAGGCGATGCTGCGTGCCGCACGTGTCGCCGCCGGCCGCAGCCTGGAGCTGCGCGTCGTGCCGCTGCCGGTCGGCTCCGACCCGGCCGACCTCGTGCAGCAGGAGGGAGTGGAGGCGGTGCGCGATCGCTTCGCCAAGTCCGTCCCTTTCGTCGCCTTCCACGTCGGCCGCATCCTCGAGCAGGCCCGGCTCGGCGACGCCGAGGGCAAGGACCAGGCGCTCGCCGAGCTGCGCCCCGTCGTCGGACCGATGCCGCCGAGCGTCCTGCGCGAGGAGCTGGTCCGTCGCATCGCCGGGCGCCTCGACCTCACCGACCAGCTCGCGGCGTCGCTGCTGGAGCCGCGCCCGGGGGACCTCGACACGCTGGCGCCGAACGCGGCGCCGACCGGCACAGTCGGATACGGAAGCTCCGCCGGAGCTGCGCCGGGCGGCTACGCGAGCGACGCGCGCTCGAGCAGCCCATTCCCGCCGAGCGGCGGCTCGTCGGCTGCCCGCGCGTCCGCTCCGCCGCCCGCGGCGCTCCTGCTCGACCGCCGCGAGCGCGGCGAGCGCACGTTCCTGGCGCTCTGCATCGCGTTCCCGCAGGAGGGCCGCGAGACGCTCGCACGCGTCGACCCCGAGCGCCACTTCACCAACGACCTCGTCCGTCGCGCCGCCGCCCACCTCGCCGACCGGCTCGAGCGCCCGCTGGAGGACCTCCCCGACGACCCCGAGCTCGCCACGCTGATCTCCGGGCTCGACGCCCGCCGCGCCCGCGGCGGCGTCACCGCGGCCAACCTGGAGAACGCCTGGCTCTCCCTCGAGCTGGCCCGGCTTGACCGCGCGATCGAGGCGGCGAAGACCGCGCAGAGCGGGGAGGTCGCCACCCTCAGCCGCGAGCGCGGCGAGGTGCTCACGAAGCTGCGCGAGCTCAGCGGCCGGCTGCAGGAACGCTGAGCGGTTGCTCAGCTGACGCTGCGGCCGTGCACGTCGAGCACGACGGCTCGATCGGGTGCTGCCAGCGCCGAGCGTGCAGCGGCCTCGAGCGCCTCTGCGTCGAGGTCGAACTGCTCCGCCGCACGCGCCAGCAGAGCCAGGTTGTCTCGCGGCGAGATCAGCTCGACGTTGACGGGCCGCCCGTCGGCGAAAGCGACCGTGCAGTAGTCGTCATCGACGCCCTCGCCGCCGTTCCAGCGGTCGACCTCGACGATGTCGATGGAGAGGGCGTCGGCAATGCTGTCGTACTCGGCGCGCATCAATGCCTCCGCTCGTGGACGGACACGACAATGGAGGTGTCTTCGAGTGCGAGTACCACGCGAACGCGAATGCCATCTACGACGCCGATGTGACGGACTCGTCCGCGAGCGTCATGATCGGCGGACTCCGACTGAAGGATGATCGCCGCGACATCGGCTCGGGTCAAGCCGAGGTGTCGCATGCGATTGCGCGCGTGTCGGGTGAACTGCACGCGGCGACGCTATGCGCGGCGTACCTCCACTTACGACGCTGGTTTGCGACAAGTCGCAGCAGGCATGCAGGAGCTGCACCATTGTCATGTGCTTGGCCCGCTGAGAGGGGCGGGTGGTGGGATCGCTAGGCTTCGGCCGGTCATGAGGTCTCTCGTGCACGCGAGCGCTCCACGGCCGCGCCGGACGCATGGCCGGGCCTCGGTCGGGTCGGTTCTGACGCCCTCGTTGCGCGGTGCGGCGTTGATGCCGGCCGCTGCGCTGGTGGTGCATCAGCTGCGCTACGCGCTCGCGTTCGGTGATGGGGCGCCGCAGGCGCTCTCGGCGCAGGGGCATGCGTATCTGACCTCCCTCGCGCCATGGCTCGTGCTGCTGGCAACGCTCTCGATCGGTGCCTCACTGGGCGGTCTTGCGCGTCGTTGGGCAGCTCGTCCTTCCGGCGCGCAGACCCGTCGACATGTCGGGCTGCGTGTGTGGGTCGCGGCCACGCTTGCGCTCGTCGCGATCTATGCCGGTCAGGAGCTGCTGGAGGGCGCGCTCGCGAGCGGGCATGCCGCCGGCCTCGCGGGCGTCTTCGGCGGCGGCGGCTGGTGGGCGATCCCGGCGGCGCTGCTCGTCGGCGGCATGCTCGCGCTCGCGCTGCGCGGGGCTCACGTGGCCGGGGACGCGCTTGTCGCGGGCCGGACTGCCTTGCGCGTCCGTCTCCGTGCCGCTGCGGGCCTGCTGCTGCGGCCGCTGCGGATGCCGTTCGTCGCCGTGCCCGCGCCGCTTGCGCGTGCCGCCGCCGGTCGCGCCCCGCCGCGCTCGTCTGCCGCATACCTCGCCTAGCGCCCCGCGTCGACGTCGTCGCCCGGGCGGTCTGGGCCACGTCATCACGTTCGACCACGAGGAACTGACAATGCGAGCAACTCGCCACTGGAGGCCGGCCGCACTCGCGGCGGCCCTGATCACCGCGACCGTCGTCGCGCCCGCCGTCGCCCACGAGGGCAACCCCAAGTACCGCTCGGAGGTAGGGACCGTCACCCCGGCGGTCGCCGGCCTCGACGTGCGCGTGCTCGACCACGACGACGCGCTGGAGCTGACGAACCGCACCGGCCAGACCGTGGTCGTCTACGGATACGAGGACGAGCCGTACATCCGCATCCTCGCCGACAAGACGGTTCAGGTGAACGAGCGCTCCGCCACCGTGAAGGCCAACGGCGAGGAGGAGGACGACGACCACGCGCATGACGAGGCTGCCACCGGCATCACGCTGGTCTCCTACGACTACGCGCACGCGGGGGAGGAGCACTCCGGCGAGGACCACCGTCCTGCCTCCGAGGCCGGCGACGACCACGGCACCGCCACCACCGCCGTCCACTGGGTCACGCTGGACAAGACGGGCCGCTTCTCGTGGCACGACGATCGCATCAAGTACCGCGAGTCGCCGGTCCCGCCGCAGGTCAGCGACGAGTCGAAGGAGACGAAGGTCTTCGACTGGCGCGTGCCGATCCGCGTCGGCACGCAAGCCGGCGCGATCGACGGCACGCTGCTCTGGGTCGGCGAGCCGGGCTCGTCGGACGGCTTCCCGGTTGCGGCAGCCGTCTCGCTCGCGGTGCTCGCGCTGCTGGCAGCGGCAGCCGTGGTGCTCGTGCGACGTCGGCGCAGCGCGGGCTGACGCGGCGATGCGCCGCCTGTCACCGCTCGTCGGCGTCCTTGTCACGGCGCTGCTGACGCCTGCCTCCGCCTCCGCCCACGGGATCGCCGGCCGCACCGACCTGCCGCTGCCCGCGTGGCTGTTCGCGTGGGCGGCGGCGATCGTGCTGATCGCGTCTTTCGTCGCGCTCGGGGTGCTGTGGCCGCGGCCGCGGCTGCAGCAGCCGGGGCTCAGGCGGCTGCTCGTCGTGCCGCGGGGCGTGCAGCCGCTGTGCGGCGCGGTGGGCGTGGCCGTCTATGTGGCCGTCGTCTACAGCGCCTTCGCGGGCACGAGCGTGCCGAGCGCGAACCTCGCACCGACCGCGATCTACGTCGCCTTCTGGGTGGGCATTCCCGTCCTCAGCGTCCTGCTCGGCGACGTCTTCGCGCTCTTCAACCCGTGGCGGGCGGCGTACCGCGCGTTCGCCGCGCTCGCGCGCCGCATCAGCCCCGCGCTGGACGAGAGCCCGCTGCGCTACCCGGCGCGGCTGGGCTACTGGCCTGCGGTCGCCGGGCTCGTCGCGTTCGGCTGGGTCGAGCTCGTCTACGTCGACCGCGACGTGCCCTCCACGCTCGGCGCGCTCGCGCTCGCCTACGCGTTCGTCCAGCTGATGGGGATGAGCGTGTTCGGCGAGCGCACCTGGAGCGAGCGCGGCGACGCGTTCGGGGTGTGGTTCTCGCTCTGCGCGCGGCTGTCGGCGTTCGAGACGCGGGGGAGGGAGCTGTGCCTGCGCGCGCCGCTCTCCGGCGCGCCACGGCTGGAGACCTTGCCGGGCACCGTCGCGCTGCTGTGCGTGCTGATCGGCACGACGACGTTCGACGGCGCCTCGAACGGCGTTCTCTGGGTCGACCTGGAGCCACGCATCCAAGACGCGTTCGCGAGCGTCGGACTTGGCTTCACCGCCGCAAGCGAGCTGGCCTTCACGGTCGGCCTGGCGCTGGCGATCGGCGCGGTGTCGTGCCTCTACTGGCTCGGGATCGCCGGCATGCGCACCGTCGACCCGCGCCGCAGCGTGCGGGACCTTGCAGGTCTCTTCGCGCACACGCTCATCCCGATCGCGTTCGCCTACGCGCTCGCGCACTACTTCTCGCTGCTCGTCTTCCAAGGGCAGGCGCTCGTCTATCTGGCGTCCGACCCGCTCGGCACCGGCTCCGACCTGTTCGGGACCGCGAACACGGCGGTCGACTACACGGCGATCTCGCCGAACGGCATCTGGTACGTCCAGGTGGCCGCGCTCGTCGCCGGCCATGTCGGCGGCCTTGTGCTCGCGCACGACCGCGCGCTCGCGACGTTCCGCGACGATCCCCGCGCGGCGATCCGCTCGCAGTACTGGATGCTGACCGTGATGGTCGGCTTCACGTGCCTCGGCCTGTGGCTCCTGTCGGCGGTCAACTCGTGAGGCAGGCGCACGCACGCCGCGTCGTCCCGGCCCGTTGGGCGCTGGCGGTTGCGTGTGTGGGCGCGGCGGCGCTGCTCGCGCTGCTGTTCGCGGGCTGCGTCCTCGGGTTCCTGTACTTGGCACCGGCGCTGCTGCTCAGCACGGTGCTGCTGCTCGGGCGCTTCCCCGGCGAGCGCCGGCTCGCCGCGATGGTGCGGCGAGCGTCACGACGCCGCGTGGCGCGAGGCCACATAGGTCCCCCAGCGCGGCCGAGGGCTCGGCTGCCACGCGGCGGGCGCCTCGTCGCCGCACGACTCGCTGGACGGGCGCCGCCGTCGATCGGCGTGCCGGCCTGAGCGCATCCGCGCCGCCGGCAGACCGTCCGTCCAGACCCATTCTCGAAGGAGACTCACATGCAGGTTCGCACTGCCATCACGGCAGCGACGGTCGCCGTGGCGCTCGCGCTGCCCACGGCCGCCCAGGCCCACGTCACGGTCAACCCGAAGTCGGTTCCCGCCGGAACCTTCCAGGTGCTTGGCGTGCGCGTGCCGAACGAGCGTGACGATGCCTCGACCGTGAAGCTCGAGCTGCGCATGCCGCACGGCTTCGCGTTCCTCTCCTACGAGCCGCAGGCCGGCTGGAAGGTGAAGGTCCTCACGCGCAAGCTGGAGAAGCCGATCGAGGTCTTCGGAGAACCGGTCGACGAGGAGATCGCGAAGGTCGTCTTCACCGGCTCCCGCAAGGGGCTCGGCAGGATCCGACCCGGTCAGTTCCGCGAGTTCCGCCTCTCGGCGCTCGTACCCGGGAAGGCCGGCGATGTGCTCACGTTCAAGGCGCTGCAGACGTACTCGGACGGCGAGGTTGTGAAGTGGACCGGAGGCTCCGCCGCCGACACGCCCGCTCCGCAGGTCACGCTCACCGAGGCGGCGCCCGCGCACGGTGCCGCTCGGGCACTGGCGCGGGCCGCGCACGCGGAGGTCGAGAAGCGCACGCCGAGGCCCGGTTCGACGCAGTCCAGCGTCCGCATCGTGTCCGTCAAGCTCGCCTCGGGACTGCTGGGCGGCTCGATCGAGGTACGGCGCGGCGGAAAGCTGCTGATGCCGGCGTCGTCAGGGCTGAAGCCGGGCAACCGCCGTGTGCTGCGGGCGAGCTTCTCGAAGACGCTCGCGTGGGGGACCTACAAGGTCTCGTGGGACGCCACGTCCGGTGACGGCCATCGCCAGGATGGTTCCTGGAGCTTCGTCGTCGTCCGCTGACCGACGACGGGAGAGTCAAGCGCCCGAGCCCGCCGGACCCGAAGGCCGGCGGGCACGGGCTTCCAACTAGACCGCCTGAACGTTTACGGCCTTGGGGCCCTTGTCGCCGGGCTCAGCGTCGTACGTGACCTTCGCGCCCTCGGCCAGCGAACGGTAGCCGTCGCCGATGATCGCCGAATGGTGGACGAAAAGGTCCTTCGACTGGTCGTCGGGCGTGATGAACCCGAAGCCCTTGTCGTCGCTGAACCACTTCACGGTGCCAGTAGCCACTGGGTGCTCCTCCTGCGTTGTGCGGTGCTGCGAACGCGGAGATTGCTGTGACGCAAAGGCTACGACCGCTGACACTGCATGTGTCGATGTCGGGCTGAATGCCCGACCCTATGAGCGGGACCCTAGCAGAGGGGGACGAACATGCTGCCATCCGGCGCAAACGCGCTTTCGGCGTGTCGAGGAGCTCCCCGGGTTGGACTCGAACCAACAACCCTTCGGTTAACAGCCGAATGCTCTGCCAATTGAGCTACCGGGGAATGCGCAGGGCATAGTACCGGCCCGGGGGCTGACGGCGACGGACCGGAGCGGCGCGCAGACGGCCGCCCTATGCTCGCCGAACCGAAGCGATGAGAGGAGCACGATGAAGCTCTACGTCTGTTGGGGCACGTTCCCCACACCGCGCCCGGGCGGCCACCCGTGCAAGACGGCCCACGACGCGCTGCGCGACGCGGGCCACAAGCCCGAGGTGATCAAGTCCTACGGCTTCGCGCCGCTGCCGGACCTGACCGCCGGGCGCAAAGCGGTCAAGAAGCTGACGGGGCAGTCGTGGGTGCCCGTCCTCGTGACCGACGACGGTGAGGTCGTGCAGGACTCGAAGAACATCGTCGCGTGGGCGCAGGCGCATCCGGCAGGCGCCTGACCCGAACCGAGCGTCCTGTCCTGTGGTCGTCCTGCGACGACAGGAGAGGACGGTGGTCGCGATCTAGGAGCTGCGCGCCAGCCGCTCCACAAGATCCGCCGCCCGCTCCGCGCCGTCGTTGAGGCGTGCCCAGGCGGCCAGTTCGCCGGCGCGGCGGGCGATCGCCGCATCCGACACGGCGCGCCGCACCGCCAACCGCACGCCGCGCGGGGACGCGAAGCGCCACGGCAGCCGCACGCCCGCGCCCGCCCACGCCAGCCGCGCCGCGTTCTCGGACATGTCGCCCGTGAACGGGCAGCCGACGACGACGCTGCCGGACGCGATCGCGCGCACCATCGTGCCGTGGCCGACGTGGCAGACGACGACGGCGCACCGCGGCATCGTGCGCGCGTAGGAGACCCACTCGACGAGCCGGGCGTTGGCGGGCACGACGGCCGGCTCCGACAGCGGTCGGCGGTTCCAGGTCGCCAGCACGCGCACCGGCTCGTCGGCGAGCCCCTCCAATGCGGCGCGCAGGAGCCGGTGCTGCGGGTCGTGGGCCGTCGAAGGTGCGACGAGCACGAGCGGGTCCTCGCCGGGTGGCAGCTCGACGTCGTCTGCCGGCGGCTCCCACAGCAGCGGCCCGACGACATGCGTGCCGGCCGGCCATGTGCGCGGGTACTCCAGCTGCGGGAACGTGCCGACGAGGCACAGCTGCTCGCTGATGCCGCCATGGACGCGCTCGACGGGCGGCAGGCCGAGCTCAGCGCGTGCCGCGTTGAGGTCGTTGCGGCCGTGCGCGAGCCCGCGGGCGACGAGGGGGTCGAGCGTGCTCCACAGCCGCCGGCCGAGCGCGGTCCGCGGCATCTGCGCTCCGAACGAGTAGGGAGGCGCACCCAGCGGCATGTGCGGGTGCACGTGCGGGATCAGCGTCGCGACAGGCACGCCCTCCAGCTCCCCGGCGAAGGCCGGCGCCAGCGTGAGGATGTCGGCGACAACGGCGTGCGGACGCAGCGACGCGATGCGCTCACGCGACTCCCGCGCTGCGAGCACAGCCGCCTCGTAGGGGCCGAGGTACTCCGTGCGGGTGGGGTTCAGCGGGTACTCCGGCGCGGCGGCGAACTGCATGCCGGCGGCCTCCACATGAGGCCGCCAGCGCTGGTACGTCTCGAGTTCGACGTCGTGGCCCCGGCGGGTCAACGCCGCTCCGAGCGCGATCATCGGGAACGCATGGCCGGGATCTCCGAAGGCGCCGAGGAAGAGACGCAGTCGGTCATTCGCGGGGGTCATGAGGTGGATGGAGCTTTTATGAGCTTTAATCAGCTTCTACACACGGCAAGGATGACCGGATGAGATCACGCAAGCGGGCTGACGAAGCGGAGAACCGCGAGCGGCCGCGAGGATACGGCGACACGACGTCGCCAAGCGCCACCGCCACGCGCTCGCGTGGGGGGATCGCCCTCGCCACGGCCGCTGCCGGCGTGCTCGCCTGCGCGATCGCGGGGCTGATCGTCGTCGCCACGCTCGGCGAAGGCGGCGACGTCGCCGCGGCGGCCGGCATCGCCGCCGGCGGCGTCGCGCTCGTCGCCGCTGCGGTGCTCGTGCGCACGCTCGCCGCGCTGCGCAGCGAGCAGGGCCAGCTCGCGCGCCGTGAGGCGGACGCGCTCAGGATGGCCGAGCTCGACGACCTCACCGGCCTCGGCAACTACCGCATGTTCACGCGCCAGCTGGCCTCCGAGGTCGCGCGCTCGCGCCGCTACGAGGACCCGTTCTCGCTCGTCCTGATGGACCTCGACGGCTTCAAGGAGATCAACGACGAGCTCGGCCACCTCGCCGGCGACGACGCACTGCGGCTGGTGGCCGCCGCGCTGCGCGGCGCGCTGCGCGAGGAGGACGTGTGCTGCCGGCAGGGCGGCGACGAGTTCGCCGTGATCGCCGTGCGGGCGGGAGAGGAGGAGGCGCGCGAGCTGAGCGAGCGGCTCGTCGCGGCGATCGAGTCGATCCCTTTCGGCGGCGGCGACCGCCATCTCGGCGCGAGCGCCGGCTGGGCGACGTTCGGCCGTCCGGCGCGCAGCGTCGACGAGCTGATCCTGCGCGCCGACGCGGCACTGCGTCAGGCCAAGCGCACGAACGGCGGTGCGATGCAGGCGCGCTCCGGCGAGCCGGCACCGCGCCGTCAGCGCGGCCAGCTCGGCCGTGGCGAGACCGCTCGGCTTGCGCTGCTGTCCGGGCTCGCAAGAGCGCTCGCGGGGGCGCGCGACGAGCGCACGCTCGGCGAGACGACGGTGGCCTTCCTCGCGGGCGGCTTCGACACTGTGGGTGCGGCCGTCGTCGCGACCGCCCCGAACGGGTCGGCGCGGTTCGCGGTGCTGAGCTCGGGAAGCGAGAGAGGAGCGGAGGCGCGCGAGCCGGCCACGCTGGTGGAGCGTGCGCTCGCGCTGCGGGCACTCGCCGCCGCCGGCTCGGCCGTCGTAGAGGACGACGTGCGGCGCACCTGGCTCGACGGCGCCGAGGTGCACAGCGAGCTCGCCGTCGCCGTGATGGACGAGGGGCTGCCATGGGGTGTGCTGATGCTCGCCTCCGACCGCACGCACGGGTACGACCTTGCCGAGCGGGCGCTGGCGGAGGCGATCGCTGAGCAGCTCGGGCGCGCGCTGACGTGCCGGCGGCTGCTGGATCGCCTGCGCGACGCGGGCTTCGGCGAGCTCTACCGCGTCGCGGTCGGCAGTGCGGCGGCGGCGGGCACGGAGTCGTGGCGGATCGCGGAGCTGGCGTGGCAGGTCGGCCGTGCGCTCGGCCTCAGCGACACGGACCTGCGCGCGCTCTATCTCGCGGCGCTGTTCCACGACGTCGGCACGGTCGGCGTCCCTGCCGTCCTGCTCGCGCATCCGGGCGACCTGCACGAGGACGAGCGCGCGGTCCTGCGCGAGCACGCCGCGATCGGCGAACGGCTGCTGCGCACGCTGCCACTGCTGAGCGAGGCGGCGCCGATCGTCCGCCACGAGCACGAGCGCTTCGACGGCGACGGCTACCCGGATGGGCTCGCGGGGGAGGAGATCCCGCTTCCTGCGCGGATCCTGCTGACGTGCGACACGTTCGTCTCGATGACGTCGCCGCGGCCGTGGCGCCCGGCGCGCTCGGCGGACTTCGCGCGCGCCGAGCTGGAGCGCGTCGCCGGCACACAGCTCGACCCGCGCACGGTCGAGGCGCTGCTGCGGACGCTGGACCCGGAGCGTGCGGCGACCGCTGACGTGCAGCCGCCGCCGAGCGCCGCCGCGAGCGTCTAAGCCTCGGCCAGCGCCGCGATCGTCCGCAGCTGTGCGAGCCGGTCCTCCGCGGTCCACGCCATTGGCGTGACCATCAGTGTGCCGACGCCGGCGTCGCGGTAGACGGCGAGTCGCTCGCGCACGTGGTCCTTCGGGCCGCAGAGCGTGACGAGGTCGATCAGCTCGTCGGGGAGCGCCGCGCCGGCCTCCTCGCGCTTGCCATCGAGGTAGAGGTCTTGCACCTTCTTGGCGGCGTCCGCGAAGCCGTAGCGGATCGCGAGGCGGTTGTAGAAGTTCTGCTCGCGCGAGCCCATCCCGCCGATGTAGAGCGCGAGGTAGGGCCGCATCGCGTCGCGTCCGGATGCGAGGTCGTCGGTGACGAGCACGTTGACGGTGGGCGCGATGTCGAACCCGTCGAGCGACTTGCCGACGCGGTCGGCGCCCTCCTGCAGGTAGGTGCGGAACTCGGCGACGTGCTCGGGCGCGAACAGCGTCGGGATCCAGCCGTCGGCGATCTCGCCCGCCAGCGCCGTGTTCTTCGGGCCGATCGCGGCGAGGTAGATCGGGATCTGCTCCTGCACGGGAGCGATCGTCAGCTTCAGCGAGCGGCCGGGGCCGTCCGGGAGCGGCAGCTCCAGTGTCTCGCCCTTGAACTCGACTCGCTCCCGCGAGAGCGCCATCCGCACGACCGCGACGTACTCGCGCGTGCGTTGGAGCATCTTGCCGTAGCGCTGGCCGTGCCAGCCCTCGGCGACCTGCGGGCCCGACGCGCCGATGCCGCAGCGCATGCGACCGTTGGAGAGCTGGTCGATCGTGGCTGCGGTCATCGCGGTCATCGCCGCGCTGCGGCCGGGCATCTGGAAGATCGCCGAGCCGAGGTTGATCTTCGTCGTGCCGGCAGCAAGCCAGGCGAGCACGGTCGCGGTGTCGGAGCCGTACGCCTCCGCGGCCCACACGCTGTCGTAGCCGAGCCGCTCGGCCTCCTGCACGATCTCCAACTGCTGGGCGGCGGTGAGGCCGAGGCCCCAGTAGCCGACGTGGACTCCGAGCTTCATGACGGTGACCTTTCGCTTAGAGAGCGTCGCCAGGGCGCTCGAAGATGATCTCGGGGATCAGGCAGGCGGGGGAGACCTTCAGCAGCAGCCGCACGGACTCGGCGATGTCCTCGGGGCGGATCATCTTCTCCGCCTCGACGCCGTTGGCCTTCGCGAAGTCGGTCATCGGCGTATCGACGAACGCCGGGCAGAGCGCGCACGACTTGATGCCGTCGGCCGCCAGCTCCTTGTTCATCGCCTCCGTCCAACCGACGACGCCGGCCTTCGTGGCCGAGTAGACGGACAGCCACGCCTGGCCACGCTTGCCGGAGATCGAGGAGGTGTTGATCACCTGCGCGGTGCCGTGCTCGGCGGCTGCCGCGCGCAGCAACTCCACGCACTCGCGGTAGAAGAGGACGATCGTGCGCAGGTTGACGTCGAGCTGCATGTCGAGCCGCTTGGTCTGGATCTCTCCGACAACCGCGCCGATGCCGACGCCGGCGTTGTTGACGAGCACGTCGAGGCGGCCGTAGCGTTCACGGTGGGCGGCGACGACGGCCTGCACGTGCTCCTCCTCGGAGAGCATCGCGGGCACGTCGAGTACCTTGTAGCCCTCCGCCCGCAGGCCCTCAGCAGCGGCCGTGAGCTTGTCCGGTCGCCGCGCGGCGACCGTCAGCGCGTAGCCCTCCTCGCCGAGCATGCGCGCAATCGCCAGGCCGATCCCACTCGATGCCCCTGTCACCAACGCCGCGCGTTGCGCCATGCTGAGTCCTCCGTCTCGAATGAACGTGACCATCCAATCACGCAACCGACCCTTCGCTCGCCGGTATCCGGCCGGCCAGCCAGTGCCGTGACCCAACGCGCGGGCATCCCCGAGCTGGTGCTGGCGTGTCTGCTGGCGGCGCTCGTCGCCGGCGGGCTGCTGCTGGGTGGGAGCGGCGGATCCGCCAGTCCGACAGGCGAGGCAGAGCGGATTTCGGCGGCGCGGATCCGGCTCGTCGAGCGCCGCGTGGAGACGCTGCGCGGGCTGCGGTTCCGCCGGCCGGTGCCGGTCAAGGTGATCTCGGCGGCCGCCGCGCGCCGCTACGGCCTCGCCGAGGAGGAGCGGGCGGCGCAGCCGGAGCGCGAGCGGGCCGCCGTCGAGGTGGAGAAGCTGCTCGGGCTGTTGGCGCCGGGCGTCGACGTCGACGAGGTCACGTCCGCGATCTATGGCGAGCAGGTCGCCGGCTTCTACGACACCCGCCGCGAGCGGCTGATGCTCGTGCGCGGCGCAGGGGTCGACGAGGTGACGCTCGCCCACGAGCTGACGCACGCACTGGAGGACCAGCACTTCGATCTCGATCACGTCGGCAAGCGCCGGCAGGAGCGGCTCTCCGACGACGCGGCTGGCGCCTATACGGCGCTCGTCGAGGGGACCGCCACCGAGGTGATGGTGCGCTACATGCTGCGCTACCCGGACGCGGCGCCGTCGCTGGGCGACGCGCTCGGCAGCCTTGCCGCCTCGACGTCCGGAACGCCGCTGCCGCCCTACGTGATGCGCTCGCTGCTGTTCCCGTACCTGCGGGGCCAGGAGTACGTCGCGGCGCTGCGGCACGGCGGCGAGAGCTGGGCGCTCGTGAACAACGCGCTGCGCTACCGAACGCCGATCTCGACGGCTGAGGTGATCGAGCCGGACCGCTGGCTGCGGGTGCAGCGGCCTCGGGCGGTGGCGCGGCCGCTTGCGCCTCTGGGCGTGTTGGGGCGCGGCTGGCGGCGTGCCTCCGGCTCGACGTTCGGGCAGTTCGAGACGACGCAGCTGCTGTACGCGTCAAGTGGGCAGGCGGGCGCGGCGCGCGTGGCCGCCGGCTGGGAGGGTGGACGCTACGAGCTGTGGAGGCGGGGTGTATGGGACGCCGACGAGGGTGCGTCCTGTCGCGAGCCCTGCCGTGTGCGCGACGCGCTCGTCCTCGCCTGGCGGATGGACCGGCAGCGTGCCGCGGGCCAGCTGGCGGAGGCGCTTGCGGCATGGCTGCGGGGCCGACTGCATGCGAGCCCCGACGGGCATGGTGGCTGGCGGCTTCCGGACGGCACCGCCGCGGTCGCAGGCGCACGCGGGCTGGACGTGCGCGTCGCGCTCGCGCCGACGACCGCGCTCGCTCGCGGGCTCGTGAACGGCTGAGCGGAGGCGGCGTCCGGCGACGGGCCTGTCGACGGCTACGCGGAGGCGCCGCTCGGCTGAGCGGTCTCCGGGGGTGCGTCGGTTGTCTCGTCGGCCGCGGCGATGACGGCGTCCTGCTGGCTCGGGGTCGGGGGCGCCACGTCCGGTGTGAGTGCGCCGTCGACGAAGCGCCCGATCTCGCGCAGCGAGTCCCGGGCCGCGGGGGTCCCGCCCCACAGCGGCACGACATGCGGCTGACGGTCGTAGACGTGCAGCTCGGCCGGCACCCCGGCAGCGGCGATGCGGTGCGCGGTGCGAGCGGCGTCGTCGAGCAGCACCTCGGTCGAGCCGACGTGGATCAGCGTCGGCGGCAGCTGCGGCCAGAGCGCGTCGGGTGCGAAGAGAGGGGAGTTGCGCCAGTCGCCGGGGTCGGCGCCGTTCAGCGCCACGTGCGCGGCGCGCTGGAGGGCGATCGGTGGCAGGAACGGGTCGAGCATCGCGTTGAACGCGAACGACGCGCCACTGTGCGTGAGATCGGTCCAGGGCGAGAGCAGCACGAGCGCCGCGGGCCGCGGCAGGCCCGCGTCAAGCGCATGAAACGCAAGCGACAGCGCGAGGTTGCCGCCGGCCGAGTCCCCGGCCACGACGATCCGCTCCGGCGCATGGCCCGCATCGAGCAGGTGGTGATAGGCGGCGAGCGCATCTTCGACCGGGGCGGGCAGCGTCGCGACGGGCGGCAGCCGGTAGTCGAGCGAGAGCGCCGCAAGGCCGGTCACATGCGAGATCCGCGACACGAGGTTGCGGTGCGTGCGCGGCGAGCCGAAGACATAGCCGCCGCCGTGCAGGTAGAGGACGACCGCCTCGTCGGGCCCGCTCGCAGCGACGTGCCCGGACGCGGTCTGCGCCCGCGGCCCCCGCACCCACTCGGCAGGAACGCCCCCGACGCGGGTCCGCTCCACGAGGCTGCCTTTCAGCACCGGCACACGCCGGCCCGGCTCCGTCATCCGCTGCAGCATCCGCACCCCGCGCGGCGTCATCCGCCAGTTGCGTGCGACCGGAAGCCACGTGCGCCGCAGCGCGGCCTCGAGCCCGCGCGTCTGCCTGCTGGCAGGCCCGAAGGTCCATTCCGTCAACAGCGTGGTCGACACACCGTCAGTCATGCCGTGGACCGTAGCCCGTCCACGACACCTGCCGTCGCGGTTCCTCACCCGGGGCCAACGTCCTCTGGTAGCTTCGACACCGCTATGGCGCAGTAGCTCAGTTGGTTAGAGCAGCGGACTCATAATCCGTTGGTCCTAGGTTCGAGTCCTAGCTGCGCCACTCGGGGGAAGGCGGCATGGGGCCGACGCATGCGCTCAGAGCCCGCAAAACACGCGGGGTCCATTTCCCTCGCCTGGGTAAGCTCGCGACCAATGAGCGAGGAACGGTCGAGTTTTCGGATGATCAGGGCGTTGAGGCGGCATGGCTGAGCGCGGTGCCCGCCCCCAAGTGCCCGAGTGGCGGCTGCGCGGGCTGCGGGCGCTGCGGGCGCTCTTCACGCCGCTGCTGCCCGACGACTACCTCGAGCTGATCAATCCGCTGTGGTCGACGCAAGAGCTGCGCGGCAGGATCGAGCGGATCGAGCGGGAGGCCGGCGATGCGGTGACCGTCGTGATCAAGCCCGGCTGGGAGTGGCCTGGCCACCAGCCCGGCCAGTACCTGCGCGTCGGCATGCCGGTCGACGGCATCCACCACTGGCGGGCGTACTCGATCACCTCCGACCCCGATCGCGAGGACGGCTGCATCAGCATCACGCCGAAGCTGGTTGAGACCGGCAAAGTCTCGCCCTACCTCGTGCAGGCGGCCCAGCCTGGCACGCTCGTGCGGCTCGGGGGCGTGGAGGGCGCCTTCACGCTCCCCGACCCGCTGCCGTCCAAGCTGCTCTTCATCAGCGCCGGCAGCGGCATCACGCCGATCATGAGCATGCTGCGCAGCATCGATTGCGAGGCGCAGTTCGTCAGCGTCGTGCATCTGCACTCGGCGCGCACCGCGGACGAGGTGATCTTCGGAGCGGAGCTGCGCGAGCTCGTCCGCCGCAACCCGACCATCAGCCTGCACGAGCAGCACACCGCCAAGCACGGCCGCATGACGCCGGCCGACCTCGACCGCCTC
This sequence comes from uncultured Actinomycetes bacterium, assembly GCA_963774115.1. GTDB lineage: Bacteria > Actinomycetota > Thermoleophilia > Solirubrobacterales > Solirubrobacteraceae > Conexibacter. The sequence continues at coordinate 213,396 of CAVZDN010000002.1, read as the reverse complement.
TGCCCCGACTGGCGCGAGCGAGAGACCTTCCTCTCCGGCCCGGCGGACATGCTCGCCGCGATGACCGACCCACTGGAAGGAGCAGGTCGGCAACTGCGACCGCCTGCACGTCGAGCACTTCCAGCCCTACCTCGGCGGCGAGGAGGGCGAGCAGGGCGACGGCGGCACGATCCGCTTCCGCATCAGCGGCCTGACCGCCATCTCCGACGGCTCGCAGCCGATCCTGGTGGCAGGGGAGGAAGCCGGCGCCGCGCTTCCGTACGGCTGCCGCATGGGGATCTGCCACACCTGCGTCGGGCGCCTCTGCTCCGGCCGTGTTCGCGACCTGCGCACCGGCGATGTCCATGGCCAGAGCGGCGAGATGGTCCGCACCTGCATCAACGCGCCCGAGGGCGCGATCGAGATCGAACTGTGACCCCTGAAGCGAGGACGCGATGGCGAGCCTGATCGAGAGCCCCCTCACCCGCCTGACCTCCGAGCAGCTCGACCAGCTCGGCCGGGAGCTCGACGCGATCCACGACGAGGTGAAGGCGGAGCTGGGCGACCGCGACCGGCGCTACATCGTGAGCATGATCGAGATGCACCGCCGCATGGTGGTGCTCGCGCGGATCCTGCTGTTCGCTTCGCGCTACCGGCCGGCGTGGCTGGCCGGCACGACGCTGCTCTCGCTGGCGAAGATCCTCGAGAACATGGAGATCGGCCACAACGTGATGCACGGCCAGTGGGATTGGATGAACGATCCCCAGATCAACTCCTCGACGTGGGACTGGGACTCCGCCTCGACGCCGGAGGCGTGGAAGCACTCGCACAACTACGTCCACCACACGTACACGAACATCCGCGGCAAGGACCGCGATCTCGGCTACGAGATCATGCGCATCGACCCGCACCAGAGAGTGGCATCCGGTCTATCTCGCCCAGCCCTTCTACAACCTGCGTGCTGGCCGGCTTCTTCGAGTGGGGCGTCGCGCTGCACGACCTCGACTTCGAAGCGATCCGCAGCGGGCGAGAAGTCCAAGCGCGAGGTGCGGCGTCAGCTCAAGGGGATGGCCGGCAAGGCCCGCAGCCAGATCGTCAAGGACTACATCGCCTTCCCGGCGCTGAGCGGCCGCAAGGGCTTCAAGAGCACGTTCAAGGCCAACTTCACCGCGAACATCGTGCGCAACGTGTGGGCCTACGCGATCATCTTCTGCGGCCACTTCCCCGACCAGACCTACACGTTCAGCGAGCAGGAGGTCGCCGGGGAGACGAAGGGCGGCTGGTACGTCCGCCAGCTGCTCGGCGCGGCGAACATCGAGGGCAGCCCGCTCTTCCACGTCGTGAGCGGGAACCTCGGCTACCAGGTCGAGCACCACCTGTTCCCCGACATGCCGAGCACGCGCTACGCCGAGATCGCCCCGCGCGTGCGGGAGATCTGCGAGCGCTACGAGCTGCCCTACAACAGCGGGCGCCTCGGCAAGCAGCTCGGCACCGTGCAGCGCACGATCCTGCGGCTGGCGCTTCCGGGCGGCCAGCCGCGCCCGAAGCCCGGTCCCTTTCGAGAGGCCACGCATGCCTCCCGGCCCATGACGGCTGCGTAGGCCGCGGGGCTCGCCGACCGCGGAACCGTCAGAGGTCCACCACGCGCAGCTCGGGGCTGCGCTCCTGCAGCAGCTCGGCGAGAACCCGTCGATGGCAGTGTGCCGGCTCGGCCTCGAGGCACAGCAGCGCGGTCCGCGGCATGTCTGGCGCCGCCAGCTGAGCCGCAAGCACGTCGAGCTCGTCCGCGGCGGTCTGCTCGACGTGCTCGCGGAAGGCGGTCGCGGCTTGCCGCACGGCGCCGGTGCGGTACAGCGGCCGGATCGCTGGCGGGGTGCCGAGCGCACGGTGGTGCTCGTAGGCGATCCCGTGCGCGGCCAGCAGATTCCCAAGCTTGGTCTTCGACATTCCGGGCCTGCGCGACTGAGGGCGGTAGCGCACGTCGAGTACGCGACCGATCCTGGCGGCCGTCAGCTCGGCCACGAGCGCCGCGGGCGGCAACCGCTCATATCCAATCGTCCAGAGGGTTTCCATCCCGTGTGCGTTCAGGCCGGGGCAGGCCCGAACGTGAGCCCGTGCTCCTCCAGCAGGCCGGGGATGCTGGAGAGGTCCAACTCGAGTCCGTAGTCGGCTGCGAGCGCGAGCAGCGTGTCGGGGTCGGGTGGCCCGCCTTCGCCGCTGTGGTCGACGAGCTGGTCGAAGAAGCGCTCGAAGCCGGCGGGGGAGATCACCTCGAGGATGCGGGCGGGGGTGTCGCCTGCGTTCCAGAACGTGTGCCACTGGTCGCGGGGTTTGAAGATCAGGTCGCCCGGCTCGCCGAAGAGCAGCTCGTCTCCGAGCAGCGCGCCCATCCGTCCCTCCAGCACGAAGCTGTACTCGTCCTCCCGGCTGTGGCGGTGCATCGGCGCGGCCAGCGCTCGCGGCGGCATCGGATGCTCGACGAGCGAGAAGCCGCCGCCGGACTCCTCGCCGTCGATCAGGAAGCGCACGCCGATGGATCCCAGCGAGCCCGCCTTCCCGTCCGCCGGGCCGATGACCTTCGCTGCTCGTGGAAGCATGAAGCACTCCTTCCCGTGCACGACGCTGCTGAAGCAACGACCGCGTCAGGAGACCGGCTGCGGCACCTCGGACGCGACCGCGACGCGTCCCCGCCCGGCGGCCTTGGCGCGGTAGAGCGCCGTGTCGGCCGCCTGGTAGAGCGCGACCAGTTGGACGCCGTCCTCGGGGTATGCGGCGACACCTGCGCTGAAGGCGACGGAGAAGCGCGCCCCTTCGGCCCCTTCGAACTCCTCCTGCTCGAAGCTCGCGAGCATGTCGGTCAGGCGCTGACGCGCGTTGGCGCCCGACATGCCGTACATGCCGACGACGAACTCCTCGCCGCCCCAGCGGCCGACGACGTCCTCGCCGCGGAAGGTCTCGAGCAGCAGCGCGCCGAAGCGCCGCAGCACCGCGTCGCCGGCCGCGTGTCCGTGCTCGTCGTTGACCTGCTTGAAGCGATCGAGGTCGAGCGCGGCGAGCGCGAGCGGCTGCTCGTAGCGGGAGGCGAGCCGCAGCAGCCGGTCCAGCCCTTGCGTGGAGGTGTGGCGGTTCGGCACGCCGGTGAGGCCGTCGGTCTCGGCCAGTGCCCGGTGCAGCTGCTGGCGCTCCACGCGGTTGCGCAGGCGCGTCAGCAGCTCCCGTTCGATGACGGGCTTGGCGAGATGGTCGTCGGCGCCCGCGGCGAAGATGCGCTCGATCGACGCCGGATCGCGTCGTGCCGTCAGCACGAGCACGGGCACCGTCGCCCAGCGCGTCTCGTTGCGCAGGACGCGGCACAGCTCGATGCCGGTCACGCCCGGCATGTCGACGTCGAGCAGGATCACGTCCGGACGCAGGCGGTCCAGCTCGTTCCAGAAGCGCAGCGGGTCATTGAGCGTGACGACGCGGATGCCGTGCGGCTCGAGCAGCGCGCGCACTGTGTCGAGCACGACAGGGTCGTCGTCGACGGCGAGCAGCGTCGTCTCGGGCGCGTGCTCCCGCTCGATGAGCTGCGTGAGCTGGTCGATCACGTGCTGGGGCGGGAGCGACTTGGTGACGAAGCCGCGGCCTCCGCGGCGCACGACCTCGACGCGGTCGGTGAGCGTGTCGCGCATCGTCGAGACGAGCACGGGCACCGGAGGCGTGGCGCCGGTCAGCTCAGACAGCAGCTCGTATGCGTCGGCGGTGCCCGCCTCGAAGGTGAGGTCGAGCAGGACGCCGTCGGGCGGGAAGCGGTCGGCGATTGCGCGGGCCTCGGCGGGTGACGCGGCGATCTCGACGCGCATGCCGCGCCGCACCGCCTCGGACCCGAGCCGTTCGGCCAGCGGGATGTCGTCCTCGACGATCAGAAGCCGCGGCGCGGTCTCGTGGGCGGACGGGACGTCGTCGGGGGTCGTCACGGGCGCCGTCGTGGGCGTGTCGCGCACGGCGTCGCGGATGCCGACGACGAGCTCCGAGAAGCGTGGAACGGACGACGGACCGAGCAGCGTGCTCTCGTCGAGCAGTCGTTCCACCTCGCTCGCCTGTGCGGAGGCTCCGGCGAGCCCGAACGTACCGAGCGAGCCCGCGAGCTTGTGCGCCTCGCGCTTGGCCTCCTCGCGCTGGTCGTCCTCGAGCCCGTCGCGCATCAGTGCAACGGCGGCGTCCTCAAGCACCGCCACCTGTTGGAGGATGCCGGCGTAATGGCGCTCCCAGATCCCTGCGAGCGATGGCGGCACGGTCGGCGCCGGCTCGCTCATCGCGTCCACCCGAGCGTGTTGGCGACCTCGCCCGCCAGCGCGTCGACCTCGAACGGCTTCGACAGCACGCCGTCGACCGCAAGCGCCGCGAGCCGCGAGCGCTCCGCCGGCTCGTCGTGGCCGGTGAGGAAGAGGATCGGCATGTCCGCCGAACCTGGGCGCGAACGCAGCGCCGCAAGCGTCGCGGGCCCGTCCATCTCCGGCATCTCGACGTCGAGCAGCACCGCGTCAGGCCGCTCGGCGGCGACGAGCCGGAGCGCTTCGGCGCCGGAGTCCGCACAGCGGACGTCCCAGCCGGCCACGGACTCAAGCGCCACACGCGCGAGTTCGTGCACAAGTTTGGAGTCGTCTACGACCAGGATTCGGTAACGGGGCACAGAAATAGTCCAGTCAGCGTTCACAGTCCTATCGGCGCCGAACGGCTGCAACCAAACCCCTGGTCGGGGAACTGTCACGTCTCTTGAAGGGAACACCGATGCCGTCAACCCGCAGGTGGCTTGAGACCCCTTCACACCGGATCGCCGCGGTGGGCGGTGTCATCCTCCTGCTCTTCTGCGCCACGATCGCGATCGCGGTGTGGCGCTACGACAAAGCGGAGGGCGCATATCGGAGCACCATCGTCCACGGGGACGCCATCCGCGACATCCAAGAGGGCAAGGAGGCCGTCCTCGATCGTGCGGTGCTCGTGAGCGAGACGGCGCTGAGCGGCGCGCAGCCGAACCCCTCCGAGCTGGCCGCCTCGCAGGCGCACTTCACGACCGTCATGCGCCGCGCCCGCGCCCACGCGCTCGATGACGGCGACGACACGCGCCCCTACGACGCCGCGCTGACGCGCTTCACGCACCTGGTCTCCGGGCCGGAGGCCGAGTTGCTGCGGGTGGCAGGCACGCCGGAGGCGCAGGCGGCGCTCGAGCGCTACACGACGGCGGCGGGGACGCTTGAGGAGTCCGTGCTGGATCCGCTCGCCGAGCAGCAGAGCCGCGAGGAGGACCAGACCGAGACCGACGCGATCGCGACCGCGCACAACGGGCGGGTCCTCACGCTCGTGATCGGCGTGATCGCGGCCGTCGCGATGCTCCTGCTGCTGGCGTACGCCGTGCGCCTGCTGGACCGCCTGCTCGATCGCATCAAGCGCACGGCCGGCACGCTCGCCATCGCGCTCGGCGACCTGCGCGCGTCCGCGACCGAGACCGCCGCCGCCACGACTGAGCAGGCGGCCGCGATCAGCGAGGTGGCGACGACGATCGAGGAGCTGAGCGCGACCGCGGCGTCGATCGCCGAGAACGCGCAGGCCGCGACCTCCGCCGCCGACCAGACCGGACAGACGATGAGCGAGATGCAGGACCACGTCCGCACGATCTCCGAGCGCTCGCTCGCACTCGGCGAGCGCAGCCAGAAGATCGGCGACGTGCTCTCGCTGCTGAACGACATCGCCGAGCGCACGAACCTGCTTGCGCTCAACGCGGCGATCGAGGCCGCGCGCGCCGGCGAGGCGGGCCGCGGCTTCGCGGTCGTCGCCAGCGAGGTGCGCAAGCTGGCCGAGCGCAGCGTGCGCTCGACCGAGTCGATCCGCGAGATCGTCACCGCGATCCAGGACGAGACGAACGCCACGATCATGGCCACCGAGCAGGGCGCCCGTCAGGCGCGCGACGTGGGCGAGCTGATGCGCACGACCGCCGGGGTGCTCGACGACAGCATCCAGGCGACCGATCAGCAGAAGGACGCTGCCAGCCAGGTCACGAGCACGATGCTCGAGATCCGCAAGGCGGCCGAGGAGCTGGCCGGCGACCAGCGCCAGCGCGCGGCTGTCACCGACCAGGTCGACGTGCTGGTGCAGGAGCTCGAGGAGACGCTCGCCCAGCACGGGCTGGCCGCGACGAACGGCGCCACCCCGCACGCGAGGGCCTGACGATGCAGGCGACCGGCGCGGCTCGCCGTCCCGTGCGGATGCCGTGAGCCACGTGCACGTCCATCTGCGGGTCGGCGACGAGCGCTACGCGCTTCCGGTCGAGGACGTTCGCTCGATCGTCGACATGGAGGGGCTCGCGCCGGTCATGGGCGCGCCGGCGTCCGTGCTCGGGCTGCGCGCGCTCGACGGAGCGCTGCTGCCCGTCTTCGACCTCGCCACGGTACTGGGCGTCGAGCGCGGCACGCCGAGCCGCGTCGTGGTCGTCGACGGTGGCGTGGGTCTGGGCGCCGACGAGGTGCTCGACGTCGCGGAGCTGCCTCCGCTCGACGAGGGCTCGGCGTCCGGGCGCCTGCGCGGGAGCGTGCTGCTCGACGGCGTGCTCGTCGGCGTGATCGACCTCGCGGCCGTCCTCGGCACGCTCGAGACGGAGCTGGCCGCATGAGCGTCGACACGACACGCCTGCTGGAGATCTTCCGCGAGGAGGCGAACGAGCGGCTCGACCGCGTCGTCTCCACGCTGCTCGCGATCGACGCCGGCACGCCGCCATCCGACGCGACCGACGCGCTGTTTCGCGATGTCCACTCGCTCAAAGGCGGCGCCGGCCTCGTCGGCCTGGAGGAGGTGCGGACGATCGCCCATGCAGCCGAGGAGCTGCTCAGCGAGGTGCGCAAGGCTCAGGAGCCGGTTCCCGTCAGCATGGCGGCTCCGCTGCTGAGCGCCGCCGACGCCATGCGCCGCGCGGTCGCCGGCGAGGAGGTCGTCGTGGAGCAGGTGCTGCTCGAGCTGCAGGCCGTGGACGCACCGACACCGGCGCCGGTATCGCAGCCAGCTCCCGTCGCGTCCTCCGTCCCGAATGCGCCGGCGCCACGGCTCGACCAGTCGATCCGCGTCTCGGCTGCCAAGGTCGACCGCGTGCTCGACACCGTTGGCGGTGCCGTGCTGCACCAGCGCACGCTCGGACATCTGCTGGGCTCGCACGGCGACGAGCAGGTCGGCGAGGCGCTCGACCGCGGCGAGGTGCTGCTCGACGAGCTTCAGAACGCGGCGATCGAGCTGCGCGCGCTGCCGCTCTCGGCGATCACCGGCGGGCTGCCTCGCTACGTGAGGGACCTCGCCGTTGCGGAGGGCAAGGAGGTCGGGCTGTCGCTGCACGGCGTCGAGACGCAGCTCGACCGCACGATCCTCGACGGGCTGTCGGACATGCTCGTGCACCTGCTGCGCAACGCGATCGCCCACGGAGTCGAGCCGCCGGACGAGCGCCTCGCGGCTGGGAAGCCTGCGCGCGGCCGGATCGAGCTGCGCGCCGAGCAGCGCGGTGGGCGCGTCGCGATCGAGGTGGCCGACGACGGTCGCGGTGTCTCCGCGGAGCTGCTGCGCGAGGCCGGCCAACACGACTCGCTCGTCGGCCTGCTCGCCCAGCCCGGCTTCTCGACGGCGGAGCGCGTCGACGGCGTCGCGGGCCGCGGCGTCGGGCTCGACGCCGTCAAGGCGCACGTCGAGGGGCTCGGCGGCGCGCTGGAGGCGCGCAGCGAGCCGGGGCGCGGCACCACGATCACGCTCGTCCTGCCGCTCACGCTCGCCGTCCTGCACGTCCTGCTCGTGGAGCGCCTCGGCCAGGTCTTCGCCCTCCCCGTCTCGCGCGTAGAGGAGGTCGTGATCGCGGAGGAGACGACCTCGCTTGCCGGACGGCCATCGATCGTGCTGCGGGGCGAGTCGATCCCGCTTGGCGACTTGGCGGTCGCGCTCGGCGGCGCCGGTGAGCTGCCGCCGCACGCGCCCGCCCTCGTGATCAGTCATGCGGGCACGACCGTCGCGCTCGCGTGCGACCAGCTGCTCGGCGAGGAGGAGGTGATCGTCAAGAGCCTCGGACCGTTGCTCGGCAGGCGCCGCGGCTACCTCGGCGGCGCGATCCTCAGCGACGGCCGCATCGCGCTCGTCGTCGACCCGGCGGTCGCGGCCGCGGGCGCGTCGATCCGGCGCCCGGTCGTGCCCGAGACCGCGCAGGTCTCCGTCCCCGACGTCCGCACGGTGCTCGTCGTCGACGACCAGTTCACCGTGCGCGAGCTGCAGCGCAGCATCCTCGAAGCCGCCGGCTACCGCGTCGTGACGGCTGGCGACGGTGTCGCCGCGCTTCAGCAGCTCGCCGCGGATGCCGACATCAGCCTCGTGGTCACCGACCTCGAGATGCCCGAGATGGGCGGTCTGGAGCTGCTGCGACGGGTCCGAGGCGAGCCGGCGCTCGCCTCGCTGCCCGTCGTCGTCGTGACCTCGCTCAGCAGCGAGGATGACCGCCGCCGCGGCCTCGAAGCCGGCGCCGACGCGTACGTCACGAAGGACCGCTTCGACCAGCGCGCGCTGCTCGACACGGTCGAGCGGCTGATCGGGCGATGAGCGTGGCCGTCCCGGCGGTCGGGTCCGCCACCGACGCGGAACGGCCGGCGCGGGCGATCGGCATCTGCGCCTCGACCGGAGGACCCGCCGTGCTGGCCGAGATCCTGCGCGCGCTGCCAGTCGGCTTCACGCTTCCGATCCTCGTCGTCCAGCACATCGCGACCGGCTTCGTCGACGGGCTCCTGCGGATGCTCGACGACGCTGTCGCCCTGCCCGTCGCGATGGCACGGGACGGCGCGCCGCTGCAGCCGGGCGTGTGGCTCGCTCCCGAGGACGCCCACCTCGTGCTCGCGCCCTCGCGGATGCTCGCGCTCGACCGCCGGACCGTCGCCGGGCCCCATCGGCCCTCCGCCGACCTGCTGCTGGAGAGTCTCGCGGCTGTGCTCGGCGCCGACGCCGTCGCGGTCGTCCTGACCGGCATGGGACGCGACGGCGCGAAGGGCGCGACCGCGGTGCAGGCCGCCGGCGGGCTGCTGCTCGCGCAGGACGAGGCGACCTCGCGCATCTACGGCATGCCGCGGGCCGCGGTGGAGGCCGGCGCGCGGGCGCTCCCGCCCGCGCAGATCGCGTCGACGCTGTCGGAGCTGTCCCCCGCGCGCGGATGAGTGAGCAACTCGAGCAACTCGCCGACCTCGTGCGCGAGCGCAGTGGCATCGTCCTCCACGGTCCGCAGCGCATCAACTCGTTGCGTGCGGCGCTCGGGAAGCTCGACCCGCCGGTCGACGCCTCCGGCGCGCTGCGGGCGGCACGCGACTCCACGAGCGGCGAGGCGTTCGTCGCCACACTGCTCGAGGCGGTCGCCGTTCACGAGACGTTCTTCTTCCGCCAGCGGGAGGACCTCGACGCGATCGACTGGCACGGCCTGCTCGCGAACGCGCGCAACGACGGGTCGGAGCGGATCCGCGTGTGGGTCGCCGGCTGCTCCACTGGCGAGGAGGCGTGGACGCTGACGATCCTCGCGAGCGAGGCGTTCGGTGCGAGCCCGCCGCTCGCACTGCTGGCGACGGACCTGTCGGCCGCGGCGCTGCGCCGAGCCGAGCACGGGCGTTACGGAGGACGCTCCGTTCGCCACGTCGAGACGCCGTTGCGCGACCGCCACTTCGATCCCGACGGGGCGCATCTGCTCGTCGGCGCGCCGCTGCGGAGCCTTGTGACGTTCCGCCAGCACAACCTGGTGACCGATCCGATGCCGGCGCTGGAGCGCTTCGACCTGATCCTGTGCCGCAACGTCCTGATCTACTTCGACCCCGCCACCGTGGAGCGGGTGGTGGACAGGCTCGAGCGTGCGCTCGCCGCGGGCGGCATGCTGCTGCTCGGCGCCGCCGACCGGCTCTGCCGGCTGCCTTCCTCACGGACCTCGCGCGATTCGACGCGGGCCGGCATACCGGTCCGGAGACGGGAGACCTCGCCGCCCCCTGCCGCCACGACCACGGCACGCCGCTGGCGTACGGCACGCTCCGACGACCAGCCGGTGGCTGCGGACCTGATGGCGACCGCGCTCGCCGCCGCGGACGCGGGCCGGTTGGAGGACGCGATCGCCGCCACGGAGCGCGTGCTCGCCGCCGACCCGCTCGACGCCGATGCGCACTTCGTCCGCGGCATCGCGCACCTCAGCTGTGGCGATGCAGCTACTGCCGCCGCGTCGCTGCGCCGTGCGCTCTACGTCGATCCCAGCTTTGCGCTCGCCGCATTCCAGCTCGGTCGCTCCTATGACGCACTCAGTGACGAGCCCGCCGCGCGCCGTGCATACACCCAGGCGCTGCGCACGCTCGCACCCGGCCACGAACGCCACCAGCGCCTCGTCGCAGACGTCGATCTCGCCGACGTCGCCGCGGCTTGCGGTGCGCGCCTCGCGGCGCTGTCGGCGAGCTGACCGGCGCCGGCGAAGGCGCCCTACCGAAGCGCCGACGACATGTCTTCATCCATCACGCGCAGGTAAGGCGCGACGAGCTCGCCGTAGTCGGCCTTGCGCGTCGCGGGCAGATCCTTCCAGCCGGTGACCGATCCGCGGCATCGCGCGGCACCACACAAACACACCGTCGGGAAGTGGTCGATCGTGAAGTTGCGCATGGCATAGTCGAACGTCAGCTCCTGTCCGGCCTCGATCGGCCGGCGAGCCACGAAGTCGAACGCCTGCCCAGCGTTGAGGCGGACCCCGCAGTTCGGGTCGCACGAGTGGTTGACCTTCGGTCCCAAGCCGCCGTGACGCGCCCAGCGGTCTGGACCCACCTGCGTGGCGTGCGAGTCGTTGCCCGTCAGCGCCCCGATCAGGAAACCGACCATGACGGTGTCACCACCCGCGAACGACCGCGTGGCCAAGACCGCGTCGCCCTTGCCGTCGGCGGTGCGGCGGAGCACGACGCCCTCGTCGGCGGCTGGCGGCTCGGATGGACGTAGATGGGGCAAGGGGACCCCTTTCGATTGACGCCCTCGAAAGCGGAGCGTACTCGACGGCAGCGCTTCGGCCGCGCGCCGACGCCGTTGCAGCCTAAGGTCTTTAGGAGCGATGGACGATCGACAGGTTGGCAGAGCAATGGGGTCAGCAGAACGATGTGCTCATCCCGAAACCGCATGGCGGTGGCCGCGGATCCCCGAGCTCGAGCTGCGGGAACGCCTCGCGCTGGACGACCGAGGGTTCGAACTCTTCATCGAGCGCCTCGTGGCAGCGATCCCGCCCCGGATCTACGACGCGGCCGCGTTCGCCCGTGCCCTCTCATATCCATGGACCCGGCCGATGGGGTCCTACCTGCTGAGGCCGGACGGCGTCGAGCACCTGGCGGAGATGGGCGCGGCGGAGCGGGAATGGGTCCTGGAGCGCTTCAGTTCGCCCGCGCACGGACGGCTCCCGCTGCTCGCCTTCGGCTCAAATGCCGCTCCCGAGACGCTGGAGCTCAAGTTCGCCCATTTCCCCCACGAGGAGGACCGCACGGTGCTGGCGCTGACCGGCCGCCTGCACGACTTCGACGTCGGCGTCTCCGCACAGCCGGCGTTCTACGGCGCGATGCCGGCGACGCTGTTCCCGAGTCCGGGCACGGCGGTGTGCGCCACGGTGCTGTGGGTCACCGAGGCGCAGTGCACGCAGCTCACGTGGTCGGAGCTCAGCTATCGACTGGGTCGGCTGCGGACGCGCTTCGAGGTCGACGAGAGCGACACCGCCTTCGACGAGATCCTCGCGTTCGTGTCGCGCTTCGGCGCGTTCTGCGTCGACGGGCACCCGGTCGCGCTTGCTGCGATCCTGGCGACGGGGCGAACGGCGGACGCGCGCACACAGCAGCAGATGCTCCAGGCGGCCGCCGTGCTCGCGCTCGGGCCTGAGGCGCACGCGGAGACGCTGGTGCGAGCGATCTTCGAGGACATGAGTGCGATCAACGCGCGGATGGCCACGACGGTGCGCAGGGCGTCGCTGTCATTCGCCTCCGAGCACTGGATGCCGTTCGGCGCCGAGTTCGAGGTGTGACGCGACGGCCTCAGCGCGACAGTGCAAGCGGCAACGAGAACGCCCGATCCGGGGTGTCCGGACCGCCGGCCGATGCGGTGACGCGGACGGCTGCCGTGCCGCCGAGCCTGCTCAGGCGCGCACGCGGGATGCGACCGATCGGCAGCGTCAGATCATTTGCACCCGCGCCGCCACGCTGCGCGCGCCGTGTGCCGAGCGAGACGTAGCGTGCGCCGCGTGGCAGTCCTTGGCGGCCGCCTGACACCACCTGACCTGTGGCCTCGATGCGGCGCGCCAGCGCATGCGCGACCCACAGGGCGCTGCGCGCAGAGCACGCGCTCGAGCACGCCACCGTGACCGGCAGCCCGTGCGCCGCGACTGTCCTGAGCGTCCCGCGCACAAGTGCGATCGTCCGCGTCACCGCGACGGGTTCCGAGCCGCGTGCGCGCACGACAAGCGTGAGCCGTGCCCGCGCGCCTGCCGTCGCCCCGAGCGCAGCCGCAGTGGAGCCGGTCGGTCTCAGCCGCAGCGCGAAGGCTCCAGCCCGCGTGCGGACCACCGCGACGCGCATGAGTGGATCGCCTCGGCCCGGCAGGTCGAGGCGCGCGGAGATGCGGCAGCGGTCGGCGCACGCGGCGGCGATCGGCAGACCGCCTGACAGCACCTGCCCGACGTCCGCGAGCCGCGGCACGAGCGCGGTCGCCAGCGACACGACGCGCCAGCGGCGCCGGGTCGGCACGCGCTGGACGTTGCCGGCGGCGTCCGTCGCGCGGATCGCGAACGTGTGCCGACCGAGCTTCAGGTGTGCAAGCCGCACAGGCGAGACGCACGGCTTCGACTGACGCCCGTCGACCGCGCACCTGAACGTGACACCTGGCTCCGAGGCGGCGAACGCGATCTCCTGGCTGTGCGCGCCGCTGATCGCGCCCGGTCCGCTCGTGATCGCGGACGTCGGCGCGACGGTGTCGACCGTGAAGACGACGTCGTCGCTGATCCCGGTCGTGCCCGGGTTCCCGGCCTGTTGCGCGCGAAGCGGTGTAGATGCCATCCGGCAGCGGTGCGGCCGTCAGTGCCCACTGCCCGCCCGTGACCGGCGCGACCGCCGTCTGCAACGGCGCGCTGCTCTGCGTGTCGCCGGCGCCGGGGAACAGTTCGAGTGTCACCGCCGGTTCCGCGTTGATCGTCGTGGCGGCTCGGCCACCGAACAGCGGGGTGGAGGTGCGCAGCGCGGCGCCCTGCACCGGCTGGTCGATCGTCACGGCGGGCGGCAGCGCGGCGACGGGCAAGATCACGGGGCCCCGCGTCGGCGATCACGTCGTACGCGGCGCGGCGGCGGTTCGCGGCTGTCGTAGAAGGGCGGCTGGCCGTCGAACGGGCTGGGCGAGACGAGGCCGCGGTCCTGCACCGCGCAGCCGCCCGGCGTCGCGCACTGGTTCGAGTAGTTGTAGTAGTAGATCGCGTCGATGCGGGGGTCGAGCGTCGCGAGCCCCAGCAACAGCCCGGCGCTGTCGCGCTGCGAGGCGTCGCCCCACACGAGCCCGCTCGCGTCGCGGAAGCGAGCGCCGACCTCGTCGATCCAGATGCGCGCTCCGGCCCACTGGCCCTGCAGCTTGCTCAGGTAGTAGCGCGTCACGCGCGCGTCGCTGGCGCCGACGACCTGGAAGCGGTTGACGTCGCTGTGCGCGTGGAAGGCCCACACCTCCGGCGATCCGTTGCGCCGAGCTCGGCCTGGTAGGCGTCGACGTACGCGTCGTCGCCCGGAATCCCAGCGAAGTCGCCGGCCACGAGCGTGCAGTCGGCTCGGGCAGATCGCCTTCGCGTGCAGCCAGTAGTCGGCTGCCAGCTGCGGGTTGGAGCCGAGCGGATAGCCGCTCGCGTCGCGGTTGTTCGGCTCGTTCCAGGCGGCGATCGTCGTCGCGTCGGGGTAGCGCGCGCGGAACGCCGCGAACGCCGCAGCGAACTCGTCGGCGCTCGGCGCGACCGGGTCATCGGTGCCGGGCGCGCGCACGTCCACGCTCGGTCGCGAAGACCACGAGCAGGCTCACGCCCTTAGCTGCTGCATTGATGCGATACGCCTCGAAGCTCTCGCGCCGCTGGGTGCCGGCGTCGCCGGTCGTCGTCGCTACGTCGTACGGCACGACGATGCGCGCACGGGTTACGTGCAGCCCGTCCCAGAACGGCTCGATGACCGTTGGCGCGTCAGAGTCGGAGATGCCCAGCTCGACTGCGCCGGCGGTCCCGGACGCGCCGACCCCCACAAGCACGCAGGCGAGTGCGAACGCGACGAGCGCCGGGCAACGGGGGACGCGGAGTGACGCGATGTGCGGCTTCGTGTCCACCGCTGAACAGAACACCGCCGCGCAGCAGACGTTGCGCCCGCGGGCGCACTGGTCGTCGCCGCGGTCTGCGATCAAGAGCCGAGGAACCGCACCATGACGATCGCCGTGTCGTCGCGCTGGGGACCGTGCCGGAAGCCCTCGAGCGTGTGCGCCAGGTGCTCGACCAGGCCGCTCGGCTCTACCGTTTCCGCCGACCGGAGCGCCGCGTGCAGCCGCTCGGCGCCGAAACGCTCCTCCGTGCCGACCGTGTCGAGCACCCCGTCTGTGTAGAGCACGAGCACGTCGCCCACCTCGAGCACGACGTCGGCGCAGACCCACTCGCCGGTGTCGAAGGCGCCTGCCATCGGACTGGCCTCGCCGAGCTCGCAAACGGCGCCGTCGCGCAGCAGCAGCGGCCGCGGATGGCCGCAGTTCGCCAGCGTCAGTCGCGCCCGCCCGTCGTCCTCCGTCAGCAGCTTCGCGCAGACGGCCGTGCACAGCGACATCTGCGGCAGGTCGCGCAGCGTCGCGTTCAGCTGCTGCGCTGCACGTCCTGGGTCGCGTGTGAGCTGGCCCGCGCTGCGCAGCGTGTAGCGCGCGAGCGCGGTCAGCGCGGCGGCCTCGGCGCCGTGGCCGGCGACGTCGCCGACGACGAGCATCCAGCCGTCGTCGGTCGGGAAGGCGTCGTAGAAGTCGCCGCCGACCTCGTTCATCGAGCCGGCCGCCTCGTAGTGGGTGGCGATCGCGAACCCGGACGGCGCCTGCAGCTCCGGCGGCCGCAGGCCGCGCTGGAGTGTCGCGGCGATCGCGGAGCGCTCGGTGTAGACGCGCGCGTTGACGACCGCGGTGCCGGCACGCCGCCCGAGCTCTTCGGCGACCTGGACGTCCGCCTCGTCAAACGGCCGGCCCGGCGTCGAGCGCACAAGCGTCAGCGCGCCGAGCGTCTGTCCGCCGGCGACGAGCGGGACGATCGCCAGCGCGGAGAAGCCGATCGCCCGCAGCATCGTCAGATGCTCCTCGTCGCGTGCGTAGGCGACGAGGTCGGCGTCGGGGATCGCCGAGACGACCACGCTCGGATCGCCGCGGATCACGCTCGAGAGCCCTTCGGGTTCGCCGAGGCGCACCGGATAGCGGGCCCGCAACCGCCGCGCGAGCGCGATTTTCGCGGGCTCGACGTGCGCGATCGCAACCGACTGGACGGAGTCGCCGGGACCCGGAAGGTCGACGCCGCACCAGTCGGCGAGGGCGGGAACCGCGACCTCGGCGACGCGCTGGAGCGTCATCTCGTAGTCGAGCGAGGAGGCGAGCGCGTCGCTTGCCTCCGCAAGCAGGCGCTGGGCGAGCTCCGCGCGCTTGGCCTCGGTGACGTCCTCGATGACGTTGACGACACGGACGACCCGGTCCTGCGCGTCCGTGATGGCCGTCGTCTTGTTGAGCAGCCAGCGCTCCTCGCCGGTCGCCTTCACGATGTTGCGAACGAGCATCGGCTCCGGGTTACGCTCGCCCGCCCGCACCCGAGCGCCCGGCAGCTGCTGCAGCTCGACCGGGTTGCCCGTCTCGTCGAAGACGTCGTAGCGGTCCATCGTCTCGCCAGGCGACGCATCCGTCAGCTCGCTCGCGCTGCCGAGGCGCAGCAGCGCGACCGCCGCCTCGTTGGCGTACACCGTGCGTCCGTTCGCGTCTGTCACCGTGACCGCCTCGGCGAGCCCGTCGAGGACCGTGCCGAGCTGACGTTCGGCGGCGTCGAGCTCGCTCGTCAACCCGGCGTTGTCGAGCACGACCGCGACGCGTCCGGCGAACACCTCGGCAAACGCGACGTCCGACGGCGAGTAGCGGCGGCCGGAGACGTCGAGCATCGCCGACAGCGTTCCGATCGTGCGGCCGCGGGCGCGCAGCGGCAGCACGAGCCGCGACGTCTCCGGGCCGCTGCGCAGCGCCTGCTCGATGGCCTCCTCGGCCCCGCGGGGACGGAGGCCGAGACGACGGTCGCGACCGTCGATCGAGGCGTCGATCGCGCAGGCGTCGGCGAAGTCGGGGGTCAGCATGTCGAGCAGCCGCGCGACGGCGCCTTCGAGCGCGGTCACCTCGTTGCCGACGTCGGCGACTGCGCTCAGCAGGCGGAAGCGCCGCAGGTTGACTTCCGCGGCGGCACGCAGCAGCGCGACGAGCACCGCCAGCGTGCCGCCCAGTGCCACGACCACGAGCGCCACGATCTCGGCGCTCGTCGTGTCCCCGTCCCGGAAGGCGCTCAGCAGGGCGAGCACGAGGCCCAGGCCGCCGACGGTCGCTGTGTCGCCCCAGCGCGCGAGCAGCGCGCAGGCGAGCGCGGGCAGCACGAGCAGCGCGGTCAGGAGCACGCTCTGCCCGAGGGCGAGGTCGAGGGCGGCGAGTGCGGCCGTCACGGCGGCGCCCGCCGCCGTGTATGCCGACCAGCGGGGCGGAGCGAGCGCCGAGTGCGTGCCCTCGAACGGCCCCGCCGACTCCTCGCGATGGGCACGGCGCTCGCCCACGCGGTCGAGCTCGAACCACACGCCGGCGCCGGGATCGGCGCCCCACCGGCTGGCAAGCGAGGCGACGAGGTTAAGGCCGAAGCCGCCCTCGGCGCCGGCTGCGGCACGCCGGCGCGGGCGCTGTGCGCCTGCGTCGTGCACTTCGACGCGCGCTCGTGCGTTGTCGACGTGGATCGCGAGGACGACGTCCTCGCCGGCGCCGTGGCGGACCGCGTTCGTGACGAGCTCCGAGACGAGCAGCCGCGCGACGTCAAGCTCCTCCCCGGAGAGCGCGCCGCCATGCTCCTCCATCGCGCGCCGGGCGAGCGCCACGGCGCTGGGGTCGCGCGGCAGCGTGCGCCGTCGCGCGCGCCGCGGAACGGTCATGCCTCGTCAGGGTCGTCGTAGGGCAGGCGATCAATCACCCGCGCCACCTCGAGCACGTGGCGCACGCGCTCGGATCCGCGCGTCACACGGAAGCTCCAGTCGTGCTCGGCGGCGTCCTCGCACGCGCTCAGCACGAGTCGGATGCCGGTGGAGTCCATGAACGTCAGCTCGTCGAGGTCGAGCACGACCGCCTGTCGCGCGTCGCGCAGCTCGGCGAGCCGTTGGTGGACCTCGTCGGCCGTGCCGAGATCCAGCTCGCCCGCGAGCGACACGACGACCGTGTCGGCCCGGCGGCTCTCGCGCATCTCGAACAGGTCACCAGGCCCGAAGCCTCTCGGCTCGCTCATCGTCCGTTGTGCCTCCGTGGTCGCTGCGCTGACATCTGGAGCCTACCGCTGGTCATGGCGGCGAGTGGCTTTGGGCAGCCAGGATCCCGAGTGAGGACGTGCGCTTCGCGGGTATGTCACGGGGCGGCATGCGGACGATGTTCCTCATCTACCTGACCGTGATCGTGCTCGGCATCGTCGGCTACTCGCTCGTCGGATTGCTCGAGCGCTGAGGCGATGCGGCGCTTCGTCAAGGACAACGGGCTCTCGCTCGCGTTCGGGGCGCTGTTCCTGCTCGCGCTCGGGTTCGAGTCGATCGCCGGCTGGCACGGCTACAACGCGGACCAGTTGACGCACCACGAGGACGCGGTCACGTGGGGGCACTACGTCACCTCGTCCAACTTCGGCGTGGCGGTGTTGGAGAACTGGCAGTCGGAGTACCTCCAGTTCACGCTCTTCATCTTCGTGACCGTGTGGTTGGTCCAGCGCGGCTCGCCGGAGTCGAAGGAACCGGGCAAGGCAGGGACCGAGAGCGACCGCGAGCAGCACGTCGGGCGCCATGCCAAGGAGGACTCGCCGCTGTGGGCCCGCGTGGGCGGCGTGCGCACCTTCGTCTACTCGAACTCGCTGCTGCTGCTGATGACGACGATCTGGCTGCTGTCGTGGCTCGGCCAGTCGCTCACCGGCGTCGTCGTCTTCAACCAGGAGCAGGCCGAGCACGGCCAGGGGGCGATCTCGTGGGGCGAGTACCTCACGCGCGCCGACTTCTGGGAGCGCACGCTGCAGAACTGGCAGTCCGAGTTCCTCGCGGTCGGCTCGATGGCGATCTTCGCTGTCTACCTGCGCCAGCGCGGCTCGCCGGAGTCGAAGCCGGTCGGCACCTCACACGCCGCGACGGGCGTTGAGGGCTGAGCGCGCGACGCTCAGGGCTCCAGCACGATCTTGATCGCGCCGTCCTGCTTCTTCTGGAAGATCTCATAGGCGTGCGGGGCCTCCGCGAGCGGGAGGCGGTGCGTGGCGAGGTCCTCGACGCTCAGCGGGTCGTCCTCGCCGGTGACGAGCGGGAGCAAGTCGTCGATCCAGCGCCTGACGTTCGCCTGACCCATCCGCAGTTGAATCTGCTTGTCGAACAAGTGCATCATTGGCAGCGGGTCGAGCTGACCGCCGTAGACGCCGCTGAGCGAGATCGTGCCGCCGCGGCGCACCGTGTCGATCGCCTCGTGCAGGACCGTGAGGCGATCGACGCCCGCCTTCTCGACGAGCTTGGCGGCGACCGCGTCGGGCAGCAGCGCGGCGAGGTCCTGGGCCAGCTTGCCGAACGGCGCGCCATGCGCCTCCATGCCGACCGCGTCGATCACGGCGTCGGGGCCGCGGCCGTCGGTCAGCGAGCGCAGGTGCTCAGGCACGTCGTCGTGCTTGCGCAGGTCGATCGCCTCGGTGCCATGGCGGGCAGCGAGCGCGAGCCGCTCGGGCACGAGATCGATGCCGAAGACGCGCTCAGCCCCACGGTAGGCGGCGATGCGGCAGCACATCTGGCCGATCGGACCGAGACCGTAGATGGCGACGCTGCCGCCGTCGGGGATCGCGGCGTACTCGACCGCCTGCCAGGCAGTCGGCAGCACGTCGGAGAGGTAGAGGAAGCGCTCGTCCGGCGGGCCCTCCGGCACCTTGACGGGACCGAAGTGCGCCTGCGGCACGCGCAGCAGCTCGGCCTGTCCACCGGGCACCTGCCCGTAGAGCTTCGTGTAGCCGAACAGCGCGGCGCCTTTGCCCTGCTTGCGCACCTGCGTCGTCTCGCACTGCGTCATGAGCCCCTGGTCGCACATCCAGCAGTGTCCGCAGGAGATGTTGAACGGGACGACGACGCGGTCGCCGACCGCGATCTGCTCGACCTTGGAGCCGACCGCCTCGACGACGCCCATCGGCTCGTGGCCGAGCACGTCGCCCTCGTCGATGAACGCGCCGAGCACCTCGTAGAGATGGAGGTCCGAGCCGCAGATCGCCGTCGAGGTGATGCGAACGATCGCGTCGGTCGGCTCCTGAATCGTCGGATCGGCAACCGTGTCGACGCGTACGTCGCGCTTGCCGTGGTACGTGACCGCCTTCATGTCTCGCCCCTCTCGTCTCGCCGCTGTTCCCTCTGGGAGTCCCCATGCAGCCGGCACGCGAATCGCGAAGGTCCGTACGGAGACGCGCGCCGCCTGATGCGGCGCAGCGGTCAGCGGTGCAGCGGCTTGCGTTCGAGCCGGTGCAGCGCCGGCCCCTCCAGCACCTCGCCGTCGGGCGCGAAGCGGGAGCCGTGGCAGGGGCAGTCCCAGCTGCGCTCCGCGGCGTTCCAGCTGACGTGACAGCCGAGATGGGTGCAGCGCGGCGAGACGGCTGTCAGCTGGCCGTCCTCGTCGCGGTAGCCGGCCACCTTCTCGCCGTCGAGGCGGACGAGGCCGCCCTCTCCAGGCCGGAGGTCCTCGAGTCGAGCGTGTTCCCGGTTTGGTGATGCGATCGCGCACAAAGCGCACTCCGGCCTCGACGTTCTCGCTGAGCAGCCGGCGTGCGGAGGCTCGCAGGGTGAGGCGATTGGGATCGAACAGCGAGGCCCAGGGGCTTGGACGGCCCAACAGCAGGTCGGTCAGCAGCAGAGCCGCTGCGGTCCCACCGGTCATGCCCCACTTCGCGAAGCCGGTTGCCATCAGGACACGGTCCGAGAACGGGCTCATGCGGCCGACGTAGGGCAGCGAGTCGACCGTGACGCCGTCCTGCGAGGACCAGCGGTAGTCGACCGAGGCGACGTCCCAGTGCTCGCGCGCGAATCGCTCCAGCCGTCGGTAGCGCTCCTCCGTGTCTCCACCCGTGCCTGTCTTGTGGCCCTCGCCGCCGACGAGCAGCAACTCATCGCCGCTGTCGATCGGGACGGCGCGAATCGAGCGCGTCGGCGAGTCGCCGCTGATGTGCATGCCCGCGGGCGTCTGCTCGCGGATCCGGCAGGCGATCGCGTAGGAGCGCTGCGGATGCACGCGCGCAAAGGCGAGGGAGCGGTCGAGGAAGGGGTAATGGGTCGCGACCACGACGCGGTCGGCGATCACGTGTCCGCCGGGCGTCCGGACGCGGCACTCGCCGTGCGTGTCGACCTCGGCCGCGCGGGAGCGCTCGAACACGTGGCAGCCATCGCCCGGCAGCTGCTCGGCGAGCGCGAGGAGGTACTTGCGCGCATGGAACTCCGCCTGGTTCTCGAAGCGGACGGCGGCCGCGACGGGATACGGCAGCGGCGTCGTATCCACCAGCGTGGCAGGCAGCCCGGCCGCCACGGCGGCCTCCGCCTCACGCTCGACTTGCGAGCGCTTCGCGTCGGAGGTGACATAGGCGTACGAGGCCTGTCGACGGAAGTCGCAGGCGATCTCCTGCTCCGCCACCCGTGCGGCGATCCAGGCCAGCGCGGCCTCGTTTGCCTGGCCGTACGTGCGCGCCGCATCGGCACCGAAGGACGAGCACAGCTGGGCATAGATCAATCCGTGTTGGGAGGAGACCTTCGCCGTCGTGTAGCCGCTGACGCCGCAGGCGAGCCGGCCGGCCTCGAGCAACACGACGCGCATGCCGGCCTCCTTCAGAAGCAGCGCCGTCGTGATGCCGACGATCCCGCCGCCGAGCACGGCGACGTCGGCACGGACGTCCCCCTCCAGCTCGGGCAGGGCGGGAGGGTGCGGTCCCGTGGCGACCCACACCGACATGCGTTGGGCGGTTGTCAGGCTCACAGCGGACCCCGGCGCGTCGCTCGCCGCTTCTCGCAGCTAGTCCTCGATCTCGTTCGGGTCCTCTTCGGCGGCCAGCTCCAGAGAGCCGGCAAGCACGGCGTCGAAGTGACGTCGCTGGATCGGCAGCGCCCACTCGACGAGCTCGGCGACGTTCTCGTCGTCTGCCTTCTCGTTGAGCTTCTCGACGATCGCCCAGTGGCCGACCTCGCCGGCCTCGGCCATCGTGAGGAACTCGAAGCCGTCGAGCGGGTCGTCCTCGCCGGCGAGGTAGGTCTTCATCATCTCGCTGGCTTCGTCGCGCGTCTCGTGCGCCTGCTCGACGATCGCCGTCTTCTTGCCGTTGAAGCTGCCGGCGACCTCGGTGCAGCGCTCCTCGGTCTCCTTGGCCTCGTCGTTCATCCGCTCGAGCTGAGACCGCAGCTTCTGATCGTCGTCCTCGAGCAGCCCAGCGACGTGCTCCGTCGCCTTCTGCGCCGCCATCGCGAGTCCGAGCACCTCGGCCAGCTTGCTCTCCAGCTTCGTCAACTCAGCCATGTCCAACTCCTTGGGTCGTGGTGTGCCGGCGCTGTCGTTACCCGGTGACCCGGGCGTCAAAACGGCGACGCCGGATCAGGTCGTCTGCTGTCGCTTCGGCTCGTCCCGCGCATCCATCTGGAGCTCTCGTTCGGCCCCGGGAACCCCGGCTTCGAGCTCGCGGCTGCGCTCGCGCTCGGCGTTGAGCTCCATGCCGAACAGCAGCGCGAGGTTCGTGATCCACAGCCACACGAGCAGCGCCACGAGCCCGCCGAGCGTCCCGTACGTCTTGTCGTAGGAGCCGAAGTTGGCGACGTAGAACGCGAACGCCGCCGACGCGATCAGCCACACCACGACGGCCACGACCGCACCAGGCGTGACCCACTTGAAGCCGGGAAGCTTCACGTTCGGCGAGGCGTGGAACAGCACCGCGAACATCAGGATCACCACCAGCAGCAGCACCGGCCACTTCGCGACGTTCCAGATCGAGACGGCGGTGTCGCCGACGCCCAGCGGACCGGCGACGGCGTCGACGACCGGTCCTGTCAGCACGAGCGCGAGCGCGACGAGCGCGAGCATCACGACCATCGCGAGCGTCACGAGCAGCTGCAGCGGGCGCAGCTTCCAGAAGGGCCGTCCCTCCGGCGTCTCGTAGATCACGTTCGAGGCGCGCATGAACGCGCCGACGTAGCCGGAGGCCGCCCACAGCGCCACCGCGAGACCCACCACGAACAAAATCCCGGCGGAGCTGCGCTTCGACGTGATGGACTCGATCGGCCCGGAGAACGTGTCCGCCGCCGAGCTGGGGCCGAGCTGCGTGACGACGTCGGTGATCGTCTTCGTCGTCGACTGCGGATCGCCGAACAGCCCCAGGATCGAGACGAGCGCGATCAACGCGGGAAACAGCGACAGCAGCCCGTAGTAGGTGAGCGCCGCCGCCCAGTCGGTCATGCCGTCCTCGCTGAACTCCAGCACGGTCCGCTTGAGCGTCGCGAACCAGGACGTGCGCTTGTCTGCGCCGACCGGACGGTAGTCCGCTCGTCGCCGTGCGTCGCCGTGCGTCGTTCCCTCAGCAGCCATCTCCCACCCTCCGTCTCGCGATGCGGATCCCACATGCGAGCGCTACCCGCTGCGTCTGCGCAGAAACAGGCTGCGGCACAGGAGGCGCCCCCGCGCTCTGCTGACCGGGGGCGAACTGGGTATACGAGGTCGAGACACCTCACGCTGTCGGGCCGCTCGCGTCCGGTGGGAGATACGAAGGGAGGGTGTACGGTGCCGCGCTCAACTGTCGTGCAATGGCTGTCGGAGCGAACGCGGACGGGTCTCCGCGAGATGCCGTCCAATGCCGCATGGGTGGTGTCCCGCGCCGTCCGGCCTGCGGGGTCGGGAGGATCCGTCACGGCAGGCGCTCGCGACCGCGGACGGAGGGCACGGGCAGCGGTGGTCGATGCCACTCCGCTCGGCGGGAACTCGATCGAGGTTCGCATGCAGCGAGCCAGGGAGGCCGCGGAGCGCGCTCGGGAGGCCGAGGAGGAGGCCGTCAAGGCCGCGCAGGAGTCGAAGGATCGCGCCGACCACGCTCGGCAGGTGAGCGAGCGCGGCCGCGCCCACGTGACCGAGGTCGAACGGGAGATGAGGCAGGTCGTCAAGCAGCGCATCGACGCAGCCCAGAAGGCCGCGAACGCGACCGTGAAGCGCGCGCGCCATGACGCCGAGGCGGAGGCCGGCGAGGAGCAGGAGGAGGTCCAGGCCGAGGTCGAGGAGGAGATCGAGGACGCTCAGCGCGAGGCTGAGGCGGCCCAGCAGCGCGCCGAGGAGGCTGTCGCCCATGCGACGCAGAAGCTGGCCGAGGCGAGGCGGCTCGCGGACGAGGCGACCGCGACCGCGCGCGCCGTCGCCGAGGAGGCACGCCGCCAGGCCCAGCAGCTCGCCGACGAGGCCGAGCAGCAGGCGACCGAGGCGGATGCCCGCGTCACCGCGGCCGAGCAGCTGCGCGAGCGCTCGGAGGCGACCGCGAAGGACGCGGTGCGCGAGCTCGACCGCGACCTGGCGGACGGTGGGCTCAAGGCGTACAGGAAGCCGGAGCTGGTCGAGCTCGCCGCCAGCGTCGGCGTCGAGGGACGAACGAGCATGACCAAGGGCGAGCTGATCGACGCGATCGCGAAGGCGTCGCGTACCAAGCGGTAGACAGAGGTGATCACCATGCGACTCTTCAAGCTCTTCAAGCGGAAGAGCCGACGGCAGCGACTCCTGGAGGCGGTCAACGACTCGCTTGTGGTGCCGATCGCGTCGAAGCTCCGCCTTCCGTCGGACAAGGCGGTGAAGGTCGGCGCGATCGCCGCAGGCGGGCTCACCGGCCTCACCGCGGGAAGCGCGGGCGTTTCGTCGCTCAGGCGCCGGACCGAGGGGGAGGAGGACGATTCGTGACGACGGCCTCGTCGTCGAGGCCTCGATCGTCGCGCGGCTGCTGGGCATACGGCTCCTGAAGCTCGACGCGACCGTCGTGATCGTCCCCGCTGAGGTGAGGGCGCCGCGCGACTCCCGGCGCCGCACGCCTCTGCGCGCCTCCGCCACACCCCTGGCCCGCCCGCCTGTCGCCGTCGGAGGCGGCTTGGCCGAGGCCGTCCGGCGCATCGAAGCGGGAGCCGCGACCCTCGCCGAGGTGCGGCGCATGGATCCCTCGCTTTCGCGCGCGCCTCGGCGGCGTTGACGCGCTCCGCGCGAGGTGCTCGTACTCACCGACGAGGATGGCGTTTGGGCACTCGCTCACCCGGCGTGAGACGCGCGACACCGGGTACCCCAACTACACGCCGCGCTGTGCCGTGGGAGTGGTGCACCAACGAGGAGAGGAGCAGAGATGGCTGACGCAAGCGTGACCACTGACCGTGTCAAGGAGAAGGCGCAGGTCGCTCAGGAGAAGGTGGCGGAGGGCACTGCAACGATGCGGTCCCGCGCGAGGGAGCAGGTCGATCAGCGGTCCACCAAGGCCGGCGAACAGGTTTCCTCGAGCGCGCAGGCACTGCGATCGACGAGTGAGCGGCTTCGCGAGGAGGGCCAGGACGGCCCGGCCCGCGCGGCCGAGCGCGCGGCTGACCAGGCCGAGCGGCTCGGCGGCTACCTGAAGCGCTCCGACGCCGACCGCATCCTCGGCGACGTCGAGGACTTCGGCCGCCGCCAGCCGTTGGCGGTCGCCGCGATCGGCGTCGCCGCAGGCTTCATGGCCTCGCGGTTCCTGAAGGCGTCGAGCAGCTCCCGCTACACCAGCCGCCCGCTGGCCGGCGTCCCCGAACGGGCGATAGAGGAGGTCGCGATGGATCCGAACGGAAGCTCCGGTGGTGCGGACCTGCGCGACGAGGGAATAGCCGACCTCGTCAAGCGGCTCGCCGCCGAGACGAACACGCTGGTGCGTCAAGAGATCGAGCTTGCCAAGGCGGAGCTCGCCGAGAAGGGCAGGATCGCCGGCAAGGGCGCCGCGATGCTCGGCGGCGCGGGCGGGGTGGGCCTGTTGGCCCTCGGCGCGCTGACGGCGTGCTTCATCGCCCTGCTGGCGACAGCGCTCGACCACGTGTGGCTGGCGGCGCTGATCGTCGCGGTCGTCTACGGCGCGATCGCCGCCGTCCTCGCGCTGCGAGGGCGTGACCAGATGCGGGAGGCGGTACCGCCCGTCCCCGAGCAGACAATCGAGAGCGTGAAGGAGGATGCGGAATGGGCCAAGACCCGGACACGATCCGCGACGAGGTAGAGCAGACCCGCGAGCGAATGGGCGAGACGATCGACGCGCTCGGCCACAAGGCCGACGTGAAGGGCCGCACGAAGGACCGCGCGCAGCGCGCTGCCGGCGTGGCGCAGGAGAACCCGCTCGGCCTGGCCGCCGGAGCGGTCGCCGTCGGCTTCCTCGCCGGCATGCTCGTTCCCGGCTCTCGCATGGAGGACGAGAAGCTCGGACCGATGGCCGACCAGGTCAAGGAGCAGGTCAAGGAGACCGGCCAGGAGGCCTTGGAGCGTGGCAAGCAGGTCGCGCAGAGCGCGGCGGAGACCGCCCGCGACGAGGCGCAGCAGCAGAGCCCGGAACTGGCAGCGAGCGCCCGCGAGCACGCCAGCTCCGCGACCAGCACCTGAAAGACGGAACTGTCGGCCGGGCCCCCGCCGGCAGTTCCCTCTTCTGCTCTCGTCGACGTGGCACAGGGTGGGCCGGTTCGCGCCGGCAGCCGCACTGCCGTAGCCTCGGGGTATGGACGACGACGCGATTCGGACCCTGGTTGCGCGCTTGTCGCGTCCGGACGGCTCCGGCGGCGGCGTGATCGAGCGCGCCACGATCCTCGCGGAGGGCACCGACTCCACAGCGATCCTGGCGTGGATCCACGCTCACGACGGGCAACCCGAGGCACTCGCGCCCGCGGCTCCCGGTCGCGGGGTCCACAGCGCGCGTCTGAGCAGCGTGGTCGGCACGGGCTCCGCGGCTCCGCGGCGCTACGTGCTGCCGCCGGGCACCCTGTCCTGAGCGGGGCATGGTGCCCCGCGGGGACCCGAGGCTGCTGCTCGTCGCCCGCTGCGCGTGGCCCCGCAATAGAATCGGGATCGACTGCGTGCCGGGCACGCCGCCGCGACCGCGATGACAACTTCGAGCGCGAGGTTCCGATGGCAGCGCACGCGTTTCCTCCTCAGGCATTTCACGTTGTCGTGAAGACCGAGACCGCGCGCGTCGTGGTCGTTCCTCACGGTGAGCTGGACCTTGCCACCGTCGGCTTGCTGGACACCGAGATCCAGGAGCTGCGCGCGAAGCGCTGTGCCGCAATCGTCCTTGACCTGCGCCAGCTCGCCTTCATGGACTCGATGGGCCTGCGTCTGCTCTTGCGTTGCGACACGGAGGCCCGCTCCGACGGCATCTCCTTCGCGATCATCGAAGGAGACGGGCCTCCTCGTCGTCTGCTGGACGTGACGCGGCTGGGGGATCGTTTCGAACGCGTCGACGCCTGAGGTGCCCGCCGCTCGCCGCGCATCAGCCGCGGGCAACAGGGCGGCCCTCAATGCGCCTCGACCCCCGGCGCGTCCTCGTCGCCGGCGATCAGGTCGAGGACCGCTCGCCGCACACGTTCGTCGATCGGCTGCTCGTCCAACGGCGCACCCGGCTCCGGCTCGGCGTGCTCGGCCAGCGCCTCGGCGATCGTCAGGCCGCCGAGGAAACGGTCGATCACACGCGGATCCACGTACGAACGGCGGCAGACGGCCGGTGTGTTGCCAAGCAGCTGCGCCACGTCCCCGATGGCAGCGCGCACGACCCGCTCGCGAGAGGTCCGCGAGGTCGTCGCCCTGGCGCGCCCCGCAAGCTCGACGGCGCACAGCGCGGTCGCGTTCCAGGTGCGGAAGTCCTTCGCCGTGAAGTCACCGCCGGTCACGTCCCTGAGATAGGCGTTGACGTCCTCGGCGCGCACGTCGACCCAGCGGCGGTCCCGCTTGTACGCGAGCAGCTCGCCGCCTCCACCGCGCCGGCGCTTGAGTGCGCGCACGACCGTCCGCACCTGCGGGTCGAGCACCTGCTGGCGACGTCGCTGTCCCGACTTCGCCGGGAAGTCGAACAGCAGCGCGTCTCCGTCGAGCCGCACGTGGCGCTTCAGCAGCGTCGTCAGCCCGTAGGACCCGTTGCGCTCGGCGTAGTCCTCGCTGCCGATCCGGAAGAGACCGACGTCGAGCAGCCGCACCGCGCATGCGTTGACGCGCCGCGCGTCGAGCTCGGAGCGGCGCAGGTCGCGCGCGACACGCCGCCGCAGCCGCGGCAGCTCGCGCGCAAACGCGACCATCGCGTCGAACTTCGCCGCGTCACGCCGCCGCCGCCAGTCGTCGTGGTAGCGGTACTGCTTGCGTCCCGCCTGGTCGACGCCCGTCGCCTGGATGTGCCCGCGCGAGTCCGCGCAGATCCACACGTCTTGCCAGGCGGGCGGGATCGCGAGCGCGCCGATCCGCTCCAGCGTCGCCGCGTCCGCGACGCGCTTCCCATGGGCGTCGAGGTACGTGAACCCGCGCCCACGCCTGCGGCGGGAGATTCCAGGATCCGAGCAGTCGACGTGGCGAGTGCGTGGCACGGACCTGGAGATACCCGCGCTTGGTCGGGTGCACGCCGAACGGATGAGCGCCGCCAACGCCGGGTAGTGGAAGGACGTCCGCGAGTCGATCGAGAGAGGAGCAGGCTCATGCCACCTCGGGGCGTCAAGAAAGGAACAAAGCGCGCACGCCAGTACGAGCACGTCAAGGAGAGCCAGCTCGACCAGGGGCGCTCGGAGTCGCGTGCGGAGGAGATCGCCGCGCGCACCGTGAACAAGGAGCGCGCCCGCGCGGGCGAGTCACGTGAGCGCTCGCGCAGCTCGACGCAGGACATCTCCTCAGGCCGCCGCGGCGGATTGCGTTCGGGCAAGCCCGGCCCACGCGGCCGAACCCGCGACCAGCTCTACAACGAGGCGCGGCAGCTCGGCATCGACGGGCGCTCGAAGATGAACAAGGAGCAGCTGCAGCGCGCGATTGCGGGCAAGAAGAGCTGAGCCACGAGGCGCTACGCGCGCAGCCGGTAGCCCGTCACGAACAGCCGCAGGTTGACCGCGAACAGCGCCGCGACCGCGACCGTCAGCAGCCCGAGCGACAGCGCGATGTTCGCCTCGGTGTACCCGAGGAACCCGTACCGCACGAGGTTGATCATGTAGTAGACGGGGTTGAAGTGGGTCAGCGTCTGGAACGGCTCGGGCAGCAGCGAGGCCGAGTAGAAGACGCCCCCGAGGAAGATCAACGGCTGCAGCACGAACTGCTGCGCGACCGCGACGTCGTCGAACTGCTCGGCGCGCACGCCGATCAGCACGCCCAGCTGCGAGAAGAAGAAGCCGACCAGGAAGAGCCCCACAAGCAGCACGGGGATGTGCTCGACCGGCAGGTCGACGAGCACCGACGCTGCGGCGAACGTCAGCACCGAGACGGTCAGCCCGCGCAGGAAGCCGCCGAGCGAGAAGGCCAGCAGCAGCTCGACGGGCGACGCGGGGGAGGAGAGCTGGTCGTCGATCGAGCGCTGGAACTTCTGCTGCAGGATCGACGACGCGTTGTTCGAGAACGCGTTGATCGCCCACGCCATCATGATCAGGCCGGGGATCACGAAGACGACGTACTTGAAGCCGTGCAGCGTGTTGATGCGCGAGCCGAGGGCGGCGCCGAAGACGGAGATGTAGAGGAACGTCTCCAGCAGCGGGGCGCCGACGGTCTGGCGCTTGATCTTCATGAAGCGGTTGCACTCCCGTCGCACGAGCGAGAGGAAGCGGATTTGGCGGGAGCTGAGCGGGACCCGGCCGTGGCTCTGTTGCTCCTGCTGCTGCGGCTCGGCGACGGTGCTCACGACGCGATCTCCTCGCCGTCGGCGATCCGTGCGCGCGAGAGCTCCTTGCGCCCAACGAGCTCCAGGTACGCGTCCTCGAGGCTCGTGACGCCGAACTGCGAGGCGAGCTCGTCGCTCGTGCCCTCCGCGACGATCTGACCCTCGTTGATGAAGGCGATGCGGCTGCAGAGCTGCTCGGCCTCCTCCAGGTAGTGCGTCGTCAGGAGGATCGTCGTGCCTTCCGTGTTGATGCGCTGGACGTAGTGCCACAGCTCGAGCCGCAGCTCAACGTCGACGCCCGCGGTCGGCTCGTCGAGGATCAGCAGCCGCGGACGGTGCATCAGCGCCCGCGCGAGGATCAGCCGCCGCTTCATGCCGCCCGACAGGGTGCGCGTGCGCTCGTCCTTCTTCTCCGTCAGCGAGAACGCCTCCAACAGCTCCTTCGTGCGCTCGCGACGGTCCTTCTTGCGCATCCCGAAGTAGCCGCCGTGGTAGTCGAGCGTCTCCTCGACAGTCAGGAACCAGTCGAGGTTAAGGTCCTGCGGCGCGAGGCCGACCGCGACGCGCGCCTGCTCGTAGTGGCCGATCGCGTCGTGGCCGAAGACATGAATCGAGCCCGAGGTCGGCTGCGCGAGACCGGTCGTGCAATGGATCAGCGTCGACTTGCCGGCGCCGTTGGGGCCGAGCAGTCCGAAGAACTCGCCCTCGGGGACTTCGAGGGAGACGCTGCGCAGAGCCTCCGTGCCGGTCGGGTAGCGCTTGACGAGGTCGGCGATCTGCAGCGCCGGAGTCACGCGAGACACCGTGGCGAGGTGATGAACGTCTGCACGGTGTCGTTGTAGCGCATGCAGAACATGATGCACGTTCAACCATTTCCTTGTCGCGCCCTCTCAGGGACTAGCGTTCGGGCGATGACGGCGCGTGAGGAGCATCTGGCGGGGGGCGTCGTCGTGAAAGGGCTGCGGGTCACCCGGGCCGGGAGGGTGGTGCTGCACGACGTATGCCTCGCCGCGCCGAAGGGCGAGGTGACGGTGCTCGTCGCGCCGTCGGGCGCAGGCAAGAGCACGCTGCTGCGCTGCCTGAACCGTCTGCTCGTGGCGGACGCCGGCGAGGTCCTGCTCGACGGCGTTGACGTCACCGAACTGGAGCCGTGTGCACTGCGACGGCGCGTCGGGCTGCTCGGCCAGCAGCCGGTGATGCTTGCCGGAAGCGTGCGCGACAACCTCGCCTACGCGCTTGACGAGATCGACGAGCAGCAGCTGTTCGCTGCGCTGGAAGCTGCTGGACTCGCCTCCTCCTTCATCGACCGCCCCGCTCAGGAGCTCTCCGGCGGCGAGCGCGCGCGGGTCGGGCTCGCCCGCGCGCTGACGCGCGACCCCGAGATGCTGCTGCTCGACGAGCCGACCGCGGCGCTCGACGAGGAGGTCGCCCGCCATGTCGCGGCGACACTGACGGGACTCGCGGCCGCTGGTCTCGGCGTCGTCGTCGCGACCCACGACATGGCGTTCGCGGCGCGGATCGCCGATCGCGTCGTGACCCTCGTTGCGGGCGTCGCACGCACGGGGGAGCCGCAAGCGATGCTGGGCAGCGAATGAGCCGCGCACTGCTTCAAGTGCTCGCGGCCGCCGGCTTCGTGCTCGGTGCCGCGTGGCTCGCACACCGCCGCCGACTGGGCCTCACGCGGCCGCTGCTCGTTGCCGCGGGGCGCGCCGCCGTGCAGCTCGCGGTCGTCGGCGGTCTGATCGCGCTCGTCTTCCGCGTGCCGGCGCTCGCGGTGGTGTTCGTCGCGGTGATGCTGGTGACAGCCTCGCTGACCTCGGGCGGACGGATCCGTCCGCTGCCGCACCCGAGCCGAATCGCCTTCTGCGCGATCGCCGTGCCGGCGGTCGGCGCGACCGGGATCCTGTTGGCGATCGGCGCGTTCGCCGCGACGCCGCGCGCGACGATCCCGACCGCGGGCATCCTGATCGGCGGCGCGATGGTCGCCACCACGCTCACCGGCCGGCGGCTGCTGGAGGCGCTGACGGCCGGGGTCGACGAGCTGGAGACGCGGCTCGCGCTCGGCGATCGCGTTGCCGATGCACTCGTACCGCTCACGCGCCAGGCGATCGTCACCGCGCTCGTGCCCACGATCGACCAGACCCGTAGCGCCGGCCTCGTCGCGCTGCCCGGCACGTTCGTCGGACTGGTGCTCGGCGGCGCCTCGCCGGAGACTGCTGCCCGCATTCAGCTCGTCGTACTGCTGACACTGCTTGCCGTGCAACTGTGCAGCGCGCTCGTGACGGCGGAGCTGATCGTGCGGGCCTGCACGCTGCCGGGCGAGCGGATCGCCGTCCCGGGTTCCACGGACAGGTAGGTGCCGAGCCACGCTGCAGGGCTTGAGTCCGCGCCTACTGCGGCCGATGCAATGAGCGCTGCACCTCTCTGGGACGGTGTGCCGTACGAGTCCCGGGAGGCCCTTCGCAGGGGCGCCCTCGTCGTCATCAGACAACGAGGGCGTTCGTGCGTCTGTACCTGCCGCGTCAGTGGACTGGAATCACGCCCGCCACGCGCGTGCCGTCACCGGGCGATGACTCAATCGCGATCTCGCCGCCGACCGCGGCGAGGCGGTCGTGCAGGTTCGCGAGCCCGCTCCCGTCGCTCGGCATCCTGCCGGGCGCGAAGCCGGCGCCGTCGTCGCGTACCTCGAAGCGCAGGCGACCGTTGTCCGACACTTCGATCGTCACGCCGCTCGCCCCGCCAGCGTGCTTGGCGGCGTTCTGGAGCGCCTCCATGCAGGCGAAGTACACGGTGCTCTCGACCTCCGGGTCGTAGCGGCCGATGGCGGCGATCCGGACGCTCGTCGGCAGCGGCGCGCTGCGCGCCGCTGCCTGCAGCGCCTCGGCCAGCCCGCGCTCGGTCAGCAGCGGCGGGTAGATACCGTGCGCGAGCGCGCGGACCTCCTCGGTCGCCAACTCGACGTCGTCCTCGATCCCCTGCAGCGCCGCGGCGCTCTCGGGCGCGTCGTCCTCGAGTCGCTCGCGCAGCAGCGCCAAGTGGATCTGGATCGCGACGAGTCGCTGCTGCGCGCCGTCGTGCAGGTCGCGCTCGATCCGCCGTCGCTCGCCGTCGGCGACCGTCACGAGTCGCGCGCGCGACTGCGAGAGCTCGTCCAGCGAGGCGCTGAGGTCGTGCACGAGCCGGTCGTTCTCGTCGGTAAGCCGCTCCAGCGAGCGCGACACGAAGAGCCGCCAGACCGCTCCGGCGGCGACGACCGCACCGATCCGCATGCCGCGGCGAAGGCGCACAGACGCACCATGACACCTCCACACGCGATGGTCGACGCGTCGGCGCGCCAACCTCGTCAGGGCTGCGGACGGTGGCGCGCCCACAGCTGGCGCAGCAGGCCCGGCCGCAGATCTTGCTTACGCACGGCGGCAATCGCCCCGCACTCCCGCACGTCGGCCGGCAGGTGGTCGGGATGCTGCGCGGAGACCAGCACGACCACAACCTCGGGCCGTAGCGACGCGATTCGCCGCGCCGTCTCGATCCCGTCCATGCCCGGCATCCGCACGTCCAGCAGGACGAGTTGCGGGTGGAGCTGCTCCAGCAGCGCGAGCGCATGCTCGCCGCAGGACGCGTCGCCGACCGTCTCGAACGACGGCGTCGCCTCGATCAGCGCGCGTGCCGTCGTACGGAAGACGGCCTGGTCGTCGACGACGAGGACGCCGACGGACGCCTCCGCCTCGTGCGGGCCGTCCACGTGCGGTTCCTCGCTGGTCTCGGTCTGCCTCACCGGAGGATCCAGCCTCCGCCTGTGCGCCATCGCGCGCAATGACGCTTGCCGGCCTCGTCCCGCGTGCGCGCATGCGGGCGAGCGGGAGTGCCGGCACGCCAAGGCTTCGGCGCGCGCGCTCGGCGGGCATAAGGTCTGAGCGATGACCGTCCGCGTAGTGGTGGCCGAGGACAGCCTGATCGTCCGCGAGGGAATCGAGCAGCTGCTCGCCTCCGAGCCGGGCATCGACGTCGTCGCCAGCTGCGCCGATCTGCCGCAGCTGCTGATGGCCGTCGAGGCAGAGCACCCCGACGTCGTCGTCACCGACATCCGCATGCCGCCGACCGGTACCGACGAGGGCATCCGCCTTGCTGCGCGGATGCGCGACCTGCACCCCGAAGTCGGTGTCGTCGTGCTGAGCCAGTACGCCGACCCGGCCTACGTGCTCACGCTCGTGAGCGAAGGGTCGGACGCACGCGCATACCTGCTGAAGGAGCGTGTCCACGAGCGTGCGGAGCTCGTCGGCGCGATCGAGGCGGTCGCGCGCGGCGGCTCGTTCATCGACGCAAAGGTCGTCGAGGTGCTCGTCGCCGCGCGGGTGCGCGCGGCCCGCTCTCCTGTCGGGGAGCTGACGGCGCGCGAGCGCGAGGTACTCGCCGAGATCGCCCAGGGCAAGAGCAACACCGCGATCGCCGAGACGCTCGTGCTCACCAAGCGCGCTGTTGAGAAGCACATCAACTCGATCTTCATGAAGCTCGGTCTCGCCGACGCCGAGGACGTCAGCAAGCGCGTGAAGGCCGCGCTGCTGTTCCTCGCGGAGACCGGCGGGGAGCGGCGCGCGGCGGCCCGCTGAGCGCACCATCTCATCCGATCCGGGCGATGCGGGGCGGCAGCTGCAGCGCCACGCTGGCTGGCAGCCTACGTAGAAGGAGTGGAACGCAGATGCCTCTGGCACGACGACGTCCCCTGATGCGCGCCGCGATGGTCGGCGGCGGCGCGTACGCCGCGGGCAAGCACCGCGAGCGCGGCCGCGAGCGCGAGGCCGGCCAGGAAGAGAGCCAGCAGCAGGCTCCGCCCGCACCGGCCGCCGGCGGCATGTCGGACGACGCGATCCGCCAGCTGCAGAAGCTCGGCGAGCTGCGCGAGGCGGGGATCCTCACCGACGCCGAGTTCGCCGCGCAGAAGCAGAAGCTCCTGGCCGGGTGAGCGATTCCCCGATCGACGACGACCGAAGGTGGCGAGGCATGACCGACGACCAGACGATGCCCGAGTTCGGCCCCGTGCAGATGCTCGTGGTGGGGTTCCAGAACGGCGACTTCCGCGGTGAGATCCTCGAAGAGCTGCGGCGGCTGCGGGAGCACGACGTGATCCGGCTGATCGACCTGCTCGTCGTCTCCAAGGACGACGACGGGAACGTCGCGGCCGTGCAGCTCAGCGACCTGACGGCAGGAGAGCGCGCCGAGCTCGGCGCGATCGTCGGCGCGCTGATCGGCGTCGGCGCCGGCGGCGAGGAGGGCGCCGAGGCAGGGGCGCTCGCCGGCGCAGAGGCCTTCGTGGACCGCGACGTGCTCGACGAGGACGAGGTCTGGTACGCCGCCGACGCGATCCCCGACGGCGCCACCGCCGCGATCGCGCTGCTCGAGCACCGCTGGGCGATCCCGCTGCGCGACGCGATCGCCCGCGCCGGCGGCATGACGCTCGCCGACGCCTGGATCCATCCGGCCGACCTCGTCGCGATCGGCGCCGCGTCCGCCGCGTAGCACCGTCCTGCCTCACGGTCGCAGGACGACCACAAGCCAGGACGGT
This sequence comes from uncultured Actinomycetes bacterium, assembly GCA_963774115.1. Lineage (GTDB taxonomy): Bacteria > Actinomycetota > Thermoleophilia > Solirubrobacterales > Solirubrobacteraceae > Conexibacter. Next base: position 178,699 of record CAVZDN010000002.1, on the reverse strand, counting down.
TGCCGCGGTCCGGCGCGCTCAGGCCGCCTGCCGGATCGCCTCGCCGGCCTCCTTCTCGGCCTCCTCGAAGTCGGCGTCGACCTGCTTGACGGTGTCGCGCTGTGCCCGCGCGGCCGCCTTCTGGACGCGCTCGGCGTCCTTGTCGACGCCCACCACGATCAGCGCCGCGTCGCCCTCGGCGAGCATCGCCCCGATCTCCTTCGCGTCGGCCCGCGAGGTGCCGTGCGCGAGGTGGCCGATCCACGCGCCGACGCCGGCACCGCCCGCGCCGGAGACGATCAGGCCGGGCAGCGCCACCGGGAACGCGACCGCCGCGGCCGCACCGGCCGCCAGCCCGATCCAGGCGCCGTGCTGCGTCGGCTTCTCCGTTTTCGTGACGCGCACCTTGCCGCCCGCCTCCTTCGTGATCACGGCGGAGTCGTAGGACCCGATGTCGCCGGCGGCGTGCAGCGCCTTGACCGCGTCGTAGTCGGACTCCGCGCCGGCGACGTCGCTATAGACGCCGGCGAACAGGAACATCGGCTTGTCGCTCATGGGCGCTGCCTTTCCTCGGGATGTGGCTGGGGAGGCCCCCGCCGAACCTAGGCGCGAGCCACTCGCTCCGCATCCTCCGAACAGGGTGATTCGGCTGGTTTGGCGATGCGGCGCGATGGCTAGAAGATCGACTGGTGGCCGCGCCAGAGGACACCCGCCCGCGCCGCCACGTCCTCGTGATCGTGCTCGTCGCGCTGGGCACGATCACCGGCTTCTTCGCGATCGACGCGATCTGGGTCAATCGTCAGGCGCTCAACACCGACAATTGGGCCGACACGAGCAGCCGGTTGCTGGAGAGCCCGGCAATCCGCTCCGCGGTTGCGGCCTACCTCGTCGATGAGGCCTACACCGCCTACGACGTTCCGGCGGAGCTGAGCCAGGTGCTGCCGCCGCGCGCCAAGCCGCTCGCCGGCCCGGCCGCCGGCGCACTGCGCGACGTCGCCCAGCAAGGCGTCGAAGCCCTGCTGCAGCGCCCGCGCGTGCAAGGGCTGTGGGAGACCGCCAACCGCCGCGCCCACCAGCGCCTGATGTCGATCTTGGAGGGCGGCTCCGGCGCCGTCTCCACCAGCGGCGGCACGGTCACGCTCGACCTCGGCACGCTGCTGCAGGAGACCTCCGACGGCATCGGAGTCGGCCAGCGCGTCTCCGCAAAGGTCCCGCCCGGCACCGGCGTCATCACGATCGCCCGCTCCGATCAGCTCGCCACCGCCCAGGATGCGGTCCGGATCCTGCGCAAGCTGCCGATCGTGCTGCTCGTCGTGACGCTTGCGTTCTTCGCCGCCGCGATCGCGCTTGCCGGGCGCCGCCGTGAGGCGCTGCGCTCGGTCGGGATCGGCTTCGTCGTGGCTGGCATCGCGGCCCTGCTGACGCGTGGGGCGGCCGGCAGCGCAGTCGTCAACGCGTTCGCCACGACGTCGGCGGCCAAGCCGGCCGCGGAGGACGTCTGGACGATCGCCACCAGCCAGCTCGTCACCGCCGCGGGTGCGTCGATCGGCTACGGCGTCGTAATCGTCCTCGCCGCTTGGCTCGCCGGGCCGACGCGGGCCGCCGTCGGCGCGCGCACGTGGGGCGCCCCTTATCTGCGCGACGCCCGTTATGCCTACGGCGCGCTTGCCGCACTGTTGCTGTTGATCATCGTCTGGGCGCCGACGCCCGCCACGCGCAATGCGCTCGCACTCCTGGTGATGGCCCTGCTGCTCGCCTTCGGCGTCGAGCTGCTGCGCCGCCAGACCGCACGCGAGCACCCTGACGCGACGCTCGAGGAGGCCGGCGAGCGCCGTCGCGCATGGCTGCACCGCATGCGCGCGTCGGCGTCCGGCGCCTTCGAACGCACGGAGCAGCGTGTGCGGTCGCATGGCGACGAGCAGGACCCGGCTCCCGCGGTCGACACGCGCCTCGATGCGCTCGAGCGCCTGATCGCGCTGCGCGACCGCGGCGCCCTCACGCCCGAGGAGTTCGAGGCCGAGAAGCGCGCGCTCCTCGGCCTCGACAGCGGTCAGACGGCTGCGCGCCCCGCCGGGCCCTTGCGCCCACCGTAGGCGATCAGCCCGTAGATGATCAGGATGTCGACCGCGAAGATCGCCAGCGCCGAGAAGGGGAAGGCGGCGATGAAGATCAGCTGTGCGATCGCGTTGAGGCCGGCCGTCGCGATCCCGACCCAGCGGCCCCACTCGGTGCCGCCCCAGATCGAGATGGCGGCGCCGAACTGCAACGCCCCGAGGATCAGGATGATCCAGCCCCATGTATTGAGGCTGCTGACGATGTACTCGACGTTCTGCGCGTAGAACTTCGAGTCGGAGATCGCAGCGATCCCGTAGATGATGTTCAGCACACCGACGATCGCGAGCATCGTGCCCGCGAAGATGACCCATCCGAGCCCCTTCTCGGGGTCGTCGTATCCGCCGACCGAGGACCGCGTCCCCAGCGCCGGGTCGGATGCGCCCATCGTGCCGTATTCGTCCGCCATGTGAGCTCCTTCGTCGAGGGGTTCCTTCACGCTGCTTCCGTGGCCACGTCGAGCAGGCCCGCGTCGCGCGCCTGCAGCACCGCCTCAGCTCGCGAGGAGGCGTCGAGCTTGCGGTACACCGCACGCGCATGGGTCTTGACGGTGTTCGGCGAGACGAACAGCCGTCGCGCGATGTCGGGGTACGAAAGGTGGGTGGGGAGGAGCTGCAGCACGCGCAGCTCGGCTGTCGTCAGCGACCACCCGCCGCCGATCGCGGAGGCGGCGACGGCATCGGCTTGCGCCCACAGCTCGTCGAGGCGCTGGCGCAGCACGTGCGCGCTCGCGTCGCGGCGCAGCAGCCGTGAGGCCTCGGCGAGCAGGCGCCGCGTGCGCAGCAGATCGCTCAGCCGCAGCGCGGTGCGCGCGAGCGCGATCCGCGTCTCGACCTCGTACCACGCCGGCAACCCGTGTGCCGCGCCCAGCAGACGTCCGCTGCGCTCCGAGCAGCGCACGGCGTCCTCGACGCGTCCGCGATGGGCGTTAGCGGCGGCCGCGACCGCCAGCACGAGCGCCGCGGCGGGGGAGGCGGGCGCGCTGTGCGCCTCGATCCGCCCGCACGCCCGCCCGATCAGCAGGCCCGCGCCGTGCCAGTCGTCCTGCTCGATCGCGAGCAGCGCCAACTGCGCCAGGCACAGCGCGTCGGTCTCCGTTTCGCCCCAGCTCTTGACGCCGCCAACGCCGAGGTCGCCGGTCGCCGACCAGCCCATCGCGACCGCCAGCGCGTCCGTCAGCATTGCCCACGCCGCGCGCCGCTCGTCGCGCGCCATCCACCGCCGCAGCACCGTCGAGCCGCCGGAGTCGGTCGGCGCGATCAGCAGAGCCGCACGCAGCGCGGAATCCTCCATGCGCCAGAGCATCCGTGCAGGCGCCACGACGGACAAGGGCGCCTGCCTCCGTCTCGGCGGGATGCCGGCACGCCCTCGGCGGGGGTGCGATTGCGCGACGCCGTCCTGTCCTGTGGTCGCAGGACGACCATAGGACAGGACGGCGCGCTCAGCAGTCGACCGGCGCGAACGCCTCGCGGAAGTCGTCGGCGAGCTGCCGCAGCGCTGTCTCCAGCTGCGCCTGAGCCGCCTGCCCGCCCGTCACGCCCGCGACGAGGTCGCCGGCGATGGTCGAGACCTGCGACTGGAACGCGTCCACGGCGCGCTTGACGTCCTGCTCGCGCTGCCCGCTCAGGTCGCCCTGTGCGTCCTTGATCGTGGAGAGGTCGTCGCCGATCGCGCCGATCGCCTGCTGGGCCGTGTCGATGCTCGCGGCGCTGAGCGTCAGGCCCTGCAGCGTGTCGATCTGCTGCTGGATGTCCGCGCGCGCGTCGCAGACGTCGCTCTGCGCGCTCTCTTCCGCGGACTGGCCGCAGCCGGCGAGTCCCATGACAGCGGCGACGCCGAGGGCGAGGACGGCGGCGGTCGCTTTCACAGGATGTGCTCCTCGATCGGTGACGGGCCGGTCTCGACTCTTAGAGCCGGTCGGCACTTGGCACATCACCCCAACCGGGTGACGAGCGCCCTGCCGGCCGGGCATAGCGTGAGCTGGGTGGGCGCGATGAGCGAGCAGCCGGCTGGCGAGGCGGCGGCACCGGGACCGCGCGTCGCCGCTCGCGAGGCGGCCAAGCAGCGCAAGCGCGCGCTGATCGCGATCGGGATCCCGCTGATCATGACGGGGATCGACGGCACGATCCTGAACGTCGCGCTGCCGACGATCGCGCGCGACCTTGACACGAGCTCCTCGCAGCTCGTCTGGATCAACTCCGCCTACATCATCATGTTCGGCAGCACGATCCTGCTGTCGGCCTCGATCGGCGACAAGATCGGCCGCAAGCGCGTGCTGACGATCGGGATGCTCGTCTTCATCGCGGGCTCGGCGCTGTCGGGACTCGCCGACCCGATCGGCGGTGCCACCTTCCTGATCGTCGCGCGCGCGATCCAGGGGCTCGGCGCGGGCGCGATCCCGCCCTCGACGTTGTCGCTGATCCGCGCGATCTACACCGACGACCACGAGCGCGCACGGGCGATCGGCCTGTGGGCGGGGATGTCGGGTATCGGTCTCGCGCTCGGTCCGATCCTCGGCGGCCTGATCCTCAACTCGACCTCGGCGTGGGGCTGGATCTTCTACATCAACGTGCCAATCGTCGTGATCGGCCTGCTGCTGATCGCCCGCCGCGTGCCCGAGTCGAAGGACCTGGGCGCGCCGCCGATCGACGTGCGTGGCGCCGTCGTCTCGCTTGCCGGACTCTTCGCGCTCTTCTATGGCCTGATCGAGGGCCCGGTGCGCGGCTGGGGCTCGGCGCCGGTGCTGACTGCCTTCGTTCTCGCAGTCGTGCTGCTCGTCGCGTTCGTGCGCATGGAGCTGCGGAAGGAGCACCCCGAGCTCGACCCGCGCCTCTTCAAGGCGGCCGCATTCACCTCCGGCGTCGTCGTGATCGCGATCGCCTTCCTCGCCCTGATGGGCCTCGTCTACGAGCTCACGCTCTACCTCCAGACGGTGCGCGACTTCTCGCCGCTGAAAGCCGGCGTCGCGCTCGTGCCGTTCGCGGCCGCGCTGCTGGTCGTCGCGCCGATCGCGCCCCGCGTCGCCGAGCGTCGCGGCGACCGCTTGACCGTGATGGCCGGCTTGCTGCTGCTCTTCGCTGGGCTGTTGACGTTCCTCGGCACGAGCACCTCGTCGGCCTACTGGATTGTGTTCGTCGGCCTGCTGCTGTCTGGTGCCGGCGTGTCGCTCGTCCAGCCGCCAGCCTCGGCAGCGATGATGAGCACGGTCTCGGCGGCCAAGGCGGGCATGGCATCCGGCACCAACGCTGCGATCCGCCAGATCGGTGCATCGTTCGGGATTGCCCTGCTCGGCGGGATCGGCCAGATGGTCTTCAACAGCCACCTCACCGACTCGAGCGTCTACCGGCAGCTGCCGTCCAGCCTCCAGGGCACCGCCGACTCCAGCATCACCGGCGCCGTCGAGGTGGGGGAGCAGATCGGCGGCTCCGCCGGCCAGCAGTTGATCGACGTCGCCGGCAGCGGCTTCACGACAGGACTCCACGCCGCTGTCGTGGCAGCCGCGGTCATCGCCGCGCTCGGCCTCCTGCTCGCCGCTGCCGTAATCCCGAAGCAGGCCCAGGTCGACGAACCGGGCCACCGCCGCCCCGCCGGCGCCGTGTGAGCGCGCGCTTGCACTCCAGTTCGCGACGACGTATTGTTAACCACATGGCTAACAGTGCAACACTCGATCGAGCCTTCACCGCCTGCTCGCATCCGCTGCGCCGCACGATCCTCGAGCGGCTCGCCGAGCGCGAGCTGAGCGTGGGGGAGGCGACGCACGACTTCCCGATCTCCAAGCCCGCCATCAGCAAGCACCTCAAGGTGCTCGAGGAGGCCGGCGCGATCGTCCGCGTGATCGATGGCCGCACGCACCGGCTGCGGCTCGGCCCGCGCGCCCCCTTCGAGGACGCCTATGCCTGGATGGCCAGGCAGCACGCGCTCTGGGAGCGCAAGCTCGACGTCGTCGAGGAGTACCTCAGAGAGCAACGCACGAACCAACCGCCCGAGGAGCAGGAGCCGGCATGACCCAGGTAGACGTGGACACAGCGACCGTGCGCCTGCAGCGCACCTACGATGCTCCGCCCGAGGCGGTCTTCGACGCCTGGACGAACCCGGAGGTGCTGCGGCGCTGGTGGAAGGCCAATCCGGCCTGGACCGTGCCCGTCGCCGAGATCGACCTGCGCGTCGGCGGCGGCTACCGGCTCTCGATGGACGACCCCGAGTCGGGCGAGAACCACACGGTCTTCGGCGCCTACCGCGAGGTCGAGCGCCCGCATCGCCTCGTCTACAGCTGGACGTGGGAGGGGACCGGCCCCTACGCCGGCCACGAGAGCCTCGTGGCGATCGACTTCCGCGCCGAAGGCGACGGCACGACCGTCCTGATCGAGCACACCGGCCTGCTCGACGCCACCTCCTGCGAGGCCCACGCACGCGGCTGGCACGGCGTGCTCGACAGCTTCCAGCGGCACCGCATCCTCGATTGACCACCACCCCCGAGAAGGAGACCCAGATGGGCAAGTACGTATTCGCATACAAGGGCGGCAACGGCATGCCGGCGACCGAGCAGGAGCAGCAGGCGGTCGCGGCCGCATGGGGCGCCTGGATCGGCGGTCTCGGCGATTCACTCGTCGACGTCGGTAACCCGTTCGGACCTTCGGCCACCGTGGCCGCCGACAGCAGCGTCGGTGACGGCGGGTCCGCGGGCCTCAGCGGCTATTCGATCGTCACCGCCGACGACCTGGCGGCCGCCGCCGACAAGGCGAAGGGCTGTCCCGTCTTCGCGGCGGGCGGCACCGTCGAGGTCTACGAGACGATCGCCGTCGAGATGTGAGGCGCCTGTCGTCGCGGCCTGCTCCGGCGGGTCGCGACGACGGCGTCAGTCGTCCGCGTCGTCGGCCTCGCGCTCGAGACGCCGCTGTGCGGCATGCTGCATCGCCTCGTCGGCCGCCTGGTGGCCGATGTACGGCACGAGCGCGCAGTAGAAGAGGTCGGGCAGCATTTCGACGAGTTCTTCGGCCGCGTCGCGCAGCAGCCGCGTGTAGATGATCTCGTAGATCCCGCCGACGACGACGTCGCCCGCGAGCGCAGGCACGACCACGCCGGCCGGCGCCTCTGCGCGCCCAGGTTCGAGGAAGTCGACGAACACGCGTATCGCCGCGTCCCGGCGGCCGCGCGCATCCGGTCCCGCCGCGACGACCTCGACGATGCACATGCGCGCGAAGGCGGGCTCGGAGGCGAGGTACGTCAGGAAGGTCTCAAGCCCGTCGTGGACCTTCTGCGCCCAGCCGTCGGCGCTCTCGTACGCGTGGCCGACGGCGCCGAGCAGCTGCTCGACGACGGTGTCGTATGCGGCGAGGAAGCACTCCTCCTTGTCTGAGAAGTGCTCGTAGAACGTGCGTCGCGAGAGGCGGGCGCGGGCGATGATGTCGGCGACGGTCGTCGTCGCATAGCCCTGCTCGGCGACGGCCTCGGCGACCGCGAGCAGCATCCGCTCGCGCTGGTTGTGAACGATGAAGCGCCGCGGGAGCCCGTGGCGCCCGCGGGGAAGACGCTGTGGGACGCGATCCTGAGCGGTCGGCATCTCGCGACCATAGACGTGCTCAGGAAACATCCGCGTCCTCGCAACAGACGCCACCAAGGTGGTGAATCGCTTCCGTGACAGGAAGTTCTCCGGGAGACACCGACCGGTGAGTAGGCCATCCGCGATTGAGCGTCACGCGGCGACAGTAGCCGGTGTTGCGGCGGTTGACAACAAAAGACGACTTTGTTTACAGTGTATTGGGTACGCAGGAGGCTTCGTGCCAGCCTCATGCGCGACGCGGCCGGGGCGTGCGGATGGGATCCGTCCCGGTCGCGTTACGTCGTGGACCGGTCTGCGACGCGGGGCGGCCAGTGTGGCTCGCCCCGCGTGCACGCGACCTGCATCAAAGCGCCGCGACGACCTGCGTCGCGAGCGGAACCGCGAGGACGTCGCCAGCCATGTGGCCGTCGATGTCCGTGCGGCGCAGCATTCCTATGAGGCGACCGTCGTCGATCACCGGGAGCCGCACGAGATCCTGCTCGACCATCGTCGTCCAGGCGTCGTCGATCGGTGCGTCGGCCTCGACGACGGCGACCGCGCCGAGCGTCAAGCGGCCGACGCGGACCGCGTCGGGATCACGCCGCTCGGCGACGATGCGAACCACATCGCGCTCCGACAGCATTCCGAGCACGCTGCGGTCGTCGCCGCAGATCGGGAGCGCGTCGACACCCAGCTCCGCAAGCTTCTTCGCGCCTTCGAGCACCGTCTCGTACTCGCTGACGCAGTCACCGACTCCGGTGACGTACTGCCGTGCCGTCTTGCACATCTTCTCCTCCTGCTTTGTTGCGCCCCCCATAAGGCGAGTGCGAACTGACGACGTCATGCGGTGACCAAGGCACGAAGCGTCCCCGGCTCCGTGAACCGCACACCGCCGCACTGCGGGATGGTGTGGATGGCGCGTTCTCCTCCTAGAGATCGTGCGAATGGGATGCCATCAGCTTCCCAGTCAAACCGTCTGCGTTCAAGTGACAACCGTCTCGCTGATTGGCGGCGGTCGCCGTGCGGACGTCACTCCGGTTGGAGGCTCAGCAGCGACAGTTCGGAGATCGCGGCGCGGGCGCCGTCCGGCGGGAGCGCTGTGATCCACACAAGGATGTAGCGATAGGGGCGCGCGGGCAGCTTGATCTTGGCCTCGGCGGGGAGGTCGGCGCGCGTGGAGAGATGGTCCCAGCCCTCGTCGACGATCGTCGGCGGCGGTCCCTTGCGCGCGCCGTAGACCTCGATCGCGATGCCCGGAGTCGGTGTGCGGACGACCAGCTTGCGGATCTCCTCGCGTCCTGCGAGGTCGACGTAGACGCCGATCTGCGGGCTGGATGTGGGATCCGCGGCGGCCGGCGTCTTCCACGCGGTGCGCGTCGTTCCGTCGACGACGCGGCTGGCATCGCCGAGGTCTGCGTCACCCGACGCGTACGGGGCGTAGACGACGGCGACTGCGCCGAGCGCGATGTCCGTCAACGTCATCTGTGGCTCGATCGTCTCGGGATCGCCCGTACCGCCGGAGGTCGTGCCGGCGCCGCCGCCGGTACCGCTCCCGTTGTCGGTGACACTGCCGTTCCCGGTCGTGCCGGCGCCGTCTTCGGCGCCGCCCGAGGTGGAGGACGTCGAGGACGTGCCGGTCAAATTCGTGCCGCTCGTCGAAGGCGGCGTGTACGGCGTGTAGGAGGACGGCGGCGTGTAGGGAGCGGGCTCCTGCGTCGCGGCCGGCGGAATCGTCGCAGGCGGCTGTTGGGCGACTGTCGTGGCCGGTGGCGGGGGCTTCTTGCCGTCCTGCAGAAGCGTGTAGCCGGCCGCCGAGCCGGCGCCGACGAGCACCGCGAGCGCCGTCGCGATGCCGATCGCGGAGCGCAGTCCGCCGCGGCGGCGCGGGCTGACCTCGGCGCCGCACTCCAGGCACCAGCGCTGACGCGCTTGCGCCGGGGCCGAGCAGTTCGGACAGGTGTGCTCGACGGACGACTCCATGGTCCGGAGCGTACCCAATCCATCTGCGGACCCGACCCGCATCACGTCGCGCAGCGCGTCCTCGCCGTCGCCTTCGGTACGCTTCCGGCCGTGCTCGTCCTCGCCTCTCCAGCACTCAGCTTCACGCTCGGCCTGCTCGCCACGTTCCTCGGCATCGGCGTGATCGCGAACATCCTGATCGCCTACGCCGTGGCGCAGGTCTTCGGGGAGCGCGCCGAGAACGCCGAGCACCGCGACGGCGCGCGCGAAGGCTGAGCAGCCGCTTCCGCGCCGCCCTCAGAAGGGCAGCGAGTCCGCGATCTCAGCAAGCCGCGGCGCGGTCGCGTCGCGCTCGGAGACGACCAGCTCGATCCCGGACGGCCACACGATGCCGACGTCCGGGTCGTCGTAGGCGATCCCGGCCTCGGTCGCGGCGTCGTAGTAGCTGGAGCACTTGTACGCCACGTCAGCGACCTCGCTCGTGACGCAGAAGCCGTGCGCGAAGCCGACCGGGACGTAGAGCTGGCACATCCGCTCGTCGTCGAGCTCGTGCGCCTCCCACTCACCGAACGTCGGTGAGTCGCGGCGCAGGTCGACGACGGCGTCGACGATCGAGCCGCGCGCGCAGCGTACGAGCTTCGCCTGCCCGGGCTCGAGCTGGAAGTGCATGCCGCGCAGCGTCCCGCGGCGCGAGCGCGAGTGGTTGTCCTGCACGAACGAGACGTCGATTCCCACCGCGGCCCAGGCGTCGTCGCGGAAGGTCTCCGCGAAGAAGCCACGCAGGTCGCTGAAGACCGCGGGCTCGATCAGCAGCGGGCCGTCGAGTTTCGTGGGCAGGATCCGCATCGCGGCGGCAGCTTATCGACGTGTCCGCGTCGCTTCGTTGCAGGAGAGGATGGGCGGGGCGTCGAAACATCTCGCTGCCCATGAAGCAAGCAACTGTCACCGCACCCACCTCCGCGCCGCCTCACGGCCACCAGGCGCTCTCCGACTTCATCACCGCTCGCTTCGACGAGTTCTCGCGCTCCCAGAAGGACGTCGCGCAGTACATCGTCGACCATCTCGACGAGGCCGCCTTCCAGACGGCCGAGGAGCTCGCGCGCCGCGCTTCCACATCCTCCAGCACCGTCGTGCGCTTCTCGCAGGCACTCGGCTTCGAGGGCTTCCCTGAGCTGCAGCAGGCCGCCCGCGAGGAGTACCGTCGCCGGCCCGCCGAAGGTGCGCCCGCGGCCGTGGTCGCCCCGCTCTTCTCGCTCGACCAAGTCGAGTTCGAGACAGCGCTCGCGACCGACCACGTCAACGTCGAGGAGACCGCACGCAAGCTCTCGCGCAAGGACATGGAGGCGGCGATCGAGGCGATCTCGAGCGCCGAGAAAGTGCTGATCGCCGGCACCGACCAGATGGCCTTCTTCGCCAGCTACCTGCGCCACCTGCTGATGCTGCTCGACATTCGCGCAGAGGTCGTCGCCAGCCCGTCGCAGGAGGCGCTTGGGCGCCTCTCGCGCATCGACGAGACGACCCTCGTGATTGGCCTCTCGGCCGGGCGTCCGCATCCTTTGATCTCCCGCACGATGAAGCTCGCGCGCCACCGCAAGGCGTCGACGCTCGCGATCACCGACGCGACCCTCTCCGAGGTCGCACGTTTGGCGCGCATGCGGCTGTACTACTCCTCCAACAGCCCTGCGTACGTGCGCTCGCACGTCGCCCTGCTGTCCTTGATCCAGGCGCTCGCCTATGGCGTCTATGCGCGTGACGCGCAGCAGTACGAGACGCGCATCAAGGCCTTCCGGCTCAAGTAGGCCGCTCTGCTACGTACAACGCCTGCTGCGCGCGGCCGATCCGGCCGCGCTCGTCGTGCAGCACGCTGTCGCTGACGCCCACGCCAGGCGTCGCGATCCGCGTCGCGGCGTCGAGCCCTACCCACTCGCCCACGGGCGGACGCTCCACGTAGAGCGTCAGATCGGGGTTGATGAAGACGTGCGTCCGCCAGGACACCTGCGTCGCGATTCCGTTGCCGAAGTCGCCCGCGGCTGCCATCCGCTGCAGCGGTGAGGGCGTCTCGCCCTCGACGAGCGGCACGCGCAGGCGGAACCAGGCGAACGCCGGGCCTACCTCCCAGAATGATCCTTCGGTGAAGCGGATCTCCATCGCATGCCAAGCGAAGCCCGTCGGACGCCCCGACGGCGCCTCGAGCAGTGCGCCGTCGGTCGGACCGGGGCGCGCCGGCTCCAGGGCCGCCTCGGGCAGCTCCTCCGCATCGTCGCGACGGACCCGCAGCGCCGTGACCCGCGCGACGTCGTCGTCGCCGGCGCGCAGCGTGGCCTCGATCAGCTGGACCCGCCGCCCGGGTCGCAGCACGCGCGAGCTCACGTCGAGCGGGGCGAGCGGTACCGGGCGCAGGAACTCGTAGGTGAGCCGGGCGACCGCCATCGGCGTCTCGCTGGGGACGCCCTCGACGGCCCGTGCGAGCAGCGCCGCGGGCGCGCCGCCGTGCTGGGCGCCGGGGTCCCACGGACCGCGTGCCAGCCCGGTTGGGATGACGCGATCGGGGCCGTCAGGCAGGTAGACCGCTTCGCTCACGGTCGGCGATCCTAGCCGCGGAACAGCCGACCCGCGCCGGCCTCTATATTCCCTCCCGATGCGCGACGAGGCGACATTCACGGTCAAGGCAGGGCTCGCCGAGATGCTCAAGGGCGGCGTCATCATGGACGTCGTCACGCCCGAGCAGGCGAAGATCGCCGAGGACGCCGGCGCCTGCGCGGTGATGGCGCTCGAGCGCGTTCCGGCTGACATCCGCCGTGACGGCGGCGTGGCGCGCATGTCCGACCCGTCGATGATCAAAGGGATCCAGGAAGCCGTCTCGATCCCGGTGATGGCGAAGGCGCGGATCGGCCACTTCGCCGAGGCGCAGGTGCTGGAGGCGCTCGAGGTCGACTACATCGACGAGTCCGAGGTGTTGACGCCCGCCGACGAGGCGAACCACATCGACAAGTGGGCCTTCAAGGTGCCGTTCGTGTGCGGCGCGACGAACCTCGGCGAGGCGCTGCGCCGGATCGGCGAGGGCGCCGCGATGATCCGCTCCAAGGGCGAGGCCGGCACTGGCGACATCGTCGAGGCGGTGCGTCACATGCGCAAGATCAACAGTGAGATCCGCCGCCTCGGCACGATGGACGACGCCGAGCTCGCGACGGCCGCCAAGGAGCATCAGGCGCCGCTCGACCTCGTTCGCTCCGTCGCGCAACGCGGCAAGCTGCCGGTCGTCCTCTTCTGCGCCGGTGGCATTGCGACGCCAGCCGACGCGTCGCTGATGATGCAGCTCGGCGCCGAGGGCGTCTTCGTCGGCTCCGGGATCTTCAAGAGCGACGATCCCGAGCCGCGCGCCCGCGCGATCGTTGAGGCGACCACGCACTTCGCCGACCCGGCGCGCGTCGCGGCGGCGTCGGACGGGCTCGGGCAGCCGATGGTCAGCCTCGAGTCGTCCAAGCTCGACGCCGAGCAGCTCCTCGCCCAACGCGGCTGGTAGGCCGCTCGTGGCCGAGCTGGTCGGCATCCTCGCCCTGCAAGGGGACTTCGCCGCGCACACCAGCATGTTGGAGGCGCTGGGCGCGCGAACGCGCGAGGTGCGCGTCCCGGCCGACCTGGATGGGCTCGACGGGCTGGTGATCCCCGGCGGCGAGTCGACGACAATGACGCTCGGGATCGAGCGCGAGGGGCTCGCGGAGCCGTTGCGAGCGCTGGCCGCCACGGGTGCGCCGCTGTTCGGCACCTGTGCCGGGCTGATCATGCTCGACCGCGACCATCTCGGGATCATGGACCTGCGTGCCGAGCGCAACGCGTTCGGGCGTCAGGTGCGCTCGTTCGAGGTCGACCTCGACGTTGAAGGCATCGCGGACGGGCCGATGCGCGCTGTCTTCATCCGCGCCCCCTGGGTTGCTGAGCACGGGAGCGGGGTGGAGGTGCTGGCTGCCGTTGACGGCCATCCTGTCGCCGTGCGCGAGGGCAACGTGGTCGCGATCGCGTTCCATCCCGAGCTGAGCGGCGACGACCGCATTCACGCACGCTTCCTCGAGCTCGTACGGGACTACGCGGGCTGGCGGTCGCGCTCGCGCGCGTAGCTGCGGAAGGCACGCTCGAACGCGTCCCAGTCCGATGGTGAAGGCTTCGGCCCGCGGCCGCCGCCTCCGCCCCCTCCGTCGTCATCGTCGTCGTCCGCAGGCGGCAGGTCGCCCCGCCCGAGCCAGCCGGCGGCGCAAACGATCTCGCTCGCAAGCGCGATCGCCAGTACGCCGGCCATCACCGCATTTGCCGCAAGCGCCACGGCCGCGAGCGCATACGCCATCAGACCCGCCGCCAGCATGCACGCACGTACGCGGATGCCCACGAGCCGCTGGGGCGGCGGTCCCAGGTACGCGAGCAGCGTCGATCCGACGAGCAGCACGGCAAGCGAGAGCTTCACCACGGTCGGCATGCATGTTGTGTACCCGCTTCGCCGGCCGCTGCATCCCTCGCGGCCGGGTGCGACGACTAGCGGGGCTTGTGCGTGCGGGCGGCGCGCGCCGCCTCGGCGGGGCCCATAAACGGAGCGAGCGCGCAGTACAACAGGTCCGGCTCGAGCCCGGGCAGCTCGCTGAGGCGTCCGTCGGCGACGCGAGCGCGCACGATCTCGTACAGCGCGCCGGCGATCGCCTCGGGCATCAGCCGCGGCACCTTCACGCGCGCGGGAGCCGCCTCGTAGCCCGGGGTGAGCAGCCGCGCCAGCTCGCTGAGCGCGGCGTCGCGGCGCTTGATCGCCTGCGGCCCAGCGGCGAGCACCTCCACGAACGTGACACGCGCCGCGTTCGGATTCGCTGCCAGCGCCCCAAGGCCCCACCCGAGCATCGCGCGCAAGCGCTCGGGCCAGGCCGCCGTCGCGACTGCCGGAGTGATCTCGCCGACGCTTGCGCGCGCCTGGTCGAGCACGGCGTCGAGTGCCGCCAGAAAGCACGCCTCGCGGTCGTCGAAGAGCTCGTAGAAGGTCTTGCGCGAGACGCCGGCCTTAGCAATCACCGCGCTGACGGTCATCGCGGCATAGCCGTCGCTGCCTGCGACGCGGATCGCGGCGTCAATCAGACGGGCGCGCTGTGACGCGAGCACGAACTCGCGCGACAGGCCGTGGCGGCCGCTGGGGAGATGGGCCGCGGTCGGTTTAACGTGCTGCGTAATCACCGGACCATGCTCACCCGACGCGGGAAGCTAACACACAGCCCAGGCGGGCCTAGGTCTGCCCAGGACGAACGGCTAGACGGGGCGCCGCTCGACGCCGAGCAGCATGAATGTGAAGTGCAGCAGTTCGCCCGTGAGGGTGGGCAGCTCGACCGTCTCGCCCCGCACGATCCGGGAGTAGATCAACTCGTAGATCCCGCCGCCGATCGCTTGCGCGACGAGCTCGGGCGGGGGGGCGGTCGCATCGACTTCGTCGCGCAGTTGCTCGACGAAGCGTGCGAAGTGCCGCATCTGCTTGTCACGGCGGGTCAACGCCCGTGGGCCTGCCGCAAGGACCTCCACAAAGCCGAGCCGCGCAAAGCTGGGCTCGCTCGCGAGCACGATCAGCAGCGCTTCGTAGCCGCGTGCGAGGCCGTCTTCCCAGTAGGGCTCAGCGCTATACGCGCTGACGACACGATCAGTGCAGAGCGCCGCGATCTCGTCGAACGCGGCGAGGAAGCAGTCCTCCTTGTCGATGAACTGCTCGTAGAACGTGCGCCGTGAGATGCGCGCCACCTTGAGCACGTCGGCGACCGACGTGTTGGCGTAGCCACGTTCGCTGACGGTCTGTGCCATCGCATCGAGCAGGCGATCGCGCTGCGTGGCGCGGGGGAGAAACCGTGAAGGCGGTTCTCCGGCGTGAGCCGATCCGTTCGATCCCATTGCCCCCAGCGCCGTCCCTTCGCGACTCGGATACAACGACGTTTACGGTACTCGATGGCGCACTAGGACGTTCAACCGTCGCCACCTTGATCGCGAAAGAAGGGTTGAGTGCTCGACGGCTCGTGAGGACAAAAACTAGCTCTGTAGCTGGATATTCGCGCTCATAGACAAACAAGGTTCGCGCTGGACATGACTATAGGAGTCATGTAAGTTTCCATTGCTGGCAGGCGTTTCCGGTCAAGCATCGGCGACGAGTGCAAGCTGCGGATCGAGCAAGGGGCGCTGCGTGACGAACAGCGTCGATTCGAGAGCCGAGGAGAGGGGACCCGACGTGCCTCGATGCGACCTGCCGGGCATCCGGCAACGGCGACAGTGGTCACCCGACGCTCGCGCGCTGGGCATTGTCGGAGACCGGTGGATCTTGCTGATAGCGCGCGAGCTGGCGTTCGGTCCGCTGCGCCTCTCGGAGCTGCAGCGTGTCTTCCCGGGCATGTCGACCGGCGCACTCGAGCAGCGGCTCAACCGTATGACGGCGGAAGGGCTGATCTTGCGCCACCGCTATGCGGAGGTGCCGCCACGGGTCGAATTCGAGCTCACCGATTCCGGGCGCGAGCTGTTGGCGGTCCTCGGTCCGATCGTGAGATGGGCGCTGCGCTGGGCATGGTCCGCCCCGGAGGCAGACGAGTGGGTCGACGTGACGGCGATGTTCCGGCTGGCGGGCTGTGTGGTGGAGCCGCCGCCCGACATCGACGCGGAGGTCGAGCTGATCGTCGAGGACGAGCACGGCGTGGCGCTTGACCTCTACACGCTGCGGCTCAGCGGTGGGAGCGCCGTCGTCGTGCACAAGCCGGCGGCACGAGCGGACACGGTGATCAAGGCGACCACGCGTGCCTGGGCCAACGCGCTCGGGCCACGAGATGCGCTCGAGGGACTCCGCATCGGCGGCGACGCCCGGCTCGCCGAGCTGTTCCTCGCGAGCTTTCAGACGACGTCCGGAAAGCCGTGGTAACGAGCAGGCGCAGGGCCCGGCCGAACGGCTGAGGCACCCAACTTGGGGGACAGGGGGAATGGCGCGGGGGTTGGGGGACCCCCGCGCCGCTCGTGCGCTGACCTCGCTGACTTCCCGCAGAATGCGGGCTTGATGCGCTGATCGCCGCCGTGGCGTGTGATTGACTCGAACGATGGCCGGCGACGTCCGTCTCATCCGCGACACGCGCACGTGTCCCTACGAGCTGTGCGACGGCGACGGCATGATCGTCGACCTCGAAGCGAACGAGACCTATCGCTGCCGCTGCTGGCCGGAGAAGGTCTCTCGCCGCCGGGCGCGCCGGCTCTCACGCGAGATTCCTGCCCGCTTCCAGAACGTCGGCTTCGAGCGCGAGCCGATCCCCTCGATCGCGCGCACCGCACCCGATGCGGTGCGCGCCGTACGCCGCTACTGCGACCGCGTCGACGAGATGCTCGACAAGGGGGAGGGGATGTGGTTTCTCGGCAGCCCCGGGACGGGCAAGAGCCACCTCGCCTATCTGATCTCTCAGCATGCGCTGGCCGCCGGGCGCTCGGTCGCGATCTACACCGGCCCGCGCCTGCTCGACGAGATCCGCCGCACGTACGGCGAGGAGGACTCCGGCAGTACGCTCGACTTGATCGACCGCCTCACGAGCGTCGAGTTGCTGCACGTCGAGGACCTCGCCGTGGCGCGACCGACCGATTGGGTGCTCGAGCAGCTCTACAACATCATCAACGGCCGCTACGAGAACGAGCGCTCGATCGTCTTCACGTGCGACCTGACGGGGGACGATCAGCCGACGCAGGACGGATCCCCCGCGTCGCTCGATCCCAGCAGGCTCGCTCGTCACATCACGCAGCGGAACTTCTCGCGGCTGATGGAGATGTGCGGCGACCCGCTCGTGCTCGCCGGCCGCGACAACCG
Source organism: uncultured Actinomycetes bacterium (assembly GCA_963774115.1). GTDB lineage: Bacteria > Actinomycetota > Thermoleophilia > Solirubrobacterales > Solirubrobacteraceae > Conexibacter. The sequence goes on along the minus strand of CAVZDN010000002.1, from coordinate 161,273 downwards.
CTTCGACTACCGCGTCCGCGCATACGACGAGGCCGGCTAGCTCAGCTAGCGCACGCTGAGATACTGGGTCAGTGACCGACGAGAGCGACCCGCGTCCTGGCGACGAAGCCGCCCCGCCTCCGCGGACATTCGACGAGGAGCTGCTGGACTCGGCGTCCGAGTTCGCGACCGACCCGATGCGGATCGCGCGCATGCGGCGCGAGCTGGAGATGGGCTTCGAGGCGCTCGCCGACGTGGAACGCGGCGTGACCGTGTTCGGCTCCGCTCGCACGACTCCCGAGGACCCCGAGTACCGCCATGCCGTTGACGTCGCCCAGCAGCTCGGCCGCGCCGGCTACGCGGTCATCACCGGCGGCGGCAGCGGCATCATGGCCGCCGCGAACCAGGGGGCGCGCGAGGTCGGGGCGTTGTCGATCGGGCTGGCGATCGACCTGCCGTTCAAGGAGCCGGAGAACCCCTACATCGACCGACCGCTGCGCTTCCACTACTTCTTCACGCGCAAGGTCATGTTCGTGCGCTACGCGTCGGCGTTCGTCGTCTTCCCGGGCGGCTTCGGCACGCTCGACGAGCTGTTCGAGGCGCTGACGCTGATCCAGACGCGCAAGATCCGCGGCTTCCCAGTCGTGCTGGTCGGCCACCGCTTCTGGGATCCACTCGTCGCGTGGCTGCGCGAGCGTCTGCTGGCCGGCGGCAAGATCTCGCCCGCCGACATGGACCTGCTCGTCGTGGCCGACACGGCAGAGGAGATCCTCGCGGTCGTCACCGCCGCGACGGAGCGGCGTGAGGCGCGCAGCAAGCCGGCCTAAGAACCTCTTTGCTGCGTCAGCGACGCGCCTCGATCGAGACGATCCCGCCCAGCAGGCCGTGCAGCCACGCGCCGACGGCCTGGCCGGCGAGCAGCCGGTCGGCGTCGAGCAGATGGTCCACGCGCTCGATCCGCAGGTCCAGCGCATGCAGGCGGTCGAGCAGCGTCTGCGGGGGAATCTGCACGCGCTGACGCGGCAGCTCGCGCGCAAGCCAGCGCTCGCCGATCGCCTGCGCCTGCTGACGCGTGGGGCTCGGCTGCGCGATCGCGAGCATCCCACCCGGCTTCAACAGCGCGGCGGCGTGCTCGAGCGCGGCGCCGGGCGCCGGCAGCCGTCCGAGCGACTGCCAGAAGATGATTGCCGCGTAGCGTCCGCCGAGCTCGGTGATCTCGGCGTCCTGCACACCGGGCCGCGGCGCCGGGCGCGCAATCCCCGTCACGAGGCGGCCGGTCGCGCGCAGCGCGTCGAGCAGCAGCCCATCGCCGCTGCCGACGTCCAGCACCGGCCCGGGAGGGGCGACGCGGGCGATCCGCACGGCCAGCCTCCGGCGTGCGTGACGGCGCGCGGCCTCACCGAGGGAACAAAGTCGTTTCGCGGTGGGGCTTGCTTCGACGGCTGCGGTGAGCTGCGCCAGCTCCAGATCGGACGGCCAAGCGGTTACCGTCGTGGCGCCGCACGACTGGCAACGCACTCGTCCGACCAGACGCGGGGACTCGACGGCGACGAGCGGCTGCTCGCACCAGGCGCACGTCGTGGCGGCGCGCGTCGCGTCGGGGGACTCCGCGATCACGCTGCGGACGGTACCCGCCGGCAGCGGGCCCGCGCGCCGTTTGCCCCGCGATGGCGGAGTGCGGGACCGCCAGACGGGGGTGCTAGGCCGGTGTGGCCGGCGCGACGACTTCGAAGCGGGTGATGCCGTCGTCGTCGAGCTCGCGGACCGTGCCGTCCTCGCACAGCAGGTCCAGGTGGCCGAGCACCTCGGAGAGCGTCAGGAACGCCTGCGTGACGGCGACGTTGCCCCACATCCGCTGGGCAACCTCATGCGCGGTCGCCGGGGCGTCACCGAGCAGCCGCAGGATCTTGGCGGCGCGCCGCTCCGTGAGGGCAAAGCGTTCGTCGATCAGCGCACGATGGTCGGTGACCGGCTCGCCGTGGCCGGACAGCACGATCCGCGCCGACAGCTCCCGCGTCGCCGTCAGCGACGCCATGTAGGTACGCAGCGCCTGCGGGCGCTCGCTCGCGCCAGGGTCCTCCACGGCGTCCAGGTCGCCCGCCTCCGGCAGCGGGCGCGCCACCAGCGGGTTGGAGGAGATGTGCTTGAGCAGGTGGTCGCCGCCGAGCAGGATCTCGCGCCGCTCGTCCCAGAAGACGGTGTCGGAGGGGCTGTGGCCGGGGCGGTGGAGCACCTTGAGGCTGCGGTCGCGCAGCTCCAGGCGCGCGCCGTCGGCGAGCGGACGGGTGACCGTCGTGCCGCTGCCCCAGCCGCGAAACGCGGAGGAGACCGCACGCAGCGCGTGCGCCACGTCGGCCGGGATGCCGTGGCGCAGCATCAGTGCGACCGCGAACTCGTCGTCGAGCTCCGACGCGCGACGGTAGTCGCCGAGGTAGGTCTGCAGGCGGTCGAGCGCCGCCACCTCCGCACCGGAGCGCCGCGCGAGGATCTCGACGAGCCCGATGTGGTCGATGTGCTGGTGCGTGACGACGATCAGGCCGAGATCGGCGATCGCATGCCCGCGCTCCGTGAGCGCGCGCTCCAACTCGTCGAGCGCCTTGCCCGAGTTCGGTCCGCAGTCGACGAGCGTGAGCGGGTCGTCCTCGATCAGGTAGCAGTTGACGCGTCCGACGAGGAACGGCGTCGGGATCGACAGGCAGTGGATGCCCGCCTCCGCGGCCTCCTCTGACGCGGCCTGTGGATCGAGCGGAGCGCCGGTCACCGGATCAGCCGCGGATCAGCGCCAGCACTTCGTCGCGCCGTCGTACCATGTCCTCCACCGAGACGAGCGACTCGAGGCACAGGCGCAGCAGCGGCTCGGTGTTCGAGGGGCGCACGTTGAAGTGCCAGTCGTCGTAGTCGACCGAGATACCGTCGAGGTGGGTGATGCGGGCGTCGCCGTAGCGCTCCTCGATCTCGGACATCTTCGCGGCCGCGTCGGCGACCTCGCTGTTGATCTCGCCGGAGATGAAGTAGCGGCTGCGCAGCTGCGCGGTCAGCTCGCTCAGCTTCGCGCCCTTCTTGGACAGCAGCTCCAGCATGAGCAGCGCCGGCAGCGTGCCCGAGTCGGCGCAGTAGAAGTCGCGGAAGTAGTAGTGACCGGAGACCTCGCCGCCGAAAGCCGCGTTTGCCGGCCGCATGCGCGTCTTGAAGAAGGCATGGCCGACGCGGTTCATCAGCGCGGTGCCGCCGGCGCCCTCGACGACGTCGGCGACGGCACGGCTGGCACGCACGTCGTAAAGGATCGTCGCGCCGGGCTCCTTGGCGAGAACCGCCTCGGCGAGCAGCGCCGTGAGGAAGTCGCCGTCGACGAACGCCCCGGTGTCGTCGATGAAGAAGCAGCGGTCGGCGTCGCCGTCCCAGGCGATGCCGAGGTCCGCGCCCTGCGCGACGACCTGCTCCATGATGAACGCGCGGTTCTCCGGCAGCAGCGGGTTTGGCTCGTGGTCGGGGAAACTGCCGTCCGGCGTCCAGTAGGCGGTTACGAGGTCGAGTCCGAGCCGCTCCAGCAGCGGACCGACCATCGGGCCGGCCATCCCGTTGCCGCCGTCGACGACGACCCGCAGCGGCTTCACCGCGGCTGGGTCGATGAACGCCATCGCGGCCGCCTGGAAGCCCTCGGTGACGTCTACCTCCTCAACAATTCCCGGTGCGTTCGGGGCGGGATCCGGAATCCCGTCCTCGATCAGGCGCCGGATGTCCTGGATGCCCTCGTCGCCGGAGAGCGCAAGCGCGTCGCGGCGTACGAGCTTGGCGCCGGTGTACGCCTTCGGGTTGTGCGATGCGGTGCACATCAGCCCGCCGTCGAGGTCGCGCGAGCCGACGAGCCAGTAGAGCATCTCGGTCCCGACCTGGCCCGCGTCGAGCACATCAGCGCCCTCGTGGACGATCCCGGCGCGGTAGCGCGCGGCCAGCTCGGGCGCGGTCAGGCGCATGTCGCGGCCGAGCCCGATCCGCAGCTCGCCGACCGGCTTGCCGGAGAGGTCCGCGAGCACGTGCGCGAAGGCGCGGCCGATCAGCTCGGCCGCGTCGCCGTCGATGTCGCTGCCGTAGAGGCCGCGGATGTCGTACGCCTTGAAGATGCCGGGGGGGATCGAGGCCATGGGCCGCGCATCCTACGCGGCAGGATCTCGTGGCGAGCTGAGACGCCGGTCGCGGCGGCTCTGACAAGATCCGCCACCGCATGGACCCCGGAGAGCTGACGGTCGTGATCCTCTGCGGCGGGCGCGGCACGCGATTGCAAGAGCGCACGCAGTCGATCCCCAAGCCGCTGGTGGAGATCGGTGGGCGCCCGATCGTCGCGCACGTGATCGACATCTACGCGGCCCAGGGCTTCCGCCGCTTCCTGCTCTGCACCGGCTACAAGGGCGAGCTGATCGAGCGCTTCGCGGCCGCCGAAGCGTGGCCGGAGGGCGTCACGGTCGCGTGCCTCGACACCGGCGTCGACACGCCGACCGGAGGGCGTGTGCTGGCAGCGGCGCAGCGACTTGGCGATCGGGCCTTCTGTGCCACCTACGCCGACGGCGTAGCCGACGTCGACTTGCACGCATTGCTCGTCGCTCACCGCGCCCATGGCGGCTTCGCGACGATGACGGTTGTCAGGCCGGAGCTGCAGTTCGGCGTCGCCGAGCTCGACGCCGACGGACGTGTCCGCGGCTTCCACGAGAAGCCCCGCGCCGAGCACTGGGTCAACGGCGGATTCTTCGTCTTCGAGCCGGACATCGCCGGCTACCTCGCGCACGACAGCGTGCTGGAGCGTGAGCCACTCGAGCGCCTCGCTGCCGAAGGCCAGCTGCACGCGTTCAAGCACGAGGGCTTCTGGGACTGCATGGACACATATAAGGACGCGGTCCTGCTGAACGACTTGTGGGCGGACGGGCGGGCGCCGTGGGCGGTACGGGTGCGGGCATGAGCCGATCCGTCTTCGTCACCGGCGCCTACGGCCTGCTCGGCTCATGGCTGACGCGTGCGCTCGTCGCCCGCGGCGACCGCGTCGTCGTCCTGCAGCGCGACCGCGCGCCGCGCTCGGCGTTGCTGCTCGACGGCGTCGAGGAACAACTCGACATCGTGCACGGCGACCTCAACGACCCGGGGCTCGTCACCCGCGCGCTGGGCGAGTACGAGGTCGACACGGTCTTCCACCTCGCCGCCCAGACGATCGTCGGCACCGCGAACCGCTCGCCGCTGGCGACGTTCGAGTCGAACGTGCGCGGCACCTGGACGCTGCTGGAGGCATGTCGCCTGCACGGCGCCGAGCGCGTGCTCGTCGCCGCGTCCGACAAGGCCTATGGCGCGAGCGCGACGCTGCCCTATCGCGAGGAGATGGCGCTCGACCCGCGTTTCCCCTACGACGTCAGCAAGGCCGCCACCGACATGATCGCGCGCTCCTACTGGCACACGTTCGGCCTGCCGGTCGCGGTGACGCGCTTCGCGAACCTCTACGGCGGCGGTGACCTCAACCGCTCACGGCTGATTCCCGAGGCGATCGGCGCGGCCCTGGCGGGTCGCGCTCCTGTGATCCGCTCCGACGGGACGCCCGAGCGCGACTTCCTCTACGTCGAGGACGCCGTGGACGCCTACCTGCGTCTCTGCGACGCGCTCGACGACGGCGCCGCCCGCGGCGAGGCGTTCAACGCCGGCGGGGGCGCGCCGCATGCGGTCGCGGACGTCGTCGCGCTGATCTGCGCGATCGCCGGCACCGACGTCGCGCCGGACGTGCGCGGCAGCGGCACGCCGGCAGGAGAGATCGACCGCCAGTACGTCGACGCGGGCAAGCTGCGGGCGCTCACCGGCTGGGAGCCGCGCGTCGATCTCGACGAGGGCCTGCGGCGCACGGTCGACTGGTACCGCGCGCACCGGCAGGCCCTCGCCTGAGCGCCGGACTACTTTTCTATCTGGATACGTGCCTTCATGCCCGGGTGAACCGTGCAGACGTATTCGATCGCGCCGGCCTTCTTCGCCGTGATCGTGAACGTTCCGCCCTTGCCGAACAGCGGCGAGTGGAACTTCGGGCCCGAGGTCGACTCGACATCGTGCTGGACGGTGTCGTTGTTGACCCAGGTGATCTTCGTTCCGACCTTCACGATCATCAGCGGCGGCGCGAAGGAGATGTCCTGCATCACGATTGTGGCCTCGGTGCCCGTGTTGGTGGGCGTGGCCTTCTCGCTTGTGGTCCCCACGGTGCCGCCGCTGCCGCCGCCGCCGTCGTCCGAGTCGCCGCCGCAGGCAGCGACCGGCACACAGGCAGCGATGAGAAGGAGCGTGAGAAACGTGCGACGCATGGATGACCCCCGGTGGTGGATGAGCGCACATACAATCACGTCATGGCAGGCCATTCGAAGTGGGCGGGCATCAAGCACAAGAAGGCGATCGTGGACGCGCGCCGCGGGGCGCAGTTCACGAAGCTCGCACGCGCCATCACGGTGGCCGCGCGCGAGGGCGGGGGGGACCCCGACACCAACGCAGCACTCGGAAATGCGGTCCAGAAGGCGAAGGACGCCTCGATGCCGAAGGACAACATCGAGCGTGCCATCGCGAAGGGCACCGGAGCCGGCGCGGACGCCGACGCGATCGAGTCTGTCCTCTACGAGGGCTACGGCCCGGGCGGCGTCGCGCTGTTGATCGAGGCGCTCACCGACAACCGCAACCGCACCGGCGCGGACGTACGCCATCTGCTCAGCAAGCACGGCGGCAACCTCGGCGAGCCTGGCTCCGTCGCCTACCTCTTCGACAAGCAGGGCGTGATCGTCGTGGACGCCGAGCGCTGGAGCGAGGACGATCTGATCGTCGCGATCGACGCCGGTGCTGAAGACATTGAGCAGGACGAGGACGTCTTCGAAGTGATCGCCGCGCCCTCCGACCTCGCCGCCGTGCGCGCCGCGCTCGAAACGGCTGGCATCGAGATCCAGAACGCCGAGGTCACGCAGCGCCCCAAGACGCGCGTCGAGGTTGACGAGTCTCAGGCAGGCAGGCTGCTGCATCTGATCGACGCGCTCGAGGAGAACGACGACGTCGGCGCCGTGCACGCGAACTTCGACGTCGACGCGGACGTGCTCGAACGGCTCGCGGGCTGACGCTGTCATGCGAGCGCTGAACTGGCGCTCGCCGGCACTGCTCGTCGCCTGTCTCGGGCTCGCGGCGCTCACCCTGCTCGCGCCGTCCAGCCCGAGCTACGACCCCTTCGCGTGGATCGTGTGGGGGCGGGAGCTGGTCGGCGCCGGCGAGACGTTCGGCGTCGCCGGCGGGCCTTCCTGGAAGCCGCTGCCGGTCCTCTTCACTGCTCCCTTCTCGCTGCTGGGCGGGGCCGCGCCGGCGCTGTGGCTGCTGGTCGCCCGCGCGGGCGCGCTGCTGGCGGTCGCCGGCGCCTTCCGCCTCGGCGAGCGGCTCGCCGCACGTTGGGCTGGCGGGATCGCCGCCGTGGCCGTGCTGCTGCTCGACGACTTCGTCTCGCTCGCCTGGCGCGGCGCGTCGGAGCCGCTGCTGCTCGCATGCATCCTGTGGGCGTGCGAGCGCCACTTGACAGGACGCCGCCGCTTCGCGTTCGCGCTTGGCGTCGCCGCCGCGCTGATCCGGCCGGAGGTGGTGCCGTTCCTGCTCGTCTACGCAGTCGTCGAATGGCGCGACGCGGAGGTGCGCGACCGGCTCCTGCTGATCGGCGGGCTGGCGCTCGTGCCGCTGCTGTGGCTTGGCGTGCCGGCGATCGGCGGCGATGCGCTGGCGGCCAGCAGCACGGCGACCAACAACGGCAGCGCCGGCCGGCAGGTCTCCGCGTTGACGGCGCTCGGCCGCGGGCTCGCGCTCCCGCTCGTGCCGCTGTGGGCCCTCGCCTGTGCGGCGGTCCTGCTGCGTCCCCGCGACCGCACGCGCTCGACGCTCCTGTCGGCCGCCGCGGCGTGGCTCGCGCTCGTCGTCGCGATGACGGCGGCCGGGTACTCCGGCGTCGCTCGCTACATGCTGCCCGCGGCGGCACTCGCCTGCGTGCTCGGCGCGGTCGGCACAGTGGAGCTGCTGGCGTGGGCGCGGCGCGCCAGCCGGTCGACCGTCCTGCCCTACAGTCGCATCACGACCACAGGGCAGGGTCCTCGCAGATCCGCGGCGCTGGCCGTCGCCGTCGTCGGAGCGCTCGCGCTCACCGCGCTCGCTGCCGAGCGCGCCACGACGCTCGACGACCAGGTGCGCGAGGGCATTCGCGTGGCGCGCGCGCATGACGACCTGCGCGCCGCGATCGACGTCGCGGGCGGTGCCGCGGCGCTGCGCCGCTGCGCGCTCGGCGGCTGGGTCGCGATCAACCACACCGCCCAAAGCACGCTTGCCTGGGAGCTGCGGATCCCACTCGACCGTGCGGCGCGCACGATGCGCCCGCCCGGGATCGAGATCAGCGGCCGCCGCAGTGCGGCGATCGGGGCGCCGCCGCCGATCGCGCCCGCGGGTCCGCACACGACCGTGTGGATCGCGCGTGCGGGCGTCTGGACGGTCGCTTCGGTCGCCCCGTCAGGCGTGCCGCTCCCGGCCGCATGCACAGGGGTGAAGGCGAGCCCGGGAGGCGTCCGGGCGCGCGCGCAGAATCACGTCTCATGATCGTCCTCGGCATCGACCCAGGCACCGCCAGCACGGGCTACGGCGTCGTCGAGCAGCGCGGCGGACGGCTGCTCGCGCTCGACGGCGGCGTGATCGACACGCCGGCTGGTGTTCCGCTCGAGCGGCGTCTGACCACGATCCACGCGCGCATGCTGGAGCTGATCGACGAGCACGATCCGGTCGCCGTCTCGGTCGAGGACCTCTACTTCGGCGTCAACGCGCGCTCGGCGCTCGCCGTCGGGCAAGCACGCGGCGTCGTGCTGCTCGCCGCCGGCCAGCGCGGCCTCGCGTGCGGGTCCTACACGCCGCAGCAGGTCAAGGGCGCCGTCTGCGGCAGCGGGCGCGCGGAGAAGCTCCAGGTGCAGCAGATGGTGCAGCGCCTGCTTGCGCTGCCAGAGCTGCCGCGGCCCGACCATGCCGCCGACGCGCTGGCGGTCGCCATCTGCCACGTCAACCGCGCGCCGCTGGCCGCGGCCGCGACGGCGGCGCACGCATGATCGCGCTGCTGCGGGGCGAGGTCGCCGGCCGGCGCCCGTCGCCGCCGAGCGGAGGAGAGGTGGTTGTGGACGTGGCCGGCGTGGGCTACCGGCTCGCCGTCTCCAACGAGACGCTGCGCCACGTCCCAGCGATCGGCAAGGCCGTCACACTGCACAGCCATCTGATCGTGCGCGACGACGCGCTCCAGCTCTACGGCTTCGCCACCGAGGAGGAGCGCGACCTCTTCCTGATGCTGCTCGGGGTGCAGTCCGTCGGGCCGAAGGTGGCGCTGGCGGTGCTGTCCGGCGGGACCCCGCGCGAGCTGCTCGGCGCGCTGGCGGCCGGCGACGCAGGCCGCTTCCAGGCGGTTCCCGGGATCGGCAAGCGCACGGCCGAGCGGATCATCGTCGAGCTGCGCGAGAAGGCAGGCGTGACGCTTCCTGAGGACGCAATCTCGGTGAGCGTCGGCGACGATCCGCGGATGCTCGCCCGCGAGGGCCTGCTCGGCCTTGGCTACAGCCTGCAGGAGGCGGAGGCGCTGCTCGACGGCGCGCCCGGCGAGACCACTGAGGACCTCATCGCCCACGCCCTGCGGACGGCGCGCCGATGAGCGGAGCGGGCGGGAGCCGCATCCAGACGCCCGACGTGCTGCCGGAGGACGAGCTCGACCGCTCCTTGCGCCCGCGCCGGCTCGACGACTTCGTCGGCCAGGAGGCGGTGCGCGAGCAGCTCGCCGTCTCGATCGCCGCCGCGGCGGCTCGTGGCGACGCGCTCGACCACGTCCTGCTCGCCGGCCCGCCCGGGCTCGGCAAGACGTCGCTGGCGCAGATCGTCGCCGCCGAGCTCGGCGTGCCGTTCATCCAGACGGCAGGACCGGCGCTGGAGCGCAAGGGCGACATCGCCGCCTTCCTGACGGCGCTGGAGCCGCGCGCCGTCTTCTTCGTCGACGAGATCCACCGCCTGCCGCGAGCGCTGGAGGAGACGTTCTATCCGGCGATGGAGGACGGCCAGCTCCCGATCACCGTCGGCCAGGGCGCCGGCGCACGTGTCGTGACGCTGGACCTGCCGCCCTTCACGCTCGTCGGTGCGACGACCCGAGCCGGGCTGCTGACGACGCCACTGCGCGACCGCTTCGGCATCCAACACCGACTGGAGCACTACGACGCCGACGATCTCGGCCGCATCGTGCGCCGCTCCGCCGCGTTGCTCGGCGTCGAGGTCGAGGAAGCGGGCGCGCGCGCGATCGCCGCCCGCAGCCGCGGCACGCCGCGCGTCGCCAACCGCCTGCTCAAGCGCGTCCGCGACTACGCCGAGGTGCGCGGCGACGGCACGATCAGCGAGGACGTCGCCGCCCACGCACTCGACCTGCTGCAGGTCGACCAGGAGGGCCTCGACCGACTCGACCGCGAGCTGCTGCGCGCCGTCTGCGAGATGTTCGGCGGCGGCCCGGTCGGCCTGTCGACGCTCGCCGTCGCGGTCGGCGAGGAGCAGGACACCGTGGAGGACGTCTACGAGCCCTACCTGCTCCAGCGCGGGCTGCTCGAACGCACTCCGCGCGGCCGCGTCGCGACGCGACGGGCGTGGCTGCACCTCGGTCTGGAGCCGCCGCGCGACGGGGTTCAGCTCTTCTGAGGACCCGCTCCGCGACTGTTCGAAAAGCGAGAATCGCAGCGCAGCGGGCGTGTCCGCCGTCTTTATCTTCGCGTGATCCGTTCTGCGTAGCGTCGCCTCGACAACTATCCGCCCTCGACCCGGGGGCGGCTCGTATTCTTGTCTTGGGATGCCACACCTCTTCATCTGCCCGAACTGCGGGAACCGCTCGACAGCGACCGATCGCAACGCCGGCTTCCGCCGCGTTCCGAAGGGTTGCGAGAAATGCGGCTTCGGCTTTCTCTTCGAGCTGCTCGACGACTACTACCCGGCGCCGAACGCGGCCTTCTTCGTGTGCGATCGCGAGGGGCGCGTGATCGGCTGCGGCCGCGGCTCGTTCGAGCTGACGGGCCTCGACGACGAGCGCGTGATCGGCCGTGCGGTGCACGACGTGCTCGGGCTCGACTTCGGCACCGAGGAGGAGGACCCGGTCGGCACCGTACTCGAATGGGGCGTGCGCGCGCTAAACAAGCCGGTGACCGTCAACGCCGAGGGCGACCTCCCGGCGAAGGCCGTCGCGGACCTCTTCCCGGCCTACGACGACGACGGCGGACTGCTGCTCGTCCTCACACCCGCTCGATCCAAGTAGGATCGGCTGACCGTGACCGATCGTCGCCGCAACAGCCTCATCCTGCTCCTCGTCGTGGGGCTGCTCGCCGCCTCCGCGATCGCGATCGGGCTCAAGTCCACACGCCTCGGCCTCGACCTCAAGGGCGGCACGGAGCTCGTCTACCAGGGTGAGCCGACGCAGCAGGTCCCGGTCGTCACGCCGGAGGCGCTCGACCGCGCCGTCGACATTATCCGCGAGCGCGTCGACCAGCTCGGCGTCGGCGAGCCGGAGATCCAGCGCTCCGGCGCCGATCAGATCTCCGTCGGCCTCCCCGACGTGCAGGACCCCGAGCGCGCGCGGCAGCAGGTCGGCACGCCCGCCCAGCTCTACTTCTACGACTGGGAGGCCAACCTCCTGACGCCGGAGGGCAAGGTCGTCGCGCCGCTGCTGACGGCGCAGGACCCGGTCGCCTCCGCGATGAGCCAGCAGTCCGGCGACGTCGCGCAGGGTCAGCCGTTGTACGACGCCGTCAAGCTCGCCTCCAAGCAGAAGGAGCGCGCGAACGAGGACAACGGTTCGCGCCTCGGCTCGGCGTACTACCTGTTCGACACCGAGCATCGCTACCTCGCCGGTCCCGAGCGCTCCGAGAAGGACCTCCGCACGGCGATCGACAAGACGGCGTTCCCGGCGGGCAGCGTGGTCCTGACCGTTCCGCAGGGCTACGTCGTGCTTCAGGCGGTTTCGCGGGATGCCAACAGCAACGTCAAGATCGGCGATCCGAGCGCGCGCTTCTACGTGCTGCGCGACAACGTCTCGCTGTCCGGCAAGGACATCCGCAACCCGCAGCAGGCGTTCACGGAAACGCAGGAGCCCGACGTCCAGTTCGAGTTCACCGACAAGGGCGGGACGGCGTTCCACGACGTCACGCGCACGATCTCCGAGCGCGGCCGCGACCTGACGCTTCCGGGCGTCGCGCGGGAAGCGGTCCTGCAGCACTTCGCCGTCGCGCTCGACGGCAAGCTGATCTCCGTCGCGACGGTCGATCCGGTGCGGCTGCCGGACGGCATCGACGGCGAGAACGGCGCCGTCATCCAAGGTGGCTTCACGATCCAGAGCGCTCAGGACCTTGCGAACCTGCTCAAGCTCGGCGCGCTGCCGATCGGGCTGAAGCTGATCTCACAGTCGCAGGTGTCCGCGACCCTCGGCCAGCAGGCGCTCGACCAGGGTCTGCTCGCCGGCATCGTCGGCCTCGCGATCGTGGCGCTCTTCCTGATCGCCTTCTACCGCATCCTCGGCGTGATCGCGACCATGACGCTGCTGATTTACGCGGCCTATTTCTACGCGCTGATCAAGCTCGTGCCGGTCACGTTGACGCTCCCGGGAATCGCGGGCCTGATCCTGACGATCGGCGTCGCGGCGGACGCGAACATCGTCATCTTCGAGCGCGTCAAGGAGGAGGCGCGCGCCGGCCGCTCGATCCCGCAGGCGATCGCCGTGGGCTACAAGAAGGGCCTGACGGCGATCATCGACGCGAACGTCGTCACGATCATGGTGGCGTTCATCCTCTTCATGCTCGCCACCGCCGGCGTCAAGGGCTTCGCCTTTACGCTCGGCATCGGCACGCTCGTCTCGCTGTTCACCGCGGTCATGGCGACCCAGGCGATTCTCGCCACGATGGGGCGCTCGCGGCTGCTCTCGCATCCCTCCGCGCTCGGCGCCGGCGAGCAGCGCGTGCGCTGGCGGGTCGACTTCATGGGCGCGTCGAAGTGGTTCTTCTCGATGTCCGGCGTGATCTTGTTGATCGGCGCGCTGGCGATCGGCGGCAAGGGCCTCAACTTCGGGATCGACTTCACCTCCGGTACACGCATCACGACTGCGCTGGTGCAGCCGGTCGACGAGACGCAGGTGCGCACGGTGCTGGAGGGCGTCGGCGCGGCCGACGCCAAGATCCAGCTCGTCGAGAACAAGGAGCTCGGCGAGCACGTCGTCCAGATCTCGACCGACCAGCTGCAGCCCGGCGAGGTGGAGAAGGTCGAGACCGCGCTGGGCAAGGCGTTCGGCGGCACCGCGAACTTCTCCAGCACGTCGGTCGGGCCGACGTTCGGCCAGACGGTGGCGAACAACGCGATCGTCGCGATCATCGCGTCGCTGCTGGTGATCTCCGCCTACATCGCCCTGCGCTTCCAGTGGAAGTTCGCGGTTCCGGTCCTGATCGCCGTGATGCACGACATCCTCATCACGGGAGGCGTCTACTCGCTCACGGGCCGGGAGGTGACGTCAGCCACGATCGCCGCCCTGCTGACGATCCTCGGCTTCTCGCTCTACGACACGATCATCGTCTTCGACCGCATCCGCGAGAACATGCCGCGCATGCCGCGGGCCGCCTTCTCGCAGATCGTCAATCGCTCGATGTCGGAGGTTCTCACGCGCTCGCTCGCGACCTCCTTCTGCACGGCGCTTCCGGTCTTCGCGCTGATGACATTCGGCGGCGAGACGCTGAAGGACTTCGCATTCGCGCTCCTCGTCGGCGTCATCTCGGGCACGTACTCGTCTGTCTTCATTGCCGGTCCGGTCCTGACGCACTGGAAGGAGCGCGAGCCGGTCTACGCCGCCCGTCGCCACCGCATCGAGTCCGAGCATGGCGGCGTCGTGCCGCCCTACGCGGTCGCGATGTACGGTGGCGAGCCGGTCGACGTCGAGGTCCCGGAGGTCAAGCGCTCGCGCCGGCGCATCACCACGCCGGAGAATCCGGCCGAGATCTCCGAGGAGGAGTTCGAGCAGCTCAAGCGCGACATCGAGGTCGAGGATGCTGCTCGCGCGCCGGACCCGGTGCGAGGTCGCACCGCTGCCGCGGCTGCGACGCCCCAACCGAAGCCGCGCCCGGCAGATGGCGGACGTGCGCCGGATGAGGCCGAGAACGACGGCATGGTGCACGACGACGGCAAGGCGCGCCGCCCCGGTGCCCGCCGCAACCGCAAGCACGGACGGTCACGCTGATGGGTCTCCTCGCCTGGGTGATGATGGGCCTCGCCATCTGGCACTTCACGATATTCCTGCCGGACCGCTTCTGGGGCGGCATCGTCGGCGCCTTCATCGGCGCGCTGTTCGGCGCCGCGATCCTCGGCTTCGCGATCAACGGCTTCACGGTTCCGGGCCAGGACGAAACGACCATGCTCACTGCGCTCGAGGGGATTCCGGGCGCCATCGCCGGCATTGCGCTCGTGTACTTCGAGGGCGCTCGCCGCGAGCGCCTGGAGAGCACCGCCGCCTGACCCACGTTCGTCCGATCGGCCCCATAGCGTGGGGTCGTGTCCGCGACGGCGATCTCATCCACCTCCGAGCTCGTCGCGCCGGCGGCGAAGCGGATTGCGCTCGCCCCGTGCGACGCGGACGCGGTCGAGACGCTGAGGGCGGCGCTCGGGGTCAGCCGCACGTTCGCGCAGGTGCTCGTCCGCCGTGGCCTCGGCTACCCGGCAGCCGCGCGCGCGTTCCTGGGGGCTGAGGACGCGCACGATCCCGCCGCGTTCGCCGGCATCGACGTCGCCGTCGAGCTGATCCTGCACCACGTGCGCGCGGGGTCGCGGATCACGATCCACGGCGACTACGACGTCGACGGCGTCTCTGCCACGGCGATCCTGCTGCGCGCACTACGGCGCTTGGGCGCCGACGCGGAGTGGTTCCTGCCGAGCCGCGTCGACGACGGCTACGGCCTTGCGGCGGCGACGGTCGACCGGCTCGCCGAACGCGGCACCGGCCTGCTGGTGACCGTCGACTGCGCGATCACCGCTGTCGAGGAGGTCGCCGCCGCCCGCGCGGCGGGGATCGACGTCGTCGTCACCGACCATCACCAGCCGCGTGCGGACGGCCGCCTCCCCGACGCGCCGATCGTCCATCCGATGCTGTGCGGCTATCCGTGTCCCGACCTCTGCGCAGCCGGTGTCGCCTACAAGCTCGCACAGGCGCTCGCCTCGGCGGCGGGCGAGGATCCCGCGGCGGCCGACGAGGACCTCGACCTCGTGGCGCTCGCGACGGTCGCCGACCTCGTGCCGCTGCGGGGCGAGAACCGCCGGCTCGTGCGGGCCGGGCTGCGCACGCTCGCCGGCACCGGCAAGCCGGGACTGCGCGCACTCATGCAGATCGCCCGCCTTGATCCAGGCGACGTCGATGCCGGCGCCGTTGGCTTCCGGCTCGCACCCCGCATCAACGCCGCCGGCCGCCTCTACCGCGCCGATGCGGGGCTCGAGCTGCTGCTGACTGACGACGAGGACCGAGCTCGCGCCATCGCGCAGGAGCTCGACGCCGCCAACGCCGAGCGGCGCCTGACCGAGCAGCGCATCCTCTTCGAGGCGGAGACGCAGGTGCGCGAGCTCGGCCCACGCCCGGCCTACGTGCTCGCCGGCGAAGGCTGGCATCCCGGCGTGATCGGGATCGTCGCCTCGCGCATCGTCGAGCAGCACCACCGACCCGCGATCCTCATCGCACTTGACGGCGAGACCGGCAGCGGCTCCGGCCGCTCGATTCCCGCCTTCGACCTGCTCGGAGCGCTGCACAGCGCCGCACCCTTGCTCGAGCGTTACGGCGGACACCGCGCCGCCGCCGGGCTGACCGTAGCGGCCGATCGCATAGACGCGCTGCGCGAAGCCGTCGAGGCACACGCCGCCGCGACGCTCTCGCCAGAGGATCTGTTGCCGATCGAGCGCGTCGACGCAATCGTCGGCGGCACCGCACTCGGCCTCGCACTCGCCGACGAGCTCGCACAGCTCGAGCCCAGCGGTATGGGCAACCCACGCGTCAACCTGCTCGTGCCGGCCGCCCGGCTCGTCGACGTGCGCCCCATGGGCGAAGGACGCCACGCACGCTTCACCGTCGAAGCCAGCGGCGCCCGCTGCCGCGCCGTCTCCTTCGGCTGCGACGGCCGCCTCCCAGTGAGCCCGGACACGCCAGCCGACGCAGTCTTCCGCCTCGAGCGCAACAGCTGGAACGGCGCCGTCGAACCACGCCTGCTGCTGCGCCACGCGACGCCCAGCAGTCCCGCGCCGATCGACGTGCTCGGCGAGCCGACGCAAGAGGGCTGGCTGGCCGCCGTGCTCGCCGAGATCGCGGAGCCACGATGCCAACGGCTTGGCTTGGGAGCGGGGGCGGGAGTGGACCCGCGATCGGGGCTGGAACCGCTGATCGGGCGGGTGGCGCGGGGATCGCTGTCACAAGGCGCTTGCGCCGGTGACACGATCCCGGCGACAGGACCCGCCCGCAGCAGGGCCGGGGCCCAACCCGCCGGCACCAACGCATCCAGCCGCACGGTCCTCGACCGCCGCGGCGAAGGCGCCACCGCGATCCTCGCCGACCTCGTCGCAGGCGGCGCCCCGGTGCTCGCCATCTGCGCCGACGTCCCGCGCCGACTCGCCGGGCTGGCAGCCCACGTCGGCGGCTATTCGCTCTGCTCGCACGCAGCGCTCGCGCGCGCTCCGCAGCTCGCGACGCGCTTCACGCACGTCGTCGCACTCGACCCGCCCGCGCACCCCGAGGAGGACGCGCGCCTGCGAGCCGGACAACCGGGCACGTATGCCCATCTGGCCTGGGGCGCCGCTGAGCTACGCTTTGCGGAGCAGATCCATGCGTCGGAGTACGGTCTTCGTGCTTCGCTCGTGCCGCTCTACCGGGCCCTGCGGGAGCTCGGCGGCGCAGCCGGCGAGGAGCTCAAGCGCCTCCTTCGCGGGGATGGGACCCATGGCCGTTCGGCGTCGCTTGCCGCTCGGCTCGTGGGAGTCCTCGAGGAGCTGGGGCTCGTCAGCCTCGACCGGGATCTGCCGGCCCTCAGGGTCCTGGACGCCGAGCGCACCGAGCTCGAGCGCTCAGCGACCTACCGGGCCGCGACGACGCGACACGAGGACGGATCGAGATTTCTCGCTCAGGCGACATCACCGAAACCGACGGCGAGCCCGGCGTGAGCCGGCGCAACGGCGCCACGAACGACGGCGGCGGTGTAGGCGTCGCGGCCGACCCGGCCGCCGGCGGCCGCCTGCTGGTCGACGGCCTCGACCATCCGGTCACACCACCGGCGATAGAGCGCGCCGACCTGACGGAGACTGAGCGCGGCCTGCTGAGCGACCTTTTCGCGATCGTCGAGGAGCACGCCGGCGACAGCCAGCTGGAGATCGACCGCGCCCAGGTCGAGCGCGCGTTCGTCTACGCCTGCGAGCACCATGCCGACCAGCGGCGCAAGTCGGGCGAGGAGTTCATCATCCACCCGGTCGGCGTCGCGAAGATCTGCGCGGGGATGCGGCTCGACACCGAGACGCTGGTCGCCGCGCTGCTGCACGACACCGTCGAGGACACGTCGGCCTCGATCGAGGACGTCCGCGAGACGTTCGGCGAAGAGGTCGCGAGCCTCGTCGACGGCGTCACAAAGCTCACCGGGCTGACGTTCTCCTCGCGCGACGAGGCGCAGGCCGAGAACTACCGCAAGATGATGGTCGCGATGGCCTCGGACATCCGGGTCATCCTGATCAAGCTCGCCGATCGCCTGCACAACATGCGCACGATCGACGCGATGCCGAAGCAGAAGCAGATCGAGAAGGCGAAGGAGACCCTCGACATCTACGCGCCGATCGCGCACCGCCTCGGCATCCACGCGATCAAGTGGGAGCTGGAGGACCTCGCGTTCGCTGCGCTGCACCCGCGCAAGTACGCCGAGATCAAGGGCCTCGTCAACCAGCAGCGTACCGAGCGCGAGCGGTACGTCAACGAGGCCGGCGCCTACGTGCACCGCGAGCTGGAGGCACTTGGCATCGAGGCAGAGATCTCCGGTCGCGCCAAACACTTCTACTCGATCTACTCCAAGATGACCAAGAAGGGCCGCGAGTTCAACGAGATCTACGACCTCACCGCGATGCGCGTGATCGTGGAGTCCGTGAAGGATTGCTACGGCGCCGTCGGCGTCATCCACTCGCTCTGGAAGCCGCTGCCCGGCCGCTTCAAGGACTTCGTCGCAATGCCGAAGTTCAACATGTACCAGTCGCTGCACACGACGATCATCGGGCCCGAGGGCCGGCCGCTCAAGATCCAGATCCGCACGCGCGAGATGCACGACATGGCCGAGTTCGGCATCGCCTCGCACTGGATCTATAAGCAGGATCCGAGCGCCGGCGAGAACGACGGCAAGCTGAAGTGGCTGCGCCGCCTGCTCGACTGGCAGCAGGAGATGTCGGACCCCAAGGAGTTCATGGACACCTTGAAGGTCGACCTGTTTGAGGACGAGGTCTTCGTCTTCACGCCGAAGGGCGAGGTCAAGTCGCTGGCCGCCGGCGCGACCCCGCTGGACTTCGCCTACGAGGTCCACACCGACGTCGGCCACCGCACGGTCGGCGCGAAGGTCAACGGCAAGATGGTGCCGCTCTCCTACGAGCTGAAGTCCGGCGACATCGTCGAGGTGATGACGTCCAAGCGGGAGCGAGGCCCCTCGCGCGACTGGCTCGCCGTCGTCAAGACGACGCGTGCGCGCAACAAGATCAAGCAGTTCTTCAAGACGGAGTCCAGAAAGGACACCGAGCACACCGGTCGCGAGCTGCTGCAGGACCACCTGAAGAAGCAGGGCCTGCCGGCGCAGCGGATCGTCGGCTCGCCGCTGCTCGCCGACGTGATCCGCGAGATGGGCTTCCGCAAGGGCGACGAGTTCTACATCGCACTCGGCGCCGCGAAGATCTCGCCGAAGGTCGTCGTCAACAAGGTGATGCAGCGTCTCAAGCAAGGCGAGGCCGCCGAGGGGCAGCCGACCGCGGCCGTCGACCTGATCGAGGCCAGCCCACAGCGCGAGCGTCGCCTGACGACCTCCTCCTCGAAGTTCGGCATCTCCGTCGACGGCATCGGCGACGTGATGCTGCGCCTCGCGAAGTGCTGCCGTCCGGTTCCGGGCGACCCGATCGTGGGCTACGTCTCGCTCGGCCGCGGCATCACGATCCACCGCGAAGACTGCCCGAACGTCGGCATCCTGCGGAAGGACCCCGACCGCTTCACGCCGGTCTCCTGGGACGGCGAGTCCTCGACCGCGTTCAAGGTCGAGCTGCACATCGACGGCTGGGACCGCCACCGTCTGCTCGAGGATCTCAGTCGGACGTTTTCCGAGGCCGGCATCAACATTGTCGAAGCGCGCTGCAACTCGACGCCGCCGATGATCAAGAACCGCTTCGTCATCGAGGTCGCCGACACGAAGACGCTCGACGCGACGATCAACCGCCTGCGCAACATCGAGTCGGTCTTCGACGCCTACCGCGTGACACCGGGCGCGGGCGCCTAGCGCCGCGGGCTACGGCCGGACCGTCACGACCTCGAAGTCGCGGCCGTGCAGGCGGTCGAGCGTGTGCAGCACGTCGTTGTCCCAGCGTGGGTCCGGTGCCCCGCTGACGTACCAGGGCGAGCCGTTGTCGGCGAGCATCAGGCCGTAGCGCTTCATGGCGGTCGCGATGACCTTGGCCTGGCGTGGAAGGCCTTTCAAGCTGACTGACTTCTTCAGTCGCACGCGGAGCCCCATCGGAGGCAGCGAAGGAGAGGATGAGCTGCCGGCCTGGTGGCGTGCGGGCCAGATGAAGCTTGTGCGCGTGCGAGGGGCGGTGAAGCGCAGCGCGTGGCGGATCGCGCCGGCCTTGACCTCGTCGTAGCGGGCGAGGCCAGGGAGGATCGGCAGGCCGGCGGCGTCGGCTGACGTCCAGGTCTTGGGCCTCAGCCGGTTGGAGCGCAGGTCCCAGGTGGCCCCGCTCCCGGCCTGCCAGGAACGGCCGGCATCGAGGGGGTGGGCGTCGTAGAGCTCGTAGAGCTTGCAGGCGGTGCGGTCGATGACGAGCACGTGGCGGTCGCCGTCGGCGTCGTGTCCGCCCTCGATCGGGGCGTTGGCCGGCACCGGGTACGGGCCTTCGTTCGACTCGTCGGCATAGTCGAAGCGGAGCGGCACGCGCGCTTGCCCGCCGCCCACAACCGTGAACGGGATCCCGATCGGCCCGCCGTCCCAGGTGCCCGAGCCGAAGTCCGCATGGAAGCCGGCGTCGAATCCGATGCTCGCGATCAGCGTGGCCGAGTTGCGCGCGACCGGGAGGCCGTCCACGCGTCGGTTCCAGGCGTTGTCGGCGGGGAAGACGGGGCAGCCGGCGAGCTGTGGGCTTTGCGCGCTCCGCTCGGGCGCGGCGGGCGCCGCGACAGGCAGCAGGACGGCAGCGAGGAGGGGGAGGGCCCAGACCGCTCGGCGCATCCGGGCGATGCTACGGCGCAAGCCGGCCTGAATCCGATGTGTGGAGAGTTTGCCCCGTATACGAGGGAGAACTCTCCGCAGATCGTGTCGTCAGGCGACGACGCGCAGCGCGCCCGGTTCCACGCGCATGGCGACCTCGGGGACCTCGCCGAGGTAGTCGCCGTCGACCTGGAGGGGGAGCGGGCGCTCGTCGAGCGAGCGGATCACGGCCTCCGTGGTGTCCGAGAACCCGTCGACGCGGCGGTGGCGCAGGATGCGCGAGCTGGGGGAGAACGCGCGCCACGTGACGGACGGCATGTCGAGCGGGCTGGCGCGGCGCAGCACGACGCCGGCGAGCGTCCCGCTGTCGAGGCCGACGTCCTCGGCGAGCTCGATCGGGCGGTTCGCGAAGTAGGTGTAGGGCGTCGTGTTCTGCACGATCGCGGTGACGCCCTCGAACGTCTCGCCGGCCGTCTCGAGGGCGAGCCGCGGCGGCCGCACGACGTACTCGCGGTTGAACGTCGCGACCGCGGCGCTCGTGTAGAACCACGGCCCGAAGCGTGCCTTCAGCCATGGGCGGGCGTCCACGCGCTTCGTCACGCTCGCGTCGAGGCCGACACCGGCGGTGAAGAGGAAGCGACGGTCGTTCGCCACGCCGAGGTCGACCGCCCGCGGGCGCCAGTCGTCGGCCATCCCGAGCAGATGCTCGGTCGCGTCGACGACGTCGTTGGGGATCCCGAGAATGCGGCAGAAGACGTTCGTCGAGCCGCCGGGCAGGCACGTCAGCGGCGTCTCCGAGCCGGCGAGTCCGTTTGCGGCTTCGTTGAAGGTGCCGTCGCCCCCGAACGCGCAGACGACGTCGTAGCCCTCCTGCGCCGCCTCGCGGCAGATCTCGGTCGCGTGGTTGCGCGCCTGCGTCTCGACCGAGTCGACCTCGTAACGGCCTTGAAGCGCATAGACAACGAGGTGCTTGAGCCGGTCCGAGACCGTCGTCGCGTACGGGTTGACGATCACGAGCATCCGCTTGCTCGGCGCTGAGGCGGCAGACGGAGAGGCGAGGCGCTCGAGCGCCTCGAGGAGGTGGCGGCCACGCCTACTTCTACTCCAGACGCCAGACGCCGTTACGTCAGAGCCAGCGACGGCGACGGAAGAACGCGATCATCCCGCCGCCGATCCCCAGCATGATCGCGATGATGATCCAGAAGGGCACGGTGTGCTCCTCGCCCGGCACGTGCACGTTCATGCCGAAAATGCTCGCGATCAGCGTCAGCGGCAGGAACACGACGCTCAGCACGGTCAGCACGCGGAGCACGTCATTCAGCTGGTGCGTGAGGACCGACTCGTTCGTGGCCTCGAGCGCCTCGACCGTCTCCTTGTACGTCTCCAGCATCTGCCAGACGCGCTCGGAGGCGTCGTTGATGTCGTCGAAGTAGACGTCGAGATCCTCGGCCAGGTAGCGCTGCTTCGTGCGCTCCAGGTCGCTGAAGACGGCGCGCTGCGGCCGCACGATCTTGCGGAAGTTGATGATCTCCTGCTTGACGTTGGAGATGTCGCGGACGATCTCCTTCGAGAGGCCGGCGAAGATGTCGTCCTCGACGCGCTCCAGCTTGTTGCCCATCTTCGCGAGCATCGGGAAGCTCGCGTCGACGCAGGCGTCGATGATCTTGTAGAGCAGGTAGCCGGTGCCCTTCGAGAACCACTGCTCGCGCAGCTCGTCGTTGGAGCGGCAGCGCTCGAACAGGTACTCGACCGGCTGCAGCGGCTGGTTCGGCAGCGTGAGGATGAAGTCGGGTCCGACGAAGAGGTCGATCTCGGCTGCGTTCAGACGCCCGACGTGCTTGTCGAAACGCGGGAAGTACAGGACGATGAAGAGGTAGCTGTCGTACTCGTCGATCTTCGGGCGCTGGTTGCGCGAGAAGACGTCCTCGTAGTCGAGCGGGTGGAAGTCGAAGCGCTCCTCGAGCCACGCGCGGTGCGCGTGACGCGGCTCCTCGATGTTGACCCAGCGGATCCCCGAGGCCTCGATGACCTCGATCTGCGAGGTCTCAGGCTCGGCGAGAGCAGGCGGAACTGGACCGCGACCGCGGGCTGCGCGCACGAAGCGAGGCTTGGGCAAGCTCGGCATGGGGACTTCGCGGCTCGTCTGTCATCGGGTCGATCAGCTCCGGCATCATGTGGCGCATTGTACCCCTAGGGGGGCGAAATTCTGGGCGCCGCGTTGCGAATCCGTCCCGCGGCTGGCTATACTGCCTTCAGAACAGCAACACGACATAGCAGTGCCACGCATCAAGAGCGGTGGAGGGAATGGCCCTTTGAAACCGCGGCAACCACCCGAAGGGGAAAGGTGCCAATTCCAACAGGCAACAACAAGCCTGGGAGATGTGGAAAGCGGTTTTATCGACCTCTGCCACGGACCCCGGCGGAGGTTTTTTTATGCCGCCAGAGTCACTGACCTGCAAAGAGTGCAAGACCCCATATCCGCTGGACGCCCGTTACGTCTGCGAACGCTGCTTCGGCCCGCTTGAGGTCACGTACGCGCCGCGGACCGACGTCGACGTCGAAGCGCTGCGGCGTCGGATCCAGGCCGGACCTCATTCGATCTGGCGCTACCAGGACTTCCTGCCGCTGGACGCGCCCCCGCGGGGGACGCTGCCGGCCGGCTGGACGCCGCTGCTGCGCGCCGATCGCCTCGCCGAGCGCCTCGGCTTGCGCGAGGTCTGGATCAAGAACGACGCGGCGAACCCGACGCATTCGTTCAAGGACCGCGTCGTCGCCGTGGCGCTGGCACGTGCCAAGGAGCTCGGCTTCGACACGATCGCGTGCGCCTCGACCGGCAACCTCGCCAACGCCGTCGCCGCACACGCCGCGGCTGCTGGGCTGGAGTCCTACGTCTTCATCCCGTCCGACCTGGAGGAGCCGAAGATCCTCGCGACGGGCATCTACGGCACGCATCTGATCTCCGTCGACGGCAACTACGACGACGTCAACCGCCTCTGCACCGAGGTCTCCGGCGAGTACCCGTGGGCCTTCGCGAACATCAACATGCGGCCGTACTACGCCGAGGGCTCCAAGACGATCTCCTACGAGATCGCCGAGCAGCTCGGCTGGGAGCTGCCGGACCGCATCGTCGCGCCGATCGCCTCCGGCTCGCTCTTCACGAAGGTCGCACGCGGCTTCGAGGAGTGGATCGAGCTCGGGCTCGTGCAGGGCGCCGTGCCGACGATGAACGGCGCCCAGGCGACGGGCTGCTCGCCGGTCGCGACCGCGTTCGCCGAGGGCCACGACGTCTGCAAGCCGGTCAAGCCGGACACGATCGCGAAGTCGCTGGCGATCGGGAATCCGGCCGACGGTCCCTATGCGATCGAGCTGGCGCGCAAGACGGGCGGCGGCATCGACGCGGTGACCGACGACGAGATCCGCGCGGGCATCAAGCTGCTCGCGGAGACGACCGGCATCTTCACGGAGACGGCCGGCGGCGTCACGACGGCGGTGCTGGCGAAGCTCGCCGAGCGCGGCGAGATCGACCCGGAGGAGCGCGTCGTCGCGATCATCACGGGCGAGGGTCTGAAGACGATTGACTGCGCGCGCGGCACCTTCGAGACGTACGAGGTCAAGCCCTCGCTGGAGGACTTCGAGGCGAGTCACCGGATCCCATGCGCCCGCGGTGACGGTCTGATGGCCGTCGTGGTGAAGATCCCGACGCAGTTGCGGGCCGCGACCGACGGGGCATCGACGACGACCGTCGAAGGCGAAACGGTGGGCGAGGTGCTCGACGCGCTCTACGCGCAGTTCGGCGAGCTGCGCGAGCGCATCGCCGACGACGGCGGCCTGCGCCGCTTCGTCAACGTCTACATCGGCGGTGAGGACATCCGCTTCCTCGACGGCCTCGACACCGCCGTCTCCGACGGCGACGAGGTTACGATTCTGCCGGCGGTCGCGGGCGGTTGAACGCCGTCACGGCCGGGTAAGCGGACTCGGCGCGTCCGCGGTCGTTTACGCGGGAGAACCTTAGTAATATGGATGCGCGTTCTTGACGCGCGTCGCGCCGCGGCGCGGGCGCGCGAGCTGAACATCCACCAGGACGGGCAGATACGGGCCTTCCCGTCACGGCCGACGGGAAGGCCCTGCGGGCATGTGATGCTCACCATGCGGGAACGCTTGCGTAGGATGCAGGACGCGATGCCGCACCTTAGGATCAAGCGCGCAGCCCGCGGGGCGCTCAGCGCCACCGCACTCGTCGCCGTCGCTGTCGGCGCGGTTGCCGTTACGGCTCCGGCGCAGCCCTCGCACGCCGCTGGCGCAACGCTCGCCGCGGAGGACGCGCGAGTGCCGGCTGGGAAAGTGCTGGTCGTGCGGGGCCGCGGCTTCCCGCACGATGCGCACGTGGCGCTGCGTGCCGGCCGGGCCGGCGGTGAGACCGCACGCATCGGCGGAGCCCACACCGGCCGGCGTGGCAGCTTCGTCGCCGAGATCCGCATCGATCCAGATGCACCCGCCGGCCGCTACGTCGCCGTTGCCTGTCACGACCATTGCCGCGTCAAGGCGGCCGTGCCGTTCCGCGTCCAACGTCCTTGACGGTGACGCTCCGTCTACCCGCGTCGAGTGGGTATGGAGTCAATAATCCCCCAAGTAGCATGTGCGATACCCGCTAGAGAGGGGATGATCCACGCTCCTGAGCGTGGATTGCGTGTGCCAGGCACTGAAGGGTTGCAGCGTGGCCGATTCCCTTGGACGCGAGCGTCGCGCGCTCGCCATCGCCGTGCGCGAACTGCGCGTGCGCAGGTCCCTCAAGCAGGAGGAGGTCTGCGCGGCCGCCGACCTTGGGCGCAACTACCTCACGACGCTCGAGAGTGGGCGCACGAATCCGTCCTTCGAAGCGCTCGTGCGCGTCTCCCGCGGGCTCGGCGTCTCCTTCACCGAGCTGGTCCGCGTGTACGAGGAGCGGCTCGAAGACTGAGCCCCGCGGTAAGCTGCTGCGAGCCAAGCGCCCGTAGCTCAGTGGATAGAGCGCTCGCCTCCGGAGCGAGAGGTCGCAAGTTCGAATCTTGCCGGGCGCGTCGTCGTTCTCCCGTGGTGCAGCGCCAGACCTGAACCTCCCGGATGGACCTCTCGCTCTTCTTCGCCGGCACAGCCGGATCCGTTCCCACGGCACGCCGCGGTCTGCCGGCGATCTTGCTGCGTCGCGGCGCCGATCGGATCCTCTTCGACTGCGGGGAGGGCACGCAGCGTCAGCTGTTGCGGTCGGTAGGGCTGATGGACCTGACGGACGTCTTCATCACGCACTTCCACGCCGACCACTGGCTCGGCCTGCCTGGCATGCTGAAGACGTTCGACCTGCGCGCGCGGGAACGGCCACTGACGATCTACGGACCGCTCGGTCTGCGCAACATCCTCGGCTCGCTGCGACACGTGTGGGGCGGCATCGGCTACGAACTGAACATCGTCGAGCTGGAGCCCGACGAGATCGTCGAGCGCGACGAGTACGCGATCGAGCCGTTCCCGGTCAACCATCGTGGCGGCGCGTACGGCTACGCGATCGTCGAAGACGACCGGCCAGGGCGCTTCGACGCGAAGCTCGCCGAGCAACTGGGCATCACGCCCGGTCCGGACTTCGGGCGCCTGCAGCGCGGCGAGACCGTCGGCAACGTCGCCCCTGAGCAGGTCGTCGGCCCCGACCGCCTCGGCCGCAAGCTCGTGATCTCCGGCGACACGGGACCATGCGAAGCGCTGATCGAGACCGCGCACGAGGCCGACGTGCTCGTGCACGAGGCGACGTTCACGCGCGAGGAGGCCGTGCGCGCGAAGGAGACGCTTCACTCGACGGCCGAGCAGGCCGCGAAGGCCGCCGTCGAAGCAGAGGTGCGGATGCTTGCGCTCGTGCATCTGTCAACGCGCTACGGCGGCCGCGAGATCCGTGACGAGGCACGTGCGATCTTCCCGGACACCGTCGTTCCACGCGACTTCGACACGATCGAGGTGCCGTTCCCCGAGCGCGGCGAGCCGGAGCTGGTGCGCTGGGACAACGGACGCCCGCCGCGCACCGACGGCGCGCCACCGGACGCTCCGGCCGCGCAGAGCGCCGGCTCCTGATCCGACCCCGCCGCCGTCGTCCCGCGCTGCTACGCTGCGAACCGTCCGATCCTTTAACCCGGTCCTGTGAGGCCAGGAAGGTTCAGGTTGCAAGCCGAGAAGGTCGTCCTCGACCGCGATGACATGCGGCGCACGCTGGTGCGCATCGCACACGAGATCATCGAGAGCAATCCCGCTCGGGAGCTCGCAATCGTCGGCATCCATCGTCGCGGCGCGGTGCTTGCGACCCGCTTGCATGAGCTCGTCACCGAGTTGGTCGGCGACAAGGTCCCGCTCGGCGACATCGACATCGCCTTCTACCGCGATGACGTCACGCTGCGGCCGAGTGCGCCGATCGTGCATGCCTCGCACCTGGACTTCCCGCTGGAGGGCCGCACGGTCGTCATTGTCGACGACGTGCTCTACACCGGCCGCACGGTGCGCGCTGCGATCGAGGCGATCTTCGACTACGGCCGGCCGGCGCGCGTCCAGCTCGCCGTGCTCGCCGACCGCGGCCATCGCGAGCTGCCGATCCGGCCCGACTACGTCGGCAAGAACCTTCCGACCGCGCGCGAGGAGCGCGTCAATGTCCGCGTCGAGGAGCTCGACGACGTTGACGAGGTCACCATCAGTCCAGGCGAGGAGGGGCGAAGCCCCGGTCTCGATCGGCCGGAGGCCGAGCGTCTTCATCAGAGCGCGGGGCTGGATGCCCCGCG
The DNA here is from genome assembly GCA_963774115.1 of uncultured Actinomycetes bacterium. Taxonomy (GTDB): domain Bacteria; phylum Actinomycetota; class Thermoleophilia; order Solirubrobacterales; family Solirubrobacteraceae; genus Conexibacter. The sequence goes on along the minus strand of CAVZDN010000002.1, from coordinate 133,999 downwards.
GAGGTAATCCCCCATGAAGCACCTGCTGTCGATCGACGACCTCGACCGCGCCGGCATTGAGCGCGTGCTCGACCGCGCGGCCTCGTTCGCAGAGGTCGCCGGTCGCGAGATCAAGAAGGTCCCGGCGCTGCGCGGGCGCACCGTCGTGAACCTCTTCTACGAGGCCTCGACGCGCACGAGCAGCTCGTTCGAGCTGGCGGCAAAGCGGCTCTCGGCCGACGTCGTCTCGATCCGCGCGGCCACCTCCTCGGTCACGAAGGGCGAGTCGCTGAAGGACACGGTGCAGACGCTGACCGCCTACGACCCGGCGGCGATCGTGATCCGCTCGCCGCACGCGGGTGCCGCCCGGCTCGTCTCGCGCTGGACCGACGCCGCCGTCGTGAACGCCGGCGACGGCAAGCACGAGCACCCTACGCAGGCGCTGCTCGACGTCTTCACTTTGCGCGAGCGGCTCGGCGCGCTGGACGGCAAGAACGTCTGGATCGTCGGCGACGTGCTGCACTCGCGCGTCGCGCGCTCGAACATCCTCGCGTTCGAGCGGATGGGCGCCCACGTCACCGTCTGCGGGCCGCCGACGCTGATCCCGCGCGGGATCGAGGCGCTCGGCTGCACGGTCGAGCCGACGCTGACCCGCCTTCCCGAAGCCGATGTTGTCTACGTCCTGCGGATGCAGCACGAGCGCATGAGCGAAGCGTTCGTGCCCTCGCTGCGCGAGTACGCGATGCGCTACCAGGTCAACGCGGCGCGGCTGCAGCCGCACCAGCTGTTGATGCATCCAGGTCCCGTCAACCGCGGCGTCGAGCTGTCAGCTGACGCGATCGACTCGCCGCAGGCGCTGATCGCCCAACAGGTCGAAGCCGGCGTCGTCGTGCGGATGGCGGTGCTGTACGAACTGCTGGCGGGCGCGGGCGCGGAAGCTCCGGTCGCCGAATCCGAGGCGGTCGTCGCAGCATGAGCGCCACACGGCTCTTCGCGGCGGGCGGTCCCGCGGTCGACCTGCTCGTGCGCGGCGCGTACGTGCTCGACCCGCGTGCCGACTTGGACGGTCCCACCGACGTGCTCGTACGCGGCGGGGAGATCGCCGAGCTCGGAGCGCCCGGCGGGCTGAATGCACCCGACGGCGCCGAGATCGTCGCGGGGGAGGGCCTGCACCTGTTCCCGGGCTTCGTCGATCCGCACGTCCACCTGCGCACGCCCGGTCAGGAGCACAAGGAGGACCTCGCGAGCGGCACGGCCGCCGCGGCCGCCGGCGGGTTCTGCGCGGTGATCGCGATGCCGAACACGACGCCGACGCTCGACGACGCCTCGATCCTCCGCTCGCTGACCGCCGCGGCGGAACGTGAGGCGCGGGTTCCGGTCGGCTTCCTCGCCGCGATCACGCACGGCCTGGGCGGCACCGAGCTGACCGGGATGGCGGAGCTGCGTGACGCCGGCGCGCTCGGCTTCACCGACGACGGCAAGCCCGTCGTCGCCGCCGGCATGCTGCGACGTGCGCTGCAGTACCAGCGCCTCTGCGGCGGCGTGCTCGGCCTGCACGAGGAGGATCCTTCGCTGTCCGGCAACGGCGTCATGCACGAGGGGGCCGTCTCGGCACGGCTCGGGATGGCCGGGATCCCGTCGATCTCCGAGTCGACGATGGTCGCCCGCGACTCGGCGATCGCGGCCTACGAGGACGGGCGCGTCCACTTCCAGCACCTCTCCTGCGTGGAGTCGGTCGAGGCGCTGTCCGCCTGGAAGGCGGCGGGCGCGCAGGTCAGCGGCGAGGCGAGCCCGCACCACCTGACGCTCACCGACGAGGCCGTCCGCTCGCTCGACAGCCGCTTCAAGATGAACCCGCCACTGCGCACCGAAGCCGACCGGCAGGCGCTGATCGCCGGGCTGCGCGACGGCACGATCGCGTGCGTCGCGACCGACCATGCGCCGCACGCGCGCCACGAGAAGGAAGTCCCGTTCGAGGAGGCGCCGATGGGCGTGACCGGCTTGGAGACCGCCTTTCCCGTGCTCTACACCGACCTTGTCGTCCCGGGCGTCCTGGAGCTCGCGCTGCTGGTCGAGCGGATGACGGCGGGCGCGGCGCTCTACGACCTGCCGACGCCGCGGATCGCGCTCGGCGAGCCGGCGAACCTCGCACTGGTAGATCTCGACGCGACCTGGGTCGTCGGCGCCGGCGGCTACGTCAGCCGCTCGGAGAACTGCTGCTTCGACGGGCGCACCTTGAACGGCGTGGTGCGGCTGACCGTCGCGGCCGGCGTCGTCGCTCACCGGGTGGGTATCGAGGTGGCTGCATGAGCACCGCGACTGCCTACGTGCTGCTGGAGGACGGTGAGCGCTTTGACGGCCTCGCCTGCGGAGCTGATGGCTATGCGGTCGGTGAGGTCGTCTTCACGACGGGCATGACCGGCTACCAGGAGGCGATGACCGATCCGTCCTTCGCCCGCCAGCTGATCACGTTCACGACCGCGCACGTCGGCAACTACGGCGTCTCGGCCGAGGCGATGGAGTCCGACCGCATCCACGCCCGGGCCGCGATCATGCGCGCGGCGACGAATCGCGAGGACGCACCGGGCGCCGAGGGCGGCTGGCTGGACTGGCTGCGCGACTGCGGCATCCCCGGCATCACCGACCTCGACACGCGCGCGCTCGTGCAGCACATCCGAGACGCGGGCGCGATGCGCGGCGGCGTCTTCCCGGCACGCATGGGGGAGGACGAGGCGCGCGCGCTGATCGCCGCGGAGCCCTCGATGGCGGGCCGCGACCTGGCGCGCGAGGTCACGCCGGCCGAGCCGGTCGTGCTTGGACCGCTCGGCGCGTCGGGCGACGGGCCGCGCATCGCGATGATCGACACCGGCGTGAAGGGCTCGATCCTGCGCGAGCTGCGCGAGCGCGGCGCGACGGTCGAGCTGCATCCCTGCACGGCAAGCGCGCAGGAGCTGCTCGCGAGCGATCCCGACGCCTTCTTCCTTGCCAACGGGCCAGGCGATCCGGCCGCGCTCGGCTACGTCGTCGAGACGGTTCGAGGCCTGGTCGGCAAGAAGCCCGTCTACGGGATCTGCCTCGGCCACCAGCTGCTCTGCCGCGCGGTCGGGCTGGAGACGTACAAGCTGCCGTTTGGCCACCGCGGCTCCAACCATCCCGTGAAGGACCTGACGACCGGCCGCGTGGAGATCACGAGCCAGAACCACGGGTTCGCAGTGCTCGGACCCGGCGGCGCGCGCACGTTGGAGACGGACGAGCCGGTGCGCTGGGAGACCGACTTCGGCGTCGCCGAGCTGACGCACATCAACCTCTACGACCGCACGGTCGAGGGGCTCACGCTGCGCGACGTGCCGGGGGCGACCGTCCAGTACCACCCGGAGGCCGGGCCAGGGCCGCACGACTCGCTCTACCTCTTCGACCGCTTCATCGATCAGATCAAGGCTGCGTAGATGCCCAAGCGCACGGACATCAAGAAGATCCTCATCATCGGCTCGGGCCCGATCGTGATCGGGCAGGCCGCCGAGTTCGACTACTCCGGCACGCAGGCCTGCAAGGTCCTGATGGAGGAGGGCTACGAGGTCGTGCTGGTCAACTCGAACCCGGCGACGATCATGACCGACCCGGAGATCGCGACGGCCACGTACGTCGAGCCGCTGCTGCCCGGCCCTGTCCGCCAGGTGATCGAGCGCGAGCGCCCTGACGCGCTGCTGCCGACGCTCGGCGGGCAGACGGCGCTGAACCTCGCCAAGGCGCTCTACGAGGACGGCACGCTGGAGGAGTTCGGCGTCGAGCTGATCGGCGCCAACTACGACGCGATCGACCGCGCCGAGGACCGCGACCGCTTCCGCGACACGATGGCCGAGGCCGGCCTGCGCGTCCCCGCGTCGGCGATCGCCACGAACATGGACGAGTCGCACGCCGCGATCGCAGAGCTCGGACTCCCGCTCATCATCCGCCCGGCGTTCACACTCGGCGGGCGCGGCGGCGGCATCGCGCGCACGATCGCGGAGGCCGAGGCGATCTGCGCCCGCGGCCTGCAGGCCTCGCCGATCGGTCAGATCCTGATCGACGAGTCGGTGCTCGGCTGGGGCGAGTTCGAGCTGGAGGTGATGCGCGACCACGCCGACAACGTCGTGATCGTCTGCTCGATCGAGAACCTCGACCCGATGGGCGTGCACACCGGCGACTCCGTCTGCGTCGCACCACAGCAGACGCTGACGGACAAGCAGTACCAGAAGCTCCGCGACCAGGCGATCGCCGTGATCCGCGCCGTCGGCGTCGAGACGGGCGGCTCCAACGTGCAGTTCGCCGTCAACCCGCAGACCGACGAGATCGTCGTGATCGAGATGAACCCGCGCGTCTCGCGCTCCTCGGCGCTCGCCTCGAAGGCGACCGGCTTCCCGATCGCGAAGATCGCCGCGCGCCTCGCGGTCGGCTACACGCTGCAGGAGATCCCCAACGACATCACGCGCGCCACACCGGCCTCCTTCGAGCCGACGATCGACTACTGCGTCGTCAAGTGGCCGCGCTTCGCCTTCGAGAAGTTCCCGGGATCCGATGCCGGCCTCACGACGCACATGAAGTCCGTCGGCGAGGCGATGGCGATCGGCCGCACGTTCAAGCAGGCGTTCGCGAAGGCGCTGCGCTCGCGCGAGCTCGACCAGCGCGTGCTTGCCCCGGCCGATGACGAGGAGCTGCTCAGCGCGCTGGAGACCGGCGGGCCCGAGCGCTTCGACTACGTCTTGGAGGCGCTGCGGCGGGGCGTGACGCCCGAGGTGCTGAACGAGCGCACCCAGGTCGACCTGTGGTTCCTGCGCGAGCTGCAGGAGCTGGCGTTGGACCCTGCGGCGGTCGAGGCAGGCGAGCGGACGTTCAAGTCCGTCGACACGTGCGCCGCCGAGTTCGCGGCGCGCACGCCGTACTACTACTCCTCGTACGAGCGGCCGCGCGCCGGCGGTCCGTCGAACGAGGTCGTGCGCGGCGATCGACCCAGCGTCGTGATCCTCGGCGCCGGCCCGAACCGCATCGGGCAGGGCATCGAGTTCGACTACTGCTGCGTGCACGCCGCGATGACGGTGCGCGAGTCCGGTCGCGACGCGGTGATGGTGAACTGCAACCCCGAGACGGTCTCGACCGACTACGACACCTCCGACCGCCTCTACTTCGAGCCGCTGACGCTGGAGGACGTGCTCGCCGTCTGCGAGGTCGAGCAGCCCGAGGGCGTGATCGTGCAGTTCGGTGGTCAGACGCCGCTGAAGCTCGCCGCCGGGCTCGCCGAGGCTGGCGTGACGATCCTCGGCACCTCGATCGACGCGATCGACCACGCGGAGGACCGCGGCCGCTTCGGCACGCTGCTCAAGCAGCTCGGCTACGAGGCGCCGCCGTATGCGACGGCACACTCGCCCGAGGAGGCGATCGAGCGCGCGCCCGAGGTCGGCTTCCCGCTGCTCGTGCGCCCGAGCTACGTCCTCGGCGGCCGCGCGATGGAGATCGTCTACTCGCTTGACGGCCTGCAGGACTACCTCGACCGCGTCGGCTCCGCGCACGGCTCCGGCAAGCAGATCTTCCTCGACCGCTTCCTGGAGGACTCGATCGAGGTCGATGTCGACGCGCTCTGCGACGGCGAGGACGTCTGGATCGGCGGGATCATGCAGCACGTCGAGGAGGCCGGCATCCACTCTGGCGACTCCGCCTGCGTACTGCCGCCGCACACGCTTGGCGAGGAGGCGCTCGCGCAGATCCGCTCCCACACCGAGGGGATCGCCAAGGCGCTCGGCGTCGTCGGCCTGATCAACATCCAGTACGCCGTCGACCAGACGGGGCGGCTGTTCGTGATCGAGGCCAACCCACGCGCCTCGCGCACCGTCCCGTTCGTCTCGAAGGCGATCGGTCTGCCGCTGGCGAAGCTCGCGTGCCGCGTCATGCTCGGCGAGCGGATCGCCGACCTGCACCTGCCCGCGGACCCGGTCGGCGACGTCGTCTGCGTCAAGGAGGCGGTGCTGCCGTTCGACCGCTTCGCCGGCGCCGACTCGCTGTTGGGACCGGAGATGCGCTCGACCGGCGAGGTGATGGGGATCGCACACGACTTCCCGACCGCGTTTGCGAAGGCGGAGGCGGCGGCTGGCGCCGTGCTGCCCGACGGCGGCACCGTCTTCATTACCGTCACCGACGGCGATAAGCCGGCCGCGGCGGGCGTCGCGATGGCGCTGCACGGCCTCGGCTTCAAGATCGTCGCCACGAGTGGCACGGCGCAGGCAATCAAGCGGATGGGCATCCCCGTCGAGCCGCTGCGCAAGATCGGCGAGGGCTCGCCGAACGTGCTGGAGCTGATCGAGCGCGGGGAGGTGCGACTGGTCATCAACACGCCCGTCGGCACCGGTGCCCGCGTCGACGGCTGGGAGATCCGCAGCGCTGCCGTTGCAGCCGGCATACCGTGCATCACGACGATGACGGGCGCGATGGCCGCCGCGCAGGCGATGGCCGCGGCCGCACGCGGCGGAGAGCCGCCGGTGATCTCGCTCCAGGAGCTTCAACGCGTCGCGGTCCCGCCGCCGCCGACGCGCATTCCTGTCGCCTGAGCGAGCGCCGCCGGCCATCTGGACGCCGTGACGGCCCCGTCGTGGGTGGCAAGTGCGCCCGAACTGGGCGGGTCTGAGCGCTCGTGCGACCCGCACACCCTGAAGCACCTGTCAAAAGACCTGCAAAGCCGTCACATCGACGCGACGAGCCTCGATATAGCTCGACCTCAAGTCGAGCTTGAGGCGAATTCGGCGCTTGCGGCTTGATGCGCCCCTCGCAAGTTGTAGTATCGCCGCCAATGCCGCCGGCCGCCAGCGAAACGCCCACCAAACACGCGACCGCGCCGGAGCGTTCCCGCGATCAGCGGATGATCGCGCTGATCCGCGCGAACGAGATCCGTACGAAGCGCGCGCAGCTCAAGCGCGACCTCAAGGCAGGCCGCACCGCGATCCACGAATTGCTGATGGAGCCGCCCGGCTACGTCGAGACGGCGAAGGTCTTCGACCTGCTGCTGGCGGTTCCGAAGTACGGCCGCGTGAAGGCGAACAAGGTCCTCACGCAGTGCCGCATCTCGCCGAGCAAGACGATCGGCGGACTCTCGCCGCGACAGCGCGCCGAGCTCGTCGACCTTCTGCGCCGCCGCTAGCGCCCAGTCGCTTCCGCGCGTGGCTCGCGTCTTCGTCATCACCGGGCCGTCGGGGGTCGGGAAGGGCACGCTCATCCGCGGCCTGCTCGCGCGCGTGCCCGAGCTCGAGCTGTCCGTCTCCGCGACCACCCGCGCGCCGCGCGCGGGTGAAGTGGACGGCGTCGACTACCACTTCCTCAGCGACGCGGACTTCGATCGCAAGGTCGCCGCCGGCGCGTTCGTGGAGCACGCCGCCTACTCCGGCCGCCGCTACGGGACGCTGCGCTCCGAGCTCGAACGGCGCACATCCGCGGGCGTGCCGGTCGTGCTGGAGATCGAGGTGCAGGGCGCGCGGCAGGTGCGGCGCACGCTGCCCAAGGCCGTTCAGGTCTTCATCGTGCCGCCGTCCGACACGGCGCTGCGCGAGCGGCTCGTCGGCCGCGGCACCGACACGCCCGAGGACATCGAGCGGCGTCTGCGCGTCGCCGAGCAGGAGCTCGCTGCGCAGGACGAGTTCGATCACAAAGTCCTCAACGATCGCCAAGAGGCCGCCGTCGACGCGCTCGAACGGCTCGTGCGCAAGGAGCTCACGGGAGATCCGGCCGCAAACGGCTAGAATCCTCGGTTCACCGACCGAGAAGGGCTCCTCCTTGATCTCTCCCCGCATCGATCGACTGCTCAACCACGTCGATTCCGACTACGCCAGCGTCATCGTCTCCGCCAAGCGCGCGCGGCAGATCAACTCGTACTACCACAACCTCGGCGAGGGCACGTTCGACGAGTTCCCGCCCCCGATGGTCGAGACGCGCTCCAAGAACTACCTCACGATCGCCCTTGAGGAAGTCGCCTCCGGGAAGATCAAGTACCACTACCGCTAGGTAGGGGTTCGCTCCAAAGGAGCGAAAGGGACGCACATGGCCAGGCTGCTGCTCGGCGTCAGCGGAGGGATCGCCGCCTACAAGGCGCTCGAGCTCGTCCGCCTCGCCACGAAGGCCGGCCACAGCGTCCGCGTCATCCAGACGCCGACGAGTGAGCGCTTCGTCGGCGTCGCGTCGTTCGAGGGCGTCACCGGTGCGCCGGTCCTGACGAGCGAGTTTGCTCGCGACCCGATGCGCGGTGCCTTCCCGGGCGACCCGCTTCCACAGCATGAGCCGATCAGCCACCTGCAGCTCGTGGCCAACGCCGATGTCTTTCTGATCGCGCCCGCGTCGGCGAACACGATCGCGAAGCTCGCGCAAGGGCTCGCCGACAACCTCTTGACGAGCGCCGCGCTCGCCGCGCGTTGCCCGCTCGTCGTCGCGCCCGCGATGAACGACGCGATGTACGAGCATGCTGCGACGCAGGCGAACCTCACGGCGCTGCGCGAGCGCGGTGCCGTCGTGGTGGATCCGGGCGTCGGGGCGCTCGCGTCGAAGGGCGAGCACGGGATCGGCCGGCTTGCCGAGCCGCCGGAGCTGCTGGCCGCCTGCGAGGCGGCGATTGCGACCAGCGCCGTGCGGCCCGCGTCGCGCCCCGACACGTCCGGCACGCTCGCCGTTTCCACCTCCGCAGATGCGCCTGGTGACGCCGGATCACTCGCGGGCGTCCGCGTCCTCGTCACCGCCGGCGGGACACGTGAGCCGATCGACAGCGTCCGCTACGTCGGCAACCGCTCGTCGGGCCGCATGGGCTTTGCGCTTGCCGAGCAGGCAACGCGGCGCGGGGCGAGCGTCACCGTCGTCGCGGCCAACGTCGTGCTTGGGCAGCCCGAGGGCGTCGTCGTCCGCGCCGTCGAGACGGCGGCCGAGCTGGGGGAGGCGTGCGCCGACGAGTTCGCGCGCTGTGACGTGCTCCTGATGGCTGCCGCCGTCGCCGACTTCCGGCCGATCGCGCCGGCCGACACGAAGCTCAAGAAGCACGCCGCCGACGCGCCCGACGCAATCGCGCTGGAGCCGACGCCCGACGTGCTCTCGGGTCTCGCTGCTGCCCGGCGAGCAGATCAGACAATCGTCGGCTTCGCCGCCGAGCACGGTGACGGCGCCCTCGCGTACGCGCGCGAGAAGCTCGTCCGCAAGGGGCTCGACGCGATCGTCGTCAACGACATCTCGCGGCCCGACATCGGCTTTGACGTGCCCGAGAACGAGGTCACGATCATCACCGCCGGCGGCGAGCGAGCGGTGCCGCGGGCGGCGAAGGCAGCGATCGCCGACGCGATCCTGGACGAGGTCGAGCGTCTCCGCGCCACGGCCGCCGCCGCGCACTGACCGACCCGTCGAAGCGGCCGGAGTGGGTCCCTACACTGGAATCCATGGCCGACGTCTACACGCTCTACACGCAGGGCATGGAGCTGCTCGACGCCGGCGACCATCACCAGGCGGCGATCCCGCTCGCGCGCGCCCGTGACCTCGATCCCGAGAAGACGTCGATCCGCGAGGCACTCGGCCGCGCGCTGTTCCACAGCCAGCGCTACGAGGAGGCCGCCGCCGAGTTCGCCGCCGTCGTCGAGCGCGCGCCCACGAACGACTACGCGCTCTTCTGCCTCGGCCGCGCCCTCCAGCAGCTCGGCCGCCACGCCGAGGCCCGCTGTCCACTCGCCCAGGCCGCCGGCCTGCGTCCCGAGCGCGGCGACTACCGCGTCTACCGCGACAGGGCCCGCGAGGCCGCGTCGCGCTGATCCGGCGAGCGCGCTAGAGGTTGCGCACGAAACGGCTAATCTCGCGATCGGCCTCGTAGTCGGCCGCAGCCCAGAGGCCGCACGCGTCCGGGTCGTCGTGCGCGACGAGCGCGGTGATGCGGACGATTCCGGCCGCTCGCACGCGCTGCTCGCCTGCCTGCACGAGGCCCAGCGCGATCCCGTTGCGGCGGTGGTCGGGATGGACGGCGAGCCGGTACATGTTCCCGCGCCATCCATCCGACGTCGCCACGACCGCTCCGACGATCAGCCCGTCGATCTCGGCGACGAGCAGCGCGCCCGGCCGGTCGTCCAGCAGGCGCCGCACGTCGTCGGCAGTGTCGACAAGCGAAGCGTGCCCGCTCCGTGCAAGGGACCACAAGTCAAGGACGGCAGGGACGTCGCCAGCCAGCCCCTCCCTGATCGCGACCTTGCTCACGAAGCCTCAGCCGCCGCCTGGCGCGCCTGCGTCGCGCTCAGCACGAGCAGGCCGAGGAAGCGGTCCAGCTCGGCGGAGGAGACGGCGGTCAATGGCAGGTCGCCCTGGATCCAGACCTCGCCGGCGCTCGTGTGGGAGAACCGCACAAAGGGGATCTGGCGGTTCCAGCGCAGCAGGTCGTGCCCGCCGATGCGGTCGGCCTCGATCACCTGCGCCTGGGCGCGCAGGAGGCCGTCGCGGATCGCGATGCCGACGTGCAGGGGCCAGCCGGCGGCGTCGACGGTGAGGCCCCATTCGGCGGAGGCGACGGTGCGTGTGTCACCTTCGAGCGACTCGATGTAGGCGGCGACGATCGTGCGCGGGTGATCTGTCACGGGCGGCACACGATACGCGGCGCAAGGCGCGCGACTCTTCGTACACATTCGATTTGCGGTGCTAAGCTCAAGGCACAGCTTTCGCACCGGGTGCGCCCGGTGGCAGTTCCGAAAGTGGGCGCACGCCCACTTTTTTTGTTGAGCAGATCGGTCCCCCCACATGAGCACGATCCAGACTGACATCGAAGCCCAGCTCGCCACGTTCGAGCCGGATGTCGAGGTGCTGCTCGCCGAGCTCGTCGGTGGCACGACCGTGCGCCTCTACATCGATCATCCGGACGGCGTGTCGCTCGACCTCTGCGAGCGCGTGACGAAGCAGCTGACGGCGATCCGCGAGCGCTACGCGCTCGAGGTTTCCTCGCCCGGCAGCGACCGTCCGCTCACGAAGCCTCAGCACTTCCGCACCTTCATCGGCCGCCGCGCCCGCGTTCGCACGCGGGAGGCACGCGACGGCCACGCGTCGTTCACCGGCGAGCTCGTCGGCGCGAACGAGTCGGAGATCACGATCGCCGCCGAGTCCGGCGTCGTCTCGATCCCATACGACGCCATCGCCCGCTCCAACCTCGTCCCAGGAGAGTAAGCCGCATGTCGAAGGAGATCCTGGATGCCGTCAGGGGCCTCGCGGCCGAGAAGAACATCTCGAGCGAGAAGCTCATGCTGGCGCTTGAGGACGCGCTGCTGTCCGCGTACAAGAAGACCCCTGGAGCGGCGCCCTACGCGCAGGTCGAGATGGACCGCGAGCTGGGCGACTTCACCGTCTACGAGCTGAAGATCCCGCCGGAGCTTGAGCAGAAGCTGCTCAAGGAGCAGGAAGAGGAGCAGCAGGCGGCGCTCGCCGAGGGCGAGGGCCCGCTCGGCAACGTCGACCCGGAGACGGGCGAGGAGCGCGAGCCGGTCGAGCCCGAGCTCGATCTCGAGAAGCTGAAGGAGTATCAGGACCAGATCGAGCGCGTCGACGTGACGCCCGACGACTTCGGCCGCATCGCCGCGCAGACGGCGAAGCAGGTGATCCTCCAGCGGATCCGCGAAGCCGAGCGGGACATGATGTTCGAGGAGTACCGCGACCGCGTCGGCGAGCTGATCACCGGCATCGTGCAGCAGTCCGACTCGCGCTACACGCTCGTGCAGCTGCGCGAGCGCGTCGAGGCGCTGCTGCCGAAGTCCGAGCAGGTCGACGGCGAGCGCTACGACCACTCGCAGCGGATCAAGGCCGTCATCAAGGACGTCTCCGCCTCGACGAAGGGCCCGAGCATCATCGTCTCGCGTCGCGACCCCGAGCTGATCAAGTCGCTGTTCGAGCTGGAGGTGCCGGAGATCGCCGACGGCCTCGTGGAGATCACGAACGTCGCGCGCGAGCCGGGCTACCGCTCGAAGATCGCGGTCATCTCACACGTCGACGGCGTCGATCCGGTCGGCGCCTGCGTCGGCCCGCGCGGATCGCGCGTGCGCATGGTCGTCTCCGAGCTGCGCGGCGAGAAGATCGACATCATCCCGTACAACGAGGAGCCGGCCCGCTTCGTCGCGAAGGCGCTCTCGCCCGCACGCGTGCGCGAGGTGCTCGTCGACGACGAGGCCAAGCAGGCGACCGTGATCGTCCCGGACGACCAGCTCTCGCTGGCGATCGGCCGCGAAGGCCAGAACGCGCGGCTCGCTGCTCGCCTGACCGGTTGGCGGATCGACATCCGCTCCGAGACCGAGTTCGCCACCGACGAGACCGAGCACGGCTTCGACGAGGAAGAGGTGACGGGCCGCTGCGCCGCGATCCTCTCCAACGGCCGTCGCTGCCCGAACGCCGCGCTGACCGGCTCGCGTTACTGCGGGCTCGACACCCATCAGGCGCTCAACGACATCGAGGGCGACGAAGTGGCGGCGCTGACCGGCGACACCACGGCCAGCGTCGACGGCGACGCGCCCGAGCCTGACCCAGCCGAGGGCGACGCGCCGGTCGCGACAGAGGCCGAGGCTCCTGCGGAGACCGAAGCGCCCGTCGCCGAGGCCGACGAAGCCGCGGAGCCTGCGGCCGAGGCGCCCGAGGGCGCGGCGTCATAGCGCACGATCCACAGCGGCGCTGCGTCGGCTGCGGCCGCGTGGCGCCGAAGCGCACGCTGCTGCGTTACGTCGTCGTCGAGGCTGCCGTGGTTGCAGATCCCGAGGCACGACGGCCGGGACGCGGCGCGTACACCTGCCGTACCGACGACTGCCTTGGTCAGGCCCGCGCGCGCGGCGGCTTCAATCGCGCATTCCGCCAGTCGGTGCGAGCACCGCGACCGCAGCAGGCGGTGCTGGAAGGGCCTTCCCCGGTCGGAGACGAGCGCCAGCGGCCCGCGCCACTGGACCACAAGAACGTACACTTGGGGCACGAATGAGCAGAAAACGCGTCAACGACATCGCAAAAGAGCAGGGAATCGACGTCAAGGACCTCCTGCTCAAGCTGCAGGCCGCCGGCATCGACGCGGCGGCGCCCTCGGCGACCGTCGACGAGGCGTCGGCGCTCAAAGCACTCGGCGCCAACGGCGCGGGCGCCGACGCGGCGGCCAAGCCCGCCGACGGCGACGCCAAGGCACGCCCGACGCGCGACTCGCTGCAAGGCGAGCGCACACCCGGCGCGGCCGGCGGCCGCCGCCGTGTCGTGATCGACTCACAGGCTTCGCGCCGCGCGCCCGGCGGTGGACCAGCGCAGAACCAGCCGCCACGGCGCCAGCGCCGCGGTCGGCGTCGTCGTGGCACCTACGAGGAGCCGGCTCCGCTGGAGACCCGCGCGCCGAGCGGCCCCGCGCACGTGCGCGTCGCCTCGGGCTCGACGGTCAAGGACATCTCCGAGTACTTCGACGTCCCGATCCCCGAGATCATCAAGAAGCTGATGTCACTCGGTGAGATGGCGACGCTCACGCAGACGCTCTCCGACGACGCGATCGAGCTGCTCGCGACCGAGTTCGGCAAGACCGCCGAGGTCGTGCGGGCCGCCGACGACGTCGACGCCGAGCCGGAGTTCGACGACGCGGCCGACACGATGGTCGAGCGCCCGCCAGTCGTCACGATCATGGGCCACGTCGACCACGGCAAGACGTCGTTGCTCGACGCGATCCGCGACACCGAGGTGACCGCGGGCGAGGCCGGTGGCATCACCCAGCACATCGGCGCCTACCAGGTGCACCACAGTGACAAGGTCGTCACCTTCCTCGACACACCAGGCCACGAGGCGTTCACCGCCATGCGCGCCCGCGGTGCGAAGGTCACCGACATCGCCGTGATCGTCGTCGCTGCGGACGACGGCGTGAAGCCGCAGACGCAGGAGGCGGTCGACCACGCGAAGGCCGCGAAGGTCCCGATCCTCGTCGCCGTCAACAAGATCGACAAGGAGGGCGCGCAGCCCGACCGCGTCCGCACCGAGATGACCCAGCTCGGCCTCCAGCCGGTCGAGTGGGGCGGCGACACCGAGTTCGTCGACGTCTCCGCGAAGACGAAGGAGGGGCTCGACAACCTGCTCGACACGATCCTCGTGATGTCCGAGGTCGAGGAGCTGAAGGCGAACCCGAACGTGGAAGCGTCCGGCGTGATCGTCGAGTCGAAGCTCGATCCAGGCCGCGGCGCCGTCGTGACCGTCCTGATCCAGCGCGGCACGCTGCGCGTCGGCGACGCGCTCGCCGCCGGTCCCCACTGGGGCCGTGTACGCGCGATGAACGACTTCCTCGGCAACCGCGTCAAGAAGGCCGAGCCCGGCGAGCCGGTCGAGATCCTCGGCTTCGACAGCGTGCCCGAGGCGGGTGAGTGGGTGCGTGTCGTCGAGAACGATCGCAAGGCCCGTCAGCTCGCCGGCGAGAAGGCCAACCGCCTCAAGACCGAGCAGCTCGCGCGCCGCTCCGGCAAGCGCATCTCGCTGGAGGACATCTTCAAGAGCGACCTGCAGGAGCTCAACCTCGTGCTGAAGGCCGACGTGGCCGGCTCGCTCGAGGCGATCGAGGACGAGATCGCGAAGCTGCCGCAGTCGGAGATCTCCGTCAACGTGATCCATCGCGGCGTCGGCGGCGTGAACGAGTCCGACGTGATGCTGGCGGCCGCCTCCGACGCCGTCGTGCTCGCGTTCAACGTGCGTCCCGTCGGCGATGCCCGCCAGGTCGCGGACCGCGAGGGCGTCGAGATCCGCTCCTACGCCGTCATCTACCGCGCGATCGAGGAGCTGCGCGCGGCGATGGAGGGCATGCTGGAGCCGGAGGAGGTCGAGGATCAGGTCGCGACCGTCGAGGTGCGCCAGATCTTCCGCGCCTCGAAGATCGGCGTGATCGCCGGCTCCTACGTCACCGACGGCAAGGTCGTGCGCGGCGCGAAGGTGCGTCTGGTGCGCGACGGCACGGTCGTCTACGACGGTGAGATCGGCAGCCTGCGGCGCTTCAACGAGGACGTCCGCGAGGTCGCGTCAGGCTTCGAGTGTGGCATCGTGCTGAAGGACTTCGCCGACCTCAAGGAAGGCGACGTGCTCGAGGCCTATGCGACCCGCAAGGTGGAGCGCGAGCTCGCCTAGCGAGTCGGTGCGCTCCGCGTCCGCGGGTGAACGCGGAGGTCTTGAGTAATGAAGCTGCGAGCGGGCGCCAATTTGATGCGAGGGTTAGGATGACCGGCGGTCGCATGCGTCGCGTCGACGAGGCGATTCGGGCGGTTCTCAGCGATGCCATCACCCAGGACCTCAAGGATCCGCGCGTCGGGTTCGTAACCGTGACTGCTGTCCAAACCAGTCCAGACCTTCGCTATGCGCGCGTGTACGTGAGTATCCTCGGCGACGACGAGGAGCGAGCCGACTCGCTCGTCGGGTTGCAATCCGCGCACGGGTACCTGCAGAAGCGCGTCGCGAGCGAGCTGCGGCTCAAGCACACGCCGACGATCGACTTCGCCTACGACGAGTCGGTCGACCGCGGGATGCGGATCGGCGAGATCCTCGCCCAGGACGACGCCGGCAAGTCCGTGGTGGAGGACGAGGCAGGGCAAAGCCCTGCCGGTCACCAGCATCCGGAAGGTGCTGGTCGACATCAGGACGCGGGGCCGGACGCCCCGCGGAGGTAACCCAATGGGAGAGAACGGCAACCGCGCCACGCGCGACCAGGTGCTCGAGGAGCTGCGCGTGGCGGACAAGTTCATCCTCGTCACGCACGAACACGTCGACGGCGACGCGCTTGGCTCACTGGTCGCGATGTACGAGATCCTCCGCGCATACGGCAAGGACGCCGTCATGCTGATGGACACCGACGAGTTCCCGCTGCCGTACGAGTATCGCTTCTTCTCGCTCGACGGAATCGTCACGGAGCTGCCCGTCGACGCGGAGGAGCGCACGATCATCTTCCTCGACTGCGGCAACATCGACCGCAACCCGGCAGTCGCGTTGATGGTGGAAGGCGGGCACATGCTGAACCTCGACCATCATCACGACAACACCCACTTCGGCACCGTCAACCACGTCGTCCCGGAGGCGTCATGCACCGCCGAGATCGTCTGGGACCTGATGCGCGGCCTCGGCGTGACACCGACGACGAGCATCGCCGAGGCGCTCTACGTCGGGCTCGTCACCGACACCGGCAAGTTCATGTACGAGAACACCGGCACACGTGCGCACGAGATGGCGGGCGAGCTGATCGAGGCCGGCGTCGACGTGCACGAGATCTACCGCCGCATCTACGAGGGCGTCCCGTACGGCAAGGTCGCCCTGCTGGCGCGCGGGCTCTCGCGCATCGAGCGCTACGACAACGGCTCGCTGACGCTCACGCGACTCAGCGCCGAGGACTACCGCGACACCGGCGCACAGGAGAATTTCTCCGAGGGCGTCGTCGACCACCTGCGTGCGATCGAGGGCACCGCGGTCGCTGCGCTCGTGCGCGACCGGGCGGGTGCCAACGAGGGCATCCAAAAGGTCTCGCTGCGCGCCAGCGACGAACGCGTCGACGTCTCCGCGATCGCCCGCGAGCAGGGCGGAGGCGGCCACCGCCAGGCCGCCGGCTTCTCCACGACGCTGTCGTGGAACGAGCTCGTCGCGTTCCTGCGCGCGCAGGTCGACGGTCAGCTCCGCGGGACATCCAGTCCCGCGGATTAGGTGCGGGAGCGCGAGCTCCGCGAGCGGTCACGCCTCGCGAGACCGTCGCTTCGCGACTCTAGGCTGAGGGCTCATGGACGGGGTCATCCTCTACGACAAGCCCGCCGGCGTCACCTCGCACGACGTCGTCGCCTGGACGCGCAAGCGGCTCGGCCGTGGCGTGAAGGTCGGCCACGCCGGCACGCTCGACCCCTTTGCGACTGGCCTCCTGCTCGTCCTCGTCGGCCGCGCCACACGCATGCAGCGCTTCCTGATGGCGCTGCCGAAGACGTACGAGACCGTCGCACGCTTCGGCGCCGTCTCCACGACCGGCGACCGCGACGGTGAGATCACCGAGACGGGCTGCGTACCTGACGGCGACGTTTTGCTCCCAACCGGCCTCATCCGCCAGCGCCCGCCGGCGTACTCCGCGGTGAAGGTCGGCGGCCAGCGCGCGTACAAGCTCGCGCGGCGTGGGGAGCATGTTGAGCTGCCTGAGCGGGAGGTGACCGTCGAGACGTTCACTGAGCGCTGGCGGGACGGCGCGCGTCGCGCCTACACGATCCGCTGTTCCTCCGGGACGTACGTCCGCTCGCTGATCGCCGGCCTCGGCGACGCGTACTGCGACGAGCTGCGGCGCACGGAGATCGGTCAGTTTGCGGTGGCGGATGCTGATCCCGAGCATGTCGTTCCATTGAACGAGGCGCTGAGCTTCCTGCCGGAGGCGCGGCTCGACGGGGAGCTGGCGCGCCAGGCGGCCCATGGCGTTCCCATCCCGGGCGCGGCCGACGGCCCGACACGGCTCACCGACGCCGAAGGGTTGATCGCGATCGCCGAGCCACGCGTGGATGCGGACGGCGTGCCGACGTTGAAGCCGACTGTCGGCCTGCGCGGCTGACAGGCGTCAACTGCGGCCGCGAGGGAGTGGGCCTGAGCGGTGGCGGCGCTCCTGCGCGAGCGATTCTCGCCCGACCGTCCTGCCCTGTGGTCGTCCTGCGACCACCAGGCAGGACGGTCGATCGGGCGGGCGATGTCGAGGCGAGCGCCGCGGCAGATCGCCGATCGGGCGGGTGGCGTGGGGATCGCTGTCACAAGGCGCTTGCCGCCGGTGACACGATCCCGACGCCGCCCGCCAACCACGTCAGACCTGACCCGCCCGCCAACCACGCCAGGACCCGGACCGGCCAGCGCCCAAGCCGACTACTCTTCCGCGCCATGCGGATCACCCAGCTTCCAGACGTCGAGCCGCGCCCCCGCCGCGTGGCCGTCGGCGAGTTCGACGGTGTTCATCTCGGCCATCGCGCCGTCATCAAAGGCAGCGACACGGTCCTCACGTTCGAACCGCACCCGCTCGCCGTGATCCGGCCCGAGGCCGCGCCGAAGTTGCTGAACACGCTCGATCGCAAGGCCGAGCTGCTGGAGGCGATGGGCGTCGAGGAGCTCGTCGTGATCCCCTTCGACGACGCCTTCGCACATCGCACCGCCGAGGAGTTCGTCGAGCGGATCCTCGTCGGGCAGCTGCGGGCGACGCACGTCTCGGTCGGCGACAACTTCCGCTTCGGCCACGGCGCGAAGGGCGACACCGCGCTGCTGCGCTCCACCGACAGCTTCGAGACGCGCGTCGTGCCGCTCGTCGAGGTGGAGGGGGAGGTCGTGTCGTCGTCCCACATCCGCGGGCTCGTGCTGGCGGGCGAGGTCGATAAGGCGGCCACGTTCCTGGGCACGCCGTTCGCGATGCGCGGCGAGGTCGTGACGGGCGACCGGCGCGGCCGCGAGCTCGGCTTCCCGACGGCTAATCTCGTGCCCGACCAGTCGCTGATCCAGCCGGGGCACGGCATCTACGCCGCGCGTACCTCGTTCGACGGCACGACACGCTGCGCCGCGGTCAACGTCGGCGTGCGCCCGACCTTCAAGACGGACCTCGTCGTCCTCGTCGAGGCCTATCTGCTCGACTGGACGGGCGATCTCTATGGCCATGAGCTGACGGTGGAGTTCCTCACGCGCCTGCGCGGCGAGCGGCGCTTCGACTCGGCCGAGGCGCTGATCGAGCAGATGCACCGGGACGTCGAGGATGCACGGACGGTTTGCGCGAGCGGGTCTGCTACGGTTCCCGACCGATGAGCACCCTCACGAGTGAGCGCAAGCAAGAGCTGGTCAGCAAGTTCGGCAAAGGCGACCAGGACACCGGTTCGGCCGAGGTCCAGATCGCGATGCTGACCGAGCGGATCAATGATCTGACGGAGCACTTGCGCGCGCACAAGAAGGACCATCACTCGCGTCGCGGCCTGCTGATGCTGGTCGGTCGTCGCCGGCGCTTCCTGAACTACCTGGAGCGCAACAACCTCGAGGGGTATCGCGCGCTCATCAAGGAGCTCGGACTCCGCAAGTGAGCGTCCTCGCGGCCGGGTCTCCCGTGCCGGAGTTCTCGCTTCGACGCGAGAACGGCAGACGCTTCACACAGGAGGATCTCGCCGGCCAGACGGCCGTGCTGGTCTTCTATCCCTTCGCGTTCAGCCCGGTTTGCACCGATCAGCTGAACCTCTACGAGGAAGTGCTCGGGGAGCTGAGCGCTCAGGGCGCCACCCTCTACGGCGTCTCGTGCGACTCGATCTGGTCGCTGAAGGCGTTCAAGGAGAAGCTCGGGATCACGATCGAGCAGCTCTCGGACTTCGAGCCGAAAGGCGCGACGTGCCGGGCGTTCGGCGTCTATCACGAGAAGGGCGGGATGCCTCAGCGTGCGCTCGTGATGACCGGGCCCGACGGCCTCGTGCAGTGGAGCCACGAGGCGGCCTCGCCCGCCGAGCTGCCAGGCGCGAACCTGATCTTCGACGCGCTCGCTGCGCGCTGAGCGCCCGCTCACCGGTCGAGATGAGCGGGCTCGGAAGTGCGCCGCTGCCGCCGCTGGGCTCGGAAGACCACCTGACGGGCCCGCCGGGCCGGCCCTGGTCGCCGCTGGCGATCGTCTACGCCGACTACGAGTGTCCCTTCTGCGCGATGCTGCACCAGCGGCTGAGAGCGCACGGGGCGGTGTGGGCATTCCGGCACTTCCCGGTCCGCTCCAAGCATCCGCGCGCCTGGGCGGCGGCATGCGCCGCGGAGGCCGCCGGCCTTCAAGGTCGCTACTGGGAGATGCACGAGGCGCTGTACGAGGACCAGGGGCGGTTGGAGGATCCTCACCTGTGGGCGCGCGCGGAGCGGCTCGGGCTCGACGTCGAGCGCTTTGACGCCGACCGCCGCTCGGACGCGGTCGACGCGCGCGTGCGACGCGACTTCCAGAGCGGCATCCGCGCCGGCGTCGTCACGACACCGACGTTGTTCCTCGACGGCGTCGCACATCCCGGCGTGCCGGACGCCGTGCTGCTCGATCGCCTCTAAGAACCTCCAAGCGAGGCCATTTGCAGCGGAATCGCTACGATGTCGGGGTTCGGATACCGAAAAGACACGAGTTGCACTCCGCCGACCGACGGGCGGAGACAAAGGAGTTACATATATGTCTGACCCCGTGACACGGGTCTCCGTGGAGATCGCCGGTAAGGAGATCTCCTTCGAGACGGGCAAGATGGCCAAGCAGGCCTCCGGCGCCGTCGTCGTCCAAGCTGGCGACACCATGGTCCTGTCGACGGCCACCGCGGGCAACCTCCGCGACGTCGACTTCCTTCCGCTCACCGTCGACATCGAGGAGCGGATGTACGCCGCGGGCAAGATCCCCGGCTCGTTCTTCAAGCGCGAGGGCCGCGCTGGCGAGAAGGGCACGCTCACGGCGCGCCTGATCGACCGGCCGATCCGTCCGCTGTTCCCGAAGGGCTGGCGGCGCGAGACGCAGCTCGTCTCGATCCCGCTCTCGGTCGACCACGTCAACCCGTACGACATCCTCGCGATGAACGGCGCCTCCGCCGCGCTGATGGTGTCGGATGTGCCGTTCCCGACTCCGGTCGGCGCGGTGCGCATCGGCAAGATCGACGGCAACTTCGTCATCAACCCCGATGAGGAGGACCTGCTCGAGAACACCGACCTCGATCTGATCGTGGCCGGTACCGAGGAGGCCATCCTGATGGTCGAGGCCGGCGCGAACGAGATCCCCGAGGCGGAGATCCTCGACGCGCTCGACATCGCCCACGACGCGATCAAGAAGCTCTGCAAGGTCCAGTGGGAGCTGCAGAAGAAGGCCGGCAAGCCCAAGACCGAGGTCGAGGTCCCGCAGGTCGACGAGAAGCTCTTCAAGGCGATCGAGAAGTCGCACACCAAGGCGCTCGACAAGGCGACGTCCATCCAGGACAAGCTCGAGCGTCAGGACGCGACGAAGGCCGTCGAGGCCGAGGTCTTCGAGAAGTACGTCACCGACGAGGACGACGCCGAGCTGCGCGCCGACGTGCAGCGCTGCTTCGACAAGCTCGAGAAGACGATCATCCGTCAGCGCATCGCGGTCAAGAAGCTGCGCCCGGACGGTCGTGGCACGGAGGAGATCCGTCAGATCTCGATCGAGACCTCGGTCGCGCCGCGCACGCACGGCTCCGCACTCTTCACGCGCGGCCAGACGCAGGCGTTCAGCGTCGCGGCGCTCGGCACGATGCGCGAGGAGATGCGCCTCGACACGCTCGGGCTGGAGACGTCGAAGCGCTACTTCCACCACTACAACTTCCCGCCGTTCTCGGTCGGGGAGGCCGGGTTCATGCGTGGTCCGAAGCGTCGCGACATTGGGCATGGTGCCCTCGCTGAGCGTGCGCTGGTCCCGATGCTGCCGACGCAGGAGGAGTTCCCCTACGTCATCCGCGTCGTCTCGGACATCTTCGAGTCGAACGGGTCGTCGTCGATGGCCTCCGTCTGCGGCTCCTCGCTGTCCCTGATGGACGCGGGCGTCCCGATCAAGCGGCCGGTCGCCGGCATCGCGATGGGGCTCATCAAGGAGGGCGACGACTACGTCGTGCTGTCCGACATCGCCGGTGTGGAGGACCACCTCGGCGACATGGACTTCAAGGTCGCCGGCACCTCCGAGGGCATCACCGCCCTGCAGATGGACATCAAGATCACGGGCGTCTCGTTCGACATCCTGCGCGACGCGCTGACGCAGGCCAAGGAGGGACGCGAGTTCATCCTCGGCAAGATGGCCGAGGTCATCACCGAGCCGCGTGCGGAGCTGTCGAAGTGGGCGCCGCGCATCTCCACGATCAAGATCGATCCGGAGAAGATCGGCCTGCTGATCGGCAAGGGCGGCGAGACGATCCGCGGCCTCTGCGAGGAGTTCGAGTCGCAGATCGACGTCAACGACGAGGGCCAGGTCCTCATCTACGCGCAGAACGGCGAGCTGGGCGACGCCCTGGCCGACCGCATCCGCTCGATGACGAAGGAGGTCGAGATCGGCGACGAGTTTGCCGGCAAGGTCGTCAAGACGACGACCTTCGGCGCCTTCGTGGAGCTGGCGAAGGGCACCGACGGCCTGCTGCACATCTCCAACATCGCCCCGGGCCAGCGGCCCGCGACGGTCGAAGAGGTGCTCAACAAGGGCGACGAGATCAAGGTGCGCGTGGTCGAGGTCGACCGCGAGCGCGGCCGCATCGGCCTGCGCCTCGCCGACGACCCGGATGTCGCGGGCAAGTCGGTCGCGGAGCTGGCCGGCGTCGGCACCGGTGGCGGTGGCGGCGGCGACCGTCCGCCGCGTGGCGATCGCCCCGACCGCGGCGGTCCGCGCAGCGACCGTGGCCCGCGTGGCCGCGGCGGCGAGCGCAACGGGCGCGAGCGCCGGCCCCGCGACGGCGACTCCGACCGCAGCTGATCGACGGATACGCGACCGCTGTGATCGTCCTCGCGTGAGCGAGCACCGGATCACCGAGCTGGACTCGGGCGTGCGGATCGTGACGGAGGCTGTGCCCTCCGTCCGGTCCGTCTCGCTCGGGTACTGGATCGGCACCGGCTCGCGCGGCGAGGACGAGTCGCAGGCAGGTCTCTCGCACCTGATCGAGCACCTGCTGTTCAAGGGCTCGGAGAAGTACGCCTCACTCGAGATCGACCAGATCTTCGACGCGATGGGCGCCGAGCTGAACGCCGGCACGGGCAAGGAGACGACCTCCGTCTACGCCCGCGTGATCGACGAGCACCTGACCGACGCGTTCGACGTCATGAGCGACATCGTCTGGCGACCATCGTTCGCGGACGTCGACAGCGAGCGGGAGGTGATCCTCGAGGAGATCGCGATGTACGAGGACGACCCGCAGGACAAGGTCTTTGACGTGCTCGGCGAGGCGGTCTTCGGGGATGACCCGCTCGGCCGCGCCGTGATCGGCCGGGCCGACGTCGTCGCGAAGACGCCGATCGAGCAGATCGCGGCGTTCCACGCCGAGCGCTACGTGCCCGGCAACGTCGTGATCGCCGCCGCCGGGTCGATCGACCACGACCAGCTCGTGGAGCTGGCGACCGCACGGATGCCGTCGTCGGGTTCGGCAGCACCGCAGCAGCCCCCGGCCCCGCAGACGGTCCCCGCCTCGGTGCGCTTCGAGCGCAAGGACACCGAGCAGTACCACGTCTGCCTTGGCGGAGTGGGGCTTGCGCGAGACGACGAGCGGCGCTTCGCCCTGCGCGTGCTCGACACGCTCTTCGGCGGCACGTCCTCCTCTCGGCTCTTCCAGGAGGTGCGCGAGCGGCGCGGGCTGGCCTACGCCGTCTACTCCTTCAGCGGGCAGTACGCCGACACCGGCCAGATCGGCCTCTACATCGGGACGCGCGCCGACAACCTCGCCGCCGGCATGGAGGTCGTGGGGGAGGAGCTGGCACGGCTGCAGCGCGAGCCCGCCACCGCGGACGAGCTGGCGCGCGCGAAGGAGAACCTCAAGGGTCGCGTCGTGCTCTCGCTCGAGTCGACCGGCGCGCGCATGAACCTGCTCGGATCCAACGTGCTGGCCGGCATCCCGGTGCTCTCGGTCGACGAGGTGATCGCCCACATCGACGCCGTCACGCTCGACGCCGTCGCCGCCGTCGCACACGAGCTGTACGCGCCGGAGCGGCTCTCGGTGGCCGGGATCGGCCCCGACGAGGCGGCCTTCACGACCGCGCTCGCGCCGCTCGCGATCGGGGCGGTGGCCGCATGATCCGCGTCGCCGTCGCGGGCGCCGCCGGGCGCATGGGCGCGACCGTCTGCGAGGCGGTGGAGGGCGCGTCCGACATGGAGCTGACCGGCCGCGCCGACCCGACGCTGGGCACGACGCTCGCCGAGGTGCTGCCCAACGCCGACGTCGTCGTCGACTTCACGCGTCCGGACACGGCGCTCGCGAACGCGCTCGAGTGTGTCGCGGCCGGTGTCCACGTGGTGATCGGGACGACCGGCTTCGACATCGAGCCGCTGCGTAGTGCGCGCGGGGCCAACGTCTTCTTCGCCCCGAACTTCGCGATTGGCGCCGTGCTGTTGATGCGGTTCGCGGCCGAGGCGGCCCAGCACATGGCGAAGGCCGAGATCATCGAGCTGCACCACGACAAGAAGCTCGACGCGCCCAGCGGCACCGCGAAGCGCACCGCTGAGCTGATGGCGGCGGCTACAGGCGACAGCGAGCCGCCGATCCACTCGGTGCGGCTGCCAGGCCTCGTTGCCCACCAAGAGGTCATCCTCGGCGACCTCGGCCAGACGCTGACGATCCGCCACGACTCGATCGACCGCGTCTCGTTTATGCCCGGCGTGCTGTTGGCTGTCCGCAAGGTCGACAGCCTCACCGAATCCCCGCTCGTCGGGCTCGAGCACCTGCTCGGTTCCTGAGCGCTGAGGGCGGGCTGTCCGCTCAGCTCGATCTCCTGCAATTGCGCGTGCTGACGCGCTATGGTCCGGCTGACTGCGTAGCCGACAGGAGGATCGCCGTGGCGTCGATGCGTCACGTCTTGGTTGTGGCAGGTCGCACCGCCGTCGCCGATGAGTTGCGCGATGCCCTGTTGACACGCGCGCAGGAAGGCCCGGTCGAGTTCACGCTGCTGCTGCCGGCGCCCGCCGGCGCAAGCGAAGCGGGTGCTCTGCTGGTCGACTCCGTCCAGCGTCTGCGCGCCGCCGGGCTCGACGTGGCCGGCCGGCTCGGTGACGCCGATCCGCCTGCGGCGGTGGTCGAAGTGTGGGACCCGAACGAGTACGACGAGGTCCTCGTCGCGACGCTGCCACCGGGCCGTTCGCAGTGGCTCGCCGATGAAGTCCCGAAGCGGATCGCGCTGTGGACCGGCCTCGCGGTCGAGCAGGTCGTCGCTGCGGGCGCCTGATTGCGGCCACCGCCTTGCAGGACGCTACGGTGCAAGGGATGGGGATCCTCGTCGCTGTCACCGACCACGCCGTCGAGCGCTTCCGTCAGCGTGTCGGCTCGCGCTCCGGCGCGCTCGATCCGCGTCCGGAGATAGCGGGACGGGTCAGCCGCGCCTGGGCGGCGGGGCGCTGGAGCGAGCAGCCCCCGGCGGGAGCGACCGGCGCACGCGGCTCGGTCTACGTGCGCGACCTGGTGGACCGCGACCTGTTGTTCGTCTGCCGCCGCGAGCGGACCGGACCCCACCCACCCGAGGTCGTCGTGATCTCGCTGTGGGAGGAAGGCCGCATCGGCAGTCCACGGGTTCCGCGGCGCTTCACCGACGTGCTTCGCAGGCATCCAGCCTGATCGACACGCGAAGCGACGCGGCGCCGTGGTCCCCGGGTTTGCGATGATGGCTGGCGATGCCCGTCCTCGGAACAGTTCTCACCGCAATGGTCACGCCGTTCGACGCACAGTTGCGCGTTGACGAGGACGCGACCGTGCGGCTGATGAACCACTTGGTCGCCCACGGCTCCGACGGCCTCGTCATCTGCGGCACGACCGGCGAGGCGGCGACGCTCGACGACGACGAGCATCTGCGCGTCGTCGAGCTGGCAGTGCAGGAGATGGGTGGCCGGGCCACGATCGTCGCCGGCGTCGGTTCCAACGACACGCGTCACGCGATCAAACTGACCGAGCGCGCGACGGAGCTCGGCGTCGACGGACTGCTGCACGTCACGCCGTACTACAACCGCCCGAACGAGCGTGGCATCAAGCGGCACTTCGCCGAGTGCGCGAAGGCGACCGACAAGCCGATCATGCTCTACAACATCCCGTTCCGTACCGGCCGCGACATGTCCAACGAGCTGCTCGCACAGATGGCACAGGAGATCGACAACGCCGTCGCCGTCAAGCAGTCCAACACCGACAGCATCGCGCTGATCGACGGGCTCGAGCTCTACGCAGGGGACAACGAGACGTTCTGCGACGTGCTGGAGCTGGGCGGCGCGGGCGGCGTGCTCGTCGCCAGCCACATCGTCGGCGACGAGTTCCGCCGCATGGTCGACGAGCCGGAGAACCGGCGCGCGATCGACGCCGGCCTGCACGACCTCTTCGAGGCGCTCGCGGTCGCGCCGAACCCGATCGGGATCAAGGCCGCGCTCAACCTGCTCGGTCACGACGTTGGTGGCCTGCGGCTGCCGATGGTCGAGGCGGACGCGGATGAGCTGGCGACGATCCGCGGCGGACTCGAACGCTACGGCCTGCTCACGACGGCACAAGCGTGAGCGGCACCCTGCGCGTCCTGCCGCTCGGCGGCCTGGGCGAGATCGGCAAGAACATGACGGTCGTCGAGTACGACGACCGCATCATTGTGGTCGACACCGGCCTGCGCTTCCCGACGGCCGACATGCTCGGCATTGACCTCGTGCTGCCCGACTTCTCCTACTTGCGCGAGCGGGCCGAGGACATCGAGGCGATCGTCATCACGCACGGCCACGAGGACCATCTAGGAGCACTGCCGTGGGTGCTGCGCGAGCTGGGTCTCAGCGAGTCCCCGCCGATCTATGGCGGGCCGCTGCCGATGGCGATGGCGCGCTCCAAGCTCGACGAGCACCGCATGAAGAACGTGCGGCTCGAGGACGTCGCCGACGGCGAGCTGATCGACGCCGGCCCGTTCGAGCTCGAGCTGATTCACATGACCCACTCGATCCCGGACTCGAACGCGGTCGCGATCACAACCGAGCTCGGCACGATCCTGCTGACCGGCGACTACAAGTTCGACCAGACGCCTGTCGACGGCAGACCGGCCGACATGTCGCGCCTGGCGGAGCTGGGCCGCGAGGGGCTGCTGCTGCTGTGCGGCGACTCGACGAACGCCGACCGGCCGGGCTTCTCGCCCTCGGAGGCCGGCGTTGGCCCGCATCTCGAGGAAGTATTCGCGCGCTGTGAGGGTCGCATCGTCGTGACGAGCTTCGCCTCGAACATCCACCGCGTCCAGCAGGTCGTCGACGCCGCCGCCGCGCTCGGGCGCAAGGTCGCGCTCGTCGGCCGCTCGATGCGCAAGAACGTGAACATCGGCCGCACGCTGGGCCACATCGACGTGCCAGAAGGCATGCTGGTGCAGCCGCGCGAGATCGACGACTTCCCGGATCACAAGCTCGTCATCATCTCGACCGGCTCTCAGGGCGAGCCGCTCTCAGCACTGCGGCGGATGGCGCACAACGACCACCGCCACATCAAGCTCCACGACGGCGACAGCGTTGTCTTCTCGGCCACGCCGATCCCCGGCAACGAGCGCGCGGTGAATGACACGATCGACCGGCTCTACCACATCGGCTGCGACGTGATCACGACGGCGGACGCACCGGTGCACGCCTCCGGCCACGGGTACCGCGAGGAGCTGAAGCTGATGCTCAACCTCACGAAGCCCCGCTACGTGCTGCCGATGCACGGCGACTTCAAGCGCATCCATCTGCACGCGCAGCTTGCCGAGGCGGTCGGCATCGACCCGGACCACATCTTCCAAGGCGAGAACGGCCTGCCGCTGGAGATCGATGCGAAGGGCGCGAAGTTCGGCGCGCCCGAGCAGTCGGGCATGATCTTCGTCGACGGCGTCGACATCGGCGATCCGGCCGACGTCGCGCTGCGCGACCGCCGGATGCTCTCCGCCGACGGCATCTTCATCGTCGTCGCGACGATCTCCGAGCAAGACGGCCACTCCGTCGCCCCGCCCGAGGTGATCTTCCGCGGCGTGCCGTTCGTCGCGGAGGCCGACGAGCTGATCGAGGAGATCCGCGGCGCCGTCGAGGACTCGCTCGCCCGCGCCGCCAGCGACGGCATCCGCGAGGCCGACCTCGTCCAGCAGGAGCTGCACGACGACCTCGCGGCGTTCGTCTACGACAAGCTCAAGCGCCGCCCGATGGTGCTGCCCGTAGTCGTAGAGGTCTGACGCGGGTCGGCTGACACCGCCTCGCGGCGCCGGATCGTCACCGTCGGTGCTCGACGTAGCTCCGCTACGCCTTCACCCCGCCGGCAACGCCCGGCATCCACGATTCGGCGCCATCCGATCCCGCGTCAACGGTGCGAGGGCATCTGGGTACGCGCCATGTCGCCGGGGAGGCGCACCACGAAGCGTGCGCCACCCGTAGGCGGAGACTCAACCCTGATCGTTCCGCCGTGCGAGTCGACGACGGCGCGGACGATCGCGAGTCCGAGGCCTGAGCTGCCGCCGGTGTCGCCGCGGCCGCGCACGAACCGCTCGAACAGCCGCGGGCCCAGCTCGGGCGGGATGCCGGGACCGTCGTCCTCCACCGTCAGGACGATCTCGCCGCCGTCCTGTGCGAGCGCGGCGCGCACGTGCGTGCCGTCGGGCGTGTGCCGCAGCGCGTTCTCGATCAGGTTGAGCGCGAGCCGGTGGAGGTCGTCGCGCGCGCCGATGACGATCGCCGGCTCCACGGCGACGATCTCGAGCTCGTGCTCGCCCGCGACGGGCTCCAGCTCCGCGGCGACGTCAAGCAGCACCGCGGCGAGGTCGGTCGGGCCGTGGGGGAGGGCGCGGCCGGCGTCGGCACGGGCGAGCAGCAGCAGGTCGGTGACGAGCCGCCGCATGCGGCGCGAGGAGCGCAGGGCCGAGCGGGCCGCCTCGCCCTCCTCGCCGTCGAGCTGCTCAGCCAGCAGCTCGAGGTTCGCGAGCACGCTCGTGAGCGGGGTGCGCAGCTCGTGCGAGGCGTCGGCGACGAACTCGCGCTGACGTGAGAGCGCGGTCTCCGTCTCGGCGCGCGAGGCGGCAAGCGCCTCGAGCATGCCTTCGAGCGTGCGCGCCAGCTCGCCGACCTCGTCGTCGGCCTCGGGTTGAGGCATCTTGCGGCTCGGATCGCGCGTGCGCTCGACCTCACGTGCGCTCGCGGTCAACGCGGCGATCGGCGCCATCGCCCGCCGCGCGACCATCAGCCCGGCGAGCAGCGCAAGCCCTGTCCCGCCGAGCACGCCGAGCAGCAGGAAGAAGCGCACCTTCGCGGCCGTCGCGTCGAGCGCCGAGAGCGGACGCGCGTAGAGGACGATCGCGGTCCCGACCGGATCCACGCGCACCCGACGCGCCTCGACGCGGTAGCCGTACTGCTCGTTTGGGAACGAGCGCTCGAGCTGGAACCGCGGCAGCAGCGGGCGCTGCCCGCCGTACGCGCACAGCAGCTGACCGGACTGCTCGTAGTAGACGCGCAGCTTCGCGCTCTCACCGCTGGCGAGGTCGCCGAGCCGTCCGCAGCTGGGCTCGCCGGTGTCGACGTCGAAGCGCACGTCGCGGCGGTCCTCCGCGTGCCGTGCGAGCGACTCAACCGTCTTGCGAACCGAGTCGTTGAACTGGATGCGGATCTGGTGGGTCGTCAGCAGCCCGACGATCACCGCGAAACCGCACAGGATCACGAACGTCAGCGCCGCCGAGCCGCCGGCCAGCCGCCAGCGCGTCGGCACGCGCCGGTAGCCGCGGCCGAGCCGTGCGCCCAGGCTAGGAGGCCCGGAGGACGTAGCCGGCGCCGCGGATCGTGTGGAGGAGTCGCGGCTCACCGCCGCCCTCCAGCTTCCGTCGCAGGTTGGAGACGAACACCTCGATCGTGTTCGTCGTGGAGAAGGGGTCGTAGCCCCACACCTCGTCCAGCAGCCGCTGGCGCGAGATCACGATCCGCTCGTTGCGCATCAGGTACTCCAGCAGCTCAAACTCGCGCTGCGTCAGCTCGATTGCGCGAGTGCCGCGCTCGACCTCGTGCGTGTCCGGGTTGAGGTGCAGGTCGCCGACCACCAGCGGCGCGGCGCCGCGAGGCGGGCGACGGCGCAGCAGCGCCCGCAGGCGCGCAAGCAGCTCTTGGCGCTCGAACGGCTTGACGAGGTAGTCGTCGGCGCCGGCGTCGAGACCGTCGACGCGCGCCTCGACGGCGTCGCGGGCGGTGAGCATCAGGATCGGCGTGTCGTCGCGCTCCCGCAGCTGCTTGGCGACGTCGATGCCGTCCATGCGCGGCAGGCCGAGATCGAGGATCACAAGGTCTGGCAGGAAGAGATGTGCGTCCTCGAGCGCGCCGATGCCGTCTCCGGCGATGCGCACCTCGTATCCCTCCATGCGCAGCGAGCGCTGCAGCGCCTGGGCGATCTCCTCGTCGTCCTCGACGACGAGGACACGGGCGGGGCGAGCCACGTCGCTCATGGGGATGATCCTACGGGGCCGGCTTAGGCATCGCTAAACGACCGGCGGGTCGGTTTCAGCGGGCGCCGCGGGGGAGGGGCCGGCGCGCGGACGTCGAAGCAGGATCCGGAGATGACGACGACCCGCCGCCGTACGCCCACGAAGTCGCGTTCCCGTGCCGCCGCAAAGCAGCCGGCGCGTTCGCGCGCCGGCGCCAAGCCGCGCGCGCGTCGTGCCCCCGCGGCCGGGGTGCCGCGCCCGCACCTGCCGCAGCTCTCACCGCATCAGCTCGATCTGCTCGGCCTGGCGCTCGTCGCCGCCGCCGTCTTCCTGACCTTCGTGATGTACCTCGGCGAAGCCGGAGGATCGGCCGGCAACGTGGTGCAGGACGGCCTGCGCCTGCTGCTGGGCCGCATCGCCTACGTCGTGCCGGTCGCGCTGGCCGCGGCGGGGATGCTCGTGCTCGCGCGCACGCTCCTGCCGGCCACGCAGCCGCTGCGCGCTGGAGCGGTATGCCTGTTTGCCGCGCTCACGCTCGCGCTGGCAGCCGGCACGTTCGGCCTCGACGGCGGCATCGTGCGCGACGGCATGTGGGACGCGGCCACCATGAAGGACCGGGGCGGCGTCATGGGCGAGTTCCTGTACTGGGGTTCCTCGCGGCTTGTCTCCGACGTCGGCGCCCACATCCTCGCGGTCTTCCTCTTCCTTGGCGGCCTGCTGCTGCTCAGCGGCGCGACCGTCGCGGGTGTGCTGCACGGTGCTGGACGCGGCGTCGCCGAGACCGGTCGTCGTGCGGCGACGCTCGCACCGGCGCGCGGCACGGCTGCGCCGATCGATCGTGAGCCGACGCGCGTGCCCGAGCCCGTCGTGCCACCTGAGCCTGAAGACGCCCGCTTGGTCGTGCGGGCCACACACGTGGAGGCACCTTCGCTCGACGGCCGTGAGCGCTACCCAGACCTCTACGGCGACGACGTCCCGGAGCTGCCCGAGGAGCCGCTCGAGTCGGCCGACGACGAGCAGGCGACAAGCGAGTACGACGCGTCCGAGATCGCCGAGATCGAACTGGAGGAGCCCGACGAGCCCGGCGTCACGACTGGCGCCGACGTCGATCCTTCCGACCTGACGCCGCAGGGCCGCTACCGCGCGGCGGTCACCGACGATCCCGGCTTCGTCTGGAAGGTTCCGTCGGGCCGCTTCCTCAAGCGCTCGACGGCCGACCAGTCGCGCCCCGACACCGCCGGTCAAGAGAAGACGGCCGCGGCGCTCGTCGAGGCGCTTGGCCACTTCGGTGTCGAGGCGAAGGTCGTCGGCATGACGTCCGGACCGCACATCACACGCTACGAGCTGCGCCTGGCGCCCGGGATCAAGGTTGGCAAGGTCGCCCAGCTCAAGGACGACCTCGCGTATGCGCTCGCCGCGACCGAGATCCGCATTCTCGCGCCGATCCCCGGCAAGCAGGCGGTCGGCGTCGAGGTGCCGAACGCGCGCCGCAAGATCGTCCACCTCGGCGACGTCTTCCAGGACCCGCCGGCTGACTGGTCCCCGCTCACTGTGTGGCTGGGCAAGGACGTCGCCGGCCGTGCGATTGGCGTCGACCTCGCGAAGATGCCGCACCTGCTCGTGGCCGGCACGACCGGTGCCGGCAAGTCCGGCTGCGTCAACGCGATGCTGTCGTCGATCCTGCTGCATGCGGACCCGCATCAGGTCCGTCTCGTGCTGGTCGACCCCAAGCAGGTCGAGCTCAACCACTACGAGTCGATCCCGCACCTGCTGACGCCGGTCATCACGAGCCCGCGGATGGCTGCCAACGCGCTGCAGAACCTCGTCAAGGAGATGGAGCTGCGTTACGGGATCATGTCGCTCTCGCGCACGCGCTCGCTGCCGGAGCTCAACAAGGCCCGCGCCGCCCGTGGCGAGCCCGACCTGCCTTACATCCTCTGCGTTATCGACGAGCTCGCCGACCTGATGATGGTCGCGCCGGCCGACGTCGAGGACTCGATCATCCGTCTCGCGCAGAAGGCCCGCGCGGTCGGCATCCACCTCGTGCTCGCGACGCAGAGCCCGCGCGTGGACGTCATCACGGGCATGATCAAGGCCAACGTCCCTTCGCGGATCGCCTTCGCCGTCTCCTCCCAGACCGACTCGCGCGTGATCCTCGACCAGAACGGGGCCGAGTCGCTGCTGGGCCAGGGCGACATGCTCTTCTCCCCGGTCGGCTCCTCCAAGCTGCAGCGCATCCAGGGCGCCTACATGGATGAGGCGCAGATCGCCGAGCTGACGGAGCAGTGGCGCAAGCAGGGCGAGCCGGAGTTCCAGGAGGAGCTGCTGGAGGAGGTCGCCGACGAGAGCGACGGCGCCTCCGACGACGACGGCTTCGACCCGGATGAGGATCCTTTGCTGGAGGAGGCGATTGGGCTCGTCGCGCAGATGGGGACGGCCTCCACCTCGATGCTCCAGCGCCGCCTGCGGCTCGGATACACGCGCGCCGGCCGCTTGATCGACATGCTGGAGCGGCGCGGAATCATCTCGGGCTACGAGGGCTCCAAGCCGCGCCAAGTACTGATCGCCGAGGCCGACGTGCCACGCATCCTCGTTGCGCTTGCCGAAGGATCTGGCGGGCGCCCGTCCGCGCCGCCTGTGGCCGACGTCGACGTCGAGGCGGTCCTCGCGGACGTCGGTGGCAGCGACGACGCGACGCTGGCGTAGCACTGGCGGTAATCGGACCACACGACTGGCTGCCTGGCTAGACTCGCGCAATGCCATTCGTCGACTGCAACGGCCAGCATCTCTACTACGAGGTCCATGGCGAAGGGGAGCCGCTGCTCTGCGTCCACGGACTCAGCGTCGATACGCAGGGCTGGCTGCTTCAGGTTCCGGCCTGGTCCCAGCAGCACCGCACGATCGCCTTCGACAACCGTGACGTCGGGCAGTCCTCACGTGCGGACGCCGACTACGAGACCACGGACATGGCTGCCGACGCGCTTGCGCTCGCGGACGTGCTGGAGCTGGAGAGCTTCCACCTGCTCGGTCTCTCGATGGGCGGGACGATCGCGCAGCAGATGGCCCTGCGCGCGCCCGAACGGATCCGCAGCCTCACGCTCGTCGTGACGTTCGGCGGTGGAGGCAACTGGGGTGCGGCACAGGCGGCGCTGTGGTCCAAGCGCGTGCTCGGCATGTCGCGCGAGGAGCGCATCGACGAGCTGATGTTGCTGTGCTTCTCGGAGGCGACGTACGAGAACGCAGAGGGGATCGCGTTCATGCGGCAGATGATGCTCGCCAATCCGCATCCGCAGGAGACGGACGCGTTCGTGCGCCAACTGCAGGCCACGTCGCGCCACGAGGTGCGTGCACGCCTCGGCGAGCTGACGATGCCGGTGCACGTGATCGGCGGCGAGCACGACGTCCTGGTGCCCGTGTGGAAGTCGCGCGAGCTCGCGGCGTTGATCCCGGGCGCTCGCCTGACGGTGCTGGAAGGGGCGGCGCACGGCGTCAACGTCGAGCGCGCGGAGGAGTTCAACACGGTCGTGTTGGAGTTCCTTGCCGCCGCTGCGCCGGCCGTCTGAGCGCAAGCACGCGCCCAGACCTCGAATTCCCTGGAAATCGCTAGCGCCGTGGGGGGTGCGCCGATAGCCTTCCGCCGCAATGCCGGAGATCGGGCCAACCCTCCGTGAGGCGCGCATGCGCGCGCGGATCGACATCACGGAGGTCGAGGAGGCCACGAAGATCCGTGCGAAGTACCTGCGCGCGCTCGAGAACGAGGAGTGGAACCTGCTGCCAGGCTCCACATTCGTCAAGAGCTTCCTGCGCGAGTACGCGAACTACCTGGGCCTGGACGCGCGCGGGCTCGTCGAAGAGTACAAGCACCGCTACGAGGGCCCGAGCGAGCACGAGCTGATGCCGATCAGCCCGAACCTCGGTCGCGACCGACGCGGCGGCAGGGGGGGCGGGAGCGTCGGAGGTCCACCGTCGCCCCTTGCGCTCGCCGGGATCGTCGTGCTGCTGCTCTTCGTGGTGTTCGGGTTGGTCGGCGTGTTGGGCGGCGATGACGACGGCGGCAGTCCGTCCGGCACGACGACGCCCAGCGAGACGACGCCGCAGCGTACGACCTCCACCGGCGCCTCGACCACTCCTGCCGTGACGAAGCCGACCCGCGCGACGCTGCGGCTCGTCCCGACCGGCACGGTCTACGTCTGCCTGGTCGATCAGCGCGGCAAGATCCTGATTCCCGGCACGCAATACAGCGCCGGCCAGCAGGTGCCGGTGTACCGTGCTCGTTCGATGCGGTTGACGCTCGGCAACAACCAGGTACAGATGCGCGTGAACGGCCACCCCGTTCCGGTGCCGGCCTCGGCGACCGCGATCGCCTACGAGCTGACCCTGGACGGGGCCCGCTCGCTGCCGGTCGACCAGGCGCCGACCTGCACGTGAGCGCCCGCGCAGGCATCGTCATTACGGGGACCGAGGTCCTCAGCGGAATCATCTCCGACCGCAACGGGCCCTGGCTCTCCGAGCAGCTGCTGACGCTTGGGGTCGAGTTGACGCAGATCACGATCGTCGGAGATCGCCGCGAGGACATGGCGGCCGCGCTGCGCTTCCTGGCCGACGAGCGCGTCGACCTGATCGTCACGAGCGGCGGCCTCGGCCCGACCGCGGACGACCTCACAACCGAGGTCGTGGCGGAGTTCGCCGGCCGTCCGCTGGTGCTCGACGAGGCGCTGGAAGCGCGCATCGCGGCGATCGTCGCGCCGCTTGATCGAGCGCTGGCCGAACGTCGATCGCGAGGCGATGGCGCGCGGCACGCGCAAGCAGGCGCACGTGCCGCGGGGCGCGACGATCCTGGAGCCGGTCGGCACGGCGCCGGGCGTCGTCGTCTCGCCGGTGGACGGCGATGTCGCCCCCGCCCGACCCGGTCGTCGTCGTGCTGCCAGGCCCTCCGCGCGAGCTGCGGCCGATGTGGGCGGCGGCCTGTGAGACCGAGCTCTTCCGCCTGGCGACGCGCGGGGCGACGCCATACCGGCAGGCGATCATGCGGCTGATCGGGATGCCTGAGTCGGAGATCGCCGACACGCTGCTGGTCGCCGAGCGCGAGGGACTCGACCTCACACCGCTGGAGATCACCACCTGCCTGCGACGCGGCGAGATCGAGATCGCGACGCGCTATGAGCCCGATGCCGCCGGCGTCTACGAGGCGTTCGCGTTGTTCGTGCGCTCGCGCCATCGTCCGCAGCTGTTCTCCGAGGACGGCTCGACGATCGATGACCAGATCGCGGCGCTGCTGAGCGGACCGCCGCTGCGCACCGTGGCGGTCGCCGAGTCGTGCACCGGCGGGCTGCTCGCGGGACGGCTGACGGACCGGCCGGGCTCCTCCGCGTACGTGCTCGGCGGCGCGGTCGTCTACTCGAACGAGGCGAAGGTGGCGCTCGCCGGGGTCGATCCGGAGCTGCTGGCGCGGGTCGGCGCGGTCTCGCCGGAGGTCGCCGACGCGCTCGCCGACGGGGCGCTCGCGCGCTTCGGCGCGGACGTCGGCATCGGCGTCACCGGAATCGCGGGGCCTGGGGTGGCACGCCGGAAAAGCCCGTCGGGCCGCGTGTACGTGTCGGTCGTGGAGCGAGACGGCGGCCGCGTCGCGCGCGAAGCTCGACCTGCCGGGTGGCCGCGCCGACGTGCGCGATCGCACGACGACGCTCGCGCTGCACATGCTGCGCCGCCTGCTGCGCGGCGAGCTCGACGATCTCGCCTGAGATCCGGCGCAGACGCGCGCTGTTCCGTGAGGAGGATCGCGCCTAGCTCTGGGCGAACCAACCAGAACGTGCGTTCGACTCGGTTCCGTCCGATGGCCGGCGTACCTTCATTCCCTCACGACGTGAGCTAAGGAGCATCGATGAGCGACCAGGACAAGGCCGCGAAGGCCCGCGACGCCGCCCTGCAAGGGCGCGTTGACCCAGATCGAGCGCCAGTTCGGCAAGGGCACCGTCATGCGCATGGGCGACCCGGGCGCGCAGGTGCGCGTAAACGCGATTCCGACCGGCGCGCTCTCGCTCGACCTCGCGCTCGGGATCGGCGGTGTCCCGCGCGGGCGCATCATCGAGATCTTCGGCCCGGAGTCCTCGGGCAAGACGACGCTCGTCTACCACATCCTCGCCGAGGCGCAGAAGCTCGGCGGCACGTGCGCCTTCATCGACGCCGAGCACGCGATGGACCCGCTCTACGCGAAGGAGATCGGCGTCGACATCGACTCGCTGCTGGTCTCCCAGCCCGACTTCGGCGAGCAAGCGCTCGAGGTCGCCGACATGCTCGTGCGCTCCGGCGCCGTCGACGTCGTCGCGGTCGACTCGGTCGCCGCGCTCACTCCACGCGCCGAGCTCGAGGGCCAGATGGGCGACCAGACGGTCGGCATCCAGGCGCGGATGATGTCGCAGGCGATGCGCAAGCTGACGGCGAACCTCAACCGCACGCAGACGCTCTGCGTCTTCACAAACCAGATCCGCGAGAAGATCGGCGTGATGTTCGGCTCGCCGGAGACGCAGCCGGGCGGCCGTGCGCTGAAGTTCTACGCCTCGCAGCGACTCGACATCCGTCGCATCGAGACGATCAAGGACGGCACCGAGGCCGTCGGCAACCGCGTGCGCGTGAAGGTCGTCAAGAACAAGGTCGCGGCTCCGTTCAAGCAGGCGGAGTTCGAGATCGAGTTCGGCAAGGGCATCTCGACCGAGGGCTGCCTGATCGACCACGGCATCGAGCACGACATCGTCACGAAGTCGGGCTCCTTCTTCTCCTACGGCGGCGAGCGCCTCGGCCAAGGACGGAATGCCGCAAAGGCCTTCCTTCGCGAGCACCCTGAGACCGCCAAGGAGATCGAGGACAAGATCTACGGGGCACTCGGCATCGGCCGCGACCTCGTCGCGCCGATCGAGCCGGTGGAGGGCGCAATCGACCCGGACGTCATCGCGGCGCTCGAGCCTGCTGCGGCGTAGGCCGCACCTCGGCGACGGCCCGTGCTCGTGCACACGCTCGACCAGGCACAGGCGGTGCAAGCCGCTGTCGACTTCGCGTACCGCTATCTCGAGCGTCGCGACCGTACCGTCGTCGAGATGCGGAGGTATCTCGAGGGCAAGCGGGTCGAGCCGTCGGCGATCGAGCACGCACTTGCGCAGCTCGCTGAGCAGGGCTACCTCGACGACGCGCGCTTCGCGCGGCAGTTCGCGGAGGACAAGCGTCTGCTGGAGGAGTGGGGGGCGGATCGCATCGAGCGCCGGCTCGCGGCACTCGGCGTCCCGGCCGACGTGGTGCGGGACGCCGTCGCGACGCGGGATCGGATGGGCGAGGTCGCAGCCGCGACAGCGCTTCTGCAGCGCCGCTTTCCGCAGCTCGCGGACGATCCGCGAGAGCGTGCGCGGGCCCATGGCGTGCTCGTGCGCAAGGGATATGACCCAGAGCTCGCGTGGGACACCGTACGAGCCCACGCGCGTTGCGACGGCGACTGAGCGACTGCACGCGGGTTGCGTTCGGAGCCATCCGCGGCTTCCGAACATGGCGCCTCGGCGTGCACCGATTGCGCCTCCTCGGCCCCGGTACTACGATCCTGGCAGCGAATGACTGGCCCGCAAGGGCATCGAAACTCCAGCAAATCCTAAGAATCTCCGGAACCAGAGCCTTTCACCGTGATCCACGTTCCAGCAGCACGTCCGCCGAACCGCGAGGTTCGGCTTTTCGTGACGCAGGCACCGGCGCCCTAGCCGGTGCGTGATCGGCGGCGCTCACGCGCCGTAGCTGGCTTCCGTCTCGTGCACCTCGCACGGCCCGTCTGACGCTACCCATAGGACCGTGAACCAGCCGGGCTGTGCCCGGCTGAGGAAGAGGAACGCAATGGAGATCGTGATCGCGGCGGCGCTGCTGGCAGGGGGCCTGGTGCTTGCCGCCGCGCTGTACGGGCGCGGACACGCGCGTGGCGGAACACGTGTCGCGGAGAGCGGCGAGGCCGACCTCGCGCTGCGCGAGCGCCGTGCCGAGATCGTGCGGATCGAGGAGCGGCTGCTCGGGAAGGAGGAGACGCTCGACGCCCAGCGCGCCGACGTTGCCCACCGCGAGCGCGCCATCGAGCAGCGCACGAACGCGCTCGAACAGCAGTCTGCCGAGCTTGCGTCCGGCCATGAGGAGCTGCAGCGCCAGCTCGAGCGCCTTGCCGGCGTCAGCGCGTCGCAGGCGAAGCAGCTGCTGTTGAAGGAGCTGGAGGATCAAGTTCGCCACGACTCGGCGAAGCTCGTGCGCCAGATCGAGGAGGAGACCAAGCGCGAGGCCGACCGGCGCGTGCGCAACATCCTCTCCGTCTGCATGCAGCGGATGGCCGCCGGTCATGCCACGGAGACGACGGTCTCCGTCGTGCAGCTCACCTCCGACGACATGAAGGGCCGCATCATCGGCCGGGAAGGCCGCAACATCCGCGCGCTGGAGAACCTCACCGGCGTCGACTTCATCATCGACGACACGCCGATGGCGGTCGTCCTGTCGGGCTTCGATGGCGTGCGGCGCGAGGTGGCGCGCATGACGCTCGAGAAGCTGCTGCAGGACGGACGCATCCACCCGGCCCGCATCGAGGAGATGTACTACCAGGCGAAGTCCGAGCTGGAAGACCACATCGTCGAACTCGGCGAGGCGGCGATCTTCGAGGCGAACGTGCAAGGACTCGACCCGGAGCTCGTGAAGCTGCTCGGCCGCCTGAAGTTCCGCACCAGCTACGGGCAGAACGTGCTCGCGCACTCGGTCGAGTGCGCGAACCTCGCGGCGATGATGGCGCACGAGCTCGGCGCCTCGCCCAAGACGGCGCGTCGCGCCGCGCTGCTGCATGACATCGGCAAGGCCGTCTCGCACGAGATCGAGGGCCCGCACGCCCTCGTCGGAGGCGACCTCGCTCGTCGCCACGGCGAGCCTGAGGCGGTCGCGCACGCAATGGAGGCCCACCACAACGAGGTTGAGCCGCAGACCGTCGAGGCGGTCATCGTGCAGGCTGCCGACGCGCTCTCCGGCGCACGCCCCGGCGCACGCGGCGAGTCGCTCGAGTCCTACGTCAAGCGCCTGCGCGAGCTGGAGCAGATTGCGATGCGCCACGAAGGCGTCGACAAGGTCTATGCGATGCAGGCCGGCCGCGAGATCCGCGTCATGGTCGCGCCCGCCGCGCTCGGCGACGACGCTGCCGTCCTGCTCTCCCACACGATCGCCCGCGAGATCGAGCAGGAGCTCGAGTACCCCGGCCAGATCAAGGTCACCGTGATCCGCGAGTCGCGGGCGGTGGAGTACGCCAAGTGAAGCCAGCCCCCCCGCCCGGCTACCCTTCGATCCGATGAAGCGCTACCACGTCACGACGTTCGGCTGCCAGATGAACGAGCACGACTCGGAGCGGATGAAAGGGATGCTCGAGTCGCTCGGCTATGCGGAGGCGGCGGAGCGGGAGGACGCGGACCTGATCCTCTTCAACACGTGCTCGATCCGCGAGGCGGCGGACAACCGCTTCATCTCGCACCTCGGCGTCGCGAAGCGGCTGAAGAGCGAGCGACCGGATCGGATCGTCGGGGTGGGGGGTTGTTGGGCGCAGTCGGTGAAGGACGAGGTCTTCGAGCGCTTCCCGTTCGTCGACGTAGCGTTCGGACCCGGTCAGGTGCACAAGCTCGCGGAGTTCCTCACGAGCGAGTCGCTGACAGCGCAGGGCTACTTCGAGTTCGAGGGCTTCACGGGCGACCTGCCGGAGAAGCGCGGGCGCGACTTCCAGGGCTGGGTCCAGATCTCCGTCGGCTGCAACATGGTCTGCTCGTACTGCATCGTGCCTTCGACGCGCGGTCGCGAGGTGTCGCGGCCGCTCGACGCGCTCGTCACGGATGTAGCCCGGATGGCCTCGGAGGGCGTCACGGAGGTCACGCTGCTGGGCCAGAACGTCAACTCCTACGGGCGCGACCTGGTCAAACGCGGCCTTGCGCCGGCGACGTTCGCGGAGCTGCTGGCGGCGGTCGACGCGGTCGACGGGATCGAGCGGATCCGTTACACCTCCCCGCATCCGCAGGACATGAAGGACGACGTCGTGCGTGCCCACGCGGAGCTCGGCGCCGTCTGCGAGCACATCCACCTGCCGCTGCAGTCGGGTTCCTCGCGGATGCTGAAAGCGATGCGGCGCACCTATTCGCGCGAGCGCTACCTCGACCGCGTCGCGCTGATCCGCGAGCACGTGCCGGACTGCGCGATCACCACCGACATCATCGTCGGCTTCCCGGGCGAGACGGAGGAGGACTTCGCACAGACGCTCGCGGTCTGCGAGGAGGTCGGGTACGACAGCGCCTTCACGTTCGTCTTCTCGCCGCGCCGCGGCACCGAGGCAGCCGACCTTCCCGACCAGATCCCGCACCCCGTGAAGGTCGAGCGGATGGAACGGCTCGTGGAGGTCGTCCAGCGTCGCGCGCGCGAGCGCGCCCAGCGCTTCGTCGGCCGCACGCTCGACGTGCTCGTCGAAGGCCCATCGCGCACCGACCCGACGCGCCTGCGGGGCCGCTCGCGCCACAACAAGGCCGTCAACTTCAGCGGCCTCGCCCAGCCCGGCGAGTACGTGCAGGTCGAGATCCTCAGCGCCACGAGCCAGACGCTCGCGGGCGAGGAATCGCTTGTCGCCCGCGCCGCGGTGCGCTGAGCGGCCGGCCCGGCGACGCAGGATGACGCCCGGCCTCGTCATCTTCGACTGCGACGGCGTGCTCGTCGACAGCGTCGGGATCGACATCCGCGAGTTGACCCACGCACTCGTGGGCACAGGCCTCAGGATGACCGAGGCTGAGACGCATGCCGCGTTCAACGGGGCGTCGATCGCCGCGATCGCGGTCGGCGTCGAAGCGCGTCTCGGCCGGCCGGCACCCGACGGGTGGCTGGAGGTCTGGTTCGCCGGGCGCAGGGTGGCGTTCGAGCGCGAGCTCAAGGCGGTCGTCGGAGCCGCCGAGGCGATCGCAGGCGTTCGGGCACTCGGTTGCGAGGCGTGTGTTGCCTCGCAGGGAGAAGTCGAGAAGATGGAGCAGACGCTCCGCGTCAGCGGGCTCGGGAGCTGCTTCGAGCCCGCACGGATCTTCTCGGCCTCGATGGTGCCGAACGGCAAGCCGGCGCCCGACCTGTTCCTGCACGCGGCCCGCGAGTGCGGCTTTCGACCCGAGGCATGCGTCGTGGTGGAGGACTCCGAGACCGGCGTGACCGCAGCCCGCGCGGCGGGCATGCGCGTGCTTGGCTACGTTGCCGACCCGCGAGCTCACGGCGCGCTTAGCGCGTCGTTTGCGCGGCTCGGCGTGGAGGTCTTCCACGACATGTATGAGGTGCCGGAGCGCGTAGCTCAGAAGAGCGACGCCTGAACGGGAGCGCGAGTGGGCGTCGGAAGGCGCACCGCATCGACTCCTGCCCGCCACGGCCCCGTCGGGATCCGTCCTTTCGGCGGATACCGGACACGCGCCGCGCGCAGCACGCCGGTAAGTCGCTCGCGCTCAGGCTTGGTGGCGTACGCGCCGCGTGCGTAGAGCGCCTCGTAGCGGGGCACGAGATCTGGCCGCTGCGAGCGCAGCCAGTCCATGAAGACGCTGCGCACATCGCCGCGCAGATGCAGCGCGATCCCGCCGACCGAGACGGCACCGTTCGCCGCCGCCAGCTCGAGGATCCGCTCGACCTGCTCAGGAGCGTCGTTGATGCCCGGCATCAGCGGTGCGACGAGGATCCCGCAGGGGATGCCAGCGCGGTTCAGCTCGCCGACCGCCTCGAGCCGGGCGCGTGGGTGGGGCGTGTGCGGCTCCGTGGCGCGCCATGCCTTCTCGTCGAGCGTCGGCACCGACAGGCTGGCGCTCACGTCGGCCACTGCCGCGATCTCCTGCAGCAGCGGCAGGTCGCGCAGCAGCAGCGGCGACTTCGTGAGGATCGAGCAGGGGTTGCGCGCGTCGCGCAGCGCCTCCCAGATGCCGGGCATCAGCTTGTAGCGGCCCTCGACCCACTGATACGGGTCGGTGTTCGTCCCCATCGCGACGTGCTCGCCCTTCCACGACGGCCGCGCGAGCTCGGCTCGCAGCAACTCGGGCGCGTTGACCTTCACGACGATCTCGCGCTCGAAGTCGCGGCCGGCGTCGAAGCCGAGGTACGTGTGGGTGGGGCGGGCGAAGCAGTACACACACGCATGGGAACAGCCCCGATACGGGTTGACCGTCCAGCGGAACGGGACGCGCGAGGACTCCGGCACCTTGTTCAGCGCCGACTTCGCGCGAACCTCGTAGAAGCGCGTCTCGAGGGCCTCGGGAGCGTCGAAGCGGCGCACGACGGCTTCCTCCCGGTAACCGGGGAGGCGGGCCTGCTCATCGGCGGTGACGACAAGGTTGTCCCAGCGCACGAACACATGTTCGCATGTAATGCGGCAGCAGTCGAGCGGACGGTCCGCAAGAGAACCGCGATGCCACGCGCCGTATCGCGGGTAGGGCCCTCTGTGACCCAACGCACGGTTCCTGCGCGAAACTCGCGCGCCCGGATGCGGTAGGGAAGATGTGATGCGTATGCGCCTGAAGCGAAGTCGTGAGCGAGCGCTGGAGCGGATGCTCCAGACGCGCTCGCACGCCTGGGTCGAGGCGGGCCTCGCGCGGCAGCTCGGGCAGCGCGCCGCTCGGCGCGCGCGGCGGCAGGCGCTCGTGCTGCTGCCGCTGCTGGTGGGCGTGCTCGTGGCCTACTCGTATCGCGATGACCTGTTCGGAGCCGCGCTGGACACGCCAGTGCGGATCGCCACCGCCGTCGTGCTCGTGATCCTCGGTTGGACGTTCGCGCGCGACGTCGGCGCGGCCGTTGCACCGGACCTCTTCCGGCGCATGGCGCCCGGCACCGCGGGCACGGTGGGCTTTCTGCTGCGCCTGGTGACGATCCTCACCGTCACCGTCGTGGCGCTGCGGATCGCCGGGCTCGCGCCGCGGACGCTCGCGCTGGGCGGTGCCTTCACCGCCGTCGTCTTCGGCCTTGCGGCGCAGCAAACGCTCGGGAACCTGATCGCCGGACTCGTGCTGCTGAGCGCGCGGCCGTTCCGCGTCGGCGAGATGGTGCGGCTGCAGGCCGGCGGACTCGCCGGGCAGACTGAGGGCGTCGTCAGCTCACTCGGCCTGCTTTACACGACGCTGGCGCGCGGGGAGGACCGCATCATGGTCCCCAACAGCGTCGTGCTCGGTGCCGCGGTCGTGCCGTTGCGCGAGCCGCAGGCGGTCGATCTTCGAGCGCGGCTGCGGCGAGGCGTCCGGCCGAGCGAGGTGCACGCGCGGCTGCTGGAGGCGATCGACGTGCCGCTGCGCGGCGTCCCCGACATCGGCCTGGAGGAGCTCGACGGCGACGTCGTCGTCATGCGCATCCGGGCGAGCCCGGAGCATCCGGCCGACGGCGCGAAGCTGGCGGACGAGATCCTCGACGCGGTCGGCGCGATCGCCGACGCGCACACGGTCGGGCTGAGCGGCGCCGTCTAGCGGTTGTCGCGCTGCCCGGCAGCGAGGCCGGCCGCGATCTTGGCGGCGCCCATGCGCCGACTCGTCTTGCCGGAGACCTCAGGAGCAAGGCCTGCGAAGGCGGCGCCGAGGCGCAGCCCGAGTGGGGCGACGTCGACCTCGGCCTTGTCCTTCTCGATTGCCCGCACGACGGCGGCCGCCACATTCTCGGGGGTGCGCGTGCGCACGCCGCGCGGCAGCTTCACGTCGGCCTTGGCGAACATGCCGGCGTCGCGGATGAAGCCGGGGAAGATCGTAGAGACGCCGACCTTGCTGTCACGCATGTCCTCGCGCAGCCCGAGTGCGAAGCCGCGCAGCCCGAACTTCGTCGCCGAGTAGAGCGAGGAGCCCGGCGCGGCAGCCTTGCCGGAGAGCGAGGAGATGAAGACGAGGTGACCGTGACCACGCGCCGCCATCGGCTCGGACAGCAGCTTCGCGAGCGCGATCGGGGCGCGCAGGTTGACCTCCAGCGCGCGATCGACCTGCTCCAGCGTGTAGTCGTCGAGCGTGCCGCTGGCCGGCAGGGCCGCGTTCGCGATGAGGATCTCCACGTCGCCGGCCTCCTCGACCAGCCGTGGGACGGCGTCGCGGTCGGCGAGGTCGAGCGCGAGCGCACGGCCGCCGAGCTCCTGGGCAAGCGGCTCGAGCACGTCGGCACGGCGGCCGGTGAGCACCAGCTTGGCGCCGCGCGCTGCGAGCGAG
Source organism: uncultured Actinomycetes bacterium (assembly GCA_963774115.1). Lineage (GTDB taxonomy): Bacteria > Actinomycetota > Thermoleophilia > Solirubrobacterales > Solirubrobacteraceae > Conexibacter. Next base: position 89,735 of record CAVZDN010000002.1, on the reverse strand, counting down.
CGGGCGATCGCGTGGCCGATGCCGCCGCTGGCACCGGTGAGCAGGACGGTTCCCTTGATCTCGGTCATGCGGAAACCCTGTCACACATCGAGGCGATGTGTCACACCTCGGCGGGCCTCAAGCGAACAGCGCGACCGTCGCCGTGAACGCGTGCATGAAGTTCGCACCGCCCACGGGACCGATCTCGCCCGCCGCGAAGAAGCCGGCTGACGGGGCGCCGTTGAGCTGCTCCGCGAGTGCGCCGGCGTCATGGTCGGCGATCCCGAACATCTCGCGCCCGCGGCTGTGGCAGGCGAACGCGAGCGCTCCGGCGGGCGTGCCGCCGAGCGCGGAGACGCGCAGCCGCAGCTGCTCGTCGAGGTCGCGGTCCGCGGAGGCGGCGTCGCGCGCGTGCAGGCGCAGCACCTGTCCCTCCGCCACCGGCGCGGCGATCGCGAGCGTCCCGGCGACCGGGTCGGCGCCGAGCAGCTGGCGCACGAGGAAGTCGCCGTGCTCGTAGTCGGGCTGGCCGCCTTCGATGACCACGCCGATGAGCAGTCCGCCGGCCACAAGCGTCCGCTCGCGCGGATCCAGTTCCTCGATCACCGCGCGTATGCGGTCCAGTGCCGGGCGCCCGGCAAGCTCGTGCACGACGTTGTCCTCCGCCCGCGTCACGGTCATCTCAGGGCCGACCGGGACGGCACCCTGCGAGACGCACGGCAGCAGCTCGACGCCGTCGAAGCGCACCCCGACGGCGCCGACCTCGCAGACCTCGTCGCCGTGGAAGAGCGCGCCCGTGTCCTGCGAGGTGCGGCCGCTGGCAAGCCCGCCGAGGATCGGGACCCCCGGTGCGTGGGCGGCGAGGTCCTGCAGCAGCGGATCGGTCGGAAACGTGAACGGGTCGGGCAGCAGGATCGCGCCGGAGGCGCCCGCCAGGTCCTCCATCCCCATCACCGTGACGGTGTCCTCGTGCGCGACGGCGGTCGCGTGGAACGTGCGGGCGGTGCCGTCGCCGAGCGAGGCCGCCCACACCGCGACGGCGGTGCTGCCGCCCTCGTGCTCGAAGCCGCAGCCGAGCACGCCGCCGGCGCCGCAGCCGGCCAGTGCAGCCGGACGCAGCGACTCGTGGACACCCTCGAGCGTCGCTTCGGGCGCCGCGAGATGCGCGCCCGATGCGAACACGATCGCGAGGTCGACCGGCTCGCCGTTGAGCGCCGCGCGCGCCGCCTGGGCCGCCTCGATCGCACCAACGCGTGCGTCCTCATGTGTCGATACCCCGCTGCCGATCAGCGTCCCCATGTGTCTCACCATACTCCGGTCGCACACGGCGCTTGACCGCATCGGCGCGATACTTCCGCGATGACGGTGATCGCCATCTTCGGCCCGACCGGAATCGGCAAGACGACGGTCGCCGTCGCGCTTGCGCGACGGCTGCGGGCGGCTGGGGAGGACCCGATCGCGATCTCCGCCGACGCGCTGCAGGTCTATGCCGGGCTGGAGCTGCTGACGGGTGCGGCGAGTGCCGCAGAGCGGGCTGCGCTGGAGCACCGGCTGCTGTCCTTCCTGCCCGTCGACGCGACGTTCAGCGCGGGCCAGTACGCGGAGCTGGCGCATGCGGAGATCGACGCAGCGCTCGCGGCCGGGCGGCGGCCGCTCGTGGTGGGGGGCACCGGCCTCTACCTGCGTGCCGCGCTGACCGAGCTTGCGCTGCGTCCGCCGCCGCCCGAGGGCGTGCGCGAACATTGGCAGCGGGAGCTGGAGCGGGAGGGGGCACCGGCGCTGCATGCGCGGCTTGCGCAGCGCGCGCCGTGGGCAGCGGAGGGGATCGACCCGCACGACCGCCAGCGGATCGTGCGCGCGCATGAGCTGCTGGACGCGGGGGAGCTCGAACCGCCAGAAGGCCCGTCGCAGCTGTGGACCGACGAAGTGCGCCGTCCCACGCTGCTGGCAGGGCTGACGATGGAGCGCGAGACGCTGTACGAGCGCATCGACGGACGGGTCGACGCCATGCTCGCCGCTGGTGTTCGCGAGGAGGTACAGCGAGCGCACGCCGCCGGGGCCTCCGACACGGCACGCAAGGCGCTCGGCTTCGATGACCTGCTGGCCGGCGACATCGAGGGGATGAAGCGGCGCACACGCAACTACGCGCGCCGGCAGCTCACCTGGATGCGCAAGCTCGCCGGCGTGCGGACGATCGACGTGACGGGCCGCACGGCGGACGACGTCGCGGCGGAGATCGCCGCAGCGGCCGTCATCGTGACGGGTTGATCCCGGCCCGCCTCCCGCTCAAGCGACGACCTTCGCCTTCAGTCGCTCGTACTCGTCGGCAGAGATGGCGCCCTTCTCGCGCAGATCGTGGAGCTTGTGCAGCTCATCCGCGGGTGAGGTCGCGACCGAGCGGATGTACTCGTCGGTCGCCTTTTGCGCCTGCTGCTGCTCGGCGATCGCTCGCTCGCGCATCCCACCGCCGCGGGCGATCAGGTAGATCAGCACCGTTATCACCGGAAGGAAGACGAGGAAGAAGACCCAGACCGCCTTCAACCAGCCGGACAGCTCGTGGTCGCGGAAGAGGTCGACCAGGACGGTGATCAGGATCCAGATCCAGATCACGACGAAGAAGATAGACAGGACCGTCAGCAGCGCGTCGCCGAGGTCGTAGTCCGCCAGCACCAGGGTCATCGGACCTCCAACGTGGGGGAACGCACAAACATCTGGAGCGTGCATACCCAGTTGGCGGCAAGACGTATTTCACAGGCGAGACGGTAAGGTCCGGCGCCGCATGAAGTTCGAGAAATGGCAGGCCCTCGGCAACGACTACGTGATCGTCGAGGCGGCCGCTCTTCCTTTCCAACTGACGCCCGCGCGCATCCGCGCGATCTGCGCGCCGCACACCGGCATCGGCTCCGACGGCATCTTGCTGCTCTCGCCGCCGGACGAGTCGGGCTTTGTCGCGCGGCTGAACATCTACAACCCCGACGGCTCCGAGCCCGAGCTCTCCGGCAACGGCGCGCGCGAGGCGATCCTCTACCTGCGCCAGCGTGGCTGGACCGACGCTGACGTCTTCTCGATCCAGACGCTCGCGGGCGAGATCCGGCCCACGATCACGGGCCCGACAACCTGCCGCGTCGACATGGGGCGCGCGAAGCTGACGTCCAAGGACTGGCCGGGCGGAGCCGAGGACGGCGCGGGGACGCTGGAGGCGGACGGCGTCGCCTGGGACTTCCAGCACGTCTCGATCGGCAACCCGCAGTGCGCGATCCGGGTCGGGTCTGTGGAGGAGCTCGACGCGCTGGACCTGCCGGCGATCGGCCCCGCGCTCGAAGCTCACGCCTTGTTCCCGAACCGCACGAACGTGTCCTGGTACGCCGAGCTGACGCCGGATCGCATCCGCACGCGCATCTTCGAGCGCGGCGTCGGCGAGACGCTCTCCTCTGGCACCGGCGCGACCGGAGCGGCCGTCGCGCACGTCCTGCGGGGCGGGGGCGGGGAAGGTGGGGTGGTCACGGTCGTGCTCGACGGTGGCGAGCTGGACGCCGAGGTGGGCGAGGATCTGCACGTGAACCTGACCGGCTGGGCCGTGCCCGTATACGCGGGGACCCTGTCCAAGGACTTCCTGAAGGAGCTCCATGCGATTGACTGACGCTGTGCGACCGAGCAAGCGCCTCGACCAGATCCCGCCATACTTGTTCGCCCAACTCGAGCGCAAGATCGCGGAGAAGAAGGCCGCGGGCATCGACGTGATCTCGCTGGGAATCGGCGATCCCGACATGCCGACGTACCCGCCGATCGTGGCGGCAGGACAGGCCGCGGTGGCCGATCCGGGGACGCACCGCTACCCGACGAACAGAGGACGGCCGGAGTTCCGCGGCGCGATCGCGTCCTTCTACGAGCGCCGCTTCGGGGTCACGCTCGATCCCGAGACGGAGATCATGGCCGCGCTCGGCGCGAAGGAGTGCATCTTCAACCTCAGTCTCGCGTTCCTGGACCCGGAGGACGTCGCGCTCGCCTCCGATCCGGGCTATCCGGTCTACACCGCGGGTCCGCTGCTGGCGGGGTCGCGGGCTGTGCTGATGCCGCTCGTGCCGTCACTCGGCTTCGCACCGGACCTCGACGCGATCTCCGCCGAGGACGCCGCCGCCGCCAAGCTGATGTTCATCAACTACCCGAACAACCCGACCGGCGCGGTCGTGCCGGACGGCTTCTTCGAGCGGGTCATCGACTTCGCGACCAAGCACGACCTCCTCGTCGTGCACGACAACGCCTACAGCGAGACGACATACGACGGCTATGTCGCGCCATCGTTCCTGGAGACCCCGGGTGCCCGCGAGGTCGGCGTTGAGGTTTTCTCCTTGTCGAAGGGCTACAACATGACCGGCTGGCGCTGCGCGGCGATCGTCGGCAACGCCGAGGCGATCTCGCAGTACTGGCGCCTGAAGTCGAACATCGACTCCGGCAACTTCGAGGCCGTGCAGCTCGCGGGCGCGGCGGCATTGTCGCCAAAGGTGGACGCCGACGTGGCTGCCCAGAACGCGATCTACGCCCGCCGCCGCGACCTCGTCTGTGACGCCCTGCGCGCAGCCGGCGTCGACGTCACCCCGCCGAAGGGGACGATCTACGTCTGGGCGCCGATCCCCGCCGGCTACGAGAACGCCGCCGCCTACTGCGAGCACGTCCTCGAAGAGGCCGCCGTCGTGATCTCGCCTGGCGGCGCATACGGGGCCTCCGGCGAAGGCTTCTTCCGCATCGCGCTCACTGCTCCCGACGACCGCATCACCGAAGCGGTCGCGCGGATTCAGGCGCTGGGGTAGAGCGCGCGCTTGACGCGCCTCGCCGTCGCGTCGGGTTCGTGGACGACGTGGCGGTGCGTGAACCGCAGCACGCGGTAGCCGAGGTCCACGAGCGCGTTGGCTTTCTCGCGGTCGCGCTCGAAGGCCCGGCGGTGGCTGTGGTGCGCGTAGCCGTCGAGCTCGACGGCGAGCCGCTCGGTCGGCCACAACGCGTCGACCTCGACGCCGGCTGCCGCAATCCACGCGTTCAAGCGTGGGCGAGGGATGTGGTGAGCATCGAGGAGCGCGACGAAACGGTCCTCCAGCTCCGAGCGGGTCAGCGTCGCGCCGAGGGCGGCGTGCGTTTCGAGCGTCGCCCTGAGCCGCGCGATGCCCGGGCCTCGCCGCCCACGCACGCGGCTCAGGACGTCCTCGATCGCTCGCACGTCGAGCACGTTGAGCCGCTCCGCCTCGGAGAGCGCCTTCGAGAGCGTTTGTCGAGGCACGACGCCCGCGAGGTCGACCAGTGTCCGCGCGACGGTCGTGACCGGGATCGCGTCGACGACCGTGACGTCCCGCGCAGCGAGGGCGCGCTGGCCGTGGATGCGGATGGGACCAGCCGCAGCACGCCGATCAGCCGACGTCGACACGTCGATCCGGCTCCCGCGCGAGGCCCGCAGACAGTGCAGCGCCGCCGCATCACGGTGACTCAGCGCCGCTTCGGGCCCAACAGCCAAGACCGCCGCGAGCCAATGGCCCTCACGACGGAGTTGCGCATGCCCGACGGCGTACACGCCCCGGTGGAGCGGCACCAGGTGGCCGCTCGCCACGCGGCGCTTCAGCAACGAGGGCGTGAGTCCCATCCCTGCAAGCTGCTCGCGCGAGGCCACGCCGTGCTGGGCCGCAGCGATTGCCGCCAGAACTTGGTCGGAATGAGGAGCAGGGATCTGGGTCCGGATAGCGGTCCCTAATCCCTGCTCCTCGGTCATGCCGTGACTTTCTCATCGGGCGCTGTGGCGGCGCTCGCGCGGTTTGTGGCCACAGTGGCTCTAGACTCAGTCGGGTGACGACGACGCGGAGCCGGCATGGGAGGAGCGACTCGACGCCGGGACGGAGCGGGGCTCCTGTCGGCCGGGCGCGTCAGCGGGCGCTGGCGATCGCGGCGCTGCCGGAGGGGGAGGACCTGGCGGAGCTGGAGGAGCTGCTGCGGACCGCGGGGGTCGCGACGGTCGGCCGGTTGGTGCAGCACCGCGAGGCTCCGCATCCCAACACGTACCTCGGGCCGGGGAAGCTCGAAGAGCTGAAGGAGGCGATCAAGGCGGCGGACGCCAATGTCGTGGCGTGCGACGACGAGCTCAGCCCGCGCCAGGGTCGCAACCTGGAGGAGACCTTGGGCGTGCCGGTGATCGACCGCACGGCGATCATCCTCGACATCTTCGCCGGGCACGCGCACAGCGCGGAGGGAAAGCTGCAGGTGGAGCTGGCGCAGCTCGAGTACAACCTCGCGCGGATGCGCGGGCTGTGGACCCACCTGGAGCGCCTGGGCGCAGGTGCCGGCGGAGCCGCCGGCGGACCGGGCATCGGAACGCGCGGACCGGGCGAGACGCAGATCGAGACGGACCGCCGCCTGGCGCGCGACCGGATCGCTGCGTTGAAGCGCCGGCTGGAGCGCGTGAAGGGCGCGCGGAAGGTGATGCGCGCCGAGCGCGACCGAGCCCAGCTGCCGACCGTGGCGCTCGTCGGCTACACGAACGCCGGCAAGTCGACCCTGCTGAACGCGCTGACGGGCGCGGACGTCGGCGTGCGCGACCGGCTCTTCCACACGCTCGACCCGACGACGCGGGGATGGAAGCTCGGCGGGCGCGACTACCTGCTGACGGACACCGTCGGCTTCATCCGCAAGCTGCCGCACCAACTGGTCGACGCGTTCGGGGCGACGCTGGAGGAGACGCGGCTCGCGGACCTGCTGCTGCACGTCGTCGACGCCTCGGCGCCCGAAGAGGACCTCTCGGAGATGCTGCGCGCGGTCGAGAGCGTGCTCGCGGAGCTGGGCGCCGACGACCGCCCGCGCCTGCTGGTGCTCAACAAGGCGGACATGCTCGATGACGAGGGTCGTGACGACGTTCGCCTCCGCCACCCCGACGGGATCCTCGTCTCTGGCATGACCGGCGAAGGGCTCGAAGCGCTCGGTGAGCGGATCGAGGACGAGTTTGACCGCAGCCTGCGCGACATCGCGCTGCTGCTGCCCTACAGCGACGGCGGGCGGCTTGCCGAGCTGCACGAACTCGCTGGGGATCTGGTGCGCGAGGACACGGCTGAGGGTGTGCTCGTGAAGGCCCGTGTGCCGGCGACGGTGGCGGCGCGGTTCGAGCGGTATGCCGTCAACGGGCGGGTGGTGTGAACGTGGAGAGTGACGTCGTCGACGGAATGGTGGGCGCGGTCGTCAGTGGTACGGATGATGCGATCGGCGAGCTGCGGAACGTCGCCGGCGCGCTCCCTGTGCGGCGCCTTCACCCGGAGGCGATCCTGCCGCGCCGCGCGTATGCCGGCGACGCCGGCCTCGATCTCCATGCAAGCGAGGCCGTGACGCTGGAGCCCGGCGCGCGTGCGTCGATTGGGACGGGCATCGCGGTCGCGATCCCGGAGGGCCAGGCAGGGTTGGTGCTTCCGCGCTCAGGCCTTGCCGCTCGCCACGGGATCGCGCTCGTCAACGCGCCCGGGCTGATCGACGCGGGCTATCGCGGCGAGCTGCGCGTGCTGCTGCTCAACACGGACAGAGAGACGCCCGGTGGAGATCGCCGTCGGGGATCGCATCGCGCAGCTGGTGCTGGTGCGCCTGGAGCTGCCGGCGACCGTCGAGGTCGACGAGCTTCCCGCGAGCGAGCGGGGCGAAGGCGGCTTCGGCTCCAGCGGTTCTTGACCGCCGCTCAGCCGGCCGGCTGCCCGAGCAGCGCGCGCAGTCGCAGCGCGTTGCGCGGAGCGAATCCCTGCCAGTCGTTGTTGAAGTACGCGTAGACCTCCGTCGTGCGCGCCCACTGGTGCAGGCGGTTCGCCCACGTGCGCAGCTCTCGCTCGGAGTAGTTGCCGCGCCGGCCGCGCGCGCCGTAGTGGAAGCGCACGAACGTCCAGTCCGTCGTGCGCGCGAGCGACTGGAACGGGCGCTCGGGGTGGTCGCCGACCGCGAGGGCGGCGCCGTGGGCGCGTAGCAGCGCCTCGACCTCGGGTGCGAACCAGCTCGGGTGGCGGAACTCGAACGCGTGACGACCGGGCGGCAGCCCGCCCACGCGCTCGAGCGCCGCGGCGAGGCGGTCGTCGTCGCGGTGGAACTGCTCGGGGAGCTGCCACAGGACCGATCCGAGGCTGACCGGCCTCGACCAGCGGGTCGATCGAGGCGTAGAAGCGCTCGACGCCTCGGTCGAGGTCGGTGAGCCGCTTCATGTGCGTGAGGTAGCGGCTGGCTTTGGCCGCGAAGCAGAAGTCCTCGGGCGTCTGCTCGACCCAGCGCGCGACGGCGTCCGGCTTTGCGAGGCGATAGAAGGTCGCGTTGAGCTCGACGGTCTCGAACGTCGCGGCGTAGTGCTCGAGCCAGCGGGACTGGGGGAGGCCTGGCGGATAGAAGCGCTCGCGCCAGTCGCGGTAGACCCAGCCAGAGCAGCCGATGCGGACGGGGTGCGCCACGCCCGGTGACCTACCCGAGCGTGGCACATCGCCCTACACGAGGTCGTTCGCCGCCAGAAACTGCTCGGCGACGTCGGCGGGGGATTGCTTGTCGATGTCGACCGCGGCGTTCATCTGCTGCATCGCCTCGGTCGTGAGCTTGGCGTCGACGGCCTCGATCGTCTGCTGGAACGCGGGGCCCTGGGCCTCCAGCACGTCGGTGCTGACGATGGGGGCGACGTTCTGGAAGCCGAAGATGTGCTTCGGGTCGGTCAGAACGACGTAGTCACCTTTCTGCAGCTGGCCGTCAGTCGTGAAGACGTCGGCGACGTCGATCTTGCCGCCGTCGAGCGCCTGGTACTGGAGCCCGATCGTCAGCGGGAAGAAGGTCACGTCGGTGATGCCGTAGACGCGGGCAAGGCCGACGAGGCCCGTCTCGCGCTTGCGGAACTCCGGCGCGGCGCCGAGCTTCAGGCCGGCGATGCCCTTCAGATCCGCGACGCTCTCGAGGTCGTGCTCGGCCGCGTAGTCGGGCTTCACGGCAAGCGCGTCGACGTCCGTGAACGGCGTCAGCGGCAGCAGCGTGTAGCCGTGCGCCTCGGCGTAGTCCTTGCCGGCCGCATAGGCCTCCTCGACGGTCGTGTAGGTCGTGGTGTCGCCGGCGACAGCGGTGTTGAAGATCCCGATGTACTCGGGGTAGAGGTCGATCTGGCCGCTGCGGAGCGCCTTGTCGGCGATCTCCGTCGAGCCGATGTTCTGCTTCAGCTCGACGGTGAAGCCCTTTGCCTCCAGCGCCTGCTTGTAAAGCTGGCCGAGCACGAACTGCTCGGTGAAGTTCTTCGTGCCGAGCGTGACGCCCGGCTTGCCCTTGCCGGGCTGGCCGCTTGCGGCAGTGGCTGCCGTCGTGTCGCCGCCGCTGTCGTCGCTGCCGCAGGCGGCCAGCCCGCCCACGAGCGCGAGCGCCGTCACGAGGCTGAGGATGATGCGCAACGTTCCCTGCTTCACGTCGGTGCGTCCTTTCGGTTCACGTACCCCCACAGCACAGCTCCTCCTACATCGCATCCCTGTCAGCCCGCCTCCGTGGCCGGCCCGACCGTCGGGACCTCCTTTGCCGCACGCAACCCGCGCGGCGTCACCGCCCGCTGCAACGCGGCGAACAGCAGCTCCGCTGCGAGCGCGAGGGCGGCGACGCACATCGCTGCCGCGAGCACGCCCGGCAGCCGGTACGTCGCCTGGTCGACGATGATGTCCCCGAGCCCGTGGCCGCCCGCGATCGAGGCGAGCGTCGCCGTCGCGATCACGTAGACGACGGCCGTTCGCACGCCGGCGAAGATCAGCGGGAGCGCAAGCGGCAGCTCGACCTTCCACAGCACCTCGCGGGACGTCATGCCCATGCCGCGCGCGGCCTCGACGGCGTCCGGGTCGACCCCGTCGACCGCCACGTAAGCGTTGGTCAGCACGAGCGGGAAGGCCAGTACGACGAGCGCGACCATCACGTTGAGGAAGCCGATCCCCAGCACCGCCACGCCGATCGAGATCAGGGCGAGGCTCGGCAGTGCGCGCCCGACGTTCGAGACGTTGATAGCCGCGAACGATCCGCGGTGGACGTGGCCGAGCCAGACACCGAGCGGCAGCGAGAGCGCGAGCGCTACGCCGACGGCGGCGCCGCTGAGCGCCAGATGCTGGAGCGTCAGCGACCACAGCAGGCCGGCGTTGTCGCCGATGAAGGTGAAGGCGTCGAGGAAGTCGCGCATCAGGGTCATGCCCTCCGCGCACTGCGAGCCCACGGCGTGAGTGCGCGCTGGAGCAGGACGAGCAGCGCGTCGGCGGTAAGCGCGAGCGCGACGGCCAAGGCGCCGGCGGCGATCAGCTCGGTCTTGAACGTCTGGCGCAGCGCGCTGTAGATCGGCGCGCCGAGGCCCTCGTCGACAACGAACACGGCGACCGTCGCGAGGCTGATCACCGTGACCGTCGCGATCCGCAGCCCGGCGACGATCGCCGGCAGCGCGAGCGGAAGCTCGACGTGCCACAGCAGTTGGCGCGGCGTGAGGCCCATGCCCTCAGCGGCGTCCTTGACCTCCGCCGGCACGCCGGCGAGACCGGTGAGGATGTTGCGGAAGAGGATCAGCAGGGTGTAGGAGACGAGCGCGACCTCGGCGGTGGTGCGCGAAAGGCCGGTGAACGGCACGAGCAGCTGGAAGAGCGCGAGGCTCGGGATCGTGTAGAGCAGCCCGGTCACCAGGATCACTGGCCCGGCGACGCGGCCGCGGCGGTGGGCCAGCAGCGCGAGCGCGAACGCGAGGGCGAAGCCGATCCCGACGGCGATCACGGTCAGGACGATGTGCTGGAGCAGGGCCGGCTGCAGCGTGTCGGACCAGTGGTCAGAGACCCAGCTCCAGCAGAACGTCCCGTTCTCGCGCACGCAGTCACTGCCGCGCCCGAAGTCGGGGATGACAGGCTCGGAGGCGGCGAGGGCGCGGGTCATCCGCGTGCGTGCTCCGGTTCAGGGACGAGCGGCACAAGCGCAGCGCTGATCAGCTCGAGCGTCGCGAGCCCGGCAACGCGGCCGTCGCCGTCGGTCACCGCGAGCGGGCGGTTCTCGTGGGAGACGATCAGCGAGAGGGCGTCGCGCAGGGACGTCTCGCGCGGGACGCTGCCGGCGAGCGGCACGACGTCGTCGTCGCCAGGCGGCAGCAGCGACAGATCGGCCAGCGTGCGCAGCGTGAGCCGCTTGAGCCCTCGGTCGGTGCCGACGAAGCGGGCGACGAAGTCGTCGGCGGGCGCGCTGAGCAGCTCATCGGGCGGTGCGTACTGCGCGAGCACGCCGCCCTCGCGCAGGATCGCGATGCGGTCGCCCATCTTGATCGCCTCGTCAATGTCGTGGGTGACGAAGACGACGGTCTTGCGGATCTCGGCCTGCAGACGCAGGAACTCGTCCTGCAGGCGCTCGCGGTTGATCGGGTCGATCGCGCCGAACGGCTCGTCCATCAGCATCAGCGGCGGGTCGGCCGCCAATGCACGAGCGACGCCGACGCGCTGGCGCTGGCCGCCGGACAGCTGGGCGGGATAGCGGTCGGCGAGCTCGACCGGCAGCGAGACGAGCTCCAGCAGCTCGGCGACGCGACGGGCGATGCGCGGCTTGTCCCAGCCAAGCAGGCGCGGCACCGTCGCGACGTTCTGCGCGATCGACTGGTGCGGGAAGAGTCCAACCTGCTGAATCACGTAGCCGATCTCGCGGCGCAGGTCAGAGGACTTGCGCGCCAGGACGCTGCGGCCATCGAGCAGCACGTCGCCAGAGGTCAGGTCGATCATGCGGTTCACGAGCCGCATGGCGGTCGTCTTGCCGCAGCCGGACGGGCCAACGAGCACGCAGATCTCGCCCGCGGGCACCGTCAACGAGAGATCCTCGATCGCGGGCCGTGGCGCGCCCGGATACTGCTTGCGGACGTTGCGCAGCTCCAGCGGGGCCGCCTGCGGGTAGGCGGCCGGCCCCTCGGTCTGGGCGATGTTCTCGCTGTTCACGCAGGGGACTCCCGGTAGGGGAGAACTCGAGTCTAGTCTTCGCCCCGGAGCGCGGAGCCAAACGGCGCGCGGGCGCTAGGAGGCGTCGGAGCCTCCTATACGCCGGCCGCGCGCCGCGCCTCGGCGTGCGCGGCGGCCTCGAGCGCGTCGTCGAGCGGCGTGAGCGGCTCCGGACGCCCGAGTGCCCGGGCGATCAGCCAGTCGGCCAGCCAGACGTTCTTCGGCAGCAATGGGCCGTGCAGGTACGTGCCGATTACGTTGCCCGCGCGGACGCCCTCGAAGTCGCTCACGCCGTCGTTGCCATGGCCGCGCAGCACGCGCCCGAGCGGCTGGGCGTCGGGTCCGAGGCGCGTGCGGCCGCCGTGGTTCTCGAAGCCGGCAAGCAGGCGCGGACCGTCGCCCAAGTCGACCTCGATCGCGACGTTGCCGATCAGCCGAGGGCCCTCGACGCGCACCGTGCGCAGATCGACGAGGCCAGCGCCGGGCAGTGTCTCCTCGCCCAGCTCGTAGGAGTGGCCGAGCAGCTGGTAGCCGCCGCAGACGGCGAGGATCACCGCGCCGCGCGCCGCCGCGGCGTGCAAACCTTCGCGCTTGACCTCTGCGAGGTCGAGCGCGCAGAGCCGCTGGTCGCGGTCTTGGCCCCCGCCGAGGTAGAAGAGGTCCGCGGCATCTGGATCGAGCGGCTCGCCGAGCCCCAGCGACGTCAGCTCGAAGCCCAGCCCGCGCCACTCGCAGCGGCGCCGCAACAGCAGCAGGTTGCCGCGGTCGGCGTAGATGTTCATCAGGTCCGGATAGAGCGCGCAGACGCGCAACGTGGTGCGCTCAGGCATCGAGTCCGGCCTCTGCCGCCGTCGTCAGCAGCACGATCTCGCTGCCGACGTGGTCGTCCGTCATCTCGACGAAGCGCCTGCCTGCAAGCCGGAGGCCCACGGCGAGGCCCTCCGCCTCCAGCGTGTCGCCGTCCAAGCGGTCGAGTCGCACGGCGTCGCCCTCCGCGGTGCGATGACCGTTCGGCGAGACGGTCTGCCGAATCCGCTCGATCGTCGTCCACTCGGCTTCGGGCCGAACCGCCGTCGGCTGACTGGCGAAGACCCAGCCGTCGCGCTCCAGCAGGTCCGGCAGCGGCGCCTCGTCGTGCTCGGCGTCGAAGCCCTCCAGCGCGTCGGCGAGCGCGATCGCCAGCAACCCGCCGGAACGCAGGTGCGCGCGGGCACAGCGCAGGAAGGCGGCGCGGCCGTCGGGCCCGCCGAGCAGCTGGATCGTCTGCATCGGCGCCGCGACGAGCGGGAAGCGGCGCGGCCCGAGGTCGAACGAGCGGGCGTCGCCCACCGCGGCCGTGACGGGCAGGTCGCCGGCGCGTTCGCGCAGCGCCGCGAGCAGCTCGGGATCGAGGTCGAGCGCGACGACGTCGTAGCCGGCGCGCGCGAGGTCGAGGCTCACGCGGCCGGTGCCGCTGCCGACGTCGAGGATCGGGCCGCCCGTCTCGGCTGCCAGCTCGCGCCACAGCGGCAGGTCGGCGGTGTAGCGGCCGCACTCGAGGTCGTGCCACAGCACCGCGGTGGGGCCGCCGGACTCGGTGGCCGGCTGCTCGGCGTGGCGCGCGTCGCTCATCGCCAGTACTCCGGCGCCAGGCCGCGCTGCGCCAGCAGCTCCTGCAGCGACAGCAGCGCCGTGTAGGTCGGAAGCGCGTAGAGCGTGTCCGGGGCGTCGGCGCGGGCGCCGTCCAGCGCGGCCGCCAGCTCCGGCACGACGACCAGCCGGTCCGCCGCGACGCCCGCGTACTTGAGCCGCAGCGCCAGCTCCGCTGCCCGTGTCCCGGCGCACGTGACGCGCCGCACGCGTCCGGCCAGCAGCTCGAAGTCGGCGTCCCAGATCCACGAGACGTCGCGGCCGTCGGCGACGTTGTCGTTCAGCACCGCAAGCACGTCGAGCGGGCCGTCCTCCAGCGCAAGCGTGCGCAGCACCTCGTTGGCGCCGGCGGGGTTCTTGACGAGCAGGATCGACAACGGCCGCCCCGCGAGCTCGATCGTCTCGGCGCGGCCGAAGGCGGCCTCGACGGCGCTGAGGCCGGCGACGATCTCCTCCAGCGGCACGCCGAGCGCGCGGCACAGCGCCGTCGCGGCAAGCGCGTTGTAGACGTTGTAGAGACCAGGGAGGGGCAGCTCGAGGGTTGCCGTCCCTTCGGGCGTCCGCAGCGCCACCGTCGCCCCGCGTGTGCCGTGCAGCGTGACGCGCTCCGCCACCACCTCCGGTTCAGGGCGCGTCTGACCGCACTGCGGGCAGCGGTAGCGGCCGAGGTGGCCGAGATAGACCGCGTCGTAGACGTAGGCGTGTCCACAACGGCGGCAGTGCTTCGAGTCGGCGGCGTGCTGCATCTGCGGCAGCGCCATCGCGTCGTCCGCGACGCCGAAGTACGTCACGCCCTCGCGCTCGCGGCCCAAGTCGGCAATCAGCGGGTCGTCGGCGTTGAGCACGAGCTGCGTCCCGGCGGGCTGTGCGGCGACGACGCCTGCCCAGCGGTCGGCGATCGCCTCCAGCTCGCCGTAGCGGTCGAGCTGGTCGCGGAAGAGGTTGCCGAGCAGCAGCGCGCGTGGGCGGACTTCCGCGGCGATCTGGCCGAGCCAGAACTCGTCGACCTCGAACAGCCCAAGCTCGCCGTCGATCCCGCCGCCGTGGGCGGCACCGAGCAGGGTGGAGGCGATCCCGCCCGCCATGTTCGCGCCGGCGCGGTTGTGCACCAGCCGCGTCCCGCGCCGCGCGAGCACCGCGGCGACCATCGCAGCCGTCGTCGTCTTGCCATTCGTCGCGGAGATCACCACCGACCCTTGGGGCAGGCGCCCCGCCAGCCCGCCGATCGCGTGAGGATCGAGCCGCAGCAGCACCTTGCCGGGCAGGCTCGTGCCGCCGCCGCGGCCGGCGCGGCGGGCGACGCTGCCGACGGCGCGGGCGACGGCGAGCTTCGGGCCGAGCGCGCGGCCGGCCATCACGGGACGAGCACGCGCACGGCCGCGGGCAGCGTGCGCACCGTGGCCGGCAGCTGGGCGATCGGGTCGCCGTCGGCGTAGAGCGCGAAGGGGCGATCGGCCGAGATCCGCACCTCGCGGGCGCGGCGCACCTGCACCTCGGGGTTGGCGACGTGCGTGCCCTTGAAGACCTTCGGAAGCTGACTGACGAAGCGCAGCTTCGAGACACCAGCAACGGTGACGACGTCGAAGCGGCCGTCGTCCAGCTCGGCGCCGGGCGCAATCACCATCCCGCCGCCATACTGACTGCCGTTCGCGACGGCGACGTTGAAGCCGACATGCGTCGCGCGCACGCCGTCGAGCTCGAGCTCGAAGCGCGCCGGCTTCCAGCTCACGAGCGCCCGCAAGGCGGCGTAGAGGTAGGCGAAGCCGCCCGGGACGCGCGTCTCGTTGGCGATCCGGTTGGCGTCCGAGTCGAAGCCGCAGCTGGCGATCCCGACGAACGCGTTGCCGTCCGCCTCGCCGAGGTCGATCATGCGTTCGCGACCGTGCACGAGCACCGCAGCCGCCTCGGCGGGATCCCGCGGGATGCCGAGCGAACGCGCAAAGTCGTTGCCGCGGCCGCCGGGGAGGACCCCCAGCACGCCCTCAGTGCCCGGCAGCGCACCGGCGACCGCGCCGACGATCCCGTCGCCGCCGAGCGCCGCGGCGATTGCTCCCGAGACTCCGGCGGCGTGCGCCAGCTCGCGCGCATGGTCCAACGAACGCGTGCGCTGCACCGTGAAGGCGGTCCGTTCCGCGCGCAGCGCGTCCTCGACGCCGGCCAGCGCGCGCAGCGCCCGTCCGCCGCCGGCCGTCGGGTTGACGATGAGGACGACGTTCCGGTCCATGTGCCGCGAACGCTACTAGGAGTGCTTGGCGGAACCCGCGTGAGTGGCTGGCGAGTGTGCGACCAAGCGGGGCAAGGACGCAGGGAGGCGGCAAGAGCCGCGCTCTTGCGCCGACCGAGGACGCCGCATCCGCGCAGCGTCGCACGCCGCCAGACGCCGCGGGGGTTTCGCCGAGTGCTCCTGGCGTGGGCGACGGCAACGTCCACCGCCGTCCAACGACCGCTTCGTGGGTTACCGCCATCTCGTTCCGCGAGGATGGGTATGCTGCGCGCCGTGCTGCGAGCCCTTCGCCCAACCGTGCTGCTCCTGATCGTCCTTGCCGCGTGCGCCGCGCTGGTCGCGGGATGCGGTTCGGACGACGACAAGACGTCCGGCAGCACCGCCACGCAGGCTGAGACGACGCCCGCCGAGACGGAGACGACCACGACGCCGGACGAGGACACGCTCGCGCCGCCGAAGGACCCGCTCGACGCGTCGAAGCGCTGGACGGCGGTGGTCAGCACGAACATGGGCAAGTTCACGATCGTGCTCGACGTCAAGCGCGCGCCGAAGACGACCTCGTCCTTCGCGTATCTCGCACAACAGGGCTTCTACAACCAGCTCGTCTTCCATCGGATCGTCCCGGACTTCGTGATCCAGGGCGGCGACCCGACGGGCACCGGCAGCGGTGGCCCCGGCTACAGCGTCGTCGAGGCGCCGCCACAGGACCTTACGTACACGCACGGCATCGTCGCGATGGCAAAGGCCGGTGACGAGCCGCCCGGCGCTTCCGGCAGCCAGTTCTTCGTCGTGACCGGCCAGGACGGCGGCCTCCCGCCGGAGTATGCGCTCGTCGGGAAGGTCAAGCAAGGTCTCGACGTCGTCGACAAGATCGGATCGGTCCCGCTTCAGCAGGGGACCGAATCGCCCGTCGACCCCGTCACGATCAGCTCGATCAAGATCGTCGGCAGCTGAGCCCCGCGCTCAGTCCGCCTCCTCGCCAAACAACGACTCCTGCACGGGCTCCGGCTCGGGTTCCGCGAGGCACTCCGGGCCGTCGTAGCGGGCGTTGTTGACGGCCTTCGAGACCTCCCGCGCATGCGTGTCCGACGCGGCAAGCGGCCGCAGCAACGTGTGGGCATGCTCGGGTGACGTTGCCGGGTCCAGCCACGTCTGCTCGTCTTCGCGCGAGAGGATGACCGGCATGCGCGGGTGGATCGACGCGATCGACTCGTTCGCCTGCGTGGTGACAATCGTGCAGGAGCGCAACCACTCGCCCTGCGGGTCGCGCCAGGCCGTGCGCAGCCCAGCGAACGCGAACGGCTCGCCGCTCGCGCTGGTGATGTGAAACGGGGTGCGCGCGCCGCGCGGCTCGTCGCGCTGCCACTCGTAGAAGCCGTCGGCGACGATCAGGCAACGATGGCGACGGAAGGCGTCACGATAGGCCGGCTTCTCGGCGATCGTCTCCGCGCGCGCATTGATCATTTTGAAGCCGACAGAGGGGTTCTCCGCCCACGGCGGCACGAAGCCCCAACGCAGCAGCCGACCCTCTGTCACGCCCTCATGGCTGACGACGACCGAGAGGATCTCATCGCCCGGCGCGACGTTGAAGCGGCGCCGGATCTCGACCGACTCGCCGAGCGGGAAGCGCGCCCGCAGCTGGTCCGGGGAGGTGCCTGCCAGCGTGAAGCGGCCGCACATGGCGCGAACCGACGCGTCAGCGGGCCGAGGCCGCGGCTCTCGCGCGTGCCTGGCGGCGACGCCCGAGCAGCGCGAGGACACCAAGCGCAGCGAACACGATCAGCAGTCCGAGCAGCAGGCCACCGACGATGCCGACGCCACCGAACGGAAGCGTCACGAGCTCGGCAACTCCGAGGCCGATCAGCAGCAGGGCCACGACGAGCCCGAGGATGACCGCGTACCCGCGCAGGCGGGTGATCGCGCTGGAGCCTGGAGGCGGCGCGACCAGGCCCATGAAGCGCAGCAACAGCAGTTGACGGTCGCTCGGCGGAGTCTGACCAAGGCGGGCGACGGCGTCCTTCAGGTCACCCGCGCGACGCTCGGCGAGCGCGAGCGAGGCGTCGGCCATGCGCTTGAGCTGCATACGCTCCTGGGGCCGCGCGGCGGCGAGCGCGCGCTGGTAGTAGGCGCGTGTGGCCTTCGCGTCGTAGCGCTCGGCGGCGCGGGCGCCGAGGATCGCGAGCGCGGCGGCCTTCAGCTTCGTCTCGGCCTCGAGCTCCTCGTCGGTGCGCGACTCGAGCGCCTGCATCGCGGCAAGGCTGCCGCCCTGCTGGACGCGCATCGGTCTGGGCTTCTGCTGCTTGGCCATCGCGGCGACAGTCTAGAGCGCGAGGCCGGTGCGACGCGGCGCGCGGAGCGTGCTCAGGGCGCGCCGGCGCCGCCGCCGCTCGTGGAGCCGCCGCCGGCACCGCCGCTGTCGTCGGCCGGTGGGGGCGAAGGGTCCACCGCGGGCGGGCGCACCGGCGGTGCGCCGGGGCCGCGCCGCTTACCGGGCGGGATCACGTAGATGCGGGCTCCGGCCAGCGAGCTCGCGCCGATCTCCGGACTCGCCGGCGGCGAGCGGTAGACGTCGACGTGGCGGCCGCCGATCGCGCCGCCGACGTCCTCGGCGATGAACCAGCCGTGGCCGGCGGTGTCGCGATAGGCGTCGATGTAGACGCGGCTGCCAAGCGGGATCAGGTTGGGGTCGACCGCGATGCTGCGGTAGAAGCGAAGCGGCTTGGACTCGCCGGCCGCGAACGTGACGTCGGGAAGCTGGACGTAGCGCTTGCCGCGGCCGTTGGACCATCCGCCGGCCTCGAGCGGGAACGTCACCTTGTGCCCCTTCGCGAGCCAGTACGCGCCTGAGCGCCAATACGGCGGACCGCCGGCCCACATGCCGCGACCGGGTGCGCTGGGGCGCGCCTGAGCGGTCACCCAGCCGCCCGATCCGAGCGCGTCGATGTGGTAGAGGCTGCCGTCAAGCCCTATGCCCGTCCCCTGCATCGAGACGCCGCGTGCGGAGTACAGCCAGTCGATCCGGTGCTTGTCGAGGAGGCCCGGCGTGGCGACCTTCCTGCCGACGAACCACGCCTCCGGCACCGGGTAGTACTCGGTCACCAACACGCGGTCGAGCCAGCGCGACTTGGCGATCGGCTTGCTGGTGGCGGCGGCAGAACCGGCGAGGGAGAGCGCGAGCGTCGCAAGGACGGCGAGCGCGAGGAGGCGGGTGCGGATCACTGGGGAAGGCATCGGCGGCTGGAACACGGCCTTGAGGGCTGCGATGCGCAATGCGCGGTCAGCAGGATGACGCTGACGCGACGCAACGATAGTGTCCGGGCATGCGGATTCGTGCTGCGGTGCTGGAGGAGTTCGGCCAGCCGCTGGTCGTGCAAGAGGTCGAACTGGCCGAGCCGCGCTCGAACGAGGTGCTCGTGCGGCTCGTCGCCTGCGGCGTCTGCCACACCGACCTCTACACAGCCAGCGGGGCGGATCCGTCCGGCTACGCACCGTGCGTGCTGGGGCACGAGGGTGCGGGCGTGGTGGAGCGCGTCGGCGCCGACGTCACGCTCGTCGCGCCCGGCGACCACGTCGTCACGCTGTTCTCGCCGCAGTGCGGCGAGTGCGTCCACTGCCGCAGCTCGCGCACGAACCTGTGCCTGGCGATCCGCGAGCAGCAGAACCTCGGCTACCTGCCCGACGGCACGACGCGGCTGTCCCGCGGCGGAGAGCCGATGCGGCACTTCATGGGCACCTCGACGTTCGCGGAGTACACGGTGATGCCGGAGATCGCCCTCGCGAAAGTGAACCCGGAAGCGCCGCTGGAGGGTGCGGCGCTGTTCGCCTGCGGCCTTTCCACAGGACTCGGCGCGGCGCTGAAGACGGCGAAGGTGGAGGCGGGCTCAACCTGCGTCGTGTTCGGCGCCGGCATGGTCGGCTTGGGCGCAGTGGCCGGCTGCCGCCTGCAGGGCGCGGAGCGGATCGTCTGCGTCGACCTCTCAGAAGACCGGCTGGAGCTGGCGCGCGGCCAGGGCGCGACGGAGACGATGATCGGCGGAACGGACGCGGTGGCACGGATCGTCGAGTCGACGGGCGGCTTCGGCGCGGACTACACCTTCGAGGCGACCGGCAATGTTCAGGTGATGCGCCAGGCGGTCGAGGCGGCACGAATGGGGTGGGGGCTTTGCACCGTCGCAGGCGTCGCCGGCAAGGGCGAGACGCTCGACGTGATCCCACGCTGGCTGATCCAGGGGCGCCGTATCGCCGGCTCCTCGTTCGGCGGCCTCAAGGGCCGCGAGGACGTGCCGGCGCTGATCGACCGCTGGATGGCCGGCGAGATCGACGTCGACCCGTTCATCTCGCACCGCATCTCGCTGGACGAGGTGAACAGGGGCTTCGAGCTGATGGAGGCCCAGGACGGCATCCGCAGCGTGATTGCCCTGTAGCTCCGCACGTTTGCTCGGCGGGAACGCCGATGTGCCAGGTGTGCAGAGAATCTCCCGCGCGGGTCGCGGAAATGCAAGCAGCCTGTCACGCGGCCAGAAAATCTTCCATCCGCTTGATCGGTCAGCCAACTGACCCGATGTCGGTCCTCGGTCGCAGCACGAACCCCCGAGAGGACCGGAAATGACCCTTACGTACCTTGAACCGCCCGTCACCACCCCTATCCCCGAGCCGGAGCTGGACAGCGAGATGGCCGCTGCCGCACGCTGCGGCGCTGTTCTGGCATCGGCAGGACTGGAGCTGTCGTTCGACAGCGACGCACCCGGCGAGATCCGGATCAGCGCGGAGCGCCCATCCGGCGATCCGGTGCGGCGACTCAGCTCGCGCGAGCTGTTTGCCCTGATTGCGCTCACCCCTGAGGAGCTGCACGCGTGGGCCGAGCGCCCCGAGCTGCCGATCCCAGGGCGCGCGGAGCAGGCAGCAGAACGGTGACGCCCGGCGGGCGGCCATCGGCCGCGTCTGCCGGAGGAGCGGGAGGCTCTGAGCGCACAGATAACTATGAGGTAGCCGAAGCGGCGCTCGACGAGGCGCTGGAACGCAGCCGCGTGGGTGAGGACCAGGATGTGCTCGCGGTCCTGGTGATCGACGCGGCAGGCGTCGAGGAACTGGACACGACGCTTGGGCATGAGGCCGGGACCAGCGCGCTCGCCGAGGTCGCCGAGCGGCTGCGCGACGCTGCTCCCGCGCACGCCGCGCTCACGATGTTCCCACGCGACTGCTTCGTGCTCGTCTGCGAGGGACTCGCGGACACGCTCGCCGCGACGCGCATCGCGGAGGCGCTTGTCGCCGCCGTCGCACAGCCGCTCGTCGTGGGCGACCTGTCGGTGCGGCTCGCGGCATACGTGGGCATCGCGCTCGCGCCCGGCGGGCGCGGAACGGCAGCGGAGCTGCTGCGTGACGCCGATGCGGCCGCGCGCCATGCGCGGACGGTCGAGCGGGACGGCTGGCAGCTCGCGGATCCCGCCGCGCGCGAGCGCTCGCTGCGGCGCCTGCGGCTCGTCGACGAGCTCGGCGGGGCGCTGGAACGGCGTGAGCTGACGCTGCACTTCCAGCCGATCGTCTCGTTGCGTCGAGGAACCGTGCTCGGCGTCGAGGCGCTGCTGCGTTGGCGCCACCCCTCGCGCGGGCTGGTGGGTGCCGCGCATTTCGTGCCGGCGGCGCAGGAGAGCGACCTGATCGTCGAGATCGGCGACTGGGTGACCGGCGAGATCTGCCGTCAGGTAGACCTGTGGGCAGAGCGCCATCCCGAACGGCCGCTGCCGCCGGTCTCGATGAACGTCTCGGCACGCGAGCTGGGCGAGCGCGCGTTCGTCAGCCGCCTGACCGCCGCACTGGGGTCGACACGCGTCGCGCCGCAGTCGCTGGTGTTGGAGATCAGCGGGACCGGCGCTGCCGAGTCACCGGGTGCGGTGCGCCGTGCGTTGGAGACGTTGGAGGCGGTCAAAGACCTCGGCGTGCGGCTCGTCGTCGACGGCTTCGGTGGGGAGGGGTCCTCGATCGCGCAGCTCGTGCGGCTGCCCGTCGACGGGCTGAAGCTGGATCCGATGTTCATGACGGATCTCGGCACGCGCCACGGCTCGTCGGCGATCGTCGAGGCCGTCGTCGACCTCGGACATGCGCTCGGCCTCACCGTCACGGCCCCGGGGATCGAGACCGAGGAGCAGCTCGCGGTCGTGCGGGCGCTGAGCGTCGACGCCGCGCAAGGGCACCTGATCGGGCGACCGGCTCCGGCCGACTCGCTGCTCGACATCGACGCGTTCGAGCGGGACCTCGGGGCCATCGGCCAAAGCGAGTCGGGCACGAGCTCTGAAGAGGATCTCGTGCCACTGAGCGCCGCAGCCGACGCCCTCGGCGTCTCGCCGAGCACGGTCCGGCGCCTGACAGACCAGGGAGTCCTGCCCGGGACGCGTACGGAGGGAGGGCATCGCCGCTTCCGCCGCGGCGACGTGCAGCGGCTCGCACGCGACCGCAGCACGGCGCCGATCCTGAAGCCGTGGATCCTGCCGGCGGCACCGCTGGAGAGCGCGGCGATGGTGCTGGAGCATGAGGGCCAGTCGCTGGTCGAGCGCACCGCGCGCGCGATCTACGACGCACACCGCCCCGGCTGGTTCGCCGCGCCGCAGGGCCGCGCACGCTCGCGGCAGTGGCTGGAGACGCTCGGTGAGGCGCTGACGGCGGGCGCGAGCCGCGAAGCGGTCGAGTTGACCGTCGCGTTCCTCGACACCGCGGCGCTCGGCGGCGCCTCGGCAGCTGAGTGCTCGCGTTTCCTCGGCCAGTTCACGTCGATCGCGATGCACGAGCTGGTGCGCGTGCGGGCCACGAGCGACGAGGTCAGAGCGCTGCAGCGGCTGATGAGCGCCGCGATCGAGACGTTCCTGGAGCGGCTCGCGCAGTAGCGGACAGAGGGGGAGGGGCGCGCGCGGGAGCGCGCCCTACGCGCGTTCCTCGATCGCGTGCGGCGCCCCGTAGGCGGCCAGCAGATCGAGGAACGGGACGGCGTCGAACGCCTCGGGGCCGAGCACGCCGACACCTTTCCAGACGCCGGTCGCCAGCAACTCCAGGGCGATCACCGGGTTCAGCGCGGTCTGCCAGACGACCGCCTGGCTGCCGTACTCGCGCATCGCGGTCTCGTTGTCGGCGACGTGGTAGAGGTACGTCTTGCGCGGGGTCCCGTCCTTGCCGGTGCCTGTCACGTAGGTGCCGGCGCAGGTGCGGCCGGTCATCCGCTCGCCAAGCGTCGCCGGGTCCGGCAGCAGGGCTGCAACGACATCGCGTGGCGAGACCTCTACGCCGCGCACGCGTACCGGATCTGTCGCGTCGAGGCCGAGCTTGTGGAGCGTCTGCAGCACGTCGATGAACTCCTGACCGAGGCCGTACTTGAACGTCACGCGTTCGCACTCGACCCAGCGCGGGATCAGCACAACCTCCTCGTGCTCGACGTTCACGCATTCGACTGCGCCGATCCCTTCCGGGAAGGTGAACACCTCCGGCTCGGAGAACGGCTCGGTCGTGAACCAGCCGCGCGTACGCTCCCAGATCAAGGGCGGGTTGAGGCACTCCTCGATCGTCGACCAGATCGAGAACGTCGGCGCAAAGTGGTAGCCCTCGACGACGAGGTCGGCGCCGTCGCGCACGCCAACCTCCTCGATGTGGTTGAACAGATGGTCGGCGGCGTAGCGCGCGAAGACGTCGGAGAGCCCGGGCTCGACGCCCATCCCGAGCAGCGCGAGCTGCCCGGAGCGCTCCCAATCGGCGCCGGCGGCGAACTGGACGTCGCCGAGCTTCACGCCCGGCTCGGAGAACGGGCGCACGGGATGACGGTGCGAGAGCGTCATTGCCATGTCGAGATAGGTCACGCGCGCAACGCGGCACGCGCCGAAGATCGGCTCGTTGAAGCGCGGGTCCGTCGCGTTCAGGACCGCGTCGGGCCGTGTGCTGCGGATCAGCTCTACGAGCGCCACCTCATCGCTCGCGTCGACGGCGGCGGCGCTGAAGCGGTCCGGCTCACCGAGACGGTCCACGACCGCCTGTGCGCGGGCGACGGCGAGGTCGGCGAGCACCATGTGGGAGAAGAAGCCGCGCCGCTGGGCGATGCCCGCGACGGCCGCTCCCACGCCCCCGACACCCACGACGAGGATCCGCATGAGGCGACCATACCCGCGCACGGGCGGTCATCGTGAAAACCTGCGCCATCTGGGCACAGCTCCAGGCGCAGCACCCTGGCCCCGCGGCGCCGACCTCTACGCGTTGCTGATTAAGCAGTTTCGCGAATATCGCTGCCATGCACCTGATCTTTCTTCGCGGTTGCTTAAGCATCTGCGCCTCGGCATGCTCGAATCATGCGAATCGCCTCGTTGACGCCCGAGCTGGCCATCAACTCGGTGTACCGCTCGTTCATCCCGATGCAGGAGCTGGCCCACCGTGGGCACAGCGTCCACATCGAGGAGCGCAACGAAATCGAGGACGCGAGCATGCTGTTCAAAGCGGACGTCGTGCACTTCATGCGCTTCTACCACGGGTCGATGATCCGCCTCGCGAGACGTCTGAAAGCGGCCGGGGTCGCGGTCGCGTGGGACAACGACGATGACCTCTCGGTACGCTCGCCGGGCCCGCGCGACAACCAACTCATGCTGCAGAGAATGCTCTCGGGGATCGCGCAGATGGTCCAGCTCGCCGACGTGGTGACGACCCCCAGCGAGCTGCTCGCCGCCAGATATCGCGAGATGGGCGCTGCCGACGTGCGCGTGCTCGAGAACTACCTGCCACCGACGTTCGCCCGCCCGGATCGGGTGATGCCGCATCCCGGCGTCACGATCGGCTGGCTCGCGACCCTCGAACATCAGAACAACTACGAGCAGCTGCAGCTGAAGGAGACGCTCGAACGCCTGCTGGGCCGCCACCAGCACCTCGAAGTCATAAGCGTCGGCCTCGGGCTCGGACTGAGCAGCAGACGCTACAGACACATACCCATCACGTTGTACGGGGAGCTGCCGGAGCTGCTCGTCCACTTCGACATCGGCCTCGCACCGCTCGCCGACCTGCCCTTCAACGAGGGCCGCTCGACGATCAAGCTCAAGGAGTACGCCGCGATGGGCGTGCCGTGGCTTGCCTCTCCTGTCGGTCCGTACGTCGGGATGGGCGAGGAGCAGGGCGGCAGACTCGTCGGCGACGACGAGTGGTATCAGCAAATCGAGCAGATGATCCTCGATGCCGACGCTCGTCGCCGGCTTGCCCGCCGTGCCCGGATGTGGGGACAAGGGGAGACGATCGAACAGCACGCCGACGGCTGGGAGGCGGCGTTCACCGGCGCCGTCGAGCGCGCGCGTGCCGCACAAGCCGTCCGCTGAGGGCGGCTACGAAGCGGCCGCCGCGAGCAGCGCCGCGCCGATCGCACCGCCAAGGTCCCCCAGCGCGACCAGTCTGACGGCGGGCGGACGGTCGTCGGCGAAGAGGTGGGGGACCATCGCCTCGGCGATCCGCTCGACGTAGGGCTGGCCCAAACGCACGCCGAGGCCACCGCCGATCACGACCGCTTCGACGTCGAGCAAGTTGACGGCGGAGGCGACGCCCGCCCCGAGCGCCGCGACCGCCTCGTCGACGATCTCTTGCGCGAGCGCGTCCTCCTCCTTCAGCGCGCGTGCCCACACGCCGCTCGTCAGACGCTCACGCCCGCGCCGGTGCATGATCTTGAAGAGGCTCGTGTGCTCGCCGTCCTCGTGACGCAGGCGCGCCCGCGCCTCCATCGCCGCACGGCCCGCGTAGGCCTCCAGGCAGCCGCGGCGCCCGCACGGGCAGCGGCGGCCACCGCGTCGTACGACGACGTGACCGAGCTCGCCGGCGGCCCCGCGACCCAGCCATGCGTGGCCGTCAAGCACGATCCCGCCGCCAACGCCGGTGCCCCAGAAGACGCCGAGCAACGAGGCGAAGCCGCGGCCCGCACCAAGCGCGACCTCGGCATCAGTCGCCACTTGCACGTCGTTGCCGAGGGCGACGGGCACGCCAAGGTCGTCGGCGAGGGCGGAGACGAGCGGAAAGGAGCCTTCCCAGCCGGGCAGGTTTCGCGCGCCTGCGACCGTGCCCGTGGCGGCATCGACCACGCCCGGTGAGCCGACGCCGAGGCCGGAAAGCCCGGACGGCTCGACATCCGCGTCAGCGGCGGCCTCACGCAGCGTCTGCGCCATCGCGTTCACGACGTCTTCGGGTCCGCCATCCGTCGGCGTCGGGCGACGTGCCTGGCCGAGGACGCTGCTGGCGTCGTCGATGACGACCGCCTGGATCTTCGTGCCGCCCAGGTCAACCCCGCCGCGCACGGACGTCAGCCGCCGCGCACCAGCCGAGTCTCGGCCCAGTGCTCGACGAGCCGGCGCTGTACGTCGCTGAGCGGCGGCTGCTCGCCGGCCTCGATCGCGAGCGCCGCTTGACGCAGCGTCAGCCCGGTGCCCGTGAGCACGCTGCCGACGAGCGGCGGGACGTCGGCGCCGCAGACGCCGGTGGTGCAAGCAGAATCGGCCATGCCTTCAGAGTACTCGGCGCCGACATCTGCCCCTCTTCGGTTACATAAGATCGATTATCGAGCATTGAAATCGGCGGAAGGGGTCCGCCGCGCGACGCCACCCTCTGACGCGTGGCTCAGGCCGCGCCGGCGCTGTCGCCGCCGCCGTATGGCGGTGACGGTGGGACGGGCGTCGGGCCGGAGTTGCGCTGGCGGTGGCGCGTGGCGGCGGCGCTGCGACGCGCGTTGCGGCGGGCGTCGTCGCGGACGCGCTCGCGCAACGGCTGATCGCCGGTTGCGGCGCGCTCCTCGCGCCGGCGGGCAAGCTCGTCGAGGAGCCCAGGGCTGTCCTCATGCGCCGACATGCATGGTCTCTTTCGGCAACTCCGGTCGTGGGCTTGAGCGCTGGCGACGCCCTGGCGGGCGATTCGTCCAGCTCGAACCGTACCGACGAGCTGGGTCGGAAGCCACGGATTGAGGCCACTCGTCTGCGGGCAGGCTGCACGCATGACTATCGGATCAAGCCTCTTCCTGATCGCCGTCGGCGCGATCCTCAAGTACGCGGTGACGGCGCACGTGGCTGGAATCGACCTCAACGTCGTCGGAGTGATCCTGATGCTTGTCGGCGTCGTCGGTCTCGTGCTCGGTCTCGGCATGTACGTCTCGGCCCGCGGTGCTGCAAGCCGACAGCCACCGCCCCCGCCTGGCACGCCGCCCCCGCCTGGCAGCACGTACTAGGGCGCGCTCAGTGCACGAGCGCCTTCAGCGCGACGATCACAAGGCCGAACGTCGCGTTGACGAGCCCTGAGGCGACCGCGAGCGGCCAGGCCGAGGAGGAGCGGAAGCCGACGACCATCCCCCACGCGCCGAGCTGCACGATCCCGATGACGAGGGCGAGCCACACGGCGACGTCGAGTGCCAGCACGCCCGCCCAGGCCAGCACGAGCGCCGCGACGGGCGCGGCAGCCGCCTCGATCATCGGCCATTGCCGCCGTGCCATGAGCTTGCAACGCCCGACCGTGAAGGATTTCCCGGTCTCGATCCGCTCCCCCACCACGTCCGCCCACACATGCGCGAGCCAGAAGACGATCGTCGTGCTGAGCAGCGCGATCGACATCGCCTGCGCGTCCGCGTGCTCCTCGTCGAGCGTGGCCACGAGGGCCGTGACGAGGATCGAGCCGTAGATCGCGGCACTGTAATTCGCGGCGCGCTCGTGCGCCGCGGAGCTGACCGGAACCGCACGCGGATCGGGCGCCTGCACGAGCCGCAGTATCGCGCTCTCGTCGGCTAACCTCCATGGTCCGGCGGATCGCCTACTCGGCCGGGGTCCTCGGACCCAAGCTGGGCAACGCGCGGGCCTTCGGGCCGGTGGCCAGTCTCAGTGGCCGGGAGTGTCAGGCCACCCAGGCATCAGACACAAGTCCTGGGACGTTCAGTAGTTCAATGGCGATCTTTGTCCGGGACGGTTTGAACGGGCGGGCCTTCGGGCCCGCCCGGCCGTCTTCCCGGCTCCTACGCCAGCGTAAACTGCCCGACGAGTCTGTCGAGCTCCTCGGCGGTCTTGGCGAGCTCCTGGGCTGAGGCGGCGACCTGCTGGGTGGCGGCGGACGTCTGCTGAGTGGAGGCGGAGACCTGCTCGCTGGAGGCCGAGGACTGCTCGGCGACGGCGGCAACTTGGGCCATGCTCTCCTCCATGCGCGCGGCGCGTATGGCGATCTGCTCGATCGAGCCGGCGATCTCCTCGGCACGGGCGCTCATGTCGCCGACCGACGCGCCGATGCGCTCGAACGACTCGCGCGCCTGCTCGACGGTGACGGCGCCGTCCTCCGTGCGGCGTGCACCCGCCTCGACGACGTTCACGACGCGCGATGTCTCGCGCTGGATCTCGTCCACCAGGCCGGCGATCGTCGCGGCCGCGCGCTGGGAGTCCTCCGCGAGCTTGCGCACCTCCTCAGCGACGACGGCGAAGCCGCGGCCCTGCTCGCCGGCGCGCGCCGCCTCGATCGCGGCGTTGAGCGCCAGCAGGTTCGTCTGCTCGGCGATGCCGGTGATCGTGCCGACGATGCCGCCGATCTGCTCCGATTTCTCCCCCAGCTCGCGCATCGCGCCCGTGGCCTCGGTCGAGACCTCACGGGCGGCGCGCATCGCCTCGGTGGCACGGATGACGGTCGCGGCCCCCTCTTCGGCGACGCCGCGGGCCTGCTGGGCGACGCTGGCGGTCTCGTGGGCGTTCGCAGCGCTCTCCTGCGTGGCGGCGGCGACCTGGACGGTCAGCTCGCGCGCCTCGGCGACGGAGCGCACCTGGCGCTCGGCGCCCTGCGCGACCTCGCCGATCGTGGTGGCGATCTCGCCGATCGCGCGGCCGGTCTCCTCCGAGGTGGTGGCCATCTGCTGGGAGGCGGCGGCGACGCTGGCGGAGTTGTGCGCGATCTCCCGCAGCATCTCGGCGACGCGCGCCCGCATGCGGTTGTAGGCGTCGAGCGACGTCGAGGTCTTGTCGGTGATCGAGTTGACAGCGAGGGCGATCTCACCGATCTCGTCGCTGGAGATGCGCTCGATCGGCCGCGTCGAGGACTGCACCTCGACGGTCATGTCGCCGTTCGCGATCGCCGTGAGCCCGTTCGCAAGGCCGCTGACGTCGTCGTCGCGCAGGTGCTGGAGACGTGAGAGCACACGGCGGACGCGCATCCGCAGCGCCAAGGTGATCCACGTCGCGAGCCCGCCGGCGACGAGCGCTCCGATCAGCGCCGCGACGATGATCGTCATGCGCGCCGAGGACACGGTTGCGGCGAACTCGCGGTCGATCCCGGCGACGTTCTGCTCGTACGTGCTCGGGACCAGCGGCCGCAACGCTGTGACGGCTCGCTCGTGGTCGCCCGAGAGCGCGTCGATCGTCACGAGCGCCGTGACGGCGACCCCGACCAGGAACAGCACGACCGCGCCGAAGGCCAGTCCGACCTTGCGCCCGACCGTCCAGCGAACTCCCAGCACGCCCTTCACCTTGCTCCTCCTGATCCGGCCGGCCCCATCGAGGGGCCGGGGCCGACGAGTCGTCCTTGCCGGAGTGGTCGGCAGCAGGCGCCGGATGTTGAGCGCAGGAGCCGCGCGGGCGGCGGGCTACCTCGCGATCGTCGCCGGGCCCGTGTGAAGCGTGCCGTCGGGAGCCGTCCAGCGCACGCGCCAGGAGCGGCCGGACTTCGCCGGGCCGGTGCGCTTCCAGTAGCCGCTCGTGCCGTAGTGCTTGGTCGCGAACGCCTTCCAGGCGCCCCGCCCGTCGCGCATCTGGATCGTCAGCGATCCCGGCTGGCCGTTCGCGGGCCGTACGAGCCCCCACAGCGCGACACGCCCGGATCCGGCCGGCTTGACGACGAGCGGCAGCCGGAAGCCCTCGAACGACGGCTTGAGCTTGAGGTTCTTGAACAGGATCAGCCCCGACTCGAACGCGCCGTAGGCGCCGTCGCGCGGGTCGTCGTCGCGCAGCAGGTACTGCGAGAACGAGCGCACGCGGGCGTTGTCGTAGGCCATCTTCTCGGCGAGTGAGCGGTAATCGGACTGCTGCGCCAGCGTGACACCGAGGCGGGGGTCGGGGAAGCTCTGGATGCCGAACTCGGTCACGTAGACAGGGAGGCGGCGGGCCAGCGCACCTGCCGACGCGGCGCGGTCCAGCGCGCGCGTCAGGCGCGACAGCACGCCGATCGTGACGTCGTCGACGTTCGGCGGCACGAAGCGCGGGCCGACGCCGGTCGTGTACGGATGCATCGCGAACCCCTGCGCCGGCAGCTTCGCGCAGCCCTTGCCGACCTTGTGGTAGCTGCCGTCAAGGCACAGCGCCGCGCGCAGAAAGCGCAGCGGGCGGATCGTGCCGATGTCGGACAGCGTGTTGCCGATCGGCGCAAGCTCTCCGAAGAGAATCGGCGCAGTCACGCTCGCGGAGCGCAGGCCGGCGTAGGCCCTCAGGTAGAGGTCGCGGTAGACCCTCGCGCTCTCCAGCCCCTTGATGGGCTTCAGCAGCTTGCCGAGGTTCGGCTCGTTCCAGACCGACCACCACGAGACGTCGGAGCCGTAACGGCGCCCGACGGCGGTCGCGAACTTCCCGAACAGCTTCGCGTTGGGGCGCGTAAGGTGGTCGCGCTTGGCGGCGGTCGCCCAGCGCGGCGCGCCGCCCGCGAGCGTCAGCAGCACCTGCAGCCCGCGCGTGCGCGCACCGTCGATCGCGCGGTCGTAGCGGGCCCAGTTGGCCGTCGGATACGCGTTCGGGTCGGTCTGGTTGAAGCTCGGCGCGGTGCGCGCGTCAGGATCCGGCGCGACGAGGTCCCACGAGAGCTGGATGCGGACCGCGGTCGCGCCGAGGGCGGCGACCTGATCCAGTGCGCTCTCCGGCGAGGAGCCAAACAGCAGCTCCGCGGGTGCCTCCACCGTCGTGAACTGGCGGGAGCTCGCCTGCGCGCCCAGCGAGGGCACGAGGATGGCGGCGAGACATGTCACGACGACGAGCAGGATCCTTTGGCGCACGAAGACGTCCTCCTTCGAGGGGACACGGGTGGAGCCGCGGCGCGGCGCGACCAAGCAGGAGCCCACGTGGGGCCTGTGGTGGGCTCTCTGCGCTGCTAACGCATTGAGCGGGCCAAGGTAGCGGACGTCCCCGACGGGTTTGGGCGAGCCTCACCGGCGCTGCGCGGCGACAGCGGCGAGCGCGTCGCCGTCGAGATCTCGGAAGCGCAGACGTTCAGCGGGTGGTGGCAGGCGGCCAGATGCCCGTTCGCGTAGCGCGTCAGCGGCGGCTCGACGGCCGCGCAGAGGTCCGTCGCCCGCGGGCAGCGTGTCCGGAAGCGACACCCGCTCGGGGGGTCGACAGGATTCGGCGGCTCACCCACGATCACCTGCCGCCGGCGGGCACGGTTGCGCTTCGGGTCGGGGATCGGGACCGCGTCGAGCAGGGCCGCCGTGTACGGGTGGATCGGCTTCGCGTACAGCTCCTCCGCCGGCGAGGACTCGACGATCTTGCCGAGGTACATGACCGCGATGCGGTCGGAGATGTGGCGCACGACGGAAAGGTCGTGCGCGACGAACACGTAGCCGAGCTGCAGCTCGGCCTGCAGGTCATCCAGCAGGTTGACGACCTGCGCCTGGATCGAGACGTCGAGCGCCGAGACCGGCTCGTCGAGCAGGATCAGGCGCGGGCTCGCCGCCAGCGCGCGGGCGATCCCGATCCGCTGGCGCTGCCCGCCGGAGAACTCGTGCGGGAAGCGGTTGACGTGCTCGGGGCTCAAGCCGACGCGCTCCAGCAGCTCGCGCACGCGCCCCTCGACGTCCCGCTCGCGTGCGGCACGGCGGTCGATCCGCAGCGGCGCGCCGACGATCTGCCCGGCGCGCTTGCGCGGGTTCAACGACGCCTGCGGGTCCTGGAAGACCATCTGCAGCTCGTGCCGCAGCGGGCGCAGCTCCCGCCGGCCCGCCGTCGTGATGTCGCGACCGTCGAAGCGGATCGTGCCCGCGGTCGGCTCGAGCAGGCGGGCGATCGTGCGCACAAGCGTCGTCTTCCCGCAACCGGACTCCCCGACGATGCCGAGCGTCTCCCCTTCGTCGACCCGCAGCGACACGTCGTCGACCGCGTGTACGACTCCGCCGCCGGAGCGCTCGATCAGGGCGCCGTGCCTGACCGGGAAGTGCAGGACGAGGTGCTCGACGCTCAGCAGCGGCGGGGACTCGGGCGCACCGCCGGCGGGTGCCGGTGCCAGCGCCTCGGCGCTCATGCGATCACCGTTCCCTCGACCGCCAGGCCGATCTCGTCGCCCACCTGGCGCAGCCGGCGCTTCTGCTCAGGCGCAAGCCAGCAGCGGTCGCAGTGGCCGTCGACGCCCGCGCGCGGCTCCAGCGGCGGGACTGTCGCGCACTGCGAGAACTCATGAGGGCAGCGGGAGCGGAAGTGGCAGCCCTGCGGCGGCTGCAGCAGCGATGGCGGCATGCCCGGGATCGCCGGCAGCCGTTCCGGCCGCGGACGGTCGACGCGGGCGATCGACCCGAGCAGACCCCACGTGTACGGGTGCTGCGGGTCGTAGAAGAGGTCGTCGAGTGTGCCGTCCTCGACGATGCGCCCGGCGTACATGACGGCGACGCGGTCCGCGACGTCGGCGACGACGCCGAGGTCGTGCGTGATGAGGATCACGCCGGCGTTCGTCTCCTCCCGCAGCTGCGCGAGCTCTGCGACGATCTGCGCCTGGATCGTGACGTCGAGCGCAGTCGTCGGCTCGTCCGCGATCAGCAGGCTCGGCGAACACGACAGCGCCATCGCGATCGTCGCGCGCTGGCGCATGCCGCCGGACAGCTCGTGCGGATAGGAACGCAGCCGCGCGGACGCGTGCGGGATGCCGACGCGCTCCAACAGCTCGCGCGCCCGCTCCATCGCCTGGTCCTTCGAGACGGCGTCGTCGTGCGCGCGGATCTGCTCGACGATCTGCACGCCGATGCGCTGCACCGGGTTGAGCGCGGTCATCGGATCCTGGAAGACCATCGCGGCCTCCGCCCCGCGGACCGCCTGCAGCTCCCCCTCCGAGGCGGTCACGAGCTCGCGGCCGTGCAGCTTCGCCGAGCCCGAGAAGCGGGCGTTGGGTCCCCGCGTGAGCCCCAGCAGCGTCATCCCCGTGACCGACTTGCCGGAGCCTGACTCGCCGACGAGCGCGAGCACCTCCCCCGCCTCGACGTGGAACGAGACGCCGTCGACGGCCTGCACGAGGCCCTCCTCGGTGCCGAACGCGACGCTCAGGTCGCGCACCTCCAGCAGCCGCTCGCTCATCGCCCCACCAACCGGATGCGCGGGTCGAGCAAGGCGAAGACCACGTCGGCGAGCGCGCTCAGCACGACGACGGCGAACGCGCCGAGCATCACGATCACGAGCACCGGCGGCACGTCGAGCTGCGCGATCGAGGTGGCCGCGTACTGGCCGACGCCCTGCAGGTTGAAGACGGACTCCGTCAGGATCGCGCCGCCGCCGATCACCGCCGCGAAGTCGAGGCTCCACAGCGAGACGATCGGGATCAGCGAGTTGCGCAGCACGTGGCGCACGAGCACGCGGCGCTCGGAGATCCCCTTCGCCCGTGCCGTGCGCACGTAGTCCTCGCTCGCCGCGTCGAGCATGCTCGAGCGCAGCACGCGCGAGTAGACGCCGATGAACAGCACGGACAGCGCCGTCCACGGCAGGATCAGGTGGTAGGCCCAGTCGAGCGGGTCCTGCGTCAGCGGCACGTAGCCGCCGTTCGGGAACCAGCCGAGCTTGAAAGCGAGGAAGTACAGCATCACCGCACCGAGCAGGAACACGGGCGTCGAGACGCCGATCAGCGCGAGCACCGTCAGCGCGCGGTCGGCGAAGCGGCCGGCGCGCATCGCGCTGACGACGCCGAAGAGGATCCCGAAGGCGAGCCAGATGACGCCGGCGCCGAGCGCGAGCGAGAGCGTCGCGGGCAGGTCGCGCTTGATCTCGTCCAGCACGTTGACCTGCTGCGAGTAGGAGATCACCTCGCCGCTGAAGATCTTCCCCATCGTCGTGAGGTACTGATCCCAGATCGGCTCGTCGAAGCCCCACGACTCGCGCACCGCGGCGACCGTCTCCGGGGTCGAGAGCCGCCCCGCCATCCGCTGTGCCGGATCGCCGTTGGGGATCGCCTGGAAGATCAGGAACGTCAAGATCGAGATCGCGACGAGCACCAGCACCATCGAGCTCAGCCGGCGCACCACGAAGCGGCTCATGCGCGCTCCTCCTCCAGCCGCACCTTCGCGCGCGGGTCGAGCGCATCGCGCACGCCGTCGCCGAAGACGTTGATGCCGAGCACGGCCAGCACGAGCATCGCTCCCGGCACGAACGTCAGGTGCATCGCACTGGGGATCAGGCGGATGCCGTCGCTGATCATCGTCCCCCACGACGGGTTGGGCGGCTGCACGCCGGCTCCGAGATAAGACAGCGCCGCCTCCAACAGGATCGCGTTGGCGATCATCAGCGGCAGGAAGACGACGATCGTCGAGGCCAGGTTCGGCAGCAGCTCGCTCGTCATGATCCGCAGCGGCCCTGCGCCCTGCAGGCGTGCGGCGTCGACGAACTCCTGCTCGCGCAGGCCCAACACGCGGCCGCGAATCGGCTTGGCGACGTATGGCACGTAGACGATGCCGATGATGAACGCCGGGACCATCAGCGAGTTGCCGCTCAGGTGCAGCGGGCCGATGCTGAGGCCGCCGAGTGCGAGCGACGTGCCGAGCGCGATCCCGAGCAGCACGACGGGATACGCCCAGATCAGGTCGAGCAGGCGCGCGAGCACGCCGTCGACCGCGCCGCGGAAGTAGCCGGCGATCGTCCCGATCAGCGTCGCCAGCGTCATCGTCAGCAACGTCGCGACGAAGCCGACCTCCAGCGAGTTGCGGCCGCCGTAGAGCAGCCGCACGGCGATGTCGCGGCCGTTCTGGTCGGCGCCCAGCAGGAAGCGCCCCTGCCACGTGGGTCCGATCGGCTGCCCCGTCGGCGACACCACGTCCTTCGCCTCGCCGCCGACCTGGACGGTGTCGGTCACGTGGTTGGCGTTGGGACCGGTGTGCGCGACGTGGTCCGCATAGAGCGGAGCGCACAGGCACAGCAGGACGATCAGCAGGAACAGCGCCCCGAACGCGAGCGCGACCTTGTTGCGCCGCAGCCGCCGGAGCCCGAGCCGGTAGGGCCCGACGCCGACGACGGGCGCTCCGGGCGGGGCCACCCGCGATCCGGTCCCCTGCGCGGCGCCGGCCCGGAGGGGGAGTCCGGCACCGGCGCCGGCGGGTTGGGGATCAGGTTGGATCGCCACGCGACGCGGCTCACTTGAGCTGGAGGCTGGACCAGTCGTTGAGATAGGTCGGGTGGAACACGGCCGTGTCGAAGTTGAGCCGGTTGGAGAAGAAGCGCGGCATGCTCTGCTCGCCGTAGGCCGCGATGTACGCCTGCTGTGCGACGTGCTCGTCGAGCGACGCCCACTCGCCTGCGACGCTGTCAAGCTCGGTCGCTGGCACCTTGTTCAGCCGGATGACCTCCGACTGGACCTTCGGGTCGTCCACCTTGCTGAAGTTCTGGTTGTTTGTCGGCTGGATCGTGCGGGCGTCCATCAGCAGGTAGAAGTCCGACGGGTTCGGGAAGTCCTGGATCCAGTCGGCGAACCCGGTCTGCGGATCCGTCTTCGCGTTGCCGATCGTCGGGAAGTAGACGGTGTCGGCGATGATCTTCTCGGTCGCGTCGTAGCCGATCTTGTTCAGCAGGTCCGTGTAGTAGTCGACGTACTCGCGCCGCGGGCTGCGCTGCTGGCCCCAGACGGTGATCTTCGTCCCGGCCGTGCCCGACTGCTGCACAAGCTGCTTCGCCTTGTCGAGGTCGGGAGTCTCGCCGTACGGGCACTCCGCCTCCGCCGGATGACCGGTGACCGCGGTCGGGATCAGCCAGCAGGACGGCTTCAGGAAGCCGCTCGCCAGCCGCACCATCGCGTCGCGGTCGATCGCGTAGTTGACCGCCTGACGCGCCTGGAGGTTGTCGAACGGCGGCTTTGTCGTGTTGAGGAAGAAGTAGAACGTCGACGGGATCGGCTCGCGCGCGAAGCGGTCGCTCGCATCGCTCTCGATCTGCGGCAGCAGCGACGGCGGCAGCGTGTCGCCGGCGTCGAAGACGTCGGCCTGGTTGCTCAGCACCTGCTGCGCCTCCGACTGCGTGTTGGAGACGATCTTCACCTCGATCGTGTCGAGGTGGCCGGTCGGGATGTCGGGGATATCGAAGGCCGCGAAGCGCGGGTTGCGCTTCACCGTGAAGCCGCGGTTCGGCACCACGTCGGAGATCATGTACGGCCCCACGCCGGGCGGCGGATCGCTCGTGAGGTTCTTCATCGCCGTCCCCGTCGGCACGAGCCCTGCCGCGGGGAACGCGATCACGTTCGGGAACGCCCCGTAGGGCTCGGTCAGCTCGATCGTGATCTTGCCGGTGGCGTCATCCGTCTGGATGCCGGAGATCGTCTCCGCGTCGCCCGTGTCGTAGGCGGCCGCACCGGCGATGTAGTTGGTGAAGAACGACTTGCCGCCCCAGTTGATCTTGATCGCGCGCTGGATCGTGTAGGCGAAGTCGCTCGCCTTCACGGGCGTCCCGTCGGAGAACGTGAGGCCCTTGCGCAACGTGAGCGTGTACGTCTTGCCTCCGTTCGAGATCTCGGGCAGCGCCTCGGCGAGGCCCGGGATCAGCTCGCCGCCCGCCTTCCCGCCCTCATGACGGTAGGTGAGCAGCCCGGTGTAGGAGATCCACGTCGCCTCGGCGGACTGCGTCGTGTAGCCGAGCCCCGGATCGAGGAAGTCGGGCGCCGTTCCCATCAGGACGGTGATCTCGCCGCCCTGCGCGCCACCGGTCGCGCTGGTTCCGTTGTTGTCGTCGTCGCTGCTGCCGCAACCGCTCACGGCCACGACGCCGACCATCGCGAGGACGAGCAGGAGCCCACCCACGACGCGTGCGAACATCCGCATTGAACCGCCTCCTCTTGAGCTACAGAGAAGGCTTTCCCCGAATCCGGTGCCCTACTCGCGAGTTCGGTCGGATGGGTCGCTGCTGGCGCCGAACGTCACTTCGATGCGCTCGCCGTCGCGGCGCTCCTCGACGCGTGCGGAGGCCCGCAGCGCCGCGCGGTCGGCGTCGGTGGTCGGCTCGAGGATGCTGCGCGGCCACAGCCCGCGCACGCGCACGACGTTCGCCTCGGCTGACAGCAGCACGAGCTGCGCGCCGAGGTAGAGCCACGACAGCAGGCCGATGACGATCGCGAAGAAGCCGTAGGTGGCGTTCGCGCGGCTGACGACGCGGTCGACGTAGAAGCCGCCGACGGCCTGCAGCGCGGCCCAGAAGAACGCTGCCAGCAGGATTCCGAGCACGAGGTTGCGCGTCGACACCTCCGCGGAGGTCAGCAGCCGGAACGCCGCCCAGAACAGCAGCACGTCCAGCAATGCGGAGGCGATGAAGCCGGCAACCTTCAGCTCCGTCCCCCCCAGTCCGCCCACGAGCAGCCCAACGCCGCCGGTGATCGCGACGTTGAGCGTACCCAGCACGACGAGCACGAGCAGGCCCCGCAGCCGGGCCGTGAGGAAATTGCGCCGCTCGCGCTGCGGGATGTCCCACACGCGGTCCATCGCGCGCTGACCGGCCAGCGTTACACCGAGCCCCGCCCAGATCGCGGTCGCGACTCCGACGACGAGCGCAACCGTGCTGCCTTTGAGGCCGTTGACCTTGAGGTCGTCGCCGATCACCGGGAACTGCCCGATTGCGCCGTCGACGATCTTCGCGTAGAGGTCCGAATCGCCCTTGAGGACGAACCCGAGCACCGTCACGAGCACGAGCAGCAACGGGAAGATCGAGAAGAAGCCGAAGTAGGCGAGCAGGGCCGCCAGGTTGCCGGCCTGGTCGTCGGAGAACTTGCGCACGACGGCGATCGGAAAGCCGAGCGTCGAGCGGCGGCGCTGGAGCCGGTCGAACGCGCGCACAGGTGCCAGCGGGTCCACGCCGCAGTTGTACCCGGTCGAGCGGACCTGACCGCCGGTCCGAATAACGCAATTTCCGTGTGGTGTCTTGCCATACGTGTCGGTACCGCATATCGCGTGACCCGTGACCCGTTGCATTCCGCACTGAATTGAACTGTAGACCGGGCGCGCGCCGCGCTCCATCATGCGCCGCGATGAACACTGAACTCCACTCACCCGAG
Organism: uncultured Actinomycetes bacterium; assembly: GCA_963774115.1. Lineage (GTDB taxonomy): Bacteria > Actinomycetota > Thermoleophilia > Solirubrobacterales > Solirubrobacteraceae > Conexibacter. The sequence goes on along the minus strand of CAVZDN010000002.1, from coordinate 51,755 downwards.
CATGCACGGCTGGGCCGGGCCGTGCGCGAGCTGCGTGCGCGCCGCGGTCTATCGCAGGAGGAGCTCGGGAACCGCGCCGGCCTGCATCGCAACTACGTCGGCGCGATCGAGCGCGGCGAGATCAACCCAACCTTCCGCGTGCTGCTGAAGCTCGAGCAGGGCCTCCAGCTGCCGCTGTCGGAGATCATCGAGCTGTGGGAGCGTCGCGCGCACGAGCCGGCGTCGCTGCAGGCTCGCCGCCGGCGCTTGTTGAGCGACCACCTCCCGCCCGAGGATCCGCTCGAGCTGGCCGCGTCCTAGCGCGACTCGGGGTGTTCGCGACGGTCGCGGCGGGTATCTCGGACGGTGGCTGGACGTTTGCGGCGCCGGCCTCGACCGATCCCGGCCATGACAAAGGAGGCGCGATGACCGTCCGATCCAGCTCCCAGGGCATCCTGTCCGACGAGCACACCGAGAAGCGCGAGGAGATCGTCGAGCTGGTCACGAAGGCGTACTGGATGGAGCTCGAGACGGTGATGAGCTACCTCGCAAACTCCATCAACCCGGATGGCGTGCGTGCGCAGGAGATCGTCGAGTCGCTGCGCGCGGACATCCAGGATGAGCTCGGCCACGCGCGCCAGTTCGGCGAGCGCATCAAGGAGCTCTACGGCGTCGTGCCGGGGACGCTCGCGTTCAGCGCCGAGCAGACGTACCTGCAGCCGCCGACCCACCAGACCGACGTCGTGCACGTGATCCGCGGCGTGATCGAGGCCGAGACGGGTGCGATCGAGCACTACAACCGGATCATCGAGGCGACCGACGGCGTCGACTGGGTGACACAGGACATGACGATCGGGATCCTCCACGACGAGGAGGGCCACCGCCGCCTGTTCGAGGGCTTTCTGCGCGAGTACGAGGCCGAGGGCCTCGCCTGAGCCCGGCGAGCCGCGCCAACCGGCGAGTTCGAGGCGCTATCGTGGCGCTTGACGCCATGAGCATGCTCGACCTCACCACCGAGACGGACGGCGCCGTCGTGCGACTCGCCCTGCAGGGCGAGCTCGACATCGCCAGCGCCGCAGCGGTGGAGCGCGAGCTCGAGAGGATCGAGAGCGCTGCGCCGGCGACGATCGTGCTGGACCTGCGCGAGCTGGCGTTCATGGACTCGACGGGGCTGCGGATCGTCGTCGCCGCCGACGCACGCGCGCAGGAGCACGGGCGCCGGCTTGTGATCGTGCGCGGCCCGGACGCGGTCCAGCGGATCTTCCACATGACCCGCATCGACGAGCGGCTGGAGATCGTGGACGATCTGGCCGCCGTCGAGGCCGGCTGACGCGGCGTCTCCCACGAGCAGTGCGCTAGACGCCGCTGCCCTCACGCCAGTCGTCGTCGGCGAGCTCGCTGCTGCGCTCGTGGTCTCCCTCGGCGCCAGTCTCCGCCTCAGCCGCCTCGGGCTGCTGCCGGTGGTGAAGGATCGCGTGGGCGGACTGTTGGTCTGCGTGTGAGGCGTGCTCGATGAGCGCCCGCTCGGCTTGCTCGAAACCCTCGGCCTCCCCACCTCCGCCCTCGATCACGGCCCGCTGCGCCGGATCGAGATCCTCGTCGCCCGCAATCCCGCCGATGCCCGCGGCCTCGGCCGCGGCGGCGTCGATCTCCTCTTGCTCTCGTCGTCGATCCGATGTCATGGTCCCTCCGTTGGTGGTCTGATGTCGTCGGTGTTCCCGCTGGAGGTCGCGGTCACGCGTCGGAAGCCGTTTCACTCCAATGGGCCGTGTCACCATTTACGTGACCATTGCTCAAGAGTGTTTTACTGTGACATTTTCACCTTTGTGCACAACTTCGGCCGCTTTTTGTTCACGTTTTTCCTTGGCAGTGACTAACCGCTGCTTTACGGTGACAACACACATGAGTGGCAATGCGACAACATTTGCCTGGCAGGAAACCGTGGACGAGGAGCTCGTCTGCGCCGAGGCCGCGCGGCTGCTCGACGTACCCGACGAGACGCTGGTGCAGTGGGCCCGACAGTTCGAGTTCCCCATCGCGGTCGACGACGCGCTCCGCTCCCCCCGCTATCGCCGACGCGAGATCGAGGCGCTCTGCGCGACGCTGCCAAGCGCGCACTCGGTCGAGGGCGCGATCCGCGAGGCGCGTCGCAAGCTCGGCTGCTGAGCGAGCCTGCCGTTCTCAACAGACAGGCCGCGTACGCGCCCCTGGCTCCGGCGCCGCCGCCCGCGCGCCGGTCTCGCCCTCTCCGAGGATGCGCGTGACGTCCTCGAGCAGCAGGTCGACCATGTCGCGGCTGAAGCTCTCCTTCACGACCATCCGCAGCACCTCGACGTCCTGCGCGTCGGGTGGCAGCGAGTAGGGCGGGACGATCCAGCCGCGCTGGCGCAGCTCGTCGGAGAGCTTGAAGACGTCGGTGCGGTCAGGGTCGGTCGCGCGCACGACGACGACGGGGAAGCTCGTGCGGTCGTGCAGCGCCTCGAACGCGCCGGTCTTCAGTAGACCTTCGGTGAGCGCCTGCGCGTTGTCGACCATCGCCTGTGCGATGCGCGCGTAGCCGTCGTGGCCGAGCCGCAGGAAGTTGTAGTACTGGACGATCACGCTGTTGCTGGGCCGCGAGAAGTTGAGGCTGTAGTTCGGCATGTCGCCGCCGAGGTAGTTGATGTGGAACACCAGCTCGTCCGGCAAGTCGCTCTTGTCGCGGAAGACGACGGTGCCCATGCCCGGGTAGACGAGCCCGAACTTGTGGTTGGAGACGTTGATTGAGCGCACGCTCGGCAGGCGGAAGTCCCACGCCAGGTCGGGGCGCGTGAAGGGCGCGAGGAAGCCGCCGCTGGCGGCGTCGACGTGCAGCGGGATGTGCCAGCCCTTCTCGCCTTCGAGCCGCTGCAGCAGCGCGTCGATGTCGGCGAGGTCGTCGATCTGGCCGGTGAACGTCGTGCCGAGCAGGCCACCGACCGCGATCGTGTTCTCGTCGGCGTGCGCCTCGACGTCGGCAGCGCTCAGCGTGAAGGCGTCGGGCTTCATCGGCACCACGCGCGCCTCGACGTCGAAGTAGCGCGTGAACTTCTCCCAGCAGGTGTGCACGTCGGCGCCGATCACGAGGTTCGGCCTGTCGACCGGCTGACCGGCCGCGGCGCGCCGGTTTCGCCACGACTGGCGGTGGGCGAGCATCGCGAGCATGATCGCCTCTGAGGAGCCGATCGTCGCCGTCCCCACCGGCTCGGCGTCGTGCGGCGCGTGGAACAGCCGCCCGATCATCGTCACGACCCGCTCATGGATCACCTCCGTCTGCGGGTACTCGTCCTGGTCGATCATGTTCTTGCCGAGTGTCTCGGTCGCCAGCCGCTCCGCCTGCGGCTCCATCCACGGTGTTACGAACGAGGCCAGGTTCAGGGCCGGGTTGCCGTCGAGGTTCAGCTCGTCATGCACGAGGCAGTACGCACCATCCGCGCTCATCCCTTGCTCCGGCAACGCGAACTTCGGCACCGGCCGGTCCACCCACCGCCCCGCATACGCGCTCGCATGGACGTCCTCCGACTCAGTCCTGACCCTGTGCATCGCAGTCCTCCACTCTCGGGTGCGTGCTGCGGGTCTTCCCCTGGGAGGTTGCTCCCCTACCTTCGCGGTCGATCCTTGAGGCGGATCACCAGCTTCAGCCCGGACCACGTCGGGTCGATCGCGCAGACCTTCACGTCCACGACGCCCGCGGCGAGCCCGAGGTCTCGCACGACGTTCTCGCTGATATCCGTCTCCACCTTCGACGCCCGCTTCGGCCAGGCGATCCACAGCGCGCCCGCCGAGTCGAGCGTGGCGATTAGCCTCGGCAGCCGCTGCTCCAGCTTCCGCCGCTCGGTGAAGAAGGCCACAACCACGTCGAGCGGCCCGTGCGCCTGGTGCCGGAGTAGCCGGACGTCAACGCATTAGGCGAGCCGGTGCTTGAGGCTGTCCTCGAGCATCTGCTCGACGTCGGCGAGCGGCAGCGCCGGGTCCGCGAGATGGGCGGTGATGACCTCGGCGGGCGCGGGCTGGGCGTCGGCGGCGGGCCAAGTGGCCGGGTCCCAGAAGGAGGAGCGGATGAAGGCCTTCGGGCAGTGCGTGAAGACCTCGTCGGCGGCGACGACGATCGCGGTGCGGGGCGGCTTGCCGACGGGCGCGAGGCGGTCGAGCACGTTGGGGCTGGCGGTGATGCAGGCGCGGCCGTTGACGCGCAGGGTCCAGGCGCGTCCGGGGATCACGAAGATCAGGCCGGCTTGGCCGGTCTCGACGACGTTGCGCAGCGTGTCGAGCCGCTTGTTGCCGGTCGCGTCGGGGATCGCGAGGTGGCCGTCGTCGAGGATCGTCACGAAGCCGGGCTGCCCGCCTCGTGGTGTGACGTCGCAGCGCCCGTCGGCGGCGTGGCTTGAGACGAACACCATCGGCGAGAGCGCGACGAGCTGGCGGCAGCCCTCGTCGAAGCGGTCGATCACCTTCTTCGCGGCGATCGGGGAGGGCATCTCGTACAGCTCGCGGAGCTGCGCCTCGCTCGTGAACGCGCCGGTGAAGGGATCGTCGGTCACCGTTTCATGATTGCAGCCGTCTCCGTCGCTCACCGCCGGTTGCACAGCCACGCGATCACGTCGGCAGCGTTGCGATCCGGCGGGAAGACCGGATAGAAGACCTTGACGATCGTGCCGGCTGTCGCGATCAGCGTGATGCGCTTGTAGAGCCGCATGCCAGCCGCTTCGAAGGTCGGCAGACCGAGTGCTTCGGCGAGGCGCAGCCGTGGGTCGGACAGCAGCGCGAACGGGATGTGCTCGCGCACCGCGAACTCCTCCTGCGCGGCTGCCGGCTGCGCACTCAACCCCACGACCGTCGCCCCCAGCTCCGCAAGCTCCCCCGCGTGGTCCCGGAACGCACAGCTCTGCGGCGTGCACCCCCGCGCCCCCGGGATCGCGTCCCAGCCGTCGGGCGACGGCTGCCCGGGCGTCCCGGTCCGCGGATAGACGTAGAGCACGAGCGTCCCGGTCGCAGCGGCCGCAAGATCGAGCGTCCCACCCAGCGTCGATGGAAGTGCCAGCGCCGGAAGCGCAAGCCCCGGCAGGTGGTCTGCCGCGCCGTCGTCCAGCGGGGCTGGCAGGTCCGGCGGGAGCGAGCCGAAGTCAGTCACGAGCGTCCTGTCCTGTGGTCGCAGGACGACCACAACTCAGGACGGTGCGAAGCCGGCGCGGGCGGCGAGGCTGCGCGCATGTGGATCGTCACGTCCGTGCCGCCAGCTCTGCGATCGCCCGCGACAGCTGGCCGCCCTGCCACGCGAGTGGGGACTTGCCGGGTTCCTCGGTGAGGAGGCTGGCACCGGGGATGGCGGCCGCGTAGGCCTCGCCGACGGCGAGCGGGTGACCGGGGTCGGCTTCGTCGCGGCTGGCGACGACGACGGTCGGGACGGTGATCGCGCTCAGCTCGTCGAGCGATTCGAACGGGCGGGAGCGCGGGGTGGCTTGGAGTGCGTCGGCGACGGCGCCGAGGTCCTGATGCTGGCCCATGCGCTGGCGCAGGACGGTGCGGACGGTGTCCTGCCAGGCGGCCGGCACCTCGTCCTCGACGCGGTAGGCCTCGACGAAGCCCCCCACGCCGCCGCTGCGCAGCCCCTCGGCGAGCGCGTCCCAGCGGGCGAGGGTGCCGACGTTCGCGTGCTGCAGTGGGTCGTAGGCGGGCGTGATCGCGACGATGCCGCGCACGCGCTCAGGTGCGCGCAGCGCGACGCGCAACAGCGTGTGGGCGCCCATCGAGGCGCCGGCGAGCACAGCGCGGTCGATCCCGCTCACGTCGAGCACGGCAAGCAGGTCGTCGGCGAGGTCCTCGTAGCGGTACGCATCGGGGTCCCGCGCGCCGGACGACTCCCCGTGACCGCGGGCGTCGTAGGAGACGACCCGGTGGCCGCCGCGCTCCAGCGCCCGCGAGCCCATCACGACGTAGCGACGGGTCGCCGTCAGCCCGTGGAGGAGCACGACGGGGATCCCTTCTCCCCTGTCCTCCACGGCCAGGCGCACGCCCGCGCGCTCGACGACTCGCTCGCTCATCTCGGCCAGGGTGATAGCGGACGGGGCGCGGCGGCGTCGGCCGCCCGCTCGACTGGGCGCCGTACTACCCTGAGCCGCGCATGGTCTTCGACGTGACCGAACAGGACTTCGAGGCACAGGTCGTCGAGCGCTCGCGCACGATGCCGGTCGTCGTCGACTTCTGGGCAGAGTGGTGCGGCCCGTGCCGTCAGCTGACGCCGGTGCTGGAGCAGGCGGTCGCTGCCCGTGACGGCAAGATCGCGCTTGCGAAGCTCGATACCGACAAGAACCCGACCATCTCGCGTGCCTTCGGGATCCAAGGGATTCCGGCCGTGAAGGCGTTCCGCGACGGCCAGATCGCCGCCGAGTTCGCCGGCGCCCAGCCGCGCGCCGCAGTCGACGCGTTCCTCGACGGCCTGCTGCCTTCCGCGGTCGACGGGCTCGTCGAGACCGGCGACGAGGCGTCGCTGCGCAGCGCGCTGGAGCTGGAGCCCAACCGCGTCGACGCGATCCTGCCGCTCGCCCGCATGCTGCATGCCCGCGGCGAGGACGACGAGGCGCTCGAGCTGCTGGAGCGCGCGCCCGGCGACTTCGGCGCCGCGGGCCTCGCCGCGCGGATCGGGTTGGAGGGCACCGGCACGCCCGACCTCGCCGACGCGTTCGCTGCCCTCGACACCGGCGAGCACGAGCGCGCGGTCGACCTGCTGATCGAGGCCCTTTCAAGCGCGGACGGCGCCAAGGACGAGATCCGCAAGATCGTCATCGGCGTCTTCAACGAGCTCGGCGTCGAGCATCCGGTCGCCCGCGAGGGCCGCCGGCGCCTCGCGACCGCGCTCTACTAACGGTCGGCTACGCCGCCGCGGACGCTTCGAGGAGCGAGAGCTGGTCGCCGTCCGGCTGGGAGCTCCCGCTGGGCGACTCCTCCCCCTCCTCCGCGAACCCCGCCACCCGCACGCCCAGCAGCCGCACCGGCCGCGCCGGCGCGTAGGCGCGCAGCAGCTCGAGCGCGATCCGCGTGACGACGTCGACGTCGCAGGTTGGCGTGTCGATCGTGCGGGCTCGGGTCACGTTGGTCCAGTCGTCGAGACGGACCTTGATCCCGATCGTGCGGGCGCGCTTGCCTCTCGCCTCCAGCCCTTCGCACAGTCCGTGTGCGAGGCGGCGCAGGATCTCCTCCAGCTCGGCGAGCGACGCGACGTCCTCGTCGAACGTGACCTCGTTCGAGCGCGACTTCAGCACCTGCTCGGTCACGACCGGAGAGTCGTCGTGGAAGTACGAGCGGGCGATCAGCTCACGAGCGTGGCGCGGGCCGAAGCGTTCGGCCAGTGCGGCCTCCGGCATCGCCTGCAGCGCGCCGATCGTCTCGATGCCCATCTCGCGCAGCCGCTCGACCGTCTTGGGCCCAATCCCGGGCAGCAACCGCGGCGGCGAGCCGGCGAAGCGCGTGACGGCCTCCTCCCGCCCCATCGCGACGAAGCCACGCGGCTTGCCGAGATCGCTGCAGATCTTCGCCACCAGCCGCGACGGGCCGATGCCGACGGAGACGACGATCCCGGTGCGCTCCTCCACCTCGGCGACGACCTCGCGCAGCACTCGCAGCGGCTTCTCGACGCCCGTCATGTCGGCGTATGCCTCGTCGAGGCCGAGGTGCTGAAGCGCGCCGAGCCGTGCGCGAACCGCCTCCCACACCGCCCGTGAGGTCGCGCGGTAGGCGTCGAAGTCGGGTGGCAAGACGATCGCGTGCGGGCACAGCCGCCGTGCGCGTGAGGCCGGCATCGCCGAACCGACGCCGAACTTGCGCGCCTCGTAGGACGCCGTCGTGACGACGGCGCGCGGACCGGAGCCGGCCACCACGACCGCCTTTCCGCGCAACTCCGGGCGCCGCTGCAGCTCGACCGAGACGTAGAAGGCGTCACAGTCGAGGTGCGCGACGACGCGCTTGGGCGGATGCGGCGGCGTTTCCCTCTCCGACATCGCCTACGAGGGTACGCCGCGCACCGGCGGCACGATGCGAACACACGTTCGTTGCGAAGCTATGTGCTGCCGCTACACGTGCGGCGGCGGAGCGAGCGCGCCGGATGGCACGCCGCGCCGCCATCTCCCCTACCGCGTGCTCCAGACCACCCCGGCGCCGCTGAAGCCGAGCGCACGCGCCGTTGCCCCCGTGAGGTCCCATTCGCGCCCGCCGACGTAGGGGCCGCGGTCGATCACGGGGACCGTGATCTCGCGGCCGCCGTAGCGGAGCGTGACCATCGTCCCGCACGGCAGCGTCTTGTTCGCGACGCCGAGCGTCCCGTAGCCAAGCGTCTGGCCGCAAGCCGTGCGGTTGCCGTAGAGCGCGTACCACGACGCGCCCGTCAGCCTGTACGACTGCAGCTTTCCCGCCCCCTCGCGCGTCGCGCTGTTGCGACGGTCGCCCACGAAGCGCACCCGCAGCCGCGAGTTGCCGAGGCCGGTGGTGGCGACACGGGCGTCGAAGCGACCGTTCGCCCGCGTGCGGGTACGCGCCAGGCGTTGCCAACTGCCGTGGGAGCCCGCCTCGACGACGAGCCGGCGGCCACGTGAGCGCGGCAGCACCGTGCCGGCGACGCGGAACCGCGTGCCGGCGATCACGTCGCGGTCGCGGTGCGAGGTGACGATGCGCGCCGCGACGATGACGCGCCGCGATGCGCTCGGGCGTTCGCTGGCAGCCGCCACAGCGCCGCTCGCGACCAGGCCGGTCTCGTCGCGAACGGCGATGGGGACGACGCGCAGGGCGCCGGAGCTGCGAAGTCGTACGGTAATCCGATAACTGCCGTCGGGGCGCACCGTGGAGGTGTCGAGAACGCGCCAGCGGCGGTGATGCGGCGAACGTTGCTGCACGGCGATCCGATGGCCGGCCGTGACAGCTTCGAGGCGGCCGTGCACGACGACCGGTTGGTCGAAGCGAACGCGGACGTCGTCCACGGACGGCGCGGGCAGCGGCGCGAGCCGCGCGTCGGTCATCGCCGGCGGCGTCTGTGCAAGCGCCAGGGCGGTGACGGACAGGGTGCTTCCGAGCGCGAGCGCACCGGCGGCGACATGCAGCGGCCGGGCGCGCGCCGCATGTAGCGAGCGCAACTGGTCCTCCTTCGATTCGACCAGGCGCCTACGGGGTTAGCTGACGGACTCGCGGCCATACCTCGAAGCGGCGTGCACGTGTGAAACGGCACGCCGCGACATGGTCGCTACGGCGGCAGCAGCCGCCGATTCGCCCCCTGACCGGACGGTTGATGACGGACGTCCGGTCCTGCTTCCCCGCTCACGGGCATCGTGAGCGGTTCAGCTTGGGTCCCCCGCTCGCCTCCGCATCGAGCGGAAGCGATTCGGCAGGTCGATGACCGCGACATAGTAGAGGAAATTGAGCAGTCAGTTGTGTGCTCAATCTCACAATCCAGTGAGAACGCGTGCGTTCGCCTGCCACTGGCCAGCCGGCTTACAATGGCTCTCGTGGCCAATCGCGACCGCCTGTCAGGGCTTGACGCCTCTTTCCTGCATCTCGAGCACGACTCCGCGACGCACATGCACGTCGCCTCGTGCATGGTCTTCGACGGGCCCGTGCCGACGCACGAGGAGCTCGTCAAGCACGTCGAGGCGCGCCTGCACCTCGTGCCGCGCTACCGCCAGCGGCTCGCGTTCGTGCCCTACGACCAGGGCCGGCCGGTGTGGGTCGACGACCCGCACTTCAACACGCGCTACCACGTCCAGCACCACGCGCTCCCGCCGCCCGGCAGCGAAGAGCAGCTCAAGCACCTGACCGGCCGCGCCTTCTCGCAGCAGCTCGACCGCAACAAGCCGCTGTGGGAGCTGTGGCTCGTCGAGGGGCTCCGGGACGGCCGCTTCGCGATCCTCGGCAAGACCCACCACGCGCTCGTCGACGGGATCTCGGGCGTCGACATCACGACGGTGCTGTTCGACCTGACGCCGGAGCCGGCGCCCGTCGCCGGGCCGGAGCACCCGTGGGTGCCGCGTCCGCTGCCGACCTCCTCGCAACTGCTCGCCGACGCGTTGCTGGAGCGCACAACCGTGCCGGCGGAGGTCGTGCGGGGCCTGCGCTCGACGCTCCGCACGCCGAGACGCGTCGCGGGCAAGCTTGCCAAGGACCTCGCCGCCGTCACGTCGTTCACGTGGCCCGGCGTGAAGGGCGCGCCGCCGAGCCCGCTGAACGTCCGCATCGGACCCCATCGGCGCTTCACCTGGGTCACCGAGGACCTCGAGCGCGTGAAGGCCATCAAGAACACGCTCGGCGGGACCGTCAACGACGTGATGTTGGCCGCCGTCGCGGGCGGCCTCGGCCGCTACCTGCGGGCGCACGGCCACCCGACGATCGACCTCGTGCTGCGCGCGATGATCCCCGTCTCGGTGCGCAGCGACGAGGCGCGCGGCGCGCTCGGCAACCAGGTCGCGGCCGTCTGGGCCGGCCTGCCGGTCGGCGAGACGGACCCAGCCGAGTGCCTCGCGCTCGTGCGCGGCGAGATGGAGGGTCTGAAGGAGTCCCACCAGGCCATCGGCGCGCGCCTGCTGACCGAGCTGACCGGCTTCGCGCCGCCGACCGTGATGGCGCAGGCCGCGCGGCTGCAGGCGCGCCAGCGCTACTTCAACCTCGTCGTCACGAACGTGCCCGGTCCCCAGTTCCCGCTCTACGTCCTCGGGCGTCGCATGCGCGCGATCTACCCGATGGTCCCGCTCGCGCAGAACCTCGCACTCGGGATCGCGCTGATGAGCTACGACGGGACGATCTCCTTCGGCCTGAACGCCGACTATGACGCGCTGCCGGACGTCGAGCAGCTCGCCGCCGACCTCGCCGACGCGCTCGACGAGTTGGCCGGAGCCGCGGGCCTGCCGCCGCAGCGACGCCGGCGGGCCGCGTCGAAGAACGGCAAGGCTCCGGCCCGCGCGGTCGCCCCGCGGTAGCGAACCGGCGCTCCGTCGGGCGGGCGTGGCATCGTCCGCTCTGACGCACCGCCACCATGCCGCTCGACGACCCGCCTTCCGCACCCGTAACGCCGCCCCACCGCCGGCTGCGCAAGCTCGGCGGCGTGCTGGTCACCGCTGCGGTCGCGCTCGGCGGTGTGGTCCTGCTGCTGCTGTTCTTCCAGGGCCGCGACCACTCGCAACTCCGGCCCGCCCCGAGCGGCACCCCGGCGGGCCCCGGACAGATCTTCCCCGACCAAGGGCACACGCATCTGGCGCGCGGGGAGCGGCCTGCAGAGCCGTATGCGTCGGATCCGCCGACGAGCGGTGCGCACGCGGTTGCAGCCGTTCGCAGCGACGCGGACGGCACGCAGCTGAGCGACGATCAGATCCTCCATGCGCTCGAGCTCGGCGACGTCGTGCTGCTGTACGGCACGCCGCGGGCCCCGGCCGCGTTGCGCGCGCTCGCTAACCGCGTGGCCGGGCCGTTCGACCCCGCGCTGGCAGCAGTCGGGCAGGCGGTCGTGCTCGGTCGCAGGCCGGGGACGGACGGCGTCGTCGCGCTCGCCTGGCGCCACCTGCTGCGCGCGCCTCGCGTGGACGACCCGGCGCTGGAGCAGTTCGCGTCGTTCTGGCTCGGCCGCGGCGCCGGCTGACGGCACGCGGGCGTCCGCTCCCGACGGGTGCGATCGTCATCATGGGGCGCGATGACTCCCCCGGTCGGCCTGCTGCGACTGGCGCTCTGCCAGATGAATGCCACCGTCGGCGACATCGCCGGCAACGAAGCGGCGATCCGTGAGCGGATCGTCGAGGCGCGCGCACTCGGCGCCCAGCTCGTGCTGTTCCCCGAGCTTGCGCTGACCGGCTATCCGCCCGAGGACTTGCTGCTGAAGGAGCACTTCCTCGCCGACGCCCGCTCTGCGCTCGACGGACTTGCCGCCGACACGCACGGGATCGTTGCGCTGGTCGGCTTCCCGGAGCGTGCCGACCGCACCTACAACGCGCTCGCGGTGCTGGCCGACGGCGCCGTGCAGGCGGTCTACCGCAAGGTGCACCTGCCCAACTACGGCGTCTTCGACGAGCAGCGCTACTTCGCGTCCGGCGAGGGCGGCGCGCTGCTGGAGCTGGGCGACGTGCGCATCGGCCTGACGATCTGCGAGGACATCTGGGTGCCCGGCCCGCCCGCATCCGACGAGGCGGCCGCCGGGGCCAGCGTGATCGTCAACATCTCCGCCTCCCCGTTCCATGCCGGCAAGGGCCTCGAACGCGAGGAGATGCTCGCCCGCCGGGCGCGCGACAACGACTGCGCCGTCGTCTTCTGCGCGCTGGTCGGCGGACAGGACGAGCTCGTCTTCGACGGCCACTCGCTGGTGCTCGACCGCCACGGCGCCGTCATCGCCCGTGCGGGGCAGTTCACGGAGGAGATGCTCGTCGCGACGATCGAGGTGCCGGAGCGGCGGCCACCGGTGGAGCACGGCGCGACGGTGCCGACGCTCGCGCATCTCCCGTTGCCGCAACGGCACGGCAGCGACAAGCCCGGCGGACCGCTGGCCCCCTTGCTCGACCCCACCGCCGAGGTCTACGCGGCGCTCGTCACCGGCCTGCGCGACTACGTCGCCAAGAACGGCTTTGGGCGCGTCGTGCTCGGTCTCTCCGGCGGGATCGACTCCGCACTCGTGGCCTGCCTCGCGGCCGACGCGCTCGGGGCGGAGAACGTCGCGGTCGCGGTGATGCCCTCCCCCTTCTCGTCCTCCGCGACACAGGACGACGCGCGGCTGCTCGCGTCGAACCTCGGCGTCGAGCGCTTCGAGTTCGACATTGCTCCCGCGATGGCCGCGTACGAGGCGACGCTCGCGGACGCGTTCGCCGGCCGCACCCCCGACATCACGGAGGAGAACCTGCAGGCGCGTATTCGCGGCAACCTGCTGATGGGCCTCTCGAACAAGTTCGGCTGGCTGGTACTGACGACGGGCAACAAGTCGGAGATGTCGGTCGGTTACACGACGCTCTACGGCGACCTCGCCGGCGGCTTCGCCGTCATCAAAGACGTCCCGAAGACCCGCGTCTTCGAGCTGGCCCGCCACGTCAACTCGGTCGCCGACTGCGAGCGGATCCCCGCCTCGATCGTCGAGCGCCCGCCGAGCGCCGAGCTGCGCCCAGACCAGAAGGACGAGGACTCGCTTCCCCCTTACGCCGTGCTCGACCCGATCCTCGACGGCTACGTCGAGCAGCACCTCGGCCGCGAGCAGCTGCTCGCGCGCGGCTTCGAAGCCACCGACGTCGACCGCGTGATCGCGCTCGTCGACGGCGCCGAGTACAAGCGCCGTCAGGCTCCGCCCGGCGTCAAGATCACCCAGCTGGCGTTCGGCCGCGACCGGCGCATGCCGATCGTCAACCGCTACGGCGGCTAAGAAGCGGTACTACGCGCCCGGCTTGCTCGCGGCGACGGCGGTGCCGTCGAGTGTGCAGCGGTGATTCGTGGCGTCCGCCACCACCGCGGCGTTGAGCGTGATCGTCTGCGAGGCGCTTGAGAGAATGACCGTGGCGATCGCACGGGCGTAGCCGACGCCCCCGTTGGTCGACGGGCCGCCGAGCGTCGTCTCGACGCCACCCGGGAGGTCGATGCCGAGGTTGCCGTTGAACGACTGACCAGGCGCCGTTGGATCGGTGCCTTGATCGGCGCTGAAGCGGTCGAAGGCGGTGCTTGCCTCGGTGGGCGTGAGGCTCAGCGTGATGCCAACGTCGCCTGCCGTCTCGGTGCACGCGGCGCGCATTACGAGCCCAGGCATATCGAGCACGACCACGGGGGTCGTCTCGGTGCTGGCGGCGGCGTAGCGCAGCAGGCTCGCGCCGGGGCCCCGCGCCCCACGCTCCCCGGCGGATCCGCGCTCGCCGGCCGGACCCTGCGGCCCTTGCTCGGCGTGCTCGCTTACGAGCGCGCGGACGCGGTTGGAGAGGCGCCCGATCGTGACGGCGCCGGGCACGATCTGCCCGGTGTCGACCGAGCGCGGAGCGAGCTTGTCGCCGGTCACGGCGCGGTCGCGCAACTGCACGGTGCCCACGCTGTCGGCGGGCAGGACCACCGCGGCATATGCAGCGCCGCCCAGCACCATGAAGACGGCAAGCGTCGACATCGCGTTGGCGTAGCTGATGTGCCGAAGCACGAGTCGCGCCGCAGCGCGTCCGACCGTTCTCACAGCACGAGCATCGGCAGCCCAGCGCGCGGCTTGACGCCCTCATGCGTCGAGGCGCGTTGAATGCAGGGCATGTTCTCGACTGGCGGAACCCCTGTCCTGCGGGAGGAATCGCTCAGCCGGAAGGTGCCGGGCGCACCGCGATCGTCATGCGCGTCGTGGCGCACAGCCGCTCGTCGTCGTCGCGGCACTCGACGTCCCACAGCCACGTCGTGCGGCCGCGGTGGAAGGGGCGCGCCTCAGCGTGGATCGTGCCGCTGAGGATCGGGCGCAGGAAGCTCGTGCTGTTTGAGAGGCCCATCGCGTGCATCCCCTGCTCGTGGACGCCGACGAACGTGCCGATCGAGGCGAGCGTCTCGGCGATCGAGGCGTAGACGCCGCCGTGCACCAGCCCGAACGGCTGCAGCAGCTCCGGGCGCACGGCCACGGTCGCGGTCAGCACCCCGCCGTCGTGCTGGGCGAGGTCCTGCATGCCGATCAACGCAGCAAAGCCCTGGTCGGGCGCGGGCAGGCTTCGAGTCGCTCACGGCGCGGAACGATAGTGCCAGCGTCTACGCTTGGCGCAGATGAGCGGGCTCGAGACGCTTCCCCCCGACCAGCGCGCCGTCCTTCAGCTGATCCTCGCCCAGGGCCGCGGCTACGCGGAGCTGGCGGGGCTGCTGAAGATCGACGCCGCCGCCGTGCGCACCCGTGCCCACGCGGGCCTCGAAGCGCTCGCTGCCGCGGACCCCGCGCCCGACCTCGAGCAGCGCGCCCAGATCGCCGACTACCTGCTCGGCCAGCAGGACGACGGCGAGCGCCTCGTCACGCTCGTGGCGCTTGGCGAATCCGCGCCTGCCGCCCAGTGGGCGAGCGCCCTGCGCCAGCAGCTCACGCCGCTCGCCCGCGATCCGCTGCCGGAGGTACCGGAACCGGTGTCCTCCAACGGGGCGGCACCCAGTCCTCCACCTGCGCGACCGCCGACGCCAGCGCCCGCTCCTGTCGCCGCGACACGCGCGCCGGCAGCCGCCACCGCAGCGGCGCCCACACCTCCGCCGCCTGCCCCACCCGCCGCGCCGGCACCGGCCGAGGCCGCGTCGGCACCCGGCACCCGCCCCTCGCGCCTCGGTGGCGCCCTCCTGCTCGTCGCGGCCGCCGTCGTCGTGGCAGTGCTGGCGATCGTTCTGATCGGCGGCGGAGATGACGACCCGGCGACCGGCTCCACCGGGCCGAACGCGTCCTCTACCCCGTCTCAGACGACCACGACGGGCCAGCCGACCGGCCAGTTCGTCGCGCAGGTCAACCTGCTCGCGACGCCCGCCGGCGGTCAGGCGGCCGGGATCGGCCTCGTCGAGCAGGTCGACGGCAGGCAGGCGATCGCGATCCAGGCTGAGAAGCTCTCCGCGAACGGCGCGCAGGACATCTACGCGGCGTGGCTGTCTGGCGCGCCCGGCACAAAGCTGCTGGGCTTCGTGCCGCATCAAGTGAAGGCGAACGGCACGTTCACGGTCAGCGCAGAGCTGCCGGCCAACGCCAGCCGCTACGACACCGTGCTGATTACGCGCGAGTCCGCCACCGGAGGCAATGTGCCGACGCAGCCGGGTCAGACGATCATGCGCGGCGCGCTCAAGCTGCCCTGAGGCGCCGCGGCGGCCTGCTCAACCGCCGCCCCCGACGACCGCCTCGTCCAGCCCCGCCAACGCCGCAGCGAGCTGCTGCCGCGCCGCCCGCCGGAACTGCCACGGCGCCAGCCGCGACCAGCCGGCGAGTCGCTGGCGCAGGACGATCGCCACGTGCGTCGCGCCGTCGCCCGCGGGCGTCAGCTCGAACGTCGTCTCGGCCTCGACGAGCAGGCGCTCGAACGGCGAGCCCTCCAGCTCCTGCATCCAGCGCAGCAGCGTCGGAGCACGCGTCTCGACGACGCGGAAGTCGGCGCGGATGCCCTTGCCCTTGGCGGTGCCCAGCACCTGCGTGAAGGCGTCCGCGTCGACGCCCTCGACGCGCTGCACGCGCGGCCACCAGCGCGGCTGGTGGTGAGGATCGGCGACGACCGCCCAGACGGTCTCGGGGTCGGCCGCGAGCGTGCGCTCGACGCGGGTGCTCGGCATCGCGACGGGGCGGGCGGTCCCGATCTAGCCCGCGATGTTGCGCAGGTCGCGTATCAGCAGCAGATGCTTGAGGTACGTCGCGACGGCGGCGAGGTTCTTGAGCGTCTCGACTGCCTCCTTGCGCCGCTCGGGATTGCGCGAGCGCAACGACGGCGCGAGGATCTGCTGCAGCAGCGCCGACTCGCGGTCGGCGGACGTGCGGAAGACGCGCAGGTTGCGCCCGGCAACGCCGTAGCGCGCGAGCTCGGCGACGGCGCGCACGATCTCCCGTTCGGTCTCGTCGTAGTAGGTGGCGCCGGCGCGCACCTCGCCCTTGATGACGCCGTACTCCTCCAGCTCGCGCACGAGCTTGGGGTCGGCGCCCGTCTCGTCCACGACGTCCTGCAGCGAGTAGAGCGCGCCTGGGCTCTTGACGGCAACCGCGGTGCGGCGGAGGTGGCGTACGTCCGGCTTGCGCGGCGTCGGGTCGACCTCGCCGTCGGTGCGCCCGCCCGCCAGCTCCTGGCGGATCACGCGCAGCGGCAGGAACTCGTCGCGCTGCAGGCGCAGGATCGTGCGCAAGCGCTGCACGTCGGTCTGCGTGTAGACGCGGTAGCCGCCCTGCGTGCGGCGCGGCGTCAGCAGCTTCTGGTCCTCCAGATACCGGATCTTCGAGATCGAGATGTCCGGAAACTCCTGCTTGAGCGCCTTGCAGACAGCGCCGATCGTGAGCGACTTCTGGCGCCCGCGCGGCGCGGCGTCCACGCCCTCCTCCGCGGGCGGTGAGGCGACGTTCGTGGGGTCTCGGTGCGCTTGTGGCCATGATCACCGCGAGAGGTAGGCGAGCTTGTACTTGCCGATCTGCAGCTCGTCGCCGTCCTGCAGTCGGTGTGACTCAATGCGGCCGCGATTGACGTAGGTGCCGTTCAGCGAACCGCAGTCGTCGAGATACCAGTCACTCCCACGGCGCACGAGCAGCGCGTGGTCGCGGGAGACCGTCACGTCGTCGAGGAACACGTCGCTGTCGGGACGGCGCCCGATCGTGAGGCGCTCGCCATCGATCGCAAAGCTCTCACCAGCGCGGCCGCCGCCGGAGCGGATCACGAGCGCCGCGCCGCGCGCCACGACCTCCTCGAGCTCGACTGCCTCGATCTCGCCGGTCTCGCCGATGCGGTACGTCGCGGTCGTCTCGCTGCTCGTGCCCTCCGAGGCAGCGAGGAACGCCCCGCAGCGCTGGCAGTAGTTGGCTCCGACCGCGTTGGCGAAGCCGCATTCGGGGCAGTGAAGTGCCACGCGTCCTCCGTGCTGCCGTGTGCCGGACTATTCCGGGTCCGGTGCCGTCACGCGGCCGGCGAGGATGTCCGTGAGCCGCTCGACGTCCGCGCCCGAGATGACGTCCTGACCGCCCTCGTGCTTCTTGCGCAGGCGATTGACGAGCTCAGCGCGCAGGATGTCGATCTTGCCGTGCAAGATCCGGCGCTTGTAGGAGATCTCGAGCTCCTCTTCCGTCAACTGCTGGATCAGGTCCTTCAGCTCCTGGTCCGTCAGGGAGCCGAGGTCCGGGAAGGTGTCCATCACGTCTGATCTCCGATCCTCATGGGCACGCGGGATGCAGGAGTATAGACCCTGAACGCTCTGGGTCTCAAGTTGAGCTTGAGGGTCAGGCGGCGTGCAGCGCACGACGACCGTCGCGCACGTAGAGCGCGGTCGCCAACAAAGCGAGCGCGATGCCGACGTACAGCAGCACCTCGCCGAGCGTTCCCAGCCCGCACATCGGGAAGAAGAGACCGCCCATCACCGGCGCCACGGCCAGGCGCCCGGGCCAGTTGATGCGCAGGTCCACCCCGCGCGAGAGGCTGTAGCGCCCGAGCACGAGCATCAGCAGCTCGCGCGCGACGAGCAGCGCCAGCGCCCAGCGCGGCAGCAGCTCGAAGTGCCAGCAGACGACGACGCCGCAGATCACCAGCAGCCGGTCGGTGACGGGATCCATCAGCGCGCCGAGGCGGCTGTACTGGCGCGTGACGCGCGCCGCCATCCCGTCGGCATAGTCGCCCCAGCCGATCACCGCGAAGAGGATCGCGGGACCCGCTCCGACGCCGTCGTCGCTGGAGAACGCGACGATGAGGAAGACCGGGATGAGCGCGAGCCGCGCGAAGCCGATCGCGTTCGGGATCGTCCACGGGTTCAGCGGCGCGCCCGCGGCGGTGGCCGCCGGGGCCGGGCCGGAGCGGTCGAGGCCGAGCAGGCGCCGCGCGGTCAGCGGGCGCCGTGCGGCGTCGTCTACGGGAGCGTCCGCCACAGGTCGAGCACCGCCTCCGCGGCCCCCTCGAGCGGCACGCTGCGCGACTCCTGCCCGCGACGGACCTGCAGCTCCACCTCGCCGCCGTCAAGCGTGCGCTTGCCGATCGTGACGCGCAGCGGGCAGCCGAGCAGCTCGGCGTCCGCGAACTTCATGCCGGGGCCGCCGTCGCGGTCGTCGTAGAGCACGTCGACACCGAGCGCGCGCAGCTCGTCGTAGATCCGGTCGGCGAGCGCGGACTCGTCGGTGTCTGGCTTGCCGAGGCTGACCAGCTCGACGTCGAACGGCGCGATCGCGCGCGGCCAGGCGATCCCCTGCTCGTCGGCGGTCTGCTCGACCGCGGCCGCGGCGATGCGCGCCGGGCCGATCCCGTAGGAGCCCATCACGATCGGCTTCTGCGTCCCGGACTCGTCGAGGAACATCGCCCCGAGCGCTTCCGTGTAGCGCGTTCCCAGCTTGAAGATGTTCGCGACCTCGATCGCCTTCTCGATGCGGATCGCCTGGCCGCCGACCGTGTCCCCCGCCTCGACCGTGCGTACGTCAGCACGCTCGAACGCGAAATCACGGCCCGGCTCGACGCCGCGCAGGTGGAAGTCCGGCCGGTTCGCGCCGACCACGTAGCCGCCGTCGGCAACGGCCGCGTCCAGCAGCACCGGCGCGTTCGCGCCGACCGGGCCGATGTAGCCGGCGGGACCGATCTTCTGCGCGAACTCGTCCGGCTTCGCGGCACGGCAGTCGGCGCCCAGCGCGTTGCGCAGCTTGATCTCATTGACGCGATGGTCGCCGCGCACAACGACGAGCACGAGTCCGCGGCCCTCCACCATCACCGGGTAGGCCTTCAGCAGCGCGCCGTGCGGCACGCCGAGGTTGCCGGCGACCTCCTCGACGGTCGTCAGCCCCGGCGTGTGCACCTCCTCGGGCGCGCCAAGCGGCGCGGCCAGCACGACCGGCTGCGGATCGGCGCTCGCGATCTCGACGTTCGCGGCATAGCCGGGCGCAAGCGCGACCTCGTCCTCGCCTGCCGCGCAAGGAGCCATGTACTCGTGGGCGCCCGAGCCGCCCATCATCCCGACGTCGCCCTCGACGCGATACCACTCGAGGCCGGTGCGATCGAAGATGCGGTCGTAGGCGGCCGTCATCGCGTCGTAGCTGACGGCGAGGCCGTCCTCGTCGCGGTCGAACGAGTACGCGTCCTTCATGATGAACTCGCGCGTGCGCAGCACCCCAGCACGCGGGCGCGGCTCGTCGCGCTCCTTGACCTGGAAGTGGTACAGCGTCAGCGGCAGATCGCGGTAGGAACGCACGACCTGCGCGACGTGCGTCGTCGCGACCTCCTCGTGCGTCATCGCGAGCGCCATCTCCGCGCCCTTGCGGTCTTGAAGCTTGAACAGCTCGGTGATCGCGAGGCGCCCGGTGCGCCGCCACGGCTCCGCCGGCTGCAGCACCGGCATCAGCAGCTCCTGCGCGCCTGCCGCATCCATCTCCTCGCGGATGATCGCCGTGATGCGCTGGTGCACCCGCCAGCCCGCCGGCATCCAGGTCCACAACCCGGCGCCGAGCTGGCGCACGAGCCCGGCCCGCACCATCAGCTTGTGCGAGATCGCCTCCGCGTCGGCGGGAGCTTGCTTCTCGGTCGGCAGAAGGTAGGCGGAGAGGCGGGTCATGCGAGCGCGAAGCCTAGACGAGCGCGCCCCCTGACCCGCTGCCGCGCTAGAAGAAGAGCGTCCGGTGCTGCTGCAGCACGTCGTAGACGGGCCGCGGCTGGCCCTTCACGTCGAGCACGCCCGAGTCCCAGCGGTTCGTCTTGGCCCCCGCGAACCATCCGTAGAGGTAGACGCGGGCGACCTTGGCGCGGTAGCGCGTCGCCTGCTTGAAGATCGCCTCCATCGCACGCTTCTGGCGCGCAAGGTCGGGTCGGAAGGACTGCCGCGCGTTCTGCGGCTGGAAGCGGAAGAGGCCGGCCGTCTCGGTCAGCCAGATCTTGCCCGGCAGCAGCTTGGCAGCTTTGCGCATGCTGCTGTTCTTGTCCTTGATGAAGCGGTTCGTGTCCGTGTAGTTGTGCAGGCCCCAGAGGCGCGGCGTGCGCACCCGCGCGCCACGGAACGCCTCCAGCAGCGTCTGCGTGTACGGAACCATGTTCGGCAGGTCTTGGATGTCCGCGCCCAGGACGGTGCAGCCCGGACAGACCGAGCGCACGATCTGGTAGTAGGAGACGACCGCCTCCGGGTGGTGCGCGGTCGGCTGCGTGAGGTTGTTGACCTCGTTCCACGGCTGGATGATCCGCACGTCCGGGTAGCGCCTGTGGAAGGCCTTGAACGCCGCCCGGAAGCGCGCGGTCGTGACCGGCTTGCAGCCCTTCGCGCGACCGATGTTCGGGCACTTCATGCTCGCCGGCGGATTGAAGGCGACGACGACTTCCATCTCGGCGGCCTCCGCAGCATCCATCCAGGCGTCGAGTGTGGCGCGGCCCTTGAAGATCGAGTCGTACGGCGTGATGTAGCGAGCACGGGCGGGCTCAAGCTGCGTCAGGAACGGATCGGTGAAGAAGGCCGGGTTCTGGTCCCCCACGCCGACCACGTAGGCGCCGCTCGTGGCGGGCGCGAGCAGTCCGACCGCGAGCGCGGCGATGACGAGCATGGGCATGCGGCGACGAAGCTTCACGACGGGGGATCCTTTCTCGGCCGGCGGCCGGTCCCCTGCTTGATGACGGGGACGCTGCGCGGAAGGGAGACGTTCGAGCAGGGTAACGACACCTGTGGCGGTGTCGTCTCGAAGATGTGAAACCCGGCGCGCCGGAGGGAGTTGCGCCGGGAGCTACGCGCTGGCCGCGAGCAGCAGCTCTGCGACGCCTTCGGGGTCGTCGCTCATCGGCACATGGCCGCAGCCGGGCAGCGGCACATGGCGCGCAGCCGGCAACGCGGCGCGTGCACGCTCGGCCTGGCGCGGGACCAGCAGGCGGTCCTTCGTCCCCCAGCCGATCGTCACCGGCACCTTCAGCTCCGCCCCGTCGCGGAAGAAGTAGCCGCGAATCCGCGGCAGCGCCTCGTCGAACGACGGCGAGCCGCCCATCGCAGCGATGTCGGCGGCCGCCTCGTCGGGGTCGCGCTGCCGCGGGCGGCCGTTGCTGAGCCCGAGCGCGAGCTGCCGGCCGATGCCCGTTCGGACTGCCCGCGTGAGCTGATCGCCGGCGTGGCGGGTGAGCCAGCGCACGTTGCGCAACATCAGCTGGCCGTAAGGGATCTCCCAGCCGGCCCAGAAGCCGATCGGCGAGAGCGCGGCAACTGAGCACACGGCGCCCCGGCGGCCCAGCTCCAGCGAGATCCCGCCGCCCATCGAATTGCCGGCCACGTGTGGGCGGTCCAGTCCTTGCTCGGCAAAGAACGCGACGACCGCGTCGGTCAGCGTGTCGACCGACGGCGGCACGTCGGCCGGCAGCGGCTCGGAGTCGCCGAAGCCCGGCAGGTCGATCGCGATCACCTCGTGCTCGCGCGCCAGCCGCTTCACGACCGGCTTCCAGACGCCGCGACGGCTGCCGATGCCGTGGATCAGCACGAGCGGCGGGCCGGAGCCGATGCGGTCGTGGACGAGTTGCATGCGGCGCGAGGCTAGCGCGCTGCCGTGGTCTCGCACGCCGGTCCGGCTGGCCGAGGCCCGGACCTCAGCGACCGGCCGGGTCGATCCACCAGTCGGCGTCGAGCCGTGTGATGAGCGCATGGCCGCTCTGGATCGCGGAGACGATCGCAGGATCGTTCGGCGCACGAACGTAGACGAAGCCTGCGCCACGCAACACGGTGCGCCGTGCGGTGACCGCCTCAAGCAGCGGTGCTTCCAAGCGCCCGCGCGCGGCGACCGCGCCGAGCTCGCGCGCGTGCACCAGCATCGACGAGAGCACCGCCGGGGCATCGCCCGGCGCAGCGACGATCTGCATCACCTGCGCGATGCCGCCGCGCGGGACGAGGCTAATGTGCCAGCCGATCGCCTCGCCGTCGCGGCGCACGAGTCGGGCGGCGAGCGAGCCCTGCGGATGATCGTCGGCGAGCTGCGCGAACAGCCAGGTCAGGAACGGCATGTCGTAGTCGACGCGCAAGCGTGCCCACGACGTGAACTGCTCCAGGTGCTCCATCATCAGCGCGGGCGTGAGCGGCTCATGGGTGAGCCCTGGGGTGCGCACTGCGGGCGCGAACGGCGTACGGCCGAGCAGGCGGTCCAGCGGTCTGACCAGGATGCGTCCGATCGCGCCGATCCGGCGCGTCCGCGAGCCCGTGAAGAGGCGCCCCTGCCAGTACGCCGTCGGGCGCAGCACGCTCGTCCACTCGAGCGACTCGAGCGTGAGCAGGGTGTAGCCGGCACGCTCCAGCATCCCCCGCGCGCGGTCGGTGGCGCCGTCGGTGTAGGCGAAGTCCTTCGGAAACGCCTTGGAGCGCTCGATCAGCGCCATCCCTTGCGCCTTGCCCTGGACGGCCGGATCGACGACCACGTTGCTTCCGCACAGCGCGCGGAGCGGTTGCCCGTCGAAGACGAGCCGGCGCGGGCAGGTCAGCAGCAAGCCGACGACGTCGCCCTCGTCGCCGTTGAGGACGAGTGACGGCAGCTCGGGGTCGGTCCACGGGTCTTCGAGCGCCACGCTCGCGAGCAGGCGCTCCAGCCCGGCCGCCGTCGAGTCGGGCGCAAACGCCCGCCCGAAGATGGCCGCCGCCTGTGGCACGTCGGCCCGCTCCAGCGGCCTGACCTCCCCGACGCCGGTCCGGACGACGGTCGCAGCGTTCGCCATGTCGCCACTCGCCGCCATACGTCTCTCAGGTGCGCGTGAACCGACGGCCGGCAGTGGGTGAGGCGGTCTCGTCCAAGCGCGCCCGCTCGGCGACGGTCTCCAGCAGCGTGCCCGACATCTCGTCGGCCTGCTCGGCCTGCTTGGCCTTCTCCAGTGCCGCCAGCCGCTCGGGCGTCATGTCGTCCACGTTCTCGTCCTCGATCGCCTGCAGCCAGGCCGCGCCCTCGGCCGCCTCGCGCTCGTCGACGTCGATGCGCTTAGAGCCGACGTACTTGTCGATCTCCGCGAACAAGGTGTCCACGAGCTGCTCGGTCGGCACCTTGCGCAGCGCCTTGCCGCGGCTGAAGATCAGTCCCTCGTTCTTGGCGCCCGTGATGCCGAAGTCCGCGTGCGAGGCCTCGCCGATCCCGTTGACCGCGCAGCCGAGCACCGCGACCTCGATCGGGTCATCGTACGCCTCCAGACGCTTCTCGATGTCCGCGACGACCGTGTCCATGTCGAACTGCAGCCGGCCGCACGTCGGGCACGCGATCAGGACCGGCCCGCGCTCGCGCAGCTGCAGCGCCTTGAGGATTTCCCACGCGACCTTCACCTCCTCCTCCGCATGGAAGGTGGAGAGCGAGATGCGGATCGTGTCGCCGATCCCGTCGGCGAGGAGCGTGCCGAGGCCCACCGCGCTCTTCAGCGAGCCCGACCACTTCGTGCCCGCCTCGGTGATGCCGAGATGGATCGGGTACGGGATCCGCTGCGACAGCAGCCGATTCGACGCAATCGTGTTCGGCACGTTCGTCGACTTGATCGAGACCTTGAAGTTGTCGAAGTCGAGGCGCTCCATCAGCTCCACAAACTCCACACCCGCCGTCACGAGCGCCTCGACGCTGTTCTCGCGCTCCAGCGCATGCAGGTGCTTCGGCAGCGAGCCGGAGTTGACGCCGATCCGCAGCGGCGTGCCGAGCTGCTTCGCCTTCGCAACGACCTCCGCGACCTTGTCCGGACCGCCGATGTTGCCTGGGTTGAGCCGCACGCAGTGGGCCCCCGCATCCAACGCCTTCAACGCCAGCGTGTGGTTGAAGTGGATGTCCGCGATGATCGGGATCGGCGACTCCCGCACGATCGTCTTCAGCGCCTCCACGTCCTCGTCGCGCGGCACGGCACAGCGCACGATGTCCGCGCCAGCCTCCGCAACGCGGTGGATCTGCGCCATCGTCGCCTTGAGATCCGCCGTCTCCGTCTTCGTCATCGTCTGCACAGCAACCGGCGCACCGCCACCGATCGCCACGCCCCCGACGTGAATCTGCCGCAAAGAGGCCATCTCCTGGAGTGTACGAGACGACCCCACGGGTTCGCGGTCGACAACCGTCCTGCCCTATGGTCGTCCTGCGACCACAGAACAGGACAGTCGGCCGAGATCAGCGCCAACCCGGCCGGCACAACCCCTCACCCCAGCAAGCAGTTCGGCAGCGCGACGGGCCCAGCCCGAGCAGAGTTCAGCCGGCGTACAGCTCCTCGATCGCAGCCGCGTACTTCTCGCCGATCGGCCGCCGCTTGAGCTTCATCGTCGGCGTCAGCTCGTCGCCGCCGGGCAACCAGTCGCCCTCGACCAACGTGAACTTCTTGACCTGCTCCACGCGGGCGAGCTTTGCGTTGGCCGCGTGGACGCCCTCCTGCACGGCCGCGCGCACCGCGTCCTCGCGCGCCAACCCAGCCAGGTCGAGGCCCTCCAGCCCGTGCTGCCCCGCCCACACCGGTGCGAAGTCAGCGTCGAGGACGATCAACGCGACGTTGTAGGGCCGCGCGTCGCCGATCACGCAGACCTGCCCGATCAGCGGACTCGCCGCCTTCACGGTCGACTCGATGTTCGCCGGCGACATGTTCTTGCCGGCCGCGTTGATGATGAGCTCCTTCTTGCGGTCAACGATCCGCACGTAGCCGTCAACATCGATCTCGGCGACGTCGCCGGTCGCAAACCAGCCGTCGGCGGTGTAGGACTCGGACGTCTTGTCGGGCTGGTTGCGGTAGCCGCGCATCATGAAGTCGCCGCGGATCAGCAGCTCGCCGTCGTCGGCCAGCTTCAACTCGACGCCCGGCGACGCCGGACCGACGGTGCCGATCCGCACCTCGCCCGGGCGGTTGCAGGTGCCGGCCGCGCACGTCTCAGACATGCCCCACAGCTCGGCCAGCTCGATCCCGACGGCGTGGAAGAACTCGATCACCTCGGGCGGCGTCGGCGCCGCGCCGACGTTGACGGCGACGAGCTGGTCGAGCCCGAGCATCGTCCGCAGGTTCGAGAACAGTTCCTTGTCGGCCTGCTCGACGACGGCCGCCAGCGCGGCCGGCACCGGCTCGCCGGCCTGGCGCAGTCGCAGCGCTTGCACTGAGGCGTCGATCGCGCCCTGGACGCGCGTGCGGGCCTCCTCGGGCTGGGCGGCGAGCATCGACTCGAGCCCCGCCTTCAGTTTCTCCCACACGCGCGGGACGGCGAAGAACCAGTTCGGGCGCACCTGCGGGAGTACCTGGACGATCTGGCGCGGGTCCGGGCAGATCGTGATCGTGCAGGCGTAGACGACTGGGACGACGTGGTGCGC
Organism: uncultured Actinomycetes bacterium; assembly: GCA_963774115.1. Lineage (GTDB taxonomy): Bacteria > Actinomycetota > Thermoleophilia > Solirubrobacterales > Solirubrobacteraceae > Conexibacter. The sequence goes on along the minus strand of CAVZDN010000002.1, from coordinate 25,891 downwards.
GTTGCGCTCGGCGATGTGCGCAGCCGGCAGCCACGAGATCACCTTCGAGCCGGGCGCGAGGTCGATCATGTCGAGCACGCTGCCGACCGCGCTCAGCACCGCGCGGTGCGTCAGCTCGACGCCCTTCGGCGGCCCGGTCGTGCCGGACGTGTAGATCAGCGTCACGATGTCGTCGGGCTGCACGGCCGCGAGTGCCGCGTCGACGTCGAAGCCGGGGTTGGAGCCCTCCACGTCGGCGAGCGCCACGGTTCCCTCCGGCGCCTCCCCGTCGACCACGATCACGTGCTTCAGCGCCGGCAGTTCGGCGCGCGCCTGCAGCAGCGCCGGCAAGTACGCCTGCTCGACGACGGCGACGCGCGCCGCCGCGTCGCTCATCACGTACTGGATCTGCTCCGGGCTTGAGGTCTGGTAGATCGAGAACGGCGTCGCGCCGAGCGTGACGGCCGCCAAGTCGCAGAGATGGAACTCGGGGCGGTTGCCGAGCATCAGCGCGAGCGTGTCGCCGCGCTCGAGTCCAAGTCCCGCGAGCCCGGCAGCGATCGCGTCGACACGTTCGCGGACGTCGGACCAGGTCAGCGAGACGGAGTCGTCGAGCGTGCGGATCGCCACCAGCCCCGGATGCGCGGCCGCGGTGCGCCGCAGCGCCTCGCCGAGCGTCGCCGCCTCGACGGCCTGCGGCGCGTCTTGCGCGATCGTGCTCCCCTCCATCGTGTTCTCCTCCGCGTCGCGTTGTCCGGCTGGCCAGCCAGGGCGACGATAGCGGGGCCGCTCAGCGCACGTTGAAGCCGCCGTTCTGCAATCGGCCGATGTCGTTCGAGAGGCCGATCACGAACAGCATGATCACGAGCACGAAGCCCACCGCGCTGGCGCGCTCCATGATCGAGAAGGGGATCGCCCGTCCACGCACCTTCTCGGCGAGCGCCCAGAAGATGTGGCCGCCGTCAAGCGGCAGGAACGGGAACAGGTTGATGATCGCCAGCGACAGCGAGATCAGCGCGAGGATCGTCAGCGCGCGCGTCGTGCTGAACCCGAACGACTGGCGCGTGACCTCGTAGGACCCGACGACGCCGCTCAGTTGCTTGCGCTCCTCCGCATTGAAGATGCGCGAGAAGACGGTGACGGTGCGTTTCGAGACGTCCCACATGCCGGTGACGCTGCGGTCGGCGGCGGTGATCGGGCCCAGGTCGTGCGTGCCGACGGCGTAGCGGAAGCCGAGGCGGGTGCGCTTGATGCCAGCGGCGGCGTCGTAGCGGGGGCTGATGTCGAAGCCGAGGGGCTGCCCGTCACGCTCGACGACGACATGCGCGGGCGTCGTGGCGATGCAGCCGTCGCGGGGCGTGCCCTTGCAGCGATGGCTCGCGACCTGCTTGGCGACTGCCGTCGCGTCGCCCCGCACGCCGTCGACGCTGACGATCCGGTCGCCCGGCAGCAGGACGCCGCGCGCCGGCTGCTCCAGCCCGCTCTTGTCGACGCGATGCGTCGAGACCGCCTCGCCGTTCGACATGAAGAGGGCCCACAGGATCAGGAACGCGATCGCGACGTTGACCGCGGGTCCCGCGGAGATCACGACGATCCGCTTCCAGACCGGCTGGCGGTAATAAGCGCGGTGCGCGACCTCGGGCGCGAGCTCCTCGCGCGGGTTCATGCCGGTGATCTTCACGTAGCCGCCGAGCGGGATCCCACCGATCCCGTACTCCGTCTCGCCGCGGCGGAACGACACGAGCGGCTTACCGAAGAACAGCATGAAGCGCTCCACGCGCATGCCAACCGCCTTGGCCGCGACGAAGTGGCCCGCCTCGTGCAGGATGATCAGCACGGCGAAGCCGGCGAAGGCGAGGAACCAGTTCATGCGGCGGCGCGCTCCTTCACGAGATCCCGCGCGACGTCGCGGGCATCGCCGTCGGCCTTGTAGAGCGTCTGGAAGGCATGGATGCGCCCGGACGGCACGGCTTCCAGCGTGCGCGCGATCACGTCGGCGATGCCGCTGAAGCCGAGCCGGCCGTTGAGGAACGCATGCACCGCAACCTCATTGGCAGCGTTGAGGATGCACGGCGCGGTGCCGCCCGCCTCCCCCGCCTCGCGTGCGAGCCGCAGGCACGCGAACGTCTCCGTGTCCGGCTCCTCGAACGTGAGCGAGCCGAGGGCCGCCAGGTCGAGCGGCGCGACCGGCACCTCCGCGCGCTCGGGGTGGTGCAGCGCGTAGGAGATAGGCACGCGCATGTCCGGATACCCGAGATGTGCGAGCGTCGACCCGTCGCACAGCTGGATCAGGCTGTGGACGATCGACTGCGGATGCACGACCACGTCGATCCGCTCGTACGGCGTGCCGAAGAGGTGGTGCGCCTCGATCAGCTCCAAGCCCTTGTTCATCAGCGTCGCCGAGTCGATCGTGATCTTGCCGCCCATCGCCCAGGTCGGGTGCGCGAGCGCCTGCTCGACCGTCACGTCCACGAGCTCGGCCGCGGTGCGGCCCCGGAACGGCCCGCCGGATGCGGTCAGCACGAGGCGGTCGACGGCGCCGGCCGCCTCCCCCGCAAGCAGCTGATGGATCGCCGAGTGCTCGGAATCGACCGGGATGATCTGCGCCCCCGTCGCCTCCGCCAGCTGCGTCACCAGCTCGCCGCCGACGACGAGCGACTCCTTGTTCGCGAGCGCCAGGTCGATCCCCTCGCCGAGCGTCGCGACCGTCGGCCCGAGCCCCGCCGAGCCGACCAGCGCGTTCAGCACGAGGTCCGCGTCCGACTCCACGACGAGCCGCACGAGCCCCTCAGCGCCGCTCAGGACCTCGCCGTCCGTCCACGCCTCGGCCGCACGCGCCGCGGCGTCCTCGTCCGCGAGGGCGATCCGCCGCACGCCGAGATCGCGGGCCTGCGCAACGAGCGCCTCCCACGAGGACTCGGCCGAGAGGCCGACGAGCTCCAGCTCGTCCGACCGCGAGACGACGTCGAGCGCCTGCGTGCCGATCGAGCCCGTCGAGCCGAGGATGAGAAGGCGGCGGGACATCAGGGGCACCTCATTGTAGGTGGCGCGATGTGCGCGACCTAAGCGGCAGCCGCCGGTCGCCTGTGCTCAGTAGCCGCGTGCGAGGTCGACGACGCCGAGCAGCGGCTCGCCAGCGGCGAAGCGGCGGACGTTCTCGGCGAGGTGCTGCTGGTACGCGCGTATGGCCGTGGCCGGTGGATTGGCGACGTGCGGCGAGATCAGCGCCCTCGGCTCGTTCCACAGCGGATGGCCGTCGGGCAGCGGCTCCGGATCGGTCACGTCGAGCGCTGCGCCGGCGATCCAGCCCTCGGCGAGCGCGCGCACGAGCGCATCGGTGTCGATCAAGGCGCCGCGCGCGACGTTCACGAGCCAGGCGTCCTCGCGCAGCGCGCGCAGCTGCTGCTCGCCGACCATGTGCGCAGTCGAGGACGTCGCGGGCGCGCAGAGCACGACGACGTCCGCCGCCGGCCACACCTCGGCGAGGCGCTCGGCCGGCAGGCTCACGGCGGCACCCTCGACGGCGCGGCCGCTGCGGGTGACGGCCAGCACGCGCACATCCCAGGGCGCGAGCAGTTCGATCAGCGCGCGGCCGATCCCTCCGGCGCCGACGACCGCGATCGTGGCGCCGTCGAGCGAGCGACCGGGACGCGGGTCCCAACTGGCGGACCGCGCGAACACGTGGAGCCGGCGCAAGCCGGCGAGCATCAGCGCGAGCGCCTGCTCCGCCACCGCTCGTCCGTACGCCCCGGTGACGGCGGTCCAGATGCGCGCGTCGTCCATGGCGCCGGTCCCAAGGTAGCCCTCGATCCCCGCGCTGGGAAGCTGGACCCAGCGGATCGCGGGCGTCAGGACGTCGGCGAGTCCTTCCTCCTCGCCCACCCATACGAGCGCCTCGGCGTCTTCGGCGGGCACGACCCGCGCACCCGCCGCCTTGAGCACGGCGATCACGCCCGCGTCAGCGAAGGGACCGACGTGGATGCGCGGAGCCGACGATCTGGGAGACGACACGCGCCCGGCGCCGGCCTACGCCAGCGCGTACCAGACGTAGTAGCCGACGACCGCCGCGAACAGTGCAGCATCGACGCGGTCGAGCGCACCGCCGTGGGCGCCGAAGGCCTTGCCGGAGTCCTTGATGCCGACGTCGCGCTTGACGAAGGACTCGAAGAGGTCGCCGATCGGGGCGGCGATTGCGACGCCGAGGCCGATCAGGAGGGCATCGGTGCTTGAGAGCCAGTCCTGGTAGAGCCCTGCGATGAAGACGGCGGCGAGCGCGGTTCCCATGCCGATCACGAGGCCGGCGACGGTCTTGTTCGGGGAGATCCGCGGAGCGAGCGGGCGGCGGCCGAACAAGCGCCCGCCGAAGTAGGCGCCGGTGTCGCCGATGAAGGTGCCGACGAGCACGTCGATGACGATCGCGTCGCCGTGTGGGAGGTCGCGCAACAGGACGGCGTGGGCGAGCGCGAAGCCGATCCAGTAGACGCCGAAGAGCGTGCTGGCCATCGCAAGCGTCGCCTCGTCGCGGCTCGGCCCCCAGGAGGTCAGCGCGAACAAGACCGGCACGGCGGCGACGGCTGCCAGCAGGATGTGGAACTGCGTGCCGTAGAGCGCCGCGGCGAGCAGGCCGGCGAGCGCGAGGAAGCCAGCGAGCCGGACCGGCTTGACGGGCTTCAGCAGCTCGTAGAGCTCGTGCAGGCAGACGCAGCCGACCGCCAGCAGCGCGAGCGTCCAGACGAGCCCGCCGACGGCGTTGACGACGATGACCGCCAGCGCGGCGGGGATCGCGACGATCAGGCGCGCGGCGAAGTCGGAACGCTGCCGGCCGCCGCGGGGCGGGCGCTCGCCGCCTGCACCGCGCCGGCCCGCGGGTCGGCGCGCCGCCACCGGCGTCCGCCTGCGCGGGAGCCCGCCGCCGCTGCTCACGCCACACGCCCCCCGAAGCGGCGCCGGCGGCGCTGGAACTCCCCGAGCGCGTCCTCGAGCGCCGCACGGTCGAAGTCCGGCCACAGCTCCTCGCGGAAGATCAGCTCGGAGTACGCGGTCTGCCACAGCAGGTAGTTCGACAGGCGCTGCTCGCCGCTCGTGCGGATGACGACGTCGGGATCGCGCATCTCCGGCGCGTAGAGATGCGCGCGGAACTCCTCCTCGGTCGTTCCGGTGAAGCTGCGCGCCGCGTCGACGATCTCCGCTCGCCCGCCGTAGTTGAAGGGGATGAAGAAGGTGATGCGGTCGTTGCCGGCCGTGAGCGCCTCGGCCCACTCCATCTGCTCGACGATCTTCGGCGGCACCGGCGGATCGCGGCGGCCGATGAAGCGCAACCGCACGCCCTCCTCGTGCAGCTCGGGCGTCTCGCGGTCGATGTACTCGCTGAACATCTTCACGAGCGCCTTCACCTCGTCGATCGAGCGCGCCCAGTTCTCGGTCGAGAACGCGTAGATCGTGAGCTGCTCGATCCCCAGCTCGACGGCGTCCTTCAGGCGCGCCTTGACGTTCTCGGCGCCTGCTCTGTGGCCCTCGGTGACGGCCAGTCCGCGCTGCTCGGCCCAACGGCCGTTGCCGTCGGTGATGATCGCGACGTTGCGGGCGCGGGCGGCTTCGTCGGCAGCGTCGGAGTCGGGCACGGACCGTCGGACCCTCAGACCTCGAGGATCTCGTCCTCTTTGTGCTTCAGCAGTGAGTCGAGCTCGGCGACCTTCTCGTCGGTCAGCTTCTGCAGCTCGCCCTCGGCGCGGTGCTCGTCGTCGGCGCCCGCCTCGCCGGCTTCCTTCAGCTCGCGCAAGTCGTGCATCACGTCGCGGCGCACGTTGCGCACTGCGATGCGGCCCTCCTCAGCGATCCCGCGCACGACCTTGACGAGCTGCTTGCGACGCTCCTCCGTCAGGTCGGGGATATTGAGGCGGATGATGTTGCCGTCGCTGTTGGGCGTGAGGCCGACGTCGGATTCGAGGATCGACTTCTCGATCGCCTTGATTGCGCTCTTGTCGAACGGCTGGATCGACAGCAACCGCGCTTCCGGCGCGTTGATCGTCGCGAGCTGCTTGAGCGGCGTGCTCGCGCCGTAATACTCGACCATGATGCGGTCCAGCAGGGCCGGCGTGGCGCGTCCCGTGCGCACGGAGCCGAACTCGTGACGGGTCGACTCGACCGACTTTGCCATGCGCTCGCGCGCGTCCTCCAAGAGCTCTTCGATCATGTCCTCACCAATGTGCCGACGCGGTCGCCGCACACTATCCGGTCGATGTTCCGTTCGTCGCCCATGTTGAAGACGACGATCGGCAGCTTGTTCTCCATGCAGAGCGTGAGCGCCGTCGTGTCCATCACGCGCAGGCCGCGCTGCACCGCCTCCATGTGCGTGATCTCGGGGATGAACTCGGCGTCGGGGTCGGTCGCCGGGTCGGCGGTGTAGACGCCCTCCACCCCGTTTTTCGCCATCAGGATCACCTCGGCATGCGTCTCGGTCGCGCGCAGCGCGGCGGCCGTGTCGGTCGTGAAGAACGGGTTGCCGGTACCGGCCGCGAAGATCACGACGCGGCCCTTCTCGAGGTGGCGCATCGCGCGGCGGCGGATGTAGGGCTCGGCGACCTCGGAGATCGTCAGCGCCGACAGCACGCGCGTGGGCACGCCGGCCTTCTCCAGCGTGTCCTGCAACGCGAGCGCGTTCAGCACCGTCGCGAGCATGCCCATGTAGTCGCCGGTGGCGCGATCCATCCCGGCGGCCTGGGCAGCCATGCCGCGGAAGATGTTGCCGCCGCCGACGACGATCGAGATCTCGACGCCGCGTCCGTGGACGTGAGCGATCTGGCGTGCGATCTCCTGCAGGCGCACCGGGTCGGCGCCGTACTCCTGGGAGCCGAGCAGCGCCTCGCCGGAGAGCTTGACGAGGATGCGCCGGTAGACGGGGGCGAGTCCACCCCCGCCGACGGATTCGGGCTCAGTCGCCAACGGCGAACCGCGCGAAGCGGCGGATGACGACGTTCTCGCCGGTCTTCGAAGCGATCTCGGTGCGGATCTCCTCGATCGTCCGGCCTTCGTACTTCTCGCCGTTGACGTGCGGCTGCTTCAGCAGCACGACGTCCTTCAGCCACGAGTCGACCTTGCCTTGCACGATGTTGCCGCGGATGTTGTCGGGCTTGTCGGCGAACTGCTCCTCGGCGATGCGGCGCTCGCGCTCGATGTCGTCGGCCGGCACGCCGTCCTCGTCGACGGAGACCGGCGCAGCGGCAGCGATGTGCAGCGCGAGGTCGCGGGCGAAAGAGACGAAGTCGTCGTTGCGGGCGACGAAGTCGGTCTCGCAGTTGACCTCGACGAGCACGCCGATCTTGCCGTTGGAGTGGATGTAGGTCTGCACGGTTCCCTCGGAGGCGGCGCGCTCGCCGCGCTTCTCCGCCTTCGCGATGCCCTTCACGCGCAGCGCCTCGACCGCCTTCTCGATGTCGCCGTCGGCCTCGACGAGGGCCTTCTTGCAGTCCATCATTCCGGCGCCGGTGCGCTCGCGCAGGGCCTTCACGTCCTGTGCGGTGATGCTCATGCTGCCGTGTCCCCCTCTGGCGTCTTCGTCTCGTCGGTGCCGTTGGTCGCGGGTGCCACGACCGGCTCCGGGGCCTGCTCGGCGGGTGCGGCGGGCTCCTCGGCGGCCGGCGCGGCCGGTGCCTCGGGCTCAGCCGGGGCCGCGGCGGCCTCCGGCTCCTGCGGCGCGGCCGGAGCCTCAGCCTTGGCGGGCTCCGCCGGTGCGGCCGGAGCCTCCGGCTTCGAAGGCGCGGCCGGCTCAGCGGGCTTGGCCTGCTCGGTGGCGGGCGCAGCCGGAGCGGTGGGCTTCGCCTGCTCGGCGGCGGGCGCTGCCGGAGCAGCCGCGGCCTGCGCCTGCTGCGTGGCAGCGGCCTGCTCGGCGGCGGCAGCCTGCTCCGCGGCGCGCTTGGCCTCCTCGGCCTCCTTGCGGGCCTTCTCCTCGGCGTCGCGCTTGGCCTGCTCCTCCGCCTCGCGCGCGGCACGCGCCTCGGCCTCGATGCGGGCTTTCTCCTCGGCCTCCTTGCGCATGCGCTCCTCCTCGGCGCGGAAGATCGCGTTGCCCTCGCCGATGACGCCGCCGAGCGACTGCGCGATCACGCTGCAGGCGCGGATCCCGTCATCGTTGCCGGGGATGACGAAGTCGATGCCGTCCGGGTCGCAGTTCGTGTCGACGAGCCCGATGATCGGGATCCGCAGACGGCGCGCTTCGGCGATCGCGATCGCCTCGACCTTGAGGTCGACGACGAACATCGCATCGGGGATGCGGCCCATGTTCTTGACGCCGCCGAGGTTCGCCTGGAGCTTCGCGAGGTCGGCCTGGGCGGCCATCCGCTCGCGCGTCGGCAGGAGCGCGAGCTGGCCCTCGGCCTCGTAGCGCTCGAGGTCGTGCAGGCGCTGGATGCGGTTGGAGATCGTCTGGAAGTTCGTCAGCAGCCCGCCGAGCCAACGGTGGTTGACGTACGGCTGCCCGGCGGCCTCAGCGGCCTCCTTGACGGCGTCGCGCGCCTGCTTCTTGGTCCCGACGAAGAGGACGGTCCCGCCGCGGTGGGCGAGCGCCGAGGCGAACTCACGCGCCTCTTGCAGCAACGCGTCCGTCTTCAGCAAGTCGATGATGTAGATGCCTTCGCGCTCTCCGAAGATGAAGCGCCGCATCTTGGGGTTCCAGCGGCGTGTCTGGTGGCCGAAGTGGACGCCGGCCTCCAGCAGCTCTTTTATGCCTACCTGAGCCACGGTGATGCTCCCTTGGATGATGGTGCGGATTCCCGGCCGAAGACGTCGCGTTCCCGGTGCGGCGCACCGGGCAGGGTCGCGAGTCCCGTGCCGACCGGGGTCGAGGACTGGTTAGTTCCGCGTGATTCTACGCGTTTCCCGTCGCAACCTCGGCCCGCAGGCGCTCCAGCACTCCGGCGAGGTCGGGCGGCAGCGGCGAGCTGACGTCGATCCGCTCTCCGGTCACCGGATGATCGAAGGCCAGGCGAGCGGCATGGAGGAACTGACGCGGGAGTCCGAAGCGCCCCGCGGTGCCGTACTCCGGGTCCCCCGCGACCGGATGGCCGATCGCCTGCAGGTGCACACGGATCTGGTGCGTGCGACCGGTCTCCAGCGTGACGCGCAGCAGCGTCGCGCCGCCGACGGCGCGCTCCAGCTCGAAGTGCGTGCGCGCCTCGCGCGGCTCGTCCGTCTGCGTCGACATGCGCGTGCGCACGCGGCGGTCACGGCCGATCGGGGCGTCGATCGTGCCGCTGCGGGCCGGCGGGCAGCCCTCCACGAGCGCCAGATACTCGCGGCGGACCGTGCGCTCGCGGATCGCCTCCTGCAGCGCGCGGTGCGCCGCGTCGGACTTGGCGACGACGAGCAGGCCGGACGTCTCGCGATCGAGGCGGTGGACGATCCCGGCGCGGGCCGGGTCCTCCCCGCCCGACGCGCGCCCGGCCAGCGCCTCCGACAGCGTCGCGCCGCGATGGCCGCGCGCCGGGTGCACGACGACGCCCGCCGGCTTGTCGACGACGAGCAGGTGGTCGTCCTCGTAGACGACTTCGAAGGGGACGTTGGCGACGTCCTGCGGGGTCGGGCGCTCCTCCGGCTCGACCTCCACGACCTCGCCGGCCGCCACGCGGTGGCGCTTGGGCTGCTCCGCACCGTCCACGCGCACGCGGCCGGCGTCGATCGCCTTCTGCGCCTGCGCGCGGGAACCGAGCGGCTCGGCCAGGAACTGGTCGAGCCGCTCCCCCTCCGCCGCGGCGGGGACCTCAAGCCGCGTCAGGGCGCCCATTGCGCTCCAGTACGAGCACCAGCGCGACCACGCCGCCGGTGATGCACACGTCGGCGACGTTGAACGCCGGCCAGTGTGGGAAGTGGATGAAGTCGGTCACGTAGCCCTGGTGGATGCGGTCGAGCAGGTTGCCGAGCGCGCCGCCGAGCAGCAGCCCGGTCGGGAGCCACAGCAACGCGCGCTGCGTGTGGCGGGCGAAGTAGCCGACCAGCAGCGTCAGCGCGGCGGCCGTCACGAGCAGCACCGGCAGGCCGCCGTCGCCGAGGAAGCCGAACGCGACGCCGGGGTTGTGGACGTGCACGAACGAGAGGAACGGCAGCAGCTCGTTCTCCTCGCCGGGCGCGAGCGAGCCGCGCACCAGCGCCTTCGTCGCCTGGTCGAGCGCGAGCACGAACAGAACCACGAGCCCGGCGCGCGCCCAGCCGGCTGCGCGCGTACGGGGAGCGCTCATCGTCTCCCCCGCGGCCTCCATCAGCCGTCGATCAGGCTGACGACGATCGTGCGGGCGATGATCAGCACGAACGTCGCGATCATCGGGCTCAGATCGATTGGCCCGAGCATCGGCAGGAAGCGCCGGAAGATGCGCAGGTACGGCTCCACGACGTCGCGCAGGAAGCCGAACAGCGCGTTCGACCAGCGCGAGTACGGCGGCCGGATCCCGACCGAGAACATGATGCTGACGACGATGTAGGCGAAGATCAGGATCAGGTAGACGAGGAAGAGCGCGTCGACGTAGCGGGCGATGTCGTGGCGCACGGTCGCGAGCAGCAGGACCGCAGCGCTCACTTCTTGCCCCCGTGCACGACCGCCTCGGCCGCGGCCTGGAAGGCAGCGCGCAAGCCGCCGGCGTCGAGCGCGGCCAGGCCACGCGCGGTCGAGCCGCCGGGCGAGGTGACCGCCCGCCGCACCGCGAGCGTGTCGTAGTCGCGCGCCGCGATCAGCGCCGCGGTGCCGGCAGCCGTCTGCGTCGCGAGCTGCGCCGCCAGGTCGGGCGGCATGCCGAGCCGCACGGCCGCGTCGACCTGCGCCTCGAGGAACAGCGACACGTACGCGGGCCCGACGCCCATCACGGCGGTCGCGACCTCCATCAGCTTCTCGTCGATCGTCACGACCGTCGCGGCGCGCTCCAGCAGCGCGACGATGTCGCCGGCCAGCACGGCGGGCACGTCGTCGCCGCGCGAGACGCAGATGACGCCCTGGCCGACCTCGACCGCGACGTTCGGCATCAGGCGGATGACGGGCACGCCAGGGTAGGCGGCGCGCAAGCGCTCCAGCGGCACGCCACCGAGGATCGAGACGACGGCTTTGGCGTGCGGCGCGACGTCCACCGCGACCGACTCCAGCTGGTCGGGCTTGTGGCACAACACGACGACGTCGGCACGCGCGGCCAGCTCGGCATTGGAGGACGCGACCTCGCCACCCAGCTCCGCGACGAGGGCGGCCGCCCTTGCGGGGATCGCGTCCGTGCAGAGCACGGGATCGCCCCACCCGCGCGCCAGCGCGGATGCCATGTTGCCTGCTCCGATCAGTCCGACGCGCATGGGATCGGAAGCGTACCTGCCGCGGCGCGGGATCCTCGATCCCGCCAGCCCGCGCTCAGCTCTGGTTGAAGAAGCCCTTCTCGATCAACCGCGCGCGCTCCTCGGCGGAGACCTCGACGTTGCGCGGCGTGAGCAGGAAGACCTTGTCGGCGATGCGCTGCATGCCACCATCGAGCGCATAGGTGAGACCGCTGGAGAAGTCGATCAGGCGCTTCGCCAGGTCGGTGTCGGAGCCCTGGAGGTTGAGGATCACGGGGATCGCGTCCTTGAACTTGTCTGCCACGTCCTGGGCGTCGTTGAAGGACTTCGGGATCACCAGATGCACGCGCACGTCGCCGCGGCCGTTGCGCGGGCCAGTTCCCCCGACGGGGCGCAGCACGCTCGTGCGCCGCTCGGTGCCGGGGTCGTCGGCGAAGATGTCGTCGATCTCGTCACGGCGGCGGCGCGAGGAGCTGAGGCGGCGTACGTTGGGGCGCTCGCGGTAGCGGTCCTCCAGCTCGGCCTCCGGCTCGTGGTACGCGACCGTCTGGTCGTCCTCGTAGTCGTCCTCGACCGCGAGGCCGAAGTAGACGAGTGTGCGGTGCCAGGTATCGCGGAAAGCCATGACGGATGAGGGGTTCGCGCCACGGGCGTGGATCCCTGCAACGGAATTATGCTCCCTTGCGGGGCCAACCGGCCCGTTGGAGCCGTTTCAGCGGTACAGCGTGGTGCCCAGACGCACGATCGTGGCGCCCTCCTCGACCGCTACCTCGTAGTCCTGCGAGGTGCCCATCGAGCAGTGCCGCAGCCCGTGGCGGTCGGCCAGCGCACGCAGCGCAGCGAAGTGCCGGCGGTTGTCCTCCGGGCGGGCGGCGAGCGGCGGCATCGTCATCAGGCCGCGCACCGGGACCGGGCAGCGCTCGGCGAACGCGCCCAGTTCGTTAGGCGCGATCCCACTCTTCGACGTCTCCTCCGCAACGTTCACCTCGATCAGGACGCCGAAGTCGGGGTGTGGCGACGCGTATCTCGCGAGCTGCTCCAGGACGGAGTCACTCGCGACCGAGTGGATCAGCCGCACGTGCGGAACGACCTGGCGCACCTTGCGGCTCTGCAGGTGGCCGATGAAGTCCCAGGTGAAGCCGGCGCCGACCCACGCTGCCGCCTTCGCCTCCAGGTCCTGCGCGCGGTTCTCGCCCAGCAGTGTCAGGCCCGCCTCCGCGAGCACGCCCAGCTCGGCGAGAGGCACGTACTTCACGGCGGCGAGCAGCTCGACGTCGGCGGGGTCGCGGCCGGCGAGCTGCGCCGCCTGCGCGATCCGCTCGCGCGCCTCGGCGACGTTCGCGCGGACGCGCTCGGCGTCGAGGCCGCTGATCAGCTCCGCCATGCGATCCCCGCCTGCCGGCCGGTGATGCCGCCGTCGCGACGGTGCGAGAAGAACAGCCCCGGGTCGACGCAGAGCGTGCAGAGCCCGGCGTCGTGGACGTCCTCGACGCCGGCGGCGTTCAGCTCGCGGCGCGCGACGGCCTTCAGGTCGAGCCGGCGCCCGTCGCGCACCGCGTCGCCGTGGCGCTCGGCGAACGCGGCGTGGACCTCTCCGCCGACCTCGTAGCAGCAGCCACCGGCGCCGGGCCCGATCGCGGCGGCGAGCGGACCGTCGTCGCCGAGCTCTTTGAGTGCCGCGACGCCCTCCGCGATGATCCCGCCCGCAAGTCCGCGCCAGCCGCCGTGCAGCATGGCGACCGCGCGGCGGCTGATCAGCGCAATCGGGAGGCAGTCGGCGGTCAGGACGAGCGGGGCGAGCCCGGGCGTCGACGTCGCCTGACCGTCGGCGTCTCGGACGTGCTCCGACGGCTGTGCGCGCCGCTCGACGCGTATGCCGTGGACCTGCCGTCCTTGAACGACCGCATCGAGGGCGACGCCGACGGTGGCCGCAAGCCTGGCGCGGTTGGCTGCCACGGCGTCCGGGTCGTCGTCGGTCCAGCGGCCGAGGTTGAGGCTCTCGTACGGCCCCGTCGACACCCCACCCCGCCGCGTCGTGAACAGCGCCCGCCCGCCGGGCAGCGCGATGCCGATGTGGTCGCCGATCGGCTCGAACGGGGCGGGAAGCTGCAAGGTGGAGATGGTATTCGGGCGAGGACCGTGAATCTGGGGTCGCTATGCGGACCCAGCTTCCCGGTCCTCGGCGTTGGCAGCGATGGCGAGCTGAGCGGCGCGGTCCGGCGCGTCGCCGTCGAGCCGGGCGCGCAGCGCGGCGGCGAGGCCGCGGCCGATGGCCTCGCCCTGTGGGACGCCGGCGGCGAGGAGGTCGGCGCCGTCGATATCGAGCGAGACGTGGCGGAGCTCGTCGATCCAGCGGCGGGCGGGGGCCTCGGCGCTCAGTGCCCCGGCGAGCGCGACGGCCTCGACCGGCGCGCTCCCGACCGCCGCGGCGATCTCGGAAGGACGCGCGGCCGCCGCGAGCCGCTCCCCGATGTCGGACGCCCGCGCAGCCTCCACCACGATGTCGCGCTCACGGCCAGAGAAGCCGAGCCCGTCGAGCCACGCCGCCAACGCCGGTGCCCCCACCGCCCGGCACGCGAGCGCCAGCAGCAGCAGATCCCGCCGCCCGTCCCCAGGCAGCAGCGCGCACGCCCGCGACGCCAATGACGCATCGCACGCCAGCGGCACCCCAAGCGCCCCCTCCCAAGCCGCGACCCACGCCAACGCCTCGGACGCCGACGGCTCGCGCAGCAACAACCGCAGCTCGGAGCCCACCCGCGCCGGGGTCACCGTCCCCAGTGCCCCGCCCGCCACCGCCTCCGCCGCAAGCGCCGACGTTCCGGACGACACCGAGAACCCCAGCCGCGTGGCATACCGCACCAGGCGCAGCAGCCGCGTCGGATCGTCCAAAAAGCTCGCCTCGTGCACCACGCGCAACGTCCGCGCGCCGAGGTCCTCGAAAGCGCCAGGCGCCGCCACAAGCCGCCCGTCCAGCCCCACCGCGATCGCATTGACCGTGAAGTCCCGCCGCAGCAGGTCCTCCTCCAGCGTCCCGGGCCGCACGTCCGGCAGCGCCCCCGGCCGCGCATAGACCTCCGAGCGCGCGCCCGCGAAATCGTAGGCATGCCCCGCGGCCCGCACCGTCGCGGTCCCGAACCGCTCGTGCTCCTGCAGCTCAGCTCCCTCGCCGAGCCCGGCGACCAACCGCCGTGCCAAGGCGATCGCGTCGCCCTCCACGACCAGATCCAAGTCAACCGGCGCGCCGCCCAGCAGCAAGTCGCGCACCGCGCCGCCAACGACGTGCATGCCAGTGTCGTCCCCCAGCACAGACAGCAGCGGCACAGCGGCCGGAAGCGCGCGCAGGCGCCGCAGGAGATCGTCAGGGGAAGCCATCGAAGGCCTGTACTACCATGCCGGGCCGATGTCGAGCCCCCCGCCACGCCGCCGTCGGCGCGGACTGCTCGTCGCCTTGGTCGCGCTCCTGCTGCTCGCCGGCGGGGCTGTCGGGTTCGTGATCGCGAACCAGCCGGGCGACGTCTCGAACCCCGACGTGGAGTTCACCGCACCGCAGCCGACGGCCACGACGACTGAGCCGGAGCCCAAGCCGAAGGTCGACGACTTCCTCTGGCCGACGTACGGCTTCGCGGACAACCGCACGCGCGACTTCTCCGACGCGCCGCGCTACCTGCGCCCGCCGTTTCGGCGCGGATGGACGTACCGCAGCGGTGTGCTGATCGAGTTCCCGCCCGCGATCGACGGCGCCTCGATCTACATGCTCGACGACGACGCGATGCTGCGCGCGATCGAGAAGACCAGCGGGCGCATCGTTTGGCGCCAGCAGGTCGGGCGCCTGGCGGCCGCCTCGCCAGCCGTCGGCGACGGACGCGTCTACGCGGTCGCGCTGCGCGGGATCGACAGCGAGACCGGCCGCATCGCCGCCTACCGGGCGCTGGACGGCAAGCAGGTCTGGTCCAAGGCGCTGCCGAGCCGCGCCGAGTCCTCGCCGCTGCTGCACCGCGGCACGCTCTTCTTCGGCTCCGAGGACGGCACCGTCTACGCGCTCAGCGCACGGGACGGGCGCACGCTGTGGACGTACAGGGCGGGCGGCGCCGTCAAGGGTGGCCCCGCGTTCGCCGACGGCATCCTCTACTTCGGCGACTACGCCGGCCACGTCCACGCGGTACGGGCGCGCGACGGTCATCAGGTCTGGTCGGTCGGCACGAACGGGACGCGCTTCGGCTTCGGCTCTGGGCGCTTCTACTCGACCGCCGCGGTCGCGTTCGGGCGTGTCTATCTCGGCAACACCGACGGGCGCGTGTACTCGTTCGCGGCGCATTCGGGGAAGCTGGCCTGGGCGACGGGGACCGGCGCCTTCGTCTACGCCTCGCCCGCTGTTGCGAACACGCCGGGACTTGGCCCGACGGTCTACATCGGCTCCTACGACGGCAACTTCTATGCGTTCGACGCGCGCTCGGGCGCGGTGCGCTGGAAGTTCCCCTCCGGCGCGAAGATCTCCGGCAGCGCCACGATCGTCGGCAACGTCGTCTACTTCTCCAACCTCGGCACGACGATCACCGAGGGCCTGAACGCACGCACGGGCAAGCGCGTCTTCAAGTTCTCCGACGGAGCCTTCAACCCGGTGGTCGCGGACCGGCGAGCGATCTACCTGGCCGGCTACACGAACCTGTACGAGATGCTGCCGCAGCGCGAGATGCCGAGTTGGCAGCAGGCGCAGGAGGCCGCGGTCGACACGGCTCGGCGCGACGAGCAGGCGCGCCGGCGCAAGTAGCCGTCAGGCCATCGGGATCCGCACCGGGATCCCGGCCGCGGCGAGGTGCTGCTTGACCTCGTCCATCGTGTGATGGCCGTAGTGGAAGATCGAGGCGCAGAGAACCGCGTCGGCGCCGGCCTGCAGCGCCTCGACGAGGTCGTCGAGCTCGCCGGCGCCGCCGGAGGCGATCACCGGGACCGACACCGTCTCGGCGACTGCACGCGTGAGCGGGATGTCGTAGCCGGAGTTCGTGCCGTCGCGGTCCATGCTCGTGAGCAGGATCTCCCCCGCCCCTCGCTCGACGCCCTCGCGCGCCCATGCGACCGCGTCGCGGCCGGTCGGCGTGCGGCCGCCGGCGACGAAGACCTCCCAGCCGGAGGCCGGGTCGCCGCTCACGCGTTGCTTCGCGTCGATCGCGAGCACCACGCACTGGGAACCGAACTGCTCGGCCAGCTCGTCGATCAGCTCCGGCCGCGCGACCGCGGCGGAGTTGACTGAGACCTTGTCGGCGCCGGCGTCCAGGACCGCCTGCGCGTCCTCGACGGAGCGGATGCCGCCGCCGAGCGTGAAGGGGATGAAGACGTCGTCGGCGGTGCGGCGCGCCAGCTCGACGACGGTGTCGCGCTTGTCGTGCGTCGCGGTGATGTCGAGGAAGACGAGCTCGTCGGCGCCGGCCGCGTCGTAACGCGCCGCCAGCTCGATCGGGTCACCGGCGTCGCGGATGTCAACGAAGCCGGTGCCCTTCACGACACGGCCGCGGTCGACGTCAAGGCACGGGATCACGCGCTTGGCGTGCATGCAGCGACTACTCCCCGTCGAGTGCGAGCTTGGCGGCGGCGACGTCGAAACGCCGCTCGTAGAGCGCCTTGCCGACGATCACGCCGGTGAGGTTGACCTGCCGCAGCTCCGCGAGCGCGACGAGGTCCTTCAGCTCGCCGATCCCGCCGGAGTAGGTGAACTGGCCGCGCACGACGTCCGCGACGCGGCGCACCTCGTCGAGGTCCGGGCCGTTCAGCATCCCGTCGCGCTCGATGCTCGAGTAGACAAGACGCTTGACGCCACGGCGCTGCAGGTGCTCGATGACGGCGGTCGCCTCCATCTCCGTCTGGTGTGTCCAGCCGGCGCTGGCGACACGGCCGCCGCGCACGTCGACGGACACGACGACGCGGTCGCCATAGGCCGCGACGACGTCGTCGAGGAAGTCCACGTCGGTGTAGGCGGCAGTGCCGAGGATCACGCGTTCGGCACCGGCGCCGAACGCGGCATCGACCGACGCCCGCGAGCGCAGCCCGCCGCCGAACTGCACCGGCACGCCGAGCTCGCCGGCGATCCGCTCCAGGTGCTTCAGGTTCGCGGGCGCGCCGTCACGGGCGCCGTCGAGGTCGACGACGTGCAGCCAGCGCGCGCCGCCATCCACCCAGCCGCGCGCCGCGCTCAGCGGGTCGGCGTCGTAGACAGTCTCCTGCGCGAAGTCGCCCTGCTGCAGCCGCACGGCTTGGCCGTCGCGGATGTCGATGGCGGGATAGAGGATCACGCCGCCACCTTTTCGCGCTCGCACGCGGCCGTGAAGCTCGTCAGCAGGCGCAGCCCGGCGCGCGAGGACTTCTCGGGGTGGAACTGCACGCCGAAGACGTTCGCGCGGGCGACGGCGGTCGCGAAGCGCTCGCCGTACTCGGCGGTCCCGAGCACGTCCTCCGGGTCCGTGGGGTGCGGCACGAGCGAGTGCACGTGGTAGAAGGCGGCCTCGGCGGGCAGCCCCGCGTTGAGGCGCGAGGCGCGCTCGAAGCGCACGACGTTCCAGCCGATGTGCGGCACGCGCTGCCCACCGGCGTCGAGCGGACGCACGTCGCCGCGCAGCAGCCCGAGGCCCTCGCACGGCTCGCCCTCGACGGAGCGCTCGAACAGCAGCTGCATGCCGAGACAGATCCCGAGCACCGGCGTCCCGGCCGTCGCGCACTCGCGCAGGACCTCGTCGAGCCCCAGCTCGCGCAGGTTCTGCATCGCCCGCGGAAAGGCGCCCACGCCGGGCACGACGACGCCGTCCGCCGCGCGGATCTCGTCGTGGTCGCGGGTCAGCAGCGGCCGCGCGCCGACGTGCGCGAAGGCCTTCTCGACCGAGCGGCGGTTGCCCATCCCGTAGTCGACGATGGCGATGGTCGGCGAGGCGGTCACGCTGTCAGTGTGCCCTTCGTGCTCGGCACGCCGGTCTCGCTCGGGTCGATCGCGACGGCGGAGCGCAGCGCGCGCGCGAACGCCTTGAACATTGCCTCGATCATGTGGTGCACGTTGGTGCCCGACTCGACGCCGATGTGGAGCGTCAGCTTCGCGTTGCTCGCCACCGCGCGGAAGAACTCCTCCGTCAGCTCGTGGTCGAAGTTGCCGATCGCTCCCGCGGGCAGCTCGGCGTCGATCGCGCAGAACGCGCGGCCCGAGACGTCGATCGCACACGACGCGAGCGCCTCGTCCATCGGGATCGTCGCGGCGCCGTAGCGGTAGATGCCGGCACGGTCGCCGAGCGCCTGGTCGAGCGCCTGCCCGAGGCAGATGCCGACGTCCTCGACGGTGTGGTGCCCGCCCGTCTGCAGGTCGCCGCTGGCAGCTACCGTCAGGTCGAGACGGCCGTGCCGCGCGAGCAGGTCCAGCATGTGGTCGAGGAAGCCGACGCCGGTCGTGCGCTCGCCCGCACCCGTCCCGTCGAGGGCGAGCGTGAGCCGCACGTCGGTCTCACCGGTGGTGCGTTGGATCTCTGCGCTGCGGGTCATTGCTCTCCATTCTCGCGAATGCGCGCTTCCATCGACTTCGCGTGGGCCTCGAACCCCTCCGCACGGGCGATCGCGGCCCCGTGCGGCGCCAGTGCGGCGGCCGCCTCGGGCGGAATCCGCACCTCTGCCATACGGCGGCGGAAGGTGCGAGCGGACAAGCCGGAGGCGAAGCGGGCGGCGCCGTCGGTCGGCAGGACGTGGTTGGAGCCGGCCAGGTAGTCGCCGAACGCGGTGGCGGCGCCCGCGCCCACGAACAGGCAGCCGGCGTTGCGCACGCGCGGCGCCAGCGCCTCGGCGCCGGGGCCGATCAGCTGCAGGTGCTCGGGTGCGAACGTGTTCACGAACGCCAGAGCAACGTCGAAGTCAGTCAGCTCCACCAGCACGCAGGGCGCTTGCTCAGGCGCATCTGCCAGCTCCTCCGCGAGCGCATCGAGAACTGCGGTGTCGGGCGAGACCGCAACGACGAGGCTGTCCGCACCGTGCTCCGCTTGCGCCCGCAAGTCGAGGGCGGCGAGTCGCGACGCATCGACGTCGTCGATCACCACGAGCAGGTCGCTGGGACCGGCGAAGCCGTCGATTCCGACCCGTTCGGTGACCTGGCGCTTCGCCTCCTGCACATAGAGGTTGCCCGGGCCCACGATCACGTCGACCGGTGCAACAGACTCGGTGCCATAGGCGAGCGCGCCGATCGCCTGCGCCCCGCCCATGCGGTAGACCTCGTCAGCCCCGACCAACGCGCACGCGGCCAGGATCGCCAAGCTCACGCTGCCGTCGCGGCCCGGCGGGGTGCACACGACGACTTCCCCGACGCCCGCCGTGCGGGCGGTCACGACACCCATCACGACCGTGCTCGGGTACGGCGCACGACCGCCGGGCACGTAGACCGCCGCGCGTGCGACAGGCATCTCGCGCAACACGATGCGCTGCCCTTCGGGCAAGACGACCTCTCGCGTGTCATCAAGCCCAGCCTCGGCGACGGTGCGGACATTGGCGATCGCCAGCTCGAGGGCCGCACGTACGTCCGGGTCGAGCGCAACGAGCGCCGCGCTCAACTCCTCGGGCGCGACACGAAGCGACTCCACCTGCGTGTCGTCGAGGTCGAACATGCCCGCGTAAGCGTGCACGGCGTTATCGCCACGTTCCCGGACCTGCTCCAGGATCGCCGCGACATCTTCTGCCACGTCGGCGCCACCCGGCACCAACCCCCGCAGCTCAGACGCCAGCGCCCCGGCGCCCTCCGCAGTGGCGAGCGTGCGGCGCTCAAGCCGCACGCAGGCGCTCCAGCAGGTCGTCGATCGCGGCGGCCTTCAGCTTGTGCGAGACGGGGTTCGCGATCAGGCGAGCGGTGCAGACGACGATCTCCTCGCGCACCACGAGGCCGTTTTCGGCGAGCGTCGTGCCGGTGGCGGTGAGGTCGACGATGCCGTCGACGAGGCCGGTCAGCGGCGCCAGCTCGACGGATCCCTTGACCTCGACCATCTCGGCCTGGCGGCCGGTCTTGGCGAGGTGCCAGGCCGCGATCTTCGGGTACTTCGTCGCGATCCGCATCATGCCCAGGCGTCGCAGCGCCTCCGCCATCGGGTCCTCGCCGGCGACGGAGGCGAGCACCATCGTGCAGGCGCCGAAGCCGAGGTCGAGCAGCTCGTAGACCTCGCGCTCGGGCTGCTCCATCAGCACGTCCTTGCCCGTCACGCCGATGTCGGCGGCGCCGGCGGCGACGTACGTCGGCACGTCGGAGGGCCGCATCGTCACGATCCCGACGTCGCGGAAGAGCAGCTTGCGGTCATTCGCGCGCGACCTCGCTCGTGTCGATGCCGAGGCCGTCGAGCACGTCGAGCGTGCCCTTGAAGAGCGCGCCGCGCGGAACCGCGATCGTCAGGCCGCCGTTGGCGGTCATCGCGACCCCTCCGATATCTGCTCCGCGGTCGTCGAGCCGCGCTCCTCGCCCATCAGCGCAATGTGCAGCCGCTCGACGTTGAGCGCGAAGCCGACGGCGGGCAGCGGGCGGCCGAAGCGCCCGAGCAGGTCGTCGTAGCGGCCGCCGCCGCCGAGCGGGACGCCGAGCGCCGGGTCGTAGACCTGGAAGACCGCGCCCGTGTAGTAGCCGAGGCTGCGCACGAGGCCGAGGTCGAAGATGACGCGCTCCGCGACGCGTTCCGGCAGCAGCGCGTGGACCGCGCGCATGCCCTCGGCCGGCGCGGCGGCAAGGCCGCTGGAGAGGCCGTCCAGCTCGTCGAGGATCTCCGGGCCGCCGCGCATCTGCGGCACGCGCGCGAGCAGCTGTGCCCTCGCGTCGTCGCCGCCGAGCGCCGAGACCTCCTGCTCCAACGCGACGAGGTCCCGTCCGACGAGCGCGCCCATGATCCGCTCGCGTGCATCCTCGGGCACCGCGAAGCCGTCGAGCAGCGCCTGGTAGAGCCCGACGTCGCCGAGCCCCACGCGGTAGTCCTCCAGACCGACCGCGTCCAGCGCGTCGCAGAGGACCGTCAGCGCCTCGGCGGTCCCGCCTGGGGCGGGCGCGCCGACCAGCTCGATCCCGGCCTGCAGGAACTCACGCGACTGCCCGCGCTGCGGGCGCACGTTGCGGTAGGCGTGGGCGAGATAGCAGAGGCGCAGTGGCGGCTCGGCCGTCGGATAGCGGGTCGCGACGAGCCGCGCGATCGGCACGGTCATGTCGGAGCGCAGCACGAGCACGTTGCCCTGCTCGTCGAAGAGGCGGTAGGCCGGAGGCGCGCCGGCGACGTCTCCGCGCGCGAGCGTCGACTCGTACTCCAGTGCGGGCGTCGTCACCTCGCCGTAGCCGGCCTGCTCGAAGACGCGCAGCGCCGCCGCGCTGATCGCACGCAGCTCGCGCATCTCGTCGGGCAGCACGTCGCGGGTGCCGCTGGGGATCGGGTGGATCACAGAACGCCTCGGCTAGAGCGCGTGGACGCGCTGGCCGTCCTCGACGCGCTCGATGCAGGCGCCGAGTGCGCGCAGACGCTCGTCGATCCGCTCGTAGCCGCGGTCGATCTGACGGATGTTGCCGATCTCGGTGGTCCCCTCCGCGCACAGCGCCGCCATCAGCATCGCCATGCCCGCGCGGATGTCCGGCGACTCGAGCCGTTCGCCGCGCAGCCGCCGCGGGCCGACGACGAGCGCGCGGTGCGGGTCGCAGATCGTGATCGCGGCGCCCATCAGCTGCAGCTTGTCCGTGAAGAAGAGGCGGTTCTCGAACATCTTCTCGTGGATGATGACCGAGCCCTCCGACTGCGTCGCCAGCGCCAGGGCGATCGACGTGAGGTCGGCGGGAAACGCCGGCCACGGGCCGTCCTCCACCTTCGGCTGGTAGCCGCCGGCGTCGTTGTGGATCACGAGCTTCTGGTTGCCGGGCACGAAGAGGTCCTCGCCGCGCAGCTCGCTCTCCAGCCCGAGGCGCGCGAAGACGAGCCGCATCATGCGCAGGTCTTCCGCGATCACGCCCTTGATCGTCATCTCGCCCCCGGTCACGCCGGCAAGCGCCATGAAGGAGCCGATCTCGATGTGGTCGGGCGCGACCGTGTGGTCGCAGCCGTGCAGCCGGTCGACGCCGTGGACGGTCATCACGTTGGAGCCGATCCCGTCGATCGCGGCGCCCATCTTCACGAGCATGCGCGCGAGGTCCTGCACGTGCGGCTCGGAGGCGGCGTTGCGGATGACGGTATCGCCGGGCGTGATCGCGGCGGCCATCAGGGCGTTCTCGGTCGCCATCACGGACGGCTCGTCCATCAGGAAGTCGCAGGGCGTCAGACCGCCGGGCGCGGTCAGCAGGATGTCGCGGCCGTGGTCGATCTCGGCGCCGAGCGCCTTGAACGCGTCGAGGTGCGGATCGAGCCGGCGGCGGCCGATCACGTCGCCGCCGGGCGGCGGCATCAGCGCGCGGCCGTGGCGGGCGAGCAGCGGCCCGGCGAGCAGGAAGCTGGCACGGATGCGCTCTGACAGCCCACGGTCGATCTCGGTGGCGGTGACGCCGTCGGCGCGGATCGCGATGTCGTTGTCGCCGATCCAGTCGACGCGTGCGCCGAGATGGGCGACCAGCGCGACCATCGCCTCGACGTCGCTGATGCGCGGCACGTTGCGCACGACGACCTCGTCGTCGGTCAGCAAGGCAGACGCAAGGATCGGCAGAGCGCCGTTCTTGTTACCCGCGGGAACGACGGTGCCGGACAGCGGCACACCGCCTTGGATGACGAACTTCTCCATGAGAAAAGGGTTGCGTGGTCGAGGGATCCCGGGGCCGGTCGCGGTGGCCACGGTGACTTCCGGACGCTGAGTTAGGGTAACAGCCATGCCAGGGTGGATTTCGCCCGACGAGCCCTGGACCCTCCTTTACGACTGGTCGCGGCGAGGCCTCATGCGCGCACTCACGCTCGAAGACGGGATGAACTGAACATGGCGCAGGGCGCCTACCGCGTGCTGCTGCGCCCGCCCGGCTCTCGCCGACTGCTGCTGACCGCCCTGCTCGGGCGCCTGCCGATCGGGATCTTCTCGCTGGCGATCGTTCTGGTCGTGCGCGAGCACACCGGCTCCTTCGCGCAGGCGGGCGCAGCGAGCGCGGCGTTCGCGATTGGCGCCGGCCTCGTAGCGCCGCTGCAGGGACGCCTGGTCGACCGCTTCGGCCAGCCTGCGGTGCTGGTTCCTTCTGCCCTGTTGAACGCGGCCGCGCTCATAGGGCTCGTGGCGACAGCGAACCAAGACGCACCCGGCTGGGCGCTCGCGCTGCTGGCGGCCGCGGCCGGCGCCGCGGTCCCGCCGCTTTCAGCGTGCATGCGCTCGCAATGGGCGTCGCTGTTCGCCGACGACGAGGACGCGCGCGGGACCGCGTACTCGCTGGAGAGCGTCTTCAACGAGGTCATCTTCATCGCCGGGCCGTTGCTGACCATGGCGCTCGTCGCGGTCGGCTCGCCGAGCGCCGCGCTGCTTGCCGCCGCCGCCGTCAGCGTCGCCGGAACGCTCGGCTTCGCGACCACGAGCCTCGCGCGCGGCTGGCGCGGCGACGTCGTCCAGAGCACGCGCGCCGGCGCGCTGGCGGCGCCCGGCATGCGCACGCTCGTCTACGCCGTCGTCCCGACCGGGATCGCATTCGGCGTCCTGGAGGTAGCAATGCCGGCGTTTGCCGTCGAGCAGGGACGGGGCCCCGCGATCTCCGGCATCCTGCTCTCCGCCCTCGCGGTCGGGAGCGTGCTCGGCGGGCTGTGGTCGGCGGCACGCAGCTGGAAGCTGCCGGTCGTCACGCGCTTCCTGCTGCTGCAGACGGCGCTGGCTGCCGGCATGCTGCCGCTGCTGCTGGCCGACTCGATCGTCGCGATGACGCTGGCGATGCTCGTCGCGGGCCTCGCGCTCGCGCCCTCCGCAGCCGCCGGGTATCTCCTGATCGACCACGCGGCCCCACGCGGCACCGCGACCGAGGCCTATACCTGGGCGGTCACGGCGAACGTCACCGGCGCCGCTTTCGGCGCGGCCCTGGCCGGGATTATCGTCCAGCAGTCAGGCGTGCGCTGGGCACTCACCCTCGCCGTCGGGGGGCCTGCGCTCGGCGCCCTGATCTCGTTCCTCAGGCGGCGGACGTTTACATCGACGCCCGACGCCGTCGGCGCGCGTCTCCGCGGCTAGCGCCTTTCAGCGCCAGCGCCCTCCGGCCTTCGCCCACGCCAGCAGATGTTCGGTGCCGCAGAACGCGTCTGCGATGCGATGCGCGTCACGGTGCCGGACCGCGAGCACGCGCGTGTCGTCGAGTACGGCGCCGCACTCCGCACACTGCTCCAGCAGCGGGTCCGCGACAAGGCGCTCATCCAGTGTGCCGGCCTCCCAGTGCGCTCCCTGGATCGCCCACGGCACGATGTGTTCGAGCCGACAGAAGCTCGCGACCCGCTCGCCGGCGAGCTCTCCCACGCGATAGCCCGCGTCGGGACCCACGTCCACACCGCACCAGCTGCATCGTGTCCGCCCCATCGCGGCGGGACCCTACTGCAAGAACCCTTGCAGCGACAGCACTGCAGTTTTGGCCGTTTTGCAGGTCTTTCTCCGGGCATGCCATGTCCAAGTGGTGTTCCAGCGCATTCCATCCGAGACTGCGACTACTTTTACGAACACATGTTCCCCCCACGCTCCATACAGCGCGCCGCCGCAGCGCTCGCCGAGATCGCCGAGGCAGCGCTGCGGCCGGAGACTGAACGAGGCCTGCGTCGATCGGTCGGCTCCAGCGCCCGTGGGACGCAGCCGAGAGCTCGTGCCCCATCCGCACCGCCAACCCGCGCGCATCTCGCGGACACGGCGCCCTGGGACGCTCCCGGCGCGCACGCAGCCGTGCCTTTCTCCGCTGCCGGCACGCTCGAGCGTGGTGCTCCCTAGAACGACGTCGAGCCCCAGCGCCTGAGGCGGCTGGGGCCCGAAGAAAAAACCGGCGGCGTCCTACTCTCCCAGGCCCTTGCGGGCCAAGTACCATCGGCGCTGAGAGGCTTAACTGCTCTGTTCGGAATGGGAAGAGGTGTTTCCCTCTCGCCAAAGCCACCGGAAACCGGTCGAGACCACGCCTCTCCGCGGGCCTTCAAAACTGCACAGCGCCAGTGAGACGGGTATCAAATATCCGTCAAGCCCTCGACCAATTAGTACCAGTCTCCTACAGGCGTTACCGCCCTTCCAGATCTGGCCTATCAACCTGGTGGTCTTCCAGGGGTCTTACTCCCTCTAGGGGATGGGAGAACTCATCTTCAGGCCGGCTTCCCGCTTAGATGCCTTCAGCGGTTATCCGATCCGCACGTAGCTAACCTGCTATGCCCTTGGCAGGACAACAGATACACCAGAGGTGCGTTCATCCCGGTCCTCTCGTACTAGGGACAAATCCTGTCAATTCTCCAACGCCCACGGCAGATAGGGACCGAACTGTCTCACGACGTTCTGAACCCAGCTCGCGTACCGCTTTAATGGGCGAACAGCCCAACCCTTGGGACCAACTACAGCCCCAGGATGCGACGAGCCGACATCGAGGTGCCAAACCGAGCCGTCGATGTGGACTCTTGGGCTCGATAAGCCTGTTATCCCCGGAGTACCTTTTATCCGTTGAGCGACGGCACTTCCACTTGCT
>CAVZDN010000001.1:0-767680 GCA_963774115.1 uncultured Actinomycetes bacterium | reverse complement strand
CCAGCGCTTCAAGTGCGACGTCGTCATCGACCTCGTCTGCTACCGCAAGTTCGGCCACAACGAGGGCGACGAGCCCGACCTTCACGCAGCCGCAGATGTACGAGCTGATCAAGAGCCACGCCGTCGGTCGCGCGCGATCTACGCAGCGCGAGCTGGTCGAGCCGCGGCACGCGTCACCGCGGCCGAGGCCGAGGCCCTCGACGCCGAGCTGGACCAGCAGGAGTTCGACACGGCGCTCGCCGAGGCGCGCGCCCACCGCAAGCCGCGGCGCGCCCCGATGCACGGCGCCTGGGCAGAGCTACCGCGGCGGCCCCGACGTCGACGCGCCCGAGTGTCGACGACCGCGTCGCCGCGCGACGCTTCGACGCCGCTCGCCGCGGCTGACCACGCTGCCCGACGGACTTCACGCTCCACCCGAAGCTCGAGCGCCTGTCGGCGAGAGCGCGCGAGATGGCGCCGGCGAGCAGCCGCTCGACTGGGGGATGGGCGAGACGCTGGCCTACGGCTCGCTGCTGGCGCGAGGGCATCAACGTCCGCTTCAGCGGCCAGGACAGCCGAGCGCGGCACCTTCAGCCACCGCCACGCGGTGCTGCACGGACGTCGAGACCGGCGCGGCGCTACGTCGCCGCTGCACGAGCTCGGCGACGGGCCAGGGCGACGTTCGAGATCTACAACAGCCCGCTGTCGGAGTCCGCGCGTGCTCGGCTTCGAGTTCGGCTACAGCCTCGACTCGCCGGACGTCGCTGGTCATCTGGGAGGCCCAGTTCGGCGACTTCGTCAACGGCGCGCAGGTCATCATCGACCAGTTCATCGTCGTCCGGCGAAGACAAGTGGCACCGGCTCAGCGGCCTGGTGCTGCTCCTGCCGCACGGCTACGAGGGCCAGGGCCCGGAGCACTCGAGCGCCCGCCTCGAGCGCTTCCTGCAGCTGTGCGCCGAGGACAACATCCAGGTCTGCAACCTGACCACGCCGGCGCAGATCTTCCACGTGCTGCGCCGCCAGGTGCTGCGCGCCGTGGCGCAAGCCGCTGGTCGTGATGACGCCCAAGAGCCTGCTGCGCCTCCGGCCGCGTTCTCGCCGCTCGACGACTTCACCGAGGGCGGGTTCCAGCGCGTCATCGACGACGCCCGGCGCCGAGCCGGAGCGAGGTCACGCCGCGTCATGCTCGTGCAGCGGCAAGGTCTACTACGACCTGCTCGAGGAGCGCGAGCAAGTCGCGAGCGCGACGAGCGTCGCGCATCGTCCGCGTCGAGCAGCTCTATCCGTTGCCCGCGGACGCAGCTCGCAGCGCATCCTCGCGCCGCTACCGCAGCGCCCGCGAGCTGGTGTGGGTGCAGGAGGAGCCGCGCAACATGGGCGGCTGGACGTTCGTGCGCCCGCGGCTGCGAGGAGCTGCTCGGCGGTCAGACGCGCTCGCGCTTCGGCGCGTCGCGCTACGTCGGCCGCGTCGCCAGCGCCAGCCCGGCCACCGGCTCGCCACAGCCACGTGCTCGAGCAGCAAGCTCATCCTCGAGGAAGCCTTCGCCAACCTGCTCCTGAGCGCCGACCAACGAAGTGCCGACCGATGGCCAGCTCGATCAAGGTCCCCGCGCTCGGCGAGTCGATCACCGAGGCGATCGTCGCGCAAGTGGCTCAAGAAGGTCGGCGACGCGGTCGCGGCCGACGAGCCGCTCGTCGAGCTCGAGACCGACAAGGTCACCGTCGAGGTCCCGGCGCCGGCCGCCGGCGTCGCTCACGCGCCAGCGCGCCGACGAGGGCGCGACGGTCAGGGTCGGCGAGGTGATCGGCGATCGAGTCGACGGCCGGCGGCACGGCGCGCCGCCGCCGCCAAGCCCGCGGCGAGCCGCAGCGCGCGCCGAGCCGCCGCCGCGGCGCCGCCGCCGACGCCCGCCGGCGCGCACGGCGGCGCCGACCCGCCGCACGCCGCGCCGCCGCGCCGCGAGCCGCGGCCGACGCCGCGACCGGCGTCGACCTCGCCCAGCGTCGACGCGGCACCGGCCGCGGCGGCCGCGATGCCTGACCGAGGCGCGGCGTGCGCGATCAGCTCAAGGCCAGCGCCGCGCCGCCGCCGTCGCCCGCCGCGCAGGACGCCCGGCCGCCGCACGGCCGCGCCCGCCGGCCGCCGCCCAGGCCGCCCGCGCCGACGGCCGCGAGGAGCGTCGTGCCGATGACGCCGCTGCGCAAGCGCATCGCCGAGCGCCTGGTCGAGGCGCAGCACACCGCCGCGATCCTGACCACCTTCAACGAGGTCGACATGACGCGCGGTCGATGGCGCTGCGCGAGCAGCTACAAGGAGACGTTCGTCAGAGAAGCACGGCGTCAAGCTCGGCTTCATGTCGTTCTTCGTCAAGGCCGCCGTCGACGGCGCTCAAGGCCTTCCCGCGGTCAACGCCGAGATCCGACGGCGACGACATCGTCTACAAGCACTACTACGACATCGGCGTCGCGGTCGGCGGCGGCAAGGGCCTGGTGGTGCCGGTGCTGCGCGACGCCGACAGCCTGGGCTTCGCCGAGATCGAGAAGGCGATCGCCGACCTCGGCGCGCCGGCCCGCGACAACAAGCTCACCCTCGACGACCTGCAGGGCGGCACCTTCACGATCACCAACGGCGGCATCTACGGCTCGATGCTGTCGACGCCGATCCTCAACCCGCCGCAGACCGGCATCCTCGGCATGCACAACATCGTCGAGCGCCCGGTCGTGCGTCGACGACCAGGTCGTAGATCCGCCCGATGATGTACCTCGCGCTCACCTACGACCACCGCCTCGTCGACGGCCGCGAGGCGGTGCAGTTCCTGGTCCACGTCAAGGAGCGCATCGAGGCCCCCGAGCGGCTGATGCTGGACGTTGTGATCGCACGGACGCGTCCACCGGTCCGGGTCGCCCTTTCGAGCGCGGATCCACTTCTGAGCGGCCCGTGTTACGCTCGGCCCGCATGCGGCGGCAGGCCCCCACCAAGCGATCCCCACCACCGGCCAGCGGACGATCGCCGGCTAAGGCCGCCGACTCCACCGCGCTCGACGACCGCCCGCTGGCGATCCACCTCAGCCGCGACGGCAAGCACCTGATCGTGCCGGTCCCCTACGAGGTGTGGGTGCTCCACTTCGCGCACCCTCGAGGTCGAACGCACGATCGCCCTGCCCTCCCCCGAACCCACCGTCCACGAGGCCAGCAAGGACGGCGCCCTGTGGATCGGCGGCCACCACCTCCACTACGGCAGCATCTTTCGCACCACCGTCACCAAGGTCGGCACCAAACTCGCCGACTTCGTCGACCGCGTGTGCCTGCGTCCGCCCCGGCCTGCTGTGCGGCGTCGGCTCGCCAGGGCGAGGTCCTGTGGGACATCGAGAAGGAGACCCCGGTCCACCGCCGCAAGGTCTCCGACCATCGCCGTGCTCGGCCTCGTCGCCGTCGACGGCCGCGCCGTCTGGGCCGACGGCTCGCAGAACGCGTGGGTCATCGACCCCGAGCACCCCTCCGGCTACATGCAGCTCAAGCTGCGCACCACCAGCAGCGCCGACGTCGAGGCCGAGGGCATCGCCGCCCTCGGCCTGGCACCACCGAGCCGGCCGCTGCCTCCTCGCCGCCCGCGACGGCGCCGTCGCCTGGACCGGCCGCGGCCTCCGCCTCGATGCCGAAAGATTCCCGCGCCTCCCGCTGCGCGCCGCCGCCCCCCTCGCCGCTCGCCGGCGACGAGCGCTGGGTCTACGTGCTGCGCCCCCGCGGCCTGCTGCAGCGCTTCCTCATCGAGCAGCCCAAGCCCCCGCCCGGCGAGGAGGACGACTTCGAGCCCTCGCCGGAGGCCGAGGAGTGCCGCCTCGAATGGCCGGCCGAGGCGATGCTGCTCGCGCCGCCGCGGCCGACGCCGCGCGCCTGATCTTCGGCGGTCCCCAGGCCGACGGCACCCTCGGCCGCCTCTGGCGCGTCGATCCCGGCCGCCCTGACGTGGCAGCCGGTCAAGCTCGGCAAGCGCACCTCGTCGAGCCGAAGCCGCCAGGCCGAGGCCGTCGACAATCGCCCGAACTTCACGCCGACCCGCAGCAAGCTGACCGGCCCGCCGCTGGCCGAGCTCAAGGTCGACGCCGTCCTCGGCGGCCGACACCGGCGCGTGTTCGTCACCCACGGCCACGGCGCGCTGCTCGAGCGCCCGGTCATCGACGCGCCGCGGCCGAGGTGCTGCCCGGCGACGCCTGCTGCTGCCGGCGATGGTCCGCGCCGCGCGAGGGCACCGCGCGGCCCGGCGCTGGTGCTGTGGCCGGGCACCCCGGACCCCCACCGCGAGCCGCCGGAGCCGCAGTGGCTGGTCTGGGGCGACAACCCGCGCGGCTGGATGCCGCTCGAGACCCCGCAGATCCGCGCGCAGGGCTGGTCGCGCACCGACCTGTTCCCGATGCAGATCGCCGTGCGCCGCGCGCCCGACCGTCGCCGGCAACCGCGAGCCGATCCCCGAGAATGGGTCGACCCGGAGCTGTTCCAGGCCCTCGCGCGCGAGTGCAAGAAGCTGCTCAAGGTCATCCGGGTAACTTCAGGCCCGAGGGCCGTCCGACATCATCTTCAGGCCCGGAAGGGCCGTGAAGACTAATCGCATAAGAAATGAACAATGGGAGGCAAGTCCAAATCACGCTGCGCCCTTCAGCTGCAGCCTCACCGATCAGCTGGCCATCACGCCCTTCGACCTCGTCGGTCGTCAGCGTGTGGTCCTGCTGCTTGGCGAAGTTGAAGACCTTGTCGACCAGCTCGTCCGACGGCTCGTAGCCGTGGGCGCGCAGCCAGTAGACGACGTTCGAGCGGCCGGAGTAGTGGCCGATCTCGATCTCCTGCTGCCGGCCGAACATGCCGGCCGGCACGCCCGAGTAGATGCGGTCGGCGAGCTCGCGGTCGCCCTTCTTCTCGGCCTTGATGATCGCCGCCGCGTGCACGCCGGTGGCCGTGCGGAACGCGTCGCGCCCGGACAGCGGGTAGCTCGGGTGGATCGGCACGCCCGTGTCTCGCTGACCGCCTCGACAGTACTCGACCAGGCACGACAGGTCGTGGCTGCTTGGCGTCGAGCTGGCCGAGCAGCTACAGGTTCAGCAGGATCAGATCCATGCGCGCGTTGCCGACCCGCTCGCCGATGCCGAGCGCCGCGCCGTGGACGCGGTCGCACGCCCCACTCGAACGCGTAGAGCCGAGCGCCAGCGCCAGCCCGCGGTCGTTGTGACCGTGCCAGTCGAGCTCGATCTGGTCCTCCATGTCCATCGAGCGCAGCAGCCCCGCGTGAACTTGAGCAGGTTGCGCATGCCGTCCGGCGTGGCGTGGCCGAAGGTGTCGCACAGCACCAGCCGCGTCGCGCCGGCTCGATCGCGGTGCGGAACAGGCGTCGAGGATCTGCGGGTGCGAGCGCGTGGTGTCCTCGGTGACGAACGCGACCGGCAGGCCGTTGTCGACCCCGAGCTCGATCGCCTCGAGGGTGTGCTTCTTGCAGGCGGTCGATGTCCCAGTCCTCGGCGTACGCGCGGATCGGGCTCGAGCCGATGAAGGTCATCACCTCGATCGGGACGCCGACCCGCTGCGAGATCTCGATGATCGGCGTGATGTCCGCGGCGACCGTCCGCGCCGCGCAGTTGGCGGTGATGCGCAGCTTCTCCTCGACGATGAAGCGCAGCAGCCGCTCAACGTCCTCCTGGGCGCGCTTGCCCGCCCCCGGCAGGCCGAGGTTGAGCGTCGTGGATGCCCAGGCGGTCCATCAGGCGCACGAGCTGCATCTTCTGCTCGATCGACGGATCGCGCACCGACGGCGACTGGATCCCGTCGCGGATGCTCTCGTCGACGAAGCGCGGCGGCCGCCGCAGCAGCGGGCCGGTCCGCTCCTTCTCGTTCCAGTCGTAGATGAGCGCGGCGGTGTTCGCGGAGGTCGCCATGGCAGGTGGTTTACTCCTCCCCGGTCGCCATCTCCAGACCCTCGAGGCGGAAGAAGCGGCGCAGCTCGTCGATCGAGCTCACGAGCAACAGCTCCGGGATGTCGTCGTCGTCGTCGATCTCGTCGAGCAGGAGAGTCGCGCATGAGCACGATGCCCCCGAGGCGGGCCTCGTCGTCGTCGGTCTTCGGGCCGCCCGAGGAAGCGCCACGGCGCCGCGCGGATCTGCTCCGGCTCGCACCTGTTCGGCCGTCGCCCGCGCCTGGACCGTGATCGGCGCGCTCGCGATCAGCTTGAGGACCGGCTCGGGCAGCTCCTCGAGCACGCCCTCGAACTGGCCGCGCAGGTCCTCCTCGATCTCGGCGGTCAGCGGCTCGTGCTCGTGGCCCTCGCTGTCGTGGTCGGCCTGGTCGAGCTCGAGCACCTTCAGCATCGTCGGCGCGCGCGCCGGCCGACGTCGCCGGTCTCGCTCGAGCGCCTGGCCGAGCCAGTAGTGCATGTCGGGGTCCTCGGGGTCGGCGGCCACCGCCTGGCGCAGCGACGCGACCGCCTCGGCGGGCTTGCCCGCGTTCATCAGCACGAACCCGTGGGTGCTGAGGTAGACCGGTCCTGCTTGCGCGCGCGCGCTGATCCCGTCGAGCAGCTCGAGCGCCTCCTCGGTGTCGTCGTCGGCGAGGCGGATCTGCGCCAGCAGCAGCCGCGCCTGATCCTGCGCGTCCTGCTCGACGCCCGGCAAGCGTCAGCACCGTGCGCGCCGCCGCCTCGGCCTCGTCGAGGTCCTGGTCGGACAGCAGCAGGCACTCCGCGCAGTCGAGGTACACGTTCGGGTCGCTCGACCCGGCGTCAGCCGCCTGCATCAGATAACCCGCCGCCTGCTCCGGCCGGCCCTCGGCCCACGCCAGCATCCCGGTCAGGTGCAGCACCCGTACGTGGTTCTCACCGCCGAGCTTGGTCGCCTCCTCCAGGAGTTCCTGCGCGCTGCTCGAGTTCGTCGTCCTCGACGGCCTTCGAGCCCGCGGTCGACGATGGCATCGATGGATTGCCTGCTCATGGCGGCGGACTCTATCACCGCCCGCTCGCCCTCGCGCCGCCCGGGCGTGGTAGACCTCGCTGCCGATGAGCCCGATCACCCGTCCGAGGACGTGAGTCGGCTCATGGCCGTCGCTGCAGGAACGCTGGGTTCTGACCCTGGCGACGTTCATGCCGATCCACCGACCAGCGCCGATGCCATCGATGAGCCCGATTACCCTACGCAGACACCGCTGTTCTACGCGGTCGCTGAACACCCGCACTCGCCGCTCCGACTCTGGTCTTTGCCAGCCGTCCCGGACAGCGCCCATGGTCCGCCACCTCGGGACCGGGCCGTCGCGCCTGCGCCGCCGCGCGCTGTATCTCGAGTCCGAAGACGCGCGCGGGCTGCGCGGCGCGCAGCTGCGCGGGCAGGTCGCGGCGATCGAGTGCGGCCGGGGGACGCGCCGGACGGGCACGCGCGGCGTACTCGCAACGGCATCCGGCGCCGCGGCCCTGCTGCAACCGGCGCGCGCGGTAGCCGACTGGTCACGCGCTCACCTGGGCCAAGCTCACGGACAACGCGGCGGCTTCGGGCACAAGCAAGCTGGAGCTTCAGCCGCCGCAGCGGAGCGCGTTCATGAAGATCTCCCGCATCGCTCCGTCTGAGGGCTCGAATGTTTACCCGACGGGCCTGGCTCGCAGTGCTCGCGGTCGCGCGTGTACCCTCGCGTCGACCTCCGCGACCACGGCCTGCGCTGGACCGCCGATGCGCCGGAGGTCGCTGCCGCCGACAACGCAGTCGGAGCGATCGTCGCCGCCGAGGGCGGAGCTGGCTGTGCAGGTCGTGCTCGATCCGCCTCGGCCCGCCGAGATCCGCGTCGCTGGCGCGATCGTCGATGTCGCCGGCACCATCCTCCTCAAGGAGCCGCTTCCTCGACGACCCCCGCAACGCCGCCAAGCTCGGCGCCAGCATCCGCAAGGCCGCATGTCGCCGCCCGCCCTGACCTGAAGACCATCTTCGAGGCCAATCACAAGGCCTGGGCGCAGCCCTTCGCCCGCCGCATCCTCGCCTGGAACGATCGCCCTCGCGCGCTCCAGCGTGCGTGGCCAGCGGGTCGTCGACGTGCACGGCCGCGCGGCCCTGCTCGAGTGGGCCGGCGCCACGATCGACCGAAGGCCGCTGCGGGGCCCAGCCGCGCTCACCCGCCTCCCGGAGCCCGGCCGACACCCGCGCTCGCCGCACATCGCATACGTCGAGGCCCTCGTGGCCGCGCTCGCGTCAGCCTGTGGCTTCGTCGTCCACGGCTCCGGCCGCGGCCTCGAGCCCGCGGCCTTCGCCGCTCCACGGCCTCGGCCTGTGGCCTCCGAGCCCGTGGCTTCACGCGTGGCTTCGTGCCGTGACTCACTCGCCCGCGCGACGGCCTCGAGTGACAACCCGCGGGCGGCGGCCTTATCATCGACGCGAGCGCGTGGGTAATGTCAGCGCGTGCATGACCGACACGTCGGCACGTCTTCGGTCATGGATACCTTCGCACCGAGCGCCACCAGTTCCATCCGCGCGAGCTCATCGATTCGGTCGTCATCCGGTTCGCCGGCGACTCCGGCGACGGCATGCAGCTCGACCGGCACCCAGTTCACGCGAGCCGCCGCGCTCGACGGGCAACGACATCGTCGACGTTCCCCGACTTCCCGGCCGAGATCCGCGCCCCCGCCGGCACGCCGTTCGGCGTGTCGGGCTTCCAGCTCCACTTCGCCGTCGCACGACATCAACACGCCGGGCGACGCGCCCGACGTGCTCGTCGCGATGAACCCGGCCGCGCTCAAGACCAACCTCAACGACCTCAAGCACGGCGGCATCGCTGATCGTCAACACCGGCGCGTTCACCGAGGCCAACCTCAAGAAGGCCGGCTACGACGACGAACCCGCTCGAGGACGGCACCCTCGACGGCTACCGGGTGCTCGCGCTCGACATCTCGCAAGCTCACCCTGCGAGGCGCTCGAGCCGTCGGCCTCGGCACCAAGGAGGCGCTGCGCGCCAAGAACTTCTTGGCGCTCGGCCTGGTGTTCTGGATGTACGGCCGCGAGCCCGAGAGCGACCGTCGAGTGGCTGCGCCAGAAGTTCGCCAAGAAGCCCGGCTTCGGCGAGGCGAACGTCAAGGTGTTCAAGGCCGGCTACCACTACGGCGAGACCGCCGAGGTGTTCCAGATCGGTCTACAAGGTCCCGCCGGCCAAGCTCGACGCCGGGCATGTACCGCAACATCACCGGCAACGAGGCGACTCGCGTGGGGCCTGGTCGCCGGCGCCGAGCTCGCCGGCATCGAAGCTGTTCCTCGGCTCGCTATCCGATCACGCCGGCGTCGTCGATCCTGCACTCGCTCGCGAAGTACAAGAACTTCGGCGTCACCACGTTCCAGGCCGAGGACGAGATCGCCGCGATCGGCGCGGCGCTCGGCGCGGCGTACGGCGGCTCGCTCGGCGTCACCGCGTCGTCGGGCCCGGGCATCGCGCTCAAGGGCGAGGCGATGGGCCTCGCGCGTCATGACCGAGCTGCCGCTCGTCATCATCAACATCCAGCGCGGCGGCCCGTCGACCGGCCTGCCGACCAAGACCGAGCAGAGCGACCTGCTGCAGGCGCTGTTCGGCCGCAACGGCGAGTGCGCCGCTGCCGGTGCTCGCGGCCGCACGCCCGGGCGACTGCTTCTACTGGCGATCGAGGCCGTGCGGATCGCGACGCAAGTACATGATGCCGGTGATCCTGCTGTCCGACGGCTACATCGCGAACGGCGCCGAGCCGTGGCCGCTCCCGAACCTCGACGACGCTCGCCGCGGTTCGAGGTCAAGTTCACCGCGACCGATCCGAGGGCTTCCACCCGTTCCTGCGCGACCCGCAGACGCTCGCGCGCGCGTGGGCGATCCCCGGCACGCCGGGCTCGAGCACCGCATCGGCGGCATCGAGAAGGACGCGCTACCGGCAACATCTCCTACGACGCCGACAACCACGAGAAGATGACCAAGGTCCGCGCGGCGAAGATCGCCGGCATCGCGCAGGACATCCCGCGCAGAAGATCGAGCTCAGGGCGACGACAGCGGCGACCTGCTCGTCGTCGGCTGGGGCGGGACCTACGGCGCGCTCTCGCCAGGCGGTGCACGGCGCGCGCCGGGCAGGGCTCGACGTCTCGCACGCTGCACCTGCGCTACTTCGACCCGAGCCCGGAACCTCGGCGAGATCCTGCAGCAGCTTCAAGAACGTCATCGTCGCCGAGCTCAACATGGGCCAGCTCGTCAAGTGCTCCGCGCCGAGTTCCTGGTCGACGCCGCAGGGCCTCAACAAGATCCAGGGCCAGCCGTTCAAGGTCGCCGAGATCGAGGCGCGAGATCCGCGCTCAGCGCAACGTCGCTCGCGAGGCCACGCTCGACATGACAGCCCCATCGACCGACCCAGCCACGCAAGCTCACCAAGAAGGACTTCGCGTCCGACCAGGACGTCCGCTGGTGCCCGGGCTGCGGCGACTACGCGATCCTCGCGACCGTCCAGCGCACGCTCGCCCGAGCTCGGCATGCGCAAGCGCGAGAACACCGTGTTCGTGTCGGGCATCGGCTGCTCGAGCCGCTTCCCGTACTACATGAACACGTACGGCTTCCACACGATCCACGGCCGCGCGCCGGCGATCGCGACGGGCCTCAAGATCGCGAACCCCGAGCTCGACGTCTGGGTGATCACCGGCGACGGCGACGGCCTGTCGATCGGCGGCAACCACCTGATCCACGCGCTCCGCCGCAACGTCGATCTCAAGATCCTCCTGTTCAACAACCAGATCTACGGGCTCACCAAGGGCCAGTACTCGCCGACCTCGCCGCTCGGCAAGCGCGCGCCGTCGACGCCGATCGGCTCGGTCGATAACCCGCTCAACCCGATCGCGTTCGCGCTCGGCTGCGGCGCGACGTTCGTCGCGCGCGCGGTCGACACCGACGCCAAGCAGCCTCGTCGCCGATCCTCGAGCGCGCCTACGCGCACAAGGGCACGGCGTTCATCGAGATGCTCCAGAACTGCCCCGTCTTCAACGACGGCGCCTTCGACCACTTCACCGAGCGCGACGTCGCCGCCGAAACCGCAGCTCCACCTCGAGCACGGCAAGCCGATGCTCTTCGGCAAGGACAACAACAAGGGCCTGCGCCTGCGCCCGGCAGCTCGAGCTCGAGGTCGTCACGCTCGGCGAGGACGGCGTCACCGAGGCGCGACATCCTCGTGCACGACGAGACACAACCAGACGCATGGCGTTCCTGCTCGCCAACCTCGAGCCGCCCGCCTTCCCGGTCGCGCTCGGCGTGCTGTTCAGCAGCCCGGCGCCGGGCCGTCCCGTTCGAGCGCGGCATGCACGAGCAGAACCGCCAGGCCCGCGCCCGCGGCCTCGGCGACCTCAACGCCCTGATGCGCAAGGGCCACACCTGGACCGTCGAGCCCGAACCGACCTGAGCCGTGTCTGCTCGCCGCGCGCGGTCTGCGGGCCACGACCGCGCATTTGCCGTCAGCGACCCATCGCCGTGTCTTTTCCACGACGTTTTCCGTGTGCGATGTCCAGGGCTGGCAAAACGCCTCCCCGTGAGAATCCAAGCCCGAGCGCCCTCCAGATGGAGCCATTTCGCAGCTGAGTTCACTGTCGTAGCGGACCACGCCACACTCTTTGTTGGTTTATGTGCCGACCATCGCTGGAGAGTTAGGTGGGATGTGGGGACGCGATGTGCGGAAAACTCTCCACGTGTGGCGCGTGGGACTGGTGAGAACTGGTTTTCGTGAACTGATAGGCCATTGGAGTGGTGGGCGCCCCGTACGCATAAGGAAATCGCTCTGACGGGTCGATGACCGGGGCATGACCTCTACTACGCGGCGCCAGTTGTTTCGTGCCGCGGGGACGATCGGCGCGGCCAGCGCACTTGCGACCGTCGGCTCAGTGGTCGAATCCGCGCCAGCGCAGGCGGCGACACCCAAGCCGGGGGATCGACGTTCGTCCACCTGACTTCAATCTCCACCTGCTTCGCCGGGCGACCTACGGACCCACGCCGGGTGCCCTGGACTCGCTGACAGGCGCGGACGATCCGCGGCTCGACGATCAACTGAATCCCAACACCATTGACGACAGCAGCTGCCAACACCTGATCAACGAACGATTCCCCGAGCTCTCATGGTCCATGACCGAGGCCAGGCGAAAGCTCGAGAAGGGGAACACTGGGAGTACATGATCTCGCTGTCCATGGCCACGATTGCGCGGGCCGTGTGGAGTAGACGAC
Source organism: uncultured Actinomycetes bacterium (assembly GCA_963774115.1). GTDB lineage: Bacteria > Actinomycetota > Thermoleophilia > Solirubrobacterales > Solirubrobacteraceae > Conexibacter. The sequence continues at coordinate 755,484 of CAVZDN010000001.1, read as the reverse complement.
AGCTGTACGAGGTGATGTGCGAGTTCTGGTCGAACCATCTCAATGTCACTGCACCCACCGACGGCGTTTGGTACTCGCGTGTCGACTACGACCGCAAGGTGATCCGTGCCAACGCTCTGGGTCGATTTGAGGACATGCTGATTGCGAGCGCACACCACCCGGCGATGCTCACGTACCTCAACAACGCGGAGTCCACCCGGGTCGAGCCGAACGAGAACTACGGTCGCGAGCTGCTTGAGTTGCACACCGTCGGACTTGAGGCGAGTTACACGGAACTGGACATGTTCGACTCGACGCTCATCATGACCGGATTTCGCGTCAATCAAGAGACAGGCCTCTTCCAATACGACGCGTACGCGCATCACACCGGTGACGTCAAAGTAATGGGCTTCGAAGACGCCGAACCCCACTCGAGCAGGGGGACAAGACGTCGGCGTGCGATTCCTGAAGTACCTCGCGAACCATCCGTCCACCGCTCGTCACATCGCATACAAACTTTGCCTTCGGTTCGTGTCGGATGATCCCGATCCGGCGCTGGTCAACGCGCTAGCGCAGACGTACTTGAACAACGACACGGCCATCGCTCCAGTTCTGACGCAGTTGTTCACGAGTGCAGCCTTTGCGAACTCGGTCGGTGACAAGTTGCGGCGACCGTTCGAGGACATCATCGCGACGTTGCGCATTCTCGGCTACCAACCCGAAAGCAACGGAGTCACCGGCCTGCGCAGCCTGTATTGGGTGTGCAACGAAGTCGGTCATGCGCCGCTGGCGTGGGACCTGCCGGATGGATATCCCGATGATGCTGTCTCGTGGCAATCAGCAGGAACGACGCTCGAACCGGTGGAACCGGCACCTGTCGCTCGCCGCGCACTGGCAGCCGAAGTCACTCCGTCAGCCCAAACTGCGCACGCTGCTTCCGCGACGTCTCCCCAGGACCTACGGCGGGATGGTGGACGCGCTAGCAAAGCGCCTCGTGTTCCGAACACTGGCCAACGCTCACAAACAAGTGGTGCTGAATCTGCTGGACCGAAGGGCTGACGATCCGTTCAGAGACAAAGACGCTGACGCCACCTGGCGAATGGCACCAGCCGTTGCCATCATCCTCGATTCGCCCTACCACGGGATCCGGTGATCGGCGTGACATCTTCGCGGGACTCTGGCTGCAGCTGCGAGCAGCATGACGGGCCCACAGGAATGGACGTCGAACCTTCCTCAAGGGCGTCGCTGGCGCGACAGCCTTGACCGGGTTGGCCGCGCAGGGACTGACCACGAAACTTTCTTTTGCTGCCGAGCCGTACGACGGCGACGTGATGGTCGTGCTCTCTCTCAGGGGCGGCTTCGACGGCATCAATGCGATCGTTCCTACCTCTGACCCGAGGTACTTGACCTTGCGTCCCAACACGGGGATACCCCAATCGGCGCTGATCGGGCTCGATGAGAACTTCGGCCTGCACCCGTCTTTGCGACCGTTGAAGCAGTTCTGGGACGCAGGCACGTTCGGTGTCGTGCACGCGGTAGGCATGCCGAATCCCACACGCTCTCACTTCCAAGCGATGGCGGAGATGGAGCGGGCAGCCCCGGAACGTCGCTTCGAAGCGGCTGGCTCGACCGCACGCTCGGCATCAGGGATGCCGGTACGTCCTACCAGGGCGTCCAGATGAATGCCACCGTGCCAGCGGCCTCACTCATGGGCCGCACTCCGGAGTCTGGCGATGCTGGCGGTCGACGACTTCGAAGCTCTCTGCGCGAGTGATGCCAATGCATCGCGCACGTTGGCGGCGAGCACTTGCAGACATGAACGCCAATGCGCCGACTCCAATGGCAGCACCTGCACGGACTGCGCTGCAAGCGTTGTCCACTGCGACGCAGCTGCAGCGCGACGGATACGTCCCTCGAGCGGCCGCCGCGTATCCGAACACTGAGTTGGGCAGAGCCATGCGCGACGTGGCGCGGTTGGTGAAGTCGAGCCGCGGGGCTGCAAGTCGCATGCATCGACTACGGCGACTGGGACATGCATGCCGGTACGGGCACTGTCGACGAGGGTTGGTTGCATGACCATCTCTCAGAGCTGGCTCGATCCCTCGCGGCGTTCGCGACCGACCTGGGTCCTGCGCTGAATCGAGTCACGTTGCTGACGCTGACGGAGTTTGGCCGCCGGGTGAAGGAAAACGGTTCCGGCGGCAGCGACCACGGCCACGGTCAGGCAGTCCTGCTGTTGGGAGGCGGTGTTGCTGGCGGCAAGGTGCACGGGCAGTGGCCCGGCCTCGCTGAGTCTGCCCTCGTCGATGGCGACCTTGCTGGAACAACCGACTACCGGAGCGTGCTCGCAGAGGCGCTCGAAAAGCGATGCGGTGCTGGCTCACTCACCGAGGTCTTTCCGTCGCTGCCGCCGAGCGGGTCGGAGCCTTTAAGTCTCGGAACTGAGCGGCGCCAGCGAGACGCCAACGGCTAAGCCGCTGGTGGATACGGCCGGTTACCGAGCACTTGTGCAAGATGGAACGCGTTGTCTGCTAGCGCCTTCGTTGCTTCGGCAGTTGTTGACGGCGTGCTCTCCAGATCCTGGTAGTCCTTACCTTGCATCGCCTCGCCAACCCAATATGTGCCACCAGCGGCTGGAATCGTGAAACCGACGTCGTTGAGACCCTGAAAGAGTTCGGCGGTGACGTGATGGGCGCCATCTTCGTTGCCGACGACGGCAGTCACGGCAACCTTGCCATACGTGAGCAGCCGTCCTTGCTCATCCTTTTCGGACAGCTCCGCATCGAGCCGTTCAAGAACTCGCTGACCAACGCTGCAGAGATGTCCCAGCCAGATCGGTGTCGCCAGAACGAGAATGTCGGCCGAAAGCATCTGCTGTCGGATGTCAGGCCAGTCGTCGCCGTCACCCATGTCAGTCTGGACCCCAGGCTTCACATCGTGATCAACCACTCGCACCAGTGAGGTTTCGACGCCGTGGATGGTGAGCGCGGTAAGGACTTGCTTGGCCAGCAACTCGCTACTCGATCGGCCGGGTGACGGAGTCAGCGTGCACACGAGCGCTAGGGCTTTCACCACAACTCCTTGAGCTTGAACCGGGCTAATGAGTGCGCAAGGCCTTGATGAGCTGTGACTTGGTCATTTTCGAGCGCCCTTGGATGCCGATCTCGCCAGCTCTCCGCCGCAAGTCGTCCCTGGTCCACTCTTCGTAGGCTTCGGCGTTACCGCCACGCTTGCCGATCTTGTGACGGGACGTCGCGGCAGCGGCATTTGAGATCCGCGCAGCCTTTTCCTGGCTTGCTCCATCTTTGCGGAGCGCTTCGTACATCTCTTCATCTTTGATACTTGATCGCGGCATGACGAACTCCCTTGCTCGTTCGTGACATGCCCGAGCCGCGACGACTTCAAACTTCGCATCGCGTCTAAGCGGAGGCGGGTCAGCTGGGTTCGGACAGCGCGCGCAGCGCGATCTCGGTGTCCTGCAGCTCGGCCTCGGCAAGGCTGATCAGCTGACGCAGACCAGTCGCCCCGAAACGGTTGCGGACCGAGTCGACCGCATTGACGATCTCGCGGTCAACCGTGATGTCAAGCTCGCCAGCAGCCTGTTCGATCATCTCAACCTCCGTTGCCCCCGCCCGGTGGAAACACGTTACCCGAGATACACCGAACTCAACCCTTAGCGCGAGAACCGTGACTGTTCAGTGACCGCGGTCGAGCCACTCCTGCAGGTTCGGCTGTTCGGCTCCCAGCGTGGTGGAATCACCATGGCCGGTGTGCACCACCGTGTCGGCTGGGAGGTCCGAGACAGACCCTTGATGGATTCGATGATCGTTGGAAAGTCAGAGAATGATCGCCCGGTAGCGCCGGGGCCGCCGGCGAAGAGGGTGTCGCCGCTGAACAACACCCCGAGGTCGGCCGAGTAAAGGCACACCGCCCCTGGCGCGTGACCAGGCGTATGGATGACGGCCAGCGACGAGCCACCGATCGTCACCTGTCACCGTCGACCAGCGGCGCGTCGGGCTCGCGGTCTGGGTGCGTCAGCTGCCACACCGGTTTGTCGTCCGGATGCAGCAGGATCTGTGCGCCGGTCCGCTCGGCAAGTGCGGGCGCCACGCGGACGTGGTCATCGTGGGCATGTGTGCAGACGATCGCCGTCAGTCGGCGATTGCCGACCAGGCTGACGATCGCGTCGACGTCGTGAGGCGCATCGATCACCAAACACTCATCGTCGTCTCCAACGACCCACACGTTGTTGTCAACGTCGAACGTCTGGCCGTCGAGCGAGAAGGTTCCCGACGTGACGGTGTGGTCGACCCGCACCGTCACTTGAACACCACAACAGAGCGCAACACGTCTCCGTGACGCATCTTCGTGAACGCCTCCTCGACGCCGTCGAGCGGAATCGTCTCCGACACGAACTTGTCGAGCGGGAGCCGACCTTGCTGGTAGAGATCGATCAGCATCGGGAAGTCGCGGCTGGAGACAGTCGCCGTACCAAGACGACTTGAGGGATCCGCCGCGTCCGAAAATGTCGATAAGCGGCGTCTCCCATTTCATGTCAGGGGTGGGGACGCCAACAAGCACAGTCGGTGCCGGCGAGATCGCGAGCGTCGTAGGCCTGCTGGAAAACGACAGGGCTACCAACTGCATCGATCGTCACATCGGCGCCAAACTCGGTGATGGACTTGATGGCCTCGACGGGATCCTGCTCTTTCGCTTGACGGTGTGCGTAGCACCGAACTGCTTGGCCCACTCGAGTTTCCGGTCGTCGACGTCCACGCCGATGACGGTCTTGGCGCCGGCGAGGACGGCTCCGGCAATCGCAGCGTCGCCACGCCACCGCAACCGAAGACGGCGACGGTGTCACCACGACCGACGTTGCCGGTGTTTAGCGCTGCGCCCAGCCCCGCCATGACCGCCGCAGCCGAAGCAGGCCAGCGACCTCTGGTGGGGCGCTCGCATCGACCTTCGTGCACTGCCCTGCGGCGACCAGCATCTTGTCGACAAAGGCCCCGATCCCCAGCGCGGGCGATAACTCGGTGCCGTCGGTGAGGGTCATCCTCTGTGTGGCGTTGTGTGTGTTGAAGCAGTACCAAGGCTTGCCGCGTTGACAGAACGGCACTGCCCGCACACCGCGCGCCAGTTGAGAATCACGTAGTCGCCAGTTTCTACGTCGGTGACGTCAGGACCGATTGTCTCGATCACCCCGTCGTCGGCCAGCAGGCGACGGAGACCTCGTCGCCGTTGATCGCGACGCCGGGGCCGGGGCCGAAGGCGGGGTCGAAGCCGCCGACGGCCGTCAGCGCGGAGCGGCGCACGGCCCAGTTGGCGCCGTAGACGACGTCGGGCGGCGCGAGCGCGCGCTCGGCATCGCCGAGGTCGAGCACGCTCAGCAGCGCCTCGAGGTCGCGGCCGGGCCAGCCGTCGGGTCGCTCGGCGGGCCACAGCGCGCAGATCGGGCCGCCGACGTTGACGACGCCCTCGCGCGAGAGCGTGTGCGCGACGTGCTCCAGCCAGCCGGGCGCGACGCGCGCGTCGTCGTCGAGATACAGCAGCAGCTCGTGGCGGGCGGCGGCCGCGCCGGTGTTGCGGGCGTGGCAGAGGCCGGCGTTCGGCTCCTCCACGACGCGCACGACGCCGGGGAAGCGGGCCGCCAGTTCGGCAGCGGCCTCGGGGGTCGCGTCGGTCGAGCCGTTGTCGACGATCACCACGTCGGTCGCGCCGCCTGCGACGAGCAGCGCGACGCCGTCCGGCAGCTCGTCGGCGCGGTTGCGCGTGCAGATCAGGACGCTCGCGGGCGGGGCGGGAAGGCGGCCGACGCTCGCGTCCGGCGCCACCGCGATGCCGCCCTGTCCGGCGGCCCATGCGGCGAGCTGCGCCTCGCGATGGCCCTCGCCGGAGGGCAGCGCCGGCAGCCCGGCGGCGAACAGCTCGCGCGTGCCGGCGAGGCAGTCGAGCGGGGAGGGCGTCGAGCGCTGGTTCGAGGTCTGCGCCCGCCGCGGCGGCCTGCGCGCCGTGCGGGCCGCCCGTGAAGCGCGGCCACAGGCTTCCGTCATCCGCTACGCGCAGCCCATGCGCGCCGGCCACCACGGGCGCGACGAGCGCGGCGCCGGAGGCGGCGCCGTCGAGCAGCGGCGCGAGGAAGCCGGGCGCCGGCAGCGCAAGGGGGGAGAGCGCAACGACGTGCGGCGCGCGCGTCGCCATCGCGCCGAGCTGCCACCCGGTCATGCGCCCGAGCGCCCCACCGCTGCGGAGCACGCGCGCGCCTGACGCGCTCGCCAGCAGCGCTTCGACCTCGGGCGTCGGGTCGCCGGCCGCGATCACCAGCTCGACGTCGTCGGGCATCCCGGCGGAGGCGACGGCGTGGAGCTGCGCGGCGCAGGCAGCGGGATCGTCGGGGGCGTAGAGCAGGACGGCGGCCCGGGGGGTGGGGCGGCGGCGCGACGCGGGCGCAGCAGTAGCGGTCTCGACGCGGGCGCGCCACTCGGCGGGCGCGGCACCCGGGGCGAGGACCGCGAGGGAGGTGGCCGGCGGCTGCTCGACGAGCGTCGCGGCGCCGGCAGCGGTTGCGCCGGGCTCCACCCGGTCACGGCAATGTCCGGCACGGCCTCTGGGTCGCGCCCGAGCCGCGCCAGCTCCCCGGCGGCGGCCTCGAAGACGAGCGCGGGCGCCGCGGGATCCTCCGGCGGCACCGCGAGCACGAGCGAGACGGGATCCTCCGGGGCGAACGCGCCGAGGTAGCCGGCGAGCGCCGGACCCACCGCCGACGAAGCGCCGGGCGCGACTGGCAGCACGAACGCGGCCGGCACCGCATCCCGCAGCAGCCCGCGCAGGGCGTCCCGTGCGGCGCCGGGCGAGAGCGTCGCCTCGATGTGCGCCCGACCGGCGGTCGCGAGCCGCTCCCACTGCGCGTCATCGGAGTGGACCCGTGCGACGGCGGCGGCGAACGCCTCCGGCGCATCGGCGATCAGCGCGTGCTCGCCGTCGAGCAGCCCCATGCCCTCGGCACCGATCGTCGTCGTGACGACGGGCAGGCCGTGCGAGAGCGCCTCGCCGATCTTGCCCTTCACGCCGGCGCCGTAGCGCAGCGGCGCAATCGAGACGCGCGCGCGGTCCAGATAGGGAACCGTCGAAGGCACCCAGCCGGTCACCTCGACGTCGTCGGCCGCGAGATCCCGCACGGCGAGCGGCGGGTCGCTGCCGACGAGCGAGAGCCGCACGCCCGGCAGCGCCGCGCGCACGAGCGGCCAGGCGGTCGCGTGGAAGTCGAGGATCGCGTCGACGTTCGGCGCGTGGGCGAAGTTGGCGACGAAGACGATCCCGGCGCGGCCCGCGAGCCCGGGGCCGGCCGGGACCTCGTCGTGGATGTTGGAGACGACGTGCACTGGCACCGCGGGCGTCAGCTCGCGCAGCGCCGCGGCGTCGTCGACGCTGACGGCGATCAGCGCGTCGGCGGCGCCGTAGATCGCCTGCTCGCGCTCGCGTGTGCGCTCGGCGGCGGCGAGCCGCAGCGGGTCGCCGCTCAGCTCCGCCCCGCGGCGCTCGCGCACGTGATGCACGTCGACGGTGTCGACGACGACGCGGGTCAGCGGCGAGTGGCGACGCAGCAGCGGCAGGTACTGCTCGGCGAGGTCGTAGAAGGACAGCAGCGCGACGTCAAAGCGCCCCCGCGCGCACAGCTCCTCGAAGTCGAGCTGCGGGCCGGGGAGGCGTGCGCCCAGCTCGCGCAGCCGCGTGCGGTCGACCGGGTGGACCTCGATCCCCAGTGCCGTCAGCTCGGCGACGTAACGCTCCTGGCCGAGCCCGCGGCGGGCGAGGAACGTGACCGCGTGGCCCTCGTCGGCCAGCAGCTCCAGCAGCCGGAACAGCCGCAGCGAGCCGGAGTGTCGGTCGTGCAGCGGAAGCTCGGAGTGGACGACGAGGATGCGCAGGCGGCGGCTGCCGTGAAGGCCCATGCCCCGGTGATCGACGCCGGGCGCGCGTGCTTGAGCGCTCGCTTCAGGCTGCGCTCGCCGTGCCGATCACCCGTGCGTGGACTTCTGGCGCGACCCCGCCGACCGCCGCGCCCTCGCGCACGCGCGCGGGGCGATCGGCGAGCACCGCGCGGCCTTTGAGCTGCTCGCGGGCGGAGCCCTGCGCGCGGAGGATCCCCTGGAGGCCGCCGCGTTCGCGCGCATGGCCTACACGTACGGGATGTTCAACCACCCCGGCGTGCTCGCGAGCGCGCCGTTGGAGCGGCTGCTGCATGGGCTCGGGCGGGAGCACGTTCCGGGGGCGGCGGGCGGGCGGCCAGCCACCGCGCCGCACGCATCGCCGCAGCTGCCTGCGGCGGATGGCTCGACCGCTCCAGCCACGCCCGGCCGCCCCGAGCGGGTCCTGCATGTCGCGACCGTCGTCTACGAGACCGGCGGCCACGGCCGCGTGCTCGAACGCTGGCTGGAGCGCGACGCGCGGCGCACCCCGACGGTCCTCCTGCTCAAGGAGGACGAGCCCGTTCCCGGCAGCCTGACCCGCTCGGTCGACGCCGCCGGCGGTTGCTTCGCGCCGCCGCTCGGTCCTGGCACGCTCTTCGAGCGCGCCCGCGCGCTGCGTGCCCTCGCGGCCGACCACGACCTCGTCGTGCTGCACGTCTCCAACCACGAGGTCATCGTGCCGCTGGCGTTCGCCGACCCGGCCGGCCGCTCGCCGACGATCCTCTGCAACCACGCCTCCCATCAGCTCTGGACGGGCATCGGCTGCGCCGACGTCGTCGCGAACCTCAACGAGTTCGACCAGGCCGAGACCGTCGTCCGCCGCGGCGTCGCGTCCGAGCGCAGCCTCGTGCTGCGCCCCCCGCCGCGCCGCGCACGCTCCCGAGCCGCGCCGAGGCGCGCGCGCAGCTCGGCCTCGATCCCGACGCTCCTGTTGTCCTGACGATCGCCTCGCCCTACAAGCTGCGAGCGCTCCTCACACCGGCGTACCGCGACCTCGCGCAGGCGGTGCTCGACGCCGTCCCCGGCGTGACGCTGCTGCTCGTCGGCCCCGGCCCGGACGACCGCGAGGTCGCCCCCGACGATCCCCGCGTCCGTGCGCTCGGCCCGCTTCCCAATATCGCCCCCCAACTCGCCGCTGCCGACCTGCTGCTCGACTCCTGGCCTGTCACGGGCGGCACGACGGTGCTCGACGCCGCCGCCGCCGGCCTCCCCGTGCTCGCGCTCGGCGACCCGCCGCCCGACATGGTCGGCGCCCCGCTCGACCTGCTCGATGGCGCAATCGCCCGCGGCCGCGACACGGCCGACGTCGGCGCGCGCGCCGCCGCGCTGCTCGCCGACCCCGCCGAGCGCGCCCGCCTCGCGACCTGCGCGGCCGCGGTCGTCGAGGAGCGTCACGCGGAGGGCTGGGCGGCGCAGATGGAGGCTGCCGTCGGTGCGGCTCGCGCCCACGCGGGAAGCGCCGCACCGCCAGAACCATCCTGCCCTGCGGTCGCAGGACGACCACAGGACAGGACGGTCGATCGGGCGCCGAGCGAGTGGGAGGCCGTCATCCACCTCGCCCGCCAGGGCCGCGAGCAGCCCTGCTCGCCGACCCAGGCCTACCTCTGGAACTCCCCCGAGCTGCCTCCGCACCGCCGCCCGCGCACCGGTGCCGAGCTGGACGAGCGCTTCGCCGAGCTGCGCAGCGCCGCTCCCACACCGCCCCGTCTGCGCGCCGAGCCGCCGATCGAACTCGCCGCGATCTCAGCGCTGCTCGACGACGTGCGTGCACGCGTGCGCGCCGGCGAGATCGCCGGCGTCGCGATCGTCGTCCCGCCCGGCCGCCTCGACGAGGCCGTCGCCCACGTCGAGGCCGCGCTTGCGCAGGGTGAGGACGTCGACGTGGAGCTGGTGGCGGGCGACCCGGCTCTCGTATGACACGCTGGCCCGATGGGCCATCCTGCGGAGTCTGATGTTCGCACCGCGACAGCGGACGAGCTGGACCGTGTGCGGCGCGCGCTCGCCAAGGCCTTCCAAGACGATCCGGTCTTCGGCTGGCTGATGCCCGACGACGCGTCGCGCGCCGCACGGCTGCGCCGCTTCTTCGGACGGGAGCTGCACCACGTCCTTCAGGGCGCGGGCTGACGAGCTAGGGCAGCTGTACGGTCTCGCTCGCGACGACGGAGCCGTGACGGCTCGCGAGCGTGATCTCGGCCGGTCCGCACGGGTTCTGCGCAGTCGGCACGACGGTCAGCTCGTACTCCTTCGTGTCGGCCGCGGTGGCGATGACGGCGATGCCCTCGCGCTTGCAGGCCGCGCCCAGCTCCGCGCGGTGGACTCGCAGGCCCGTCGGCGTCAGCTCCAGCACGCCCGCCACCGGCGCCATCTCCACTGCCGGCTCCTTGGCGTCAGCCTTCTTGACGTTCGTCGCGAAGATCGCCATGCCGTACGCTGCCGCGCCCGCGCCGAGCACGATCAGCAGCAGGCAGACCGCCCATGTCTGGCGCAACTGCTCGTAGCTCGCAACCTTCAGGAGGCGGTTCGAGAGCGGGACGAGCTGCGCGCTCTTCTCGCGTGCGGCGATCGCCGCCGTCTCGTCCTCTGTCGTCTTGCTCGCGTGCCACGTCAGCCACTTGGTGACATGGTCGGAGTTCGCGGCCTCGACGGCGGTCACCAGGTCGACGATCGAGGCGAAGCCGGGGCGCAGGTCGTCCATCCGGTTCAGGCGCCAATACAGCAGCCACGGCCACTTGCGCCGCAGCGAGTGCAGAGCGACGCGTCCCGCCGTCAACGTCACCGCTGCCGCGACGATCACCAACAGCACGCCGGCGATCCCGAGCGCGTAACCGGCGATGGCGTCGTGGCGTGCGTCGCCCGTCGCATCCTTGAGGGTGCTGAGCTGGACGCCGACGAGCAGCGCCGCGGCGACGCCGCCGAACGTGACGACCATCCACTTCGCGGTGGTGCGGACGCGCTCGGCGGCCGCGTCCAGCCCGCTGGCCGGCTGCTTCGGCTCGGCCGGCTCCTTCGGCTCCTCCGACTCCTTCTCGTCACCCATGCCGCTGCGGTGGGATCACGATTCGCACGTTCCCGCCGCCCTCCTGGGCCGCGTCGAACAGCGCGCGATGGACCGCGGCATCCGACTTGCCGCCGAGGATCGTGACCTCGAACGGCTCGTCCGGACCGGAGGACGAGAGCGCCGTTCGCGCGGCGTCGACCGTCAGCGTCCCATCGTCCTCAAGGCCGGCAACGTGGGCCACGACGCGGTCGTCCATCAGCACCGCGGCGATGCTCTCGCCGGGTATGAACGACCCTCCGCCGCGAATGGGTCTGCCGCCACCCCCGCCCAGGTCCTGTCCCGTACCCGCCTCGGGCTCGTCCACTCCCGGACACGGACCGGCATGGACCTCGAGCGGTCCGTTCACGGTGTCGAGCACGATCGAGCCGCCCGGCGCGATCGTCAGCCTGCTCGGTGAGGCCCCCATGCCATGCCCCTTCCCGGTTTGAGGTGCGAAGCGCGACCCTACCTGTCGCCACGGGAAATCAGCAAGCGGGAGCCGTCGCGGCTCAGGCGCCGGACCGCCGCGCCACGACTGCGATGTTCGCGAGCTGCCGCGGATCCAGTTCGTCCGACACCGCCACGAGCGCGTCGATCAGCTCGCCGGGCCAGTCGAGCATCATCCCGTTGGGGACAACCTTCAGGAACCAGCCGGTCACGTCGGTCACCTCGAAGCCGGTCGCGGTCAGCTCGTCGCTGAGCTGCTCGACGGTGTAGACGCGGCGGTGGCCGACGAGGTGGTCGCGGGGGGAGAGCGTGTCGGGCGCGGGCTGGAGCCCCATCCGCACGGCAAGGCGGCGGTGCAGCGAGCCGGCGTTCGGCACGACGGCGACGATCGTCCCGCCCGGCGCGAGCCAGCCGCGCAGGTGCTCCATCAGCGCCGGCGGGTCCTCGACGTGCTCGAAGACGTGCGCGGCGAGCAGGCAGTCGAACGGCTGCGGCGGCGCGGAAGGTCTCGAAGAAGCCCTCGTACACCTCGCTGCCGGGGTGGCGGCGACGCGCCTCCTCGACCAGCAGGGGAGAACCCTCCACGACCGCCGTCTCGAAGCCGGCGGCGCGCAGCGACGCGGTCATCTCGCCGGTCCCGAAGCCCAGCTCCAGGATGCGGCCGTGCAGGAAGGGGCGCAGGCGCTCCAGCGAGAGCTGCTGCTGGCGCTCCTCGATGTCGAGGTCCTCGGCGGCGCGGCCGAGGTAGTAGTCGCGTGCGTAGGCGTCCAGCTCGGCGACGGTGGTGGTCGTCGTCGCGCTCACGCCATCGCCTCCGCGGCGCGCAGGCCCTGGACGACCTGCTCGTTGAGGCTGTCGGCGCCCGGCTCCAGTGCGCCGCCCAGCAGGTGAGCGTCGAAGGCGCGGGCGGTCAGCTCGTCGTGCGCGGCGTGCAGGCGCGCGCGCGTCGCGGCGCTCGGCAGAGGAAGCGTGCTCATGGCCCCCTCGTGGATCGACACGGGGTTGCCGTCCTTGAGCAGGCCGGCGTCGCGCAGCCCGCCGATCGCGGCCTCGGCGGCGGTCCCGTCCGGCTGGTCGTGGCGCAGCTCGACGCACAGCACGCGCCGTCCGGGCGCCGGCGTCGTCGAACCGCCGCTGACGCGGACGACCGGGTTGGCGGGGTCGACCACGTGCACGAGGTCCGTCTCCTCCGGGACCGCGTCGGCGTCGACCTCGATCCAGGCGATCACGGTCCTCACGCGCTCGACGTCGCAGGCGATCCCGAGCGCGGCTTGCAGCTCCGCGGCCGGCACGCCGAGCGCCGGGCGCACCGCGTCCTCGATGCGGCCGTCCTCGAACGTCAGGCGCATGTGGCCGTTGGGCTGCTCGGCGCCGGTGAGCGCACCGACCGGCACGCGCTCAACGCTCGCGTGGGTCCCGATCCGTGCCTCCAACGCCTCGATCAGCCCGCCGACGCCGCCGGGCGCCAGCTCGTGGAACGTGCGGCGCGGGCGGAAGGCGGGCTCGTCGCCCGCGAACGCCTCGTACACGGTGCGCGGCCAGAACAGCGGCATCCACGCCTTGCGGCGCCAGTCGGCGAGGATCGCCTCCGCGCCGCCGGGCACGAACTTCTCCGCCAGCGGCGCGATCAGGCGCGCGTGGAAGGTGCCGCCGTGGTTGGCGCGCGAGGCGTGCGCCAGCGAGCGCTCGCCGAGCTCGTCCGCGAGCAGGCCGGCGTCGCCGAGCGCCGCGGCGGCCGCACCGGCTTCGGCCGCGATCGTCGCGCGCTCGGCCGCGGGCAGCGCGTCCGGCAGTCCGGTCAGGTCGACTGTGAAGAGGTAGTCGTCGTGCAGCGTCCCGTCGAGCGCGACGCGCGGCGGGGCGATCTCGCGCAGCCGCTCGCCCGCCAGGCCTTCGACCCATGCGCGCAGCAGCGGCGTGAACGGCCGGTGCCCGCTCGTGCCTGGCCGGTAGTCGGCCAGCGGCGGCGGTGTGGCGTCGTCCTCGTAGCCCAGCTCTAGCAGCCGCACGCCGAGCTGCAGCGTGCGCCCGTCGCGCGGCATCGCCGCGAAGCCGCGGCCGATCCCCTTCTCGGGGGCGAGCCAGCGGACCGGCACGCCGGCCGCGCCGAGCGCGTCGACGGCGGCCATTGCGGCGGGTGTCCCTCCGACGACGACACGGGGCTCAGGCATCGACAACCTCCAGTGACAGATACGTCATCGCACAGTGCTCGGGCAGGTGGCGCGCCGCGAGCTCGAAGCCCTCCAGCACCGCCGGGTCCAGCGCGGCCATCGCCGCGTTGGGCAGCGGCTTGAGGAAGATCCCGCTGCGCTCGCGCACGCGAAGCCCGGCCGCGTGCGCCAGCTCCGTCAACGCGTCGGCGTCGAGCGCGCGGCGGGTGCCGAACTGGGCGCCCCGCTCGGACAGCTCGTCGAGGCAGTCGATCAAGCCCATCTCGAACGCGACGAGGCGGTGCAGCGAGCGCGGGTTCGGCAGCGTCACGTGGATCAACCCGCGTGGCGCCAGCCACTCGCGTGCGCGGGCCAGCAGCGCGCCCGGGTCGCCGACCTCGTGCAGCAGGTTCGTCATCGCGACATGGTCGAAGCGGTCCTCGGGAGTGACCTCCTCGACGTCGGCGAGCAGCGCCGTCACGCCCGGCAGCTCGCGCGCCAGCAGCCGTTCGAGGTAGGGGACCGAGCGGTCCACCGCGAGCACGTCGCGGCGCGTGCCCGCCAGCAGCGTCGTCATCAGGCCGGTCGCGCAGCCCAGCTCCAGCACGCGTGCATCCGGGGCCAGCTGAGAGGCGATGCGGCGCCCGGTCGCCGTCGTGTAGACGGCGTCGAAGTCAGCGTCGGGGTCGTAGCTTGCGCTGTAGTCGAGCGTCGCGGTGCGGATCGACTCGGCGCTCACCTCGCGACCTCCCCGTGCAGCACGAGCCGCAGCTGCGCGGACGCGCCGACGCTCTGCTTGAACTGGATCAGGCCGTCGTTCGGGACACGTCGGCCGTCGGGTGTCGTCAGCGTCGAGGTGCCGAGGTCCAGCACCGCCACGTGCTCGCCCAGCGCCCGCGCTACGACCTCGTAGGTGAGCCGGTTCATCGGCGAGCGCTCCAGCGCATGGCCGGCATCGCCCCAGGCGACGACCAGCTCGACGTGCGGACGCACGCGGTACGTCAGCGCAGCCGCAACGGCCCGCTCAGCATGGCGCAGCTCCATCAGGCGGATCCGACCGGGGAATGCGTGTCGCGCTCGCTCCACGTACGCGCGGTCGATGCTCAGCTCCCGCCCCTTCGCGGCACGGTTCGCGTCGAGCAGCGCAAAGCCGCGATCCCACGCTCCGGTGTCGTCGGCATCGGCCTCGGCAAGCGACCACGGCTCGGCCGCGGCATGGCGCAGCGCCCGGCGAGCCGGCGGCTTCAGCGCGGCCGCATAGTCCTCGGGCGACGCGAAGCGCCGCAGGTCCAGATGGAAGGCAAGGTCCGCCTCGGCGACCGCGAAGCCGCGGTTCAGCAGCGCGAAGGCAAGGATCTCCCCAGCGGCGTGGTGGCAGGCCGGCGGAAGCCGCAGCACCGCCTCGCGCGCGCCGAGCGCCGAGAGCTGCTCCAGCACGCCGTCGACCAGCTCGCCGACACGCGCCGGCGTCTCGCGCTCACGCACGAAGTCAAAGCCGCCGTACGGAGCCGAGCGGCCTGACACGAAGCAGCCGTCAGCCAGCACGCCCCCAAGCGCCCCCACCGGCTCGCGCAGCACCACCCCTTCCACCCCGTTCAAGGCATGGAACGCAAGGTCGTTGAACAGCGAAAGCGGCGGCGCAGCCGCCGGCGCCGTCGCACACGCCACGGAGCTCACCCCCCGGTGATCGGCCCGCACAAGCCACGCTTGAGGATGAGCGACATTCTGTGGTCGCTGAGCGACCGGAGAATGTCTCTCATACGAGAGCGGGCGACGCCGCGGCGGCGAGACGCGCGGCGAGCGCCTCGACGCCGACGACCTCGCCGCCGGTCGCGCGCGCGATCCGCTCGTGGCCGGCGCAGGCGGCGTGGAGTGGGACGTAGAGAGGGATCGCGGCGTGCAGGCGGGCGTCGCGGTCGGCGGTGATCGGCTCGATCAGGACGTCGATGTCGGCGCAGGCGTCGAGGTCGGCGCCCGCTTCGGCGGCGGCCGCCAGCACCCGCCGTTCGATCTCCTCCGGCGCGCCGTCGCAGCTCGGATCCGCCAGCAGGTAGAGGCAGGCGCTCGAGCCCGGCATCGTCGCCGCACACCACGCCGCGAGCAGCTCCGGCAGGCAGTCGGCTCCGCGCCACGCGGGCGTCGCAAGCACGCGAACGTCGGCGTCCGGCAGCTCGCGCGGTGGCGCAACGGCAGGGTCGGCGGCGCGCGGCGGCCGGGCGGCCAGAGCGCTGAGGCGAGCGATGACGGCGGCAGGATCGTCGAGCGAGACGATCCGCTCACGCCCTCCCTCGAGGTCATCGCTGGTCGAACGGCCGGCATCGAGGGGAGCGGGATCGGCCACTGCGGCATTCTCGGCCGCAGCCACCCACACCTCATCCACATGCTCTCCAAGCTCCGAAACCGGCTCCGCCCCCGCCGGCTGCACCAGCACCAACCGGCCGGCACCCGCCGGCCGCTGGTCCGGCGGCCACTGCGTGCGCACCTCGACGTGCGCGACGTGGGGGAGCGGGGGATCGGCGGCGCCGGGGGCCAGGTGCTGCACGCGCGCTGGCAGCCCGGGCGGCGGCGCGACGTCGCCGCGCCACAGCACCGCCAGCTCCGACGGCGCAACCGCGTCCAAGACCCGCCCCGGCCGCTCCCCGGCGTAGTACGCCTCCAGCTCGTCGACGTACGACGAGAACGCGCGCGGCGGCTCGATGCCCGCCTGCAGCCGCTCCAGCAGGCCCGGCTCGCTCGCCACGCGGTCGAGCTTGGCGGCGAGGTCCTGGACCGAGAGCGCGTCGAAGATCAGGCCATCGACGCCGTCGCGGACCGCCTCGGCAAGCCCGCCCAGGCGTGGCACCAGCAGCGGCACGCGGCCGGCGAGGCACTCGGCGGCCACCAGCGGCGCGCAATCCCACCACACCGACGGCAGCGCGGCAACGTCGACGCCGGCCAGCACGCGCTCCATCTCGCTTGCGCGGAAGGCACCGCACAGCTCGACTACGCCGCGGTGGTCGCGCGACAGCAGCTCCGCGCGGAAGGCGTCCGGCACCTCGCCGTGGATCTGCACGCGCACGTCGGCGGCGCAGCGTTGCGCCGCCTCGACCAGCAGCTGCGGGCCCTTGTGCGGGTAGGCGGAGCCGACAAACGCGACCGTCAGCGGCGCGTCCGGCCCTGCGGCGCGGCCCGGGGCGCGGTCGCGCCCCAACCCCTCCCAGATGTCCATGTCGTGCGGCATCCCTTGACGCACCACGTCGACCAGCTCCGGCGCGTAGCCGGCGCCGAGCAGCGTCGTGCGCACCGCCCCTGAGACGGCGAGCACGCCCGTAAGGCCCCGCGTCGCCCGCGCGCGGATGCCACCCAGCCGCCGCTTGTGGCCCTCGCCGTCGCGCACGCCGACGCACGTCGCGCAGCGCGCGCCGTCGCCGGGGCCAGCGCAGATCGACGCCTCGCCTGTCTGCAGGTAGGCGCGCGGGCAGACGAGCCAGTAGTTGTGCGTCGTGAAGTACGAAGGGATCCCACGCGCGGCGGTCTGGTCGATCAGCGCCGCGCCGAGGTTGTGGAGGTTGTGGAAGTGCACGACGTCGGGCTGGAGCCGGTCCAGCGCGGCGGCGTAGGCGGCCGTGATCGGCGGGTCGTCCAGCTCGCGCAGCGGATGCTCACGGTCCCACAGGCCGTGGCGGCGGTTGTGGACGCCGAGCAGCCGCACGCCGTCCTCCTCCCACTCGGCCACGTGGTAGGCGCCTGCCCCCGGGACGGGGGGGACGGCGGCGTGGAAGACGGTCACGTCCCAGCCGCGGCGCGCCAGCTCCTTCGCCGCGAGGCGGGGGACGACGGTGCCGCCGCCGGAGTCGTTCCAGCCGAATGCCGTCATCAGCAGCTTGCGGCCCGGTGTCGCGGGCGTGCGCGGGGCCGGTGACGGCATCGCGCCCGCGCGCTCCCGCAGCCGGTCCGCCAGGCCTGGCAGCGGCAGCAGCCGCCGCTCCAGCACATCTGCAAGTCGCAGCAGCGCTTGGCGCTCGCCCTCAATCGGGTTGAGCACTGCCCAGTCCAGCTCCGGCACCAGCTCACGCAGGGGGTAGAGCCCGATCGCCATCTCCAGCGCCCGCTCGACATCGTCGATCTCCTGCGCCCGCGCCGACTCGTCGGAGGTGTTCGCGCCATGACGGCGGAAGCCGACCAACGGCCCGCCGGGAACGTGCCGGAAGCGGAACTCGCGCGCCGCACGCAGCCAGAAGTGGAGGTCCTGCGCGATCGGATACGAGCCGTCGTAGCCGCCGACCGCCTCGTACACCCGCTGGTGGACCATCCGCGTCGGGTCGACCAGGTGGTTGTGCGAGCGGAAGAACGCGTGCACCAGCTCGGCCTGCGTGAAGTCGCGCGAGTCCCAGCGCCCGGTCGTCGCGCCGGCCGCGTCGACGATCAGCGCGTCGCCGTGCACGACGCCCGTGTCCGGCCAGCGGTCGAAGACGGCGACCTGCCGCGCGAGCCGGTCCGGCAGGCAGACGTCGTCGTCGCCCAGCATCGCGATCAGCTCGCCGCGACCCTCGCGCCAGATCGTGTCGTACGCCGCCGCGATCCCGCGGTTCACCTCATGTTGCACCACGCGCAGCCGCGGATCTCCCGCAAACCCCGCGATCACCTCGTCGATCCGGGGATTCGAAGACCCGTCGCACACGACCAGCAGCTCGAAGTCTTCATACCCCTGCGACAGCACGCTCCCGATCGCCGCAGCGAGATACGTGTCGCGATCGTACGTCGCGATCCCGAGCGTGACGCGGGGCGAGGAGGCCATCGACCCCGGTGATCGGCGGCGGGGGCGTCAGGTTGAGCGGCCGGCCGCCGCTGCGTTCGACTCTCGGTCGGGACGCGTCCGGTCGCCGACGTGCGTGCCGCCTATCGTTGCGGCGTGGCCTCCTCCCGGTTGACCGCCTCGCGCGACGCACGTCGCCGCCGTAGGGCGCTCGGCATGGTTGCGCTGCTCGCGGCGGTCGTCGGCCTCGTGGTCGGCGGACTCGCTCGCGAAGACGGATCCTCGCCGGCGGCTGTGGGAGACCGGCCGACCGCGCTCGCGCCGTCCTCCGGGCCCGCGCAGGCCCGCCGGACCGTCGCCCGCATGCCGCTCGAACGGCAGGTCGGCGAGCTGCTGGTGATCGCGTTCCGGGGGACGACCGCGCCGGAGTACGTCCGCCGCGCGCTGCGCGAGCGACGCGCGGCCGGCGTGATCCTGTTCGGCGGCAACGCGCCGTCGGCCGCGGGCGTGCGGGCGCTGACGGCACGGCTCCAGCGCGCCGCGGGCGGCGACGCGATCGTCTGTCTCGACCAGGAGGGCGGGGACATCCGCACGCTCGCCTTCGCGCCCTCGGCGGTCGGCCAGGCGCGTCAGTCCACCCCCGCCGCCGCACGCGACGCGGCAGCAGCTACCGCCCGCGAGCTGCACGCGGCCGGCGTCAATGTCGTGCTCGGGCCGGTCGCGGACATGGCTGCCGGCACGCCCGGGTCGGTGATGGCCGGGCGCGCGTACCCGGGCGGCGCGGACGCTGTCGCCGCGGCGGTGCAGGCTTCCGCCGGCGCTTACGAGCGCGGCGGCGTCGCGCCTGTCCTGAAGCACTTCCCCGGCCTCGGCGGAGCGACCGGCAACACAGACGACACGGGCGTAGTGATTACACGCACGCGCGCGGAGGTCGGTGCCGGCGATCTTCGCCCCTATCGCGCCGCGTTCGCATCCGCCGCTGCGCTCGCGCCGCTCGTGATGGTCGGCCACGCGCGCTACCCGTCGCTCGACCCGCACCGCATCGCCTCGCAGTCGCACGCGGTCGTCACCGGCCTGCTGCGCGGCGAGCTGGGCTTCGACGGCGTCGCGATGACCGACTCGCTAGAGGCGGACGCGTCGCTCGCGGCGAGTGGCCGCGATGTCGGCGTTGCGGCGGTGCGCTCGGTCGCGGCCGGCGTCGACCTGCTGCTGATGACCGGACCCGGCTCCTACCTGCCGGTTCGCGCCGCGCTGCTCGCGCAGGCGCGCCGCTCGCCCGCCTTCCGCGCCCGCATCGCCGAGTCGGCCGCACGCGTGGTTGCGCTGCGGCGCACGCTCGTGCGGTCCGACGGCTGACGCGCCAGGCCGGCGCGTCGATCGCGACGCCTGCGGGGTCTGTCTGCCCCGCCATGGACACCCTGCGCGAGGCGGACGTCCGGTCGCTGCTGGAGCTCGTCTCGGAGAGCAACGCCCAGCGCAGCTTGCGGGCGTTCCGTCAGTGGGATCCTGCCGGGGCTGCGGAGGCTCGTCCCCTGTGACGTCGCCGCCTACAACGAGGTCGAGGGCGAGCGCCGCGCGTTCGTGCTCAGCGACCCCGAGGATGCGCTCGCGATGTTCGAGGACCCGGGCGCGACGCTCGCGCGCAACGCCGCCAACCACCCGCTGATCTCTCACTACGCGCGCACGCGCGACGGTCGCGCATACAAGCTCTCCGACTTCGTCACGCGCGAGCAGCTGCACCAGCTCGGCGCATACAAGGAGATCTTCAGCGTCGCCGGCGTCGAACACCAGATCGCCTTCACGCTTCCCTCGCAGCCGACCTTGATCATCGGCCTCGCGCTCAGCCGCGCCGGTCGCCGCGACTTCGACGAGCGCGACCGCTCGCTGCTCAACCTCGCCCGCCCTCACCTCGTCCAGGCCTACCGCAACGTCGCCGCGTACACCCGCCTCCAAGGAACGCTGCGCGCACTCTCCCGCGGCCTTGCCGAGCGCGGCGAGGGCGTCGTCACCTTCACGCGCGAGGGCGCGATCGAGTTCGTCAGCCCGATCGCCACGACGCTCCTGCAGGCGCGCTTCCCGGGCTGGAGCGGCCGCGCGGGCCGGCTCCCGCACGAGCTGGCCGAGGCGCTCGCCGCCGCTCGGGCCGCCAACGGCCACCCGTCCGGCGGCCCCGCCGCGGGCACCCCGATGCTCGTCCCCGGCGAGGGCCGCACGCTCGTCGCCCGCCTTGTCGCCGGGCGTGCCGCCGACGAGCCCGACGCGATCCTGCTCGAGGCTCGCTCCGAGCCGCTCGACGTCACCGCGGTTCGCGCCCTCGGCCTCACGACCCGCCAGGCCGAGGTCCTCCGCCTCATCGCCCTCGGCCGCTCCACCGAGCAGGTCGCCCACGACCTCCGCATCGCCCCCGCCACCGTCCGCAAGCACCTCGAGCACGTCTACGACCGCCTTGGCGTGACCTCGCGTACCCAGGCGGTTGCGACTGCCTGGGCTGGGGCCGAAGTGTCGGCGATCGAGGACTGAGGCCTTGTGCGCTCAGTTCGGCGGCGTGGCCTGGGCGCGGTGCGGTCGCTGAACAGCTACCGCGAGGGGGTGAGCGGGGCTGGTGTGCCCACGGGGCGGCTCGTGTGGGTGGTTTGCCGGCAACCGTCCTGTTCTGTGGTCGTCCTGCGACCATAGGACAGGACAGTTGGCGCCGGGGCAACCTCACCAAGCGCACTAAGATTGTCATCCCGACCATCTTGCTGCGGTTTCTGTATAGTCGTCAAAACCACTCAGGTTTCGACTATTTCAGGAGGCTTCGTCGTGAGAACCCGCTTGCCGATCGCCGTACTGCTCACCGCGCTGCTCGCGCTCGTCGCGGCCGGCTGCGGCGGCGCGTCCGACGAGACGGGCGGCGACGCCACCGGCTCGCGGCGACGCGAAGACGGAGCTCTCGCTCGTCGCCTACTCGACCCCCGAGGTCGTCTACGACGAGATCATCCCCGACTTCCAGGCGACCGCCGAGGGCGAGGGCGTCGGCTTCAAGACCGTCCTTCGGCGCCTCCGGCGACCAGAGCCGCGCCGTCGAGGCCGGCCTCGGCGCCGACGTCGTCACGCTTCTCGACCGAGCCCGACATGACGCGCCTCGTCGACGCCGAGCCTCGTCGCCGCCGGACTGGAACAGCACGCCGAACGAGGGCCTCGTGACGACCTCCGTCGTCGCCTTCATCGTGCGCAAGGGCAACCCCAAGAACATCAAGACGTGGGACGACCTGATCAAGCCGGGCGTCAAGGTCCTCACGCCGAACCCGTTCACCTCGGGCGCGGCCAAGTGGAACCTGCTCGCCGCCTACGGCCAGGCCTCCGACGGCGGCAAGGACGAGCAGGCCGGCCTCGACTACGTCACGGAGCTGATCACGCCACGTGCCGGTGCAGGACAAGTCGGGCCGCGAGGCGCTGCAGAACTTCGTCAACGGCGACGCCGACGTGCTGCTCTCCTACGAGTACGAGGCGACGACCGCGCAGAAGAAGGGCGAGGACGTCGACTACGTGCTGCCCGACGACACGATCAAGATCGACATCGACATCGCGACGACGGTCGACGCGCCGCCCGCCGCGAAGGCGTTCCTCGACTACGTGCTCGAGCAAGCCCGGCGCAGGAGCACTTCGTCGACTGGGGCTACCGCCCGGTCAACGAGGAGGTCCTCGCGGCGGCCAAGGCGGAGGGCAAGTTCCCTGACCCGTCCGGCCTCTTCACGATCGAGGACCTCGGCGGCTGGAGCACGGTCAACGACGAGTTCTTCGACGTCGAGAACGGCTCGATCGCGAAGATCGAGGAGGACGCGGGGGTGTCCACCGCCAAGTGAGCGCGACCTCCGTACCGCGCATCACGGCCGCTTGCGGCCGCCCGCCCCGCCTGGCGCTCCAACGGAGCGCTGGGCGTGGGCGTCGCCACGCTGTGGCTCAGCCTGATCGTGCTGCTGCCGCTCACCGCCGTCGTCGTGCGTTCGCTCGACGGCGGCGTCGGCGCGTTCTGGGACGCCGTCACGAGCCGCCAGGCGATCGCCGCGCTGCGCTTCACGGTGCTCGTCTGCGCTCGCTCACGGCGGCGATCAACGTCGTCGCCGGCACGCTGATCGCCTGGGTGCTCGTGCGCGACCGCTTCCGCGGCCAGCGCGTCGTCAACGCGCTGATCGACCTGCCGTTCGCGCTGCCGACGATCGTCGCCGGCCTCACCCTGCTGACGCTCTACGGCCCCAAGAGCCCGACCGGCATCGACATCGCCTACACGCAGGCCGCCGTCCTGCTGGCGCTGCTGTTCGTGACGCTGCCGTTCGTGATCCGCTCCGTCCAGCCCGTCCTGATCGAGCTCGACCAGCGAGATGGAGGAGGCGGCGCGCTCGCTCGGCGCCCGCAACCTCACGATCTTCCGCCGCATCATCCTGCCGAACCTCGTGCCGGCGATCCTCTCCGGCGCCGCGCTCGCGTTCGCCCGCGCGGTCGGCGAGTTCGGCTCGATCGTGCTGATCTCCGGCAACATCCCGTTCGACACGCAGGTCAGCTCGGTCTTCATCTTCAAGCAGATCGAGAGTGACAATCCGGTCGGTGCGGCCGCCGTCTCGACGGTGCTGCTGCTCGTCGCGCTCGCGGTCCTGATCGGGATTCGCGGCCTCGGACGCTGGGGGGCGCGCCATGACCGTTGACCGCCGCTGGCGGATCGGCCTGCGCGTCGCCGCGCTCGGCTACCTGGCGCTGCTGCTGCTCGTGCCCGTCGGGCTGATCTTCTACCGCACGTTCGAGCATGGGGTCGGCGCCGTCTGGGAGTCGATCACGACGCCCGCCGCGCAGCACGCCTTCATGCTGACGCTCGAGGTGACCGCGATCGCCGTCCCGCTCAACACGATCTTCGGCATCGTGATGGCGCTCGCGCTCGCACGCGGCCGCTTCCCCGGCAAGGGATTCCTCAACGCGCTGATCGACCTGCCGTTCGCCGTCTCGCCGGTCGTCGTCGGCCTCTCGCTGATCCTCGTCTACGGCGTCAACGGCTGGCTCGGCGGCGCGCTCGCGGACGCCGGCATCCAGGTGATCTTCTCGGTGCCCGGCATCGTGCTCGCGACGATCTTCGTCTCGCTGCCGTTCGTCGTGCGCGAGGTGACGCCGGTGCTGAAGGAGATCGGCGACGAGCAGGAGCAGGCCGCCACGACGCTCGGCGCCAACGGCTGGCAGACCTTCTGGCGCATCACGCTGCCGTCGATCCGCTGGGGCATCGCCTACGGCGTCGTGCTGTCGGTCGCCCGCTCGATCGGCGAGTTCGGCGCTGTCAGCGTCGTCTCCGGGAAGATCTCCGGCGAGACGGAGACGCTCACGCTGCTGGTCGAGAAGCGCTTCGGGAACTTCGACCTCGCGGGCGCGTACGCCGCCTCGGGCCTGCTGGCGCTGATCGCGCTTGGCACGCTGCTCGCGATGACGCTCATCAAGCCACGACGAGAGGAGGGGGACGCATGATCACCGTTCACGGGGTTACCAAGCGGTTTGGGGACTACGTCGCCCTCGACAACGTGTCTTTGGAGGTGCCGGACGGATCGCTGACGGCGCTGCTCGGGCCGTCGGGCTCGGGCAAGTCGACGCTGCTGCGGATCATCGGCGGGCTTGAGACGCCCGACAGCGGCCACATCGAGATCCACGGCGACGACGCGACGGCCGTGCCGGCGCAACGTCGCGGGATCGGCTTCGTCTTCCAGCACTACGCCGCCTTCAAGCACATGACCGTGCGCGACAACGTCGCGTTCGGGCTGACCGTGCGCAAGCGCCCGAAGGCGGAGATCGCTGAGCGCGTGGACGAGCTGCTCTCGATCGTCGGCCTCGCCGGCTACCAGAAGCGCTACCCGTCGCAGCTCTCCGGCGGCCAGCGCCAGCGGATGGCGCTGGCGCGTGCGCTCGCGGTCGAGCCGAAGGTGCTGCTGCTGGACGAGCCCTTCGGTGCGCTCGACGCCCGCGTGCGGGCGGAGCTGCGCGAATGGCTGCGCAAGTTGCACGACGAGGTCCACGTCACGACCCTGCTCGTCACGCACGACCAGGAGGAGGCGATGTCGATCGCCGACCAGATCGCGGTGATGGACAACTCCCGCATCGAGCAGGTCGGCGCTCCCCGCGAGCTCTACGACCGGCCCGTGAACCCGTTCGTGATGGGCTTCCTCGGCCCGGTCAGCCAGGTCGGCGAGCAGCTCGTGCGCCCGCACGACATCTCGCTCGACCAGCACGCCGGCGGCGAGGGCGCGCGCGAGGCGATGGTCAGCCGCGTCGTGCACCTTGGCTTCGAGGTGCGCGCCGAGCTGATGCTGACCGACGGGACCGCCGTCACCGCTCAGCTCACCCGCACCGAGGCCGACGAGCTCGAGCTGGCGTCAGGCGACATCGTGTGGCTGCGCGCGGCGGGCACGAGCACGCTGCCGGCATGAGGACCTGAACCCGCTCGACACACCGGCCATCTGGCCCGCGCCGACGTGGTCGCGGATGCAGCTTTGGTCAATCGTCTGATCGCGCTTGACAGATCGATATATGATATCGCGAGCTGGCACGCGGTCGGCGGCGTATCGGGGGTGGACCCACACGGCAGCACGCCAGGGCTACGCCCATGCGCGCCTTGGCCCTGTGCTGCTTCTGTCACTCTCGAGAAGGGACCATTTCGCATGTCAACTGCCCGATTGGGTGGAGCGCTCGGCGTCCTGATGATGCTCGCTTCACTCATCTTGCTGGTCTTCGCCGGGCTAGCCTCAGCCAGCAGCCTCATAAACCAGGCGAGCGTCGAACTCGATGGCGATGCTCATTGGTGGCAACAGGGCTCTCAGGATCAGAGCAAGGTGCTGAGCTACAACGGCTACGAGTACACGATCTACTACGACGCCGCCGACGGCAGTGGCAACGTATACCCCAAGGTGACACGTCGCACGCTGTCCAACAACAACCTCGAAACGGTCACCCTCAACACCGCCGAAGGAAGACAGATCGACCCGCTAGACCCGCACAACACCACGGACCTCGGCATCAGCCCCGCCGACGGCCGCTTGCACATACAGTGGGTGATGCACAATGAAAGAATACATTACGCGATCTCGAATGAAAGATGTCTCACTGAAGCGAGATTCGAAAGATGCAGATTTACGTGGAGAGGCCAGACGTCAAACACCAGACAAGAGGAAAAGATAACTTACCCAGAGTACTTCAACGCGCCTGACGGCACGCTCTACTCTGGTTTTCGCAGTGGCAACGGCACCGGCGGCGACTGGGTGCTCCACATCTACCTGGACAATGGCACTTGGAGAGACCTGGGCACAATCCTCCTAGGCAGATCGGGCACGTACGACCTCGACAGTCAAAACGGCCTCGAAATGGGATGGAACCCCTCCAGAAGACGTGGGCCCTATATCGACGCCGCGAAGTTCGACAGCAACGGCCGCCTGCATCTCATGTGGACGTGGCGCGAGACCGAACCTGGGGAAGAAGTGCTGAATCCGCTGCTCGCCCAGCACGACATCTACTACGCCTACAGCGACGATGGCGGGCTCAACTGGAGCGACAACTCGGGAACGAGTGTCGCCACCAACGAAATAGACCCGATTAGAGTCGAAGACTCCGGAACGATCGCGGTTTACGTGAGAACCGGATACTGGCGCGCGAACATCATGCGGATGGAGATCGACCGGGACAACCAGCCTCACATCGTCATGCCGACGTCGGACACCTTCTCTCTTGACCTGCTGCAAGCGAGAATCCGCCAGATGCACTTCTGGCGCACGACGGACGGTGTCTGGCACGAACAGTTCATCGAGCCTTCCGAAGCAGCCCAGCAGTCCTTCAACATAGGCGGCATCCAGTTCGACCGGGCGAACAACATGTACGTCCTCTATCCGAAGGACCAGTTGGGCTGGGTGCAGTATGAAGCCGTTACGCCCAGATACAACGAAACGCTCGCGGGTGACCACATCATCTGGGACGGCAGAGAAAACCTCGTCATCGAACCGACCTCGGAATACACCGGGATCCTCACCTCCGCCTACATCGGGCTTCCGATCGGCGGCGGCGCAACGGAAAATCGCGATCTCGAAATCCGCGTCAAGAATACGACCGGTGACACGGAAGGGAAGATATACTTCACTACCGATGAAAATCAAACCTGGGGCTTCCCTCAGGTCAAGACGTTCGTGAACAGAAACGAAGGTGCGTACAACACCTACACGATATCGATGAACGGCGTGACGAACTGGAGAGGTACGCTCCGCGCCCTCGAATTCCTTCCCGCCGCCAGAGCCGCTGCTGGCAGAGGCAGAATAACGATCGACTACATCCGTTTGAAGAACGGCAATGGAACGATCGTGAAGGAATGGACATTCAACGAAGGCACTCGGCTCTACGCCGCCGAGTCCGCCGGAGCGGACAACTGGACTACCTGGGAACTAACTCAGCTCTTGTCGGGTGTCAACCTCTCCCTGTATGACGCGACTTCCTTCGACATCGACGAACGGCATTACGACAGCGACCACAAGATCACGTTCCCGGTACTCGTACAGGGCGAATTCGGGAACGAGAGAATGCGGCTCTACGAATACGACGTAGGCGGAGACGAAGTCGCCCAGCAGTGGGGCTTCGGTTCCGACACGATCGGCTGGAGAGAAGAAAACAGAAACATCACCGGCTTCGGCTGGGCCTCTGACGAAAGACGCGGCACGATCGCCGGAACGATCAGCGGAGGCGACGCGCGGCTCGTCTCGCCGACGCTGCACCTCAGACTGGGCAGAAGCTCGAGAATACGGGTGCGCATGAAGAACAGCAGAACGGCGACCAGACTCAGAGGCGCCGTCTGCTGGGCGCTCAACGGCAGAACGGGCTGGAGAGCAGAACAGTGCACTCTGTTCAACCTGACCGCTGACAACGCCCACCACATCTACGAAATAACCCCACCGGCAGAACTCACCTGGAGAGAACAAGAGCTCACCAGCCTGCGCCTCGACCCCTCTGACAACGAAGAAGTCAGAACCGGCAGCTTCAACGTCGACTACGTCCGCATCGTGGACTGAGCCGAGCCTGAGTAGCTGAAACGCGAGGCAGCGGCCCGTCCCATCCGGGGCGGGCCGCGGGACCTCGTACGCAACTTCGGCATCGCACTGTCGTTGAGGTCCACGCAGGACGGGATTCAACGCAATCGAAGCCGGAGGCGCCGCAGATGAAGAGCAGGGTCATTCGAACTGCCGTCATGGCGGTGCTGACCGTCGTCGCGATCGTGCCCGCGGTGGCGGCAAAGGGACCCCACGACCGCCCGCACCTGTACCGCGACTGCGCCGCCGACGGGCGCATCGGCGGGAGCTACACGCTCGCCGTGCTGCGTCAGGGCCTCCGCGCGCTGCCGGACGACCTTGGCACCTACAGCCTGTGCCCAAAGACGATCCGCAACCACATCGTCAAGAACGGCGGCGCGTTCTCGAGGCACGCGCTCGACGCGGACATGGTTCTCGACGAGTGCGCCGGCGAAGGGGTCCTGCACCCAGGCCACACGCGTGAGGGCCTGCGCCGCGCGCTGCGCAAGATGCCGATCGACGTCCAGAACTACACGCCGTGCGTTGACGTGATCAAGGAGGCGCTCCGGCGGTTCGACGAGGCGCCGGTCAGCGGCGTCAAGCGCGTCTGGCGCGAGTGCGGCCACACCGGGAAGCTGCGCGGCACGTATCCGCTTGCCACGCTGCGTCGCGCCAAGGCCCGGATTCCGGACGATCTCGCCGCCTATTCGACCTGCCCGAAGGCGATTGGGCGAGCGATCGGGCGCGCGACATAGTCCCTACACTGCGGCCGATGTCCGAGCCGCTCCACCTGCTCGTCTACGAGTACGTTGCCGACATGGTGGAGCGCCGCGTGCCGCACCGTGACGCCCACCTCGCGCTGATCCGCGAGTACCAGGCCGACGACCGCCTCGTGATCGCCGGCGGGCTCGGCGATCCGGTGCACCGCGGCCTGCTCGCCTTCCGCGCGGCCGCGGACGCCGAGGCCTTCGTGGCCGCGGATCCCTACGGTCCGGCCGGGCTGGTCGTGAGCTGGCACGTCGAGCCGTGGGAGGTGGTCACGTGAGCGGGCTGACCGCCTTCGACCTGCCGCTCGAGGAGCTCGAGCGCTATCGCCCCGAGCGCGGCGAGCCGGCCGACTTCGACGCCTTCTGGGCGGCGGCGCTCGAGGAGGGCGCGCAGCACCCGCTCGACGTGACGATCGCGCCGCTGGCGACGCCGCTGACGACGGTGGAAGCATTCCACGTCGCGTTCCGCGGCCTCGACGGCGAGCCGGTCGAGGCGATGCTCGTGCGTCCGTGCGGCACCGCGAGCGAGCCGCGCACATGCGTCGTCGAGTTCTGCGGTTACACCGGCGCGCGCACAAGCGTGCTGGAGAACCTCGCGTGGGCCAGCGCGGGCTACGTCAACCTCCTCGTCGAGCCGAACGTGTCCGGGCGGGCGCTCGGGGGGCTCGACGCGCCCGAGCGCTACCACTACCGCCGCGTGTTCGCGAACGCCGTCCGCGCCGTGCGCGCGGCTCGCGAGCTGCCAGGGGTGGCCGTCGACCGCGTCGTCGTCGCAGGTGCCAGCCAGGGCGGTTTGATCTCGCTGGCGGCAGCCGGACTCGCGCCGGACGCGGTCGCAGCCGTCGTCGCCTACGTTCCGTACGGCTGCAACTACGCCCGCTCGCTGCAGATCGCCTCCGAGGGCCCCTATGCGCTCATCACCGAGCACCTTCGCTGGTATCGCAACACGATCGAGCAGGCGCACCGCACGCTGAGCTACTTCGACGGGATGCACTTCTCCGCGCGTGGCCGCGCCCCGGCGTTCTTCACTGCCGCGCTGCGCGATGCGATCTGCCCGCCGAGCACGGTCTTCGCCACGCACAACCACTACGGCGGACCGCGCGAGATGCGCGTCTGGCCCTATGCCGGCCACGAGGGCGGCGAGAAGGACCAGGACATGGCGGGCATCGAGTTTGTCGGCCGCACGCTCGCGGCCTCGTCCTAGCGCCCCGCCGGGTCAGACGTCGATCGGCTGGCCGCCCTGCGCCGCCGAACGGTAGGCGGCGTCGAGCAGCTCGACCGCTGCCGTCGCGGACTCGACGGGACCATGATTGACGTCGTCCGCTGCCCCACGGATCAGCTCGACGAGCGCGTCGACCGGGGCGGAGGCGACGTAGGCGTCCTCCTCCGACAGTGACGGCGCGAGCTCGCGTGAGGGTCCGCCATCGGCCGGGAAGACGGTGACCGCGCCGGTGAGAAAGTCCTGCACCAGCGTCCCGCGCGTGCCGAAGTAGCGCAGCTCCTGGCGCGGCGCCTCCTTCTGCCCGAGCGCTCCGGTCGCCGCCAGCGTCCCAAGCGCGCCGTTGTCGAGCTGGTAGGCGATCGCGTCGATGAGGTCCACGGCCGCACGGCCGTTGGCCATCAGCGCCGTCACCCGGCGCGGGCGCAGACCCGTCACCCACAGCTGCATCCCGAGCCCGTGGGTCGCCTGCGAGAGGCCCTGGCCGCCGCCGCCGGAGAGGGTGGGGTCGGCGTAGGTGGTCGCGCTCGGACCGCCGATCGGGCTGTCGCGCGTGTAGTCGACGTCCGCACCCGGCCCGCCCAGCACGTAGTCCTCGATGCTCGACGCGAACAGCGCGGACAGCAGCGTGATCTCGCCGAGCTCGCCGGCTTGCACGAACGCGCGCGCGGCGCTCGCGCCGGCGCCGAACTGGCCCGTGTAGCCGACGACGATGTGCAGGCCGGCGGCGGTGGCACGCGCGGCGAGGTCGTGCGCGTCGGCCGACCGCACCGTGAAGGGCTTCTCGACGAGCAGGTGCAGGCCGGCGTCGAGCGCGTCGACGGCGATCGCGTGATGCGTGGCATGCGGTGTGGCGATGACGAGCGCGTCGAGCCGACCGGCGGCGATCAGCTCGCGGTGGTCGTCGTAGCGGTCGGCGGCCGGGATCCCGTGGTGGTCGGCGGTCGCGGCGAGGCGCTCCGCGTCGCGGTCGGCAATCCCGCCGATCTCCACATGCGGGTTGGCGAGAAGCGCGGGGATGTGCGCGAGCGCCGCCCACGCGCCTGCGCCCACGACTCCGATGCGCAGCGACCGCTCCACGCGGCGGATCGTACTCGCGAGCGGGCCGGCGGTGCCTGCCGCTACGGCAGCCGTCCTGCCCAGCGGGTCGAGGCGGCCGCGGCGCCGAGCAGCAGCAGCAGGCCGCCGACCGCGAAGGCGGCCGTGACCTCACGCTTGACGTCGCGCGTGCCGAGCTGCGAGCCGAGCGTCTGGTAGATCGTCGAGAGCTGCTGGTCGTCCTCCGCGGCGAAGGCCTTCCCGCCGCTCGCCTCGGCGATTCTTCTGAGCGTCTCAGGGTCGGGCGCGACAGACAGGAACGGGGGGCCGAAGCCCGGGTTCGGGACGGTCGCGTCGCGTGTGCCGAGCGCGACCGTGTAGATCGGGATCTTCGCGCGCCCGGCCGCCTGCGCGACTTCGACGGGGTCGCGGCCGGTCGTCGTGGCGCCGTCGGACAGCAGCACGATCGCGGACGGCGGGCGCTTGCCGTCCGCGCCTTTCGGCTCGCGCTCGAGCGCTTCGAGCGCGACCTGCAGCGCGTCGCCCGAGGCGGTGCCGCCGTCGGCGACCTGCGCTTCGACCATCCGGCGCGTCAGCTCGTGGTCGTGGCTGGGCGTCTGCGTCCCATCCGGCACGTCGGCGAACGTCGTCACGCCGACCCGCACGCGCAGCGGGAGCTGGTCGAGGAACGTGTTGGCCGCGCGCTTGGCAGCCGTCAGCCGGTCGGGTTCGACGTCCTCCGCCATCATCGAGCGCGAGTGGTCAGTCACGAGCATGATCGACGCCCGCTCAATCGGGACGGCCACTGTCTTCTGCGGCTTCGCCGCGGCCAGCGCGAGCGTCGCGAGCGCCGCCAACAGCAGCGCCACCGGCAGATGCCGGCGCCACGCGGGCGTCGTGCCGGCCGCGAGCTTGAGCGCGCTGACGCCCGTGAAGCGGACCGCGTAGCGCCGCGTACGCCGGCGGCTGGCGGCCTGCGCCGCGAGTGCGAGGGGCACGAGGAGGAGGGCGATCAGGAACGTGGGGGCGGCGAAGCTCACCGAGCACCGTCCTGACTTGTGGTCGCAGGACGACCGTAGGACAGGACGGTTGGCTGGGAATCGCGGGCGGTTCGGCGACCGTCCTGTCTCGTGGTCGCAGGACGACCACAGGACAGGACGCTTGTCGCGAGGACGGCAATCACCGCAACCGCCTCCCAAGCTCCATCAGCCAGTCGCCATCCGTCGAAAGCACCACGTGCTCGACCGCCAGCCGCCGCAGCTCCTGCGCGACGAGCGCGCGGCGATCGGCCTCGATCGCCTCGAAGCGCTCGCGCACGCGACGGCGGGAGGTGTCGACCTCGATCCGTTCGCCCGTCTCGGGGTCCACCAACGCGAGGCGCCCGACGGCGGGGACGCTGCCCTCGCGCGGGTCGCGCACCTCGACGGCCATCACCGAGTGACGGGCGCGCAGCGCGCCGAGCGGGCGCGTCCAGGCGTTCTGGTCGCGGAAGTCGGAGATCACGACGACGAGCCCCGGCTGCCGCGCGACGCGGCCGACGCCGCGCAGCGCGTCCGCCAAGGCGCCCGGCGCATGCGAGCCATCCGGCGCGACGCCCTCCGCCAACGCGCGCCGCAGCGCGACGACGCCGGGCTTCGAGGCGCGCGGCGGCAGCAGCCGGGGGCGCCCGGCGCCGAACGTCATCAGCGCGACGCTGCCCGCTCGCCGCACCGCGAGCCGGCCGAGCACGAGCGCGACGCCCTCCGCGACGTCCCACTTCAGCCGCTGCGCGGTCCCGAACGCCATCGACGGCGAGACGTCGAGCACCAGCCACGTCGTCAGCGTCCGCTCCGGCACGTGCAGGCGCACGTGCGGGATGCCCGTGCGCGCCGTGGCGGCCGCGTCGATCTGCCGCACGTCGTCGCCGACTTCATAGGGCCGCAGCTGCGCCAGCTCCGTGCCGGCGCCCAGCCCCGCCGCACGCCGGTCGCCCGGCAGGGCACCGGCCGCGCGCCGCGCGACGACGAGGTCGAGCGACGCCAGCAGCCCGTGCGGGATCGGCCCCGGGCCCTGGCGCGCGATCGGCGGGCGCAGGACGGTCGTCATCGCGCGCGGGCGGCCGCGAAGGTCGCCGGTCGTGGGTGTGGCACGCGGGCGGGCATCGCTCTACGCCGCCGCCACCCGCCGCTGGATGTGGTCCGCCGGCGGCTCGGTGACCGTCGCCAGCACGCGCTCGAGGATGTCGTCGGCGCTGACGTCCTCGGTCAGCGCGTCGTACGACAGCACCAGCCGGTGGCGCAGCACGTCGGCGGCGAGGTCGCGCACGTCGGCGACCGCCACGTAGCCGCGGCCGCGGAGCATCGCCAGCGCGCGCGCCGCCTGCACGAGGCCGATCGGCCCGCGCGGCGAGGCGCCGTACTCGATGAACGCCGCGACGTCCTCGAGTCCGTAGCGCTCCGGTCGTCGCGTCGCGTCCGCCAGCGCGACCGCGTAGCTGATCACCTCGCGGTCGACGAGCACCGCTCGCGAGGCCTGCGCGAAGCGCTCCAGGTCCTCCAGTGACAGGCGCTCCCTCGCCTCGGCGACCAGCCCCAGCGAGCGGTCCACGACGGCGGCCTCCTCGGCCATCGTCGGATAGTCGACGACGACCTTCATCAGGAAGCGGTCGATCTGCGCCTCGGGCAGCGGGTAGGTGCCCTCGGATTCGATCGGGTTCTGCGTCGCCATCACGAGAAACGGCTTCGGCACGGGGAAGGTCTCGCCGCCGATCGTCACCTGCTGCTCCTGCATGACCTCGAGCAGCGCCGACTGCACCTTCGCGGGCGCGCGGTTGATCTCGTCGGCGAGCAGGAAGTTGCCGAACACGGGGCCCAGCTCGATCTCGAACTTGCCGGTGTCGGGCCGGTAGACGCGCGTGCCGACGAGGTCGGCGGGCACGAGGTCCGGCGTGAACTGGATCCGCTTGAAGGAGCCGCCGAGCACCTGCGCGAGCGTCTTGACGGTCAGCGTCTTGGCGAGGCCGGGGACGCCCTCCAGCAGCACGTGGCCGCCCGCGAGCAGCGCGACGAGCAGGCGCTCGAGCATCGCGTCCTGCCCGACGATCACGCGCTTGATCTCGTGCAGCGCCTCCTCCAGCGCGTCGCGCGGGTCGTCGCGGCGGATGTGGCGGTCGTCGTCGGTCGGGTGGTCGGTGGTCACGTGCGGTGCTCCTTTCGGATTCAGAAGTCAGACGAGGCGGCCGAACCAGCGCAGGGACATCCCGGCGCCGAACAGCAGAAGGAGAAGGCCGCCCGCGGCGAAGGCGGAGGTGACTTGGCGCTTGGTCTCGCGGTGGCTGAGCTGCGAGCCGAGCCGCTCGTAGACGGCCGACAGGCCGTCGCTATCGGCTGCGGTGAAGGTCTCGCCGCCGCTTGCCTCGGCGATCGCCGCCAGCGCCTGCGGATCGGGCGGGACGCGCTCGGTTCTCGTGTCGCCGCTTCTACCCGCCGGCACCTGGATCGTGCCCTGGGCGGTGCCGAGCGCGACGGTGTAGACGGGGATTCTCAGCCGCTTCGCCTCACGCGCGGCCGCGACCGGATCGCGGCCGTACGTCGAGGTGCCGTCGGATATGAGGACGATCGCGGCCGGCGGGCGCTTGCCGTCCGGGCCTGGCACGCCGCGCAGTGACGCCACTGCGGTCGCGATCGCCTCGCCGGTCGCGGTGCCGCCGCTGACCGCCATGCGGTCGATCGCGGCGCGCGCGTCGGCGCGGCTGCGGGTCGGGCTCTGCAGCACGCTGGCGTGGTTGTTGAACGCGAGCACGCCGACGTTCACGCTGCGCGGCACCTGCTCGAGGAACGTGCGCCCGGCGCGCTTGGCGGCGATCAGCCGGCTCGGCTTCACGTCGACCGCCAGCATCGACCCGGAGACGTCGGTCGCGAGCATGATCGAGGCGTGCTCGACCGGCACCGCGACGGTCCGCTCCGGCCGAGCGGCCGCCAGCACCAGGGCCGCGAGGGCGACGAGGAACGCGAGCATCGGCAGGTGCCGGCGCCAGCCGGGCCGCCGCGGCGCGAGCGAGGGCTGCAGGCGGGGCGCCGCGAAGGCGGCCGCGGCGGCGGTGCGGTTGCGCTGCTGCAGCACGTACCAGGCCATCAGCAGCGGCAGCGCGAGCAGCGCCAGCAACACGAGCGGCGCGGCGAAGCTCACGGCGTTCTAGTCGGTTGCGTCCCGAGTGTCGCGTGGAGGGTGATGGTGCGCCCGTCGCGCTCCACGACGATCTCGACCTTGTCCCCGGGCGCGTGGTCGCCGACGGCGCTGGCAACGTCCTGGGGGTCCTGCACGGGATGGTCGCCGACGCGCTTGATCACGTCGCCGACCTTCAGGCCGGCCTTCTCGGCCGGGCTGCCGGAGACGACTTCGGCGATCTGCGCGCCGTCGGGGCTCGTCGGGGAGGCGGGCGAGTCGCGCAGGCCGAGCCAGGCGTGCGGGACGGTCTTGCCCTGCTCCAGCAGCGGCACGATCTGGCGCACGAGGTTCGACGGGACCGCGAAGCCGATGCCGATGTTGCCCGGCACGCCGGCGGTCGCGATCTGCGAGTTGACGCCGATCACCTTGCCGCCGTCGTCGAGCAGCGGGCCGCCCGAGTTGCCGGGGTTGATGGCGGCGTCGGTCTGGATCACCTCGTCGATCGAGAAGCCGTTGGGCGCCTGGATCGAGCGGCCGAGGCCGGAGACGATCCCCTCGGTGACGGTGCGGTCGAGCGCGAACGGGTTGCCGATCGCGACGACGAAGTCGCCGACCTGGACGTTGCGCGAGTCGGCGAACTTCAGCGGGACGGTCCCGTTCGGGACGCGGCTCGGGTCGATGCTGACGATCGCCAGGTCGCTGGAGGGGTCGCGGCCGAGCACGTCGCCATCGAGCGAGTCGCCGTCGTCGCCGAACTGCACGAGCACGTGGGTGCTCGTGCCGACAACGTGCGCGTTGGTGACGATCGTGCCCTCGTTCTCGATCAGGAAGCCGGTGCCCTCGCCCTCGTCGGTGCGGACGGAGACGACCGCCGGGCTGGTGGCCGCGTAGATGGCGCCCGCACGCGTCTGACCCTGTCCCGGCTTTATCGGCTTGCTGGCGACGGCCGGC
Organism: uncultured Actinomycetes bacterium; assembly: GCA_963774115.1. GTDB lineage: Bacteria > Actinomycetota > Thermoleophilia > Solirubrobacterales > Solirubrobacteraceae > Conexibacter. The sequence goes on along the minus strand of CAVZDN010000001.1, from coordinate 719,995 downwards.
AGCGGATCGACCGTCGTGCCGCCGCTGCCGCCGTCGAGCAGGGTGCCGGCGGCGAACGCCCCGCCCGCGATCGCGATCGCGGCGAGCACGAGCGCCAGCGCGAGCGTGCCGCGGCTGCGGCCGCCGTCCTGCCCCGGATCCGCGGAGCCGTCGCCCGCCGCGCCGACCTGCGGGCGCTCGGGGGCACGCAGCTCGGCGGTCTCTTCGGCGGCCTTGCGGGCGCGCTCGGACTCGTCGCGCCACTCGCCGGTCCACAGATGTCGGGGTGACCTCATGAACGTGAGGCTACCCATGCGTTGAAATCCCGCATTAAGACTGATGAGAGTCCTCTAAATCTGCGCGGGGAGGTTGAGTGAAGTGTGCGCGTCGGCGCGCTCCATCCCGTCCAGAAACAGCGGTCTGTGGCCGGATGCTCCTCTGGCGTTAACCCTCCTCTCATCCGGCGGGAGGATTGTGATTGGCCATGCAGCCAAGATCCAGGGCGGTCGCATGACGGCCGACTTCGCCCTCGCCTACGCCGGTGGCGCCGCGGCGCAGGCGGGGCTCGTCGCCTCCGCGGGAACCCGCGCGCTGCCGTTCTCGGTGCGCTCGCTGCGGCACCGCCTCTTCGCGCTCGTCCCACTCGCTTCGCTCGTCGCGGTCGCGATCGGTCTGCGCGCATGGCCCAACGGCGGGGTGGCACTCGCGCGTCTGGCGCTCGTGGCGGTCCCGCTGCTCGCGGGGGTCGCGGCGGTGCGGCTGGGGCCGGGTGCGGTCGCGGCGGTCGCGGCGCTGCTCGCCGCCGCGCTGCTGGACCGCGAAGGGCTGCTCGGGCAGCTTGGCGCTTTCGGGCTCATCATGGCCAGCTGTGTGCCGCTCGGTGCGCTGCTGGCGGACCTCACGCCGCGGCGCTGGCTCGCCGCGGGCATCGCCGCGATGGCGCTCGCGGACCTTGCCCTCGTCGGGTCCGGTCTGCTGGAGCCGGCCAACGCGGCGCTGAACGAAGCGGCGGTCACCGCGCACCTGCCGCAGCTCCAGCGCGTCGAGCTGGGCCAGCTGACGATGGGCTACGGCGACCTCTTCCTGCCCGCGGTGGTCGGCGCGCTGCTCGCCGCGCGGGCGCGACGGCGCCACTGGGTGGCAGCGCTCACGCTCGGCTTCGGGCTCGCGGCCGGGCTCCTCTTCCTCGTCGTCGACACGCTGCCCGCGACCGTGCCGGTCGCGCTCGCGCTGCTGGTCGTCGAAGCGCCCGGGGCGGTGGCGGCGACGCGCCGGCGGATCTACTCGCATTAGGATCGTGGCGTGCCACGCCGCCCACTCGTCCTGCTCCACGGCTACAGCGACAAGGGCGCCAGCTTCGCTCGCTGGAGGGAGATCCTCGAGCGCGACGGCGGCTATGAGACGACGACGATCCACGTCGGCGACTACGTCTCGCTCAGCAACGAGGTCACGCTGAAGGACCTCGCGGAGGGCTTCGACCGCGCGCTGCGCGTCCGTGCCGGCCTCGCGGAAGGCGAGGAGTTCGACGCGATCGTCCACTCCACCGGCGGGCTCGTGATTCGCCAGTGGCTGGCGAACTACGCGCCGCGCCAGGGCCGCCTCAAGCGCCTCGTCGGGCTCGCGCCGGCGATGTTCGGCAGCCCGCTCGCGCACAAGGGCCGCAGCTTCCTCGGCGGCCTGCTGAAGGGCAACCGCCACGTCGGCCCCGACTTCATGGAGGCCGGCGACCGCGTGCTCTCGGGCCTGGAGCTCGGCAGCCGCTTCTCGTGGGACCTCGCGCACCAGGACCTCGTCGGCGACACGCCCACCTACGGCGCCGACGGCACCACCCCGTTCCCGTTCGTGCTGGTCGGCGGCGACGGCTACGGCGGGCTGCGCGGCCTCGTCAACGAGGCGGGCACCGACGGCACGGTGCGCTGGGCGGGCGCCGCGCTGAGCAGTCGCAAGCTCGTCGTCGACCTCACCACGGAGGCCTCCGCCGCCGGCTCCGGCGAGCGCGTCGCCGCACCGGAGCGCGCGAGCGTGCAGGTCCCGTTCGCGCTCGTGCCCGGCCAGAACCACGGCTCGCTGCTGCGCGAGCCGACCGCGCAGGTGCAGGAGATGGTGCTGGCCGCGCTGCGGGTCGACGACCTCGCCGGCTACGAGGCATGGGAGCAGCGCTACGGCTGGGCGGCCGGCTCCGAGCGCGACACGCACGACCACTGGCAGCAGTTCGTCGTGCACGCCGTCGATGAGCGCGGCGACCCGATCCCCGACTGGTACATGGAGATCGGCAGCGGCGACGGCGACGCCTTCGAGCCGCTCGACGACTTCGCGCTCGACGTCCACGCCTTCTCCGACGACCCCAGCTTCCGCTGCTTCCATGTGAACCTGACGAAGCTGGCGCCACGCGAGCGTCCCGCGCTCGTCCTGCGCCTCACCGCCCGTTCCGGCACCAAGCTCGTCGCCTACCACGGCGCCGGCTCCGAGCGCTTCACCGCCGAAGGCGCCCGCAAGGACGGCCACGAGCGCGTCTGGGACGCCCGCATCGCCCTCCCCGCCGCTGCTCCCGACATGGGCCCGGGCGACGGCGTCGCCTTCTTCTACCCCTACACCACGACCCTCGTCGAGGTCCGCCTCAACCGCGAGCCGATGCCGCCCGACGGCGAGAGCGACGTGCTGCGGTTCCTGCGCGACTGAGCCGCGCTACGCGCGCAGCAGCACGTTGTTGCCGAATGGGTCGGTGACGAGCAGGCCGTTGTCGTTCATGTCGCGTGTCGCGACGCCCGCGTCGGCGAGCCGCGCCGCGACGGGGGCGAGTGCGTCGGCGCCCGGGAGCTGGACGACGAAGCGGTTGAGCCCGCGCGTGCCGGGGGCGTTCGGCGGCCCGCCGGCGCTCGCCCAGGTGTTGAGGCCGATGTGGTGGTGGTAGCCGCCGGCCGCGACGAAGAGGGCGCCTGGGTAGCCGCGGACCATGACGTCGAAGCCGAGCAGGCCGCCGTAGAACGCCTCGGCCGTGTCGAGCGCGGCGACCTGGAGGTGGACGTGGCCCATGATGGTGCCGTCGGACACGGCAGGATCGGCCTCGCCGCCGGGCGCGTCCGCGAGCAGAGCCTGCAGGTCGAGCGGCAGCGTCGCCATCGCCAGCTCGCCGCTCGCCTCATGCCGCCACGCGTCGCGCGGGAGGTCGCGGTAGAGCTCGATCCCGTTGCCCTCGGGGTCGGACAGGTAGAGCGCCTCGCTGACGAGGTGGTCGGAGGCGCCGTCGAGCTGCGCGCCGGCCGCCAGCAGGCGCTGCAGCGCGCGCGCCAGCTCCGCGCGCGAGGGATAGAGCAGCGCGAGGTGGAACAGCCCGCTCGCGCCGCGCGGGCGCGGTGCGGCGTCTGTACGCTCGGCAAGCTCCACGAGCGGCGTCCCGCCTGGGGTGCCGAGAACGACGCCGGCGTCGACGTCGTCCACGACGATCCGCAGCCCGAGCGCCTGCTCGTAGAACGCGCGCACGCGCGCAAGATCGGCGACGGTCAGGCGCACTGGCCCGACGGACGTCCCGGGATCGATCGAGGTCCTCGGCACACGACAATGATGACAGGCGCCACGATCCCCGTTCGGATGCCCAAACGATCTTCGGATAGTTGATTAACGACCTACCGAGCGTTTGCATCCGGCGCAAGCACGCGGTTATAATCGGCCACGCCCGGGGCGGGAGCCTCTGGGGCACCAGCACTTAATCGCTTGGGGGAGCCTTCAAGCTGGGGGAGCTTCGGCAGGTCGTGGCTGGTGTGGACTCTCCAACGAATCGGGGAACGACGACCATGCACGAAATTGGGCAGGCGACCTTCACACGGCGAAAGCATGCGGATGCGCGCGAGCGCGCGCCGCAGGCCACGCGCCTGGAGGAGGACCTCCAGGCCTACTACGTCGAGGCCGAGGACGAGAACATCTTCGAGAAGTGGGAGCGCGGCGAGGCCCGCGGCGACTCCACGACGCCGTCGGTCTGCTCCCCGGAGTACCGCGAGTGGATGCTGGAGCAGCTGCGCGGAGCGATGGGCGGCGACCGCGAGAAGCGGCTGCTGAGCATCGGCGCCGGCAACGCGATGGTCGAGCGCACGCTCTGCCACGAGGGCTACCACGTGCTTGCTGTCGACGCGCTCATGGCGGCCGTCGAGATCGCGGCGATGCACGGCGTCCCCTCGATCCAGCGCGACATCCGCTCGTGGGATCCGCGCGAGCGCTTCGACGTCGTCTACGCCGACGGCCTGCTCGGCCACCTCTACGACGAGTTCGGCGGCTGCCAGGCGATCTGGCGGCGCGTGCGCGGCTGGCTGGTCGAGACCGGCGGCACGGTGATCGTCTCCAACGACGTGCCGCCCGGCAACGACCCGGTCAAGCCGGCGCCCGGCGTCAACGGCTTCCACTGGCTCTCGACCGACTGGATCGCCGAGATGCTCGTCGAGGCCGGCTACACGACGACGATGCGTGAGGAGTTCGTCTACGAACGGCCCCTCTCGGGCCCGCGCCGCCGGGCGATCATCGCCGCAACGCCGACCGTCTGAGACAGGAGGGCGCGCCGTGCCGATGAGCGCCAGCCTCGCGGCGCGCGTGGAGCGTGAGCTGCCGTCGATCGTTGAGCACTTCGGCACGCCCTTCCACCTCTACGACGAGGCGGGGATCGTCGAGACGGTCGACCGCCTGCTGGAAGCGTTCGCGGGCGTGCCGTTCCGCGAGTACTACGCGGTCAAGGCGCTGCCGAACCCGGCGATCCTCAAGCTGCTGCGCGCTCGCGGCTGCGGCTTCGAGTGCGCCTCGACCGCCGAGCTGGCGCTCTCGGAGCTGTGCGGCGCCGGCGGCGAGAGCGTCTTCTTCACCTCCAACAACACGCTGCGCGAGGAGTTCGACCGCGCGCTGGAGCTCGACGCGATCGTCAACGTCGACGACATGACGATGCTGTCGAAGCTGGAGCGGATGCCGTCGCTGCTGTCGTTCCGCTTCAACCCGGGTGCGGAGACCGTCGGCGAATCGATGATCGGCAAGCCGCTGGAGGCGAAGTTCGGCGTGCGGCGCGACCAGCTCGTGCCCGGCTACGCCGCCGCGCAGGCACTCGGCGCGCAGCGCTTCGGGCTCCACGCGATGGTCGCCTCCAACGTGCTGGAGATCCAGCCGCTGCTCGACACGCTCGCGATGCTGCTGGAACTGGAGGACGAGCTGCACGCCCAGCTCGGCATCCGTTGCGAGTTCGTCAACGCCGGCGGCGGTCTCGGGATCCCCTACCGTCCTGGCGACCCGGAGCTCGACGTCGAGGGCTTCGGCGCCGGTGCTGCGCGGCTGCTCGACGGCCACGCGCAGCGCACCGGCCGCCGTCCGACGCTGTTCGTCGAGTCGGGCCGCTACGTGACCGGTCCGCACGGCGTGCTCGTCACGCGCGTGGTGAACCGCATGAGCAAGTGGCGCGAGTATGCGGGCGTCGACGCCGGCATGGCCGCGCTGATGCGCCCGGCGATGTACCCGCAGGCCTACCACCACATCACGCTGCACGGCGACGATGGGACGCGCCCGCTGGAGCGCGTCGACGTCGTCGGCGCGCTCTGCGAGAACAACGACAAGTTCGCGATACAGCGCGACCTGCCCGCGTTGAACGAAGGTGATGTGCTGATGATCCACGACACCGGCGCGCACGGCATCGCGATGGGCTTCAACTACAACGGCAAGCTCAAGCCGCAGGAGCTGCTGCTGCGTGCCGACGGCAGCGTCGAGCTGATCCGCCGCGCGGAGGAGATAGAGCGCGACTACTTCGGCACGCTGCAGTTCGAGCCGAACGTGCTGGCCGCGAGCGCGGCTCCGGCCGAGGAGGTCGCACGATGAGCAGCACGACGCAGGCCCCCGCCGGCGCGGCCGAGCCCGACGGCCCGCACGCCGAGCTGCAGGCACGCATCGCGGAGCTGTGGGAGCGCCGCACCGAGCTGACCGACGCCGACGCCGAGGCGCGCGAGACGGTCTTCGAGGCCGTCGGCCTGCTCGACCGCGGCGAGGCGCGGATCGCCGAGGTCGGCGACGACGGCCAGGTCGTCGTGCACGAGTGGCTGCGCCACGTGCTGCTGCTGATGTTCCGCGTCGGCCTGATGGAGCACACCGAGGCCGGGCCGTTCCGCTTCTCCGATCGGCTGCCGCTGAAGAAGGAGTACCCCGGCGTGCGCGTCGTGCCCGGCGCCTCCGCCCGCTTCGGCTCCTACCTGGAGCCCGGGGCGATACTGATGCCGAGCTTCGTCAACGTCGGTGCCCGCGTCGGATCGGGCACGCTGATCGACACGTGGGCGACCGTCGGCTCGTGCGCCCAGGTCGGCCGCAACGTGCACGTCTCCGGCGGCGTCGGCATCGGCGGCGTGCTCGAGCCGCCGAGCGCCAAGCCGGTGTGATCGAGGACGAGGTGCTGCTCGGCAGCCGTTCGATCCTCGTCGAGGGCGCCCGCGTCGGCCGCGGTGCCGTGCTCGGCGCCGGCGCGATCCTCGGCCCCACGATCCCCGTCATCGACGCCCAGACCGGCAAGGAGATCTCCCGCGGCCACGTCCCCGACTGGTCCGTCGCGATCGCCGCCACCCGTCCCCGCTCATTCCCTGGCGGCGACTTCGGCCTCGCCTGCGTCCTCGTCATCAAGCGCCTGACCGAGGGCGAGCGCCACGACAAGGCCGCCCTCGAGACGCTCGTCCGCGACCACGGCGCGTCGCTCTAGCTCAGCAGCTCCGCCGCCCGCTCAATTTCTGCAAGCGGGCGCGTGAAAGACGCGCGCAGGTGGCCGGCGCCGGTGAGGCCGAGGTAGGAGCCGGGGACGGGCAGGACGCCGCGCTCGACGAGCTTCGTGAAGGCCGTGACGTCGTCGCCGTCGGGGGCGCGGAGCCAGAGGAACATGCCAGCCGGGCCGCCGGCGTGGGTGAGGCCGGCGTGCTCGAAGCCCTCGGCGAGCAGGGCGCGGCGGGTGGCGTAGCTCTCGCGGGAGACGGCGACGTGCGCCTCGTCGCTCCAGGCCGCGATCGAGGCGCGCTGGACGAAGAGCTGTGGCGTGGTGCCCATGTCGACGCGGACGCGCTTAAGGCGGGCGACGATCTCGGGGTCGCCGGCGGCGAAGCCGGAGCGCAGGCCGGGCACGCCGGAGCGCTTGGAGAGCGTGTTGAGGACGACGACGCCGGTGCGGTCGGCGAGCTGGAGCGCGGAGCCGGGCGCGCGGTCGCCGAACCACAGCTCCGAGTAGGCCTCGTCGACCGCGAGGATCGCGCCGTGGCGCCGGCAGCGCTCGGCGAGCTCGGCGACCAGCTCGGGCGGGGCGACCGCGCCGGTCGGGTTGTGCGGCGAGGTCAGCCAGACGATCGCGAGGTCCTCGCCCCAGGGGATCGCATCCGGATCGGGCAGCCAGCCGCAGGCGGCGGTGAGCGGGATCCCCGCGACGCGGACCCCCGCGAACAGCGCGCTGCGCTCCGGCACCGGGTAGCCGGGCATGCCGACCGCGATCGTGTCGCCGGGCTGCGCGAAGATCCGCGCGAGCGTCGCGATCGGCTCCTTCGACCCGAGCGTCGGCACGACCTCCGTGTCGGGATCGAGCGTCGCGCCGTCGTAGCGCGTTGCGACCCAGCCGGCGATTGCCTCGCGCAGCTCCGGCAGCCCGGCGGACGTCGGGTACTCGTCGAACGGCGTCGCTGCGATCGCCTGCACCAGCGCGTCGCGCAGGAACGGCGGGATCGGGTCGCTTGGCTGGCCGAGGCTGAGGTCGATCAGCTCGTCGCCGCGCGCGTGGGCCTCCGCCCGGGCGCTCGCGACGCGCGAGAGCGGATAGGTCGGCGCGTCCTCGACGGCGCGGTTCAGGCGCATCGCGACCCCGCCGTGGAGTGGCTGCTGGCCGGCACCGAGAATGGGTCGGCCGCCGCGGCGAAGGGGCCGGCCGGCGCGGCGAGAGGGCCGCGGCTCACGCGCACAAGAACCCCGCAAGCACGTCGTGGCAGCGCACCAGCGCCTCGACCGCGACACGCTCGTCCACGCGGTGCGCGTACGCCGGATCGCCGGGCCCGAAGTTGACGGCGTCGACCCCGGCGGCGGCGAGCTCGGCGACGGGCGTCCAGGCCTGCTTGGGCTCCATCGGCGTCCCGCTCGCGCTCGCCAGCGTCGCGGCGAGCGGGTTGTCGTGCGGCGGCACCGCGCCGAGCGTGACGCCGCGCACCTCGACCGCGCCGTGCGGCTCGCACCAGCCGCGCAGCACCCGCTCGGCCTCGGCGGCGTTCATCCCGGGGTCGAAGCGGAAGTTGACGTTCGCGGTCGCGACGCCCGGGATCACGTTCGACGCGACGCCCGCCTCCAGCCGCGTGACCGAGGCGACCTGACGGTAGGTGAGCGCGCCGTAGGTGCAGTCCGTCGGTCCGACCCCCGCAAGCGCGCCGATCCCCCGCGCCGCTCGCTCGATCGCGTTGTCGGCCAGCCACGGCCGCGCCGAGTGGCCGCTGCGCCCCGCGAACGTCCAGGTCGCGTCGAGGTTGCCGAGGCAGCCGGCCTGCACGGCGTTCGCGGTCGGCTCCAGCACGATCGCGAGGTCGGCGCCGCGCAGTCCCGGCTCGCGCTCCAGCAGCGGCACGAGCGCGCCCTCCGCGGAGGCCAGCTCCTCGCGCCCAAAGAAGACGTAGCCGACGTCCACCGAGGCCGCCACCCGCGCGAGCGCAAGCTCCAGCATCACCGCCACGCCGCCCTTCATGTCGGCCGCGCCGAGGCCCTCGACGTGGCCATCGTTCAAGCGTCCCGGCCAGTTGCCCTGCGCCGGCACGGTGTCGAGATGGCCGGCGAGCAGCACCAGCGGGCGCTCGCCGCGCTGCGTTGTGCCTGCCAGCACGCACGTGTCGCCGGCGTCGCGGGCCGGCACGCCAGCGGCGGTGAGCGCACCCAGCACGTGCCCGGCCAGCTCGGCCTCCGCACGCGACTCCGAAGCGACGTCCACGAGCGCGAGCGTGCGCGCGGCGAGCCGCCCGGCGAGGTCGGGGCCGGCGGCGGCGATGGACGTGGCGGTGTCGGTGTCGGTGCTCATGCTTCCCCCGGCGGTCATCCTATGCCACCGCAGCGAACCGTCCTGCCCTGTGGTCGTCCAGCGACCACAGGGCAGGACGGTCGGTCGCCGCTATCGTCCCGGGCATGTCCACCGGCCGCCTCGGCGACGCCGACTTGACACTCGACCTCCCCGCAAACGAGGCGGAGGAGCGGCTCGTCACGGCCCAGCGGCGGCTGCTGACGCTGCGGCTGCAGGCGGGCGGGCTGCTCGGCGGCGGCGATCCGCTCGGACCGCCGCTGTGCGTCGTCTTCGAGGGCTGGGACGCGTCCGGCAAGGGCGGCGTGATCCGTCGTCTGGTCGCTCCGCTCGATCCCCGCCATGTGCGTGTCGCGCAGTACGCTGCGCCGACGGAGACGGAGGCGCGCCACCACTTCCTGCAGCGCTTCTGGCCGGCGCTGCCGGGCTGGGGCGGGATGGCCGTGCTGGACCGCTCGTGGTACGGGCGCGTGCTGGTCGAGCGCGTCGAGGGGTTCGCGAGCGAGGCCGAGTGGACGCGCGCCTACGAGGACATCGCGGGCTTCGAGCGGGCGCTCGCGCGCGACGGCACCGTCCTCGTGAAGCTGTGGCTCCACATCTCGTCCGAGGAGCAGCTGCGCCGCTTTCGCAAGCGCGAGAAGGACCCGCTCAAGCGCTGGAAGCTGACCGACGAGGACTGGCGCAACCGCGAGCGGCGCGCCGACTACGAGGTCGCCGTCGAGGCGATGCTGGCGCGCACCGACCAGCCGGCGGCGCGGTGGCACGTGATCGCCGCCGAGTCGAAGGCCTACGCCCGTGTAGCGGTGCTCGAGCTGGTCGTCGCGGAGCTGGAGCGCGGCATGCGCGCGCATGGGATCGAGCCGGTCGGCGACGGCGCGGCGCTCTGAGGGCGCATGGCGCGTCCGCTATCGTCCGTCGCGCAGTAGAAGGGAAGTAACCCTGAAAGACGGCGCGTTCGTCAGCACGGATCGGCCTCCTGGCCGGACCCGGCGCGCCGGCCGAGACGATCGGCGGGTCAAACCTTCGAGCCCACGACTCGAAGGAGCCTGCCCATGCTGCTCGCCTGGATCGCCCTCGGCGCGTTCGTCGTCATCGCCCTGCTGCTCGACTTGCGCGGCCACGGCGGCAAGCCGATGTCGACGCGCACCGCGCTGCTGTGGTCGCTGCTGTGGACGGGGATCGGCGTCGCCTTCGCGCTCGTGCTGCTCGCGATCGAGGACGGCGCCGCGGCGAGCGAGTACCTCGCCGGCTTCCTGATCGAGAAGTCGCTCTCGCTCGACAACCTGTTCGTCTTCGCGATCCTGTTCGGCTTCTTCAAGGTGCCGGCCGACCAGCGCGTGCGCGTGCTGCTCTACGGCGTCGCGGGCGCGATCGTGCTGCGCACGCTGTTCATCCTCGCGGGCGCCGCCGCGCTCGACGCCTTCCACGCGACGACGTACGTGCTCGGCGCGCTGCTGGCCGTCACGGCGGTGAAGATCGCCCGTCAGGCCGACGACCACGTCGACCCCGATCACACGCTCGCGATGCGCGCGCTGCGGCGGGTCGTGCCGCTCTCGACCGAGTACGACGGCGACCGTTTCCTGACGCACGTCGACGGCAAGCGGATGGCGACGCCGCTCGTCGCTGCGCTCGCGATGGTCGCCGCCTTCGACGTGATGTTCGCGATCGACTCGATCCCCGCGATCTTCGCGATCACCCGCGACACCTACGTCGTCTTCGCCGCGAACGCCTTCAGCCTGCTCGGCATGGTCTCGCTCTACTTCCTGCTCGACGGCATGCTCGACCGCTTCCGCTACCTCAACCTCGGCCTCGCCGCGATCCTCGGCTTCGTCGCCGCCAAGCTCCTGCTGGTCGACGTCTGGCACCCGCCGATCGGACTCTCGCTCGCGGCGGTCGTGTTCGCGCTGGCGGGCGCGGCGCTGGCGTCGGTCGTGGCTGAGCGGCGGGATGCACGGCGGGACGACGACGACCCCGGCGCCGCCGCGGGCGGTCCGGCGGCGGCGCGCGCCGCCGGAGATCAGATGCGCACGAAGCCGAGCGACTCGGCGACCGTCGCCTGATCGCCGTCGCGCGTCGCGAACGCGATCGGCTCGCCGCGGTCGGCGAGCGGCGGGATCGCGATCGATGCGACCGCGAGGTGCCAGGCGTCGAGGGCGCGCAGCCCGTGCTCGCGGACGATCTTCAGTGCGACGGCCTCCACCTGGTCCTGGGGAGCCTCCAGTTCGGCGACGACTTCGGCCTCGTCGATGTAGCCGTCGAGCATCGCCAAGATCTTCGTCCCGGATTCGTGCCGCCTGGCACGTGCCGCCCGCACGAGCGCTCCGGAGACCTCGATTCGCGTGATCGACGCGGTCACGCGTGCCAGCTCGGGATCGGTCAGCAACCTTTGTGCCTCCGCGTGCCCATCCTTGTCGGGCAGATACGCGCGCGTCAGCACCGATGAGTCGAGGTACGCGATCACAGTCGGTTGCGGCCTTCCTCGAGCTCGCGGAGGATGGCGGGTCCGAGCGGGCGAAGCTCCTCGAGGATGCGCGCACGCGTCTCCTCGTCGACGGCCTTCCCCTCTACCAAGGGCGCACGGAGCATCCCGAGCGCGGCAGCCTTTGCCCGCAGGCGCGCCTGCCGGTTGCCGGTATCGGCGTCGACGGTGGCGTCGAGCACCTGGCCCGCCCAGGCATTCACGCTCTTGCCCTCGCGCGCGGCGCGGGCGGTGATGCGGCGGTGGAGGTCGTCGGATACGCGCAAGATCAGCTGCTTCACACGGGGGAGGGTAGCGCCGCCGCTATCAGCGCACCACCCGTGCTATCACTGCGCGAACCGCTCGGATCAGCCGCGACTCTGTGTCGACCCCGCGTAGTCTCCGCGCAGCAACGCGAGGTGCGTCTGCTCGATCTGCGGAGCGAGTCCGGTGATGCCGTCTACCCCGCGCGTGCGCAAGTGCTCGACGATCAGCTCCCAGGCGGCGCCGGCGGCGGCGCGGAAGACCCACGCGGGGACGGGGCCGAGGGCGGCGCCCTGCTCCTGCGCGGCGGCGTACGTCTCTGCGAGGACGGCGGCGAAGCGTTCGTGGATCTCGGCGCGGCGAGCGAGTGCCTCCTCGCCGACGCTCAGCACCTCGATCATGAAGGAGCGGGCGAAGTCGGGCTCGGCGGCAAGCACCTCGAGGAACGCCTCGGTGCCACTGCGCATGCGCGCGCGCCAGTCGGGCGTCTCCGCGGCGACCTGCGCGAGCTGCCCAAAGAGGATGTCGACGCCGACCTCCCAGGCTGCCAGGAAGCATGCCCGCTTGTCGGCGAAGTGCTCATAGAAGGTCTTGCGCGAGACGCCGGCGTGCGCGACGACCTGCGCGACGGTCGTCGCCGCGTAGCCGCGCTCGGCGACGCAGACCGCCATCGCCTCCAGCAGCCGGCCGCGCTGCGAGGCGAGCACGACGTCGCGCGCTGCTGCGTGGCGGCCGCGAGGGAGCGAGCGGGGCACTGTGACGTCGCGCGGGGAGGGCGGCTTGCCGCTGTCGGAGCGCGAAAGAGCGGTTCCTGTTGCCATCTGTAAACGAGATGGTACAGTAGGAAACAGATCGTTTCTACAAGCGCTCCGTGCGGCACTGTCCTGTTTTGTGGTCGTCCTGCGACCACAGAACAGGACAGCGGTCGGCGCCGGCGGGCCGCACCGACCCGAAGAGGCCAAGATGCCCACCCCGCTCCCCACCCACGTAGACGTCGCAATCGTCGGCAGCGGCTTCGCCGGCATCGGCATGGCGATCAAGCTGAAGGAGGCCGGCCGCGACGACTTCGTCGTGATCGAGAAGGCCGACGACGTCGGCGGCACCTGGCAGGCGAACACGTACCCGGGCTGCCAGTGCGATGTGCCCTCCAACCTCTACTCCTTCTCGTTCGCGCCGAACCCGTCGTGGAGCCAGACGTTCGCGTTGCAGCCCGAGATCTGGGCCTACCTGCGCAAGGTTGTGGACGACTACGGCATCCGCCCATACGTCCGTCTCAACACCGAGCTGCTGGAGGCGAGCTGGGACGACACAGCGCAGCACCACAAGATCGAGACGACCCAGGGAACCTTCACCGCCCGCGTCCTCGTCGCCGGCATGGGCGGGCTCAGCGAGCCGTCGATCCCGCACCTCCCCGGGCTGGAGACGTTCGAGGGACCGGCCTTCCACACCGCCCGCTGGGACCACGACGTCGAACTCGCCAGCAAGCGCGTCGCGGTGATCGGCACGGGCGCCTCGGCCGTCCAGGTCGTCCCGAAGATCCAGCCGCTCGTCGCCAAGCTGAGCCTCTTCCAGCGCACCCCGCCATGGATCATGCCCCACCCGGGCCGGCCCGTGAGGCCGCGCGAGCGGCGGCTGTTCAGGCTCTTCCCGAAGCTTCAGCAAGCCGTGCGCGGCGCCATCTACTGGGGCCGCGAGACGTACGTGCTGCCGTTCAAGTACCACCGCCTCAGCCGCGTCCCCAAGCGGATGGCGCGCCGGCACCTGGAGCAGCAGGTCTCCGATCGCGAGCTGCGCGCCAAGCTGACGCCCGCGTACGAGATCGGCTGCAAGCGGATCCTGATGAGCAACGAGTACTTCCCGGCGCTCCAGCAGCCGAACGCGCAGCTCGTCACGAGCGGGATCGACCAGATCACGCCGCACAGCATCATCACGGCCGACGGGGTCGAGCACCCGGTCGACGCGATCGTGCTCGGCACCGGCTTCCGCGTCAGTGACATGCCCGCCGGCGAGCGGCTGCGCGGGGCGGGCGGCCGCCTGCTGGCCGACGTGTGGCGCGAGGAGGGCCTGCAGGCGCTGCGCGGCACCACGATCGCGGGCTTCCCGAACCTCTTCATGCTCGTCGGCCCGAACACCGGGCTCGGCCACAACTCGATCATCTTCATGATCGAGTCGCAGCTCTCCTACGTGATGGACGCGCTGTGCACGATGGACGGGCACGGCGCCGCCGTCGTCGACACGCGCCGCGAGGCGCAGACCGCCTTCAACGAGGCGCTGCAGGCCGACATGGAGGGCACCGTCTGGACCGAGGGCGGCTGCGCGAGCTGGTACCTCGACGCGCACGGGCGCAACACGACGCTGTGGCCGGGCACGTCGTGGAGCTTCCGCCAGGCGACGCGCCGCTTCGACCTCGCCGAGCACGTGCTGCTGGCGCCGTCGGCTGCAACTCCCCATGCAGATCGCCCCGCCGCCGCCGACGCTTTGTTGAGCTGACATTAAGCAGACCTTGCGATCGGTCGCGAGACGATCGATCTTCGGGATGACGTTAATTACTCTGTCCCGGAGCTTCGCAGGCCGCAAATCCAGCACGGTCATGGACGCAGGGACGCTTTTCGGAGGTCCGTCCAGACCGCCGCGCTTGACGCGGTAGGTCGCCCCGGCATATAACACGCAGGACGCCGCAAGCAGTGGGCGTCGGGGGACGAAAAGGGGACCCCTGTTGGGGAGCCGCCAGGACCACATCCCGTGGAATCCGGGTCGCTTCGAGTTGCTCAAACTCAATGAGACGATGTTGAATCAGACTCGTAATTGCGAGCGGCTCGTGTGCGCGGACGGCGGGGTGGGGAGCCGATGACCGACGCACCGACGCCGCACACGGAGAGCGCCGACGTGCCATCCACCGGCACCGGGGGCTCGAACGGCAGCGCGACCAACGCCGCCGCTGCCGCCCACGCCGAGCGCCCCGTCTTCGAGCTGTTCGAGGGCTTCGCGCTGACGAGCGTGCTCGCCTCGCTGGAGCGCAGCGGCCTGCTCGCGCGCCTCGAGGCCGGCGCGATCCCAGCCGATCCTGGCGAGGGCGAGGACGAATTGCCGCTCGCCACGCTTCGCTACCTCGCCCAGCGTGAGGTCGTGCAGGAGCACGACGGCGCCTTCACGCTGACCGAGCAGGGCCGCGCGATCTGCCGCGACAAGGGCTACCTCGTCTGGCTGCAGGGCGGTTATGGCGAGGCGCTCGCGAACCTCGGCGCCTTCTCGACCGGCGCACTCCGCTACGGCTCCGACGTGATCCGCGAGGGCCGCTGGGTCGCCGAGGGCTCCGCGCTGATCGGCCGCGACGACGTCGCGCCCTACGCGGGAGAGGTCCTGAGTGGGATCACCTTCAGCCACGTCGTCGACCTCGGCTGCGGCAACGCCCGCTTCCTGATCGGCGCGGCCCAGAGATTCGGCGTCACCGGCGTCGGCGTCGACCTCAGCCCGGAGGCATGCGAGGACGCCGCGCGGATGATCGAGGAGGCCGGGCTGACCGGCACGGTCCGGGTGCGCTGCGGCGACGCCGGCGACCTCGACGCGATCCCGGAGCTGGCCGAGTCCGACCTCGTGGTCGCGCACTTTCTGCTGCACGAGATCTTCGAGCAGGGGCGCGAGGCGCTCGTCGCCTACCTGAGGAAGCTCGGCACGCTGATGCCGAAAGGCGCGCACATGCTCGTCGCCGAGGTGCAGCCGGCCTCCGGCGCGCCCGAGGAGCGCTGGCGCCCCGAGTTCACGCTGCTGCACGCGATCATGCGCCAGCAGCTGCTCGACGCCGACGGCTGGCACGAGGTCTTCACGACGGCCGGCTGGTCGCGCCGCGAGGTACGGGAGCTGGGACTCCCGGGCGCGATCCTGCTGCTCTACATCAACGACGGCGGGGGTGCGTCATGAACGTCGCGCAGCGCTCCGGCGTCGTCGTCACCGAGGGGCTGCCGGTCCAGCAGGAGTTCGACGGCCACCACGGCCCGACGCCGATGTTCCTGACGCCGGCGACGTTGCCCGGCACGCCGATCTCCATCGCGGCGGTCGACGCGGCCACGCTGATCGGAGCGCCGCACGCCGACCTGCACCTGCACGACGACCACGAGGAGATCTACCTCTGCGTCACGCCGGGCTGCCGCTTCACCGTCGAGCTCGCCGACGACGCGATCGAGCTGACCTCGCCCGCGTCGGTCTTCATCCCGGCGGGGGTGCGGCACCGGCTCGTGGTGCACGAGGTGGAGTCCGAAACCTGCCCGTTCCTGGGGATCCTGCTCGATCCTGGAACGGTGTCGAACTAAGCAGCACAAGCTCACGCGAAGGGGGAAGAAGGGGGAATGGATCAGGCATCAGTAGCGGTCGCGGGGGCTCAGTCGGATTCGGGCGTGGGGGACGCTCGAACCGGCGGGCACCCGCGACCGCGCCTGGTTCAGCAGCGCGAGGACGGCGGCGCGGCCGCAAGACTCCGGGTCGGCATCATCGGCACCGGCAACATCGGGACCGACCTGCTGCTGAAGGTCCAGCGCTCGCCGTGGCTGGAGTGCGCCCTGTTCGTCGGGCGCAAGCTCGACTCGGCCGGCATGCGGATGGCCAATTCGCTCGGCGTCGACGTCAGCGACCGCAGCATCGACGCGATCGCCGAGGCTCCTGAGCGCTTCGACCTCATCTTCGACGCGACCTCCGCGCTCGACGCGCGCCGGCACTGGGAGATCCTCTCCGACCTCGGCATCCCGGTGATCGACCTGACGCCGGCGAAGCTCGGCAAGCTCTGCATCCCTGCGCTCAACCTCGACGAGTGCGTGCACGAGCCGAACCTCTGCATGGTCACGTGCGGCGGGCAGGCGTCGGTGCCGCTCGCGTGGTGCGTCGTGCAGACGCAGCCGCACGTCGAATACGTCGAGATTGTCTCGACCAGCGCCTCGCGCAGCGTGGGGCCGGCGACGCGCATCAACATAGACGAGTATCTGGCGACGACCGAGGCGGCGGTCGGCCAGTTCTGCGGCGTGCCGCGCGCGAAGACGATCCTGATCGTCAACCCGTCGGAACCGCCGATCACGATGCAGAACACGATCTTCGCGAAGGCCGACGACGTCGACCTGATGTCGCTGACGCTGCTTGTGGAGGAGATGGTCCGGCGCGTGCAGCGCTACGTCCCGGGCTACCGGCTCGTCGTGCCGCCGCTGTGGGAGGGCGGCCGCATCGCGATGACGGTGCAGATCTCGGGAGCGGGGGACTACCTGCCGGCGTATGCCGGCAACCTGGACATCATCACGTGCGCCGCCGTCGCGGCGGCGGAGGAGCGGGCGCGGGCGGTGCGGCAGGAGGCGCCGATCGCGGCGCCGAGCCACTAGATGCACAGCGAGGGGGACTTGGGGGAATGGCAAACATCCTGATCAGCGATCCGACGCTGCGGGACGGGAACCACGCGGTGAAGCACCGCTTGGAACCCGAGCAGATCCGCCGCTACGCGGCGGCCGCAAACGCGGCGCGCGTACCGATCGTCGAGGTGGGGCACGGCAACGGGTTGGGAGCGTCCTCGCTGCAGGTCGGTGAGTCGCTCGTCAGCGACCGCGAAATGCTGCGAATCGCTCGCGAGCAACTGACCGACGTGAAGCTCGGTGCCTTCGGCATCCCCGGCTTCGCGACGATGCTGCGCGACCTCGACGTCGCGATCCAGGAGGGGGCGGACGTCTTCCGCGTCGGCGCGCACTGCACCGAGGCCGACCTGACGGAGCGCCACATCACCTATCTCGCGGAGATGGGCAAGGAGGTCTACGGCGTCCTGATGATGTGCCACATGGCGTCCGTCGAACGGCTCTGCGAAGAGGCGCAGAAGATGGAGTCCTACGGCGCCCAGGGGATCGTGATCATGGACTCGGCCGGGGCCTTCCTGACCGACGGCGTGCGCGAGCGCATCAGCGCGCTCGTCGACTCGACGTCGGTCGCGATCGGCTTCCACGGCCACAACAACCTCTGTCTCGCGGTCGCGAACTCGGTCGCGGCGGTGCAGGAGGGGGCGACGATCATCGACGGGACGGCGCGCGGCTTCGGCGCGGGCGCCGGCAACACCGAGCTGGAGGTCCTCGTCGCGGTCTTCCACGAGATGGGCCACGAGACGGGGATTGACCTCTACAAGGCGCTCGACGCCGCCGAGCTCGCCGAGCGCGACCTCGTGCAGCAGCTGCCGAGCACCGACTCTGTGACGATCGTCAGCGGGCTGGCTGGGGTCTTCTCCGGCTACTCGGGGCCGGTGCGGCGGATCGCGGGGGAATTCGGGGTGGATCCGCGCGACGTCTTCTTCGCGCTGGGCAAGCGCGAGGTGATCGCCGGGCAGGAGGACGTGATCCTCGAGGTCGCCACGGCGCTGCG
This sequence comes from uncultured Actinomycetes bacterium, assembly GCA_963774115.1. Lineage (GTDB taxonomy): Bacteria > Actinomycetota > Thermoleophilia > Solirubrobacterales > Solirubrobacteraceae > Conexibacter. Next base: position 701,891 of record CAVZDN010000001.1, on the reverse strand, counting down.
CGACGCGGTCGAGGTGCGGATGGATGTGCAGGTCGAGATGGGGGACGGAAGCGGAGTCGGCGTGCGAATAGAGGGGGAGGTGGCGTGATGGCGATGGGGACGGAACGCCCCGTGGCGACCCGGATGGAACGGCGGCCGGCGGTGCGCGGGGAGCGCCCGCGGGCGGCCCTGCTGGAGGCCGCCGCGCTCACGCCCCATCACGAGGCACTGGCACGACTGCTGTGGCATGCGGAGCAGCGCGGCGAGCCGGTCGAGCCGTTGTCGAAGACGTTTCCCGAGCTCGCGCTGTGGGACGCCTACCGCGTGCAGGCAATCGGCCGCGAGCTGCGCACCTCGGAGGGGGAGGAGCTGCGTGGCTGGAAGGTCGGCCTCACGAGCCAGGCGATGCAGGACATGATGGGCGTCGACCAGCCCGACGGCGGCTACCTGCTGGAGTCGATGGTGGTTCAGAGCGGCGCCCAGCTGCGCGCCGACCGCTTCATCGCGCCACGCGTCGAGGCGGAGATAGCGTTCCTGCTGAAGAGCGCGCTGGAGGGCCCGGGCGTCACGCGCGACGAGGTCCTCGCCGCCACGCAGGCCTACGCGCCCGCGCTGGAGATCATCGACAGCCGCATCGCCGACTGGCGCATCGGCATCGTCGACACCGTCGCCGACAACGCCTCCTCCGGGATGGCCGTGATCGGCGACTGGCACGACGCGGAGGACGTCCGCGTCGAGGAGCTTGGCGTCAGCCTTGCGCTGGGGCCAGAAGTCGTCAGGGGGCGCGGCGACGCCGTGCTCGGTCATCCCGCCGAGGCAGTGGCGTGGCTTGCCGACACCCTGGCGGAACAAGGCGAGCGGCTCGAGCCCGGCGACATCGTGCTGCCAGGTTCGGTGGCGCGTGCCGTGCCGATCGCCTCGGGGCAGGCGGCGTATGCGACATACGACCGATTGGGGGAGGTGAGCGTCCGTCTTGTCTGACGTCGTGACCCAGGCGTCATACGAGGCCCCGCTCTACCTGGTCGACGCATACTGCCGCCGCTTCACCGCCGCAGTCGCGGCCGTGTTGGGGGAAGCCGTGCAGCTCGATCGCAGCGCCTTCTATCCGGGGGGTGGCGGTCAGCCGCACGACGGCGGCACGCTGACCGCCGGAGCGCGCACTTGGTCTTTGACCGGTGCGCGCTCCGGTGACGGTGGTCCGTGGTATTCGCTCGACGGCGAGCCGCCCGCGGTCGGCACAGAGGTGGCGTGCGAGCTGGACTGGGAGCGTCGCCACGCGCTGATGCGCACCCACACCGCGCTGCACATCCTCTGCGCGGTCGTCTGGCGCGACTACGGCGCAAAGGTGACGGGCGCGAACATGGAGCCGCTGAGAGGCCGCATGGACTTCGAGTTCGAGAACCTGAGCGGCGAGTTCGTGCGCGAGTTGGAGGAGCGCGTGAACGTCGAGGTCGCCGCCGCGCGCCCGACGCGCGTCGAGTTCATGCCGCGCGAGCAGGCCGACAAAGACCCGGACCTGATCCGCAACAAGGTCAGCCTGCTGCCGCCGTCGATCACGACCGTACGCGTCGTGGGGATCGAGGGCCTGGACCTGCAGGCGGACGGCGGCACGCACGTCGCAGACACCAGCGAGGTTGGGCTGATCTCGCTGCCGTCGTACAAGAGCAAGGGCAGAATCAACAAGCGCATCGAGCTCACGCTCGATCCGCAGACGTAGGGGGATCACGATGGGGGAGCCGCACCGGCCGGTCGACAAGCGCCCGGACTTTCCGGCACTTGAGCAAGGAGTGCTCGAGCGCTGGCGCGAGGGGCGCGTGTTCGAACGCTCGCTGGCGGCGCGCGAGGGCGGGCCGGTCTTCAGCTTCACCGAGGGTCCGCCGACCGCGAACGGGGACCCCGGCTCCCACCACGTCCTGCTGCGCTCCTTCAAGGACCTGTACCTGCGCTACAAGACGATGCGCGGCTTCTACGCGCCGCGCAAGGCCGGCTGGGATTGCCACGGGCTCCCGGTCGAGCTGCAGGTCGAGCGCGAGCTGGGCCTGAACTCCAAGCGCGAGATCGAGACGTACGGGATCGGCGCCTTCAACGACAAGTGCCGCGAGTCCAACGCCCGCTACATCGCGAGCTGGGAGCGGATGACCGAGCGGATCGGCTTCTGGATCGACCTGGAGAGAGCGTTCCGCACCGGCGACCCCGAGTACATCGAGTCGGTCTGGTGGTCGCTGCACGAGCTGTGGGACAGAGGCCTGATCTACCAGGGCCACAAGGTCGTCCCCTACTGCCCCCGCTGCGGCACCGGCCTCTCCTCGCACGAGGTCGCGATGGCCTACGAGGACACCGAGGACCTGACGGCGACCGTGCGGTTGCCGGTCACCGAGCCGCGCGGTCCACTGCGTGCCGGCGACTCGCTGCTGATCTGGACGACGCAGCCGTGGACGCTGTTCGCCAACTGCGCGGTCGCGATCAGCCCGGCGCTCACGTATGTGCGGGCACGCGTGCGCGGCGAGGTCGTCGTGGTCGCCGAGGAGCGGGTGGAGGACGTGCTGGGCGCTTCGGAGGGCGAGGTCGAGATCCTCGACCGCTTCGGCGGCAGCGCGATCGTCGACACGCGCTACGAGCCGCCGCTGCCGCAGCTCCCCGACCACGGACCGAAAGGCCACACGGTGCTTGCGGCCGACCACGTCGTGCTCGACAAGGGCACCGGCCTGGTCCACACGGCGATGGCGTTCGGCGAGGAGGACTTCGTCCTCTGCGAGCGCCACAACATCCCGTTGGTCAACCCGGTCCGCGCCGACGGCACCTACGACGAGCGTGTCACCGGCTACGAGGGCGTGTTCGTCGCCGACGCGACGCCGCGGGTGATCGCCGACCTCGACGAGGCCGGCAAGCTGTTCTCGTTCGCGCCCTACGTCCACAGCTACCCGCACTGCTGGCGCTGCGACTCCAAGCTCCTCTACTACGCGAAGGAGAGCTGGTACATCGGCACGCGCGATGAGCGTCACGCGATGCTCGCGCAGAACCAGCGGATCGACTGGCGCCCCGAGCACGTGCGCGACGGCCGCTTCGGCAACTGGCTGCAGGGCAACGTCGACTGGGCGCTCTCGCGCGACCGCTACTGGGGCACGCCGCTGCCGATCTGGCTGTGCGACGGCGAGCGCTGCGCCGCGCGCCACTGCATCGGCTCGTTGGCGGAGCTGCGCGAGGTCGCCGGCGAGCTGCCGCAGGACCTCCACCGCCCCTACATCGACGACGTCACGTGGGGCTGCACGGTCGAGGGCTGCGGCGGCACGATGCGCCGCGTCAAGGCAACGATCGACACCTGGTACGACAGCGCCTGCATGCCGTTCGCGCAGTTCCACTACCCGTTCGAGGGCAAGCGCGAGGTGGCGGAACAGTTCCCGCCGAGCTTCATATGCGAGGGGATCGACCAGACGCGCGGCTGGTTCTACACGTCGCTGGCGGTCTCGACGTTGCTGTTCGACGAGATCCCCTTCCAGCACGCGATCTGCGTCGGCCACGTGCAGGACGCCAAGGGCCAGAAGATGTCCAAGAGCCGCGGCAACGCCGTCGACCCGTGGGACGTGCTGAACACGCACGGCGCCGACGCCTTCCGCTGGTACTACCTCGCCTCCCAGCAGCCCTGGGCCGGCTACCGCTTCTCGGCCGAGAACGTCGAGTCAGGGATGCGCGAGCTGCTGATGCCGCTGTGGACGACGTACGGCTTCTACGTGCTCTACGCGAACATCGAGCGCTTCGACGAGAGAGGTGCACATCCGGAGATCCCGCCGCTGGCGGAGCGGCCCGCCCTGGACCGCTGGGCGATCTCACGGCTGCAGCACGTCACCGAGCGGATGCGCGAGCGGATCGACGCGTTCGACGCCACGACCGCGGTGCGGCTCGCTGCCGAGTGGGTCGAGGACCTCTCGAACTGGTACATCCGTTTGTCCCGGCGACGCTTCTGGGAGGGCGACGTGGCGGCGCTGGCGACGCTGCGCGAGTGCCTGCTGACGACGGCGAAGCTGCTGGCGCCGGCGGTCCCGTTCGTCGCCGAGGAGATCTACGCGAACCTCGTCGGCGGCGCGGCTGGCGACTTCGGCGCCGAGCCGGAGTCGGTGCACCTGTGCGACTACCCGGAGCCCGACGCGGCGAAGGTCGACGCACAGCTCGACAGCGACATGGCGCTCGTGCGCGAGGCGATCGAGCTGGGTCGCGACGCACGCGGGCGCTCGGGCGTGAAGGTGCGTCAGCCGCTGCCGCGCGTGATCGTCTGCGGCGACGAGCGCACGCGGGCGGCCGTGGGGCGGCTGCGCGACCTCGTGCTGAGCGAGCTGAACGTCAAGACGGTCGACCTCGCCGCTGTGCAGTCGCAGCTGGAGCGCCCAGTCGTGCTGCCAAACCTTCAGCGGCTCGGCAAGCGCTGCGGGCGCGACATGCCGGCGATCGTCGCGGCGCTGAGAGCACGCGACGGCGAAGAGGCGCTGCGTGCGCTGCGTGACCATGGCGTCGTCACCGTCGCGGTCGCGACCGGCGACGAACTCGACCCGACCCACACCTACGCACTCGCCGAGAACGACATCCTCGTACGCCAGGAGCCGCGCGTCGGGCTCGTGCTCTCCACCCGCGGGCCCTTGACGGTCGCGATCGACACGACGATCGAAGAGCGTCTGCGCCGCGAGGGCCTGGCCCGCGAGATCGTCCGCGTCGTCCAGCAGGCACGCCGCGACGCCGGCGTTGACATCACCGACCGTATCCAGCTGCGGCTCGGCGGCAGCGCAGACCTGCTCGCCGCCGCCCGCACCCACGAGGTCTACCTCGCCGCCGAGACGCTCGCAACGCAGGTCGTCTACGCCGGCGAAGCAGCCGACGGCGACACCGAGTCCGGCTTGCCGGTCGATGTCGAAGGCGAGTCGCTGGCGATCGAGGTCGTCAAAGCCTGATCGTCATGAGACCGGTCGGCGTGACGCGGGTTACGGCACGCGCTGCGGCTTGAAACCAGCCCGTTGGAGCATCGTGTCGAATTCCAGTCCAGCGGCCAAGCCAACCGGTCCGGACCCGGAGCTCAGGAAGACCTTGCTCACGTGTTCGCGACGAATCGCCTCGATCGACCGGTTCACTTGGTCTATCGTCGGCATCGCCTCGGGCATCGAGTAGGGAACGACGTTCTCCACTCCCACGTCGTACGCCACGCGGTGGCCGAGCGGCGCGAAGATCGCCACCTTCTCTCCAGGATGAGTCCGCTTGGCAATCGCCGCCTTGAGCTTCGCTTGCGTGAACACTGGAGGGCTGTCCTCGCGCAGGCGCGAGACCTGCGACCAGGGCATCGGCGCGGCCGCCACCGCAGCGATCGCCAGGCCGAAGCCGAACAGCGCGGCGAGTTCGGGGAGCGTCGGGATCGGCCGGTCGCGCGTGGCGAGGTTGCGAACGACCGCAACGACGAGCAGCGCGAGCACGAGCGCCCAGACGGAGAACAGCGTGACGAGGTTGTTTATGTCCGAGCGGCCCAGGTAGTAGGAGCCCGCGCCCAGCCCGAACACTCCGCTCCACGCCAGCATGCCCGTCAGCACCGGTTCCTCGGTGCGCCGCACCGTTCGCACGACTGCTACTGCGATCGCTGCGCCGAACGTCGTGTACATCGCCAGGTGGGCGCCTATCGGCCACATCGGCTCGAGGTACCAGCCGTCGACTCCGTAGAGGTGGGGAAACTCGAGCACGTAGCTGAAATGGGGCAGCGCCCCGGTGCGCGTGAGCGTGAGCAGCGAGACGAGCAGCGTCGCGGCCAGCAGTCCGATCGCCACCTCGCCCGCCAGCCGCGCGCCGGCGCGCACGCTCGACGGCGGCCGGCTGCAGACGATCGCGAGCACCGAGCCCGCGAACGCGCCGAGGCCAAACTCGGGGTTGTTGATCGCGACGAGGCTGGCGGCGGCGAACAGCAGCCAAGTACGCCGCGGAGTCGCGCCGTCGAGATGCCTGGCCGTAAGCCAGGCCAGCAGGTATGGGCCTGCGTAGCGCATCGGCCAGGCGCTGAATATGGCTGCGGGGGTGTAGTGGAATTCCGCGTAAAGCCCGTTGTCGATGACGAAGAAGCCAAACGCCATGACGGGCAAGTACAGCGCCAGCGCGAGCAGCGAACGGCGAACGATGCGTCTGAAGACGCCATACAACCCGAGCAGCCCCATGCCGCTGAGCGTGGCCATCACGACCGTCCACGCTCCCATCGACGTGCCGAGCGGCGCCATCGCGACGGCGGCCACGAATGGGATCAAATGGCTGTACTCAGAATGAAAGTCGACAAGCGGCGTGCGTCCGTCGAGGACGGCGAACGTCTCGCTCATGTCCCATGAGGTGAGGTTGCCGCCCCACGCGATCCCGGCGGTCGCCTCGGTGTTGACTGCCGGCGAGAGCCAGAGGGCGGTCAGCAGCACGGCGAGTACGAAGCAGGCGATGCGCAGCGCGCGAGAGTCGGGGACCCCGTTCGCGGATTCGCTGCGCCGCAGGCGGATCGCCACCGGCACGAGCAGCGCCACGGCCGCGGCCGTCAGCAGCGTCGGCCGGTCGAAGAGGCGGTTGACCGGTAGGACGGGGGGTTGGACCAGGACGATGCCGTACTGGCTCAGCAGGCACAGTGCGAGGAACCCGATCAGCGCGAGGTGGCTGACGCCGATCAGCGATCGCGTGAACCAGGTGCGTCGTGGCGCGATCCGCAGCGACCCGCAGAGCACGACGACGACTGCGAGCAGCACCGGTCCCAGCGCTGCCAGGGCAAAGCGTGCGTGCTCGACGGCCTCGGGAGCCAGCGGCGTGCCCGGCCAGAACTTCTCGGGATCGGGGGTCGGGAGCAGGCCGGCGAGAGAAGGGCCCAGCTTGAGGATGCCTGCGAGCGTCAGCAGCGCACATGGCAGGGCGAGGATCCACGCGACGTCGCCCACTCCGAGCCGTGGCCGCAGCGCGATCACGGCCTGGTCGAGCTCGGCTGCTGGCTGCGTGCTGGACATGCGGCACGTTCATCCGAGCCGGTAGGCGACGAGCTCTGCCTTCTGCCCCTCTGCCAGTGGCACGCTCGCCCCGGTTATCAGCGTGTCGCCGGAGATCGCGACCGGCGCGATGCTGCCGGCCGGCAGTCTTGCGTGCCACACGATCGCGCCCGTCGCACGGTCGAGCGCCCAGACGACGCCCTCATAGGTCGTTGTAAAGACGAGGTCGTTCGTAACGGTGGCCGCGCCGTAGACGGAGTGCTCGAGCTTGCGGTCCCACTTGACGCGACCGGTGGCGACGTCGAGCGCGACGATCTCGCCGGTCCCCTCCATCGTCTCCTGCGGCTGCGTGTCCGCCGCCTTGTGCCAGATCGTGTAGAGGTTGTTGACGGGGACGTACACGGTGTCGCCGTCGAACGCCATCTGGCTCTCGACGCCGCCCCACCATCCCGGCAGCACCTTGTTGGTGTCCGCGATCTGGTCCTCGTGTCCGCGCAGCGCCAGCAGGTTGTCGCGGTCGTGCCCGTTGTGCTCGCCGACGGACCGCTTCCAGCGCAGAGCGCCGGTCTTGGCGTCGAACATGAAGACGAAGCCCATCTTCCCCGACGTGATCGCGACGAGCTTGTGCGCGACCTTCGCGAGCATGACGGGACCCTCCAGGTCCCAGTCATAGATGTCGTGGGGGACGACCTGCCTGCCCCACACGAAGTCGCCGTCGGATGCCTTCAGCTTCACGATCGAATTCGTCCACTTGTTGTCGCCGGGACGGCTCCCGCCCCACGGCTGTTCGTGCGTGCCGGGGAAGGGGAGCGGATTTGCGGTGCTGATGTAGAGGAATCCTCTGCCGTCGAAGGCCGGCGGGTGCCACAGGCCGCCGCCGGAGTTGACGTCCGGCTTGCCCCACAAGCCCTCCGGCACCTGCTCCCATCTCCAGCGCGCTCTTCCCGTGTCCGCGTCCAGCGCCCACAGCGTCCCGATCGCGCCAGGACCGGCGACCGCGGTGGAGACGTAGACCGTGCCGTCCTCGTAGCCGGGGGCCATGTCGATCGCATCGCCCGGGTGTCGTGCCACCGTCGTCGCCCACAGCTCCTCGCCGGTCTTCGCGTCCAGCGCGAAGGCTCTCGTCGACGTCGCGCCGAAGACCTTGCCGCCGACGACGTTGACGCCGTTGGGCCCTATGTCGGTCTCGATGTACTGATGGGTCCAGCGGCTGCGGCCGCTCTCGAGGTCGAGCGCATACACGTTCGACATCAGGTCCTGCGAGAAGACGACGCCGTCGGAGACCACCGCGGTCGTCGCGTAGTTGTTCGCGAGCGGCATCGTCCAGGCGACGCGCAATCGTGCGACTGACGCGCGGTCGATCTGGCTGCGGACCCGGCGCGTGTTGGCGAGGTCGGCGTTGGGCGCGCCCCAGTCTCGCGCGGCCGGCAGCAGCGCTTCGGTCTGGACATGCGGCGCCGCCTCTCGCGCTGCCGCCTCTCGCGCCGTCGTGCGCGGCTCGGGCGCTGCAGCGCCGCCGCATCCGAACGGCACCGCCGCGATCGTCACCCCTGTTGCGAGCAGCCCTCGTCGATACGTCGCGCGCATGCGCGGCGAGCCGAGCCCCATCCGATCCTCCCCCGGTGCCTAGGTCGATCACGGGACGATCCGCGACACACCAGTTAGGCGTATTTAAGACCCTACCATGTGGAGAATCAGCGGTCGTCATTGGAGCCCATGGCGGCTCCAGAGCTGAGCCGAGGTCTCGCTGCAGCGCTCCCCCGCGCGGCGGTCTACATTTCCCGCCGTGCGCTCGCCCTTCATCCCTACGCTCGCGGCCGCGGTCGTCGTCGGCCTTATCGCCCAGGCGGCCGGGCTCCCATTCCCCGCCGTCGCGCTCCTCGCCGTCGCCGCCGGCCTCACCGCCGACGCGCTCGTGCGCCGGCGCCAGGGGCGCTGACGGCTCCGCCGCTCAGGTCATCGCGACCGGCTCCGTCACCGGCTTCAGATGCCGGAACGGGCGGCCGTCGCGGAGCTCCTTGACGACCGCCTCGACAAGGCCGTCGCCATCGAGGCGCTTGCCGTCGGTGACGGCGGCGACGAGGCCGCGCTTGCCGGCGATCAGGCGGGCCATCGTCTCGTCGATCGTGCCGGCGGCGAGCAGGTACCAGGCGGTGACGGCGTCGCGCTGCCCGATGCGGTGGCAGCGGTCCTCGGCTTGGTCGTGCATCGCGGGCGTCCACTCCAGCTCCAGGAAGGCGACGTTGGAGGCGCGCGTAAGCGTGATGCCCTGAGCGGCGACGCGGGTGGCGCAGACGATCAGCTGGGGTGGCTCGCCGTCCGTGTCCGCCGCGCCTGATGCATCCGCGCTCTCGCCCTGGAACGCCCGCACCGCCGCCTCGCGCGCTTGCGTCGTGTCGCGCCCGAGCAGGTGCAGCGCATGCGGGAAGCGCTCGACGACCGCCTCCTGCACCTCGATGTGCCGCGCGAACACGACCAGCGGCTCGCCCGATGCGAGGAAGTCATGGATCCACGTCAGCGCCGCGTGCAGCTTCCCGCGCGCGGCGAGCCGCTGCAGCGTGCCGAGCTGCGCGAGCCGCTCGGCCCGCAGCGTCGCGGCGATCTTCGCGTTCAGCTCCGACAAATCGAGCGGCTGCTCGCGCAGCCAGGCGATCACGTCGTCCTCGGCGAGCTTGTACTCGCGTGCATTGTCGAGCGCGACCGGCACGACGACCTGGCGCTTGGCCGGCAGCTGCGGCAGCACCTCGCTCTTCAGCCGCCGCACGAAGCAGCGCCGGCGCAGGTGCCAGTGCAGCCGCTCCTCCGTCAGCGGCCCGCGGAACTGCGCCTTGAAGCGTGCGCCGGAGCCGAAGTCCTCGATCCGCCCCAGCACGCGCAGCTGCGAGATCAGCTCCTCGGCGTGGTTCAGCACCGGCGTGCCGGTCAGCGCGAGCCGCAGCGCGTCGCGCGGCAGGCCCTCTGCGAGGCGCCGCACGGCGCGCGTGCGCTTGGCCTGCGGGTTCTTGCAGTAGTGCGACTCGTCGATCACGAGCGCGCGGGGGCGCCGGCGCGCGAGCATCTCGCGCTGCGCGGCGACGATCTCGTAGTTGAGGATCACGATGTCGCCGGCCGGCGGCACCGCGACGCGCCCTTCGACGATCGCGACCGAGCGGTGCGGCAGCCAGCGCGTCGCCTCGCGCTCCCAGTTGAGCTTCAGCGACGCCGGGCAGATGACGATCGCCGGGTAGGCGCCGTCGGCCTCCAGCGCGGCGAGCGCCTCGACCGTCTTGCCGAGTCCCTGCTCGTCGGCGAGGAACGTGCGGCGGGCGTTCAGCGCGTAGCGGACCGCCGCCCACTGGAACGGCTCCAGCGTGCCGCCGAGCACGGCGGCGACCTCGGGGATCGGCTCCGCCTCGGTCGCGCGCGAGGCGCGGATCGCGGCCGACGCCTCTGCCGACTCCTCCCGCAGCTCCCCGAGCACCTCCGCCGCGCTCGCGCCGACCGCGACGCCGTGCAGCGCGATGAACGCGTCGAGCGGCTCCAGCAGCCACGGGTCGATCGGCATCGCGCGGCCGCCCTCCGCGCCCGGCAGCTCGTCGAACGCCGCGCCGGTGTCCGGGTCCCACAGCACCTCCAGCCGCAGCCGCGCGCCGTCGACGCCGTGGGTCGCGATCAGGCGCGCCGGCGGCGCGCCGTCGCCCAGCTCCAGCGCCTGGATGCAGCGCTCGGCGGCGGCGTCAAGGCGGGCGGAGTCCTGCTCGCGCAGCACGTGCGCGTTGGCCTCGGTGAGCGGGACGAGCAGGCGGCCGTCCTCCCGCTCGATCGATCCCTCCAGCAGCTCTTGCGGCACCCGCCCCGCCAGTGTCTGCAACGCCCACCAGCCGCGCCCGTCGTAGCGGGCCGTCTTCACATAGCCGATCCAGCGCTTCTGGATCGACTCGATCCAGGCGAGGGCGCGCTCGCCGGCCTCCAGCTCCGGGAAGCGCTTGAGGATGTCGGCGACGTGCAGCGCGACCCAGTCGTCCACCGGCGCCCACCACTCGCGCGTGTCCCAGTTGAAGCGGCGGTGGGGGATCCCTCGCACGGCCTCCACGATGTGCACGTCGTAGGGGAACGACAGCACCACGATCCGCCCGCGGTCGGGGTCGTCGCGCAGCTCGACGTTCGAAGGGGAGGGGACGAGCTCCATCGCGGATCTACGGTAGTCGACGGCTCGTCTGTGCCAGTCGCGGTGCGCGGGTCGCCCCAGGCGCGGTTCTCAACTTGGTGACAGCGGCGTCACGACTTCGTCACGAACGGCCGCGGACCGGCTGCGAGCGTGCCTGAGGCAACGCTCCCATCGCACTCACCCAGGAGGACACACCAGATGCAGTCCCCCCGCAGGCGCCGGCGCGTGCTCGCCGGCGGCGGCGCGCTCGCCGCCGTGCTCGCGACCGCGGCCACGGCGATCGCCGTCGGCCCGTTCAGCCCGCCCGACCGCTCGGCCGAGCTCGCCGGCCAGATCGACTCCGACAAGCCGCGCAACGTGATCCTGCTGATCGGCGACGGCACCGACGAGGCGATCATCACCGCCGCGCGCAACTACGAGCTCGGCGCGGCCGGCCGCTTCGCGCTCGACGAGCTGCCGTTCGTCGGCGACATGACGACGTACGGCCTGAAGGTCGGCCCGGGGCCCGACTACGCGATCAACTACGTGTCCGACTCGGCGCCGACCGCCAGCTCCTGGTCGACCGGCCACAAGACGGTCGACAGCCGCCTCTCGCAGGGTCCGAGCACGGCCGACACCGTTCCCGGCACCGACTACGAGACGGTGCTCGAGTGGTCGCGCGCGCAGGGCAAGCGCACCGGCAACGTCTCGACCGCCGAGATCACGGACGCGACGCCGGCCGCGGCGGCCTCTCACATCAATCTGCGCGGCTGCCAGGGCCCGCAGGACATGGCGCAGTGCGGCTACGCGAAGAAGTCCAACGGCGGCAAGGGCTCGGTCGCCGAGCAGCTCGTCGACAACAAGATCGACGTCATCCTCGGCGGCGGCCGCAACCGCTACAACCAGGCGACCGACGCCGGCCCGAGCGTGCTCGACTACGCGCAGGCGCAACGCCAGTACCGCTACGTGCAGGACGAGTCCGGCCTCGACGAGGTCCACTCGCTGGGCGGCAAGCGCGTGCTCGGGCTCTTCACGGACGGCAACATGACGCCGCGCTACCAGCCGCTCGTCGCCGCGGTGCCTCCGGGCGCCGGCGGTCCGGCACAGAAGTGCCAGCCGGCCGACCGCGGCACGCAGCCCTCGCTCGCCGAGATGACCGACAAGGCGATCGAGCTGCTGGACAACAGGAAGGGCTTCTTCCTGCAGGTCGAGAGCGCGATGATCGACAAGCAGGAGCACGCGTCAGACATCTGCGGCGCGATCGGCGACGTCGTGGAGCTCGACGAGGCGCTGGAGGTGGCGCTCGCCTACCAGGCCGACCATCCCGACACGCTGATCGTCGTGACGGCCGACCACTCACACTCGACGCAGATCGTCCCGGGCGGCAACAGCGGGCGGGCGACCGCGACGCTGCTGACGGCCGACGGCGACCCGATGTCGGTCGCATTCAGCACCTCGGCGCCGGGCGGCTCGCAGACCCACACCGGCTCGACTGTGCGGATCGCGGCCAGCGGACCGCAGGCGGCCAACGTGACCGGCCTGATCGACCAGACCGACCTCTATTGGACGCTGCGCGGGCACAAGCCCAGCAAGCTCAGCGGGCACGGCAAGCCGAAGCACATCGCGCCGCGCTGGTGGCATCGCCACCGCCACTGGTAGCGCACGCGGCGGCGCTCCACCAGATCCGGTCTCACTCGGCGCCCGCTTCCTGCGGGCGCCGAGCCGCCGGGCTCCTGCCACACTGTCGCGATGAGCGAGAGCTATGCGATCACGCAGGCGGGCCTCGACGCGCTCCGCGCCGAGCTGCACGAGCTGGAGACCAGCGGCCGCGCCGCCGTCGCCGCGCGCATCAAGACCGCGCGCGAGTGGGGTGACCTCAAGGAGAACGGCGAGTACCACGCCGCCAAGGAGGACCAGGCCCACCTCGAGACGCGCATCAAGCGGCTCAACGAGCGCCTGCGCGGCGCCACCGTCGTCGAGGCACCCACGAGCGACGGCGTCGTCGCCTTCGGCTCGACCGTCGAAGTCCGCGACGAGCAGTCCGGCCGCGCTGCCACCTACACGATCGTGGGCGCCGCCGAGGCGAGCGCCAAGGACGGCCGCCTCTCGATCGAGTCGCCCGTCGCCCAGGCGCTGATGGACGCGAAGGTGGGTGACGCGGTGGTCGTCGAGACGCCCGGGGGAGCGCGCGTCTTTCATGTGGTGAAGATCGGGGCGTAGGCCGGCGCGCAGCTCCGGCCGCGGGGTGCCCACGGCGTTCGCCGAACTGCTGGCTTGGAAGGGGAGAGCGGGCCTGCCGCGCGGCCCGCGCTGCACGCTCATCGCTTGCACCGGATCTACGTGTGGCGACTTTTACGTCGTATGCGGGTAAAACTCGCCACACATCGGATTGGGCCGGTGGTATTGCGCAGGTTGAGCCGCTGATCGTGTCGGGGGACTGATGCAACGCCCCGGGCAACACCCGCCTCCTCCCCAGCCGAACAGCGGGGCGTCTGACCCACGGCGCCGCTCCGAACGGAGCTAGCCGGACGGCTCGACGGCCCGCGACTCCCCGAGCACCTGCCCGTCCTCCGACAGCGCTTGGACCACGACGACGCGCGCGTCGGCGCCCACGCGCACGGTCGTCTCGAAGTCACGCTTGGGCGCGGTCGCGACGGGCGTCAGCGAGTCTTCGTCCTCGCCTGCGAGGACCCGCCAGGCGCGCACCTCCGTGGCGCCGTTCCAGCTCGCCCACACGGTCAGCCGCCCGCCCGCGCCCCGCCGCGCCGCGACCGTCGGTCGATCCAGCGGCTCGCCCCGCCACGGATACCGGTAGGCCTGGTAGCTGTCCGAGCCCTCCGGCAACTCCAAGTCGAACAGCAGGCGGCCGCGCGGGCTGAACTCGGAGATGTGACGCTCGGGTCCCCAGCCGACGAACACGTGGCCGTCTGGGAGCGTCTGCACGCTGCCCTCAGCGATCGCCAACAGCTTGTCGGGATGCGTGTAGGCGTGCACGAGCGTGGCCGTGCCGGCCCGCCGGTCGAGCCGCAGCACGAGCGCGCGCGACTCGGGTGCCTGCGGCGGGGTGGCCTCGTTGTCGAACAGCGAGATCGTGCCGTCGGCGCGGCGCACCACGTCGTGCTGGAAGGCGAAGTTCGCGCCCGGCCCCATCGCGAAGTCGCTGCGCCTGCCGCCGAGTCGCCAGATGACCTTCCCGCTGTGCTTGTCGATCTTGTAGATCGCGTGCATGTTGCGGGCGCTGAGCAGCAGGTTGCCGTCACGGTCCTCGTCGACGGCGTTGATGTGGAAGTAGTCGTGCGGCTTGGTCGGCTTCGGCCCCGTCATCCCTTCGCTGGGAGAGAAGTGATCCGCGCTGTGCCACTCCCACACAACGCGTCCGCTGGCGACGTCGACCTCCTGCACGATCGACTCGAAGATCGTGCCGTCGCGCAAGCCGCCGACCGCGCTGAGGTCGGCCTTGCGGGCGTGGTAGATCGACATGTACGCGGTGCCGCGCGGGGTGAGCTGGAACTCGTGATGGTCGCCGTGGAGGCCGTGTCCCGCGCGCACGCGCGCGACCTCGCGGTAGTGGCGATCGAGGATCACGTACTCGCCCTGGCCGTGCCCGAGCATCGTGCGGCCCTGCCACCACGTCAGCACCGGCTCGCCGCGGTAGCGCTGGACGCGAAAGCCGGTCGCGGTTGTGCGGCCGGGCGCGGGGCGGAACCACACGACGTGGCCTTGGTTGTCGACGATCATCGGGCCGTCCTGGCCGGGTCCCCTCTTCACCGCGAGGAACACGAGTCCCGGGGCGGTGCGGTGCGCCGGCACGGTGACGCGCACCCGGTCCGGATCGATCGCCGGACGCGAGTGGAAGCGCAGCACCTCAGCCGCGGCGGCTGGCGGACCGTCGTCGCTGGCGGCCGCGAGCACAGCCCACGTCACGCCTCCCGCCGCGAGCACCACGGCGATCCCGACTGCAACCCAAGCGCGCGCCGCCGCGACCCGCCTCGAGCGGTTACGAGCAAGCGTCGGCGTCTCCGGGGCCCCAGTCATGAAGGCGGAAGTCTTACCGGCGAGGCTCAATGCCAGGTGAGAATGCGCTCATCGTGGTTCGCTGCCGTCACGGCCGCGCCCGCAACCCGTCCAGCAGCAGCTCCAGGTACCGCCGCCAGTCGGCGACGCCGGCCTGTACGACGCTGGCGAGGCCGCAGTAGAGCGGGGGGAGGTCGTCGGCCTGGAGGTCGGCGCGGATCGCGCCGGCGGCGCGGGCGCGGGCGAGCATCTGCTCGGTGGCGGCCATCAGCTCCTCGCGCTGGTGATCGGGAGGGCCGGTGGGGGTGGGGTTGCCGCCACCGGCGAGCGTCGCGAGCGCGGCGGCGAGGTTGCGGTCGTGCTCCTGCGACGTGGCACAGAACTCGAAGGAGCGCTCGATTGCGCGCCACGGGTCGGGCTCGTCGAGCAGCTCGCGCTGGTGGGCGAGGATGCGGGCGAAGCGCTCCTCCACGAGCGCCTCGGCGAGTGCCTGCTTGGTGGGGAAGTGGCGGTAGACGGTGCCGACCCCGACGCCGGCGCGGCGCGCGACGTCCTCCATCTGCGCGTCAGGGCCGTGCTCGGCGAACGCGGCGCGAGCCGCCGCGAGGACTTTCTCGCGGTTGCGGATCGCGTCAGCGCGAAGACGCTTGGGCGTTGTGACGACGAGTGGGGTTGACAAGCGGAATCGCTCCTCCGTATCTTCTCACCGGAACCGGAGGTCCGGTTCCGGATTCTACCCAGCCGAGAAGGAAGCACGCAAATGTCATCCGCTGCCGCCCCCGCCACCGAGCAGACACTGGACCCCCGCCGCTGGCTCGCGCTCATCGTGCTCGCCGCCGCCCAGTTCATGGTCGTGCTCGACGCCTCGATCGTGAACGTCGCGCTGCCGTCGATCAAGACCGACCTCGGCTTCTCCGAGAGCGGCCTGCCGTGGGTGGTCAACGCCTACACGCTCGCGTTCGGCGGCTTCCTGATGCTCGGCGGCCGCGCGGCGGATCTGTTCGGGCGCCGGCGCGTCTTCATCATCGGCCTGGCGGTCTTCTCGGCTGCATCGCTCGTCGGCGGCTTCGCGACGTCCTCCGGCTGGCTGATCGCCGCTCGTGGCGCGCAGGGCCTCGGCGCCGCGATCCTCTCGCCGGCCGCGCTCTCGATCGTCACGACGACCTTCACGGAGGGCGCCGAGCGCAACAAGGCGCTCGGGATTTGGGGCGCGCTCGCGGGTGCCGGCGGTGCCGCCGGCGTGCTGATGGGCGGGATCCTGACCTCCGGGCTCGGTTGGGAGTGGGTCCTGTTCGTGAACGTCCCGATCGGTGTCGCCGCGATCGTCGCCGCGCGCCGGCTCGTGCAGGAGAGCCACGGCGAGGAGCGCACGAGCATGGACTTCGCCGGCGCCTTCTCAATCACCGCCGGGCTGGTCGTGCTCGTTTATGCGCTCGTCGACGCCAACGATGCCGGCTGGGGCTCCGGTCAGACGATCGGCCTGCTCGCGCTCAGCGTCGTGCTGCTCGTGTCCTTCGTCGTCGTCGAGCTGCGCACGAAGCATCCGATCATGCCGCTGACGATCTTCCGCAACCGCAACGTCGCGAGCGCGGACGCGGTCGCGCTGCTGGTCGGCGCCTCGCTCTTCTCGATGTTCTTCTTCATCTCGCTCTACCTGCAGCAGGTGCTCGGCTTCTCGGCGCTGAAGGCGGGGCTGTCGTACCTGCCGCTGTCGTTGGCGATCATCACCTCGGCCGGCGCGGCCTCGCAGCTCGTCACGCGGATCGGCCCCAAGCCGGTGCTCGTTACTGGGCTCACGTTCACCACGATCGGCCTCCTGGTGTTCACGCAGGTCTCGGCGGGCGGGTCCTACGTCGGCGACGTGCTGATCCCCTCGGTTATCGTCGCCATCGGCCTCGGCCTCTCGTTCGTCTCGATGACGATCATCGCCGTCTCTGGCGTCACCCACCACGAGGCGGGGATGGCCTCAGGCCTGCTCAACACCGCCCAGCAGGTCGGCGGCGCGCTCGGCCTCGCCGTCCTCTCCGCGGTCGCGATCGCGCGCACGGGCTCCGTCGGCGGCAACGGCCCGGCCGCGCTCACCGAGGGGTTCCAGAGCGCCTTCATGGTCGGCGCCGGCTTCGCCTTCCTCGGCGTCGTGCTTGCGCTGCTGTTCGTCCCGCACGTGAAGCCGGAGGCTGTCGCCGAGGCGCAAGAGGTGCCGGTGGCGGCCTGAGACGCTGGGCGGCTTAGACCCCGTCGAGATCTCGTGAACGCGGCATGAACGCGAGCACGCGATCGGACGCAGGTCGATAGCCGCCGGGGCCTCGCCTGAGGAGACGGCGTTCTCGAACCAAGGCATCGAGGTCGCGACTCAGCGTTCGCTCTGTCAGCTCTTCGGCGACCTCGGGCCGCAGCAGAGTGCTCCGAACCTGGGCGCTCTTCGAGGCGGCCTCACCGAGCAGGAGCCATGTGCGAAAGCTCGCTGGCAATGAGAATGTCCACGATCCTGTCCAGGATCAGGCCTGCGTCACGTAATGCCGGCGTTCGGGCAGCCCGGCCGCGACGAGCGGCCGGGTGTGCCGCGCCGCTCGCCTACGAACGCGAACGCGTGCGGGTCGGCCGCGGCTCGCGCGGCTTGGGCGGGTTCGCGGTGCGCTCCGCCGGGGTCATCTTGCGGATCGTGAGCGTTCCTTCGTCGAGTTGACGCTGGATCTCGGCGAGCTTGCGCTCTCGCTCCTCCTGTTGCCGCTCTTGGACGGTCTTCATGGAGCTCCCGCCTCTTTTGCCGGGTTCGCGCGGGCGGATGAGGCGGCCACGGGCGCGAATCGATCCCCTTCAGGGTAGCGCAGCGCCTTCTCCCGCTTGACGGACTGCGCGTTCGCACACGTGTGAACACGACTCGTTCTCAGGAAAGAAACAGAACGGTCACACGCTGGGGGAGGGTGGGCCCGACACTGACCGCGCCGCCATCCGACGACGTGCTGCGTCGCGGAGCTGCTGACTGAATCGAGGGATCGGGTCCCCTTCCCGATCACACACGACTTCCTGGAGGCCTGATGGTCGACGCTGTTCTCCCTGGTGCGGGCTTGCGCACCCGTGCGCTGCTTGCCGTTGCGCTCGTGCTGACGTGTGGCTTGGTAGCCGCCGGCACCGCACGCGCCGCAACGCCCCCGCCGTCGGCGGTGACCTGTGCCGGGCACGCCGATCGCGGACTCGACGCGACGGCCCCCGATCGCATCGATGTTGCCTTCGGCTGCAGCGCCGACATCAAGAGCTTCACCGTCATCTCGGGCGCACCAATCGGCGAGTTCGCCGTGCTGAGGTCTTCGAGCATGCGCTCGACACGATCGTCGAGACCGACAGCTTCTTCTGCGAGGGCCTGATCCCGGGCGACGGCTTCAACTGCACGGGCGCCGCCCACCCCGGCAAGGACGTCAAGACCTCGTTCGAGACGTTCGACCCGGTCTGCAGCGAGACCGAGGTCACGCCGCGTCTGAAGATCCAGATCGTGATCTCCGACGCCAATGGCGCGACCGCCGGTCCGTTCCGTCTGCGCGGTCCCGAGGCGTGCCCCAAGCCGAAGCCGGCCAAGCCGGCGGTCAAGCCGCACGGCCACAAGGGCAAGGGCGGCAAGAAGGGCGGCAAGCACCATCGCGCCGCCAAGACCCGCGCCGGTCGCTGAGCACCGGCGACTGCCTCCCATCACCGACGTGCAGAAATCGAAAAGGAGCAATCCCTTGCCTCGCCTCTCCATCCGTCTCGCGGTGACCGCGGCCGCGGCGATCGCCGTCGCCGTCCCGGCCAGCGCGTCGGCGAAGACGACGATCACGATGAGCGGGTCGACCTCGGTCGCGCCGCTCGTCTCGAAGCTCGCCAAGGCCTACGTCAAGACCCACAAGAAGGTCGCGTTCAAGCTGCTGCAGGGCGGCTCCGACGTCGGCATCAGCGACGTGGCGCACGACCGCGTCACGATCGGCAACTCCTCGCGCGACCCGAAGCCGACGGACCCCGCCGGCCTCGTCTTCAACAAGATCGCGCGTGACGCCGTCTGCCTGATCACGAGCAACGCCAACCCGGTCGGCAACCTCTCCACGGCGCAGATCCAAGGGATCTTCGGCGGGAGCGTGCGCAACTGGAGCGACGTCCCGAACGGCAAGGGCGGCACGATCGACCTCGTCGGCCGCACTGCCGCCTCGGGCACCTACGACGCCTTCAACAAGATCTTCATGGGCACCACGAAGCTCTCGACGACGATGGCGCAGAAGGCTTCCAACGGCCTCGTCCAGCAGCAGGTCAAGTCCGACCCGAACGCGATCGGCTACGTCTCGCTCGCCTTCACGGCCGGGGTCCACACGGCCTCCTACAACGGCGTGCCCTGCACGCTGCGCAACGCCAAGTCCGGCCAGTACGGCGGCGTGCGCAACTTCTTCATGGTCACGCGCGGTCCCGCCACGGGTGCCACGAAGAAGTGGATCAACTGGATCCAGAAGAACACGGACGCGCAGAAGATCGTCGCCACCGACTGGGTCCCGCTGATCTAGCGGACGGCCCACGACTCGCATGCGACACCTGCCCCGCCTGGGCACGTGGACGGACCGGCGCGCCGAGCGAACGCTCGGCGCGCTGGCCTGCACTGTGCTCCTGCTGATCGCCGCGATGGTCGCGTTCGTCTTCGCGAAGGCGTGGCCGTCGTTCTCCCACAACGGGCTCGCCTGGTTCGGCGGGGGCGGCAACGTCGACCTGCAGCTCGCGGCGATCTTCGACTCGCCGTCGAACCCGAGCGACTACGTCTACACGCTGCACGCGTGGCCGATGCTGTACGCGACGGCTCTGCTGACCGGCATCGCGGTCATCTCCGGGCTCGTCTTCGCGCTGCTGTGCGCGGTCTTCATCGTCGAGTTCGCGCCGCCGCAGATGCGGCGCGTGCTGGAGCCGGCGGTGCGGCTGCTCGCCGCAGTGCCGTCCGTCGTCTACGGGCTGATCGCCGTGCTCGTGCTCGTGCCGTTCGTCGGCAATCACATCGTCAACGAGAGCATGAAGGACTCGGTCGCCTATGTCGTGCAGCTCGACGGCTCGAGCGTGATCGTCGGCGCCTCGGTGCTCGCCGTGATGGTGACGCCGATCATGATCGCGATCATCGTCGACGCGCTGCGCGCGATCCCGCGCGGCTGGACCGACGGCGCCGCCGCGCTCGGCGTCAACCGCTGGCGCGTGATGTGGACGATCTCCGTGCGCGCCGCGCGCCCCGCGATCGTCGCCGCCGCGGTGCTCGCGACCGCCCGCGCGCTCGGTGAGGCGATCATGCTCGCGATGGTCGCCGGATCGGTCGGCTTCGCGCCCAACCCGCTGGACGGCCTCCTCTTCTTCCTCGAGCCGGCGCGCCCGCTGGCCGCCACGATCGTCGACAACGCCGAGGGCCTCTCGGTCGTGCCCTTCGGCCAGACGATCTACGCCTTCGCGGCCGTGCTGCTCGTCTCCAGCCTGTTCCTCTCGCTCGCCGGCTGGGCGGTCAAGCGGCCGCTGCAGCGCTACGGGGTGGGGGCACGATGAGTGCACTCGGCGCGCCGGCGCCTTCGCGGCTGATCCGCCACGGCGCCGTCGAGTCGGTCTCTTCGTGGAGCCGACGTGACCGCATCGGGCTCGCGCTGTGTTGGGCCGCCGGCATCGCACTGTGCCTGATCTGCGCGGCGATCCTGCTGTTCATGCTGTTCCAGGGGATCCAATACCTGCGCCCCGAGCTGCTGTTCACGCACCCGCTGCCGGACCTCGACCAAAGCAAGACGGGCGGCTTCCTGGACCCGCTGATCGGCACCTTCATGCTGACGCTCGTCGGGATCGCCTTCGCGCTGCCGGTCGGCGTCGCGATCGCCGTGTGGCTGACGGAGTACGGCCGTCCGGCCTGGCTGGCGCGTGCGGTCGAGTCCGGCATCGAAGTCGTCGCCGGCACGCCGAGCATCGTGCTCGCGATCTTCGGCCTGATCATCTTCCAGCAGCACGTCTTCGGCTTCCTTTCCTTCACCGCGCAGGGCGGCTCCGTCTTCGGGCGCTCGTTCCTGACAGCCGGTGCGATGATGGCGCTGCTGGCGCTGCCGCTCGTCGTCGGTGCCACGCGCGAGGCACTCAACGCGATCCCTCGCCACGTGCGCGAGGCGTCCTACGCGCTCGGCAAGACGAAGGCGACGACGATCCGCCACGTGCTGCTGCCCGGCGCGCGCGGCGGCATCGCGACCGGCGCGACGCTCGGCATGGGGCGCATCGCCGGCGACACCGCGATCGTCGTGATCCTGCTCGGTGCGTCGCTCCAGATGCTCCCCGGCGACGGCCCCGCCGGCTACCGCGTGCTCAGCGGAACCGGCAGACGCTCACCACTTACGTCTACCACAACTCGCCGGCGGGGGAGGGGAACGCGCCGCAGAAGGCCTATGCCGCCGCGTTCGTCCTGCTCGTGATCGTCGTGCTGCTCAACTTCGCCGTCAACCTGATCGGCGGCAAGGAACGGAGGACCGCATGGGGTCGATGACGGAGCCGCCGCCGCCGGTCAGGCGGATCGTGCTCGACGAGCAGCCGCGCGTCGTCGGAGCGCCGGTGAACGGGAACGGCAACAACGCGAACGGCAGCGTAGTGAACGGCAACGGCCGCAGCGGCCGGATCGCGCGCCACCGGAACGCCCCGGCCGCGACGCTGGAGCGGATGGCGCTCGAGCGGCTGACGATCCGCTACGGCGGCAAGGTCGCCGTCAACAGCGTCTCGCTGCCGGTCCGCCAGGGGGAGGTGCTTGCGCTGATCGGGCCCTCCGGCTGCGGCAAGACGACGCTGCTGCGCTCGCTGAATCGCCTCACCGAGCTGACGCCGACGGCCACTCGCGACGGGCGTATCTCGCTCGACGGGCAGGACGTCGACGCGTTGGAGGTGACGCAGCTGCGTCGCCGCGTGAGCATGGTCTTCCAGCAGCCCAACCCGTTCCCGATGAGCATCTTCGACAACGTCGCCTACGGGCTGCGCGAGGGCGGCGGCAAGCGCCGCGGCAAGGCCGAGCTGCGCCCGCACGTGATCGACGCGCTGCGCCGTGCAGGCCTCTACGACGAGGTCGCCGACAACCTCGAGCACCCCGCGCTGCGGCTCTCCGGCGGTCAGCAACAGCGGCTCTGCATTGCCCGCTCGCTCGCCGTCCAGCCGGAGGTGCTGCTGCTTGACGAGCCGTGCTCCGCGTTCGACCCGCGCTCGACCGAGGTGATCGAGGAGCTGATCGTGAAGCTGCGCGAGGAGATCGCGATCGTGATCGTCACGCACAACCTCCAGCAGGCGTTCCGTGTCGCCGACCACGTCGCCTTCATGTACCTCGGCGAGCTGGTCGAGTACGGGCCGGCCGACCAGGTCTTCGGCGCGCCGACCGCGAAGCGCACGCGCGAGTACGTTGCCGGGGCCTTCGGGTGAACGGGCGCCGGGTCATGCCGCTGCTGCTCACCTCCGCCCTGCTGGTTGCGCCTCTCGCGGGCTGCGAGTCCTCGCAGGACAAGAGCGCGCGCCTGGAGCGCGAGGGCGTGGGCCAGCTCGCGAGCGAGAAGGGCCTTGTCGTGCGCAACGAGAACGCCGCCGTGGGCGCGGTCGAGACGGCGATCGTGCAGGACGAAAACGGCACCGCCGTCGTCGTCACGTTGCGCAACCGCGGCGCCGCGCCCGTCGGACGCGTGCCGATCGCGCTGGAGCTGCAAGGCGCGGGCGGCAAGAGCGTCTACCGCAACGACACGCCCGGGCTCGACCCGTCGCTCATCGAGGCGACGGCAATCCCGTCGCGTGGCGAGGAGGTGTGGGTCAACGATCAGGTCACGCCCGACCGGCACGCCGAAGATGGTGAAGGTGCGCGTCGGCCAGGCGCAGGGCGCAGCGCCGCGCGAGCTGCCGCGCATCGAGCTGGCGCAGCCGCGCCTGGAGGAGGACCAGATCACCGGCTTCGAGGCCGTCGGCCGCGTGACGAACGCCTCCGACATCGAGCAGAAGCGGCTTGTGATCTTCTGCGTCGCGCGCAAGGCCGGCAAGGTCGTCGCGGCCGGCCGCGCGATCGTCGATCGCCTCGCGCCCCGGCAAGCACAAGCAGTTCCACGTCTTCTTCATCGGCGATCCGCGCGGCGCACAGCTGAGCGTCGCCGCCCCGCCGACGGTGCTCAAGTGATGGAGGTCACGATGGAAGCGACGACGCAGGTCCCGATCGGCTGCGCCGGCTGCGGCGCGGCGCTCGCGGCGGACCAGCGCTACTGCCTGCACTGCGGTGCGCCCCAGGGCGATCCGCGCGTCGCCTACCGCGAGCTGATCGACCCGGCGCGGTCGGCGGCGGCGCACGGCGCGACGGCAGTGCACCCGATCGCGGCCGCGAACGGTGCGCCGTTCGCCCACGCCGCCGCGTTTCCGCACCATCCGCCCGCCCGCGACTGGACGCCGCTGTTCGCGCTCGGCGCGCTCGGGACGCTCGCGCTCGTGCTCGTCGTTGGCGTGCTGATCGGCAAGAGCGGCACCGCCGACCCCGTCGCCGCACCTCCGCCGCAGGTCATCACGATCAGCGGCGGCGCCCCGGCGGCGGCGACGCCCACCGACGCGTCGACCGACGACAGCGGGGACGGCTCCGGCAAGAAGGACGGCAAGGGCAAGGGCTCCGATGCCGACAAGGTCGATACGAAGGCAGGTGCGCAGGCGGTGCAGGACCTCAACAGCGCCAGCGGCGACGACTACCAGAAGAAGTCGGCCAGGCTGCCCGACACGGTCGCGCTCCCCGGCGAGCCGCCCCCGAAGGACGACAAGGCACCCGGTGGCGGCTCTGACGCGGAGACGATCGGATGAGCAGGTTCGAACGCATCCGCCCGCGCACGACGAACGGCGCTGCTCCAGCGGCGTCGGCCGCCCAGCCGATTCCCAAGGGTCCGACCGCGGAGCTGGCAGCGCAGCGGGATCGGCTCGCCGAGCGCTTCGCGCAGCTGCAGTGGGACCTCGGCGGGCTCGCCTATGAGATGGCCCGCCGCGACCACTTCCGCCTCGACGTGCTTGTACGCGCGGCCGCCGGCCTGCAGGAGGTCGACGCCGAGCTGGCCGAGGCCGAGCGCCTGCTGCGGCTGGAGGATGCCGCCGCCGCCGGAGCCTGCCGCGCCTGCGGCGCCCTGCACGCGCGCGGCGCCGTCTTCTGCTGGCAGTGCGGCGGCCCGTTGATCGCGCAGGAGCGCGTCAACGGACAGGTGGCGGCGCCATGAGGTGCGCGCGAGCACCGCGGATCGCGCTTGCCCATGGGGCCAGGAAGCGAGCCGAGTCGTGAGCGTCCTCCAAGAGCCGCCGAGCGCCCTGACGTCCTGGCCCGGCGACGAGCTTCCGCAGTGCGCCGGCTGTGGGGCGCCGCTCGACGCCGACCAGCGCTTCTGCGTCGCGTGCGGCCTGCGCTGCGCGCCCGACGAGCTGCGGCTCGCCGCGCTGCCGGCGACGGCAGCCGCCGCGCCTGCGCTCGGCGCGCACCCGGCTGCCGGCACGCGCGGGCGGCCGTTCGCCCGCTCGGCCGCCATCACCACGGTGATCGTCCTCACGCTCGGCGTCGCGATCGGCGCGACGATCGGGCCGGCGGCGGTCGGCGAGACGGTCGCTGCGCAGCGCCCGACGATCGTGCTCGCCTCGGCGCCCGCGCTGGCGGCTCCGCTCTCGTCCGACGACTCGGCGTCGCTTGACGACGTCTCCGCGACCGAGGACACCTCCGCGAGCGACGAGCCCGCCACCGACGCGTCGGCGACGACCGCCGCCGACACCGCCGATCCGGCGACGGGCGAGACTCCCGCCGCGACTGACCCGACCGACGAGGGCGAGGACCCGGCGGACGACGGCGGTGGCCACGAGGACCCCGTGTCCGAAATCGTCCCGCCCGGTTCGAAGGCGCTCACCGGCGTCGTCGTCGAGACTGACGCCGACGGACAGGGCTTCGCGCTCGCTGCCCGCGACGGGCGCCTGCTCGCGATCCATGCTGCCGGCTGCGGCGTCGCCTCCGGCGACGACCTCCACCTGCGCGCCCACAAGCTCGCCAACGGCACTTGGGCGGCCGACCGCGTCCGCCGCGTCGGCGACGCCGCCGAGACCGCGCGCGTCGTTGGCGTCGTTAGCTGGGTCGACCCCGCCGGCGGCCGCTACGCGCTCGCCGCCCGCGGCGCGACACTGCTCGTGACCATCCCCGTGCCGCCGACCGTCGATCCAGTCGCGCCCGCCGTGCCCACCGATCCTGTCGCGCCCGCCGACCCCGCCAGGACGCCCGCGTCCGAACCGCTGCCCGCCGTCGGCGAGCACGTCGGCGTGCGGCTCCAGCTCCAGCCGCAGGAAGGCGACGTGCCGCGCGGCGCTGCTGGAGCGCGCGCGCAACGTCCTCCCGCCGCCCGACCCGGTCGCGTCGCCGATCCTGCCGCTCGAGCTCGACGGCCCGATCGTAGCGCCGACCAGCAGGCGCACACGCTCGTGCTCGGCCTCGACGAGGCCCGTCCCCGCTGACGACGGTGACGATCGTCGTGCCGCCCGCGCTCGACCTCGCCAAGCTGTCTGCCCGGCCTGCGGATCGCCGCGACCGTGACCCGGCGCCTGATGGCACGTATGAGCTGACCGGAGCCTCGGCCGACGGCGACGCCCTCGCCGCGGACGACGCCTCGGCGTTCCAGGGCGACCAGGCGCCGCTCCGGTCTCACCGGGCTCCGGACGGCGCAGACGACGCCCGCCGCGTGCACCGGCGTCGACGCTGGGTTGGTAAGCTCGCGCCGGCAACCGGAGGCTCCGGGGGGGAGGAGTCGCGGTGCGCATCGCCACCGTCTACAGAGATGGGACGTCGAACGCGCGCTATCGCTCGGTCCTGCCGCTGCGCGAGCTCGAGCGCCGCGGTCACAAGATCCTCTGGCCAGCTCGGTATCCGCAGCGAAGCTCTTCGACGGCTAGCCGACCTTCGACGTGCTGCTGCTGCATCAGTTCCACGAGACGGAGACCTCGAGCTCGCGCGCCGGCTTCGGCGCGAAGGCGTCGCCGTCGTGTGGGACACGGACGACGACATATCGGCGATCCCGAGGATAAGCCAGGCGTACAAGGCCGTCGGCGGGCGAAGCGGGCTCAGGCGCAGCTTTGGGCTGACCGTCGAGATGGCGCAGGCGGCGAGCCTGATGACGACGCCCAGCGCCCACCTCGCGCAGCGCTACCGCGAGCAGGGCGTCGAGCACGTGCAGGTGATCGAGAACCATGTTTCGCGCGAGGACGTCGCGGTGCCGCGCCGTCGCCATCAGGGCGTGGTGATCGGACTGACCGCCGCCGGCGAGCACGAAGACGACCTCGAGCCAGGCTCGGGATCGCGCGCGCGTGCTGAAGCGGCTGCTGCGCGCCCACGACGGGATCCGCGTCGTGACGATCGGGCCGGACCTGCGCCTCGACGACCACCGCTACGTGCACCACGGCCTGGTGCCCGTCGACCAGCTTATCGGCGTCGAGAGCGAGTTCGACATCGGCCTCGCGCCGCTGACGCCGTCGCCGTTCGGGCTCGCCCGCTCCAACGTCAAGGTGAAGGAGTACGCCGCCGCCGGCGCGACATGGCTCGCCTCGCCGGTCGGTCCCTTCGCCGGCATGGGGGAGGAGCAGGGCGGGCAGCTCGTCGCGGACGACGAGTGGTACGACGCGCTCGACGGGCTGATCCGCGACCACACCCGGCGCGTCGCGCTGATGGAGCGAGCGCGCGCCTGGGCCAAGCGCGAGTCCGTCGAGCACGCCGCGGGCGACCTGGGAGGCGGCCTTCCGCGGCGCGCTGCAGCGCATGCGCTGACGAGCGAGCGCTATGCCGCCCGCAGATGCTCCATGCCGCGGCGGAACGCGGACTCCCACCGCTTCGCCGCGCGCTCCACGGTCTGGGTCTTCGCCCAGGCCGCGCCCGCTTCGTCGTCGCGACGCGTCTGTCGTGGTCGCGCACGAAGGCGTCGAGCACCTCGAACCAGCGGTCGTCCTCGACGAGCATCCCGCCCTGCTCCTCGCCCATGCCGATGTAGGGCCCGACGGCGAGGCCAGCCACATCGCGCCGGCCGCGGCGTACTCCTTGACTTGATGTTCGAGCGCCCGCGGTTGAAGCGCGAGTCGACGAGCGGGGCGATCCCGATGTCGAACTCGGCCTCCGTCGAGATCGGTCGCCGATCGGCACGCGCCGCCGGTTCGCATACCGCGCCTCCGGCAGGTCGAGCCCGAGCCCGATCGACACGACGCGGACGTTGGGATGTGCGTCGAGCAGCCGTCGCAGCATCGCGCTCGATCTTAAGCTGCTCGATGTCGGAGCCGTGCTCGAGGGCAGCCGTGATCCCGATCACGATGCCCTGATGGCGCCGGCGCTGGCGCACCACCTGCTCGTCCGCGACGTAGTTCTCGATCACGTCCGCATGCGCCGCGCCCTCTGCGCGGTAGCGGGCGGTCAGGTCGGGGCTCGGTGACGTCATCAGCGCCGCGCCGCGGGCCATCGCGACGGTGTTGTCGTAGCCCGGGCCGACGTCGGGGCGCTTGCGGCGAAATGCACGCAGGCGCCCGTGCCGTCGGTGTCCGTATATGTCGTCGTCGACGTCCCAGACGACTATGACGCCGTGCTCGCGCAGACGCCGGACCAGCTCGACGTCCTCGTCGCGGTGGAGGTGATGGATGAGCATCGCGTCGAACGTCGGCCTGCCGACGAGCAGCTTCTCCGGCGGGTGCCGGCCGGGCCACA
Organism: uncultured Actinomycetes bacterium; assembly: GCA_963774115.1. GTDB lineage: Bacteria > Actinomycetota > Thermoleophilia > Solirubrobacterales > Solirubrobacteraceae > Conexibacter. The sequence goes on along the minus strand of CAVZDN010000001.1, from coordinate 674,092 downwards.
GGACCTTGTGGCCGCGCCTCTCAAGCGCGCTCAGCGGCAGCTGGGCGCGGTAGTACGAGTTCGCCGTCCCCTCGACGTACAACGTCGCGATTCGCACTCCGGCTCACGTCCCCCTGTTCAACCAAAAACAGGTAGATCATCTCACGAACGTGAGCCGCTTCGGTGCGGTCGGGCGCTACTTCATCTGCACGCCCGAGATCGCGCGCGCGATCACGAGCCGCTGGATCTCCGAGGTGCCCTCGAAGATCGTGTAGATCTTGGCGTCGCGGTGCATCCGCTCGACGGGGAACTCGCGCGTGTAGCCGTTGCCGCCGAGGATCTGGATCGCGCGCTCGGTCGCCCACACGGCGACCTCGCCGGCCTTGAGCTTCGACATCGAGCCCTCGGCCGCGGTGAACGGCTTCTGGTTGCGGCCCATCCAGGAGGCGCGCCAGACGAGCAGGCGGGCGGCGTCGATCTCCATCTTCATGTCGGCCAGCGTGAACGCGATCGCCTGGTTCTCGATGATCGGCCGGCCGAACTGCACGCGCTCCTTCGCGTAGCCGAGCGCGTACTCGTATGCCGCGCGCGCGATGCCGAGCGCCTGCGCGCCGACGGTCGGGCGCGAGGCCTCGAACGTCGCCATCGCGGCCTGCGAGCGCGACTTGACGCCCTCGCGGGCGCGCGCGACGCTTCTCGTCGAACTTCTCCTTGCCGCCGAGGATGTTCGCCCCGGGGATGCGGCAGTCGTCGAGGAAGACGTCGGCCGTGTGCGAGGCACGCAGGCCGTGCTTCTTGACCTTCGTGCCCATCTCCAGGCCCGGGCGTGTCCGGCCCGATGACGAACGACGCCTGCCCGCGCGAGCCGAGCTCCGGCTCGACGGACGCGACGACGACGTGGACGTTCGCGATGCCGCCGTTCGTCGCCCACGCCTTCTGGCCGTTGAGGACCCACTCGTCCTTCGCTGCGTCGTACTTCGCGCGCGTGCGCAGCGCGGAGACGTCGGAGCCGGCGTCCGGCTCGGAGACGCAGAAGGCGCCGACCTTCGGGTCGTCCTGCGTGCCGAAGCACTGCGGGATCCACTCGCCGATCTGCTCGCCGGTGCCGTTGGCGAAGATCCCCGCGGCGGCGAGGCCGGAGCCCATGATCGCCATGCCGATGCCGGCGTCGCCCCAGAACAGCTCCTCGTTGACGATCGGCAGCGACAGGCCGGTCGGGTCGGCGAAGAACTGCGCCAGGCCCTCGAAGCCGTAGAGGCCGATCTTCGCGGCCTCCTGGATGATCGGCCACGGCGTCTCCTCGCGCTCGTCCCACTCCGACGGCGGCGGGGCGGACGACGTTCTCGGCGAACCCGTGCACCCAGTCGCGCACGTCCTTCTGGTCCTGGGTCAGCTCGAGCGAGAACGTCGCTCTCGCCGGCCTCGGGCAGTTCGATCGTGGCTTCCATGGCTGCGGGTTCCTCTTCGGGCAGGGATTTCTTGGAAACGTGACATGCGCCAATGTAGCGCCAGGGGGCGATCGGGCGGCGCTGGCGTCAACGTCGGAAGCGGATGCCTGCCGCAGCGGTGCCGCGCGCCGCGGCGGCGGGCGCTGCCCACCGCGCCAGCCGCACGAGCCCCCAGCCAATCACGAGCAGCAGGGAAGAGGTGATTGCGAGCACGATGAGCCCGGCGAGGCCCCACAGCCAGCCGGGCACGTCCTGCTTGCGCTCGCGCTGGAGGACGTGGCGGTCGGGCTGAAACGCGCGAGTGGCCTGCGGCAGCGGGCGTACGGCGCCGACGGGGATCGCCGTGTCGGCCGGCAGCGAGATGGGGATCGCGGCGAGGTCGGTGCCGCGTGCGAAGCGGATCATCGCCTTCCAGTCGCCCGTGACGGGGATCGGCCGCGTCGTCGCGTAGACGCCGTCGCCGAGGTCGCGCAGGTGGTCGACGATCAGCCGCTCGTGGCCCTGCCAGGCGGTCATTGTGAGCCAGTCGGCGTCGCGCACCGCGGTCGGGTCGTCGAAGCGGATCGTCGCCATCACGGTGCGGTCGGTGCCGCCCTGCACAGTCCGCAGCGCGATCTGCGCCTTGACGTCGGTGGGTGCCGTTGTCTGCAGCAGCGCGAAGACGATCGCGCCGACGGCAACAAGGCTCCCGCCCGCGACGGCCCAGGCGCGCGGGCGCCCGACGAGCGCCGCGTCGAGGCGCAGCCCGCCGCCCACGAACGTCGCCAGCAGGCCGCCGGCGACCGCTGCAGGCACCGACAGCGCGATCGCCGCCGGCAGCAGGTGCGCGGGCCACGGCAGCGGCATCCAAACCTGTGCCCAGGCGTACTCGGCGAGCACGCCGACGGTGCCGATCAGCACGCCGGCCGTCGCGCCGAAGCGGAAGCTGCCCGGTCGCATGCGCAGGGCAAGCGCCTCCACCAGCAGTCCCTCGGCGATGTAGAGCGGGAAGTGCGGCACGGTCTCCTCGAAGCCGGTCCCGACCAGCAGGGTGAGCGCGCCGCGCAGGCCGATGAAGAAGAGGACCGCCGAGAGGGCGCCGCCGCGTCCGGCGATCGTGCGCGCCAGCACGAGCGCGAGCGCGGCCGCCGAGGCGATCAGCACCGGATGGAAGAGCAGTCGGAACTGCGCGACGCCGAAGTCGTACTCGCCCTGGAAGATCGAGAGGCCGGCGAGCATCCCGCCGCAGGCGCCGATCATGCGGGCGCGGCGCATGCGCAGGGCGCGCCGGGCCGCCGGGTCGGCCGTGGCCGTCCGCTCGTCGCCGAGCGCGAGCCGTGCCTCGGCGAACAGCACCAGCACCGCCACGAGCGTCAGCGCGGCACCGCCGAGCATCATCAGATGGGTGGGGCCCCACAGCGTCACGTCCTGTCCGAACAGCCGGTGCGAGACGTCGTCCAGCGGGAAGCCCATCAGCGCGAACGATGCACAGGCCAGCATCAGCAGCCCGCCGATCGGGGCGTCCCAGCTCGGCGCGATCCGCAGCCCGGTGTGGGGGCGCGCAGGGTCGGTCTCGCGCGGCAAGACGATCGCGAACCAACCGGCGGCAAAGATGCCGTAGAGGCCGACGAGGATGAAGTAGTGCGCCGGGTTCGCGAGCGGGCCGGGGTCGCGGCCGTCGTCGATGTGCAGCGAGATGTCCCAGTACATCCCGATCACGGCGATCAGCAGCGCGACGCCGGAGATCGCGAGCGGGACCGCGGCCCAGGCGGGGAGCCCGGAGAAGCGGGCGATGGGGGCGCTCACACGGTCGAGCAGCTTGATGCGACCGGAGCGGTGGCCGAGCCCGAGCAGCAGCAGGCCGGCGGTGAAGATCGTGACGGCGAGCGTGACGCCGAGCACCTGGCCGATGGCGGCGCCGCCTGCGGGCGGCACGGCAGCAGCGGCAAGCAAGATTGAAGACATGGGTCTATGCTACATCGATCGATGACAGATAGCCAGCGACTCCCCACACCAGTGCTTGGTACATCGACGTACCTGGCGATTCATAGGATGTGCTCATGAGCGACCGTCGCAGCGGCGAGCAGACGATCGACGAGCTCGCCCGTGAGACCGGCATGACCGTGCGCAACATCCGCGCGCACCAGTCGCGCGGCCTGCTGCCGCCGCCCGAGGTGCGCGCCCGCACCGGCTACTACGGTCCCGAGCACGTCGCCCGCCTGCGGCTTATCCAGGACCTGCAGGCGGAGGGCTTCAACCTCAAGGCGATCGAGCGCCTGGTCGCCTCGTCCAACGGCGGCAGCCAGCACGTGCTCGAGTTCGGCCGCGCCGTGCTCAGCGCCTTCAGCGAGGAGCCCGAGGTGACGACCGCTGAGGACCTCGTCTCCCGCATGGGCGGGGAGGCGATCGACAGCCGCGTGATCCGCAAGGCCGAGCGTCTCGGCCTGATCCGCCCGCTCGGCGACGGCCGCTACGAGGTTCCCAGTCCCACCCTCCTGCGCGCCGGCGAGGAGCTCACCGCGATGGGCGTCCCGCCGCTGCACGCGCTCGCCGTCGCCGAGCAGATCCAGCGCCACTCCCGCGCCATCGCCGAGTCCTTCGTCCGCCTCTTCATCGAGGACGTCGCCGGCGGCGAGCTCGACCCCGCCAAGCGCACCCCCGAGGAGTGGGCCCAGCTCGGCGAGGCCCTCACCCGCCTGCGCCCACTCGCGACCGAAGCGGTGCGAGCCGGCTTCGAGCAGACGATGGCAGGCGTCGTGGAGCGCAAGGTCCAGAAGACGCTGCGGGGATAGTCCTGTCTCGCGTATCGATACGCGAGACAGCGCGTCCTACGTGAACTTCGGCAGCGCCCGCCCGCCATTGTCCCGCTTGACCATCCCCGCGTACATCTTGTGGACCTGGCCGGGGTGGAGGTCGGCGACGTCGCGGACCTCGCGGCGGTCGGCGCGGGTGTCGTAGAGACGCGGGTCGGCGTTCTGGTTGTCGCTCATGTACGACCAGCGGCGGTCGCGGGCGAAGACGATCGAGCTGTAGGCGCCGGTCACGTACGTGCGCTTCTTGAGCTTGCGCTCGCGGCCCTCCAGCAGCGGCAGCAGGTTGACGCCGTCCATGAATGACGGTTTCGCGACGCCGGCGCCGGCGAGCAGGGTGGAGGCGACGTCCTGCGTCTGCGTGAAGTAGTCCGTCGTCGCGCGCGCGCCCTTGCCCTCGGGGTCGCGGATCATCATCGGTACGTGGATCAGCTCGGGGAAGCACTGCGTCGCCATCTTCGCCACGTAGCCGCGCTCGCCCAGCAGGAAGCCGTGGTCTGACAGGAACACGACGAGCGTCTCGCGCTCCAGGTTCAGCTCCGTGAAGCGCTGCATGAAGTTGCCGAACCAATGGTCGGCCATCGACAGCTCGGCGCGGTAGTAGGCCTTCATCTGCGCGACGTCGGCGGGCCCGAGCCCGTTCGTGCGCGTCGTGCCGTTGATGACCGTGCCCGGGTTCCAGGCGCGCGTGAGCGAGCCGCCGTGCAGCTTCACGTACTTGTCCGGCGGGTCCCATGGCTCGTGCGGGTCGAAGCAGTCGGCGATCAGAAGCCACGGCTTGTTCTGCTTGTTCGCCTCCTCGAGCAGGCCCGTCGCGGCGGTGAAGACCTTCGCCGGCAGGTAGTCGGCCTCCGACCGGCGGCCGAGCTGGTTGGCGAGGTACTGCCGCATCTTCGATCCCGACGACGAGTCGACGATGCGCGGCGGAACCCACTTCGCCAGCACTTCGTCGGAGATGCGGTCGGCCGGCTGCGTGATCGTGCCCGTTTGGCCGGGGATCGGGACGTAGCGGTGCAGCGCCTGCTGGAACGGCTTCTGCGAGCCCACGAGCACCCACGGCGTGTCGACCGCCATCGCCGTGAAGTAGCCGGCCGCGCGCAGCGTCGTGATCAGGTTCTGCGCCGGGATCGCCTGCCACCCGGGCGTCTTCGGCATGTCCGGCGGCGGCGCGGTCCAGTCGGCGAAAGGGAAGATCCGCGCCCCGCCGTAGATCGAGGCGCGCGCCGGGCCGGTCGGGAACGCCTCCGGGTAGACGCTCGTGAAGCGCAGCGACTCCTTCGCGAGCGCGTCGAGGTTCGGCGTGTGCGCGTTCTTGCGTCCGTATGAGCCGAGGTGGTCGGCGCGGATCGAGTCGATCACGACGAGCAGCAGGTTGGGGGCGTCGCCCTTCTTGACCTGCGCGACCCGGCTCCGCATCGACGCCGCCGTTCGCGCGGCGCTCGTGACGACCTCGGCGCTCGACTCGCCGCAGCCAGCCAGTCCGAGCGCGCTGATGCCCGCAGCCGTTATCCCGGCGCGGCGCAGCAGCTCTCGTCGGTCGATCTCGTGGCTCATGGGGGATCGAAACCCGCCGGCCGGGCGATGGTTGCGGACCGGCGGGAGCGGCAGCTCAGCTTACGGTGCTCGACGCACGCGGGTCCGGCAGCGGCGTCAGCGCGCCTTCGATCTGCGCGCGCAGGTGCTCGAGCTTCGGCGGCAGCGCGAGGCGGCGGCCGAGCTCCTCCTGCGGCTCGTCGGCGGAGAACCCGGGGCTGAGCGTCGCGATCTCGAACAGCACGCCGCTCGGCTCGCGCGAGTAGACGGACTTGAAGTAGAAGCGGTCCACCAGCCCGGACGTCTGGCGCCCGGCGCGCACGAGCCGCTCGTCCCACGCCTCGATGTCGGCGTCCTCGGAGGCCCACGCGATGTGGTGCACCGTGCCGGCGCCGCCGACCCCGCGCGCCTCGGGCGCCTCGTCGTAGGCGTAGAAGCCGCTGCGGCGCGGCCCACGCGAGTACCAGCGGCCGTCGTCGTCCTCGACGAGGCCCATCACGTCGCGCAGCAGCGCGGTGCTGCGGGCGGGGGCGGCGCTGTAGGCGCGCACGCCCGCGAAGCCGCGCAGCGCGTGCTCGGCCGGGATGTCGGGGGCGGAGGCGGTGAGCGGGGCGTCAGGCGCGTCGTCCACCAGCAGCGCGAGGCCGAGGCCCTCGGGGTCAGCGAAGCGCAGGCTGCTCGCATCGCGCTCGGTCGCGACGCCCTCGGCGTCGAGCCGCTGGGCCCAGAAGTCGAGCGACTCGGGGGAGGCGACGCGCAGCGAGATGCGGTGGACCATGCCCGCGCCGGCCTGCCCACGACGGGCGCCCGGGTACTCGAAGAAGGTCAGGTCGGCGCCCGGGCTGCCCTCGTCGTCGGCGTAGAAGAGGTGGTAGACGGTCGGGTCGTCCTGGTTGACCGTCTTCTTGACGAGCCGCATGCCGAGGACGCGCACGTAGAAGTCGACGTTGCCCGGCGCATCGCCCGTGATGGCCGTGATGTGGTGGATCCCATCGAGCTGCACCGCTGTCCTCCGCTCAAGTCGTTGACTGTGCAACTACCCTATCAGGACCTGCGGGTGTGCGCACACACCCGGACGGTCATACACGAGCTATACCCAGTGTCCTGCTCACAGGCGCGTCCGGTGCGATCGGCGCGCGCCTCGCGCCGCTGCTCGCCGCGCCGGCATCGCTCTCGTCCTCGGCGGACGGAGAGCTGCGCTGCCTCCTGCGCCGCCCGGACGCGACCTCGCTTCCGTCCGGCGCCCGCGCCGTTCAGGGCGACGCCGTCAGCGGCGAGGGCCTCGCTGAGGCGCTCGCCGGGGTGGAGACGGCCTACTACCTGATCCACTCGATGGGCCGCGGCGGCGACCGCGCCGAGGACTTCGCCGCCCGCGACCGCCGCGCCGCAACCAACTTCGGCCGCGCCGCCGAGGCGTCGGGCGTCCGGCGGATCGTCTACCTCGGCGGTCTCGCCGGCGGCGCGGCAAGCGACTCCTCGGACCACCTGCGCAGCCGCGAGGAGGTCGCCGAGCTGCTGGCACCGCACGTCCCCGAGCTCGTCCACGCACGCGCCGCGATGGTGATCGGCGCCGGGGGCGCCTCCTTCGAGATGCTGCGTGCGCTCGTGCGCCGGCTGCCCGCGATGGTCTGCCCGCGCTGGATCGACACCCGCACCCAGCCGATCGCGATCGACGACGTGGCCGCCGCGCTCGCCGCCCTGCGCGCCCGCCACGACGTCACGGGCGACGTCGAGCTCGGCGGCCCTGGAGCGCTCACCTATCGCGAGATGATGGTCCGCACCGCCCACGCGATGGACCGCCGCCCACCGCTGATCCTCCGCGTCCCCGTCCTCACACCCCGCCTCTCCTCCTACTGGGTGATGCTCGTCACCCCCGTCGAGAACGACCTCGTCCGCCCCCTCGTCGACGGCCTCACCGAGGAGATGATCGTCCGCACCCCACCACCGCCCGGCATCAACGACGCGCCGATGGACTTCGACGCGGCGGTTCGAGCGGCGCTTACGGAGCGCTCCTGAACCGACTGTCCTGCCTGGTGGTCGCAGGACGACCACAGGACAGGACGGCGAGCAGGTACGCTCGCGCTGGCGCCGCGTAGGCGTCGTGGGGAACCAAGGGGGCTTGGCAGTGCGGAAGGTCAGAGCGGCCGTCATCGGCCCGGGGAACATCGGCACGGATCTGCTGATGAAGCTGCAGCGCTCGGAGACGATCGAGACGGCGCTGATGGTCGGCATCTACGAGGACTCGCCGGGACTGGCGCGGGCGCGGGAGCTGGGGGTGGAGACGAGTGCGCGCGGGGTGGACGCGCTGCTGGAGCGTGAGGACGTGCCGCTCGTGTTCGACGCGACCGGGGCGAAGGCGCACATCGCCAACGCGCCGCGGCTTCAACAAGCGGGCAAGACGGTCGTCGACCTCACCCCGGCGGCAGTCGGGCCGTACGTCGTGCCGGCGGTGAATCTGGACGATCACCTCGACGCGCCGAACGTGAACCTCGTGACGTGCGGCGGGCAGGCGACGATCCCGACGATGCATGCGATCGACCGGGTGGCGGACGTCGCGTACGGCGAGATCGTGGCGACGATCGCGTCGGCGAGCGCCGGCCCCGGCACGCGCCAGAACATCGATGAGTTCACCGTCACCACGGCGCGCGGGCTGGAGCTCGTCGGCGGCGCGGACGAGGCGAAGGCGATCATCATTCTCAACCCCGCCGACCCGCCGATCCTGATGCGCGACACCGTCTTTGCGCAGGTGCGCCGGGTGGGCGGGCTCGAGTCCGCGATCCGCGCGTCGGTCGAGCAGATGGCCGAGCAGATTCGCGCCTACGTCCCCGGCTACCGCCTGAAGCTCTGCGACGTCGAAGGCGACCTCGTGACCGTCTTGCTGGAGATCGAGGGCGCCGGCGACTTCCTTGCGCCCTACGCCGGCAACCTCGACATCATGACCGCGGCCGCGGCGCGGGTGGGGGAGCGGCTGGCACAGCGGATGCTCGCGACACAGGAGGCCGCGGCGTGATCGTCCTGGTCGACAGCAGCCTGCGCGACGGCATGCACTCCGTCCGCCACGCCTTCACGCCACAGCAGGCAGCGACGATCGCGGCCGGGCTCGACCGCGCCGGCGTCGACGTGATCGAGGTCGGTCACGGCGATGGCGTCGGGGGTTCCTCGATTCAGTACGGGCGCGCGCTTCACACCGACGAGGAATTGATCGAGGCGGCCGCGGGCGCCGTCGAGCACGCGCGCATCGCGGCGCTGCTGCTGCCCGGCATCGGCACGCTGGAGCGCCTCAAGCGCGCGCAGACGCTCGGCGCGACTGTCGCACGCGTGGCGACGCACTGCACCGAGGCCGACATCGCCGAGCAGCACATCGGCTGGGCGGCCGAGAACGGGATGCACGCGGTCGGCTTCCTGATGATGAGCCACATGCTGGAAGCACCGCAGCTCGTCGAGCAGGCGCGGCTGATGGAGTCCTACGGTGCGCGCGTCGTCTACATCGTCGACTCGGCCGGCGCGATGGTGCCGGCGACCGCCGCCGCCCGCGTCGCCGCACTGCGCGAGGCGCTGGCTCCCGAAACCGACGTCGGCTTCCACGCCCACAACAACCTGGGCTGCGGCGTCGGCAACGCGCTCGCCGCCGCGGCAGCCGGGGCGACCTGGCTCGACGGCTCGCTGCGCGGCCTCGGCGCCGGCTCCGGCAACGCTCAGCTGGAGGTGCTCGCCGCCGCGCTCGAGCGCTCGGGCCACGCCACCAACGCACAGCTGTTCCCGCTGATGGACGTCGCCGAGGATGTCGTCGCCCCGCTGATGCCGCGCGCCCAGATCATCGACCGCAGCGCCCTCTCGCTCGGCTACGCCGGCGTCTACTCGTCCTTCCTGCTGCACGCTGAGCGCGCCGGCGCGAAGTTCGGCGTCGAGCCGCGCGCCGTCCTGATGGAGCTGGGGCGTCGCCGCATCGTCGGCGGTCAGGAGGACATGATCATCGACGCCGCCGCCGAGCTGGCAGCGGCGGACGCTGACGCACCGCAATATTGACCGCGGGCTTAGGTTCTCCCGTACTGTCTCCTCATGCCGCTGACCCGCAGCCTGTTCTCCTGGACCACGCTCGTTCTGCGCTGGGTCGTGCGGGAAGCACGCTGAGCGGTCCGCGCTAGGCCGCGCGGCAGTCGCGGCAGGCGCCGTGCAGCACGACGTCGTGCTCGGCGACGGCGAAGCTCAGCCGCCGGCTGACCTGCTCGATCGCCTGCTCCAGCGTCGGGTCCTCGAACGGCGCGACGAGGCCGCAGCCGTCGCACACCATGTGGTGGTGATGGTCGCCGTCGGGCTGGTGGCGCTCGTAGCGCGCGACGCCCTGGCCGACGTCGATCCGCTGCACGAGCTTGAGTGTCGTCAGCAGTTCGAGGATGCGGTAGACGCTCGCGCGTCCGACAGCGCGCCCCTGGGTCCGCAGCAGCTCGTCGATCTCCTGTGCGGTCACCGCGCACGACTGCTGGTCGAGCAGCTCGACGACGGCGTTGCGCGCGCCGCCCTTGCGGTAGCCGGACCCGGCGAGCGTCGCGAGCGCGTGCTCGCACCAGCGCGTGGGTGGAGACGTGGTGGTCGGCATCGGCTCGATCGTATCGCAGCAATGCGAATTGGACTCGTTCCCATTATGCTCGTGCGGCGTGTTCGAGCCCTTCCAGCTTCCCTTCGTCCAACGGGCCCTCGTCGAGGTGCTGCTGCTCGCCGTCGCGGCCGGCGCGCTCGGCTGCTGGATCGTCCTGCGCGGCCTGTCGTTCACCGCTCACGGCGCGGCCGCCGCGACGTTCCCCGGGCTCGTACTCGCCGGTGGCCTCGGCTTCGCGGCGTCGCTCGGCGGCTTCGGCGCCGCGCTGCTGTTCGCGCTCGCGGTCGGCCGGCTCGCGGCGCGCGAGCACGGTGGCCACGAGGTGCTGACCGCGCTCGTGCTCGTCGCGGCGCTCGCGCTCGGGATCGTGCTGGCCTCCGACGTCTTCCACTCGGCCGCGAGCGTCGAGACGCTGCTGTTCGGCAGCCTGCTCGCGATCGGCCCGGAGGACGTGCGGCTCGCCGCCGTCGTCGCGGCGCTCGCCTGCGCGGCCACCTGGCTGCTCGGCGGCCGCTGGCTGCTCGCCGGCTTCGACCGCGAGGCGTCCGGCGCGCTCGGCGTGCGCGCCGCGCGCGCCGACGTCGTTCTGCTCGTGCTCGTCGCCGGCGCCGCCGTCGCGATGCTCTCCGCCGTCGGCGCACTGCTGGCGACCTCGCTGCTCGTCGTCCCGGCAGCCACCGCGCGGCTGCTCGTGCGTCGCGTCGGCGCCTGGCAGCTCGCGACCGCCGTGCTCGCCGCGCTGGAGGGAACCGCCGGCCTGTGGCTCGCCGTCAAGGCGAACGCGCCCCCCGGCGCGACGATCGCGGTCGTCAGCGGCGGCGTCTTCGCGCTCGTCGCCGTCGGTCGCGCCGTTGCGGATGGTCGCCCGGCGGGCGGCGCTGCACGGCCGCTCGCCACGCGTGCGGCGGTGAAGCCGTCGTGAGCGCGGCCGCCCCGCTCCTCAGTGTCGGCGGCCTCGCGGTCGGCTACGGCGGCCCGCCGGTCCTGCGTGACGTCTCCTTCGACCTCGCCGCCGGCGAGCGGCTCGCGGTGCTCGGTCCCAACGGCGGCGGCAAGACGACGCTCTTCCGCGCGCTGCTTGGTGAGCTGCGGCCCGCGGCCGGGACGCTCGAGCTGCAAGCCCGCTGCGGCAGCGTCCCGCAGACCGAGCGCTCGCGGCTCGACTTCCCCGTCAGCGCGCTCGACGTCGTGCTGATGGGGACGCTCGCGGGCCGCCCATGGTGGCGCCGGCCTGGTCGCTCCGAGCGCGCTGCCGTCCGCGCCGCGCTCGTGCACGTCGGCCTGGAGCAGCGCGCCCACGACACCTTCGGTGAGCTGTCCGGCGGCCAGCGCCAGCGCGTCTTGATCGCGCGCGCGCTCGTGCAGGACGCGCAGGTGCTGCTGCTCGACGAGCCGTTCACCGGCCTCGACACGGCGAGCGCCGCGCAGTTGGAGCGACTGCTCGGGGAGCTCGCCGCCGAGGGCCGCGGCACCCTGATCGCCACGCACGACCTCGAGCAGGCGCGCGCGTGGGATCGCGTCCTCTGCCTCAACGGCCGCCAGGTCGCGTTCGGGCCGCCGCAGCCGACGCTCACGCTCGACGTGCTCGCCGCAACCTACGGCGGAGCGATCGTGACCCTGCCCGGAGATGGCGGCGGCGCGACGCGCGCGATCCTGCCGCCGCATCACCACGACCACGGCGCGCACGACGCCGGGCACGACCACTGATGCTCGCGACGGTCCTGCACACGCTGGCTGAGCCCTGGTCGGAAGGGATCATGCAGCGCGCGCTGCTGGAGGTCGTCGTGCTCGGCCTCGTCGGCGGCACGCTCGGCTGCTGGATCGTGCTCGGCGGGCTCTCCTACGGCGCCGAGTCGCTCGCGCACGGGATGTTCCCCGGGCTTGTCGTCGCGTCGCTCGCCGGGATCCCGCTGGCGCTCGGCGGCGCGGCGGGGATCCTGCTCGCCGCGCTCGCGGTCGCGCTGGCCGCGCGCGTCCAGGGGATCGGCCGCGACGACGCGGTCGCGATCGCCGTCACGACGCTGTTCGGGCTCGGCGTGCTGCTCGCGCTCTCGCCGGCGACGCCGGCCGGCATCCAGTCGCTGCTGTTCGGCGACGTGCTCGGCACGACCGTGGGCGACCTCGCGTTCGCGGCCGCGCTGGCCGCCGTGGTGCTCGGCGCGCTGTGGGCCCTGCACTGGCGGCTGCTCGCCGCCGGCTTCGACCGTGAGGGTGCGCGCACGCTCGGGGCGCGGCCCGCGCTGGCGGACGCGGCGCTGCTGGTGTTGCTCGCGCTCGCCGTGCTCGTCGCCGTGCAGGGCATGGGCAATCTGCTCGTCGTCGCGGTGCTCGTCGCCCCCGCGGCGGCGGCGCGTCTGCTCGCGCGGCGGCTCGGGCCGGCGATGGCGCTCGCCGTCGCGCTCGCCGTCGCCGGCGGGGTCGCCGGGCTCTACCTCTCCTACTACGCGCGCGTGGCGGCCGGGGCCGCGATCGCAGGGGTGCTCGTCGCGACCTACCTGCTCGCGCGCCTGGCCGCCCTGCTGTCACATCGACGTAATGTCGTGGGTCTACATTGATCCCATGAGATTCCTGACACGCAAGTCCGACATGGTCGACGACGCCCGTGCGCTGCCCGGTCGTGAGCAGCCGATCGCGGTGCCGTCGCAACATCACGTGCTTGGCACGCCCTTGCAGCCGCCGTTCCCCGAGGGCTTCGAGACGGCCGTCTTCGGCCTCGGCTGCTTCTGGGGCGCGGAGAAGATCTTCTGGCAGGCGCCCGGCGTCCACACGACGGCGGTCGGCTACGCCGGCGGCTTCACGCCGAACCCGACCTACGAGGAGGTCTGCTCCGCGCAGACCGGCCACACGGAGGCCGTGCTCGTCGTCTTCGACCCCGCCAAGACGAGCTACGACGCGCTGCTGAAGTTGTTCTGGGAGGGTCACGACCCGACCCAGGGGATGCGCCAGGGCAACGACGTCGGCACCCAGTACCGCTCCGCGATCTACTGGACGACCGACACCCAGCGCGACGCCGCGCTCGCCTCGCGCGACACCTACCAGGAGATGCTGCGCGCCTCCGGCTTCGGCGAGATCACGACCGAGCTGGCGCAGACCGGACCGTTCTACTACGCCGAGGACTACCACCAGCAGTACCTCGCGAAGAACCCGGCCGGCTACTGCGGCATCGGCGGCACAGGCGTCAGCTGCCCCATCGGCCTCGCCTGACAGCGCCGGCATCCCGCCATGCGGGACGCCGGCGCGGCATCCCGCCATGCGGCGTCCTCGCCGGTTCGCGTGCGAAGCACGCCACACCGACCACCGGCTTTGCCGGCGGTGCCCCGTCCTTGCCTGGCGGGCGCCGGCATCTGCCAGGTGACGGCGAGGTGCCTTGAACGGTGAGACGTTCCGCCGCCGCGTCGGCGAAGCTCCGCACTTCAGCCGATGCGACCGCCCCGCCCATACCAGGACCTCTCTCGGCGTCTCAGCGACGACCCGCGCGACGAGGGCGTGCTGATTAACGTCACGTCTGGGTTGATGTGGGTCGTGGCGGGTGCCGGCGGCCTCGCCTCGCTCGCCCTGCCGGGCACGCCGGACGAGCACCTCGGTGCGCTGCTGGCGTTGGCGGCGCTGTCCTTCGCCTGGGGCCTCGCGGTCCTGACGCTGCGCTTCCCACAGCCGGGCACGTCGCTGGAGCGCCGCTCGCTCGTGACGGCCGTGCTGATCGGCGTCGTCGGTGTCGCGCTGTGGGCGTCGGGCGGCGCTGACAGCTATCTGCAGCCGATCCTCATCTTCACGGCGCTGCACGTCGCCTACTTCTATCCGCCGCGGCTCGCGCTTCCGCTCAACCTGCTGTTTGTCGCCGCCTATGCGAGTCCGCTGCTCTACGACGACGCCGCGGTCGACGTCGGCTACCCGGCGCGGATCCTGATGTTCACGATCGCGATTGCGGGCACGTACGCGATCATGCGGCTGCTGAAGCGCCGGCTCGTCACTGCCGAGCAGCGCCAGCGCGTGATGGCGGAGTGCGACGCGCTCACCGGGCTCGCAAATCGGCGCGCCTTCGACGCGGCGCTCATCCGCGCGGTCGCCCAGCGCGACGCGCACGGCCGCTCCGCGGCCCTGCTGCTGCTCGACTTTGACGACTTCAAGGCGATCAACGACACCCACGGGCATCCGATCGGCGACACCGTGCTGCGCACTGTCGCCACCGTCTGCGGCCCTGAGGTGCGCGGCGTCGACTGCTTCGCGCGCATCGGTGGCGACGAGTTCGCGGTGATCGCGCCCGGCGCCGGCGCGGTCGGTGCGGCACGCCTCGCCGAGGTGCTCGCCGCCGCTGTCGCCAGCGCGCCGATGCCGGACCCGATCGCCTCTGTCGCTGTCACGATCGCGTGGGCGACGGTTCCCGAGGACGCCACCTCGGCGGAGCACCTCATGCAGGTAGCGGACCGCCGCCTGATGGATCGCAAGCGCGAGCGCAAGCAGCCCGTCGCGATCGGCTGATCGCGAGTACCACACACGGGCGCATGCTGGCCCACCTGCGTGCCAGTCGCCACACGCTCAGGATCGCGAGTAGCACCGGCATGACGATGGTGCGTGCGCTGTCCAGCACCGCGTTCGTCGTCGGCTGCGACGCGGGCAGCCAGGCAGAGCGATCGGACAGGTGCAGCGCGATCATCCCGGCCACGAGCACGACATGGCACTCGGCGTTCGGCAGGCCGCGTGCTCCCGCGAGTGCGCGTACCGTCAGCTCCTGCAAGCGCGACGTCATCGCCGCGTCCGACGGGTACTGGCTCACGAAGCTCATCTCGCCGGCAGCCTCGTCGTGCTCCCGGTCGGCGAGGCTGTCGAGCAGTGTGCTGAGCGCCTCGATCCAAGGGAAGTAGCAGGCGCGCGTGAGCTCGACGCTCGCGGGCGAGGTCGCCGGGTCGGCAGCGGCCGCGAGTAGTGCCAGCACCGCGAGTGGTGAGCTGCCGGCCGCCGCGAGCTCGAACCAGCTCGTGTCGCCGGTGTCGCCCCCTTGCTCCTCGGCCCAGTGCCGCAGTTGCGGCTTGCGCTGTGGCGCCGGCCCGTGCTTGATGCCCTGCACCTCGTTGCGCCGCGCCTCGCGCAGCGCGGCGTCGCGCACCTGTGGGTAGGCGGGGAAGGCAGCGCAACCGGACCGGCAGGTGTCGACCAACGTCGCTAGGTAGCCGCCGTCGTCCCCGACGGCGTGCAGGCGGTACCAGTCCGCCTGGGCGGCGCTCTGCGGCGCGACCGCGTCGGCCAGGGCGCGGTGCAGCAGCATGCCGTTGGCGACCGGGTCGGCTGCCGGCTGCTCGGAGAGCGTGTCGAGGTAGTCGCAGATGACCTGGTAGGCGACGAGCGTGCGGACGAGCAGCGGGTCGTGGCGACGGAGCGTCGTGGCGAAGAGGGCGGCGCCGGCGGTGCTGAGGCGCTCGCTGTGCAGCGTCGCGAGCGCTTGCGCGCGCAGCTCCGGATCCGGGATCGCCGCCGCGGTCCGCTGCCACGCGCGCAGCTCCGTGCGGACGGTGGGAAGCACGCGGCACCAGAAGCGGGCAGCGACTCTCAGAAGTGCAGCGAACTCGCGTGCGCGGAGCAAGCGGGTCCGCCCCGCGGCGAATTGCACATAGTCAGCGTAAGAACACCCTCGGTCGGCTCCAAGCCGCCTAGCGGTGGTCCCTAATCGAGTGGTTAATCTTCGTAGATACCTGCGGTGGCGGGGACACGCGCTGCCAGATAGCCCGGCAGCGCGGCGATCGCGACCGCGACGACGGTGACGCCGGCGAACGTCGCGAGTGCCAGCCAGCCAGCCGGTGCGTAGTCGGTCGGAAAGCCTGTCGTGTCTGCCAGCAGCCGCGTCAGCATGAACTGTCCGCAGAGTCCGAAGGCGGCCCCGATTGAGCAGCCGATTCCGAGCACGAGCGCGTTCTCGAGTACAAGTGCGCGCCACACGTCGCCGTCGCTGAATCCACTCAACTTCAACACGGCCAGGCGCGGCCGGCGGCTCCACACGACGCCGCCCATCGCGGCCGCGAGCGCGAGCGCCGCGGCGACCAGCACGAGCGTCGCGATCTGCGTCAGGCGGCTGAGACCTTGGCGCGTGGAGGTGCGGAAGCGCGCCTCGCGCTGTCCGCTCGTCTCGACCGTGAGGTTGCTGGCGGGCCCGAGCGCGCGACGCACGGCGCGGACCGTCGCCGCCGGCTCGGCGCCCGGCGCGAGCAGCAGCTGCAGCGCACTTACGTCATCGCTCGCCCAGGCATGCCGGAAGTCGCTTGCGTTGAGGACAAACGCTCCGGAGCTCCAGCCGAGGTTCGTCAGCGTCGCGGCCAGCCGCATCCGCGTCGGACGCGGCGTCGGCAGCGTGAGCACGTCGCCGAGCTCGACGCCTTGCCGCTCGACGATCGCGCTGGAGGCCGCGACCCAGCCGTGTCCGCGCAGGCGCCGCGTCGCCAAGCCGAGGTCGCCCTCGACGAGCTGGCTCGGCAGGATCGGCTGTGGGTTCGAGCGCGGCGGGGCGACGACCCACGTCCGGCGTCCGTCGACGTCGAGGAACGCGCCGCGGTAGCGGCGCACGGAGCGCACGCCCGGCACGCCGGCGAGCTGCGCCGTCTGGGCGGGGGAGAGCGAGAAGGGGATCGTGGCCAGCTCGTTCTGGTGCCCGGATGGCGTGACCCACAGGTCGGCGGCCGCGTTGAACGCGCGTGCGTCGCGGTCGAGCCCGCGCTGCAGGTCGAAGTGTGCGCCCTCCACCGACACGCTGCCGAACACCGCGCACGCGCCCGTCGCTGCCAGCGCGATCGAGCGTGTCGTGGCCGTGCGCAGCTCGCCGACGGAGACGATCAGCACCGCGCTGCGCGTGCGCTGGCTGATGCGGTCGATCAGCCGTACGATCGCGCCGAGCAGCCCCGGGATCAGCAGCAGCATCCCCACGACCAGCAGCGCGACGCCGCCGAGCGTGGCGTGTGGGGCGAGCACCAGCAGGGCGCCGGTCGCTGCCACGAGCGCAGCGCCGATCGCGGGCATCGCGCGACGCGAGAGCAGCGCGTCCTCCTCGCGCTCGTCGTCCTCGCGGTAGGCGTCGTCGAGCGGCCGTCGCGAGAAGAGGTCACTCAGCGGCCGCATCGCCGCCAGCAGCGTGGCGGCGATCCCGCCGACGACGGCGAGCACCACGCTCGGCCACGTCACGATCCGCTGGTCGCCGACCGGAAAGGCGAACGAGAGGTACCCGGGCGCCGCGTGGAAGACGGTGCGCGAGAGCACGTCGCCGAGCGCCAACCCGACCAGCGAGGAGACGGCGCCGAGCACGAGGGCGTCGAACCACACCAGCCGCACGACCGTGAAGTCGCCCAGCCCCTCGAGCCGCAGGTCGGCGATGAAGCGGCGGCGCTCGGGCACCGTCAGCAGCATCGCGTTGAACGCGAACAGCAGGCCGACGAGCGCGCTGATCGTGGCGAACAGCGCTGTCGACTGGTCGTTTGGCTCCGCGGCCCGCTCGAGCAGGCGGACCTCGGCGTCGCCGTCCGTCACCGTGAGCCGATCGCCCACCAGTCGCGTGAGCGCCGCCCGCACCTCCCGCTCGCGGCCGGGACGGACGTCGACGAGCACGCGCGTTACGCGCCCCGGTGCGTCGACCAGCTCCTGCGCATAGGTCAAGGAGGAGAGCGCGATCGGGCTGTCGGCGAGTTCCCCGATCTCGTCGGCGCTCAGCACGCCCGCGAGCGGGGCGCGATGCGTATGCGCGCCGACTGCGACGCTCACATCGTCACCGACGTTGACGCCGAGTGCGCGCGTCAGCGGCGCCGGCAAGGCGACTGCGCGCAGCGCGTCGAGCGACGGCGAGGCGAACTCGCGCAGCAGGTCGCCGCCCATCGCCAGCAGGCGGCGATCGCCCCCGATCAGGCTTGCCATGCGCGTCGCGTGCGGTCCGCGCAACGTGACGCGCAGTTCCACCAAAGGCGCCACCCGCCGCACGCCGGCGACGTTCCCGATCTGTGCGACGAGCCGCTCGTCGAAACCGCGCGTGCTGCGCGCGGCGACTTGCAGCTCGGCCGAGCCAGTGGTCCCGCGCATCAGTCGCTCGACCGATCCGGTCACGCTCGTATTGGCGACTTGAACGGCGAACACGAGCGCGACCCCGACGGCGATGCCGACGAGCGCGATCAGCTCCTGCAGCGGGTGGGCGCGCACCCGTTGGCGGTAGAGGAAGAGGAGGTTGCGGACTCTCATGGGAGCATCTCCGGGTGGGCTGAGAGGACGCCGTCGCGCAGGCTGAAGGCGCGGTCGGCGAACTCGGCGCCCGCCGGGTCGTGCGTCACCAGGATCACGCCGAGGCTCCGCTCGCGGCAGATCTCCACCAGCAGGCCGAGCACCTCGCGCCCGCGCTGCGAGTCGAGGCTGCCGGTCGGCTCGTCGGCGAGCAGCAGGCGCGGCTCGTTCGCCAGCGCGCGGGCAATCGCGATCCGCTGGCGCTCGCCGCGCGAGAGCAGCATGGCGCGCCGGTCCGCGTGCGCGGCGATCCCTAGACGGTCGAGCAGCGGCGCCACGCGCTTGCGCGCGAGCCGACGGCTCATGCCCCCGACGACGAGCTTCAGCGCGGCGTTGTCGATCGCGGTCAGCCCCGGCGTCAGCCGGAAGGACTGGAACACGAAGCCGAGCTCGGTGCGGCGGTACTGCGCCGCCTCGGCGCGCGAGAGCGTCGCGAGGTCGCGGCCCTCGAACAGCACCGCGCCGGCATCCGGCCGCGTGATGCCGGCGGCGAGCATCAGCAGCGTCGACTTGCCGGAGCCGCTCGGGCCGTAGAGTGCGACGAGCTCGGCGGGCTCGACTGTCAGCGAGACGCCGTCGACCGCGCGGATCGTCTCGTCGTCGGGGCCGGTGAAGTGCTTGCGGACGTCGCGCAGTTCGAGCACTGCGCCAAGCTATCCGCTGCCGCGGCTCGCCCGCTCGCCTGCGACGGGGAAGTCGATCAGCGTGCCCGGCTGCTCCGAGCGCGGCTTCACCAGCCGTCCGCCGTCGAGCGACATCAGCCGGTGCGACTGCAGGCCCGTCGGGGCGTCGGGCGCGGTCATCACGATCGCGACGCCGGCCTCCTCGGCGACCGAGCGCAGGATCGTCAGGACCTGCTCACGCTCGATCAGGTTGAGGTTGGCCGTCGGCTCGTCGGCGAGCAGCAGCTTGGGGCGGCGGATCAGCGCATGGGCGAGTGCGACGCGTGTGCGCTCGCCGTCGGACAGCTCGTGCCAGCGGGCGTTGGCCGCCTGTGGGACGCCGACCCGCTCCAGTGCGTCGTGTGCGTCGCTGCGCGCGCGCCCGTGGCTGCGGCCCTTGAAGCGCGGCAGCGCGACGTGGTCGAGCACCGACAGCCCGCGCGTGATGCGGCCGGTCTGCCAGACGCAGCCGATCTCGTTCAGCAGCAGATGGGCGCGCCGGCGGCGCGACAGCGTCGCAAGGTCCTGGCCGTCATAGACGACCGTGCCCCGCTCGGGCGTCTCGATCCCCGCCGCGATGCGCAGCAGCGTCGTCTTGCCGGAGCGGCTGCCGCCCCAGATCGCGACGAAGTCTCCCGCGGCCACGTCGAGCGACACGGCGTCGAGCGCCACCAGCTCGCGGTAGCCGCGCGCATAGGACTTCGCCACGCAGTCGAGGGAGAGCAGCGTCATGTCAGACCCGTGATCGTTGCGCCTCCGGGCGGTCCTGCAGCCATCGCATCGCCTGGCGGATGCGGCGCAACCACTCCACCGTCGCCTGCAGGTGGGCGATCTCGGCATCGCGCACCATCACGCTCGCGATCGCCGGCCAGGGCTCCGCGGAGGCGAGCAGGTCCTCGGAGGAGGCCCTGCCGAGGTACTCCTCGAGCCGCTCGAGGCAGACCTGCTCCTGCTCGTACGTCAGCTCGATCAGGCGTGAGAGGTTGCGCGGTTGCGAGAGCGCGAGCTTGAGGTGCAGCTCCTCGCGCATGGGCGCCATCGCGGATCCGGCCGACATCCATTCCTCGAAGCGTTCGACGCCGGTCGCGGTCGGCTCGTAGATCACGCGCGGCGCGCCGCGTGCGGTACGTCGGCGCGTCGGCGGCGTATTTCCTTCGCTCGTGATGGGGCGCACGAGGCCCTCCTGCTCGAGCTTGTCGAGCGCGACGTAGATCGCGCCCGCGTTGAGCTGCCAGGCGGGGCCGACCTGTTCCTCGAAGCGCTGGACGAGGTCGTATCCATAGCCGCGCCGTTGGACGAGAAGCCCGAGGACCGCGTACTTCATCGACATCTTGCCGCTCGCACCGTCGGGTCCATCCCTTGACGAAAGAAATGAGCATGAGAACGCGCAAGCACGTTCGGGGACGCGAGCGTACCTCAACCGTCGAGCGGGTGGCACCAGTTCCTTGACGCTGTGTCAAGCATCGTCGAAGACGCTCGCCGAGCGTGGCAGTTCGTCTGCGTCGAAGCGCGCCACGAGCGTTGCCGCGTCGACTCGCTCGCCGTCCGTCGCGAGCCCGAGGCTCGCCGCGAGCCGTCCGCGCACGTCCGCCGGCGACTCGCCCCGCGCCGCACGGTCGGTGAGCGTGACGGCGCCGTGACGCTTGGCGAGGCGCTGCCCATCGGGTCCCAGCACGAGCGGGACGTGCGCGTGTCGCGGCGCGGGCAGGCCGAGCAGTCGACCGACCAGCAGGTGTCGGGGCGTCGTCTCCAGCAGGTCGTCGCCGCGCACGACCTCGCGCACGCCCTGGTCGGCGTCGTCGACGACGACGGCGAGGTTGTACGCGGGCGTGTCGTCGTTGCGCCACAGCACGAGGTCGTCGACGACCGCCTCGACGTGGCCGTGCCGGCGGTCCTCGAAGCCGATCCGCTCGCCGCGGGCGTCGAGCCGCAGCGCGGCGGGGCGCCCGGAGCGCTCCCGCTCGGCACGTTCGGTTGCGCTCAGCCGACGGCAGATCCCTGGATAGGCGCCCTCCGTCGATGGACCATGCGCCGCCGACGCCGCCTCGCGGATCTCGGCGCGCGTGCACCAGCACGGGTAGGTGCGCCCAGCCGCGCGCAACTGCTCGAGCGCCTCTCGGTGGAGCTCGCGGCGCTCGGACTGCCGCACGACGGGACCGTCCCAGTCCAGCCCGATCGCTTGCAGGTCGGCGAGCTGGCCCGCCTCGTGCTCGCGCCGCGAGCGAGCGGGGTCGAGATCCTCGACGCGCACGAGGAAGCGCGCGCCCGCGCTGCGTGCGAACAGCCATGCGAGCAGCGCCGTGCGCAGATTCCCGAGGTGCAGGGGTCCGCTGGGACTGGGGGCGAAGCGGCCGTCGGGGCGGAGCGTCACCGCCTCATGATCGCTTACGTCGCAGGGGAGCGCCGACGCGCCACGTGTCGTTGCACGAGTCAAGAGCTGGCGCCGAACGCCGATCCGCTTTGTGTCGCATTTGCCTCCGCCACGGCATCCAGTGGCTCGCCGCATCGATTGGAGACCCGGCCATGTCGCTCCAAGCCCGCCGTACCCTTGCCCCTGCCCTGTTGCTCGCCGTCCTCGCGCTGCTGCTGGTGCCCGAGGCGTCCGTGCGCGCCGCGCCTCCGCCACTCGTCGCGGCGCCGAGCGCCGTCGACTTCGGCCTCGTCGGCGTCGAATGGGGCGAGAACAGCGCGAGCATCGCGGTCCAGAACAGCGGCGACGCCGACGTCCTGGTCGGCAGCGCGACGATCGACGGCTCCGGCGCTGGCCCCTTGCGCATCACCAACGACGGCTGCCAGGGACAGATGCTCAGCTCCGGTGCCTCGTGCTACATCAACCTCGGCTTCGACCCGAGCGACGGGATCGCCTACGCCGCGACGCTTCACGTGCCCTCCGACGCGGGTGAGCTGACGGTCCCGCTCGCCGGTCAGGGCGGCATGCAGCAGGTGACGCCGGCCCCCGCGGAGCTGGACTTCGGCGCCGTCGACGTCGGCGAGGCGGTCGTGCGCACCGTCACGCTCCAGAACACTGGCAACCTGCCCTACCAGTCGATCGTCGCGCTGCCCACCGGCAGCGGCGTCGGCGCCTACCGCGTGACGCAGGACACCTGCTCGCTGCGGCAGATGGATCCCGGCGACAGCTGCACGCTCGCGGTGCGCTTCGCACCACTCGCGCCCGAGGAGGCGGTCGCCAACCTGATGGTGATCGGCGGCAACGGCGCGCCCGCGCTCGTCGCACTGCGCGGCCTCGGCCGTCAGGCCGCGGCGGTGGTCGCGCCGCAGACGCTCGCGTTCGGCGATCAGGCGCTGCGCGGCACGAGCCGCGTGCAGTCGGTCGCCGTCGTCAACAGCGGCAACGGCCTGCTGCGGATCTCCTCCGCCAGCGTGGGCGGCCTCGACGCCGAGCGCTTCCGCGTCGTCGGCGAGAACTGCACCGCGGCGCCGCTCGCGCCGGGCGCGACGTGCGCAGTGCGCGTGCGCTTCGTCCCCGCCGAGCTCGGCGACGTCGTCGCCACGCTGCGGCTCGTCACCAACGATGCCGCCGGTGTCGCGATCGCGCAGTTGACCGGTCGGGGCGTGGCTGCCGCCGATACGGCCTCCGCCCGCTCCGCCGGCATCGCGTTCGGCTGGCACGCCGGCTCGCCCGCGCCGTTCGCGCTCGGTCGCGTGGACCTCGGCGTCGCGCGCTGCGTGCGCGCCCTCCGTTGCCACGTGTCGGTGCGCGCGCGCGTCTTCTCCTCGGACGCCGGCGTGAGCGCCGTCTCCGCGGGCACGGTCGTGTGGCGGCCCGGGCGCGGCGCGCGCATCTCGCTGGCGCTTCCGGAGGGCATGTCCGGCACGCCGGTCCTGCTCGTCGCCACGCTGCGCATCCACGCAGCCGGCCGTCCCGCCGGCACGCGCACGATCGTCGTCCCGCTCGTCCACGGCCTGCGACGCGGGTCCTTGATCATGACGGGCATCGCGGCGCGCGCAAGTGACGTGCGCTGATCGAGTCTCCCAAGCTCCCGGCCAGGCGATCCGGGGCGTCGCGGCTCAGCCTTGGAAGGAGCCGTGGCGCCCTGCGCCGCTGGCGAAGCGCCGGGCGCCTCCGAGCGCCTCGTGCTCCAGCGCGACGAGCCCGTGGCGCAGCTCGTTCGCGATCGCCTCGTCCAGCGGCAGGTCGTGCTGCTCGTACGCGGACAGGCGGTCGTGGCGCATGCACAGCTGCGGGAAGCGGGCCAGCTCGGCGGCGAGCGCCTCCGCGGCCTCGCGTGCAGTCCCGGTCGGGACCACGCGGTTCGCGAGCCCCATCGCCAGCGCCTCCTCGGCGCCGACCGGGCGGCCCGTGAGGATCAGGTCCAGCGCACGGCCGAGGCCGATGATCCGCGGCAGGCGTACCGTGCCGCCGTCGATGAGCGGCACGCCCCAGCGGCGGCAGTAGACGCCGAGCACCGCGTCCTGCTCGACGATCCGCAGGTCGCACCACAGCGCCAGCTCCAGCCCGCCCGCGACCGCATGGCCCGCGACCGCGGCGATCACCGGCTTGGACAGCAGCATCCGCGAGGGCCCCATCGGGCCGTCGCCATCCGGCGTGACGACGTTGCCCTCCGCCGTCCCGGCCGCCTTCAGGTTCGCGCCGGCGCAGAACGCCCCGCCGGCCCCCCACAGCACGCCGACGGTCGCGTCGTCGTCGGCGTCGAACGCGCGGAACGCGTCGGCCAGCGCCATCGCGGTCGCGCCGTCGACCGCGTTGCGCACCTCCGGCGCGTCGAGGATCACCGTCGTGACGGGTCCGTTGCGCTCGACCCTGATCGCCATGCCGCGAGGCTAGAGCATCCGTCCCGCCGCTTCGCCCGTACAAGCTCTCAATGAGGATCGCCATCGTCGGCGCCGGCGTCTCCGGACTCGTGGCCGCCCACCTGCTGAGCCCGGAGCACGACGTGACGCTGTTCGAGGCGGGCATCGCCGCGGGTGGCCACAGCAACACCGCGCGCGTCGAGACGGAGGCCGGCAGCTGGGACGTGGACACCGGCTTCATTGTCTGCAACGACCGCAACTACCCGAACTTCCTGCGCCTGCTGGAGCGGCTCGGCGTGCCGACGCAACCGGCCGAGATGAGCTTCGGCGTCGCCGACACGGTCGGCGACTTCGAGTACAACGGCGCCTCGCTGAACGGCCTCTACGCGAAGCGCTCGCACCTCGTGTCGCCGGCCTTCCAGCGGATGGTCGCCGACCTGCTGCGCTTCAATCGCGAGGCGCGCGCGTTGCTGGCGAGCGATGCGCCGGGACCGTCCCTGCGCGACTACCTCCAGCAGGGCGGCTACTCGCGCATGTTCGTCGAGCGGCTGATCGTGCCGCAGGCCGCCGCCGTCTGGTCGGCCGATCCGGCGCAGCTGTGGAGCTTTCCGGCGCGCTTCCTCGTCGAGTTCTTCGACAACCACGGCGTGCTCGGCTTCCGCGACCGCCCACGGTGGCTCACCGTCCAGGGCGGGTCGCGACGCTACGTCGAGGCGATCGTCGCGCCGCTCGGCGACCGCGTGCGGCTGGCGACGCCGATTCGCTCGATCGCGCGGCATGCCGACCACGTCGAGGTCGCGCCGGCCGCCGGCGAGCCGGAGCGCTTCGACCACGCCGTGATCGCCGCGCACAGCGATCAGGCGCTCGCGCTGCTCGCCGACCCGAGCGAGCGCGAGCGCGAGCTGCTCGGCGCCTTCCCCTACCAGCCCAACGACGTCGTCCTGCACACCGACCGCGGCATGCTGCCACGCCGCCGCCGCGCCTGGGCAAGCTGGAACTACCACCTGCTCGACCGCGAGATCGGCCGCCCGACCGTGACCTATCACCTCAACCGCCTGCAGTCGCTGGACGCCGACCGCGAGTTCCTCGTGACGCTGAACCGCTCGGAGGACGTCCGCCGCGAGCACGTGATCGCTCGCTTCCGCTACGACCACCCGGTCTTCACGCCGGCCGGCGTCGCCGCCCAGCGGCGCTGGGACGAGCTCGACGGCGTCAACCGCACCTCCTACT
This sequence comes from uncultured Actinomycetes bacterium, assembly GCA_963774115.1. GTDB lineage: Bacteria > Actinomycetota > Thermoleophilia > Solirubrobacterales > Solirubrobacteraceae > Conexibacter. Next base: position 648,837 of record CAVZDN010000001.1, on the reverse strand, counting down.
GCGGTGCGTACTGGGGCTGGGGCTTCCACGAGGACGGCGTTGTCAGCGCGCTGCGCGCGTGCGCCCGGTTCGGGGTGGCGCTGTGATCGGCGGCCCCACCAAGCGTCCTGTCCTGTGGTCGCAGGACGACCACCAAACAGGACAGCGCCATCCGGCGAGCGCGATCTACGAGGGCACTGTCACCCATCGCCGCCGCACACCCGTCGAGCACGCCTTCCGCTCGCGCCTCTTCCTCATGTACCTCGACCTCGCCGAGCTGCCGCACCTGTTCGACGGTCACCCGCTGTGGTCCGCGCGCCGTCCCGCGCTCGCCTGGTTCCGCCGTGCCGACTACCTCGGCGACCCGTTCGTGCCGCTCGACGTCGCCGTGCGCGACCTCGTCGAAGACCGCCTCGGCGTCCGCCCGCAGGGCCCGGTGCGGATGCTCGCCCACCTGCGCTACCTCGGCCACTGCTTCAACCCGGTCGTCTTCTACTGGTGCTTCGCGCCCGACGGCGAGCGGGTCGAGGCGATCGTTGCAGAGGTCACCAACACGCCATGGGGCGATCGCCACGCATACGTCGCCGCGGCCGGCGGGAACCACGAGCACGTGCTCGAGAGCCGTCACGCAAAGGCGCTCCACGTCTCCCCGTTCATGCCGATGGACGTCGAGTACACCTGGCGCGTCTCGACCCCCGGCGAGCGCATCGCCGTCACGATCGAGAACCGCCGCGACGGCGAGCTCGTCTTTGACGCGCGCCTCGCGCTGCAGCGCCGCGAGGTCGACCGCGGCGCGCTCACGCGCGTGCTGACCCGCAACCCGGCAATGACGCTGCGCGTCGTCGCCGGCATCTACGCCCAGGCGCTGCGGCTGCGGCTGAAGGGCGCACGCTGGCATGCGCGGCCGGAGGCGGCGGCGTGAGCAGCGGCATCGACAAGCGCAGGCCACTCGGCCGCGTGACGAGCGGCCTCCACACGCGCCCGCCCGCCGATCGCCTCGCGCGCAGGAGCGGGTCGATCAACGCTCGCCAACGCGTGGCCCGCCGCGCGGTCCACGCGCTCCTCGCCCGCGTGCACGGCGGTCGCATCGAGCTGTGCGAGGGCGGCGTCGTCCACACGTTCGGCACGCAGGCCGATGCGCCAATCACGCCGCTGCGGGCGCGCATCACCGTGCGCTCGCCCGCCTTCTATCCGGCGTTGCTGGGTGGCGGAGCATCGGCCGGGCGCGCCTACATGGACGGGTTGTGGGACTGCGACGATCTCGTCGCGCTCGTGCGCATCGCCGCCCGCGCGATGCCCGCGCTCGACCGCCTGCGCGAACGCCTTCTGCCGTTGACCGGGCCGTTCCAGCGCACGGCCTGGCGGCTGCGCGCGAACACGCGCGCCCGCGCACGCGAGCGGATCAGCGCCCACTACGACCTCGGCAACGCGCTGTTCGCGAGCTTCCTCGACGAGACGATGCTCTACTCGTGTGCGGTCTTCGAGCACCCCGACGCGACGCTCCACGAGGCGCAGGTCGCCAAGCTCGACCGCATCTGCCGCCGGCTCGACCTCGGCCCCGGCGACCACCTGCTGGAGATCGGCACGGGCTGGGGCGGCCTCGCGATCTATGCCGCCGGCCGCTACGGCTGCCGCGTCACGACCACGACGATCTCGCGCGAGCAGCACGACCACGCCGTCGCTGCGGTGCGCGACGCGGGCCTCGCCGACCGCGTCACCGTGCTGCTGTCCGACTACCGCGATCTCGACGGCCGCTACGACAAGCTCGTCTCCGTCGAGATGATCGAGGCCGTCGGTTGGGTCCACCTCGACACCTACTTCCGCGTCTGCAGCGATCTGCTGAAGCCCGACGGGACGATGCTGCTGCAGGCGATCGTCCATCCCGAGCGCGTCTTCCGCGTCGAGAAGGCATCCGGCGGCTTCATCAATGAGTACATCTTCCCCGGGGGCGCGCTGCCCTCGCTGGCCGCGATCGAGCGCTCGCTGGCGCGCGGCACCGATCTGCGCACCGTCCACCTCGACGACATCACCCCGCACTACGCACGCACGCTGCGCGAGTGGCGCGAGCGCTTCCTGGCCGCCTGGCCCAGCCTCCGCGCCCACGGCTACGACGAGCGCTTCAAGCGGCTCTGGACCCTCTACCTCGCCTACTGCGAGGCCGGCTTCACCGAGCGCCGCATCTCCGACGTCCAGCTCCAACTCGCCAAGCCCGCATTCCACGCCGAGCACCCCGACCCGCTCCCGCTCCACATCGCCCACCAGGACGACGACCCCCGCCACCTCGCCCTCGCCGAGTAGCGCTACGGGACCGGCAGGAACCGCTCGTTGCCGTGCTCGTCGACGATCACGACGGTGCTGCCAGGCTACGAGTGGAAGCCGAAGTCGGTCGTGTACGTCGCGCCGGCGGGGCCGTTGCCGGAGAGGTGGGCACCGCGGACGGGGATGCCGAGGGCGATGCCGATACCGATCTCGCGGTAGCGGCGGCTGAGGATGTTCGCGCGGTGCGGCGGGCTGTGCATCCACATGCGCACGAGCGCGGCGGGCGCGCCGGCCGAGCCGCCGCCCCAGCCGATGTTCTCGCCGAGCCACCAGCTCGAGTTGCGCGGCACGTAATGCGTGCCGCGCATGCGGTCGAAGGGGGTGCGGCCGTTCGCCGAGTTGTGGCCGAAGTAGCCGCGCCGCACCATCTCACGCGAATGGCGTCCAGCCGCCCGCGAGAGCTTCCGGCTGAGCTGCAGCTTGCGCAGGCCCGCGCGTGTGCGGATCCGGTTCAGCAGGCAGAGCGTCGCGACGCGCGCGCGGTGCACCTCGCCGCGCTCGATGACGGCGTGCGAAGAGGCGCACGCGCCCAAACGGCTCTGGTGCTTGCCCGGGCTCTGGTGCTTTCCCGCGCTCACACTCGCGGGGGCGAGCGCTGTGACGAGCAGCACGAGCAGGAGCAGTGGAAGGAAGCGGCAACGCATTTCGTGCCGCATCGGCGCTTCGGCACGAACATCCCAGACTTGAGCCGGCCTCTTGGACACATGGTTGAACGGCGCGCCCGGGTACCGTGGCGCCATGTCGTCCGACCCGCTCGCCGCCTACCGCGCCCAGCGCGACTTCAACGCCACGAACGAGCCGGCACCCGATGCCGACGGCATGCCGCCGTTGCCCAAGGACGGCGCCCCGCGCTTCGTGATCCAGCAGCACGACGCCACCCGCCTGCACTGGGACCTGCGGCTGGAGCGCGACAGGGTGCTCGCCTCCTGGGCGCTGCCGCGCGGGATCCCGCTCGACCCCCGGGACGACCGTCTTGCGGTCCGCACCGAGGATCATCCGCTCGACTACCTGGTGTTCCACGGTGAGATCCCGGCCGGTAACTACGGCGCCGGCACGATGGAGATCTTCGACCGCGGTACGTACGAGGCTCACGTGTGGAGCGACAAGAAGGTTGAGGTCACGCTCCACGGCGAGCGGATCGCCGGCCGCTACGGCCTGCATCCGATCGGCGGCAAGGCGGGTGAGGGGACGTGGATGATCCACCGCCTCGAGCCGGCCAGCGACCCGCAGCGCGTTCTGCTGCCGCAGCATCTCGCGCCGATGCTCGCTCGCGCCGGCACGCTGCCGCCGCCGCGCGACGACGAGCGCTGGGGCTACGAGGTCAAATGGGACGGCGTGCGTGCGCTGCTGTGGAGCGACCACGGCCATGTCCGCATCGAGAGCCGCACCCAGCGCGAGATCACGCACCGTTACCCGGAGGTACGTGCGCTGGGCCGCGTGCTCGGTGCGCACGAGGTCCTGTTCGACGGCGAGCTCGTCGCACTCGACGAGGCGGGTCGGCCGAGCTTCGAGCGCCTCCAGCAGCGCATGCACGTCGAGGGCGAGGCGGCGATACGGCGGGCGGCGAAGTCCCAGCCTGTCACGTACGTCGCGTTCGACCTCCTGCACCTCGACGGCCGTTCGCTGCTCGCGCTGCCCTACGAGGAGCGCCGCGCGCAGCTCGACGCACTCGGGCTCGACGACGGCAAGGGCCGCGCCGCTTGGCGCGCGCCGCACTACCACCGCGGCGGCGGCACAGTGGTGCTGGAGGCGACGCGCGAGCATGGGCTGGAGGGCGTCGTCGCCAAGCGGCTCGACAGCGAGTACCTGCCCGGCCGTCGCAGCGACGCCTGGCGCAAGCTGCGCAACCGCACCCGCCAGGAGCTCGTCGTCGGCGGCTGGATGGAGGGGGAGGGGCAGCGCGCCAAGCGCGTCGGCGCGCTGCTGCTCGGTGTGCGGGAGACGCCCGGCGGACCGCTGCGCTACGCCGGTCGCGTCGGCAGCGGCTTCAGCGAGACAGTGCTCGATGATCTGCTCGCGCGACTGGAGCCACTCACGCGCACGCGCTCTCCCTTCAGGGCAGGGGCCAAGCCGCCGCGCGGCGCCCGCTTCGTTGCGCCGCAGCTCGTCGCTGAGGTCGAGTTCAGCGACTGGACGCGCGAAGGGCTCGTGCGCCAAGCAGCCTTCAAGGGGCTGCGCGACGACAAGGCCCCCGCCGAGGTCGTCCGCGAGGACCAGCCCGTCCGCGCGGTCGTCACCGATCCACGCTCCCCCGAGGCCGTCTTCGATGCCGTTGCTCATGGGACAGGACGCGGCACGCTCGAGGCGGAGCTCGACGGCCGGCGGCTGCGGATCACGAACTGGGCCAAGACGCTGTACCCGCAGGCCGGTTTCACGAAGGGCGACCTGATCGCCTACTACGCGCGCATTGCGTCGACGATGCTGCCGCACTTGCACGGCCGTCCGCTGACGCTGCGCCGCTGGCCGGACGGCGTGGAGGCCGAGTCCTTCTACGAGAAGCACGCCCCGTCGCATCGGCCGGACTGGGTCGAGACCGTCTCCGTCTACAGCAGCAGCGAACGGCGGCGGATCGACTACCTCATGCCGCGCGAGCCGGCGCTGCTCGCATGGACGGCAAACCTCGCGGCGATTGAGCTGCACCCCTCGCTCGCGCTCGCGCGCGACCTCTCCCGACCCACGTCCGTCGTCTTCGACCTCGACCCGGGCGCGCCCGCCGGCCTGCCGGAGTGCGCCGAGGTCGCGCTCGTGCTGGCCGAGCTGTTCGAGCGACTCGGGCTGCGCAGCGCGGTGAAGACGTCCGGCGGCAAAGGGCTGCAGGTCTATGTCCCGCTCGGCGAGGGCACGGCGACATACGAGCGCACGAAGTCGTTCGCGCGCCGTGTTGCCGAGCTGCTGGAGGGCAGCCTGCCCGAGCTCGTCGTCTCACGCATGGCCAAGCGTCTGCGTGCCGGAAAGGTGCTCGTCGACTGGAGCCAGAACGACGAGCACAAGACGACGGTCGGCGTCTACTCGCTGCGAGCCGCACTGACCCCGACCGTCTCGACGCCGCTCGCCTGGGAGGAGCTGCGCGCCGCGCACGAGGCGGACGAAGCCGCCGGGCTCGTCTTCGGCCCCGCCACCGTGCTCGAACGGGTCGCCGAGCAGGGCGACCTGTTCGCGCCGCTGCTTGGCGTCGTGCAGGCGCTGCCGGAGCTGTGATCGCCGCGTGCGCGGCGGCGCAGCCAACCATCTAGGATGCGGCCCGAGCGCCGTGGGCGCTCACGCCGCCATGGACTCAGTCACCCTCCGAAATCGTCTGCTCGTCGCCACCGGGATGTGGAAAGAGGTGACCGGCGACCCGCTGCCGAAGCTGCCGCCGGGACGCCCCGAGGAGCAGGTCGAGGCGTTCGAGCTGCTGCTCGTTGACGCGCTGTGGGAGCGGGCGACGCCGGAGAACGCCCGCGAGATCGCCGATCGCACGTGGGATCTGGTGCACGACCGTCCAGAGCGGGATGCGGTGCGCCTGCGTGTCGTCGAGTGCCACGAGGCGCTCGCCCGCATGTCGCGCCTCGGCGACTGATCGACCTCCTGAGCGCTCGGCCCGGAACGGGTGGCGACGCCTTGGGCTGCCTGGTACGTTCTGCCCCGTAAGGCTGGCCCGGGGGGCCGGCGTAAGAAGTGCGACGTACGCGGGTTCGTTGCGTGACAGCATCCTCCGCGCATGCAGCACACACAGCAGTGGAGGACAGGACAGTGCCGACTGGAACCGTGAAGTGGTTCAGCGACGAGAAGGGCTTCGGCTTCATCACCCCTGACGAGGGCAGCCGCGACCTCTTCGTCCATCACACCGGCATCAACGGCGACGGATACCGCTCGCTCGCCGAGGGCTCGAAGGTCTCCTACGAGGAGGAGCAGGGCGACAAGGGGCCGAAGGCGGTCAACGTCTCCGCCATCTAGGCGCCCACCTCGTCAACGGAGGCTCGCAGCCTCCGGGACCCGCGTCTCGCACGTCGAAGGCCTCCGCCAGGGGGCCTTCCGTGTTTCTGGAGCGCTGACCCGCCCTCACGGGCACGTGTAGGATCGAGCAGGGGACCGAACGGGGGAGCCTTCGGGCAGTGACGAAGACAGTCGAGGATCGAGAGCGCGTCGTCGTGCGCTTCGCCGGCGATTCCGGCGACGGCATGCAGCTCGTCGGCGGGCGCTTCACGGACGCCACCGCGGTGCTGGGGAACGACCTGGCGACGCTGCCGGACTTCCCGGCCGAGATCCGTGCGCCTGCGGGCACGATCCCCGGCGTCTCGGCCTTCCAGATCCACTTCGCCTCGCGCGACATCCTGACGCCGGGCGACGCGCCGAACGTGCTGGTCGCGATGAACCCGGCGGCGTTGAAGGCGAACCTCGCGACGCTGCCGCGCGGCGCGACGGTCATCGTCAACGAGGACGCCTTCACGAAGCGCAACCTCGAGAAGGCCGGCTATACCGAAAACCCGCTGGATTCCGACGACGCCACGCTGGCCGACTTCCGCGTCCACCGCATCCCGATGACGACGCTCACCGCGCGTGCCTCGGAGAGCTTGGAGGGCGTCGGCACGCGCGACGCCGGCCGTGCGAAGAACCTTTTCGCGCTCGGGCTGCTGTCATGGCTCTACGCCCGCCCGACCGACGTCAGCGAGCGCTGGATCGAGGCGAAGTTCGCGAACCGGCCGGCCGCGCTCGCGGCCAACCGCGCCGCCTTCCGCGCCGGCTGGAGCTTCGGCGAGACGACCGAGCTGCTCGACGTGCAGTACCGCGTCGCGCCCGCGACGGACGTGGCGCCCGGCACCTACCGCCAGGTGAACGGCACGACCGCGACGGCGCTCGGGCTGCTGGCCGCGAGCGTCCGCAGCCGCCTGCCGCTGCTGCTCGCCAGCTACCCGATCACGCCCGCATCCGAGCTGCTGCACGAGCTCTCGCGCCACGAGGCGCTCGGTGTCCGCACGATCCAGGCCGAGGACGAGATCGCCGCGATCGGAATGGCGCTCGGCGCCGCCTTCGGCGGCCATCTCGGCGTGACGGCGACGAGCGGCCCGGGGATGGACCTGAAGGCCGAGACGATCGGGCTGGCGGCGATGCTGGAGCTGCCGCTCGTCGTGATCGACGTGCAGCGCGCCGGCCCGTCGACGGGGCTGCCCACGAAGACCGAGCAGTCGGACCTGCTGATGGCGCTGCACGGCCGCCACGGCGAGTCGCCCGTGCCGGTGCTCGCGGCCGCCACGCCGGGCGACTGCTTCGAGGCGGCGTTCGAGGCGGCGCGGCTGGCGGTCGAGTACCGCACGCCGGTGATCCTGCTGAGCGACGGCTTCCTCTCGAACTCCTCCGAGCCTTGGCAGATCCCGGACGTCGGAGTGCTGCCGGCGATCGACCCGGCGTTCGCGACCGCGCCGCCCCAAGGCGAGACGTTCATGCCCTACGCGCGCGACGAACGCGGCGCGCGTCCGTGGGCGCCGCCCGGCGTCGCCGGGCTCGCGCACCGCATCGGCGGACTGGAGAAGCAGGACGGTACCGGCAACATCTCCTACGACCCCGCCAACCACGCAGTGATGACGCGCCGCCGCGCGGAGAAGCTCGCCGGCGTCCGCCGCGAGCTGGCGCCGGTGCTCGCCGAGGCTGACGAGGCCGCCGAGCTGCTGATACTCGGCTGGGGGTCCAGCTACGGGACGATCCGCGCCGCCGCACGCCGGGTGCGGGATCGCGGCCGGCGGGTCGCGCATGCGCACCTGCGCCACCTCAACCCGCTGCCGCCGCACCTCGGCGACCTGCTGCGCGCCTACCCGCGCGTGCTCGTGCCAGAGATGAACGGCGGCCAGCTCGCGCACATGCTGCGTGCGGAGTACCTGATCGACGTCGAGTCGGTCACGAAGGTCACTGGCCAGCCGCTGTTCGCAGCCGAGCTGGAGCAGGCGATCCTCGCGGCGATCGAGGCGGGCGCGCCGGCGTGACCGTGACGAACGGGCACCCGCTCGCCCTCGAGAAGGCCGACTTCCAGTCCGACCAGGAGACGCGTTGGTGCCCGGGCTGCGGCGACTACGCGATCCTCTCGGCCGTTCAGGGCTTCATGCCCGAGCTGGGGATCCCGCCCGAGCGGATCGTCTTCATCACCGGCATCGGCTGCGCCGGGCGCTTCGCCTATTACATGGACACGTACGGGATGCACGGCATCCATGGCCGCGCGCCGGCGCTCGCGACCGGGCTGGCGACGACCCGCCCCGACCTCTCGATCTGGGTCGTCAGCGGCGACGGCGACGCGCTCTCGATCGGCGGTAACCACCTGATCCACGCACTGCGGCGCAACGTGCCGGTGAAGATCCTGCTCTTCAACAACCAGATCTACGGCCTTACGAAGGGCCAGGCGTCGCCAACGAGCGAGCGCGGCAAGATCACGAAGTCGACGCCGTTCGGCACGCAGGACCGGCCCTTCAACCCGATCGCGTTGGCACTCGGCGCGGAGGCAACGTTCGTCGCGCGCACGCTTGACCGCGACCGCGCGCACATGACCGACGTGCTGCGCGCCGCCGCCGCGCACTCCGGCACCGCCTTTGTCGAGATCTACCAGAACTGCCCCGTCTTCAACGACGGCGCGTTCTTCGCGCTGACGGAGAAGGAGACGAAGGCGGAGATGCAGATCCGCCTCGTGCACGGCGAGCCGATCCGCTTCGGGCCGGACGGCGAACATGGCGTTGCGCGCGCAGCCGACGGCGGCCTCGCGCTCGTCGACGTCGCGGAGGCCGGGGAGGGGGTGGCGGAGCCGGCCCCATGGCCGGCAGAGCCGGGGCCCCCATCGATTCCCTGCTCGTCCACGACGCCCACCGCGAGGACCCGAGTCTCGCCTTCGCGCTCGCCCACCTCGCCGACCGTCCCACCGAGCCCACCCCGATCGGCATCTTCCGCGCCGTCGAGCACCCGCTCCACGGCGCCGCCGCCGCGCTCAACGCAGACCGGGTAGTCGGTGATGTCGAACAGCTCGACGCGCTCCTTCACGCAGGCGACACCTGGACCGTGTCCTGAGGGGTTAGAGCCCTCTCAGGTGCTCGCATCGCAGCGCCCCTACGATTGGCTGCATGCGCATCTTGGTTATCGAGGACGAGACGGCGATCGCCGACTTCGTCCAGCGCGGGCTGCAGGCGGAAGGGCATGCCGTCTCGTGCGCCCCCGACGGGCTCGAGGGGGAACGGCGTGCGCTTGCGGAGGACGTCGACCTCGTCGTGCTGGACGTGATGCTGCCGGGCAAGGACGGCCTTGCGGTGCTGTCGTCGATCCGGCGCGAGAAGCCGGAGCTGCCGGTCGTGATGCTGAGCGCGCGGGCTGCCGTCGACGACCGCGTCGCGGGTCTCGACGGCGGCGCGACCGACTACGTGACGAAGCCGTTCTCGTTCGACGAGCTCGCGGCACGTGTCCGCGCACACCTGCGCACGCCGCGCCAGCGCGACGCCACGACACTGTCGGCCGCCGGCATCGAGCTCGACCTGCTGAGCCGCGCCGTCACGCGCGACGGCGTCGAGCTGCGGCTCTCCGCGCGCGAGTTCGACCTGCTCGCGTACTTCCTGCGGCATCCCGATCAGGCACTCTCGCGCCAGCAGATCCTCAGCGCCGTGTGGGGCTACGACTTCGACCCCGGCACGAACGTCGTCGAGGTCTACATCCGCTACCTGCGCCGCAAGCTCGAGCTGCCCGGCCGCCCCGCGCCGATCGACACGCTGCGGTCGGTCGGGTACCGCCTCACGACGCGCGGGTAGATGAGCTCCCACGCGCAGAGCGGCTCGCGGCTCGCCTGGCTGGGCGGTCTGCGTGCCCGCCTGGCGCTTGCGATCGCCGTGATCCTCGTCGCGGCGCTGGGGACGGCGTTCGTCGCCACCTACCGCGGCACCGCCACGCAGGTGCGCGAGCAGATCGACCAGGACCTGCGTCAGGAGGCGACCGCGTTCGACCAGCGGCTCAAGCAGGCGTCACAGCGCACCGACCGCGACCCGCTGCGGATCGAGCGGGCCGCGCAGCGCTACATCGACAACCAGGTCTCGTCGTTCACGTTCACGTCGCGTCTGTACGTGGCGCGCGTGGCCGGCATGGAGCCGGTCTCCAACCTGTTGATCCCCGAGGAGGACGCCTCCGGCAGCCGCGGGTCCAAGCCCGAGAGTCTGGAGGTGCGGGCCCTGCGCACGACGACTGAGGGCTTCACGACCGTTGGCGCGGGCGCTGACGCGCTGCGCATGTACGTCGTCGAGGTGCGGGACTTCGACGGCTACATCGCGACGATCGGCGTCGGCGAGTCGGCCGCTGCGGTGACGCGCGCCCAGAACGGCGTTGCCCGCACGTTCCTGTACGCGGGCACGGCGACGCTGCTGGCCGCGATCGCGCTCGGCTTCGCACTCGCGACGCGGCTTTCGCGGCCGCTGCGGCGGATGGCTGCCACCGCAGCCGAGGTGCGCGCCGGCGACCTCTCGCGCCGGATCGGCTCTAAGGGCCCGCACGATGAGGTGCGTGTGCTCGCCGACGCGTTCGACCGCATGCTCGACCGGCTCGAGGACGCGTTCGCCCGCCAGCGGGGTTTCGTCGCCGACGCCTCGCATGAGCTGCGCACGCCGCTGACGGTGATCCGCGGCCAGCTCGAGGTGCTCGCGCGCCAGACCGTCGTCACGCGTGAGGACGTGCGGCACGTCGACGAGGTCGTGCGCACCGAGGTGCTGCGGATGGAGCGGCTCGTCGACGACCTGCTGCTGCTGGCACGCGCCGACGAGGGGGAGCTGTTGCGCCCGGCTCCGCTGGAGCTGAGCCCGTTCGTGACGGAGCTGTTCGACGCGCTGACGCTGACGGCGGAGCGCCGCTTCGAGCTGGGGCCGGTGCCGGACGGCGTGCTGAGCGCCGACGAGGACCGCGTCGCGCAGGTCGTGCGCAACCTCGCCCGCAACGCGGTCGAGCACACTGGTCTGGACGGGCTCGTGCGGCTGACCGTCACGCCGCTCGCGCGTGGCCGCATCGAGCTGGCGATCGAGGACGACGGCCCCGGCATTCCGGCCGAGCAGCGCGACCGCATCTTCGACCGCTTCCACCGCGTCGACAGCGCCCGCGCCCGCCGCGAGGGCGGCGCCGGGCTGGGATTGGCGATCGCCCGCGCGATCGTCGAGGCGCACGGCGGGCAGATCTCCGCCGGCGTCTCTCCCGAGGGCGGCGCCCGCGTCGCCTTCGTGCTGCCCGGCTTCCGCCTCGCCGGGCGCCGCTCCGCGCGTGAGCAGCCGGGGGTCGGCTCCGCCTGACCGGCGGATCCCGCCAGCTCGTCAAGTTAGTGTGGGCGCATGTGGCGCAACTGGGCCGGTGACGAGAGCTGCAGTCCGGTCGCGATCGAGCGGCCGGGGAGCGTCGCGGACATCGCCGCCGCGCTGGAGCGGGCGGCGGCCGCGGGGGAGCGGGTGCGCGTCGCCGGCAGCGGTCATTCGTTCACGGACGTCGCGTGCAGCGACGGTCGCCTGCTGAGCCTGGAGCGGATGGACCGCGTGCTCGACGTCGACCGCGGGAGCGGGCGCGTGCGAGTGGAGGCGGGGATCACGATCAACGCGCTGAGCGCGGAGCTCGCGCGGCACGGGCTCGCCTTCGAGAACCTCGGCGACATCGACGTGCAGACGATCGCCGGCGCGATCTCGACGGCGACGCACGGCACCGGCGCGCGCCTGCGCAACCTCTCGGCGCAGGTCGAGTCGCTGGAGCTCGTGCTGGCGGATGGCAGCACGCTGACGTGCTCGGCGGCCGACGAGGATCTGTCCACGTATCTCGCTGCGCGCGTCGGCGTTGGCAGCCTTGGCGTCGTCGCGGCCGTCACGCTGCGCTGCGTGCCGGCGTTCACACTGCGGGGCGTCGACGCGCCGGCGCCGCTGGAGGAGACGCTGGAGCGACTCGAGCAGCTGGGCGACGCGAACGAGCACTTCGAGTTCTTCGTCTTCCCGCACGCGCGCACGGCGCTCACGCGTACGAACAACCGCGTCGAGGAGCCGCCGCGCCCACGCTCGCGCACGCGTGCCTATGCCGAAGACGTGCTGCTCACCAACCACGCCTTCCATGCCTTCTGCCTCGCTGGCCGCGCGATGCCGCGCACGATCCCGCGCATCAACCGGCTCGTGACGAAGCTCGCGGGCAGCACGGTGCGGGTCGATCGCAGCGATCGCGTCTTCGCCTCACCGCGGCTCGTGAAGTTCACGGAGATGGAGTACGCGCTGCCCCGCGAGCACACCGCGGCGGCGGTCCGGCGCGTGATGGCGCTCGTGCCCGAGCGCCGCTTCCACGTCCCGTTCCCGATCGAGGTGCGCCTCGTCGCGCCCGACGACGCCTACCTCAGCCCGGTCCACGAGCGTCCGAGCGGCTACATCGCCGTCCACATGTTCAGGAGCATGGAGTGGGAGCCGTACTTCCGCGCCGTCGAGCAGATCATGGACGAGTACGGCGGCCGTCCGCACTGGGGCAAGCGCCACTTCCAGACGGCGACGACGCTCGCATCGCGCTATCCGCGCTGGGACGACTGGCAGGCGGTCCGCGCGCAGCTCGACCCGAACGGCCGCTTCACCAACGCGTACGCCGAGCGCGTGTTGGGGCCTGTCGCGCATCAGTAATCTAACCCTCAAGTCGAGGGTTAGTCTCTACAGAAAGCAACGCCCCTCGCCGCGATATGTCGGCACCGTCTCGACGATGCGGTCGCCTTCGATCAGATGCAGCTCCGCAAAGCGCTCGCAGAGCTCGCCGGCCTTCGCGTGGCGCAGCCAGACGCGGTCGCCGATCCGCATCGCGTCGGCGGCGTCGCCGAGCAGCGGGGTCTGCACCTCGCCGGCGCCCTCGCGACCGTCGAGCCGCAGCCCGGCGGGGAGGACCGGCCGCGGCAGGCGTGCGCGGTCGCCGGAGCCGGAGGCGACGTAGCCCCCGCCGAGCGCCGTCACGACGCCGCGTCCGGGGCGTCGCACGACCGGCAGCGCGAACATCGCCGCCGGCAGCGGCGTGAAGCGGGAGTAGGCGTCGAACAGCGTAGGCCCGTACAGCCCCGAACCGGCCGCGATCTCCGTGACGGCCGGCTCCGCGGCCGTCAGCTCCAGGCTGCCGGTGCCGCCTCCGTTGACGAACTCAAGCGGGGCGACAGCCTCCACCGCGGCGACGATCGCCGCGCGCCGCTCCGCCAGCTCCCGCGCCGAGGCGCGCTGGACAGCGCGCAGCGCGAGCCCCAGCAGCGGCTTGCCCGGCGGGCGGTCGCCGAGCCCCGCGATCTGCGCCTCGTACGCCATCACCCCGACGAGCTTCAACGCAGGCCGCGCGGCGATCCCCCGCGCCAGCGCGGCGGCCTGCTCGGGCGTATGCACCGGCGAGCGTCGCACGCCGATGTGCACGCGTCCGCCGAGCGGGCGCCAGCTCGCGTCGGCGTCGATGCAGACCCGCAGCGGTCGCGAGAGGCTGCCGCCGACCGCCGCCTCGATCAGGTCCAGCTGCGCGACGTCGTCGACCATCACCGCGATGCCGGCGTCGTCCGCGCGCGCCGCGAGCGCGCGCAGAGCGGCGCGGTCGGTTGTCGGATAGGCGACGACGAGGTCGCGCAGGCCCTCGTCGGCGAGCCACAGCGCCTCCGGCAACGTGAACGCGAGCGTGCCACGGAAGCCGGGGTCGGACGCGAGCGTGCGCTCCAGCAGCGCACGGCAGCGAATCGACTTGCTCGCGAGCCGGATGGGCCGTCCGCCGGCGCGCCGCAGCATGTCGCGGGCGTTCGTGCGGAAGGCGTCCATGTCGACCGCCGCGAACGGCGGATCGAGCGCCGCGGTGGCGCGGTTGAGGCGGTCGAGCGCGTCGCGGGACGGGGCCACGACGGCGACCATACCGCGGCGCGGCGTCGCGCCATGTAGGTGGGGAAAGTCACATTCGTTTGACCACGGTCTGTACGGTGCCTCCCGTCGCTTGTACCCAGCCGAATTTCCGGAGCACATGCACCGGGGAGTGGGGGAACCACGGGGCCCGGACAGGGCCCAGGGGCGAATCGTCCGACTCAGGACGTAGCGCTGCTCTTTCTGCGCGAGCCCGTCAGCTAACCCCATAGGCAATCGATTGAGAAGGGGTTGCTCCCGTGTTCGCCAGCTTCGCGTCAGCCTGCGCTCAACCGCGCCGGGTGGCGATTCTTGTCGTGCTCTTCACCGTCCTCGTGCCCGCCACGGCCGGCGCGGCCCACCACCGCGGCGACCGCACGCTCCACAGAGGAGCGCGCGGCCACCACGTCCATCCGCGGCATCAGGGCCATGCCAAGCACTTCGGCTACCGCGTCCTCAGGAAGGGGATGAAGGGCGCGGACGTGCGCGTCCTGCAGCACCGGCTCAGCCGGGCGGGCTTCCGCACCCCGATCGCCGGGCGCTACAGCCGGCGGACGCGACGCAACGTCCGCCGCTTCCAGCGCCGCTACGGCCTCAAGGTCGACGGCGTCATCGGTCGGCGGGACGTCCGCACGCTGAGCCGCGTCGGCGCGCCGGGCGCCGACGTGGGGCCGCCCGGCGGCGCGCATCTGCGTGGCGACGGGACCGCGATCGCCCCGATCGACGCCCCTGCGACGGTGCGGGCCGTGATCGCGGCCGGCAACCGGATCGCGAAGACGCCCTACGTCTGGGGTGGCGGCCACGGTGGATGGAGCGCCGGCGGCTACGACTGCTCGGGCTCCGTCAGCTACGCGCTGCACGGTGGCGGTCTGCTCTCCACGCCGCTGGTCTCGGGCGACCTGATGCGCTGGGGGTACGCGGGCCACGGTCGCTGGATCACGGTCTACGCCCACGGCACGCACACCTGGATGGTCGTCGCGGGCCTGCGCTACGACACGAGCGGCGCTTCGCCATCGCGCTGGCAGCGGGGGATGCGGTCCTCCTACGGGTTCGCGATCCGTCACCCCGCAGGGCTGTGAGCGCGGCTGCGCGGCGCTTTCGCTGCACATTGGCACATTCCTGCTTCGAGTTCTGTACTCTGCCGTGCTTCGTTCAAGAACCCAGCCGAATCCCTGGCACCGCAAAAGCCAGGGAGCGGGGGAACCATTGGGCCCTCCTCACGAGGTCCCGGGGGCGAATCGTCCGACTCAGGACGTAGCGCTGCTCTTTCTGCGCGAGCCCGTCAGCTAACCCCGCAGGCGTCCGAAAGAGAAGGGGCTGCACCCGTGTCGTTCACCTTCGCGTCTGCCCGTACGCGATCCCGCTTCGTCATCTGTCTCGTCCTGCTTGCCGCCGCGCTGGCGCCGTCCACGGCGTCCGCTGCTCAGCACCTGGGCCAGCGCACGCTGCAGAGCGGCGACCGCGGCCACGACGTGCGCGTGCTGCAGGACTTCCTCACGCGTGCCGGCTTCCGCACGCCGATCGCCGGCATCTTTGGGCCGCAGACGCTGCGCAACGTCAAGCGCTTCCAGCGAGCACATCACCTCGACGTCGACGGCATCGTCGGGCCGCAGGCCGTCTCGGCGCTGCGCACGGTCGCGGCGCGGCGGGCGAAGGCGCAGCAAAGGACGCGGGAGGACGACGGCGGGGGTGGCGGTCAGCATCTCGGCGACCGCGCGCTGAAGAGGGGGATGAAGGGCCAGGACGTGCGCGTCTTGCAGGACTACCTCACACGCGCCGGCGTCCCGACGCCCGTGGACGGGGCCTTCGGGCCGACGACGCTGCACAACCTCAAGCACTTCCAGCGCTCACGCGGGCTCACGGTCGACGGGGTCGTCGGGCCTGAGGTCGTCGGCACGCTGCGCAGCCTCGGCGACGCCTCCGCGGCGCCGACCGGCCCGGTCGGTCACGCGAGGCTGCGCGGCGACGGCATGGCCATCGCGCCGGCCGACGCGCCGGAGTCGGTCAAGGCGATCATCGCCGCCGGCAATCGCATCGCCACGAAGCCCTACCGCTACGGCGGCGGGCACGGTCACTGGGACGACGCCGGCTACGACTGCTCCGGCTCCGTCAGCTACGCGCTCCACGGCGCCGGGCTGCTGAGCGTCTCGCTCGACTCAACTGGCTTCATGGGCTGGGGCGAACGCGGCGAAGGTCGCTGGGTCACCGTCTACGGCAACCCCAGCCACGCCTACATGGTCGTCGCCGGGCTGCGTTTCGATACGAGCGGCGCGGCGCCGTCACGCTGGCAGACGGACATGCGCTCCACCTCCGGGTACCGCGTGCGGCACCCCGCCGGCCTTTAGGTTAGGTACCTCCGCGGGCCATCCTGGCCCGCGGCTTGAGACCACGCTCGGCGTCACGCCTCGCGAGACCGCTCGCTTCGCTCACTCCGGTTCGCTGCTGGTGCCCGAACCGGCGTGCGCTCCCGTCGGCCGTCGTTAGCATCGGCTGCATGTCCGCACTTGCCGATTCCTACGCCCTGACCGACGACCAGCTCGCCTTCCGCGGCACGATCCGCCAGATGGTCCGCGAGCGCGTCGCGCCGCGTGCCGCGGAGATCGACGAGAAGGCGGAGTACCCGTACGACCTGCGCGAGCTGTTCGCCGAGCACGACCTCTTCGGCCTGCCGTTCGAGGAGCAGTACGGCGGCACGGGCACCGGGGCGCTGATGCTCAGCATCGCGATCGAGGAGGTCGCGAAGGCGTGCGCGTCGAGCGCGCTCATGCTGGCCGTGCAGGACCTCGGCACGCTCCCGATAAAGCTGTTCGGCTCCGACGAGCTCAAAGCTAGGTTCCTGCCGAAGTGCGCCTCCGGCGAGTGGACTCCGGCGTTCGCGCTGTCCGAGCCAGAGGCCGGCTCTGACCCTGGCGGCATGATCACGAAGGCCGTCCGCGACGGCGACGAGTGGATCGTCACCGGCACGAAGAACTGGATCACCAACCTCGGGATCGCCGACTTCTATGTCGTCTTCGCCGTCACCGACCCGAAGGCCGGGCGCTCGCGCGGCATCAGCGCGTTCGTCGTCGAGGCCGACCGTCCCGGCTTCAGCGTCGGCAAGCTGGAGAAGAAGCTCGGCATCAAGGGCTCGCCGACCGGCCAGCCGATCTTCGACGACGTGCGGATCCCCGCCGGGAACCTGATCGGCGAGGTCGACAAGGGCATGCACGTCGCGCTCGGCACGCTCGACCACTCGCGTCTCGGGATCGCCGCGCAGGCGCTCGGGATCGCCCAGGGCGCGACCGACTACGCCGCCGCTTACGCGCGCGAGCGTCGGCAGTTCGGCAAGCCGATCAACGAGTTCCAGGCGATCCAGTTCAAGCTCGCCGACATGGAGACCAACTGCGCCGCCGGCCGCGAGCTGCTCTACCAGGCGGCGGCCAAGGCCGACCGCGGCGACGCCGACCACGGCAAGTACTCGGCGATGGCGAAGCTCTTCAACTCCGACAACGCGATGCGCGTGACGATCGAGGCGATCCAGGTGCTCGGCGGCTACGGCTACGTCAGTGAGTACCCCGTCGAGCGGATGATGCGCGACGCCAAGATCACTCAGATCTACGAGGGCACGAACGAGATCCAACGCGTTGTGATCGCACGTACGCTGCGCTGAGGCGCTAGCCTCGGATCATGTGGGGGAAGACACCGACCGGAGCGCAGATCGCCTGGTCGGCGCTCGTCGCCTTTGCCCTCGGCGTCCTGGCGATCACCGTCTTCGGCGGCTTCGCCACTGAATTCCCGGTCAAGTTCTTCCAGGGGATCATCGTCGGGCTGGCGGCCGCCGTCGTGCTCGCGTTCGTGCTCGCGCTGATCACTGGGCGCCTCGCGGACTGGAGAAACCCGAGATCCGAGCGTGAGTTCGAGGCGCTGGTCGAGCACACCGAGGAGCTCGCACGCGACAGCATGTCGGGCGAAGCCGACGACGACCTCTGGGACGACGACGATGACGACGACATCGGCTTCGACGTCGGCAACGAGGAGGACTTCAAGGCGCTCGTCAGATCCGCGCTCGACGACCTCCCGCTCGAGTTTCACCGCGCGCTGGAGCACGTCGCCGTCGTCGTCGAAGACAACGGCCGCCACCACCACGCCTATGGCCTCTACCACGGCCCGACCGTCGCCCACGACGGCTTCGCGCGAATCGTGATCTTCCGCGACACGCTCGTGCGCGACTTCGGCCACGACTACGACCTCCTGCGCGCCCAGATCGTCCGCACAGTCCGCCACGAGCTCGCCCACCACCTCGGCTGGGACGAGGACGGCGTGCGCGGGCTCGGGCTGTAGCGCGCTTCGCGACCGCTCAGCCGCGGGCCGAGTCCACGCGCATGGTCGGCACGTCGTAGGCGCTCAACGCGTCGTCGTGTGTGACGAGAGTCGCTGCCTCCGACTGCGCCTGAGCGATGAGGATCCGATCGAACGGGTCGCCGTGGTGCGGTGGGAGCCGGGCCGCGTCGAGCCCGTGGTCGGGCGTGATGTCGAGCAGGCGATAGCCAGCCTGCTCGACACGGGGGAGCAGGTCGACCGGCGCTGACAGCTTGCCCTTCCGGCGCTTGATCTCCAGCTCCCAGACGCTTGCAGCGCTCACGAGCACATCGTGCTCGCCGCCGAGCGTCACGCTCCACACCTCGGAGTGGATCCTCGGATCGTCGAGCATGAGCCACAGCAGCACGTGGCTGTCGAGCAGCAGCCTCAATCGATCATCCCGAACTCGCGGGCGATCTCCTCGTCCGCCTCGTCGAAGCGTGACATGTCGACCTTGCCCTTCCACACGCCGCGGATCGAGGCGTAGTTCCGCTTCGGTACGTGAGGCACGAGCTTCGCGATGGGCTTGCCGTTGCGGGCGATGATGACCTCGTCGCCCTCTTCGACGAGCTGGAGGAGCTTAGAGAGGTGGGTCTTGGCCTCGTGGACGTTCACCTGATGCATGGTTAGTCAAGTCTAGTCCACCTTCCACACGACTCGCGACGAAACAGCGTGTGAACGCCCCCGTTCGTACTACCCTTCAGACAGGCCCCCGTGGAGTGCGACCGCCGGGGAAAACGCAGGCCCGTGGAGTGAGACCGCCGGGCACCTCATCCGAAAGGAATCGCCAACCATGTCTGAAGCCGTCATCGTCGACGCGGTGCGGACGCCGATCGGCCGCGCCGTCAAGGGCTCGCTGAAGTCCGTGCGGGCCGACGACCTCGCCGCCATCCCCCTCCGCGCGCTGATGGAGCGCAACCCCGGACTCGACTTCTCCACCGTGGGCGACGTCATGATGGGCGCCGCCGGGGGAGACGGAGAGCAGGGCTACAACATCGGGCGCAACGCATCGATCCTCGCGGGGCTCCCCATCTCCGTCCCCGGCACGACCGTCAACCGCTTCTGCGCCTCGTCGCTGCAGACGATCCGCATGGCGTTCCACGCGATCAAGGCGGGGGAGGGCGACACCTACATCGCGGCCGGCGTCGAGGCCGTCTCGCGCGCCGGCGGAGGCGCGCCGATGCCGTTCCACCCGCAGCTCGACGGCTCTGCGGGCTCGCTCGTGAACGTCTACATCCCGATGGGTCTGACGGCGGAGAACGTCGCTGAGCGCGAGGGCATCACGCGCGAGGAGCAGGACCGCTGGGCCGCCATCTCCCAGCAGCGTGCCGTCGACGCGCAGGTGTCCGGCCACTTCGACGCGGAGATCGTCCCCGTCGTCGTGCCGGAGCACGTCGAGCACGACGATCAGGGCCAGGAGATCACCGTCGCCGAGGCGACCGTCACGAAGGACGACGGCCCACGACCCGGCACGACCGAGGAGAAGCTCGCGCAGCTCAAGCCCGTCTTCAAGCCGGACGGGACGGTCACGGCCGGCAACGCCTGCCCGCTCAACGACGGCGCGGCCGCGGTGCTCGTGATGTCCGAGGAGCGCGCGAACGAGCTGGGCCTGAAGCCGAAGGCGCGCATCATCGCCTCGGCCGTCGGCGCGCTCGAGCCGGAGTACATGGGTCTCGGCCCGATCCCGGCCGTGCGCAACGTGCTCAAGCAGGCCGGCATGTCGATGAGCGACATCGACATCGTCGAGCTCAACGAGGCGTTCGCCGCGCAGGTCGTCCCGTGTCAGCGCGAGTGGGGCATCTCCGACGAGCAGCTCAACCCGTTCGGCGGCGCGATCGCGCTCGGCCATCCCTTCGGGATGACCGGCGCCCGCATCATGACCACGCTCCTCAACGACCTCCAGACGCTCGACAAGACGATCGGGCTGGAGACGATGTGCGTCGCGGGTGGCATGGGCCAAGCGATGATCGTGGAACGACTCGCCTGAGGAACCGGCGCGATCGACCGTCCTGTCCTGTGGTCGCACAGCGACCATGAGGCAGGACGGTCGTAGGCGGGTACGCTCGTTCCATGAGCCTGCTCGCCTATCTGCTCGTTCTCGCCCTCAGCGGTCTGGTCATCGGCGCGCTCGCGCGGCTTGCGCTGCCCGGTCCGGACCCGATGTCGATCCCCGCGACGATCGGGCTCGGGCTGCTCGGTGCGTTCGTCGGTGGGCTGCTGATGCGCGTGCTGTTCGACTCCGATGGCGCGGGAATCGTCGTCTCGGTGCTCGTCGCGACGCTGATCCTGTGGGGCATCCGCCGCTCGCGTGGGCAGTCGGTGACGCCCTACAACTCGCGGCGGTAGCCCGCGCCGCGCTCAGGCGGGCGCGAGGTGGCCGAACGGGAGATCGATCCCGGACAGCGAGCCGTCCAGCTCCGCGTCGCCGAACGTCGCCACGAGCCGCGCGCGCAGCTCGTCGCTGAACGCGAGCAGGCCGTGGGCCGGGCCCGCGGCGACGGGGATCGACACGCCGCCGACCGTCGCGGTGACCGTGCGCTGCTCGCCCGCGAACGCGATCGACAGGTTGGTCAGCGAGAGCCGCTGTGCACCCGCGACGAAGTCGAAGCCGCCGACCAGCTGCACGCTGCCGCCGCTCGGCTCGCAGCGGTCGCTCACGCACGAGGCTTCGAGGCGCGGCCGCTCCGCGGTCGCGAAGCGGATGCCGCTGGCGGAGGTCTGCGCGCCGCCGGTCGCCTCGACGCCCGGCGGCGGGTCCGCCGCGCCCCCGACCAGCACGGCCGCGCCGAGGCTCGCGAGCACACCCGTCGCGCCGGCGGGCTGGATCGTCGCCGTGACCTTCCCGAGCGCGGCGCCGACGCGGATCGGGCGGCCGCTGAGGCGCGGCCCCTTGCAGCGCAGCTCCTCGAACATGCTCGCGAGCGGCGCGAGCATCGTCGCGCGTCCGGTCACGGTGACGACGAGGCGGCCGCGCACGGTCCTGTACGCGAGCTTGGCCCCGTGCAGGCGGGCGAGCCGGCGGCGCGGCGGTGCCTTGGCGGTGAGCAGGCGGCCGCGACGGATCGTCCCGCTCAGGTACGCGTCGCGGCCGGCCAGCTGGAGGCCGACGTCGAATGCCGCGAGCGCGCGCGAGGGCGCAAAGAGGATCCGCTCGACGTTGATCGCCTCGCCCGGGACGATCGCCTCGCCGGAGCGCCCGCTGACGTCGAGCAGCCCGCGCGGGCGCAGCGAGCCGCCGGTGAAGCGCGGGGTGGAGGCTCGCGACCAGCCGCCGCTCAGCGAGAGGCAGCCGGCAGCCGCGTTCGGCCACACGTCCCTTTCCCCGGTCGGCATCGTGAAGGCGATCCTCACGCTCGACGAGGGCGCCGGCGCGGCGGCCGCCGGCCCTGCGGGCGCGGCGCCCAGCGCGCAACATGCGAGTGCGACGAGTAGCGATCGGCGCATCCACCGACCCTACCGCGCGGCCTTCGCTCAAACGTCCGGCGCCGCCAGCGACAGCGCAAAGCGCCGCTGCGGGTCGGTGTGCCAGCCGGCGAGCGCGAGGCCGGCGGCGGCGTAGTCGGCGGCGAGGCGCGCGGGCGTGAACTTCGCGCTGATCTCGGTGCGGATCTCCTCGCCGGCGGTCAGCTCGAGGTCGAGGTCGAGCGCGCCGACCCGCACGGATGAGGCGCAGCTCGCGCGCAGGCGCATCTCGATCCACTCGTTGCGGCGGTCGAAGAAGGCGACATGCTCGAACGCGCCGACCTGGAAGTCGGCGTCGAGCTCGCGGTTGAGCACGTGCAGCACGTTGCGGTTGAACTCGGCCGTCACGCCCGCGCTGTCGTCGTAGGCGGCCTCCAGCACGTGCGGGTCCTTGACGAGGTCGGTTCCGAGCAGCAGGTGGTCGTCTGGGCCCAGCAGTGCGGCGATCTCGCGCAGCAGCCGGCGGCGGCTGCCGGGCGGGAAGTTGCCAATCGTGCCGCCGAGCAGCGCGACGATCCGCGGCTCGCCCTCGACTGGCGGCGGGATGCGGTCGAGGTGGCGCTCGAAGTCGCCGACGACGCCGTGGACGCGGAGGCCCGGATACTCGACCACGAGCGCCTCTGCGCTCTCGCGCACGACCGACTCCGCGACGTCGAAGGGGACGTAGCGGCGCAGTCCGGGAGGCTCCGGCGAGCTCGCCATCGCGCTGAGCAGCACGCGCGTCTTCGCGGCCGTCCCGGAGCCCAGCTCGACCAGCTCGACGGCGCCGGTCGCGGCGACGATCGCCTCCGCGTTCGCCTCCAGGATCGACCGCTCGGCGCGCGTCGGGTAGTACTCCGGCAGCTCGGTGATCCGGTCGAACAGCTCGCAGCCGCGCTCGTCGTAGAAGTGCTTCGGCGGCAGCTCCTTGAACGGGCGCGTGAGGCCGTCGAGCACGTCCTCCGCAAGGCCGCGCTCGTGCGCCTCGTCGAGGCAGTGGTCGATCGTGATGTCGGGATCGGCGATGCTCGACATCAGGAGGCGTCCCTCGCGATCCGGAAGCCGGAGAAGATCTGGCGCCGCTGCGGGTGGTCCCAGTTGCGGAAGGCGGGAGTGGCGACGCGTGCGCGGGTCGCCCACGAGCCGCCGCGCAGCACGCGGTAGTCGCCGCCGAAAAAGACCTCGGAGTACTCCTTGTAGGGGTAGGCGACGAAGCCCGGGTAGGCGTGGAAGGCGCTCGCGGTCCACTCCCACACGTCGCCCACCATCCCGAGGCAGCCGGCAGGGGAGGCGCCGGCCGCATAGGCGCCCGCGGGCGCCCTGCCGTACAGCCGCTGGTCGACGTTCGCGCGGGCGAAGATCCCGGCGTCTTCGTCCGCGGTGTCGCCCCACGGCCGCGCGCGCGCCGTCTGCGCCGCCTGGTCCCAGGTCGCCGCCTTCTCCCACTCCGCCTCGCTCGGAAGGCGCGCGCCATGGGCGCGGGCGAAGGCGTCGGCCTCGAACCAGGAGACGTGGACGACGGGGCTGTCAAGGTCGAGCGGCTCGCAGCGGTCCATCCGCCACTCGCGCCCGTCCGCCGTCCACCCGGCGGGTCGGCAGATGTCGTGCTCCTCCTTCCACGCCCAGCCTTCGTCCGACCACCATTCGCGCCGTTCGTAGCCGCCGCCCTCGGCGAACGACAGGTACGTCGCGTTCGTGACCGGCGTGCGGCCGATGCGGAAGGCGGGCAGCTCGACCGCGTGGCGCGGGCGCTCGTTGTCGTAGGCGAAGCCGCCGGGCGCGGCGCCGAGCGTGCAGGGACCCCCCAGAACGTCGACGAGCTCGAGCCCGCTCCACCGCTGCGACGGAGCGGCCGGCGCGGCGGCACGGTCGGCCGGCGCCGCCAACCGTGCGAGCTCCATCGTCTGCAGCATCGTCTCGGTGTGCTGCTGCTCGTGGCGCAGCACCAGCTCGTGCAGGACGCCGTCGCCGACACCATGTCTGTCCGTCACCCTAAGCGTGCGCTCACGCACGGCGGCGAGGTAGGTGGTCGCGTCTTCACGGCGCAGATACGGCAGCTCGCCGCGGTCGGCCCGCGGCGTCTCGAAGGCGTCGTAGACCTGCGCCAGGTCCGGGCGCAGCAGCGGCCGCTCGCCGAAGCGATGCGCGAGCCACAGGTCCTCGAACGCGGCGATGTGGCCGAGGTCCCAGACGAGCGGGCTCATCAGCGGCGAGTGCACGCGCTCCAGCGTCTCGTCGTCGAGGTGGGCGACGAGCGCGAGCGTCCGTGTGCGTGTCTCCGCAAGCGCGTCGAGCACGTCCCCTGTCGCTGGCGTCGGCGCTGCCGTCTGGCTCGGCATTGCGAGCAGTCTGACACGTCGCGACCGCCCTGAAACCCGCTGGAGGCGGAAGCTCTCAGGATCGTAAGGAGTTCGGTGCGTCAGCTTGGCGCGGCGGCGCGGTCCACGACCAGCTCGACCTCGCCGTCTACGAGCAGGCTGGCGGGTACGCGCGAGCTGGGACCGGTCAGCAGCTGGCCGACGGCCCATGCCTTGCCCGAGCCTTCTGCCTGCATCAGGATGCGGCGCGCGCTGCGCAGGATCGGAAGCGTCAGCGTGACGCGCTGGAAGGGCGGCTTCGTGCCGTGTACCGGGACGCAGAGGCGCTCGCGCTCCTCCAGCACGGGATCGTCCGGGAACAGCGAAGCGGTGTGGCCGTCCTCACCGAGTCCGAGGTAGGCGACGTCGAGCAGCGGAGGGTCGCCCGGCAGCGCGTGGCGCAGCTCCAGCTCATACGCCGCGGCCGCGGCCTCGGCATCCGTCTCCACG
This sequence comes from uncultured Actinomycetes bacterium, assembly GCA_963774115.1. Classification (GTDB taxonomy): domain Bacteria; phylum Actinomycetota; class Thermoleophilia; order Solirubrobacterales; family Solirubrobacteraceae; genus Conexibacter. Next base: position 624,116 of record CAVZDN010000001.1, on the reverse strand, counting down.
CCTGTGACCCGGTGGACGTGCGGGGGCGCGCCGCGGACGCCGGCGAGCAGCGTGCCGGCGACCAGCGCGTGGTTGCTGTCGGGGTCCTCAGGAGGGACGCAGCGCTCGTCGCCGAACCACAGGTGCACGTGGCTCCAGTCGTCGACCAGCTCGGCGAGCAGCCCGTAGGTCCGTGCGGGCGTGCGGCCGCCGGCGAGCGAGATGTGCGCGACGCCGCGCTGGGCGCGGGCGTCCTGGATCGCGGCAGCCATCCGCTCGGCGCACATGTGCGCCGCTGCGGCGTCGTCGCCGGCGACGGTCAGCCGGATCACAGGTCGAGTGTTCCCATCATGGCTCCGTGTGGATCGCGTGGCCGCCGAACTCGTTGCGCAGCGCCGCGATCACCTTCGCCGAGTAGGACTCGTCCTGGCGCGAGGCGAAGCGCGCGAGCAGCGAGAGCGTGAGGATCGGCGCCGGCGTGCTCGTGTCGATCGCCTCCTGCACCGTCCAGCGGCCCTCGCCGGAGTCGTCCACGTAGCCGCGTACACCTTCGAGGTCGCTGCCGTTCGCGAACGCGCGCTCGGCCAGCTCCAGCAGCCACGAGCGCACGACCGAGCCCTGGTTCCAGAGGTGCGAGATCGCGCCGAGGTCGAGGTCGAACTGGCCGTTCTTGAGGATCTCGAAGCCCTCGCCGTAGGCCTGCAGCATCCCGTACTCGATGCCGTTGTGGACCATCTTCGTGTAATGGCCGGCGCCGATCGGGCCGACGTGCAGCCAACCATCCGGCGGTGCCAAGGTGTCGAGCGCGGGCTTCAGCGCCTCCATGTCCTGCGCCTCGCCGCCGCTCATCATGCAATAGCCAACCTGCAGGCCCCAGACGCCGCCGCTGACGCCGACGTCGCAGAAGCGGATTCCGCGCTCGGCCAGCTCGGCGCCGCGCCGCTGCGTGTCGTGGAAGTTCGAGTTGCCGCCGTCGATCAGCAGGTCGCCGGGCGCCACCAGCTCGGCGAGCGCGTCGAGCGTCTGCTGCACCGCGTCGCCGGACGGGACCATGATCCAGATGTGCCGCGGCGCCTCCATCGCCGCCACCAGCGCGGCAAGCGAGTCGACGCCGGTCGCCCCGGACTCCTGCGCCTTCGCGACCGCCTCGGCGGAGAAGTCGAACGCCACCACATCGTGGCCGCCCTGTCGCAGCCGCGTGACCATGTTGCCGCCCATGCGGCCGAGTCCGACGAATCCGATCTGCATCAGGGGGAGTCCTCCGATTCGAGTGCCGCGGTGAGTGCTGCGATGCCCGCGGCCGCGTCGGCGGGCAGGTGGATCCGCAAGAACGGCAGTCCGCGCTCGCGCAGCGCGCGTCCGTCGCCGAGCGCCTGCGCGCGCACCAGCGCCGCGAAGTCGTAGCCGGCGCCGGGTACGTCGACGCGGGCGCGGCCGTCGTCCACGAGCTGCACGAAGACGCCGCTGGCCGGGCCGCCCTTGTGCAGCTGCCCGGTCGAGTGCAGGAAGCGCGGCCCGTAGCCGACCGTCGTGGCGGCGCGCGTGCGGGTGCGGATCGCGAGACGCAGGGCGGTCAGCGCCTCGTCCACGGCCGGGTCGGGCGCGAGGTAGGCCATCGTCGCGACGTAGGAGCCGGCGCCGGCGTGCGCGTCGAGCAGCTCGCGCAGCGCGGTTCCCGCCGCCTCGCCCGCGACCGCCTCCGCGTCGGCGGCCGGGAAGGAGCCGTCGCGCACGTACGCCTCGATCGTCGCGACCGTCAGGTCCTTCGCCTCCTGCACGTTCGGCTGGTCGAACGCGTTGACGCCGAGCACCGCACAGGCGACGGCAGTCGCCAGCTCCCACTCGAAGAACAGTGCGCCCAGGTCGAGCGGGTCGGCGAACGGCACGGCGATCACCGGATGGCCGGCCTTCGCCAGTGTCGCGAGCCGCTGCGTCGTCTCCGCGCTCGTGCGCTCGCCGCGCACGTGCACGAACACGCGATCCTCGCCGTAGGACTCCGGCGGCCCGAGCGGCTCGTCGGCGATCGGCACGATCCCCTTGCCGTGCTTGCCGCTGCTCTCGGCGACGAGCTGCTCCAGCCACAGCCCGAGCGACGCCAGCGGCGGATCGACGACGAACGTCAGCTTGTCGCGCCGGCGGCTCGCCAGCTCGCCGAGCGCGAGTCCGAGCCACAGCGCCGGCGCGGGCCGCGCCGGGTCGGGCATGGGGGCGGCGGTGTGCGCCGCGACCTCGGCGCGCTCCAGCAGGCCGCGCATGTCGGCGCCGATCAGCGCGCCCGGCACGACGCCGAACGCCGACAGCGCGGAGTAGCGCCCGCCGATGTCCGGCGCGCCGTGGAAGACGCGGCGGAAGCCCTGCTCGCGCGCCAGCTGCTCCAGCGCGGTGCCCGGATCGGTCACGGCCGCCCATTGGCGCCCGTGGGGGACGAGTGCGTGGAAGCAGGCGTGCATCGAGCGCGGCTCCAGCGTCCCGCCCGACTTCGACGACAGCAGGAAGAGCGTCGTCGCGAGCGGCACGCGCTCGGCGACGGCCGCGACCGCCCCGGGGTGCGTCGAGTCGAGCACGTGGAGGCGCAGGAAGTCGGCTGACGCCCCGAACGTCTGGCGCAGCACCTCCGGGGCAAGGCTCGATCCGCCCATCCCGAGCAGGACGCAGTCGGTGAAGCCCTCCGCGCTCAGCTCCTCGGCGAACGCCGTCACCTCGTCCAGCCGCGTCAGCGATCGCCCGGCGATCGTCAGCCAGCCGAGTCGCTGCGAGGGCTGGTCGTCGCCGGCCGGCCACAGCGTGTCGTCTTTCGCCCACACGCGCCGCAGCACGTCGTCCGCGCTCGCCTGCGCGACGCGCGCGGCGATCGCGCCTGCCTGTGCGTCGGTCAGCCGCGCGGCGATCCCGGCGGGCAGCGCCGTGCTCATCGCGCGTCGTCCCCGGAGCGGCCGGGCCGCGGAAGCTGCGCGTCGATGCCGTCGCGCTCCAGCGCCGCGATCTGGGCGAGCCGGCGGTGGTGGCGCTCGGCGCCGGTGAAGGACGCGCCCGCGAACGTCCGCACCAGCTCGGCGGCCAGCTCGGGTCCGATCACGCGCGCGCCGAGGCAGCCGACGTTGACGTCGTCGTGCTCGACGCACTGGTGCGCCGTGTAGGAGTCGTGGATCGGCGTGGCGCGCACGCCCGCAAGCTTCGAGGCCGCGACCGCGACGCCTGCCCCGGAGCCGCACACGAGCACAGCGCGCTCGGCGTCCGCGGCGAGTACACGCGCGACGGCGACGGCCGCGAGCGGGTAGTCGTCGTACGTGCCGACGTCCAGGACCGTATGCCCGTCCGCCTCCAGCGCACCGACGACGGCGTCCCGCAGCGGAACGCCGGCATGGTCGGAGCCGCAGGCGATCTTCACCGCCCTCAGGCTACACCGCGCCTCAGGCGCGCTGGACGGCGTAGCGCAGGTACAGCGAGCCGGCACGCTCCAGCGCCCACACGAGCTCCAGCGCGGCCGGCTCGGGCAGCCCGGCGCCCATCGCGAGCGTGGGAGCCGTGCCGCCGCCGGCGAGCTGCGGCGCGAGCGTGTGGAACAGCTCGTCGACAAGCCCCTCGCCGAGCAGCGCGCCCATCAGCGTCGGTCCGCCCTCGCACAGCAGCGAGCGGACGCCGTGCTCGGCGCGCAGCAGCCGCAGCGCGCTCGTCAGCGTCAGCTCGGCCGGGTCGAGCCGGATCATCCGCACGTTCGCGGCGCACTCCGGCTCAGGTGCCTCCGGCGTCGTGAAGACGACGACCGTCGCCTCCGGCTCGGCGAACAGCGGGATCTCGGTCGGCAGCACTCCGCTGCGGCTCACCGTCGCGAACAGCGGCTCCGACGCCAGCCCGATCGCCTCGCGCGCCGCGCGCAGCTCCGGCCGCCTCACCGCGCGTCCGTACCGCTCGACCCCCAGCGTGTTGGTGCCGACGAGCAGGCCGTCGACCTGCGTGCGCAGTCGCCGGAAGATCTCCATGTCGCCGTCGTCGCCGATCGGCCCGGAGCGACCGTCGACCGCCGCACGCCCGTCGGCGGTCGTCGCGAAGTTCGTCACCAGCCACGGCCGGTCCGCGTGGGCGCGCGCGCCGAGCGCGAGATCGCGCAGCAACTCGGCGGTCTCGACGGTGCCCGGGGTGGGGTGCAGGCGGCGCAGCTCCATCGCCGTCGCACCATACCCGCGGCTCCCCCTGCCGTACGCGCTGGTAGCGTCCGGGCGCGGCGGCCCCCCTTCGAGCCCCCGAACGCCGCCCATCCGATGACCTCAGCTGAGCAGCCCGCCCGTCCGGACCGCAACCTCGCGCTCGAGCTCGTGCGCGTCACGGAGGCCGCGGCGCTCGCCGCCGCCCGCCTCGTCGGTCGCGGCGACAAGGAGGCCGCCGACCAGGCGGCCGTCGACGCGATGCGCTTCGTGCTCGACTCGGTCCCGATGGACGGCCTCGTCGTAATCGGCGAGGGCGAGAAGGACGAGGCGCCGATGCTCTACAACGGCGAGCACATCGGCGACGGCTCGCTGCCGCTCGTCGACATCGCGGTCGACCCGCTCGAGGGCACCCGCCTCACTGCCCTCGGGATGCCGAGCGCGCTGGCCGTGATCGCGCTCGCCGAGCGCGGCTCGATGTTCGACCCGGGCCCGTGCGTCTACATGGAGAAGATCGCGGGCGGCGAGGAGATCGCCGACCTGCTGTCGCTCGACCGCCCGCTGCCGGAGACGCTCAAGCTCGTCGCCGAGCGCAAGGGCATGGGCATCGGCGACGTCACGGTCGTGATGCTCGACCGTCCGCGTCACGAGGAGGCGATGAAGCAGGTGCGCGAGGCCGGCGCCCGCATCCGCCTGATCCTCGACGGCGACGTCTCGGCATCGCTGCTCGCCGTCAGCGAGCGCTCGCCCGTCGACCTGCTGTGGGGCATCGGCGGCACGCCCGAGGGCGTCATCTCCGCCGCCGCGCTGAAGTGCATGGGCGGCCAGCTGCTCGGCCGCCTGTGGCCGCGCAACGACGAGGAGCGCACCGCCGCGCTCGACGCCGGCTACGACCTCGACCGCGTCCTCACGTGCGACGACCTCGTCGCCGGCGACGACGTCTTCTTCTCCGCCACCGGCGTCACCGACGGCGACGTGCTGCAAGGGGTCCGCTACCGCGGCTCCGGCGCCACCACCGAGTCGCTCGTGATGCGCTCCCGCTCCGGCACCGTCCGCCGCATCCACGCCCGCCACGACCGCGCGAAGCTGCGTGCCGTGACCGGCGGCCGGTACGGCTAGCGGCTATCGCAGGGCCGGCGCGTGGAGGTTGCGCAGGTCCACCCACTTTGAGAATTCGCCAGCGTGGAGCATGTCGGCTTCCTTGCCGCTCCATCTCCGCAGGCCGCCGGTGGACGTGACGAACGCGAACCCGAGCCGGGTCAGCTCTTCGAAGACGTACGTTGGCCCGGAGGGCACCAGCACGGTGTTGCCGCCCGCACGACGCAGAATCTCGATGACGTCGTCGAACTGTCGTATCGTCTGGATCGAATCGATTCCGGTGTAAGGCACAATGTTTCTGATGCCGTAGGCGTCTGCGATGCGGTGCCCGGTCGTCGCGAGGATTGCCACCGGAGCACCTCGTCGCACCACGAAGCGACCTCGTCCGTCGGCGATGCTGCTCACGAGATTGCGCGTCTCCGGTTCCATGTCCGGCGCGTATATGAACGAGGCGTTTTGCGCCAGTGGCTGCCGGATCCGGTCGAGCTGCGTCCACGGCATCGGCATCTGGGCGAGCGAGCACGCGGTGATGCCCATCCCGTAGAACGCCGCGAGCAACGCGAGGCTTGGAAGACGGCGACGCTTCGCTGCGGTGCGCTGGACAGCGACCACCGTCAGCAGGGCAACGGCGAGGGCCCATGCCGAGAAGGTGCACGGCAGCGTGTCGTCGCCCGAGCGGCCGACGTAGTACATGGCCGCCCCGAGTCCGAAGACGCCGCTCCACGCCAACATCCCGGTCAGGATGCGGTTCGCGTCGTGCCTCAGTCGCTGTGCGGTGGCAGCGGCGATCGCGGCGACGTACGTCACGTAGATGATCAGGTGGAACCCGAGGATGCGCGGCATCGGTATGAGCCCGAATCCGCCCAGCACGTAGACGCGCGCGAACTCGCTGAGCCGGCCCAGATGTGGCAGCGACCCCGCGCGCACGAGCGTCAGCACGGACACGAGCGCGAGGGCGCCCGCCAAACCCGCCAGGACGTTCGCAAGGAGCACGAGGAGCGCTCGCCGCGAATGCGCACGCATCGTCCAGAGCAGGGCTGCGACGGTGGCAGCGAGCCCCGCGATGCCGAACTCGGTGTTGTTCAGCACGACCAAGCCGGCCGCGACGAAGATCGGCCAACTGCGTGCCGCGACGTCGCGGCCCAACTGGCGAGCCGTCAGCCACGCGAGCAGGTAGGGGCCGGCGTAGCGCAACGGGAACATCGCGTAGTACGACACGAACGTATGCCGGCTTATCGGGTTGCCGACGATGACCATGAAGCAACTCGTGGCCAGCAATGGCAGATAGAGCAGGAGCGCGGCGAACGAGCTCTGGGTGACACGTCGCAGCACGCCGAAGATCGCAAGCAGTGCGAGCCCGGTCAGGAGGCACATCGTCACCGAGAAGACGAGCAGGTTCTTCCCGAAGAGCGTGAGCGAGGCGGCGCTGAGGAACGGCCACAGCGATCCGTACTGTGCGCTGAAGTCGACGAGCGGCGTCAGCCCGTTGATGACGGCGAACGCTTCGTCGAACGGGAACGCCGTGTGGTATCTCGTGATCGGGTTTGCCGTCCCGATCGACACCTCGCCGTTGACGGCGTGCAGCAGCCAGATGGCGGTCACGGCGACCGCGGCCGCAAGGGCGGTGATCCTCCGGGTGCGCGACTCGCGCAACAGCCCGCCGCACCATTCGTACAGACGCCGGTTCACCACAATGCCCACGAGTCCAGCCGCCAGCGCCGCGGCGGTGATGAGCGTGGCGGGCGTGAAGAAGATGATCCCGGGCGACGGGATGTACTGGCCTCTCCAGCAGACGACGAGGAAAGCAATCGTCAATACCTGCGCGAGGCCGGCGATCCCGCGCGCCGGGTGTGACGTCAGCCACGCTGCCCAGCGCGTCCGCTGCGCAGCCGCGATCGATGCTCCCGCCAGCAGCAGAGGAGCAGCGGACAGGAACATGTAGCGGGCGAGCTCCGTCGGCTCAGGGCGAAGCCCTCCGGTGTTCCAGAAGTCGAACGTCCCGCGCTCCGGAAAGGCCAGCCGCCCGAGCGGGGGGCCCAGCGCGAGCAGCGCGGCGACCGTAATCACCGCGCATGGGATCAGCAGGATCCAGATGAGGGCGTCGACGTCCATGGGCGCGAAAGCTCGGCTCGCGCCCACGGTCCCCGATAGTGCTTGAGCGACCTCGCTCGAGCCTCCCCCCATCAGGCGATACTAGAAGAGCCATGAGGGCCCGCGAGCGGGTAGTCAGGGCAGGAAGCGTCCGACCCTCGACTCGGCGAGGTCGAGCCGCTCGAGCGAGCGCAGAAAACCGTGGGTGATGAGCACGTGGATGCGCGACTGCGTTGCGCGGTAGACGGGTCGGCTGAGCCTGCGCGCGATCGACGGGTAGAAGTTCGCGACCTCGACCTCGACGTGGAGGATCGCCGTGTCGTCGGGCGCGCCAGCCGGCGCCGGCCGCCGCGCGACGGCGATCTGCAGGTAGCCGTCGCTGCGGTGCCCGCGGCGCTCGACCAGCAGCCCGTCCTCGATCCGCCACCGCACGACCCCACGCTCCGCGTCCATCTCGTATTCGGGCGCCCTGAAGCGCAGCAGCCGCAGCGGCCTGCGCAGCAGCACGACCGTGCGCTGCTCGGCGCCGTAGTCCACGCGGATCAGCCCGAGCGTCACGTGTGTGAGGAAGCGCCAGTAGGTGCGCGCGAGCCGCTCGAGCTGCGGTGGACTCCACAGCTCCTCCAGCGCCGCCTGCGGCAGCGTCAGCTCTGCGGCCTGCACCGAGCGCACGGCTCCGTTGGCATCGGTGCGCGTCCCGTCTTTCAGCTTGAGGATCCGCGCTCGTGCCGGCCGCGAGTGCCGGGAACGACTGCGCAGCACCGCCGTCGCGCCGGCGAGCAGTGCGAGAACGCCGAGGGTCGGGGCGAGCATGGCGTGGATTCTGCCCACTCGCCCTCACGGTTGACGCGGCGCATGCCGCGAGCGTCGTCCGCGGCCTCAGTGGAGGGCTCGTGCGCGCAGATGGCGTGTGTCGACCCACTTCTGCAGGCCCAGGTTCTGCAGGCCCGGTTCTACATTGGCCTGCCCCGCGGGGCGGAAACCTCGTCTCCTCAGCCACTTGAAGAATCCTTGGTTCGAGGCGCTGGGTATCACCACGGTGTTTCCTCCGGCGCGCTCGAGCGCGTCGAGCGAGGCTTCGAACTGCTCGACGGTCTGGATCGATTCGGCGCCGGTGTACGGCACGACGTCGACGATTCCATATGTGTCGGCCATGCGATGACCGGTGGTTGTGTAGATGGCGACCGGCGCACCGGCTTTTATGACGAAGCGGTTCGGGCCGTCTGCAAGCGAACTGACGAGATCTCGGGTCGCTTTGTCCTTTGGCGCGAACAGCGGTGGGGGCGGTCCTGCCCCGTTGGGCCTCGCGACCTCCGGCGGGGCATGAAGTCGATGAAGCTGGCTCCATGGCGTGGGCGTCTGAGCCAATGAACAGGCGGTGATCCCGAGCCCGTAGAGGATGGTGAGGACAATGATCGGCGGGCGGCGCCACGTGGCAGTGCGAGCAGCCTGGATGGCGACGATCGCGAGCAGCGCAAGCGACAGCGTCCACGGTGAGAAGGTCGACTGCAGGGTGTCGGGATGCGAGCGCAGCATGTAGTAGTCGCCGGCGCCGAGCCCGAACACCCCGGCCCAGGCGAGCATCCCGGTGAGCACACGGTTGGCCTGTTGCTCCAGCGAGCGTGCTGCTGCGGTGCCGATCGCCGCCACGTGCGTGAGGTAGATCACGAGTGGCAGCCCGAGCACACCCGTCAGCGGTATGGCGTTGAAGCCGCCAAGTCCGTAGAGACGCCCGAACTCTGTGAGCCGTGCGAGGTGCGGAAACGACCCCGCGACAGCGAGCGTCAGCAGCGTGACGAGCGCCATCGCACCAGCCAGGCCGCGCAGCACGTCGACGGTGAGACGCCGAGCGGAGACCTGGCGGCTCAGGACGATCGCGACGAGCGTGGCCGCGAACGCGGCGACGCCGAAGTCGACGTTGTTCAGCATGACGAGCCCGCTGACCAGAAACAGCGGCCAGGTCGACCCGCTTCGCTTGTCGATCCGGCGAGCGGTCAGCCAGGCGAGTATGAACGGCCCGGTGTAGCGCAGCGGGAACATCGCGAAGTACGTTCCGAATGAGAAGCGGTTGTCGTACGTGCCGGTCACGATGAAGAAGCTCGTCGCGACGAATGGGAGGAACAGCAGCGCGGCCAAGACGGCATTACGTGCGGAGCGCCGCATGACGCCGTAGATCGCGAGCATCCCGAACGCGGTGGCCGTGGCCATAGTGACGGTGAAGACGAGCAACGTCTTGCCGAAGAGGATCATCGAGATCGCCGAGCCGAACGGCCACAGCGATCCGTACTGCGCGCTGAAGTCGACGAGCGGCGTCAGCCCGTTGATGACGGCGAACGCTTCGTCGAGCGGGAATGCCACGTGATATCCGTCTATGTTCCAGGCGAACGAGCGGTCGGAGTTGACGGCCGGCAGCACGCTGATGATTGACATCGCGACCGCCAGCGTGAGGGCGCCGATGCGGCGTGCGCGCGATTCCTGCGTCAACCGGTCGATCCTCGTCCGTATCCAGTCGACGCGCGTCGCCAGGAACAAGACGAGGGCGATCGGGGCAGCGACGACGAGCGTTCGCGGTGTGAAGTACACACGCTCCCACTCGGGCCGGTGTTGGCCGATCATGCACGCGACCAGCATGCCGATGGTGACTACCTGGGTCACCCCTACGGCGAGCGCTGTGTGCCACGGTCGCGGCTGGGACCGCAGGCGTGCGAAGACGGCCGTCATCGCCGCCAGCAGCGCAGGCGCGCAGAGCGCGATGAGGTAGCGTCCGGTCTCGGTCCGCTCAGGAACGACCGGCTGGTTTGGCCAGAACGTGTAGGACGGGCGCAGCTCGAACAGCGCCCTGCCCAAGGGTGGACCCAGCACGAGGACGGCGAGCGCCACGATCCCGGCTGTCGGCAGGACGGCCATCCAAACGGCCGCTGGGATGTCGGCACGCCGTGGATGCGTTCCTACGTCAGCCGATCTGACGCTCGGTGCAGCAGTGGCCCCCATAGGCGCGATCGTAGCCCGTACAGAAGTATTTCACCGCATAGTCAATTGTTTCGCTGAATTTCAGTAAAGCGAAGATGGCATCTCGACCGCGACGCGTTCGCCGGCCGCCGCGGCACCGTCGCCGGCGGGCACGAATGCGAGCGCATCCGCGCCCGCGAGCGAGGACGAGACATGAGAGCCCTGAGGGCCGTTGGGCGTCGCGTGCAGCAGACCGTCGCGCTGCTCGAGCCGCACGCGCAGGACCTGCTCGCGCCCGCGACGCGGGACGTCCACGGTCAGCGCGGCCTCGGCACGCACCGGCAGCGGCACCGCGCCTTGCAGCGCGAGCAGGGCCGGCCGCGCGAACAGCGTGAACGTGACGAAGCTGGAGACCGGGTTGCCGGGCAGCCCGAAAACGAGCCGCCCGCCGCGTGCGCCGAACCACGTCGGCCGGCCCGGTTGCAGGTCGACGCGCCAGAAGCGCTCCTCCACGCCCAGCGCCGCGAGCGCGGCCTTGACGTGGTCGTGGGGGCCGACCGAGACGCCACCGGAGGCGATCACGACGTCCGCCTGCTCCAGCGCTGCCGCGAACGCCGCCTCGGTGCCCGCACGGTCGTCGCCTACGGTGCGCGTCTCGACGACATCTGCGCCGGCGCCGATCGCGAGCGCGCCGAGCATCACGGCGTTGGAGTTGTGGATCTCGCCAGGGCCGAGCGGCGTGCCCGGCGGGCGCAGCTCGTCTCCCGTGCACAGCACCGCGACGCGCGGGCGCCGCGCGCAATCCAGCTCGCCCGTGCCGGCACCGACGGCGACGCCGAGCTCGGCGGGGCCGAGCCGCGCCCCCGCGCGCAGCACGACCGTTCCGGCACGCATGTCCTCGCCCGCCCGTCGCACGTTCTCGCCGGGCGCGACGGCGGCGGTGAGCGTCACCGCGCCGTCGGCCTCCGTGGTGTCCTCGACGCGGACGACGGCGTCGGCGCCGTCGGGCAGGGCTGCACCGGTCGAGATGCGGATCGCCTCGTTGGCGCTGAGCGCCATCTCCGCGGGCGCCCCCGCGCGTGCCTCGCCGGCGATCCGCAGCGTGCGGCTGGACGGTCCGGCCATTACGGCATAGCCGTCCATGGCCGAATTGACGAAACGCGGCACGTCAGCGGTCGCCGCGACGTCCGCAGCGAGCACGCGACCGAGCGCATCGCCCACGGGGACGGGCTCAGACGGCAACGGCGCGCAGGCGGCCAGGACCTGCTCGCGTGCAGCGCTGATCGAGGTCGAGCCTGCGGGCACGTGTCCATTCTGTCCATCAGCAGGTGCACGTGTCGGGTCGCGCTGGTATAGACAGCCGCGATGCCTGACCCCACGCCTCCTGCGCCGCCTCGCCCGCACCGGCCTCTACCGGTCGACTGGGCGCTGGCGGAATCGCTCGCCGGCCACGCCCAATCCGTTGCGAAGGGCTGGCTGCTGCTGCTGCTCGAGCGCGCCCCGCTCGACGCCGTCGGGTCGATCCCGGCCGCCGAGCTGGCCGCCGAGGGGCCCGCGATCTGCGCCGCCGCTGCGCGGGCGCTCGGATCGGACGTCGAGCTGGCCCGCGTCGCCGCTGCCGGCGACCTTGCACCGCTCGTGCGCCGGGTCGGTCCGCTGACGGCGTCGCGCGACGCGGCCGCGCTCGTCGGCGCCGTCGACGCACTGCGCGCCTGCGTCTTCGCGGGTGCGCTCGACCTCTGCGGCGGGCACGCCGACGCCACGACGGTCGCCGCCCTCGCCGAGCGCGTCTCCGAGGTCGCTGCCGTCCTCGCGGCGACGGCGATCGGAGCTGTGGCGGTTGAGGCGGCCGAGAGCACGCCGTCGTCCGCCGCGCGGTCGGCGCCGGTCGATGCGTCGCCGGCCGATCCGGTTCCCGCGGTCCATGACCTGCGTGACAGCACGGAGCACGCCGCGCCCGGCTCCGTCACCGAGCTGCCCGCGCGGCCCGCCGCCGACCCGCGCAGCGGTCCGGCCGCATCGATGGACGACAGTGAGCTGTGGATCGCGACGCTCGAGCGCCAGGTCGAACGCTGCCAGCGTGAGGGCGGCGGGCTCGCGCTGCTGCGCGTCGAGCTCGCCGACAGCGACCGTCTTCTCGCCAGCGCCACGCCCGAGGAGCAGGGCGTGCCATACGGACGCCTCGCGCAGGCGATCCGCCGCGCGATCCGCCGCCAGGACCTCGTCGCTTCCGACCATCAGGGCCGTGCATGGGTGATCGCGCCCGCCGTCGGCCGTGCCGGCGCGACCGCGCTCGCGGAGCGGATCGGCGACGGCGTCGAGCACGGCGAGCATTGGCGCGGCGCCCCGCTGGCCGCCACGATCGGCTTCGCCGTCTACGGGGAGGATGGCCGCGACGCCGCGACGCTGATCGATCGCGCCGAGGAGGCGATGCTCGCGGCCTCAGCCGCCGGGGTCAGAATCGGCGAGGCGGTTCCGGACAGCGGCGACGCGGATCGCCCCGGTCCGCGTCTCGTGCGCTGACTCAGCCCGCAGTCGGCGGAGCCGCGAACAGCGGCAGTGCACCGAGCGTCACGAGTCCGTCGCCGCCGCCGAGTGCGCGGAACGTCGCAAAGGTGAGGTCCCAATTGCGGCCGGGGACGAACGGCCCGCGGTCGATCACCGGCACGACGAGCGTGCGGCCGTGACGGTACAGCGCGACCTGCGTGCCGCAAGGGAGCGTGCGATGCGCGACGCCCAGCGTCGAGGCCGTCAGCGTCACGCCACAGGCGGTGCTCGCGCCCTCCATGCCAGGGCCTCCGTACCAGGACGCGACGCCAGAGCGGTAGACGGTCACGTCCAGCTGGGGGGCCGGCGCGTCGGCGTCGGCGCTGACGGCTTCGCTGCCGGCGCCCGGGCTCGTGCCGCCGCCTGTCCCCACAGCGTCGTCGTCCGCGACGACGCGCAGGGGGGTCGCGCCGACACGGGTTGGGCGCCAGACGGTGCGGAAGCTGCCGTCGGTGGCGACCTCGGCCGTCGCGATGCCAGTCCACCCGTTGCGCGGGTCCTGCCGCTCGATTCGCACGCGTTGCGACGCACGTGACGGTGCACGGCCCGTCACGGTCACCCGACCGCGCAGCAGCGCCGTCGCCCGCACGGAGATCGAGATGCCGTTGGCGCTGGCTCGCAGCAGGGGGTTGCCGACGCGCACGACGGTCCCGGGCGACCCGGGCACGTTAATCGCGTCCGGCGTCGCTCCACCGGGCCCGGCGGCCGCGGCCGCCGAGGGCAGAGCCGTCGCCACGACGGCCGTGAACAGCACGATGAGCTGGCGCTTGACGATCATGGTCGTTGCCGGGGCCTACGAGGTGAGCTGACGGGCTCGCGACACCGGGTGATGCCGCTACGGTCCGGACTGCGACCGATTCGCCCCGGCGAGTTGGATGTCTCGCATCGGGTCCCCCGTCGGCGGCGCGCAGGACGCGTCGCCGTTCGGCCAGGCGGGCGGCAGTATACGTAACGCCACCCCGGACTGCCCGGCGCGAGTTGTAGCCGCCGGCACGGTTCCTCAAGGGACTCCGCTGGACTTCCGAAAATGGGACGAAAGATCGGGCCGCAACTTGAAACGTTCGCGTCCGTTCTGCGTAGTAGAAGTGAACGCTACGAGATGCGCTGTCCGTCCGCCGACATCGGCGGACGGTCGTCGGTTCCCGTGCGTTTGCTTTGACTTCAAAAAGTGAAGTAGATAGGATCAATGGCGTTTGAATGGCAGTTCTGCGCGCTCGTGCGCGCTTCTGCTCTGCCGAGATGAACGCGCCTGGGCCCGAACCACCGGTGGCGCACACGAGAAACGGAACTAGATGTCAGTAGCCGAACTTCAGGAACTCGAGGAGATCAAGGGACTCGTCGCGCGCGGCACGCAGCTCGGCGTGCTGACGTACGCCGAGGTCTCGACCGCGGTCAGCGAGCTCGACCTCGACGAGACGGACGTCGAGGAGCTGCACGGCTTCCTCGAGAAGTCCGAGATCGAGTTGGTCGAGGAGATCGACCCGGCGACGGCTGCCGGCAACCAGGTGGAGCGCGCGCCTGACAAGAGAACCCGCCGCAAGGCGAAGACGGCGCTCGATCTCAAGCCGGACATGACGACCGACTCGCTTCAGCTCTTCCTGAAGGACATCGGCAAGGTGCGCCTGCTCACCGCGCAGGAGGAGGTCGACCTCGCCAAGCGCATCGAGCGCGGCGACCTCGACGCGAAGCAGAAGATGGTCGAGTCGAACCTCCGCCTCGTCGTCTCGATCGCGAAGAACTACCGCAATCAGGGCCTGCCGTTCCTCGACCTGATTCAGGAGGGCACGCTCGGGCTGGTGCGCGCCGCGGAGAAGTTCGACTACCGCAAGGGCTTTAAGTTCTCGACCTACGCGACCTGGTGGATTCGCCAGGCGATCGCCCGCGCGCTCGCCGACAAGGCCCGCACGATCCGCATCCCGGTCCACGTCGTCGAGAAGCTCAACAAGATCGGCCGCGCTGAGCGCAAGCTCGTCACCGAGCTGGGCCGCGAGCCCACCGCCGACGAGATCGCCGAGGTCACCGGGATCGACCCCGAGGAGGTCGACTCGATCAAGCGCTCCGCGCAGGCGCCCGTCTCGCTCGAAGAAGCCGGTCGGCGACGAAGAGGAGTCGGAGTTCGGCCAGTTCATCGCCGACGAGCGGGCAGAGTCGCCCTACGAGCGCGCCGCCGAGATCCTCACCAAGGAGGCTCTCCGCGAGGCACTCGAGAACCTCTCCTACAGGGAGCGGCGCGTGCTGGAGCTGCGCTACGGCCTCGGCGGCGAGCACCCCCGCACGCTCGACGAGGTCGGCCGCACGTTCAACGTCACGCGCGAGCGCATCCGGCAGATCGAGAACCAGTCCTTGAAGAAGCTGCAGTCGCTGGCTGAGGCTCAGAAGCTGCGGGACGTGGCATAGCCCACGCGGCTCCGCCGTATCCGTTTCTCGGAGGGCCCCCGGTTGGGGCCCTTCGTCGTTGGTGAGCTCAGCTCGGTTGGGGCACGGCGCGCGTGGCGCTGACCGAACGGCGGCCGCGAGGGGGGAGGGTCTGGTCCCGCCGGTCGGGCTCCAGGCGAACCGCCATCCGCCACCGACCGATTCGCCACATCCCGCTGGGACTCGGCGAACGCATGAAGCCCACCAGCCCGGCCGGCGCTCCGCTCCCCTCGAAGCGGCCGTTCAGCGAACGGCCGTACACCAGACCGCGCCCCGAACGGAGCGCATCCCCCGCTACACCCCGGCGACCGCCAGCAGCTCGGGCTTCAGCATCCCCGCCTTCGCCTCCGGGAACTTCGGTATCAACCGCCGGGCGTGCGCGTCGCACGGCCGGCCCTTGAACAGCGGCTGGAGGTCGACGAGCGCGTTGAGGGAGCGGACCGAGGGAGCGATCTGGAAGTCGGCGGCGTTCGGGGCCCCGGGGTCGCCGATGACGCCGTCGGCGATCAGCGCGTCGACGCGGTCGAGCGTGTCGCGCAGGCCGGCGAGATTCGCGCGGGCGTGCTCCTCGTCGGCGTCGGCGCGCGCGGCCTGAGCGCGGGCGACCGGCCAGTTCAACGCCGCGAGCACAGTCGGGATGGGCAGGCCCATGTCGGCGGCGATGCGCGCACGGGCGGAGTTGTCGTGCGCGAGGATCCAGCGGACGATCCGGCGCGGGACGTTCTGCAGCTCGGCCTCGCCCCAGCGCTCCGCCTCCTCGACGGCGCGGCGCCGCTCGGGGTCGGCGGGATAGAGGGAGGGATCGGGCACGGCTGTCTCCAGCGCCTGCGCGATCTCCAGCGAGCCCTCGACGCGCTTGCCGTCGAGCTTCATCGCGGGCACTGTGCCGCGGCGGAAGCCGAGCGCCCACAGCGCCAGCGAGTGGGGGCCGGGCAGCAGCTCGACGTTCTTTGTCTCGACGCCCTTGAACTCCAGCATCAGCCGCGCCGTGGTGGCGGCGTTGGAGATCGAGAAGCCGTAGAGACGTGCCTTCATCGCCCGGCACGCTACCGGCGCGCACGTTCGCGGTGCGTCGGTCGTGCACGCACCGCACTCAAGTCGATCGGCGGCGGCGCCGATGCGGTCAGGGATGTTCGAGATCGACACTGCTCTGCGTGCGCTCGTCGAGGCCGGCGGGTCCGACCTGCACCTGAAGGTGGGCGCTCCCCCGCTGATCCGCGTCAATGGCGCGCTCGGCTCGCTGCCCGACGCCGCGCCGCTGAGCGCGGAGGACACCGAGCGCGTGGTCGCGGAGATCATCTCCGACGACGCCCACCGCGAGGAGTTCGCGTCCGACCACGAGGTCGACTTCTCCTACGCGATCGAGGGGCTCGCGCGCTTTCGCGTCAACGCGTTCCACCAGCGCGGTCGCATCTCGCTCGTGATGCGCGCGATCCCGACGAAGATCAAGACGGTCGCTGACCTCGGCCTGCCGGCGGTCGTCTCCGAGCTGGCCGAGGAGGAGCGCGGGATCATCCTGCTGACCGGCACGACCGGCTCGGGAAAGTCGACGACGCTCGCGGCGATCATCGACTGCATCAACAGCACGCGCTCGAAGCACATCGTCACGATCGAGGACCCGATCGAGTTCCTGCACCAGGACAAGCAGTCGATCCTCAACCAGCGCGAGGTCGGATCGGACACGGCGTCCTTCAAGCGCGCGCTGCGACGCGTGCTGCGCCAGGACCCCGACGTGATCCTGATCGGCGAGATGCGCGACGAGGAGACGGTCCACACGGCCTTGTCCGCCGCCGAGACCGGCCACCTCGTGCTCTCGACGCTGCACACCGTCGATGCGCCCGAGACGGTCAACCGCATCGTCGACTTCTTCCCGCCCCACCAGCAGCAGCAGGCGCGTGCGATGCTCGCCGGCACGCTCAAGGGGATCATCTCCCAACGGCTCGTGCCGACGGTCGACGGGCGCGGGCGCGTCGCCGTCTGCGAGGTCCTGCGGATGACCGGCCGGGCACGCGACATGATCCTCAACCCGGAGGAGACCGGCCGCCTGCGCGAGGTCATCAAGGAGGGCGAGTTTTACGGGATGCAGACATTCGACCAGGCGCTCCTGCACCACGTGCAGGCCGGGCGCGTCTCGATGGACGAGGCGATGCAGGTCGCGACGAGCCCGCACGACTTCAAGCTCTTGGTTGCCGCCGAGGGGCGTCTCGGTACGTCGATGGACGATCTCGCCGACGGTGAGCGGGTCGAGCACCCGAGCGCGCCGACGGAGCACCAAAGCGCGCCGTCCGAGCGGTCCGAGGTGCAGCTGCCCGAGCGGCTCGAGGTGCAGCCGCCCGCGCCGCCGGCGCCCGCTCCCCCGCGCGAGCCGGTCGCTGTGCACGCCGATGCGACAGCGCCGTCGGTCGCGCCGCCCGGCTTCGGATGAGCCTCGCTTCAGTTTGGAAAGTCTTGCGCTACCATGGGGGACGGCATGTCCTCCAACGACAACTGCCCCGTTTGCCGAACCGCCGAGATCGTCTGCGGCAAGTGGACGCTGCTGATCATCCGCGACCTCGCCGTCGGGCGTTCGCGCTTCTGTGAGCTGGAGCGCTCGCTGAAGGGCATCAGCCCGCGAACGCTCTCGCTGCGCCTGCGTGCGCTGGAGGAGGAGGGGATCGCCGAGCGGCAGACCTTCCCCGAGGTCCCGCCGCGGGTCGAGTACGCGCTGACCGAGAAGGGCCGCGCGCTCGTCCCGTTGATCGAAGACATGCGCGCGTACGGCAGCCGCTGGCTCGGCGGCAGCGACGACGACTGCTGCGCCCCGGCCACCGAGACGGCTGACGTCGCGGCGCCCGTCGGCGCCCTCGTCTAGCGCCTGCAAGCGACGCTGCGAGGGCAGGAGCGCCCGCGCCGGCGGCGAAACGCGCTTCATGCGCAACCGCACGCTGCACCGCCTGCTTGAGACGTTCACCGAGGAAGCCGGACTGCAGCTCGCCGCCGAGACCGCTGGCGGCGCGGAGATCCCCTTCGAGGTGGTGGATATCGCGACCCCACCCACCCCGCGCAGCTCGCTCTACTGCTACCGGCCGCTGACGGGCAGCTTCATCCGCTCGCACATGGGCGTGCTCGACCGCCTGCCTGGCTACCTGCCGGCAGCGCGGGCGCTCGGCGCGATCGACGGGATCGACGCCTACCTGCGCCGCCGTGGCGAGCCGCGCATCCCGCCGGATCGCCGGGAGCGCGCCGACGCGGTGCTGCGCTCCTTCCTGACGGCCGTCTACTCGGAGTCGAGCGCGTTCGGCTACCAGCCCGAGCGCTTCGCGACCGCCTACGCCGAGCTGGAGACGACGCTCTACGAAGGCCGCCAGGTGGCGGTCGTCGTTGTGCCGGTGCTTGGGCTCGCGCTCGAGTCCGACGAGCTGCCGCTCGGCGACGGGCTCTCGCTCGCCCGCGGCGAGGCGCTTCCCGACGTGCCGCCGGAGGCCGTCTGGACGACGCCCGGCGAGGTCGAACACGGCAGCGTGCTGGCCGTCCTGACCGTCGAGGGTGAGCGCATCGCCGGTCCGCCGATGACGACGGCGCGCACCAGCTTCCGCCGGCTGTTGACCGCACTGCGGCTGTTCGAGGAGGGCACCTTCGCGCTCGGCCCGCTCGCCTGGGCGCGCGTCGACGGCGGCACCTGGCACATCGCCCCACTCGGCACGAGCGGCCGGACACGAGCGCGCACGACGATCCCCGCCGCACAGGAGGACGAGCTGCGCGCCTTCTGCTCCTTGGTCACCCGCCGCACGCCGCGCTCGGGCGAAGTCGCCTGGGCGCTCTCGCGCTTCGAGATGGCCTGCGAGCGCTCGGTCCCGTTCGATGCCCTCACCGACCACCTGCTCGCGCTGCGCGCGCTGTTGGAGCCCGAGGGGGCAGAGAGCGGCCGCCTCGCCCAGCGCCTCGCCGCGATCTGCGCGCTGCCCCACGAACGTGCCGCGCTCGCCGACCGCGCGGCCCGCGCCGTCGCGATGGAGCGCACGATCGTCGCCGGGCTCGCCCAGCCCGCCACCGGCGCCGACCAGCTCGTCGACGAGCTCGCCGGCCACCTCCGCGCACTCCTGCGCGACGTCCTCTGCGGACATCTCGACTCGGATCTGCGGACGCTGGCGGACGAGCTGTTGGCCGAGGCCGTGGCCGGCGAACCGGTCGGCTAGGAGTCGCTCGCCGCCGCGAGCGGCCGCACCCGGAACAGCGGCACCGGCCCTTCGACGCCCTTGATCCGGCGGGCCGGCAGCGAGGACCATCTCCAGCGCTCACCGTCCGCTGCCTCGCGTGTGGCAACGTTCGTCACGACGCTGGCGGGGCGGGCGATCGAGGTGATGCGGCTGGCCAGGTTCACCGGGCTGCCGTACCAGTCGCCGGCATGGCCGAGCACCTCCCCGGTCGCGATCCCGGCGCGCAGCCGCGGGAACTCCTCGCCCTCGGCGTCGGCGGCGTCGATCAGCTCCAGCGCCGCATCGATCAGCGAATCGGGGTCGGGGGCGACGAGCATCGCGGCGTCACCGATCGTCTTCACGAGCCGCACCGGGGGCCGCGCGACATCGGTCGCGAGGGCCGAGAGCCGCCCGGCGACCGCGCCCAGCTCCTCGGCGGGGACGCGCTCGCCGAGCTTCGTGAAGCCGACGAGGTCGGCGAACGCGATCGTCATGCGCGTGCCGCCGGCGAGCCGCCCTGACGCCAGCTCGGCGGCGCCGATCGCGGTGCTGCGGACCTGCTCGCGCAGATGCATGTTGAGGACCCGCTGCATTACCGCGCCGAGCTGCGGCCCGAGCTGCTCGGTCACCGCCGCGTAGCGGGCGCTCAACTCGCGCTCGCTGTCGCCAGGGCGCAGAAAGGCGTCGCCGACGAGCGGGCGTACCGTCGCCGCCACGCGCGCGAGCCCCTCGCCGAGCACGCGCGTGACCTCCAAGATCCCCTCCTCGGGCAGGCCGGCCGCGACGAACGCCTTGAGGCGCAGCACCGCGTCGACGTCCTCGTCGCCGAAGCCGCGCTCGTCGAGGTCCGGGGTCGGCAGGCCGAGCGCCTGGCGGTGGCGCAGCACCAGCTCGACCGGCACCTCGGCGCGCTCGGCGACCTCGCGCGCGCTGTAGCGCCCCGTGCCGAGCGCGCGCTCGACCTGCAGCAGCACCAGGCGATCCTCTGCGACCGCGCGCTTCAGCTCGTCCAGCGACACGCCGTCGGCGATCAGCTCCTCGATCAGCGCGACGCGGTCGGCGCGCGCCCGCTCGTCCTCGATCCCGTCCAGCAAACCCTCGGCGGCGAAGTCGACGTCCATCGCTCCGGCAGATTACGTGGACCGTCTAGTTCAGACGCCGGTCTGGGCGACGATGCGGCCGGAGTCGATCGCGGTCAGCAGCGCCTCGTGGTCGCGCTCGTTCTGCTCGGCGCAGAGCTCGGCGTACGCCTCGATCGCGCGGTCGAAGGCGTCGCCGGAGCCGAGGTAGGCGCCGATTGCGATCGCGTCGCCGGAGCGCGCGTGGGCGCGTGCGAGCGTCCAGGCGCAGAGGCGCGCGTAGATCGCCATCGGCCCCGGCTCGATCGTCTCCAGGTCGGCGGAGGTCTTCCAGTCCCACAGCTGGCGCACGTAGAAGTCGCGCTGCTCGCCGTCGATGCCGGTCGTGCGCACCCAGCCGAGGAAGATGTCGCTCGCCGCCTGCATCAGGCGCTGGCCCTCGACGACGCGCTGCCCGTGGTTGGCGCACTCGCTCGCGCCGGCGAACGGCTCCAGGACGGAGGGCTGCGCCTCCTTGCACTGGAGGAACAGCGGGTCCTGCTCGTCGCGGCCGAGCATCAGCACGATCCAGGCGCGCGTGCCGACGCTGCCGACGCCGACGACCTTGCGCGCGATGTCCGCGTAGGAGAAGCGCTCCAGCAGGTGGCGGCGATCGGCGGGCAGCGTCTCGCCGTAGGAGGCGATCAGCTCCCGCAGGCGCTCGGCAAGCTCGTGCGCCTGCGCGTCGGGCAGCAGCTCGTCGATCGGGACGATCAGCGGCGGGTCGCTCGCGATCCGCGGGCGGCCGTTCACGCGCCGAGCGAGCTTCGCGTACGCGCGGGTGCTGTCTTTGCGGCGGGCCTTGGCGACCGTCTTGTCGAAGCGCTTGAGCTGGCGCGCGGTCGCCTGCTCGCGGAAGAGGCCCGACAGCTCGCTCTCGTCGAGGCGCGCGTACCAGACGTCCAGCATCGTCATCCCGGCGAAGCGGCGTATCGCCTCGCGATACTGGGCGGCCGCGCCACGCACCGTCGCTCGTCGCTCGCGCTCGGGAAAGCCGCGCTCCAGTGCCGCCACCGCGATGCTCGCCGTCAGGCGCTTGACGTCCCACTCCCACGGACCGGTCAGCGTCTCGTCGAAGTCGTTGAGGTCGAACACCAGATCGCGCTCGGGGGAGGCGAAGCCGCCGAAGTTCGCGAGGTGGGCGTCGCCGCAGAGCTGCGCGCGGATGCCGGACACCGGGCTGCCGGCGAGGTCGGACGCCATCACCGCGGCGGATCCGCGGAAGAAGGCGAACGGCGAGGTGGCCATGCGGCCGTAGCGGATCGGAACCAGCTCCGGCACGCGGCTCGTTGCCTGCGCCTCCAGCAGCTCGATCGGATCGGGCCGGTCCGGTGGCCTCACCCACTCGGCGTGTGAGGAGCGTGGCACTTCCGCGCGTGCGGCCCGGCCCCTGGCCGCGCGCTCGGCGGGCGTTGGGGGAGAGGTGGGTTGGGACGACGGCTGCTCGGTCGTGGCGATGCGCCGAGGATCGCAGCGGGGCGGTCACGCCGCAACGGTGCGCGCACGCCGCGGCCGGGCGTGTGCGCACCAGCGGTGCCACTCGAACGAGCGTCCGCCGCGCGGCGCAGTGAATGTGCGCTGTAGGAGCGGAAAGCTGTGCACGGTCCACCAGCTCGACTGCGACCTGCCCGGTCCGGGGAACGGCTGGGGCCACGGTGCAGGGGTGCACCGGCCGGCGGCCGTCTCGGCCATCGGCCATCCCAGTGGGAAGGAGCCCACCATGAGACGGTCTCCCAAGGCGGTTGGCGGCGCGCTCGCCGTCATCCTGGCAAGCACCGCGAGCGCCGGCGCGGCGGACGGCGGCGACGCGCGGTCTGCGGCCGATCCGGTCGTGCAGGTGCAGGTTGGCGATCTCGGCACGCTGCTCAGCCGCGAGCTGGGCACGCAGGAGCTGCGGCCGATCCTCACCCTGCTGGGCGACGGGCAGCAGGAGGACGCCTTCGATCAGCTGCGCGCGCTGCTGGAGCATGTCGCTGCGGCGCCCGGGCTGTCGCCGGATACGAAAGCGCTGATCGAGGACGTCGCGGCGCTGCTGGGCGACGGCACCCGCGTGCAGCCCGCGCTGCTCGCTCCGGTCGCCACGCTGCTGCACGGCCTCGCCGACGTCGAGGACCTGCCGCCGGCGTCCGCGTCGTTGCTGGACGACCTCGGCGACGCACTCGGGTCGGCGCAGGTCCCAGGGCTCCCGCTCGATCGGCTCACGCTCGATCCCGGCGTCGTGGCGGACGTCGAGGGCGTGCTGGAGGCGCTGGGTGACGGCGCTGCCGCGACCGGCGAGACGCTCGCGCCGCTCGTGTCTCTGCTCGACCAGGTGGCGTCGACCGAGGACCTGCCGGCTCCACTGGGAGAGCTCGTCGACCAGCTTGCCGGCACGATCGGCGAGACGTCTGGGCCGCTGGACTCGCTCATGGCCGACCAGCTGACGTCGCTGCTGCGGTCGATCGCGAACACGTCGGGGGTCGCCCCGTCGACACGCACGACGATCATCCGCACGGCGAACGCGATCGACCAGTCGAGCGCCGCGGGAGCGGGCGGCACGTCCGCGAAGCGGGCCGCGACGGGCGCCGATCGCGCGGTCATCGCCGGTGTGCGGCTGAACCGCGCGCACACCATCGCGCGCGTGTGGATCGTCTGCCCCCGGCGGTCGCCGGTCACCTGCGCGACGAACGTCTCAGCGCGGCTCGGCACCCGCACGGCCGCGACCGCGAAGCGCGTGCGCGTCGCGTCCGGCAAGCGCAAGCTCGTGCGGCTGCGGCTCGTGCGGACCGCACGTACGAGCATCGCGACGCGAGGCGGGTGGCTGCGCGTGAAGGCCGTCACGACGTTCGGCTCGCGCCGCTACCCGGCCAAGCGCTCGCTGCGCGTGCCGCCGCCGGCACAGGACCCGCGAGGCTGAGCGGCCGTCACGGTTAGGACAGATGGCGGTGCAAGGCGACCAGCCCAGCCACGTCGTGCACATCTCCGTCGAGCAGCGGCACGAGCAGCAGCGGCAGCCTGTCGCCAAGCTGCTCGGCGAGATGTGCGACGTTCGCGGCGTCGCGCCGAGCGAGCGCATGCTCGTCGGCGAAGGCCGCGGCGACCTGCCGTGCGAGCGCGGCAGACAGGCCGGCCTCGGCGACGAGCAGCTCGGGCAGGACGGTGACATCGGTGTCGCCCAGCTCATCGGCGTGGACGCGGTTGACGATCGCGCCGGCGAGCGACATGCCGGCCTCGGCGAGGCGCTGCTGGAAGTAGACGGCCTCGTCGATCGGTTCGCGCTCGGGGGAGGTGACGAGCAGGAACGTCGTCGTCGGCGCGCGCAGCAGCGCTTCGACCTGCGCGGCGCGCTGCTCGAAGCCGCCGAGCAAGCCGCCGAGCAGGCGGAAGAAGTCGGACAGGTCGGTGAGCAGATCAGTGCCGGTAACGCGGCGCAGCAACCCGAGCACCAACCCGGCGCCGCGGCCCAGCACGCGCATCCCGAGCCCCGCCGGTCGCAGCAGCGAGCGCAGCGCGCGGCCTTCGAGGAAGCGTGTCAGGCGCTCTGGCGCGTCAAGGAAGTCCAGTGCGTTGCGCGACGGCGGTGTGTCGAGCACGATCAGGTCGAAGTCGCCCGACTGCGCCAGTTCCTGCAGCTTCGCGACGGCCGTGAACTCCTGGGCGCCTGCGATCGCGCCCGACAGCTCGCGGTAGATGCGGTTGGCGAGGATCTGATCGCGCGTGCCGGCATCCGGTGCGAGCCGCGCGATCAGGTCGTCGAACGTGCGCTTGGGGTCGAGCGTCATTGCCCACAGCTCACCGGCGAGCGGCAGGCCGGCCTCGGCGAACAGTGCGGGCGCGACGAGCTGCGGCTCGTTGCCCAGGTCGTCGAGCCCGAGCGCCTCGGCGAGCCGCCGCGCGGGGTCGATCGTCACGACCGCGACCTTCGCGCCGCCTGCCGCTATCCCCATCGCTACGGCTGCGGACGTCGTCGTCTTGCCGACGCCGCCGGACCCGCCGACGACGCAGACGCTCCGGTCCGCGATCAGCTCCGCGACGGTCACAACAGCGGCTCCAGCTCGTCGGCGAGCGCGTCGAGCGCTGCGCGGTCGATGGCGGACGCGACGACGTAGGGGAGGCGGTGCGGCTCGCACCCCGTGCCCTCTGCGAGGCGTGCGAGCTGCTCGCGCTGCGTCGCGGCGCGGGCGTGCTCGGAGAGCGCGGCGCGCAGGGCGGCGTGGACGGCGGGGGAGATGCTGTCGCGCCCGAGCCCGTCCGCGACCGTGCGCGCCTGCCGCGGCCCCAGGCGGTCCGGGACCACCGCGTTGGCGATCAGCGCCGCCAGTTCGATCCCCATCTCCTCGGCGAGCGCGCTCTGCAGCGCAAGCGTCTCCGTCACCGGCATCTCCTCCGGCAGCGCGACGGCGACGACGCCGGTCTGCGCCGGGTCACGCAGCGTCGCGTCGATCGTGCGTCCCTGATGGGCGATCGGGCCGACGCGTGCGATCTCGGCGAACGTGCTCGGCGTACGCAGCGCCCCGAGGCCGTGGCCGGACGCCGGCGCGTCGACGATCACGAGGTCGAAGGGACGCCCGTCCGGCACGCGGCGCTCATCCTGCGCCAGCTCCCAGACCTTCCCGATGCTCACCAGCTCGCGCATCCCCGGCGTTGCGGCGGCGAACGCGCGAAATGCGCCCGCGCCGGCAAGGCGGTCGCCGATCAGGCCGGCGCGCTCGTGCAGGTACTCCTCAATCGCGACGTTCGCATCGACCGAGATCGCGAAGAGCTTCTCAGCGACCTCGACCTCCTGGCCTGGCCTGGCGGCGCCGCCGACGCCGAACGAGGTCGCCACGCGGTCCTGCCCGCTGAGCTCGGCGACGATCGTGCGCAGACCCCGCCGGGCTGCCGCGATCCCGAGCGCGATCGCCACCGTCGTCTTGCCGACGCCGCCCTTGCCGGTGATGAACAGCAGCCGTTTGTCGGACAGACCGGGCACGCGGGCGGGACACTAGCCACCGCGCAGAGGAGGAATCCCCGTCACGACTGCGAATACCCCCGCGTATGGGTTCCCCACCGCATCGGAGACTGCTGTGAGCGCCAAGGCCAAGGTGATCGCCTTCGCGAACCAGAAGGGCGGCGTCGCCAAGACCACCACCACCCTGAACCTCGCCGTGGCCTTTGCCGAGGAGGGCCACCGCGTGCTCTGCTGCGACATGGACCCCCAGGGCAACCTGACGATGTCGCAGGGGATCGACCCCGACACGGTCGAGACGTCGATGTACGACGTGCTCGTCCACCACACCTCGATCCGCGAGGCGATCCGCAAGCGCGAGATCGACGTCGCCTGCTCCTCGATCGACCTCGCCGGCGCGGAGATCGCGATGGCTGCCCAGATCGGCCGCGAGCGCTCCTTGCAGAAGGCGTTCAAGGCGATCGAGGAGGACTACGACTTCATCTTCATCGACACCCCGCCGAGCCTCGGGCTGCTGACGATCAACGCGCTGACGGCGGCGCACAAGGTGATCGTCCCCGTGCAATGCGAGTATCTGTCGATGCGGGGCCTCATTCAGCTCCAGAACACGTTGTCGATGATCCGCGAGAACCTGAATCCCGACGTCGAGATCGAGGGCATCCTGCCCACGCTGTTCGACACGCGGACGCTCCACGCCAAGGAGGCGATCGAGATCCTCGAGGAGAACTTCGGCGACCGCGTGTTCGCGTCGCGGATCCGCAAGACGGTTCGTTTCGCAGAGGCTCCCGTCAAGGGCATGTCGGTGCTGAAGTACGAGCCCGACGGCGTTGCGGCCCATTCCTATCGGGCGTTGGCGAAGGAGGTCCTCGGCAATGGCAAGCGGTAAGCGTGCGAGCATGAGGGAGGGTCCGCTCGCGGCCCTCTTCCGCAAGACGGACGAGGACGGCTTGGAGACGACAGACGCTCCCGCCGCGGACGCCGCTGCGCCTGAGGCGCCGGCTGCCCCTGCGCCGCGTCACCCGCGCGAGAGCGGCGTGCCGCACCCCTCGCTTGACGCTGCCCAGACCGCTGCGCCGGTCGAGGCCGAGCCGGCGGTGCCTTCGCCGCAGGAGCGTCTGCGCCAGGCTTTCTCCTCCGACATCCCGGAGAACATTCTCGATCCGATTCCCGCACCGCGCCGCAGCGTCTACGAGGATGACGAGCACGCCACGCGCCGTCCCAACGGGCTCGGCCCGGTGCTGCGCGTCGTCGGCGTCGGCGGTGCCGGCGTCAACGCCGTGAACCGCATGATCGAGGCGGAGGTCGCGGGCGTCGAGTTCATCGCCGTTAATACCGACCAGCAGTCGCTGCAGCAGTCCGCGGCGCACCTGACCGTGTCGATCGGCGAGGGCCTGACACGCGGCCTCGGCTCCGGCTCCGATCCGCTGATCGGCCGCAAGGCGGCGATGGAGGAGTACGACCGCCTCAAGTCGCTGCTCAAGGGCTCGGACATGATCTTCATCACGGCCGGCGCCGGTGGCGGCACCGGTACGGGCGCGGCGCCTGTCGTGGCGCGCATCGCCCGCGAGGTCGGCGCGCTGACCGTCGGCATTGTCACGAAGCC
This sequence comes from uncultured Actinomycetes bacterium, assembly GCA_963774115.1. Classification (GTDB taxonomy): domain Bacteria; phylum Actinomycetota; class Thermoleophilia; order Solirubrobacterales; family Solirubrobacteraceae; genus Conexibacter. The sequence goes on along the minus strand of CAVZDN010000001.1, from coordinate 597,072 downwards.
GTTCGGCTTTGAGGGCTCGCGCCGCAAGGGTCAGGCGGACGAGGGCGTCGAGGCGCTGGCGGCCGAGGTCGACACGCTGATCGTCGTCCCGAACGACCGCCTGCTGTCCGTACTCGACCGCGGCACCGCGATGGTCGACGCCTTCCGCGTCGCCGACGACGTGCTGCGCCAAGGCGTCCAGGGCATCTCCGACCTCGTCACGCTGCCGGGGTTGATCAACCTCGACTTCGCCGACGTGCGCACGATCATGTCGGAGGCCGGCAACGCGCTGCTTGGCATCGGCATGGGCACCGGCGACCGCCGGGCGATCGACGCGGCCGAGCAGGCCGTGGCGTCCCCGCTGCTGGAGACGTCGATGGAGGGCGCCCGCTCGATCCTGCTGTCGATCACCGGCGGCCGCGACCTCTCGCTGTGGGAGGTCAACGAGGCCGCGAAGGCGGTCTCCGAGGCGGCGCACCCGGACGCGAACATCATCTTCGGCGCGATGGTCGACGACAAGCTCGACGACCAGGTGTGGGTCACCGTCGTGGCGACCGGCTACGGCGAGCGGCGTCCGCCGCGTGCCGCCCGCGAGCCCGGCGGCATGATGCTGCGCGAGCCTGCCGGCGAGCCGCGCATCGCACGCACCGCTCCGACGTCGCGGCCGATCGGCGCGCGGCACTCGGAGCTCGACGTGCCCGAGTTCATCCCGCACAGGTAGCGCTTGATGGCATGCTCCCGGCCGTGAGCTCTCTCGCGGCCGGGTCAGCCGGCTCTCCACGTTCCCGCGGCGTCGTCGCTGCCGGGCATCCTCTGAGCGCCGAGGCCGGTGCCGCCGTGCTGCGCGCCGGCGGCAACGCGGTCGACGCGGCGCTCGCGGCGATGCTCACCTCGTTCGCCGCCGAGCCGCTGCTGACCGGGCTGGGTGCCGGCGGCTACATGCTCGTCGTGCCGGGTCGCGACGGAGGGCCGCTGTGGCCGGACGGCGGCGGGGTGGGCGGGGAGCCAGTCCTGCTCGACTTCTTCGTGGAGGTGCCGGGGCGCGGCACTGATCCTGCGGCGCGCGCGGAGCTGGTCCCCGTCGACGTGTCGTTCGGCGACGCGGTGCAGATGTTCAACGTCGGCGCGGCGTCGGTCGGCACGTACGGGATGCCGCACGGTGTCTGCGCGGCCGCCGAGCGTTTCGGGCGCATGCCGCTGGCGGAGCTGGCGGCGCCTGCCGTCGCGCACGCTCGCGCGGGCGTGCCGCTGAACGAGCCGCAGGCCTACGTCGTCGAGATCCTCGACGGCATCGTCACGCTGACGCCCGAGGTCGCCGCCGTCTACGCGCCGGGCGGCACGCTGCTGAAAGAGGGCGAGCGCGTGCGCCAGCCCGAGCTGGCCGACGCACTGGAGCTGCTGGCAGCCGAGGGCGCGCGGCCCTTCTACGAGGGCGACGTCGCGGCGGCGATCGTCGCCGCGCTTGCGGACCAAGGCGGGCTGCTGACGGCCGCGGACCTTGCCGCCTACGAGGTCGTCGCGCGCGATCCGGTGCGCGCCGCCTATCGCGGCCGCGAGGTGCTGACGAACCCGCCGCCGTCAGCCGGCGGCACGCTTATCGCCTACGCGCTCGGGCTGCTGGAGCGTGCCGACGGCGGGGCCGGCTCCGCTCCGCCCGCGCTGGAGGTGCTCGTCGCGACGATGGAGGCGACGCAGCGCGAGCGCACGCCCTCGTTCCTCGACGGTCTCGACGAAGACGGCTTCCTCGATCGCTTTCTCGCCGGGCGGCTCGGCTCGACCACGCACATCGCGGTGCTGGACGGCTCTGGCGGCGCGTGCAGCGTCACGTGCTCCAACGGCGAGGGAGCGGGGATCGTCGTGCCTGGAACGGGCATCCACCTCAACAACATGCTCGGCGAGCAGGACCTCAACCCGCTTGGCTTCCACACGTTCCCGCCCGGCCGCCGCCTGCCGAGCATGATGGCCCCGACCGTCGTGCTGCGGGACGGCGTCCCCGAGCTCGTGCTCGGCAGCGCCGGCTCCAACCGCATCCGCTCCGCGATCCTGCAGACGATCGTCGCCGTCGTCGATCACGGCATGAGCGCCGACGAGGCCGTCCGAGCACCGCGCCTGCACTACGAGGACGGCGTCGTCTACGCCGAGCCCGGCCTCGACGTCGACCACCTCGAGGCCGCCGGCCACGCGATCGCCCGCTTTCGCGGCCTGAATCTTTTCTTCGGGGGTGTGCAGGCCGTCGAGCACGATCCGTCGACCGGCGTCTTTTCGGGCGGCGGCGATCCACGGCGCGGCGGGGCGGCGGTGGTGGCGTGAGGCGCGGCGTGGCCAGTCGACCCCACCGCAGCGCGTGCGCGCGTGCGCTCCTGCTGCTCGGCGCGCTGTCCGCAGCGTTCGCCCTCGGCGGCTGCGGCGCCGCCTACCCCGACCTCTTCATCCTCAGCCGCACCGGCACGCTCCCCGGCGCCCACCTCACCCTCTTGGTCGGCGACGGCGGCACCGTCCGCTGCAACGGCGGCCCCGAGCAGCGCCTCCCCGACCCGCTCCTGCTCGACGCCCGCCACATCGCCACCTCGCTCACCGAGGACGCCCAAGAAGACCTCGTCCTCCCACGTCGCCCCGACGCCCTCCTCCGCTACCGCCTCCGCTACAAGGAGGGAACCGTGACGTTCAGCGACGTCGATGCAGGTCGGCGACCCGAGCTGGGTCCCGTCGTCGCCTTCGCGCGGACGGTCGCGAAGGACGTCTGCGGACTGGCGCGATAGGCGCCGCCTGCCTCTAGCGCCGTCCTGTCTTGTGGTCGTCCTGCGACCATCAGGCAGGACGATGTCGCGAGCGGCCTACGTGAACCGCACCTTGCCGTTCGACCGCGCTCGCCCTTGTGCGTGGGAGACGAAGTCCAGGCGCTTCATCGCGGCGCGGAACAGCCGCGTGACGAGTCGCAGGCGGGCGGTCTCGGAGCGGAGGTCAAGCAGGCCCTGCTTGGCGTCGAGCCCGAAGTCGACGGTGGCGGCCATCGCGTACGCGGTCATCTTGGCGAGATCGAGCTGCTCGGGGCGGTTGTCGGTGGCGCGCTCGACCAGCTCGGCGTACGTCTCGCGAGCGAGTGCCGCGACGGCGGCGTCGACCCCCTCGTCCTTGTCCTTGAGGAACTCGACCGTGCCGGCCGGATAGGGCAGCCGGTCCTCGCGCTCGACGATGCGGAAGGGGCGCGTCCCGCGGGTCAGCAGGTTGAGCTGCCCGTCCTCCATCCGCTCGAGCACCTCGGTGATCTCGCAAGCACAGCCGACTGGTCGCAGGCCGTCGTCGGCAAGCCAGACGATCCCGAACTCGCTCTCCCCGAGCAGGCACTCCTCCATCATCGTCTTGAAGCGCTCCTCGAAGATGTGCAGCGGCACCATCTCGTGCGGCAGCGCGACCATGCCGAGCGGGAAGAGGGGGAAGTCCTGGACGAGGCGATCGGGCACGCTGGCAAGTGTATGGCTCGGCGAGTGAGCCGCCGGCCCCGCTGCGAGCGTATGAACCTTCGATGACCGCGATCGTCTGGCTGCGGCGCGACCTGCGCGTCCACGACCACCCGCCGCTCGTGGCGGCGCTGCAAGCGCACGAGCACGTAGTTCCGGTGTTCGTGCTCGACCCGGTGCTGCTCGGCGGGCGCTTCGCGTCAGGCCCGCGGGCGGCGTTCCTGCTCGACTGCCTGCGCGAGCTCGACGGTGCCCTCCGCGAGCGCGGCGGCAGGCTCGTGATGCGGCGCGGCGCGCCTGAGCGCGAGCTGCCGGCGCTGGCGGCGGAGGTGGGAGCGTCCGCGGTCTACTGGTCGAGCGATGCGACGCCGTATGCAATGGCGCGTGACCGTCGTGTCACGGCCACTCTTGCGGAGGCCGGCATCGAGGCCGTGCCCGGCCCCGGGAACTTCGCCGCGGATGTCGGCAGACCGCGCACGCAGGGCGGCAAGCCGTTCACCGTCTTCACACCGTTCCACCGCGTGTGGGACGTGCTTGAGCGGCGTCCGGTCCATCGCGCGCCCGCGGAGATCCCACTGCCGCCGGGCGTCGCGAGGGACGAGGTCCCGCGGCTCGCCGACCTCGGGCTCACCGACGACCTGGCGGAGCGAGCGGTCGCGGCGGGAGAGGCCGCTGCGCGCGAGGCGCTCGCCCGCTTCCTTGCCGACGACCTCGACGCCTACGACGAGCGCCACGATCGCCTCGCCGGCGGAACCTCGATGCTCTCGCCGTACCTGCACTTCGGCTGTATCTCGCCGCGCGAGGTGGAGGAGCGGGCGCGTCGCCGAGGAGGCGAGGGCGCCGATGCGTTCGTCCGTCAGCTCGCCTGGCGTGACTTCTATGCGCACGTCCTGCTGCACCACCCGGCCGACCGCCGCCGCGAGCACCAGGAGCGCCTGCGCGCGCTCGAATGGGACACCGACGACGCGCTGCTCGCCGCCTGGCAGGAGGGGCGCACGGGCTTCCCGCTCGTCGACGCCGGAATGCGCCAGCTGCGCGCGAGCGGCTGGATGCACAACCGCGCACGGCTGGTCGTCGGCTCCTTCCTGACGAAGGACCTGCAGCTTGACTGGCGCGCCGGCGAGGCCTGGTTCATGCGCTGGCTGCTCGACGGCGACATCGCTCAGAACAACGGCAACTGGCAGTGGATCGCATCCGTCGGCGTCGATCCCCAGCCCGTCTTCAAGCGGATCCTCAACTCGACGCTGCAGCAGCAGCGCCACGATCCGGACGGCACGTACGTGCGCCGCTGGGTCCCGGAGCTTCGTGCAGTTCCCGACGAGCGGGTCGCCGAGCCGTGGCGGATGACCGCCGAGGAGCAAGAGGCGGCCGGCTGCGCGATCGGCCGCGATTACCCGGCGCCGGTCGTCGACCACGCCGAGGAGCGCAAGCGTGCACTCGCGCGCTACGCGGCGACGCGCGGCTAGGGCTTCTTCGCGGAGATCAGCAGGTTGTAGAAGATGGCCGCCGGCAGTCGGCCCTCGAGCAGGCGCTCGTCGAGCTTCTGCAGCGTGAGGTAGCCGCGGTAGGCGTACTGCCGCCAGCCCCACGGCACGTCGTCGGGCTCGGCGGTTGCCTCCAACACGCGGTTGGTCCAGCCGAACCAGTTCGCTACCAGCTCCTCGCCACGCACGTTCACGTCGGCGAAGCCGGCCCCGCGGGCGGTCGCGGCGAGGTCGCCGGGGGCGAAGGCGTGGATGTCGACGAAGCGCTCCAGCGCGTGATCCTCGGCGTGCGGATCGTGGGGGCCGCGGGCGTGGCCGTTGCCGGTCGCCGCGGCGGCGCTCCCCGCCGGCCGCGCGCCGATCGCACGCCGCCAAAGCGGCGCGACGGCGGCTGCGCCGCGCTTGGGCACGCGCGCCAGCCGATCCCCGTAGCGCGACGGCTCGCCGGCGAACACGACCGTGCCGCCGGGCCTCAGCACGCGGTGGAACTCCGCGAACGCGCGCTTCAGGTCCGGGATGTGGTGCAGGATCGCGTGGCCCAGCACGAGGTCGAACGAGGCGTCCTCGAACGGCAGCGCCTCCGCATCGGTCGCGACCGTCTCGACCTCCAGCCCGAGCCGCTCGGCGTTGCCGCGCAGCGTCGCGAGCATCCCGGGGGAGATGTCGGTGCAGACGGCCTCGCGGATCGTGCCGGCCTGCAGCAGCGTCAGTGAGAAGTAGCCGGTGCCGGAGCCGATCTCCAGCGAGCGGCCGAAGCCAGCCGCGAGCGCGTCGCGGCCCAGGACCTTGCGCAGCTTGCCGAGCACCTGCGCCTGCCCGGGCTCGCCGAAGTCGATGCCCCACTTGGCGTCGTAGCTGTTCGCGGCGACGTCGTGGTAGCGCGTGTTGACGTCGCGGATGTCGTCGTCGGTGCGTGGAGCCTCCATGCGGCGCGGCACATTACTGTGTCGGCCCTCATGCGAGTGCCATTCCGTTTCGGTAAGCGCCAGTGAGTGACGCGAAGCTGTTGCACCCTCGCGGAAGCCGCCTCTAGCTTCCGACCACGGTGCGCTAGCCGGGCATACAGGTCGTAGGCGTCGGCGCTGCGGGTTCTGTAATCAGCGGCTGGTCTTCCCACCATCGGAGGGACCTGGCGAATCGCGGCCATCTCGTAGCGTCCCGCGTCCGCCCGCTATGGAACGCTTCCGGCCAGATGAGCTATCGACCTCTGTCAGCACGAGGCAAGACAGGCACGTCCTTCGATATCCATCACGAGGGCATTCCGACGTGGTTACTGGAGCCCGTGTGCTCCTGGCTGCGACCCTTCATTCGCACCCATACGGATACAGGCGGCGTCCACTACTTCACAGACTGGATGCGGAAGCTCCAGGCACGGATGCATCTTGATCCGCCGTTGCCGTGGGAGCTCAACACCCGTTCCATCGCAGATGCATTGGAGCAACGTGTAGCGCTCAAGGACGGCGAGGTCGGGCTTGACATCCTTGACTACACGCTCCATCACCTGAGCGAGACTCATGCGCTGTACACGGCGGACGAAACTGCGCAAGAGCTCGGAGCCATCCTCCTTGCTGGCGGGTCTGCTTGGGAAGTCACGGCGATTGACGGCGGGAACTACGCGCTTACACGGAGGGCGATCGGTCCGGTGCGTGACGCCATCGAGCAGATCGTGCCAGTGGCGGAGCGGGCCGGGGCTCATCTCAGAGCTGCCTGGCAACACTTGGCTGGTCGCGATCCCAACCCTGATCAGGCGTACTTCCAAGCTCTTATGGCGGTGGAGGCAGCCGCAAAGCCTGTTGTATCGCCGAGAGACTCGGAGGCAACGCTCGGAAAGATGCTCCGCGCGATTGGGGATGCTCCTCAGAAGTTCTCATTCGTCCTGGGAGACTCTTCCGTTGTCGTGCCTGTGATGGAGGCCATGTGGAAGACACATAAGCGTCACGGCACCGACGATCGAGACGTTCCCCTGGGAATGTCCCCACAAGAGGCGGATTCTGCTGTTCACCTGGCCTTGACGCTTGTTCGCTGGTTTGCCGGCGGGGCGATCACGCGGGTCTGAGCCTTGGGCTGTCGCCCTCATGGCCGCGGGTCAGAAATGCTGAGCGCGAACGGCCACCTAGGTCATTTAGACCGCTTGCTCTCCTTCCACCTCCTAGGGGCGGGAGGCTCTATGGTCACCGCCGGCACGACATTCCACACCTGCCAAACAGGACCACCTCTCATGGAAACCGCATACGTTCAGTCGAACCAACCGGACGGCGTTCCACCCCTCTCGCTCACCGGCGAGCGCACGCTGCCGGACGTGCCGGAGGAGAACTACTGGTACCGCCGCCACCTTGCCGTCTACGAGTGGATCGGGGCTCGGGTCACCGGCAAGCGCGTGATCGACATGGCGTGCGGGGAGGGCTACGGCTCCGAGGTGCTCTCCCGCGGCGCCGCCTCCGTCGTCGGTGTCGACGCGAACCCCGAGGCGCACGAGCACGCGCGGTTGCGCTACGTGCGCCAGAACCTGCGCTTCGAGCGCGACCTCGTCGAGACGTTCTCCGAGCAGTGCGACGCGGTCGTCTTCCTGCAGACGATCGAGCACGTGCAGAACCCGGGGGAGATCCTCGAGCACTTCAAGTCGATGCTCACGCCCGGCGGCGTCGCGTACGTCTCGACCCCGAACCTGCTGACGCTCGCGCCACCCGGCGCCCAGAAGTCCGAGAACCCCTGGCACGTGAAGGAGTACCGCGCGCACGAGTACCGCGAGCTGTGCGAGGCGCACTTCCAGCACGTCGAGCTGCTCGGCCTGCACCACGCCCGCAAGCTGCGCATCCACGCGCTCGCGCTGAAGCTCGGCTGGGACGCGGTGCACAAGCGCCTGGGCCTGACGAAGCCCTTCTACGACCGCTTCACCCCGGCGATCGCGGCATCCGACTTCGCGGTGGTCTACGCGGGCGGGCGGGGTCCGAGTCTCGACCGCGCGCTGGACTTCCTGGCAGTCTGCCGCGTGTGAGCGCGGCGCCACCGTCAGACCGCGGCGAGCTGTCGCTCGTCCTGCACACCCACATGCCCTATGTCGAGGGCTACGGCACCTGGCCGTTCGGCGAGGAGTGGCTGTGGGAGGCGATGGCGACGTGCTACCTGCCGCTGCTCGACGTGTTCGAGCGGCACCGCGGACCGACACCGCTGACGCTCTCGCTCACGCCGGTTCTGTGCGACCAGCTCGAGGCCGCTGGAGTCCCTGACCGCTTCACTACGTTCCTGCGCGACGTGCGGCGCGAGACGCACGCGATCGACATCGCCGGCTGCCGCGAGAGCGGCAACGAGGCGTTCGCGCGCGAGCTGGAGCGCGCCGCCGGCGACTACGAGCGCGCGCTCACCCGCTTCGAGGCGCTCGGCGGCGACCTGCTGGGCGCGCTCGCGCCCCATGCGAGCTGGACCTCATCCGCCACCCATGCCGTGCTGCCGCTGCTCGCCACCAGCGCTGGCGTCCGCCTCCAGGTCGAGAGCGGGATCGCCGCCCACCGCGCCCGCTTCGACGAGTGGGCCGGCGGCTTCTGGCTGCCGGAGTGCGCCCACGCGCGGTGGCTCGACCCGCTGCTGGAGGAAGCCGGCGTGCACGCGACGTGCGTCGACCTCACCGACGTGCTCGGCTACGGCGCGCCCGCGCAGCTCGCCCCGATCGCCACCGAGGACGGGCCCGTGCTCGTCCCAATCGACCGCGCGACGATGGAGCTCGTCTGGAGCGACGGCGGCTACCCGGCGCATCCCACCTACCGCGACTACCACGCCTTCACCGTCCACCACCACCGCGTCTGGCGCAACGACGGCGGCACCTACGACCACGCCGCCGCGCTGCAGCAGGCACGCGCACACGCCGCCGAGTTCGTCGCTCGCACGATTGCCCGCCTCGACGCCGGAGCCGCCGCGCTCGGCCGTCCCGCGCTCGTCGTCTGCGCGCTCGACACCGAGCTGCTGGGCCACTGGTGGTACGAGGGGATAGCGTGGCTCGCGGCGGTGCTGGAGGAGGCCGAGCGCCAGGGGCTCGCGCTCACGCCGCTCGACGCCGCACTCGCACGCCACGAGCCGGTCGCCGCCCCGTCCGGCGGCCTCCCCACGACCACCTGGGGGACTCCGCGCACGCTCGCGACCTGGGACGGCCCCCAGGTGGCCGACCTCGCCTGGCAGGCGCGCGACGCCGAGCTGCGCACGCTCGCCGGCAGCGCCCGCCCCCACCCGGTCGCCGTCCGCGAGCTGCTGCTGCTGCAGTCCAGCGACTGGGCCTTCCAGGTCACGAACGACCTCGCCGGCCCCTACCCACGCGAGCGCGCCGCCGGGCATCTCGCCGCACTCGCCGCGGCTGCTCCTGTGCACGATGCGGCGCGTCCCCCGAAGGGCTGATCTAGCCTCCTGGCCGATGCAGACCCTGTCCTTCGGCCGCATCGTCGAGCGACTCGGCGACACGTTCGTTGCGGAGTCGCTGGCATTCGATCAGGGCCGCTTGAACGCGCTCGTCGGAGGCGGTGCCGACACCGAGCTCCTGCGCGGGAAGCAGGCGATCGTCGCCGCCAAGCTGGGCGCCATCGTCGAGCGGGTCGAGCGCGACCCGAACTCGGCGCTGTCGCTCCGGATCAGCGCGGTTGCCGAGGACCTGTGCGGTTGGTCGAAGGACGCGGGGACCACCCTGGCGGCAGGGCTGCGCGCGGACGCGGGCGGCGAGCGTCCGCAGATCGCGACCACCGATCCTGTCGCCCGGCCGCTGAGCGAGATCGCGCGCGACATCGCCCCGGTCTTCTCCCTCTGGGAGTCGACCTACGGCGGCCTGGCCGAGACCGGCGTCGAGCCCGGAGACGGGCGCTATCGCGTCGGCGCCGTGTCCGTGGACAGCCACCCTGCGTGCGAGCGAGCGCTGGCGGCGCTCGCGGCCGACGCCGAGCTGCGCGTGCTGCTCTACGAGCCGACGGCTCTGCACGAGCTGGGGCGGCGGCCGCGTCTCGGCAGCAAGCTCTTCGTGGCGCTGCCCGTGCCTCTGGGCGGCGACCTGCTGACAGCGTTGATCCATGGTGCCTACGACCTCGTCCGCGCGCGCGGGGAGCGCGGCGTCGCGGCGCTGCTCGACGAGCTTCCGCGCTTCCTCGACCGCCTGCGCGCAGGCCTGGCCGGGGAGCGGTACTCGATCCCGGTGCTCGTCGGGCTCGGCGGCCTGGAGCTCGACCGCGGGTCCGACCATATCTCGACCCCGTGGGGCGTGATCCGGCCGGGGCGGCCCGCCGATCGCGACTTTGTCGAGGAGGCGCCGGCCGCCCAGGCGGTCCTGCAGTTCGAGCTGGAGACGGTGCTGGTCCTGCAGCCGAAGGACTTCAGCCCGACCACGGGCCGGCTGCGGCGCGAGGCGATCGATCGCGCGAGGAAGGTCGGGCTTGCAGCGCTCCTGGCGCAGCCGCCGTCGGTCCTGCCGGTCGGCGTGAACTGGGCCTGGCTGGCTGCGGTACGGCCGACCGAGCCGTCGGTCTTCGACTGTCCGCCGGAACGGCTCCAGCGGCAGCTCTCGCTGGCGGGCGAGGCCGAGCACGTCGCCCTCGCGCACATGGCCGGCGTCGTGGAGGACGTCCATCCCGAGGACGCCGACATCGCCGTGACGCGCTGCCTCCGCGCGCTCACCGAGCAGGATCCGTCCGATGCGCTGATCGACGCCGTGATCGTGTGGGAGAACCTGTTCGGACGAAGCGCCGAGCTGTCCTTCCGCCTCTCCACATGCGTCGCGACGCTGCTCGGCGCCGACGCCGAGGAGCGCAAGGAGCTCCAACCGGAACTGAAGAAGCTGTACGACGCCCGGTCGGCCATCGTGCACGGCGAGCACCCGAGGAAGACCATCGCGCAGGACAGCGCACGGGCGACCGAGCTCGCGGTTCAGATGCTGCGCGAGGTCTATCTCAAGCGTCCCGAGCTGCTGGCCCTCGATCCGCCGCAGCGCGTGACGGAGGTGCTGCTGGGCTAACGCCCGCGGCATCTCCGCACCTGCTGGGGGGCTCGGCTCGCCCGCGGCTCTAGACTCCCCGCGGCCGGTCGCTTGGCCGGAGAGCCAAATCCCTGTATGGCCTCCCCCCGCATCCTCATCCTCTCCTGGGAGTACCCGCCTCTGATCGAGGGCGGCCTTGCGCGGCATGTGCGCAAGCTCTCCGAGCAGCTTGTGCAGCACGACGTCGAAGTGCACGTCCTGACCCGCGGCGACGAGCGGATGGCGGCGGCGGAGGAGGTCGAGGGGGTTTACGTGCACCGCGTGCGCGAGCCGCGCAAGCCGAAGGACCTGGAGCAGTTCGTCGCCTGGGTCGAGCACATGAACGCCGACATGGTCGCCGCCGGCATCGAGCTCGGCGAGCGCATGGGCTTCGACCTCGTGCACGGCCACGACTGGCTGGTGGCGACCGCGGGTCACGAGCTCGCCAGCCGGCTGCGCTGCCCGTGGGTCGTGACGATCCATGCGACCGAGTACGGCCGCCACCAGGGCTGGGTCGACAAGTACCCGCAGACGCATATCCACGGCGTCGAGACGTGGATGGCGAACAAGGCCGACGCGGTCATTACCTGCTCGCACTACATGCGCGACCACGTCTCCGACATCTACGAGCTGGACGAGGCGCGCGTCGCGGTGATCCCGAACGGGATCGACCCGCTCGACCTGCAGCCCGTCGAGGACCTCGACTCGCTGCGCGCCCGCTTCGCCGCCCCTCAGGAGCGGCTTGTGCTGCTCGTCGGGCGGCTCGTCTACGAGAAGGGTTTCCAGATCGCGCTGGAGGCGCTCCCGGGCGTGATCGAGCGCCTCGGCAACGTGCGCTTCCTCGTCGCGGGCTCCGGCACCGCCGAGGCCGAGCTGCGCGCTCAGGCCGACCAGCTCGGCCTCACACCCCACGGAACCTTCCTCGGCTGGATCGGCGACGACGTCCTGCACTCGCTCTACCGCATCGCCGACCTGACGGTGGTGCCGTCGATCTACGAGCCGTTCGGGCTCGTCGCGCTGGAGGCGATGGCCTCGGGCTGCCCGTGCATCGTCGCCGACACCGGCGGTCTGCGAGAGGTCGTCCCCAACGAGCAGGTGGGCCTGCGCTTCCAGTCGCGCGACCCCGCCTCGCTCGCCGAGATGATGGAGCGCGTGCTGTCAGACGACGCCCTCCGCAACCGCCTTGTCGCCGAGGCCAGCGAGCACGTCCTGCGTTTCGACTGGGCCGACATCGCCCGCCAGACCGCCGAGATCTACGGCGGCTTGCGGCGCCTCGTCGTCTGAGCGCGGCGGCGCGGGCGAGGACCGGGGATTCGGGACCGCATACCGGACCCTGATCCCCACTCCTCAGCAGACCGTCGCGGCGTCCTCCAGCCGGTCATCGCCCCAGAACGCCTGGTCCCCGACCAGCACCGTCGGGACTCCGCGTACGCCGAGCGCCACCGCGGCGTCAGTGCGCTCGCGGAGCGCCGCCTTCACCTCTGGCGTGGCCGCCGCGGCCAGCAGCTCATCCCCCTCGAGGCCGGCCAGCGACGCGGCGTCCGCCACGGCCGCCGGGTCTGACAGGTCGCGTCCGTCCCGGAACCCAAGCCGCAGCGCGGCCAACAGGAACGCACGGCCAGCGCCGCGGAGGTCGGCCGCCACCGCCGCCCGCATCGCCACGAGCGTGTTGCCCGGCCAGGGCTCGGGCCAGCGCACCGGCGGCAACCCATACGCCGCGGCCCGCCGCTCGACCTCGGCGATGCCCTCTGAGCGCCCCTCCGTCAACGACCACGACCCCGACCCCCGCGCCTGGAACACCGCGCCCAGCAGCACCGGCTCCCACACCGGCGCGACCGGCAGCACCGCCTCGACCCGCTCCGCTGCCAGGTACGTATACGGCGAGCCGACGTCGACGAAGAAGCGCGGAGCGGCCGGCACGACGGTCGCTCAGTCGATCAGCCGCTTGCCCAGCTGACGGATGCCGATTCGCCACATGACACCGCCGAACAACAGCAGCACGCCGAGGTGGACGAGGTCCATCGGCTCCAGCCCGAGCACCACGGCATCCCGCACCAGTTGGACGCAGTGGTAGAGCGGGTTGACCTGCGCGAGCGCCTCGATCCCGGCCGGGAAGGACGAGATCGGGAAGAACGTGCCGGCCGTCAGGAACATCGGCGTCAGCACGCCGCTCGTGATGTAGCTGAAGTTGTCGATCGAGTTGGCGGTGCCGGCGATCGCGACGCCGAACGCGACGAACGCGCAGCCGGTGACGAAGCAGATGAACGGGACGAGCAGCGCCGTCGGCAGCGGATCAAGCCCGAACGCCATCGCCACCAGCAGCGGCGCGTTGCCGTAGACGCCGGCACGGATCCCGATCCACAGGACCTCGGCGCTGACGATCTCGTCGACGTCCACGGGCGCGGCCAAGAACGCGTCATAGGTTCGTTGGAAGCGGTACTTCAGGAACGTCCCGTACATCCCCGGGAACGCTGCCGAGAACAGCACCGCCGTGGCGACGACGCCGGTGCCGACGAACTGCTCGTAGTCGAGCCCGTTGATCGAGCTGATCAGCGCGCCGAAGCCGAAGCCGAACGCGAGCAGGTAGATCGTCGGCTCGACGATCGAAGAGAACGTCGTCGTCTTCCAGTTGTGCGTGAAGACGGTCATGTCGCGCGTCATCACGCCGAAGACGGCGGTCGGCTCGATGCGGTGGATGCGCCGGCGGCGGCGCCGGCCGGCGGGCGCGGTCGGTGCAACGGGAGCTGGCTGGGCGGTGGCGCTCACTCGATCTCCTCTCCGGTCAGCACGACGAACGCGTCCTCGAGCGTGGCGGAGCGCCGCACGCCCTCGGGCAGCGTGCCGTCGTAGCGCTCCGCGTGCAGGATCGCCAGCGCGGGGCCTGAGCGCCGGGTGGTCCAACCCATGCGCGCGCCCTCGGCGCGCAGCTCCTCCAGCCGGGCCGGCGGGCCATAGACCTCATGCGTCTGCGCGCCGGCGTGCTCGCGCACGAGGTCCTGCGGACGCCCGCGCGCGACGATCTCGCCCTTCGCCATCACCGCGACGGTGTCGGCGAGCCGCTCCGCCTCCTCGATGTAGTGCGTGCTCATCAACACGGTCGTGCCGGCCGAGCGCAGGTTGTCGATCAGCGACCACAGCTCCTGGCGCACCTGCGGGTCGAGCCCGACGGTCGGCTCGTCGAGCAGCAGCAGGCGCGGCTGGTGCACGAGCCCACGCGCGATCAGCAGCCGCCGGCGCATGCCGCCCGACAGCAGGTCCACGCGCGTGTCGGCGCGCTCGGTCAGGTTGGCGAGCTGCAGCGCCCGCTGCACGGCCGCCTCGCGCTCCCCGCTCGGCACCCGGTAGAGCCGCGAGAAGACGGTGAGGATCTGGCGCGTCGTCAGCTCGACGTCGAGGTTGTCGAGCTGCGGCACGACGCCCATCTCCGCGCGCGCCTGCTTCGACTCGCCGGGCAGCGTGTAGCCGAGCACCTCGATCGAGCCCTCGTCGGGGATCGACTGCGCCGTCAGCATCCGCATCGTCGTCGACTTGCCGGCGCCGTTGGGGCCGAGCAGCCCGAGGCAGATGCCGGTCGGCACTTCGAGGTCGAGCCCGTTGACGGCGGTGATCGGGCCGAAGCGCTTGACGACGCCGCGCAGCGAGATCGCGAGTCCGGTGGCAGCGGCAGCAGCGGTCATGACCACCGCAGCGTACGCGGCGCCTCGCGCATCCGCAGTGTGCGTGCCGGGACGCCGCCCACGACCGCGTTCGCCGGCACGTCCTTCGGCACGACCGAGTTCGTGCCGATCACGCTGTTGTCGCCGACGGTCACGCCGCGCAGGATGCAGGCGCCATAGCCGATCCAGACGTTGTGCCCGACGCGCACGTCTCGCTTGTAGATCCCCTGCAGGCGGATCGGCCGCTCGACCTCGACGACGCCGTGGTCGAAGTCGATCAGCATCACACGGTCGGCGACGATGCACTCGCGCCCGATCGAGACGTGCTGGTAGGCGGAGATCGTGCACTCCTGCCCGAGCACCGACTTGGCCCCGATCACGACCTCGCCCTCGTGCGCGCGCACCTTGGTGCCGTGCCCGAGCCACGACCAGCGGCCGAGCACGACGCGGGCATCGCGGCCGATCTCGAACTGCACGCCGCGGCAGACGAAGCAGATGCCGTCCGTCTGCAATCGCCCGCGCCAGCGCAGCTTCAGCCATGCCCAGCGCGCAATCAGCATCGCGTAGTGGCGGTTCAGCATGTTGTTCGCGCGCATGTAGCGCAGCAGCGTCAGCGGCCCGCCGTGCAGCGGGGGCGGGGTGCCGCGCGGCATCGCCGGGTGCGCGTCAAGAGGGGGAGAGGCCACTGCGGACTCCATGTCCCGCATCGTATTGCGCGTCCGTGCCGGCGGGCGCGCCTGCCATCATTCGCCGCCGCATGGCGCCCGATCCCACCCTCGCCGAACGCCTGCTCGCAGGCGACAAGCGCGCGCTCGCGCGGGCGATCACGCTCGTCGAGGACGACCGTCCAGAGGGGTGGGAGCTCGTCCGCGAGGTCTATCCGCACACGGGCAAGGCGGCGGTCGTCGGCTTCACCGGCCCGCCCGGCGTCGGCAAGTCGACGCTGCTCGGCGCGCTCACGAAGGCCGAGCGCGAGCGTGACCGTACGGTTGGCGTGCTGTCGGTCGACCCCTCCTCGCCCTTCACCCACGGTGCACTGCTCGGCGATCGCATCCGCCTCTCCGAGCACTTCCTCGACCCGGGTGTCTTCATCCGCTCGATGGCGAACCGCGGCGCGCTCGGCGGCCTCTCCGAGGCGGCGCTCCAGGCTGCGCTGCTGATGGACGCCGCAGGTCGCGAGGTCGTGCTGATCGAGACGGTCGGCGTCGGCCAGGCGGAGGTCGACGTGATCGACCACGCCGACACCGTCGTGCTTGTGCTCATGCCCGGCTCCGGCGACTCAATCCAGGCGCTGAAGGCCGGCGTGATGGAGATCCCCGACGTGATCGTCGTCAACAAAGCCGACCATCCCCTCACCGACACGATGGTCCGCGAGATCCGTGGTGTCCTCAGCCTCGGGCCGCCGACGGGCGGCTGGCGCGTCCCGATCCTCAAGACAGAGGCCGCGTTCGGCAAGGGGATCGAGGAGCTGGTCGAGCAGATGGAGGCGCACCGCGCCCACATCGAGCAGGAGGGGACCCTGATCGAGCGCCGCCGCCGCAACCTCATGAACGAGGTCGTCGCAATCGCCACCTCCCGCATGCGCCGCGAGCTCGAGGCCTCGATTCACGCCGACCCGAACGTTCAGGCGCTGCTCGACGAGGTCTGCGAGCGCAAGCTGGATCCGGCGAGCGCCGCCACGCAGATCCTCGCGCGAGGATCGTCCGGTTCACCGGAGACTGCACGTCAGCCGCGGCGCTGAGCACGGCCCGTCGCTCATCCTGGCGCATCAGCGGTCCTCCAAGGGCTCGTATTACCATATTTTGGTGTGTACTCTTGGAGTCCAAGCTCTCCTGAGCTAGGGCTGGGTGGCCCAAGCGCACGGGCCGGAAGGGGGATGAGGTCCACTCGGCCGTGGCACATGGCCTCGACCGTCAACTGCCCTGGACCTGGGCAGGGGTCCATAGACGATCCACGGAGGACTACGTGATGCGCAATCGCAGCAAGCTCCTGCTCGTCGCGATGACGGTAGCGATCGCACTCGCGTTCGCAGTCGGCATGGCTGATGCGAGCAGAAGTCTCGAAATAGAACCCAACAGCAGCGTATCAGTCATATATGAAAGAATGGTGCTGAACGGCGGAGCTGGAACCATCACATGTGAAGTAACGCTTCATGCCAGTCTGCATAGATCGATTCCGAAGACCTCCGGAACTCTAACCGGAATCATCGAATCAGTCTTGATAAATACGTCCGGATGCAGAGAGAGCGCCGGCGTCGGAAACGTAACCGACGTCAGAGTCCTAAGTTTGCCTTGGCACATCCGCTATGTCTCGTTCACGGGCGCGCTACCGGAAATAACTAGCGTCCGCCTCATCATCCTAAATATGCAGATTCTCTATGACTTTGAAATCCTCGGTGGGGATGCCAGATGTCTATACAGAACTGATCAGCAAGCAGATGCTAGATTTGAAGAAGGAATGATAAGAAGAGTTGGGTTGGTTAGAGAAGCGGCTACGAGACCGCTGAGACCTCCGTCAACATCAAACTGCCCCGAAGCATCCTTCAGCGGCGAAGGCTCGGTCTCACCAACCGTGACAGTCGTACTATTTAGAGGCGACTGGACAATCAGAGAAGAATCCAGAGAAGACGGAGCCGGAAGAACGAGAATCGACGTGACGATCGAGCGGGTGGGAGGAGACATCACGATCGGAGAACTAGTTAGACCAACAAGCTGGACGGTAGAAGGTCTAGACTGCATCAGAGCATTTAGAAGAACAACGACGTGCAGCTTCAGAGCGTTGTCCGAATTGAACGCAAGAAGCGCGACGAAGACGATGTTAAATGAAAGAAGAGCGGAGTCGTTGAACATAGTACTCCAGCCCTGATTCGCTCACCCGCTCGGCGGCTGGTGCCCTCGCATAGATCATCAGCCAGAAGATTAACTTGGTGAATGGCGGAAGTGAGCCGCCGGCTCAGCCCGCCAACCGCCGCGCCAGCGCCACGAGCAGGTGGACGCCCCAACCGGAGCCTCCGGTTGGGGCGTAGGCGCGCCCGGTGTCCCAGGCGGTGCCGGCGATGTCGAGATGAGTCCACGGCACGTCGCCCACGAAGCGCTGGAGGAACTCGGCGGCGGTGATCGATCCGGCCTTGCGGCTCTCGACGGCGTTGACGATGTCGGCGTAGCGGCCCTTGATCAGCTCCGCGTAGTCCTCGTGCAGCGGCAGGCGCCAGGTCAGCTCGCCGGCCGCGCGTCCGGCCACCGCGACCCGCTCGGCCCACTCGTCGTCGTTGCTCATCAGGCCCGCGTGGCTGTTGCCCAGCGTCGTCACGATCGCGCCCGTCAGCGTCGCCAGGTCCACGATCCGCTCGGCGCCATGCGCGACCGCGTGCGCGAGGCAATCGGCCAGCACGAGCCGCCCCTCGGCATCGGTGTTGATGATCTCGATCGTCGTGCCGTTCGACGCACGTACGATGTCACCGGGCTTGACTGACCGCCCATCCGGCATGTTCTCCGTGGCACCTACGATCGCCAGCACGCGAAGCGGCAGCTGCAGCCGCGCGATCGCGCCGATCGCCTCCAACACGGCGGCACCGCCCGACATGTCGAACTTCATCTCCGACATTTTGCCGCCGGGCTTCAGCGAGATCCCGCCGCTGTCGAACGTCACGGCCTTGCCGACGAGCGCGAGCAGCGGGCCCGCCGCTTCAGGTCCCTCGTAACGAATCTGGATCAGCCGCGCGGGTTGCGCCGACCCTTGCGCGACCGCAGCGAACGCGCCCATGCCGAGCCCCGCGATCTCCTGTTCGTCAAGCACTTCGACGGACAGCCCCGCAGCCTCGCGCGACAAGCTCCTGCGCGCGATGAGCGAGCCGCTCGGGCGTCATCTCGTTGCCCGGTGCGTTCTGCAGGTCGCGCGCACGGTTCTGCGCCACAGGCGACGATCTCGGCGATCCCGACCGCTTCGCTCACGTCGTGGTGCGCGCTCACCAGCAGCGCGTCGACGCCGGCGCGGTCGTCCTCCGGATGGTTGCGGTAGCGATCGAAGCGGTAGGCGTGCAGCAGGGTCCCCTCGACCAGCCCGGCGGCGATCGCGTCGTCGACGTGGTGGGGCAGCTCCCAGCACAGCGTCCGCGCTCCGAGCTCGCGTGCGCGTCCGTGCGACGACGGCGGCGGCGACCCGTGCCCGCTCGGCGTCGAACGACTCGCGCGAGCCGAGCCCGGCGACGATCCAGCGGCGCCCGGCGGCGTGCGTCACCGCGACCCGCTTGAAGGCCCGACGCGCCTCGCCGCAGTCGAGCAGCTTCTGCAGGACGCCGTCCTCGACGTCGTGCGCGACGTCCTCCCCGTCGAAGACTCCGACGACGATCGTGTCCGCGTCGGTCGCCGAGCGGCGCGTCGGTGGTCGCGGCGATGCGCATCTGCGGCAGCGTACCCGTCGCTAGCATTCCCTAGGCGTGCCCTCGGGCGCCGCTCCAACACCGCGAAACGGAGAACTGATGCCCAAGACCGTCATCCTCGGTGCCGCGCGCACCCCAATCGGCAAGCTCGGAGGCGGCTTGGCCTCGCTCGACGCCACCGAGCTCGGCGGGATCGCGATCAAGGCCGCGCTCGAGCGCGCCGACGTCGCACCGGAGCAGGTCCAGCACGTCGTCATGGGTCAAGTGATCCAGGCCGGTCAGGGGCAGATCCCCTCCCGCCAGGCGCAGATCAAGGGCGGGATCCCGAAGGAGGTCTCCTCCGAGACGATCAACAAGGTGTGTGCCTCCGGCGTGCGCGCCGCCGGCATCCTCGACGCCGCGATCCGCGCCGGGGACCTCGACGTCGCCGTCGGCGGCGGCATGGAGTCGATGTCCAACGCGCCCTACCTGCTCAAGGGCGCGCGCTTCGGCTTCCGCATGGGCGATGCCAAGGCGATCGACTCGATGATCAACGACGGCCTCACGAACCCGTTCAGCGGCAAGCACATGGCGCATGAGGCCAGCGAGGTCGCGGCCGAGCTGGAGATGACGCGCGCCGACATGGACCGCTGGTCGGTCCGCTCGCACGAGCTGGCGCTGAAGGCGACCGACGAGGGCCGCCTGCCGGAGGAGATCGTCGCCGTCACGGTCAAGGGCAAGAAGGGCGACACGGTCGTCGAGGTGGACGAGTCCCCGCGTCGCGACACGACGTTGGAGACGCTCGCCAAGCTGCCGCCCATCTTCATGAAGGACGGCTCGCACACGGCCGGCAACGCGCCCGGCGTCAACGACGGCGGCGGCGCGCTCGTGCTCGCCTCCGACGAGTGGGCGAAGGCAAACGGCAAGCGTGTCCTCGCGACGATCGTCGCCCAGGCGCAGGTCGCCGACGACTTCCCCTATCTCGCCCGCACCCCCGCGCTCGCGGCGCAGAAGGCGCTGGAGAAGCTCGGCCTCACGCCCGCCGACATCGACGTGTGGGAGATCAACGAGGCGTTCGCGTCCGTCACGCTCAACTCGATGCGGATGCTCGGGATCGAGGAGGACAAGGTCAACGTGAACGGCGGCGCCGTCGCGCTCGGCCACCCGATCGGCGCCTCCGGCGCCCGCATCATCGGCTCGCTCGTGCTGGAGCTGCAGCGCCGCGGCGGCGGTCGCGGCTGCGCGGCGATCTGCTCGGGCGGCGGTCAGGGCGACGCCGTGATCGTCGAGGTGGCCGCGTCCTGACCGAGGACGGCGCCATCGAGGAGGGCGGCAACCGGCAACGGCCGGGCCGCCGCCTTCTTCGACCTCGACCGCACGCTGATGGCGGGCTCGTCCGCGTTCGAGTTCGCCCGCGCCTCCTACCGCCACGGCCTGCTCAGCCGCCGCCAGCTGGCGGCGGGCGCGTGGGCGAACGTGCAGTTCCGCCTGCGCGGCTCGACCGACGCCGCCACCGACGAGCTGCGCGCCCAGATCGCGAAGGCGATCGAGGGCGTGCGCGTGAAGGATCTGCAGCGGCTCGGCTCCGACGTGCTCGGCGGGATCCTGCCGCGCATCTACCCGCAGATGCTGCGCGTCGCCTACGAGCACCAGGACGCCGGCCGCGCCGTCTACATCTGCACCGCGGCGGCGCACGAGCTGGCCGAGGTGCTCGCGCTCGTCCTCTCCTTCGACGGCGCCATCGGCGCGCGCTCGGAGATCGTCGACGGCGTCTACACCGGTCGTCCGTACGGCCCGTTCACCTACCGCGAGGGCAAGGCGCAGGCGATCCGCGAGCTGGCCGAGCGGGAGGGGATCGACCTCGCGGCCTCCTACGCCTACTCGGACTCCGAGTCCGATCTGCCGATGCTGCGCGCCGTCGGTCACCCGGTCGTCGTCAACCCCGACGCCGAGCTGCTGCGCATCGCGCGTGAGGAAGGCTGGGAGATGTTGCGCTTCGAGCGCCTCGGCCGCCGCCTCGCGGTCGTCGGCGCTGCCGCGATGGCGGCCGCGGTCGGAGGCATCGGCAGCGTCGCCCTCTCGCGCCGCCGCCCGCCGCCGCCGACCGTGCGGCGTCTGACGGTTCGTCGCCAGATTCCCCGCCGGGGGCGGCGGTGAGCATCAATGAACTGACCGACGAGCAGCGCGAGATTCGCGATCTCGCACGCCGCTTCGCCGCCGAGGCGATCGCCCCGCATGCCGCCGCCTGGGATCGCGAGCACCGCTTCCCGAAGGAGGTCTTCGCGCAGCTCGGCGAGCTGGGGCTGATGGGCGCCTGCGTCCCCGTCGAGCACGGCGGCGCCGGCGCGGACTTCCTCTCCTACGTGCTCGCGCTGGAGGAGCTGGCCCGCGGCGACGGAGGCGTCGCCGTAACCGTCGCGGTTCACACCTCGGCCGCGACGCTGCCGCTGCTCGCACACGGCACCGCCGACCAGATCGCCCGCCTCGTGCCGCCGCTCGCCCAGGGCCACGAGCTCGGGGCCTTCGCCCTCACCGAGCCCGAGGTCGGCTCCGACGCCGCTGCGCTGCGCACGCGCGCCGACGCCGACGGCCGCATCACGGGCACCAAACAGTTCATCACCACCGGCGCTCACGCCCATACGCTGCTCGTCTTCGCACGCGACCCAGACGAGCGCATCTCCGCCTACGTCGTGCGCCGCCCGGCCGCAGGCCTCACCGTCGCCCGCGAGGAGGAGAAGATGGGGCTGAACTCCTCCTCGACCGCCGCGCTCGCCTTCGACGCTACCCCAGGCGAGCGCCTCGGCCCGCCGGGCGGCGGCATGCGGATCGCGCTCGCGACGCTCGACGGCGGGCGCATCGGCATCGCCGCCCAGGCTGTCGGCATCGCCCAGGCCGCGCTCGACACGGCGACCGCCTACGCCAAGGAGCGCAGCGCCTTCGGCGGCCCGATTGGCCGCCTCGGCGCGATCCAGCAGAAGCTCGCCGACATGCAGACCGAGATCGAGGCCGCCCGCGCGCTCACGTGGCGTGCTGCACGCCTCAAGCAGGCCGGCCACCCTCATACCGTCGAGGGCGCCCAGGCGAAGCTGTTCGCCTCCGCCGTCGCTCGCCGCCAGACCGGCGAGGCGATCCAGGTGCTCGGCGGCTACGGCTACACGAAGGACTATCCCGCCGAGCGCTACTACCGCGACGCGAAGGTCACCGAGATCTACGAGGGAACCTGCGAGATCCAACGGCTCGTGATCGCCCGCGCCCTCCTCGGAGACGCCGCGCGCGACGCCATGTAGGTGGAGATTCACCTAACATCCGCGCGCAATGAGCACGAGCGACCGCAAGATCCGCGTCGTCGTCGCGAAGCCGGGCCTCGACGGGCACGACCGCGGCGCAAAGATCATCGCCCGCGCGCTGCGGGACGCCGGCATGGAGGTCATCTACACCGGCCTGCATCAGACGCCGGAGCAGATCGTCGAGACGGTCATCCAGGAGGACGCCGACGCGGTCGGGCTCTCGATCCTCTCAGGCGCGCACATGACGCTCGTCCCGCGGATTGTCGAGCTGCTGCGCGCGCAGGGCGTCGACGACGTGCTCGTGACGGTGGGGGGGACGATCCCCGCCGACGACATCCCGGAGTTCAAGGCGCTCGGCGTTTCCGAGGTCTTCACACCCGGCGCGCCGACGCAGGACATCGTCGGCTACATCCGCGGAGCCGTCCGCAGTCCCGCCTGAAGACACGCCGCGCGGCGCTGGACGGGTCCGTGCGTCCATGTGCGATTGACTGGTCAGTCAACGCGGTATCATCCGGCGCAACCAAGCTACGAACACGCGTTTTGGACCTTCTGAGGAGGCACCCGAGTTGAAGATTTGCGTCCTGGTCAAAGAGGTGCCAGACGCCGCCGTCGAGAAGCGCATTGACGCCTCGACGGGGCGGATGGACCGCAGCGGGGAGAAGAATCTCAACCCGTACGACACGCACGCCATCGAGGCGGCGATGCAGATCAAGGAGGGCGGGGCGATCCCCGTCGAGGAGATCGTCGCCGTGACGATGGGCCCGGAGTCCGCCGTGCGCGCACTCCACAAGGCCGTCTCGCTCGGAGCCGACCGCTCCGTGCACCTGACCGACCCCGCCCTCGCCGGCTCCGACGTCGCCGCGACGGGCTACGCGCTCGCGAAGGCGCTCGAGTCCGAGGCGCCCGACCTCGTCCTGCTCGGTCAGCAGTCGGACGACGGCGAGTGCTACACGATCGGCGCCGTCGTGGCCGACCACCTGCAGATGCCCTCGCTCACGCAGGTCATCAAGATGGACGTCGACGGCGGCGGCCTGCGCTGCGAGCGTCAGGCCGAGTACGGCTACGACACCGTCCAGGTCGCCCTGCCCGCCGTCATCTCCGTCGGCGACGCGATTAACGAGCCGCGCTACCCGTCGCTCAAGTCGATCATGGGCGCGAAGAAGAAGCCGCTCGACACGAAGGCCAGCGGCGACGTCGGCATCGACGCCTCGCTCGTCGGCACCGACGGCTCGCGCGTCGACTGCGGCGAGTACAAGGCGCCGCCCGCCAAGAGCGGCGGCACGATCATCGAGGACGAGGACACCAACGAGACGGTCGAGCAGATCGTCGCGTGGCTTGACGAAAGGAAGCTGATCTAGATGGGCGGGATTCTCGTCTACGTCCTCCACTACGAGGGCGCCTTCAACAAGAACTCGCTCGGTGCCGTGTCCGAGGGCACGAAGCTCGCCGGCGAGCTTGGGACCACCTGCGACGCGGTCGTTGTCGGCGGCAGCGATCTGACGAACGACCTCTGCGCGACGCTGGGCACCTACGGCGCCAAGCGCGTCTTCAAGGCCGAGGGCGCCGAGGGCCTCGCCCAGCCGGTCGTCGACGTGATGGCCAAGGTCATCGATGAGAACGGGCACAACTACGCGCTGTTCGGCGGCGGCCTGCTCGGCTTCGAGATCGGCGCCGGCCTCGCCGCGCGCAAGCAGGCGGGGGTCACCATGGAGGTGACGGCCGTCAACGCTGTGGGCGGCAAGCTCGTCGCTGAGCGTCCGATCCTCGGCGACTCGCAAATCTCGACCTCCAAGTACCGCGGCGACCTCGGGATCATCATCGGGCGCATCAACGCGTTCGAGATCAAGGAGTCCGGCGCGGGCGCGGCCGAGGTGGTCGACGTGCCGATCGAGTACTCCGCCTGGTCGAACAAGGCGACGATGGTCCAGCGCGGCGAGCAGCGCGGCGCCGACGTCAACATCGAGGACGCCTCGATCCTCGTGGCCGGTGGCCGCGGGCTCGGCAAGGCCGAGGGCTTCCAGCTCTGCGAGGACCTCGCGGGCGCGTTCGGTGGCGCCGTCGCCGCCACGCGCGCCGTGGTCGACGCCGGCTGGTACCCGTACGCCGCGCAGATCGGCCAGACCGGCAAGACGGTCGCGCCGAAGCTCTACCTCGCGGCGGGCATCTCCGGCGCGATCCAGCACAAGGTCGGCATGCAGGCCTCGGAGAACATCGTGGCGATCAACAAGGACTCGAACGCCCCGATCTTCGAGTTCTCCGACCTCGGCATCGTCGGCGACCTCAACAAGATCCTGCCGAAGCTCACCGAGGCCGTGAAGGCCAAGAAGGGGGCGTAACGTCATGTCAGCCAGCACCGGCAACGGAGCACGCAACGGGAAGGTCGTCCCGGCGGACTTCCCGCCGCCCGTCGACTCGCCGAAGGAGTTCGTCAAGCGCGAGCTCGACGGCGAGGACGATCGGATCGACGTCGGCGTCGCGATCGTCGGGGGCGGCACCGCCGGCCTCGCGTGCGCAAACCGCCTGTTGCAGTTGCTGGCTGACGACGAGGCCCTCCTCGAGCGCCTCGGCGAGGTGCCCGTGGCCGTGCTGGAGAAGGCCAAGACGTGCGGCGGGCACAACCTGTCCGGCGCCGTCATGCGCCCTGCTGCGCTCCAGGAGCTGTTCCCCGACGTGACGCGCGAGGACTGGCGCAAGGAGGGCTTCGCTTACGGCGAGGTCACGAAGGAGGCCGTCTACCTGACGCCGACCTCCAAGCTGAAGATCCGCATCCCGACCCCGCCGCCGTTCAAGAACCACGGCAACGAGGTCATCTCCGTCTCCGCGCTGGCGCGCTACCAGCAGCGCGTCGCGGAGGAGGCGGGCGCCTACATCCTCACCGAGACCTCGGCGACGCAGTTGATCGTCGAGGAGGGCCGCGTCGTCGGCGTTCGCTCGGGCGACAAGGGCCGCGGCAAGGACGGTGAGCCGCTCGGCAACTTCGAGCCCGGCACCGACATCAAGGCACAGGCGACCGTCCTCGCCGAGGGCTGCTGGGGCCATCTGACGGGCGCCGCGATCCGCGAGTTCGACCTCTCCGAGGGCCGCGAGCCGCAGGTCTGGGAGCTCGGCGTCAAGGAGGTCTGGAAGGTCCCCAAGCCGCTGGACCGCCTCATCCACACGGTCGGCCCGTGGCCCGCCAAGCTCCCGGGCAAGTACGGACAGGTCGGCGGCACCTGGCTCTACCCGATGAAGGACGAGAAGACCGGCGACGACCTCGTCTCGATCGGCTTCGTCGTCGGGCTCGAGTACGCCGACGCGACGACCTCGCCGCACGACCTGCTGCAGCTCTTCAAGACCCATCCGTTCGTGCGCAAGATCCTCGAGGGCGGCGAGCGCGTCGCCTGGGGCGCCAAGGCGCTCCCCGGCGGCGGCTACTGGTCGATGCCGAAGCTCTCGATGCCGGGTGCGGTGGTCGTCGGCGACGCTGGCGGCATGGTCGACACGGCGGCGCTCAAGGGCGTGCACCACTCGATCAACTCCGGCAAGCTCGCTGCCGAGGCGATCTACCGCGGGCTCAAGAACGGCGAGTCCTCGTTCGAGTCCTACGAGCAGGCGCTCGAGGAGTCGATGACGGGCAAGGAGCTCCACGAGGTCCGCAACGTCCGCCAGCCGTTCCAGAAGGGCTTCCTGAAGGGCGGCCCGATCGTCAACCTCGGGATCGCGACGAAGGGCAAGCTGCCGCCAGGACGCCTGCGCTGGCACCGCAACGACGAGAAGCCGATGTTCATCGGCAACACGTACAAGCGCTACGTCAAGCCGGACGGCAAGTACACGTTCGACAAGCTCTCCTCCGTCTTCATCACCGGCAACGCGACACGCGACGACGCGCCGAACCACATCCGCGTGCAGAAGAACGTCCCGCGCGAGGTGGCCGAGACGTGGAAGTGGATGTGCCCCGCCGGCGTCTACGAGATACCCGAAGACGCGCCGGAGACCGGCAACGTCGACGTGATCGTCAACTACACGAACTGCGTGCAGTGCGGCGCGATCACTGCCAAGGGCGGGCGCCTCACGACGCCCGAGGGCGGCGACGGTCCGCTCTACCAGATCACCTGAGCGGGACGCGTGATAGTCCCTTGCGGGGCTGTCACGCAACTTCCCCGCGCGATCGTGGTTAATACCGACACGATGACGCGCGCTGGAACAAACAGACGCGCCATCCCGATCGCATTCCTCGCGGCACTCGCCGCCGGCATCCCGGCAGCGGCAGCCACAGGCGCGAACGGCGGTGGCGGCATGACGGCAACGGGCAGAACGGTCCCCGTCCACGGTGACGCGCACGGCACCGCCGGCGGTCAGCCGCCGACGTACGGCGCCCAGCTCGTCGCCTGCCGCCGTTCACCGCGCGTTGAGGGACGCACCGCGATCGTCGGCGCCACGATGCGTCCGATCGACGGGTCGACGCGCTTCGCCGTCAAGATCGACCTCTACCAGCGGCTCATCGGCACGAGCCACTGGACGCTGCGCGACGACGTGCCCGGCCTCGGCAGCTGGACGGCGCCGAGCGACCCCGCGATCGGCAGCCGTCCCGGCGACGTCTTCCGCTACCGCCAGGCGGTCGGCCGGCTCATCGTCCCGTACGCGTACCGCTTCAAGGTCGGCTTCCGCTGGCTCGACGACGCCGGCGCGATCCTGCGCGAGACGACCGCCACCACCCGCCCATGCCGCGAGCCCGACCTGCGTCCCGACCTCGCGATCGCCGGTGTCAAAACGCGCTCCTCGAAGGGAACGCCCGGCCTCGTGCGCTACCGCGTGACGGTCCGCAACGACGGCCTCACCGCGGCCCGCGGTGTCGTCGTCACCGCTACGCTGCCCGGCGACGCCGCCCCCTCGCAGGGCGCCGGCCAGGCCGGCCGGCTTGCCCCGGCCAGACCGCCGACGTGATTTTCACCGGCCCCGGTTGCGCTGCCGACGGCACCGCCGCGCCGTCCTTCTCCGTCGATCCCTACAACGCGATCGACGAGGCCGACGAGGCCGACAACGCCCTCGCGCTGACCTGTCCGATCCCCTGACCACGCGCCCGCGACACTATGGAAGCGCCCGGGCGCGGGGCGTCGCTACACTGGGTCCACGATGAAGACTGAAATCCATCCTCGCTACAGCGAGACCAAAGTTCACTGCACCTGCGGCCACGAGTTCACCACCCGTTCCGTGGAACGCGAAATCAAGGTTGAGATCTGCTCCAACTGCCATCCGTTCTACACGGGCAAGCAGAAGCTCATCGACACCGGTGGCCGCGTCGAACGCTTCCAGCGTCGCGCCGCCAAGCGACAGCGCGATACCGCCGGGGCCTAGGCCCCCGCCGCGGTGGCCGTGTTCAGGGGGGACCGGTCATGACTGACGAGACGCCCGCCGCAGGCGGGGTGCCAACCGCATCCACAGCCACGGCCGCCACCGGCGCGCCGGTGGCTGGGACGTCCGCGGCGCCGACCAACGGCGCCGCCGCGGGTACAGCCGCCCCCGACCGCGTCGAGGAGGTCGACGGCCAGCTGCGCGCCCAGCGCGATGCTCCGGTCGGTGGTCAGGCCGTGCTCGAGGGCGTGATGATGCGCGGTATCAAGACGTGGGCCGTCGCCGTCCGCAAGCCCTCCGAGGAGCAGCTCGCCACGCACAAGGAAGGCCTCGACCCCGAGGAGGCCGCCGAGGGCGAGATCGACGTCACCGTCACGCCGCTCGAGTCGTGGCTCAAGCGTCACAGGGTTCTGCGTCTGCCCGTCATCCGCGGCGTCGTCGCGCTCGGCGAGTCGCTCAAGATCGGCTTCAACGCGCTGAGCATCTCCGCCAACGCCCAGCTGCCCGAGGAGGAGGAGCCGATCTCGGGCGGCATGTGGGTCGGCACGGTCATCCTGTCGGTCGTCCTCGCGATCGGCCTGTTCTTCCTGATCCCCGTCGGCGTCACCTCGCTGATCAAGGACCAGCTCGGCTCCTCCTTCCTCTTCTGGCTCGTCGAGGGCCTGATCCGCACCACGATCTTCTTCGGCTACCTGCTGCTGCTCTCGCGCATCCGCGACCTCCGTCGCGTCTTTGAGTACCACGGCGCCGAGCACAAGACCATCTCCTGCTTCGAGGCCGGCATGCCGCTCACCCCGGCCAACGCCCAGCGCTTCTCGCGCCTGCACCCCCGTTGCGGGACCACCTTCCTCCTGATCGTCATGGTCGTCGCGATCTTCGTCTTCGCTCCGATCGGGCTGCCCGCCTGGTACTGGCTGTTCCTCACCCGCATCGTCGGCGTCCCCTTGATCGCCGGCATCTCCTTCGAGCTGATCAAGTGGACCGGCAAGAACCGCCGGCGCCGCTGGGTCCGCGCCCTCATGTGGCCCGGCATCCAGCTCCAATACCTGACGACCCGCGAGCCCGACCGCGCCCAGCTGGCAGTAGCCATCGCCGCCCTCGAGGCCGTCCTCGCCGCCGAGCCCAACCTCATAGACACCGACGCCAAGGACCTCATCGGCGTCGAGGTCGTCGCCTAACTCGTCGCAAACCAAGCAAGTTCCGCGCACCCCGGGCTGCCAGCCTGGCCCCATGCCCGATGTGCGTAGAGAAACCCACCTCACAGGTAGGGAACTCGCAGCACATCGGGTGATCGGCGAGTTGGCAGCCCGGCAGTGGGGCGTGGTGGCCCGCCGGCAGCTCACCGCGGCAGGTCTAAGCGAGCGGCTGATTGACGGGCGCGCGGCCAGCGGAGACCTGCTGCGCTTGCACCGAGGGGTGTACGCCGTCGGACACCGGCGGCTGCGACGGGAGGGCCACTGGCTCGCG
The DNA here is from genome assembly GCA_963774115.1 of uncultured Actinomycetes bacterium. Lineage (GTDB taxonomy): Bacteria > Actinomycetota > Thermoleophilia > Solirubrobacterales > Solirubrobacteraceae > Conexibacter. Next base: position 568,073 of record CAVZDN010000001.1, on the reverse strand, counting down.
GCCGTGCTCGCGGTCCCCGGGGCGGTGCTGAGCCATCGGGATGCGGCGGGACTGCACTCCCTCCGGTCGACCAACCACGCGAACGTCGACGTGACCACCACCGGCCGTGCCCAGACGCACAAAGGAATCGCAGTCCACCCCACACGCATCCTCGATGCCCACGACACCACCACCGTCAGCGGCATCCCCGTCACCAGCGTCGCCCGCACGCTCGTCGACCTCGCGGGCACCGTCCCGCCCGACCATCTCGCCAAGGTGCTCCGCGAGGCCGAGCACCAGCGAACGCTCGACACCCGCGCCATCGAGGAAACGCTCCAACGGACCCGCGGGCGCCGAGGCCCCGGCCACGCCGCCCTCCGCCAAGCCCTCGCCGAGCACGCCAGCCTCGCGACGACCCTCACCGACTCCGCCCTCGAGGTCAGCTTTCAACGGCTTGTCCGTCGGCACCGTCTGCCAAAGCCCGAAACCAACGTCATCATCCAAGACATGCGGGTCGACGCCTGCTGGCCCCACGCACGCCTCGTCGTCGAGCTCGACGGCTACGCACACCACTCCAACCGCCAAGCCTTCCAACGCGACCGCGAGCGCGACGTCCGCCTGCAGCTCGCCGGCTACCGCGTCATGCGCTTCACGCACGACCACGTCATCAGGCGCCCGCAGGACGTCGCCACAGCGGTACGCCAAGCGCTGTCCCCCTAGACTCGACCCCGATGATCGAGCAGCTCGTCGAGAAGATCGAGACACGCTTCGCGGAGTTGGAGGCACAGCTCGCGGACCCTGAGGTGATCACCGATCGCCAGCGCTACGCCGACGCCGGGCGCGCCTATGCGGAGCTCGAGCCGGCCGCCAAGCTGGCCGCCGAGTGGCGCCGCGCGGTCGACGACGAGGCCGGCGCCCGTGAGCTGATGGACGAGGACGGCGACGATCCGGAGCTGCGTGAGATGGCGGCTGCCGCACACGCGCGGATCGAGGCGCTCGACGAGGAGATACGCCTCGCGATGGTCGAGCGGGACCCCAGCGACGACAAGAACGTGATCCTCGAGATCCGGCCCGGCGCCGGCGGCGACGAGGCCGGCCTGTTCGCCGGCGACCTCTACCGCATGTTCAACCGCTACGCCGAGCGCAAGGGCTTCCAGACGGAGTCGCTGTCCGAGGGCGATGGCCAGTACACGTTCGCCGTCAAGGGCGATGGCGCCTACAGCGTCTTCAAGTTCGAGGGCGGCACGCACCGCGTGCAGCGCGTGCCGGAGACGGAGTCCCAGGGGCGGATCCACACGAGCACCGCCACCGTCGCCGTGCTGCCGGAGGCCGAGGACGTCGACATAGAGATCAACGAGAGCGACTTGCAGATCGACGTCTACCGCTCGAGCGGCCCCGGCGGCCAGTCGGTCAACACGACCGACTCGGCGGTGCGCATCACGCACAAGCCCAGCGGCGTCGTCGTCTCGATGCAGGACGAGAAGTCTCAGCTGCAGAACCGCGAGAAGGCGATGCGCGTGCTGCGCGCCCGCCTGTACGAGCGGGCGCTCGCCGAGCAGCAGGCGGAACTGTCGGCGACGCGGCTCGCGCAGGTCGGCAGCGGCGAACGTGCCGAGAAGATCCGCACGTACAACTTCCCGCAAGGGCGTGTCACCGACCATCGCATCAAGCTCACCGCGCACAACCTGGAGGCGGTGCTGGGAGGAGAGCTCGATGAGCTCACCGAGGCACTGCAGGACGATGAGAAGCGCCGCCGGCTCGAGGTCCAGGCCGCTGCCTGACGACGGCGGCGCCGCGCAGTTCGCCGAGGGCCCGTCGGTCCGCATGGCGCTCGCGCTCGCGACCGCCGAGCTGCGCGACGCCGGCTGCGAGAGCCCGCGGCTTGACGCGGAGCTGCTGCTCGCCGACGCCCTCGGGAGCACGCGCACGTCGCTGCACCTCTATCCCGACCGCGAGCTTGCGCGCGCTTCCTCGGACCGCTTCGCCGACGCCCTGCGCCGCCGCCGCGACCGCGAGCCGGTCGCCTACATCGTCGGCACGAAGGGCTTCCGTCACATCGACCTGGCTGTCGACGCCCGCGTGCTCGTCCCACGCCCCGAAACCGAGCTGCTCGTGGAGGTCGCGCTGACCCTGCCACGCGGCGCACGCGTCGCCGACATCGGGACTGGCAGCGGCGCCATCGCGCTCGCGCTCAAGCACGAGCGGCCGGACCTTCAGGTGATCGCCACCGACCGCAGCCAAGACGCGCTCGCGGTCGCGCAAGCCAACGCGGCCCGCCTCGGGCTCGATGTGACCTTCACGCACGGGGACCTGCTCGACGCGCTCGGTCCCGACCCGCTCGATGCCATCCTCTCGAACCCGCCCTACGTGCCGAACCGCGACGCGCCCACGCTTGCGCCCGAGCTGGACCACGAGCCCGCGGAAGCCCTCTTCGCAGGACCCGACGGGCTCGACGTGCTGCGCCGCCTGGTGCCCGCGGCCGCCGCCCGCGCGCCGCTCGTCGCCTTCGAGTTGGGTGCCGGCCAGGCATCCGCTGTCGCCGCCCTGCTGCGCAAGGCCGGCATGCCGGACGTCGTCGCCCACCGCGACCTCGCCGGCATCGAGCGTGTGGTGGTGGGGCGGAGGTGAGCGACGCGGACGCCTTCGTCGACTGCATCGAGAACGGGGGAGTGGCCGTCTTCCCGGCCGACACGGTATACGGCCTCGCGTGCGATCCGGAGAACGCCGATGCCGTCGCTCGCCTCTACGAGCTCAAGGGCCGTCCACCGGCCAAGCCCGCTGCCGTCATGTGGTTCGACCGCGAGCGAGCACTCGCCGCGCTCCCGGAGCTGGGTCCGCGCACCCGCGCGGCCGTCGAGCGGCTGACGCCGGGCGGCGTCACGCTGCTCGTTCCGAACCCACGCCGTCGGTTCCCCCTCGCGGCTGGACCGGCTGGGGAGGGGGGAGCGTTGGGCATGCGGATCCCGGTGGTCCCGCAGCTCCAGACCGTCCCCCTCGTGGTCCTCCAATCGAGCGCCAACCACACCGGAGGACGGGACGCGCGCACGCTGGACGAGGTGCCGCAGGACGTCAAGCAGCACGCCGACCTTGTGCTCGACGCCGGCCCGCTCCTGGGCACACCGTCGACCGTCGTGGACCTGCGGGACTACGAGGCGCACGGGACCTGGACGGTCGTGCGGGCAGGAGCCGTGACGTCGGACATCCTCAACGCTGCGCTCACCTGACCCGCCCGGCGGCGGTCGCCAGACCGCTTGGTATCGTCAGGCGGGCCGCCATGAGGATTGCCCTTGCCTCCGATCACGCGGGCTTCGCGCTGAAGTCCGAGCTCGCCGCGCAGCTCGCCGCTGCGGGTCACGACGTGGTCGATCTCGGCACCACAAGCGCCGATTCGGTCGACTATCCGCTGTACGCCGAGCCAGCCGCGCGGCTTGTCGCAAACGGCGACGCCGAGCGAGGCGTGCTCGTCTGCGGCTCCGGTGTCGGCGTCGCGATCGTCGCGAACAAGGTCCCCGGCGTGCGCGCCGTCAACGCGCACGACGCGGCCGAGGCCGAGATGGCGCGCCGCCACAACGACGCGAACGTCGTGACGCTCTCGGGCGCGCGACTCGCCCCGGACGCCGCCGGCGCGATCGTCGCCACCTTCCTGTCGACCGGCTTCGAGGGCGGGCGCCACGAGCGCCGCGTCGGCCAGATCGCCGCCGTCGAGACCCGCCCCACCGCGATGGAGACGCCCGCATGACCGACCTGCCGCCCGACTACTTCACCCGTCCGCTTGCCGACGTCGATCCCGAGATCGCCGACGTGCTCGCCAAGGAGCTTGAGCGCCAGCAGCAGACGCTGGAGATGATCGCCTCCGAGAACTTCGTCCCGCAGGCGGTCCTCGAGTGTCAGGGCAGCGTGCTGACCAACAAGTACGCGGAGGGCTATCCGGGCCGTCGCTACTACGGCGGCTGCGAGTTCGTCGACGTCGCGGAGCAGCTCGCGATCGATCGCGCGAAGGAGCTCTTCGGGGCCGAGCACGCGAACGTCCAGCCGCACTCGGGCGCGCAGGCCAACATCGCCGTCTACCACGCGCTGCTGCAGCCGGGCGACACGATCATGGGGCTGGAGCTCGCGCACGGCGGCCACCTGACGCATGGGATGAAGATCAACGTCTCGGGCCGGCTGTACGACATCGCGCCCTACCAAGTCGACCGCGAGACGAGCCGGATCGACATGGACGAGGTCGCCCGCATCGCCCGCGAGTGCAAGCCGAAGCTGCTGCTCGCCGGCTGGTCGGCCTATCCGCGCCAGCTCGACTTCGCCCGCTTCCGCGAGATCGCCGACGAGGTCGGCGCGCTCTTCATGGTCGACATGGCGCACTTCGCCGGGCTCGTCGCGGCGGGCCTGCACCCGAGTCCGGTGCCGTACGCCGACGTCGTCACCTCGACGACGCACAAGACGATCGGCGGCGGTCGCGGCGGGCTGATCCTGTGCCGCGAGGAGCGCGCGAAGAAGATCGACGGCGCGGTCTTCCCGGGCCAGCAGGGCGGCCCGCTCGAGCACGTGATCGCCGGCAAGGCGGTCGCGTTCAAGATCGCGATGAGCGACGCCTTCCGCGAGCGCCAACAGCGCACGCTCGACGGCGCGCAGGCGCTGGCGACCGAGCTGCTGAAGGCCGGCCACGGCGTCAGCGTCCTCACCGGCGGCACCGACGTCCATCTCGTGCTCGTCGACCTGCGGGACTCCGAGCTCGACGGCCAGCAAGGCGAGGACCGTCTGCACGAGATCGGCATCACCGTGAACCGCAACGCGATCCCGTTCGACCCGCGCCCGCCGATGGTCTCCAGCGGCCTGCGGATCGGCACGCCCGCGCTCGCGACCCGCGGCTTCCAGCAGGACGACTTCGTCGAGGTCGGGCAGCTCCTGTCGGCCGCGCTGCAGCCCGACTTCGAGGCGCGCAAGGGCGAGCTGGCCGAGCGCGTGCAGGCGCTCGCCGAGCGCTATCCGCTGTACGCGAACCTGAGCACTGCGTCAGTCGTCTGACCGTCGCGCCGGGGTGCGATGCTGTCGGGCGACGCGATGAGCGAGCTCGACGCCCTCTATGCCTTCGCTGTCGCCCTCGCGGTGGCGGCGTTGTTGACGCCGCCCGTCGCTCGGCTGGCCCGCCGCGTCGGCGCCGTCGACGAGCCGCGTGAACGGGGGCTGGCGGCCCGCAGCACGCCGCTGCTCGGCGGTCTGGCGATCCTCGCCGGTGTGCTGGTCGCGGCCGCGATCTGGCTGCCGCTCGACCAGCAGACGACGGGCATCCTGCTCGGCGCCGCGACGATCGCGCTGCTGGGCGCATTCGACGACGTCTTCGAGCTCGGTCCCGGGGTGAAGCTGCTTGGGCAGGTCGCGGCGGCGCTGATACCGGTCGTCGCGGGTGTGCGCGTCGAGAACGTGACGCTGCCGTTCGCCGGCGCGCTCGAGTTCCACGCGGTCGCCGGCGGGATCCTCACCGTCATCGGCCTCGTGGGTCTCATGAACGTCGTCAACTTCTCCGACGGCGTCGACGGGCTCGCGGCCGGCGTCTGCGCGATCAGCGCGGTGGCGTTCTCGATCATCGCGTTCGACCTCGGCCGCACGAGCGCGGGCGTGCTGGCGGCGATCGTGGCCGGCGCGGCGCTCGGCTTCCTGATCCACAACTTCCATCCGGCGTCGATCTTCATGGGCGACTGCGGTGCGCTGCTGCTCGGCCTGCTGCTCGGCTGCACCGCTGTTCAAGGCTCGCTGAAGACGAACGCCTTGATCGCGCTCGTCGGCCCGCTCGCGATCCTGGCCGTGCCGTTCCTCGACACCGGCTTCGTGATCGCCCGCCGCCTCAAGAACGGCGTCGCGCCGTGGTCGGCGGACGCGCACCATTTCCACCACCGCTTCGCGCGCATCGGCTTCAGCCAGCGGCGCACCGTCCTGTACCTGTACGGCTGGACGTTCGCGCTCGCCGGGCTTGCGGTCGCGCTGCGCTTCGTGCCCTACTCGGACAACCACGGCCACTTCCGTCTCGGCTGGTCGCTCGTGATGGCGGCGCTCGGGCTGATCGTCGTCGCCGCCAGCGTCTACCTCGTGATCGTGCTGGAGATCCTCAAGCTCAAGCGGCTGCGCGCCTGGCAGCTGCGGCGCGCCGATCCGACGACGAGCGAGCACGAGATCGAGGCGCGTGTCGAGCACGAGCTCGAGACCGGCGAGTTCCCGGCGATCGCGCTGCCGTCGGAGCCCGAGCCGCCTGTCGCGCCCGAGGCCCCCGCTCAGCGCGGGCGGCCGTAAACGGCGCCGAGCCAGATCGCGAGCAGCCCGGCGACGAGCTTGTCGTCGCTGACGTCGGCGTCCTGCACGAGATTCTCGTACGCCGCGCGCTCGGTCATCCAGCAGAGGCCGAAGGCGATCTGCTGCGCCGGCAGCTCGGCGTCGACGTTGCCGGCGGCCTGCTCGCGCTCGATCCGAGTGCGCGTGGCGGCGACGAAGCGTCCGACAAGGACGCGCCAGGCGACGGCGGTCTGCTCGTCGTAGGCGGCCGCCTCGACGATCGCCTTCAGCAGCGGCGCGTGTCGGCGGTAGATGCCGACCACCGATCCGAGCGCCTCCGACAGCTCCGCGGCACCGTCCCCGTCGTCGTCGCCTTCCCACCAGTGCTCGGCTGTCGCATACAACTGCTCGGCGACGCCCTCGGTGAGGCGCATGAGCAGCTCGCGCTTGTCGCGGAAGTAGAAGTAGAACGCGGTACGGGAGATGCCCGCACGGATGGCGATCTGCTCGACGGACAGCTCCGGGTAGGACGCGCCCTCGCCGAGCAGCTCCTGGGTCGCCTCGACGACGCTGGCCTCGACGGCGGCGCGCTTGGAGCTCTGCGCCTCCGTTCGGCGACTCAACGGTGCCATCTCCGTGAGCCTAGCGTGGGGACCCGGTGGGACGACGCGGTCGCGTGCGCAGACGGCCGCGCGTGCCGGGTGTCACAATGTTGTTACAAAGCCGCGCGAGCTTGTAGACTCCAGTTACAACCGCAGGATCCCCGAGATGCACTCGGGCCTGCGGAATCCCGCGCCGCGAGGTGCGGGCTTTTTGCATCTGGCGGCAACGCCTTCCATGTCTCCCCCGAACGATCCCGAGCCGCAGCCCGATGACCCACTCGCATGCCCTGAGGACGTCTGACCCGATGGCGCTGCTCCGTAATCTGGACTTGCTGATCGCGGCGCTCGCGCTGCCGCTGTTCCTGCTCGCGGACCTGCCGCTTGCGGGGTGGATCACCGGCGCCGGCGCCTATGCCATGCAACGGGCGATCGGGACCTTCACCGCACGCCGCGCCGCGGCCAGCGATGATGCACGGACGACCGTCGGGCTGATGGCCGGGTCCATGATCGGACGCGGATGGCTCGTAGCCCTTACGATCTTCGCCGTCGGGGTGACGGTCAGCGACGAAGCCGGCCTCTCCGCCGCCGTTCTCTTCATCGCTCTCTTCACCGTCTACTTCACCATGACCATGATCCTGCGCCCGTTCGACACCGAGGACCCGCGTCCATGAAGCCACGGGTTCCAGCCCGCCTGCTGGCGGCACTCACGCCGCTCGCCCTGCTGCTCGTGCACCCCGCCGGCGCGTTCGCGCTCGAGGTGAACGAGGACTTCAAGCCGCAGAACGAGTTCAAGCTCGAGCCCTGGATCGAGATCAAGGTCGGCGGTCTCGACCTCTCGATCACCAAGGCGGTCTTCTACATCGTCCTCGCCTCGGCGCTCACCTGTCTGACGATGGTGTGGATCGCGCGCCGCATGCAGGCACGCCCCAACCGCGTGCAGACGGCCGTCGAGGCCGCTTACTCGCTCATGCGCGACAACATCACCGGCGGCAACATGAGCGGTGACATGGCGAAGAAGTGGTTCCCCTTCATCGGGACGCTCTTCCTCTTCATCTGGTTCTCGAACATGATCGGCTACCTGCCGCTGCCGACGAACACCGAGCACACGGTGAACATCTTCGGCGCCGAGATCCCGTCGCTGGCGCTCTACGCCGCGACCGCAAATCTGTCCGTGCCGCTCGCGCTCACGCTCGTCGTGTGGTTCAGCTACCACGTCGAGGGCGTCCGCGCCAAGGGCCCGATCGGCTACATGAAGAGCTGGGTGCCCGCCGGCGTCGAGGGGCCCGCGACCGGTCCGATCTTCTTCATCGAGGTGATCTCGCACTTCATGCGCCTCATCTCGCTGTCGGTGCGACTGTTCGCGAACATCCTCGCCGGCCACCTCCTGATCCTCTTCATGGGCGGCGGCCTTGTCGTGCTGTTGAACCTCGCCCTCGTGGGCTCGGTCGTGCTCGGCCTGTTCACCGGCACGATCGCGATCGCCTTCTTCATCCTCGAGGTCGGCCTGATCGCAACCCTTCAGGCGTTCATCTTCGCCACCCTCACCTCCATCTACCTCGGCGGCGCGGTCGCCGAGGCTCACTAACGAAACACAGGAGCCTGCTGTGGACCTCTCCGTCATCAACACCCTCGCCGCCACCGTGGCGGAGAACGAGGCGATCGGCCGCAAGGCCGGCAAGGCGATCGCGCTCGGCGTCGGTGCCGGTCTCGGCACCATCGGCCCGGGCATCGGCGTCGGCTACATCTTCGGCAAGGTCATCGAGTCGGTGACCCGCCAGCCCGAGATGAAGGACGAGATCACGAGCATCCAGTGGCTCGGCTTCGCGCTGACCGAGGCGATCGTGTTCTACGCCTTCATCTTCGGCCTGATCGCGTTCTTCCTCTCCTAAGCCATGTTCACCGTCTTCGCCGCCACCGAGGCCGCCGCTGAGGAGAGCGGCAACTTCCTCGTCTCGCCCTCCGTGGGCTTGATGATCTGGTTGCTGCTCGCCTTCGGGATCACGTTGCTGATCTTGCGCAAGTTCGCGTTCCCCGCGATCGGCGATGCGCTCGACAAGCGCCAGCGCGCGATCGAGGAGTCGATCGACGCGGCCGAGCGCACCCGCCAGGAGGCCGACACGCTGCTGGCCGAGTACCGCCAGCGGCTCACCGACGCACGCGCCCAGGCCGACGAGATCGTCGCGAAGGCCGAGAAGGCAGGCGAGGTCGCCAAGGACGAGTCGCTCGCGGCGGCGAAGACGCAGCGCGAGGAGCTGCTCGAGCAGACCAAGCGCGACGTCGAGGCCGAGACGCGCCGGGCGATCCAGGAGATCCGCCGCGAGGTGGCCGACCTGACCGTCCTCGCGACCGAGAAGGTCACCCGCAAGACGCTCAACGCGGACGACCAGCAGCGGCTCGTCGAGGACGCCCTCGCGGAGCTGGACTTCAGCGCCCTGTCCGGCGAGAGCCGCAAGAACTAGCCATGGAAGAGATCGCTCAGGTCTACTCGCGTGCGCTGTTCGAGGTTGCCAAGGATCAAGGCAAGCTCGATGTCGTGCGCGAGCAGCTCGGCCAGTTCGCCGAGGCGCTCGACGGCAACCGGGACCTCGCCGTGTTCTTCTTCTCGCCCTACTTCTCCACGGAGGAGAAGAAGGACGGGCTGCACGGCGCCCTCGTCGACGCTGACCCGGCGATCGTCAACTTCCTCGAGACGCTGCTGGAGCGTCACCGCATGCCGGTCATCTTCCGCATCCGCGCCGCCTACGACGCGCTGTGGGACAAGGAGAACAAGCTGCTGCCAGTCGCAGTCACGAGCGCCGTCGCGCTCGACGAGGCGACCGTCAAGAGCATCGGCGACCGGATCGGCGAGCAGACCGGCCAGAAGGTCGAGCTGACCAGCACGGTCGATCCCGAGATCCTCGGCGGCATCGTCCTGCGCGTCGGCAACTCGATCCTCGACGCATCGATCAAGCACCGCCTCGACCAACTTCGCAAGCACGTCGCGCAGGCGTAGCAGCCACCGCGCCTAGCCCGTCAAGGAGCCACGAACCTCTCATGCAGATCAAGCCCGACGAGATCACCTCAATCCTGAAGAGCCGCATCGAGGGCCTCGACACCGGCGGCGCGGACCTGACCGAGGTCGGCACCGTGCTGTCCGTCGCCGACGGCATCGCCCGCATCCACGGGCTCGAGAACTGCATGTCGTTCGAGATGCTCGAGCTGCCGCACGACGTCACCGGCCTCGCCCTCAACCTCGAGTCCGACAACGTCGGCGTCGTGCTGTTCGGCGACTGGCAGAAGATCGTCGAGGGCGACACGGTCAAGCGCACCGGCCAGCTCCTCAACATCCCGGTCGGCGACGCGCTGCTCGGCCGCATCGTCGACCCGCTCGGCAACCCGCTCGACGGCAAGGGCGACATCAACACGACCGAGTTCCGCCCGGCCGAGTTCAAGGCCCCCGGCGTCGTCCAGCGCCAGCCGGTCACCGAGCCGCTGCAGACCGGCCTGAAGGCGATCGACGCGATGATCCCGATCGGCCGCGGCCAGCGCGAGCTGATCATCGGCGACCGCCAGACGGGCAAGACGGCGATCGCGATCGACACGATCATCAACAACAAGGACACGGGTGTCGTCTCCGTCTACGTCGCGATCGGCCAGCGCATGGCGACCGTCGTCCAGCTCGCCGAGACGCTCGCCGAGAACGGCGCGCTCGACACGACGATCATCGTCGCCGCCTCCGCCGACGAGGCCGCCCCGATCAAGTTCATGGCGCCCTACGCCGGCGCCGCGATGGCGGAGTACTTCCTCTACAAGGGTCAGCATGCGCTGTGCGTGTATGACGATCTGACGAAGCATGCGTACGCCTATCGGCAGATGTCGCTCCTGCTGCGCCGCCCGCCGGGTCGCGAGGCCTACCCGGGCGACGTCTTCTACCTGCACTCCCGCCTGCTCGAGCGCTCCGTCAAGCTCAACGACGACCTCGGCGGCGGCTCGATGACGGCGCTCCCGATCATCGAGACGCAGGGCGGCGACGTCTCCGCCTACATCCCGACGAACGTCATCTCGATCACCGACGGGCAGATCTTCCTCGAGCCGAAGCTCTTCAACTCGGGTGTGCGCCCGGCCATCAACGTCGGCATCTCCGTCTCCCGTGTGGGCGGCAACGCGCAGATCTCGCCGATGAAGAAGGTCGCCGGCAAGATCAAGCTCGAGCTCTCGCAGTACCGCGAGCTGGAGGCCTTCGCGCAGTTCGGCTCCGACCTCGACGCCGACACGCAGCGCACCCTGGCGCGCGGCGAGCGGCTCGTGAAGACGCTGAACCAGGGCGAGCGCGCGCCGCTCGCCGTCGAGGACCAGGTGATCCAGACGTTCGCCGCGACGAACGGCTACCTCGACCGCATCGGCGTCGAGAAGGTCGAGAAGTTCCTCGACGGCCTCACGCGTCGCGTGCACACCGAGGGCGGCGAGCTCCGCACGACCATCGCCGGGGGCGACTGGTCCGATGCGACGCAGCAGGCTGTCAACACCCTCGTCGAGCGCTACGCCGAGGACTTCGGCTACGACCTCGACGAGGAGGGACAGCCGCTCAGCGACGACGCCGCCCCGTCGGTGCGTCCGACGACGACGGAGTCGCAGCTCGCGAGCGACGCCGCCGGTGACTCCGCCGCCGAGCCCGACAAGGAGCCTGCCGCGGTCTAGCGCTCCGCGCGCACCGACCCGCACCCGTCATGGCCCAACGAGACGTCAAGAACCGCATCGCGTCGGTCAAGAACATCCAGAAGATCACGCGCGCGATGGAGATGGTCGCCGCCGCGCGCCTGCGCCGCGCCGAGCAGCGGATCGCCGCACTGCGTCCGTATGCCGGCGCGATCCGCCGCATGACGCGTCAGGCCGCCGAGGCGGCCGGCAACGTGCCGGCGCTGCCGATCCTCAACGAGCACGAGAAAGAGGAGCGCGTTGCGCTGCTGCTCGTCACGGCCGACCGCGGGCTCGCCGGCGCCTTCAACTCGCAGATCATCCGCGCCGGCGTGCGTACCGCGGCCGACTACCGCGAGGACGGCAAGGAGGTCGTCTACTACGCGACCGGCCGCCGCGGCGTCTCCTCGCTGACGTTCCGCGGCACCGAGCCCGAGCAGGGCTTCACCGGCTTCACCGAGCGCCCGACGTACGCGAACGCTCGCGAGATCGCCAACGTCCTCAGCGCGGCGTACATCGACGGCAAGGTCGACCGCGTCGAGATCCTCTACAACGGCTACATCTCGCCGATCTCGCAGGAGGTCCGCCGCGAGACGCTGCTGCCGCTCCAGCAGGCCACCATCCTGGAGGCCAGCGAGGAGGAGCAGGAGGAGGGCACCGGTCATCACGCGCTCGTGGAGTACGAGCCGGACCCGGAGGAGATCCTCCAGCGCCTCGTCCCCGACTACGTCGAGATCTCGCTGTATCGCGCGCTGCTCGAGTCCACCGCATCTGAGCTGGGCGCCCGCATGACCGCGATGCGCAGCGCCTCCGACAACGCCGGCGAGATCATCGACGACCTCACGCTCGAGATGAATCGCGCCCGCCAGGCGGAGATCACGCAGGAGATCATGGAGGTCGTCGGCGGCGCTGAGGCGCTCCGCGGCTAACCCCTTCCCTTCGCACGACCCCTTTTGAGCACCCCCGAGGAGATCCGAGAACACATGTCAGCCACCGCAGAGACCAAGACGAACGTCGGTCGCATCGAGGAGATCCAGGGCGTCGTGCTCGAGGCCGTCTTCCCGGGCGAGCTCCCCGAGATCAACCACGCGATCACGATCGACCGCGGCGAGGCCGGCGTGCTCGTCTGCGAGGTCCAGCAGCACCTCGGCGACGACCGCGTGCGCGCGGTCGCGATGGACTCCACCGACGGGCTCGCCCGCGGCATGGAGGTCACCGACACCGGCGGCCCGATCACGGTCCCCGTCGGCCGCGCCACGCTCGGCCGCATCTTCAACGTCCTCGGCGACGCGATCGACCTCGGCGGCCCGGTCGAGAACGAGGAGCGCTGGCCGATCCACCGCCCCGCCCCGACCGTCGAGAACCTCACGCCGACGACCGAGATGTTCGAGACCGGCATCAAGGTCGTCGACCTGCTCGCGCCTTACGCCAAGGGCGGCAAGGTCGGCCTGTTCGGCGGCGCCGGCGTCGGCAAGACGGTCCTCATCCAGGAGCTGATCCACAACCTCGCCAAGGAGCACGGCGGCCTGTCGGCCTTCTGCGGCGTCGGCGAGCGCTCCCGCGAGGGCAACGACCTGTGGCTGGAGATGAAGGAGTCGGGCGTCCTCGACAAGACGATGCTCGTCTTCGGCCAGATGAACGAGCCGCCCGGCGCGCGCATGCGCGTCGCGCTCTCGGGCCTGACGATGGCGGAGTACTTCCGCGAGCAGGGCCAGGACGTGCTCCTGTTCATCGACAACATCTTCCGCTTCGTGCAGGCGGGCTCCGAGGTCTCCGCCCTCCTCGGGCGCATGCCCTCGCAGGTCGGCTACCAGCCGACGCTGGAGTCGGAGATGGGTCAGCTGCAGGAGCGCATCACATCGACCCGCGAGGGCTCGGTCACCTCCGTCCAGGCGATCTACGTCCCCGCCGACGACCTCACCGACCCGGCGCCGGCCTCCGTGTTCGCCCACCTCAACGCGACGACGGTCCTCAGTCGCGCGATCTCCGAGAAGGGCATTTACCCGGCCGTCGACCCGCTCGACTCGACCTCGACGATCCTCAAGCCGGACATCCTCGGCGAGGAGCACTACGAGGTCGCCAACGCGGTCAAGCGTCGCTCCAGCGCTACAAGGAGCTCCAGGACATCATCGCGATCCTCGGCATCGACGAGCTCTCCGACGAGGACAAGGTCGTCGTCCAGCGCGCGCGCAAGGTCGAGCGCTTCCTCTCGCAGCCGTTCCACGTCGCCGAGCAGTTCACCGGCACCCCGGGCGCGTACGTCCCGATCGCCGAGACGATCCGCGGCTTCAAGGAGATCATCGAGGGCAAGCACGACGAGCTGCCCGAGCGCGTCTTCCTGCTCAAGGGCACGATCGACGACGTCGTCGCGGCGGCGCAGGGCTAGGGCGGGTCGCACATGGCCCGCACGACGTTCCCCGTCGAGGTCCTCACGCCCGAGGGCGAGGTCTTCAACGACGAGGTCGAGATGATCTCGACGCGCACCGCGACCGGCTCGATCGGCATCTTCGGCGAACCACACGCCGCTGCTGGCGATGCTCGACCCGACGGAGCTGCGCCTGTACCGCTCGGAGACCGAGATCGTCCGCTTCGCGCAGGGCGAGGGCTACCTCCAGGTCGGCGAGAACCGCGCGCTGATCCTCGTCGAGGAGGCCCACACCCCCGAGCAGCTCGACACCGCCGACCTCGCCGACAAGCTCCGCGCCGCTACGGAGGCCTACGACAAGGCCGACGCCGGCTCCGAGGAGCAGCGCATCGCCGCGCGCGACAAGCGCCGCTGGGAAGCCTTCCAGCGGATCGCCGGCGGGGAATAGCGGCGGGCAGGACCGCGGGGCCGGCCAGCCCGGTCCCTATCCTGTCTCGATCGTGGTCGACGAACGCGCGCTTGCCGAGCAGCTCATCACGTACGACACCTCGCGGCCGGAGGAGCTGGCGGCCGCGGCGGCGTTCGTGAAGGGCTGGCTGGAGGCGCGCGAGGTCGAGGTCACGCGAGCAGTCGCACAACGGCCTGCCGGTCCTGCTGGCCGAGGTCGGAGCCGCTGAGGGCCCCGACGCTGATCCTCCACGGTCACCTCGACGTCGTGCCGGGCTTCGAGGAGCAGTTCACGCCCGCGGGTCGAGGGCGACCGCCTGATCGGCCGCGGCGCCTACGACATGAAGGGCGGGCTCGCGGCGATGATGTGCGCCGTGAAGGACTGCGCCGCGCAGGATGCGCGTGCGCGTGCGCTTCCTCTGCGTCCCTGACGAGGAGGCCGAGGACGTCGACGAACGCTCGACCGACGAGCTCGTGCGCAAGGGGATGCAGCGGCGACTTCGCGATCACCGGCGAGCCGACGAACCTGCACATCGGGATCCAGGCGAAGGGCGTGCTGGCGACGCGCATCGAGGTGCGCGGCCGCTCCGCGCACGGCTCGACGCCGTGGCTGGGCGACAGCGCCGTGCTGAAGGCGTTCGACGTCTTCCGCAAGATCGAGGCGATGGACTTCGCACGCGAGTCCTCCGAGCTGTTCGACCGCCCTTCGATCAACCTCGGGCGGATCGAGGGCGGCGACGTCTTCAACAAGGTGCCCGACCGCTGCGAGATGGTCGTCGACATCCGCTACCTGCCCGGACAGGACCCCGGCGCGATCCTCGCGCAGATCCGCGCGCTGCCCGACGTGACGGTCGCGAGCACGCTCACCCGCGCTCCCGCGCACGTCTCGCGCACGAACCCCTACGTGCGCGCGCTGCGCGACGCGGTCGGCCGCACGCTGGAGGGCGAGGCGCTGTCCGTCGGCCGCGACGGCGCGTCGGACGTCGATCTCGTTCCTCGAAGCCGGCATACCGGCAGTCGAGTTCGGTCCCACCGGCGGCGGCCATCACGGACCCGACGAGTGGGTCTCGCTCAGCTCGCTGCAGACGCTACCGCGAGGCGCTCGGCGACTTCGTCCGCACCCTCCCCGACTGGCTTGCGCGCGACCGCACGAGCGGCAGCGGTGGGCTGCAGGCGATCGAGGGAGGACTGGCGTGAGCGCCGTCCCGGCAGCGCCCGGGCCGCCCGAGTTCCCAGCAAGCGGCCGGGGTCGCACGTGGCTGCGCTTCCTGCTGGCCGGCCTGGTGGTCGTCGTCCTGACTGCGGGTGCCACCGCGACGGCCGGCCTGCTGGAGGTCCAGAGCGTCGTCGACGCCATCCGCCAGGGCGGCACGATCCCGGGCGTCTCGGGCGTCATCAGCCCGCGCCGACGTGGGCGACCCCGCAGACGCTGCTGGTGATCGGGTCGGACCATCGCTTCGGCGACGACAAGGGGAACGCCCGCTCGGACACGATGATGCTCGTTCGCCTCGACCCGGACGCGAACGCCACGACGGTGCTCTCGATACCGCGTGACCTGAAGGTCGACTACGAGTGGCCCAAGGGCTCTGGCTCGATCGCCACCGACCGCAAGATCAACGAGACGTACACCGTCGGCGGGGAGGCGCTCACCGCGCGGGTGATCCGGCACATCCTGCACGTTCGAGATCAACCACATCGTCAACGTCAACTTCAAGGGCTTCCGCGAGGTCGTCGACGCGCTCGGCTGCGTCTACCTCGACGTCGACCGCCGCTACTACCACTCGAACATCGGCGCAGTCGAGCAGTACGCCGAGATCGACGTCTCCGCCGGCTACCAGAAGCTCTGCGGGCAGAAGGCGCTGGACTACGTGCGCTTCCGCCACGCCGACAGCGACTTCGTGCGGGCCGCGCGCCAGCAGGACTTCCTGCGCCAGCTCAAGTCGCAGTACGGCGCGAGCCAGTTCATCGAGCAGCGGCACGAGCTCGCGAATCGCATCGGCAAGCATCTGCGCACGGATGCGGCGCTGCAGTCCAAGGAGGAGCTGCTCACGCTCGTGGACCTGCTCGCCGTGTCGGCCAAGCAAGCCCGTCCGCCAGATCCAGTTCCCGATCACGTACGACAACATCGGTGGCGCGTCCTACGTCGTAGCGACCGAGTCGGAGCTGGCCGACGTGCGCCACCAGTTCCTCTCGCCGCCGCCGAAAGAACCGAAGGCACGGCCCAGTGGCGGCAAGCGGCGGCGCGGCGGCAAGCCACAGGGCCCGGACACCTCCACCCTCGCCGACATGTCGCAGACCGGCCAGGACTACGCGATCCAGCTCGGGGCGATGAAGTTCCCCGTCTACTACCCGACGCGGCTCGTCGCGGGAGACACATACATGTCGCCGCAGATGAACGCCGAAGGGGAGAGCGAGTACCCGCGCAAGTACCGCATCAAGGACCCTGACGGCACGATGCGCGGCGCCTACCGGTTCGTCGTCTACACAGGGCCCGCGACCGGCTCCTACTACGGGATACAGGGCACGAGCTGGACCGACCCGCCGATCCTGCGCAACCCGTCGGCGGACACCCGTCGGATCAACGGCAAGAAGCTCCTGCTGTTCTACGACGGCAAGAAGCTGCGAACCGTCGGCTGGAAGACCTCCAGCGGTTCCTACTGGGTCCAGAACACGCTGCGAGCCGAGCTCACGAACGACCAGATGCTGGGCATCGCCGGGTCGTTGACGCGCCTCGGCCACTGACAGTCGGTGGACCGGGCTCGCTCAGTAGGCTTCGCCGCCGCATGGCTCCCCAGCGCGAACCGATCGCCGTGATCGGCACCGGCTACGTCGGCCTCGTGACCGCGGCCGGCTTCGCCGAGCTCGGCAACGAGGTCTGGTGCGTCGACATCGACGCCGAGAAGATCGCGCGACTGAACGCGGGCGAGGTGCCGATCTACGAGCCGGGCCTCGCGGAGTCGCTCGGCGGGCAACCGCGAGCGGCTGCACTTCTCGACCGATCTCGGCCCTGCGCTGGAGCACGCGCGCCTGCTGTTCGTCGCCGTCGGCACGCCGCCGACCTACTCCGGCGACGCCGACCTCTCCGCCGTCCACGCGGTCGTCGACGCGATGCCCGCCTCCGACCGCCACGCGCTCGTGATGAAGTCGACTGTCCCGGTCGGCACCGGCGCCTCGATCAAGCGCGCCTTCGCGCAGCGCGGCAAGGACGGCTTCCGCTACGTCTCCTGCCCGGAGTTCCTCAAGGAGGGCACGGCGCTCGCCGACTTCCGCAAGCCCGACCGCGTCGTCGTCGGCGACGACGGCGACTGGGCCGGCGACGCCGTCGTCGATCTCTACGCGCCGCTCGGCGCGCCGCTCGTGCGCACCGACATCGCCAGCGCCGAGATGGTCAAGCTCGCCTCCAACGCCTTCCTCGCCACCAAGATCTCCTTCATCAACGAGATCGCCAACGTCTGCGAGGAGACCGGCGCCGACGTGCAGCGAGGTCGCCAAGGGGATGGGGCTCGACCAGCGCATCGGTCCGGCGTTCCTGCGCCCGGGCATCGGCTACGGCGGCTCGTGCTTCCCGAAGGACGTCAGCGCCCTCAAGCAGCTCGCCGGCAACTCCGGCTACCACTTCCAGCTGCTAACGCCGTCATCGAGGTCAACGAGCTGCAGAAGCGGCGCGTGATCTGCGAAGCTGCAGAAGCACCTCGGCTCGCTCGTCGGCAAGACGGTCGCGCTGCTCGGGCTGGCGTTCAAGCCGAACACCGACGACATGCGCGAGGCCTCCTCGCTGGTGCTGGCGGCGCGGCTGCAGGCGGACGGCGCGACGGTGCGCGCGTACGACCCGATCGCCGAGCAGGAGGCGCGGCGGCTGATGCCGGGCGTCGACTTCGCCTCCGGTGCGCTGGAGGCGGTCGAAGGCGCCGACGCGGTCGTGCTCGTGACCGAGTGGGCCGAGTTCCGCACGCTCGACTGGAACGCCGCCGCGGCGCGGATGAACGGGCGCCTCGTCGTCGACGGGCGCAACGTGCTCGACCGCGACGCGCTCGCGGCGGCCGGCTTCGCCTACGAGGGCATCGGGCGGGCGTAGATGCAGGCGCTGATCCTCGCCGGCGGCGAGGGCACGCGGCTGCGGCCGCTGACCTCGACGGTCCCCAAGCCGGTCGTCCCGCTCGTCGACCGGCCGTTCATCGCCTTCATGCTCGAATGGCTGCGCGGCCACGGCGTCGACGACGTTGTCATCTCCTGCGGCTTCCTGGCCTCCGGCGTGCGCAACGTGCTCGGCGACGGCTCGGCGCTACGGGATCCGGCTGCGCTACGTCGAGGAGCCCGAGCCGCTCGGCACCGGCGGCGCCGTCAAGTTCGCCGAGCCGCTGCTCGACGAGCGCTTCCTCGTGCTCAACGGCGACGTGCTGACCGACATCGACCTGACCGCCCAGCTCGCGCAGCACGAGCGCGACCGGCGCTCGCGCGACGCTCGCGCTCGTGCCGGTCGAGGACCCGTCGGCCTACGGGCTGGTGCGCCAGGAGCGCCGACGAGCAGCGTGCGCGAGTTCGTCGAGAAGCCGAGCCCCGACCAGATCGACACGAACCTAGTCAACGCGGGCGCCTACGTGCTGCGAGCGCGACGTGCTCGACACGATGCCCGACCGGGCAGCACGTCTCGATCGAGCGCGAGGTCTTCCCGACGCTCGTCGGCGACGGCCTCTACGGCTACCGCGCCGGCGGCTACTGGCTCGACATCGGCACGCCGGAGCGCTACCTGCAGGCGACGCTACGACATCCTCGACGGGCGCGGTGCGGACCACCGTCACCGACGCCTACGACGCGGACCATCTCGCGATCGCCGGCGGATGCCCAGGTCCTCGGCAGCGTCGCCGGTCCCGCGTACGTCGGCGCCGGCGCGCGGGTCGCGGCCGGCGCGCACGTCGAGCGGCCGCGCCGTGCTCGGCCGCGGCGTGGACGGTCGGCGAGGGCGCGCACATCGACGGCGCGGTCGTGCTCGACGGCGCCGTCGTCGGCGCCGCACTGCACGCTGACGCGACTGCATCGTCGGCCCCGGCGCGCGCATCGGCGCGCGACTGCCGCCTCGGCGAGCGGCGTCGTGCTCGGCGAAGGCGTCACGCTCGGCGCCGACAACCAGCTTGCCGCACGGCGCGCGGCTGTTCCCCAAGTGTCTCTACCGGACGGAGCGATCAAGTTCTGATGTCGAGACGACGCACCGCCCTCGACTCGGCGCGGCACGTCGAGGCCGTCGACGTCTCCAAGCAGGTCGACGACGTCCTCGGCCTGCCCGAGCACCTGCGCGACGCGCTGTGGCGGTCGAGTCGGCGAAGCTGGAGCGAGGCCGACGCCCCGGCGGGCTGATCGTCGCCGGCATGGGCGGCTCCGCGATCGGCGGCGCGCTCGCGCGCGCGGTGCTCGGCGACCGCGCGTCGCGTGCCGATCGTCGTGATCGCGCGACTACGGCCTCCCGGCGTGGACGACGCCCGACACGACCGTGCTGTGCGCGAGCTACTCGGGCAACACCGAGGAGACGCTCGCGGCCTACGAGGCGGCCGGCGCGCTGGGCGCGCGCCGCATCGTCGCCACGACCGGCGGCAAGCTCGCCGCGCCGCGCGCGCCGAGGACGTGCCGGTGATCCCGCTGCCGGCGGCTGTTCCAGCCGCGCGTCGCCGTCGGCTACATGCTCGTCGATCTCGCTCGAGGTCGCCGCGCTGTGCGGCGCCGGCCCGTCGCTGCACTCGGAGATCGACGTCGCCGCCGAGCACAGCGAGGCGCTCGTCGCCGAATGGGGCCCGGACGGCCCGGAGGACAGCCTCGCCGAAGCAGCTCGCACGCGGCCTGCACGGCACGATCCCGCAGATCGCCGGCGCCGGCCTCACCGCCCCGATCGCCTACCGCTGGAAGACCCAGCTCAACGAGAACGCGAAGCTGCCGGCGTTCTCGCACGAGCTGCCGGAGCTCGACCACAACGAGCTCGTCGGCTGGTCCGGCGCCGCCGAGCTGGGCCGCTTCAGCGCCGTCTTCCTCGACGACTCCGACCTGCATCCGCGCGTCCAGCAGCGCATCGAGCTGACCGCGGCCTGATCAGCGCGACCGGCGCCGCCGACGTTCCGCGTCCAGAGCCGCGGCGAGACGCGCATGCGAGCGCCTCATCTCGCTCGTCCTGCTCGGCGACCTCGTCTCGCTCTACCTCGCGGTCCTGCGCGGCGTCGACCCGACGCCGGTCGACAGCGATCGAGCAGCTCAAGGCGGCGCTCGACGGCGGATAGGCAGTCCGTGGCGGGTGACCCGCCAAAACCTTGACACAGCTCGTGGTAACGTTGGCTCGCGATGGGGGACGCGTCTGACGATCCACGAGGCTGCGGAGACGACCGGCTGGTCGCCTCGGATGCTGCGCTACATCGAGCGCAGCGGCCTCGTCGATGCCCGGCGCGCTCCGGCATCGGGCTACCGCCTCTACGGCGCCGCCGAGCTGCAGCGGCTGCGCACGCTACGGGAGCTGCTGGCGCGCTTCGACCTCGGCCTCGCCGACGTGGTCTTCGCGCTGCGGCTGCGCCGCGAGCGGAGCTCCGCGACGCGGTCGACGCGTGGTTCGAAGCCGAGCCGCAGCCGGCCCGAAGACGTCGCCGCCGCCGACTGGCTGCGCTGGGAGCAGGACAAGCACCAGAAGCTGCTCAACACCCAACCGATGGAGATCTCACGCACGCATGACCGCCGCTGAGCCAGCACCAACCGACTTCAAGGTCGCCGACCTCTCGCTTGCCGAGTTCGGCCGCAAGGAGATCCGCTCGCCGAGCACGAGATGCCCGGCCTGATGGCGATCCGCGCGCGAGTTCGCGGCCGCGCAGCCGCTCAAGGGCGCGCGCATCATGGGCTCGCTGCACATGACGATCCAGACGGCCGTGCTGATCGAGACGCTGACCGCGCTCGGCGCCGAGGTCCGCTGGGTCTCCTGCAACATCTTCTCGACGCAGGACCACGCCGCCGCCGCGATCGCCGTCGGTCCGCACGGCACGCCGGAGGACCCACAGGGCGTCCCCGTCTTCGCCTGGAAGGGCGAGACGCTGGAGGAGTACTGGTGGTGCACCGAGCAGGCGCTCACCTGGCCCGGCGAGGACGGCCCGAACATGATCCTCGACGACGGCGGCGACGCCACGATGCTCGTCCACAAGGGCACCGAGTTCGAGGCGGCCGGCGCGGTGCCGGACCCCGCGCACGGCCGAGTCGCGAGGAGTTCCAGGTCTTCCTCGACGCTGCTGCAGCGCTCGCTCGCCGAGGACCCGCAGCGCTGGACGAAGATCGGCGCCGGCATCAAGGGCGTCACCGAGGAGACGACGACCGGCGTCCACCGCCTCTACGAGCTGGCCGAGGCCGGCACGCTGCTGTTCCCGGCGATCAACGTCAACGACTCGGTGACGAAGTCGAAGTTCGACAACCTCTACGGCTGCCGCCACTCGCTCGTCGACGGCATCAACCGCGCGACCGACGTGATGATCGCCGGCAAGATCGCCGTCATCTGCGGCTTCGGCGACGTCGGCAAGGGCTGCGCCGAGTCGCTGCGCGGCCAGGGCGCGCGCGTGATCGTCACCGAGATCGACCCGATCTGCGCGCTGCAGGCGGCGATGCAGGGCTACCAGGTCGCGACGCTCGAGGACGTCATCGACAGCGGCCGACATCTTCATCACGACGACCGGCAACAAGGACATCATCACCGCCGACCACATGGCGCGCATGAAGCACCAGGCGATCGTCGGCAACATCGGCCACTTCGACAACGAGATCGACATCGCCGGCCTCGGCAAGGTCCCCGGCATCGAGCGCGATCAACGATCAAGCCGCAGGTCGACGAGTGGCGCTTCCCCGACGGCCACACGATCATCATGCTCTCCGAGGGGCGCCTGCTGAACCTCGGCAACGCGACCGGCCACCCGTAGCTTCGTGATGAGCAACTCGTTCACGAACCAGACGATCGCCCAGATCGAGCTCTTCACCAAGAACGACGACTACGAGAAGCGGTCTACGTGCTGCCCAAGCACCTCGACGAGAAGGTCGCCCGCCTGCACCTCGACGCGCTCGGCGTTCGGCTCACGCAGCTCAGCCCTGAGCAGGCCGCCTACATCGGCGTGCCGGTCGACGGCCCTTACAAGGCAGACCACTACCGGTACTAGCAGCAAGAAGGCGCAGCACGACGTCGCCGACCTCGGGCTCGCCGAGGTCGGCCAGGCGCGCGTCGAGTGGGCGGACGCGCAGATGCCGGTGCTGCGCTCGATCCGCGAGCGCTTCGAGCGCGAGCGGCCGCTCGACGGCTGGCGCGTCGGGATGTGCCTGCACGTCACCACGGAGACCGCGAACCTCGTGCGTGCGCTCGTCGCGGGTGGCGCCGAGGTCGCGCTGTGCGCCGCGAACCCGCTCGACACGCAGGACGACGTCGCCGCGGCGCTCGTCGACCGGCACGGCGCCGCGTGTCCACGCGATCCACGGCGAGGACATGGACACCTACTACCGCCACATCGAGGCGGTGCTCGATACACGGCCGCAGTTGACGATGGACGACGGCGCCGACCTCGTCTCGACGATCCACGCCAACCGCACGGACGTGCTGTCCGAGATCGCCGGCGGCACGGAGGAGACGACGAGCGGCGTCGTGCGGATGCGCGCGCTGGAGGCCGCGGGACAGCTCGGCTTCCCTGTCCTCGCCGTCAATGAGGCGCGCACGAAGCGCCTTTTCGACAACCGCTACGGCACCGGACAGTCGGCGCTCGATGGGATCCTGCGCGCCACAAACATGCTGCTCGCCGGCCGCGTCGTCGTCGTCTTCGGCTACGGCTGGTGCGGTCAAGGGATCGCGCTGCGCGCCAAGGGCGCGGGCGCGCACGTCGTCGTCTGTGAGGTCGACCCGGTGCGAGCGCTGGAGGCAGCGCTGGAGGGCTACGAGGTGATGCCGGGCGTGCAAGCCGCCGCGAAGGGCGACGTGCTGATCACCGCAACCGGCGGGCGCGACGTGGTCGGTCGCGCCCACTACGAGGCGCCTGCGTGACGGTGCCGTGCTCTGCAACGCGGGCCACTTCGACGTCGAGTGCGATCTCTCGGCGCTGCGCGAGCTGGCGGTCGAGCGCCGCCAGGTGCGCCCGCACGTCGAGCAGCACGTGCTCGCGGACGGCCGCCGCATCAACCTGCTCGCCGAGGGGCGCGTCGTGAACCTTGCCGCGGCCGAGGGCAACCCAGCCGCTGTGATGGACATGTCGTTCGCCAACCAGGCGCTCGCCGTCGAGCACCTGGTGCGCGCGGCGGGCACGCTCGAGGCACGCGTCTATGGGGTCCCGTCCGAGATCGACGACGAGATCGCGCGGCTTACGCTCGCGGCCCGCCGCGTCGAGATCGACGCGCTCACACCCGCTCAGGAGGCCTACCTGACCAGCTGGGAGCGGGGCACGTAGGAGCGCCTCCGCGCCGCCGGTCACGCATCGCGCCGCCATCTAGGCGAGAATCCCGCGCAATGCGCATCTCGGCGAAGACCGACTACGCCGTCCGCGCGGTCGTTGAGCTGGCCGCGGCGGGCGCCAACGACGAGCATCCCGTCAAGAGCGAGCGGCTCGCGACGGCCCAGGACATCCCGCTTCGCTTCCTCGAGAACATCCTGATGCAGCTGCGTCAGGCCGGCATCGTCGTCTCGCGGCGCGGCGCGGAAGGCGGCTACCGGCTCGCCAAGCCTCCCGAGGAGATCACCGTCGCCGACGTGATCCGCGCGATCGACGGCCCGCTCGCGGGCGTCGGCGGCGAGCGTCCCGAAAAGCTGACCTTCCCCGGCGCGACCGCGCCCCTGCGCGACGTGTGGGTCGCGGTGCGCGCCAGCCTCCGCGACGTGCTGGAGCACGTCACGCTCGCCGACCTCGCCAACGGCGAGCTGCCTGAGGCGGTCAAGGCTCACACCTCAGATCCAGACGCCTGGACGACACGATGAAGGCAATGGTGTTGGCGGCCGGCCTCGGTACGAGGCTTCGTCCCCTCACGTACGAGCTGCCGAAGCCGATGGTCCCGGTCCTCGACCGTCCCGTGATGGCACACATCGTCGACCTGCTCGAACGGCACGGCTACGACGAGATCATCGCGAACCTTCACTACTTCCCGGAGACGATCCGCGGCTACTTCGGCGACCGGATCGTCTACCGCGAGGAGGCTGAGCTGCTTGGCACCGCCGGCGGGGTGCGCAACTGCGCCGACTTCCTCGATGACGACACGTTCCTGATCATCTCGGGAGACGCGCTCACGGACATCGACCTGACGAAGTTCGTGGCGCGCCACAAGGCGGCTGGCGGGATCGGCACCCTCGCCGTAAAGCGCGTCGAGAACACGCGCGAGTTCGGCGTCGTGCTGCACGACGCCGAGGGTCGCATCACGGGATTCCAAGAGAAGCCGGACCCGGCCGAGGCACTCTCGGACCTCGGCAACTGCGGCATGTACCTGTTCGAGCCGGCGATCTTCGACTACTTCCCGAAGGAGCCGTTCGTCGATTGGGCCAACGACGTGTTCCCGGCGCTGCTGGCCAACGACGTGCCGTTCCACATCCACGAGATCGACGAGTACTGGAACGACGTCGGCTCGCTGGAGGAGCTGAAGTCGGGCACGTTCGACGCGCTTCAGGGCGCGCTGCGCGTCGAGGTCCCCGGCGAGGAGGCCGCGGAGGGCGTGCGGATCGGCGAGGGCACCGAGCTGACCGAGGCGACGCTGATCGAGCCGCCGGTGTGGATCGGTCGCGACGTACGCATCGGTGCCGGCGTGCGTCTCCAAGGTCCGCTCGCGATCGGCGACGGCGCCGTGATCGGCGACGGCACGGCGCTGAAGGACTCCGTCGTGCTGCCGGGCACCGAGGTCGCGCCCGACTCGATCCTGATCGGCGCGATCGCTGGTCACAGCGGGATCCTCGAGCGCATGCGCCCGCGCGGCTGAATCACACGCCGTAGCGCTCAGCCCGCTGCTCGCGCTTCTCGGACTCGCTCAGCATGCGGGTGAACAGGACGACGAGCGCGATCCCCATCACGATCGCCTGCTCCAGCGCCATGATCGCGCCGGCGAGCGCTTGGTCGCTGTCCGCGTCCAGCCCCCAGTACTGCGGCTGGTTCTCGTAGTAGCTGAAGATCGCGTTGGGGGCGAACGTCAGCAGGATCCCCAGGAAGCCGACCGTCACCTTCGTCGAGAGCATGTAGACGAGCGGCGTCATGCCCTCGCGCGGCAGCCGCGTGCTGATCGGCGAGAGCAGGTGCCACCAGTAGAGGAAGCCTGCGAGCGTGAACGACAGGTGCTCGAGCACGTGCACGCCGGTGTGCTCGGCGGCGGCGTCATACAGCGCCGGGATGTGCCAGATCCACATCGCGGCCGTGTAGAGCACGACTGCGAAGATCGGCAACGCGAAGATCCCGGCACGCTGCTCGATCGCGTGGATTCGCCGCGTCGCGGGGCGCAGCAGCACCTTCGTGAGCCCGAGGATCAGCAGGATCGGCGCGACGTCGAGCAGCAGCACGTGCTGGACCATGTGCATCGCGAGGATCTGCTCGCCGAGACGGTCGATCGGCGAGCACAGCGCCGCCACGAGCACGAGGATCCCTGTCACGAACACGAGCAGCCGCGCGATGCTCGGCGGGTGCGGCTCCTGTGGCGTGCGGCTGCGCTGCCAGCGCACGACATAGACGCCGAGATACACGCCGAGCGCAAGCACGACGCCCGGGGCGAAGGTCCACGATGCGTCCGGCGACATGCGCCTGGATTGTCGCACTCCCGAGGTGCGTCGCGCGGGTGCGCGCGGGGAGCCTGCGCCGATGCCCGTTGCCGAGGTCCTCCAACACCTGCGTGCCGAGCTGATCGGAGCGCTGGCGCCGCCCATCTGCCCGGCCTGCGGCGTCCCGCTGCGCGTCGCGACCGCCGTCCTGTGCGGCGACTGCCGTCGCACGCTTCCGTGGCTCGCCGGACCTCGCTGCGCGCGCTGCGCTCTTCCCGCCCCCTGCGGCAGGCGGTGTCCGTCACTCGGCGCGCCATACGCGCTCGCTTGGGCCCCGCTCTCCTACGAGGGTCCCGCGCGGGCGCTCGTCGCCGCGCTCAAGTTCCGCGGCGCACTGCCCGTCGCCGACCTGATGGCGGCGCAGCTTGCGGCGTCCCCTCCCGTCGGCCTGCTCGACGGCGCGACGCTCGTCCCCGTTCCGCTGCCAGCAGCGCGCCGCCGTGCTCGCGGGTACGACCATACGGCGCTGATTGCACGGGCGCTGGCGCGGCGGACCGCGCTGCCGCTGTCGACGTGCCTGCGACGTGAGGACACGGCCCGCCAGCTGGGCGCCGGCCGCGACACGCGCCTCGCGAGCGGGCGCGTCGCGGTCACGGCGCGCATGCCCGCTCCGCCGCACGTCGTGCTCGTCGACGACGTCCACACGACGGGCGCCACGTTCGCGGCCTGCGCGCACGCGCTGCGAGCCGCTGGCAGCGAGCGTGTCGTCGCCGTCGCGTACGCGCGTGTACTGCGGCCTTGATGCTCTGGACATGTGGCCGACCACGGATGAAGCGCGACGATTCGCCCGGCTAGATTGAGGGGACCATCGACCCCACCGGAGAAAAGGGGAACGCCATGCGAGTCGCCGTCAAGGGACGCAATACACCGGTCACGCCGGTCCTGCGGGAGCACGTTGAGAAGCGTTTTGGGGCGATCGGGCGCCAGGTCTCCGAGCTCGCTGAGCTCGAGATCGAGCTCTCGCATGAGCGCAACCCCTCGATCCCAGAGGGTCAGATCGCGGAGGCGACACTCCATCTCAAGGGCGTCACGCTGCGCGCGAGCGGGGTGTCGAACGAGATGGTCCACTCGATCAACGTCTGCGAGGCGGAGCTGGCGCGGCAGGTCAAGCGCCACCGCGACCGCCGCCGCAAGCGGCGCGAGACACGCGCCGCGCAAGCGGCCGCGCTCGAAGGCACAGCAGCTACGGGCGACGCCTCGTAGCGCTCCGGGAGACCGCCGCGCGGGGTGCTCGGCAGGCGCCCGCGCGCCGCAGTCTTGACCGTCACACGATGGTTGTCGTCGGCCCCTGGACCGCTGCTAGGCTAGTCCGATGTCGTTCATCGATCGTGCGCTGCGCTTGGGGGAGGGCCGCAAGTTCCGGTCCTATGAGCAGCGCGTGGCCCGCATCGGGGAGTTCGAGCCGCAGCTCGAGCAGCTGACCGACGCGCAGCTGCGCGAGAGAGCCGACGAGCTGCGCACGCGGGCACGTGAGGAAGGCGAGTCGCTCGACGACCTGCTGTACGAGTGCTTCGCGCTCGTGCGTGAGGCCGGCAAGCGCACGATGGGCATGCGCCACTTCGACGTCCAGATGATCGGCGGGATGGTGCTGCACGACGGCCAGATCGCCGAGATGCGCACCGGCGAGGGCAAGACGCTCACCGCGACGCTGCCGGTCGTGCTTAACTCGCTCGCGGGCAAGGGCGTCCACGTGGTCACGGTCAACGACTACCTCGCCCGCCGCGACGCCGAGTGGATGAGCCCGATCTACGACATGCTCGGCGTGAGCGTCGGGATCCTCCGGTCGATGCAGCCGCTGGAGGAAAAGCGCGTCGCCTACCGGTGCGACGTCACCTACGGAACCAACTCCGAGTTCGGCTTCGACTATCTGCGCGACAACATGGCGCCCTCGCTGGAGGACAAGGTCCAGCACGGCGGCCGCGACGTCGGCGACGCGCGCTCCGCGAAGGAGCGCGTCGACCGCCGCTCTGCGGCGCACACCTACGCGATCGTCGACGAGGTCGACAACATCCTGATCGACGAGGCGCGCACCCCGCTGATCATCTCCGGCGCGCCCGAGGACTCCTCGGAGATCTACTCGAAGTTCGCGCGCCTGGCGCCGATGATGACCCCAGGCAAGGCGCCGACCGGGCTCGACCCGCGCGCGAAGAAGGCATTCATCGCCGACTACGACTACGAGTTCGACGAGAAGCACAAGACGGTCTCCATCACCGAGCGCGGCGTCGAGAAGGCCGAGCGCTTCCTCGGCATAGACCATCTCTACCGCGCCGAGAACGGCTATCTCGTCAACCACCTGATCCAGTCGCTGAAGGCCGAGTCGCTCTTCAAGAAGGACGTCGACTACGCGGTCATCGACGACGAGGTCCAGATCATCGACGAGTTCACCGGTCGCATCCTCGAAGGGCGCCGCTGGTCGGAGGGCCTGCACCAGGCCCTGGAGGCGAAGGAGGGCGTTCGCCTCACCGAGGAGAACCAGACGATGGCCTCCGTCACGTACCAGAACTACTTCCGCCTCTACGAGAAACTCGCGGGCATGACCGGCACCGCGATCACCGAGGCGATCGAGTTCATGAAGATCTACAAGCTCGGCGTCGTGCAGGTCCCGACGAACCGCCCGATGGTGCGCAATGATCGCAACGACCAGGTCTTCAAGACCAAGGACGGCAAGTGGACTGCCGTCGTCGAGGAGATCGCGGCGCGCCACGAGAAGGGCCAGCCGGTGCTCGTCGGCACGATCTCCGTCGAGGTCTCCGAGCTGCTCGGCGAGCGCCTGAAGAAGCGCGGGATCCCGCACACCGTCCTCAACGCGAAGCCCGAGCATGCTGAGAGAGAGGGCGAGACGGTCGCCGAGGCCGGACAGCCCGGCGCCGTCACGATCGCGACCAACATGGCCGGCCGCGGCGTCGACATCAAGCTCGGCGGCAACCCCGAGCACCTGACGAGACACGAGCTCGCCAAGCGCGGCCTCTCGCCCGACGACGAGCAGTACGCCGAGCAAGAGGCGATGCTGCTGCTCGAGGTCGAGCGCCGCTGCCAGGAGAACCACGAGAAGGTGATGGAGGCCGGCGGGCTCTGCATCATCGGCACCGAGCGCCACGAGTCGCGCCGCATCGACAACCAGCTGCGTGGTCGCGCCGGTCGCCAGGGCGACCCGGGCGAAACGCGCTTCTACCTCTCTGCCGAGGACGACCTCGTGCGCCTCTTCGCCGGCGAGCGCATCTATCGCATCCTCGACCGCTTCGGCACGACCGACGAGAAGGGCCATGAGGAGCCGATCGAGGCCGGGCTGCTGACAAAGCAGATCGAGAAGGCGCAGAAGAAGGTCGAGGAGCAGAACTTCCTCGTGCGCAAGCGCGTGCTCGACTACGACGACGTCATGAACGAGCAGCGCCGCATCGTCTACGCCTACCGCGACGAGGTGCTCGAAGGCAGCGACATGGGCGAGCAGTCCCGTGAGGAGATCGGGCTGATGCTCGAACGCACGGTGCAGGAATTCACGCTCGGCGACTACATCGAGCAGTGGGACCTCGAGGGCCTCTTCGCGCGCGTCGCGGAGATATTCCCGACCAGCTTCACGTTCGAAGACCTCGATCCCGAGACGACCGACCGCGTCGAAGTCACACGCCGCCTCACGGAGGACGCGCTGCGTCTCTACGGCGAACGCGAGGCCGAGCTCGGCGAAGAGATCATGCGCGTGCTGGAGCGGTACCTGTTGCTGCAGACGATCGACCAGCGCTGGCGCGAGCACCTCTACGACATGGACTACCTGCGCGAGGGCATCGGCCTGCGCGGCTTCGCCCAGGTCGATCCGCTGATCGCGTACAAGAACGAGGGCTTCACGCTCTTCCAGGACCTCATGAACACGATCTGGGCCGACTTCGCCCGCATGATCTTCAACGTTGAGGTCGAGGTCGGCACCGACGAGGAGCCGGAGGAGGCGATACCGGCCGAGCAGCCTGCTGGCAACAGCTCGTGGGCCGGCGGCGGCGGGCTTACCTACTCCAGCGGCTCCTCGACCGCGACTGCCTTCTCCGCGCTGACGGCGGGCTCCGGCGCCGGCGTCGGCTACGAAGCCCCGGCCGCGCCTGCCGAAGACGCAAGCCCGCGCATAGCCCAGCGCCGCGTTGACACCGTGGACCAGTTGGGCCGCAACGATCCTTGTTGGTGCGGGTCGGGCAAGAAATTTAAGAAGTGTCATGGCGACGCATAGCGCGTTCGCTCGCTGACAGCTTCCTACTCTCTTCTGCGTGACCTTTTCGCGTTCGGCGTCTCTTCTCTCGTGAAGGGGCGCTGGGAAGGCGTCCGGAGCGACGGCAGAAGGAGCGCACCATGAGAGCGCGATGGATGGCATTCGGACGACTCGGAGCGCTGGCGCTGGTGGTGCTCGCACTTGGAGTCGTCACCGCGACCGCGCTGGCGCGCCACGGTGCCGACGACGGTACGACGACCGGCACCACGCAGACCACGACGACCCAGACGCAGACGACCACGACGCCGACGACCGGTGACGACGGTGTGGTGCACGTGCGGCATCGCCACCGCCACCGCGGGCATCATCGCCACCATGGGCACCACAGGCATCACGGTCGTCACCACGAGCGCGGTGACGACCACGGTCGCCACGGCGAGCTGGAGTCTGGTGACGACCACGGCGGCCACGGCGAGGTCGAGTCCGGCGACGACCACGGCGGCGGTGGACACGGCGGTCCGGGCCGCGGCTGAGCGATGAGTCCCTGGCTCTCCGACGCGCTGCTGCGCACGCAGACCGACGAGCGGCTCGTCGCGCTCACGCGCGAGGGCCACGAGCGGGCGTTCGCGGCGATCGTCGAGCGCTACCGGCGTCCGCTGCTCGCGTTCGCGCGGCAAGGGGCGCCGGAGGCGCGGGCCGAGGACGTCGTCCAGCAGGCGCTGATGAGCGCCTGGGCGGCGCTTGCCGCAGGGGCCGAGGTCGCGCACTTGCGCGGTTGGCTGCACCAGATCGTCCGTCACGAGACGATCCGCGCTGCCAAGCGCGAGGGCCGCGACGTCCATGACGAGCTCGACGCGGCCGCCCTTGCCGGCGGTCGCGGGGCCGAGTCGGAGGTGGAGGACCGCCTGCAGATGCGTGCGACGCTCGAGGGCATCGCCGGCCTCCCCGAGCACCAGCGCGAGGCGCTCGTGCAGACGGCCGTCGAGGGTCGCAGCCGCAGCGAGGTGGCCGCGACGCTCGGGCTCAGCGAGGGCGCCGTGCGCCAGCTCGTCCACCGCGCACGTTCGTCGTTGCGCACCGCCGTCACCGCCATCACGCCGCTCCCGCTCGCGAGCTGGGCGGCAGCCGCCGGCGGTGGGGGCGGCCCTGGCGTCGCCGAGCTGGCGGCCGGCGCGGGCACGGCGACGATCGGCGGGGTCCTGCTGAAGACAGGCGTCGCCGTCGTGGCGACCGGCGCGATCGCCACGGGGGTGACGGTGTCCGAGCATCGCGGCGACGCGGGACGAACGTCGCCGTCGGCCGTGACGCAGACCACCGGAGGCGGAGGCGCTTCGACCACGTCCACGAGCGGCTCCGAAACCGAGCCCGGCGACCACCACGGCAGCGACCGTTCCGGGCATGGAGGCCGCGACGACAACTCGGGCCATGGGGGCGGCGACAACCGCAGCGGGTCGGACGACAACTCCGGCCCGGGCAGCGGTTCGAGCGGAAGCGGATCCGGCCGCGAGGGGAGCGGGTCGAGTCGGGGTGGCAGTTCCGGCAGCGGCAGCAGCTCTGGCAGCGGCTCTGGTTCCAGCGGATCTGGCTCCAGCTCCGGCAGCGGGTCTGGCTCTGGCAGCAGCGGCTCCGGCTCCGGCAGCTCCGGCCGGTCAAGCGACGACGCGGGTTCGGGCGGAAGCTCCCGCTCCGGCGGCCACGGGTCGGACGACGGCTGAGCGGGCCGATGCCCGCCGCGCCGCGCTCCGGCGACCCGCTCGGGTAGCCTGCCGGGCGATGGCCAGTACCCCCGCCGCATCTTCCTCAGAGCCGACGCCGCAGCGCCTTGCGGCGATCCGCGACCAGCTCAAGCTGCTCGCGGACTATCTTTGACCCGGCTGGGCTGAAGGACCGCGCAGATACGCTCGAGGCAGAGATGGGCGAGGCCGGTTTCTGGGATGACCAGGACCGTGCCGCGAAGACGAGCGCCGAGCACGCACGCGCCACGAAGAAGCTGGAGACCTACGCCGCGCTCGAGCGCGACGTCGACGATCTCGCCCCGCTCGCCGAGATGGCCGACGAGGATCCCGAGATGGCGGCCGAGCTTGACGAGCAGATCGACAGCGTCGAGCAGCGCCTTGCCTCGCTCGAGGAGGAGCGGCTGTTCTCCGGCAAGTACGACGCGGGTGACGCGCTCGTGACGATCAACGCGGGCGCCGGCGGCACCGACGCGCAGGACTGGGCCGAAATGGTCCTGCGGATGGAGATGCGTTGGGCCGAGAAGCGCGGTTTCGAGGTCGAGCTGCTGGAGGCGAGCGCGGGGGAGGAGGCCGGCATCAAGTCGGCGACGTTCCGCGCCAAGGGCGAGAACGCCTACGGCCTCTACGGCGCCGAGAAAGGGGTTCACCGCCTCGTGCGCCTCTCGCCGTTCGACTCCGCCAACCGCCGACAGACGAGCTTCGCGGGGGTTGAGGTCTCGCCGGTCGTCGAGGATGTTGGCGAGATCGAGATCGACGACGACGACCTGCAGGTCGATACCTACCGGGCCTCCGGGGCCGGCGGCCAGCACGTCAACAAGACCGACTCGGCGGTGCGCATCACGCACAAGCCGAGCGGGATCGTCGTGCAGTGCCAGAACGAGCGCTCGCAGACGCAGAACCGCATGACGGCGATGGCGATGCTGCGCTCCAAGCTCGCCGAGCTGGAGGAGCGCAAGCGCCAGGAGGAGATCGCGAAGGAGCGCGGCGAGGCGCAGGACGTCAACTTTGGATCGCAGATCCGCTCCTACGTCCTGCACCCGTACACGATGGTCAAGGACCACCGCACGAACTTCGAGATGGGCGACGCCAACCGCGTGCTCGACGGCGACCTCGACGGCTTCGTGCGGGCGGAGCTGCTGCGGGCGGCGGGCCGGTGAGCGGGCCTGCCGAGGCCGACCGGCCTCGCGTAGCGCCCACGCTGGAATCGGGCCTGTTCGACGAGCTGGTCGCACGCGCGTTGGAGGAGGACGTCGGCGCCGGCGACGTGACGGCAGAGGCGACCGTCTCCGCCGACGCCCGTGCGGTCGCGCGCATCCGCCAGAAGGCCCCCGGCGTCATCTACGGGCTCGGACTCGCCGAACGGGCCTTCCGGGCGCTCGACCCGGATGCGGCGTGCACGCGGCAGGCGGACGAGGGCGTTTGGCGCGAGAACGGTCCGGTCCTGACCGTCGAGGGGCGCGCCCGCGCTCTGCTCGCCGCGGAGCGCACCGCGCTGAACTTTCTCGGCCGCCTCTCTGGCGTCGCGACGCTCACGGCTCGCTGCGTGCAGGCCGTCGAGGGAACCGGCGCCCGCGTTCTCGACACGCGCAAGACCACACCAGGCCTGCGGATGGTCGAGAAGGCCGCCGTGTGGGCAGGGGGCGGCACGAATCACCGCATCGGCCTGTACGACGAGGTCCTCATCAAGGAGAACCACGTCGCGGCAGCCGGCGGCATCGCCGCGGCGGTGGAGCGTGCCCGCGCGGCGCGACCAGGTCTCCCGCTGGAGGTCGAGGTTCGCGACCTGGCCGAGCTGGATCAGGCGCTGGAGGCCGGCGCCACTCGCATCATGCTCGACAACATGGACCTCGACGGCATGCGTGCCGCCGTCCAACGCACAGCCGGCCGCGCCTGGCTCGAGGCCAGCGGCGGCGTCACGCTGACGACGCTCCGAGAGATCGCGGAGACCGGCGTAGACTTCATCTCAGTTGGGGCGTTGACGCACTCGGCCCCGGCACTGGATCTGTCCCTCCTCCTGGAGCGAACGCCATGAGCCTCCCTTTGGTGCAAACACCAAGTGCGAATCACACCACCCTCACCGCCCCGCTGATGCTCGAGAACATCCCGGCCCTGCAGGCCGAGGTGCGCGAGCTGGCGGCGCAGCGCGGCGCCGTGATCCTCGCGCACAACTACCAGCTGCCTGAGGTCCAGGACGTGGCCGACTACGTCGGCGACTCCCTCGGGCTCTCCCAGCAGGCCGCCAAGGCCGACGAGGACGTGATCGCCTTCTGCGGTGTGCACTTCATGGCAGAGACGGCCTCGATCCTCTGTCCCGAGAAGCGCGTGCTGATCCCTGACGTCGACGCCGGCTGCTCATTGGCCGACTCGATCAACGCCGAGCAGCTGCGCGCTTGGAAGACCGAGCATCCCGGCGCGATCGTCGTGATGTACGTCAACACGACCGCCGAGGTCAAGGCGGAGACCGACTACTGCGTCACCTCGTCGAACGCCGTCGCGGTCGTCGAGCACATCTACCGCGAGCACGGGGAGGACACGGAGATCCTCTTCGGCCCCGACATGTTCCTCGGCGCCTACGTCGAGAAGCGCGTCGGCCGCACCATGCACGTCTGGGACGGCGAGTGCCACGTCCACGCCGGCATCCGCCCCGACGACATCACCGCCGTGCGTGCTGCCCATCCGGGCGCCGACTTCCTCATCCATCCGGAGTGCGGATGCTCGACGAGCGTGATGGAGTACGTCGCCGCCGGCGATGTCGACGCGGAGGGCGTCCACATGCTCTCGACCGGCGGCATGCTCGCCTACGCCCAGCAGCACAGCGGCGGCGACGGCGCGGTGATCGTCGCAACCGAGACCGGCATGCTCCACCCGCTGCGCGAGGCCGCGCCGGACGTCGACTTCATCGCCGCGAACGAGCGCGCTAGCTGCAAGTACATGAAGATGATCACGCTCCCGAAGCTGCGCGACGCGCTGCGCGACGATCAGTTCGAGGTCAAGGTGCCGGCCGACGTCGCCGCGCGGGCTCGGGTCCCGATCGAGCGAATGGTGGCGATCTCCTAACGTCAGGCGGGCCGGCGGGCGGTTCCTGTCGTCGGGATCGTGTCACCGGCGGCAAGCGCCTTGTGACAGCGATCCCCACGCCACCCGCCCGATCGGCGTCGGCTGCTGCGGTCAGTTCTCCGCGAGGACGTCGACGCCCTTCTCGGCGGTCTCGCGGACGATGGGCAGTGTGATGCGCTTGCGCTCGAACTCGGGCGGGGTGTAGCAGTGGACGTCGGCGGCGCCGCCCATCTCGGAGCCGTCCCAGAGGGAGCCGGCCTGGTAGACGCGCTCCAGCCAGGGGACGCCGTCGAATCCGCCCGAGACGAGCAGGACGACCCACTCGGGGCCGCGCTCGCGTTGGGGCGGCGCGCCGTGGGCGTCGTCGACCCGTGCGCCGCCGATCAGTGCGCGCTCGATCGGCCAGCGGTCGCCGACGCGCTCGACGTAGCGGCGCAGCTCGCGCATGTTCAACTCTGATCCCTCTGCCGACACAGGCGCGATTGTCGCCGTTGGGGCGGCTGGAGCGCAATGGGCGGAATGTCGGTTATCTCAGGGCTTGCCAGTCGACGCCGGCGGCCTGGAGCGAGTACGTCGCGCCGACGCCGCCGTCCACGAGCTCGCGTACGTGCGTGCCGTCGGTGCGCACGGTCCAGACGCCTCCGTCGAAGAGCGTGTACGCGATCCGGCGACCGTCAGGCGACCACGCGAGGTCGGTCGCGCTCACGTCGCGCTGGACGCGCCGCGCACGATGGGTGGCGAGGTCGAGCACGAGGATCGCGTTGCCGCGCACGAACGCGAGCTTCGTCCCATGCGGGGACCATGTCGGCTCCGAGCCGCTGCTCGTGAGGCGGCGCAGCCCGCGGCCGCCCGGCCGCACCATCCAGACCTGCTCGTCGTCGTTCGTCTCGAACGCGATCCAGTTGCGCGAGGACCACGCCGGATCGGTCCCGCCGGTCACCCGCCGCACGGTGTCGCGCGTCAGATCCCGCACGCAGATGCCGCGGCCGTCTCCGCCCGACCCGCTCGAATGACGGCCACACGAGAACGCGAGGCGCTTGCCTGCCGCGGAGAAGGACGGCTCGCCGTCGTCCTCGCTCGTGGCGGGCAGCACCTGGAGGCCACTACCGTCCGGCTGGACGAGCGCGATCGACGCGCCCGCATCAAAGGCGATGCGCGCTTGGTCGCGGGAGACAGTGGGATCGATGTACTGCTCGAGCGGGCAGGGAACCTGCCCTGCGGTCATGACCGTGTGCTCGCAGCCGAGAACGGTGCGCGGCACGCCGCCACCCGGCAAGACGCGCCGGATCGCCTGGACATACGTGAACGGCCCCAGCTCCGGCTCGTTCAGCTCGCTCCAGCCGTAGACGAGGTCGCCGTTGCGCACGGCGGCCGGCGCAGCGGACGCCGCGAGCGCGAGCAGGACGGCGACCAGGATGGCGAGGCGGATGGTCATCGGGGGAGCGCGCGCCAGTCTACGCTGGTGAATCCGTGCCCGTACGGGAGCTCACTGGCGATTTCGTGCAGGTGCGGGTTCTCACCACGCACCTTGATCGCGTTGCCGGCGAGATCGAGAACCACGAGCCGGCCGGCGGCCACGGCCAGCAGATGACCATTCGGGGACCAGGCGATGTCGCTGGGGCGCACACCGCGAGCGGCGGGACCTTCGAGCACTCGGACATGACGGCCGTTGCGATCCGCGACCCGCACGCCCGGGAGCGTCGTCCAGGCGCCGCGCTCTCGGCGCACCGCTGCAAACGCGAGCCGCTTCCCGTCGGGCGACCACTCGGGCGCCGTGGCGAACTGGACGAGCCGCTGCCGCTCACTCTTGTCGGGACGGATGCGGTAGATCGCTCCGCCACGCACGAATGCGATCCAGCCACGGATCGACCATGCAGGCGCCGAGCCGTGCGCCACCAAGAGCCGGGGCTCTCCACCTTCCACGTCACCGATCCAGATGCTGCCTCCCGACACGAAGGCAAGCTCGGTGCCGGTCGGCGAGAAGGCCGGCGCCGCACCGCGAAGTGGCAGTGGTTGGGTTTCGTAGTCGCCCACCGCCGCGATCGTCATCGCGTCGTCGGTCGCGACCACGAGACGGCGGCCGTCCGGGGAGACGGCCAGCGCTCCGAACCGCGACCCGGCGCACTCGTTGCTGCCGTAGTCCCCGGTGCAGCTGTGCGTCTCGGGCCAGTAGCCCGACCGCGTGCGCAGCAGCACGGCCCAGTGCTCAGCGTTGTAGTCGCCCGTCTCTTCGCCGCCGACGAGGAGCGTCCCGTGGCGGCTGACGACTATCCCGCCGTTGCGGCCCGGGAAGGCTGCGCCGGCCGCCGCCGGCAGGAGCGCGAGCAGAGCGAGCGCGAGGAGGATGCGGTGCATGCCAACCGGAACGGCGACGCGACAAGGAAGTTGCG
The DNA here is from genome assembly GCA_963774115.1 of uncultured Actinomycetes bacterium. Taxonomy (GTDB): domain Bacteria; phylum Actinomycetota; class Thermoleophilia; order Solirubrobacterales; family Solirubrobacteraceae; genus Conexibacter. Next base: position 530,606 of record CAVZDN010000001.1, on the reverse strand, counting down.
GGCGCGGCTCCCTCGGCGCTACTCGAAGTCCGCCACCGTGTGCGGGCCCACGCACGCGATCGCCAGCTCGTCGGCGACGCCGCGGGCGATCTCGGCGACGTTGTCGAAGGTGACGGCGTCGAGGGCGGCGATCGCGGCGTCGGGGTCGACGTCCTCGCCGAAGAGGATCGTCTGCTGTGCGGCGTGGCGGGCGACGGCGTTCGTGTTCTCGAACGCGAGAACGCGGGCGCCGGCGGCGTAGGCGCGGGCGCGCTCGACCTCCTCCTGGGTCGGTCCCTGCTCGCGCAGCTCGCCGACGATCTCGCGCATTCGCGTGTAGGCCTCGACGGTCTTGGTCGAGTCGAGGCCGGCGGAGAGCTGGAGGATCGGCACGTCCGCGGAGTTGTGGGCGATCGCGTAGACGGAGTAGGCGAGGCCGCGCTGCTCGCGGATCTCGTCGAACAGACGCGAGCCCATCGAGCCGCCGAGCAGCGTGCCGTAGATCGTGAGCGCTGCGCGCTGGGCGCGGTCGCCCGGGTCGATCGACGGGCGGTAGGACATCCGCAGGTGCGACTGATTCGAGTCGCGCTCCTCCACCAGCGTCACCGGCACGAGCGGCGGCGCGGGCTCGTACGGCTCCGGCGTGCTCAGCGTCGGGAAGCGGCCGAACAGCTCGTCGAGGGCTCCGTTCGCGGGAAGGTGCTCCAGGTTGCCGACCACGAAGGCTCCACCGCGCTCGCCCGCCCAGCGACGCTCGCGGAACTCCACGATCGCCTCGCGCGTGAACGTGTCGCGCAGGTGCTCGACGGGGCCCAGCACCGGGCGCCCCAGCGGATGCTCGCCGAACGCGGCGCGGTCGATCAGGTGCTCGGCGACGGTCGCCGGCTGATCGTTGGCGCGCGCGATCTCCTGGATCACGACGCCGCGCTCGCGGTCCAGCTCCTCGGCGTCGAGACGGGGCCGACCGACGAAGTCCGTCAGCAGGTCGATCGCCTCCAGCGCCCGCTCCGCACGCACGGTGATGTGGAACGCGACGAGGTCGTGGCTCGTGTACGCGTTCAGCTGCGCTCCGATCCGCTCGGCCGTCTCGTTGACCTTGCGGTAGTCGTCGTAGATCTCGCCGCCCTTGAAGACGAGGTGCTCGAGGAAGTGCGCCATCCCGTTCTCCTCCGGGCGCTCGCTGCGCGCCCCGGCGTCGAAGGCGACGAGCGCGGTCACGGCACGCGTGCCGTCGAGCTGGACACGATGGATCGGAAGGCCGTTCGCGGCCGTGGAGGTGGAGATCGCGGTCATCCGCCAACCGTAGCGGTGCCTGGCCTGGAACCGCGCCTGCCACGGAGCGCATCGAGGAAATCCCTGCAAATATGCTTGCAGCAGCCGCATGCGCCTGGTCGCCGGCGCATCGTGCACGCTACTGTCCGGACTCGATGGCCGTGACCGCCGACAGAACCCGTCAGCCGCGCAGTGCCGCTCAGACTCCCGAGGTCGAGCCCGCCGTGCAGCGCGTCTCCAAGCGTGCCGCGCAGCCGGTGATCGAGTTCCGCGCGGTCGAGAAGCGCTACGACGTCGGCGCGACCGGCCTGGACCAGGCGACCTTCTCGGTCTCGCCGCGGCGAGTTTGTCTTCCTCGTCGGCTCGACCGGCTCGGGCAAGTCGACCGTCATGCGGCTGCTGATCAAGGAGCTGGACCCGACCGCGGGCGCGATCCGCGTCGCCGGCCGCGAGCTCTCGGAGATCACGCACAAGCGCGTGCCGTACTACCGCCGCAACATCGGCGTCGTCTTCCAGGACTTCAAGCTGCTGCCCAACCGCACCGTGTACGACAACGTCGCCTACGCGCTCCAGGTCACCGGCCACAGCCGCAAGGAGATCCGCGCGAAGGTGCCGGACATCCTCCGCCTCACCGGGCTCGCGACGAAGCTCCACAACTACCCGGACCAGCTCTCCGGCGGCGAGCAGCAGCGTGTCGCGATCGCCCGTGCGTTCGTGAACCACCCGCCGATGCTGCTCGCGGACGAGCCGACCGGCAACCTCGACCCCGAGACGAGCATCGGGATCATGCAGCTGCTCTACCGCATCAACCGCACCGGCACGACCGTGCTCGTCGCCACGCACGACTCCTCGATGGTGGACCGCATGCGCCGTCGCGTGATCGAGCTCTCCAAGGGCCGCATCGTGCGCGACGAGTCGACCGGTTCCTACACCCGCGACGAATCCACACGCGAGTTCGCCGCGCGGCTGAGAGACGACGTCCCCGAGCTTCCGACGGATCTCTAGCGTGCGCCTCGGCTTCTTCGCCCGCGAGGCCTCGCGCTCGCTGCGCCGCAACGCCGCCCCGAGCTTCGCGGCACTCGCGACGATCCTGCTGACGATGCTCGTGCTCGGCGTCTTCATCCCGATCGTCCAAGCGACAACCGGCGCGGCCAACGACGTGCGCGACCGCGTGCTGGTCAACGTCTACCTGAAGACCGACGCCACCCAGCAGGACGTCGCCCGCGTGCGCGAGACGTTGCTCGGCACGCCGGGCGTCAAGCGCGTTGAGTTCATCTCCAAGGAGCAGGCGCTCGACCAGCAGAGCAAGAAGCACGGCGGGGAGTTCGAGCTGCTGGCGAGCAACCCGCTGCCCGACACCTTCCGCGTCACCCCGGAGGATCCCGACGACGTCCTTCAGATCACCAACGAGCTGGCGCCCACGGCCGCGACCGGCGGCCGCACCCCGGTCGACGACGCGATCGACGAGGTGCGCGACCGCAAGGCCGACACGACGAAGATCCTTCAGGTCACGCGCTTCGTGAAGCTGATGGCTGGCACGCTCGCGGTCCTGCTGATCGCCGCCTCGATCTTCCTGATCGCCAACACGATCCGCCTCTCGCTCTATGCCCGCCGCCGCGAGGTCGAGGTCATGAAGCTCGTCGGCGCGACCGACTGGTTCATCCGCTGGCCGTTCGTGATCGAGGGCATCATCGTCGGCGCGTTCGGCACCTTCCTCGCGATCCTGCTGCTCGCGATCGGCAAGATCGCCATCATCGATCCGCTCGCCAGCGACTTCGCGCTCATCTCCGCGCCGCAGACGATCGGCTTCGGCTGGCTCATAGCCGTGATGATGGTCGCCGGCATCGCGATCTCCGCGGCCGGCTCGGGACTCTCGCTGAGGCGTTTCCTGAGGGTCTAGCGCAGCAAAGCCTTCGCCTCGAGGTACTCCTCGAGGCCGAGCTTGCCGTTCTCGCGGCCGTTGCCCGACTGCTTGTAGCCGCCGAACGGCGCGCGCAGGTCGAAGCGGCCGCCGTTGACCTCGACCTGACCGGCGCGCAGCTTGCGGGCGACGGCCTGGGCGCGGTCGGCGTCGCCGGACCAGACGCCGGCGGCAAGGCCGTAGATCGTGTCGTTGGCGATCGCGATCGCCTCGTCCTCGGAGTCGTAGGGGATCAGGACGAGCACGGGGCCGAAGATCTCCTCGCGGGCGATCGTCATCTCGGGAGTGACGTCGGAGAAGACGGTCGGACGCACGTAGTAGCCCTGCGGCAGGTCGTCCGGTGCCTCGGCGCCGCCCGTGACGAGCCGTGCGCCCTCCTCGATCCCCTTGCGGATGTAGCCGCGCACGCGCTCGCGCTGGACCTCGGAGACGAGCGGGCCGATCCCGTTGCGCTCGCCGAACGGGTCGGCGGGAGCGAACGCCTCGGCGGTGCCGGCTGCGAGCGCCTCGGCCTCGGCGAGCTTCTCACGCGGCACGAGCATCCGCGTCAAGGCGCTGCACGTCTGGCCGCTGTTGAGGAACGCCTTCCCGACGCCGTCCGGTACCGCCCGCGCCAGGTCGGCGTCCTCCAGGATCACGTTCGGCGACTTGCCGCCCAGCTCCAGCGCGACGCGCTTCACGCTCGCGGATGCCAGCTCGCTGACGCGCTTGCCGGCCCGCGTGGAGCCGGTGAAGGAGACCATGTCGACGTCGGGGTCGCTCGCGATCGCCTCGCCGACGACCGGTCCGGTGCCCGTGACGAGGTTGAAGACGCCGGCCGGCAGGCCGACGTCGTCGATCACCTCGGCCAGGACGAACGCCGACAGCGGCGCCACCTCGCTCGGCTTCAGCACGATCGTGCAGCCGGCGGCGAGCGCGGGGGCGACCTTGCAGGCGACCTGATGCAGGGGGTAGTTCCACGGCGTGATCGCGCCGACGACGCCGACCGGCTCGCGCACGATCAGAACGGTGTCCAGCTCCTCCTCCAGCGCGATCTCGTCGAGCAGCCCGGCGGCGACGCGGAAGCTGCCGATCGGCAGGCCGGCCTGGATCACGCGCGAGAGCTTCAGCGGCATCCCGACCTCGGACGTGATCGTGCTCGCGATCTCCTCGGCGCGCGCCTCGAGCCCGTCGGCGATGGCGTTCAGCAGCCGCTGGCGCTCCACAACCGGCGTCGCCGCCCAGCCGTCGAACGCGCGGCGCGCGGCGGCGACGGCGCGGCGCGCGTCGCCGGGCGTCCCCTCGGGCACTGTGCCGATGACCTGCTCGGTGCCGGCCTCGACGACCTCGATCCTTCCGGTGCCCTCGGGAGCGACCCAGGCGCCGTCGACGTAGAGCGCGTCGCGAACGGCGATGCGTGACTGCTGCTCGACGGCCATCTGGACTCCTCCGGATTCGGGTTCGGCTCGCTCGTTCGAGCGTACCCACCCCGCGCCGCCGCCGCGCAGGGTCCCGGTCGGCCCAGCCCGCTCGGTACGCTCACCTGCGTGTACCGCCGTCCCTCGCGCATGCCGTACCTGCTGATCGGCGGGCTCATCGCCGTGCTCGCCCTGTTGGGCGGGATCTGGCTCGGCGGCCACCCGAGCTCGCTGCCGTCGCCGGTCCGCGACACGTTCGTCGGCGACGACGAGGCGCAGCTCGTCGACGAGGCGCTCGACACGATCGACGACATCTATTACCGCAAGATCTCCCGCGAGCGGCTCGTGAACAAGGGCATCGAGGGAGCCGTCGCGAGCCTCGGCGACCAGTTCTCGCACTACTTCGACCCGCAGACCTTCCGCGAGTTCGAGCACTCGACCAACCCGAGCTTCAGTGGCATTGGCGTGACGGTGCGGCCCGACGCGAAAGGGCTTGCGGTCGTCGCGGTGATTGAGGACACGCCGGCTGCACGCGCCGGGCTGCGGCGGGGCGACCGCATCGTCGCCGTCGGTGACAAGCCGCTGAAGGGCCGTCCGTCGACCTACGCGACGGGCCTGATCCGCGGCACCCCCGGCACGAAGGTGACGATCACGCTCGAGCGCGACGGCCATCGCAGCACGAAGCGCATCGAGCGCGCCGAAGTCACCTCGCCCGTCGTCGCCGCGCAGCTCGTCACACGCGACAGCGTGCGCTGGGGCCACGTCGTCTTCGCCAGCTTCACCGAGCGCTCCAGCGTCCAGGTCCGCCTCGCCGTCGAGCGGTTGCTGAAGCGCGGCGCGAAGGGGATCGTGCTCGACATGCGCGGCAACGGCGGCGGCCTGCTGACCGAGGCCGTCGACACCGCCAGCATCTTCCTGCCCGACGGCACGATCGTCTCGACCGCCGGGCGCTCGCGCCCGCGTCACGTCTACACCGCTACCGGCGGCGCGATCAAGCGCTCCGTCCCGGTCGTCGTGCTCGTCGACCGCGGCACCGCGTCCTCGGCGGAGATCGTCACCGGCGCACTGCAGGACCGCCACCGCGCCCGCGTCGTCGGCACTCGCACGTTCGGCAAGGGCGTCTTCCAAGAGATCCGCGAGTTGTCCAACGGCGGCGCGCTCGACGTCACCGTCGGCCAGTACTTCCTGCCGAGCGGTCGCAACCTTGGCGGCAAGGGCGTCAAGGAGGGAGTCGGCATCGCGCCCGACGTGCGCGCGAAGGACGATCCCGACACGCCGCGCCGCGATGAGGCGCTCGACACGGCCCTGCAGACGCTCGCGGCCGAGTCGAAGTGACGACCTACAAGCCCCGCCCGCCCCGCGAGCTGCCGCGCTCCGCCGTCGTCGCCGTGCTCGACAAGCGCGGCCGCTTCCTCACCGGCGAGCCGTTCTTCGCCCGCGGCACGCGGCTGATCGTCGACGGCGATAACCGTGCGCGGCCCGGCGACCTCGTCCTCCTGAAGGTCGGCGGACGGGGTGGCGGCAAGGCGCGCGGCCACGCCCGCGTCGAGTGCCGCCTCGGCCGCCCCGACGTCGCACGCGATGTGCTGGAGGGACTGATGCTCGACCGCGGCCTGCGGCGCCGTTTCGACCCCGCCGTCGAGCGCGTCGCGCGCACGGCCGGGGAAGGCGAGGGCCTCCCCGACGCACCGCGCCGCGACCTGCGCGACCTTGTCACGTTCACGATCGACCCGCGGACCGCGAAGGACTTCGACGACGCGATCTCCGCCGAGCGCCGTGGGCCAGGCGCCTGGCGGATCTGGGTCCACATCGCCGACGTCTCCGCCTACGTGCGCCCGGGGACCCTCGTCGACCGTGAGGCCGAGCGGCGCGCCACGAGCGTCTACGTCCCCGGCAAGGTCGAGCCGATGCTGCCCGAGGCGCTCTCCAACGGTGCCTGCTCGCTGCGCCCCGACGAGGACCGCCTCGCCGTCACGGTCGAGATCGATCTACGCGGCGCGAACGTCGAGCGCACCGCCTTCTACCGCTCCACGATCCGCTCGAACGTGCGGCTCGACTACGAGCAGGTCGACCGCATCTTCGCCGGTGCCGAGCGCGCGCAGGACCCGTGGGCCGATCCGCTTGCCGCCGCCCGCGAGGCCGCCACGGCGCTGCAGGCACAGCGCGAGCGCGGCGGCGCGCTGGCGATCGACAGCGCCGAGCCGGAGTTCGCCTTCGACGACGACGGCCATGTGACCGACGCGCAGCCCGTCACCGCCACGGAGGCCCACCGGCTGATCGAGCACCTGATGATCCTCGCCAACGAGCAGGTCGCCCGCACGCTCGCTGAGCGCAGCCGGCCGGCCCTCTTCCGCGTCCACGAGAAGCCGGAGGGGACGGCCGCCGAGCGGCTCGTCGAGCAGCTCGCCTCGCTCGGCGTGCCGACGCCGCCGCTGCCCGAGCACGCAACGCGCCAGCAGGCGGCCGACGCCATCGCCGAAGCCTCCCGGCTCGTCGCGCAGCACGTCGCTCGCAGCGGTCACGGTCGCATCGGGCTCAACAACCTCGTCCTGCGCTCGCTCAAGCTCGCCCGCTACGACCCGGCCGACCTCGGCCACGCCGGCCTCGGGCTGGAGCACTACTGCCACTTCACCTCGCCGATCCGCCGCTACCCCGACCTCGTCTGCCACCGCGCGCTGCTGGCGGCGGTCGGAGGCGGGGAGGAGCCGCCGGAGTCCTCGCGCATCCCGGCCGCCGCCGAGTGGACCTCGGCGCGCGAGCGCGACGCGATGTCGATCGAGCGCGCCGCCGACGACGTCGCCCGCGCCTTCCTGCTGGAGCGCCGGCTGTTCGAGGGCGGCTGGGAGCAGGACTTCGAGGGCGAGGTCACCGGCGTGATCGGCGCCGGCGCCTTCGTCGCCTTCGGCGACGGCTTCGAGGGGATGCTGCCCGTCAGGAAGCTGCACGGCGAGTGGTGGGAGGTCAACGAGGAGGGCACGATCCTCGAAGGCACCCGCAGCGGCACGACGATCCGCGTCGGCGACCCCGTGCGCGTGCAGGTCGAGCGCGTCGAGACGGCGCGCGGGCGAGTCGACCTGCTGCCCGTCGAAGTGTGAGACTTGGCACATGGCCAAGGGCAAGGGCAAGAAGAAGTTCGCCGTCGGCGACGTCGCGAGCAACCGCTCGGCGGGCCACCGCTTCAACCTGCTCGACAGGGTCGAGTGCGGGATGGTGCTGCAGGGCACCGAGGTGAAGGCGCTGCGGACCGGCGGCTGCCAGCTGAAGGACGCTTACGCGACGGTGCGCGACGGCGAGGTGTGGCTGCACAACGTCCACATCCCGCCGTATCCGCCCGCCTACCACGACAACCACGCGCCCGAGCGCGACCGCAAGCTGCTGCTGCACCGCAAGGAGATCGAACGACTCGTCGGCAAGACGAAGGAACGCGGCCTGACGCTCGTGCCGACCCGCATCTACTTCAAGGACGGTCGCGCCAAGGTCGAGATCGCCCTCGCCCAGGGCAAGGACCGCTTCGACAAGCGCGAGGCGATCAAGACGCGCGAAATGGGGCGTGACATGCAGCGCGCCCTCCGCGACGCCCAGCGCTGACTAAGGGATGTCCTTCTGCAGGTGCGTGATGTCCATGCCCACCACCAGCGCGACGATCAGCCCGACGTAGACGAGTGCGACGAGTGCGCGGTGGGCGGGCTTGACGCGGTAGTAGGCCTCCTCGGCCTCGCCGCCCGCGCGTCGCGCCTTCCAGCGCCGCCACGTCTCCATCGCCGCGAACAGCAGGATCACGAGGATGATCGGGTTGGGGAAGGCGATCGCGACGCCGACCATCGCGGCGAAGCCGACGAACCACATCCACGGCGCCATCGCGGCCATCGCGCGGCCGCCGTCGAGCGGCACGACCGGCAGCAGGTTGAAGAGGTTGAGGAAGAAGCCGGTGAACGCGAGCGCTTGCCAGAACTCGTCGCCGGTCGCCTGCCACACCGGGATCAGCAGCGCCGCGCCGAGCGTGCCGAGCACCGGTCCCGCAAGGCCCACGCGCGCCTCCGCGAGCGCGTTGCCGCCGAGCGACTTGGCCGCCACGACGGCGCCCAGGAAGGGAATGAACATCGGTGCGCTAGCCTCGATCCCCTCGCGCCGCAGCTGGATTACGTGGCCCATCTCGTGCACCAGCAGCAGCAGTACGAATCCGACCGCGAACTTCCAGCCCCAGATCAGGCTGTACGCCGCGACCGAGACGAGCATTGTCCCCGACGTCGTCAGCAGCTTGAGCTTCGGCAGCAGCAGGAGCGCGCCCTTGAGCGAGCCCGCGACCTTCAGCAGAACGGCGCCGGCGACGACCAACGGTCCGAGTGCGCGCCGCAGCCAGGACTGCTGGTGCTCGGGCGGTGGCGTGCGCGGCGCGTCCGGGCCGGTCGGCTCCCACGGTGCGACGCCAGCCGGCGCGGCCGCGGGCGGCGGTGTGGAGGAGCCCGGCGGAAGCCACTCGGTGCGCTGGTCCATGCCGTCAAGTGTGGCAGGCGGGCATCCGCGGCCCCGACGGCTACACTGCAGCGCGTAGGAACCCCAAGGGGACGACAGGCTTCGACGTGGTTGTCTTCGTGGGGGTAGTCGCGAGCCGAGGTCCCGGTAGGCCTCGTAAAACCACCGGGAAAACCATAGGTGCGGACTCTCACGAGTACGCCCTCGCCGCTTAGCACCTAGCTAAGGCCGCGAGGTTTCGGCCCCCGCCAGCCTGCCGCGGGGATCGCCGGAATCAGAATGCAGGCTCACCCGGCAAGGCCCGCCTCCGCCGAACCGGGAACATCTTCAGGAGGCTGGTCCCCCACAACCCGGCCGGCGTGGCGAGCGGGGGATGAGACCAGAGCGCCGGCTACGCTCGTAGAAGCTGCCTTCACGCAACTGCGGACGCGGGTTCGATTCCCGCCGTCTCCACTTCACTCGCTCGGTCCCCGAGCGAGGCGGCGGGAGCTGCTGCGTCAGCCGGCCGCCTGCAACACGCGCCGGCAGCGGCGCTCCAGCAGGTGCGCCGCGACCCAGAAGCGCCGGAACGCCGGGTTGCGGGTCTGCTTGTGGTGGTAGCGGTAGTAGATCTGCTGCGCGATCACCGCGAGGCGGAAGAGCCCGAAGACCTCGTAGAAGGGCCAGTCGGCGGCGTTGCGGCCAGTCTGTGCGCAGTAGCGCGCGACGATCTCCGCGCGGGTCGGCATCCCAGGCAGGTGCGTCGGCTGACGACGGAACAGCCTGCCTGCCATCCCGTCGTCCACCTGCACCCAGTACGCGAGCGAGCTGCCGAGGTCCATCAGCGGGTCGCCGATCGTCGCCAGCTCCCAGTCGAGCACCGCGCGCACGTGCAGCGGGTCCTCCCGGTCGAGCACGAGGTTGTCGAGGCGGAAGTCGTTGTGGATCACGCAGGCGCCGACATCGGCCGGCTGGCGCTCGTCGAGCCAGCGCATCACGCGCTCGAATGACGGCACATTCCACGTCTTCGCCCGCTGGTAGCGCTCCGACCAGCCGGCGACCTGCCGGCCGACGTAGCCGGGCCCGCGGCTCAGCTCCATCAGCCCGGCGGCAGCCGGGTCGACGGCGTGCAGCTCCGCGAGCAGGTCGACGAAGCGCTCGCCGAGCGCTCGCATGCGCGCCGGATCGATCCCGACCTCGGGCGGCATCTGCGCGCGCGGGATCACACCCGCGACCCGCTCCATCACGTAGAAGTCGCTGCCGAGCACGGCGTCGTCGGTGCACAGCGCGACCATCTCCGGGACGGTCGGGAAGCAGGGGCGCAGCAGCGCCTGGATGCGGTGCTCGCGCGCCATGTCGTGCGCGCTGCTGGCCTTCGTGCCGGCCGGCGGCCGCCGCAGGATCAGGTCGCGCTCGGGGTAGCGCAGCAGGTACGTCAGGTTCGACGCGCCGCCCGTGAACTGCCGGACTTCCGGTGGGCCGGTGCCGAGCCCGTCGGCGCGCTCGCGCAGCCACGCGTCGACGGCGGCCACGTCGAAAACATCCTCTTCGCGCACCGGTCGGTCGTCGGACATCGCGCGGCAGCGTAGCCCGCGATCGCTGACGGAAACGCCGCATCCTGTCTAGACGTTCGTTCTAAGGGCCGCAATCCAGCGTGTGAGATCGCGCTGACACGGGTGTCTGCATGGGCGACGATCCGCCCCACAGACCAGTGCCGGATGCACCGCCAAAGGAGGAACGCCCCCATGAGACGAGTCCTGCTCCTTGCAGTCGCCGCCCTGAGCCTCGCGCTCGCAGCCCCGAGCGGAGCGCTGGCGCATCACGGCCACCATGGACACCACAAGCACAAGCACCACAAGGCGCATAAGGCCAAGCACCGCCTCAAGCACATCGCCGCCAAGCCGGCTCACTCCGACGATCCCGGCGACGCCGGCACGGTCGCCTCGTTCACCGACGGCGTGCTGACGATCACGCTCGCAGACGGGTCGACCGTGAGCGGCAAGGTCACGGATCGCACCGAGATCGACTGCACGGTGGCGGAGCCGGCGCCCACGCCGACGGCGACCGTCTCGCACTACGGCGGCGATCACGACGACGATGACTGGCGCGATGACGACCATCGCTGGCGCCACCACTGCGGCGACGACGCCGACTGCGACGTCTCCGACCTCGTCCCGGGCGCAGTCGTCCACGAGGCCGAGCTGCGCATCGGCCCGGGCGGCTCGGAGTTCAAGGAGATCGAGCTGGTCGTCCAGTCCGAGCAGACCACCTGACGAGCGGGACGCGATGCGGGCGGCGGCCAAGCCCTCGCCGTCGCCCGCATCGCGCCCGTCCCCTTTACATCAGCGGCTCGTCCTCGCCCCGCTGCCGGCGCAGCTCGCGTCGCGCGATCGACATCTTGTGCACCTCGTCCGGCCCGTCCGCGAGTCGCAGTGTGCGCATGTGCGCGTACATGTACGCGAGCGGAAAGTCGTCGGAGACGCCCGCGCCGCCGTGCACCTGGATCGCGCGGTCGATGATCTTCAGCGCGACGTTCGGCGCCGCGACCTTGATCGCCGCGACCTCGATGCGCGCGTTCTTGCCGCCGACCTCGTCGACGAGCCACGCGGTCTTCAGCACCAGCAGCCGCAGCATCTCCAGCTCGATGCGCGCCTCCGCGATCCAGTCGCGGATGTTCGAGCGCGTCGAGACCGGTTTGCCGAACGTCTCGCGCGCGTCGGCGCGCTTGCACATCAGCTCCAGCGCCCGCTCGGCCGCGCCGACGGCGCGCATGCAGTGGTGGATGCGGCCCGGGCCCAGCCGCGCCTGCGCGATCAGGAAGCCCATCCCCGGCCCGCCGACGATGCTTGTCTGCGGCACGCGCACGTCCGTGAAGCGCAGCTCGCCGTGGCCCTCCGTGTCCATGTAGCCGAAGACCGGCAGGCTGCGCACGATCTCCAGGCCGGGCGTGTCGAGCGGCACGAGCACCATCGACTGCTGGGCGTAGACCGGCGCATCCAGCTCCGTCTTGCCCATCACGATCAGGATCCGGCAGTTGGGGTGCATCACGCCAGTCGTCCACCACTTGCGCCCGTTCAGCACGAGGTCGTCGCCGTCGCGCTCCATCCGCAGCGAGATGTTCGTCGCGTCGGAGGAGGCGACGTCCGGCTCCGTCATCGCGAAGCCCGAGCGGATCTCGCCGTCGAGCAGCGGGCGCAGCCAGCGGTCCTTCTGCTCCTCGCTGCCGAACTGGTGCAGCACCTCCATGTTGCCGGTGTCCGGCGCCGAGCTGTTGCACGCCTCCGAGCCGATCATCGTGCGCCCGAGCAGCTCTGCCAGCGGCGCGTACTCGAGGTTCGTGAGGCCCGCGCCGTGCTCCGGGTCGGGCAGGAACAGATTCCACAGGCCGCGGCGCCGCGCCTCCTCCTTCAGCTCCTCCATGATCGGCGGGTGCACGTGCGGCGTGTCGGCTGCGCGCACCTGCTCGATGTAGACCGACTCGGCGGGGTAGACGCGCTCGTCGAGGAACGCCTGCAGGCGCTCGCGGAACTCCTTGGCGCGGTCGCTCAGCTCGAAGTCCATTGGCTCAGGCCTCCTCGTTCGCCGGAGCCGTGCGCGGCCCAGGGACGTTGCGGAATTGGAAGGGTGCGGGCTCGCGGCCGGGCTGGACGAACCAGCACTCGCCGCTGACGTCGAGCGCGAACAGCCGCACGACCGTCTCCGCGACGACCTCCGCCGGGATCAGCGGAACGCCGGCGGCCTCCAGGTCGCCGGCGAAGGACGCGGTCATCGCCGAGATGGCGAAGCCGGGGCAGACGGCGTTGAAGCGGATCCCTTCGTGTGCGAGCGCGGGTCCGAGTGAGCGCGCGAGTCCGACGACGGCGTGCTTGTTGGCGCTGTAGATCGGCTCCATCGGCACGGCGGTCAGGCCGGCAAGCGAGGCGGTCGCGACGATCGCGCCGCGCCGCGGACCGTCGTTCTCGCGCATGGCGGCCAGCGCCGCGTGCGCGCCGAAGACGACGCCGTCGAGGTTCACACTCATCGCACGGCGATAGGCAGCCAGGTCGAAGTCCTCGCCGAGGCCGCAGCCGCTCGTGACGCCCGCGTTGAGGTAGGCGAGGTCGAGCCGGCCGCAGCGTTCGCGCGCGAACGCAACCGCCGCTCGGTTGGCGTCGAGGTCCGCCACGTCAGTCACGACGAAGTGGCCGCCGAGCTGTTCGGCGACCGCAGCGCCGCCGTCCGCGTCGACGTCGGCCACCACCACCTCGACACCCGCTGCCGCCAGCGCGAGCGCCGTCGCGCGGCCCAGTCCGCCGGCTCCGCCGGTCACGAGGGCGACCTGGTCGCGAAGCGCGGATACGTCGACGGATGTTGCGAATGTGGCGGGCATCTGCCGCGCACAGTCTGATCGCGCTGCGTGCGGGATGCGCCGCACGCAGGACAGCGGCGAAACAAGGGATCGTGACATCAGGCGCATACCCGGCTACCCTGGGGGAGATGGTCAGCAACCGGACCAGTCGCGTCAGCATGCGCCAAGTTTCATGGCGAGATGCTCAAGCTCGGCCCGAAACTGCCGAAGCCATCCTTGAGTCCTCCTACGGAATGCGCATGGACGCCACTCCCAGGTCCACCTTCGGCAGGTCACGCGGCGCCACACGCGGTCGCACGCTGCGCGGCGTCCTCGTCGCGATCGCGCTGCTGGTCGCGAGCCCGGCCGCGGCATTCGCCCACGACGACGATCCTGCGTACCGAGACGGGACGCCGACCGCCGGTCTGACGACGGCGTGGGACGCCGGGCCGACGGATCTCCCGCCGTTCGCCGACGACCCGGCGCCAGCCGATCCTGTCGCGCCTGCGGACACGGCACCTCCGTCCGACCCCGCACCGGCCGATCCGGCCCCGCCCGCGGACGACCCACCGCCGGCCGATCCGTCCCCACCCGCGGATCCTGTGCCGCCTGCGGACCCGGCGCCTCCGGTTGAACCCGCTCCACCCGCCGATCCGGCACCCGCGGATCCGGCGCCTCCCACGGATCTGGCCATCCCTGTGGATCCGGAGCAGCCTAAGGACGGGTCCATCAAGGAGACCAAGCCCGCGCCGGAACCGACACCGGCCGAGCCGGCTGTCGTCGAGCCGGTCACGCCCGCTGTGGCTCCGGCTGAGCCTGCCGCCGCGCCCGCCGACCCCGCGCCGGTCGACCCGGTGGCGGATCCGGCCGCGACCGGCACCGAGCGGCCCGCACATGCCTTCCAGCGCGTCATGGTCCAACTCGGGATCCAGTCGCTCGCGACGGCGCAGGACCTTGCGACGCACACCACGGCGCCCGCGGCGACGACCTGCGCGACCGTCGACGCGTCTGGCACGCCCGTCTCCGGAAGCTCGACCGTGTCGGCCTCCGCGGAGGACGCGAAGGCTCAGCGTCTCGCCGATCGCCCGCAGACCGTGCGCGGCCCTCCGGCCCCCTTCAAGCCACCCGTCTCACCGGTCAGCGCGAGCGCCGCTGCGCCGGCAGCTTCCGCATCAGCCGGCATCGTCGCCGTCACGACGCTCACCAGCTCGTTCACGGTTCCGCTCACGGAGACCGATTCGGTCATCCCGGCGGACCCATGCATTCCTGCCGGACCCGCGGCAAGCTGTCACGCCGCACGCGCTCCTCCCGTCTCCTGAGATCACCTCAGCGAGCTGCCCGCGCCCACCCATGGCGCGCCCGCGGCTCTCCCGTGAGCTCAAGACAGGAAGGAGACCGTCATGGTCGCCACCAACGACCGAATCCATCGCATCAACCGTCTCACCACCTCCCGACGCGATCGCATCACGCGCTCCTCGCGTGTGCGCCTGCTCGCGCAGCAGGTCGCGGCCGGGACCTACGAGGTCGACGAGCGGGAGCTCGCCGACGTCTTGGTGCGGCGTGCCGCGTTCCACCGACATGTGCTGGCCGGCTTGATCGGCGATCGCGTGTCGTCGTGAGCCGGTCCTGCCAGCATCGCGAGCGGCACGTCTCGTCACCGTCGGCGCGCGTGCTCGTGCGCGCCGCGCCGGTGGTGATGCGGCTCAGCCTCGCCCGGCGTCCCGGGCGGCCTGCTCGGCTGCGACGAGCTGCTCCTCGACGAGCGTGAGGCCGGCGTCCCAGAAGCCGGGATCGGCGAGGTCGATCCCGACGAGCCGGCCCAGCTCTTCCGGCGGCATCGAGCCGCCGGCCGCCAGCATGCGCAGGTAGTCCGGCACGAAGCCGGGTCCCTGCTCCTGATAGCGCCGGTAGACGGACAGCGCGAGCAGCTGGCCGTAGGCGTAGGCGTAGACGTAGCCAGGCGTGTTGACGAAGTGGGGGATGTAGGACCACCACGCGCGGTAGCCGTCCGTCACCTCGACGGAGTCCCCGAACAGCTCCTCCTGCGACTCGGCCCACAGCACGCCGAAACGCTCCACTGACAGCTCGCCCTCGCCGCGTCGTGCCGTGTGGACGAGCTCCTCGAAGCGGTGCATGGCGGTCTGCCGGAAGACGGTCGCGACCGCGCCGTCGATCGCCTCGGCGAGCAGTGCGAGGCGAGACTCGGGCGTGCTCGCCGCATCGAGCAGGCGGCCGAACACGAGCGCCTCGCCGAACACCGACGCGGTCTCGGCGAGCGTCAGCGGCGTGCTCATGTGAAAGACGCCCTGTGGTGCCGCGAGCGCCGCGTGCACCCCGTGCCCGAGCTCATGCGCGAGTGTCAGCACGTCGCGGCGGCGCGCGGTGTAGTTGAGCAGCACGTAGGGGTGTGCGGACGGGACGGTGTAAGAGCAGAAGGCGCCGCCGCGCTTGGCTGGCCGCACGGGCGCGTCAATCCAGCGCTCGTCGAAGAAGCGCTTTGCGAGCGCTCCCAGCTCCGGCGCGAAGCTGTCGTAGGCGTCGAGCACGAGTTCGCGCGCATCGGCCCACGCAAAGCGCTCGTCCTCGTCGGAGACGGTCGCGCTGCGGTCGTAGTCGGCGAGCCGCTCGACGCCGAGCAGTTGTGCCTTCAGGCGGTACCAGCGTTGTGGCAGGTCGTAGCGGGCACGCACCGCCGTGACGAGCGCCTGCACCGACTCGTCACTCGCCTCGTTGGCGATGTTGCGGGAGGTGATCCACGTCGGGTAGCCGCGCAGCCGGTCGTCGACGGCCTTGTCGTGCAGCAGCGTGTTGAAGATGAAGGCGCGCGTGCGCAGGCCGGGCGCGAGCGCGGTCGAGACCGCCGCGGCCGCCGCGCGGCGCTCCTCCCTCACCGGGCCGGCGAGTCGCGCGAGCGCCTGCTCCAACGAGACGACCTCGTCCTGCCCGCCCTCGCCGGGGACCGGCACCTCGAGCGAGGACATCAGCTCGGCGAACAGCCGCCCCCACGCGCTCGTGCCGCTCAGGCGCTTCTCCGCGAGGATCTTCTCCTCGGGCTCGCTCAACAGGTAGGGGCGGTTCGCGCGCTCCGTACGCAGGTAGTGCGCGTAGCGCTCGGCGCCCTCGCAGCTCAGCAGCGCCTCGGCCCGCTCGTCGTCGAGTGCCGCCCACTCGAGCTCGAAGAACAGCAGCGTGGTCTGGATCGCCGTCGCGCGCTCCTGTACCTCCTGCAGCAGCGCGCCAATGCGCGGGTCCGCCGTGTCGACGGAGAAGCGCAGCGAGGCGTAGGAGGCGGCGCGGCCGACGACGTCGTGGAGCTCGGCGAGCTCGTTCATCGCCGCGCGCAGCCCGTCGGCGTCGAGCTCCGCGAGCTTCCCGGCGTACGCGGCGGCGAATCGGTCCGCGTGCTCGGCTGCCTGACCGAGGAGCGCTCGGACGCCATCCTCGCCCTGGCCATTGACGAGCGGGTCGAGGTCCCAGGCGACCCCCGCGACCTCGTCGTCGCGGTGCTCGGATGCGGTTCCAGTGGCGCTCGTCATGCCCGCGGGAGCTTACGGAACGCACCCGACCCGCGGAGCGTTCCGCTGGTCGATCTGCTTACCTGACGTGCAGACAGACGCATAGACGCCGAGTCTTCGCCGCCCCGTGCGACGGAGAACGGGGGACCCACTCGGGCCGCGAGCGTTGCGGCCCACGGGGCGAATCGCCACCAGTATCTCCGTCGATCGGAGGACTTCGGTGGGGTAGCGCGAGCTTTCCGCGCGAGCCCGTCAGCTCACCTCGTAGGCGTGCGAAAGAGAACCACCGGAGGACCCATGCCTGCGATCCGTCCCGCTGCCGTTCGTGCCCGATGTCGTGCTGTTCCACCGCTGCTGCTGCTGCTTGCCTCGGCCGCGGTCGCGATCGGCACGTTCGCCGCATCGGCCGACGCCGCCGAGGCGCTGAAGCAGGGCAGTCGCGGTCCTGCCGTCGTGGAGCTGCAGCGCAAGCTCTCGATCCCGGCCGACGGCGTCTTCGGACCGCAGACGGCGCGCGCCGTGCGCCGCTATCAGTCGCGCAAGCGCTTGACAGTGGACGGCGTGGTCGGACCGCAGACAGCCGGGGCGCTGGGTCTGAGCCTCGCAAGGGCCGGCACGGCCGCGCGTTCCGCGCCACGCGAGCTGCCGGCGGTGCTCAACAAGATCGCCGCATGCGAGTCGGGCGGCAACCCGCGTGCGGTCTCCGCTGACGGCGCCTACCGCGGCAAGTACCAGTTCAGCCGCGGCACCTGGCGGGCGATGGGCGGCAGCGGGGATCCGGCGCGCGCCTCGGAGCACGAGCAGGATCGGCGGGCGCTGACGTTGCTGCGCACGCGCGGCACGGCGTCTTGGCCGAGCTGCGCCTGAGCGCGCTCGCGTCGTCAGCGCTCCGACACGACCGCGGCCCCGGCGGGTGCATCTGCGTCACCCGGAGGATCGCCGCGGAGGATCCAGGCGCCGTCCTCACGGCGCTCTATCACACGGCGGCGAGCGAGGTCCGACAGCGCAGTCGTGACGGACGGGCGCTGTGCGCCGACGAGGCGGCCCAGCACCTGATGTGTGAGTGGCAGTTCGAGCACGACGCCGTCGGGGCCGACGCGGCCCCAGCGATCGGCAAGCCCCCAGAACAGCAGCTCGAGGCGTGCGTCGACACGCGTGAGGTGGCTCGTTGCTTGGTTTGCGGCGAGCTCGAAGGAATGCCGTACCGCTCGCGCGACGATCGCGCTCACGAGCTCCGGCCAGCGGCCCATGATTGCGGTGATGCGCCGATCCAGCACCGCCAGCCGCACGGGCTGCAGGGCTGTCCACGCGACCGTTGGTCTGATCGTCAGGACGTCGCGCTCCCAGTCCCACGGGCGCAGCAGGTCGCCGCGGCCGATCAGCTCCGTGCACGTGGCATGCGCGAACTGCACGTCGCGCATCAGCAGTCCGTCGAGTACGAGCAGCCCAAGGTGCCCGCCGCCGCCGTCGGCCGGTCGTGTCGGCTCCCACGTTCCGGGCGAGACGAGCTCGACGGCCGCGATCGCGTGTCGCATCGCGAGCTGGAGGCTCGTGGGGTCGAGTCCGGCTGCGAGCTCCGGATCCTCTTCGAGCACGCGTACGAAGGCATGTCCAGGTGCCATGGAAGACAGCGTATTGCTGGATCGGTGAAGTCGCCAGCACGAACCGTCATGAACACCGCGTCAAACGCTACGTCCGAGATCCGGTCAGCGCTCGAACAGCCTGACTGCCGCGTCAGCCGCGTGCGTTGAGCGTGGCGCGCAGCGACTCGCCGCCGCTCGGTTCGGGCAGCGGCTGGACCTCCAGCCGGTCCGTCAGGTGCTCCAGCAGGCACCCGAGGCCCGGCAGGTCAGTGTCCTTCACGAGTTGAGCACCGCCACCCGGCACGAGCGGTCCGATCACCAGGTCGAAGCGTTGCTCGTATTCGTCGATGGCGACATGGAGCGTGCCGTCGAGCGTGTGCGGCCCGGCGGCGCCCGCGATCGCGTCGCTGACGATCTGCGCGTCGGAGAGCCGGTCGATCGAGAAGTCGGCGCGCGCCGCGACAAGCGCGACGATGCGGCTCAGCACCGGGGCGGCGCGATCGCCGGGGGACACCGACAGCCGCGTCTCGTTCAGCGGCCAGGCCTCCGCGGGCGGCACCTCGACCGTGAGCGACGCAGTCGGCTCGTGGTCCCCGAGCGCGAACGCCATCCGCACCTCGGTGCCATGCCGCCCGCCGGCGATCCCGAGCTCGTCCGAGAGCGACGCGATCAAGGCAAGCCCGAAGCCCAGCGGCGGCCCCTCGCCGACGGCCGGAAGCGGACGCAGGCCATGCCCACGATCTCGTACGCCGATCACGAGGCGCCCGTCGGTGGCCGCCATCGTCACGTCGAGCGGGCCGCCCTCCTCGCCGTAGGCGTGCAGGACGGCGTTCGTGCACGCCTCGGTGAGCGCGATCTTCACGTCGGCGATGCGCGCCTCTGGAAGGCCGAGCTCGCCCGTGAAGCCGGCGAGCGCCTGACGCACGAGCGCGACGTTCGCCGGAACCGCCGGGAGGCGCAGGCGGATCGATGGCGCGGGCGCGCCGGCACGCCCAGCCCTTGGCGGCTCGTCGCTCGTCGAGATGCTCGTGCCTTCGCTCACGTCCCCTCCCGTATGGTCGCTGTCGGGCCTTGCGAAACGTGGAGGTTGCGGGCCCTGACGGGATGCGGTCGTGCGCGGACACGGAAGGCGAGCGTCGTCACGCGCTGGATTCTCCTACCATCGGCCCGCGTGGAGCTTCACGGGCCTACGCTGACCTTGCGCTACGCGACGCCGGACGACGCGGCGGCGTTGTTCGAGTTGGGCACCGACCGCGACGTCACGCGCTTCTTCTCGTGGGGTCCATACCAGCGGATCGCGGAGCCGCTTGCGTACATCGGGACGCTCGCCGGGCAGCGCGAGCGGGGCGAGCAGCTCGACTTCCTGATCGTCCACCACGAGGACGGGCCGATCGGCGTGCTCGGCCTCTCCGAGCTCTCGCGGCGCGACCGGCGCGCCGTCGTCGGCACGTGGCTCGGGCGGCGCTGGTGGGGCAGCGGCGCGAACCTCGAGGCGAAGGCGCTGCTCGCGCACCTCGCCTTCGCCCACCTCGGCCTCGAGCGGATCGGAGCGTACGCCGACGTCGAGAACGCACGCTCGCAGGCGGCCCTCGAACGCATCGGGTTCGTGCGCGAGGGCGTCTTGCGGCGCTTCCATCGTCATGCGGCGACGGTCCACGACGTGGTCGTCTACGGGCTGCTGCGGACGGAGTGGGAGGACTCGCGGCTTGCGGAGGTCCCCGCGACGCTGCACGGGGAGCCGCCGCAGCGGTTCGTCGTCGCTCCTTAGCTCCGCCGCTGCTCCCAGCTGAAGCCGCGGATCGCGAGCACGACGCCCGCGGCGGTCCAGGCGACCAGCACGCCGAGCGCCGGCAGGTTGTCGCCCAGCCCGGCGCCGGTGACCATCGCCCCGGAGAGCCCGTCGATCAGGTGCTTGAGCGGAAGCCCCTCGGCGATCCCCTTCAGGAAGCGCGGCGCGTTCTCGGCGTCGTAGAAGACGCCGGAGATGAAGATCACCGGCAGGAAGATCGCATTGACGTACGCCGCTGCCGACTCGAAGTTGGGGATCACGTGCGAGAGCGCGACGCCGAGCGAGGCGAAGCACAGCACGCCGAGCGCCACGAAAACGAACAGCTCCAGCCAGTCGTCCGGCCAGTCGACGCCGAACAGGAGCTTGCCGGCGAACGTGATCAGGACGATCTGGATCGCCGTGTTCATCACGGCGTTGCCGGCGATCCCCAACAGGTAGGCGCCGCTCGGCAGCGGCGTCCCGCGCATCCGCTTGAGGATCCCCGTCTCGCGCAGGAAGGTCATGTTGTAGGCGAGCGCGCTGAACGTCGTCGAGAGCACCGCCATGCCCGCGATGCCCGGCACGATGACGTCGAGGTTGTCCTGGTCGGCGCTGAAGATCGCGCCGAACAGCGCGAGGAACAGCAGTGGCAGCAGGAAGTTGAAGAAGGCCGCCGTAGGGTTGCGCCAGAACATGCGGCGCTCCAGCCGATACTGGCGCCATGTCAGCGCTGCGAAGCTCGGGGCGGCCTCATGCATCGGACGTCAGCTCCAGGTAAACGTCCTCGAGCGTCGGCCGCGTGACGCTGAGGCCCTCGAGCCGCTCCCCGCGCGCCAGCGCCGCCGAGGTCAGCTCGTGCAGCAGCGTCGTCGGGTCGTCGGTCTCGCGCTGCGTCAGCAGGCCGGTGCCATTGCGCCAGGCGACGCGGTAGCGCACCGCACCGTCGCCCACGCCGAGCTCAGCGGGGGCGCCCTCCGCGAGGATCCGCCCGTCCTTGACGATCGCGACGCGGTCCGCGAGCGCCTGCGCCTCGTCCAGGTAGTGCGTCGTCAGCAGGACCGTCTTGCCGAGCGCCTTCAGCGAGCGGATCGTGTCCCAGGCGTCGCGCCGCGCCGCGGGATCGAAGCCGGTCGTCGGCTCGTCGAGGAAGATCAGCTCGGGATCGCCGACGAGCGCGAGCGCGAAGTCGAGCCGCCGCAGCTGGCCGCCGGAGAGCGTGCGCGTGCGGGCGTCCTCCTTGCCGCGCAGGCCGGCCAGCTCGATCACCTCCTCGACGTCGCGCGGGGCGCGGTAGAAGCCCGCGAAGTGCGCCAGCGCCTCGCGAACCGTGACGTGGCCGTAGACGCCGCTGCTCTGCAGCACGATCCCGACGCGCTCGCGCAGCTCGCGCGCCCGCAGCTGCGGGTCGTGGCCGAGCACCTCGACGTCGCCGCTCGTGCGCTCGCGGTACCCCTCGAGGATCTCCACGATCGTGGTCTTGCCGGCGCCGTTGGGGCCCAGCAGCCCGAAGACCTCGCCGCGGCGCACCGCGAAGTCGATTCCCCGCACCGCCTCGAACTCGCCGTAGCGCTTGTGCAGGCCACGGACCTCGATCGCCATCTCCTCGCTCACGAGCGCCCATGATGCCGGTTGCGCGCGACTCACGCGCGCTGATGCACGACTTGCCTGTGCAGTCGTGCCGCTGCTCGCGCACCGCCGCCACCGCGCCGAGAGCGCGCTCGATGCTCGCCGCATGCAGCGGTCGAGCGGCACGAACGGACAGGCGACGACCGAGTACGTTGCCCTCGTCGCGCTGGTGGGCGTCGTGCTCGCGCTCGCCGCCGGTCTCACCTCCGGTGGGCTCGGGAGCCATGTCATCGCCGGCGTCCAGCGGGGACTCTGCCGTGTCGCCGGCACGGACTGTCCGCGACCGATCGCCCCGCACGCCGACCTCGAGCCGTGCCCGATCGAGCGCGGTGAGCGCAAGGAGCGGCTCAGCGAGACGATCGCGGTCGTGCGGCTGGGCCAGAGCGGCACCTTGAAGACCGTCCGCCTGTCCGACGGGCGTGTGACGGTCACGCTCGCCGACGGCGACTCGTCGGGCGGGGAGGTCGGCGCCGGAGTGCGCCTCCGCTTCGGCGGCAGCTCGCTCGGCGGCACCGCGACCGCGCGGCTTGCGACGACCTGGACGTCGGGTCGTTCCTGGACGCTCCCGAGCTTCGCTGCGGCACGCCGCTTCATCGACGCCTACGGCTCGAAGGCCACCATCGGCGGCAAGCTCCTCGACAGCGCACGCAGCGGCTGCTCGCTGCTGTGCGACGCGATCGGCTGGCATCCCCACTCGCGGCTGCCCGAGCCCGACGAGGTCTTCCAGGAGTCCGGCGCCGCCGTCACGCTCGCCGCCTCGCTCGGCGTTGTCGATGTCAGCGCGATGGCTGCCGCAGCCGTCGGCTGGAGCGTCCGGCGCGACGGGGCCGCGACCTGGTATCTGCAGCTCGACGGTGCCGCGAGCGGGCAGCTGGACCTCGCGGGCGTCGCCGAGGTTGCCGGGGAAGCGGCCGGCAACGTGGTCATCGCATACACGGTCGACGGGCAGGGACGGCCGCGAGAGCTGCGCGCCCAGCTCGCCGTCGAGGCAGCGGCTCACGCTGGTCTCGAAGTCGGCGGAAGCGGAACGACGGCGCATGCCGGCGCTGGAGCCGGCGATGCGATCGAGCTCGACGCGACGCTCGACCTGCGCGACGCCGCCAGCCGATCGACGGCGACCAGCCTGTTGCGCGCGCTCGTCGCCCCAAGCGCCCCGGCTTCGCTTCCGACCCGCATGCGGGCGTTGGGTGCGGCGCTTGCGCACCACGCCCAGCTCGATCGCCGCACGTACGCCCTGGACAAGACGTCGAGCGGCGCCGACCTGCAGGTCGCGCTCGGCGTCGAGGCAGGCCTCGGCTACGAGCGGACGACCCGGGGCCTGCGCCTGCTCAGCGCAGAGACGCGCCTGCCAGGCCTCCCGTTCCTCCCGCGCGACGACTGCCGGCCCAGCTGACGCCGCGGCCGCCGTTAGCCTGACCCCGCGATGAGCGTCACGGCCCCGGATCGAGCATGAGCCCCGGCGGCGCCGACCTCGTCCCCGACGCGCCCGCCCGCGTCGACCCGTCGGACCGCCTGCCGCGCGAGGCCATCGGCGACGTGCGCATCCGCGTGCCGACGCGCGGCAACCGCAAGCTCGAGCGCCTGCTGACGGCCGTCAACGCCGACGAGCAGGTGAAGGCGTGGTGGCACGTCGCCGCGGTCAACGCGACGCGCCGGCTTGGCATGTCCGACCACTCCTGGATCCACATCCAGATCGTGCTGAACGTCGCGCTGCGGCTCTCACGGCTGCTGGTCCGCCGCGGCGTCGTGCCGAACGTCGTCGCCGACTACGGCATGAGCGAGCGCGACGCGGAGGTCGTGATCGCCGCCGGCGCGCTCTTCCACGACGTCGGTATGACGATCCATCGCGCCGACCACGAGGCATACAGCCTCTTCCTCACGGCCAACAAGCTCGGCACGCTGCTGGCCGACGTCTACGACGAGCCGGACCGCTCGATCATCGTCTCCGAAGCGCTTCACGCGATCATCGGCCACCGCCGCCGCGGCGAGCCGTTCACGATCGAGGCCGGGATCGTGCGCGTCGCCGACGCGCTCGACATGACGAGCGGCCGCTCGCGCGTCCCGTTCGAGGCCGGCCACCAGAACATCCACTCGCTGTCCGCCTACGCGATCGAGGAAGTCAAGATCGTGCCGGGCAAGGACCGCGCCGTGCGCGTGGAGATCGCGATGTCCAACAGCGCCGGCATCTTCCAGGTCGACGAGCTGCTCGCCACCAAGCTCCGCGGCTCTGGCCTGGAGGAGCACATCGAGGTCGTCGCCCGCATCGACGCCGAGCACGAGAAGCGCCTCATGCCGGTTTTCAGAATCTGACTACCAGTGGACGCCGCGCGTGAGGTGCGCGAGCGCGAGCTGCTCGGTCGAGACGGTTTCGTCCCCGCCCACGGTTCCGCGCGCTGCCGCGGAGTCGGGGAAGACGCGGTAGGCGAGGTGCAGGAGCTGGTCGACGGCCTTCGGCGCGAGCGCGTAGGCGACCTCGCCGAGTGTGCCGAGACGCGTGTTGATCTGCTTCGGCTTGGCGCGGATCGCCTCGCAGATCAGGTCGGCGGCCTCGTCCGGGGAGATCGTCGGGAACGAGTTGTAGAGCTTCGTCGGCGCGATCATCGGCGTGCGCACGAGCGGCATGTGGATCGTCGTGAAGGTGACGCGATCGGCGATCGTCTCCGAGCCGACGACACGCGTGAAGGCGTCGAGCGCGGCCTTCGAGGCGACATACGCGGAGAAGCGCGGCGGGCTCGTCTGCACCCCGATTGAGGAGATGTTCACGATGTGGCCGCGCTTGCGGGCGCGCATGTGCGGCATCAGCGCGAGGATCAGCTTGACGGCACCGAGGTAGTTGAGCTGGATCGTGCGCTCGAAGTCGTGGAAGCGGTCGTAGCTGAGCGCGATCGAGCGGCGGATCGAGCGCCCCGCGTTGTTGACGAGCACGTCGACCGCCGGATGCTCGCCGAGCACCTGTGCGACCAGCAGCTCGATCGACTCCGGGTCTGAGACGTCGGCCGTGTAGACGTACGCGCTGCCGCCGAACGCCGCGATCTCGTCGCGCACCTCCTCAAGCTTGTCGGCGCTGCGCGCGACCAGCAGCGGAATCCCGCCCGCGCGTGCCAGCTTGATCGCCGCCGCTCGCCCGATCCCGCTCGACGCACCCGTGATGAGGATCGTCTTACCGTTGACGACGCTCGCCAGCGAGCGGTCGGTGTAGAGCTCGGGGTCGAGATTTCGCTCCCAGTACTCCCACAGCGTCCGTGCGTAGGTCTTCAGCTCCGGGACCTCGATGCCCGTGCCCTCGAGCGCGTCCGCCGTCGCTTCCGTCGCGAAGTGGGGGACGAGCTCGACGTGGTCGACGACCTCGTCGGGGATGCCGACCTGCTTGAGCGCGGCTCGCCGCACGGTTCGCGCGCCCGGCAGCGCCATCAGCAGCGCGCGAGCACCGCCACCAAGGCCGAGCGTCAGCCGATCGTCGAGCTGCAGCTCGATCCGCGGCGCGCCCGCGACCCGCGCGAAGGTGTTGACGACCTCGGCGGAGCGCTGCGGCACCGGACTCACGAGGTGGAATGCGCGGCCGTCGAGTCCCGGAGCGTGCGCGATGTGGTCCATCGCGGCGGTCACGTAGTCGACCGGGACGATGTTCGTGTCGCCCAGCTCCGGCGCGACCAGCGGCAGCCACGACGGCAGCGTCCCGCCGAGTCGCTGGATCAGCTTGAAGAAGTAGTAGGGGCCGTCGACCTTGTCCATCTCGCCGGTCTGCGAGTGGCCGACGACGACAGCCGGCCGGTAGACGCGCCACGGCACCGACGCCTCCTCGCGCACGATCCGCTCGGCCTCGAACTTCGTGCGGTGGTACGGATGCTCGAGCGGCTGGCCCTCGTCGAACATCTCCTCGGTGAACGTGCCGCGATAGCTGCCAGCGACGGCGATCGACGAGGCGTGGTGGAAGCAGCCGGCGTCGATCACGTTCGCGAGCGCGACTGCGTGCCGTGTCCCCTCGACGTTCGCGATCCTGTCCTGCTCCTCGCCGGCGGTCATGTCGTAGACGGCCGCGAGGTGGAAGAAGTGATCGATCGTCCCGCGCAGCTCCGCGGCCCGTTCCGGGTCGACCCCGAGCACTGGCTTGCTGAGGTTGCCCAGCACCGGCTGGATCCGCCCCGCGCCGCCCCAACGGTGTATCAGCGCGTCGAGCCGCCCGACCGACTCCGGTCGCACGAGCACATGGATGTCGCCCTCGCGCTCGAGCAGCCGCTCGACGAGGTGCCGGCCAATGAACCCCGTGGCCCCGGTGACGAAGTACATACGAGGGAGCCTACCCCGGCGCGGTGGCACCGGACCGCAATCAGGCTGTTACCAGCCGCCGGACCAGTGGGCGCTGGACGCGCGACGCTTCGTCGCTGCCTTGCGGGCGTCCTTGCGCTTGTCGAGCTTCCACTGCAGGAGGCTCGCAGCGAGGATGAAGAGCGGGAAGAACGCGATCACGATGAAGCCCGCGTTCGTGACGACCTTGTCGTCGGCCTCGCCGTAGGTGCCCTGGCCGCCGTCCGGCGCGGCGAGCGCCGCGGGGACCAGCACGAGCAGTGCGAGGACGGTCGTGACGAGGGTTGCTGTGAGGCGCCGCATACGGTCGCGAACGATAGCGAAGGGGCGGGCGGCTCCGCCACGCCGCGCCCTCGTACCATGGGCGGGATGGCCGTTCTCATCGCATCCGACCTCGGCAAGGACATCGCCGGCGAGCCGCTGCTGCGCGGCGTCTCGTTCAAGCTTGAGCGCCGCGACCGCATGACGCTGTCGGGCCGCAACGGCGCGGGCAAGACGACGCTGCTGCGGATGCTCGCGGGGGAGGCCGGCTACGACCACGGCACGCTGTCGCTGCAGAAGGGCGCGAAGATGGCGCTCCACGACCAGCGCCCGCCGCGCGAACGCCACCTCACGCTGCGCGACTACGTCCTCTCCGGCGCCGCCGAGGTTATAGCGATCGAGCAGGAGCTCGCGCGGCTGGAGCAGGCGATGGCGGACGGCGCGCACGACGAGGCGACGCTGAGCCGCTACGCCCGTGCGCAGGAGCGCCTGGAGCACCACGGCGGCTACCGCTGGCGCGACCGCGCCAGCTCGATGCTGCACGGACTCGGCTTCCACGACAAGGACCTCGACCGTGAGCTGTCGTCCTTCTCCGGCGGCGAGCTGACGCGCGGCTCGCTCGCACGCGCGCTCGCGGGCGGCCCCGACCTGCTGCTGCTGGACGAGCCGACGAACCACCTCGACATCCGCTCGCTGGAGTGGCTCGAGTCCTACCTCGTCGAGATGGACGCGGCGGTCATCCTCGTCGCTCACGATCGCTGGTTCCTGGAGGCTGTCGGCACCGCCGTGCTGGAGCTGGAGGCGGGGCGCTCGCGCTACTTCTCCGGCCCCTGGCACGCCTGGCGTGTTGAGCAGGCATCCCGCGAGATCGCGCTTGGCCGCGCGATCGACAAGCAGCAGGCGGAGATCGAGCGGCTGGAGCGCTTCGTCGAGCGCTTCCGCGCAAAGGCCACAAAGGCCAAGCAGGCGCAGTCGCGCGTCAAGCGGCTCGACAAGATCGAGAAGATCGAGCGTGACCCGAGAGACACCGCGTCGCTCTCGTTCCAGTTCAAGGCTCCCGAGCGCAGCGGGCGCGTGATCTTCGAGCTGGAGGACGGTCGCGTCGAGGTGCCCGGGAAGGTGCTGCTTGACGACGCCGGGCTGTGGCTGGAGCGCGGAGAGCACGTCGCGCTTGTCGGCTCCAACGGCTCCGGCAAGACGACGCTGATCGAGACGCTCGCCGGCAACCGCCCGCTCGCCGTCGGCAAGCTGCGCACCGGGCACAACGTGCAGGTCGGCTACCTCTCCCAGCATGCGGAGGCGATAGCCGAGAACGGCACGGTCGTCGAGGCGGCGCAGCGCGCGACGAAGCTCGCGCCCAACAAGGCGCGCGCCCTGCTCGGCCGCTTCCTCTTCTCCGGCGACGATGCCGAGAAGCCGATCGTCGGGCTCTCCGGCGGCGAGCGTCAGCGGCTCTCGCTCGCGATCCTCGTGCACTCCGGCGCGAACGTGCTGATCCTGGACGAGCCGACGAACCACCTCGACGTCGAGAGCCGCGAGGCGCTGGAGGACGCGCTTGATGCAGTTCACCGGCTCCGTCCTGCTCGTCTCCCACGACCGCGCGCTGCTCGATGCCGTCGGCACGCGCACGATCGCGGTCGAGGACGGTGAGCTGCACAGCTACGAGGGCGGCTGGGCCGACTACGTGCGGATGCGCGAAGAGCGCAAGGCCTTGGAGGCGCTTGCCGCGAACGGAGGCGGCGAGCGGTCGGCAAAGACCGCGGCCCCCGCGGCGGCGGCCCAGAACGGCGACGAAGGGAAGCCCAAGGCGAAGGTCGCCCGCTCCAAGAACGCGGTTCGCGAGGTGCAGCGGCTCGAGCGCGAGATCGAGGCAGCCGAAACGGCGCTGCAGGAGCTGGAGCAGGAGCTCGCCGATCCGGCAGTATGGGCCGAACCCGCGCAGGCCGCCGCCTCGACCGAGCGCCACACGGCAGCAAAGCGCGCCGTCGAGGAGCTGTACGCGCGCTACGAGCGCGTCGCCGACTGACGGCCCGCACGGCTTCACAGCACCGTCACCGCGTCATCACATCCGCGCTACATCGGCACCACTGCGCGCGCGTACCTTGGCGCCATGACCGAGCTGACGATCCATCGCACCCATGCGGTCGAGCCCGGCGGACTCGACGCCGGCGGCGCTCCCCTCGGTGGGCGCCTCGGCCTTGCCGTCCCGCGCGAGACGTGGCCGACCGCCCCCGAGCTCAAGCGCCTGGAGGCGTGCGGCTACCGCTGGATCCAGATGCACGCGCCGCCGATCGAGATGCTCGCCGATCCGGTGTGCGTGCAGCGGCACGCGGACTGCCTGCGGGCAGTCCTCGCGCCGACGAGCTTGCGCGTCGTGCTGCACGCGCCCGACACCCTGAGCATCGGGGTGCGGGAGCACGATCGCGCCTTCGCCGGCCTGCTCGACTACGGCGTTGCGATCGGCGCGGAGCTGATCGTCTACCACGGTGCCCGCCACCCGGTGGCCGAGGGTCCGGAGGCCGACCGCGTCGAGGATCGCCTGCTCGCCGAGGAATGCTCGTTGCGCCGCTTCGCCGCGCGGGCCGAGCAGGCCGGCACGACGATCGCGATCGAGAACCTCGCGCCGGTCTACCCGATCCCGTCGACGGGGCGGCTGTTGTGCCACTCGCCGCGGGTCGTGCGCGAGATCGTGCGCCGCATTGGCTCGCCGGCGCTCGGCATGGCCTTCGACCTCGGGCACGCGCACATCACCGCGCAGCTCGGCGGCGAGGCGCTCGTCGACGTGCTCGCCGCGACGGCTGAGGACGTCGTGCTCTTCCATGTCCATGACAACCTCGGTGTCCGCCATGGCCCTGGGACGCCACCCGGGGTGCTGCCGCTGCGCCTCGACCTGCACATGCCTCCGGGCCGCGGCACGCTGCCGTGGCGGGCGCTTGCGCCGCTGCTGCGCGCGCACACCGCGCCGCTCGTGATGGAGGTCACTCCGGGGCAGCGTCCCGACCCGCTGCGGCTCGCGACCGTGAGCTCAGAGCTGCTGACACGCGGGTGAAAGTGTCCCGGAACGGTTGTGAAATGCTTGTTACCGCGGTAGGAGATCGATCGCCGACGTCGCCGCGGGGCACTACACTGGGCGCCACGATGAACAGCACAAGCAGTGTGGGTCCGGATCGTCCATTCGACGAGTCGCGCACACAGGGAGCACGGACCGCTCCCCTCCGTCTCGCCATCATCGACGCCGACAGCGGCTTCCTGCACGTCGTGGAGAAGCGCGTTCGCGCACGCGGCTGGCAGCAGTGCGTGCTGCCGGGCGCCGTTCCGATCGAGGAGCTCGTCGCGCTGCGGCTCGGCGCGCTCGTGATCGACCTCAACGTCCTCGGCGCGTCCGCATGGACGTACCTCGAGCAGGTCTGCACCTCGCTGCCGGCGCTGCCGGTAATCGTCTGCAGCGGTCCGTCGACCGTCGCCCAGCGCGTGCAGGCGCTGCGCCTCGGCGCCGACGACTGGCTCGGCAAGCCGTGCCATCCCGAGGAGTTGCTCGCGCGCATCGAGGCGATCGTGCGTCGCGGCCGCGTTGCCGAGCCGCCCGCCGAGCGTTCGGCTGTCGAAGCCGGCGAGATCACGATCCGGCCCGACCAGTTCCAGGCGTTCGTGGGCGTCCGCAGCCTCGACCTCACGCGCCGCGAGTTCGAGCTGATCCGCCTGCTCGCCTCCAACGGCGGCCAGGTGCTGGAGCGCGAGGTGATCTACCAGCGCGTGTGGGGCTACGCAATGGCCCACGGCGACCGCTCGGTCGACGTCTTCGTGCGCAAGCTGCGCCAGAAGCTCGAGCGCGCCTCGCCTGCGTGGCGTTACATCCACACGCACTTCGGCGTCGGCTACCGCTTCGCTCCCGAGCGGGCCGTCGAAGGCGAAGTCATCTCGGATGACGCACTCGCCGCGGAGGCCGCGGCGCTCGCCCGCGAGCACGTGTCCGGCTGACGATGCCGGAAAACGTCCGCAACGTCCTCATCATCCTGGCGCTCGCCGCGTTCGTGATGCTGGCCCCGGGCGGCGGCAACGCCAGCTCGGCGATCCTCGAGGCGCTTGTGATCGCGATGCTCGCCTCGCTCGCCTGGCTCGCCGTCCGGCTCTACCGCGAGCACCGTACCGACATCTACGGACTGGGCGATCGCAACCGCGCGGTCCTCTATGGCTCGGCGGGACTTGCGACGCTGACGCTGACCGCGACGGACCGGCTCTGGAACACGGGGCCCGGCACGATCGTCTGGTTCGCGCTGATGGTGCTGGCCGGGTACGGCGTGTACGCCGTGTTCCGCGCCTCGCGGCAGTATTGAGCCGGCCTTGCGCGCGATCGCGCGCTGTTTCGGCACATAGACGTGCGGTGCGGTGACACGGCCGTTGCGAGCCTGCGGGCATGCGTCCGCTGCACACCCAGGAGGGTCAAGCCTCCGTCGAGCTCGTCGCCCTCCTGCCGCTCGTCGGGATCCTCGTCGCGCTGCTGTGGCAGTCGTTGCTCGCCGGTGAGGCGGTCTGGCTGAGCGGCAGCGCCTCGCGCGCCGCGGCGCGCGCCGAGGCGGTCGGCGCGGATCCCGCCCGCGCCGCGCGCGGTGTTCTGCCGACTCGCTTCGAGCGTGGGTTGCGCGTGCCAGCGGCGGCGTGACGGGTCGGTTGCCGTGTCCGTCCGGATCCCAGCGGTCCTCGGGCACGGGACGCTCGCCGCCGGTCACGACCCGTGCGCACTTCGAGGCGCAGCGGTGATCCGGCGCGGTCAGAGCGGCCAGGCCGCCGTCGAGGTCGTTGCGCTGCTCCCGTGGATCGCCGCGCTCGCGCTGGGGATCCTTCAAGCGTTGTCGGCGGGGGTCGCGGCAGAGCTCGCCGACCACGCAGCGCAGAGCGGTGCCGTCGCGCTCTTGCAGGGGCGGGAGGGTGCGGCTGCGGCACGAGCCGCTGTGCCCGGCTGGTCGCGGGCCGAGGTCCGTGTCGAGGTGCGGGGAAGTCGCGTGCGCGTGCGGATCACTCCGCCGTCGCTCGTCCCGGGCCTCGGCGAACGGCTTGCCAGCACCGCAACCGCCGATGCGGGCCCTGACGCATGAGCGCTCTGCTTGCACGCATCCGCGGCGTGTTCGTCGAGCCGCCGGCTGACGGGCCGCAAGCGGTGGTCTGTTCGCGCGCCGCCCGTCGGACGGAGGACGCGCTCGTCGGAGCCGTGGCGGTCTCGCCGCATGCCGCGCTGGCGGCGGCCGTGTGGGGGCCAATGCGTGCGGCGACGCCGATCCGCCCGCCGGCGCCGACGATCGTCGTGCTGTGCGCGCCGAGCCGCGGTCGTGGTGCCGCGGCCGCGGTCGGCCTCGCAATCGCCCGTGTGCTTGGAGCGCCCTGTGCGGTCGCGGCAGTCGTGGGGGGTGCCGACGTCACTCCGAGCGTGGGTCTCCGCACGCCTGCGACCGGACATGCCGCAACGGTGCTCCGTGCGCGCGGCAACGCCGCGCGCACGTCCGGTCGGCTTGTGTGGCTGCCTGACCGTCGTCCGGAGGAGACGGTCGCAGCCGATCCCGCCGGCGCCGCGGCGGCGGCGAGCGCCGAGCTCGGGCGTGCCGTGGCCGCCACGGGGCTCCCGGGCGTCCTGGCGATTCCGCTGATGCGCTCCGACGCGCTGGATCGGGTGATCGCATGGCATGACGGCATCGTCGTGGTCCGCGAGCCCGATGCGACCGCGCTCGTCGCCGATCGCGTCGCGGAGAGCCTCGCTGCGCTCGGCCGGCCGCTTGTCGGCGCGTCGCCGCTGTCGCGGCAGGCAGCGGTGCTGGCTGAGCTGGGACTGCGTGCGCCGCTGGCGATGGTGCAGGCTGTGCAGCGGCTCCAGCTCGCATGAGGGCTGGCGAACGACGCGACGGAGAGCGAGGCCAGGCCCTCCTGGTTCTCGTCGCCGCTGCTTGCGTTGTGTTGGTGGCGGCGCTGGTGCTCGGCGCGGTCGCGCGCGGCATCGGGGCGCAAGGACGCAACCAGCGGGCCGCCGACCTTGGCGCGCTCGGCGGCGCTCGCGCGATGCGGGCGAGCTATGACCGGCTGTTCGCGCCGGCGGTGGTCGACGGACACCCGAACCCGCTCGCATCTGAGTCGCGACGCGTATCTCGCACAGGCGCGCGAGCAGGCGCTGGCCGTGACACGGCTCAACGGTGCCGAAGAGGTGACGGTCGCGTTCCCCGACGCCGAGTCGTTTGCGCCGACGCGCATCCGCGTGACGGTTGCCGACCCCGTGGTGGTCGAGATCGCCGGCCAACGACGCACCGCCGCTGCTCCCGCCGTCGCGGTGGCGGCGCTTTCGGCAGCCGCGCTCGCGGCGGCCGGGGCGGGCCCGGGTGATTACCGCGGTCCGTTCGCCTACCGGCAGGGCAGGCCGATGCGTCCCGACGTCGCGCTGGCATTCGACCGCCTTGCCGCGGCCGCGGCGCGCGACGGCGTCTCGCTCGTGATCACCAGTGCGTTCCGCACCAGCGCAGAGCAGGCGCGGCTGTTCGCTGCGAATCCCGACCCGAAGATGATCGCTCCGCCCGGCCGCTCGCTTCACCGCCTCGGCACCGAGCTCGACCTCGGACCGACGACCGCGTACGCCTGGCTGGCGGCGCACGCGCCGCAGTTCCATTTCGTCATGCGCTACTCCTGGGAGCCCTGGCACTGGGGTCTGGACGTCGAACGCCGGAACGACCTCGGTCGGCTTCGGCGGTGGGGATGGTCGCGGCGCCGTGCCCTCGTTCGTCCCGCAACGCTTCGCCGCGGCGATCGCGGATGCCGCGCAGCGCTGGAACGTCTCGGCGGCGCTGCTCGCCGCACAGCTCTACGCCGAGTCGGGCTTCAACCCCTTTGCCGTCTCGCCCTCCGGGGCGCAGGGGATCGCGCAGTTCATGCCGGGCACGGCGCGCGCCTACGGCCTCGCGAACCCGTTCGACGCGCCGCGTGCGATCGACGCGCAGGGCCGCTTGATGCGCGACCTGCTGCGTCAGTTCGGCAGCGTCCCGCTTGCGCTCGCCGCCTACAACGCCGGCCCCGGCGCGGTGTCCGACTGCGGCTGCATCCCGCCGTACCCCGAGACGCAGGCATACGTCACCCGCATCCTCGGCCTCCTCCACGGCGCGGGCGACGCCGCCGGGCTGACGACCGGGCTCGACGTACGGCTGGTCCGATGAGCGGCGCGCGGGCCCTATCCTCGACAACCGAGGATGGCCGGCACGAACGGGAACGCAGAGTGGACGGACGCGGGTGTGTCCGTGGAGGACCGCGAGCAGCGGCTCGCGGAGCAGCGGCGTGGGCTGCCGGACCAGCCGGGCGTCTACCTCTTCCGCAACGAGAAGGGGACGCGTGATCTACGTCGGCAAGGCGAAGTCGGTCAAGAAGCGGGTCGCGTCGCACTTCTCGAACCCGAGCACGCAGGTGGGTCGGGACCTGCTGCCGATGATCGACCGCATCGACTCGCTCGTCGTGACGACCGAGGCCGAGGCGCTGCTGACGGAGCAGAACTTCATCAAGCAGTACAAGCCGCGCTTCAACATCCGCCTGCGCGACGACAAGTCGTATCCGTACATCGGCATCTCGCTCGACGAGGCGTATCCGCGCGTGTACTTCACGCGTGAGCGCCACCGCCGCGAGCGCGCGTACTTCGGGCCGTACTCGAACGCGAAGCGCGTGCGCGAGACGCTCGACCTGCTCGGCAAGGTCTTCATGTTCCGCACCTGCGAGGGGCCGGAGCCGGGCCGGCGCAGCGGCTCGCCGTGCCTCGACTACTACATCAAGCGCTGCGAGGCGCCCTGCGTCGACTACGTCTCGCAGGACGACTACCGCGACGCGATCGACGGCGTGATCGACTTCCTCTCCGGGCCGCTACCGCGCGATCGAGTCGGCGATCGACGGCGCGATGAAGCAGGCCGCGGCGGAGCAGCGCTTCGAGGACGCGGCGCGCGAGCGCAACCGCCTGCGCGCGATCCGCTCGCTGCTGGAGCGCCAGCGCGTCGCGACCTCGTCGATCGGGACGCTCGACGCGATCGCCGTCGCTGTCGAGGGCACGGAGGCGAACGCGCAGGTCTTCCAGGTGCGCGACGGGGTCCTGTCGGACCGCCAGAGCTTCTACCTGGAGAACGTGGCAGGCGACGACGCTGCCGGCGGTCGCGGAGGCGTTCCTGCTGCAGTACTACGGCAGCGCGATGATGATCCCGCCGCTGCTCGTCGTGCAGCGCGAGGTGGGGGCGCTGCCGGCGGTTGCGGAGGCGCTGGCGGAGCGCCGCGGCGGGCCGGTAGAGCTGCGTGCTGCCGAGCGCGGCGACAAGCGCCGCATCCTCGAGTTGGCGGAGCGCAACGCGCGGCTCGCGCTCGACCAGGAGAAGCTGCGCGCCGAGCGCCGCCACCAGCAGCGCGTGCGAGGCGCTGGAGGGTCTCCAGCAGGCGCTCGGGCTCGACGCGATCCCGCTGCGGGTGGAGTGCTTCGACATCTCGAACCTCGGCGGCACGCACACGGTCGCGTCGATGGTCGTCTTCGAGGCGGGCGCGCCGAAGAAGAGCGACTACCGCCGCTTCACGCTGCGCGAGGGCGTCGAGGGCGTGCCGGACGACTTCGCCTCGATGGAGGAGGTGCTCGGGCGCCGGCTGGCGCAGTTCGAGCGCCAGCACGAGCGCTCGCCGCACGACGAGGACTACGACGCGAGCTTCGCGGCGCTGCCGAACGTCGTCGTGATCGACGGCGGCAAGGGCCAGCTCGCGGCCGGGCTGCGGGCGCTGGAGGGCTTCCGCGCGCGCGGCGTGGCGATCGTCTCGCTGGCGAAGCGGATCGAGGAGGTGTTCGTGCCCGGGCGCCCCGCGCCGATCGTGCTCGCGCACGACACGCCCGAGCTGCAGCTGCTGCAGCGCGTGCGCGACGAGGCGCACCGCTTCGCGATCGGCCACCACCGCATCCGCCGCGACAAGGCGATGACGACGTCGGTGCTCGACCGTCTGCCCGGCGTCGGCCCGGCGCGCAAGCGCGCGCTGCTGACGCCACTTCGGCTCGCCGGAGGCGTTCCTCGCCGCCAGCCGCGAGGAGCTGGAGGCGGTGCCCGGGCTGCCCGGCAAGGTGGCGCGCGAGCTGTACGCGCAGCTCAACAAGACGGGGCATTGAGCGCGACGGCGGCGCGTCACGCGTTTCGCTGCAAAACGTGACGTTCACACGCGCCGCCGCGCATCCGTCACAATCGTGTCCATATGAGCGTGTCCCGGCCTACGCGGCTCGGGGACCGCCTGCGCCGGGGCGGGCGTCGGAGCGACCTCAGTCCGGTGCGGGTGGAGAACCGCAGTCCCGCGCTGAACGACCTCGTCGTGATCACCGGCTTCTCCGGCGCCGGGAAGTCGACGGCCATGGCCGCCTTCGAGGACGAGGGCTACTTCTGCGTCGACAACCTGCCGCCGGAGATGATCCGCTCGCTCGCCGAGCTGTTCATGCACGAGGGCTCGAAGGTCGAGCGTGCCGCGGTCGTCTCCGACGCGCGCGGCGGCAGCTACTTCGCCGGCCTCGTGGCGGTGCTCGACGAGCTGGCGCATGCGGGCGTCAGCCTACCGCGTGCTGTTCCTCGAGGCCGACGAGCAGACGCTGCTGACGCGCTACAAGGAGACGCGCCGGCGCCATCCGCTCTCGCCGGCCGGCAGCGTCGACCGAGGGGATCGCACGCGAGCGGGCGCTGCTGGCGCCGATCCGCGAACGCGCCGACCTCGTGCTGGAGACGACCGGCCTCACGAGCGTGATGCTGCGGCGCAAGCTCGCCGACGCGCTGCTGCCGACGCGCACGCCGGGCCGGCTCGCGGTGACGATCCAGAGCTTCGGCTTCAAGCACGGCCCGGCGCGCGACGCGGACCTGCTGCTCGACGTGCGCTTCCTGCCGAACCCGCACTACGAGCCGGAGCTGCGCCCGCTGACCGGCCACGACCCGGACGTCGCCGGCTACGTCAACCGCGACGGCGCGCTCGACGCCTTCTACGAGCGGCTGATCCCGATGCTCGACTACCTGCTGCCGCAATACGTGGCGGAGGGCAAGGCGCACCTGCTCGATCGCGATCGGCTGCACGGGCGGGCGGCATCGCTCGGTCGCGATCGCCGAGCAGCTCGCGGCGCGCTACCGCGACGAGGGCGACTACCTCGTCGAGGTCGTGCATCGCGACATCGAGCGCGGCACGCGCGGCTGAGCGCGGCGCACGTCGGCGCAGGCGCGAAATGCGCTGTGACGCGTGAGCTGACCGAGGCGGACCTCCCGCCGGACCCGATCGCGCTGTTCGCAGCGCTGGTACGCGGAGGCGCAGGCGGCCGAGCTGCCGCAGGCCGACGCGATGACGCTCGCGACTGCGACGCCCGACGGGCGGCCCTCGGCGCGGATCGTGCTGCTCAAGGGCGGTCGACTCGCGCGGCTTCGTGTTCTTCACCAACGACGACAGCCGCAAGGGACACGAGCTGGACGCCAACCCGCACGCGGCGCTCGTGCTGCTGTGGCCGGCGCTCGAGCGCCAGGTTCGCGTCACCGGCGACGTCGAGCGGCTCGACGCCGCAGAGTCCGACGCGTACTTCGCGACACGTCCGCGCGGCAGCCAGCTGGGCGCGTGGGCCTCGCAGCAGAGCCGGCCGCTCGCCGACCGCGTAGAGCTGGAGGCGCGCTGGGCGGCGCTCGAGGCGCGCTACGAGGGCAGGTCGGTGCCGCGCCCGCCGCACTGGGGCGGCTTTCGCGTCGTGCCGGACGAGATCGAGTTCTGGCAGGGACGCGCGAATCGCCTGCACGACCGCTTCGCCTACACGCGGCGGCCGGCTGCGGCTGGGAGCGGGTGCGCCTGCAGCCCTGAAGCGACACGCGCCGACGTGCGTGCGCCTTGATCGCGGGGCGTCGCTGATAGCCTTCGCGCCCGCGCCGGTCGGGTTTCGCCCCGGCTTTCTCTTCTTCCTAGATCGCCACGCACGGGAAGGACCGACACGCATGCCGCTTCGAGTTGGGATCAACGGCTTCGGCCGGATCGGCCGGAACGTCTTCCGCGCCGCCCAGGAGCAGGGCGCCGACATCGAGTGGGTCGCGGTCAACGACCTCACGGACGCCAAGACGCTCGCGCACCTGCTCAAGTACGACTCGATCCTCGGCCCCTACCCGGGCACCGTCGAGGTCGACCGACGGCGGCCTGCTGCGTCGACGGCAAGGAGCTGAAGGTGCTCGCCGAGCGCGACCCGGCGCGCTGCCGTGGGGCGACCTCGGCGTCGACGTCGTGATCGAGTCGACCGGCTTCTTCACCAAGCGCGAGGACGCCGCCAAGCACCTCGCCGGCGGCGCGAAGAAGGTCATCATCTCGGCGCCGGCGACCGACGCCGACGCGACCGTCGTGCTCGGCGTCAACTTCGACGACGCTACGACAAGGCCCCGCACGACGTCATCTCCAACGCCTCGTGCACGACGAACTGCCTCGCGCCCGTCGCGAAGGTCGCTCAACGACACGGTCGGCATCAAGCACGGCCTGATGACGACGATCCACGCCTACACGGCCGACCAGCGCCTGCAGGACATGCCGCACAGCGACCTGCGCCGCGCGCGCGCCGCCGCGATCAACCTGATCCCGGCCTCGACCGGCGCCGCGAAGGCGATCGGCGCTCGTCATCCCGGAGCTGAACGGCAAGCTCAACGGCTTCGCCGTGCGCGCCCCCGTCCCGACCGGCTCGGTCGTCGACCTGACGGTCGTGGCGAAGCGCGCGACGACGGTCGAGGAGGTCAACGGCGCGCTGAAGGCGGCGGCGGAGAGCGGCCCGCTGAAGGGCTTCCTCGCCTACACCGAGGATCCGATCGTCTCGTCCGACATCGTCAAGTCGCCGTTCTCGTCGATCGTCGATGCGCAGCTGACGGCGGTGATGGAGGGCACGATGGTCAAGGTCGTCGCCTGGTACGACAACGAGTGGGGCTACTCCAACCGCGTCGTCGACCTGGTGCAGCGCGTCCTGTGAGGACGCTGGACGATCTCGACGTCGAGGGGCGCCGTGTCCTCGTCCGCGTCGACTTCAACGTCCCGCTGCGGGGCAGCGAGGTCGTGGACGACACGCGCATCCGTGCCGCGCTGCCGACGATCGAGGAGCTGCGCGGCCGCGGCGCCGCGCTGATCCTCGTCTCGCACCTTGGGCGGCCGAAGGACCGCGAGCCGGAGCTGTCGCTGCGGCCCGTGGCCGTGCGGCTCTCCGAGCTGCTCGGGATCCCCGTGCGGCTCGCGCCGGGCGTTGTCGGCGATGACGTGACGGCCGCCGCGCACCAGCTCAACCCGGGCGAGGTGCTGCTGCTCGAGAACGTCCGCTACGAGCAGGGCGAGACGAAGAACGACCCGGTGCTGGCCGCCGGGCTCGCGGCGCTGGCGGAGGTCTACGTCAACGACGCGTTCGGCGCGGCGCACCGCACGCACGCCTCGACGGAGGGCGTCGCGCACCGCGTCTCGCAGGCCGGCGCGGGCCGCCTGCTGGAGCGGGAGGTGACGACGCTCAACGGGATCCTGAAGGACCCCGCCAAGCCGCTCGTGGCGGTCGTGGGCGGTGCGAAGATGACGGACAAGATCGCCGTCATCAACCGCTTCCTGGAGATCGCCGACGCGATCCTGATCGGCGGGGCGATGTGCTTCCCCTTCTTCAAGGCGCAGGGGCACGCGGTCGGCGACTCGCTGTGCGAGGCCGAGGGCGTGGAGTCTGCGCGGCGGGCGCTGGAGACCGCGGCGGCCGGTGGCTGCCGGCTGGAGCTGCCGAGCGACCTCGTGCTCGGCGAGCGCTTCGCCGCCGACACGCAGCAGCGTGAGCTCGCCGGGGTGGACGTCCCGGCCGGCTGGATGGGCCTCGACGTCGGCGCCGGCACGGCCGCCCGCTATGCCGCGGAGATCGCCGGCGCGGGCACGATCTTCTGGAACGGCCCGATGGGCGCGTTCGAGTTGGAGCCGTTCGCGGCCGGGACGCGGGCGGTCGCGGAGGCCGTCGCCGCCGCTGCCGGCACGAAGGTGGTGGGCGGGGGCGACAGCGCCGCGGCGCTGCAACAGTTTGGGCTGGCCGATCAGGTGACGCACCTCTCGACGGGAGGCGGGGCGTCGCTGGAGCTGCTCGAAGGAAAGAGACTTCCCGGGGTGGAGGCACTGGCATGAGTGGGTCGCGCACACCGCTGATCGCGGGCAACTGGAAGATGCACAAGACGGTCGCGGAGGCGGAGGAGTTCATCCAGGCGCTGCTGCCGCGTGTCTCGACGGCCGACGGGGTGGACGTGGCGATCTGCCCGTCGTTCCTGGCGCTGGGGGCGATGGTCGACTCCACGCGCGGATCGCGCGTCGAGGTCTACGCGCAGACGATGCACCACGAGGACTCCGGTGGGTTCACCGGCGAGGTCGCGGCAGGGATGCTCGAGCGAGCTCGACGTGCACGGCGTGGTGCTCGGGCACTCCGAGCGCCGCGAGCTGTTCGGCGAGACCGACCGCGCGCTCGCGCTGAAGGTCCCGAAGGCGCTGGAGGCGGGCCTCAAGCCGATCCTCTGCGTCGGCGAGACGGAGGATGAGCGGGCCGCGGGCGACACCGAGCGGAAGCTGCGGGGCCAGATTCAGGACGACCTCGCGAAGGTCGCCGAGGAGCGGCTCGCGGACGTCGTGATCGCGTATGAGCCGATCTGGGCGATCGGCACCGGCCAGGTCGCGACGCCCGAGCAGGCGCAGGAGGCGTGCGGCTTCATCCGGGCGCTCGTGGGGCAGCGCTCGGCCGACGCGGCCGCGCAGATGCGGATCCTCTACGGCGGCAGCGTGAAGCCCGACAACGCCGCGGAGCTGATGGCGCTGCCGGACGTCGACGGTGCGCTCGTCGGTGGGGCAAGCCTCGACGCGGAGTCGTTCGCGGCGATCGTGGCGGCCGCGGGGGCATGACCCTGCCGCCCGGAGCGCGGGAGCTGCCGGCGCCGCGGGTGACGCTCGTGGTGCTCGACGGCTGGGGTCTCGCGCCCGACGGACCCGGCAACGCGGTGTCGCTCGCTTCGACGCCGGTCTTCGACGAGCTGTGGGCCGCGTACCCGCACACGCAGCTGACCGCCTGTGGGCGCGCCGTCGGCCTGCCGGACGGGCAGATGGGCAATTCGGAGGTCGGGCACCTCAACCTCGGCGCGGGCGCGGTGATCCGCCAGGACCTGACGCGGATTGACGACGCGGTGGCGGACGGGACGCTCGCGGAGAACTCGGTCCTGCGCGGCACGCTGGCGAGCACGACGCGGCCGGGACGGCGTGCGCACCTGATCGGGCTCGTCTCCGACGGCGGCGTCCACTCCGGCTGGGGCCACCTGGAGGCGCTGATCCGCCTCGGCGCGCAGCTCGGCGTCAACGACCTCGTCCTGCATGCCTTCACGGACGGCCGCGACACGCTGCCGACGGCCGGCGCCGACTATCTGGAGACGGTCGAGGGCTGGATGCGGGATGCCGGCTGCGGACGGATCGGCAGCGTGATCGGCCGCTACTACGCGATGGATCGCGACCAGCGCTGGGACCGCGTCCAGCAGGCCTTCGACCTGCTGGTGCACAGCAAGGGCCGCACCACGCCGAGAGCGGGCCGGAGGCGATGCGCGCTGCCTACGAGCGCGGTGAGACGGACGAGTTCGTGACCGCCACGACGGTCGGCGACGACGCCCGCATCCGCCCCGGCGACGCCGTGATCGCGTTCAACTTCCGCCCCGACCGCATGCGCGAGATCACGCTCGCGCTGGCGGACCTGACGTTCGGCGAGATCGACCGCGGCGGTTCGCTGCCGGTTGCTCCCTACGTGACGATGACCGAGTATCGGGAGGGTTGGCCCTATCCCGTCGCCTTCCGTCCGGAGCGGCCCGCGGTGACGCTCTCGCATGTGCTCGCCGACCGTGGCGCAACCCAGCTGCATGTCGCCGAGACGGAGAAGTACCCGCACGTGACGTACTTCTTCAACGGCGGCGAGGAGGCTCCCTACGAGGGCGAGCGCCGCGAGCTGGTCCCCTCGCCGCGCGACGTGCCGACGTACGACCACAAGCCGGCGATGAGCGCGCCCGAGGCGGCGGCGGCGTTCGTCTCAGCGTGGCGGGAGGACGAGCCGCGTTTCGGCATCATCAACTTCGCGAACGCCGACATGGTCGGCCACACGGGCGTGATTCCGGCGGCGGTCGAGGCGGTCGAGACGGTCGACCGCTGCCTCGGCGAGGTCGTCGAGGCGGTCCATGCGACCGGTGGGGCGTGCATCATCACGGCCGACCATGGCAACGCCGATCACATGCTCGAGGACGACGGCTCCCCGAACACCGCGCACTCGCTCAATCCTGTTCCGTTGATCGTCACGGCCAACGTTCCCGGTCTCTCGCTGCGCGACGGCGGCATCCTCGCCGATGTCGCGCCGACCGTGTTGAAGCTGCTCGGCGAGGCTCAGCCCGCCGGGATGACGGGCACCGCGCTGATCGACGCGTGAGCGCCGTCAGCCGCCGCAGATCCCTCCCGGCCTGGCCGCGGACCCGCCCGCTGCGTGCGTGGCAGGAGCGCGCGATTGAGGCGCTCTCTGAGCACGAGGGCGAGGCGTTCCTCGCATCCGCGACGCCGGCCGCCGGCAAGACGACGTTCGGGCTGCGCGTCGCCTACGACATGCTGTCCTCCGGGCGGGTGGGCCGTGTCGCGATCCTCGCGCCGACGGCCCACATCTGCCGGCAGTGGGCGGCCGATGCGGCGCGCTACGGGATCGACCTGGAGCCGAACCGCCAGAACGCCGAAGGGCCGGAGCCGCCGGATCGCCACGGCGTCGCGGTCACATATCAAGCGGTCGCCGCGGGGCCGAAGGTCCATACGCGCGCCGCCGCCCAGCGCCCGACGCTGCTGATCGCCGACGAGCCGCATCACATGGGTGAGGACGCCGCCTGGGGAACCACCGCGAGGGCGGCATTCGGGCGTACCGAGCTGCGGCTGCTGCTGTCAGGCACGCCATTCCGCTCCGACAACACGCCGATCCCATGGGTCGACTACGACGCCGACGGCTTCAGCAGCGCCGACTACACCTACACGTACACCGACGCACTCCTCGACGGCGTCTGCCGGCCGATCACGTTCGTGCCCTACGACGGCGACATGGAGTGGGAGAGCGACGGGCGCCGCCGCCACGCCGACTTCTCCGTCGTGCTGCCGCGGGCCGAGGACGCGCGGCGCCTGCGGACCGCGTTGGACGCGAACGGCGACTGGGTGCGGCGTGTGCTGCGCGACGCCGACGCGCGCCTCGCGCAGGTGCGCGCGAGCGACCATCCAGATGCCGGCGGGCTCGTCGTCGCGATCGACAAGCAGCACGCGGCGGACCTGGCGCAGCGGCTGGAGGCGATCTCCGGCGAGCCGCCGCTGCTCGTGACGTCAGACGAGGCCGACGCCTCGCAGCGGATCGCGCGCTTCGCGGCGGGCACGCAGCGCTGGATCGTCTCGGTGCTGATGGTCTCCGAGGGCGTCGACATCCCGCGCCTGCGCGTCGGCGTCTACGCGACGACCGCCCGCACGGAGCTGTTCTTCCGTCAGGTCGTCGGGCGCTTCATCCGCCGCTCGCCGGCGCCGCGCCACCAGATGAGCCACCTCTTCCTGCCGTCCGACCTGACGCTCAAGACGCTCGCGAACCGCATCGAGGAGGAGCGCAACCACGCGATCGAGCTGAAGCCGGGGATTGAGGACGGCGAGCTCGACGAATTGCCGGAGCGCCGTGCGAGCGAGCCTGGCGCGTCGTTCGAGGCGCTCTCCTCCGACGCGCGGCCCGACCAG
Source organism: uncultured Actinomycetes bacterium (assembly GCA_963774115.1). GTDB lineage: Bacteria > Actinomycetota > Thermoleophilia > Solirubrobacterales > Solirubrobacteraceae > Conexibacter. The sequence goes on along the minus strand of CAVZDN010000001.1, from coordinate 487,421 downwards.
GAGATCCTCGTGCGGACGCTGCCGGGGGAGAACCTGCAGCTGTTCGGCGATCCGGAGCCGACGCCGTCCGCGGCCTACCAGGCGTTCACGGCGGGCGCCGCTGCCGTCCCCGCGGGTGCGGCGAGCGCGGCCGGCGATCCGTCCTCCTCCTACGAGCGCCGCGAGCGGCTGCGCGAGGAGCGCGCCAAGCTCGTCTCGCAGCGGGCCCGTACGAGCGGCGAGGGCCACCGTGAGATCAACGCGCGGCTGAACCGCGCGGTCGGCGTGAAGTCGGTCGGCGACGCGACGCTGGAGCAGCTCGCGAAGGCGAACGAGGTGCTGCGGCGGGAGCTCTCGAAGGGTCGCTGACGACGCCTGCGACGTCGCCGTGGGCCGTTTTGTACAGGCAGAGCTTCAGCGCGCACGCTGCTATCGTCGCGACCAGATCGACCATGTCGCTCGCTACGGAAACGTCCCCGTCGGTCGCCGAGCCTCCCGGCGCGATCGCCGCGCACGCACTGTGTCCCGCCGAGCTGTGCGCCTGGCGCGGGCTCCTGCGGGTCCACGCGTCGATGATGAAGGCGCTCGACGCGGAGCTGGAGGAGGCGCACGGGCTGCCGCTGACCTCCTACGAGGTGCTGATGCAGCTCGCCGACGCGCCCGATCACCGCATGCGCATGTGCGACCTCGCCGACTCAGTCCTGCTCAGCCGCAGCGGGATGAGCCGGCTCGTCGACCGTCTCGAGCGCGACGGCCTGCTGTGCCGCGCTGCCTGCACGAACGATGCCCGCGGCGCGTTCGCCTGCATCACTGCCAAGGGCCTCGAGCTGATCGCCGAGGCTCGTCCGACGCACCTTGCCGGCGTTCGCAGCCGCTTCCTCGCGCACCTCAGCGACGAGGAGCGCGACCAGCTCGGCGCGCTTTGGGCGCGCTTGCTCCCCTGAGCTGCCGCTCCGCCGCGACCGGCCGCTAGGGTCCCGCGCCGTGGCCCTGCTCGACGTTCATCACCGCGACCCCCGCTCGCGCGCACGCACCGGCGTGCTCCACCTCGCGCACGGCGACGTGCGGACGCCGGCGTTCGTGCCGCTGGCGACGAAGGGGGTCGTGAAGGGGCTGGAGCCGCGGGAGGTGGCGGCGCTCGGCTACGACATGGTGCTGGGGAACACGTTCCATCTCTTCCTGACGCCGGGGCACGAGCTGGTGCGCGAGCAGGGTGGGCTGCACGAGTTCATGCGCTGGGGCGGGCCGATCATCACCGACTCGGGTGGCTTCCAGGTCTTCTCGATGGGTCACGGGACGGTCGCGGACGAGATCAAGGGACGGGCGGCGTCGGGCGCCGATCGTGCCGGTGCGATCCTGGCGATCGAGGAGGAGGGCGTGCGCTTCCGCTCCTACGTCGATGGTGGCGAGCGTTTCATTGCGCCGGAGACGTCGATGGAAGTGCAGGCGGCGCTCGGATCCGACATCGCGCTGGCGTTTGACGAGTGCACGCCGTTCCACGTCGACCGCGACTACACCGAGCGCTCGACCGAGCGTACGCACCGCTGGCTGGAGCGCTGCCTGCGCTGGCAGGAGCAGCACGGCCGCGGTGATCAGGTCTTCTACGCGATCGGCCAGGGCGGCGTCCACGAAGACCTGCGGCGCGGCTCGACGCGGGTGATCGCCTCCAGCGCCGCGCCGGGCGTCGCGATCGGCGGCTCGCTGGGCGCCGAGAAGCCGCAGATGTACGAGGTCGTGGAGTGGGCGACGGCCGAGCTGGAGGACGTCGCGCCCGAGAAGCCGCGCCACCTGCTGGGGATCGGCGACATCGACGACCTCGTGCGCGGCGTCGAGCTGGGGATCGACACGTTCGACTGCGCGATGCCGACGCGGCTCGGCCGGCACGGCATGGCGATCGTGCCGGATCCCGAGAAGCGCTGGCGCGTCGATCTCACGAAGGGCCGCTGGAAGCACGCGCGCGAGCCGATCATGGAGGACTGCCCGTGCCCGGCGTGCGCGGGCGGCTACTCGCGTTCCTATCTGCACTACCTCTTCGCCGCGCGCGAGCTGACCGCGCTGCGGCTCGTGACGCTGCACAACCTGACGTTCATCGCGCGGCTGATGGCCGACCTGCGCGCGGGGATCGCGGCGGGGACGCTGGCCGAGGTCGCTGCGGCGGTCCGCAGTGGCGCGGCACCGTCAGCGCCGCTTCCGGTGGCCTGAGCGGCGCGGCTCCGGTCGGAGCTGGTGGGCGGGCGCAGCCGAGGCGGCACGAGCGCTGTCCTGTCCTGTGGTCGCTCTGCGACCGTAGGACAGGACAGCGATGCGGCAAGCCGCCGAGCGCGCGGCTTACCGCGTGTTGTCGCCGATCAGGTCCTGCAGCTGCTGGGCCGCCTGCTGCGCGTCGTCGGCTGAGATCTCGCGGAGCTGCACGGTGCCGTCACCGCTGCTTGTCGCGAGGACCGCGGCCGCGGCGCCCGCCGCGAGCAGGGCGAGCACGGCGATCAGGGCGCCGAGACGCCGCAGGCCGCGACGGCGGCGGGGGTCGGTCGCCACGGCACCTCGTTCGGCCGCCGGCGCGACCGGCGCAGGGCGCCGTGCGGGCACCTGCGGAGGCGGTTGGCGACGGGGGAGCGCGTGGGTCTCCATCGTGGCGTCGCGGGAGAGCACGCGCGTCGCGGCCGTCGCTGCCGCTGGAGCCTTGGCGGGTGCGCCGGCGGGCGCGATGCCGCGGGCGCCGTCGCGGATCGTGCGCTCGAACGCGGCGGCGGTTGCAGGACGATCCTCCGGCTCGATCGCAAGCGCGAGCGCGATCGCCTGGGCGAGTGCGGGCGGGACGGCGGGGTTCAGGTCCTCCAAGCGCAGCGGCGCCTCGCGCTGCTGCTTGAGCGCCAGCTCTGAGAGGGACGTCGCCTCGTAGGGCAGGCGGCCGGAGAGCAGCTGGTAGGCGACGACCCCGAGCGAGTAGAGATCGGCACGCGGACCGGCGTCCTCGCCGCGCGCCTGCTCCGGCGCGAGGTAGGCGGCGGTGCCGAGCACCGAGCCGACCTGCGTGATGCTCGACTGCTCGGTCGCCTTCGCGATCCCAAAGTCAGCGAGCTTGACGCCGCCATCGTCGGCGACCAACAGGTTTCCCGGCTTGACGTCGCGGTGCACGACGCCGTTGCGGTGCGCGTAGTCGAGTCCGCGACAGGCCTGCGCGACGATCTCGACGGCCTCGTCCATGTCGAGGTGGCCGCGCTCGCGCAGCAGCTCCGCGCACGAATGCCCGGGCACGTGCTCCATCACGATGAAGTGCTGGTGCGCCGTCTCGTCGAAGCCGAAGTCAAAGACCTGCACGACGTTCGGGTGTACGAGGCGCGCCGCGGCGAGCGCCTCGCGGCGGAAGCGTGAGACGAACGACGGATCGTCCGCCAGGTGCTCGGCGAGCAGCTTGACGGCGACGTGGCGCTCCAGCCGGCGGTCGAGTGCGAGCTGCACCGTGGACATGCCGCCGATTCCCAGCCGCCGCCCGAGCTCGTAGCGGTTCGCGATCGTGGCGGTGCTCACGGGGCTGCTCCTGGAGCCGCTCCGCCGCCGGGGTCCTCGGTCTGTCCGGGCGGCGTTCCGCCGGGCGGGCCGTTGCCGTTGCCCGGAGTGCCGCCGCCGTTGGGGGGCGTCGTTTCGGGCGTCGTTTCCGGTGGCGTGGTGGGCGTCGTCTCGGCCGGCAGGGTGGTCGTCGGCGTCGTCGGGACGGTCGTCGTGTCCGTCGTCGGCGTGGTCGGGGTCGTCGGCGTCGTGGTGGTCGTGCTCGGCGTCGTGGACGTGCCGGTGCACGTGCTCGCCGTCAGCGTCTGCAGCGTGGCGGCGCCCTGCTGCAGGTTGGTGAGCAGGCGATGGTCTACGTCCTGCGAGGACAGCTCGGCCACGCGGTCGGAAAAGCTCTGAGCAGCGCGCTCGGCGCGGACCGGATCGCCCGCCGCGCAGGCGGTTTGGGCGGCCACGACGGCAGCCCGCAGGCTGCTCGCCTCGTCGGCCGGGAGCAGCTTGTCGTTCCCGCCACAGGCGGTGAGGAGCGCCACGGCGAACCCAAGCACGCCGAGGGGGATGGCCTTGATCGCTACGCGCATCAAGGGCCTGATGCTACTGACCGAGCTGGAGATCCTCGGGCGGCGGCGCCCAGGCGCAGGGCCGCTACTGGCCGTGCGGGAGGCGCTCCGCCAGCGAGTCCGGCAGGCGCGCTGCGCGGATCGCGCTCGCCGCGCCGGCGACGTCGTACTCGGTGCGGTGGAAGCGAGCGCGCCAGCCGGACAGGTCCAGCATCAGCCACGCGGCGCGTGGGTCGCCGTCGCGGGGCTGCCCGACGCTGCCGGGGTTCAGCAGCCACTCCCCGGCGGCGAGGTCGAGCTCAATCCCCTCGCGGCAGGGGCCGCCGGTTGCGATCTCGCCTTCTCTACGGGAGAACGCCAGCGAGACGTGGGAGTGCCCGATGCACGCCACGCGGTGCTGCAGGGCGTCGAAGCACAACTCCGCCTGGAGGGAGGAGAGGACGTACTCCCAGACCGGATCGCGGGGGCTGGCGTGGTAGAGGCCGACTGCCTCGTCCAGCTTCTGCGGCTGCAGCCCGAGGAGGTATTCGATGCTGCGCGGGTCGATGGTCTCCTGCGTCCAGCGGGCTGCCAGCTCGGCACCGCGCTGGAAGGTGTCGAATGCGAGGTCACCGCGCACCGCGAGGTCGTGGTTGCCGGCGAGGCAGACCGCGGCGTGGCGGCGCGCCAGCTCGATGCAGGCGTCCGGCTCGGCGCCGTAGCCGACGAGGTCGCCCAGGCACCACAGCTCCTCGGCGCCGGCTTCCTCGACGGCGTCGAGCACGGCCTCGAACGCGTGGCGGTTACCGTGGACGTCGGAGACGATCGCGACGCGCATGGCGCCTAGTCTCGCGCAGCCGTTGGTCGGCCGTGTGCGGTTGCGCCAGCTTCGGCGCTGCGCACGACGACTACGTCCGCGGCTCGTCCGGGCCGCCGAACTCGGGGAGGTTCTTGATCCCCTCGCTCGTCTGCCACTTCGAGTAGTTGTCCTCCATCGCGTCGATCAGCTCGCGCATGAAACGCGCGGACAGGTTGACGCGGGAGACGACGACACCCGGGATCTCGTCGTCGTCGACCTCGTGATCGACGCGGGCGAAGGTGATCGTGAACTCGTACTCCGAGTGGCTCACGTTCGCGAAGTTCGCGTACACCCCGGCCATGATCTCGGGGGAGAAGTGGATGTTGATGTGGCGCTCGCGGTCTTCGTCGTCCATCGGGCTAGTATCGCAGCCGTGCGGATCATCGTCCTGGCCGTGGGTCGCCTGCGTCCTCCGTTCGCGGACGACGTCGAGCACTATTCGAAGCTGCTCGCCCGGCACGCACGGGTGGAGCTGGTGGAGGTTCGCGAGGACGAGCAGGTCGCCAAACGGATCCCCGAGCGGGCCTTCGTGTCCTTGCTGGACGCCGACGGCCGCCAGTATGACTCCCCAGCGTTCGCCGGGTTCCTGGAGGAGCGGCGCCAAGGAGGCCTCGATGTGTGTTTCGTCGTCGGCGGCCCTTTCGGGCTCGACCTCGAAGCCGTCGACCACCGGCTCTCCCTCGGCGCCATGACGCTCCCACACCAGCTCGCCCGCGTCGTTTTGCTCGAGCAGATCTACCGCGGCCACAAGATCCTCGCGAACGAGCCGTACCACTACTGACGTTCGTCACAAACCGCGCGACATGCGCGGCTGCGGCGCGAGGGGTGGTGGCTGGCGGCGGTGTTGGCGGCAGGGCGCGGGGCGGTGCTGAGTCATCGGGATGCGGCGGCGCTGCATGGGGTGCGATGCGTACTGGCCGCGGCATGGACTTGTCGCGGAGCTCGACGGCGATCGTGCGGGCTCGCGCGACGTGACGGGCACTCGCGCCGCTACCCTCCGACGCCGTGACTCCCCTGCAGGAACTGCGTGCCGCCGTCGAGGGGGCCTCGACGGCATTGCGGCCTGACGGGGCCGCGCCGGCTGGCACGGCGCCGAGCGTCGAGCGGCCCAAGCGCGAGGGGTTCGGCGACTACTCGACGAACGCGGCGATGCTGCTCGCCCCGAGCGTGGGCACGCCGCCGCGGGAGATCGCGGAGCGGCTGGGGGCGGAGCTGGCGCAGCGGTTGGGCGGAGGGCTGGAGCGCTACGAGGTCGCGGGGCCCGGCTTCCTGAACCTGTTCCTGGCCGATGCATGGCACACGGCCGGACTCGCGCACGTGCTGGCGGCGGGCGACGCGTACGGCGCGGGCGCGGCGTCGGCGCCGGAGCGGATCCTCGTCGAGTTCGTGAGCGCGAACCCGACCGGGCCGCTGGTCGCGGCGAGCGGCCGGCATGCCGCGTACGGCGACGCACTCGCGTGCATCTTGGAGCTGCACGGCCACAACGTCGAGCGCGAGTACTACCTCAACGACGCGGGCGGGCAGGTGCGCAAGCTCGGCGAGTCGGTGCGGGCACGGGCCCGGGGGGAGGCAGTCCCCGAGGGTGGCTACGAGGGCGACTATGTGACCGAGCTGGCGAACGAGCTCCCCGGCTCCGCGGATGGCGATCCGGACGAGCTCGCGCAGCTCGCGGTTGCGGCGATGCTCGTGCGGATCCGGGCGACGCTCACGCGGTACGGAGTCGACTTTGACCGCGTCTTCAGCGAGCGTTCGCTCTACGAGGGCGATCCGAGCGCCGTGCAGCGGGCGCTGGCGCTGCTGGAGGAGTCCGGCCATACGTACCGCTCCGAGGGCGCGCTGTGGCTGCGCACGACCGCGTTTGGCGATGACAAGGATCGCGTGCTCGCGCGTGCGAATGGCGAGCCGACGTACTTCGCCTCCGACTGTCGCGTACCTGCTCGACAAGCGGTCCCGCGGATTCGACCGCCAGATCAACGTGTTCGGTGCCGACCATCACGGCTACGTGGCGCGGCTGCGCGCCGCGACGGAGGCGCTCGGTGAGGATCCGGACGCGCTCGAAGTCCTGATCATGCAGTTCGTGCACCTGATCGACCGCGGCGAGCGCACGGCGATGTCGAAGCGCGCGCGGGATCTTCAACACGCTCGACGAGCTGCTGGACGAGATCGGCGTCGACGCGACGCGCTTCTTCATGCTGCAGCGCTCGCATGACACGACCGTCGACCTCGACCTCGACCTTGCGCGCGAGCAGTCGAACGAGAACCCCGTCTACTACGTGCAGTACGCGCATGCGCGGATCGCCTCGGTGCTCGCGAAGGCCGGAGACGCGCGGGTCGCGGCGGCGCTGACGGCGGTGGGGGAGAGAGCGGAGCCGCTCGAGCCGGCCGAGCGTGCGCTGATCAAGAAGCTGCTCGCGTTCCCCGACGATGTCGCGGAGGCGGCCGAGCGACGGGCGCCGCACCGGATCGCCGTTTACGCGCTCGAGCTCGCGCAGGACTTCAGCGCGTTCTACCGCGACTGCCACGTGGTCGGAGTCGAGCCTGAGGCCGTCGAGTCGTTCCGGATCGCGCTGTGCGTCGCCGTGCAGCGGACGATCGCGCGGACGCTGGCGCTGCTCGGGGTGAGCGCGCCGGAGTCGATGTAGCCAACCCGCCGGGGGTTAGCCGTCGTAGCGGGCGAGGTCCTCGTCGAGTCGCTGGGCGTCTTCGTCGCTGAGGGCGGGACCAGGGGCGGCCGGCTCGGCGTCGGCCAGCGCGCGGGTGCGGCGGCGCCAGCGCGGGAGCGCGAACGCGAGCAGCGCGAGTGCCGCGATCAGGCCCGCGATCGGGACGAGGTAGACCGCGAGGTTGAAGCCCTTCTCGCGCGGCAGCGCGAGCACACGGTCGCCGAACTCCACGACGAGCGCGTCCTTGATCTGCTGCTCGGTCTTGCCCTGCGCGATCAGATGCGGATGAAGTCGCGCTCGGCGTCCGCCTGCGGACCGTTTGCGATCGCGAGCGGGGTCTTGCAGACGACGCACATGACCTCCTGCTCGATCTGCGGCAGCGAGGCGCGCTGGGGGGCGGCGCCGGCCGGGGCCGACAGGACCGCAGCGGCGCAGACGATGGCGAGGACCGCTGCGATGCGGACGGTCACGACGGCTGCGGCTCGTCCAGCAGCCGGTCGATCTGTTCGGTCAGCCAGCGGTTGTCGCGCAGCGGGCCGCGGTAGAGGGCGGCGATCCGTCCACGGCGGTCGAGCACGAAGGTCTCGGGCACGCCATTGACACCGTACGCGGATGAGAAGGTGCCGTCGACGTCGGATGCGACGGGGTAATTCACGCGGTACTCACGCACGAACTCGCGCACCTGGTCGGTCGTGTCGTTGGAGGCGATACCGACCAGCGTCGCCCCGCGCGGCGCGAACTCGCGCTGCATGCGCGCCAGCATCGGCGCCTCCTCCTTGGCAGGGATCGCACCAGTGCGCGAAGAAGTTGACGACGACGACCTTCCCGCGGAAGTCGGCCAGGCGCAGCCTCGGCCCGCTGGGCGCTTTCAGGCTCGCGTCGTGCGCGACTGGCCGATCGCCGCGCGCGACGGCCTCGTCGATCGAGGTGTCGCTGCTGTTCGTCTGCAGCACGCCGAAGATCAGCAGCGCGACGAGCGCGAGGGCGAGGAGAGCGAAGAGACCAGGGACGGCGAAGCGACGCATGGGCAGGCTCAAGGGTAGAGCGGACGGCCGCCGCGGTCGTCCACGTCCGTCGCCCCGTGCACCAGCTCGCGGTCGCCGAGCGGCCGGTTGAGCGGGACGGTCGCCGTCTCCTCCGTCTCCGCCGTGAACGTCCCGGCCGCGTGCAGGCGCCAGTGGACGATCACCGTCACGAAGACCTGCGTCGGTGTCTCCTGCACGTCGACGCGGTCGAGCTGCTCGTGCGCGTTGCGCGCGAAGGAGATCGTCAGCTCCGCGTCCTCACCGGGGGGTGCGACGAGCTGCCAGGGGACGCTGAGGAAACGAGGGGTCGCGGGCGTCTCCGCCGGGAGCGGCACAGCCGGCGCGGGTCCCGTCACGGGCACGGCGGCCCGGTTGGCCCGCATGCGCCGCAGGCGCACGAGCACGACACCGATCGCGAGCACGATCAACCCGGGGAGAACGGCACCGCGACGCATGCCGCAAGCCTACGCACCGCCCGCCTCGCACACGTCGGCGGCCCCGTCCAGGCGCGGCCGAGCGCAGTAGACTCGAAGCCCGCATGCGGATGTAGCTCAGTTGGTAGAGCGTCGGCTTCCCAAGCCGAAGGCCGCGGGTTCGACCCCCGTCGTCCGCTTCTCAAGAAAAGGCCGCCGGCGGGTCAGTGACAGCCGTGCGTGATCTTCTGCGCGAGCGCGTTGGCGCCGCTGAGGCTCTTGCCCTTGAGCTGGAACTGAGCGGTGCCCTTGGGCTTGGCCTTGATGCCCTGCTTGGCCGCGACGATGACGAACTTGGCGCTCCAGCCGCCGGCGATCGGCGCGAGGCGATTGGACACGACGCCGAGCTTGCACTGCGTCAGGCCGCTCGCCAGCTTGCCGGTCACGCGTGCCAGCGCCTGCGCCGAGCTGAGTCCTCCGCTCTTGAAGCCCTTGCCGATCGCGACGGGCGGGGCGACCGACCTGGCGGTCGAGCGCGTCTCCTGCCCGGCCACGACCACGACGGTAGCGCCATTGTTGGCGGTGACCGCGACGCTGCTCTCCGTCACTGCGATGGTCGTCGCCGTTCCGTCGTAAGCGACCGAGAACTTGGTCCCGCGCACGCTGGCCGTCGTGGTGGGCGTCTTGACCTGAAAGTCCCCCCGCGCGCCGGTGGAGCGGTTGACCTGCAGTTTGACCTCGCCGGTCTTGAGGAGCAGGCGCGCTTGGACGCCGCCCTCGGGCCCGACGGCGATGTCGGTGAGATGGAGGATGGTCATCGGTCCGACGTGCAGCCGCGAGCCGTCGGGGAAGTTCAGCGTGACGCCGGCTTTGAAGCCGGTGTGGATGCGGTCGCCGTCGGCAAGCTGCATGCCGGCGGCCGCGGGCTCCCAGCCGGATTCGTTGCGTTGCACCTCGACCTTGCGCAGCGGGCTCGCGACCGTCACCTTCACGCCGGGCGGCGTGACCTGCGCTGGGGGAGGTCCCGTGCCGCTATCAGCCCCGCGGCGAGAACGGCGATCCGAGGGGCCGAAGGGCGCTTCCGTGCGTGTTCGAAGACCATGCGGATCGATCATGATGCCAGGCTGTCCAGCCGGCACCGAGCGCGAGACTGAGCGCCTGACGCCATCGAGGAGACAAGGAGCCGCATGAGCCCGACCGCGTTGACCGCCGACCAGGAGCAGCTGTGCGCGGAGTCCAGGTGGGACTTCTCGGACCTGAGGGCGCTGTTCTTGAACTGCACGCTGAAGCGCTCGCCGGAGCTCTCGAACACGCAGGGACTGGCGGACCTGGCGATCGCGATCATGGAGCGCAACGGGGTGCAGGTGGAGACGATCCGGGCGGTTGATCGTCAGATCGCGACGGGTGTGTATGGGGACATGACGGAGCATGGCTGGGAGCGGGACGAGTGGCCGGCGATCTACGAGCAGGTGATGGCGGCAGACATCCTCGTGCTGCTGACACCGATCTGGCTCGGTGAGAAGTCGTCGGTCTGCACGCAGGTGATCGAGCGGCTGTACGCCAACAGCCATCTGCTCAACGACGCTGGGCAGTGGGCCTACTACGGCCGCGTCGGCGGCTGCATCGTCACCGGCAACGAGGACGGCGCGAAGCACTGTGCGATGAACGTCCTCTATTCGCTCCAGCACCTCGGCTACACGATCCCTCCGCAGGCCGACTCCGCCTGGCTGGGGGAGGCGGGCCCGGGTCCGAGCTACCTCGACCCTGGCTCAGGCGGCCCGGAGAACGACTTCACCAACCGCAACACGACGTTCCTGACCTGGAATCTGCTGCACTTCGCGCGGATGCTGAAGGACGCCGGCGGCATCCCCGCGCACGGCAACCAGCGCTCCGCCTGGGATGCCGGCTGCCGCTTCGACTTCGCCAACCCGGACTACCGCTGAGGAGACGCGACGAGCATGGGTGACTACACGATTCGCACGCTGGCCGAGGTGCCTGACGCGTTCGGCGGCAAGTACCCCGGGGAGATGCGCTTCCTGACGGAGCCGTTGGGCACCGAGCAGGTCGCGTTCACGCATCGCATGATGCCGCCGGGTGCGGGTGGGAAGGGCGGCTACGGCCATCGCCACAAGACGCAGGAGGAGATCTTCTACGTCGTCTCCGGCACGCTGCAGTTCAAGCTCGACGACGAAGTGATCGACGTCGAGGGTGGCAGCGCGGTGCGGATCGGACCCAGCGTCGTGCGCTCGGTCTGGAACGCGGGGCCGGCGGATGCGGAGCTGATCATCGTCTCGGTGCGGTTGCAGAACGTGCGCGACGACGTGGAGATGGTCGAGGACTTCTGGCCGGCGTGAGCTAGTCGCGCGCCGGGTCGTCCGCCGGCAGCACGTCGCATGCCCAGTCGGTCCGCTTCCAGTCTGGAACCGGCGTCTCGCGATCGGCGTGAGGCACGAAGCGGGAGCGCTCGACCAGCGCCATGCGGTGGATGTAGCGCGGGCAGTTCGGGAAGACCTGCGTCGCCTGCACGCGCACGACGAATTGCGCCCCCGGATAGGTGGTGAGCAGCTCGTCGTGCTCGTCGATTGAGGCGACGCCGTTGAGCCGCAGGCGCGACGGCCGCGCGGCGGTAAAGTCGATGAACAGCAGCCCTACGTGCGGGTTGACACCGATGTTGCCCATCGACAGGTACATGCCGTTGCCGTCGTAGTTCGGGAACGCGACGGTGCGCTCGTCGAGGACTCGCACGAAGCCGGGGTCGCCGCCCTTGTAGGAGCACTGCGGCCGGCCCTCCGCGTCGGCGGTGGCGAGGAAGAACATGTCCATCCGCTCGATGAAGGCGCGGTCGTCCGCGTTGATCAGCGGCTGCTGCAGGAACCGCTCGTCGAGGCGGTCGGCGAGCCGGCGGGTGTCGAAGCGGTCCTGCAGGCGGCGAGCGCCGGCGTGGAACGGCGAGTCCATCGCCTCGCAGTCTAGAACCCGCGGCGCCGGGCCTGGGCGACGCGCATCCGCTCCAGTGCGATGCCGCGCCGCACGCGCCGCACGAGTGCCTGTGCCGCTGCGTCCGATGCCAGGCGGTAGTGCGGTTCGTCGCCTCCGGCCCGCGGCGTCAGCCGCGCCAGCTCGATCAGGCCGAGCAGCTGCAGGCGGCGGAAGTGGTAGGAGACGCGGCGCAGCGGGAGCTGCAGCTCGCTGGACATGTCGAGCGGGCTCAGTACCGCCTGCTCGCTCAGCTCAGTAAGGATTCGCACGCGGATCGGATGTTCGATCGCGTGCTCGTGCTTGTGGCCGACCGAGGCGGATGCGTCGCGATGGCTCATCGGTCCTCCACCGGCGCGTGCTGGTCGAGCGCTTCCGCGAGGCGTTCGACATCCCATTCGTCGCACGTCGACAGCCGGGTTTCGGCCGGCAGGTCGGCGGCGGACAGCACTTGCTGCACGAGCGTGCTCGTCGCTCCGCGGAAGTGCCCGAGCAGGTCGTCGAGTGTCAGCCGCTCCCAGGCGGCGTGGGTGTCGGCGCTTCTGAGCGCCTCGGCGAGCGTCTGCCAGCCGCCCCTGGCGGGCAGCACGCGCGCCGCCAACGTGGCACGCATCGGGTCGATGATCCCGTGCCGGAGGTCCTCGGCGGCACCGTCGGCGACGTCGGCCTGCGTCAGCTGGAGGTCTCCTCGCGGCAGCTGCTCGGTGAGTGCCTGCAGTTGCCCTGCCAGCTCCGCCAGCTCGTCGCCGATGCGCACGATCTCTGCCAGCTCGTCTTCTCGCAACACGACCTCGTCGTACTCGCCGAGGTCGGGGCCGACTTCGTGCAGCAGCGCGAGCGCAGAGAGCAGCAGGGCGTCGCTGGCACGCACGAGCTCGGCGGCTTGCACCAGCGCCCATGCCTCCGAGGACGTGCCGTTCACTCGCCTCAGCCGATCGTGTCGACGCCGCTCAAGGGCGCGCCTCGCCCACCGGCACCGACAACCCCGGGGGAGGAGGGGCCGGCGCCGGCGGGCATCGCGCATACGCGCGAGGGAGTCCGATGCACGAGCCTGATCTCCGCCTTGCGACGGTCGAGCGCGGGATGGTGCGCGCGACCGCTGTGAGCACGGCCGTGGGATGTGGCCGGACGTAACTCGGAGCAAGCCGGAGTGTCGATGACGCAATGCATCAGCCTCGCGATCCTTGCGAAGCCTGTGGACCGGTGATAGTCCGCTTCGTAGTCCCTCGCGTAGACGGGTTTCGCTTTGCGTCCGGGCGAGGGCATGGTACGCATGGTGCATGAGCTTGCTCGTCCTCGACTCCGTGTCGAAGCGCTTCGCTCGCGGAGCGCGCGGACGCGAGCAGCTCGTGCTGCGCGGCGCGTCGCTCGAGGTCGCCTCGGGTGAGCTCGTCGCCGTGTGGGGCCGCCGGCGATCAGGGCGCTCGACGCTGCTGCGGGTCGCTGGCGGGATCGAGCCGCCCAGCGATGGCGTCGTGCGCTTCGCCGGCGGCGATCTTCGACGGACCCCGATGCTGGGGCTGCCGGGCGGGATCGGCTATTGCACTGCGCGCTTCACGCGCATGCTCGGCGAGACGGTCGTCGAGCAGGTGGCGGCGCCGCTGCTCGGCCATGACATCTCCGTTCTGCAGGCCGAAGCGCGGGCGCACGAGGTGCTGCGCCGCGTCGGTGCGGCCGGCTGTGCGACGTTCGGCCCTGAGGAGCTCGACCACGCCGAGGCGGCGCGCGTGGGGATTGCCCGCGCGCTTGTCGCGGAGCCGCGGTTGCTGCTGGTGGACGAGCCGGCCGGCGGCGTTCCGCCGGCGCACAACCGCGACGCGCTGCTTGCGCTGCTGCGCTCGCTGGCCGACGAGGGGATCGCCGTGCTCGTGACTGTGAATGAGGCGACGGAGCTCGCAGGCGCCGACCGCGCACTCACCCTCGACGGCGGCGATCTGCGCGGCGAGACCGCGACCGCGATGGCGACGGTGCTCCCGCTGCGGCACGTTGACGCACGCGCCTGAGGCGCGTGCTCGCTGCTGTCGGCGGCGGCTCGTCGCGTTCGCCCCGCTTGACGCGGCGGCGTAGGCGCATGGTGGTGACGATCATCGGAACCATCGGGCCGAGACGCTCGACGATCGCGCCGGCAGCCGCACGTGCGTCCGGGCCGTCGGCCCCCTCGGCGCTGAGGTAGTAGCCGGCGATGCCCGCCAGGATCGCGGCGTGCCGGCGCGCGTGGCGCAGTCCGCGAACGCCGTCTTCCGCGCAGCCGGAGATCGTCGCGAGCCGCTCGTTGGCCTCGTTCCGGGTGGGATACAGGCCATAGGCGTTGTGGTTGCCGCTGACGAGGTCGCCCTCGTAGTCGACGAGGCTGTCGAGCAGCGTGCTGAGCGCGCACATCGACGGGAAGTAGGCAGCGTCGATGCGCGCTGCCTCGAAGCCGGTCGTGCGAGGGTCGGCGGCGGCCGCCAGCAGCGCCTCGACCCCGACCGAGGAGATGGCGCCGGCCGCGACTTCCCACCATAGGTAGCCCGTCGCGCGATCCTGTCCCAGCGACCAGCTTTCGAGGTCGCAGATCGCATCTTGCGCGGCGGCATGCGTGTAGCTCTGGCCTTCGCCGCAGCGGGTCGCGGCGTGTCGCGCGATCGGCTGGACGATCGCAGCGGCGGGGAGTGCGGCAAGGCACTCGCGGCAGGCGCTCACGAGCTCGTTGAGATAGCCGCCGTCCTCGCGCTGCGGGTGAAGTCGGTACCAGTCGGCGAGCGGTTCGGCGGGATCGAGCGCGGCGACCAGCGCTTGGTGGAGTTGCAGGCCGTTGCCTAGAGGATCCGCGACGCGCTCCTCGCCGACCGTGTCGAGATAGTCGTACATCACCTGAAACGCCACGAGCAGCCGGACGAGGATCGGCCAGTAGAGGCGCGGTGCGGTCGTCGCGAAGACCGTCGCGGCCTCCGCGTTCATCATCTCCTCCCGCAGCGTCGCGACCGCCTGCGCGCGCAAGCGGTCGTCAGGGATCAGCCGGGCGCGCAGCTCCCAGCGCCGCAGCTCGCGGCGCGCGCGCGGCACGATCAACATGTAGTACCTCGCAAGCAGGGCGATCGTCGTCGCGGCGTCTTGCGCCGTCGTCGCGCGCCCTCGCAGGGTTCGCGTACACATCGCGGGGTCGTCCCACACGCATCACACCGGCGTAAGCACGCGACGTCATGTCCTCGATGCGAGTCCGAGTCGGGGTGGAGTCCGCGACACGAGATAGCCGGGAATGGCTGTCACCGCGAGGGCTGCAGAGCCCACGACGGCGCAGATGGTGACCGTCTGCCAGCCGGTCGGCGAGAAGGGGGCGGGATAGCCGGTCGTCAGCTGCAGCCAGCGATCGAGCAGCACATGCCCGTAGACGCCGGCAACGGCGCCCACCAGGCATCCCGTGCCGAGCACCATCGCCGTCTCCAGCAGCAGCGCGCGCCACAGCTTGCGCGGGCGCCAGCCCATGATGCGCAGCTGTGCGAGCACGCTGCGTCGCTGCCAGATCCCCGCCCCCATAGCGGCCGCCATCGCGAGGGTGGCGGCGATCAGCAACAGTGTCGAAATCTGGCTCAGTCGTGCGAGGCCCTCGCGGGCGATCGCGTTTGCATGGCGCGCGCGCTCTGCCGTGGTTTGCACGCTCAGCCCACTGACGGGGCCAAGGGCTGCACGGATCGCGCGCTTCACCGCTTGCGGATCGGCTCCCGGCACGAGGTCGACCTCGATCGCCGAAGGAGCATCGCTCGCCCATGCGCGGCGGTAGTCGCCGCTGTTGAGGACGATCGCCCCTGGGCCCCACCCGAGGTTCGTCGTCGTGGCGGCCACGCGGAACTCGGCGTCGCCTGAGGGCGTCGGCAGCGTGATCGGGTCGCCGACGTCGATGCCGCGCTCGTCGGCGATCTGTCGCGAGACCGTGATCCAGCCCCCGGCACGCAGCCGCATGTTCGCGGTGAAGATGTCGCCGGAGACGATCTGACTGGGCGGGACCATCGTGCGGTCGGCCGTGGAGCGCGCGATTACCCACACGCGGCGCTCGTCGAGGTCGAGGAAGCCGCCGTAGTAGGAGCGCGCGGCGGCGACGCCCGCCGTCTGCGCGACGCGCTGCCGGACGTCGCCAGGCTCGAAGGACTGCAGTGCCAGGTCGTCGTCGGGGTGCGCGACCCACAGGTCAGCCGTCCCGACATACTCGCGGTAGTCGCCGTAGAGGCCGTCGAGCAGGTTGTGCCGTGCCCCTTCGATTGCGACGCTGCCGAACACTGCCACCGCGCCCGTTGCCGCGAGCGCGAGTGACCGCATCGAGGTCGCGCGCAGCGCGCGGACCGCCAGCGCGAGCGCGTTGAGACGCCAGCGGCTCGCGGGGTCGTCGGCGAGGCGCAGGACCGCTCCGAGCGCGATCGGAACCGTCAGCACGGTCGCGATCGCCAGCGCCGCGACGCCGACGACCGTGAGCGACGGCACCAGCGCGAGCGCGACACTGGCCGCCGCGGCAAGGCCGGCCCCGGCGAGCGCGAGTGAGCGCCGCGTTCGCGCGTCCACGGCGTGCCCCGGCTCGCCGCGCTCCGAGAAGACGGCGTTGATCGAGCGGCCGCGACGCAGGTCGAGGACGGGCTGCATCGCCGCCAGGCATGTCGCCAGGATTCCGCCGGCCAGCGCGAGCACGACGATGCGTGCGTCGATGACGCGCTGGATGCCGAGCGGAAACGCAAATGCCAGGAAGCCGGGGGGATCCTGCTGCGACGTCGTCGCGAGCACGTATCCGGTGAGCAGGCCGGTCAAGGAGGCGGCGACCCCGAGCATGATCGCCTGGAAGCCGAGGATCTGCACGACGGCCGAGCGGCGGAAGCCCATGATCCGCAGGTCTGCAACGAAGCGCCGGCGCTCGGGGGCGGTCAGCAGCATCGCCGTGAACGCGAACAGCAGGCCGACGAACGCGCTGATGGCCGCGAACAGGCCGGTCGACTGGTCGATCGGGCCGGTCGCCTGCTCGAGCGCGTGGGCCTCTGCCTCCACCGACGCGACGGTGAGGCGCCCGTCGGCGATCGTCTCCAGGCCTGCCCGCACCTCGTTCTCGCGGCCGGCCTCCGGCACGACGAGCACGCGCGAGACACGGTCGGACAGTCCGGTCAGCTCCTGCGCGTAGCCGAGCGACACGACACCCAGCAACGCGCCTGCCAGCGAGCCGACCGCTCCCGCGTCGAGCACGGCCGAGACGGCGACCGGCTCGGCATGCCCGCGCATGCCGAGCGAGACGTGCGGATGCCGGACGCCGCGGCGTGAGATTCCCAGCGCATCGCCGACTGCCCCGGGCAGCACGATCCCGCGCTGCAGCACGAGCCCGCCGAGCTGGAAGTAGCGTGCCGCATAGCCGCCCAGCGATGGCAGGCTGGAGTCCACGCCGACGAGGTCGATCGCGGTTCTGCGTCCGCGATAGCTGATCGTCGCGCGCTGCTCGAGCACGGCGGAGACGTGCGCGACGCCGGGCATCTTGCGCACACGCTCGTACGTGGCGAAGGGGAAGCCGCGCTGCTCGCGGGCGACGAGCTGGAGCTTCGCGTCGCCGGTGATCCCGTGGAGGATCTCGCGTGCGGAGCCCGTGACGCTGCTGTTGGCGATCAGCACGGAGAAGACGAGCGCGACACCGGCGGCGATGCCGAGGCCGGCGAGCAGCTCCTGCATCGCATGGACGCGCAGCCGCTTGCGGTAGAAGTAGAGGAGGGCGGGCAGTCGGACCATCGCTAGCGGCCCGCGATCGGCGTTACCGCGCCGGGCAGGGAGACGCTCTGAGGCCCTGTGCCGACGAGCTGTCCGTCGCGCAGCGTGTGGACCTGGTCGGCGATCTCGGCCGCCTGCGGGTCGTGCGTCATCAGCAGGACGGCGACCTCCTGCTCGTGTGCGATCTCGTGCAGCAGCTCGAGGATCTCGCGACCGCGGGCGGTGTCGAGGCTGCCGGTCGGCTCGTCGGCGAGCACCAGGCGCGGCTCGTTCGCGAGCGCGCGGGCGATCGCGACACGCTGACGCTCGCCTCCCGAGAGTTGTTCGGGAACGGCGTCAAGCCGGTGCTGGAGTCCTACACGGCTGAGCCAGGGCAGCGCCCGGCGGCGTGCTTCGGTCAGCGAGACCGAGCCGGCGAGCAGCTTGATCGCGGCGTTCTCGATCGCCGGCACGCCGGACATCAGCGCGTAGTCCTGGAAGATCACGCCCACCTCGCGCAGGCGGAAGTCGGACGCCTCGTGGTCGCTGAGCAGGCCGAGATCGCGCCCGCCGAAGAGCACGCTGCCCGCATCCGGGCTCAAGAGCGCGGCGGCGAGCATCAGCAGCGTCGTCTTGCCGGAACCACTGGGTCCGTAGAGCGCGACCATCTGCCCGGCCTCGATGCTGAGCGTGACGCCGTCCACTGCTCGCACCACCTCGCCGCCGGACGGATAGTGCTTGACGACGTCGCGCAGCACGAGCGTCATGGAGGGGATCCCGTCCTATGTCGGCGCAGCTGGACGACCGGCGCGGCCTCCGGCTGCAGCGTCTCACCGCGCAGCTCGCCGCCGTTGAGGGACAGCGCACGGTCGGAACCGGCGAGCTCGGTGGCGTTATCGACGGTCACGAGCACCGCGACGCCGTCGTCGTGGGCGATCGAGCGCAGCAGCTCCAGCACCGCGTCGCGCTCGGCGAGCCGCACGCCGAGCGTCGGCTCGTCGACCAGCAGCAGGCGCGGCGACGTGACGAGCGCCCGTGCGAGCGCCACGCGGATCGTCTCGTTGGGGTCGAGCTCGTCAGGCGTCAGCTCGGCGCAGGCGAGCGCGCCGACGCGCCGCAGCGCTTCGTGCGCCCGCGCTTGTGCCTTCAGCAGCGAGACATCGCTGCCGAGCAGCGGCGCCGCGACGTGCTCCAGCACCGAATTGCCGATCACGTCGGCGAAGCGGGAGGTGCAGTAGCCGATGCCGCCGGGCAGTCCGAGCAGCGAGCCGTGTCCCGGGTCGGAGCCGCCGAAGCGGACCTCGCCCTCGTTCGGCGCTTCCAGGCCCGCGGCGACCTGGAGCAGTGACGTGCGGCCTGAACGGCGCCGTCCGACGACTGCCACGAGCTCGCCGGTCGCGACCTCGAGCGAGACGTCGCGCAGCGCGACCTGCTCGCGCCGGCCGCGATCACCGCGAGCGAAGCGCTTCCACACGCCGTCGAAGACGAGCAGGGGCATCGCCGCACTAAGGCTCGCGCGCCGGCGTGACCTCGCGCAGCTCGTCCCGAGCTCGCGCGATCCAGCGCAGTTGCGCGTCCGCGAGCGTTCGGCGCTCCTCGTCGATCAGCCGGTCGATGACGGTCGCCGACGGTGCGGGGCGTCTGCGGGCGACGGCGAGCACCGCGCTCTCGTAGCTGTCGAGCAGATGCTCCGCCGACTCGAGGTCGCCGGGCCGCGTCGAGGCGAGCCGCACCATCACCTCGTGCCGCGTGCGGCCGGATGCCGGGATCGGTGCACGCAGCCAGCTGCGGTACGCGCGAGCGCCGTCGCCGGTCGCACGGTAGCCGCGCAGCGGTTGGTGTTCCCACTCGGGGTCATCGAGCGGCATCCGCTCGATCAGCCGCTGCTTCTCGAGCTCCTCAAGCGCTTTGTAGATGTGCTGGGGCCGGGAGGAGAGGAGTCCCTCGTAGCGCTCCTCGAAGCGTCGACCGATCTCGCCCCCATAGCTGGGCTTCTCGATCACGAGACTCAGTACCCCGGCGTTGACCGTAGACCTCACAGACCCAACCCCCTGGCTTGGTGCTCTCGCTCCCTACCGATCCGACGTACGTCCACGTTTGTCGCAGGTCCGCCGGACGAATGCTGCAAACGAGTACGTTCACAAGACTATTCGAATGGTGCCGATTGGTGCAAGCACGTCGAGCGCGCAACGTTCGGCTCAATCGCACCGTGCATCGTCCGCGCGGGTCGTACGCTTGCGTCGTGCACGGTCGCCGTCATCTCCCGCTGCTGCTTGCCGCGGCGCTGGGCATCGCTTGCGTGGCCCCTGCGTCTGCGCGTGCCGCGGACGCACCGCCGGCCGCCCAGCTGACGGTGACGCCGGCCGACGGCGGCCCGGCCGGCCAGCCGCTGGCGCTGACCGGCCTCGCTGGACGCGAGGACGTGCACGACGCGCACTACGTCGTGCGCTCGGCAGACGGTGGGACAGGCGAGGTCGTCGTGCCCGCCGGCTTCTCGCTGGAGCTGCTGCTGCGCGAGGTGGGCGTGGACCTCGACGGCTTCACATACCTGGAGGTGCCGCGGGTCGACGGCACGAGCGTGCTCGTGCTGCGCGAGCAGGTCGTCGGCGACGGCGACGAGGAACTGCCGCCGGTCGTGTGGGTGGACGAACAGGGAGTGCACTTCGTCCGGCCACTCGACGGCGAGGACGACGTCAACGCGGACGACGTCGTGGCCCCCGCTGACGGCACGATCGCCGTCCAGCTGAAGACGGGGCAGCCGTTCGCGGTCCGCATCGACGCCTCGGCGCGGCGGGTGCGCGCGCGTCAGCCGATCCGCTTCAACGTGGTCCTCGTCGCGGGCGAGCGCACCCCTGACATGTCCTTCCAGTGGTACTTCGCGGACGGCAGCGGGAGCGCCGACGGGGAGCGTGTCACGCACCGCTTCGCCCACCCCGGCACCTACCTCGTGCAGGTCAACGTCGTCAAGAGCGGCCGCACGCTGGACGCGCACGACATTCAGGTCGTGCGGGTGCGGGTGGCGGTCCGGCATGACGTGCACGGTGGGGGAGCCGGTGGCGGTGGGTCCGGCGAAGACGGCACTGGCGACGGCGCGGGCAGCGATGGTTCCGGTGACGGCGACGGCACGGGCGGCTCCGGGACCGGCGCCGCAAGCGGCGGCAACGGGACAGGCGGCTCGGGCGCGGGCTCGGGGACGACGACGGGCGGCGGGTCCTCGCCGTCTCATCGCTCGCATCCGCCGCGCGAGACAAAGCCGCCGGCGACCTCGACCTTCTCGGCACCGCGAGGCGAGCTGGTCAGCGGTACCCTGCTGGCGTCGGCGGACGCGGTGCCGCTGCCGACGGGCGCGAGCGGGCCGAGCGGTCGCACACGTGGCGCGACGGAGGACCAGCCGTTGCGCATCCCCGTCGGTGTGTGGATCGGCTTCGGGCTCGCCGTCCTCCTCGCGCTCGGGTGGACGCTCGAGTCGCGCCACATTCCCCCGTTCTGGCAGCCATGACGATCGAGAACCTCCTCTTCGACATCTCCGACGCGCTGCGCTACCCGGTGCTCGCGCTGGCGCTCGCTTCGCTCGTCGCGGTGATCGTGGAGGTCGGGATCCTGCTGGCGGAGCTGCGCCGGCGCCGCGGGCGTGGCGTCGCGCGGCTGGAGCATGCCGTCGACGTCGCGCGCGACGCGCTTGCGGCCGGCGACGGGGCGACCGCCCTGCGCGCCGTGCGCAGCGTGAGCCTGAACGCCGGCATGGACGAGGCGCTGCGCGCGATCGTCGAGCAGCGCGACCGGCCCGATGCTGCGAACCGCATCGCCAAGCGCCTCGCCGAGTACGACTACCGCTCGGTGAAGCGGCTGGAGCGCACGCGCATCCTCGTGCGAATGGGCCCGGCGCTCGGGCTGATGGGGACGTTGATCCCGCTCTCCCCGGCGCTTGCCGGCCTCGCCGACGGCGATGTGCAGCGGCTGACGGAGGACCTGCGCGTGGCGTTCAGCGTGACTGTCACGGGACTGCTCGTCGGCGCCGTCGCCTACGCGGTCTCGCTCGTGCGCAACCGCCTTTACGACCAGGACTACTCGGACGTCGAATATGTCGCCGCAGTGCTCGCTCCCGCCGCGCTGCAGGCGGTCGTGCCGGCGCAGTCCGCGCCGCCTCCGCCCCATCGCAGCGCGGGCCACGAGCCGGGCGCCCCGGCCGAGGTCGTCACGCCGTGACGCCGCCGACCGTCAGCGCCCGCGCCCGGTCGCGCGAGGATCGCGCGGGCGACCCGCTCGACGGGCTCGTCAACCTCTTCGACCTCGGCATCGTGCTGGCGGTCTCGTTCCTGCTGGCGGCGCTGTCCTCGGCGAACCTGACGCCGCAGATCCTCGGCAAGGACACCGGCAAGGCGGCCGAGCAGCGCGTGCCGGCCGACACCGTCACCGCCGGGCCAGGCGACCGCGTCAAGTCGGTCCGCATCGAGCCCGGTCAGCGCGTCGTCGGGCGCGGCGAGCCGGTCGGCACCGTCTACCGCCTCGACGACGGGCGCACGATCGTCGTCGAGGACGGAGCAGCGCCGCCGACCCCGTGACGCGGCCCGCGGGGTGGGCGCTCACGCCCCCGCGCCGCCCAGGAGGCGCTCGCGCAGCACGCGGACGAGCGCGTCCGGCGCCTCGGTGACGAGGTCGAGGTCGAGGTCCGCCCCCGCGTCCTTGCCGTCGAACGCCATGCCGCCGGCCGCGAGGAAGGGGCGCTGTGGAAGCGCGCGCAGGTGCACGCTGGCCCTCGCGACGTCGGGCAGGTGCTCCGTCATCGTGACCGAGAGCGCGACGACGTCGGCGCGCCGTGCGGCCGCCAGCTCGGCGAGCGCGCCCGACGGGGTCATCGCTCCGAGCGCCAGCACGATCCAGCCGTCCGCGGCGAGGAAGTCCGCGACGATGCGACTGCCGATGTCGTGCAGCTCGTGTGCCGCGCACGCGACGATCGCCACGCGGCCGTGGGGCTCCTCACGCGGCAGCGACGGCGCGAGATCGACCATGACGACCTCGGCGACGTGTGTCGCGAGATGCTCCTGGGCAACGCTCGTCTCACCGCGCTCCCAGCTGCGTCCGATGTCGTAGAGGGCCGCTTGGACGACCTCGAAGTAGATCCGCGTGGGTGGGGCGACGTGGAGGGTCCTCAGCACGACCGCTCGCGCCCCCATGACGTCTCCGGCGAGCGATCGGCGTGCGAACTCGGCACGCGCCTCGCGAAGTGCCGTGCGCAGTGCGGCTTGAGGATCCGGATTGTCCGAGCCCACTGCGATCGATCGTAGCGCCGCACCGGGGACCGGTCGGCGCGACGATCGCGGGTTGGCGCGGCGACCCTGCGGTAGGTGCCTAGAACCTCAGACCGACGGCGCCGCGTCGCTCGGCGAGGGATGCGAGGCGTCGCGGAACTCCTCGAACTCGCCGGTCAGCACGAACCCGAGCTGCTCGCCGATGTCGACCGCGAGGTCGCCGATCCGCTCGATCGCGCGAGCCACGAGGACCATGTGCATCGCCCACTCGCGTGCGTCGCCGTCGTCGCCGCTCTCCCACGCGAACTGGAAGACACGGCGGTTGAGCTCGTTGACGTCGCGGTCCTGGTAGACGAGGTCGCGCGCGAGCGCGATGTCGCGCTCGGAGAAGGCCTTCTTCGCCTGCACGATCTCGTCGGCGACGAGCCGGCCCATCACGCCGAGCTCCTCGATCAGCACCGGATGCGTCGGCGGGTGGTGGCCGTCCAACGGGATCAGCTTCGCGATGTTCACGCTCTGGTCGCCCATCCGCTCGACGATCCGGGCGACGTGCAGCATCGACGCCGCGAGTCGCAGGTCGCCCGCCACGGGCGCCTGCAGCGCGAGCAGCGCGAGGACGCGTTCGTGCAGCTCGCGGTAGAGCAGGTCGAGCTCGTCGTCGCCGGCGACGACGTCCGCCGCCAACGCCACGTCGGTGTGCTCGAGCGCCTCGAGTACGCGCTGGAGCTGCGCGCGCGCGAGGTCGAGCCCGCCGAGCGCGCGCGCCTCGAGGTCCGAGAGCTCTTCCTGAAAGCGGATGCGCAGTGCTGTTCCTTGGTCCGGTTGCTCTGAGCTCATCCGACCTTCCCCGTCACGTAGGCCTCGGTCCGGGGATCGCCCGGGTTCTGGAAGATCTTCTCAGTTGCGTCGAACTCGACGATCCGCCCGGTGCGGTGGCGCTCGCCCTCGTCCAGCTCGACCGTGAAGAAGGCAGTGCTATCGGAGACGCGCGCCGCTTGCTGCATGTTGTGCGTGACGATCACGATCGCGTAGTCGTTGCGCAGCTCCAGCAGCAGGTCCTCGATCCGCGCGGTCGAGATCGGGTCCAGCGCCGAGCAGGGCTCGTCCATCAGGATCACGTCGGGGTCGGTCGCGAGCGCCCGCGCGATGCAGAGGCGTTGCTGCTGGCCGCCCGACATGCCGTAGGCGCTCTGCTTGAGGCGGTCCTTGACCTCCTCCCACAGCGCGGCGCGCCGCAGCGCCCGCTCGACGATCTCGTCCATCTCGCCTTTCATCCCCAGCACGCGCGGGCCGAAGGCGATGTTGTCGTAGATCGACTTGGGGAACGGGTTGGGCTTCTGGAAGACCATTCCGACGAGCTTGCGCACCTCGACCGGGTCGACGTGGTCGGCGTAGACGTCCTGCCCGTGGTAGAGCACCTGGCCGCCGACGGTTGCGCCCGCGCACGAGGTCGTTCATGCGGTTCAGGCAGCGCAGCACGGTGCTCTTGCCGCAGCCGGAGGGGCCGATCAGCGCGGTGATGCGATTGGCCGCGACATCGAGGTCGATGTCGCGCACGGCGGGCACGCCGCCGTAGGCGACGGTGACGCCGCGCAGCTGGAAGACCGGCTCCGCGGCGGGCTCGGGACAGCGCCGGCCTCCGGCTGGACGGTGACCTTCGGCATCGTGTCGGTCATCACGGACTTCACCACTTTCGCTGGAACTTGTTGCGGAGGAAGATCGCGACGGCGTTCATCGCCACGAGCAGGACGAGCAGCACGACGATCGCCGCGGCCGCCAGGACCTTGAACTCGTCCTGGGGACGCTGGATCCAGTTGAAGATCTGGATCGGGAGCGACGGTGAAGGGGCTGTCGACCCCCTCGGGGTTGAAGGTGATGAACGTCAGCCCGCCGAGCAGCACGAGCGGGGCGGCCTCGCCGATCGCACGCGAGAGCGCGAGGATCGAGCCGGTCGCCATGCCGGGGATCGAGGCCGGCAGCACCTGGCGCCAGATCGTCTGCCACTGGGTGGCGCCGAGCGCGAGGGCGCCGTGGCGGATCGAGTCGGGCACCGCGCGGATCGCCTCGCGCGAGGAGATGATCACGATCGGCAGCACCAGCAGCGCGAGCGTCAGCGCGGCCGCGAGCACGGTCTGGCCGAGCCCGAGAAAGCCGCGCACGAAGAACGCGAGCCCGAGGATGCCGTAGACGATCGAGGGGACCGCGGCGAGGTTCTGGATGTTCAGCTCGATCATCCGGTTCCACCAGCGCTCGCGGTCGGCGTACTCCTCGAGGTAGATCGCGGCACCGACGCCGAGCGGGATCGTGATGAGCGCGGTCATGCCCACGACCCAGATGGTTCCCATGATCGCCGACTGCGCACCGGCGAGCTCGGGATTGCTGGAGGGGAAGTGGAACAGCACGTCCTGGTTCAGGCGCGGCAGACCCTCCCGCACGACGCTGAAGATCAGCCACACGAGCGTGGCGATGCCGACGGCGAGCGAGAAGAACAGCGCGCCGCGGAACGCTCCACCGAGCACGCGTTCGCGCCCGGAGCGCGGTGCAAGCTCGCACAGTGCTCATTCGTAGACCTCCCGGTACTTGCGCACGAGCCGGATCGAGAAGACGTTCATCACGAGCGTCGCGATGAACAGCAGCGCGCCGACGGCGAAGATCGTCTGATAGCCGATGCTGCCGGTCGACTGGTCGCCGAGCCCGGCCGCGGCGATGAACGCCGTCATCGTCTGCATCGGGTCGGCGGGGTTGAGCGAGAGGTTCGGCGTACCGCCGGCGGCGATCAACACGATCATCGTCTCGCCGACCGCGCGGGAGATCGCCAGTACGAAGGAAGCGACGATGCCCGACAGCGCGGAGGGGACAACGATCTTCGTCGCGACGACGCGCTTGGAGGCACCGAGCGCGTAGGCGCCCTGGCGCAGCGCCTGAGGCACCGCGGCCATCGCGTCCTCTGAGAGCGAGGCGACGGTCGGCAGGATCATCACGCCCATCACGAGGCCGGCGGCGAGCGCGTTGAAGACGCTGGGCGGGTCGCCGAACAGCCAGAGGCTCTGCAGCACGGGCGTCACGAACGTCAGCGCGAAGAAGCCGTAGACGACGGTCGGGATGCCGGCCAGCACCTCGAGCACCGGCTTGAGCGTCTTGCGCACGCCCGGCCGCGCGTACTCGCTCAGGTAGATCGCCGAGCCGAGCCCGAAGGGGATGCAGACCATCAGCGCCCAGAAGGTGACGACGAGCGTCGCGGTGACGAGCGGGAGGACGCCGAAGTGGGCCGGCGAGAAGAGCGGGCTCCAGTCGGTGCCGAAGAGGAAGTCCTTGATCGGCACCTCGCCGAGGAACTCGATCGTCGGCCCGGCGAGGGCGACGACGATGCCGGCGGTCGTGGCGACGGAGACGGCGGCGCAGAGGAACAGCAGCCCCTTGATCACACGCTCGCCATAGCGGGGACGCGCGACCCCCAGCCGCCGCGACGGACGGCTGGGGGACGGTGCGGTGGTGCTTGCGCTCATCGAGGGGGACCTCAGGTCCCCGACTGCTGCTTGAGCGTGTCGAGCTTCGGCTGAAGCTCGGCCTGCTGCTCGTCGGTGAGCGGCACGAACAGCGCCTGCTCGGCCAGCGTGGCGGCGTTGTCGAGGTAGTACTGCACGAACGCCTCGACCTCCGGCTTCGCCAGCGAGCTGCCCTTCACGTAGATGAAGAGCGGACGGCTGAGCGGCGTGTAGGAGCCGTCCTGCACCGTCTCGGTGCTCGGCGCGACACAGCCGTCGCCGGCGTCGACCTCGACGCCCGCCAGCTGGTCCTTGTTCTGCTCCAGGTAGGAGAGGCCGAAGTAGCCGAGGCCGCCCTTGTCGCCCTCGACGCCCTGCACCGTGACGTTGTCGTCCTCGGTCGCGTTGTAGTCGGAGCGGCTCGCGCCCTCCTCACCGTTGATCTTGTCGGTGAAGAAGTCGAACGTGCCGGAGTCCGTGCCGGGGCCGTAGAGCGCCAGCTCCTGGTCCGGGAAGGACGGGTCGACCTGGTTCCAGTTGTCGACCTTCGAGCCGGTGTTCCAGATCGTCTTGAGCTGCTCGACCGTGAGGCACGTGGCCCAGTCGTTCTCCGGGTTGGCGACGAGGGAGATGCCGTCGTTGGCGACCTGGAAGGCCTCGTACGTGACGCCTTCCTTCTTGCACGCGGCGATCTCGTCGTCCTCGATCTCACGCGAGGCGTCGGAGATGTCCGTCTCGCCGGCGCAGAACTTCTCGAAGCCGCCACCGGTGCCGGACGTGCCGACCGTGACGCGGACTTCGCCGTTCTCGCCCTGGAAGGCCTCGGCTGCGGCCTCCGTGAGCGGGCCGACCGTGCTCGACCCGTCGATGCGGATCGTGCCGGAGACCTGCGAGCTGTCGCCCGAGGTGTTGTCTCCGCTGCCGGTGCCGCCGCTGTCGCCGCAGGCGGCGACGCCCAGGGCCAGTACCGCGGCTCCGCTCAACGCGGCCAGTCGCAGTCGATTCACAGCACACTCCTTGTGTCGTGGGGAACCGTCGCGGCGACCTCCTCGGGCACCTCGACGGAGTTGGGGGAGAAGCGGTAGCCCAGGCGGTAGTGGGTGTGGATGAACCGCCAGTGCGGGAGCGCCTGTTCGAGCTTCGCCCGCAGCTTGCGGACGTAGACGTCGACGGCACGGTCGGACGGGGCCATCGCGTGGCCCCAGCAGAGCTCGAACAGCAGCTCGCGCGGGAGAACGCGGTCGGGACGCTCCATCAGCGCGACCAGCAGGTCGAGCTCACGCGGCGTCAGAGGAATGACCTGTCCGTTTGCCGTCGCCGTGTAGGCGCTCGGCACGACACGCAGCGCGCCGGCCCGCAGCTCCTCATGGGGGGCTCGTGACCTCACGCTCCACAGGATGCGGGCGCGCGGTTGCCGACTGGTTACCGAGTTGTGAACCCGGCGTGAAAGGGATGTGTTCGGGCTACCGCGCGCGAGTCAGCTCGACCAGGCGGTCGAGCGACTGGCGCAGCAGGCGCGAGATCTGCATCTGCGAGACGCCGATCTGGCTGGCGATCTCGCTCTGCGTCATGTCGGCGACGAAGCGCATCCAGAGGATCTTCTGCTCGCGTGGCGGCAGATGGCGCATCGCCGGGTCGAGCACGGCGCGCGCCTCGGCGTCGTCGTAGCCGTGGTCGGCCGTGCCCAGCGTGTCGGCGAGCGTTGTCTCGCCTTCGGTGTGGTCGCTGCCGGCGGGTGTCGCGAGCGACAGCGCCGTGCGGTTCGCGAGTGCGCCGAGCGCCTCGACGACCGACTCGAGGTCGGCGCCGGTCTGCTCGGCGAGCTGGCGCGGGGTGGGGGCGGCGCCCGTCTCCGCCTCGATCCGCTGCGCGGCCGTGCGGACCTTGAGTGCGAGCTCCTGGGTCCCGCGTGTGACGTGGACGCCCCAGCCGGTGTCGCGGAAATGCCGCAGCAGCTCGCCGACGATCGTCGGCTGGGCGAACGTCGAGAAGCTGTGCCCGAGGCTGGGGTCGAAGCGGTCGACGGCCTTGATCAGGCCGACGGAGGCGACCTGGACGAGGTCGTCGAGGCTCTCGCTGCCGCGGCGGTAGCGGCGCGCCAGCGAACGGGCGAGCGGGAGGTGCTCTTCGATCAGCGTCTCACGCGCCTGCTCGTCGCCTTCGCGTGCGCGGGTTGCGAGCGTGCGCATGCGCAGCTGCGAACCGCGCGGAGCACCGGGGCTCGGGGCGTCGGGACGAAGGGCGGTTATCGATGAAGGTGCCACTCTGGACACGGCCTACCCGGCTTGTCGGACCCGCAATCGCGCAAGTGCTGCCGGCGCCGGCGCACGTTTGCCTGCGGCGGGGTGCAGGCCGTCATGCTCCATTAAATGGTAAGACTGTGCCATGGCTCGGGGATCGTCACAGGTCTACGACGAAGACGCGGGTGGCTCACAACGGCGACGGCTGTCAGCGCCGGAGCGCCGCGCGGTCATCCTCGACGCGGCGCTGCGGACCTTCGCCTCGCGCGGCTACGACGGCGCGTCGATGGACGAGATCGCCGCAGCCGCGGGCGTCTCGAAGGCCGTCGTCTACGACCACGTCGCATCCAAGCGCGAGCTGTACACGGTCTTGCTCGACTCGATCCGGGGCGACCTCGTCGCCGTCGTCGAAGGAGCGCTCGCGTCGGTCGAGCTCACGGGCGAGGCGCGCGTCCGCCTCGCCACCGGCGTGTTCTTCGAGTACGTCGAACAGAACCCCGAGGCATGCCGGTTGCTGATCCTCGAGCTGCAGGGCGCGATCGTCTCGGCGATCGGACGCGAGTTGGAGGAACGTTTGACCGTTGGCATCGCCGCGACGCTCGGCGAAGACCCCGGGCTGTTCGGCGGTCAGCCGCACCGCGAGCGGCATCTGCAGATTCTCGGCGAGCTGCTCAAGTCAGCGGTCCAGGGGCTTGCCGGCTGGTGGTTCCGCCATCCCGAGACGCCGCGCGAGGAGCTCGTCGAGCACACGGTCGCCGTGCTGTGGCCGGCGATCGAGCGGGCGCGCGCCTGACGGGGCGCAGCGCAGCGGCTGCTACCAGGCTTGGGCGCCGCCGCAGTGCGGACAGCCGACCGTCGTCGAGACGCTCGCCTGGAACACGTAGCCGCAGTGGCAGTGGTACAGCGCGAGATCCTCCGGACCGCCGCTGTCACGCTCGCGGACGCCCGGATCCGGGGCGGGTGTGTCAGGACTCGCCGGGAGCGTGGAGCTGTGCTTGGTCCGCCCGAGATGAGGGCGGAGCGAACGGGTCCGGCGGGGACGCTGTCGAGTCTTCACGGTCATAAGCGTTAACGCGGGAATTGGCAGTTGGTTTCGCCGGCTGTAGCGAAAATCCTCGCGGGCTGTCGCACACGCCGTCGTCCGCCGACGGTGCCAGGGCGCTCGGCGGCCGTCGGGGTCTGGGATAATCGGACTGCGATGAACCCCGCCCGCAAGCGCAGGATCCGTCTCGTGACCGCGCTGACCGCCGCGTTGCTGCTCGCCAGTGCGCTCGTCTACACGAGCTTCAGTGCCGGCAGCGACGAGCGCACGGCCGGCCAGCTGCACGACGACGCGGTCGCGGGGAAGACGTACACGCTTGCCGGCACCGTCGCCGCCGGCTCGGTGAAGCGTGGCGACGGCGTGCTGTGGTTCAGCGTCCGCGACCCGCACCGGCCCGTCTCGGTGCGCGTGCGCTACACGGGGATCGTGCCCGACCCGTTCCGCGAGGGACGCGGCGTGATGATCAAGGTCCACCGCAGCGAGACCGGCGACCACTTCGTCGGCGAGAAGGACACGATGGTCACGAAGTGCCCGTCGAAGTTCCAGGTCGCGCCGCCTGACGTGACCTCCACCTGATGGTGGCCCGGTCCTGATGGCGACCGTCGGCCGCGCGCTCCTGATCGTCGCGTTCGTCGTCGCGGCGTACGGCATCGGCGCCTCGATCTACGGTGCGTTGCGGGCCGACCGGCGCTGGGTCGACTCCGGCCGCCGCGCCGTCTACGCGCTCGCCGCGGTGCTGACGCTCGCGTTCGCGATCA
Source organism: uncultured Actinomycetes bacterium (assembly GCA_963774115.1). Taxonomy (GTDB): domain Bacteria; phylum Actinomycetota; class Thermoleophilia; order Solirubrobacterales; family Solirubrobacteraceae; genus Conexibacter. Next base: position 456,998 of record CAVZDN010000001.1, on the reverse strand, counting down.
TGGAGGCGGCCTTCCTGCGCTCGGACTTCTCCTTCGCGGTCGTCTCGACGCACTCCAGCACGACGACGCCGACCTTCTACAAGGCGACGGCGGCATGGTCCTCGCAGGAAGGCTCGCTGCTGCTGTGGGTCTGGCTGCTGTCGGTCTGGTCGAGCGTCGTGCTGGCGGTGTCGCGACGGCGCGTGCGCGAGATCGCGCCGTGGGCAACCGCCGTGCTGTGCACCTTCGCCGGTTTCTTCCTGATGCTGACGATCTTCTACGCGAGCCCGTTCGACACACTCGCGCAGGTGCCGCCGGAGGGGACCGGCCTCAACCCGCTGCTGCGCCACCCGGCGATGATGTTCCACCCCCCGATGCTCTACTCGGGGTACACGCTCTTCTCGATTCCCTTCGCGTTCGCGATCGGCGCGCTGATCACGCGTCGCACGAACGCCGAGTGGCTGCTCGTCACGCGCCGCTTCGCCCTGGCCGCCTGGCTGTGCCTGGGGATCGGGATCGTGCTCGGAGCGCGCTGGTCCTACACCGAGCTCGGCTGGGGCGGCTACTGGGCCTGGGATCCCGTCGAGAACGCGTCGCTGCTGCCGTGGTTGACCGGCACCGCATTCATCCACTCGATCATGATCCAAGAGAAGCGCGGGATGCTGAAGGTCTGGAACGCGTCGCTCGTGCTGGCCACCGGCACGCTCGCGATCCTCGGCACGTTCCTCGTGCGCTCCGGCATCCTCGACTCGATCCACGCGTTCGGCGCCTCCACGCTGGGCGTGCCGTTCCTGGTGTTGATCGGGACGATGGTGCTCGGCTCGGTCGCGCTCGTCGTCTCGCGGCGCGCCGACCTGCGCTCCGAGCACCAGCTCGACTCGCTGCTCTCGCGCGAGGCCGCCTTCCTGCTGCAGAACGTGCTGCTCGTGGCGTTGGCGTTCGTCGTCTGGTGGGGGACCTTCTTCCCGCTGATCTCGGAGGCGGTGACCGGAACGCGCGCCTCCGTCGGACCGCCGTGGTTCGACCGCTACACGGTGCCGCTGGCATTCGCGCTCGTGGCGCTGGCAGGGCTGGGGCCGCTGATCGCCTGGCGGCGCGTGACGATGGCGAACCTGCGGCGCAACCTCGTCTGGCCACTGGGCGCGGCGACGGTGGCGCTCGTGGCGCTGCTGTTCGTGAGCGGGGCGCGCGAGCAGCCCAAGGCGCTCGCGTTCGCTTGCGTCGTCGCGTTCGTGCTGGCGAGCGTCGGACAGGAGTTGTGGCGCGGCATGCGTGCGCGGCAGGCCTCCGCGCGTGAGCCGGCGCCGGTCGCGCTCGCCGGACTGGTGCGGCGCAACCGGCGGCGCTATGGCGGCTACATCGTGCACGCCGGCTTCGCGACGCTGCTGTTGGGCGTGGCGATCTCCTCCTCCTTCCAGCATTCGAGAGACGTGACGCTGCGCCCCGGCCAGTCCGCGAGCGTCGACGGCTTCGACATCACCTACGTGCGCGCGACCGCGAAGCCCGAAAGCGAGAAGATCTCGCTCGGCGCCGTGCTCGACGTGTCAAAGGACGGCCAGCACGTCGCGACGCTTCGCACGACTCGCGGCTTCTACCCCTCGCAGGACACGAGCCTCGGCATCGTCGGACGCTTCTTCGGCGGCGAGGCGGAGAGCGAGGTCGGGCTGCGGGCCGGCTTCGGGCGCGACATCTGGACGGTCATCAACCCGAACCTGGAGCCGCTGGAGCCGATCGTCCGCGAGGGCAACCGGCGTTTCCGCGCGGCGATGAAGGCGCTGGCACGCGACGGCGACGCCGACCAGCGGACGGTCGACCAGCTGTTCGCGCTCCGCGACCAGGCGATCGCGGGCGTCGCCCAGCGCTTCGTCAGCGACCCCTGGCCGGCCGACTTCCGCTTCATCGTCTCGCCGCTGGCGACGTGGATCTGGATCGGCGCGATCATCACGTTCCTCGGCGGCCTGATCGCACTGTGGCCGGCGCCGCTGACCGCGCGGCGTCGCGTCACCGCCGGCTACGCGGCGCGCGTGGCGCGCGAGCTGGCGCGGTCGGGATCGAGCTGATGCTGGACCCGCTGGTCATCCTCGCCGTTGTGCTTGCCGTGGCGGTGTTCGTCTCCGCGCCGCTGAGGGGCGGGCGGGCCGGCGTGGGTGCCGGGACGCCCGACGCGAGCGCGCACGACGCCGACGACCTCGCCGAGCTGGAGGCCGCGAAGGAGGCGAAGTACCGCGAGATCCGCGACGCCGAGCTCGACTATCGCACCGGCAAGCTCTCCGAGCAGGACTGGCGCGAGCTCGACGGCGGGCTGCGCGGCGAAGCGGTCGTGCTGCTGAAGCGCCTCGACGAGGTGCGGGACCGCGTTGACGCGGTCGGCTAGACTGCCCGCAGCATGTTCACGATCCTCGGACTTCTCCAGGTCATCGTCGCCGTCGTCCTGATCTTCCTGATCCTGATGCACTCAGGCAGAGACTCAGGCCTCTCCGGCGCGTTCGGCGTCGGCAGCGGCACCGGCCCGATGGGCGGCGGCTCGCTCGTCGAGCGCAACCTGAACCGCTGGACCGTCTTCTTCGCGATCGTGTTCGGGCTGAACACGATCTTGATGTTGAAGATTTAGCCGGCTACGCCAGGGCGCAGCGGATTTCTTCGAGGCGCTTGTCCGGGATCTCGGCGAAGGTGCGGGCGACGTCGGGGTCGAACTGGGTGCCGGACTCGGCCTCGATGACGGCGCGGGCTTGCTCGAAGGAGGCGGCGGCGCGGTAGGGACGGTCGGTCGTGAGTGCGTCGAGCGTGTCGGCGATCGCGAAGACGCGGGCGGGGAGGGGGATGCGCTCGCCGGCGAGGCCGTCGGGGTAGCCGTCGCCGTCCCAGCGCTCGTGATGGGAGCGGACGACCTGGCGGGCGGCGCCGAGGAACTCGATCCCGCGCACGATCTCCTCGCCGATCACCGGATGGCGGCGCATCTCGTCGCGCTCTGGGCGGGTGAGGCGGCCGGGCTTGTGCAGGATTGCGTCGGAGATCGCGACCTTGCCGATGTCGTGCAGCAGGAAGCCGAACTCCATCTCGGGCCCGTCCGAGGTAGCCATCCCGTGTGCGCGGGCGATCTCGATGCCGTAGGCGGCGACGCGCTCGGCGTGCTTGGCGGTGTAGGCGTCGCGCGCCTCGACCGCGCCGGCCAGCGCGCGCACCGTCGCCTCGTAGGAGCGGCGCAGGTCGCGCTCGCGCCGTCGCGCCTCGCGCTCGTGCGTGGACAGCTGGGCGCGCAGGCGCGCGAGCTCGCTGCGCAGGTCCTCCATCTCGGGCATCATCGTCAGGCAAGCTTCCACGCGCGGGGGCGGGGTCCTCTTCCTCACCCGCGGAAGTCGCCGTCCGTCGGGTCGCGGACGCTCGAGGTGCGCGTGAGCGCTGGCGCTGCTTACGCCTGCGCGACGTCCACTGGCCGGCCGCCGTCGGTGGCCGAGCGGTAGGCGGCGTCGAGCAGCTCGACCGTCGCGACCGCCGAGCTCGCCGGCGACGGGTTCTCGTCGCTGGCGCCTCGCACGAGGTCGATGAGGCAACGCACCGGTGCGCCGTGCGGGTAGATGTCGAGCTCATCGCTCGACGCGGGCGCGAGCTCGCGCGGCGGCTGGTCGACCGGGTACAGCATCACGCGTCCGCCCGGCAGGTCCTGCGTCATCGCGCCGCGCGTGCCGAAGTAGTGCAGGACCTGCTGCTCCGCGGGTCCGGGCTGGACGGCGCCCGTCGAGGCGATCGTGCCGAGCGCGCCGCCCTCGAACTGGCAGGCGATGGCGTCGACCACGTCGACCGGGGCGCTGAGGTTCGACATGAACGCGGTCACGCGCCGGGGCCGCAGGCCGGTGACCCACAGCAGCATCCCGAGCGCGTGGGTGACCTGCGCGTGCCCCTGCCCGCCGCCGGACTGCGCCGGGTCGGCGTAGGTGTCCGCGCTGGGCCCGGCGAGCACGTAGGCACTCTCGTCGCGCGGCTCGCCCTGGTAGTAGGACAGCATGTCGGAGGAGAAGACGGCGGAGAGGAGCGTGATCTCGCCGAGCGTGCCGCTTTGCATGCAGGCGCGTGCGGCCATCCCGCCCGGCGCGAAGTTGAAGGTGTAGCCGACGACGAGGTGTAGCCCGGCTGAGCGCGCGCGGGCGTCGAGGTCGTGTGCGTCGCGCGCGTCGACCGTCAGCGGCTTCTCGACGAGCAGGTGCACGCCCGCTTCGATCGCGTCGCATGCGATCGGATGGTGGGTCGTGTGCGGCGTGGCGATCACGAGCGCGTCGAGCCCGGCCGCGAGCAGCTCGCGATGGTCCGTGAAGCGCGCGTCGATGCCGTAGTGATCCGCCGTCGCGCGCAGCCGCTCCGGGTCGCGGTCCGCAAGCCCCACGAGCTCCGCGTGGGGATTTTTCAGCACGGCGGGGATGTGCGCGAGCGCCGCCCACGATCCCGCGCCGACCACGCCGACGCGGACGGCTCGGTCCGTCACGAGGCGGTCGACTGTTTCGACCATCGGTGGATAGAGTACCGGAATTCAATCAAACGTTTGAGTTTATTCATGTAAGCTGGGACGGTGATCGGACAGGCCGAACGGGCCGCACGGTTCCTGGCGCTGCATCGCCGCGGCGCCCCATTGCTGATGCCGAACCCGTGGGACGCCGGCTCCGCGAAGCTGCTGGCGTCGCTCGGCTTCGAGGCGCTCGCGACCACGAGCGCCGGCTTCGCCGCGACGCTCGGCCGGCTCGACAGCGGCGTGACGCGCGAGGAGGCGCTGGCGCACTGTGCGGAGATCGTGGCGGCGACGTCGGTGCCGGTGTCGGCAGATCTGGAGAACGGCTTTCGCGACGAGCCGGATGACGTCGCCGAGACGGTCGGGCTCGCGCGCGCGGCAGGGCTTGCCGGCTGCTCGATCGAGGACTGGGCGACTGGCGGCGACGGCCGCGACGCGGGCATCTACGAGCGCGCGCTCGCCGTCGAGCGCGTGGCCGCAGCGGTGGAGGCGGCCCATGCCGGCCCGGTCCGCCTGGTGCTGACGGCGCGCGCCGAGAATCACCTGCGCGGGGTCGACGACCTCGCCGACACGATCGCCCGGCTGCAGGCGTTCCAAGTGGCTGGCGCCGACGTGCTCTACGCGCCGGGACCGCTGTCGCTCGATGCGATCCGCTCGATCGTCGCCTCCGTCGAGCGGCCCGTCAACGTGCTCATGTTCCCCGGTGGCCCCTCGGTGCCGGAGCTGGCCGAGGCCGGCGTCAGCCGCGTCTCTATCGGCGCCGCGTTCGCGTTCGCGGCGCTCGGTGCCGTCGTCGAGGCCGCGCGCGAGCTGCGCGAGGACGGCACGAGCGGCTACCTGGATCTCACGCAGGTTGGCGCCCGCGCGGCGCGGGCTGCGTTCCCCGGCTGAGAACCACGTCAATTTAAGTCGGGGCGGATGCGCCGATGCCGTCATTTGCGCCACGTGGTGATCCACACGCACGCCTCACACGAATAGCTTGAACGAGGAGGTTGGGCTCCGGTCCGATCTCGGCACGCAACGAGAGAGAGGGAATCTCACATGCGCAAGCTGCTGATCGCGCTTGCGGCAGTCGCCGCTGCCGCATTCGCGGTGACCGTCGCCGTCGGATCGAGCCACCGGGAGGCCCCCGGAACGATGCTCGACCCGAGTGCCGACGACACGGATCTCTACGCCTTCACGGCCAAGGACGCCCCAGGCTCGCTGACCGTCGTCGGTGACTGGATCCCAGGGCAGAACCCGGCGAACGGCCCGAACTTCTTCCGCTTCGACGACCGCGCCCGGTACTACATCAACATCGACAACACCGGCGACGGCAAGAAGGACCTCGCCTATCGCTTCCAGTTCACCACCTCGCTGCGGAACCCCAACTCGTTCCTGTACGCGCTGCCTGGCGCGAGCGGCTACAGCGACGCGAAGTTGAACGTCTTGCAGCGGTACTCGATCACCCGCGTTCATTACAGCTACGGGAAGAAGGTCCGCATCCACGAGCGTGTAATCGCTCGCGGCCTGCCCGTCGCGCCGCCGAACATCGGTCCGAAGACGTTCCCGAATTATCAGGCGTTCGTGGACGGGGCGATCCGCAGCTCGACGACGGCACCAAGGTGTTCGTCGGGCAGCGGGACGATCCATTCTTCGTCGACCTCGGCGCGACGTTCGATGCCATCAACGTGCGCAAGCTCACCGGCAACCAAGGTGAGGGCAAGGACGACTTCTCCGGGATGAACATCTCGTCGATCGTCCTGCAGCTCCCCGAGCGGCTCGTCACGAAGGACGGCAAGGCGGTCTCCGGTCCCGACGCGAAGAACGCGGTCGTCGGCGTCTACCAGTCGACCGAGCGCCGCCGGCTGCGAAGTCTCCGACCGGGCCGGCATCGCCAAGCGCAGCAAGCACGCGCATCGTGCGAGCGCCAGCAAGTGGGTGCAGGTCTCGCGCCTCGGCAACCCGCTCGTCAACGAGGTCGTGATCCCGCTCGGCAAGAAAGACCAGTTCAACCGCACGAGCCCCGACCGCGACGCTGAGCTCTACGGCAGCTACGTGGTCAAGCCTGAGCTGGCGGCGGTCCTCAACGCGCTGTTCAGCATCGGCGCGCCCGAGGACAACCGCACGGACATCGTGCAGGCGCTGCTGCAGGGCCTGCCGGGCCTCAACCAGCAGGTCGCGGGCAAGAATCCGCCTGCGGTGGACACGCTGAAGATCAACCTCGGTGTGCCGCCGTGCGGCCACCGAGAACCGCTTCGGCGTGATCGGCGGCGACAACGCCGGCTTCCCGAACGGCCGGCGCCTCGGCGACGACGTGGTCGACATCGAGCTGCAGGTCGTGGCCGGCTTCCTGAAGGGCAACAAGGTGCCGCTCGGCGACGGCGTGGACCAGAACGACAAGCAGTTCCTGTCCACGTTCCCGTACGTGCCGGCGCCGGACAGCGGCTTCGACTCCGCCCCGTCGCGGCGCGTCGAGCCGGGCCACCCGCCGGTCGGTGCGGGCGGCAGCTAGCGAGGAACGATCGCGGGCAAGGGGAGCGCTCCGAGTGGGCGCTCCCCCGAACCCCGGGACCTGAGACATGACGCTCTCCGCACGCCACATCGTCAGGCTCGTCACGCCGCTCGTCGTCTTCGGCGCGGTGCTGGCTGGCGCTGACGCTGGTCAACCGCCTCGACGCGCCGGCCATCGGCGCCCGGCGCGTCCGCGTCGGCCTCCGTCGGCGGCGGCGTGGCGGAGCCGCGACGGCGGCGACCGCATGCGCGAGCTGCAGGCCGGCGATCGCCGCGAGCCCCGGCGACGCGGCGGCGTACGGGGCGCTGGGGGAGGTCTTCCTGCAGAAGGCGCGCGAGACGGGCGATCCGGCGTACTACTCGCAGGCCGGGCGCGCGTTCGCCGCCGGGCTTGCGGCGCGACCCGAACGACCTCGGCGCGCTGCTCGGCGCCGGGACGCTCGCGAACCTGCGCCACGACTTCCGCGAGGGGCTGCGGCTCGGGCAGGCAGCGCATCGCGCCGAGCCGGAGCTGGCGCGGCCGTACGTCGTGCTCGCCGACGCGCAGATCGAGCTCGGCCGCTATCGCGCCGCGCTCGCCTCGATCCAGCGCCTGGTGGACGTGAAGCCCGGCATCGCCCGCCTACGCGCGCGCCTCCTACTACCGCGAGCTGTCCGGCGATCGGGCGGGAGCGATCGAGGCGATGCGGCTGGCTGCCTCCGCCGGTGGGACGGCCGAGAGCGTGGCCTACGTGCAGACGTTGCTCGGCGACCTTGAGCTCGGCCGTGGCCGGCTCGGTGCGGCGCGGGCCGGCTATCGCTTGGCCGTGGCTGCCGTGCCGGGCTACCCGCAGGGCCTGGCCGGGCTCGCCCGGGTGGCGGTGGCGAGCGACGACCTGAGGGGGGCCGTCGCTCGCCTGCGCCCATCTACCGAGCGTCTGCCATTGACGACGAACCTGACCCTGCTCGCCGACGTCGAGCTGGCTGCCGGGCACCGTGCCGTGGGGCTCGCGGACCTCGGCGTCGTGCGCGCACAGCAGCGCCTGCTGCGCGCGGCTGGCGCGGTGCCGGATGCGGAGCGCGTGCTGTTCGAGACGAACCACGGCTCGCCGGCGCGGGCGGTCGTGCTCGGTCGCCAGGTGTGGCGGCAGGCACCGAGCGTGCGCTCGGCGGACGCGCTCGGCTGGGCGCTGACGCGCGCCGGACGTGCGCGCGAAGGGCTGCGCTGGGCGGGCAGGGCGCTGCGGCTCGGGTCGCGCGACCCGCTCTTCCGCTTCCACGCCGGGATCGCTGCGCGGGCGGCGGGCCGCACGGGTCTGGCGGCGCGCGACCTGCGGATCGCGTACGTCGGCAGGGGTCTGCTGTCGCCGCTCGCTGCGCGACAGCTGCGGGAGGCGCTGCGATGAGGCGCCTCGTGCTGCTGGCGGCTGCGCTCGTGGCGCTGGCGGCGGCGGGCTCGACGAGCGCGTCGGCACACCCGCTCGGCAACTTCTCGATCAACCACCTCTCGACGGTGCGGATCTCCGAGGACGGCGTCGACGTCCGCTACGTGCTCGACCAGGCGGAGATCCCGACCGTGCAGGAGCGCGGGCTGTCCGACGCGGAGATCGTGGCGCGCAAGCGCGAGGAGGTCGCGCGGCGGCTGGAGCTGACGGTCGACGGGCGGCGGGTCGCGCTGTCGCTCGCCGGTGCGCCGCGGCTCTCCTTCCCGGCCGGCGCCGGCGGGCTCTCGACGACGCGGCTGGTGCTCACGCTGCACGCCGTGGTGCGCGGCGCCCGGCGCGTGAAGCTGTACGACGGCACGTTCCCGGGCCGCGTCGGCTGGAAGGCGGTCGTCTCGGCGCCGGGCGACGGGCACGGCTGTGCGCACCGCCACGCCGAGCGGCGACTCCACGCACGGGCTGCGGCGCTACCCGCAGGATCTGCAGTCCAGCCCTCTCGACCAGCGCGAGGCGCACTTCCAGGTGCGCCCAGGCGACGGCACGTTCACGGCTCCGGCGGGCATGGGCGGGGACGTTCTCGACCAGCCGCGCCGAGGGCACCGAGGGCTTTGCCGGGCTGTTCGCCGACGCGGCCTCGGGAGAGCGCGTGCTGCTGCTGCTCCTGCTGGCTGCGCTCGGCTGGGGTGCGCTGCACGCGCTCTCGCCGGGTCACGGGAAGGCGATGGTCGCCGCCTACCTGGTCGGCACGCGCGGCACGGCGCGGCACGCGGTGGCGCTCGGCGCGACGGTGACGGTGACGCACACGATCGGCGTCTTCGCGCTCGGCCTCGTGACGTTCGCGCTGTCGCAGTACGTGCTGCCGGAGGACCTCTATCCGTGGCTGACGCTCGCCTCCGGCCTGATGGTCGCGGGGGTGGGGGCCGGGGTGCTGCGTGCGCGGATGCGGAGTGCGCGGGCGCGCGCGGTGCGCGATGCGCATGCGCACCACCACGGCCACGATCACGATCACGACCATGAGCACGCGCACAGCCACGGCCACGACGGTCATGCCCACGGCCACGACGGTCATACCCACGGCCACGACGGTCATGCCCATGGCCACGGCCACTCCCATCTGCCTCAGGAGCCGGGCATGCGCGGCATCGTCGCGATGGGCGCCGCGGCCGGGCTGATCCCCTGCCCGTCGGCGCTCGTCGTCCTGCTCGCGGCGATCTCGCAGCACCAGGTGGCGCTCGGGCTGTTGCTGATCCTCGCCTTCAGCCTCGGGCTGGCGGCGACGCTGACCGTCCTCGGGCTGGCCGTCGTCTCCGCCCGGCGGCTTGATCCCGGCCGGGCCTCGCCAGCGGCCGCCTCGCGGCGACGCTGCCAGCCGTCTCGGCTCTGCTGATCGTCGCAGTCGGCTGCGTGCTGACCGCCAAGGCCATCCCGGGCCTGACATGAACCCGTCCGCAACCATGAAGGAGATGACCGCATGAGCTTCGACTTCCTGTTCACGCTGGTCGAGGACGTCGACGCCCAGCTCACCGGCCTGTTCGCCGGCGCGCCGCTGCTGGTCGCGCTCGGGATAGCGTTCGTGCTCGGGCTGCGCCACGCCTCGGACCCCGACCATCTCGTCGCGGTCACGTCGCTCGTCGCGGCCGACGGCGGCGACACGCGGCAGGCGGCGCGTCTCGGCGCCTGGTGGGGCGCGGGGCATGCCGGCATGCTGATCGTGCTCGGCCTGCCGCTGATCTTCCTGAAGGGCTCGCTGCCCGGCTGGCTCGAGAACGGCGCGGAGAAGGCGGTCGGGGTCGTGATCCTGGTGCTGGCCCTGCGCGTGATGGGCAAGTGGCTGCGCGGCGACTACCGCGCGAGTCTGCACGCGCACGCCGGTGGCCACGACCAGCGCCGCCACCTTCGCCACGGCGAGGGTTCGGCGCATCGCCACACGACAGTCCGCACGCCGGCCCAGGCGCTCTCGATCGGCATGCTCCACGGCTTCGCCGGCACGGGCGCCGTGGTCGTCCTGCTGATCGCCGCGCTGCCGAGCCAGCTCGAGGCGGCGCTCGCGCTCGCCGTCTTCGCGCCGATGTCGATGGTCTCGATGGCGCTCTGCACCAGCGCCTTCGCGTGGGTGCTCACGCGTCCGGCGATCGAGCCGGTCTACCGCACGATCCTGATCCCGAGCCTGGGACTGTTCGGGGTGATGTTCGGGCTTTGGTACGTCGGCGCCTGAGCTGAGCGGGCGTCAGTCACGTGAGGATCGCTGCGATGACGTCAAGCAGCACTCGACCGGCGGCGAGCTCCTCCGTGTCCAAGGCTGGGTTGTAGATCGTGACGTCCATCCCCGCGATCAGCCCGCTGCTCACAAGCGGACGGGCGAGGCCGATGACCTCTTCCGGCGTCAGGCCGCCCGGCACACGCCAGTCGACCGCCGGCATCAGCTCGTCGTCGAGGCAGTCGGCGTCGAGGTGGAGCCATACCCGGTCGACGCCCTCGGCGGCCAGGAAGGCCGCTGCATGGTTGGCGGCATCCTCGACGCCCGCTGCGCGGATCTCGCCCAGGTTGCGGACGAGCATCGGCTCGCGGTACACGTCCCGGCTGCCGTCTCGCAGCTGCAGCGCCCGGTCGCGGTGCCCGTAGACGACGCACGCCTCCGATGAGACGAGCGGTCGCCGCCCCTCCAGGTCGGCGATCACGTCGGGACCGTGGCCGGTGGCGATCCAGAGGTCGCTGTCGGACAGCTCGCCCGTGCCGTCGGGGAGGTCCCAGAAGTCGGTGTGGCCGTCGAGCAATACCAGCCCGGCCGAGCCGCGCCGCCGCAGCGCGAGCAGGCACCCCAGCAGGACGCTGTCGTCCCCGCCCAGCACCACCGGGAAGCCGCCCTCGTCGAGGATCTCGCCGACGCGGTCGGCCTGCTCGATCGCCAGTGCGGCGACTGCGGGCACGTTGCGCGCTCCGAGCAGCGGATCGCGCCGGTGGTCGAACTCCGGAGCGCGGAGACCGTCGGCGACCTGGGCACCGATCCGCTTCGCCAGCCCCAGTTCGAGCAGGACGGCCCCCAGCCGCTTGACGCCCCCGGGACGCAGTCCCAGGTTCGTCTCGACATGCAGGATCCGGCGTGGCCGCATCCCATCTCACGATATGCGCTCGAGTGGACTCGAACCACCACGGGGGAAATCCCCCACAAGGCCCTCAACCTTGCGCGTCTACCAATTCCGCCACGAGCGCGTGGGGCGGCAGTATAGCCCGGCACGGGTTCCTCGGTCCGTCCGGGGCAGCGCTATAGTATGTGCGAACACACGTTCGTCTGTGCACCCGTCCTAGGAGCGCATCGCGCGATGGTCGACCTCACGAAGCGCCAGCAGGAGATCTTCGAGTTCATCAAGCGGTACTCGGCCCGCTACGGCTATCCGCCGACCGTGCGGGACATCGGCAAGGCGGTCGGGCTTGCCTCGTCCTCGACCGTGCACGCCCATCTGGCGAACCTCGAGAAGGTCGGGCTGCTGCGGCGCGACCCGACGAAGCCGCGAGCGATCGAGCTGCTCGACCGCGCCGTCGAAGGGGTCCGCAACGCCGTGCGTCCGGTCGGGTTGCCGCTCGTCGGCACCGTCGCGGCGGGCCAGCCGGTGCTGGCGGAGGAGAACATCGAGGATTACGTGCAGACGCCGGACGTCGCGGGCGGGCAGGCGGGCGAGTATCTGCTGCGCGTGCGCGGGGAGTCGATGAAGGACGCGGGGATCATCGAAGGCGATCTCGTGGTGGTGCGTCCGCAGGAGACCGCCTCCGACGGCGAGATCGTCGTCGCGCTCGTGGGCGAGGAGGCGACCGTCAAGCGCTTCTTCCAGGAGTCCGACCACATACGGCTGCAGCCGGAGAACACGGCGATGGAGCCGATCCGCACACGGGAGGTGCGGATCCTCGGCAAGGTCGTCGGACTGATGCGGAGCATGTGAGATGGCGCTGCTGGCGGCTGAACGGATCGAGCGCCCGCCGATGCTGTTCCCCGCCGGCGTCGACGCCCCCGTGCGGGAGTCCCGCGGGGTGGGCGGCGGCCCGACGCTCGACGACATGCTCGTCGGCGTCTGGGAGGGTCTTGCCGCCCACGCCGTGGTCGCCTGCCTGTGGTGCGGCGGCGCGATGACGGCTCGCTTCGGCCATGGCGCCGCGGCCGTCGGCGGGGGCTGCTCGGATTGCGGCGCCACCATCGCCTAGAACCAGTTTGAACCAGGTTCTCGCGGCTCGGGCGCAGCTTCTGCTGCAGGGCTCGCTGCCGCGGCCCGCACGAGCTAGGCTCTCCGGCGCAGGCCAAGCAGTCGCGGAGGCTCGCCTTCGAGGAAAGTCGGGACATCACAGGGCAGGGTGGTCGGTAACGCCGACCCGGGGAAACCCGCGGGAAAGTGCCACAGAAATGACACCGCCTACGTCCGCCTCGGCGGACCGGTAAGGGTGAAATGGTGCGGTAAGAGCGCACCGGCGTCGCGGTGACGCGGCGGCCAGGCAAACCCCACCCGATGCAAGGTCAAGCCGGACCGTTTGCAGGCTGCCCGCCAAGGTCCAGGTCGGCCGCAGAGATGGATGACTGCTCACGACAGAATCCCGCTTATCGGCCTGCTAAGGAAAAGCCCCGCTCCGGCGGGGTTTTTCTATGCGTCGACGCCCGCTCACATGCGCATCTCGCGGACTGGCCCATGTACCATCGCAGCCTCCTCATGCGTTTGAGTCGATGACGAATCCATCACCCCCCCCGAAGCGACCCTTGGCGCCCGTCCGGATGCGAGATGTCGCGGCTGTTGCCGGGGTCGACACGTCGGTCGTGTCGCGGGTGCTGAGCGGCGACGAGCGCTTGCTGGTGCGTCCGGAGACGCGGCAGCGGGTGCTCGAGACGGTCGCGCGGCTGGGATACCGCCCCAATGCCGCCGCACGCATGCTCAAGACCGCGCGTGCGATGGCGATCGGGATGGTGATCCCCGACTTGGCGAATCCCGCCTATGCGCAGATCGCGCAGGGCGCAGACAAGCGTGCGAGCGAGCTCGGCTACATCCTGCTGGTGGCGAACGGGACGATCCACGATCGTCTCCCCGCGCTTCATGGCCGTGTCGACGGGTTGCTCTACGCGATCGCGACGAGCGATTCGGCGAGTTCCACGCGACTGCCGGAGGGCCTGCCGAGCCTGCTCGTCAACCGCCGCGAGCCGGGCTTGGGCCCGAGCATCGTCGGCAACGACGAAGCGTCTGCCGCGCTCGCGACCCAGCACCTCATCGACCTCGGCCATCGGCGCATCGCCCACATCATCGCCAACGACGCTGTCGACACCGGTCGGCGCCGCACAGCCGGATACACGGCAGCCATGAACACGGCGGGCATTCCCGTTCCGCCCGAACTCACGATCCATGCACCGATCGACGAGGCCGGCGGGTATCAGGCCACGCTCGAGCTGCTGAAACGCGATCCTGCGCCTACGGCGATCTTCGTCGCGACATCACGCTGGGCCATCGGTGCATTGGCGGCCTGCGACGAGCTTGGCGTCTCAGTGCCGGAGGACCTTTCGATCGTCTCGTTCTCGGACATCCCGATTGCGCGCTTCATGCATCCTGCCCTCACGACGGTGCAGCTCCCGCTCGTCACGATGGGGAATCGCGCGGTGGACATGCTGCTGCAGCTGATCGATGGCAACACGGTCGAGGACGTCATGCTCGACGACCCGCCCCAGCTCACCGTACGCGAGTCCACAGGGCCTCCTTCGAGCCGGTCCTGAGCTGCTGAGGCCACTGGGCTCGCGCCCAGTTGGCGCTGAGCTGACGTCCTGCCTTCCGTGAGTCATACGTTTGAGCTACGCTGCTCGGCATGGGTCCTGTCAATCGCCCGGCCGTGAGCAGCTGGTCTGTGTCGACGGCACCGGCGTGATCGGGGTATGCGGATCGTCCGGACACGCGGGTGAGCACTCGATTGCTCGTCTGTCCTCCGTCCCGGCAGTACCTGTGGGAAGTGCGCAAGACGGTCGAACGGTGGAGGAGAGAGATGAGGAAGTTGCTCGTGGTGTGCGTCTGCGCGCTGGTCGCCCTGTTGGCGATCGGCTGCGGCAGTGATTCGGGTTCGAAGACGACGGCTCAGTCTTCTGATCCCAATGAGCCGGTCACTTTGGAGCTGTGGGACTTCGGCGTCCCCGATCCGAAGGTGATGAAGCAGGTCGACGACGCCTACATGGCGGAGAACCCGAACGTCACGATCAAGCGGGTGCATCAGCCGGCGACGGCGTATCTGCCGCCTGGTCCGATGTTGCGGGCGACGATCGCGAAGGGCAAGGGCCCGGATCTGATGGTCTCGTACGCGAGCCCGTTTGCGTTCGACTACGTCCAGGGCATCCAGCCGCTGAACGACCTCATCACCGACGACGATCTCAATGATCTGGTCGGCTGGAACGCGACAACGCGCTCGAACGGCGAGAAGCTCGTCTATCCGTTCGATGCGAACGGCGTGATCTTTTATTACGACAAGGCGAAGTTCGAGGAGGCCGGCCTTGACCCCGAGGCGCCGCCGCAGACGTGGGACGACCTGCTGACGGCCTGCGACAAGCTGAACGCCGCCGGCATCACCCCGATCACCGCAGGGTGGAAGGACGGCGGCTATCTGTTCTGGTGGCTGACGCTCTTCGGGACGCAGTTCCAGAGCGACGAGGAGATCGAAAAGGCTGCGAGCGGTCCCGACTGGGGTACGCCGGCGATTCAGAAGACGGTCGATCTCGTGCGTGAGGCGCGCGATCATGAGTGCTTCACGCCCAACGCCGAGGCGATCAACCTGTTCCCGGATACGGTGAACAACTTCAAGGCCGGCAAGGGCGCGATGTTCATCGGCCTGATCGCCGCGGACGCCCACTGGTCCCAGTTCCGTGAGACGAAGTGGGGCAAGGACGGCCTCGGCACGTTCCTCGCGCCGCTCGTGCCGGGAAGCCTGTGGGACGCGCCGCGTATCAACTACGGCGTCTCGACCGGCTACTGGGTCACGAAGTGGAGCGAGCACCCGCAGGAGGCTGTCGACTTCCTGCGGTACATGGCGAGCCCTCCGGTGCAGGAGAAGCTCTACGCCGAGGCCAATGTCGCGCCGGCCAACCGCAACGCGAAGGTCAACGTCACCGATCCGGTTGGCGCGCAGATCGCTGACTGGGCGTCGACTGCGGATCCGTATCTCGATCAGTTCACCGTCGTCGGCTCCAACGTGTTGAGCCTGTTGGCGAAGTACGCCCCGGAGATGGTGAAGGAGAAGATCGACTACGACGAGGTCGCCGACGAGCTGATCGCGGCGCAAGAGAAGTCCCCGAAGTAGTCGATGTCGACGGTTCAGGAAACAGAAGTGAAGGCCCGGCGGACCCCTTCGGGGGTCCGCCGGCTGCCTCGTTCGATCGAGCAAGCGCGGGAGCTGCCGTTCCTTCTTCCGATCGTCGTCTTGATGGTGATGGCGATCGTGCTGCCGTCGCTGAGCGTGATCTATCACGCGTTCACGGCGTGGCAGCCCGGCTACGACAGTCCGTGGGTCGGGTTCGACAACTTCTCGGCGCTGTTCGAGACGAAGTACTTCCGACAGGTGCTGATCAACCACGCGATCCTGCTGCTTGGGGTCCCGCTGTGGGTGATCCTGCCGCTCGCGGTGTCGTTCATGTTGTACAAGGGCGTTCCGTTCGCCGGTGCGTTTCGCGCGATCTTCTTCTTCCCGGCGATGGCCTCGCCGGCGCTGATCGGGATCTTGTTCGCGTTCATCCTCGCTCCGGCGGGGCCGCTGAACTCGTTCCTGGACGGCATCGGGTTGAGTGCGCTCTCGGCCGACTGGCTCGCGAACGAGCGGCTCGTCAAGCCGGTCATCATCGTCGTGCTCGCGTGGGCGACGATGGGGATGGGCACCGTGATCTTCTCGGCTGCGCTGACGGCGGTGCCGCCGGAGCTGTTCGAGAGCGCCGAGATCGACGGCGCGAGCTGGTGGCAGCGGCTGTGGCACATCGTGTTGCCAAGCATCCGCGCGGTCGTCGAGCTGTGGACGGTGGTCCTGATCATCACCGTCTTCGTCGGGATCTTCCCGTGGATCTACACGCTCACGAAGGGCGGGCCGGGCTACTCGAGCACGACGCTCGACTGGGACATCTACCAAAACGCCCTGCTCTACGGATACTTCGGAACTGCCGCCGCCGAGTCGATGGTGCTGCTCATGATCGTGGCGCTCGTCGTGGTGCTCGGCGCCCTGCTGGGCAGAAAGGCCTCACGCGCATGATCGGCAAGCAGTGGAACCTGGGCAAGACGTTCCTGCTGGCGCTCGCAGCCATCCCGTTCATCTATCCGTTCGCGTTCCTGATCGGGACCGCGTTGAAGACCAACGAGCAGTTCGCCGAGAACGCGACCGGGCTCCCCACCTCGGTCACGTTCCAGAACTTCCATGACGCATGGACGCTCGCGAGCCTCGGTGGGGCGATGCTCAACTCGATCGTCGCGGTCGGCATCGCGGTCGTCGTCACGGTGATCGTCTCGGCGGCCGGTGCGTTCTGGTTCATGCGCCATGAGGGCCGTATTGCGACCACGCTGCGATGGGGGCTGATTGCGCTGATGGCGATCCCGCTGCCGGTGTTCATCATCCCGTTGTTCCTGCAGCTGTCCGACTACGGGCTGACCGACAACCTGATCGTGATGGGCCTCGTCTACGCAGGCTGGAACTCGACGTTCGGGCTCTATCTGACGTACTCGTACTTCAAGGGGCTGCCAGCCGAGGTGCTGGAGGCGGCCACCATCGACGGCGCATCGCTCTTCCAGCAGCTGCGCTATGTGCTCGTGCCGTTGTCGCGGCCGATGCTTACCACACTGGCGGTGTTCTCGTTCATCTGGTCCTGGAGCGATCTGCTCGCGGCTGTCGTGATCGTCCAGGAGCCTGAGCGGCGGCTGCTCGTTCCCGCGACGGCGCTGCTGTCGGACATCCACAACGGCAACATCCCCCGCAACACGGCTGGCCTCGTGATCGCGCTGATCCCGATGCTGATCGTGTTCCTGTTCGGCCAGCGCGCGCTCGTGCGCGGCATCACCTCCGGAGTAGGGAAGTAGTCATGGGTCACGTCACGCTCACAGAGCTCACGAAGGTCTACCCCGGCGGTGCCGAGGCCGTGAAGCAGATCAACCTCGAGATCCCGCAGGGCGAGGTGATGGTGCTGGTGGGCCCGTCGGGCTGCGGCAAGACCACGACGCTGCGGATGGTCGCCGGGCTGGAGACGATCACCGGCGGGACGGTGGAGATCGGCGGGCGGGTCGTCAACGACACCTCCCCGCGCGATCGCGACATCGCGATGGTGTTCCAGAACTACGCGCTCTACCCGCACATGAGCGTCCGCGAGAACATGGGCTTCTCGTTGAAGCTGCGCAAGGAGAAGCGCGACGTGGTGACGCGCAAGGTGGAGGAGGCGGCGGGCATCCTCGGACTCACGGAGTACCTGGACCGCCGCCCGGCTCAGCTGTCAGGCGGGCAGCGCCAGCGCGTCGCGATGGGCCGCGCCATCGTGCGTGAGCCGCAGGTCTTCCTGATGGACGAGCCGCTCTCGAACCTCGACGCGAAGCTGCGCGTGCGGATGCGGGCCGAGATCCTGCGGATCCTGCGCAAGGTGGGGGTCACGACGATGTACGTCACCCACGACCAGATCGAGGCGATGACGATGGGCGACATCGTCGCGGTGATGCGCGACGGCGTCGTCGAGCAGCTCGGCAAGCCGCAGGAGCTCTACGAGAACCCCGCGACGGCGTTCGTGGCGGCCTTCGTCGGTTCGCCGGCGATGAACCTCGCCGAGGCCACGGTCCACTGCGACGAGAACGGTGGCGCGCGGGTCGCCTTCGGCGGAATCGAGCTCTCGCTGCATGAGGACACGCTGGGACGGCGCCCTGCCCTGCGCCGCTACGACGGCCGGAACGTGCTGCTCGGGATCCGGCCCGAGGACCTCGACGAGGCAGGCCGCAACGGCGGCCGGCCCGCCGAGCAGCGCTTCCGGGCCGCGGTCGACCTGGTCGAGTCGCTCGGCTCCGACGTGCTCGTCCACTTCGACGTCCAGGCACGCTCCGCGCGGATCGACGAGGAGCGCGACGACACGCTCGAGCTCGCCGGCGACGAGGCGACCACCTTCGTCGCCCGCCTGCACGGCCGCACGACCGCCAAGGAGGGGACGACCGTCGAGCTCGCCCTCGACTCGCGCGAGCTGCATTTCTTCGACGTCGCGACCGGCCTCGCGATCCACGACTGAGGCCCGGCGCGGCGCCGGTTCGGCGCGTAGCGGTGGATCTAGCGATCGACCGCTACGCGGTGGTGCTCGATGTACTCGGCATCGAGCTCCCAGCCGAGGCCGGGCGCGTCGGGGAGGATGAGATTGCCGTCGACCAGCTGCGGGCGGTTCGCGGGGAGGTTCCACCAGATCGGGTCGCGGTCGGGGGCGAAGCACTCGACGTAGGTGCCGTGCGGGATCGACGCGAGCAGATGGCCGGCGACCTGCGGCTCCTCGTGGTGGCCCATCCCGACGCTGTAGACGGAAGCGACCGCGGCGGCGCGGCGCCACTCGGTCGGGCCGCCGGACCAGGAGGAGTCGAAGTTGCAGACGTCGATCGCGTCGTCGGCCATCAGGTCACGGCAGCCGGCGGCGGAGTACTCGCTCTGGCCGGCGCAGACGCGTGCGCCGGAGCGGATGCGGACGCTGCGCATCGCGGCGCGGTCGTTGCGCCAGGCGCAGGGCTCCTCGAACCAGCGCAGGTCGCAGTCCTCGACGAGGCGTGCGAAGCGGACGGCGTCCTCGACGCTCCAGCCCTGGTTGGCGTCGGCGCAGAGGACGAAGTCCGGGCCCGCGGCCTCGCGCGCGGCGCGGAAGCGCGCGGCGTCCTCCTCGGGGCTGCCCCCGCCGACCTTGAACTTCATGCCGGCCATCCCGCGCTCCTGCAGCGCGGCGATCTCCTGCGGGATGTCGTCGCCGTAGTAGCCGCCAATCGAGATCATCGGGACGCGGTCGCGGAAGCCGCCCCACAGCCGCCAGAGCGGCTCGCCGAGCGCCTTGCCGATTGCGTCCCAGAGTGCGGCGTCGACACAGGCCATCGCGACGAGGCCGAGCCGGCGGTCGCGCAGGATGTCGAACGTCGCGGGGCGCGCGGCCTCCCAGCAGCGCTCGGTCGCCATCGCGTCCATGCCGACGAGCGCGGGCGCGATCTCGTCGTGGATGATCGCGTCGATCTCCAGCAGTCCGGCGTCCTCGTCGCCGGCGTAGGCCTCGCCGACGATCCCCTCCTCGGTGATCACGCGCGTGACGATCGTCGAGCGGTGCGTCATCTGGTAGTGGCTGCCGCGGTAGATGCGCCCGAGCGGCACGCGGATCGGCGTCGTCTCGATCGCGGAGATCGTGAGACGGTGGGCGGCCGAAACGGCGGCAGGGGTGGGCGGCGCGGTCATCGGATCGGGACTCCTGCGTGCGTGGTTGACGGGCGCTATCTGGCGAGCGTACAGTAGCTCAAACGTATGACCCGACCGTTTTGACCATCAGGAGTGTGAGGATGTCTTCCAGGAACGCCCATGTCGGCCACGGTCTCGAGCCCTTCAGGACGCTCGCCGACGGTCTCGACCACCCCGAGTGCGTCGCATGGGATCCCCACGCCGGTGTGCTGTACGCCGGGGGCGAGGCGGGTCAACTCTACGCGGTCGGCGAGGACGGGTCGCTGCGCCAGGTCGCCGATGTCGGCGCGTTCGTGCTCGGTCTCGCGCTTGACGGCGAGGGACGGGTCTATGCCTGCGCGGGACCGGCAGTGGTGCGGATCACGCCTGCGGACGGCACGTCGGAGACGTACACGACCGGGACCGACGAGGAGCCGCTGCGCACGCCGAACTATCCGGCGTTCGGGCGCGACGGCTCGCTCTACGTGACTGACTCCGGGACGTGGGACGGCGACGACGGTCGCGTCTACCGCGTGGCGCCCGGAGGCGAGTGCGAGGTCTGGACGCGCGCCTTGACGCAGTTCCCGAACGGCTGCTGCCTGGCGCCGGACGGCAACGCGCTGCTGGTCGTCCAGTCGACGGACCCGGGCGTGTGGCGCGTGCCGATCGAGGCCGATGGGTCGGCGGGCGAGCCCGAGCAGGTCTGCGCGCTGCCGGGAACCGTGCCCGACGGCGTCGCCTACGACGAGGACGGCCGGCTCTACGTCGGCTGCTATCGCCCAGACCACATCTATCGCGTGGACGTCGACGGCACCGTTGCGCTGATCGCCGACGACCCGCGCGGGGTGACGTTCGCTTCGCCGACGAATATCGCGTTCGTCGGCGCCGGGCTCGACGCGTTGGCGACGGCGAACCTCGGCCGCTGGCACGTGACGGTCGGCGATGTCGGTGCGCGGGGGCTCCCGCTCGTGCGGCCGACACTGTGAGACGAACCGCGGTCCGGGCGGCCGCGGTGGCCGAGGTCGCGCTGTGCGAGCAAGATACAAACGTTTGAGTTAGACTCGGAAACGATGTCCGTGGACGACGCAAACCTCGGCGCCGCTGGGGCGCATGACGCCTGGGGCGATCCGTTCTCTCAGGACGAGCTCGCCGGGCGCGTATGCCTCGTGACCGGAGCCGCGCAGGGGATCGGCGCCACGATCGCGACGACGCTCGCCGAGCACGGCGGCGTCGTGGCGGTGACCGACATCAACCTCGCGGGCGCTCGCGAGCGCGCGGACGAGCTGTGCGCAGCGGGCCTGCGGGCGGCGGCGTTCCAGCTCGACGTGCGCGACAGCGCGGCGATCGACGCCGCCGTCGACGACGTCGAGGCGACGCTCGGTCCGCTCCGCTTGCTGGTCAACAACGCCGGGCTTTGCGTCGTTGCGCCGTCGGTCGACGTCTCCGACGAGGAGTGGCAGCTGCACGTCGACGTGATGCTGTCCGGACCTTTCAAGCTCAGCCGCCGCGTCGGGCGCGGCATGCTCGAACGCGGGCAGGGGGAGATCGTCAACGTGTGCTCGATCGGCGCCTATGGCGGCTGGCCGCAGCGCACGGCCTACAACACCGCCAAAGGCGGGATCCGGCTGCTGACCGAGCTGCTGGCCGTCGAGTGGGCGCCGCACGGCGTGCGCGTCAACGGCATCGCGCCGGCCGTCACCCGTACCGAGATCATGGCCGACGTGATCGAGAAGGCCGCCGGCGCCATCCGCCTCGACGACTTCGAGGGGCGCACGCCGATGGGCCGTGTCGCCGAGCCGCACGAGATGGCCGACGGCGTCCTCTTCCTCGCCTCCGACCGCGCCGCCTACGTCACCGGGCAGACGCTGCCGATCGACGGCGGCTGGCTCGCGAGCGACGGCTATCCGACCGAGCGGCCGGTGGAGCGATGAGCGAGCCGGTGCGCGCCGTCCTCGTGGGCGACGGTCCGTTCGGCGACGGGGTCGCCGCTGCGCTCGGCGTGCCCGTCCAGCGGATCGCGGCCTCCGAGCTGGAGCACGGCCTCGCGCACGTGGAGGTCTCCCCTCACGGGCTCGTGTGGCTGCACCTCGTGCCGTCCGCGAGCGCCGACGCCGCCGACCCGCTTGCGGAGGCAGGGCTGCTGCTGCGCTCCGCGTCCGCGGCGCGCGACGCCGGGCAGGCGGGCGGGGTGCCGGTCACGTTCGTCGCGGTGCTGCCGTCGCCAGGGAGCTTCACCGGACCCGCCCGCATCGCCTGCGACATGGCCCACGCGGCGATGACCGCGATGATGGGCGCGGAGATCGGCACCTGGAGCAGCGGCGGCCGTCGCATCGTCGGCATCGTGTATGCCGGCATCGAGGGCAACGCGCCGGCCGGGCAGCGCCCGTTGGAGGAGATCCGCCTGCGCACGCCGATGGGCGTGCTGGGGACCTTCGAGCAGCTCGCCGACGCGCTGCGCTACGTCGGCTCGCCGCGGGCGACTTACGTCACGGGCACGTTCCTTCGCGTCGACGGCGGCTCCGACGCCTACTCGTGGGTCTATCCCACGCGAACGATCTGACGAAGGACGGCGCAATGGGAGGCACGCTCAACTGTGAGCTCATGCGCGACCTCTTCGGGACGCCGGCCATGCGGAGCGTCTTCGACAGCCGCAGGCTCGTCCAAGGATGGCTCGACGCGGAGGTCGCGCTCGCTCGCGCCGAGGCGCACCTCGGCATCGTGCCGGCCGCCGCAGCGGAGCGGATCGCGACGGAGGCGGATGCCGAACGCTTCGACCTCGACGCCCTGCGCGAAGGGATCGCGGACTCTCAACACCCGCTCGTCCCGATCATCCGCGAGCTTGCCGGCCGCTGCGGCCAGCACGGCGGCCACGTCCATTGGGGCGCCACGACGCAGGACATCATGGACACCGGCATGGTGCTGCAGATCCGCGACGCGGTCCTGCTGCTGGAGTCCGACCTGGAGCGTGCGCGCCATGCCGCCGTGCGGCTCGCCAACGAGCACGCGGCGACCCCCATGGCGGGGCGAACCCACGGCCAGCACGCCGTCCCAATCACGTTCGGCTTGAAGGCCGCCTCGTGGGCGGACGAGCTGGAGCGCTGCATCGCCAGGCTGGACGTGGCGCGCAACGAGGCGCTCACGGTGCAGCTCGGCGGCGCGGCCGGGACGCTTGCGAGCCTCGGTCCCGACGCGGCACGCGTCTCCGCCGGGTTCGCGGACGAGCTGGGCCTGCGCAGCGCAGCGGTCCCCTGGCACGTCGCGCGCGACCGCCTGCGCGACCTCGCCCACGCGCTCGACCAGATCGGGGCGGCGGGTGAGCGCATCGCCGCCGAGGTGATCCGGCTGCAGAGCACGGAGGTGGCCGAGGTCGCCGAGCCGGCCACGAGCGGGCACGTCGGCTCGAGCACGATGCCGCAGAAGCGCAACCCGATGACGTGCGAGTACCTCGTCGCGTCGGCGCGGGCGCTTCACGGCATGGTCGTCGCCCTCGCCGGCGCCGCCGCGCATGCCGGAGAGCGCGACATGGGCCTGTGGGCCGTCGAGTGGCTCGCGATCCCGGAGACGTTCATCCTCACGTCGAGCGTCGCGGACAAGCTCGCGGAGGTGCTCGAGGGGCTTGAGGTTCACCCCGAGCGGATGGCGCGCAACCTGGAGCTCACGGACGGTGCGGTGATGGCCGAGGCCGCGATGATGCTGCTCGGTCAGACGCTCGGCCACGAGGCGGCGCATGTGCTCGTGATGCGGGCGAGCAAGCGGGCCGCAGCCGAGGGCCGGCCGCTGCTCGTCGTTCTGGCGGAGGAGGATGGAACCGAGGGCGTCACCTCCGAGGAGTTGCTGGCGGCGATGGATCCGCAGGCCTATCTGGGATGGGCGACCGCTCTCGCGCATGCGGCGGGCAGCGGTGCTCCTGCGTCCGCGCCTCTTCCGTAGCGACGGGCGGGCTGGAGGCCAGCGCTAGCGCACGCGTGCGTCGGCCGTGACCTCGCGGACCGGTGTGTCGGTGCGGAACGGCCGCACGACGATCCAGGTGCGCGCGGTCTCGCCCGGTGCAAGCCAGCGCGCGTCGCCGCTCTCGATCGCGGCGGCGAGCCCCATGTGGTGCGGGACCGTTGAAGGCTCGACGACCAGCAGCTCGGTCATCTCGCGCCAGACGTCGCCGATCGTGCGTGTCTCGTGCCACAGCCACATGTGTGGGAACCAGGTCGCGTCCCAGGACAGCGCGAGGCCTTGGCCGTCTCTCGGGTTGCGCACGGCGGCCCATCCGTGCGCGAGCTCGGCGAGGGCGATCATGCGGCAGCGTGGCGTCCGCAGCGTGAGCAGGTCGCCGCGCTCGACGCCGCCGTCGAGCAGCCGGATCTCCGGCCAGGCGGTCGCGTCGGCCGGCGGCCTGGCCGGCCCGCCGGTCTCGTCGAGCTCGTAGGCGCGTGCGCTCGGCAGCGAAAGCTCCGTCTGCGGGTCGAGCAGCTCGACGCCCACCGCCACGTGCTCGACTGCGATCAGTGGCACGGGGACATCGCGGGCCCCGCGCAGCTCCGTGTCCAAGCGCAGGGCACCGTCTTCGAGCGTGAGCGTGCGGCGCACGGCGAGGCCGTGGCCCTCCCACGTGAGCGTTGCCGAAGTGGGTGAGCAGGCCTCGACCTCCCACGGATCGGCCGATGCCCGGCCGTGGAAGCCATGTCGCGTCCCGTCGACCTCGCAGACGTTGCCGGCGTTCGGCGTCAGCAGCTGCCACCCGCCGCGGTAGCTGGCGATCCAGGTGTCCTCGTCGAGGTCGCCGCCAGGCGGCGGCGCGGTACTCCAGGGCGTCCGCGCCAGCAGTTGACGGCCGCTCGCCAGGTCGACGAGGTCGAGCACCTCCGCGCCGTGCGCCGGATCGACCCGGATGAACAGGTCCTGGTCCTGGAGGACGATCATGCGTCGACCTCGAGCGGCGGGTACGCGAAGCAGCGCGCCGTCGCGGCCCCGTCGGCCACGACCGCGGCGCCCGAGACGTAGCTCGCGCTGTCCGAGAGCAGGAACCAGACGACCTCGGCCATCTCCTCAGCCGTTCCCGCACGCTGCAGCGGCGAGAGCTGGCCCTCCTCGCGCAGCGCGGCTTCGAGGTCGGGTGCTTCCGCGAGCGCCGTCCGTGTCATCGGCGTGTCGATCACGCCGGGGAGCAGGGCGTTGCAGCGGATGCCGTGGGGGCCGTAGTCGACGGCGATGCCCTTCGTGACCATCGTGAGCGCTGCCTTCGCGGCCTGGTAGGCGAAGTAGCCGGGGAACGCGGCGACGCCCTGGATCGAGGAGACGTTCACGATCGAGCCGCCGCCGCCGGCCAGCATCCGCCGCACCGCGATCGCGCAGCCGTACATGGGGCCGATCTGAAGCACTTGGAGCGCCCGCGTCAGATCCTCCGCGCTGACCTCGTGCGCGCCGCCGACGATGTCCACGCCCGCGTTGTTCACCCAGTAGGCGAGCCGGCCGTGTGCGTTGGCCGTGTCGGCAGCGCGCTCGTGTGCGTCCCAGTCGCCGACGTCGCCGACGACGGGCAGGAGTCCCGGCAGCTCGCGCGCCGTGTCGGCGAGCGCCGCGGCATCGAGGTCGAGCCCGGCGACAGCGACGCCCTCGGCGAGCAGACGCTGTGCCACTGCCCTCCCGATCCCCTTCGCTGCGCCCGTCACGACGGCGGCGACGCCGGTCTGGCGCGATGGTGGGACGACGGTCATGCGGCGGTCCTCCTCTTGCAAACGATTGATCCGCGAAGTATCTCATCCTTGGAGGCGCGTGCAAGGAGGATGGAGCCTGTGTTGGCGGTCGTGTCGCCTTTGCGCGATGGGCTGCGGAAGTCAATGACTTTCTTCAGTGGTGAATACAGTTAAAGCAATGTTTAATCCATGAGTTTGCTTCATTGGTCCACTGTGTCTAACCAGCGTGCTGCCTTATCATATATTATTGGCGCGTTGCCGGGCTTGACATCTTTGCTGGTCAATCGCTAGAAGTAAACAACGACCGAAGATGCCCGTCGGCGCGTCGGAGCCGGAGCTTCGCTTCAAGCTCGACCGCCTGTGCAACGGATCCTATGTACGGGCGATCATCGGGGGAGCTCATAACGGTCCGCCCTTCGCACGGGCGGACCGTTTGACGTTCGGGGGCGTTCGCCGGGGTGGCAGTCCTCGCGGAATGCGGCTAAGCTTCCTTATCCAGTCAATCGAATGTCTGAAGGAAAGGGATCGTCGTGCAATCCTTCAAAGCAGGGCGATCGCTCGTGGCGGGCCGCCCGTTGGCGACCGGCAACTGAGGATGGAGATGGAGCCGACACTCGAAGAGCTCGCACGCGAGCACCTGTGGATGCCGTACTCCCCTCCCGGCCACCAGGGGCGCGGGTTCGACGAGATCCGCTTTCTGGAACGCGGCGCGGGAAACCGCATGTGGTCGCCCGACGGCACGGAGTACCTCGACGGCATCTCCGCGCTGGAGGCGATGATCCTCGGCTTCGGCGATCGCGAGGTCATCGAGGCGATGACGAAGCAGGCCGAGGAGCTGCCGTTCCTCGACGTGTTTCGCTTCGCCGCGCCGGTGCAGGTGCGCCTGGCGGCCGAGCTCGCCGAGGTCTCGCCTCCAGGGCTCAAGTACGCCCACTTCACCCCCGGCGGCGCCGAGGCCGACGAGGTTGCGATGAAGCTGGCGCGCCACTACCACCACATGCGCGGCGAGTCCCACCGCATGAAGGTCATCACGCGCCGCGGGTCGTTCCACGGAGTGACGCAGGGCGCGATGTCGCTCGACGGTCACTACTTCGCGTCCAAGAACGTGATCTACGACGGCGGCATGAGCTGGGGTCGCACGGCTTCGCCACGCCCGCCGTATCCGGAGGCGCTCGGTCGCGCCGGGCGCCACCTCGCGTCGGTGACGGACATCGAGGCGACGATCCTGGCCGAGGGCCCCGAGACGGTCGCGGCCGTCGTCGTCGATCCGATGGCCACCGCGATCGCCGTGGCCTGTCCGCCCGACCAGTACCTGCGCGACCTGCGGGCACTCTGCGACGAGCACGGCATCCTGCTGATCGCCGACGAGGTGATCACCGGCATGGGCCGCACCGGACGGCTGTTCGGCGTCGAGCACTCGGGCATCGTGCCGGACCTGCTGACGATGTCGAAGGGGCTCAGCTCGGGCTACGCCCCGATCGGCGCGTGCCTCGTGGGCGAGCACATCGCCGAGCTGTTCCTCGAGCGTCGCGAGGCGTTCCTGCACGGGCACACCTACGCCGCGCACCCAGTCGCGGCCGCGGCCGCACGGGCGGTCTTGGCGAAGGTCATGCGCGAGCGCCTGTGGGAGCGCTCGGCCGTGCTCGGAGAGCAGCTGCTCGACGGCCTGCGCAGCCTGTCCGGCCACCGGCACTTCTGGGACGCGCGCGGGCGCGGGCTGCTGTGCGGGCTCGAGATCGTCGCCGACCCCGACAGCGGCCGCGACTTCGCGAACCCGACGGCGGCCGGCAACGCGCTGCGCGTCGCCTGCCGCGACCGCGGGCTCGCGGTGCTCTGTCTGCACCCCGGGAACATCCTCTTCATGTCCCCGCCGCTCACGAGCGCGCCGGAGGACATCGACCGCGTCGTCGCGATCGTCGACGCGGCGATGGGCGACATCGAGGACGGGTCGTTTGCGGTTGCGCACCAAGAGGCGCTGCGGTGAGCGAGCTCGCCTTCAGCGAGCGGCTGGGGCGGCAGGTCCGCTCGGCCCCGGCCGCCGCGCTCGGCGTGCCGACGACGCGGCTCGCACTCGACGCGCTCGCGGCCGGTCGCACGCGCGAGACGCACGAGTACGTCGACTACCTCGTCGAGGAGACCGAGCGGATCTACGGGATCTTCTCGACCTGGCTGCCCGAGCTGCGCGCCTACGGCGAGCAGCATCTGCCCGAGGTGGAGGTTCACTACCGTCGGCTCGCCGACGCGCTCGGCTGCGATCCGCCCCTGCAGACGGCGGCGACCCTGGCCGCGGGACTGCTCGACGCGTGCCACGCGGCGATCGAGGCGGGCGACGTCGCGACGCTGGAGGCGCGGCTGTCCGACGTACGCGAGCAGCTGCGCGAGCCGCACGATCGTCAGGCCGAATGGTGCTGGGCGCTGCTGACGCTCTATCGCGACGAGCTCGGCGAGGAGCGCATGGAGGAGATCCTGCGCGTGACGGAGGAGCCGTGGGTGGCACCGCGCTACGCGGCACTCGCGGAGATGACGCCGCGCGAGATCTTCGAGCTGACGATCGAGGGCATGCGCGGCCACCTCGGCGGCCAAGACCGTGTCGGCGAGGTGGACGTGCAGGAGGACGACGAGAAGTACGTGCTGTCGTTCGATCCGTGCGGCACGGGCGGCCGCATGCGCCGCGGCGACGAGGCGCGCGGGCAGGTGCCTGCCGCCGAGCTGCCGGAGCTGTTCGGCGTGACCGAGGAGGCACACGACTGGTCATGGCAGCGCGAGGGCGTCTGCATCTACTGCGCGCACTGCGCCGTCGTCAACGAGATCCTGCCGATCGAGCATCTCGGTGCGCCGATGCGGGTCACCGAGCATCCGCAGAGCCCCGAGGACCCCTGTCGCTGGACGATCTACAAGTCGCGCGACGCCGTTCCAGAGGACGCCTACCGGCGTGTCGGCAAGGCACCGCCCGGCACGGCCTGAGCCGCCGCGTTCGCGTTCGGGGCCATCAGGTAGCGTCCCGGCCTGCCCGCAGGCCGACGAACAGCGAGGACGCTGAGTGACCGGGATCGAGCAGGACGACAGGGACGAGCTGGCGCGGAGCATCCACGCGATCGCGCACATCACTGGGACGTTCACGCTGCGCTCCGGTCGGGTGGCGAGCGAGTACTTCGACAAGTACCGCTTCGAGGCCGATCCGCGGCTGCTCGATCGCATCGCGGCGGCGATGGTGGCGCTGATCCCGCCGGGCACCGAGGTGCTGGCGGGACTGGAGATGGGCGGCATCCCGGTCGTGACCGCGCTTTCGCGGCATGCGGACCTGCCGGCGGCGTTCGTGCGCAAGGCCGCCAAGCCGTACGGGACCTGTCGGCTCGCCGAGGGCACGGAAGTGGCGGGTCGGCGCGTGCTCGTGGTGGAGGACGTGATCACGTCCGGCGGCCAGGTCGTCACGTCGACGAACGACCTGCGCGAGCTGGGCGCGACGATCGAGCACGCGGTCTGCGTGGTCGATCGGCAGGAGGGCGGCAGCGAGGCGCTGGCGGCGGCCGGCATCCAGTTGGCCGCAGTGGTGACGCGCGAGGACTTCGCGCGCGTGGTCGAGGGCGCCTGACGCCGCTGCGCGCCCGCTCAGCGCGGGCGGACGCTCACGAGGTCCACGACGAAGACGAGCGTCTCGTCAGGGCCGATCACGCCGGCCGCACCGCGCTTGCCGTACGCGAGCATCGGCGGGATCGTGATGCGGCGGCGGCCGCCGGCGTTCATGCCGGCTACGCCTTGGTCCCAGCCGGCGATCACCTGGCCCTTGCCGAGCGCGAACTTGAACGTCTCGCCACGGTCCCAGGAGGCGTCGAACTGCTGACCGGTCGACCACGAGACGCCGACGTAGTGGACCTCGACGATCCGGCCCGGAGCCGCCGTCTCGCCGTCGCCGACGACAAGGTCGTCCAGCTCCAACTGGTAGGACGGTGCCTCGCCGACCGGCACCTCGACCAGGGGCTTCTCGCGCTCGGGCATGCGAGCACGATAACCCGCCGGTCGCGATCGCGCTGCCGCTGTGCTGAGCCCTCAGTACCCGACCGGGTGCCGCACCGCGTACCCGAGGGTCGTGCGCGGCTCGGTCTGCCAGCGTGAGGGGTGGGCTCCGGAGGTGTCGTAGCGGAGGCCGCCAAGCGTCATGTAGACGTGGTCGGCGTTGGCGTAGATCGTGATCCAGCGGCCGGCGCCCTCGGCGCCGTAGGTCATCAGCTCGCCGGACGTGGCAGAGAATTCGAGCAGGCCGGCGCCGTGCAGCGCGAAGCCGACCGACCCGGAGCAGTCGTAGCCGGTGTCCTCCCAGTGACGGTGGCCGCCGCCCCAGCGGTAAGGGACGGTCGCGATCAGGTTGGCGGCCGCGACGACGGCCTTGACGGCCTCCGGCGCGTCGGCGGGTGCGACGGCGGTGCCGTCCGGGAGCAGAGTCGCGGGGCTCGTTGACGGCGGCGGAAGGTCCGGCTGCTCGGTGGGCTGCGGTGCGGCCGCGCGGCTACGCACCGCGCGCTTGAGCGCCGTCGCAACGCGCTTCGTGACGACGCCGTCGGCCGGCAGCTGCTGCGCGCGCTGGAATGCCTTGACGTTCTGCTCGGTCTGCGGGCCGAAGATGCCGGCGACCGGCGTGGGGAAGCCGGCGCGGGTCAAGCGGCTCTGCAGCACGCGCACGGCCGTTCCCTTCGCGCCGCGAGCGAGCGCGCGCGAGCCGAGTCGCGCGGCGCGGACGCTGCTGCCGCCGGTTGCCTGGGTGACGGTGCGGCTCGGGGTGGGCGTGGTGGTGCTGGCGCCGCCCGCCGCGTTGGCTGGTGCCGACTCCGACACTGACGCCCCGCCGCCTGCGGCCGCCAGGGCGCTGCCGGTACATGGCGCCAGCAGGCAGGCCATGACGGCGAAGACGGCGAGCAGCGATCGCGGATGACGGGGGAGTGGCACGGCACGCACCTCTGCAGGCGAGCTTGGAACTGACGACCTGCGAGGTGGATCGGCTCGCCTCCGGCATCGCCGAAGCCGTGCAAAGGCTCGTTCAGTCGGCGAGCACGCGTGCGAATGTGCGCCAGCGCCGATGACGCCAGCGGAACGCGAGCTGGGCGAACAGCACGGTGGAGAGCGTGCCGATGCCCGCGTGGATCTCGATCTCGTCGGTGTACATGCACGACCGCTCGGAGGTCGGCACGAACGTAAGCCGGTGGTTCCACGTCCGCACCGGCCCGCCGTGCTCGTTCGTGTAGATCTCGCGCGGCTCCAGCGAGACGAGTTTCAGGTGATGATGCCAGGCCGGGACGAGGCCGAGGAAGTACAGCCGCGCGCTCGTCTGATCGCCGACCTCGAAGTGCTCCGGCACGGGTCCGATCGTGAAGATCGGCCAGACGACATAACGGAACATCGCCGCCTTCTGGGCGAGCTGGCAGGCCTGCTCGGCTGGGATCGGCAACCCCGTCTTGACGCGTACGAACACGCTTGCCCTCCTTCCTGTCCGGGTACAAGGGCTCATATAAGCTGAGGCATTGCTCATGTTCTGTCTACTCGCGTTCACGACACCGCTGCGATGGCTGGCCGATCCCGCCTGAAGCCCCGGCGCACGCCGGTTCAGGGCCGCTCGCGGGAGACCGTCGACGCGGTCCTCGACGCCGCTGCTCAGGTCTTCGAGCGTTACGGCTACGCGGCGGGCACGACGAACCGCATCGCCGAGCGGGCTGGCGTGTCCGTCGGATCGCTCTACCAGTACTTCCCGAACAAGGACGCGATCCTCGTCGCGCTCACCGAGCGTCACCTGGAGCGCGGCACGCTGCGGCTTGCCCCGCTCGCGCTCGCGTTTGCGCAGGAGGACCCGCCGCCGGTCCATGAGGGGCTCGAACGGCTCGTCGAGACGATGGTTGCCCTGCACGCCGACGCGCCGCGGCTGCATCGCGTGCTGTTCGAGGAGTCTCCGCGCCCGGCCGCCCTGCAGGCGCGCCTGGAGGCCGCGAACGATCAGGCCGTCGTCACGATCGCCGCCTGGCTCGACGCGCGGCCCGAGGTCGTCGTGGCGGATCCCGCACTCGCGGCCGAGCTGGTCGTGCAGGTGGTCGAGGGCGTGACGCACCGCCTCGTGATCCACCCGCAGGGCGGACGCGAGCCGGAGGAGTACGCGTCCGAGACGGTCGCGTTGCTGACGCGCTACCTCACGGGCGCCGGATAGCCGCGCTCAACCCAGCAGGCGCGACCAGAGGGCGGTGAGCGCCACGGTGGCGTCCCGCCGTGCGCCGCGCGGCGGGCGTCCGTCGCCGAACGTGTCGAGCAGGTAGGCGCGATGCGTGGCCATCAGCACGCGCGCCAACTCCAGCGGGTCCGGAGGCGGGTGCGGCGCGCCGGCGAGGAGGCGGGCGAGCAGGCGGCGTGGGCCGATCAGCGCCGTGTCGAGGCGCTCGGCGACGGAGCCGTCTTGGCGAGCGGCGTCGTCGATCGCCCGCAACAGCGGGCCATGTTCGGCGTAGACGGCGACGAGGCCGGCGATCATCTCGCCGACGAGGTCCTCCGGCCGCCGCGCCTCGGTCTCCTCGATGCGGTCGATCAGCGGGGCGTCGGAGTCGGGGAGGAGGTCGGGCGCGAGTTGCGGCAGGTCGCTGTAGTGGCGGTAGAAGATGGTTCGCGCGAGGCCTGCCTCGGTCATCACGGCGTCGACCGTCAGGTCGGCGAACGGCCGCCGGAGCAGCAGCGAGCGAGCGGCGTCGAGGATGCGCCGGCGCGCCTCGGCGGAGGGTACGCGGGTGCCCTTCCCGTCGCGGTGCGCGCCGGTCTTGGCCGGTGCGTCGTCGGGGCTCTTCACATCAGTTGACACTGTGTCGCAAGTTTGCCAGAGTCGGAGTTGCGACACAACGTCACAAGATTTCGGAGTCAAGCCATGTCCGCCCACGTGCCCACGCCCACCACGCTCCCCGCCGTCGCCGAGCACGACGCCCGCCTCCGGCTGCCGGACGGCCGCGCGCTCGCCTATGCGACCTTCGGGGATCCCGGCGATCCACTCGTCGTCGTGCTCGATGGTCCCGCCTCACGCGGACTTGCCCGTGCGGCGGCGCCGATCGCCGCCTCGCTCGGCCTGCGGCTCGCCGCCCCGGACCGGCCAGGGTTCGGCGACAGCACGCCCGCACCCGAGGGTGGCATCGCCGGCTGGCCGCAGGACCACGCCGCGCTGCTCGACGCGCTCGGGGTCGAGCGGGCTGGGATCCTGGGCCAGTCGGGCGGCACGCCCTACGCGCTTGTCGCGGCCGCGGCGCTCCCGCGGCGGACGTCGGCCGTCGCGCTGCTCGGCGCGCTCGCGCCGCTCGACGACCCGGCTGCGCTGGCCGAGGCCGGTGGTGAGCTGCGCGCTGGTGCGCGACTCGCCCGTCGTGCGCCCTGGCTGCTGCGCCTCGTCCTCGCCGCCGCGGCCCGCGGCGTGCGCAAGGACCCGCACAAGGTCGCGCTCAAGGTGGCGAAGGACGCGGCCCCGGCCGACGCCGAGGTGCTGCGCGACCCCGCCCTCTGGGACCTCCACGAGCGCACGACCGCCGAGATCCTCGGCCAACCGGCCGCGCTCGCGCGCGAGATCGGCGTGCTGTCGGCGCCATGGGGATTCGATCCCGCCGCCATCGAGGTCCCGGTCGCCTTCTGGAGCGGCGAATGCGACACGCGTCATCCGACATCGCACTCCCGCCGGCTGGCGACGCTGCTCGGCGGTACGCCGCCGGTCGAGGTCGTCCCCGGCGCGGCGACGTTCGGGCTGTTGCCCGTCTACGGCGACGCGCTGCGCTTCGCGGCCCGGGCATCCTGAGTGGCTGCCCGCTGGATGGCCTTTCGCATGTTGGACGCCACCGACTTGACAGAAACGTTGCAGTCTTTCTAGTGTCATTGAGAGTTGCGAGCTGGGTCGCGTGATCGGTGCGCTGTGCGCGCCGATGGGGGAAGTGCTCTTTGTTGCCGCAGGTTGGTCGCAGGGTGGTGCCTGTCCATAACGACAGGCCCCTGTGATCTGCGCCGGTGACGCCGCCGCGGGTTCGCTTTCCATCAGATCCACGCCCTGCGTGGAGAAAGGCAGGAGAGATGAAGGTCCGCAAGCAGGTCATCGCGCTCGTCGCGATGCTCGCCACGACCGCACTGCTGGGTGCGGGGGGCGCCGCGCAGGCGGCGTTCCCGAACTTCTCGGATTGTCCGACGGGGGCAACCGTCTGCTTCGACATCCAGAACACGAGCGGTAATTTGAACATCAAGGGCTTCAACGTCCCGCTCCTAAGATCGCTCCAGATCCGCGGTGGACTGGTCAGAGGCGTGTTCACGCCGGCGAGAGGCACTAACGGGTTCTTCTCGACGCCGGTTCCGGTCCCGGGCGGGCTCCTCGGCATAGAATGGATCCCAGGGACGAGCGTCCTAGCGATCACCGAGCTTGCCGGCTCCCCGTCGCAGATTCAAGTCGACGCAAGCGAATTGAATGTCGCGGTTCCCGTCAAGGTCCGCCTCGTCAACTTGCTGCTCGGCATGGATTGCCATATCGGCACGGACAGCAGCCCGGTCGTGCTCAACCTGATCACCGGCACGACCAGCCCGCCTGCCCCGAACAGACCCATCTCGGGAAGCGTCGCCGAACCGGAAATAAGAGAAGGAAGACGCATCACGTTCATCGGGAACGTCAACGTCGACAATTCCTTCGCGGTTCCAGGAGCATCGAGATGCGGTCTCGGCCTGGGACTGATTAACACGCTCGTCAACGCGAAGTTGAGACTGCCGTCCGCAGGAGGCAACAACTCGATGACCGTGACGAACAACGTCGGGATCGACCTCCGCTTCTAGCGGGAGGCTCGTCGGCGGGACTTCGGAGCACGCCGAAACTTCCGCCGATCGGCGGTGGCAGGGGCACCATGGCAATGCGAACATGCGTTCGTAACGCCATGGTCCTCTGCATCCTCTTCCCCCGCTTTCAGATCGCCGTCGCCGCGGGTGGCCGCGAGGAGCTGCTGCGCGCCCCGGCGGCGCTCGCTCCCGAACCGGGACGCGAGGCATGCCTGGGGGAAGTCTCGCCGGCCGCCGAGGCGCAGGGCGTGCGCAGCGGCATGGCGCTCGGCGAGGCGCTTGCTCGCTGCCCGACGCTGACGCTCGTCCCGCCCGACCCGGCCGGCGTCGCCGACCGCTGGGAGCGGCTGCTGGTGCGGCTCGAGTCAATCGGGGCCGAGGTCGAGTCCGAGCGGCCGGGTCTCGCATGCTTCGAGGCGCAGGGTCTGATCCGCCTCCATGGCGGGACGCTCGGGGATGTGATCGCCGCAGCGCGCAACGCCCTGCGTCAGCCGGCACGGATCGGTGCCGCTCCGTCGCGCTTCTGCGCGCTTGCCGCGGCGACGCGTGCGCGGCCACGTCGGCCGGAGGTCGTGAGAAGGGCCGCGAGCCCGGATGTGCGGGAAGGGCGGCATTCGCCGGGCCGGGCGGTGGACGACGTGGCGGTCGCGCGTGCCTACCTCGCACCTCTGCCCGTCGCGCTGTTGCGCGGCCGCCACGAGACGGCGGCGCTGCCGGACCCGCTCGCCCGCCTCGGGATCGCGACGCTCGGCGAGCTCGCCGAGCTGCCACGCGCCGCCGTCGCCGACCGCTTCGGCGCCCCTGGTCTGTTCGCCCACGAACTGGCGCGGGGAGAGGATGCCAAGCTCGCCCCGCGCCAGCCGCCGGAGCGCCTCGCGGAGGAGCTGGAGCTGCCCGAGGCGCTTTCCGGCGCCCAGCTCGACCGCGCGCTCGGGCTGCTCGTCGACCGCCTGCTCGCGCGCCGTGAGCGGCGCGGGCGCACGCTGCGCGCCGTCGTGCTCAGCGCGACGCTCGTTGAGGGCGGCACGTGGCGCGAGCAGATCCCCTTCCGCGAAGCGCTCGCCGACCCGCTGCGGATGCGCCTCGCGCTCGCGCAGCGACTCGTGCTGCTGCCCGCACCGGCCGAGCGACTGCGGCTTGCCGTTGACCGCTTCGGTCCATCCGCCGGCGACCAGCGTTCGCTGCTCGACGCAGCCGAGGTCGTACGCGCGGCGCGCCTGCGCGAGGCGGTCCGCCAGGCACGCGCGGCCGCCGGGCCCGATGCTGCGCTGCGCATCCTCGCCATCGATCCCAGCTCGCGCGTGCCCGAGCGCCGCGCCGTGCTGACGCCGTTCGAGTGAGCGACCGGCGCCGGCACCGCCTCGCCGAGCCCCGCCGCGCCCGTGTCCACGCCGACTCCGCCGACGGTCGTCCGCTCGTCGTCGAGGACCGCACAGTCGACACCGTCCGGGAGTCCTGGCTCGTCGAGGATCGCTGGTGGAACGGGACCCCCGTGCGTCGCCGCTACTGGGAGGTCGTGACGACCTGCGGGCGCAACGTCGTCGTCTTCCACGACCTGCGCGGCGGGGGGTGGCTCGTGCAGCGGTGAGGTTCCACCTCGAGGTGGTGGTCAACGCCGCCGCCGGAAGCGAACATGCGTTCGTGTCCTACGCCGAGTTGCACGCCCACTCCGCCTTCTCGTTCCTCGACGGCGCCTCGCTGCCGGAGGAGCTCGTGGCGGCTGCCGCCAAGCTTGGCTATGACGCGCTCGCGCTGACAGACCACGACAACCTCTGCGGTGCGATGGAGCACGCGCAGGCGGCGCGGGCGCTCGGCGTGCGGGCGCTCCACGGCGTCGAGCTGACGCTCGACGACGGCCGCCACCTGACGGTGCTCGTAGAGACCGATCGGGGGTGGCGCAACTTGTGCCGGCTCGTCACGCTTGCCCACGCACACACGCGTGGGGACGAGGAGCCGGCCCCAAAGCTCGCGCGCGCGGATGCGGAGCCCACCCACCCTGGGCCCACCCACCCGCACGCGGCGGGGGAGCGCACTGAGGGGGAGCCGGGGGCGGGCGTGGGGGCGCCTGTCCCCGGCCCGCGCCCCGGCAGAGCTCGACCACGCCAGGCCACCCAGCCCCACGTCTCGCTCGCCGCCGTGCTCGACCACGCCGAGGGGCTCGTCTGTCTCAGCGGCTGCGCGACTCGCGGCATCCACGACGCGCCATCGCTGAAGGCGCTGCGT
Source organism: uncultured Actinomycetes bacterium (assembly GCA_963774115.1). Taxonomy (GTDB): domain Bacteria; phylum Actinomycetota; class Thermoleophilia; order Solirubrobacterales; family Solirubrobacteraceae; genus Conexibacter. The sequence continues at coordinate 420,483 of CAVZDN010000001.1, read as the reverse complement.
GCCGCCTTCTCACCCGAGAACCTCTACGTCGAGCTGCAGCGCCCTTATCTGCGCGACGACCGCGCCCGCAACCGCCGTCTCGCCGCGCTCGCGCGCGAGCTGGGACTGCGCCGCGTCGCGACCGGCAACGTCCACGCGCACGCGCGCGCCCGTGCTCCCCTGCAGGACGCGCTCGTCGCGGTGCGCCTGCGCACGACGCTCGACGCCTCCGAGCCCGAGCGCCGCGGCAACTTCAGCCACGTGCTCGCCTCGCCCAAGGCGATGGCGGCACGCTTCGCCGCCGACCACCCCGACGCCGTTGAAGAGACGGTCGAGCTCGCGGGCCGTCTTCGCTTCGATCTCTGTGCGCACCACGGCTATCGCTACCCGGGTGAAGAGAATCCGCACGCCGACCGCGAGCTCGCCGAGGCCTGCCGCGTGCGCTTCGAGCACCGCTATCCCACCGGCCACACGCTGCGCGCCAAGGCCGATCAGCGCCTGGAGGAGGAGCTGCGGATCATCGCCGCGCTCGGGCTCTCCGGCTTCTTCCTGCTGCACCGCGACATCCTCGACCTGGCGCGGGAGGTCGCCGTCGAGGTGCGGGGGCCGGACACCGCGCGGGCGCTGCTCCCGCCCGGCCGCGGCCGCGGCTCCTCCGTCTCCTCGATCGTCTGCTACCTGACCGGCCTCTCGCACGTCGACCCGATCGCGAACGACCTCTTCCTCGGCCGCTTCCTCAACGACGAGCTGACGGCGCTGCCGGACATCGACATCGACTTCCCGCGCGACGTGCGCGCGGCGCTGATCCCGCGCATCCACGAGCGCTACGGCAAGGACCGCTCCGCGCTCGTTGCCGCCTTCCCGACGTACCGCGCGCGCGGCGCGATCCGCGAGCTGGGCAAGGCGCTGGGGCTGCCGCCGGGGGAGATCGAGCGCGTCGCGCGCGGCTCGGAGGGCTGGTCCGCGCGCGACGTCGCGCAGGATGTCGGCGCCGTGCTGGGCGAGCAGCGTCTCGCGACCGGCCGCTGGGCCTGGCTCGCGCGCCTCGCCGAAGAGGCGCACGGGCTGCCGCGCCACCTCTCCCAGCACCCCGGCGGGATGGTCGTCGCGACGCGCCCGTTGACCGACTGCTGCCCGATCGTGCCGGCGGCGATGGAGGGCCGCCAGATGGTCCAGTGGGACAAGGACTCCTGCGCCGACGCCGGCTTCCTGAAGATCGACCTGCTCGGGCTCGGGATGCTCTCGGCCGTCGAGCGCGCGGTCGATCAGATCGCCCATCTGCGCAACGAGCGCATCGACCTCTCCCGCATCCCCTACGACGACCAGCCCACCTACGAGGCGATCCAGAGCGCCGAGACGATTGGCGTCTTCCAGATCGAGAGCCGCGCGCAGATGTCCTCGTTGCTGCGCACCCGCCCGGCGAACTTGCAGGACCTGACGATCCAGGTCGCGATCGTGCGGCCCGGTCCGATCCAGGGCGGCGCGGTCAACCCGTACATCGAACGCCGCCAGCGGATGCGCGTCGACCCCGACTACGAGGTCCCCTATGACCATCCGTCGCTCGTCGAGCCGCTGCGCGAGACGCTCGGCACGATCATCTTCCAGGACCAGGTGATCGAGGTCGCGATGGCCTTCGCCGGCTTCTCGGCGGGGGAGGCGGAGGGCCTGCGCCGCGCGATGAGCCGCAAGCGCAGCGAGGCCGCGATCGAGGCCCACCACCGGAGGTTCGTCGCAGGGGCGATCGCGACCCACGGCGTGTCCGCCGAGCTGGCCGAGCGGATCTTCCAGATGGTCCGCGGCTTCTCCGGCTTCGGCTTCCCGAAGGCCCACGGCGCCGCGTTCGGCCTGCTCGCCTACCAGTCGACGTGGCTGCGCGTCCACTACCCGACCGAGTTCCTCTGCGCCCTGCTGAACGAGCAGCCGATGGGCTTCTACCCGCCCGACGCGCTTGTCCACGAGGCGCAGCGGCGCGGCCTGACGATCCTGCCGCCGGACGTCAACGCGAGCGAGGTCGACTGCACGGTCGAGTCGGTTCCGGCGGGCGCGACGTGCGGCACAGGCGAGGACGGTGCGACGCCCGGCGCCGGCGGCTCGGGCGGCACCGTCCGCATCGGCCTCGGCTACGTGCGCGGGGTGCAGGGAGACGACGCCCGCGCGCTCGTCGCCGCCCGCCACGCCGGCGGGCCGTTCGAGGACCTGGCGGACCTCGCCGCGCGCGCCGGAGCCGGCCGCCCGGCGTTCGAGCTGCTCGCCTGGGCGGGCGCCTGCGACGGACTCGATCCCGCCCACCCCGGCGACCGTCGCGTTGCGCTCTGGCGGCTGGGGATCGCCACGCCGGGGCGCCGCGTCCCCGGCGGGACGCAGCTCGCGCTCGGGCTCGAGCTGCCGGACGCACCCGCGCTGGCGGCGCTCGGCGCCTGGGACGGGATGCTCGCCGACTATGACGCGATCGGCCTGACCGCCCGCGCTCACCCGCTCGCGCTGCTGCGTCCGCGCCTGCCGCAGGGCACGCTCGCCAGCCGCGACCTTGCTAGCACCCCGCACGGCACGCGCGTGCACGTCGGCGGCCTCGTCGTCGCCCGCCAGCGCCCGGGCACCGCGAGCGGGATCGTCTTCATGCTGATCGAGGACGAGCACGGCACCGTCAACCTGATCATCCGCCCCGAGCTCTACGAGGGCAGCCGCCTCGTCGTGCGCACCGAGCCGCTCGTGCTCGCCGAGGGCAGGTTGGAGCATCATCCGGCCGCGGGCGGCGGCGTCAACGTGCTGGTCGAGCGGATCACGGCGCTGGAGCCGCCGGCCCAGGAGTCGCCCGCCGAGGTGCGCGACATCTCACCAGTGGGCGACTTCCGCGCGGTCGCGCCGGCCGTCATGAGCTTCGGCAGCGGCCGTCGGCGCTGACCCGTCCGGACTACGCGGCAGGCGCTTCCGCGGTTCGCGCTTCCTTCCGTGGTCCCGTCGAGGTAGGGTCCCGCTCCGACATGCTCGCCACGGCCGCATTTCTCGCGTTCTGGATAGTCCTCGGACTCGCGCTGTTCTTCGTCGCCTCGCGCGGCGGACCGCGTGGCGCACGAGCCACGCTGCAGTCCCAGAGCCGCGGCGGCCGCCGCACCGCGATGGTCCTGTTCGTCATCTTCTACGCCGCCGTCGGCGTCGCCGTGCCGGTGCTGCTGCTGGTCGGCAACCACGACAGCGCGAGCGCCCGCATCAACGGCACGTCGATCACGCTGAGCGCCCAGGCGCTGAAGGGCCGCGAGATCTTCGGCCTGCGCTGCGCGAGCTGCCACACGCTCGCTGCTGCGCACGCGGACGGAAAGGTCGGGCCGAACCTCGACCAGCTCCAGCCGCCGAAGGCGCTCGTCGCCGACGCGGTCGAGCAGGGTCGCCTGCGCGGCTCCGGGACGATGCCCGCACTGCTCGTGCAAGGCCCCGAGGTCCAGCAGGTCGCGGCTTTCGTCTCCGAGGTCGCCGGCAAGTAGCCGGCGGCGCCGGCATCCCGCCAGGCGTCGTCCTCGCCGGTTCACGTGCGAAGCACGCTACACCGGCTGCTTCCTTGCCTGGCGGGCGCCGACATCCGCCAGTGGTGTCGCCGGTCGCCGGTCCGCCAGTTCCGCCGCTGCGCTCCATAACATCGGCTCGATGTTGGTGTCAGGCAGTGCGCCGCTGGTACGATCCGCGCGTCATACGACCGCTGAGTTTCCACCTGCGGGTGGGAAGCGGGGGACCCAAGTGGGCCGCAGCACGCGGCCCGATGGGGCGAATCGTGCAACGAAGCACGTAGCGCCGCTCTTTCGGCGCGAGCCCGGCAGCTAACCCCGTAAGCCCGAGAAAGAGGACCGCGAGACATGCCACCCGTTGAGGCACCTCCACGTCGGGACCGGACCGAGCGCTTGTCCGGCGAACGCCGCACGATCGTCATCCGCGGCCAGGGCGCGCCCACGTACGCCCCCGACCCGATCCGCGCCGCCCGCCGCCGCCCGCCACGCCGCGCCAGCGAACGCATCGCCGGCACCCGCCCCGACCGCGCGGCGCTGTGGGCCGTGCTGATGGGCGTCTTTCTGATCTTGGTCGCCGTACTCACCGCACACGGCGCCTGACGGCGCCGGCATCTCGTCATGCGGCGTCCTCGCCGGTTCGCGTACGAAGTACGCCACACCGGCTGCGTCCTCGGTGCGGGAGCGCGAGCTCTGCGAGCGGGCACCGTCAGGTTATGAGCCGGCGTTTATCTCCATGCGTATAACGGGATAGACCGCCTTGTGCGAGCCTCGCACAAGCTCTACGCTTACGAAACGTAAGCCATCCCCGGTGACGCCATGAAGACACCCATGAGTCGGTTCCAGATCCACGACGACCTGACCGCCCCGGAAGGCTCCGCGCCCGTGCTGAAGGGCGCGCTCTCGACCGGCGGTCAGCTGCCGAACTTCCTCGGCGTGCTCGCCGGCTCGCCGGCGGCGCTGCGCGGCTACGCGCGCTTCCGCTCCGAGCTGCGCCACGGGCGCCTGCAGCCCGCGACGCTCGAACGGATCGCGCTCGCCGTCGCCGAGCGCTATGGCTCCGCGCCCGGCATCGCGCTGCACTCGCGCACTGCGCGGGCTGCCGGCCTCGGGCTCGACGAGGTCGCCGCGGCCCGCGAGTTCGACTCGAAGGACCCGCGCGAGGCCGCGCTGCTGCGCTACCTGCGCCCGCTCGTGGCCGAGCAGGGCCACGCGCCGATGCACCTCCACGAGGAGGCGCGCGAGGCCGGTTGGGACGACGAGGAGATCCTCGAGGCGATCGCCGTCGTCGCCGTGGAGGCCTTCACGGCGATGGTCAACGTCGCCGGAGAAGTCCCCGTCGACGGCTCCGTCGAGGAGTCACGTACGCTGCGCGCCGTCGCCTGATGACGGCGGGGCCCGCGAGCGAGACGACGTCCGCGCCGCCCCCCGCGCCCGGCTGCTGCCCCCACTACCACGCGGCGATCGAGCTGCTCGGCAAGCGCTGGACAGGCGCGATCGTGCGCGTCCTCATGCACCGCTCGCCGCTGCGCTTCTCCGAGGTCGCGCAGGCCGTGCCCCAGCTCTCCGACCGCCTGCTGTCCGAACGGATGAAGGAGTTGGAGGCGCGCGGCATCGTCGTGCGCACGGTCGTGGCCGGCTCTCCGTCGCGCGTCGAGTACGCGCTCTCGCCGATGGGCCGGGACCTGGAGCCTGCGCTCTCGGAGTTGGAGGCATGGGCGCAACGCTGGCTCGGGTGATGCCTGGCAGCGCCGGCATCCCGCCAGGCGGCGTCATCGCCGGTTCGCGTGCAAAGCACGCCACACCGGCTGCTTCCTTGCCTGTCGGGCGCCTGCATCCGCCAGCCACACCCGAGCTGGCCGGCGCTCGCTAAGGTCCCTGCCCCGTCGCCACGTCGAACACGCCACAGGAGCCAGCCATGGAGGACGCACCGCTGACCGCCGACGACGTCCTGCGCATCGCGCAGGAGCGCGACATCCGTTTCATCCGCCTCTGGTTCACTGACATCCTCGGGCAGCTCAAGTCGTTCTCGATCAACAGCAGCGAGCTGGGGGACGCGTTCGAGGGCGGGATGGGCTTCGACGGCTCATCGATCACCGGCTTCAACGCGATCGAGGAGTCGGACATGATCGCCCTGCCGGACCCTTCGACGTTCGCGGTGCTGCCCTGGCGCCCGAGCGAGGACGGCGTCGCGCGCATGATCTGCGACATCCAGACGCCCGAGCGCACGCCCTACGAGGGCGACCCGCGCCACGTGCTGCGCCGTGCGCTGGATCGCGCGACCGCGATGGGCTTCGACGACTTCATGGTCGGTCCGGAGCTGGAGTTCTTCTACTTCCGCGACCCACAGACGCCCGAGCCGCTCGACCAGGGCGGCTACTTCGACCTCACGACGCTCGACGCCGGCTCGGACCTGCGCCGCGAGACGGTGCTCGCGCTCGAGCAGCTCGGCATCCACGTCGAGTACAGCCACCACGAGGTCGGGCCCTCCCAGCACGAGATCGACATGCGCTACGCAGGCGCGCTGAAGATGGCCGATGACTGCATGACGTACCGCCTGACGGTCAAGGAGTGCGCGATGAAGCACGGCCTCCACGCGACCTTCATGCCTAAGCCGCTGTTCGGTGAGAACGGCTCCGGGATGCACACCCACCAGTCGCTCTTCCGCGACGGCCGCAATGCCTTCTACGACGCCAACGACCAGTACTTCCTGTCCGACGTCGGCAAGGCGTTCATCGCCGGCCAGCTGCGCCATGCGCGCGAGATCAGCTCGATCTTCGCCCAGTGGGTGAACTCGTACAAGCGGCTCGTGCCCGGCTACGAGGCCCCCGTCTACGTCGCCTGGTCGCGCCGCAACCGCTCCGCGCTCGTGCGCGTGCCGCTCTACCACCCCGGCAAGGAGAAGGCGACGCGCATGGAGCTGCGCTGCCCCGACCCGGCCTGCAACCCCTACCTGACCTTCGCCGCCCTCCTGCAGGCCGGCCTTGAGGGGATTGAGCACGGCTACGAGCTGCCCGAGCCGATGGAGAAGAACCTCTACCACCTCGCCCCCGATGAGCGCCGCCGCCTCGGCATCGAGCAGCTCCCCGCCACGCTCGGCGAGGCGATCGAGCTGACCGCCGAGTCCGAGCTCGTCCTGCGCACCCTCGGGGAGCACACGTTCAACCGCTTCGTCGAGATCAAGCGCCAGGAGTGGGACGACTACCGCGTCCAGGTCACTCCGTGGGAGCTGGAGCGGTATCTGCCGGTGCTGTAGGGCTCTCGGCCCTTGGCGTTGTTGGCGGGCGTCTTGTTGCCCGGGCGTCTGTGGCGGGCGGGTCCTGTCGCGGGGCGTTGTCCCCGGCGGGCAAGCCCGCCGGATGACAGCCGCCCCGCGCCACCCGCCCGATCAGCGTCTCAGCTCGCGTGCTGCCAGCCGGGTTGGGTGACTTTCACCGCCAGCGCGATCCGGGCTGCGGCCGGCTGTGTCCAGCGCAACTGACCCAGACAGGTTCGCTGGCGCGGCAGCGAAGAACGTTTCGCCGGCCGACCATCGCCGCGAGGGCACGCGTGTGGCGCACACTGTCATCGGTCGGCGAAACAGCCTTCGCTGCCAGGGCATCAAGCCTGCCAACAGCGAACGCATAAACCACAGCCGGCCGCAGCCCGGCCAGGGCTCACCACAGTTGAGCCAACCACGCCGGGACCGTCAGCGCCAAAGACGTCGATCGGGCGGGTGGCACGGGGTGGCTGCCTTCCGGCGGGCTTGCCCCGCCGGAGGCAACACCCCGGGACAGGACTCGCCCGCCAACCACGCCTGGGCTACCGCGAGAGCTCCGCCGCCCGAGCCGCCTCGAGCAACTGCTCACGCCGCGTCAGCTTCACGCGCGGGCGGCCCTGCGGCTCGCCGGCGGCACGCTCGGCCGCGTCGATCGCGGCCCAGTGCTCGTAGTTGATGTGGTCGGCGGCGCGCTCGGTCAGCAGTGTCACGATCGCGTCGGGATCGGCGACCGTGGGTTCGGGGAGCTTCCCCGCCGCGGCATCCTCCAGCAGCGACGTCGTCGTCTCCTGGCTGTCCTTCTTGTTCGTGCCGATGATGCCGCTCGGGCCGCGCTTGATCCAGCCGGATACGTACTCGCCGGGGCGCTGGGCCCCGCCCGGTCCGTCGAGCACACGGCCCGCGTCGTTCGGGATCGTGGCGCCGCGTTCGTCGAACGGCACGCCGGGGATCGGGACCCCGCGATAGCCGACGGAGCGGAAGACGAGTTGGCAGGGGATCAGCTCCTCGGCCTCGGTGACGACGGCACGCAGGCTGCCGTCCTCCTGCTCGACCAGCTCGGTGCGGCCGACGCGCACACCCTCGACCCGCTCGGAGCCGACGATCTCCAGCGGCGAGGCGAAGAAGCGCAGGACGATCCGCCGCGAGTGGCCGTGTGGCTCGGTGGCCGCGTACCCGCGCAGGATCTCGACCTTTTTCTTGGTGGCGGCGTCGGCCTCCTCGACCATCCGCTCGCTGGCGGGGTCGAGCACGGTGTCGCCCGGGTCGACGATCACGTCGGCCTCGGCCAGCTCCGAGAGCTCGATCAGCTCGGGCGTCGTGAACGCCGCCTGCGCCGGCCCGCGGCGGCCGAGCACGACGACCTCCTCGATCGACGACGCAACGAGCGCCTCCAGTGCATGGTCGGCGACGTCGGTCGCCGCGAGCGTCTCGCGCGGCAGTGCGAGCATGCGCGCGACGTCGAGCGCGACGTTCCCGTTTCCGACGACCACGGCTGTCGTGGCAGTCAGGTCGAACTCGTGGTCGCAGAAGTCCGGATGGCCGTTGTACCAGGCGACGAACTCGGTGGAGGAGTGCGATCCGGGCAGGTCCTCGCCCGGGATTCCGAGCTTGCGGTCGCCCGAGGCGCCGAACGCGTAGAGGACCGCGTGGTAGTGCGCGCGCAGCTCCTCGGCACTGATGTCCGTCCCGACCTCGACGTGGCCGAAGAAGCGGAACCCCTCGTTGGCCGCCGTCTTCTCATACCGGCGCGTGACCGCCTTGATGTTCGGATGGTCCGGCGCCACGCCGGCGCGCACGAGCCCGAACGGCGTCGCGAGCCGCTCGAACATGTCGACGCGCACCTCTGCGTCCTTGGCGTTGAGGAGCTGCTCGGCGGCGTAGAAGCCCGCAGGGCCGGAGCCGACGATGGCGACGCGAAATGAGGTCATGGAGAGAGTGGGTCGGGGGCGGGCCTAAGAGGGTAGTAGGCCCCGCGCGGCAACGCCGGGCGAGGAGGACCAGGGATCTGCACAGGCCTGCCTGTACAGATCCCTGGTCCTCACTCCAGCAGCGCCGCGAGCGCGTCCGGCTCCGTCACCGGCGCGCGGCAGGCGAAGCGCTCGCAGACGTAGGCTGTGGCGCGGCCGTCGACGGGCGTCCGCGCGGCGAGCAGCGGCACCTCGGCGTCCGGGTCGTCGCCGCCGGCCAGGACCACGTGCGGCCGGAAGGCCTCGCGCACGACGCGCAGGAGCGGCTCCGGCGACGGTCCGACGATGGCCACCTCGTGCACCTCCGCGAGCTGGAAGTCGATCGCCTGCAGCAGGTGCGCAAACGCTGTCGGCGCGCCGGCCGCCAACGGGTGCAGGAGCGCGATGACCCCTTCGGCCCGCTCCTCGTACGACGCCTCGCCGGTCAGCCGGGCGAGCCGCAGGAGACCGAACGCCATCGCCGAGTTGCCGGACGGGATCGGCGTGTCGTCGAGGTCCTTGCGCCGCGCGACGAGCTGCTCGTGGTCGTCGGCGGTGGAGAAGAAGCCGCCCCGCGCGTCGTCGCCGAAGTGCGCGATCGTGACGTCCGCCAGCGCACGGGCGGCGCGGAACCAGCGCACGTCGAGCGTCGACTCGTACAGCGTCAGCAGCGCCTCCAGCAGGTAGGCGTGGTCCTCCAGGTAGCCGGCCAGGTGCGCCCGGCCGTCCTTCCAGGTGCGCAGCAGGCGGCCGTCAGCGTCGCGCAGCTCGCGCAGCAGGAACTCCGCGCACGCGACCGCGGCGTCGACGTAGTCCGGTCGCTCCAGCACCGCCCCCGCCTCTGCCAGCGCGCTGACCATCAGTGCGTTCCACGAGGTCAGGCGCTTGTCGTCGAGCCCCGGCCGCACGCGCAGCTCCCGCGCTGCCAGCAGCCGCCGCCGGATCTCCTCCAGCTCCGGCGGGTCCTCATCGGCACGCAGCAGGATCGACTTGCCCTCGAAGTTGCCGCCGTCGTGCACACCGAAGTGGGCGACCGCCGCGGCCAGCAGCCCCTCGTCGCCCAGCGCTGCACGCAGTTCCTCCACCGTCCACACGTAGAACTTGCCCTCGACGCCCTCGGAGTCGGCGTCGAGCGCCGAGGCGAAGCCGCCCTCCAGCCCGCGCATCTCGCGCAGCGTCCAGTCGAGCGTCTCGCAGCAGACGCGCCGCAGCAGCTCGTCGCCGCTGACCTGCCAGCCGTGCAGGCACGCCCGCGCCAGCAGGGCGTTGTCGTAGAGCATCTTCTCGAAGTGGGGGACGACCCAGTGGGCGTCGACGGAGTAGCGCGAGAAGCCGCCGCCGAGCTGGTCGTAGATGCCGCCGCAGGCCATCGCTCGCAGCGCGTCGAGCGCCATCTGCGGCTCCTTGCGCGCCAGCAGCAGCTCGATCGTCGAGGCCTGCGGGAACTTGGGCGCGCTGCCGAAGCCGCCGCCGACGTGGTCGTAGGTGCGGCCGATCGCGGCGACCGCGTCCTCGAGCATGCCGGGGTCGACCATCGCGCCCGAGGCCTCGATGCGCGCGCTCGCGGCGAGGTGGTCGACGATGCGCGCGCTCTGCTCGCGGATCTCTCCGCGCCGCTCGTCCCACGCCGCGCTGATCCCCTCCAGCAGTTGGCGCCAGCTCGGCATCCCGTGGCGCGGCTCGGGCGGGAAGTACGTGCCTGCATAGAACGGCACCTGCTCGGGCGAGGCGAACGCGTTCAGCGGCCAGCCGCCGTGGCCTGTCATCGCCTGCACCGCGTCCATATAGATCGCGTCGACGTCCGGGCGCTCCTCGCGGTCGACCTTGATGCAGACGAAGTGCTCGTTCATGTAGGCCGCGACGTCCGGGTCCTCAAACGACTCGCGCTCCATCACATGGCACCAGTGGCAGGCCGAGTAGCCGATCGAGATCAGCAGCGGGACATCCCGCTCGCGCGCCTCCGCAAGCGCCTGCTCGCTCCAGGGATGCCAGTCGACCGGGTTGTCTTTGTGCTGCAGCAGGTACGGACTGGTCTCCTCGGCAAGGCGGTTCGGCATCGGCACGGAGGCTACTCATCGGCCGAGGCGCGGTAGCGTACGGCCGATGTCCCACCACCGCGAGTCCGTCACCGCCCTCGGGGCGCCTGCTGCGGTCGGTCCTTACGTCCACGCGGTCCGCGCCGGCGGGCTGCTGTTCTGCTCGGGGCAGATCCCGCTGCACCCGGAGACGGGGGAGATCGTCGGCGCGACCGCGGCCGAGCAGGCCGGGCGCTGCCTGGAGAATCTCCATGCCGTCTGCGCCGCGGCCGGGGCGAGCCTCGGCGACGCGGTGAAGATCACCGTCTACCTGACCGACATGGCCGACTTCGCCGCCGTCAACGAGGTCTACGCCTCGTTCTTCGAGTCCGATCCGCCCGCGCGCGTGGCGATCGCCGTCGCCGGCCTGCCGCGCGCCGCGCTCGTCGAGCTCGACGCGGTCGTGGCGCTGCCGGGCTAGCGCTCAGCGCACCGCGGCCGCGCGGTACACGCCCGCCGCCGTCACGAGCGTCCCGATCACGCGGCTGCGCTCGTCCGCCTCGGGGTGCCACTGCACGCCGAGCACGAACTCCGCCTCCGGCAGCTCCAGCGCCTCCGGCAGCCCGTCGAGCAGCGCCGTGCCGGTCACGACCAAGCCGTCGCCGACGCGGTCGACGCCCTGATGATGGTGGGACTTGGTCGCGTGGCGCTCCTCGCCGGCGGCGCGCGCCGCGAGCGAGCCGGGGACGAGGGCGACGTCGTGGTCGGCTCCTTCGAACGATCCGCGTGCACGCAGGTGCTCGTGGTGGCCGAAGCGCTCCGGCAAGTGCTGGTGCAGCGTGCCGCCGCGTGCGACGTTGAGCAGCTGCATGCCGCGGCAGATGCCGAGCACGGGGACCCCGCGCTCGATCGCGCGGTGCGTCATCGCGATCTCGAACGCGTCGCGCTGCGGGACGGTCCCGTTCGTCTCGGGATGTCGTTCCGCCCCGTACGTCGCGGGGTCGACGTCCGCGCCCCCCACCAGCAGCAGCCCGTCGAGCAGGTCGAGCGCCTCGTCGGGCTCCTGCGTCAGCACGGGGTCGGGAGCCAGCATCAGCGCCATCCCGCCCGCGCGGCCGATCGCGGCGAGGTAGTTCTCCGGCAGCAGGGCGGCCTGCTGGTCCCAGACGCTCCAGCGCGCGGGCTCGAACGCGGTGCAGATGCCGATCACGGGGCGATTCGCCATCTCCTGAGCCTATCCAGACCGCGCCGGCGCAATCGTGACGCAGGCGTCACCTTCCGTGGTAGCGTGCGCAGCATGGAGACGGGCGCCCGTCAGTTCGACTTCGACTGGCTCGTGATCGGGTCCGGCTTCGGCGGCAGCGTGTCCGCGCTGCGGCTCTCCGAGAAGGGCTGGAAGGTCGGCGTGCTCGAGTGCGGCCGGCGCTTCACCGACAAGGACTTCGCGAAGTCCACGTGGGACCTCAAGCGCTACTTCTGGGCACCGCGGGTCGGGATGCGCGGGATCATGCGGCTCTCGACGTTCAAGGACATCTCGGTCGTGAGCGGCTGCGGCGTCGGCGGCGGCAGCCTCGGCTACGCGAACACGCTCTACGTGCCGCCGGCGAAGTTCTTCGAGGACGAGCAGTGGAGCGGACTCGACGACTGGGAGCGGGCGCTCGCGCCGCACTACGCCGAGGCACAGCGGATGCTCGGCGTCGTCGTGCACGAGAACGACGACCCGGCCGACCAGCTGCTGCGCGAGCTGGGGGAGGAGCTGGGCGTCGGCGACACCTACCGCAAGACGCCGATCGGGATCTTCCTCGGCGAGCCCGGCAAGACCGTGCCGGACCCCTACTTTGGCGGCGAGGGCCCGGACCGCACCGGCTGCATGCAGTGCGGCCGCTGCATGGTCGGCTGCCCGCACGGCGCCAAGAACACGCTCGTGAAGAACTATCTGTGGCTGGCGGAGAAGCGCGGGGCGCAGGTCACGCCCGACCGCACCGTCACAGACATCCGGCCGCTCGGCGCGCCCGACGGCAGCGATGGCTACGCGGTCACGAGCGAGCGCTCCGGCGTGCGTCATGGCCGCGACATGCAGACGATCACCGCCCGCGGCGTGATCGTCGCCGCCGGCGCGCTCGGCACGAACAAGCTCCTCCAGCGTTGCCGCCTGAACGGCTCGCTCCCGCGGATCTCCACGCGGCTCGGCGAGCTGGTCCGCACGAACAGCGAGGCGATCCTCGCCGTCACCGTGCCGGAGGACTACCCGCAGGACCTGACGCGCCGCGTCGCGATCACGTCCTCGATTTACCCGGACCCGCACACGCACATCGAGACGGTCACCTACGGCCAGGCGGGCGACTCGATGTCGCTGCTCTACACGCTGCTCGTCGGCGACGGGACGCGCGTGACGCGGCCGCTGAAGCTGCTCGGGCAGATCGTGCGCCACCCGGTGCGGTTCCTGAAGGTGCTGCGGCCGAAGGGCTGGTCGCGCCGCACGATCATCGTGCTCGTGATGCAGACGCTCGACAACGCGATCGCGCTGCGACCCAAGCTCACCCGCTCCGGCGAGGTGCGCCTGCAGACCGAGCAGGACCCGCTCAAGCCCAACCCGACCTTCATCCCGGTCGCCAACGAGGCCGCCGACTGGCTCGCCAAGCGCACCGGCGGGATCGCGCAGTCCTCCGTCATGGAGGCGATGCTCAACGTCCCTTCGACCGCTCACATACTCGGCGGCGCCGTGATCGCCGCCGATCCCGAGCATGGCGTCGTCGATGCCCACCAGCGCGTCTTCGGCTACGAGAACCTGCTCGTCTGCGACGGCGCCGCCGTCCCCGCCAACGTCGGCGTCAACCCCAGCCTCACGATCACCGCGCTCGCCGAGCACGCGATGAGCCATATCCCGCCGGCCGGCGGCGCCATCGCGACGCCCGAGCCCGCCGCGGCCGACGTCGCGTAGCTCGCCGCAGAGTCGACACAAACCGCGCGTGTTCCACGCGCACCTGCGTCATAGCCTCGGGCGTCCATGCCCGAACCGCTCGCCCACGTCTACGACCTCGCCCTCCGCGCTTGACGAACAGGAGCGTCGCGTCGCGCAGCTGCACGCGCGCCTGACGCCCGTGCTCGCCGCCGGGGGAAGTCGGCATCACGTTGCTCACCCGACCGGCGTTCGACGGCGCCCATCCCGTCGGTCCAGTCGAGACGGCCGCGGTCGTAAGTGGGCTTGCCGGGATCACCGTGGCGGTTGGCGCGGCTGCCTACCTGCTGCTCGCGAGCGCGGTTCTCGTTCGGCCTGGATGCGCCTACGGTGACCGCCTTGGCGGAGCGGCACACCGTTGCTGACTTCTATCTGACGATGACGGTGCTGCTCGATGATCAGCGGCTCAGGAATCGCCCGCGCATCGAGCGCCTGCAGGGAGCGTTCACAGTGATGGTGTGCGGAATGCTGTTCGGCGTGTGTGGACTTGCGGTCGCAGCCGCAATAGCGTGACGGACATGGGTCGCAAGGACGACAACGAGGTGCTCTCGCCGATTCGCGACATGTACCCGCCCGGTACCTTCCCGCCTCCCGGCACGGTGAAGTTCATCCCCTACATCTGGGGACCGCTCCCGTTCTTGAGCAGCCTGCGTGCCGATTGGGCGGAACGTCGTAGTGAGCGCCGGCTTCGGCGAGCCGCAGCCGCTGACCAGCTCTGACGGCCGTACTCGCGTAGCCGGAGTCACCGGCACGGGCCCAAAGGTATCCTCGGATCCCAGATCCGAGACCTTCCACGTATCCCCAGACCCGGAGCGCTGACACCGATGGCCGCAGTGATCGACAAGACCGACGAGCAGAAGGCGATCTGCGAGATGGTGCGGCAGTTCGCCGACGAGCAGATCCTCCCGAACGCCGAGCACTACGACCACGAGGACGAGTTCCCGGGCCGATCGTGGAGCAGATGAAGGAGCTGGGCCTCTTCGGCGTCACGATCCCCGAGGAGTACGGCGGGATGGGGCTCGACCTGACGACCTACGCGATGATCGTCGAGGAGCTCTCGCGCGGCTGGATCTCGATCTCCGGCGTCATCAACACGCACTTCATCGGCTCCTACCTGCTGATGAAGTTCGGCACCGACGAGCAGAAGGAGAAGTACCTGCCGCGCATGGCGACCGGCGAGATCCGCGCCGCCTTCTCGCTCTCCGAGCCGGAGCTGGGCTCCGACGTCGCGGCGATCAAGACGGCCGCCAAGAAGCAGGACGACGGCACCTACGAGATCAACGGCCAGAAGATGTGGGTCACCAACGGCCTGCGCTCCGACCTCGTCTTCGTGCTCGTGAAGACCGACCCGAACGCCGAGAAGGCGCACCGCGGCATGACGTGCTTCATCGCCGAGAAGGAGGGCGGCGTCGGCGAGAACACGGGCGCCTACAAGGGCCTCAACGTCCCGCCGCAGCTCAAGAAGATGGGCTACAAGGGCGTCGAGTCGACCGAGCTGGTCTTCGACGGCTACCGCTGCCCGGCCGAGAACATCCTCGGCGGCGAGGCGGCTGGCCTCAACAAGGGCTTCCCGCAGATGATGGACGCGCTCGAGCTCGGCCGCGTCAACGTCGCCGCCCGCGGCGTCGGCATCGCCCAGCGCGCGCTGGAGCTGGCGCTGCGCTACTCGCAGGAGCGCAAGACGTTCGGCAAGCCGATCGCCCAGCACCAGGCGATCCAGTTCAAGCTCGCCGACATGGCGACGCAGGTCGACGCCGCGCGCCTGCTGACGAACCGCGCCGCGCGCATGAAGGACGCCGGCGAGCGCTCCGACATCGAGGCCGGGCATGGCGAAGCTGTTCGCCTCCGAGGCCGGCCGCTTCTGCGTCGAGGAGTCGTTCCGCATCCACGGCGGCTATGGCTACTCGAAGGAGTACGAGATCGAGCGCCTCTACCGCGACGCGCCGCTGCTGCTGATCGGCGAGGGCACGTCCGAGATCCAGAAGATGGTCATCGGCAAGAAGCTGCTCGAGCGCCACAAGATCTAGAGTCTCTGTCCTGTCCTCCCCCTCGGACACCAAGGCGGTCATCGAGCAGGCCGTGCGCCGGTTCCTCAACGAGGTGCCGGCGCTGGAGCCGCTCACGCTCGTCGTCGGGCTGGAGCTGCGCGGGCGGGGCGACATCCAGCACTACCGCGTCGAGCTGCCCGGCCCGAAGATCATGAAGGACGTTGCGGCCGATGCGAAGGTCCGCCTGGAGATTCCCCGCTCGCACTTCAACGAGCTGGCGAAGGACGGCACCGTCAAGCATTGGCGCGCCGCCTTCGAGCACGGCGACGCGAAGGCGACGGGGATCGAGCAGATCCTGCGGCTGATCGTGACGGTCGTGGAGAAGCAGGAGGAGCGCGACCGCACGCGGCGCGCTCGCCACTAGGCGGGCGGTCCCGCGCCTTCGAGCGCGCGGGCGAGCAGGCTGCGCAGTGTGGCGCGCTCGTCGGGCGTGAGCGCGGCGAGCACGTCCTCCTCGACGCTCTCCTGTGCGCGCTCGCCCTGGTCCAGTGCGCGGCGGCCGGCCTCGGTGATGTGGACGACGTGGCGGCGGCGGTCCTCGGGGTCGCGGCGGCGCTCGGCGTGGCCGGCGGCCTCGAGGTCGTTGAGCAGCAGGACGAGGTTGTTGGCGTCCATGCTGAGCGCCTCGGCGAGCGCCTGCTGGGACGCTCCGTCGTGGTCGGCCAGGAAAGACAGCGTGACGAACTGCCGCAAGCGCATGCCGAGCAGCTCCTCGCCGCTGCGGCGGTAGACGAGCTTCGCCAGCCGCGTCAGCAACACCATCGTCCCACGGGTCTGGATGGCGCTCATGGTGCGCGAAAGCCTAGCACTATGTGAGGATCATCATGTATCAGAAGATCGTCTTTGATACAGTGACGATTCTCGTGACCGCCGTCAACGCCGCCTCCCCCTCCACCGAAGCCCCGAAGGCCGACCGGCGGGCGTGGATCGCGCTCGGGATCGTCTGCCTGGGACAGCTGATGATCGTGCTCGACTCGACGATCGTGAACGTCGCGCTGCCGGCGATCCAGCAGGACCTCGGCTTCACGCAGGCGAACCTGACGTGGGTCGTCAACGCCTACCTGCTGACGTTCGGCAGCTTCCTGCTGCTGGCCGGCCGGCTCGGCGACCTCGTCGGGCGCAAGCGTGTCTTCCTCAGCGGTCTCGCGCTCTTCACGCTCGCCTCGGCGCTCTGCGGGCTGGCGACGAGCGAGGCCACGCTGATCGGCGCGCGCTTCCTGCAGGGCCTCGGTGGCGCCATCGCCTCGGCCGTCGTGCTCGCGCTGATCGTCACGGAGTTCCCGCGCCCGCAGGACCGCGCCAAGGCGATGAGCGCCTACATGTTCATCTCTGTCGCCGGCGGCTCCGTCGGGCTGCTCGCCGGCGGCCTGCTGACGGAGGCGATCAGCTGGCACTGGATCTTCTTCATCAACGTGCCGATCGGCCTCGTCGGGCTTGTGCTCGGCGTGCGCGAGATCGACGAGACCGAGGGCATAGGGCTCGGTCACGGCGTCGACGTGCTCGGCTCCCTGCTCGTGACGGTGGCGATGATGCTCGGCGTCTATGCGATCGTGACGTCGGCCGAGCACGGTTGGGGCTCGCCGCACACGCTCGGCTTCGGCGGTGCTTCGGTCGTCCTGCTGACGGCGTTCTTCCGCTACGAGGCACGCATCGCGAACCCGATCGTGCCGCTGCGGATCTTCCGGCTGCGGAGCCTCGTGCGCTCGGGGATCGTGCGCGGGCTGCTGATCACCGGCATGTTCGCTGCGTTCTTCTTCGGCGCGCTGTTCTTCGAGCACGTGCTCGGCTTCACGCCGTTCCAGACGGGGCTCGCATTCCTGCCGATGACGCTCGTCGTGGGGATGCTCTCGCTCGGCGTCGTCGCGCGGCTGTGCGTGCGCTTCGGCGAGAAGCCGGTGCTGATCGCCGGCCTCTCCGGCGTCGTCGTGGCGCTCGTGCTGCTCTCGCGCATCGACGCGGACACCGCCTACTTCCCGCAGCTCTTCTTCGCGTTCGCGCTGATGGGGCTCGGCGCCGGCACGGCCTTCATGCCGCTGCTGACGATCGCGATGGCGGAGGTGCCGGCGCGCGACGCGGGCCTCGCCTCAGGGCTGATCAACGTCTCGATGCAGATCTCCGCGGCGATCGGGCTCGCCGTGCTCGGCACGCTCGCGACGAGCCACACGCACGCGCTCGCCGCGGCGGGCGACTCGCATCGGGCGGCGCTCGTCGGCGGCTATCAGCTGGGCTTCGAGATCGCCGCCGGCTTCGCGGCCGCGGGTCTGCTCGTGGCGCTCTTCGCGCTGCGTCCGCCGGGCACCGTCGCGCACGAGGCGAGCGATGCCGAGCGCGTCTTCGAGGCTGAGGTCGCCGCCCAACTCTGACGGTCGCCCCGGCAGTTGTCGGGTGCGAACGGAGCGCGTCTTCCAATCGCCGCTTCGTGCGCGGCACGGCCCAGCTACGAGCTGAGGACCGCGCCCTCCTCGTAGAGCTTCAGCACGCGCACGGCGCCCTGCGGGGCCGCGTCGATGCAGAGGCGGCACAGCACGCACTCGTCGAGGTTGTGCTCGTTGATCGTGAGCGCGCCGCCGTCGGCCTGGCCGAAGATGTCGACCGGGCAGACCTCGACCAGCTTCGCCGCCACGGCGGGGTCGGCGGCGACCGCCGCGTCGACCTCGACGTCGATGAAAATGCCCGGCATCAGACGGCGCTCCTCTCGGCGATCTTGCTCTTGACGATCTCGGGGATCTCGGAGATCTCCTCGGCGACGACGATGCCTGCCTCGGCGAGGCGGGCGATCTTCTCGGTCGCGGTGTCCTCCTTGCCCTCGACGATCGTGCCGGCATGGCCGAAGCTCATGCCCGGCATCTCGTCCATGAAGCGGCCGGCCATGAAGGCGACGATCGGCAGGCGCGAGTTGTTGGCCTTCACCCACGTCGCCAGCTCGGCCTCCATGCGCCCGCCCGGCTCGGTGTAGATCACGATCGCCTCGGTCTGCTCGTCGGCCTCGAACAGCGGCATCAGCTCCGCGTAGGAGGAGCCGATGATCGCGTCGCCGCCAATAGAGACCGCGGTCGACTGGCCGAGACCCGCCGCGGTCAGCGTCGAGGACATCTCGGTCGTCATGCCGCCGGAGCGGGAGATGACGCCGACGGGACCTGGGGAGTAGGCCTTCGCGGCATCCTTCGCCGGGCCGCCGATGCCGCCCATCTTGATCACGTCGGGGACGATGATCCCGAGGCAGTTCGGGCCGATGATGCGGGCGTCGTGGAGCTTCGCGAACTCGACCATCTGTGCGACATCGCGGCGCGGGATGCGCTCGGTGACGATCACGATGAGCTTGATGCCGTTGGCCAGCGCCTCCAGCACCGCGTCCTTCGTGAAGGCGGGGGGAACGGTGACGACGGAGCCGTCGATCGGCCCGCCGTGGTGGGCGACGGCCTGCGCGACGGTGTCGAAGACCGGCACGCCGTGGACCTCGCGGCCCAGCCGCCCGGGCGTCACGCCGCCGACGACCTTGGCGCCGGCGCCGTAGTCGAGGCACTCGCGCGTCAGGTTGACGGCCTCGCGGCCGGTGATGCCCTGGACGATGAACGTCGTCTCTGCGTCGACCAGGATGCTCATGCCGCGACCCCCTCGATCTTCTCGACGGCTCGTCGCGCCGCCTCATGCATCGAGACACTGCGGTCGCAGTACTCGACCCCGTACTTCTCCAGGATCTTGAAGCCCTCGTCCTCCCAGGCGCCCGGGATGCGGAAGATCGCGATCTTCTCGGCCGGGTCGAAGCCCAGTTCCAGGCAGGCCTTGATGACGCCGCGCGCGACGATGTCGACGCGCGTGTTGGAGACGATCGACATCATCACCGCGATCTTGTCGACGCCCGGCTTCTGCAGCACGAGTTTCGCCAGCCCGCAAGCCTTCTCGACCGACGGGTTGCCGCCGATCTCGCAGTAGTTGGCCGGCTTGCCGCCGTGCGCGCGAACCGCGTCGAACAGCGTCAGCGAGCCGCCGCCGGCGCCGATCACGAGCCCGAGGTTGCCGTCGAACTCGGTGACGTTGCCGGCCACACCGCGGTGCGACGCGGCGTCGACGGCCTCGCCGGCGAGCTCGAAGGGCGTCGCCTCGCGCGCCTGGCGCGTCTCCTCGTCGCCGACGCCGAGCTCCTTCAGCAGGGTCTTTTGGCGGGGGCGCGCCTCGTTCTCCATGTCCATGTGCGCATCGACGGCGACGAAGCTGCCGTCCTCGAGCATCGCCAGCGGGTTGATCTCCGCCAGCGTCATGTCGCGCTCGACGAACAGCTTCGCCAGCCGCGTCAGGATCGGCGTCGCGCGGTTCAAAGCGCTCCCAGTCACGCCAATCGAAGCGATCACCTGCTTCGCCTGATAGTCCGACACCTCCATCAGGTTCGAGAAGTGTCCGCGCCCGACATGGTCGGGATGCGTCTCCGCGACCTCCTCGATGTCGATGCCGCCCATGTCGCTGAAGAGCATCACCGGCTGCTTGCGCGTGCCGTCCCAGACGACGCCCGCGTAGTACTCCTGCTTGACGGAGACCTTCGAGTCGACCAGCACGCCGCGCGGCATGTGGCCGTTGATCTCCAGCCCGAGGATGAACTCGGCGTGCTCGGCTGCCTCGTCGGGCGTGTCGGCGAACTTCACGCCGCCCGCCTTCATGCGCCCGCCCGTCAGCACCTGCGACTTGATCACGACGGGGCCGGCGATCTCCTCGGCGATCCGCCGCGCCTCCTCCGGCGTCGTGGCGAAGCCGTGCTTGGAGACGGGGATGCCCGCCTTCGCGACGATCTGCCGCGACTCGTACTCGAAGAAGCGCACGCTCTAGCTCCCGGTCGTGGTGGTCACGAACCCGTACGCCTCGGCCAGCTCAGGGTCCTTCGCGGCAAGCATCTCGGCGAGGCCGACCATCACCTTGCACTGCTTGAAGGTGGCGTCGTCCTGCATCTTGCCGTCGAGCATGTGCACGCCCGCGCCGTCGGGGATGGCCTCGATCACCCGCTGGGCGAACTTGACCTCCTCGGGGTCGGGCGAGAAGACCTTCTTGGCGATCGCGATCTGCTTGGGGTGCAGCGACCAGGCGCCGACGCAGCCCATCAGGAAGGCGGCGCGGAACTGCGCCTCGCAGCCGGCGTCGTCGGCGATGTCGCCGAAGGGGCCGTAGAAGGGGAGGATCCCCGTCGCCGCGCAGGCGTCGACCATGCGGGCGATCGAGTAGTGCCAGAGGTCCTGCTGGGCGCTTGCTCGCGGACCTTCGGGGTTGTTCGGGTTCGGGTCCTCGATCACGCGGTAGCCGGGATGGCCGCCGCCGACGCGCGTCGTCTTCATGCGGCGCGAGGCGGCCAGGTCGGCCGGACCGAAGCTCATCCCCTGCATGCGCGGAGACGCCGCCGCGATCTCCTCGAGGTTCGCGACGCCGAGCGCCGTCTCGAGGATCGCGTGCACGAGGATCGGCTTCTTGACGTGGTGCTTGCCCTCGAGCTGGGCGAGCAGGCGGTCGACGTAGTGGATGTCCCAGGCGCCCTCGACCTTCGGCACCATGATGACGTCGAGCTTGTCGCCGATCTCGCCGACGAGCCGCGTGATGTCATCGAGCACCCACGGGCTCTCGAGGCTGTTGACGCGGGTCCACAGCTGGGTGTCGCCGAGGTCCGCCTCGCGGCCGACCTTCACGAGGCCCTCGCGGGCGGCCTCCTTGCGGTCGACGGGGACGGCGTCCTCCAGGTTGCCGAGCAGGATGTCCGTCTGCTGGGCGATGTCGGGGACCTTCGCGACCATCTTCTCGTTGCTGAAGTCGAGAAAGTGGATCATCCGCGAAGGCCGTACGGGAATCTCGAGCAGCGGCTCGGGTGCTCCGACGGCGAGCGGCTTTCCGAAGTCACGGGGATTGCGCACTGAGGTCTCTCACTTAGGTGGCTGGTCACCTAAATCGTATTGACCCACCAGTCAGCGCGGCGCACGGTCGACGCGAAGGCGGCACACTTCCCGTCTTTCCTTGCGAATTTCCAACCTGCAGGACGGTACGTCCATGACTGACACGACACACGGCGTCGAGACCGACCAGGCCACCCGCGAGGCCTCCGGCGCCCACCCCTACGGCCGCTACCTCGAGGAGTTCGAGGTCGGCGCGGTCTACAAGCACTGGCCCGCAAAGACGGTCACGGAGTCCGACGACCACCTCTTCTGCCTCATCACGATGAACCACCATCCGCTGCACCTCAACGACGTCTACGCGGCGGGATCCCAGCAGGGCCGCAACGTCGTCGTCGGGCCGCTCGTCTACTCGCTGGCGCTCGGCATGTCGGTCTCCGACGTCTCCGGCAAGGCGATCGCGAATCTCGCGACCGAGGAGCTCAGCCACCCGAACCCTGTGTTCCACGGCGACACGCTCTTCTGCGAGACCGAGGTGCTCGACGTCAAGGCGTCGAAGACGAAGCTCGACCGCGGCGTCGTGAAGGTCCACACGCGGGTCCTGAACCAGGACGGCGTGCTCGTCGCGGAGTTCAAGCGCCTCGTGCTCGTGCCGCGCAAGTCCCCCGGGACGCCCGCGTAGTCCGTTCGGAAGCGCATTTCCGAAATCGATGGAACAATCCCCCGGATGTCCCGCGACCGTCATGAGGGAGATCACGTGAGCATCACCGATACCGACGCACCCACGACACACGCCAAGCTCCGCGCCTGGGTCGACGAAGTTGCCGCCCTGACCCAGCCGGACCAGGTGTACTGGTGCGACGGTTCGGCCGAGGAGTACGACCGCCTCTGCCAGGCGCTCGTCGACGCCGGCACCTTCGAGAAGCTCTCGGAGGCCAAGCGTCCGAACTCCTACCTCGCGCTCTCCGATCCGGGCGACGTCGCCCGCGTCGAGGACCGCACCTTCATCTGCTCGGCCGATGAGGCCGACGCCGGCCCGACGAACAACTGGCGCGACCCGGCCGAGATGCGCGAGACGCTCAGCGGGATCTTCGAGGGCTCGATGCGCGGACGCACGATGTACGTCGTGCCCTTCTCGATGGGGCCGCTCGGCTCCGACATCGCCCACATCGGCGTGGAGCTGACGGACTCCGCGTACGTGGCGGTCTCGATGCGGATCATGACCCGCATGGGCCAGGGCGCGCTCGACGTGCTCGGCTCCGACGGCCACTTCGTGCCGTGCGTCCACACGGTCGGCGCGCCGCTCGAGTCCGGCCAGGCGGACGTCTCGTGGCCCTGCAACACCGAGAAGTACATCGTCCACTTCCCGGAGACGCGCGAGATCTGGTCCTTCGGCTCCGGCTACGGCGGCAACGCGCTGCTCGGCAAGAAGTGCTTCGCGCTTCGCATCGCCTCGGTGATGGCGCGCGACGAGGGCTGGATGGCCGAGCACATGCTGATCCTCAAGCTGACGTCGCCCACGGGCGAGGCGAAGTTCATCGCCGGTGCGTTCCCGTCGGCCTGCGGCAAGACGAACCTCGCGATGCTGATCCCGACGCTGCCCGGCTGGAAGGTCGAGACGATCGGCGACGACATCGCCTGGATGAAGTTCGGCGCCGATGGCCGCCTCTACGCGGTCAACCCTGAGGCCGGCTTCTTCGGCGTCGCGCCGAACACGAACGAGAACACGAACCCGAACGCGATCGCAACTGCGCGCGCCAACTCGATCTTCACGAATACCGCGAAGACCGACGACGGCGACATCTGGTGGGAGCACATGACGGACGACGTGCCCGAGCACCTCATCGACTGGCACGGCAACGACTGGACGCCTGACTCCGTGACGGCTGCCGCGCATCCGAACTCGCGCTTTACGGTGCCCGCCTCGCAGGACCCGGCGATCGCACCCGAGTGGGAGGACCCGGCCGGCGTGCCGATCGACGCGATGCTGTTCGGCGGGCGCCGCTCGACCGTCGTGCCGCTCGTGCACGAGGCGTTCGACTGGGAGCACGGCGTCTTCCTCGGCTCGATCATGGCCTCCGAGACGACGGCCGCCGCGACCGGCGCCGTCGGCAACCTGCGCCGCGACCCGTTCGCGATGCTGCCGTTCTGCGGCTACCACATGGCCGACTACTTCAGCCACTGGCTGAAGATCGGCCGGACCGAGGGCGCCCAGCTGCCGAAGATCTTCTACGTCAACTGGTTCCGCAAGGACGCCGAGGGCAAGTGGCTGTGGCCCGGCTTCGGTGAGAACTCGCGTGTCCTGGCGTGGGTCTTCGAGCGCGTCGCCGGCACCGGCGCCGCCGTCGAGACCCCGATCGGCCTGCTGCCCGCCGAGGGCGCGCTCGACATCGCCGGCCTCGACGTCTCCGCCGCGGACCTCGCCGAGCTGCTGCGCGTCGACGTCGACGAGTGGAAGGCTGAGCTGCCGTCTATACGCGCGCATCTCATCTCGTTCGGCGACAAGCTGCCGGCCGAGCTGCGCGAGCAGCTCGCGGCGCTGAAGTCGCGGCTCGGGGCCTGATGCCCGCCACGTCTCCGCGGCGCGTGCTTCGGCGTGCGCTCGTGGCCCTCGCCGTGCTGGCTGTGATCGCTCCGGCGGCCGCCATCGCGGCGCCTGGCGACTCCCGCATCGTCGTCGCGACCAAGCACGCTGGGGTGCGGCTGGTTGGTGACCTGCGCGTCGGGCCTTTGGGATCCTCCGACGCCGTTTCCACGCTCGCCGACGTGCGCGCGGCGTGGGGTGCGGAGCGTTCGCTGAAGAACTGCGTCGCGGGCTGGGGCACCGGCGTCAAACTGCTCTTCACGACGTTTGGCGGCCCGCTGCCGTGCAAGGACCGCTTCCTGCAGATCATCACCGTCACCGGCCGCGCCTGGGAGGTCCAGATCCGCGGCACGCCCTACCGGATCGGCACGCCCAAGTCCGATCTCCCGACTGCCGCCAAGCACATCGCCGGCTGGCAGGGCGGCGGACTGGAGCTCGCCACGCTGCCCTTCCTCGGTGGCAGCACGACGGCCGTGATGGCGCACCTCAACAAGCGCAACCGCATCGACCGCTTCGTGCTCTTCATCGGCGGCGCCGGGGACTGAGGCCCGCGCGTCGGAGCTGTCCTGCCTCAGGGTCGCAGGACGACCATGAGGCAGGACGGTGAGAGAGCTCCGGGGGCGTTCGCTCAGCCCATACGCTCGGCGACGACGTAGAGCTGCGGGCTTCCGAGCGCGTACGGCGCTCCCTCGGCGTTCGCATACGTGTTGAGCGGCTGCAACCTTGCATCAGCCAGCATTCGCAGCAGCTCCGCGACGGTGTGAACGTGGTGACTGGCGGTGGCGCGCTGCACGACGTCGCCGCGCTCGAACTCCATCGTGCCGTCGAGCCGGCTCGCGGTCACGTCGTAGCTGTTCTCGATCCGCATGACGAGGTCGCCGAAGCGGTGCTCGGCAGTCGGTCTCAATGACGGCAGCAGCGACTCGGCGACCGTTGCCGTGTGCAGCACGAAGCGCCCGCCGGGGCGCAGCGCACCCGCGACACCCGCGAGGAACGCGCGGCTGTCGTCATGGTCGCCGTAGCCGAAACTGTTGCCGAGGCAGTAGGCGGCGTTGTAGCCGTCGCCCGCCGGCAGCGAGCGCATGTCCCCGAGGCCGACCGTCACGCGCCCTGGACCAGGATGCGTGGCCGCGGCTGCCTGCGCCTCGGCAACGTACTCCACCGAGATGTCGATGCCGTCGACCGTGCAGCCGGGATCGCCGGCCAGTGCGAGCGCATGGCGAGCGAAGCCGCACGGCGCGTCGAGCACGCGGCTGCCCGCGTGAAGGCGCAGTTCGTGCATGAGAAAACGCGCCTCCGCCGCGGTCTGCTCAGGCGTGACGGCCCGTCGCCACAGCTCGGTCGCGAGCCCATGGAAGAAGTCCTCGAACCAGGGTCGAGTCGTGTCCTGCTGATGCATTCGGATGCTCCTGTCGGAAGTCGTCAGCCGCCCGCGGGTGCGGACGGCGTGGGCTCAGGCCGCCGCGACGGCGGCGAGAGCGACAGGAGCGGCCGTGGCGGCCGGGCTATGCAAGCGGGTGAGCAGCAGAGGCGTCGTGCGCCAGCCTAGCGCAGCGCTCAGTGCACGTCGTCGGCGCTCGACGCGGGCGGACGCGACTCCTCCGCCAGCGACGTGATCGCCAGGGCGCCGCGGGCGGCGGTCTCGAGCACGTCGGTCGCCTCCTCGCCGGAGCGGGCGTAGAGCTCGACGAGCAGGTGCACGACGATCTGGTCGTCGTCGTGCTTGTGGAAGCGCACGTGGGTGAAGAACTCGCGCGTGCCGTGGTCGCCGAAGGCGGCGTAGGAGAGCGCGTCGCCGGCCTCAGGGCCGGAGCAGGTCTCGACCTCGTCGGCATCGACGGTGACGGTGCAGGAGGCGACCCAGGGCGTGCCGGCGACCATCCGTTCCCAGCGATCCTCGATCGGCTCGACGCGGCCATTGTGGAAGCCAAGGTGGGGCTGGTCGTGCATGCAGTCGAGGCACTGCACGACGGCCTCCTGCATCTCGTCGACGACCTCGGCGCGCTCGCCGGTCGCGGGATCGATCCGGTGGATCCCCTCGTAGTGCACCTGCACCTCGAGGTTCTGCGACCAGCAGCGGTAGCAGCGCAACCAGCTGCGAACGGTCTCCTGCCCGGTAGAACCCTCCATCGCTCTGATTCTATGCTGCACGGGGTGGCGGGAGCGCCCGCCCAAGATCCGAGCGAAGCTGGAGCGGTGCGATGGGCGACACGATGCGCCCGATTGGCGTGGTGCTGGCAGGCGGAGCCGGGCGGCGCATGGGCGGCGGAAAGGGCGTCGTCGAGCTGCACGGCACGCCGCTGCTCGCCTATCCCGTCGCAGCGCTGCGGGCCGCGCTCGGCGAGGTGATCGTCGTCGCCAAGCGCGACACCGAGCTGCCGCGGCTGCCGGGCGTCCCCGTGTGGGCGGAGCCGGACGAGCCGCGCCACCCGCTCACCGGCCTCGTGCACGCGCTGCAGCAGGCGGGCGGGCGTCCACTGCTCGTCGCCGCCGGGGATCTGCCGTTCGTGCCGGCCGACCTCGTGCGCGAGCTTGCGAGCGCGGACCCGCACGGCCGGCCCGCGGTCGTGCCGCGTGCCGGCGGACGGCTGCAGCCACTGCTCGCGCTCTACCTGCCGCAGGCGCTGCCGCCGCTCGCCGCGGCGCTCGAACGGCCGGAAGGGCCTGGTCGGCTGACGGACGCCGTCGCGGCGCTCGATCCGCACGTGCTTGACTGCGACGGCGAGCGGCCCTTCTTCAACGTCAACGTCCCGGAGGACCTGCTGACGGCCGCGGCGATGATCGACCTGGGAGACGGACGCAGCGGTGCGCGCGACACGCCCGTGCTGCCCAACCCGTAGCCTTCCGGGAAGACGCGCGCCCCGCGCGGCGTCATTCCCTTCGATGCCCCGTCTGCCGACCAGCGTCCTGTTCGCCGCCGCGGCCTTGGCCGCCGCCTCGATCCCATCCGCCGGGTGCGGCGGTGGCGGTGGCGGGGCGGCCGGCGGCGGGGCGTCCTCGCCCAATGCAACGGCCGCGCCGCCCTCCTCGGCTCCCCTCGCCGCCGCCGCGCATCCGACACTCGACGCCTTCCCGCCCCCGCGCGGGCGCACGCTCCAGCAGCTCGCGAACACGTTCACGCCCGGCCTCACGGGTGGCGCTGCCAGCACGCTCTACACGCCGGGACGCAACCGTCTTGCGTTCGGTCTGCTCGACGACCAGAGCGCCTTCGTCTACGGCGCGACCGCCGTCTACGTAGCGCGTGGGCCCGCTCAGCCCGCACGGGGCCCGTTCCTCGCCCCGGCCGACTCGCTGGAGGTGCGCCCGGCGTTCCGCAGCCGCACCAGCTCCGGCGACAGTGGTGATGTGAAGGCGATCTACCACGCCGACGTCGACCTGCCGGCGCCCGGCGGCTGGTATGCCCTGACCGCGACGAAGGTCGGTTCGAAGACGTACGGAACTGCGCTGATGCTCAGCGTGAAGCGTTCCAGCCCGATCCCCGCGGTCGGCGACGCGGCGCCGCGCATCGACACGCCGACGGTCGCGTCGGCCGGCGGCGACGTCTCGAAGATCGAGACGCGCGACCCGCCCGACGACATGCACGACGTGAACCTCAAGGACGTGCTGGGCAAGCGACCCGTTGCGCTGCTGTTCGCGACGCCTGCACTGTGCCAGTCGCGCGTCTGCGGACCGGTCGTGGACATCGCCGCGCAGCTTCAGGCTGCCTACGGCGATCGGGTCGCCTTCATCCACAATGAGGTCTACGTCGACAATGATGCGAACAAGGGCCTGCGTCCGCAGCTCAAGGCGTTCGGGCTCACGACCGAGCCGTGGCTCTTCACGATCGACCGCCGCGGCCGTGTCGTCGCACGGCTGGAGGGTGCGTTCGGCTTCGAGGAGTTCCGCGACGCGATCGAGGCGGCGCTGCGGCAATAAGACCGCTTTCCGGCTCGATGTAATCTGGGCTTGTCGCGGTGTGGCGCGGGTCGCGCTAACGAGCAGGGGGTGGGGAGACGCGCCGGGAGTCCGCGGCCTCACAGCCGTCCGCACGAGGCGGATGCGCGAGCGAAAAGGGGAAGGTAATGCGCTACAGCAAGCTGCTGGCAGCGACGTTCATGACCGCGCTCTTGTGCGCGATGACCTCAGGGTCGGCGACCGCATCCAGATCGATCGGGCTGTCGCAGACGGAAATCGTCGCATCGGGAGTCCTGACGTTTGCAGATATCGCAGAAGAACCTATTTTCAGATTTACATGTGAAGTAAGATTGACACTCACCCTCGGCAGATCTATCGCGAAGAGAGTAGGGGCAGTCGCCGGCGGCATCACGAGAGCCGTCTTCGAAAGATGCGTCGGCGCCATCGTCAGAGTGCTAAGCCCGGAAGTGAGAGCGCCCTGGACCATAACCTACAGATCGTTCACCGGAACGCTACCCAATATAAGAGACGTACGATTGGACGCGGCGATTCCAGCTAGAAAAGGAATCCTAGTGGAAGCGTTCATGGGGATAGAAAGATGTCTATATGGCGCGGAAACCGTGATGGGGATGATAATGAGAGGGATGTCCCCGACGTTGTCGGAAATGCTAATCGATGAAACGAGACCTCTTCCGCTTTCGGAATCGAGCCTAACGTCGCCATTGGCGCCGTGTCCGCCGATATCTCTCTTCTACAGAGGTATCTTGAGATTCGCTCCAACGATAAGAATGACCCTACTCTAGGGGCCTTGCGTGATGCGCGGTCTACGGCGGACCGCACATCACGCTTAACGATCTCTCTCGACCGCTCCTTTGAGGCGGGCGAGACGATCGTCCCAGGCGGCCGCGGCACTGCTCAGCCAGTCGTTCGCCGGCGCGATTGCGCCGGGCGCGAGGCGGTAGCGGACCTCGCGGCCTGCGCCGGGGGCGCGCTCGATCAGGCCGGCGTCGCCGAGCGCGGTCAGGTGCTTGGCGACGGCCTGACGCGTGATCGGCAGCGCGGCTGCGAGCGCCGGGACGCTCGTCGTGCCCTCCGCCAGCAGCGTCTCCACGACGTGCCGGCGGGTCGGGTCCGCGAGCGCAGCGAAGACGGGGCCTACCGCGTCGACACGGCTCAAGCCGTCACCAGCGCGAAGCGCGCCGCGAGCGTCGCGAGTGGGAAGGACGGCACGCTCTCGATCACGCGGACGCGGGTGCCGGCGGGGACCTCGACGACGCGGAACTCGACGCGCGTGGCCGGCTCCTCACCAGCCCACCACCACCAGACGAGGCGGTGCGGGGCGTCCTCGGACTCGACGAGGATCGTGCGGTCGGGCTCGTCGAGCCAGCGCTCGCGGCCCTCCTCGGTCGCCAGTGCGTCCCAGACCTCCTCGGGGGTCGCCTCGATCTCGATCTCGCGTTCTGCCGCCATGTCCGCTCCTTTGACAACCAGATGGTTGCTATGGTTGATGACAACCAATCAGTTGTCGAAAGGATACACCGCCATGCCCCTCGTCCCGATGGTCGTCGAGCAGAGCGCGCGCGGCGAGCGCTCGTTCGACATCTACAGCCGCCTGCTCAACGAGCGGATCATCTTCCTCGGCACCTCGGTGGACGACCAGATCGCCAACCTCGTCGTGGCCCAGCTCCTGCACCTGGAGTCCGAGGATCCCGACAAGGACGTCTCGCTCTACATCAACTCCCCCGGTGGAGTCGTCTACGCCGGGCTCGCGATCTACGACACGATGCAATTCATCAAGCCCGACGTGCAGACGATCTGCTTCGGCGTCGCGATGAGCATGGGCTCGCTGCTGCTCGCGGGCGGCACGCCCGGCAAGCGGATGGCGCTGCCGAGCAGCCGCATCCTGATCCACCAGCCCAGCGGCGGCTTCCAGGGTCAGGCCAGCGACATCGAGATCCACGCCCGCGAGACGCTGGAGCTGCGCGCCCACCTCGATCGGGTCTATGCCCGCCACACAGGGCAAAGCGTCGAGCAGGTCCACGACGACATGGACCGCGACCGCTACTTCACCGCCGAGCAGGCGCGCGACTACGGGCTAGTCGACCGCGTGATCAGCTCGCATGAGCTGTCGCGCGTGGCGACGGGCTTCGGGCGCGACTCCTAGCCGCCGATGGCGGACATCGTGCGCGCCGGCTGGACGAAGCCCGGCTCGTTGACGTGGTGCTTGAGCTCCTTGCGCCAGACGGCGTCGCGGATCGTCTGCTCCAGCTCGTCGTCGGACGCCCCGGCGCGCAGCGGGCCGCGCAGATCCGTCTCGTTGAGCGAGAAGAGGCAGGTGCGCAGGCGGCCGTCGGCGGTCAGGCGGATGCGGTTGCAGTCGCCGCAGAACGGCTCCGAGACGGGGTTGATGAAGCCGATGCGACCCTGCCCGTCGGCGAAGCGGTAGACGCGGGCGGTCGCGCTCGGCTCGC
The DNA here is from genome assembly GCA_963774115.1 of uncultured Actinomycetes bacterium. Taxonomy (GTDB): domain Bacteria; phylum Actinomycetota; class Thermoleophilia; order Solirubrobacterales; family Solirubrobacteraceae; genus Conexibacter. The sequence continues at coordinate 389,973 of CAVZDN010000001.1, read as the reverse complement.
GCGGCTCGGGCTCCAGCGGGTGCACCGCGTGGATCGCGGCACGGATCTCCTCGCCTGTCAGGACCTGCTCAGGCGTCCAGGCGTGGTCGCCGTCGAGCGGCATGAACTCGATGAAGCGCACCTCGTAGGGGTGGCGGCGGGCGAACTCCGCGAACGGCAGCGCCTCCTGCTCGGTGAAGCCGCGGATCGCCACCGCGTTGACCTTGATCGGGTGCGCCTGCGGGAAGGCGGCGAGCGCCTCCAGCCCGGCGAGCACCTGCGGCAGCGCGTCCCGGCGCGTCATCTCGTAGAAGCGGTCGCGCTGCAGCGAGTCGATCGAGACGTTGAAGCGGTCGATGCCTGCGTCGACCAGCGCCGCTGCGTCGCGCTCCAGCAGAAAGCCGTTCGTCGTGACGGCGAGGTCGTGGACGCCGTCGAGCGCCGCCAGCATCGCGGCCAGGCGCGGGAAGTCGCGGCGCACGAGCGGCTCGCCGCCCGTCAGGCGCACGTCGCCGACGCCCATCTCCGCGAGCAGCCCGACGAGCCGCACGATCTCCTCGAAGCTCAGGACCTCCGCGCGCTCCAGCCACGGCAGCCCCTCCGCCGGCATGCAGTACTGGCAGCGGAAGTTGCAGCGGTCGGTGACGGAGACGCGCACGTCGCCGATCGTCCGGCCGTGCCCGTCGAGCAGAGGCTCGCGCATGCCCTCAGGGTACGCCGCTCAGGCGCCGGCAGCCGCTTCGAGCGTCGCGACGAAGTCGGTGCGTGACACCGGGCCGACACACGGCGACGTCGCGCCCGCGGCGCTGTAGCGCTCGATGCCGGCGCGCACGGCGCCGGCATCGCCGACCGCGGCGAGCTCGTTCAGGAAGCGCTCGGAGATCGCGGCCTGCATCTGCGCCATGTCGTGCGTGCCGGCGGCCGCGTCGAAGGCGGCGATCTCCTCGCCGTAGCCGGAGCGCTCGATCATCGCGCGGTAGAACGGCAGTCCGAAGTAGGGGATCAGCTCTCGCCGCAGTGAGGCGTGCGCGTCCGCGGGATCCTCGACGACGCCGGACGGCACTGCCGGCACGATGTCGAAGCCTTCAAGCGTCTTGCCGGCGCGCTCGCGTCCGGCGCGCACCTCGGGGATCACGACGTCGCGGATGTAGGAGGGCGTGCAGAGCCACAGCAGCACGCCGTCGGCGATCTCTCCGGCGAGCCGCAGCATCGCGGGGGAGAGCGCGGCGACGTAGACCGGCACCTGCGGCAGCGGATCGAACCCGGACAGCTGGAAGCCCGTCTGCCACTTCTCGCCGGCCGGCGGCTGCTCGCCTTGCAGGATCGCCCGCACGATCGCGACGTACTCGCGCATCTCCGCGACCGGCTTGTCGATCGTCTGCCCGTGCCAGCCCTCGACGACCGGCCGGTGCGAGACGCCCAGCCCGAGCGTCAGCCGCCCGCCCGAGACGTCGGCGATCGTGGCGGCCGTCTGCGCCATCGTCGCCGGCGTGCGCGTGTAGATCGGCACCACGCCCGTCCCGAGCCGGATGCGCTCCGTCCGCATCGCGTACGCGGTCAGCACCGTCAGCGACTCACGGCCCGAGATGTGCGTCACGTAGACCGACTCGTAGCCGAGCCGCTCCGCGAGCTGGACCCGCTCGATCGCCTGATCCATCGAGCGGCCGACCGAGATGAAGCAGCCGAGGGCCATGGATTCAGCTCGCGAACAACGCCCGCGCCCGCTCGGCGACCAGCTCAGGCCGCTCCTCGGGCAGGAAGTGGCCGGTGTCCTCGACCCACTCGATCGTCAGGTTGGGCGCGAAGGCCTCGTGGTCGCCGGTGTTGTGGGCGCCTTGGAGGATGCGGTCGCGGGCGCCCCACAGCAGGCGGGTGGGGGTCGTGAAGGGGACCTTCTTGAACTCCCCGGAGATCAGCGGGCGCAGCTCCTTGCGCAGGAACGTGCGGTAGTACAGCGAGGTCGCGTGCGCGGGGCCGGGCTGGCGCAGGACGTCGACGAAGGCGGCCATCTCCTCGTCGCTGTAGTCGCCGTGGCTGCGTGCGAGGGTGAGCACCTGGCGCGTGAACTTGCCGTTGCGCATCAGGCGGGCGCCGAGGCCGGGGGTCCCGAGGGCGACCTGATACCAGAGGTTGAAGAGGCGCTTGAGGCTCGGGCGCTCCTGCGGCGGCCACAGATGCGGGATCGAGCAGGCGACGTAGTGGCCGACCCGCTCCGGCGCACTCGCGCACATCAGGAAGCCCGCGAAGGCGCCCCAGTCGTGGCCGATCAGGTCGAATCGCTCGACGCCGAGCTCGCTCAGTACGGCGAGCACGTCGTCGGCCAGCTCCTGCTTGAGATAGCCCTTCTTCGGCGTGTCGCTCCAGCCGAGCCCGCGCAGGTCGGGAACGATCAGGCGGTGGTCCGCGCTCAGCAGCGGGATCACATGGCGCCACATGTACCAGTGCTGCGGCCAGCCGTGCAGCAGGACGACCGGCGGCGCATCGGCCGGACCGGCCTCGGCGACGTGGAAGCGCAGCCCACGGGCATTCACGTCGCGGTGCGAGACACCTTCCACCTGCGGCATCGAGACGGCCATGTGGCGAACCCTAGCTGCGCAGCCAGTCCGCCCGCGCCGGGTGCGCTACCGCGGCCGCTCGCGCCACAGCATCAGCGCCACGAGCGTCGCGGCGAACGCGATCGTCCCGAACGTCAGCGCCGTGCCGAGGTTCGTCGCCCCGAACAGCGCAGCGAGCGCGCTACCAAGCACGAAGGCGGCGAGCAGCGCGAGCAGGTCGACGAGCACGCCGGGGATTCTGCCGGGTTCGGTGGAGCAGTGCGGGTTTCAGTACCTCACGGGTACTCAGAGCCGCACTGCTCAGGTCGCGTCTGCCGCGCGAGCGGCCAGCGCCCGCTCCAATGCCGGCACGTCGAGGCCGGGGTCCTGCGCGGCGAGCCAGCGCTCCGCATCGCGGCGGCCGCCGAGCGCGCGCAATCCCCGTTCGCCGTGCTCGGCGGTGAACTCTGCGAGCGCGTGAAGGCGGCGGGCACGCAGGCGGCGGGCGGGGATGTCGCTCGCGGCGCGGTGCGCGTCGAGCGCGTCGAGCAGCTCCTCGATCCCCTGCGGCGGTGCGACCGAGCTGACCGCGACGACCTTCGTCTCGCGCGCACCGAGCGAGTGCAGCGCGGCATGCAGGTCACGCCGGGCACTGACGGCGACCTGGCCGAGGTCGGCCTTCGTCACGACCAGCACGTCAGGAATCTCCATGATCCCGCTCTTGAGGAACTGCAGCACGTCGCCCGAGCCCGGCTGCACCACCACGGCGACCGTGTCCGCGACCTCAGCGACCTCCGTCTCCGACTGACCGACGCCGACCGTCTCGATCACGACGATGTCGAAGGCAGCTGCGAGCGCATGCGCTGCCGCACGGGTCGCCGGCGCGAGCCCGCCGAGCCGCCCTCCCGCCGCCATCGAGCGGATGAACGTCGCGCGGTCGGCGGGGTCATGCTCGATCCGCGCACGGTCCCCGAGCAGCGCACCCCCCGAGCGCTTGGAGGAAGGATCCACCGCGAGCACCGCAACCGATCGCCCGTGCCCGCGCCAGCCCGCGACGAGCTGCGACAGCAGCGTCGACTTCCCGGCGCCCGGCGGGCCGGTGACGCCCACGATGTGGCCCGGCGCCTCGCCCCCGAGCGCAGCGGGCGCCACTGCCGCCAACAGCGCCGCGATGTCCGCCTGAGCCCCCGGCGCACGGTTCTCCACGAGGTTCAGCACGGCAGGCGCGGCCGAAAGGTCACCGTCCCGCAGCCGGGACCCGAGGTTCGTGCCGTCCGTCATCGCCGGAACGCTAGCCGCGCCAGCGGGCGAACGCCGATCGGGCACCGGGCACGACTGCCACGACCGTCCTGTCCTGTGGTCGTCCTGCGACCACCAGGCAGGACGGTCGCCGCGGCAGGAACGCCGATCGGGTGGGTGGCGTGGGGATCGCTGTCACAAGGCGCTTGCCGCCGGTGACACGATCCCGACGACAGGACCCGCCCGCAGCCACGCCCGCGCACCCGCCCGCAGCCACGCCCGCGCACCCGCCCGCAGCCACGCTCGGGCTCAGGCGGAAGTAGCAGCCACGCCGTTGCGCTCAGCCACGAGCGCCACGATGTCGCGCATGATGCGCGTGATGTCGAAGTCCTTCGGCGTGTAGACGGCCGCGACGCCTGCGTCCTTCAGCGGCCCCTCGTCGGCGACGGGGATGATCCCGCCGACGACCACCGGCACCTCGCCGATGCCCACCTCGCGCAACGCCTCGATCACGGACGGGATCAGCTCACGATGCGAGCCGGACAGGATCGACAACCCCACGACATGGACGCCCTCCTGCAACGCACTCGCCGCGATCTGCGCCGGCGTCAGCCGGATCCCCTCGTAGACGACCTCCATGCCCGCATCGCGCGCCGCCACGGCGATCTGCTCGGCACCGTTGGAGTGGCCGTCGAGCCCCGGCTTGCCGACGAGGATCTTCAACCGGCGGCCCAGCGCGTCAGACACCCGCTCGACCTCGTCGCGGATCTCCTCCAGCGAGTCGCTGCCGATCGCGGCGGCCTCGCCGACACCGGTCGGCCCGCGGTAGGAGCCGAACACGTCGCGCAGCGTCTGCGCCCACTCGCCCGTCGTCGCGCCCGCGCGGGCGGCGGCGATCGTGGCGTCCATGACGTTCTCCGTTGAGCGCGCGACGCGCGCAAGCTCGGTCAGCGCCGCATCCACCGCGGCCTGATCGCGCCCGGCCCGCCAGGCCGCGACGGCGTCGCGCTGGTGGCGCTCCACGTCGGGGTCGACGACGAGGATCCCGCCGTCGCCGTCCGCGGTCAGAGGCGACGGCTCGGTCTCCGTGTAGACGTTCTGCCCGACGACCTTCAGCTCGCCCGCCTCGATCCGCCGGATCCGCTCGCGGTGGGACTCCACCAAGGCGGCCTTCATGTACGGCACCGCCTCGACCGCGCCACCGTGCTCGGCGACGATCGCCATCTCACCGCGGGCGCCGTCGAGCAGCTCGGCGACGAGGCCGTCCATCACGACGGAGCCCTCGAAGATGTCGGGGTACTCGAGCAGGTCGGTCTCGAATGCGAGCACCTGCTGCAGGCGCAGCGACCACTGCTGGTCCCACGGGCGCGGCAGACCCAAGGCCTCGTTCCAAGCCGGGAGCTGGATCGCGCGGGCGCGTGCGTCGCGGCCCAGCGTCACGGCCAGCGCCTCCAGCACGATCCGCTGCACGTTGTTCTCCGGCTGCGCCTCGGTGAGGCCGAGCGAGTTGACCTGCACGCCGTAGCGGAAGCGGCGCTGCTTCTCGTCCTCGACGCCGTAGCGCGTGCGGCCCAGCTCGTCCCACAGGATCCCCATCGCGCGCAGCTTCGCGTGCTCCTCGACGAAGCGCACGCCCGCGTTGACGAAGAAGGAGATGCGGCTGAAGACCTTGCCCATCTGGTCGGCCGGCACGCGCTCACGCACCTCGTCGAGCACGGCGATCGCGGTCGAGAGCGCGTAGGCGATCTCCTGCACGGGCGTCGCTCCGGCCTCCTGCAGGTGGTAGGAGCAGATGTTGATCGGGTTCCACTTCGGAACGCGGTCGACGGTGTAGGCGACCATGTCGGCGATCAGCCGCATCGAGGGGCCGGGCGGGAAGGCGTACGTGCCGCGCGACAGGTACTCCTTGATGATGTCGTTCTGGGTCGTGCCCTGCAGCTCGGCCGGCGCAACGCCCTGGTCCTCCGCTGTGACGATGTAGAGCGCGAGCAGCCAGGCGGCCGTCGCGTTGATCGTCATCGACGTGTTCATCTTGTCGAGCGGGATCCCGTCCAGCAGCGCCTTCATGTCGCCCTTGTGCGCGACCGGCACGCCGACTTTGCCGACCTCGCCGCGCGCCAGTTCGTGGTCGGCGTCGTAGCCGGTCTGCGTCGGCAGGTCGAACGCGATCGAGAGGCCTGTCTGGCCCTTCGCGAGATTGCCGCGGTAGAGCTCGTTGGACTTCTCCGCGGTCGAGTGTCCGGCGTAGGTCCGCATCATCCAGGGGCGGTCGGGCTGCGGCAGGCGGTGGGGAGGTCGGGGCGCATCGCTCATGCCCACGATTGTAGGGTTCAGATAGGTGGAAGGCCACGTACCTCATCGACCGATCGACGTTCGCCACCAGGGGCTGGAGCGCGTCATCTGCTGCTGGCAGGTGGGCGACGTGCTGGTCGACCCGGGTCCGGAGTCGGCCTCGGCGACGCTGCTGGAGGCGCTGGGAGACTGGCGCCCGCGCGCGCTGCTGCTGACGCACATCCACCTCGACCACGCGGGTGCCACGGGCGCGCTGGTGCAGCGCTGGCCTGACCTCGAGGTGTACGTCCACGAGCGCGGCGCGCCGCACGTGATCGATCCCTCAAAGCTGCTGTCGAGCGCTGGCCGCCTCTACGGCGAGGAGAACATGAAGCCGCTGTGGGGGGAGGTGCTGCCGGTGCCGGCCGAGCGCGTCCACGCGCTCACGGGCGGCGAGACGATCCCGCTCTCCGGCGGCTTCCGCGTCGCCTACACCCCGGGCCATGCCTCGCATCACGTCTGTTACCTGCACGAGGAGTCCGGGCGCGCGTTCGTCGGCGACACCGGCGGCGTGCGGATCACGCCCGCGACCGTGACGATCGCGCCGGCCCCGCCGCCGGACGTCGACGTCGAGGCCTGGGAGCGCTCCTTGGACCTGCTCGCCGAGTGGCAGCCGACGAGCCTGGGCCTCACGCACTTCGGCCTCGTCGAGGACGCGCCCGCGCAGCTCGACGCCATGCGCGCATCGCTGCGCGAGCTGGCCGCGCTCGCGCGTCGCGGCGATCCGGCAGCCGTCGAGGCGGCGGTGCGGGAGCGCGTCGCGACGGCCGGCGATGCTGCTGTGCAGGCCGCGTACGCCTCCGCGGTCCCCGCCGACCACATCTCCCAGGGCCTCGGGCGCTACTGGAAGAAGCACGACGAGCGCCAGGCAGCGGCCGCCGCCGCGGAGTAGCCCGCCCGCCGCACGGCGCTATCGTCCCGCCCGGGATGTCGCAGACGATCGAACGCCCGCGGGTCCAAGGTCCCGGCAGCGGCCTCGGGGGCAACTGGCGCGTGATCGTCAAGAACGACGACCACAACACGTTCGACCACGTCGCCCGCACGCTCGCGCGCTACGTCCCGGGCGTCAGCGTCCCGGTCGGCTACGACTACGCCGAGCGCATCCACCGCACCGGCCAGGCGATCGTGTGGACCGGCGAGAAGGAGATCGCGGAGCTCTACTGGGAGCAGCTCGCAGGAGCGGGGCTGACGATGGCGCCTTTGGAGCAGGGGTAGCGCTCACGCGGGACGGTGTTGCGGCGGTCGCTGCGGGCCGTTGCCGACGTCCGTGCGTGCGAGCTCGGCCTCGAGCTCGTCGAGGTCGGTGTCGGTGAGCTGCAGGTCGCACGCGTCGATCCAGTCCGCGACCTGCTCCGGGTTGCGCGCGCCGACGATCGCGCCGGTGAACCCGGGCCAGGCGAGCGTCCAGGCGATCGCGACGGCCGACTGCGTGACGCCGTGGCGCTCGGCGATCGGGATCAGCGCATCGGCGAGCTCGAGCTTCTCGGCGAGCTTGTCCGTGAAGTCGGGGTCGGTGCGGCGCCAGTCGCCCTCCGGCAGCGCCGCGGCGCGCTCCAGCGAGAAGGCGCCGGTCAGCAGGCCGTGGTGCTGGGGCGAGTAGCCGATGACGCCCGTGCCGTGCTCGGCGCACCACGCGATCTCGGCCGCGGCAGAGCGGTGCACGAGCGAGAAGTGCGGCTGCAGCGAGTCGACGTGGCCGATCGCCTCGGCACGCTCGAGCTGCGCGACGTCGTGGTTGGAGAGGCCGATCGCGCGGACCTTGCCCTCGGTGCGCAGGTCGACCATCGTCTGCCAGTACTCCTCCAGCGGCGTCGGCGGCACTGCCGGCGGCCAGTGCACCTGGTAGAGGTCGACGTGGTCCATCCCGAGGTGGCGCAGCGACGTCTCCAGCTCCGCGCGGACGTCGATGGCCTCGGTCGTGGGGATCGGCTGGCGCGTCGTGTGGTCGAGCTTCTCCAGCGCGACCTTCGTGAAGACGAGCGGGCGGTCCGTCTCAGGCAGCGCCGCGAGCGCGCGGCCGACGACGCCTTCGGAGTGGCCGAAGCCGTAGACCGGGGCGGTGTCGATCCAGTTGACGCCGAGCTCGACGGCGCGGTGGATCGTGGCGATCGAGAGGTCGTCGTCCTGCGTGCCCCACTCGTTCGTGGCGGAGCCGCTCATCGCCCACGTGCCGAGTCCCACTCGGGTGATCTCGAGGTCGGTGGTGCCGAGGCGCATCGTCGTGCGTTTCATCCGACCAATCCTATGATAGGCAGGAAAGAAGGGACAGCTAACCGCGCACGACGAAGCGCAGGACGCGCTGGACGTCGCCGCGGCTCGGCAGCGCGACAACCGTCATCGCGAGACCGCCGGGGCGGCGCGCGAGCGCACGGGAGGTGCTCAGCGGAAGGCGCAGGACCTTCGTCTTGCCGCGTGCCACGGCCACGGTCTGAATCCCCATCAGCACCTTGCCGCGCAGGAAGCGCACGCGCCCGCTGCAGCCCGGCCCGCCGAGATCGAGCAACCCGACGCCGAGCGGACAGCTCACCCGCACAGCCACGGCGCCATTCTGCAGCGGCAGCACCGGCTCCACGACGACCTCGCCGCGGCCGCTGTCGCTGCCGCTGGTGAAGGGGAACGCGAGCGTCGGCAGCAGCAGGCGGACGCCGCCGAGCGGAGGCGCGACGGTCGTCGTCTCGCAATCGACGTCGGCTTCGTCGCGCGGGTCGGCGATCACGCGGTCGCGTCCGAGGCCGCACGCGACCGCGGTGGCGCGGCCGTCGCGCAGCTCGAAGCGGTCGGCGCCCGCGCCGCCCTCGACCTGCTCCACGTCCTCGGCGATCGTGTCGCGCTCGTCGTCGGCGACGCTGCCGCTGTAGTCAAGGCGGCCGACCGCGACGCGGACCGCTTCGCGCCGCGGCTGCAGCGTGCCGTCGGCGGCGATCAGGTCGTTGTAGGTGGCGAGGTCGTCGCCGGGGCCGCCGCGCAGTACGTCGAGGCCGGGTCCGCCGGCGAGCACGTCCTGGCCCGCGCCGCCGTCGATCGCGTCCTCGGCCGGGCCACCGACGAGCAGGTCGTCACCGATCCCGCCTTGGATCAGCGTCGGCAGGTCGGCGCGGATCCGCACGTCGCTGCCGAGGTCGCCGAGCCGCACCTCGATCCGCTCGATGCCCGTGTCGGGGCACGTCGTGGTGTAGCCGTCCGTGCTGACGGTGCAGCCGGCGCCGGCGGTCATGCGGCTGGCGTTCTCGGCCAGCGTCAGCAGGCCGTTCTCGCGGGAGATCGTGACGTTGCTCGGCTCCTCGCCGTCGCCTGTGAAGCGCAGCACGACCCCGTCCAGCTGCACGAGCCCGCCGGCCAGCGCGGGCGGCGCCGCAAGCAGCAGCGCGGCAAGCGCGAGCGGGAGCAGGAGGTGGAGACGGCGCGGACGCATGGGGGAGACGCCAGACCGCGGCCGGGTTTAGAGACCGGCCGCGGGAGCGTGCATCGTACGAAACGCGCCAGATGCGCTTTTGGAGCGGTGCTGCTGCGACTCAGGCCGCGTTCGGCAGCGTCTTCGCCGCCTGCTTCTCCGCGCTGACGCGCACGACGTTGCGGATCAAGCCGAGCTTTTCCATCCCAGCGATCACCAGGCCCGCCGGGTCCGCGAGCTTCTCCATCGGCTTCATGCCGTGGAACGCGGAGGTGGGGAAGGCGTGGTGGTTGTGATGCCACGACTCGCCGAGCGAGGGGATCGCGAGCCAGAAGACGTTTGTCGACTGGTCCTCGACGTCGAAGCGGCGGCGACCGAAGAAGTGGCAGATCGAGTTGATGCTCCACGTCACGTGGTGCAGCAAGAAGACGCGCACGAGGCCGCCCCACAGGAAGGCCGTCGCCGCACCGGCGAACGTGAAGCCTGTCAGCACGAAGCCGGCGAGCGCGGGCAGCAGCAGCGTCAGCGCGACCCACAGGGGGAAGGTGCGGTTGACCCAGCGGATCGGCCGGTCCCTGACGAGGTCGGGCGCGTAGCGGTGCGCGGAGGCGCGGCCGTGGTGCGTGCCGTTGACCATCCAGCCGAGGTGGGCGTGCCACAGGCCGTGGATCGCGCCGAGGAAGCCCGGCTTGCGGTCCACGTGCGGGCTGTGCGGATCGCCCTCCTCGTCGGCGAAGGCGTGATGCTTGCGATGGTCGGCGACCCAGGTGATGACGCTGCCCTCGACCGCGAGGGAGCCGAGGATCGCGAAGGTGACGCGGACGGGGGTCGAGGTCTCGAAGGCGCGGTGCGTGAAGAGGCGGTGGTAGCCGATCGTGATGCCGAAGCCGGTGGCGACGTAGAAGACAGCGAAGATGCCGAGGTCGGTCCAGTCGACTGCCTTGTTCCACAGCAGCACGACGGCGGCAAGGAACGCGATGAACGGCAGCACGACCGCGACGACGTTGATGATGCGATTGGCGCGGGTCATGGGTTGGAGCATACGGCGCATTCCGGCGGACCACATCGTCTGTAAATCACGTCCTGATCTCATTTTCTTGTAGCTTTCCTACAAGAAATGGCCGACTCTGACCTCCTCCGCCCCTGGCACGAGCTGCCCGCCGAGGTGGCGACCGTCCTGCGCCCCGAGCTGAAGGCCGTCGCACAGGAGACGATCGCCGCGATCCGCGTCGAGGTCCCGGCCTACGCGCGGCCGCTGGAGGGACCGTTCGGACGCGGCCTCGTCGCGGGGGTCGAGGAGGCGATGCGTCAATTCCTCGACGGGATCGAGGCCGGTGGACGCGTCCCACGGGCACGCGTCTACAGTGATCTCGGCCGCGGCGAGGTGCGTGCCGGCCGCAGCCTGGATGTGCTCCTGAACGCGTACCGCGTCGGCGCACGTGTGGCATGGCGTCGCTTCTCCGCCGTCGGCGTCGCCGCCGGCCTCCCGCCCGAGACGCTGTACCGCCTCGCGGAGTCGATCTTCGCCTACATCGACGAGTTGTCGGCCAAGTCGGCGGAGGGCTTTGCGCTGGAGCAGTCCGCTGCGGCGGGCGAGCGGCGGGCGCATCGGCAGCGGCTGGCGCGGCTGCTGGTGCGCGATCCGCCCGCGAACCCCCTCGACGTCGAGGAGGCCGCCCGCACTGCCGAGTGGCGCCTGCCCGATCGCCTCGCCGCGCTCCTGATGCCTGCCGGCGACGCCGCCCGGGTCCTCCCGCGCCTCCCGGAGGACACGATCTCGGAGACGTTCGGCCATGTCGTCTGCGCGCTCGTGCGCGACCCCGACCGGCCTGGCTGTCGCGTTCAGCTCGAACGCGCCATCGCCCCACGCCATTGCGCCGCGCTCGGTCCCGCCGTGCCCTGGACTGACGCGCCGCTCAGCCGTGACCGCGCGCTCGCCGTCCTCGAGCTTGCCGGGGAGGCAGCGACACCGGCTGAGGGCCTGCTCGACGCGGCCGAGTATGCCGCAGCCTTGCTGCTGCGCAGCGACAGTCGCCTCATGCAGGAGCTCGTGCGCGCTCGCCTCGCCCCGCTGGCCGACCTGCCCGCAGGCTCACGGACCCGCTTGACGACCACGCTCGCCGCCTGGATCGCAGCTCAGGGCCGCCTCCAAGTCGTCGCGGATGACCTCCATGTCCACCCGCAGACCGTCCGCTACCGCCTCGCCAAGCTCAAGGAGCTGTTCGGCGACACCCTCGATGACCCGCAGCAGCGGTTCGAGATCGAGCTTGCCCTCCGCGCCGAAGGCGAGCTGGGCAGGGCCTAAGAAGCTGAGACCGGCGCCGGTGCGGGCGTCGCGACCGGTGCGTCGAGCGTCACGACGTCAGCCGTGACCTCGTCGTGCCAGACGTACAGCACGGGGATCTGGAACCAGCCGGAGCAGCTGGTGCGGAGGCCGATCATCTCCGGACCCTCCCAGTAGGCCTCCCAGTCTGACTTCGACTCGAACCAGACCATCTGGAGGATCTTGTAGCGGTCGTCGCGCGAGCGCTGGACGGAGTACTGCGTGGCGCCGTAGCGGATCGACGCGGCGGTGCCCTCGGCGATGGCCTCGGCGAGCGAGTCGCCGCGGAAGCCCGTCGCGTACCAGGGGATGTGAACGACTCCAGCCATGGCGCTGAATCCTATCGGTCGGGGCCTACGCCCCGACCTCCGCCCGGATGGCGCCAGGCCCCTCAGCCGTCTTGCCCTGGCCCTCCGCCGTGGCGCCGACGAGGATCGCGATCTTGCCGAGGTGCTTGTTGTCGCGCAGGAGCTGGTGGGCCTCGGCGACCTGCTCGAAGCCCATCGTCTGCCACAGCACCGGGCGCACGAGCGACTGCTCGATCAGCTCGTTGGCCTTGGTCGCCTCCCAGGCGTTGGCGAAGTGCGAGCCGATGATCTGCTTCTGCTTCATCCACAGGTAGCGCACGTCGAAGTCGAGCTGGAAGCCGGAGGTGGCACCGCAGATGACGACCTTGCCGAACGGCTTGACGCACAGCACCGAAGTCGGGAACGTCGCCTTGCCGACGTGCTCGAAGACGATGTCGGGCGCGCCGCCGAGCTTCTCCTCGACCGCCTTGCAGAAGCGGCGCGACTCCTTGAAGCGCGCCTTGTCCTCCTCGGGCGTCTCGCCGCCCTTGCGCATCATCCCCGTGAACTCGTTGCGGTCGATGTAGTCGACCGCGCCGAGCTGCTTGACCAGCTCGCCCTTGTCGGACGAGGAGACGACGCCGACCGACTGCGCGCCCGCGATCTTGCAGAGCTGCGTGGCGAAGACACCGAGGCCGCCGGCTGCGCCCCACACCAGCACGCGATGGCCGGGTTGCAGCTTCGCCTGGTCCATCAACATGCGGTAGGCGGTGAAGTAGGTGAGGCCGTAGGAGGCCGCCTCCTCCCAGGAAAGGTGCGCGGGCTTGGGCAGGAGCTGCTGCGCCTGCACCTTGCAGAACTGCGCGAAGGAGCCCCACGTCGTCTCGTAGCCCCAGATCTGCTGCGACGGCGCCGCGAGGGGATCGAGACCATGGACCTCGGGATCCTCGTAGGAAGCCTGGTTGCAGTGGATCACGACCTCGTCGCCGGGCTGCCAGCGGGTGACGCCCTCGCCGACCTTCCAGACGATGCCGGAGGCGTCGGAGCCGCCGATGTGGTGACCGTACTGTGGGTGGTCGCCGTACTTCATGACCGAGACGGGCTCGCCGAGCGCCGCCCACACGTTGTTGAAGTTGACGCCGGCGGCCATGACGCGGACGACGACCTCGAACGCGCCCGGCGCGGGCGTCTCGATCTGCTCGACCTGGAAGGCGTCGACGGGCTCGCCAAAGCGCTCCTCGCGGATCACCCAGGCGGTCATCGTCTCCGGGAGCGTTCCCGGCTCGGTCGCGACGGTCGCGACCTGGCTCACGTCAACAGCCACACGGCACCTCTTCGTTTTCGACGGCTACGGAGGGGGCGAATCGTAGCGTTGCGAGGACGTTCACCTATGCAATGGGCCTATTCGAGGAAGCGGTTGCGCTTGAACCAGGTGTAGAGCAGCGCGCAGGACAGCAGCGCGCCGCCGACGCCGAAGACGAGGAACGCCCACAGCGAGCGCACGTGCAGCACGAGCCAGCCGAAGTTCTGGCCGAAGAAGCCGGTCAGCGCGGTGATCGGCAGGAACACCGTCGCCACGAGCGTGAGCTGCTTCATGACCGTGTTGAGGCGGTTGGAGACGGTGGAGAGGTAGACGTCCATCGCGCCGGTGAGCAGGTCGCGGTAGGAGTCGACCATGTCCGAGACGCGGATCAGATGGTCGTAGACGTCGCGGAAGTAGTCGCGCGTGCCCGGATCCAGGCCCGGCAGCTCGCCGATCTCCTCGATCGTGCGGGCGGCGAGGTCGCGCTGCGGGGTGACGATGCGCCGCAGCGTCACGAGGCTGCGCTTGAGATGGAAGACGCGCTGCAGCTGCTCGTCATCGGGCTGCAGCACGATCGCGTCTTCCAGCTCATCGATCGCGTCGTCGATCTTCTCCAGCACCGGGAAGAAAGTGTCGGTGAGCGTGTCGAGGATGCGGTAGACGACGAACTGCTCGCTCTCGGCGGTCTCGGCGTCCAGGCGCCGGCGCAGCTCCTCGAGCTCGCCGCAGCGCCCGCGGCGCACCGTGATGACCCACGAGCCGCTGACGATCAGGTGCACCTCGACCATCTCGGGTGTGTCCGCGCCCGCGTCGCGCGCGCCGTAGAAGACGAGCAGCATCTGGTCGCCGTAGCGGTCGAGCTTGGGGCGCTGCCCGAACTTGCGCGTGTCCTCCAGCGCGAGCGGATGCCACCCGAACCGCTCCGCCAGCCCGCCGAGCTGCTCGGCGCTCGGGTCGACGACGTCGAGCCAGAAGAACTCGTCGCGAGCCGTCAGCTCGTCAATCGCCCGCTCGTCGATGGTGTCGAGGACGCGCATGGCATCCACGACGCTAGACCCACTGCCAGACGCGACGAGACGCCGCTAGGGCTGGAGGACGTCTTGCTGCGCCGACCGGCGCAGCGGCCCAACAGTGAGCCGCGCCGGGCTCAGGCTGCCGTCCTGCACGCCGACGAGGCACTCGCCTTCGACGAGGTCGAGCGGGAGACGGGCGACGCCGCGCGGGTTGATCGGTCCGCTGGAGGCGTCGGCCTCGACACAGGAGCTGGTCGCGCCTTCGGGCGCGGTGAGTGTGACGTCTTGGGACCGTGCGCCCTGGTTGGAGACCAGCAGGACGATCGGGCCGGCACCGACGCGGGAGGGGGAGAGTTGGACGCGGCCGTTCGTGAGCGCGACGGCGACGTTGATCGGCGCCGGCGGGCGCGAGGCGTTGTCGTACGCGGCCTCCGAGCCGCATCCCGCCGCCGTCGTCGCGACGACGATCGCTGCTGCGCTGAGCGCTCCGAGCATCCGCATCCGCATGGTCGCCTCGGTCTCCTGTTCCGCTCTGTCCGTCCAGCGGTCCGCCGCATTGCCGGCGCCCCCGAGACCGCTCAGAGCCGGAACCTTAGCCGACTGACCAGTCAATCGCGAGGCCGGCATGGCGCATCACACGTATCCCGTGCATTTTCCGCGTTTTCGGGGTGCCGGCGCAGCGTGGCTCGCTGCGCCGGGCGGGGGTCCTGCTAGTGCGCCTCGTCGTCCGAGGCGGACGCGGCGACGCCGACGAGGCGGTCGCGCTCGTCGGCCACCTCGTGGAGGGCCTGCTGGAGACGCTCCCACGAAACGGGCTCGGTCTCGTCGTACTGCGGCCCTGCGAGGTCGCTGACGCTGCTGCGGTAGTCCTCCCACGCCGTGCGGGTCCGCTCCTCAAGCTCGAGGAGCTGACGGCTTGCGTCGCGGTCGGCTGCGGATGTGGTCATCGGGCGCCTCCTTCCTTCGCTGGTGACCCCGTGCACAGACATCGTACCCGGGTCAACGGTCACAACACGACCGTGGGACGGGAGATGCGGCGTCAGGCGGCGTCGGAGGCCGTCGCGAACGGCAGCTCGACGACCTCGGCCGACGCCTCGCCGGCCTGCACGATCGAGCCGGGCGGCGCCTCGCGGCGTACGAGCGCCAGGCCGATCGGACCGTGCGCGGGGGAGTTCGCGATGCTGCCGAGCGTGCCGACCGGCTTGCCGCCGAGCAGCAGCTCGGTGCCGGAGGGGACCAGGGCGGACAGCCGCAGCCCGCGCAGGTGGCGGTTGGGCTTGCCCTTGTAGTGGAGCCGCGCGACTGTCTCCTGCCCGACGTAGCAGCCCTTCGTGAAGGAGACCGCGCGTTCGTTGAGGCCGGCCTCCTGTGGGATCGTCGCCTCGTCGAGGTCGAGCCCGTAGCGCGGGCGGCCGTGCTCGACGCGCAGGCACTCCGCGGTCGCCTCCGAGACGGTGAGCGCGCCGCGTGCCGCCAATGCGACAACGAGCGCGGCAGTCTCCTCGGCTTGGCAGACGAGGTCGACGCCGAGGTCGGTCGCGATCAGCAGGACTGCGATGCCGTCGAGCTCGGCCTTTGCGTTCGTGTGCTCCTCGGTGGGGAGCGACTCGGCGGCGGGACCGAGGACCTGCCGCGCCTGGGGTCCGACGAGCGAGAGCAGGTCGCGCTCCAGCGTGCGCTTGTGGAACTCGGCGTCGAAGCCCACCCGCGCCCGGTAGAGCGCGTTGAAGATCGCCTGCAGCGCGCCGCGCTCGGTGTCGAGCCACAGCTCCTCGCCGCTGTCGAGGATCCGCAGGTCGCCGAGCATCTTCCCCTTCGGCGTCAGCAGGGCGGCGTAGCAGCCGCTGCCGGGCGTCAGCGCCTCGACGTCGTTCGTCACCTGGCCTTGCAGCAGCTGCTTCGCCTCGCTGCCGGTGAGCGCGAGCTTGCCGCGCTCGGACCGGTCGACGATGCCGGCGCCATGGCGGACGGTCTGCTGCTCGTCCGCGACGTGGTCAATCGTGGTCGTCACGGGATCGAGGATAGCGACCGTCGGCGCGACACTTGTATACGGACCACATCCAAGGTTTAGATGTGCCACAATCATCGCCGTGAACCCGCCGACGACCGTGGTGCAGGACTCCGCCGCTGTCGCGCTGCCGTCGCCGAGCGCGCTTCAGCAGATCCGCGCTCGCCGTGGATTGCGCGGGATCTTGCCGCTGCTGGGCCCGGCCTTCGTCGCCGCGATCGCGTACGTCGACCCCGGCAACTTCGCGACGAACATCGCCGGCGGGGCAAGCCACGGCTACGCGCTGCTGTGGGTCGTGCTCGCGGCGAACCTGATGGGGATGTTGATCCAGACGCTCTCGGCGAAGGTCGGCCTGGCGACCGGGCGCAATCTGCCGGAGCTGTGCCGCGAGCGGATGCCGCGCCCGGCGTCATGGGGGCTGTGGGCGCAGGCCGAGCTGATCGCGATGTCGACCGACCTCGCCGAGTTCATCGGCGCGGCGATCGCGCTGAACCTGCTGTTCGGTGTGCCGCTGTTCGCGGCCGGGCTGATAACCGCGGTCGTCGCCTTCGCGATCCTGGGGCTGCAGTCGCGCGGCTACCGCCGCTTCGAGCTGGCGGTCGGGGCGATGCTTGCGATCATCCTGCTCGGCTTCCTCTACGACACGCTGCGGATCGGCGCCGACTGGGGGGCGGCGGCCGGCGGCTTCGTGCCGAGCTTCAACGGCGGGGACTCGATCCTGCTTGCCTGCGGGATCCTCGGCGCGACCGTGATGCCGCACGTCATCTATCTGCACTCGGCGCTGACGCAGGAGCGGATCCCCGCGGCCGACGACGAGGAGCGCCGCCACCTGTTCGGCTTCCTGCGCGCCGACGTGCTGATCGCGATGACGCTCGCGGGCCTCGTGAACATGCTGATGCTGATTATCGCGGCGTCGCTGTTCCACGACTCGGGCCTGACGGACGTCGACACGATCGAGGGCGCCTACTCCGGCTTCGAGACGCTCGTCGGCGGCGGTGCGGCGCTGGCGTTCGCGTGCGCGCTGCTGGCCTCGGGGCTCGCGAGCTCCAGCGTCGGCACGTACGCCGGCCAGGTGATCATGCAGGGCTTTATCGCTCGCACGATCCCGCTGATGGTGCGGCGGCTGGTAACGATGACGCCGGCGCTGATCGTGCTCGCGATCGGGCTCGACCCGACGCGCTCGCTCGTGATCAGCCAGGTGATCCTGTCGTTCGGGATCCCGTTCGCGCTCGTGCCGCTGATCTGGCTGACGAGCAGCCGCGAGGTGATGGGGACGTTCGTGAACCGGCGCGGGACGACGATCGCCGCGTGGACGGTCGCGGCGGCGATCGTCGCGCTGAACGTCTTCCTGCTCTACCGGACGTTCTTCGGTTAGCCTTCGCCGCGATGGCTCTCGCCGACACCTTCCAGCAGATCGTCGACTCGCTTCCCGACGACTGGACGGACCTCGAGTTCGACTTGCGCCTGCGCGACGAGTCCCGCTACGTCGACGCGGCCGTCTACCTCGTGACGTGCAACGCGCAGCCGTACTCGCAGCACGACTGGCACTGGCGCGTGCTCGTCGCCCACCGCTTCGGCCACGCCGCCGCGGTGCCGGCGGCGCACTGCGCGCTGAAGCTGCTCGACGAGGCCGGCATCGAGGCGGAGCTGGCCGTGCGCGAGGTGCGCAGCGGGCGCGTCGAGGTCACGCAGATGTGGGGCCGGCCGGAGTCCGTCCGGCAGGAGTTCCGCACGCTCCGCGCGCAGTAGCGGCGACGTCGAAGCGCGACGCCGTACGCGTGATTGCGTTGTACTCCAGCGCATGATCGCCGTCGTCACCGGAGCGTCCAGCGGAATCGGCGAGGCGACCGCGCGGCGGCTCGCGGCCGAGCCGGGCGCCCGGTTGGTGCTGGTGGCGCGGCGCGAGGAGCGTCTGCGCGCTTTGGCGGACGAGATCGGCGGGGCGGTCGTGGTCGCGGTGGACCTGACGGATGCGAATGCCCCGGCGCGCGTGCGCGAGGCGGTCGAGCACGAGTACGGCGGGCGGCTCGACCTGCTCGTCAACAACGCTGGCAACTCCTGGAACGCGCCGTTCGCCGAGGGCGGCTGGGAGAACGTGCGCCGCACGATGGAGCTGAACTTCGACGCGCAGCTGCGTCTGACGGAGGCGCTGCTGCCGCTGCTGCGCGCCAGCGCTCCCTCGTCGATCGTCAACGTCGCCTCGACCGCGGGGCGCGTCGGCCGCGCCGCTGGCGGTGCCTACTCCGCGAGCAAGTTCGCCTTCGCCGGCTGGACCGACTCGCTGCACCTGGAGGAGAAGCCGCACGGCGTCCACGTCGGGCTCGTGCTGCCCGGGTTCGTCGCGACCGAGGGCTTCCCGCAGACGATGCTCGTCGAGCGGCGCGCAACCGCCTGGGCGGTCGCCAAGCCCGCCAGCGTCGCCGAGGCGATCCTCGACGCCGGCCCCGGCGGCCGCGCCGAGCGCTACGTGCCGCGCCCGTACTGGCTCGCCGCGATGCTGCGGATCGTCACCCCGCGGCTCGTGCGGCGCGTCACCCAGCGCGCTGCGAACCGCCTGCTGATCCGCGGCTAGCAAGGGAGGAGTGCAGGTCCGTGGTCGCTATGCGCTCACAGACGTGCACAGCTCGGCGTCGGACCGACTAGGACGCGTCGTCGCTGGCGGCGCCGGAGTCCGGCACAACGTCGGTGTCGAACGCGCGGGCGACGTCGGGCGAGCGCTTGACGATGCCCAAGCGGGCCTCCCAGCGCGACCAGGCGCGCGAGCGTCGCGGGGTCGAGCGTGCCGACGCCGCGGCCGGCGGGGGAGAGCGCCGGGCCGAGCGCTTCGAGCTGGGCCTCGAGCTGGGCGCGGTCGAGGCCGCGGACCTGCGCCTGGAGGTCGCTGATGCTGCTCGCCGGGTCGTGGATCGTGACGCCGTAGCCGCGCACGAGCGCGCGCACGAGCGCGTGGACGAGGTCCGGCTCCTCGTCGAGCCGGGCGCGGCTGGTGACGAGCACGAGCTCGGGGTACTGCGGGGCGCCGTAGTCGTCGACGCGCAGCTCGTGGGCGCCGGGCCGGGCGGCGCGCAGGGCGACGCCCTCGACGCTCCAGAAGGCGGTCGCGCCCGCGACCTTGCCGCCGAGCAGGGCGGGAACGGCGTTGAAGCCGATCGTGACCTTGTCGACCTTGGACGGGTCGCCGCCGCCGCCCGCGACGATCGAGGCGAGCACCGCGTCGTCGCTCGGCAGCCCGGTAACGCCGACCTTGCGGCCCTCGAGGTCGCGTGGGCCCTTCACGTCGGCGGTCGTCAGAACAGCGGCGAGCGGCCGCTGGACGATCGCCATCACGCCGACGATGTCGCGCCCCCGCTCGCGCGCGAGCGCGAGGTCGTGGATGTCCATCACCGCGAACGCGGCGCGGCCGCCGAGCAGCAGCTTCACGGCGTCGGTCGACGCGCCCGGCACCTGCACCGTGAGGTGCACGCCCTCCGCGTCGTCGAAGCCCCGCTCGACCGCCGAGTAGATCCCGGCATGCGCCGCGTTCGGCGTGAAGTCGAGCACGAGCGTCGCATCCTGCTCAGGCCGTGCGTCCGTGGCGTCCCCGCCGCCACACGCGGCGAGCAGCGCCGCGAGCGCGACGAGCAGAAGGGGGAGGATCCGGCGCATCGGCCGGGCAGGATAGGCGGTCGTCCGGGCGGGAGGCGCTACGCGGATGTCGGCACGAGATGGACGACGAGCACGTTGTCGCGCTCGAGCGCAAAGCGGACGCCGTCCTCGGCGAGCTGACGGACCTCGTCGTACGTGTCGCCCGCCGCCGTCCAGCGCTCGACATCCGGCGACTCTGCCCACCAGCCGTGGGGGGACTCGTCGTGGTAGATGACGCGGATCCGGTCCATGATGCCTCCTAGAGTAAACGCCGGGCCTCGCGTGGGTCCAGCCCCACGTCGCGCACGAGGACCTTGCGAACGAGGCCTGGCGGAACGGTCTTGGCTGCGTGCCACGCAAACGTGATGGTCGGGCGCCCCGGAGCAATGAGCGTGCGGTGCGAGCCGTTCTGCCTAACGACCCGATAGTTCAGCGGTTCGCGAGTCAAGACCGCGAGCAGCCGGCGGGCTTTGAGCGAGGGGAAGTCGTCCACTCGGCCATCGTGTTTCGGGAGCTGTTGCGTGTCCCGTGCGGTTCGTGCCGATTACGCGCAGCGCTGCCGGCGGGGCGGGGGCGGGGCGTGTCTAGACTCCGCTGGAATGCGCCGCCGGGTCACGTTCAGCCGCAACGTCACGTTGTCGCTGTCGCGGACGTGTGTGTCGCATTGCAAGTACTGCGCGTTTGCGACGCACCGGCCGCACCTGCATACGCCGGGGGAGGTCGAGGCGCTGATCGACGGCGCGGCGCGGCGTGGGGTGAAGGAGCTGCTGGTGCTGACGGGCGACGACCCAGCCCATCACGCGGGGGTGCGGGAGCGGCTGGCGGCGCTGGGCTTCGAGGACTTCGTCGGGTACGTCGCGTGGGCGTGCGAGCGGGCGCTGGAGCGGGGGCTGCTGCCGCACACGAACCTGGGCGCACTGTCGCGAGCGGACCTCGGGCGGCTGCGCGAGGTGACCGCGTCGCAGGGGCTGATGCTGGAGTCGGTGCGGGACGACCTCGTCGCCCATGAGGGCTCGCCGACGAAGGACCCGGTGCTGCGGCTGCAGACGATCCGCGACGCGGGGGAGCTGAAGATCCCCTTCACGAGCGGGATCCTCGTGGGCATCGGGGAGACGGAGGAGGACCGCGTCGCGTCGCTGGAGGCGCTGGCGGCGGTGCACGCCGACCACGGGCACCTGCAGGAGGTGATCCTGCAGAACTTCGTCCCGCACCGCCGTTACTACGGCGAGGAGCCGGCGGACGTCGCGACCGCTGCGGCGGACGCGTTCTGGCGCACCGGGATAGGCGCGCATCCCCAACTGCCGGTGCCCAAGTGGGCACAGGGCGGGGCGGGCCCGGTGTCGATCGAGGACATGAAGCGGCTGATCGCAGAGTGCCGGCGGCTGATGCCGGACGTGGGAATCCAGATCCCGCCGAACCTCGCGGACTGGTGGCCGGAGCTGGTCGCCGCCGGTGCGACCGACCTCGGGGGGCTGAGCGCGAACGGCGACCACATCAGTCCGGAGCATCCGTTCCCGAGCCCGCACCAGACGCGCAAGCGGCTCGCGCAGGACGGCGTCGCGCTGACGGAGCGGCTGTGCGTGTACGCGCAGTACATCGACAGCGACTGGGTTGCGCAGGGCGTGCTGGACACGATCAAGACGAAGTACTGGTCGTTCATCCCGCGACGCGGGTCCGGGCGGCAGGACGCGCCGTTCGCGATCAATGTGGATCTCGTGGGTCCCGCGATCGAGAAGGCGCGCGACGGCGGCTGGCTGACAGCCGAGGAGCTGACGGCGATGTTCGCCGAGACGCGGCCGGAGGCGATCGAGGACATGCGGGCGGCCGCGGACGAGCTGCGCGCGGAGCTGGCCGGCGAGACCGTCACGTACGTCGTGAACCGCAACATCAATATCTCGAACGTCTGCACGGTTGGCTGCGCGTTCTGCGGCTTCGGGCAAGGCAAACGGTCGCCGGATGCCTACGAGCACGGCGAGGCGGAGTTCGTCGCGCGCATCCACCAGGCGGTCGCGTACGGCGCGACGGAGCTGTGCATCCAGTCGGGCATCCATCCCGACTGGGGGCTGGAGGACTACCTCGGCTGGCTGCGGCTGGCGAAAGCGACGGCGCCGCAGCTGCACCTGCACGCGTACTCGCCGATGGAGATCGCGCACATGGTCGACATCAGCGGGCTGGCGCCGTCGGAGGTGTTCGCGCGGCTGCGCGACGCGGGCCTCGGCTCGACGCCCGGCACGGCGGCCGAGGTCCTGCACGACGGCGTGCGCGAGCGGATCAGCCCGAACAAGCTGCCGGTCGCGCGCTGGGTCGAGATCATCGAGGCGTCGCACCGCGCCGGGCTGCGGTCGACCTCCACCGTGATGTTTGGCCACATCGAGGAGCCGTGGGAGCTGGCCGAGCACATGCGCGTGATCCGCGAGCTGCAGGAGCGTACGGGCGGGATCACCGAGTTCGTCCCGCTCTCGTTCATCCCCTTCCACACATTGCTGGGCCGCACGCACGGGGTGGAGGAGATCAGCCGTGAGGAGAACCTCAAGCACACCGCCGTCTTCCGGCTCGCGCTCGGCCGGTCGATCGGCAACGTCCAGGCGAGCTGGGTGAAGATGGGGGTCGAGACCGCGACGGAGGCGCTGCGCTGGGGCGTCAACGACCTCGGCGGGACGCTGATGGAGGAGTCGATCAGCCGTCTTGCCGGCAGCTACCACGGCGTCAAGCTCGACCCGCCGGAGCTGATCGCGGCGGCGCACGCGGCCGGGCGCCCAGCCGCCGAGCGCACGACGCTGTACGAGATTCGCGCACGTCACGCGCTCGCTGCGGCCGCAGCCTAGGAGGGCGTCCAGAGGTTCCCATCCCCCCGTTCGGGGGGTAGCGTGCTTGGTCTTGACCCGGACCGAAGAGGGGCGAGGCGTACGATCGACGCTGTGAGCACCGCAAGCCCGTCGCCGGCACGGCCAGCCGGCGGCAGCCTCTTCGCCGGGGTGGAGCCGCTCGAGGTCTTCGTCGAGCTGCTCTCCGAGATCGAGAGCGACACGACCTCAAGCGAGTTCTACCACCGCATCTGCGAGGCGATCTGCCGCCTCACGACGATGCGGCGGGCCGCGATCTTCCTTTACGACTCCGGTCGTCAGCGCGTGCGCGCCGTCGGCTCGCACGGGATTGCGTTCACGCGCCTGGCGAAGCTGCGACCGACGCTGGAGGAGGCGCCGATCGCCCAGCGCGCACTCGCGGAGGACCGCGTGATCCTCGTGAAGGCCGACGCGATCGAGCACGAGGTGCCGCGCGACTACGCCAAGCTGCTCGGCATCACCGCGCTGGTGGCGACGCCGCTGGCGGCGGCCGGGCACCAGTACGGGATCATCGCGGCCGATCGCGGCGGCGGCGACTTCGAGCTCGGCGACGGTGAGCGCCACCTGATGTGGACGCTCGGTAAGACCGCCGCGCTCGCCGCGACCGCGCGGATCGCGACGCGCCAGCAGGAGCGCACCCGCCGCCTCGGCGAGCGGATCGACCTCGCGCGGGAGATCCACGAGCGGGTGATGCAGCGGCTGTTCGGCGTCTCGCTCGTGCTGAGCGCCAAGGCGCCACTGACCGACGAGCAGCGCGAACGTTGCCGCGTTGAGATGCAGGAGGCGCTCGCGGATCTGCGGATCGCGCTGGAGCGCCCGCTCGCGGCTTTGAGTGCCGAGACCGGCACGACGCTGCGCGCCGAGATCGCCCGCATCGGCCGCGAGACCGGGCTGCCGGTGGAGCTGCAGTGGGACAACGGGACGGTCGTGCCGCCGAAGCTCGAGGGCCTCGCGCAGTCGGTCCTCGGCGAGGCGCTGCGCAACGCACGCAAGCACGCTGACCCGGCGCGCGTCGACGTGGCCGTCACGTGCGATGCGGACACGTTCACTTTGGAGATCCGCAACGACGGTGTGGGCGCATTGCCCGCCGGCGAGAGCGGCGGCATGGGGCTGCGGCTCGCGGTCTTCGAGGCGATCCAGCACCGCGGCTTCGTCGAGTTCGGTCCGGACGAGTCGGTCGACCCGCCGGGCTGGCGCGTGCGCCTGGTGGTGCCGGTCGAGGCGGAGCGGGGCGGGGGTGGGCCGGAGTGGCCGGAGCTCGACCGCTTCGATCGTGCGATGGGGCGTGCTCGCGCGGCTGAGGTCCCGTCGCGATGAACGTGCCGAACCGCGTTTCGACGACGGACGACCGCCGCCTGCGCGTGCTCGTCGTCGACGACCACGACGTCGTGCACTGGGGCTTCCGGCTGCTGCTCGGCGAGCAGTCGTGGGTCGAGCGCTGCGTCGCGGCGCGCAACGCGACCGAGGCGCTGGACATGACGCGCCGCTACCGCCCGCACGTCGCGCTCGTCGACCTGTTCCTCGGCAGCGAATCGGGCGCCGACATCTGCGAGTCGATCCGCTCCAGCTCGCCGGAGACGCGCGTGCTGCTGATCTCCGGCGCGGGACGGATCTCGCCGCAGGCCGCGAAGGCCGCCGGCGCGTCGGGCTTCGTCTCCAAGGACTGGGGCGCGCACGACGTGGCGATGGCGGTGCGGATGGTCGGGCTCGGGATGACGATGTTCCCGCCGCAGGCCGACCAGCCCGCGACGCTGCTGTCCGAGCGTGAGAAGGAGGTGCTCGCGCTGATCGCGACCGGCTCCACCAACCGCGAGATCGCCGCCGAGCTCTACTTGTCTCCGCACACGGTCAAGGAACACACGAGTGCGCTGTACCGCAAGCTGAAGGCGCGCAACCGGGCGGAGGCGGTGCAGCGGGCGCAGCGGGTGGGGTTGCTGGGCTGAGGGTCCTTGTGTGGCTGGCGGGCGGGTCCTGTCGTCGGGATCGTGTCACCGGCGGCAAGCGCCTTGTGACAGCGATCCCCACGCCACCCGCCCGATCGGCGTTTGCCGGTGCGCTCAGCTCACGAGTGCTCCGAGCCTGGCTCGCAGGAAGGCGAGCGCGGTGGCGCGCTGGTCCGTTGCTTGGAGCAGCTCCGTGTACGGGAGCTCGGCGCCGTTGAACGCCGTGGCGTTCCACAGCTCGCCTGGCGGTGGGGCGTTCCAGGGGGCGACGTAGAGGTAAGGCTCGGGATGCAGCTCGTCGCCGGGGGAGGCGCCGTAGGCGGCGCGTTGGCCGGCGGCTTCGGATCCGGTCTCGACGGCGAGGTCGAAGTGCTCGACCCAGAGCTGGACACGAGAGGGATCCGTTCCGACGAGTGCCTCGGCGCGCAACTGCTCCAGGACTGAGGTGCCGAAGCCGTACCAGTCGCCGAGGAACGCGGAGGCCGTGGGATGGACCGCGAGCGGCGCGTCGTCGAGCGCGAGGTCGCCGGGGAGCAGGTCGCGGCCGATCGCGTCCGCGGCGGAGCGGAGCGTCGTGATCGGCGTGTGCCGTGCGTCGATGCCGCGCTGGACGATCAGCTCGGCGCCGCGGACGCGGAGCTGCACGTCGTCGCCGAAGAAGGGCGTGCCGAAGCCGCCGTGCGTGTAGCGCAGCGCGATCTTGCCGTTCGCCTTCGCGCGCGCCGGCGACATGACGAGTTCGGCGAGGCGGTGGAGCGCCACGCGTGTGGTGGGCAGCGCGGCTGGCGCCGGGCCGAGCCGTCGCCAGGCGCCGAGCCAGCGGTCGGCGCACCAGGCCGCGATCTCGGGATCCTCGCGTGCCAGCTCGTCCCATGAGACGTCCCCGTTCGTGACGGGGGAGACGAGGCGGCGACCGGCCGGGACCTCGCCGCGCGCGACCGGATCGTCGGCGAACCACGGCGCCTCGGCCACCGCCGGCGGCGAGGGCTCCAGCACACGCACCTCGAAGCGGCCGCCGAGCAGGGCGTGGGCGTCGGCACGGGCGTTCATCTGCATCGAGTCTCCCGCATCTGGCGTACGACCAGGTGGTCGCCGGGGAGACGCAGCGGCTGCGCGCCCTATTTACAAGGGGTCGCGGCTGTGTTATTGATAGTCAGGCAAACGCTTTCCTGTGCTCGGCCCGCCGTTCGTCAGAAAGGGCAGGTTCGGCCTAGGTAATCGAATGCCCCACGCTGGCTGCGTAGGGCAGTGGGTCGACCACGTCGGCCCATGAATTTCACTCAAGGGGGAAGACGATGGGTATTGGCTTGCTATGTCGCCGTGCCTTGATGGGCACCGTGCTCGGACTGATGTGCTTGCTCGGCGCCTTTGCCGGGTCGGCATCGGCGTCGACGAGCTTCGACTTGTCGACCGACACGTCGCTGACACTGGATGGCGACGTCCACGAATGGAGCGGCATCTACCGCTCCGTCACGTACGGCGGCTACCAGTACTTCGGCTACTGGGATGCTGTGGATAGAACGACCGGTCAGGTGTATCTGGAGATCTCGCGCCGGCGGCTGTCGGATGACAACGTCGTGACGATGCGCTTCGACGAAAGAGGCGACAACCTCGAGTATCTCGAAGCGACGACCGATGGGCACAACGCCGTCGGGCTCGGGATCAGCCCGAGAGACGGACGGCTGCACATCAGCTGGAGCTTGCACAACACCGACCGCGTGCACCGCTATCTGCAGTCGGCCACGGGCTGCATGGAACAAACCCAGGCAAACTTCACGTTGGCCAACTGCAGATTCGTGAAGAGAACGTTCCAGGCAGAAGCGACGCTCGAGAGAGAGATGACGTATCCGACGTACTTCAACGACAACAACTGGAACCTCTACTTCTCGTATCGCTATGACGCCTCGGCGCGTGGCGACCAGGTGCTCAACACCTACAACAACGACGGCACCTGGAGACTGAACGGCCGGATACTGCTAGGCCACAGAGACGGCAGAGGGACCTACAACTACACGTTCGACCCTGACGGTGCCGGCCCGGCCGGTGAAACGACGTCGAGAGAGCGCGGCCCTTACATAAGCCAGTTCGTCTTCGACAAGAACGAACGTCTCCACGTCTCGTGGGCGTGGCGCGAGAACGCGCTCGGCTTCGCCGGCAACCATGGCGTCCACTACGCCTACAGCGACGATCTCGGCGCCAACTGGAAGAGCAGCGCCGGAAGAACCATCGGCACGGCCGGAAGCGATCCCATCACGATCCTCGACCTGACCGACACGCAGGTCTCCCCGGAGCCGCCCGGCTACATGTTCTACGCGTCGGGCCTCGCAGTCGACTCGAACAACAACCCGCACGTCTTCGGCTACGTGTCCGAAGTGCAGAGCGACGATGAAGCTCACGCCAGAAGCCGTGAGGCGCACTGGTGGCGCGACACGAGCGGCACCTGGGCCGCGACCTTCGTCGAGCCGGAAGAAAGAATTCTCACCAAGCCAGGCACCGGCGAAATCATGTTCGACAGAGGCGACAACGCCTATGTCGTCTATGGGCGCAACGAGACCGGCTGGTCAGCGTGGAACGAAAACGTCTACGACCAGAGAGCGCTGCCGGACGGAAACCTGACATGGCAGGGCGGCGAGTACCTCAACGTGCAGCTGTTCTCGGAAAATACGATCATCGACTCGGGCTACGTCAACGTGCCGATCAGCACCGAAGGCACCAACCAGGTGCGGGTTCGGATGAGAAACGACACCGAAGCCAGAGAATTCGAGGTCACCTGGGTGACCGACGAAAGCACCGGCTGGGAAGCGACGAGACAGCAGAGATTCAGATTCACGCCGGAAAGAAACTACGCCGAATACACGTTCAACATGACCGACGCTGACTGGACGGGAACGCTGCGCACGCTCGAGCTCAGCCCCGCAAAGGGCGCGAGAAGAGGCAGTGTCAGCATCGACTGGATCAAGGTCACCGACAGTTTTGGCAGAGCGGTGAAGACGTGGGACTTCAGAAGAGGCTTCGAGCTCTACACGGCCGAGGCCACGCCGACCAGCAACTGGAGCACCTGGAGCCTCGAACCGCTCCTGCCCGGAGTCGGCATGCCGTCCGCCGAGGGACCTTGGCGGATAGACCGCCAGCGGTACAAGGAATCGAAGATCGTCAACTTCCCGATGGCGGTTCAAGGCGAACCGGGCAACGAGAGACTCACCGTCCGCCAGTTCGACATCCTCGGCGACGACGAGTTCAAGGAGTGGCCGTTCGAGACCGACACGATCGGCTGGGAAGTCGTCGCCAGAAGCGTAAATGAATTCACATGGGTGAACGACGGCGGGACGAAGGGGATCGGCGGCACGATAATCAACGAAGATCCGCACATCGTCTCGATGGAAAACCTCGCGGTCCCGATCGGCAGCGCGAGAACGATCCACGTGCGGATGAAGAACACGTCCGCCTCGAGAACCGCCGCCGTGCTGTTCATCACCGACAGCTCGAGAACCTACGAAAGAAACAGAGGCACGCAGTTCCCGATCACCGCGAACTCGGGCTACACCACCTACAACATAGACATGAGCAGAGTCAGAGACTGGTCGAGTGAACAGACGTTGCGCCAACTGCGCATCGATCCGTCCGACGACACCACCAGAACGGGCTCGTTCAAGATCGACCGCATCTACATCGACTAGCGCCTCTGCATTTCGCACTACGGGCCGGCTCCGCTCAGCGCGGGGCCGGCCCTCGGAGCGCCTGCGGGCCGAGTGGCTCGGGGTCAGCAGGCCAGCACGGCGGCGGCGAAGCGCTCGGACGCTCCGGGTGAGGTGCCGAGGTAGAGGACGGGCTCGGTGACCTCCAGCTCCAGCAGCAGCGGCTCGCCGCCGTGCCCGCGGACGAGGTCGACGCGGGCGTAGAGCGGCGTCCCGAAGCGCCCCGATATCTCCGCGAGGATGCGCTGCGCGAGCGCCTGCTCGGCGGCGTCGGCCGTGCCGGCGACGACGAGGTCGTCCTCAAGCATCGCCGCGGCGGGGGCTTGGCGACCGGCCGCGAGCGGCGCGACCTCGTCCGGGCGCAGGATTGCGCGCTTGCGCCCGACGTGCGAGAGCTGTCCGGCTATGAAGACGAGGGCGGTCTCGCCATGCTCGTCAACCGCGTCGAGGTACGGCTGGAGGAGCGCGACGCGGCCGCTCGCGCGGATGCGCTCGATCAACGCCACGGCGTCGCCATGCGTCGCCGGCCCGAAGCGTCCGGTGTCGCGCGCGCCGGCGGAGACGTTGGGCTTGACGACGACCTCGCCGTCGAGCGCGGGCAGCGGATCGCCGGGCGCAACGAAGATGGTCGGCACCGTCGGCGCCGTGAGCTGCGCGAGGTAGCGCTTGTCGGCGTTGAAGGCGATCAGCCCGGGGCTGTTGCGCAGCCGCTGCCGACCGACCGCGTGGCACCAGGCGAGGAACTCGTCCGGGCGCTGCGTGTAGTCCCACGTGGAGCGCAGCACGACGCGGTCGTACGCCTCCCAGTCGACGGCTGGGTCGGACCACGTCCGGAACTCGGCGCCGAGCAGCGCGGCGGGAGCGTGGTCGTCGGTCCAGCCTTCGGGCATCGCGGAGTAGGTGGCGAAGGCGACGCGCGGGCTCATGGCGGGCGCGCAGGCTACCGGAGGTGCGGTCTCAACGCCGACGTCGTGTTCCTCCAGCGCGGGAGCTCTGCGACGACCGCCGCCTGCCTGGCCTGTCGGGCTGTCACCTGCTCAGCTATTTACATGCGGCCACCGCTGTGTTATGGATATACAGGACAAAGCGGATCTATTGGGGAAAGCGCTTCCCCGCCCGGGCCCTTTGAAAGCCATGTGGCTGACGTGGGCTGGGCAATCGAACGTCTTGCGGCTCGTGCCGCGGGCCGTGGGTCGACGAGGTCGACCCATCAACTCACTCAAGGGGGAAACACGATGGGGCTTAGCTCCCTATGGCGTCATGCCGTGCTCGGCATGGCGCTCGGACTGATGTGCCTGCTCGGCGCCTTTGCCGGGTCGGCATCGGCGTCGACGAGCTTCGACTTGGCGACCGACACGTCGCTGACGCTCGACGAAAGCGCACACCAGATAGCCGGCATCTACCGTTCCGTCACGTACGGCGGCTACCAGTACTTCGGCTACTGGGATGCTGAGGATGTCGGGACCAGACAGGTCTATTTGAAGATCTCGCGCCGGCGGCTGTCGGACGACAACGTGCAGACGATGCGCTTCGACGAAAGAGGCGACAACCTCGAGTATCTCGAAGCTCCGACCGATGGGCACAACGGCGTGGGGCTCGGGATCAGTCCGAGAGACGGGCGGCTGCACATCAGCTGGAGCTTGCACAACACCGATCGCGTCCACCGCTATCTGCAGTCGGCGACTGGCTGCATGGAACAAACCCAGGAAAACTTCACGTTGGCCAACTGCAGATTCGTCAAGAGAACGTTCCAGGCAGAAGCGACGCTCGAGAGAGAGATGACGTACCCGACGTACTTCAACGACAACAACTGGAACCTCTACTTCTCGTATCGCTATGACGCCTCCTCGCGTGGCGACCAGGTGCTCAACACCTACAACAACGACGGCACCTGGAGACTGAATGGCCGAATAGCGCTAGGTCACAGAGACGGAAGAGGAACCTACAACTACACGTTCGATCCCGACGGTGCCGGCCCGGCCGGTGAAACGACGTCGAGAGAGCGCGGGATCTACATAAGCCAGTTCGTCTTCGACAAGAACGAACGTCTCCACGTCTCGTGGGCGTGGCGCGAGAACGCGCTCGGCTTCGTCGGCCAGCACGGCCTCCACTACGCCTATAGCGACGACAGAGGCGCAAACTGGAAAAGCAGTGCCGGCAGACTCATCGGCACCTCCGGAAGCGATCCCATAACGATCCTCGACCTGACCGACACACAGGTCGTCGCGGAGCCGCCCGGCTTCCTGTCCTACGGTTCGGGCCTCGCGGTCGACTCGCACAACAACCCGCACATAT
This sequence comes from uncultured Actinomycetes bacterium, assembly GCA_963774115.1. Classification (GTDB taxonomy): domain Bacteria; phylum Actinomycetota; class Thermoleophilia; order Solirubrobacterales; family Solirubrobacteraceae; genus Conexibacter. The sequence continues at coordinate 359,165 of CAVZDN010000001.1, read as the reverse complement.
CCGGCTTCACGTCCGAAGTGCAGACCGCCGACGAACTTCACGGCCGCGCCCGTCAGGCGCACTGGTTCCGCAACACGAGCGGCACCTGGTACGAGACCTTCGTCGAGCCGGAAGAAAGAGCGACCCACACAGGCACCAGCGACATCATGTTCGACAGAGGCGACAACGCCTACATCGTCTACGGGCGCAACGAGACCGGCTGGTCGGCGTGGAACGAAAACATCTACGACCAGAGAGCGCTCCCCGACGGCAACCTCACATGGCAGGGCGGCGAGTACCTCAACGTGCAGCTCTACTCGGAAAGAACGTTCATCGACTCGGACTACGTCGGCGTGCCGATCAGCACCACGGGCAACAACCAGGTGCGCGTTCGGATGAGAAACGACACCGAAGCCAGCGAAGTCGAGGTCACCTGGCAGACCGACGAAAGTGCCAGATGGGAAGCGACGAGACAGCAGAGATTCAGATTCACGCCGGAAAGAAACTACACCGAATACACGTTCACGATCACCGACGCCGACTGGACGGGAACGCTGCGCACGCTCGAGCTCAGTCCTGCGAAGGGCGCGAGAAGAGGCAGCGTCAGCATCGACAAGATCGAGATCTACAACAGCACGACGAGAACGGTCGCGAAGACCTGGGACTTCAGAAGAGGCTTCGAGCTCTACACGGCCGAGGCCACGCCGACCAGCAACTGGACCGGCTGGAACCTCGAACCGCTCCTTCCCGGAGTCGGCATCCCGACGGGCGAAGGACCGTGGCGGATAGACCGCCAGCGGTACAAGGAATCGAAGATCGTCAACTTCCCGATGGCCGTCCAAGGCGAAGCTAGCAAGAGACTCACCGTTCGCCAGTTCGACATCGGCGGTGACGACGAGTTCGGGGAGTGGCCGTTCGAGACTGACACGATTGGTTGGGAAGTCGTTGCCAGAAGCGTGAATGAATTCATATGGGCGAACGACGGCGGGGTGAATGGGATCGGCGGCACGATAATCAACGAAGATCCCCACATCGTCTCGATGAACAACCTGTCGGTTCCGATCGGCACCGCGAGAACGATCCATGTGCGGATGAAGAACACGTCCGCCTCGAGAACCGCCGCCGTGCTGTTCATCACCGACAGCTCCACGACCTATGAAAGAAACAGAGGCACGCAGTTCGGGATCACCGCGAACTCCGGCTACACCACCTACAACATAGACATGAGCAGAGTCAGAGACTGGTCGAGCGAACAGACGTTGCGCCAGCTGCGCATCGATCCGTCTGACGACACGACCAGAACCGGCTCGTTCAAGATCGACCGCATCTACATCGACTAAGCGATTTGCGCTAGCACCGGCTGGCTCGGGCCGGCTCCGCTCCGCGCGGGGCCGGCCCGTCGCTTAGAGGCTCCTTAGGCGGCGTCGCCGAGCGCCGGCGTCTTCGCCGGCTCCTCGCCCAGCGGCCGCACGTCGACCGCGATGACCTTGTACTCGGGGCAGGAGGTGTTGACGTCGGAGGACTGGCCGACGAGCAGGTTGGTCTGCGTCTCGGGGAAGTGGAAGGTCGTGAAGACGTTGCCGCGCTCGATGCGGTCGGTGACGACGGCCTCGACCTCGATGCGGCCGACACGGCTGCGGACGGAGACGCGGTCGCCGGTCTGGATCCAGAGGCGGGCAGCGTCGTCGGGGTGGATCTCCAGCACGTCGCGGTCCATCAGCTCGACGTTGCCGGTCCGGCGGGTCATCGTGCCCGCGTTGTAGTGCTGCAGGCGGCGACCGGTGACGAGGATCAGGCCGAACTCGTCGTCGACGTGGTCGCCGGGCTCGCGGTAGGGCAGGACCGCGAACGTCGCTCTGTCTCCGTCTTCGCCCGGCCTCAGGAAGTGCTCCTCGTAGAGGATCGGCGCGTCGGTGCCGTCCGGGTCGACGGGCCAGCAGAGGCCGGTGCGACCGAGGCGCTCGTACGTGACGCCGGCGAAGTGCGGCGTCAGCGCGGCGATCTCGGCCATCGCGTCGGCCGGGTCAGACCAGCCCATCTCGTGGCCGAGCGCGGCGGACAGCGTCGTGATGATCTCGAAGTCGGTCTTCGCGCTGCCAGGCGGGTCGATCGCGGGCGCGACGAGCTGGATGCGGCGCTCGGCGTTCGTGAACGTGCCGGACTTCTCCAGGAAGGCCGATGCGGGGAGTACTACGTCGGCGAACTTCGTCGTCTCGTTCTCGAAGATCTCCTGCACGACGAGGAACTCGAGCGACTCGAGCGCGTGCGTGACGTGAGCGGTGTCGGGGTCGGTCTGCGCGACGTCCTCGCCGAAGATGTACATCGCCTTGAGGTCGCCGGCGACGGCGGCGTCGAACATCTGCGGGATCGTCCAGCCCTTCTGACGCGAGAGCGGGACGCCCCAAGCGGCTTCGAAGGACTCCGCGACCGGCTCGTCGTCGACGGCGCGGTATGCCGTGAAGGTGTCCGGCAGCGCGCCCATGTCGGAGGACCCCTGCACGTTGTTCTGCCCACGCAGCGGCAGCAGCGCGGCGCCCGGGCGCCCGACGTTGCCCGTCATCAGCGCGAGGTTGCATATGAGCTGCACGACCTCGGAGCCGTACTTGTGCTCGGTCACGCCGAGGCCCCATGAGACGCAGGCGTTGCGCGCCTCGCCGTAGATGTGGGCGGCGGCCTCGATGTCGGCGGCGGGGATGCCGGTGATGCGCTCCACCTCGGCCGGGTCGTAGTCCGCGACGAGCGCCTCGACGTGCTCGAAGCCAAGGGTGCGCGCCGCGACGAAGTCGTCCTTCACGAGCCCGTCGCGCAGCACGACGTGTGCGAGGCCGAGCATCACCGCGGCGTTCGTGCCTGGCCGGGGGGAGAGGTGCAGGACGCCGTAGTCGGCCAGCTCGATCCGGCGCGGGTCGATCGTCACCAGCTTCATCCCGCGCAGCGTCGCCTGCTTGATGCGGGCGCCGACGACGGGGTGGCCCTCGGTCGGGTTGGCGCCGATCAGGATCGTCGCGTCGGCGTGGTCGAAGTCGGCGAACGTGCCGGTCGCGCCGGAGAGCCCGAACGACTTGCGCAGCGCGTAGGAGGTAGGCGAGTGGCAGACGCGCGAGCAGTTGTCGATGTTGTTCGTGCCGATCGCGGCGCGCATCAGGCGCTGCATCGCGTAGCAGTCCTCGTTCGTCGCGCGTGAGGAGGCGAGGCCGGCGATCGCGTCGGGGCCGTGCGCTCCCTTGATGCGCGTCAGCTCGGTGACGATACGGTCGATCGCCTCCTCCCACGTGGCGAGCCGGAACGTGCCGCCCTCGCGGATCAGCGGGCTCGTGAGGCGGTCGCGCTTGCGCGAGAACTGGTGCGCGAAGCGGCCCTTCAGGCAGGTGTGGCCCTCGTTCGCGGGTCCGTCGAGCGCCGGGGAGATCGAGGCGATCTTGCCGCGCGCGACGTGCGCCTCCAGGCGGCAGCCGACGCCGCAGTAGCCGCAGGTGGTGGTGACGGTGTGGTCGAAGCGATCGGTCGTCTCGGTCATCGGGAGGTCACCTCCGCCGGCGGCGGGTCGAGGGCAGGTCGTCGGGCGCGGGGCCGTCGGCGCCGACGCCGGCAAGCGTCAGCAGCAGCGGCTCGCCGATGGCCTCCGTCGGGCACGTGTCGGCGCAGGCGCCGCACGAGACGCAGGCGGACTCGCGGAAGCCCTCGTCGATGCCGGCGGCGACGTTGGCGTCGAAGCCGCGGCCGGTCGCGGTCAGCGCGAACGTCCCCTGCACCTCGTCGCACGCGCGCACGCAGCGCCCGCACGAGATGCACAGCTCGTGGCGGAAGGCGAGGTACGGGTGATCGTTCTCGTGGACGACGGCGTGCGTCGCGCCGGGCCAGCGCGGCTCGCCGACGACGCCGAGTGCGGCGGCGATGCCCGCCAGCTCGGTGTGCGGCGCCGGCGGCACGGGCAGCTCGGAGAGGACCAGCTCCACGATGGCGTTCGCGACGCGGCGCGCGGTCGGATCCTCGGTCGCGACGACCATCCCGTCGCGGACCAGCGTCGTGCACGCGGGCAGCGGCGCGGGCGCTCCTTCGACGCCGACGAGGCAGACGCGGCATGCCCCGAACGGCGCCTGGCGCTCGTCGAAGCAGAGCGTGGGGACCCAGCGCCCGGCGACACGGGCGGCGTCGAGCAGCGTCGCGCCCTCGGCGACGGCGACGTCATGGCCGTCGACGGTGACGCGCAGGTCTCCCGGCACGCGGCTGGCGTCGCCCGCTCCGGGATCGATGCCCTTCGCCGGCGCCGAGCCGGCCCCGGCATCGGGATCGGCGCGTTGCGCGGCCTCCGCTCCGGCTCCGGCGATTGCCCGCTCCTCGGGGCGGATCAGGCCTTCATCCCTCATGCGAGTCCCAGCTCCTCCGGGAAGTGCGCCAGCAGGCTGCGGATCGGGGCAGGCATGCCGCCCCCGTGCGCACAGAGGCTACCCAGCTCCAGCGCCTCCAACAGCTCCTCCAGCCGCGCTCGGTCGACCGGCTGCTCGCCTGCGAACGCCGCGTGCGCACGCTGCAGACCGATGCGGCAGGGGAAGCACTTGCCGCAGCTCTCCGAGGCGCCGAAGTGGAAGAGGTGACGGGCGACCGCCCGCATGTCGGTGCGGTCGTCGAAGGCGAGGATGCCGCCGTGGCCGACCATGCAGCCGACGGCGGCGAGCTGGTCGAAGTCGAACGGCGTGTCCAGCAGCGAGGCCGGCAGGATCCCGCCGAGCGGGCCGCCGATCTGCAGCGCCTTGATCGTGCGGCCGTCGCGCAGTCCGCCCGCGAGGCCCTCGCACAGCTCGCGCATCGAGGTGCCGAAGGCGACCTCGTAGACGCCCGGCTGGGCGAAGCGCTCGTTGAAGCAGACGAGCTTGGAGCCGGACGTCGCGCCGGGGCTGAGCGCGCGGTAGGCCTCGGCGCCCTCGCGCGCGACGAACGGGATGTTCGCGAGCGTCTCGATGTTGTTGACGACGGTCGGCATCCCGAAGAGGCCCCGCTGCGCCGGGAACGGCGGGCGCGCGGAGACGGTGCCGCGCAGCCCTTGCAGGCAGGCGAGCAGGGCGGTCTCCTCGCCGACGACGTAGGAGCCGGCGCCCTCGACGATCGTCACGTCGAAGGAGAAGCCGCTGCCGCGGATGTCGTCGCCGAGCCAGCCGTCCTTGCGTGCGGCCGCGGCCGCGGCGTCGAGCGCCGGCTTGGACCACGGGTACTCGGAGCGCACGAGCGCGAAGCCGTGCGACGCGCCCACGGCGTAGCCGGCGAGCGCGATCCCCTCCAGCACGAGCGCGGGGTTGCGCTCCATCAGGTACTTGTCGATGTAGGAGCCCGGGTCGCCCTCGTCGCCGTTGGCGACGATGAACTTCTCTGCGCCTTGCGCTCCACGCGCGAAGCCCCACTTCGCGCCGGCGGGGAAGCCGGCGCCGCCGCGGCCGCGCACGTTCGCGTCCTTGACGGTCTCCAGCAGCGCCTCGGGCGGCTGCCGCAGCGCGGCGGCGAGCCCGGACCAGTCGCCCGGCCGGGTGAGCACCGGCTGCGCGAGCACGCTCTCCCACTCCGGCTCGGCGGCCGGCTGCGTCGTGCCGGCCAGCACGCGCTCCACGACGCCCGGGCCGGCGTCGATCACGTCACCGTCGCGGATGGCGGGGGAGGCGTGGCAGAAGCCGAGGCAGACGGTCTCCGCGAGCGAGCGGGAGCGGTCCTCGGCGCGCGTGCCGAGCTCGAGGCCGAGGCCGGCGCGCAGCTCGTCGACATGCGCGTCGCCGGTCGCCGCGAAGCACGCGGTGCCGGTGCAGACGCGCACGTGGCGCTCGCCGCGCGGCTGCAGCAGGTCGTCGTAGAAGCTCGCGACGCCGTGGACGGTCGCCTCCGGCAGGCCCGAGCGCTCGGCGGCGAGCCGCACGTCGTCGGCGCCGATCTCCCCGCGCGCGTCCATCGCCTCCTTCAGCACCGCGAGCGCGGTCGGACCGTGCTCGGCGTGGTGGCGGCGGATCAGCTCGACGAGGTTCTTCGACATACGACCACGCAGCGTACGCGGGGCGGTGGCAGAGCGGCAATGACGCTGCATGCCATAGCCCGGCCCATAGAAGTGGAGGGTCGTGACAGGGCTTCCGCGGTCCTCCGCGGCGTCCCCCTCGCGGTCCCTCGCTGACCCCCCGACCGGGGGGGCGCCTCGATTTTGCGCGTAGTGAACGCGTGGACGGGCGCGTATCCCTCTTCATGGTGCACGCGACGGCGATCCTCTTCCCCGGCCAGGGTAGTCAAACCGCCGAGATGCGCGACGAGGTCGCGGCGCAGCGTCCCGACCTGCTGGCGCTCGCCGTCGAGGTCGTCGGCGACGACCCCTTCGCGCGCATCGACAACGGCACGCGCTTCGCGCAGCCTGCCATCTACTGCGCCAGCATCGTCGGCTGGGAGCGCCTGCGGGATGCGGGCATCCGCGGCGCCTTCCACGCCGGCCACTCGCTCGGCGAGGTCGCGGCGCTGGTCGCGGCGGACGCGCTCTCGGCCGAGGACGGCCTGCGCCTGGTCGCCATCCGCGGCCGGCTGATGCAGGAGTCGGGCGAGCGCGCGGGCGATGGCGGGATGCTCGCGCTGCTCGGCAACGGCGCCGCCGAGCATGCCGCCGCCGTCGCGGAGCCGGCGGGGCTGACGGTCGCCAACGACAACGCGCCGAACCAGGTCGTGCTCTCCGGCGCGGTCGCGAATTTCGAGACGGCGATGGAGCTGGCGGGCGAGCGCAGGCTGCGTGCGATCCGGCTGCCCGTCACCGGCGCGTTCCACTCCCCGGCGATGGCCGGCGCCGCGCCCGAGCTGGAGGCCGCGCTCGCGTGGATCGACGTCAAGGCGCCCAGCGTCGAGGTCGTCAGCTCGATCACGACCGCGCCGTTCGACGACGTCCGCGCACGCCTGCTCGACGCGCTCACGCAGCCGGTGCGCTGGCGCGAGACGCTGCTGGCGCTGCACGCGCGCGGCGTCGACCGCTTCGTCGAGACCGGTCCGGGCCGCGTGCTGACCGGACTCGTGCGCCGCACCGTGCCGGACGCCGAGGCGGTCGCCGCCGAGCAGCTGGAGGGCGTCAATGCCTGAGGACACGCTGACGCCGGTCGCCGCTCCCGTGGCAGACGCCGCCGCTACGCGCGCGCTGCGCGGTGCCGCGATCGTCTCCGTCGGCTCGAGCCTGCCCGAGCACGTCGTCACGAACGCGGAGGTCGCCGAGCGGATCGGCAAGACCGACGACTGGATCTACACGCGCACGGGCATCCGCGAGCGCCGCCACGCGGCGCCGGAGGAGCAGCTCACCGACCATGCCGCGGTCGCCTCGCGCGTCGCGCTTGCGCAGGCGGGTGTGGAGCCCGCGCAGCTCGACCTGATCGTCGTCGGCACGCTCACGCCCGACGAGCCGATGCCGAACGCGGCCGCTCGGCTCGCGCATGCGCTCGGCGCGGAGCGCGCCGGCGCGATCGACGTCAACGCCGCCTGCACCGCCTTCCTCTCCGCGCTCGCGCTCGCGACCGCCCAGGTCGAGGCGGGCCGCGCCGAGCACGTGCTCGTCGTGGGCGCCGACTTCCTCTCGCGCGTCACCGACCACGCATCGAAGCAGACGGCGATGCTGTTCGCCGACGGCGTCGGTGCGGCGGTCGTGAGCGCCACCGACGGCGCCGGGCGGATCGGTCCGATCCTGCTGCGCTGCGACGCCTCCGACCCTGAGGTCCTCTATCTCGGCCGCGCCGCCGGCAGCACGATCGAGATGGACGGCCACGAGACCTTCAAGCACGCCGTCGCCCGCATGGCCGAGGTCACCGGCGAGGCGATCGCGGCCGCCGGCCTCTCGCTCGCCGACGTCGACCTGTTCGTCTACCACCAGGCCAACGGGCGCATCATCAAGGCGGTCGGCGAGCGGCTCGGCCTCGACGAGGCGCGCGTCGTCGACTGCATCGAGCTGGTCGGCAACATGTCGGCTGCCACGCTGCCCTACGCGCTCGACGTCGCCCAGCGCGACGGGCGCCTGCGCGAGGGCTCGCGGGTGCTGCTGTCCGCCTTCGGCGGCGGCTTCACCTGGGGCGGCGGCGTCGTCGAGTGGGGGCGGGCGAATGACTGAGGTCGCCGAGCGCGGCTGCGCGCTCGTCACCGGCGGCTCTCGTGGGATCGGCGCGGCGATCGCCCGTGGCCTGGCCGCGGACGGCTGGGCGGTCGGGGTCGGCTACCACTCCGGTGTCGACGCGGCGGTCGAGGTCGTGCGTGAGATCGAGGAGGCCGGCGGCCGGGCGATCGCGCTCGGTGGCGACGTCGTCGACCGCGAGCTGATCGACGCGCACTTCTCGAAGCTGGAGGAGCGCTTCGGCCCCGTGGCGGTGCTCGTCAACAACGCCGGCGTGCGCGCCGACGGGCTCTCGCCGCAGATCCAGGACCACGAGTGGGACATGGTGCTCGACACCAACCTCACGGCCGCGTTCCGCACGACGCGCCGCGCGATCCCGCCGATGCTGCGTGAGCGCTACGGCCGCATCGTCAACATCGCCTCCGTCGTCGGCCTGCGCGCGAACCCGGGGCAGTCGAACTACGCCGCCTCGAAGGCCGGCCTGATCGCGATGACGAAGACGATCGCGACCGAGGTCGCGCGCCGCGGCGTGACGGTCAACGCCGTCGCGCCCGGGCTGATCGCGACCGACATGACCGCGGACCTCGGTGGCGACCTGCTGGCCGCCGTCCCCGCCCGCCGCGCCGGAACGCCGGAGGACGTCGCTGCCTGCGTGCGCTTCCTCGTCTCCGACGCGGCCAACTACGTCACCGGCACCACCTTGACCGTCGACGGCGGCATGTCCGCCTGACCCCGCACCACTGAACGAGAACGAGAAGGAGTCCCCCACATGGCAGCCACCACCCCAGACGCCGTCGAGGCACGCATCGTCGAGGCGCTCGCGAGCTTCGGCCCCGACGCCGATTCCGTCACCCGCGACGCGACGTTCGAGGAGCTCGACATCGACTCGCTCGACCTCGTCGAGCTGGCGCAGATCGTCGAGGACGAGTACGGCGTCGAGCTCAAGGGCGACGACATGAAGAACATGAAGACGGTCGGCGACGCGATCGACCTCGTGGTGGCACGCGCGTAGCCATGGATCGCCGTCGGGTCGTCATCACAGGCGTCGGCGCGATCACCCCCCTGGGTGTGGGCGCCGACGTGCTGCTGCGCCGCTGGGTCGCGGGCGAGGTCGGGATCGCGGACGGCGAGGGCGCCTGCCGCGAGTTCGTCGCGGCCGAGCACCTCTCCACGAAGGAGATCCGTCGCGCGGACCGCTTCGCCCAGCTCTCGATGATCGCGAGCGACGAAGCGATCGCCGGCGCCGGCTGGGCCGACGGGCTGCCCTACGAGGACGAGCGCGTCGCGTGCGTCTTCGCGTCGGGCATCGGCGGCCTCGGCTCGCTGGAGCACCAGCACGACCTGTTGCGCGACGGCGGGCCGAAGTCGGTCTCTCCCTTGTCGGTCCCGCTGTTCATGCCGAACGCGGGTGCCGGCGCGCTGTCGATGCGCCACGGCCTGCGCGGCCAGTCGTACTCGATCGCCTCGGCTTGCGCGGCCGGCTCGCACGCGATCGGCGCGGCGACGCGGCTGATTCAGTCCGGCGACGCCGACGCGGTCGTCACCGGCGGTGGCGAGGCGACCTTGACGCCGCTCTCGCGGGCGAGCTTCGCCGCGATGGGGGCGCTCTCGCCGAGCGGCATCTCGCGTCCGTTCGACGCGCGCCGCGACGGCTTCGTGATGGGCGAGGGCGCCGGCGTGCTCGTCCTGGAGGACGCCGAAAAGGCTGAAGCCCGCGGGGCCACCGTGCTCGGCGAGGTACGCGGCTACGGCTCCACCTCCGACGCCTTCCACCTGACGGCGCCCGAGCCGCAGGGCACGCACGCTGCCGGCGCGATCCGCACGGCGCTCGCCGACGCCGGCCTGACCGGCGCCGACGTCGACTACATCAACGCGCACGGCACCTCGACGCCGCTCAACGACGCCTCCGAGACGGCCGCGATCAAGCGCGCGCTCGGCGACGACGTCGCGCGCGGGATCCCCGTCTCCTCGACGAAGTCGGCGACGGGCCATCTGCTCGGCGCGGCCGGCGCGGTCGAGGCGATCGCGACCGTGCTGGCGCTGCGCGAAGGCGTGCTGCCGCCGACGGTCGGGCTGGAGCAGCCCGACCCGGAGCTCGACCTCGACTACGTCCCCCTGACCGCCCGTCCCTTCACGCCGCGTGGCGAGCGGCCGATCGCACTGTCGAACTCGTTCGGGTTCGGCGGGCACAACGTCGTCCTCTGCCTGGAGGTGGCCGCATGAGCATCACCGCCGCTGTCGAGACCGCGCAGGAGCGCCTGAGCCCGCAGGAGCGGCTCGAAGATGCTGTGCGACGCCGGCTCGCTGGAGATCATCCGCTCGAGCATCGTCTCCGTGAAGCTCGGCGCGCGCGCCCGCGAGGGCGACGGCGTTGTCGCCGGCCTGGGCCGCGTCGACGGCCGCCCGGTCGCCTGCTTCGCGCAGGACGTCTCCTTCCTCGGCGGCTCGCTCGGTGCCGCCCACGCTGACACGATCGCCCGCGTCGTGCAGCTCGCCGGCCGCGCGCGCGTGCCGATCGTCAGCTTCATCGAGTCGGGCGGTGCGCGCATGCAGGAGGGCACCGCAGCGCTCGGCGGCTACGGACGGATCTTCCGCCAGAACGTGGCGCTGTCGGGCATCGTGCCGCAGATCTCGATCATCGGCGGCCTCTCGGCCGGCGGCGGCTGCTACTCGCCGGCGCTGACCGACTTCGTCGTCATGACGGAGGACGCGGCGATGTTCCTGACCGGTCCCGGCGTGGTGCGCGAGGTGATGGGCGAGGACGTGAGCGCGCACGAGCTGGGCGGCCACAAGGTGCACGAGAAGAACGGCGTCTGCGACCTCGTCGTGCGCGACGACCGCGCCGCCGCGGCCGTCTCGCGCTCGCTGCTCTCCTACCTGCCCTCGCACGCGGGCGCCGGCCTGCCGCGCACGCTCGCGGTCGAACCGGAGCTGGCCGACGCGGGTGCCGCCGTGCCGGACGACCCGCGCAAGGTCTACGACGTGCGCACGGCGATCGCCGGGATCGTCGACGGCGGCTCGCTGCTGGAGGTCCAGCCGCGCTGGGCGCGCAACATCGTGACCGGCTTCGCGCGGATCGACGGGCGCCCGGTCGGCGTGATCGCCAACCAGCCGCGCTACATGGGCGGCGTGCTCGACGCCGAGTCCTCGCAGAAGGGCGCGCGCTTCGTGCAGACGTGCGACGCCTACGGCGTCCCGCTCGTCGTGCTCGTCGACACGCCCGGCTTCATGCCCGGCACGCGGCAGGAGCAGGCCGGCGTGATCCGCTTCGGCGCGACGCTCGTGCGCGCGTTCGCGGCGGCGACGGTGCCGCGCGTGACGGTCGTGCTGCGCAAGGCCTACGGCGGCGCCTTCATCACGATGAACTCGAAGGACCTCGGCGCCGACCTCGTGTTCGCGTGGCCTGGCGCGGAGATCGGCGTGATGGGCGCGCAGCCGGCGGTGGGGATCATCCACCGCCGCGAGCTGGCGGCGGCGGAAGACCCGGTCGCGGAGCGCGAGACGCTCGCGCGCGCCTACGCCGACGAGCACCTCGGCGCGCAGGTCGCGGCGGCGCACGGCTTCGTCGACGAGGTGATCGAGCCGCACCAGACGCGCGCGCGACTCGCGTGGGCGCTCGGCACGATCGACGACCGCCGCGCGGACACGGTGCTCGCGTGAAGCTCGCCGGCAAGCGGGTCCTCGTCACCGGCGTCATCACGAAGGACTCGATCGCCTTCACGGCCGCCGAGCGGCTGCAGCAGGCCGGTGCGGAAGTCGTGCTGACGAGCTTCGGTCGCGCACGGCGGCTGACCGAGCGCGCGGCGCAGAAGCTGCCGCACCCGCCCGAGGTGCTGGAGCTGGACGTCAACAACGCGGACGACTACCCGCCGCTCGTCGCGCAGCTGCGCGAGTGGTGGGGCGGGGTCGACGGCGTCGTGCACGCGGTTGCCTACGCGCCCGAAGATGCGCTGGGCGGCAAGTTCCTGTCCGCCCCGACGGCGAGCGCGCTGACCGCGTTCCAGACGAGCGCCGTCTCGCTCCGCGAGCTGTCCGTCGCGCTGCTGCCGCTGATGAGTGAGGGCGGCGGCTCGATCGTCGGCCTCGACTTCGACGCGACCGTCGCCTGGCCGATCTACGACTGGATGGGCGTCGCAAAGGCCGGCCTGGAGTCCGTCTCGCGCTACCTCGCCCGCGACCTCGGCCCCCATGGGATCCGCGTCAACCTCGTCTCCGCCGGCCCTTTGAAGACGGTCGCGGCCGGCGGCATCCCTGGCTTCGAGCGCCTCGCCGACGCCTGGGGTAAGCAGGCCCCGCTCGGCTGGGACGTCACCGACCCCGGCCCGGTTGCCGACACCGTCTGCTTCCTGCTGTCCGACCTCTCGCGCGGCATCTCCGGCGAGATCGTCCACGTGGACGGCGGCTTCCACGCGATGGGCACGGCGGTTGCCGAGTAAGGTCCGCCGATGAGGCGGATCGCGGTCGCGGCGCTCGCCCTGCTGCTGCTCGGCGTCGCGAGCGGATGCGGCGACGAGTCGCCGCGTGCCTCGACGCCCACGTCGGCGCCAACCGCGACGCACGCGGGCGCTCCCTCCACGTGCGCCGCGGTGCAGGCGGCGGGAACGCTCGAGGTGGACGCCGGCTCGCTGGACACCGAGCCCCGCACGGCGCTGGTGCACGTCCCGAAGCAGCTCGTCGGCGCCTCCGGCACGGCTCCAGTCGTGTTCGGCTTCCACGGCTACGGCCAGACGGCCGACAACTTCGTCGACACCTCCTTGCTCGTGAAGACCGCCGACGCGGCCGGATTCGTGCTCGTAGCCCCGCAGGGCTACCTGGACGAGTGGCACTTCCGAGGCTACGGCGCCACCTCGTTCGTGCAGGCGGACCTGGAGTTCATCGATGCACTGCTCGACCGCGTCGCTGCGCTCGACTGCGTGAATCCAGCGCGGATCGTCGTGAGCGGCGGCTCGATGGGCGGCGGAATGGCGGACTTCCTGGCCTGCCGGCGCGCCGGTCGCTTCGCCGCCGCGATGCTGGGCTCCGCCGAGCACCTGAAGCGGCCGTGCCGTCCGTCGCGTCCGATCCCGATCGTCTCGGTGCACGGGCTGCAGGATCCGATCCTGCCCTACTGGGGCGGCGACATCCCCAGCACGCTCTTGACCGTGATTCCGGTCGAGCGCGCGATGAAGGACTGGGCGGCTTACGACGGCTGTCACGGCGCACCGCGCGTGGAGCGACTGCCGCGCCACGCCGAGCGGCTCACCTGGCGAGGCTGCGCGGCGCCGGTGGTGCACTATCGGCTGGCGAGCAATGTCCACGGCTGGTTCTTGGTCGCTGACGGCGACGCCGTCGACATCAACGGGCTCATTGCCGCCCTCGTGGCGCACTCCTGACTACGGGTCCCCGAACGGCTGGATCGGGATGCCGTGGTCGTGCTCGCGCATGCCGATCTCGTAGGTGGCGGTGCCGCCGACGGTGAGGGTGAGGGGGTCGCGGTGGGGGCGCTCGACGGTGAGGGTCATGTCGGCGACGGAGCTGTGGGCGGTGTGATGCTGGGGCCCGGCGGGGTCGCTGTAGATCCAGCCGACGACGTCCTTGCGCGGCGCGCCGACCTCGCCGTGGACGGTGACGTCCTTGCCGGGGAGCGTGAAGGTGGCGCGCTCGGGCAGCTCGGCGACCTTCGTCTTGCGGGTCCGCTCGATCCCGCCGAGGCGGTGGCGCACGCCGCCGAGGCAGAGGCAGCCGTTGGCGACCCACGGCGTCGTCCAGGAGCCGAGCTTCAGCCGCCCGATCGTCACGTCGAACCACGAGTCCGGTTGTCCGTCGAACGCGGCGCCGTGCATCCAGATCCAGCGCTCGGCGTGCTCGGCGCCCCAGTTGTGGCCGACCATGCCGGGCCAGTCGCGCAGCTCGACGGTGCGCTCGCCGAACGTCGCGGTGCCGCTCACGTAGATGAGGGGATGCAGGCTGAGCGCCTTCGTGCGCGGCAGCTTCGCCGTGTACATCCACGGGCGCGGGAGGTACGCGAACGGCGGTGCGCTGCCGGCGAACGAGAGCTCCCAGGACGCGAGTCCGGGGACCTCGCCGGTCGCGCCGTCGGCCCCGATCCGGGCCGCAGCGACCTGCACGTAGCCCGCCTCGCCAGGACGCAGGTCCTCCGGCGGCGGCGACACCTTCGCCGCGTGCGGGCCGTCCTCGTCGAACAGCGTCGCCCACAGCGATCCGACGGGAGTCTCGCCCGGCCGTTTGTGGACCGTGTAGCGCAGCCACAGGGCGCGCCCGCCGGCCGGGTCTGCGGCCTTCAGATAGAAGCTTTCGTAGTGGCCGGCGGCGAGATCTACGGACGGGAAGCGCGCGTCGGCGGGATCCATGCGCGGGACCGTACCCGGACAGGCTCCCCGCATGATGCGGTTCGTGCTCTGGCCTGACCACAATCGATGATGCATTCTGGCGCCCCTGCGTTATAGGGTGCGAGCGATGCGCGTGCGCTCCAACGGCCAGGTCTCCGGTCGCAGATGGTCCCAGTGCGGCTCAATCGGGATGTGGTTGCTCGTTGCCGCAGCCGCGAGCATGCTCGCCGGCTGCGGCGACGCGACGCCTGCGACGTCCACGCAAGCTGCGCCGCCTACTACGACCGCGCCCCCTGTCGCCGCCCAGTCGTGCGCGGAGCTGGGCAGCCGCCACACGCTGCGGACGATGACCGGCACGATCGACGGCAGTCCCCGCACGGCGCTCTTCGTCATCCCCAAGCGCGTCCTCGACGGCTCCGTGCGCGCACCTGCCGCGATCGTCTTCCACGGCTACACCGGCACCTCCAGGCAGTTCGACCGCGACGGCGACATGGCCGCCGCCGTCGAGCGCGACGGCTTCGTGCTCGTGCTCCCGCAGGCCACGAACGGCGAGTGGTACTTCCGCGGGTACGTGGACTCCTCTGCGCTGCTGGCGTCCGAGCTGGCCTTCTTCGACGCCGTGCGGGCGCGCCTCGCCGCGCTTGACTGCGTGGACTCGGACCGCATCGTCATCGGCGGCGGTTCGATGGGGGGCGGGATGGCCGACTTCGTCGCGTGCAGGCGCAGCGAGCAGATCGCCGGCGCGCTGCTCGTCGTCGCCGAGCACTTCGCGATGCCGTGCCGGCCGACCCAACCGATCCCGATCGTCTCCGTCCACGCGCTCGACGACGACATCCTTCCCTACGGCGGCGGGGCCGTTGCGGGCACGAGCCTGACCGTGCTGCCGGTCGAGCGCACCGTCGCGAAGTGGGCCGAGTACGACGGCTGCGGCGACGCGCGGCGCGAGCGCCGCATGCCCGGTGGCATCACGCGGATCGCCTGGCAGGGATGCACGGCGCCGGTCATCCACTACCGCCTCGAGCGCGGCGGCCACTCGTGGCTCATCAAATCGAGCGGAGCGCATGTCGACTCCAACGAGCTGCTGTTCGAGCTGATGCGCTCGGCCGACCGCTAGTAGCGGAACAGGTCCTCGCCGGCGGGCGCAGGAGCGCCGCGGCGCCGGGGCCGTCGTCGCGCGGTGACGAAGCGGCGGTCGAGGCCGCGCACGACGCACGACCGGCTGGCGCGAGTCCTTGCGCGCGCGCGAGGTCGGCGGCGCCGGCGATCTCGTCGGCGAGCGCGATCCAGGTCGCGCGCAGCTCGCGTCCGGCGCTGTCGGTGCGCCCGCGCCAGTCGTCGAGCGGAGCGATCCCGGCGGCGCCGATCGCGACGTCGACCTGCCCGTGGCGCCATGCGCGGCCGAACGAGTCGGTGATCACCACCGCCGGCGCAGCGCCGGTCAGCTCGTGCAGCCGCGCGCGCAGCGCGCGCGCGGAGGCGTCGGGGTCGACGCGGGAGCAGGACGACCGTCTCCGGTCGCCCGGCGCGGCGTTGGAGGCGTCGACGCCGGCGTTCGCGCACACGAAGCCGTGGTGGGTCACGCAGATCAGCACGCCGCGCTCGGCGCGCAGCAGCTCGCGCGACTCGTCGAGCACGACCTGCACGTGGCGCGGGTCCTTGCCCTGCGCGGCTGCCAGCTCGACGCGCCCGCGGGCCGGGCGTGACCTCGGCGAGCCGCCGCACGCGGCCCTCGGCCTTCGAGACCGCCTTGTGGGCGACCACGACGACGTCGCCGTCGCGCAGCCGAGCGCCGACGGGCAGGCCGGCGACGATCAGCGCGGCGAGGTCGTCGCCCGCGGCGATCTCCGGCAGGCCGTCGAGGGCGCGGGCGCTCAGCGTGCCGTCAGCATCTCCCGTCACGAGGCCGGGCGCGGCTCGTCGTCGGCGGTCATCTCGCTACCGCACGGTCGATCGTGCGCTGCAGCTGGTGGAGCATCCCGCGCGTGTGCGCGGCGCCGCCGCGGCGGGCGGCGAGCCGCTCCTGCAGCGCGGCGAGGTCCTCGGGCGTGTCGACGTCGAGCGCGAGCGACTCGAGCTCGGCGACCTCGGTCGGCACGCCGCCCGCCTGCGCCAGCTCCAGGTGGCGCGCGAAGCTGTCGGGGCCGTAGCGGGGCTCGAGCGCGTCCGGCGGGCGACAGCAGCAGCGCGTTCGTGCCGGTCCCGTGGCGGTCGGGGACGATGACCGCGAAGCGCTCCGCCGTGCGCGGCGTGCCGAGCAGCGCCTCCAGCTCGGCGGGGTCGAGCAGCGGGCAGTCGCCGGCGAGGCACAGCACCTGCGCGGCGCCCAGCTCGCGCGCGATGCGCGACGCCGCGCACGACCGCCTGGTCCTGCCCGCTCTCGGCCGGATCGTCGATCGCGCGCGCGTCGTAGCCCTCGGCGATCCGCTGCGCGCCCGGGTCGGCGCTGACGACGAGCACTCGTCGATCGCGTCCACGCGCCGCAGCGCCGTCAGCACGTCGGCGAACATCGCCTCCGCGAGCGCGCGGCGCGAGCCGCTGCGGCAGCGCGCCCTCGAGGCGCCGCTTCGCGTTCTCGAAGCGCTTGACCGGCAGGATCGCGACGGTCTGCATCGGCGGCGTACGGTATCCGCTGGGGCGGGTGCGGCGATCGCGCGTCAGCCTGCGCAGCGCCGTCGGCGAACGCGAGCGTCTCGCGCGCGAGCCGCTGGCGGCCGGCGGCGTCGGCCATCAGCAGGTCGGTCTCGAGCAGCGGCAGCGCGGACGCCGCGGCAGCCGCTCGTCGGCGACGAGCCCGTCGAGCAGGTCGCCGTAGACGGCGGCGACGCCGGCCGCCGACACCGGCTGGCCGGCCCACGCCAGGAAGGCCGCGGTCGGGCCCTTCAGCACCTCGCCGGCGACGATCGGGCTGACGGCGACGATCGGGCGCGGCTGCCGCCCGCAGCGCGTCGCGCATGCCCGGCACGGCGAGGATCGGGCCGATCGAGACGACCGGGTTCGACGGGCCGATCACGATCGCGCGGGCGCGGGCGATCGCGTCGAGCACCTCGGCCGTCGGGCGCGCCGCCTCGATCCCGTCGAACGCCACGTCCTCGACCGGACCCTCGGCCTCGCGCCGAGGATCATGAACTCCTGGAACGGCCACTCGCGTCCCTGCGCGCGCACGCGCGTGCGGACCGGCTCGTCGCACATCGGCAGCACGCGGCCGGGCAGCCCCAGCGCGCGTGCCCAGCTCGTCGATCGCCTCGGTCAGCCGCGCGCCCTGCGGCGAGCCGCCGCGCGCGCTCGATCCCGATCGCGAGGTCGCGGTCGCCGAGGTTGAACCACACGTCGCGGCCGAGCGCGCGCAGCCCGTCCATCACCTGGAACGTGTCGCCGGCGAGGCCCCAGCCGCGCGCGTCGATGCGGTCGGCGAGCCAGAAGGCGACGAGGTCCGGGTCGGGCGAGACGTGCGCGCCGTAGGCCTCGACGTCGTCGGCGGTGTTGGCGATCACGACCAGCTGCGTCGCGCCGGCGACCGCGTCGGCCATCCCGCGCGCGAGCTTCGCGCCGCCGGTTCCGCCGGCGAGGACGACGACCGGCGCCCGCTCGCGGCGCCACCCGGCTCAGCTCCAGGAGCGCGTCGGGCAGGCCGGTGAGCTGATGCCGGCCGTCGCCTTGTGGCGGATGTTGATGCCGATCGTCAGCGCGGTGAGCTGCTCGGTGATGCGCGCCATCTCCAGCTGGCCGGCGTCGATCGGCCGCAGCCCGGGGATCAGGCCGATCAGCTCGGCGACGCGCGCGCTTCGCGTCTCTGTCGTCGCCGCAGATGCAGCACGTCCTCGTCGAAGGCGTGGTCGAGGTCGGCGAGGTGCTCGGCGGCGACGGTGTGCAGGCCGGAGACGACGGTCACGCCGGCGGGCACGAGCTCCTGCGCCTGCTGCGCGGCGGAGCCCTGCGGGACGCCCAGCGACGCGCGTCGGCGCGGCCGCCGACGGCGGCGGCGAGCGGGACGGTCACGTCGAGCAGCAGCGTGCCGGGCTGCGAGCGCGTCTCTGATCGACTCTCAGCGTCGAGCGCCTGGCTGGCGAACGGGACGGACAGCACGACGAGCTCGGCGCCGCGCGACGGCGTCCGGGTTCGCGAGTCCCTCGACGTCGGCGCCCGGCACGGCCGCGCGCGACGCGCTGCGGCCGCCTCGGCGGCGCGGCCGGCGTCGCGCGAGCCGATCACGACGGGGACGCCGGCCTTGGCGAGGCGCAGCGCGAGGCCGAAGCCGAGGTCGCCGGTCGCGCCGACGATCGTGACGGGGGAGGACATCGGCGGCGACGCTAGCGCCCGGCGAACTGCGGCAGCCGCCGCTCGGCGAGCGCCTTCGCGCCCTCGGCGAAGTCCTCCGACTGCGCGCACAGCTGCTGGGCGGCGACCTCCTGCTCGAGCGTCAGCGCGAGCGCCGGCTTCGCCGCCGAGTCCATCACGCGCTTCGCCAGCCCGACGGCGATCGGCGCGCAGGCCAGCAGCTCGTCGACGCAGCTGCTGCGTCGTCGCCTCCAGCTCCTCGGGCGCGCGACGCGGTTCACGAGCCCGATCCGCTCGGCCTCCTCGGCGCCGATCAGCTTGCCGGTCATGATCAGCTCCTTCGCGCGGCCCAGCCCGACGACGGCCGGCAGCCGCGAGGAGCCGCCGACGTCCGGGATCAGCCCGACGCGCGTCTCCGGCATGCCGATCGATCGCGTCGCTCGCCATCACGCGCAGGTCGCACGCGAGCGCCAGCTCCATCGCGCCGCCGATGCAGCCGCCGTGGATCTGGCAGATGACCGGCTTCGCCATCTCCTCGGCGACGTTCCAGGCGTCGAGGATCTCGCGCCGGAAGACGCGCAGGTTGCGCGGGCTCGTCGGCCAGCCCGCCGAGCGCCTTGAAGTCCATCCCGGAGGAGAACATCGCGCCCGCGCCGCGCAGCGACGACGCAGTGGACGTCGGCGGCCGCCGAGGCCCCCTTCAGCGCCGCGCCGATCGCGAGCACCAGCTCGCCGTTCATCGCGTTGCGCTTCTCGGGGCGGTTGAGGATCAGGTGACGGACCGCGCCGCGGTCCTCGGTCTCGACGAGCGCCATGCGGGCCTCCGGAGTGGCGATCGATGGGCAGGCTATCCAGGCGGGCCGGGCAGTTGCGGCGGTCGCGGGGCGCACGCCGCCGCGGCCGAGGCGCGCCTCGTCGTGCTGCGGCGCCGGGGCCCGAGCTCGGCCCAGGCGCGGAAGGCGAGCGCGGATCGCGGTGGCGAGCAGGACCCACTTCGGCCAGAAGGAGCCGCCGGCCCCGGTCGCCAGCCAGATCGCGATGCAGGCGGCGTTGACGAGCACGACGCAGCCGACGACGTGCAGCACGCGGCTGCGCGCCTGCGCTCGCGCGGCGGTCGAGCGCGCGGCCCGCGGCGTGGCGCGCGCGGCGCGTCGGTCGTCCGGCAGGTCGTGCGTCGAGCGCGTCGAGCTCGCCGACCGTGCGCGCGGCGTAGGCGCCGTCGAGCCGCTCGGCCAGCTCCTCCGGCGTCAGCCGGCCGGCGGCGGCAGTGGTCGCGCAGCAGCGTCGCGGTGCGCTCGCGCTCGGCGTCGGAGGCGCGCAGGGCCGGTGCGTCGTCGTGGCCACGCCGCGGCTGCTCGCCGTCGGCCATCGCGGTCGATGGTACGAGACGCGGCCGCGGGACGGCGCAATCGCGGCGACGCCGCGCGCAGCGGCCGCTAGGCTGGCGCGATGGCCGAGGCGGACGACCTGCGCGCCCTCGCGGCAGGGCCGGCTCCGGGCGGCGCTCACGCCGCATCCGCATCGCGGCGACCTGATCGCCGCCGGCGCGGTGCCGCTCGACGCTCGGCGTGCTGCTCGTCAACGTGCGGCTCGACGCGCACGTGGGGCGACGGGCGTCTTCCTCGTGCTCGACGGCGCTCGCCTGCGCGCTCGTGCTCGGCATGGGGCTGCTCGCGCCGCTCGAAGGCGAGCGGCCGCGCTCCTACCAGCAGGTGCTGCTGCTCGCCGGCGCTGCTGCTCGGCTTCGTCGACGCTGCGTGCGGCTCGCGCAGGTGCTCGGGCGTCGACGACCCGCTCGGCGCCGGCCGGCACGCGGCTGTGGATCTTCGCGTCGTGACGCTCGTGCGCGGCTGTGGATCGCGCGCACGCGCCGCAGCGCGGTCTGCGCGCTGGTCGCGGCGCTGGCGGGGATCGTGACGGTGCTCGCGTTCGTCGACGTGGGCGTTCTCGCCCGAGGGGCCGGGGACGATGCGCTGGCTGCTGCTCGCGCTGGCGGTCGGGCTCGTGCTGGCGGCGCTCGCGCAGCGCGACGCGCAGCGGCGCGAGTCGGTCTACCTGATCGACGCGGCGGGCGTGGCGATCCTCGTGCTCGGCGCTGACGTTCATCGGCGCGCTGCTCGGCGCTGCTGACGCTCGCTCGGGCGTCGCCCGGACGGGCGGCCCGGGCGGCGGCTGGAAGCTCGTGCTGCTCGCGGCCGGGCTCGGGCTCGTCGCCTACGCGGGCGTCGACAGCGAGCCGGGCCCGGCGTACCTCGGCGCGCTCGATCCTGCTCCTGTTCGTCGGCGCTCGTCGGGCTCCCCGGCGAGGGCGGCGCGAGCCTGTGGTTCTGGCCGCTCGCGCTGCTGCTCGCTCGGCGGCGTCGCGGTCGGTCGCCGGCCTGCGCCCCCGCCGCCCGCTGCCGCCCGAGCCGCCGGGACCCGGGCGTCCCGGCGAGCCCGTCCCCGGTCCCGGGTCCTCCGGCCGTGCGCCGCCGGCGGCCTGTGGGCCGACCGGCCGTCTGGGCGACTGACGGCGCAGTCAGGCATTTGCGACGAGCCGGCGGGCCGCGCTACGGTCGATGCGATGGACGATCAGCAGGAGTTGCTGCAGGAGGCGATCCGGCTCGACGGCGCGGCGCAGCAGGCGCTGCTGCGCGGGGACGCGGCGCGCGCGCGGACGCTGTTCCGCGCGGCGGCCGAGCGCTACCGCGCGTCCTGGGAGGCGGCGCCGCCGCGCGCGTTCGGGCGGCTGTCGGGTTGCTGAAGGCGTCGATCCTGTGCGGGCGAGGGCGGGCACGACGCCGCCTACGTGCGCCGCGCGCTGCAGGACGACTGCGACTCGCCGCCCGCCTGCTACGCGCTCGCGCTCGCGGCGCTCGCGCAGGGCGACGACGAGGCGGCGCTGCCGGCGATCGCAGGGCATGCGCGCGGGCGACGAGGCGTTCGGGCGCACGGCCGACGCGCTGGCCGCGCTCGTGCACGGCGACCGCGACGCGTACGCGGCCGCCGTCGCGGCGATCGTCGCCGACTTCGCCGCGCGCGAGGACCACCTGACGGGCGTCGCGTTCGCCGACACGGCGGTGATGCTGGAGCGGCTCGCGGCGCCGCGCGGGATGGCGGCGCGTCCGGCGTCGTCGCTGATGCCGGTGCTCGGCTGACGCCGCGCCGCTGGCGGACGGCGGCCCCGCGGTCCGGTACGCTGCGCGCCGCGCGATGGACCGCGACCGACCTCGCCTTCGCCGGCCTCGCGCGCCAGGCCGAGCTCGTGCGCGCCGGCGAGGTCACGCCGCGCGAGCTGGTCGAGCTGTACCTGGAGCGGATCGCGCGGATCGATCCGCAGCTGAACGCGATCCGCGTCGTCTTCGCCGAGCGCGCGCTCGCCGAGGCCGACCAGGCGGCCGGCCGCCGCGGCGCCGGCGACGAGCGCCCGCTGCTCGGCGTGCCGGTGCTGATCAAGGACGACACCGACGTCGCCGGCGAGGTGACGTGCAAGGGCAGCGGCGCCGAGGACCGTCCGGCCGCGGCCGACGCGGAGGTCGTGCGGCGCCTGCGCGCCGCCGGCGCGATCGTGCTCGGCAAGACGCACGCGCCGGAGCTGATGCAGTGGCCCTTCACCGAGTCCGCCACCTGGGGCATCACGCGCAACCCGTGGGACCTCGGCCGCTCGCCGGGCGGCTCCAGCGGCGGCTCGGCGCGCCGCCGTCGCCGCCGGCCTCGCCGGCGCGCGCGCTCGCGACCGACGGCGCCGGCTCGATCCGCATCCCCGCCGCCTGCTGCGCGCTCTACGGGCTCAAGCCGCAGCGCGGCCGCGTGCCGACTGCGCCCGTACGACGATCGGCTGGCAGGGGCTCACGACGTCGGCTGCGTGACGCGCTCGGTGCGCGACACGGCGCTCTGGCTGGACGTCGTCGCCGACCGGGTCGACGGCGACGCGCCGGGCTCGTTCGCCGAGGCGGCCGCGCGCGAGCCCGGCGCGCTGCGGATCGCCTGCTCGACGAAGAACCCGCTGTTCGCGCCGCTCGCGCCGGAGCAGCGCGCCGCGCTACGAGGAGACGATCGAGCTGCTGCGCTCGCTCGGCCACACGGTCGAGCAGGTCGAGCCGCCGTACGGCGACGTGCTCGACCGAGATCGTCCCGCGCTACCTGCGCGGCGTCGCCGACGACGCCGCCGACGCTCGCCGCACCCGCGCCGGCTGGAGCGCCGCACGCGCGCGATGGCGCGGATGGGGCGGATGCTGCCCGACGCGGTCGTCGCGCGCGCGCGCGCGCACGAGGCCGCGACCGCCGCGCGCCTCGACCGCGGTGCTTCGCCGACCACGACGTGCTGCTGACGCCGGCCACCGCGCAGCTGCCGCTGCCGATCGGCCGCTACGAGGGCCGCGGCGCGCTGTGGACGTTCAACGGCGTCGCGCGCTACACGCCCTACACGCCGCCGTGGAACGTGACCGGCCAGCCGGCCGCGTCGGTCCCGGCCGGCTTCACGCCCGAGGGCGTCCCGCTCGCGGTGCAGCTCGTCGGCCGCCCGCACGACGAGGCGACGCTGCTGTCGCTCGTCGGCCCAGCTCGAGGCGGCGCGGCCGTGGGCCGACCGCCGTCCCGCCGCTCGCGGCGTGAGCGACGCCGCCGCACGTCGAAGCCGAGCTGCTCGACGTCGCGCGCGCCGCCGCGCGCGCCGCCGCCGACGAGCTGCTCGCCCGCTACGAGCAGCGCGCCCGAGGGCGTCGACACGAAGACGACCGCGACCGACCCCGTCAGCGAGGCCGACCGCGCCGCCGAGCGCGGCGATCCGCGCGCTGCTCGCCGAGCGGCGGCCCGGCGACGCGATCCTCGGCGAGGAGGGCGGCGAGACGGCCGCGACCGGCGATCAGCGGCGTGCGCTGGGTCGTCGACCCGCTCGACGGCACCGTCAACTACCTGTTCGGCTATCCGCAGTGGTCGGTCAGCGTGGCGTGCGAGGACGCCGACGGGACGATCGCCGGCGTCGTGCTCGACCCGCTGCGCGACGAGGAGTTCGCGCGACGCGCTCGGGGTCCGCTGCTGCGCGACGGCGCGCCGCTGCGACGCGGACCGCGGCGCCGAGACGCCTCGACGTCGCGCTCGTCGCGACCGGCTTCGGCTACGACGCGGCCGTGCGCGCGCGCCAGGCGGCGGTGCTGCCGCGCGTGCTCCCGCGCGTGCGCGACGTGCGCCGCGGCGGCAGCGCCGCGCTCGACCTCGCCTGGACCGCGCTGCGGCCGCTGCGACGCCTACTGGGAGCGCGGCGTGAAGGCGTGGGACGTCGCCGCCGGCGCGCTGCTGTGCGCGCGCGCCGGGCTGGAGCTGCACGAGCTGCCCGCCGCGCGACGGGAGCCGTGCGGGCCTGCTCGCCGCGCCGCCGGCGCTCGCGGGCGAGCTGCTCGCGCTGGTTGTCGGTCAGCCGAGCTCCGCCCGCCACGTAGACTCAGCAGCGTCACCGGGGCGGTGGCGGAATGGCAGACGCGGTCGCCTCAAAAGCGACTGTCCGAAAGGACGTGCGGGTTCGACTCCCGCCCGCCGCATATGTCGTGGCGCACCGCGCGAGCGGCTACGGTTGTGAACATGGACGCCGCTGTCCTGCACGAGTACGGAACGCCCACGCTTCGCTGAGTTCGAGGAGCCAGTGGCGGGGGAGGGGCAGGTCGTCGTGGAGGTGGCGGCCGCCGGGATCAACCCGGTCGACGTGCGCAAGGCGTCGGGGACCCACTTCGCCGGCAAGCCGCCGCTGCCGTCGGTCGCCGGGATCGGAGGGCGTCGGGACGATCGCGGGGACGAGCGGCGCGTGTACTTCGACGCGCCGGTCGCGCCGTTCGGCTCGATGGCTGAGCGGACGCTCGTCGCAGCCGATGCACCGATCGACCTGCCCGACGGGCTCGACGACGGCGCTCGCGGTCGCGCTCGGGATCGCTGGTCTGGCGGGATGGCTGCCGCTGGAGTGGCGCGCGCGGCTGCGGCCCGGCGAGACGCGTGCTCGTGCTGGGCGCGACCGGCGTTGTCGGGCAGATCGCGGTGCAGGCGGCGCGGATGCTGGGCGCCGGCCGGATCGTCGCGGCCGGTCGGGACGCGGACGTCCTGCGCGAGGTCGCTGCGCTCGGGGCCGACGCGACGGTGGTGCTCCCGGACCTGGCGGACGCGGCCGGCACGGCCGATCTCACCGCGGCGTTCCGCGAGGCCGCCGACGGCGACCTCGACGTCGTGATCGACCCGCTGTGGGGCGCGCCCGCGGTCGCGGCGCTCGAGGCGCTGGGCGTCGGCGGGCGGCTCGTGCAGCTCGGCCAGTCGGCCGGCGCGGAGGCGTCGTGTCCTCGGCGCCGTTGCGCGGCAAGCGGACTCGACGTGCTCGGCTACCTGAACTTCCTCGTGCCGGCCGACGTGCGCCGCGACGCGTACCGCCGCCTCGCCGAGCACGCCGCCGCCGGCCGGATCAGCGTCGAGCGTCGAGCGGATTCCGCTGCGCGACGTCGCCGACGCGTGGGCGCGGCAGCAGGCGGGCGCGCACGCGCAAGCTCGTGCTCGTGCCCTGAGCGGGCGGGCGCGCGGGGAACGGCGACGCGCTACGCCGCGTGGACGGGCGGCAGCGAGAAGCCGCCGGGCTCGCTGCTGGTCGGGCGCTCGACCTCGACGTGCCAGTCCTGCCGGAAGCCCTGCAGCGTGAAGAAGATCACGAGCAGCTGCAGCGGGATCAGCAGCACGGTGAGGGCCCCGAGCACGCCGGACTCGAAGCCGGTCGTCCCGAACACCGTCTCCGGCGTCGAGAAGCCCGTCTTGTCGCGCGCGAACCAATCCGGTGCCGCGACCGCGGCGAAGATCCCGAGGATGATCGCCAGCGCCGCCGCGACCGGCAGCGGCCCGCGGTTCCACCGGGCGATGTAGAACGCCATGCCGACGTAGAGGACGACGTAGACGAGCTGGAGCACCGGTCCGCTCTGCAGCGCAGACCAGCCGCCGAGGATGATCAGCAGCATCACTGCCGACGGAGATCAGCAGCAGCGCGACGACGATCGCGCGCGTCGTCTTCGACGACGCCTTCTCGCGGTTCGGCCGCTCGATCACGTAGCCCGCCTCCATCGGTCCTTGACCCTACAATCTCGCGTCGCGCTACGGTGCCAGTTGCGGGTGTGGTGAAACGGTAGACACGCCGGCCTTAGGAGCCGGTGGCCTGGTAGAGGCCGCTGGGGGTTCGAATCCCTCCGCCCGCATGCGGCTCGCCGGGGCACCTCGCGACACCGCATCCCTTGCCCCATCCGCTTACAATGAGCACCCCTCGGGGGACTGGTGTATCGGTAACATAGCGGTCTCCAAAACCGTTGCGCCAGGTTCGATTCCTGGGTCCCCCGCTCGCACGATCCTGAGGTTGCTACGCCGCAAGCACGCCGTGCTTGGCAGCCAGCTCAGCCACGTGCTTCAGCGCCGCGGCCGACTCCTCGGGCCCGAAGTGCTCGACGATCAGGGTGCTGTCGGGCGGGAGGTGGTGGCAGCTCTCGATGACGGCGTCGAGGTCCATGATGCCGGTGCCGGGCGGGGCCTCGGCGATCTTCAGCACGAGGTCGGGCTCGACGACGACGTCCTTGATGTGGCAGGAAGCGGCGAGGCGCGGGCCGATCGTCTCGGCCGCGTGGCGCGCGGCGTCGCCCGAGGCGAAGACGGCCGGCAGCGAGCCGAGGAAGTTGACCGGGTCGTAGTTCGCGGCGACCCATGGCGAGTCGACCGCGTCGAAGATCTCGCGCACGTGCTCGGGCGTGTCGAGCGTCGTCAGCAGGTGGACTTCGAGCGCCATCGGCACGCCGACGTCCTCGCAGCGCAGCGCCACCTCGCGCAGGCTCTCGACGAGCCGTGCCCGCGTCGCGGGCTTGTGGTTCTCGGGATCGGGGCCGTAGTTGAACGTCGGATGGTGCGAACCGCAGCCGCCGAGGACCATCCGCGACCCGAGCGAGCGGGCCGAGCGCATCAGCTCCGTGAGGTCGGCGATGCTCGCCGCACGGACCGCCGGATCGGGGCTGACGAGGTTCGGACTGAGGCCACCGGATTGCGCAATCCCCAGGCCGGCGTCCGCGAGCAGCGCCGCGATCTCCTCGCCCGGGGACCCCGCCAGCGCGCCGGGCGGGCCCTCGAAGTGGGTCACGATCCGCTGCACGCCGAGCGAGGCGATCTCGCGTGCGAGCGCGGGCGTCAGCGCGTCGGGGTCGGTCGGAACGAGCCCCTGCGCGAGCCCGAGGTGCAGGCGGGGGGAGCGCTCGTCGCTCGTGGTGGGGGAGTTACTCGACATGCCGGCCAATGTACTGCGCCCACCTGGGTAACGCTTTCCGCCGGCTACCCGCCCGCGTCCTGCTCGCCGTCCATCACGCACGAGACCTCGACGGCGAACGTCGGCGCGCGTCCCTTCACACCGGCGCGCCGGACCGTCTCGGTCTCCAGGGTGCGCATGCGCGTGAACAGGTGCCGCAGGTCGGAACGCAGCTCACCGACCGCGGTTGCGTCGAGCAGCGCGCGCGTGTTCGCGCGTGAGGGCTCGCCGCGGCCGAGGTGGAGTCCGGCGGTCACCTGCCGGACCAGCTCGTTGTCGGCCACCGCGGGCGTGATCGCGTAGTGGTGCTCGACGGCCCCGCGGCGCTGGCGGCATTCCACGAGGTCGATGACGTCGAGCTGCTCAAGTCGGCGGACGTGGTAGCTGAGCGCGCCGAGCTGGAGGCCGAGCTCGCGCGCCAGCTCCGAGGGCGTTGCCGTTTCGTGGCTCCGCAGGTGCGCGAGGATCGCAACCCGCGTGGGGTGCGAGAGCGCCCTCAGGACCTGCCTGCCGATGGGGTTCTCGCCGCGCCCCGCGTCGCCGGGCGACGCGCGTCGCGTCGGACTGCTCAACCGCCCTGGCCGCCTTGCGGCGACGAAGCGGGGCGGTGACGCCGCCGGTCCCGGCGCATGACTTGGGGGGAGCGCCGGGACCTGGCGGACGTCGGGCACGCACCCTGCCCTGCGGCTTGTTGCGTGCGCACGCGATGCCGTCCGCGACGCCCGCCTCTAGGGGGATGGGGTGAGGCAGGCATATGGGGTCGCGGCGGCATGCGCACGCATCGTCCTCCCGGACCCGTTTCCCCGCTAGACCGGGACCCGACTATTCGTGTTCCGGATAACCACGGGAATGCCACGCGAACGTGGCGCCTTCACGCTCCCTTCCTTGCGTGTCGGCTCATGCTCGCGGTAAGGTCCTGAAAACTGCGGAAAACACGCTCATTTCTGTGTGCGACCGGGGTCTCGGGATGGGGAGCAACAACGCAGCAGACATCGGCCAGGGTCCGGCCCGCGCGTTGCGGGGCGCGACGCTCGCGCTGATCATCGAACGCGGCGGCCACGGCTACGAGCTCGCGCATCGGCTCAGCAGACGGCTCGGCCCCACCTGGCAGATCGACGCGAAGCAGATCTATCCGATCCTCGACCAGTTCGAGAAGGCCGGCTTGGCCACGTGCACGGAGGAATCGAGCCCCGGCCGCCCGCGGCAGGCGCGCTTCGTCTACCACGCCACCGAGCTCGCGCCCGCCGCCCTTGCGCGCTGGATGCAGAGCCCGATCGGCAAAGAGCCGCTGCGCGTCGACATGCTCGCGCGCCTCGCGGTCGCGCAACAGGATGAAGCACCGCAGCTGCTGGAGCTGCTCGACGAGTACGAGACCGAGGTGCTGGCGCTGATCGAAGCGGCCGGCGACGATGCCCCGCCGCTGCGTTCGTGGACGACGCTGCTGCTCGACGCCACGCGCGACCACGCCGACGCGCACCTGCAGGCCGAGTTCGCTTGGATCGTCGCGACGCGGCGGCGTATCCGCGAGTACGCCGGGCATGCCTGAGCGATCGATGGCGCTCCTCGCCTTCGAGCAGGTTACGAAGCGCTACCGCGATCCCGGCGGCCGCGAGCTCACGGTGCTCGACGGCGTCTCCTTCGAGGTCGAGGCAGGGGACTCGCTCGGCGTGTGGGGTCTGCGCCGCTCCGGCAAGTCGACGCTGCTGCGGATCGCCGCCGGCTTGGACCTGCCCGACCTGGGCCAAGTGCGCTTCGAGGGCGTCGACCTGACGACGCTGTCCGAGCTGGAGCGTGCCCGCCTCGTGCGCACGCGGATCGGGCTTGCGCCGTCGAGTTGGCGCGAGACGCGCAACGTGCGTGTGGTCGAGCACGTCGCGCTGCCGCTGCTGAGCACCGGCGCGAGCATGCGCGAGGGCGCCGTCGCCGCGCGGCGCGTGCTGGAGCGGGTCGGCGCGACGAGCCGCGCGGACACGCCGGTGCTGGAGCTCTCGCCCGGCGAGCGCACGCGCGTGGCGATCGCGCGGGCGCTGGTGCGCGAGCCGTCGCTGCTGCTCATCGACGAGCCGGCGCTGACGCCGAGCCCGAGCGAGCGCGACGAGCTGTACGCGCTGCTGCGCACGCTCGCGGCCGAGCCGGGCCTGACGCTCGTCGTCGCCTCCGAGGACCTCGCCGCGATACGCACCGTGCGCCAGGCGATGACGATCAGCGATGGCGCCGTGCGCTCCTCCCGGCGCGGCGGCCAGGTCGTTCCGTTCCCGGAGGGACGCACCCAGCGCGGCGGCAGCGGCAGCGGCGCGTGAGCCCGGCTGTGAGCGCGCTCGAGCTCCGCGATGTCGTCAAGCACTACCCGACACGGGGGGAGACGGTCCGCGCGGTCGACGGCGTCTCGCTGACCGTCGAAGCCGGCGAGTTCGTCGCGATCTACGGGCCGAGCGGGTCCGGGAAGACGACGCTGTTGCTGCTCGCGGCAGCGCTGATGGAGCCCGACCGCGGCTCGGTCTGGTTCGACGGCCGCGACGTGACGCGGCTGGCGCCGCGCGAGGCGGCGCGCTTCCGCCGCACCGACGTCGGCTTCGTCTTCCAGTCCTTCCACCTCGTGCCGGCGGCGACGGCGCTCGACAACGCGGCGGTCAAGCTGCTCGCCGGCGGCCTGACACTCGACGCTGCGCGCCACCAGGCCCGGCCGTGGCTGGAGCGCGTCGGTCTCGGCCCGCGGATCGACCACACGCCGCGCGAGCTGTCGAAAGGCGAGCAGCAGCGCGTCGCGCTCGCCCGCGCGCTCGCGAACGACCCGCGCATCCTGCTCGCCGACGAGCCGACCGGCAACCTCGACTCGCGCCGCAGCCGCGAGGTCCTGGCGCTGATGCGCGAGCTCTGCGACGAGCGCGGGATCCCCGTCCTGCTCGTTACCCACGACCCCCAGGCGATTCGCGTCGTCGATCGCACCTACACGCTGCGCGACGGACTGCTCCAAGAGGGCCTCGACGTCGACGCCGGCGAACCGAGCATGTCATGACCCTCTTCGGCATCCGCCTCGGCGTGCTCGGCCGCTTCTACCGCTGGCGCCTGCGCGAGCATGGCGTCCAGGAGCTGCTGGCGGCGGCCGGGATTGCGGTGGGGGTAGCGCTGGTCTTTGGGGTGCTGGTGGCGAACACGAGTCTGTCGGGGTCGACGGCGCGGCTGGTCGACGGTGTCGTCGGATCGGCGCGGATTCAGCTCGCCGCACGCTCGACGGACGGATTTGACGAGCGGATCGCGACCGCCGCCGCCGAGCTGCCTGGTATTGCGCACGCCGCGCCCGACTTGCGGGCGAACGTTGCGGTCGTCGGTCCCGGCGGAGCGCGGCGGTCGATCCAGCTGGTCGGTGTCACGCCCGCGCTCGCGGCGCTCGGCGGCGTTCAGACGCGCGACTTCGGGCCCGGCGGGTTGCGGCTCTCGACTGGGATCACGCTTCCTTCGGCGGTCGCGGACGCGATCGGGGTTCACGCCGGAGACACGATCCGGCTGCTCGCGGATGGTCGCGCGCGGAACGTGCGCGTCGGCACGGTGCTCGGCCCCGGAACGATCGGTCCGCTCGCCGAGAGTCCGGTTGGAATCGCTCTGCTGCCTGTGGCGCAGCGCCTCGTGAACCGTGAGGGGCGCGTCTCACAGCTGCTGGTGGAGCCGCAGCCCGGTGCGGACGCGGCGGTCGCGGCGCAGCTGCGACGGATCGCGCAGGGCCAGCTCTACGTCGGGCCGGCGGACGTCGAGCTGCGACTGCTGGACCTCACCGCGAAGCCCAACGACCAGTCCACCACGTTGTTCGCCGCGATCGGTGCGATCGTCGGGTTCCTGCTCGCGCTCAACGCGATGCTGATGACGGTGCCGGCACGCCGCCGCTTCGTCGCGGAGCTGCGCACGCAGGGGTTCGACCGCGCGCAGGTGCTGCTGATCCTCTCGTTCGAGGCGGTGGTGCTCGGCGTGGTCGCGTCGGGCGCCGGCTTGCTGCTCGGCGACCTCCTCTCGCGGACGCTGTTCGATCGCGTGCCGGCCTATCTGGCGTTCGCGTTCCCGATCGGCACCGCCCGCGTGGTCGAGACGCAGGCGGTGCTGCTTGCGCTGGGCGGTGGTGTGCTTGCGGCGCTCCTCGCAACGCTCCCGCCTGTGCTCGACCTTCGCGGCGGCCGGGCATTCGATGCCGTCCTCAACGACGTGGGGAGTGCCGAGGGGGGCGAGCGAATCGGTGCGCGGACAACCCGTCGGTTGCTGTACGCGGCGCTGGCGATCATCGGGCTCGCGACGCTCCTCGCCCAGGCCGATCCGGCTCTCACGGTCCTTAGCGAGATGCTGCTCGCGCTCGCGACGCTGTGCTTGATCCCGTTCGCATTCGCGGCGGTGACGAAGCCGCTCGGCCGCGTCAGCCGGCGGCTGCACGGGAGCATGCTCGCGGTCGCGGTGATGGAGACGCGCGCGACGACGATGCGGTCCATCGCGTTGGCGGCCGTAGGTGCGATCGCCGTGTTCGGAAGCGTTGCGATCGAGGGTGCTCGGCATGACCTCGTGCGTGGTCTCGACGCCAACTTCGGCGAGTACCTGAGCACTGCGGACCTGTGGGTCACCACGGGTGGCGACGACCTGACGACGAACAGCTTCGCGGTCGGGTCGCTGCGGGAGCGCATCGCCGGCGCGCGGGGCATCGCTGCGGTGCGGTCCTACTACGGCGGACTGCTCGACGCCGGCGACCGGCGCCTGTGGATCGTCGCGCGATCGCCGGAGGATCGGCTGATGATCCCCCCGAGCCAGCTGCTCGACGGCGATCTTGCGCTGGCGACGCAGCGGGTGCGGCATGGGCGATGGGCCGCCGTGTCGGACGTCTTCGCGCGTGACCGCGGCCTTGGCGTGGGGGACGCGTTCACGCTTCCTTCCCCGTCGGGGCCAGCGGGCCTGCGCGTCGCGGCGATCACGACGAACCTCGGCTGGCCGCCTGGCGGCGTGATCCTCAACTCCGACGTGTACCGCCGTGCCTGGGGGGCATCGGATCCGACGGCGTTGCAGGTCGACCTTGACGCGGGGATGGCGCCGGCGGTGGCCAAGCGCACCGTCGTGCGGATCCTCGGCCCTGCGTCTGGCCTGACGGTCCAGACTCAGGCCGAGCGCCGCGCGCAGTACGCCGCGCTGTCGCGGCAGGGCTTGACGAGCCTGAGCCAGATCTCGGTGCTGTTGCTGGTTGCGGCCGCGATCGCGATCGCCTCGGCGCTGGGTGCGGCGATCTGGGAGCGTCGGCCACGGCTCGCCGCGCTGAAGATCCAGGGCTTCGATCACCATCAGCTGTGGCGAGCGCTGCTGATCGAGGGAGCGATGGTGCTCGGCATCGGATGCACGCTCGGCGCTGCCGTGGGTCTGCTCGGCCACGCGCTCGCCAACCGCTACCTCGAGACGACCACGGGCTTTCCTGCTCCGTTTTCGGTGGCCGGAGGCTCGTTGTTGCTCACGCTTGCGCTGGTCGTCGGGATCTCGCTCGCGATCTACGTCGTGCCCGGCTGGGCGGCCGCAAGAGTGCAGGCGCGCACAAGCTTCCAGGAGTAGGCAAATACCGCCTGGGGCGGTTGACAAGCTGTGCCCATGGGAGGATGGGCACCCGGCCGGGCGCTGCGGGCGTTCGTGCAGTTCGCCTGCCGGTATTGGACGCTCGTCTTCCCATGCGCCCATTGCGAAGTCGTCTTCGTGGAGCGCGCCACGCGCGCGATCCCCGACCCGTTGATCCGTCGGATTGCGCTCGACACGCTTGCGGAGGAGCATGGGAACCTGGAGGGGGCGGCGTCGTTTGCGGCATTCCTTCCGCGGCGGGCGCGGGGGCATGCGATCCGTTCGCTCGTGGCCTTCCAGGCGATCTTCGACTTCGCCGACTCGCTCGCGGAGCAGCCCGTGAGCGATCCGCTCGCGAATGGGCGGGCGCTGCACGAGGCGCTGTTGGTCGCGGTGACGCCGGGGCGGGTGCAGCCGGACTACTACGCGCACTACCCGGGCGGGTCTGACGGCGGCTACCTGGTCGGGCTGGTGGAGCACTGCCGTGAGGCGTTCATGGCGCTGCCGTCGCACATGGTGGTGGTGGAGCCGCTCGCGCGGAGCGTGGGGCGGATGATCGAGTACCAGGCGCTCATCCACGTGGACGGTGTAGGCGACCGCAAGGCGCTTGCGGCGTGGGCCTCCGAGGCGACGCCGGCCGGGAGCGGCCTGCGCTGGTGGGAGACGGCTGCGGGCGGGGCGTCGTCGCTCGTCGCGTTCGCGTTGATCGCGGCGGCGGCGCGACCCTCGCTGTCGGCCCGCGAGGCGGCGGCGATCGAGGCGGCGTACTTCCCCTGGGTCGGCGCGCTGCACGTGCTGCTCGACAGCCTGGTCGATCTGCCGCTGGACGAACGCGAGGGACACCATTCGATCGTCGAGCATTACGCGTCGCCGGCGCAGCGGGCGGAGCGGATGAACGAGATCGCGGCAGTTGCGGTGCGCTCCACGCGCGCGCTCCCGGACGGCGAGCAGCATCTGCTGCTGCTCGCGGGAATGATCGGCTTCTACCTGGCGGCCCCCACCGCGCAGCTACCGCACGCGGCCGAGGCGACCGAGCGGATCACCGCGACGCTCGGGCAGCTCGCGCGTCCAGTCTTGGCGGTGCACTGCGTGCGGCGATGGGCCAAGCGGGCGGGTGGGTCGCCGTGAGCAGGCGTGGCTGCGCAATCGGCGGACTATCCTCGCCTGGACCCTCCCGAAAGGACGCGATGCGCTATCGACGCCTCGGCAACGCCGGCGTGAAAGTCTCGGAGATCGGCCTCGGCTCGTGGCTTACGTACGGAGGTGCGGTCGAAGACGACGCCGCGGTCGCGTGCATCCACCGCGCGTTCGAGCTGGGGGTGAACTTCTTCGACACCGCGAACGTGTACCGCGCAGGGGCGGCCGAGGAGGTCGTCGGACGGGCGCTGCGCGGGATCGACCGCGACGACTACGTGCTCGCGACGAAGGTCTTCTTCCCGATGGACAGCGGGCCGAACGACTGGGGCCTCTCGCGCAAGCACGTGATGGAGCAGTGCGAGCGGTCGCTGAAGCGGCTCGGCGTCGACTACGTCGACCTCTACCAATGTCACCGTCCGGATCCTGAGACGCCGGTCGAGGAGACGCTGCGCGCGCTGGACGACCTCGTCACGCAGGGAAAGGTGCTCTACGTCGGCGTCTCGGAGTGGTCGGCCGAGCAGCTCGACGAGGCGCGTGCGATCCAGCGCGAGCTGGGCTTCGACCCGCTCGTCTCCAACCAGCCGCAGTACTCGATGCTCGTGCGCACGATCGAGTCGGCGGTGCTGCCGCTCTCCAAGCAGCTTGGGATCGGGCAGGTCGTCTGGTCGCCGCTCGCGCAGGGCGTGCTCGCCGGTAAGTACCTGCCCGGCGAGCAGCCGCCGGCCGACTCGCGCGCGGCCAACGACGAGATCAGCGGCTTCATGTCGCAGCTGATGCGCGACGAGGTGCTCGCGGCGGTGCAGGGTCTGCGCCCGCTCGCGGACGAGTGCGGCATCACGATGGCGCAGCTCGCGCTCGCGTGGGTGCTGCGCGACCCGGGCATCTCCAGCGCGATCATCGGCGCCTCGCGGCCTGAGCAGGTCGACGAGAACGTCGCCGCGAGCGGGATGGAGCTGGAACCGGCAGTGCTCGAGCACATAGACGCGGTGCTGGCGCCGGTGATCTACCGGGGCTGAGCGGGCTCCGCTTACCGCCGCCCACGCCGCGCGTTCGGCGCGGCGTCGCGCAGCCGCCGGTCGCGCTTTGTCGGCCGCGGGCCTTCGTCGGCTCCGAGCGGCCGCGCGTACCGCCGTTCGGCCGCGTGGCGCTCGCGTCGCTCGCGGCTCTCCGGCGTCTCCTCGTAGAGCAGGGCCGCTTGGCTCGCGGGCCCGCGCCGGCTGCTGAGCGCCTGCACGACGAGGCTGAGGCGCGTCTGGCCGAGCGTGATCTCCAGCCGGTCGCCGATGTGGACCTCCTTGCTCGGCTTGACGCGCTGGCCGTTGACCTGCACCCGCCCGCCGCCGATCGCTTCGACGGCCAGCCCGCGCGTCTTCACGATGCGCGCTGCCCACAGCCACTTGTCGATGCGGACGGGCTCGTCGGTGGTCGGTTCCATGGCGTGTCCATCGTCCCATGCCGGCGGGGATGCGATGGCGGGCGTCTGGTCAGGGCAGGTTGCGCAGCGCGGTGCACACTCCGGCGAGCACGCGATCGAGCTCGAGCACCGCTGGGACAGGCTTCGCTTCGTAGCGCGTGTGCGTCTTGTCCCAGCCGTAGCAGTAGATGCCGCACTGATCGAACCAGTAGGACGCGACGTGGCCGAACTTGATCGTGTTTGCGAGGTCTCCGTCGTTGCGGACGCGAACGGCCATGAGCATGTAGCAGCGAGGCTTGGCCGAACGCATCCATGTGGCGAGGTCTGACGTCGGCCCGCCGCCCTGGCCCGCAACCCGAGCGGCCTCTGCCTTGATGTCGATGTTCTTGAAGGAGGCCTCCTTCACGCGCTTCTCGGTGTCCGCAGATCCCGCACGACCCTTGAGATTCCGCTGACTGGAGTTGTTGCCGGGGTGCCTCGGAATGCCGCTGGCCTTGGTCTCGACGACGAACTCGACGGGTTCGGGAGCGTCTGGATAGGCGATGTCGAGCTTGTGACGCTTGAAGCTGAGTCCAGGCACATCAGGGCGTGCATGAAGGGTCTTGCCCGAGCAGTTCTGAAGCAAGGTCACAAGGAAGTCGTTGAACGCATCTCCCTTTCCGTTGCGCATGTCACCAGGAGTGGCGCCTCCCGCAGCGACAATGTCGTCGAAGGTCTGCATCGCGTCGAGGTAGACCGGTTCGAAAGCGCTCCACGTGCTGAGCCGATGCTGCTGCGCGTGTGCCAGCGCCTTCGCGAGCGGCGCGCGCGCCGTGCTCGATGGAGTGGTCTTGATGCCTCGCGCCATGAGCCGCTTACGCTGGCAGCTCGCGGAGGCCATAGAGGCGGAGTGCGGCGCCCGTGGCTGCTGTCCTGTCGCGTGCATCGAATGCGCGTGCGAGTGCGCGCGCCTCTGCCGGTCGGACAGCGTCAATGCACGGGAGCCGGATGCGGCGCAGGTATTGCGCCTGGAATCGCAGGTAGCCACCCCGCATGCGCACTGAGTAGGCCTCTACGAACAGGTTGGCGACCTCGCTCATCAGCAGGCCACCCAGAACTCGCAAGTCCCAGGCGTCGGAGGTGATCCAGTACAGGTTGTGGTGTGGGTACGTGGCGCCCTCGTCGAGGACCGGGAAGATGACGTCCTTGAAGTCGGGGACGTAGAGCTTCGGCCGCGTGAGAAGCCCTTCGATCACACGGTCGATCGTCTTGTGCCACCTGCCGGACCTCGCCGTGTGCCGAGCCTCGAGCACGGTGCGATGGGTGTTGAGATGCGCAGCCATGCGGGGCCATCGCCTCAGGTCGACGAGCCCCTCGTGGTCCCAAGGGTTCACAAGATGCTTGCCCGACCAGGCGACACGCCCTGACGCGATGTCGCGCGGAAGCGCAAGTGGAAGGAGACGCTCGGGTTCCACGTCGCCGGGATCGTCCAGGATGAAGACACGATCGGCGCCGGTGGCAACGCCGATCCCGACGCGCGTTCCGGTCGCGGCGTCCTCGAGCGTGGGCAGCCTGCGCTCCATCTCCGCAATCGCGGCGAGACGCTCCGGCGAGCCCTGCGGCCATCCGCTCTGGCCATGGAACCATGTCCGGAGCCGTGCGGCACGGAAGGTGGGCGTCGTGACGACCGTGCGGCTGCGCTTGCGCGCGAGCGCGGTGATCGCCGGTACGTCCTGCGCTCCGAAATGCGAGGCGGCATCAACGACCAACGGCCCCGATCGCTGCACGCCCCTCCGGAAGACAGTGATCGCAGGGTAGGCGTCGACCTCGGTCTCAAAGGCATCGACCCCTGTCATCGAGAGGATCGCCTCGGTCGCCCAGCCGTGGGAGATGAGGTCTCGCAGGCGGGCGCCGTAAGCGTTGCGCATCCACCGGTCGGCGCAGATGAAGCCCAACGTCCCGCCGTCTCTGAGCGCGTGGAGCCCGTGCTCGTAGAAGCCGATGTACACATCGGCTCGGCCGCCCATCGTGCTGCAGACACGTCGATATGCGTCTGAACGGAGCTGCGGCACGGACTCGAGGCGAATGTAAGGAGGGTTCCCGACGACGAAGTCGACCGACGCGACGTCTGGGGGCGACAGCAGGAAGTCTTGGCGGACAACCCACCTCCTGGCGAGGTCGCCGGCGAGGCTTGGTCTCACTCCGGCATCGATCAGCGTGCTGCGGGTGACGGCGCGACTCGCGTCGACGTTGCTTTGCAGGAGGTCGACGGCGTGCAGGGCGGACATGCTGTCTCGAAGGTCTCGACCGTGAATGCGCGCCGAACAGACAAGCCGCTCGACCATCGCCGTCAAGAACGCGCCGGACCCGCAGGAGGGCTCAACCGCGGTCAGCGCAGCGAGATCCTTCGCGACCGTGTATCCACAGAGGTCGAGGATCAGATCGACGACCCATCGTCGTGTGAAAACCTCGCCGTGTTCGTGGGCGGCTTCCTCGACGGAGGGTGGGAGGGTCAGGACTTCCATGAAGAGGGCAGCTGCCGACGCGCAGAAGCGGAGAGCGTACGAGAGCGGTCGGCCGTCTTGGTTGGGCTGACGCAGAGGTCAGTGGCGGCAAGGTTGGACACGAACATATGTTCGCACATGCCGAGGCGAACTACGGCGGGATTCGCGCGCTCGATCTCGCTGAGCTCCGGTACGCGAAGATTTCCCACTGCGCCGGTCTGCACGACGTAGGGTGTGCGCCGTGCGACTCTCCAGGCGCATGGGCTCCTGCGGCCTGCTCGCGATCGTCGCCTGCGCGTCTGCGCTGGCATCGCTCGCTCCGGCGGGTGCGGCCGGCGTCCTGACGGCGCAGGAGGCGCGCGTGGGCGACCATCCAGCGTTCGTGCGTGTGGTGGTCGACTTCGGCGGCGGCGCGATCACTGAGAACGAGGTGCTCGCGACCGACGTGCAGCCGCTCGACGGACTCGCGCGGTTGCGCTTCGACCGGCCCGGCGTCCGCACCGAGGCGCCGGTCGTCGATGACCAGGGCATCCGCGTCCGCATCACGCAGGATCCGGCCGCCTGCGGATCGGGCTGCGAGGCGCGAAGGGCCGCTTCAAGTACGTCTCCTACACGGCTGTCGGTGGCACGCGCCTGGCGATCGATCTGTGGAAGAGCGCGCCGCCCTCGCAGGCGGGCACGCTGCTCCAGGGCCGTGCCGGCTGCCTGACGCTCGGCTCCGCGACGGCGAGTGGCGGGGCCGTCCATGCCGCGGGCCGTGAGCAGGACCTCTTCGAGCATGGGCTGCTCGCGGTGGTGCGCGGCCGCGACGGGCACGTGCGCGGCCAGCGATCCGTCACGGCGCCGAACGGGCGCTGGAGCGCTCGGGTCCCGTTCCAGGTCGCCCAGGCGCAGGCTGGGACGTTCGAGGCGGTCGCCGCCTCGGCGAAGGACGGCTCGCTCGTCTGCCTCGTGCAGGCGCGTGTGACGCTTCCCTCCTCCTGAACGCCCGGCCGCGTCACGGGGCCGGCGGCGGCTCGTCCTCTTCGTAGAGCTCCGCCACCGGCACCCCGAGCGCCTCGGCGATGCGGATGACGGTGGTGGCGCGTGGGTCCTTGTTCGCGCGCTCGATCTCGCTGAGGTGCTTGGGGTGGATGTCGGCGGCGGCGGCCAGCGCCTCCTGGGAGAGCTCGCGGGCACGGCGGATCTGGCGCAGGCGGCGGCCGAGTGCGAGCAGCTCGGGGGCAGGGAGCGAAGGACGCTTGGGCGTCGCCATCAGATTTGCCTGAGCTCCCCACATGACACGAACACATGTTCGCATACAACACAAGTCTGTGCAGAGGGAACGTATGTTCGATGACGAAGAGGGCTCGAATCCCTCGATGGAGCGCGGCGGCGACCGCTCGGTTCAGCTCTCGAAGCGCGCGTCGTAGAGCGCGAACAGCTCGCCGACGCGCAGCTTGAGCGCGTCGGCGAGCTTGAAGATCGTCGTGACGCGGGGGTCCTTGTTCGCCCGCTCGATCTCGCCGACGTGCTTCGCGCTGAGGCCTGCGCGATCGGCGAGCGCCTCCTGTGTGAGGTCGAGATCGCGCCGCGCTTTTCTGATGGTTCGGCCGAGGGCGAGCAGTTGGGCGGAGCGGGCGAGCATTGTCCACGGCAACCTCCACCACCGATGGATGCCGGTCCACCGTCGGGCGACGGTAAATCTCCACCTCTAGCGGGTTTTCTGGCTATAGTCGCCCGGTCCAGCCCCGCGTGACACGGTCTCGTTGCGCGTCGATTCCCCCTCACGCGCAGCTCAAAATGACTGTGTCGCGCGCTGGACAACTCCCCCCTCTGACTTGTCAGTGGCAGGGGATATCGCGAACGCCCCGGCGCTCCCAGGCCCGGGGCGTTCGTTTTTCCATGAACGCGATCAACGTTGCGGTGTCAATCAATCGCGCCATGACGGTCATGGTGAAAACACTGACTGGCGTTGATCGCTTGCCAAACCGAGAGCATCGCGATATATCTTTGGCGTATCACGAACCTTCAACGCAAGGACGAGTCATGATGCATCAGAGGCATCGACATCCGCGCGGCGACTTCCCGTTCGGGCCGCCCGGCGGCTTCGGCTTCCGCCGCGGCCCCAAGGCACGCCGCGGCGACGTGCGCACCGCCGCACTGCTGCTGCTCGCGGAGGAGCCGCGCAACGGCTACCAGATCATGCAGGAGCTCGAGGAGCGCACCGGTGGGGCGTGGCGTCCCAGCGCCGGATCGGTCTACCCGGCCCTTCAGCAGCTCGAGGACGAGGGGCTGATCCGCTCGGGCGAGACCAACGGGCGCAAGCTCTACGAGCTGACCGACGCCGGCCGGACGCACGTCGCCGAGCGTGGCGAGGACCAGCCCGCGCCCTGGGACCAGATGGCCGGCGACGTTAGCGACGAGTCGCGCGCCACCTGGGGCCTTATACGCGAGATCGCGATGGCGCTCTCCCAGGTGATGAACAGCGGCAGCGCTGCCCAGCACGCCGAGGCCCGGACGGTGCTGGCCAACGCGCGGCGAGACCTGTACCGCATCCTCGCGGACGGCGACCCGGGCAGCGGCGCGGCGTGAGCGGGCAGGAGGCACAGCCCGCGCCCGCCGTCACCGTGTGCGGCCTCACCAAGCGCTATGGCGACGTCGAGGCGGTGCGGGGAATCGACTTCGACGTGAGGACGGGGGAGACGTTCGGCTTCCTCGGCCCCAACGGGGCAGGCAAGTCGACGACGATCTCGATGCTCTGCACGCTCGTGAAGCCCGACGGCGGCTCGGCGACGGTAGCCGGCCACGACGTCGTGGCCGAGCGCAACGCGGTGCGTCAGTCGATCGGCCTCGTCTTCCAGGACCCGACGCTCGACGGCTACCTGACGGCCGAGCAGAACCTGCGCTTCCACGCCGAGCTGTACGGCGTGCCGAAGGCCGCGGTTCCGGAGCGCATGCGCCAGGTGCTGGAGATGGTCGGGCTGTGGGAGCGGCGCACGTCGCTCGTCTCGACCTACTCGGGCGGGATGAAGCGACGGCTGGAGATCGCGCGCGGGCTGCTGCACGCCCCGCGCGTGCTGTTCCTCGACGAGCCCACGGTCGGCCTGGATCCCCAGACGCGCTCGTCGATCTGGCGCTACATCGAGGAGCTGAAGGCGGCCGAGGAGATCACGATCTTCCTCACGACGCACTACATGGACGAGGCCGAGCACTGCGACCGCATCGCGATCGTGGACCGCGGCGAGCTGATCGCCTTGGATACGCCGGAGGCGCTGAAGGCCAGTGTCGGCAAGGACCGCGTGCAGCTCAACGTCGACGACGACGACGCGGCGATCGCCGCGCTGCGCGACCGCTTCGGGCTGGAGGCGACGATCGCCGAGGGCGCCGTCACCTTCGGCGTCGCCAGCGGCGAGGCGTTCGTGCCACGGCTGTTCGCCGAGCTGGGCGTGCCGATCCGCGGGGTGTCCGTGGCGCGGCCGTCGCTCGACGACGTGTTCATGTCGTACACGGGCTCGACGATCCGCGACGCTGAGGCGGAGCGGGTCGACCCGATGGCCGTGATGATGGGTGGAAGGAGCCGCTGACGATGTCCACGACCACCGCACCCACCTCCACGCCGACGGCTCCGCCCGTCCGCGTCAGCATCCCTGCTGCGGGCTGGCGCGCCGACCTGCGCGGCGTCAAGGTCGTCTGGCAGCGCGAGCTGATCCGCTTCTGGCGCGACCGTCTGCGGATCGTCACGTCCCTCTTCCAGCCGCTGATCTTCCTGTTCGTGCTCGGCGGCGGGCTCGCGCAGATCGCCTCCGGCGGCACCGAGGGCGTCGACTTGCGCACGTTCATGTTCCCGGGCGCGCTGGCGATGGCGGTGCTGTTCACCGCGATGTTCAGCGCCGCGTCCGTCGTGTGGGACCGCGAGTACGGCTTCCTGCGCGAGATGCTCGTCGCGCCGGTCCGGCGCGGCTCGATCGTGCTGGGGAAGTGCTTCGGCGGCGCGACCGTCGCGGGCTTCCAGGGCGTGCTCGTGATGGCACTTGCGCCGCTGGTCGGCGTGCCCTACTCGTTCGCGATGATTGCCGAGGTGCTTGCGCTCCAGCTGCTGCTCGCGTTCATGATCACTGCCTTCGGCGTGATGGCGGCGGTGCGGATCACCCAGATGCAGGCGTTCATGGCGCTGATGCAGATGATCGTGATGCCGCTGCTGTTCCTCTCGGGTGCGCTCTTCCCGCTGGCGGGCCTGCCGCGCTGGCTGGAGGTGCTGAACCGACTTGACCCCTTGACGTACGCGGTCGACCCGATCCGCCGCGCGGTCTTCAACCAGCTCGACATCACCGACGCCGCCCGCGCCGCGCTGATCCCCGGCGTGACGTGGTTCGGCTGGACGGTGCCGGTCGCCATCGAGGTGCTCGTCGTCGTGGCGTTCGCGCTCGGCATGCTCGCGATCGCGATGGCGCAGTTCCGGCGGGCGTAGACAGCCCATCGGGTGCGGCGGAGCGGGCGCGACTAGCATGCGCGCATGCGCCGCCCCCGCGCCCGAGTCGTCGCGCTCGTGCTCAGCGGGTGCGTGCTCCTGGCGGCGGCGCCGGCGGCCGGTGCTGCTGTGCCTTGGCGTCCGCATCTCGACGCGGCTGAGGCGTATGCGGGAACGCGCGCGGGCGTGGTGCGGATCTCGGTGCGGGCGCAGCAGCGCTCCTGGGGCTGGCGGGCGACGTTGAGCGCCCCGTCGGCGAGCGTGCTGAAGGCGATGCTGCTGGTCGCCTACCTCGACGACCCGCGCGTGCGGGATCGGGCGCTCACCGCGGCCGACCACGCGCTGATCGGCCCGATGATCCGCTGGTCGGACAACGACGCCGCGAACCGCGTGCTCGGGTTCGTGGGGCCGGAGGCGGTGCGCGACGTCGCCCACCGCGCGCACATGCGCCGGTTCGTGCTCGATCCGGTGATCTGGGGCAACAGCCGCATCGACGCCGACGATCAGACGCGCTTCTTCCGTTGGATCGACCGCCGCGTCGTCGCCCGTCACCGCGCCGCGGCGATGCACCTGCTGGCGACCGTCGTGCCGCCGCAGCGCTGGGGGATCGGCGAGGTGCGGCTCCCGCACGGCTGGCGGCGTTACTTCAAAGGCGGCTGGGGAAGCGGCTCCGGCGCCGTCGAGCACCAGGTAGTGCTGCTGCGTCACCGCGCCCGCCGCGTCGCCGCTGCGGTTCTCATCACCGGCAGCCCCAGCCACCCCTACGCCGCCGAGACGCTGCGCGGCGTCTTCACGCGGCTGCTGCGCGGGCTCTGATCGTGCGCCGCCGCGATGAGCGACGTTTTCGGGTCGCTCAGCGACCGCAGAATGGCACTCATCCGCGTGAGCGGTATTCACCGGCGCGTAATCTCGGCGTGGGAACGTTGACGCGATGGCACTCCTGATCCTCTTCGGCTTCCTCGCCGGCGCGGGCACGGCGCTCTCCCCGTGCGTGCTGCCGGTGCTGCCGATCGCGCTCTCTGCCGGCGCGACCGGCGGCCGGCGGCGGCCGCTCGGGATCGTCGTCGGGTTGACGCTCTCATTCACCTTCGCGGTCGCTGTGCTCAGCTATCTGATCGATGCGCTCGGGCTGCCGGACAACCTGCTGCGTACGCTGGCGATCGTCACGCTGCTGGTGTTCGGCGCGACGCTGCTGGTGCCGGCGCTTGCCGCACGTCTGGAGGGCTGGCTCAGCCGGATCGGCGGACGCTCGCACCGCGGCGACGGCGAGGGCTTCGGCGCGGGCGTACTCGTCGGCGCAAGCCTCGGCTTCGTCTACGTGCCATGCGCGGGTCCGATCCTCGCTGCCGTGATCGTTGGCAGCGCCTCACAGCCGTTCACCGCCGGGCGGGTAGCGGTCGCGCTCGCGTACGGGCTCGGCTCGGGGCTCGTGCTCTACGCGCTGATGCTCGGCGGGCGCCGGTTGACCGCGCCGCTGTCGCGGCGCAGCGGCAGGCTGCAGATCGCGATGGGGGCCACCATGGTCGTCGTCGCGCTGGCGATGCTGAACGACTACGACGTGCGCTTCCAGAGCGCGATCGCGGAGGACCTGCCGGCGTTCCTCGTCTTCCCGACGAAGAGCCTGGAGACGACGAAGGCAGCGAAGCGCGCGATCGCGGACCTCAACGGCAATCCGCATGGCGTGGGTGGCGCCGCGCAGCGCCATGCCGATTCCGATGCGACCGCGAGGCTGCCGGTGCTCGGCCGCGCGCCCGAGTTCACCGGCACGCAGCGCTGGTTCAACACGCCCGGAGGCACGCCGCTGACGCTGCGCGAGCTGCGCGGGCGGGTCGTGCTCGTCGACTTCTGGAC
Source organism: uncultured Actinomycetes bacterium (assembly GCA_963774115.1). GTDB lineage: Bacteria > Actinomycetota > Thermoleophilia > Solirubrobacterales > Solirubrobacteraceae > Conexibacter. Next base: position 315,306 of record CAVZDN010000001.1, on the reverse strand, counting down.
CTACTCGTGCATCAACTGCCTGCGCACGCTCCCGTACCTGAAGGCGTGGGACGAGCGCTACCGCGCCGACGGCCTCACGATCGTCGGCGTCCACGCGCCCGAGTTCCCGTTCGAGAAGGACGCCGGCAACGTCGAGGCCGCGATCGGCCGCGAGGGGATCCGCTACCCGGTCGCGCAGGACAACGAGATGGCGACCTGGAACGCCTACGGCAACCAGTACTGGCCGGCCGAGTACTTCGTCGACGCGCGCGGACGCGTGCGGTTCGCGCACTTCGGCGAGGGGGCTTATGCGGAGAAGGAGCAGGTGATCCGCGAGCTGTTGGCGGAGGCGGGGCGTCGCATCGGCGACGGCATGAGCGGGGCGCGCGGCACGACCGCGTCCGCTGGCGTCACCACGCCGGAGACGTACCTCGGCGCCGACCGCGCCGAGCGCTTCGTGAACGGTCCCCTGTTCGAGGGGGTGCGCGACTTCGGCACGCCCGACACGCCGCCGCAGGACGGGCTCGCCTACGCCGGCCGCTGGGACGTCGCCGGCGACCACGCGACCGCCGGCTCCGGCGCCGCGCTCGCGGTGCGCTTCGGCGCGCGACGCGTCTACCTCGTGCTCGGCTCGCCCGGCGGCCCGCGCCGCATGCGCGTGCTGCTCGACGGTAAGCCACTGCCCGACCGCTACGCCGGCGACGACGTCCACGGCGGCGTCGCGACGATCACCGACCACCGGCTCTACAGCCTCGTCGACCTGCCACGGACGGAGCGTCACCAGCTGCGCTTGGAGCCAGAGCCGGGAATCAGCGGATACGCGTTTACGTTCGGCTGAGTCATTTCGTCACCGGCTGGATGTCCGCGGGCGGATGTTGTGCCAAATGAGTCAAGTGAACGGGCTCGTTTGCCGATCATTCCGTTCGAGATGTGCGCTCAAAGCTCCGATCAGCCGCGCCAGGAGGACCTCCATCGCCTCGGAGAGGCACTGAACGAGCACACGCCCGCGGTCGTCGAGGGGATGCTCGCCCGCTCCGCTGCCGCCGGGTGCGTCCTCGACGCGATCGTCGAGGACAGCTTCGCCCGCGTTGGTGCGGTCTCGACGGCCGCCGTCGGGCGCTGGATGGCCGGCGAGGGCACCGAGGTCGCCCGCGACGTGGGCCAGGAGTCGTGGGGCATCTTCGGCCAGCTCGCCGCGCAGCGTGCCGCCCCGCTGAACGAGGTCACGAAGCGGTGTCTGCGCTGGCGCGACGCCGCCGCCGAGGTCGTGCACGCGAGCGCCGCCGATCTCGCACTCGCTCCGGAGGTGCTCGCCGAGGCGCTGCAGATGCTGCAGCGCAGCCTCGACGTGACGCTCGTGCGGATGTGCGAGTCCTTCGAGGAAGAGCATCAGCGCTCCCACGAGGAGCTCAACCGCCGCCAGGAGGAGCTCGCCTTCATGGCGACCCACGACGCACTCACCGGGCTGCCGAACCGTACGCTGATCCTCGACCGCATCGAGCAGATGCTGATGCGCACGCGACAGACGCAGGTGCCCGTCGCCGCGCTCTTCATCGACATCGACAACTTCAAGTCCATCAACGACTCGCTGGGCCACGGTGTCGGCGACGAACTGCTGCGCGCGGTTGCAGAGCGACTCGATGGCGCCGTGCGCGGGGCCGACACGCTCGGACGTCTCGGCGGCGACGAGTTCATCGTGATCGCGGAGGGGATCTCGCTCGCGGCTGGACCGGAGCTGATCGCCGAGCGCCTGCTCGAGGCGCTGAAGCTGCCGTTCAAGCTTCCTTCGGCCGAGGAGACACGGGTCGTCGTCAAGGCGAGCATCGGGATCGCGACCGGCGACCGCACCTCCGCCGAGGTACTGCTGCGCGACGCCGACATCGCGATGTACCGCGCGAAGTGGGACGGCCGCAACCGCTACGTCGTCTTCGAGTCGGGCATGCAGGACGAGGTCAAGAGCCGCATGGAGCTCGAGATGGACCTCGCCGGCGCGCTCGAAAACGGCGAGTTCTTCCTCGTCTACCAGCCGACGTTCGACCTGCGCACGATGGTGCCGACAGGCGTCGAGGCGCTGATTCGCTGGACCAGCCCGACGCGCGGCCTCGTCCAGCCGGACGACTTCATCCCGTTGCTGGAGGACACCGGGATGATCGTCTCCATTGGCAGCTGGGTGTTGCAGGAGGCGTGCAGCCAGGGCGCCGCCTGGCACACCGCGGGCTATCCGATCGGCATTGCGGTCAACGTCTCCGCGCGCCAGCTCGACACCGACGAGTTCCCCTCGAAGGTCGAGGAGGCGCTCGCCACGAGCGGGCTCGCCCCGACCTCGCTCACGCTCGAGATTACCGAGACGACGCTGATGCGCAACGCCGAGGAGACCGCGCGGCGGCTCGCCGCCGTCAAGGGCCTCGGAGTGCGGATCGCGATCGACGACTTCGGCACCGGCTACTCCTCGCTGGCCCACCTGCAGCAGTTTCCCGTCGACGCCCTCAAGATCGACCGCTCGTTCATTTCGCGGCTCGGCCAGGGCGACGAAGGCGAGACGCTGCTGCGCACGCTCGTGCAGCTCGGCAAGGCGCTCGCGATCGAGACGCTGGCGGAGGGCATCGAGCACGCGTCGGAGCTGTCGCTGATCCGCGGCGAGCAGTGCGACAGCGGCCAGGGCTTCCTCTTCGCGCGCCCGCTCGAGGCGCACGCCGCGGAGTCGTTCTTCCGCAACTGGAGCGAGACGCGCCGCTTCGCGGTGCGCGAGGAGCAGGGGCTGCTGCCGTCGGGCGGTTGACCGAACCGGCGAACGCAGCGTGTCCGCCTGGGATGCTGCGCGCATGACGCGCCGCCGTGCCCTCTGGCTTCTCGCGTTCGCGACGCTCGTGCTGTTCGCGATCCTCGTCGCGCTCGACGGCCGGATGCAGGACGCGGGCGGGCACGGGATCGTGCCGTTCGAGCTGGCCGGCTCGTCCGACCGCGCCGCTGAGATTCTCGCCGACTGGGGCGCCGACGGCCGCGACGCCGCACGCGCGTCGCTGTGGCTCGACTACCTCTACCTCGCCGCGTACGGGACGTTCCTGTGGCTGGCGGTCCGCGCGCTGCGCGATGCCGCAGTGGCACGCGGATGGGCGCGCTTCGCCCGGCCGGGCGGTTGGATCGCCGTGCTTGCGCTTGCCTGCGCCGCCGCGGACGCCGTCGAGGACGCCTTCCTGCTGCTCGTGCTCGGCGGCCATGGCGGCTCGGCCGCGCCTGTGCTGGCGACCGTCTTCGCGTCGATCAAGTTCGCCTGCCTCGGGATCGTGCTCGCGTACCTGCTCGGCGGGCTGGTCGCGCTCGGCGTCACGCGTGCCCGGCGCCCGGCGGTCGGTGCGTGAGCCCGCCTGTCGCATCGGAGATCTTCGCCCCCGGACTGCTCGACGGCCAGGTCGCGCTCGTCACAGGCGGCGGCACCGGGCTGGGTCGCGCTGCCGCCGCCGAGCTGGCAGCGTGCGGCGCGCAGGTCGTCCTTGCCGGACGCCGCGCGGAAGTGCTCGACGCCGCGGCGGCGGAGATCGGGCCGGCGGCGACGACGGTCGTCGGCGACATCCGCGAGGACGCCGGCGCCGAGGCGATCGTCTCCGCCGTGCTCGAGCGCCACGGCCGCCTCGACGCGCTCGTGAACAACGCCGGCGGCCAGTACTTCGTGCCGGCCGAGGCGATCGCTGCGAAGGGCTGGCAGGCAGTCTTCCGGCTCAACGTCGGCGGGACCGACCGCATGACGGAGCTCGCCGTCGAGCGCGCGATGAAGCCGGCCGGGCGGGGGATGATCGTCAACGTCACCCTCTCACCGCACCACGGCTTGGCGGGAATGACACATTCCAGCGCCGCGCGCGCCGCCGTCGAGGGCTTGACGCGCGCGTGGGCGGAGCGGTGGGCGGCCGACGGGATCGCGGTGTGCGCGGTCGCCGCCGGCCACTTCGAGACCGAGGCGCTCGACAAGTACCCCGACGTCGTGCGCGCCGGCGCCGCCCGCACGGTCCCGCTGCAGCGGCTCGGGCAGCCGATCGAGCACGCCTGGCTCGTCGCGCTGCTGTGCTCCCCGCTCGGGCGGTCCTTCAGCGGCTCGGTCGTCACGCTCGACGGCGCCCGCGACAACTGGTTCGGCCCGTGGCCGCCGCCGACGCTGGCGGACGCGGAGGGCGTCGTGCCGACGGAGGAGCGGCGGCCGGCGGCGAGGTAGGCGGACCCGCCGCCGGAGCCGACCGCTCATCGCCTTCAGCAGGAGACGAGCAGGTGGAACGAACGATCGGCGTACGCGCCGGCGCTGTCCGTCGTCGAGACGTGGACGCCGTTGGCGTTGCCCTCCAGCGGGGCGACGGCGATCTGGCCGGTGACGGGCGCGCTCGGGTCGCCGGGCGGCGGGGTCTGCTCGACGAGCGTGGCTGAGAGGCCGCAGGTGCGCACGTCGGCGTCGAAGATCACCTGGTAGCGGCCGTCGGCGAGCTTGGCGGCGGAGACGACGCCGCGGTCGTTGGACTTCGTGCCGTTGGCGGCGACGAGCACCTGGCGGGTGAGGCCGGCGGCCGTTGTGGCGGTCGTCGCCGTGTCGGCCTTCTTCGCGCTCGCGACCTGCGGGAGCTTGGCGCCGTCCAGCTCCTGCTCCTTGATCGCGCCGCCACCGAGGCTGTCGGGCTTGAACTCCTGCCCGCGCAGCGTGCCGTCCTTGAAGTCGACGTTGCGGATCGAGCCGTTGCGAATCTCGTCCGACCCGATCGAGCCGACCGCGAGGGCGTAGGACGTGCCGCCGAGCGCCGCGAACAGCGCCACGCAGGCGATCACGAGGGCTGGGGACGGGAGTCGCTTCAGACGCAGCTTGCGCATCGGGGGATACCTCCGGGGTGGGGTCCGGTTCGGGGTTCCGGCAGGGAACCCGGCGGCTGGCGCCGGAGGTGCGGAGGGGGTGTCAGCGGACGGACGACCCGCCGCCGCCCGAGGACTGCGTGCGCTCAGCCGCGCCCGAGCAGCAGCGCGATCCCCTGACCGCCGCCGATGCAGAGCGTCACGAGCCCCAGCTCGTGATCGGCGCGCTCCATCTCGTCGAGGATCTTCACCGTGATCGCCGCGCCGGTCGCCGCGACCGGGTGGCCGAGCGCGATCGCCCCGCCGTTCGGGTTGACCTTCGCCTCGTCCAGCCCGAGCTCGTCGATCACCGCGAGCGACTGGGCCGCGAACGCCTCGTTCAGCTCGATCACGCCGACCTCGTCGAGCGAGCGGCCCGCGCGCTCGAGCACCTTGCGCGTCGCCGGGTACCGGGCCGATCCCCATGATCTTCGGGTCCACGCCGCAGCGACGCGTAGGCGAGGATGCGGGCGCGCACGGGCGCGCCGCGGTCCTTCGCCGCCTGCGCCGACATCAGCACCACCGCGGCGCCGGCGTCGTTCATGCCGGAGGCGTTGGCGGCCGTGACGGTGCCGTCCGCTTTGAAGACGGGCCGCAGCTTCGCCATCGTCGCGGCGTCGGCGTCCTCGCGGATGTGCTCGTCGCGTGTCGAAGATCGGTCGTGCCCTTGCGGGAGGCGATCTCGACGGGGATGATCTGCGCGTCGAAGCGGCCCTCGCGCGCGGGCAGCCGCGGCGCGGCGGTGCGACTCGGCGGAGAAGGCGTCCTGGCGCTCGCGGGAGATCGAGCGGCGCTCGGCGAGCCGCTCGGCGGTGACGCCCATGTGCTCGGAGTCGAACGGGTCAGTGAGCGCGCCGACGACGGAGTCCACGAGCTGCGCGTCGCCCATCCGCGCGCCCCAGCGTGCGCCGGGCATCCAGTAGGCGCCGCGGCTCATCGACTCCGCGCCGCCGGCGAGCGCGACGTCCGTCTCGCCGGTCTGGATCGCCTGGGCGGCGGAGACGATCGCCTGCACGCCGGTGCCGCAGAGGCGGTTGACGGTGTAGGCGGGGGACTCCTGCGGGATGCCCGCCTTCATCCCGACGACGCGCGCCATGTACATGTCGCGCGGCTCGGTGTGGATCACGTTGCCGAAGACGACGTGGCCAACGTCCTGCGGAGCGGTGCCAGAGCGCTCCATCGCCGCCTTCGCCGCGATCGCGCCGAGGTCGCTGGGGGAGACGTCCTTGAGGCCGCGTCCGTACGAGCCGATGGCGGTACGGGCGGCGCCGGCGATCACGACATCGGTCACGGGAGCTGCTCCTGGGTGGTTGGCAAAGGCAGGTCGCACCAGGGTGACAGCGGCCCCGCGCGGCGGCGCCAATCACGGCCCGTCGTCTACCGGCCACGTCCGCCGCGACCCACCACACCCGCTACGCCGGTAACATGCGTAAGGCCCTGCGGGCGAGGTGTTGTGGTTGCACAGGAGCCTTCCAAGCTTCTAGGGCGGGTTCGATTCCCGTCGCCCGCTCTGGCACATAGCAGCAGCCACGGGGAGTGGCGCAGTCTGGTAGCGCACCCGGCTGGGGGCCGGGCGGCCGCAGGTTCAAATCCTGTCTCCCCGACTCGGTTCAAATGCGGCGTCTGGAGGCGTCAGGACGCCGCTAGCCGCGGCGCTGGCGTAGCGACCATCCTGCGGTCGCTCGTGCTGAGCGCCTGGCGGGCAATGTGCGATGCGACGGTGCCGGGTGCGATACCGAGCGCGGCGGCGGGCGCGCAGGCCGTCGCCGAAACCACCGGAACAACAGACGAGCATCGCGATCCCGAGGATCCACAGCCGATGGCGGCGCGTTGTGCGCGGGAGGTTCTCACGGACAGGCGCTGACCGTCGCCGATCCCAGCCGATTAGCGCTTTCGCGGTGCGTAGGGCGATACCCTGCCCCCGTCGTGAGGCACTGGACGATCGCATCGGCCATCATCGCGTGCACGCTGGCAACAGCCCAGCCCGCGTCGGCAACGCCGCAGTGGCTGTCCCCGCCCCAGCCGTTCGATGGCGCCCAGGTGCAGGACTCAAGCGCCACGATGACGGCAGACGGCACGGTCGCCGTGGCCCGCGTCATCCAAAGTGGTGCGATCGAGGTGCGCACCCGGCCGCCCGGCGGTTCGTTCGGCCCTGCTGTCTCGCTCACGCCCGGGGGTGGCGAGGCGCCACGCCTGGTCGCCGGTCCCAACGGGCAGATCGCCGCGGTCTGGCGCGCTGGCTGGAATGAGTACGCCGCTGTCCGCCCGCCCGGCGGGACGTTCGGCGAGGCGCATCCGATCGGCTTCGAGGCTCAGCTGGGACCGCAGCAGGTCGCGTTCGACGGCGGACGCGTCTGGGTCCTGCTGAACGGCTACAACCCGGCGCGCGTGGTGACGGTCGACGTCAACGGCAACACCAACGCGTTCGTACTCGGCGTCGGAAGCGGCTGGGAGGTCGACGCTGCCGCGCTCGGCGTAGACGCCGCCGGGCACGTGACCGTCGTCTACAGGCAGTCGAGAAGCCAGTGGGGACCCGACGAGGGAGATCCGTGCTCGTCGCAGAGCCAGATCCGCGTCGCCGAGGGAGACGCACATATAACCGATGTCGGAGTGCTTGCGGACGCCGCCGACACGGGCATCTATCACCTTGGCCAGTGCACCGACGTGACAGGCACGAATACGGGCGCGGCGAGCGTCGCCGTGCATCCAAGCGGCGAGGCAGTCGTGACCTACCAGCTCAGCACGGTCAACGATGGAGGGCCGGTGCAGTGGCAGACGCTCGCGCGTGTGCGCCCTGCGGGCGGATCCTGGCCGGGGGCCGGAGCTCCGGCAGAGCTCATCGCCGCCTCGCAAGCCCCGGTGTGGCTCGCCTCGGCATTCGCCGGGGAGACGCCGATCGTGATGCTCTACGACAACCATGCCTCGGAGGTCTCCCTCACCGCCCGAGGGCCCGGCGGCTGGTCGGCCCCACAGGCCGTCCCGCCGGACGGGGCTGACTCGCCGGTACTCGCCGCCTCGAGATCGGGCGCGGCCGCGGTCATCTACGCGGCGAGCTCGCATGTGATGGGCGTCGTGCGCGCGAGCGACGGCACGCTCTCTGCCCCAGTGCCGCTGTCCGGTCTGCTGACCGACTTCCCGAGAGTGACTGACCTTGCGATGGACGACGCTGGGAACGCGGTCGCCGTGTGGAACGAGGGGCCGTGGTACACGCCGCACGTCGTAGTCGCCGGCTACGACGGCGCGGGACCGCAGCTGTCGGCGAGCTTCTCCTCCGCCGGCGATCCCGGTGAGTCGCTGCCGTTTACGATGAGCGCGCTCGATGTGTGGTCCGGCGTGGCGAGCGAGGACTGGTCGTTCGGCGACGGGAGCGGCGCCGGCGGAAGCACGGTCTCGCACGCATTCGGCTCGGCCGGAATGTTTCTGGCGTCGGTGACCGCCGCCGACGGGCTCGGCAACACGAGCGCGCGTTCGGCGAGCGTGCAGATCGACAGCCCGCGAGACGCGACGCGGCCCTGGTTCACAGTCAGGCCTTCGATCGCACCGAGACGCGTGCGACGCGGCCACCTCGCGACCGTCTCCTTCAGTGTCTCGGAGGCTGCGATCGTGCGGGCGACCGTATTGGCGAGCCGGCCGGGCGTCCGTAGCGGCAGACGGTGCGTGGCGCCGAGAAGCAACCGGCGCGGGGCTGCCAAGCGCTGCAGACGCAGCGTGGCCGTCCTGTGGCGCGAGAAACGCTTCGACGGTCACGGGGTCGGTCGCTTCGCGGTCGATACGACGTGGCTCAGAGCGGGGCGCTACCGGATCGCGGTCGACGCGACGGACTTGGCCGGCAACAGCTCAAAGACGATCGTCTTGCCGTTGAGCGTGAAGCCACGCGCCCACTGAGGGGCGGTCGCGTCAACCGCGATGTCTGCCAGGGTAGGTCGGGCGCGGCGCCTGCAGCAGCCTCTGAGGGTGCCTCCTTAGGAGCGCACACCGCCGCACGCCGTCGTCCAGACCGCCCGCCGAACGGGCACCTGTGTCCTGTCTCCCCCGTGACCGCCCACGCTGAGGGCGACTGACCGCCCACGCGGAGCCCTTAGGTGCCTCTGTGCTGCGAACCGGGGGAGTTGGACTGGAGGGCGCGAACGATCTCTGCGGTTGGTTTCTTGAGGATTTCCTTGAACTCCTGAGCAAGTCGCTTCTCAGGATCTGGATGTCTCCAGCTGATGTGTGCCTCGCGTTGGGTTCGTTGCCACGTGGCGAGGTCTGCCAAGGAGTCACTGATGTCGTGTCGTCGTCCGGCCTCGTCGCGCATCGTCCCGATCAGCTCGATGCGCTCGAAGGTTGCGGCCATCGCTTCCATAGTGAGCATCGGCTCGTTCTCGCCAAAGTCCGTCATCAAGTCGCTCGCTTGACCCGATGCCATGAGGTTCGTATTCAGGTGGCGAACCACCGGGGCGGTGATACCACTCGCGTCGAGCGGAACGAATCGGATCGTCGCACTCGTATCGCCCGACTCGGCGCAGGTGGCCGACTATTCCGAGGAAACAGGCAGCATCGAGTCAGTACACGCGGCGCCGCCCCCGTGAACCTCGACCACGCGGTTCAGCATCCAGTCGGCGGGTGACTCACCACCTTCGGCGGCCCGGCGCTCGATATGGGCGACGGCGTCGCTGAGCCAGCGGAGCTGCGCTTCCCGCGTGCCCTGCGGAAGCGTGACGAGGCCAGCATGCAACTCGGCGTTGGAGCAGAGTCCCCAGAAGTCGGCGTGGTTGTTGGTGACGAACACGAATCCTTCTGCAACGGCGAGGGCGAGCAGTTCGTCGTCGCGGAGGCTGAGCTGGCCGCGGTCGCGGGTACAGGTCGCTTCGTAGCCGTGCGTGTGTGCCTGGCCGACGAGTGCCGGCGATAAGCACTCGTCGATCCAGAGCTTCACTTCGCTCGGGCGAGGGCCGTGGCGCTCGTGTCCCAGGGTCGAGTCGGTCGGCCGCGGCGCGGGTTCGCGTGCGTCCAGAGGACCGCGGCGGCGTAGGCCTCCTCGGGAACGCGGGGGTAGTCCTCGCGCATGATCTTGCGCGTCTCGCCCTGCTCGATGAGGCCGGCGATCGTGCGGACAGGAACGCGCGTGCCGCGGATGACGGGCTCGCCTCCCATGATCGCGGGGTCGTGCTCGACGTAGCGGTCGCGAAGGCGCACGTACTCGTCAGCACGTTTGATTGCCTGGGCGACGTCCTCGGTCATGGCGACGCGCAGTGCTTTCGACAGCTCGAACTCCGACCCCACCGCTTCGGGGCCGATGCCGGCCAGCCACGCGCGAAGACGCTTCTTCGCTTTGACCGGAAGCTGGACCTCGACCTGTCGCAGCAGTACGAGCAGCGCAACCTCGTGCGCTGGGAACAGAGGTTTGCCGGCGGTGCGCTTCGGCTTCAAGACGCCCTGCTCGATCGCCTTGTCGATCGCGTTCAACGGAACGCCGCCGATCTCGGCGGCCTCACGACGGGTCAGGAGTGCGGATGCTGGTGCCATATAAATCTGCCCCTTTCAAGGGACACATTACCGCACGGTAGCGACGACGACCAGCCATCTCAGAACGTGAACGAACGAAGCACAGGTCGCCATGATCTCGCTCGGGCTCATGGGGCGTGAGCGTCGCGACAGTCGATCGCACGTTGCGCGCGGGGATGTGTGGATGTCCACAAGGTGCTGGGCGGGCCGGGCGCGTCCGCATGAAGTCCGAGGCGAAGGCTGCGCGCGAGCAAGGCACGGGCGCGTCTCGGTGAGCGACGACGCGACGGCTCCGTGACCGTCGCCGCCTTCCGCGAACGCTGGATCATCGATCCGCTCTTCGCGCGGCCGAAGAAGTCCAGGATGCTTCACAACGCCGAAGGCATTCGCGGACAAATACGGCACGGTCGCCATCGATCAGGTCGGTGATGAGATCGTCGCGGAGTGGCGCCGGCGGTCAGCGAAACGGCAGCGTCCCGGCTCTGCGCGCGATGTTCAGCGACGCTGCATCCGCCAAGGCAGGCCGGCTCGTCAGCTCCGCGACGGCCGGGATCCCGGCACGAGATCTCCATCGGTTCGTCGTCTGTCCCGCGTGCTTGACGCTGGCGCGTCACAATCGTTAGGCTGAAAACAAGTTGATCAACTGTCGCTCGTGCGGCGTGCTCCGTTGCTATGGGCGGCAACTACTTAGGCTCGGTGTATTTATGACCCACGCTAACTTGTGGCGCCTGGCGCTGGTTGCCAGCGTTCTCGCGACGTCGTGCCTCGAGATGGGGCTGTATTCAGCCTCTGCCTCGGCCGCGTCAACTCCGTTTTGTGCCGGCTCGGTCGTCAGCAATAGCAGACCGTGCTACGGGGCCTCTCGTGGCATGAGCTTCGTTGTCGGACATGGCAACGAAACCTCAATATGTATTGGCGCCGACTCAATATCTGGTCCGTGCTCGGGCGGGCCGGGGCAGGTGGCGTCGCTGAACTTGGGTGCATCAAGAACTGCCGTACCGTGGGTTATAGGAAATGCAAGAGCTATAACCTTCGCCTTTGGCGAAACGTTTCCCTAGGCGACCGTCGGACGGTTCCGGTGCTCTTCATCGGTTGGATGATTGGGCTGCCCCAGCTGCCGTGCGGCCACGGAGCTCCAGGAAGTCCGACGGCGCATCGACCGAGTCGCGCAGCACGAAGGCGCCGTTGAAGACCGGCACGGTGGTGACAGCGCCGTTGGTGTGGACGAGTACTTTGCTTGCGTCGTCGGGGGCTATTCCGACGAGCAGTCGCGTCGGCATGCGGGTGGGGGCTCGCTCTGCCGGCGTCAGGGAGATCGTTGCAAAGCCCTGCTTGATGGCCTGTCGCGTGCTTGCGCAGATGGTCCCGGCACCCGGAGTCCCTGGAATCTCGGAGACGACGCACAGCGAACCGATGCCGGGAACGAGCCAGTAGCGGCCTGGGAGAACTACCGGGATGCGCTGCGCCAACGCCGGATTGATGGCAGCGCCGCGGGCGCTCACGAGGCGCCGTGCATGCACTGGAAGGCCCTCAGGTCGTGTACGCAGCAGCGCGAAGCTGTCGCGCTGGATGCGCGCCAGCCGCGTGAGCATCCGCGGCGCGGGCTGCGTGCGGACGGCTCGAGGATTCGCATCGTCGGGCGTCGCTGAGCCGCATGACGCCAGGGTGGCGGCCAGCAGGAGTGCGACGACTGAGCTGGCGCAGGCGCGCCAGCTCATGGTCGTTGAAGCAGCCATCTTCATTGCGAGCTCGGAGTACTCACGTGCGAACTAGAACGTTTCGCCCCAGCCTCTAGTGTTGCTTCTGGCGTTGCCCATGATCCGCGGGCTGCGGTTGGCCGCGCTTCCGAGATTCCATTCGACGTTTCTGCCCGGGCCACCTGAGCACGGACCGACTATTTCGTTGAAACCAACGCACACGGACGTTTCGTCCCCGTGGCCCTGAACTATCGTAAAGACGCGGGCCGCTCCAAAGCAACCGCTGACGTTGTTGATGACGACGCCGCCGCAGAATCCGGTGGCCGACGCTGGAGGTGCTGCGAGCGTCAGTGCGAGCAGCAGCGTCGCGAGGCCGGCTGTGAGCAGTGCTGCGATACGTCGATTGAGTGCGCGAGACATGGATGGTCCTTTCTGGGATGGATTGGATTGCTCCGCGTTGTGGTGCCGATCGACCGAGGGCATGCGGAGGCCTCCCTGGCCCGCGATCGAGTCGGTCCGGTGCGAATGGAGCCGTCCGTGGTCTCCGTCCTGTGCGGGGCACTGCGCGTCGCCACTCCCCGTAGTTGGGCTGAGCAAGCGATCTGACGTGAGCCTGCCGTAGCGCGGCCGATTCGCCTAGACCGAGAGAGGAATGTTCCTGAACGGACTATCGACTAAAAAAAGGGGATTCGCGCATTCCGACCTGGCGCAGACCAGTCGTATCGCTAGCCGTCCTCGGTGGAAGGGGATGGGCGCCTTCGACAGGGGGTCAGGGACGCATGGAGAATCGGCACACACAACCTGCGCGGGCACGCTCACGCGGACTGCGTGGCGCGACCCTCGCCCTGATCGCGGAGCGCGGGGGCCACGGCTACGAGCTGGCGCATCGCCTCAACGTCCGACTCGGACCGGTCTGGCAGGTTGGGCCCAAGCAGGTCTATCCGATCCTCGACGAGCTGGTACGAGCCGGTCTCGCCACCAGTGCTGAGGAGCCGAACCCCGACCGCCCGCGGCAGCCGCGCATCGTCTACCGGGCCACCGAGCGGGCGTCAGAGGTATTGCGGATCTGGATGCAGAGTCCGGTCGAGAAGGAGCCCGCGCGCCCCGACCTGCTTGCGCGCATCGCCTCCGCGACGCCCGCTGACGCTGCTGAGTTGACGGAGGCACTCGACGAATACGAGCGTGACCTGCGGCGCCTGCTGCAGGCGAACGACGCGGAGGACTTTCCGGTTACCTCGTGGAACACGCTGCTGCTGTCGGTCGTTCGTGGCCACACGGACGCACAGTTGCAGGGAGAGCTGCGCTGGTTGGACGAGGCGCGGCGGCGCATCGCCGACTTCGAGGGCGACCCGGCTCGCTCATGAGGACCAAGCGCGGCCGCAGTTTCAAATCCTGTCTCCCCGATATGCAGAGGCGCGCTTCCGGCATCGAGCAAGGTGCCGCACGCTTGACATCGCGACTCGCTGCCGGTTGGCTAGCGCCGTGCAGTTCGACGCGCCGGCCGAGCATTACGACCGTTTCATGGGGCGTTACGTGCCGACGCTCGCGGCTGCGCTGGCTGACGTCGCCGACCTCAGGCCGGGCACGCGGGTGCTGGACGTGGGGTGCGGGCCGGGCGGGCTCGCGAGCGAGCTGGCCACGCGCGTCGGCGCCACGAATGTGGCGGCGATCGACCCGGCGCCGCAGTTCGTGGCCGCCTGTCGCGAGCGCAACCCGGGCGCCGACGTCCGCGAGGGCGTCGCCGAGGCGCTGCCTTGGGCCGACGGCGAGTTCGACCTGGCGCTCTCGTCGCTGGTGATCGCCTTCATGCGCGATCCCGACGCGGGCGTGGGGGAGATGGTCCGCGTGACGCGCAGCGGCGGCACGGTCGCGGCCTGCATGTGGGACACCACGACCGGCGGCATGACGATGCTGCGAATCTTCTGGACCGCGGTGCGGGCCGTCGACCCGCGCGCCGAGGGCGAGCGGTCGCTGGCCGGCACGGCCGAGGGCGACATCGCGGAGCGGTTCGAGCGCGCCGGTCTCGAGCAGGTCGTCGGCGGCACGCTTGCGGCACGGGCCGACTACACAGGCTTCGAGGACTTCTGGGAGCCGTTCACCCTCGCGGTCGGTCCGGCCGGCCACCACCTGAGATCGCTGAGCGACGAACAGCAGACGGCCGTGCGCGAGACCTGCCGGGCGGCCCTGCCCGAGGGACCGTTCTCGCTCGACGCTCGCGCGTGGTACGCGCGAGGCACAGTCGCCGCGCGGCACCGCTGACGGTGCCAAGTTTGAAGAGAAGCAGCTGCGTATCGCGCTGCTAAGGGGCTGAGAGCCTCAGCGACGATCCCGAATCCGGCTAAGCAGCTTGCCGAGGTGTCAGGTCCATTGCGTCGCTAGCAAAGACCACCTCGACAGGTTCGATGATTACCTGTCGAGGACCGTCTTCAACTACGCCCGCAACTACTGCTTGGTAGCCGAGCTCGTTGGCGACTCGTGCCACGTCGTGACCCGTGCCAGCCGCGGTGTACACCGCGAAGCCACAGCCCATGTTGAACGTACTGTAGGCCGCTTCTGTGGACATCTCGGCCTTCTCGGCCATGAACTGCAGAACCTCGGGCACAGGCGGGAGGCTCGTAATGCGATATGTAAGTTTCCGATTTGGTCGCATCAGCTTGAGCAGGCCGTGGCCTGTGATGTGACTGCAATAACTGATCGGGACCTTGGTCTTGAGCAGCTCCGCAATCAAACGGACGTAGATCACCGAGGGGTCGAGCAACGCATCACCGAAGGTTCGCCCGTCGGGGAGCAATGTCCCATACCCGTCCGGGAGCCTGCTTGCGATGAGACGGGCGAGTGATGATCCGTTGGCGTGGAGTCCGTTGCTGGCGATCACGACGATCTCATGGCCGGCCGCCAACCCATCGCTGAGGAGCGGAGAAGCTCCCTCGGGAACAGCTCCGACTGCACTGCCGGCCAACTCAATCTCATTGGAGGTAACAAGCTCCGGGAGTGATGGAGACTCTCCACCGCCCCAGGTTGCACCGGCCTCGTCGCACGCCGCTTGCCAGCCGGCAATAAGAGCAGCATGCCATGGCCCGTGGCGGTACCAATCTGACGCTCCAGTCGCAAAGTAGGCGTTTACCACCAACGGAAGTGCGCCTACGCAGCACAGATCATTGACGATCGCTGCAACTGTGTCATGCGCAACTGCGTGGAAGTAGCGTCCGTTATTGGCATGTTCCGCTACCTGACGAGCGATGATCGACTTGGTGCCCAATCCCTCAAGGACGAAAGCGAGCGTCTGGCCGCGGAAGTCGAAGACGAATGCTGGCTCTCCACGCGACGCATCGTGCGCAAAACCGCCATGTGCGGCGAGCAAAGGCGATGTTGCCAGCGCGGCCGTGAGGGCATCCCGCTTTCCAGCATCCAATGCGGCGTAGTCGACACCGGCGTCGCTGTAGGCCGAGGGCTCTCGCCGATGATGAGTGCTGCTCATGGACGCGGGCGCCGATTTGCTTCCATGTGGCCGTCTGACCCTCGTCGCATGGGCGACATCCTCTAGCCCAGCACGGACGGAACCACGCACCAGAGGTCCGTCAGACTGCTGCTAGGTGAGAAGTTGGGAAGGATCAGGGAGGGCATGAGCAAAAGTCGAGCTTGTGCCTCACCATTCGCGACGCGGTTCGCGGCACGCATGCGAGAACCCGAGAACACAAGTCTAGCCATACGCCCCCACGATGTCCGCGATGGAGTCTGAGCAAAACAGCCCTCGCTCCGCTGGCGTCATGACCCGATCCGTCGTACTCCTCGCGCTGCTGACGGCCCTGCTGTTCGCGGCGCTGATCGGCCCCGCGGTCGCGGCCACGCCGCGCGAACGCCGCACGATCGGCCGCTCGGTCCTGGAGCGGCCGATCGTCGCCCGCATCGTCGGCGATCCCGCCGCGCCGCATCGTGTCCTCGCCGTCGGCTGCATCCACGGCACCGAGCGAGCCGGCGAGGCCGTCACGCGGCGGCTGCGCCGCGCTCGTCCGCCAGCCGGCGTGGCGCTGTGGCTGGTCGACCGCATCAATCCCGACGGCTGCCGCGCAGGCACCCGCGGCAACGCGCACGGAGTGGATCTCAACCGCAACGCGCCCTGGCGCTGGGCACCGGTCGATCCACCCGGCGGGACCTACTACGCCGGTCCGCACGCGCTGTCGGAGCCGGAGTCACGAGCGATCGCTCGGCTCGTGCGCCGGATTCATCCGGCGGTCACGGTCTGGTACCACCAGCACGCCACGCTCGTCGACCCCGGCCGCAGCGTGGCCGAGGCGTCCGTCGAGCGTCGCTACGCGCGGCGCGTCGGGCTCCCGCTGCGCGACTTCCACCAGGGCCTGCCCGGGATCTGGACCGGCTGGCAGAACGCGACCCGTCGTCGCGCGACGGCGTTCGTCGTCGAGCTGCCGGCGGGCGCGCTCGACCGCGCTGCTGTCGCGAGCCATGCCTCCGCGGTGCTGGACGCGGCACGGCGCCTGGCTGTTGGCGACACCTCGCCCGCGCGAACCTTGGTGGTCGGCTGACGGCTCAGGCGGCCGAGCGGTCGGGCCGCATGAACTCCCAGCCGTGGCGGACGGCCGCTGCAAGTGCGGCTGTGAGATCGACGTCCGCGTCGTCGCTTCGCGCGCCTGCTTCGAGGAAGAACCGCTCGATTCCGGCGGGACTGACAGCACGATCCGCCGCCCCGGCTGCGCTCCCACGTTGGCGCTGGAGTGGACGATGCCGCGCGGGATGTGGATCGACCGCCCGGCGGTCAGTCGTTCACGCACGCCGTCGACCTCCACCTCGAACATGCCCTCCACGACGTGGATCGTCTCGGCCTCGTCGCGGTGCAGGTGAGGAGGGAGCGCCCAGCCGACCGGAGGGTGGTCGACGAGCATGCAGAAGGCGCCGTCGGTGTCCTTGCCGCCGAGATGGATCTCGGTGCGGACGCCGCCGGGCATCCACACGACGTGTGGGTCGATCGGCATCGGGTTAGCCGAGATCGGGATCAGGCAAGGTCGAGCACCAACTCCAGGCCCTCGTCGACTGCCCGCAACTCATCGAGGCTCAGATGTCCGACTGGGGCGCCGAGTGCCCGCACGTCGATCGCGCCGACCATCTCGCACATCACCTGGGTGGGCTGGTTGCCGATCGCGATCTCGGGATGGAAGCTGGCGGGCGGCACGGAGCGCGACGTCGGGCAGATCACCACTGTCGACAGCGCCAGCAGGTCGGTGGCTTGGACGATCACCGCGAATCGCTTGCCGTGGTGCACGCGGCCGCGTCCCTTGGGGAGGACGATCGTGTGGACGTCACCACGGACCACGGAGATCCTCCATCAGCGCGGCGACGTCCTGTGCCTCGTTCAGGTAGGCGGGATCGCTCATCAACCGTCGCGCCTCGGCGGTCAGTCCGGACCGTCTGCGATCCCGGGCGGCGGTCTCCGCGATCGCGTAGCGGGCGGCCTCAGAGCGCGTGATCCCGCGACGACGCGCGATCTCGTCGAGTGCGTTCATCGCCTCAGTTCCCAGGCGAAGGGACAACGGGTCGGACGCCGGAGCCATCGATACGATTGTAGTGCGATTCGCACTACGTTCGGAGATCGGTCGGACGGCATTGGCCACGCAACCGAAGGTAAGTCAGCGCGCGATGGCAGTCCACAGTCTGTGTAGGTGCATCGCGTGTCGCTCCCTGACACGATTGCCGTGTGTCGACGCCTGCGGACATTCCTCCCGAGCACCGGGAGTTCGCGCAGCAGGTGGAGGCGTCGGCCCTGCTTGACCCGATGCCGACGTTCGCGAACCTGTCGCGGGCGACGGGCGTGCCGGTCGCGGCGCTCGTCCATCACGCCCTCGTGCGCTGGACAACCGCTGGGGCGGAGGCGCTGATGGCGATCGAGCCGCAGGCGCTGCGGGACCTGATCGCGGCGCGGGGGCGCGAGGACTGGGACGCCGTCGCGGGGATCGTGGACTGGCTCGAGGCCGGGCTGTGACGCCGCCGGCCTGACGGACGCAGCGCTCAGACGAACCGCTGCACGAACGCCAGCGCCGTGTCCGCCACCTCGCGCCAGCCACTGTCGACGATCAGCGCGTGGCCGCGGTCCTTCAGCTCGACGATCTCGGTGACGCCCTCGTTGCGCTTCTGGCGCTTGAAAGAGGCGTTCGCGATCGCCCACGGCACGGTGTGGTCCTTCTCGCCGGAGATGATCAGCAGCGGGCCGCGGTCGGGGTTCTTGCTGTTGACCTTCGCCTCGGTCCAGGGGTTGAGGTTGGCGGTCGCGGCCTGGAACAAGGGGATGCCGGCCGCCGGCACCGCGTAGGTCGTGTACAGCTCCTTCGCTTCGTCCTCGCTGACCGCGTTCGCGAAGCCGTAGCGGAACTGCTCGTAGGTGAGCGGGACCGCGCGGTTGCGGTTGGCGGGGTTGCCGAGTACCGGCCGCGCGGACTTCAACGCGGAGATCGGGAGCGGCAGCACGCCGCGGAACGGCGCCGGGTCGATTGCGACCGAGGCGGCGGAGGCGCCGCGGCCCGCGAGGATCTGCGTGAGCAGCCCGCCGAACGAGTGGCCGACGACGGCCGGCTTGCGCTTGAGGCCGCCGATGACCTCCTCGAAGTGGTCCGCGACCTGGCCGACGGTCTTGTGCGCGAACGTCTCAGGATGCGCGTTGGCCTCCTCGACGGTGTCGGGGTCGTCGGGCCAGCCGGGCGTCAGCGCCGTGTAGCCGGCCTCCTCGAACAGCTCGACCCAGCGATCCCAGCTGCTCGGCAGCAGCCACAGTCCGTGGACGAAGACGACCGGCTGCAGCCTCGTCGCGTTGGCCCGTGCGATCTGCTCGGACTCGTGGCCGGTGATCGTCGCCATGCGCTCGCCTTCCTCTCGGGTGCGTGCAGGGCGGTCGCTGACGGGAACGACGCGCGTGCCTCGATCATGGCACTGGGCTGGCGCAGGCACCAGACGGGCATGTGCGCCAAGCCTTCACCCCAACGGCGCCAGCAGCGTCTTCTTCCCCTCGAACGCGAACAGCAGCAGGTCGGCCATCCCGAACGTCGTGCTGTTCGGCCCGAGCGTCGGGCGCCAGGCGTGGTCGCGGACGATCGAGAAGTGGCTGCCCTGCATCGCGCGGTGGAACGTCTCGGCGACGATGCGGGCGCCGACGCCCTTCAAGCGCCCGCCACCGAACTCGGCCTCGCGCAGGATGTAGAACCACAGCGGCGTGTCCTTCACGACGGCGGCGCGCTGGGCGGCGGTGAGGCCGTCGAGCTTCGCGCCGCCGGAGCCGTTCTTGATCTGCGCGCTCGTCAGCTTCGTCACGTTGACGCCGTGGTTCTTCATGAAGCGGGCCATCTGCTGGCCGGTCGCGAGCTTCACCATCTTCCCGCGGGTCAAATTGCGGAAGGCGAGGTTCGCCTTCGGGCCGGGCGTCTGGCCGGGCAGGAGCGCGAGCGGGTCGGCGAGCAGCGTGTCGATCCGTCGGGCGCGGTTGAACTGCGCGGTCGGGACGCTCAGGTCGGTGCGTCCGGTGTCGGCCTTGAAGTCGTAGAGCCGGCGGAAGTCGGCGATCCAGTTGCTGGGCAGCCGCGGGTTGCCGCCGAGCGTGCCGCTGGTGGCGGAGAACTCGAACAGCAGCCCGAGCGACCCGCTGTTGCTGGGAAAGCGCGCGTTCCAGCTGTAGGCGCCGCGGATCATTGAGTGCCCGAGCCGGTACGCGGCGACGGAGAACTCGATCGGCATCGTCGGCACGGAGGTGGGCGCGGCGCCGACCTCGAACGCCTTGCGGCCGTGCGCGAAGACGTCGGTGACGATCCCTCTGGCGCAGATGCGCGGCAGGAAGTCGTGGCGGATCATCCACTGGTAGTGCTTCGTGACGAGCTCGCGCGCCTTCGTGAAGCGCTGCGCGGCGGGAACCGACGCCGGCAGCGTGTCGACGACGCGGTTGTGGAAGCGGATGAACGCGAGGTGCGTCTGCCCGACCGCGAGGTTCTCGTCGTTGCGGGCGTCGGGGATGATCGCCTTGCGCTTGGCCTTGACGGTGGAGCCGGCGCCGCGCGGCAGGTCGAAGCCGTCCTTCGCGGCGTCGCTGCCGATCGCGACCGTCTTGCCCATCTTCAAGTGCAGGCCGTCGGCCTCGTAGAACTTCGCGGAGGCGGGGTCCTGTGGTCCGCCGCCGTAGAGCGAGTCGAGGTCGAGCGACGGCGAGCGGCCCTGCAGCAGTGCGGCGGGGGAGACGTTCTCGCCGAGCCGGACGCTCGTGCTGTCGAACGTCAGGTCGTGGTCGACGAACTGGCCGAGGTACGTGAATCCGGCCGGGATCGAGGACGCTCCGCGGCCGCCGGCGGCCATGATCGCGCCGAGCTTCTTGCGCGCCGTCTCGGCGAGCTGGTGGCTGGCGCCTGACGGTCCCATCCGCGAGAAGCGGAATGGCGGGGCCGCCGCGGCCATCGCCAGCGTTCGCCCGCCGATGCTCTCCGTCAGGAGCCCCTCGCCGATCACGTAGTAGCTCTCGGAGCCGTGCTTCTCCACGACGCCTCCCGTCGCTTGCGGATCGCACCGGAAGCCGGTGCCTGGGTGGGCGCGAGCATGTCACGCGTGGTTACGACGGTCAATCGGTGCGCGCACCCAGTGACACAATGTCCTTGGAGAGTCCACGCGGAGGAGGCAGCACCGTGACGAAGCGCATCGGGCTCGCCGCCGCCGCGGCGTTCGTGAGCGTCAACATCTGGACTGGTGCGCCGCTGCTGGCGCTGTGGGTCGGCTCCCGCACCGTCCCGTCGAGCGGCCTCAGCATGGGCGCGGTCTTCGTGGTCGTCGCGGTGCTGCTCGGCTCCGTGCTGGCGCTGGTGTGGGCGCTGACGTGGATCAACCACCGCTACGACCGCGTGACGGATCGGCCGCAGCCCGAACGCCGCACCTCGCCGTGGCTGCGCAGCATGCGCGGCGAGCGGGAGGACCTCGCCAAGCAGCGCCACGGCGCGAGCGCGATCGAGCGCGTGGCGGTCCTCAGCGTGATGGCGGCCGCCCTCACGTTCAACCTCTGGTTCTTCTTCTTCGCCGGCTCGCCGATCTGAGCGGCGGGCCCGCGCGTCAGTCCAGCGCGCGGAAGCGCACGACCCGCACGCCGTGCTCCTCGTCGGCGATCATGTGGCTGACGTCGACGAACAGCTCCCGCGGCACGCCGTGGTCGTCGTAGACGGCGGTCAGCCCGGCGACCTTGTCGTCGATCGCCTCCTGCACGCGTGCGAACAGCCGCCAGACGGTCGCGTAGTCGCGCAGATGCGCGGGGGCGCGTTCGACCGGGCGTCCGTTGAGGACCTCGATCCTGCGAGGCCTGCGGACGTCCTCGGCGCAGAAGCAGTCCGTGCGGATCCGCATCCGGTAGTGCCGCTGCCCGTATGCCCGCCACGCCGTCCGTGCCGCGTCGAGCTCCCGCTGCGCCGTCCCGTCCACGATCCGCGGATCGGGCTCCGCGCCCGGATTCGTCACGCCGGCGGCAAGCCCCGGCGCCGCAAGCGCCGCCACCACCATCGCCACACCGACCGTCAAGCCCTTGCGCACCGTGTGCTCCCTCTCGTTCCGGGGTCTCGAGCGACCACCTCTTCGTGCACTACGTACGGCGGACGGATTCGTCACACCATCGAAGCGTCGACTATCCGGACGAGGCCGTCGAGTCCTTCGAAGTCGCGCGTGTTGCGTGTATACAGCGGCAGGTCGTTGGCGAGCGCGGTGGCAGCAATGAGAAGGTCGACCGCGCGGCGGCCGCGTGGCTTGCGTCCCACGGTGGCCGTCGCCGAGAACACGCTGCCGTAGGCGCGGGCGCAAGCCACGTCGAAGGGGAGCGGCTCATAGGTCGCTTCGACGATCTGCAGACGGTGCTGCCGACGGCCGCGCTCCACGGGGTCAGGACTTGCGTGAGGTCCCGCTGCGAGCTCGGCGAGGCTCACCGCCGAGATGAGCGTTTCGCTCGGCAGACACGCGCTTGCAGCGGGATCGATCAGCACGGAGGTGTCGAGGAGCCCTGCGCCGGCGCGGATGTCAGGCACGAGGCGTTGGATCCTGATCGGCGAGCGCGTCGAGGTCGGCTCGCAGCTGGTCGGCATCGATCTGGGGAGCCCGCGCCATCGCTTCCAGCAGGACGCTTGCGCTCACGGTCGAACTCCGGCTGATCGGCGTGAGCTCCGCGACCGGGACCCCGCGGCGCGTCACGACGAAGCGATCCCCTCGGTCAAGGGCTCGCATGATCTCGCCGCTCTCGTTGCGCAGCTCACGCTGCGTCAGCTCACGTCGCATCTGCTCCAATGTAGCACTCGTGCTACAGAGAGCAGCCGCTCAACCGTCGAGCGCCGCGACTGCCGCCGGTACGCCGGTTGCTGCGGAGGCGTGGCGCGGCGCCCAGCCGAGCTCGCGCTTGACGAGGGCGTTGCTGGAGCGGGCGGAGCGCGTGACGGCGGCGATCGGGTCGCGGCCGCTGGCGAGGCGGGCGAGCCAGGCGGGGGCGTGGCGTGGTGGGCCGGTTCCGAGCGCAGCGGCGGTCGCGGCGGCGAAGTCGACGAGCCGGATCGGCGTGTCGTCGGCGACGTGGTAGAGCGCGCCCGCGGGAGCCTGCTCGGCGGCGTCGGCGAGCGCGCGTGCGACGTCCTCGACGTGCACGACGTCCCACCAGTTGCGGCCGTCGCCG
The DNA here is from genome assembly GCA_963774115.1 of uncultured Actinomycetes bacterium. Taxonomy (GTDB): domain Bacteria; phylum Actinomycetota; class Thermoleophilia; order Solirubrobacterales; family Solirubrobacteraceae; genus Conexibacter. Next base: position 292,608 of record CAVZDN010000001.1, on the reverse strand, counting down.
ACGACGGCGAAGCGGCCCGGCGCGCGCAGACGGCGGATGAACTCGCCGGCGAACCAGCCGCCCGGCCCGTAGACGTGGGACGGGCGAACGACGACGCCCGGCAGCCCGGACGCGCGCAGCAGCCGCTCGCCCTCCTGCTTGGAGCGGCCGTAGGTGGTCTCCACCGGCAGCGGCGTCTGCTCGTCGAGCACCGCGCCGTGCGCGTCGCCGGTCACGACGGTCGAGGCGAAGACGACCTTCGGCGGCGGCTCCACGGCCCGGCATGCGTCGAGCAGGCGGGCGGTGCCGGTGACGTTGACCGCCTCGATGCGCGCAGGGTCGCGCTGCGTGGCGATCTCGGCGGCGAGGTGCAGGACGCACTCGGGCCGCGCGGCTGCGATCACGGCGGCGAGCGCGGCCGGATCGCCGGCGAGGTTGGCATGGGCCTCGGCATCCGCCGCGGACGGCGCGGATCCGGGCCGGCGCACGAGCGCCGTCACGTGGTGGCCGCGCGCCTGCAGCTCACGGCAGGCGAAGCCGCCGAGGAAGCCGCTGGCGCCGGTGACGAGTATGCGCATGCGCTGCCGAGGCTACCGGCGCGATGGCCGTGCGGACGTGCTTGAAGGCGGCGCGTGGGCGATCACGCGAGCCATCCAAACCCAAAAATGGCGCACAGGTGGTGACGGGACCTGTTGAAAATGCGGAACCGCTGGGGCGGCCCGGAGGCTTCGTACGAAGCCCTTAGGTTCGCCTGTGACGCTGTCCTGCCGTGTCTGTCCTCCCCCAGCTGACACCGACGCTGACCGCCAGCCGTGCCGAGCGAGCGGTTCGCAGGCACGGCGTCGGCGGTGCTGCGCGGCTTGTGATCGACCACCTGAAGCCGCGCGCACGAACGGAGGCGGACTACCTCTGGTATCGCAACGACCTGACGCAGCGCGACCGCCCGCTTGCGCTGCCGTCCGGCTTCGTGTTGCGGCAGGGCACGCTGGAGGATCTCGAGCTGCTGCTGGAGATGCCCCGGCACGCCGGGGTCACGACGATGACCGAGCGTGTCGTGCACCGGCGGCTCGCGGCAGACGGCACGCCATGGCTCGTCGTCCACGACGGGCAGCTCGTGTTCTGCTGCTGGACGTTCGACCGCTCGCTGCCCGTCAGCGGCGAGCGTACGAACCGACTCGAGCTGCCTGACGGCGTCAGCGGCCTCGAAGACTCGATCGTGCGGCGGGAGTTCCGTGAGCGCGGGATCGCCTCGGCGGCCTGGTCCCAGATCGCAGACCGCCATGCGCAGGCCGGCCGGCGCGCCGTGGTGGTCAAGGTCGACGTCCGCAACGCGCCCTCGCGGCGGGTCGCCGAGAAGGCGGGCTTCGCGCCGGTCGCCGAGATGCGGATCGTCTGGCGCGACTGGCGCACGATCGTGCGCGTCGCGCTGCCCGACGGCGACGCGCGCTGCCGCTGGCTGAGGCGCCTCGAGCGCGGGTGAGCGGCATCGGAGGTCGGGCACGGCGACGCTAGAGTCCGCGCATGCCCCGCTACGTCGCCTTCCTGCGCGGGATGAATGTCGGCGGGCACCGCATCACGAACGACGAGCTGCGCGTCCACGTCGCTGCGCTCGGCTTCGACGAGGTCGCGACCTTCCGCGCCAGCGGCAACGTGATCTTCCACGCGGACGACGCCGAGCTGATCGGCGACGTCGCGGCGCGGATCGAGGCGGGCCTGGAGGCGGCGCTTGGCTACGCCGTACCGGTGTTCGCCCGCACCGCGGCGCAGCTGAAGGCGATCGCCGTGTTCGAGCCGTTCGCCGCCGATGCCCTCGCAGCCTCGAAGGGGAAGCTGCAGGTGGCGATGCTCGGCGAGACGCCTGCTGCGGCGGTGCGCGAGCAGGTGCTGGCGCTCGCGACCGAGGAGGATCGCCTGGCGCTCCACGGCACCGAGCTCTACTGGCTGCCGAGCGGCCGCATGTCGGACTCCGAGCTCGACTGGAAGGTGCTCGCGAAGCTGCTCGGTCCCACGACGACGCGCACGATGGGCACCGTCGACCAGATCGCTGCGAAGCACTTTGCGGGCTGACCGCGGGAGGCCGGTCTCTTACGCGCGCTCGCGCGGACGTGCGGAGAGCGCCGCGAGCAGCGCGTCCCAGGCGGCCGCGCGCGCGACCGCTGCGCCGGAGGGCTCTCCCTGGACACCGATGCCCGGCGGGACCGCGACGCCGACGCCGACGCCGGCGGCCGGGTCGTCCGGGTTGAGCGTGAGGAGGAGCGCGATCTCGCGTCCCGCGGCGCTCGGCAGGCCGGCGAGGCGCTCCCGCGCGGCCGCAAGCGCCGCGTCCGCGCGCGGCTGTGGCGACACCGTCAGGGCCAGGACGCCCCGCGAGGCCAGCAGCGGCGCGGCCAGCGCGGCGACGGCGGCCTGCACTGGGCCGCCCGTCGCATCGAGCAGCACGAGCGCGCAGGGGTCGTCTGCGGCCGGCAGGTGGAGCGTCGCGGCGAGCCCGTCCCGCCAGCGGCGGATCCGCACGCCGTCGGCGACGAGCACGCGCGTGAGTGTGCGGGTCGCGGCCCGGCCGTCCTCCACTTCGACGCGCACGTCGACGCGCACCGGGCGCAGCGACTGCAGCGCGGGGAGCGGTCCGCTGGGCGTCTTGGCCGGCGCCCACGCGCCCGCCAGCTCCTCCGCCTGCGCGGCGCTGGCGCGCCACACGCGCCCGTCGTCATCGCGCAGGCGTGCGCGCCACACGGCCGCCGCTCCGCCCGCGCCGCGCGCCTGCAGCGCGAACGGCTCGTCGAGCAGCCCGGACCCGGGACCGCGAATCTCGAGGCCGGCGGCCTGTGGGTGGGGAAGCACGTCGTCCGGCATCGCCCACAGCATGGTTGACTGAGAGCCGCGATGCTCGCCGAGCGACTCACCGCCCAGCTGCTCGCCGGTCTGCCGGCCCGCGATCCCGTCGCCGTCGCCGAGCGGCTGCTGGCAGTCCAGGGACAGGATCAGCGGGGCGCGCGGCTGGCGATCCGTGCGCGCACGAGCGGTCTGGCGGCGGCCGACGTCGACCGTGCGCTGAGCGAGGATCGCTCGCTGCTGATCACATGGCTGAACCGCGGCACGCTGCACCTCGTGCGCAGCGAGGACTATCCGTGGCTGCAGGCGCTCACGACGCCGCCGCTGCACACCGGCAACGCACGGCGCCTCGCCCAGGAGGGCGTCGACGCAACCGTCGCCGAGCGCGGCGTCGCGGTGATCGAGCGCTCGCTCGCCGAGCACGGTCCACAGACGCGCGATCAGTTGCGCGAGCGCCTCGACGTGGCCGGTGTGCTGACCGCGGGCCAGGCGCTCGTGCACCTGCTGATGCTCGCCTGCCTGCGTGGGATCGCGGTGCGCGGCCCGATGGTCGGGGGCCGGCATGCCTACGTGCTCGTGCGCGAGTGGCTGGGGAACGAGGCGACGGCACGCGTCGACCGCGATCGTGCGCTTGCCGAGCTGGCGCGCCGCTTTCTCGCCGGTCACGGCCCCGCGAGCGATCGTGACCTCGCGAAGTGGGCGGGGCTGCCGCTGCGCGACGTCCGCGCAGGGCTGACGACGATCGCCGCCGAGCTGCACGAGCGTGCCGACGGCCTGCTCGATCTCGTCGACCGGCCGCCGGCCGCCAAGCTGCCGCCGCCGCGTCTGCTGGGCCCTTACGACCCGCTGCTGCTCGGCTGGACCGCTCGCGAGCCGGTGCTGGGCGACCATCAGGGCGTCGTGACCGTCAACGGGCTGTTCCGCCCGATCGCTCTCGTGAAGGGGCGCGCGGTCGCGACCTGGGGCCTGAGCGGCGGCAAGGTCTCGCTGGAGCCGTTCGATCCACTCGCGCGCAAGGTCGCGGCAGCGCTGGATGCCGACGGGGCTGACGTGGTGCGGTTCCTCGGCCTCGGCCTCGGCCTCGGCGGCGGCGGCCGGCGGGAGGGACGTCTGCGCGGCGTCGACGTCCCTCCTAGCCCGGGAGCGGCGGCTGTGCGGCTATCTGACCGTGATCGTGAGTAGCGGTCTGAGTTCGAATCTGCCGGAGAACGAGCCGTTGGCGGGGCACAGTTCGCCGCCTGAGACCAGTCTGAAGGAGGCCGTGGTTAGCGCGTCCACTCTTTCGGTGCTGTACCGCCAACCACCGGAGCCATCTTCACCCAGATTAATGGCTCTTATTAGACCGAATGCTGGTCCTTCGTATAGACAGGCGACGGCTTCGCCGAACGTCGCGAGCTGGAAGGCGGCTCTTTCGAGGAAGAATAGGAGGCCTCTGAGTTCTTCTCTGGTGCCGCCGACCGGTAGGACCGTTTCGATCTTGGCTGGCCAGGCTCTTTCTCTGTTGTTAATTAGAACTCTTTCGACCGAACCGCCGCTGCATCTGCCGACTCTGACGTCCGTGAGCGAGCCGAATTGCGCCCCTCTGGACACTTCTATCGGCCCTCCGCTGACGCTTCCGCCGAGGGTCACGGGGCATCTGATGGTTATCAGGCCTCCTCTGAAGGAGATTTCACCTGATGATGGCGCTTCTATGGCGCCGGATGGTTCGACGACGGCGACGAGGGCGCCGGCCGGTGCGGCGGCCGTGAGGGCGATGAGGACGGCACCGAGCAGAGCCGGGAGTGACCGACAGGTCATTGAGTGCTCCTAACCGAGTTTAGTCTGACCGTGGGCGTTTGAACGTGTGGGCTGCGCGATCGGCGCGATGATGCGAGCCGTCGCGTGCGCAATGACTGGACGATTGTGAACGGCGGCATCACCCCCAGGCGTCAGCTTCCCATGTGCCGGTGAATCGCGCTAGCCCCGCTCGACCGGAGGCAGGCTATTTGACTAGCAATTTGACTGTATATCAGTACATCAATGTATGCAAGTGATGCGACCAGAAGTGCTGCGAGAGGAGGGCATCAAGGTCGGAGAACTTGCCTCGAAACTCATGAAGCATTACGCTCATGACTGAAAACCGGTGTAAGTTCTGACTTGCGTCGTGAGGGAGAGGTCGATTGCGCGAGAGGCGACGGCTGGCGGTTCTGCGGCGCTCCGCAGGGCGCGCGTCGACCTGTGCGCTGTTGCTGCTGGCGCTGGCGTCTCCGGCCGTGCACGCCACCAGCGCCGTGCCGCGCCCGCCGGGGGCGGTCGACGGCCGGGCGTGGGAGCTGGTGAACCCGCCCGACAAGAACCGCAACGCGGTCGTCGAGGCCGGGGCCGTGTTCTCCGAGGAAGGAGACCGCGTGCTGTTCGGACTCTTCGGCGGATCCGTCAGCACGTCGGCCGGCTCGCGCCCGAAGCTGCTCGCGACCCGCACCGCGAGCGGGTGGACGACGAAGAGTCCGATGCCGCCGCGCTCGGAGATGTTCGCCGACAGCTACACGATCGTCTCGTACACGCCCGACCTCACGACTTGGATCGCCTCGGCGCAGGACGGTCTCGGATCGACCGACATCTCGCCCGACGCCAGCCTCGTCCGCCTCGACGAGGAGGGCCGCCAGACGCTGCTGCACCGCTTCCCGATCTACTTCGGCGCATCCGGTGTGGAGACGGTCTCCTCCGACGACGTGCAGCACGTCTTCGCCGTCGTCCCCGAGCCGATCGACGGCTCGCACCTGCCCGGCACGAGCAACGTCTACGACTTCGGCAGCGGCACGCCGCTGCTCGTGAGCCGGATGCCCGGCAGCGGCATAGCACCCACGTGCGGCGTCGAGGAGGGGGTCGAGTTCGCCAACAACGTCCCGGGCGCGACGTCGCAGAACTGGGTCTCGAGCGACGGCAGGCGCGCGTTCTTCCGCTCGCGCGGCGACGACGCGCCCACCTGCGACGACCCCTCGCAGCTCTACGTGCGCGACACGCAGGGCACGCCGGCGACCGGCGACGACCTGACGGCTGCGATCTCAGGCACGCCGCAGGCGGGAGACCTGGACCTCGGCGTCGAGCAGTTCCTGCAAGCGACGCCTGACGGCGCGCAGGCGTTCTACCGCACCGCCACCAGCCTTGCCACGGCCGACGATCTCGACGGCGATGCGACGGACCTCGACGTGTACCGCTGGTCGGCGGGGGCCGGCAACGTCTGCGTGACGTGCGCGGCACCCTCTGCTGCCGTGCTGACGGGCTTCAGCGCCGCCGCCGTCTCGCAGGACGGTTCGCACGTCTACGTCACGTCCGCCGCCCAGCTCACGGTCGACGCCCCGCCGGCCAGCGAGGACGCGCCGAACCTCTACGTCGTGCAAGCAGGCGTCGTGCGCTGGGTCGCCACGACCGACGCCGGCGGTGTCAGCGACCAGCCGCGCTTCGGCGGCGCGCTCACGCCCGACGGCAACGTGCTCGTCTTCCGGTCCGGCAGCCCCGCGCTCGACGTGCGCAGCGGATCGGCCAACAACGGGCTCCCGCAGTACTACCGCTACGACGACCGCGACGGCAGCGTCGTCTGCCTCTCCTGCGCACCCGCTGGGTCGACGCGCGCCGCGCCGCCGAGCATCGCCGCGAGCAACCAGGCGGTGCCGGCCCGCGTCCGCGTCATGTCGGACGACGGCAGCATCCTCTTCTTCCCGTGCAACGAGGCGCTCGTGCCGGAGGACGTCAACGGCGGCCGCGACCTCTACGAGTGGCACGACGGCGTACGCGGCCTGATCACGAGCGGCGTCAAGCAGTACACGGCGTTCGCGCAGGCGAGCCTCTATGGCACCACGGCCAGCGGGCGTGACGTCTTCTTCCGCGACAACGCTGCACTGACCCCCGAGGTACAGGACAGCGCCTTCCAGCTCTACGACGCGCGCGTCGGCGGTGGCTTCCCGTCTCCGCCTGGCGTACCGCCCGCCTGCGCGGGCCAGGAGTGTCGTGGCCCGATCCCCGACCAGCCGCTGCTGGCGGATCCCGCCAGCGCGCTGCTGAGCGGCAGCGGAAACGTCGCCGCGCCGCGGATGCCCACGCTCGCGGTCGCGCGCGTCACCGCTGCGCAGCGCCGGCGGCTCGCGGACGGCGGTGCGCTTGCGCTCGTCGTGCGTGTCGGCGGCGCCGCCCGCGTCACCGCGCTCGCCCAGGCGCGTGTGGGCGACCACGTCCACACGATCGCGCGGCAGGTCCGTCGCGTGCGCGCCGCCGGCCGTCTCACGCTGCGCCTGCGGCTCGACCGCCCGGCCCGCGTGGAGCTCGCGACGCGGCGGAGACTGAGGCTCGTCGTCGGGGTGCGGCTCTCGACCGCCTCCGTCTCTAAGCGGCTCGTGCTCGACCTGAAGGTGGCCGGTCGTGGCCGTTGAGGCGCGAGCGCCCGGCGGACAGGCGACGGTCCTGCGGCACGTCGTGCCGACCGTCCTGCCTGGTGGTCGTCATGCGACCACAGGACAGGACGGTCGCATGGGGCGTCTCGCCCTGTCCGCGCTGTTCGCCTGCGCGGCGCTCCTGCTGCTCGCCACGCCCGCCGCCGCCGACACGGCCTGGCGCATCACGTCCGTGCACGGGCCGCAGCAGATGCCGCCGGGCGGGAAGGGCGGCTACGTGATCCAGGTGGCGAACGTCGGCGACGGCGACTCCAGCGGCGATGTCGTCGTGACCGACACGCTCCCGAGCGGCGTCACCGCGGTCGACGCGCGGGGCGAGGGCTGGAGCTGCGATGGCGCCGGGACGGGCGTCGTGGCGTGCACCTTCGCCGGCATGATCGCCGCGCCCGCCGCCAGCTCGGCGGCACGCGGGATGGCGCCGCCGATCTCGATCACGGTCGAGGTGCCGCAGGGGATCTCTGGGACGCTAGAGAACCTCGTCACCGTCGCGGGCGGAGGCGCGCCGCAGGTGGCCGCGGCCGCCGACCCGACGCCGTTCGGCACGACTCCGGCCGGCTTCGGCTTCGCGCCGGGCAGCCTCACGGCGGACCTCTTCACGACGCCGTTCCCCGCCGTCGACCCGGCACGGCAGGCGGGGTCCCATCCGTTCGATGCCCGCATCGGCTTTGGCGTCAACCTCACGCTGCGCGAGGACCCGGACGACCTCACCGTCGGCGACCTCTTCTACACGACGCCCGACGAGCACATCAAGACGCTGCAGGCGAAGCTGCCGGTGGGGCTGATCGGCAACCCGCTGGCGACGCCGCGCTGCCCGGCCGAGCTGCTGTACGTCGGCGGTCCCACGAACAAGGGGTCGTGCCCGTCTGACACGCAGGTCGGCACGATCGACCTGTCCGTCAACAACGGCAAGCAGCTGCCGGTGCTCGACGACGTGACGGACGTGCCGGTCTACAACATGCAGCCGCCGCCCGGGACGGTCGCGGCGTTCGGGCTCTCCTACCTCAGCAACACCGTCTGGATTGTCATCACGCTCGACCCGAGCGACCACTACGCGGTCGTCGCGACCGTCCAGTACGCGCTCGAGCTGCTCGCCGTGCGCGGCGCCGTGCTGACGCTGTGGGGCGTGCCCGGGGACCCCGCGCACGACGCGCTGCGGATGAACCCGCTCGACCCCGGCGCGGGCGAGACCGCGATGGGGACCCCGTTTATGAGCGAGCTGAAGCCGCTGCTGACGCTCCCGTCGCAGTGCGAGACGAGCGGGGCGCTGCAGCTGCGGATGGAGTCGTGGCAGCACCCGGGCGCGTTCACGCCGTGGCAGCCGGGTGCGCCGCTGCAGATGACCGGCTGCGCGGACTCGCGCCAGCGCTTCGAGCCCTCGATCGTGGTCCAGCCACAGGAGCGCGAGCCGGGCGTCCCCACCGGCCTCGACGTCGACGTGCTGCTGCCGCAGAAGGACGACACGGTCTCAAGCGCCGGCCAGCTCTACGCCCCGTCCGGCAACGACCGCGCGATCGCCGTGCCGCCGCTGCGCGACGCGACGGTGACGCTGCCGCAGGGGATGGTCGTCTCGCCCTCGGCCGCGAACGGACTTGCCGCCTGCTCCAGCGCACAGATCGTGCTCGGCACGAACGACCCGCCCGCCTGCCCCGACGCGTCCAAGGTCGGCAGCGTGCGGGTCGACACGCCGCTGCTGCCCGACCCGCTGGACGGCGCGATCTACCTCGCCGCCCAGACCGACAACCCGTTCGGCTCGCTGCTCGCGGTCTATCTCGTGGCGGAGGGCCCGGGCGTGATCGTGAAGTTGCCGGGCCGCATCGAGCCGGACCCGCTCACCGGCCAGCTCACCGTCTCCTTCGCGGACAACCCGCAGGTGCCGTTCTCGCGGCTCCACGTCCACCTCGACGGCGGCCCGCTCGCGCCGCTGGTCACGTCCGCGACGTGCGGGGTGAAGACAGCGAGCGCCCGTTTCACGTCCTGGAACGCCGCGCTGCCGGCCGTGCAGGCGAGCGACTCGTTCGAGATCGGCGCAGGAGGAGCGTGCGTACCGCGCGGCTTCGAGCCGACCTTCGCGGCCGGCACGACGAACCCGCTTGCCGGGCGGGACTCGCCCGTCGTGGTGCGCGTCGCCCGCGGCGACCGTGACGAGGAGCTGAGCCGCATCGAGGTCTCGCTCCCGCCCGGACTGCTGGGGCGGATCGCCGCGCTCGACCTTTGCGACGACGCCGCCGCGAACGCCGGGCGCTGTGGCGAGGATTCGCGGATCGGCACGGTGGCGGTTGGCGCCGGGTCCGGCCCGAGCCCGTTCTTCATCACCGACGGGCGTGTCCACATCACGGACCCATACGGCGGCGCGCCGTTCGGGCTGTCGATCGTCGTGCACGCGAAGGCCGGCCCGTTCGACCTCGGCCAGGTGGTCGTGCGCGCGGCGGTCGAGGTCGATCGCACGACCGCGGTGCTGCGCGTCGTCTCGGATCCGCTGCCGACGATCCTCGCCGGCATCCCGCTGCAGGTGCGCGTCGTGAACGTGACGATCGACCGGCCCGGCTTCACGTTCAACCCCACGCGCTGCACGCCGCTCAGCGCGACCGCGCGGATCGCCGCGACGACCGGCGCGACGGCCGACCGACGCACGCGCTTCCAGGCGGCCGACTGTGCCGCGTTGCCGTTCAAGCCACGCCTCGCGCTGCGCGTCGGACGCAAGGGCCACACGCGGGCGCGTGCCTCCACGCCGCTGGTGGCGACGCTGCGGATGCCCGCGCGAGGGGCGAACCTGGCAGGTGTAAAGGTGGTGCTGCCGTCGACGCTCAACGCGCTGCTGCCGGTCGTCGAACGCGCCTGCACGCTCGGCGAGTTCCACGCCGGCCGCTGCGAGCAGGCGCGGATCGGCAGCGCGGTCGCGGCGACGCCGCTGCTGCGCCACGCCCTGCGCGGCTCGATGTACCTCGTCAAGCGCACGGCCGGCGGCCTGCCGAACCTGATGATCGTGCTCCGTGGGCAGGTCGCCTTCGACCTCGCCGGGACGATTACGATCCCCGCCAGCGGGCGGGTCGGCGCCGACTTCGCGAGCGTCCCCGACGTGCCGATCTCGAAGGTCGTGTTGCGCTTCGTCGACGGTCGCAACGGTCCGCTGGGGATCATCGACGGCCTCTGCACGCGGCGTAGCCGCCGCGCGACGGCTCAGGTCGTCTTCCGCGCGCAGAACGGACGGGTCGTGCGACGCGACCAGCGGTTGCGGACGTACGGCTGCGTAGAGCATTGACGCCCACTAATCAAGCGGATTAGAGTAACCCGGGGTGTCGGCGGCGCGGCGCGCACCCAGCCGCCGCGAGCCGACCGACGACGGGAGGCACGCATGCCGGTCAGCAAACCCACGAGAGCTACGCGGGGTGGCAGCAGAAACGGCGCCAGAGCGACGGCGACGGGACCGCCGGCCGCGGCGACGGCCGTCCAGCCGAAGGCAGACGCGGCGCTCGTGCAGCCGAACGCGCCGGCACCGGCGGCGCATGCGGTCCACTACGTCGACCATCAGCCGATGACGCGCCTGGACCGCAGCGTGATCGGCGGCGGCATCGTGCTCGCCGCGCTGCTGCTCGTGACGCAGCTGATCGCGATCTGGCCGGCGGTGATCGACGCCTCCTCGACCGACACGCCGCCGCCGGCGATCCGCACGGCGCCGATCCTCTTCGGGATCTGGACGCCGACGTTCGACCGCGACGTGGTGCTGATCCTGATGGTGCTGGTCGTCGGCGCGGCGGCCGCGCTCGTCGGCGTGAGCCGGCGCTTCCTGCACTTCTCGCTGCGCGACGAGCTGACCAAGCGCGACGCCTGGTCCTACGTGCTGCGCCCCTTCCAGGGCGCGATCCTCGCGCTGATCGTCTACTTCACGCTGCGCGGCGGCTTCCTCGGGCAGGACGCCACCGCGCCCGTGAACCCCTACGGCGTCGCCGCGATCTCCGGCCTCGTCGGCCTCTTCACGCGCCACGCGGTGAGCAAGCTGACCGACGTCTTCGACACGGTCTTCGGCAAGCCGCGTGAGGAGATTGATCAGGTCACGCCGCGCACGACGGGCAATGTGGATCAGGAGGAGAGCGGCTGATCGGCCGGCAGTCATCGCCAAACGAGTAGATTGCGCCGCATGGCGGCGTTCTCCGGCTTCCCGAAGGGTGCGATCACCTTCCTTCGCGAGCTGGAGGCGAACAACGACCGCGACTGGTTCAAGGCCAACCGGGCGCGCTACGACGAGCTGCTTGTCGTGCCCGCCACCGCGCTCGGGGAGGACCTTGCACCAGCCTGCGGCCGGCCGCACCTGTTCCGCCCCTGGAACGACACGCGCTTCCATGCAGGCCCGCCGATCAAGGAGCACGTCGGCCTCGCGATCGGCTACGAGGGAGCGGGCGGCTTCTACGTCGAGCTCTCGCTCGACGGCCTGCTCGTCGCCGCCGGGCTGCACAACCCGCAGCCGGACCAGGTCGAGCGCATCCGCCGCTGCGTCGCCGACGCCCGCAGTGCTGCGGTGCTGATGAAGGCAATCGCACGCGCGCAGGCGGTCGGCCTCGAGCTCAACGAGCCGGATCTCGTGCGCGCTCCGCGCGGCTATCCGGCCGATCACCCGCGCATCGACCTGCTGCGTCGCCGGCGGCTGATCGCCGCGCAGCGCCACAAGCTCGGCGCGTGGATCCACCGCCCGGAGGCGGGTGAGCGGATCCGCGCACAGCTCGACGGGGCTGCTCCACTCGTGCGTTGGCTGCGCGAGCGCGTCGGGCCCTCGCAGCGCGGCTGACCGGACAGCGTCCGCCGACGCTACGCCTCGGCGAGCAGCGCCCGAGCCCGCGCGGACTCGTGCTCCAGCACGGTCTGGAAGGCGCGCACGACGACCTCGTCGAACTGGCTGCCTGCGCAGCGCAGCAGCTCTGCGTGCGCCCGCTCGTGCCCGATCGCGGCACGGTAGCTGCGGTCGCTCGTCATCGCCTCGTACGCATCGGCGACCGCCACGATGCGCGCCTCCAGCGGCAGCTCGGCGCCCGAGAGCCCGAGCGGATAGCCGGCGCCGTCCGGCCGCTCGTGGTGCGCGGCGACCCATGCCTGCACGTCGGCGAGCGTGGGGTGGTCGAGGATCCGCGCGCCAAGCTCCGGGTGTTGGCGGATGATCGCGAACTCCTCCTCGGTCAGCTTCCCCGGCTTGGCGAGGATCGCGTTGGGGATGCCGGCCTTGCCGATGTCGTGCAGCAGCCCCGCGAGCCGCACGCGGCCGACGCGCTGCTCGGAGAGCCCGAGCTCGCGCGCCATCAGCTCGGCGTAGCGGCCAACCGTCTCGGAGTGCCGCGCGCTGCCGCTGAAGCGCAGGTCCACCGCCTCGGCGAGGTCGAGCACGACCGCGAGGAAGCGCTCGCCTTCGACGTCGCGCGCGTCGCGCCCTTCACGCACGGCGCCCCGCAGCATCGGGCTGTACAGGACCGTGCGGTTGCGCCCGCTGTCCTTCGCGGCGTAGAGCGCCTCGTCGGCGGCGCTCAGCAGCGACGCGGCCGTCTCGGCATGCGCCGGGAAGCTGGCGGCGCCGAAGCTGATGGTGACCGGCACCACGTCGTCGGCGAACGTCGTGCGGACCCCCTCCCGCAGCCGCTCGGCGAGCACGAACGCGCCGTCCGCGCCGGTGTCGGGCAGGATCAGCGCGAACTCCTCGCCGCCGACGCGGGCGGCCGCATCGATCTGGCGCTTGCTGTCCTGCAGCAGCGCGGCGAGCCGTGCCAGCACTGCGTCGCCGACGTGGTGGCCGGAGCGGTCGTTGACGTCCTTGAAGTGGTCGATGTCGCCGACCACGACGGTCATCGGCGTTCCGCCACGGCGCGCCCGCTCCAGCTCCAGGTCCAGCAGCTCACGGAAGCCGCGACGGTTCGGCAGCCGCGTGAGCGGATCGCTGCGGGCGGCGTCGTAGAGGTGGACGATCAGCGAATCGACGCGGCCGCGCATCCCCATGATCAGCGCTGCGGCGACGCCGAGCGTGCCCATCGCCACGACCCACCACGCGATCGCGCCGCTCGCCGGCGGGCGCACCACGAGCAGCAGGCCGTACGCGACGGCGACGTAGGCGATCTGTGCCGCTGCCTGGCGTCGCGTGAAGAAGTACGACGAGTAGAGGAACACCCACAGGTAGAAGAAGATCAGTGGGCTTGGGCTGACGCCGGAGAAGTACGGCGAGCCCCGTCACGAGCGTGCTGCCGAGCGCGATCACCGCCAGCAGCGCCCACTCGGGCAGCGCGTTGGCACGCCACATGCAGCACGCCAAACACGGCATACGCGATCGCGACGATCGCCAGCAGTCCGTGCTGGTCGGCACGCGCCGAATGCGGGAGCAGCACGGTCAGCAGCACAAGCGTCGCGCCGATCCCATAGAGCGACCCGAGGATCCGTGCCCGCAGCTGCACTTCGAACGTGGTACTCGCCGAACCCATAGAGAGGTCGGGAACCCCTGCCATGTTGCGGCGGTTTCGACATTCGCAGGCGTTCACATGAGCGGCGCGATGCCAATTGTCCTACGAAGTCTGAGTGCTGACAAAGTGTGCAACAACTATGCGCCTCGTCCGAGCAGGCGCGCGGTGATGCCTTCGATCGTCTCGACGCCGTAGGCCATCGACGGGTTCTCGTCGGTCAGCACGGCGAGCGAGATCGCGACGCCGCCTCGCTCCAGCCGCGCCGCCTGGTTAACGATCCTCTCGCGCCAGCCACCCTTGAACAGGACGGTCCAGCCGGCCGGGCGCGCGACGGCCGGGGTACCCCAGCTCTGCTCGGCCACGATCCCGCGCAGGAGGGCGCGGGCGAAGCGGGCGGAGCGCCGCGGCAGCAGCCGGTCCAGCAGCGCGAAGAAGCGCGCCTGGTCCGCAGCCGAGAGCGCGCTCGAGCCCCACGCCGGCAGCGAGGCGAAGTCGGCCATGCCGGCGTCCGCCGCGAGCGCCCGCAGCCCCGCTTCGCCGACGCGCGCGAAGATCGCGCCGGCGGCGTCGTTGTCGGAGGAGCGGATCATCGGCTCCAGCAGCGCGCGCGTGCCGGCGTCGAGCGCGACACCGCGGGTGTCGTAGTCGCGCAGGCAGGCGACGAGCAGCATCGCTTTCACGAGGCTCGCGGACTCAAACGTCTCGTGCATGCGCGTGCCGTGCAGGAAGCCGCGGTCGTCGACGACGGCGAAGGCGGTGCGACCGGCACGTGTCGCCAGCCAGCGCCGCGTGCGCGTCAACGCGGCGGTGTCGGGCCAGGCCGTCACCGGGATCCACGTGCCGCCGGTGCTGGCCGCGGACGAGGTGGCCTGCTCCACCTGCGTCATCGTCACGACGCGCGTCGGTGTCGAAGCCGGCGAGCCGGTCGCGGCGCCGCCGAGCAGCACACCGCCCGCCGCGCCGGAGACGAGCAGGAGCAGGGAGATGGCGACCGCGCGCGACAGCGGGGGGACGATTGCGCACGCGCCATGCTAGGCCGGCGCGGGCACCCGCTGCCTGAGAGAACGCTAAGAGTCGAGCGGCGGCGTCAGGCGGCGATCGGCTGCGTCGCCTGTGCCCGCGTGAGCTGCGCGACCTGCACGCGCCCGCCGTGCGATGGCGTGAACGTCACGAAGCGGCGCCGCACGCGCTCCGGCTCGGCATTCGTCGTGTCGAGCACCGCGAGCCGCAGGACGGTGCCGAGCACGACCTTCATCTCGTAGAGCGCGAAGCTCGCGCCGAGGCAGCGGCGGATGCCGCCGCCGAACGGGAGCCACTCGTACGTGCCGGGCGTGCGCTCGCCGAGGAAGCGCTCCGGCCGGAATGCCTCCGGGTCCGGGTAGACGTCGGGACGCCGGTGCACGAGGTAGATCGACGGCGCGATGTGCACGCCCTTTGGCAGCGCCCAGCCGCCGAACGTCAAGCGGCGCTGGAGCTGACGGATCACGCCCGGCACGACGGGGCGCAGCCGCAGCGTCTCCTTCAGCACCGCGTCGAGGTACTCGTCGCCGCCTTCCGGCCTGCTCGGCGCGCAGGCGCTCCAGCACGACCGGATGGCGCACCAGCCGCTCCAGCGTCCATGCCAGTGCGGTGGCCGTCGTCTCGTGGCCGGCGACCAGCAGCGTCATCAGCTCGTCGCGCAGCTCGCGGTCGGTCAGCGCCTCGCCGTCCTCGTCGCGTGCGGACAGCAGCAGCGAGAGGATGTCGGAGCGCTCCTCGTAGCCCTCGGCTTCGACCTCGGCACGGTGCTTGGCGATCTCCTCGTAGATGATCGCGTCGGCCGGCGCCATCAGCGCGCGGATGCGGCCCCAAGGGCTGCGCGGGCCGCTGTTCTTCGCCGAGCTCGTGAACTGCAGCGAGAGCAGGCGCAGCGGATGGTCGGTCGAGTTCAGCAGGCGCGTGAGCGGCGCGCCGAGTTGCGCGATCCGCGCCGGGTCATCGACGCCGAAGACGGTGCGCAGGATGATCTCCATCGTGATCTTCTGCATCGTCGGGTGAACCGCGAACGGCTGCCCGACGGGCCAGCGCGCGACGTGGCGCTCGGCGATCTCCGTCATCGCCTCGCCGTAGGCGCGCATCCGCTCGCCGTGGAAGGGGGGAAGCATCAGTCGGCGCTGGCGCAGGTGCTCGGGACCGTCCAGCAGCAGCACCGAGCGTGAGCCGAGCAGCGGCTTCAGCACGACGTTGCCGGCACCGGCGTGGAGATCGTCCGGGCTGCCGGTGAAGACCTCCTTGACGATCGCCGGGTCGGCGGTGATCACGACCGTGCGCCCGGTGTTCAGGCGGATCGTGAAGTTGTCGCCGTAGCGGCGGTGGCAGGCCTCCAGGAAGCGCGGGCCGCGCAGCAGGAAGCGCGCGGCGACCAAAGCTCCCGGGCCACCGGGCCCCGGCGGCAGCGTGCTCATGTCGATCGGTGCAGTTGCCATCCAACAAACACGCTAGCGCGTGCCCGTTTGCCGCACGCCGGTCGGCGTTCGATGCGGGCACGTTCACGCTCGCCACTCGGACTATGCTCGTGCCGGGAGCAGGTGCATCGCGGCGCACGCGGCGAGCGCCTGCCCCGGGAAGTGGACGTGAGCGCAGCCGCGACGGACACCGTGCGCATCGTGATCGCCGACGACCATCAGGTCGTGCGCAGCGGCCTGCGCCTGCTGCTCGACGCCGAGGACGACTTCGAGGTCGTCGCCGAGGCCGGCGACGTGGCGAGCGCGATCCGGTGCGTGCGCGGCTACAAGCCCGACGTGCTGCTGCTCGACCTCAGCATGCCGGGGGAGTCCGGCCTGACAGCGATCCCGCGTATCGCGCAGGAGCTCCCGGCCACCGCCATCGTCGTGCTGACGATGGAGAGCCAGCCGGCGTTCGCGCGCGAGACGCTGCAGCGCGGCGCCCGCGGCTACGTGCTCAAGCAGGAGGCCGACGGCGACCTCGTCGAGGCCGTGCGCACGGTCGCTGACGGCGGCACCTATCTCACGCCGGTGCTGGGCGCCCAGCTCGCGGTCGAGCCGGATCGCGGCGACGAGCGCCTCGACGACCTCACCCCGCGCGAGGTGGAGGTCCTGCGCCTGATCGTGCTCGGGCACACGAACGGCGATGTCGCCGCGCAGTTGTCGCTCAGCGTGCGCACAGTCGAGTCGCATCGCGCGCACATCCAGCAGAAGCTGCACCGCAGCACGCGCGCTGAGCTCGTGCGCTACGCGATCGACAACGGCCTCTTCGCGCTTGCCGCGCCGTGACGGTGCTCTGATGGCCCCGCGCGCGGGGTAGGCTGCGCGCGTGCCCGCGACCGGTCCCGCGATGTTCCCCGCCGCGATTCACCGTCCCGGCGCCGAGCGGCGCGTCGTGATCCTGCCGGGCGCCCGCTATCCGACGCGCGCGCCGCTGCTGTGGTTCGCGCGCGAGGTGGCCGTCGCACGCGGCTACGGCGTGCTGGAGGTACTCGACGAGCCGCCGCCGGAGGAGGACCCGTTCGCGTGGGCGCGCGACCGCGCCTCGCGGGCGCTGGACCATGATCCCTCGGGGTCCGACGTCGTGATCGGCAAGTCGCTCAGCAGCGAGGCCGCCGGGCTCGTCGCCGACCGCGGCCTGCCGGCGATCTGGCTCACGCCGCTGCTGGACCGGCCGGGCGTGCTGAAGGGCCTCGCCTGCACCCCGAGCGCGACGCTGCTGGTCGGCAGCACGGCCGACCAGACCTGGCGCCCCGCCTCGCTGCCCGACAACGTCATGCTCGACCGCCTCGAGCTCGACGGGCTCGACCACGGCCTCCAGCTTCCGGGCGACCCGCTCGCCTCCTTGAAGGCGCTGCGCACGGTCACGAAGCGGATCGACCGCTTCCTCGGCGCGCTCGTCTGAGCTGAGCGCCCGCGCGCCAGCGCCCTTGAGCTGGCGCTTGGCCAACACTTCTGCCCAGCTTAGGCAGGCTTTCGACCGCTTTCAGGAGCGCAAACGAGGATGCGGGGCGTCCCATCCACTTCCCGCCGCCGTCGCTCCCCGTCCCCCGTGCCGGCGAGCGGGAGCGGCCCACCCGGCGTCCCCCGACCTGCCGGGTGGGCCCGACTTCGCAGAGGGTGCGAAGAGCGCGGGCGCGATCCTGGGCGTCGTACGGGTCGCGCCCGCATATCCTTCGCGCGCATGAGCCTGCTCGAGGCGCTCGCGGTCCTGGCGGCCGGGATCTGGGCCGGCGTGGTGAACACCGTCGTCGGCAGCGGCACGCTCATCACGTTCCCGGTGCTGCTGGCGGTCGGCTACTCGCCGCTCACGGCGAACGTCTCCAACTCGCTCGGACTGGTGCCCGGCTCGCTCTCCGGCGCGTACGGTTACCGGCGGGAGCTGGCCGGTCAGCGGGCGCGGATCGCGCGTTTCGCGCCGGTCTCGATCCTCGGCGCGCTCGCCGGCGCCGCGCTGCTGCTCGCGCTGCCGGCGTCGGCGTTCGAGACGATCGTCCCGCTGTTCATCGCGGCGGCGCTCGTGCTCGTCGTGCTGCAGCCGCGCATCCAGCGCTGGCTGCTGCTGCGCCGCCAGCCGCACGCGCGCTCGGCGGAGCACGGCCGCACGATCCTGGCGCTGAACTTCGGCACCGGCGTCTACGGCGGCTACTTCGGCGCGGCGCAGGGGATCATGCTGATGGCGATCTTCGGGATCGCGCTCGACGACGACATCCAGCGCGTCAACGCGCTCAAGAACGTGCTCGCCGGGCTCGTGAACCTGACCGCCGCGATCGTCTTCCTGTTCGTCGCCCACCTCGCCTGGGAGGCCGTCGCGCTGCTGGCGGTCGGCTCGACGCTCGGCGGCCAGCTCGGCGCGCGCGTCGGCCGGCGCCTGCACCCGGTCGCGCTGCGCGCCGTGATCGTCGTCGTCGGACTGGCCGCGATCGCAAAGCTGCTGCTGGACTGAGCCTCGCCGTCCGCTACAACGGGCCCTGCTCCATCAAGGTGAAGCCCACGCGGGTCCCGTCGATCTGCGCGTCGAGCAGCTTGTCGTCGAGCAGGGCGATCGCTCGGTCCTCCACGAACACGCGCGCGCCGTCCTCGTCGACGATCTGGTCGGACTCGGCCGGCAGCTCAGCGACGGTCACCTCCAGCGCCCCCTCTTGGGCGCCGCCTCCCTGCATCGCGATGCGCAAGCCGGCTCCGTCGGGCACGCCGGGTGCAGTGACGATGCCGCGGATGGCTTCGACGGCATGATCGGTCATGGCAAGCACGAGACCGCTCCTTCCAACGATTGGGTGCGGACGACGACCGCGCGCACCGCGTCGTGCACGAGCGGCCGTCTCTCACGCGGCTGCCCGGCGCCCGGCGTTCGGAAACCTCGGAGCGGTCGCCGGCGTCAGCGCCCGGGCTCAGCGCGCCCAGTCCAGCGTCCGCTGCACCGCCGCGCGCCAGCGGCCGTAGCGGCGCTCGACCTCGTCGCGGTCCATCCGCGGCTCCCAGCGGCGGTCCTCGTGCCAGCGCTCGCGCACGTCGTCGAGGCCGTCCCATACGCCGACGGCGAGCCCGGCGGCGTAGGCGGCGCCGAGCGCCGTCGTCTCCGCGACCCGCGGCCGCACGACAGGCACCCCGAGCACGTCGGCCTGGAACTGCATCAGCAGCTCGTTGTCCGTCATCCCACCGTCGACCTTCAGCACCCCGAGGTCGGCACCGGAGGCCGTGCGCGCGGCGTCGAGCACCTCGCGGCTCTGCCAGGCGGCCGCCTCCAGCGTCGCGCGCGCGATGTGGGCGCGCGTCGTGTACGCGGTGAGCCCGACGATCGCCCCGCGCGCGTCGTCGCGCCAATGCGGCGCGAACAGGCCCGAGAAGGCCGGCACGAAGTAGACGTCGCCGGTGTCCTGCACGCTCGCCGCCAGCGCCTCGCTCTCGGCCGCCGAGGCGATGATCCCGAGCTGGTCGCGCAGCCACCGCACCGCCGCGCCGGTGACCGCGATCGAGCCCTCCAGCGCGTACGCGGCCTCGCCGGACCCGAGCTTGTAGGCGACCGTGCTCAGCAGCTCCCGCGAGGCCACCGGCGTCGCGCCGGTATTGACGAGCAGGAAGCTGCCCGTCCCGTAGGTGTTCTTCGCGTCGCCGGGGGAGAAGCAGGCCTGCCCGAAGAGCGCGGCCTGCTGGTCGCCGAGGATCCCCGCGATCGGCACGCCGTCGAGCGCGGTACCGGCACGGACCTCGCCGTAGACCTCTGAGGAGGAGCGGATCTGCGGCAGCATCGCGCGGGGGACGCCGACCACGTCGAGGCATTCCTCGGACCAGTCCAGCGTGCCCAGGTCCATCAGCAGCGTGCGGCTGGCGTTCGTCACGTCGGTGACGTGGACACCGCCGCCGTCCGCTCCGCCCGTGAGCGTCCAGATCACAAACGCGTCGATCGTCCCGAACAGCAGCTCGCCGGCCTCCGCGCGCGCTCGCAGGTTCGGCACTTCGTCCAGCAGCCAGCGCACCTTCGGCCCGGAGAAGTACGTGGAGAGGGGGAGGCCCGTGATCGTGCGCAGCCGATCCGGCCCCGCGTCCCCGGCAAGCTCCGCCACCAGCGCCGCCGTGCGCACGTCCTGCCAGACGATCGCGTTGTAGACCGGCTCGCCCGTGCGGCGATCCCACACGACGGTCGTCTCGCGCTGGTTCGTGATCCCGACGGCCGCCACGTCCCCGGCGGACACGCCGGCTGCCGCGATCGCCTCGTCGATCGTTTCCCGCACCCGCGCGACGATTTCCGCGGGATCGTGCTCGACCCAGCCGGCCTGCGGATGGATCTGCTCGTGCTCGCGCTGGCCGACGCCCGCGACCGCGCCGTCGCGGTCGAAGAGGATGCAGCGGGTGCTCGACGTGCCCTGGTCGATTGCCGCTACGTGACGAGCCCTGCCGACGCCGCTCATAGGATGGGGGAAGCCTATGCGAGCCGAGCTGCCGCCACGCACCTTCGAGCGCCCCTTCGACCTGATCGTGATCGGGGCGGGGATCAACGGCGCCGGCATCGCCCGCGACGCCACGTTGCGCGGCCTCTCCGTCCTGCTCGTCGACAAGGGGGACGTCGGCGCCGGCACCACCAGCCGCTCGACGCGCCTCGTCCACGGCGGGCTGCGCTACCTGGAGCACTTCGAGGTCCCGCTCGTGCGCGAGTCGCTGCGCGAGCGCGAGCGACTGCTGCACATCGCCCCGCACCTCGTGCACCCGCTCTCGTTCCTGCTGCCGATCTACGAGGGCCACAAGCGCGGGCCGGCGCTGATCCGCATGGGGATGATGGCCTACGACGCGCTGTCGCTCGACAAGAGCCTCGAACGCCACCGCATGCTGTCGACCGACGAGGCGCTGCGCCGCGAGCCCGGCCTGCGGCGCGAGGGGATGCGCGGCGCGGCCGCCTACTACGACGCGCAGGCCGAGTACCCGGAGCGGCTCGCGCTCGAGAACGCGCTCGACGCTCGCCGCCTCGGCGCGGTCGTGCTGCCGTACATGCGTGTGACCGGGCTGGAGCACGGGACCGGCGGGGCGGGACGGGTCACCGGCGTCGGCCTCTTCGACGAGCTGCACGGCACGGAGCACCGCGCCCGCGGCGCGCTCGTCGTCAACGCGGCGGGCCCGTGGGTCGACACGATCCTCGGCGACTTGGCACCGCCGGTCGGCAAGTTGATCGGCGGCACGAAGGGCAGCCATCTCGTCGTGGAGGCGTTCCCCGGCGCCCCGCGCGAAGCCGTCTACTCCGAGGCCGCCGAGGACCGTCGCCCGTACTTCGTCGTGCCATGGAGCGGGCGCTACCTGATCGGCACGACCGACACCCGGTACGACGGGGACCTCGACGACGTCGTCGCGACCGACGAGGAGGTCGCCTACCTGATCGCCGAGACGAACCGCCTGATCCCCGGTGCCGAGCTGACGCCCGAGCAGGTCCTCTACACGTACGCCGGCGTGCGGCCGTTGCCCGCCGCGCCGAACGGCGACGAGGGCTCGATCAGCCGCAACCACGTGATACACGACCACGCCGCCGGTGAGGGCGGGGTGGAGGGACTGCTGTCGATTGTCGGCGGCAAGATCACCACGTACCGCCGCCTGTCGGAGGAGACCGTCGACCTCGTCGTCAAGAAGCTCGACCGCCGCGCGCCCAAATGCCGCACGCACGAGATCCCGCTGCCCGGCGGCACCGCCTACCCGTTCGCGGGCTTCCGCGAGCGCTTCCGCGCGACCAGCGGCCTGCCCGTCGAGACGGCCGACCGCCTGCTGCGGATCTACGGCACCCGTGCCGCCGAGGTGCTCGACTTCGCCGACGGCGCGCCCGGCCTGCGCGAGCCGTTCGACCCCGACACCGGCGCGCTCGCCGCCGAGGTCGTCTTCGCGCTGCGCACCGAGCTGGCCGAGACGCTCGCCGACGTCGTCCAGCGCCGCACGCTCGTCGGCTACAACGCGAGCATCGGCCTCGACGCGATCGACGCCGCCGCCGAGGTCGCCGTCCGCCACGCCGGCTGGTCTGACGAGCGCGCTGCCCGCGAAGCCGGCGCGTTTCGCGCCGCCGCCGAGCAGTTCCGCCCGCGCACGCCGGCCGCTTAGCCCTGCAGGTACGCCAGCACCGCCAGCACGCGGCGGTGGTCGGTGTCCGAGGGCGGCAGGCCGAGCTTGCCGAAGATGTTGGAGATGTGCTTCTCGACGGCGCCCTCGGTGACGACGAGTCCCGCCGCGATCGCCCCGTTTGAGCGGCCCTCCGCCATCAGCTCCAGCACGTCGCGCTCGCGCGGGGTCAGCTCGTCGAGCGGCCCGTCGCGGTGGCCGCGCCGCGTCAGCAGCTGCGCGACGACCTCCGGGTCCATCGCTGTCCCACCGGCCGCGACCCGCTCGACCGCCTCCACGAACTCGCGCACGTCCGCGATGCGGTCCTTCAGCAGGTAGCCGACGCCGCCGCGGCCGTCCGCCAGCAGCTCGGCCGCGTACGTCTCCTCGACGTACTGCGAGACGATCAGCACAGCGGTCTCCGGCACCCGCTCGCGCACCGCCAGCGCCGCCTTCACGCCCTCGTCGGTGAACGTCGGCGGCATCCGCACATCCACCACGCAGATGTCTGGCTTGTGCCCCGTGACCGCGCGCAGCAACGCCTCGCCGTCCTCGACCGCCGCCACGACTTCGTGCCCATGGTCGCGCAGCAGGCGGATCATCCCGTCGCGCAGCAGCGCAAGGTCCTCGGCGATCACGACCCTCATGGGCGCCATCCTAGGCATCCGGCAGGTCACCGTCCTGTCCTGTGGTCGCAGGACGACCACAGGGCAGGACGGTCGATCGAGCGCGCTAGCGCCCAGCGTGGCTGTGCGCCAGCACCTGGGCGCCCGAGAGCGCATTCGGATAGATCGCCAGCTCGTCGAGCCCGCCGGCGTAGAAGCGCCAACGCAACTGCTTCGCGCCGATCGAAAGGTCCGACCGCACGTCCGGGATCGCCAGCTCCGACAAGCGCGCCGCGACGAGCACGCCGTCGAGGTAGATGCGCATCGCCCGCGTGTCGTACGTCGCGACGACGTGGGTCCAGCGGCTCGCGTCGATGCCCGTCAGCAGCGTGTGCCAGACGCCCTGGCCGTAGCGCGAGAAGACGAGCCCACCACGCTGGATGCCGAGCAGCCAGCCGCCGGTCGCGTCCTCCTTGGAGAAGATGCGGCGCGTCACGTCGTTGAAGCCGCGCGGACGCACCCAGGCCTCCAGCGTGAACCGCGCGATGCCGGGGAACGACAGCTGGCCGTTGTCAGCGACGTGGATGAACTGGCCGCGCGGCTGCGTCTGCAGGCCGTCGAGGTCGATCGCCGTGTCGGCGTCGCCGACCGAGTGCGCGAAGCCGAGCATCGGCGGGCCGCCGTACCAGCCGGGATGGTGGTTCAGCTCGTCCGCGGCGACCATCGCCCCGGGCTGCTCGCCGAGCCGCCAGTAGGACGTGGGGTGGTCGCCGAGCACGACGTCGCGATAGGACGGCTCGGCGGCGTCGGCGGGCGCCGGGTGGGCGGCAAGCGCCAGCAGCGTGGCGACGAGCAGCAGCACGGGCAGCGCGAGGCGAGGCACCGCCCTACGAGTACCACCCGCCTCGCACGCGAATCGCGCGATCGCCGACATGCGGCGCGCAACCCACCCGATAGCTCCCGCGATCTTGTGTGCAGGTGGGGTCAGGACCCCAGGGGAACTTCGGCGTGCAGCGTCGTGCCGCCGCCCGGCGGACTGACGACGAGCAGCGATCCGTCGAGCGCCTCGACGCGGCGCCGCAGGCCCACGAGCCCGGACCCGGCTGGATCCGCGTCGCCGTCGCCGTCGTCCGCGATCTCCACGATGAGCGCGCTGTCGCGCCGCGCGAGCCGCACGATCACCTGATCCGCCCGGCTGTGCTTGGAGGCGTTCGCGAGCGCCTCCGCGACGACGAAGTAGGCGGCAGCCTCGACGGCCGGCGGCAACCGCTGCGGCAGGTTGGCCTCGATCGTCACCGCCACCGGGCTGCGCGCCGCGATCGACGTGATCGCCGCCTCCAGGCCGCGGTCGGTGAGGATCGGGGGATGGATCCCGCGCGCCAGGTCGCGCAGCTCCGTCAGCGCGACCTTCGCCTCGTCGCGCGCCTCGGCCAGCAGCTCGCGCGCCTGCTCGGGGTGGTTCGTCAGCTTGTCCTCCGCCATCCCCAGGTTCATCGCGAGCGCCACCAGCCGCGCCTGCGCCCCGTCGTGCAGGTCGCGCTCGATCCGCTGCAGCTCGGCGGCCTGCGCGTCGACCGCGCCGGCGCGCGTGCTCGTCAGCACCTCGACGCGCTCGCTCAGCTCCTGCTCGCGGCTGGGCCGCAGCAGCGGCACCATCATCGCCAGCTCCAGCCGTGTCAACAGGCGCACGATCCAGCCGCAGAGGGGCGTGAGCAGCAGTCCGACGCCGGTGACGGCGAGCGCCAGCGGCAGCGTGTCGACGTCGAAGAGGCCGAGCTGCAGCGGCTCTGGCAGCGACCAGTACCAGGCCGGCAGCAGGACGGCGCCGAGCACCGCGCCCCAAAGCGAGATCACGAGCATCGAGAGGCAGAAGCCGACGACGCCGCAGATGCCCGTCCAGGCGAAGTCCTTCCACGTCGCCGGGTCCTTCGCCGCGACCCGCAGCCGCGCCCACCAGCCGCTGCCGGCCGGCGCGCGGCGGTAGTGCGCGGGGATCGGCTCGTCGAGCACCAGTGCGGCCCGGTGCCGCTCCAGCCGCGCGAACCAGCGGAACGCGTAGAACGACGCGAGCGTCGCGATCAGGCCCATCACGGTGATCGCGAGCGAGACGCTGACCGCCACGCCGGTGACCCACAGCGTGAAGCCGAGGATGCTCGTCAGCAGGCCGACGCAGTGGAACGCGAAGTCGCGCAGCCAGCGCTCGAGCAGCGAGCGCAGCCGGCGGAGAGGGGAGGGCGATGGCGCCGTGGTGACCATGGCCGGATCATCGTACGGTCCGGTCCCGCGCACCATGGCGCCCGCTGCCCGCCGGCAGGGGGGACAACCCCCGGCCTCCCGCCGCTCAGCAGCCTCCGGCCTTCGGATACGGGAAGCCGAAGTAGCTCCATGCGCGCGCGTCGGCGAGCGAGGTCACATTGCCGGTCTGCGCCACGAGCGACCAGCCCGCGGTGGCGCTGCCGGCCTTCCAGGCGGCGAACGTCGGCAGCACTGGCAGCGCCTTGCCGTTGACGACCTTGCTCCAGCCGCCGTACAGCGCGCTGAGGACCGTGTCGATGTGGTCCGCGCTCATCACCGCGCCGTCGTTGGCTCCGATGACGCCGCCCTCGCCGAACGGGACCCGCGAGGTCGCCGCGTGGACGAGGACGCCGGTCATGCCGGAGCCCTGGATCGGGTCGAACGCGAGCCCGCCGCCGGCCTGCAGGCCGAGCTGGTCGGCGAGGTACGTCGGATAGTTCTCCCAGACGACGCCCTTCTCGGTGCCGATCTTGCCGAGGTCCTGCGAGAGGTTGCCGAGCAGCGTTGCGGGGACCGCCTGGTTGACGATCGTCTTCGTCTCGGAGATGTTCGTGATGTTGTCGTTGCGCAGCTTGAGGTTCGCGTCCTTCGCCCACACCTGCACGACGAGGTTGCCGGGCACCGTGCCGGTCTGGACGAAGAACTTCGCCTCGCCCTCCGCGTCGGTGTAGACGTCGAACGGGAACTGGTTGTGGTTCAGCCCGCGCGTGCCGTTGGGCCAGGTGAGGTAGCCCGGCGTGGTGCAGAAGCGCGCCGGCACCGGCGCCTGGTCGGCGTCCATCGAGACGGTGTGCTTGAACGGGATCACTGAGACGTAGAGGTTCGGCACCGGCTTCCCGAAGCGCGTCGCCTTGATCGTGCCGCCGACGAACTCGTAGCCGTTCGCGGGGACTTTGTCACGGTCGAAGTCGAGCGTCACCTCGAGGTCGTCCTCGACGGTGAAGTCCGCCCGTGCTGACTTGGTGCTGCTGACCGTTACGACGCGCGAGTCGGGCTTGATGCCCTTCTTGCCGCCGTACTTGCCGGGCAGCTTCGGCGTGACGCGGTACGTGCCCGACTCCTTCACCGTGGCGACGTAGTAGCCGTTCGCGTTGGTGTGGACGGTCTTGCTCTCCGGCCCATGGATCTTGACCGTGACGTTCGGGATCCCCGGCTTGCCAACGGTGACGTTGTTCTCCGTCTCCTCACGCGTGATGTCGCCCTCGATCACCATCTCCTTGCCGAGCACGATGTAGAAGTCGTTCTCGGTGTAGGTGCCGAGCGACGCGTTCTGATTGAGGCTCATGCCGAGGGACGTCGACCAGCCGCCGGTCTTGCCCGTCGCCTTCCAGGTGCAGGTGCGCGAGCCGCTCGTGCCGAGTCCGGCGTTCTTCTTGCCGCTGCAGTCGAGCAGTCGCAGTCCTGGGCCGCTCTTCAGGAAGGCGCCGCTGCGCGTCGGGCTGAAGCCCCAGGTGTAGGTGCCGCTGACCTTGTCGCCGACGTGCAGCACGTGCTTGGAAAGCCGGAACTCGATGAAGCCAATGTTGTAGACGCACTGTGCCTTGCCGAAGTAGGTGAGGCAGTCGGTTTGCACTGGAGCGGGCGGGAGCGCGGCGGCCGTCGCGGAGCCCACGCCGAGCGCCGCAACCAGCGTGGCGGCAAGCAGCAACCCGCGCCACCGCTGTCCGGAAGGCATCGAGGCCAAGCGCGAGTCCTCGCGCATCCTGCTGAGCGTGGGTGCATACATGGCGGCCGGCCCCTCATGCGTCCGCGCGCTCCGGGCGAGCGCGACCGCGCGGCATCCTCGCAGGCTCGGGGCTTTGGGTGTGGCAACGGCCGGCGCAGCTACGCGCAATGCCGTAGCGGGCAGACAGGTACACGCGCGGAGTCCACACAACCCGCTATTCGCCCCCCGAACGCAAAAACCCCGCATCTGCGGGGTTTTCATGCGGCTGAGAGGACTTGAACCTCCACGGGGACTAAAGGCCCCACACGGACCTGAACCGTGCGCGTCTACCGAATTCCGCCACAGCCGCCCGGAACGAAACCCGACGATACACGTTCCAACACGCCAAACGCCGTGAAAGCCAGGCCCCGCGCACTCGGAGACCGCTTTGCTATTCTCGCCCGCACCCCTGCCGCCATCGTCTAGGGGACTAGGACATCGCCCTCTCACGGCGGAAACCGGGGTTCGAATCCCCGTGGCGGTACTCACAGAAAGCCCCGCAAACGCGGGGCTTTCTGCGTTTCGGGGAGCGGTCGCACTGGGTCTTCCCGCCGTTTTGTGCACTGGGTGTGCACCTCATTTCGTTTGAGTCCGCCGTCGGCTCGCGGATGCCCCGTGCTAGCGCCGATCGGGTCGGGTGGGAGTCCCGCGTAAGGTCAGTTCCTACGTGAGGCGGCGAAGGCGGCGAGCGCAACCAGCATCCAGGCGGCGGCATAGATGAAGGCGGCGGTCGGTGAGACGAGCGTCCAGAGCAGGCCGGCGATGGTGCTGGCGGCGAAGTTGCCGAGGCTTTGCACCGTCGCGAGCAGCCCGAAGGCGGAGCCGCGCAGGTTCTCGGGAGCGAGGCTCGCGACGGCGGCGTGCTCGGCCGTCTCGACGCAGCCGATGCCGATGCCGGCGAGCACGAACCCAACCGCGAGCAACGGCAGGGCCGCGCCGGTGAGCGCGAGCAACACGTACGCGGCGCCGAACGCGGCGGTGCCGGCGACGAGGACGCGGACGGGGCCGCGACGGTCACCGTGGCGCCCAGCGGGGATGCTGACGATGGTCGCGGCAAGGTTGTAGGCGGTATAGAGCGCGAGCGCGAGCTGTGCGGCGTTTCCTTCGCCATGGCCGGGGGTCAGCAGCTCAGTCGCACGCAGGATCAGGAGAGTGGCGGCGATGTTGCCCAGCTCGAACGCGCAGACGGCGCCGAGCAGCCGGCCGAGCTGGCCATGCAGGAGTGGCCGGACGTGCATGCGGATGGGTTGGCGCTCGCGGGTGGTGGGGAGCTTGGCGGCGCGGATCGCGTAGGCGATGGCGGCGACGGCGAGCAGGCCGGGGATGATCGAGAACAGGATCGCGCCACGGACCCCGGCAAGGGCGATGAGGCCGATGCCGAGCAGCGGGCCGATGATCGCGCCGAGGTTGTCCATCGCCCGCTCGAACCCGTACGCGCGCCCGTACGCACTGGCCGGCACCACGTCCGCCAAGAGCGCGTTGCGGGCGGGGACGCGCAGCCCGCGCGCGAACCACGCACCGGAGCGCAGCACTGCGACCTGCCACACCGAGGTCGCGATGCCGATCAGGCCGGAAAGGACCGCGGTCGCGCCGTAGCCGCCCAGCGCAATTCGGCGGCGACGCTCGGGATCGTCGGCGAGTGGCCCACCGAGGAACTTCGCGCCGCCCGCGAGGCCATCCGCGACGCCCTCGATCACGCCGAGCGCGGCGGCCGGCGCGCCGAGCGTGCTGGTCAGCAGCGAGGGCAGCAGCGAGGTCGGGATCTCGTGCCCGATGTCGGCGAGGAGGCTGGCGCCGCCGATGCCGCGCACGCCGGGCGTCAGCCATCTGTCGCCTTCTGTCGGTGGCTGCGCGGTGTCGGTGGGGATTGGGCGCACGTCGTGACGAGTCGGGTGGCGGCGGCCTTCCATGCACTGAGCATGCGCCTGGCGGCGCGCTGCCTCCGCGTGCGCGTGGCTCAGCGGGCGTACATGATGATGCAGACGCCGAGGAGGCAGATGGTGGCGCCGACGAGGTCGGCGCGGTCGGGGTGGAAGCCGTCGAAGGCGACGCCCCACAGCAGCGAGCCGACGATGAAGACGCCGCCGTAGGCGGCGAGCACGCGGCCGAACTCGTTGCTCGGCTGGAAGGTCGCGACGACGCCGTAGAGGCCGAGCGCGATCACGCCGAGCACGACGTACAGCAGGCCCTTGTCGTCTTTGAGCCCGATCCAGACGAGGTAGGCGCCGCCGATCTCAGCGAGCGCGGCGGCGATGAAAAGCGCGATTGAGCGGCCGGTCACGCTGGCATCGTGCCAGCGGACCCGGCCGGCTCGCCGCCACGGCTCGCGAGCAGTCCGGCGACGGCGGCGCTCGCGAGGTGCAGGGCTGCGACGAGCACGGCAAGCAGCGCGAGCCCGTCGCGGTCCTCGTCAAGTTGGTGGAAGACCTCGTTCACATCGAGCACGGCGAACGCGAGCATCACCCCGGCGATCACGGCGAGCAGCGCGGGGCTCGGGCGCAGCCAGGCGGCGAGCGCGAGCAGGACCGAGACGACGGCAGCGAGCACGACGAACGGGGTCGCCTCGATGTCGATGCCGAGCGGACGCAGCTCCTCGCCCGCCTCCTTCGCCTCGGTGTGCCCGGCTGCTTCGGCGTGCTCGGTGGCCTCGTGCTCGGGTGTGCCCTCCTCGCCGTGCTCGTCGGTGTGCTCGGTCGCCTCGACGGCGGCTCCGTGGTGGTGGTCCTCGTCGTTGCGCTCGATCGCGACGCCGACGACGAACGCGGCCGTCGCGGCGAGCATGAGCGTGAGCAGCAGGTGTCGCATCAGCAGCCGCCGCCGCGTCCACGACGACGCAGGTGGAGGGCGAGCGCGACGCCGCCGGCGAGCACGCACGCGATCGTGATGCCGAGCCAGCCGCCGATCGCGCTGCCCGCGACTGCGCCGATGACCGCGGGTCCGATCGCGCAGCAGAGGATCATGAAGATGCCGACGCCGAGCAGCGGGCCAGAGCTGCCGCGGCGGGCAGGCTCGCTGCTCATGCTGCCACCGGCTCGAACGAGGTCAACAGCTCCTCGAGAACGAGCTCTGCA
Source organism: uncultured Actinomycetes bacterium (assembly GCA_963774115.1). Classification (GTDB taxonomy): domain Bacteria; phylum Actinomycetota; class Thermoleophilia; order Solirubrobacterales; family Solirubrobacteraceae; genus Conexibacter. Next base: position 262,714 of record CAVZDN010000001.1, on the reverse strand, counting down.
TCTGCGGGCGCGTCGATCGTGAGCGTGATCGCGGCCGGCTCGTCGGCGAGCTGCATCGTCAGGAACGCGCAGCACTTCGACTCGGCGGCGACGATCGCCGCGAGTCGGTCGTGGACGCCGGTCGCGGGCTCGAAGGTCAGGACGGCGTGGGTGCCGGTGGCGGTCTTGGCGCGCAGTGCGTGGCGGCTGACGGCCCGGATCTCGTTCAGGCGGGCGGGCAGCTCGTCGGCGGTGAGCGTGCAGGCGATGGGGAGGGGAGTGGTCATGCTGGCTACCCTGCACCTTGAACCTGGGTTCAAGTCAAGGGGAAGTCGCTGCCATGCCCGATGCTGCTGTCCTGACGATCGGCGAGGTTGCCCGCCAAGCGGGCGTGAACACGTCCGCGATCCGCTACTACGAGCGCGTCGGCGTCCTGCCTGAGCCTGAGCGCCACAGCGGTCAGCGCCGCTACGCGCCCGAGACGGTTCGCCGGCTCGGCGTGATCGATGTCGCCAAGCAGGCCGGGTTCACGCTGGACGAGACGCGCGCGCTGCTGCATGCCGACGCCGACAGTGCCGCGCACGCCGAGCTGCGTGACCTGGCCGACCGCAAGCTGCCCGAGATCGACGCACTGATCGCTCGCGCGCAAGCGATGCGCGACTGGCTGCTGACCGCCCGCGGCTGTACCTGCGACACCCTCGACGTGTGCAGGCTGTTCACCGACCAGCAGGCGCCGAGCGGCACACCGCTGCCAATGGCCGTGCCGCACGCCTGCTCCTGAGCTGGACGACGGCGGACGCCGCTCTGTCTGGCTAAGGCGGACTCTCCGCGTCCCTGCGATGTCGGTTGATGTCGGTTCGGCGGCACCGAGCTGATAGCCGCTGTCGATCGAACGCTAGGACCCGTCGTGCGGGTCGTGCTCGGGCATCTCGTGCCCGCTCTCGTGCCGCAGTCCGAGCTGACGGCCCGGAAACCACCACTTGACCGCCCGGCCGATCCTCGTCCGTCGGCACCAGCAGTCGGGAGCGCATCCGCACACGCGATTGCGCGGGTTGTGAATGCGCTGAAGAACCGTCCGGGCCACCCGCCGATTCTATAGGCGAAGCAGTCGGATCGGCCCCTGTTGCATTGACTACTGTCGATGCAGCCCGCTACGGTTCCATTGGCTGGCATGCGGAGTCGGCCGAGTAGGCGGGAGACGTTGGTGCTGCTCGAAAATGGGGGTTCGGCTCGACGCGCGATCTCCGCGAAGGTGAGTTCGGGATCGGTTGCGACGAGGCCTTCGATCCGGTCGCGGATCGCATGGTTCGGAATCTTCTCTCGTGGACAGCGAAGGCGCGCGCTGAGCGTCTTGCGGCTCAGACCCATGGCTCGCGCGGTGGCACGTATCGAGTGGCCCTCGCGCACTTGCTGGAGCGCCTCCTCGTATAGGCGCACACGCGCACGACGCGCGCAGGTCCCGCATTCCCGCGGGATAGACCCCGCACACACCGCACATGTAGTCGGCGCTGGGCCCTGCGCGGGCGCTTCGTCGACAATGCCAGATGGGCCGTGGGCCGGGCGACGATTGTCCGGACTTCTGTGTGTACCAGGCGTGTACATCACCGATGCGGCAAGGGTTCCTTGCTGTCTGGGATACCCAAGAAAATCCCTGCTAATCAGCAACTTTCGGAAACGCTCGGCAACACCCCAGCGCCCTCTCACGGCGGAAACCGGGGTTCGAATCCCCGTGGCGGTACTCGTGAAAGCCCTGCAAATAGCAGGGTTTTCGCGTTTCTGGAGGCCCCGTGCTGCAACTGGCGCTGCAATGAGCTGTCCACAAGCTCGTGGAGCGGCCTCGATGCACCTGTTCCGGCTGTAGACGCCAGTCGTACGCTGGTTGCATGTCGCGTTCATCTGCTGCAACCCGCCTGTCCAGCCGTCGTCGGGCAGGCGGTTACCCTGTTCATGTGACCGTCAAGGATCGTCTGCGGAAGGTCGTCGAGGAGATGACCAACGAGGAGGCGGAGATCACGCTCCGTGACATCGACGCGCGGCGGGCCGATCCGGTCCTCCGTCTGATCGATGCCGCTCCGCTCGATGACGAGCCGACGACGCCCGAGGAGGACGCAGCGGCCGCTGAGGCATACGCCGAAGTGGACGCGGGCGGGCCGACGGTGTCGCTTGACGAGCTGCGTCGCGATCTGGAGTGAGCGATGCAGCCTGGCGGGTGGAGTTCGCTGCAGTCGCCGCGAAGGAATTCCGTCGGCTGGATCCGCCGGTGCGATGCCGCGTGCTCGCCGCACTGGATCGGCTCGCGGTGGGCGATCCCACGCTCGATGTGAAGCGCCTCAAGGGCGGCGCCGAGTCTCGGCTGCGGGTGGGCGACTGGCGCGTCCGGTTCCGTCGCGATGAAACCGCGCGCCTGATCCTCGTCGCGCACGTCCTCCCTCGCGGTCGTGCGTACGACCGGTGAGCGAATCGCCGGTTCTTGCGTTCCTGTGTCGCGGCTCGGATTGGCCCTAGCGCGACGAGCCGCACGCGCGCATGATCAGGTCGTAATAGCCGTCGGCGATCTGTTGGGCGGAGAGGCGTCCGTGTCGGCCGGACCGCAACCAGGTGGCTGTGTGGTTGACCATTCCGAGCAAGGCGCGCAGCGTGAGGTCGCGGTCGGCGAACGTCATGGTGCCGTCGGCTTCGCCGCGTGCGAGCACGTCGTTGAGGATGGCCTCGAATGCCTTGCGCTGCTTGCGCACGTCGCGCCAGCGGGGGTCGCGTTCGATCGCGTGACGCTCTTGCGCGAAGACGAGCATGTGGTCGCGGTGGGTCTCGACGTGCGCGAGCCAGGTGCGCAGGAGCGCGCGCAGCTGCTCGGGGGCGGGGGCTTCGGGGGTGACGATCGCGTGGGCTTGCTCGAGCAGCGGCTCCAGCAGGTCGTCGCAGATGCGGATCAGCAGCTGCTCCTTGCTGCCGATGTAGTGGTAGAGGCCGCCGGCGGCGAGGCCGGTCGCCTCGGTGAGGTCGGCCATCGAGGTGGCTTGGTACCCGCGCTCGGCGAAGAGCTGTGCGGCGGTCGCGATCACCTCTTCCTGGCGGCGGTCGTAGCGCGCACGCAGGGCTGGACGTGTGGGTGGCGAGGCGGCTGCCATCATTGAAGAAGGTATCGCATGTCGAATGATCGTTCGAACTTCGAGCGGCCATTCGATATACAGTCCGATCATGGTGCATCGCCCGATCCTTCAGACCGTCCGCGATGTCGCGCAGCGGGGAGCCTGACGGCATGCTCCCCAACAGCGTGCAGATCCGCGAGGTCGGTCCGCGCGACGGCTTCCAGAACGAGCCGGAGGTGATCGCGACCGCCGACAAGGTGCGGCTGATCGAGCTGCTCGCGCGCACCGGCTTGCGGCGCCTCGAGGTCACCAGCTTCGTGCGCGCCGACGTGATCCCGCAGCTCGCCGACGGGCGCGAGGTGCTCGAACGCGCCGACATTCCCGACGACGTGTCGGTGTCGGTGCTCGTGCCGAACGAGCGGGGGCTGGACGCGGCGCTGGAGCTGCGCGACCGGATCGACGAGGTCAACGTCTTCCTCAGTGTGTCGGAGACGCACAACCGCAAGAACGTCAACCGCTCGATCGCGGAGTCGCTTGCGGCGCTCGAGCGCGTGCTGCCGCGCGCCCGCGAGGCGGGCCTGCGCTGCGAGGGCGTCATCAGCGTGGCGTTCGGCTGTCCGTACGAGGGCGCGATCCTGCCGCAACGGGTCTTCGAGATCGCCCGCCGGCTGATCGCGGCGGGTGCGCAGGAGATCGGCTTCGGCGACACGACCGGGATGGCGAACCCGTTGCAGGTCCGGTCGTTCTTCGACGCGGCGCGCGAGCAGCTGGGCGACGACGCGGAGCTGACCGCGCACTTCCACAACACGCGCGGGCAAGGCCTCGCGAACGTGCTCGCGGCGCTCGAGGCCGGCTGCGCCTCGTTCGAGTCGAGCTTCGGCGAGCTGGGCGGCTGCCCGGTGCCGGCCGGCGCGACCGGCAACATCGCCAGCGAGGACCTCGTCTCGATGCTGCACGAGATGGGGATCGCGACCGGCGTCGACCTGCCCAGCCTGCTGGAGGCCTCGCGCGAGGCGCAGCGCGTGCTCGGCCGCCGGCTCGGCTCGCACACGCTGCTCGCCGGCCCCGTCGACTGGCATCGCTGACGACACGCCGACGGGCGACGGGCGTCGAGGGTGCGCTAGCTAGGAGGGCTTAGCCGCCCGCTGCGCCCCGAAGCGGACGAACCAGTCGAGCGCGTCGGGGTTGGCGAGGCTGTCGCGGCTGGCCGCTTTCGCCGGGTCGGTGCCCTGGAGAATGCGTTTGACGGGGACCTCGAGGACCTTGCCGGAGAGCGTGCGCGGCACGGCAGCGATCGCGTGAACCTCGTTCGGGACGTGGCGGGGGGAGCAGTCCTCGCGAATGCGCTTGGCGATCTGTGCGCTGAGGTCGTCGTCGAGGCTCGCGTTCTCGGCGAGGACGACGAACAGCGGCATCCAGCCGTCGACGTCGACGACGAGTGCGTCGACGATCTCCGGCAGCGCGAGCACGGCGCGGTAGATCTCGCTTGTGCCCATGCGGATGCCGCCGCGGTTGATCGTGGAGTCCGAGCGGCCGTAGATGACGGCGGTGTGGCGGTCGGTCAGCTCGATCCAGTCGCCGTGGCGCCAGACGCCGGGGTACATGTCGAAGTAGCTGTCGTGGTACTTGCTTCCGTCGGCGTCATTCCAGAGATAGAGCGGCATGGAGGGCATCGGCTCAGTGATGACGAGCTCGCCGACCTCGCCGGTCAGCGGGCGGCCGTGCCCGTCCCACGACTCGACCTTGCAGCCGAGCGACGGCCCTTGAAGCTCGCCGCGATAGACCGGCAATGTCGGGATGCCGCCGACGAACGCGGTGCAGACGTCGGTCCCGCCGGAGGTGGAGAACAGCCACGTGTCGGCGCCGAGCTGGTCGTAGACCCACTGGAAGCCCTCGGGCGCGAGCGGGGATCCGGTCGAGCCGACGCTCCGCAATGCGCTCAGGTCGCGGCCGCCTCCCTTAGGCGAGACGCCCTGCTTCATGCACTGCGCCAGGTAGCTCGCGCTCGTCCCGAAGCAGGTGACGCCGGCGTCCGAGGCCAGCTCCCACAGCCGGTCCATGTCCGGGTAGGCGGGGTTGCCGTCGTAGAGGACGATCGAGGCGGGCGTCAGCAGCACGCCGACGAGGAAGTTCCACATCATCCAGCCGGTCGTCGTGAACCAGAAGACGCGGTCGCCTGCCTGCGCGTCGAGGTGCAGGTGCTGCTTCTTGAGCTGCTCCAGCAGGATCCCGCCCTGGCCCTGGACGATCGCCTTCGGCAGCCCGGTCGTGCCGGAGGAGTAGAGGACCCAGAGCGGGTGGTCGAAGGGGACCTGCTCGAAGGCGAGCCCCTCCGCGGGGTCGCCGAGGAAGTCCTCCCAGGCCAGCGCGCCGTCGAGCGTCGCGGCCGCGTCGAGGTAGGGCAGCAGCACCGTCGCGGCGAGCGTCGGCATCGCCGCCCGCAGCCCCGCGACCACCTCCCGCCGGTCGAAGTCGCGGCCGTTGTAGCGGTACCCGTCGACGGCCAGCAGGACCTTCGGCTCGATCTGCGCGAAGCGGTCCACGACGCTGGCGGCGCCGAAGTCCGGCGAGCACGACGACCACACCGCGCCGATCGACGCGCATGCCAGCAGCGCTGCGATCGCCTCGGGCACGTTCGGCAGGTACGCCACGACACGGTCCCCCGCAACGACGCCCTGCGCCCGCAACCCGGCCGCGATCCGCGCCGTCAGCACCCGCAGCTCGCCCCACGTCATCTCCGCCAGCGGCCGCAGCTCGCTCGCGTGGCGCAGCGCGATGTCATCGTCGGCCTTGCCGCGGAAGACATGCTCGGCGTAGTTGAGCCGCGCGCCCGGGAACCACTCCGCGCCCGGCATCTCGCGCGACCCCAGCACGCGCTCGTACGGCACGCCCGTGCGCACCTCGAAGAAGTCCCACACCGCCGCCCAGAAGTCCTCGACATCGTCGACCGACCACGCCCACAACGCCTCGTAGGAGTCGAACGAGCGGCCCGTCCGCTTCGCCGCCCAGCGCTGGAAGCGCGTCAGCGTCGCGTGCTCGATCCGCTCGGCGGAAGGGGTCCACAGAACCGGTGGGGCGGAGGCGGTCATGTCCGGAGTAAATCGCCGCGTTCGACGGATGTCGAATAGTCGTTCGAACTTCGAGGACTCATTCGATATATTTGTATCATGGACTTCGACCTCACCGACGAGCACCGCCTGATCCAGCAGACCGTCCGCGACTTCGCGCAGCAGCAGGTCGCCCCCGTCGCCGAGGAGCTGGACCGCGAGAAGCGCTTCCCGTACGAGCTCGTCCGCCAGCTCGGCGAGCTGGGACTGATGGGCATCCCCTTCCCGCAGGAGTACGGCGGCGGCGGGGGCGACACGCTCGCCTACGCGCTCGCGGTCGAGGAGCTGACGCGCGTCGACTCCTCCGTCGCGATCACGCTCTGCGCGCACACCTCGCTCGGCACGCAGCCGATCTATCTGTTCGGCAGCGAGGAGCAGAAGCAGGAGTGGCTCCCGCAGCTGTGCTCCGGGCGCAAGCTCGGCGCGTTCGGGTTGACCGAGCCGGAGGCCGGCTCCGACGCCGGCAACGTGCGCACGCACGCGCGCCTCGACGCAGACGGTTGGGTGATCAACGGCACCAAGCAGTTCATCACCAACGCGGGAACCGACATCTCCGGCGTCGTGTGCATTACGGCGAAGACCGGCGAGGACGAGGTCTCCAACCTGATCGTCGCCAACGGCACGCCGGGCTACGAGCAGGGCGAGCCGTATCGCAAGATGGGCTGGCACGCGTCCGACACGCGGCCGCTGACGTTCACCGAATGCGTCGTGCCGGAGGAGAACCTGCTCGGTCCGCGCGGGATGGGCTTCAAGCAGTTCCTGCACATCCTCGACATCGGACGCATCGGCGTCGCGGCGATGGGTGTCGGCCTCGCGCAGGGCGCGCTCGACGAGGCGCTCGCCTACGCGAAGGAGCGCAGGGCGTTCGGCAAGCCGATCGCGAAGTTCCAGGCGATCCAGGCCAAGCTCGCCGACATGGCGACGGAGATCGAGGCCGCGCGGCTGCTCGTCTACAAGGCCGCACGCCTCAAGGACGCCGGGCGCAGCTTCACGCTCACCGCCGCGCAGGCCAAGCTCAAGACCGGTCGCCTCGCGGTCCGCTGCGCCGAGGAGGCCGTGCAGATCCACGGCGGCTATGGCTATATGGAGGAGTACCCCGTCTGCCGCTTCTACCGTGACGCGAAGATCCTCACGATCGGCGAGGGGACCGACGAGGTCCAGCAGATGGTGATCGCGCGCGCTCTGGGAGCGTGAGCGGCCCCGCTCCGGTGATCGTGTGCTCGCCCGCGTCCTGATCGCCAACCGCGGCGAGATTGCGGTGCGCGTCGCGCGCACGCTGCGCCGCATGGGCATCGAGTCGGTCGCGGTCTTCAGCGACGCCGACGCCCTCGCACCGCACGTGCGCGCCGCCGAGCGCGCGCTCGCCGTGCCGTCCTACTTGGACATCGAAGGGGTGCTCGAGGCGGCCCGGCGCGCGGGCGCCGACGCGGTTCATCCCGGCTACGGCTTCCTCTCCGAGCGTCCGGCGTTCGCGCAGGCGTGTCGCGACGCCGGCCTCGTCTTCGTCGGGCCGAGCCCTGAGGCGATGGCGCTGCTCGGCGACAAGGTGGCCGCGAAGGAGGCTGCTGCGGCGGCGGGCGTGCCGGTGCTGCCGGGCCTGAGCGGCGCGGCGCTGACCGACGAGGAGATCGTCGCGTGGGCGGGCGATCAGGAGCTGCCGGTGCTGCTGAAGGCGGCCGCGGGCGGCGGCGGCAAAGGCATGCGGATCGTGCGCGCGCACGACGCGCTGGCAGAGGCGCTGGGCGCCGCGCGGCGCGAGGCGCTGGGTGCGTTCGGCGACGACCGGCTGCTGGTGGAGCGCTACGTCGAGTCCTCGCGGCACATCGAGGTGCAGGTGATCGGCGATGAGCACGGCACGGTCCTGCACCTCGGCGAGCGCGAGTGCAGCTTGCAGCGCCGCCACCAGAAGGTGATCGAGGAGGCGCCCTCGCCGGTCGTCGACGCTGCGCTGCGGGCACGGATGGGGGAGGCCGCGGTCGAACTTGCGCGCAGCTGCGGCTACACCGGTGCCGGGACCGTCGAGCTGATCGCAGAGCGCGACGATCCGGGCAGCTTCTACTTCCTGGAGATGAACGCGCGCCTGCAGGTCGAGCACCCCGTCACCGAGGCGGTCACGGGCCTCGACCTGGTCGAGCTGCAAATGCGGGTGGCCGCCGGCGAGCCGCTGCCCCTCGCGCAGGAGGACGTGCGGCTGGAGGGGCACGCGGTCGAGGCGCGCCTCTACGCCGAGGACCCGGCGCACGGCTTTCTGCCGTCGACCGGGCGCGTGGTCGCCTACCGCGAGCCGGCCGGAGTCCGCGTCGACAGCGGGATCGCGGAGGGCGTCGAGGTCGGCTCCGACTACGACCCGATGCTGGCGAAGGTGATCGCCCACGCGCCCGACCGTGCCGCCGCGCTCGCGCGGCTCGAACGTGCGCTCGGCGAGCTGGTCGTGCTCGGCCCGACGACGAACGGCGCCTACCTGCGTGCGCTGCTCGGCCGGCCGGAGGTGCGCGCGGGCGCGCTCGACACCGGCCTGATCGAGCGGCTCGGTGCGGAGATCGCGCCGCCGCCACCGGCTCCCGAGCTGCCGGCCGTCGCGCTCGCCGCACGGGCCGGCGGCGCTCCGGCGTCGGACGACCCTTGGGACGCCCGCGACGGCTGGCGCCTCGGCGAGCTGGCCTGGACGCGCGGGCTCGGCGTGGCCGTGCGGGCGCTGGCGAACGGTGCGTGGGAGTGGGACGACGGCACGTTCGCGCTCGACGGCGATCGGCTCACCGTCGACGGAGTCTCCCGGCCGCTCGGCGTGATCCACGACGGCGACGGCGTCTGGCTGCTCGACGGGGCGTGTGAGCCCGTCCGCTTCGCGTTCGCCGGTCCCGACCGCGCCGGGGCCGCCGCGGCGGCGGGCGGATCGCTCGAGGCGCCGATGCCGGGCGTCGTGATCGACGTGCGCGTCGCGAGGGGGGACGACGTCGAGGAAGGGGACGTGCTCGTGGTCCTGGAGTCGATGAAGATGGAGCTGTCGGTGCAGAGCCCCGGCGCCGGCGTCGTCGGTGACGTGCTCGTGGCCACGGGCGATCGCGTTGCGCGCGGCCAGCTGCTCGTCGCGGTCGCGGCCGTCGCGCAGGAGGGAGCCGCATGACCGTTCTCGCCACCCACGCTCACCCGGGCACGCCCGCGTACGAGGCGAACGAGGCCGAGCACCGCCGGCTCGTCGGCGACCTGCGCGAGCGTCTCGCTCGTGTCGCCGCGGGCGGGGGCGAAAAGGCGCGCGCGCGGCACTCCGCGCGCGGGAAACTGTTGCCGCGCGAGCGCGTGGACCGCCTCTGCGATCCGGGCGCCCCGTTCCTGGAGCTGTCCCCGCTCGCCGCCGAGGACCTCTACGACGGCGATGCGCCGGGCGCGGGCATGATCGCTGGAGTCGCGCGCGTGAGCGGACGCGAGGTCGTCGTCGTCGCCAACGACGCGACGGTGAAGGGCGGCACGTACTACCCGATGACGGTCAAGAAGCACCTGCGAGCGCAGGAGGTGGCGCTGCAGAACCGGCTGCCGTGCGTGTACCTGGTCGACTCCGGCGGCGCGTTCCTGCCGCTGCAGGACGAGGTCTTCCCTGACCGCGAGCACTTCGGCCGCATCTTCTTCAACCAGGCGAACATGGCGGCGGCCGGGATCGCCCAGATCGCCGCTGTGATGGGCTCCTGCACGGCCGGTGGCGCGTATGTACCGGCGATGAGCGACGAGACCGTCATCGTCAGGGACCAGGGGACGATCTTCCTCGGCGGCCCGCCGCTCGTGAAGGCCGCGACGGGGGAGGACGTGACGGCTGAGGAGCTCGGCGGCGGTGCGCTGCATGCCAAGACCTCCGGTGTCGTGGACCATCTCGCCGACGACGACGCGCACGCGCTCGCGATCGTGCGCTCGATCGTTGCGACGCTCGGCTCGAAGGCGCCGGCGCCGTGGGAGCGGGCCGGGGTGCAGGAGCCGGCCGTCGATCCCGCGACGCTGTACGGCGCGGTGCCGCCCGACAGCCGCACGCCATATGACCCGCGGGAGATCATCGCCCGCCTTGTCGACGGCAGCCGCTTCCATGAGTTCAAGGCGGAGTACGGCACGACGGTCGTGACCGGCTTCGCCCACGTCCACGGCCACCCGGTGGGGATCATCGCCAACCACGGGATCCTCTTCTCCGAGTCCGCCCTCAAGGCGGCGCACTTCGTCGAGCTGTGCGACCAGCGCGGCGTCCCGCTGGTGTTCCTGCAGAACATCTCGGGCTTCATGGTGGGGCGCGAGTACGAGGCGGGCGGGATCGCGAAGGACGGCGCGAAGATGGTCACCGCGGTCTCGACGACGCGCGTGCCGAAGCTGACCGTCGTCGTCGGCGGCTCGTTCGGGGCAGGCAACTACGGCATGTGCGGCCGCGCGTACTCGCCACGCTTCCTGTGGATGTGGCCGAACGCGCGCATCTCGGTGATGGGTGGCGAGCAGGCCGCGACGGTGATGACGGAGGTCGGTCAGCCGGAGGTCGGCGCGCAGCTGCGCGAGCAGTACGAGCGCCAAGGGCATCCGTACTACGCGACCGCGCGGCTGTGGGACGACGGCGTGATCGACCCGCTCGACACGCGCCGCGTCATCGGGCTGGCGCTCGGCGCGTGCGCCAACGCACCTCTCGCGCCACGCGCCGCGCCCATCTTCCGCATGTGAGTCAGCGCTCGGCCGCCGGCGTGAAGCGGATGACGTAGGGAAAGTCGCCGAAGGAGACCTCGACGTCGTAGCGGCCGTCGAGGCTCATCTGACGGCTCCCGCTTGGTGCGGCCGAGTGGAACAGGCCGACGGATCGGCCGCGGACCGATCCGGTGGGGCGGAGGGTGGCCACGAAGGTGGTCTGCGTCGTGAAGTCGACGTGCGGGTCCTCGGGGGCGTATTGGGCGAAGCGCACGCGGTAGCGGCCGTGGAGGTCGAGCGGGCCATGGGTGGCGGGCGACAGCTCGCCGTCGACGACGATCTCGCCCGACTGCCGTGGCTCGCTGAGGAGCACCGGGGGGTCGGCCGCGCGGGTCGTGGCTGTCGGCGGTGTCTGCGCGGCGCGGCCACAGCCGGCTGCGAGGCAGGCGGCCAGCGCGAGGCCCACGAGTGCGAGTGAGCCCGACGGGGCTCGGGCAGCGTGACTACTCATTGAATGTGTACTCTGCCGGATCGCGCGTTCTTGCGCAGTTCTGGGAAAGGAGGGGGTCGCGGTGCAGGCGATCGATCGAGGGCAGTTCTTGCGGCTGGGCGTCGTGGGTGCCGGTGCCGCGCTCGGGGGAGGGGTGCTCGCCCCTGCGGCGGGTGCGGCGCTGCCGCAGGCCACACCGGCGGGCGATGACGTCGGGTTCGTTCATCTCGGCGCGATCGGCGAGCGCGTCAGCCTCGAGCTGTACCGCGCAGTCCGGCACTCCTCCGTGCTGCCGAAGGAGGAGCGGCGGCGAGTCGGGCTGGTCCGCGCCGAGAAGGCCAGGCAGTACGCGTTGCTCAACGCGGCGCTGGGGGAGGACGCAATCCTCCAAGACGACTTCGAGATCGCGCTGCCGCAGGACGCGCTCGCGACGCGCAAGGGGATCGCGGTGCTGGGGCGAGAGCTGGAGGGACTGCTCGTAGCGCTGTACCTCAACGGGGTGCAGAACGCCGAGGACCGCTCCACGCGCCTGCTGCTCGGCCGGCTGCTGGCGTATGACGTGCAGCAGCTCGCCTGGTGGCGAGGGCTGCGCGGCGGTGCTGACCAGACCGAGGTGCCCGCTCCGCGCAGCGTCGAGTACGTCGGCGAGCAGCTGGATCGTTACCTCCTCACGCCCGGCGCGGCGCCGAGCTGAAAGGAACTGGACCGATGAAGCGACAGATCAAGCGCGCGCTGCTGCTCGGCGCACTCGTCACGCTGGCGGCGCCCGCGGGCGCACAGGCGCTCACCGTCTACGCAGCCTCGTCGCTGCGGGAGGCGTTTCCGCAGATCCAGGACGCGACGTACAACTTCGCCGGCTCGAACGCCTTGCAGCTGCAGATCGAGCGCGGCGCGCCCGCCGACGCGTTCGCCTCGGCGAGTCCGAAAGAGGCGCAGGCGCTATTCAAAGAGGGTCGCTGCACCCGGCCCGTCACGTTCGCGACCAACGTCGTCGTGCTGCTGGTGCCGAAGGACAACCCGAGTCACGTCAAGTCGGTCTACAGCCTGCGCGACGGCGGGCGCCGTGTCGCGATCGGAACGGCGGGCGTGCCGATCGGTGACTACACGCGCAAGCTGCTGGCGCGCATGCTGCTCAGCTCGATCCTCTCGAGCAACACCGTCAGCCAGGAGCCCAACGTGGCCGGGATCACGTCCAAGGTCGCGCTCGGCTCGGCCGACGCCGGTTTCGCCTACGTGACGGACGGCCGGATCGTCGCTGACCGCGTGAAGACGATCAAGCTGCCGAGCTGGGCCCAGCCGCCTGTGCGCTACCAGCTCTGCGCCGTCAAGCGCAGCGGCGCCGACACGTCCGGCGCGAACGCCTTCATCAAGCGCGCGGTCGGCTCCAAGGGCCGCGGCATCTTGAAGGCCGGCGGCTTCGGGCTTCCGCCGCGCGGCTGAGGAAGATCCAGCGGTGCACGACCGCGCGCGAGGCGAAGCGAGGAGGGCGGGCTTCACCGCCCTCCTCGCGCTCTGCGCGGGCATCACGCTGACGTTCCTCGCGCTGCCGCTCGTCGCGCTGTTCACCGAGGTCCCGCTCGCCGACGTGCCGGGGCTGCTCGGCGACCCGGCGGTGAAGGACATGCTGGCCGTCACCGCCCGCACGAACGCGATCGCCAACGTGCTGATCCTCGCGTTCGGCACGCCGACGGCCTATCTGCTCGCGACCCGCCGCTTCCGCGGGCGCGCGCTGCTGGTGACGCTCGTGGAGCTGCCGCTCGTGTTGCCGCCGGCCGTCGCCGGCATCGGCCTGCTCGCCGCCTTCGGCGTGGGCGGGCTGCTCGGCGACCCGCTGCAGGACGCCGGGATCGTGCTGCCGTTCAGCGAGTGGGCCGTCGTGATGGCGGTGACGTTCGTCGCCTCGCCCTTCTACGTCCGCCAGGCGATCGCGTCGTTCGAGAGCATCGATCCGCAGCTCCCCGCCGCCGCACGCACACTCGGCGCCGGCCCTGCGCGCACGTTCCTGCGCGTGTCGCTGCCACTCGCCGCGAGCGGCCTGCTGGCCGGCTGGGTGCTGGCCTTCGCGCGCGGCATCGGCGAGTTCGGCGCGACGATCATGTTCGCCGGCAACGTGCGCGGCGTCACCCAGACGCTCACGCTCGGCATCTACGAGCAGCTCGACGCCAGCTTTGACATCGCCCTCACGGTGAGCGTCCTGCTCGTCGTGCTCAGCTTCGCAGTCCTGCTCAGCTACAAGATGATCTCCGCATGGCGCTCCTCGAACTCGACATCGCCGTTGCCCGTCGCGCGTATCGCCTCCGGCTCGCGCTGAGCGTCGGGCGCGAGACGCTCGCGCTGGTCGGCCCCTCGGGCGCGGGCAAGACCACGACGCTGCACGCTGTCGCGGGCCTGCTCGCGCCCGAGGACGGGCATGTCGCCTGCAATGGCGCGACCTGGTTCGACGCACGCGCCGGCGTCGACCTTCCGCCCGAGGCCCGCTCGGTCGGGCTCGTCTTCCAGGACTACGCGCTCTTCCCGCACATGAGCGTGCGCGGCAACGTTGCGTTCGCCGGAGCCGCGCGCGCCGACGAGCTGTTGGAGCGCTTCCGCATCGCCCACCTGGCCGACGCGCGTCCGGGCACGCTGTCCGGCGGCGAGCGCCAGCGTGTCGCGCTTGCGCGGGCGCTTGCGCGCGATCCGGCGGCGCTGCTGCTCGACGAGCCGCTCGCAGCCCTCGACGCGCACACGCGCGCGATTGTGCGGACCGAGCTGAGCGAGCTGCTCGCGGAGCTGTCCCTGCCGACGCTGCTGATCACGCACGACTTCCGTGACGCGGCCGCGCTCGCCGACCGCGTCGGCGTGATTGTCGACGGTCGGCTGCGCCAGCTCGGCACCGTCGCCGAGCTGATCGACCGGCCCGCTGATCCGTTCGTCGCCGCGATCACCGGCGGCAACCTCCTCACCGGGCATGCACGTCCGCTCGACGGCGGCGGCAGCGAGATCGCCTTGGACGGCGGCGGCGTCCTGCGCTCCGACGAGCGCGCTGCCGGACGCGTCGGCGCCAGCGTCCACCCGTCGGACGTCGTCGTGCAGCGCAGCGCGCCGGCGGCGCACCTCAACACGCTGCACGGTCAGGTCCGCGACGTGGTGCCCGATGGGGGACGGATTCGTCTGCGCGTCGGCGAGCTGTCCTGCGACTGCGACGCCGAACACGCCCGGCAGCTCGGCTTGGATCGCGGCGTCGAGGTCCAGCTCGCGTTCCCGACCGCGGCTGTGCGGCTCGTCCCGCTCGACAGCGGACCCGGCGATGCGTGACGATGCGGCGCGATGCGCACGAAGAAGGAGCTGCTCGTCGGCGAGTGGGCCGTGCTCGCGCTGCTGTGCGAGCGTCCCGCGCACGGCTACGCGATCGCAGCGCTGATGGCCCCCGACGGCGACGTCGGACAGATCTGGTCACTGACCGAGCAGCTCACGTACCGCGCCCTGCGCACCCTGCAGCAGCAGGGTCTCGCCGAGGTCGACGCCATTCGAGCGGGCAAGGCCGCTCCGCGGCGCATCGAGTTGACTGCCACGACCGCCGCAAAGCGCATGGTCTCCCGCTGGCTTCGAACGCCTGAGCCCCGCATCCGCGAGCTGCGCCCCAACCTGCTGCTCAAGCTCCACCTCCTCCACCGCCGCAAGCGCTCGCCGCTTCCGCTCCTGCGTGCACAGCAGGCGCTGCTCGCGGACACCGTCGCTGAGCTGGAGTCAGCGCGGGCGACCAACGCACAGCCGGCCGCGCTCATCGATGCCTGGCGTCACACCATGGCGGTCGCGGCACTCGCGTTCGTCGGGGACCGGATCGCCCACGAAGTCGCGTCCAATCGGACGTAGTTGCCACGCACGTCCCGGCCGCGGTTCAGCCAGGAGTGTCTGATCTCCGTCGGAGCCCACGGTCCGTGCCGCCCTGGCTGTACCGTTCCGCCACCATGGCGCAGGACCACCAGCCCCTCGACCTCAGCCGGCCGCGCCCCGTCGGCGAGCTGCTGTCGACCGCCCTCTCGCTGTTCGTCCGGCACGCCGGCCTCTTCCTGTCGCTCACGCTGCTCGTCGTCGCACCGGTCGTCGTCTTCGTGGACGGCGTCTGGGGCGGCGCGCTGGTTGACGGCCCGGACTACTCGCCGAGCAGGGCCGCGGGCGCGGTGTCGATCTTGCTGAGCGCCTTCGCGGTTCCCTCGCTCGTGACCGCGCTGCATGCCGTGATCGTGCGCGACCTTGGCAGCCGGAGGGATGTGCCGACCGCCGGCCGGGCGCTGCGCGAAGCGGCGCCGCGGGTGCCTGCCGCGCTCGGTGCGGTCCTGATGTCGAGCATCGCCATCGCGATCGGGTTCGTGCTCCTGATCGTCCCCGGCGTCTTTCTCCTGGTGCGGTGGTACTTCGCGGCGCAGGCGGCCGTGATCGACGGCACGTCGCCGAGTGCATCGCTCAACCGCAGCACCGGGCTCGTCCAGGGCCGCTGGTGGGAGACGTTCGGTGCCCTCCTGTTGGGCGTCGTGATCTTCGGCGGCGCCGCGACGATCGCCATCGAGGTCGCCGGCCTCGTCGAAGAGCCGGTTGCGTTCGTCGCGCTGATGGCGGTCATCCAGGCCGTCGGACTGTCGCTCTCGGCGCTGTTCGGGACGCTGCTGTTCTTCACGCTGCGAGCACGCCGCGCCGTCGCCGCACCGCCGCTCAGCCGCGTCTGAGCCTCTCGCGAGCCGACGGCTATCCTGCCGCGCATGCGCGAGTTCGAGATCCGCGGCGAGATGATCCGCCTTGGCCAGCTGCTGAAGGTGGCCGGACTCGTCGACTCCGGCGCGGAGGTCAAGGACCTGCTCGCCACCGGTGAGGTCAAGGTCAACGGCGAGTCCGAGCAGCGGCGCGGGCGTCAGCTCGGCAAGGGCGACGTCGTGATCGCCGTGGGCGAGCAGATCCGCGTCGCCTAGAGAGACCGCCGCGCGCGCCTACGAGCGCCGCACGAGCGGCTCGAGCCGCTGCATCACGTCGAAGTAGCGGACCGGCGCGATCCGCGTCAGCAGCGACAGGAAGCCGGCGTCGCGGCCGACGAGGATGCGGTCCCTGCCGCGCTCCACGCCGGTGTGGATGATCTCCGCCGCCTTCGCCGGTGAGGTGCGCGCGACCTTCTGGAATTCGTTCGCCAGGATGCTTTTGTCGGTGTTGCCGCGGTCGTCGACGTGGAAGCGCGCGTTGTTGACGATGTTCGTCGCGACGCCGCCCGGATGGACGGAGATCGCGCGCACGCCGGTCTCGCGCAGCTCGTGCCGCAGCGACTCGGTGTAGCCCCGCACCGCGAACTTCGAGGCGCAGTAGGCGCTCTGCGTCGGGAAGCCGATGATGCCCGAAGACGCTGGAGACGTTCACGATCGCGCCCTCGTCCTGCTTGAGCAGGATCGGCAGGAACGCGCGCGTGCCGTGGACGACGCCCCAGAAGTTGACGTCGATGACCCACTCGTCGTCCTCGGCCGCCGCCTCGGCGGCCGTCTGGGAGACGGTCACGCCGGCGTTGTTGAAGACCATCGCGATCGGCTTCGGCGCCCACTCGGCGACCGCTGCTGCGAACGCCATCTGGGCGCCGCGGTCGCGCACGTCGAGCTTGCGCACGAACGTCGGGCCCGTCGATCGTCGAGGCGGTCTCCTGCAGGCCGTCCTCGTCCCAGTCGCAGATCGCCACCGGGCAGCCGCGACCGGCCAGTCGCTGCGCCATCGCGCGCCCCATCCCGACGCCGCGCCGGTGATGACGGCCGTGCGGCCCTCGACGATCGTTCCTTGTGACATGCCGTGCTGCTCCTATGCCGCGGTGGTCGCCGCTTCTGCTGGTCCGAAGCGCGCGGCCACGGTAGCGGCCTGGACATGCGGGCCGCGCCGGTCGTCTCGCCGGCGCGGCAGGAGGACGGGCGAACCCGGCCCAGGCGGGCTATCCGCTGCCGATAGCGTTTTCGCCACCTTCGCCGCCACCGACGCCCGGGGGCTTGGCGTGCACCACGCCGAGCAGCACGATCTCGAAGTAGGTCGTCTTGTCGGCGACCTTCGGGTTCGGGTTGCCCACGAAGCCGAGGGGCGGCGGAACCAGGATGCGTGCGCCGTCCACCGACTCTCATTCCTGGCACGCCCTGCACCCAGCCCTCGATCGTGACGTCGTGTTCGACCTTCGTCAGGTACGGCGTCTTCTTGCCCCACGACGCGTCGATCTCCTTGCCGGAGTTCCAGTCGCTGAGGACGAATTCGAAATAGCCTTCGTCGCCTGGGTTGAGCGTCTCCCCGTCGCCCTTGACGACGTCCTTGACGATCAGTCGTTCGACCTTCGCGCCCGGGTGCGCTCCGGGGCTCGTCGGACGCTTGAACGTGTTCTTGATGAATGCCGGCGGCGTCGTCGTCGTGGTCTGAGCCGGCGTTGTTGTGTCCGTCGAGGCCGCGGTCGAGCTCGGCTTGTCGTCGCTGTCGCCGCATCCGGCGAGCACCGACACGAGCACGAGACAGCACAGCATGAGACGGAATCCCCCAATAACTCTCATGCGGCGAACCTACCTGAGCCGCGAATCCCGATGCGCCAGTTCAGGGCGTCAGCAGGCCCCTACCGCGATCAGCGATGCCGGCCCGGCTCCCACAGCGGCTCCTCGGCCGCGTTCGCGCCGCGACTGAGGATGAACAGCAGGTCGGAGAGGCGGTTCAGGTAGCGCACGACCTCCTCGCCCAGCTCGTCCCCACAGGCGATCGCGGCGCGCTCGGCGCGCCGGCACACCGTGCGGCAGACGTGCAGCTGCGCGGCTGCCGGCGTGCCGCCCGGGATCACGAACGACTTCAGCGGCGTGAGCGTCGCATTGACCTCGTCGCAGCGCGCCTCCAGCCACGTCGTCTGCTCCGCGCTGACGCGCAGGCGCGTGCGGTCGCCGCCATGCGGCACCGCGATGTCCGCGCCCACGTCGAAGAGGTCGTTCTGGATGTGGCGCAGCCACTCCACGTACGGCTCCGGCATGCCCGTCGTCGCGACCGCGACGCCGAAGTGGGCGTTCAGCTCGTCGACTGTCCCGTATGCCTCGATCCGCGGGTGCGTCTTCGGGACGCGGCTCATGTCGCCGAGGTGCGTCTCGCCCGCGTCACCGTGACGTGTGTAGATGCGCGTGAGATTGACCGTCATCCCGACCAGTCTAGAAGCGCGCAGGGCGGTACGCGGTCCCTTGTACTACGATCCCCCGCGTTCAAGGTCGGTGGTGATGGGAAGTCCGGTGAGAATCCGGCGTGGACCCGCCACTGTGATCGGGGAAGCCCGCCGCTAGCGCGCACGACGCGCAGCCACTGGGAGGCGACAGCCGCCCGGGAAGGCGCGACAGGTAGGCCCGAAAGCCAGGAGACCGAGCCCCGACCGCTCATGCATACGCCCTCGCGGAAAGGGGTGGCTCAGTGTCTCGCAGACTCATCGGCTCCATCGTCGGAGCACTCGCCGTGGCAGGACTCGCGGCGCCGGTCGCACATGCCGGATCGCCGGCCAAGGTCAACGTGCGCGTGGAGGCGCCAAAGCGCACGATCCTCGACACGACCCTCACCACCACGCGCACGAAGGTCCGCAAGGACGACGACGCGACCCACACGTGCTCCGGCACGAGCGCGGCCGGCGCGCTGGAGCTGGCGACCGGCGGCGGCTGGGATGCCTCTGGTTCGACGGCCTCGGCTACGCGGTCGACTCGATCGGCGGCGTGAAGGCGCCGGCCGACTTCAGCGCCTACTGGACGCTCTGGATCAACGGCAAGTCGTCGACCACCGGCGTCTGCGACAGCGAGCTGCAGGCCGGCGACGACGTGCTCGAGTTCCTCTGCACCTCGACCGCCGGACTTCTCCTCGTGCGAGAACCTCCCGCTGGAGATTCGGACGCGCTCGCGTCAAGCTTGGCAAGGTCGCGCTGACGGTCGTCCGCCTGAAGGGCGACGGCACGAGCACGCCCGTCGAGGGAGCGCTCGTCGCGCGGCGGA
The DNA here is from genome assembly GCA_963774115.1 of uncultured Actinomycetes bacterium. Classification (GTDB taxonomy): domain Bacteria; phylum Actinomycetota; class Thermoleophilia; order Solirubrobacterales; family Solirubrobacteraceae; genus Conexibacter. Next base: position 243,423 of record CAVZDN010000001.1, on the reverse strand, counting down.
TCCGACGATGTCACGACCGACGCCGAGGGCCGCGCTACCGTCACGCTGCCGCAGACCGGCGGCGCTCTGCGCGCCACGCACGCCGGCGATGTCCCGTCCGCGACGCTGCACTGCGCGTTCGGCGACGGTGGCGGCGGTTGCCACGACCAGGACGTCGTCGGCGCCGGTGCTCAAGCTGAAGGGCATCCGCGACGGAGCGACGTTCGCCGCCGCCGACGCACCGCGCGAGCTGGCCGGGACTCGCGCGCGATCGCGGCGGCCGCGCGAGCGTCGCGTTCCGGCTCACGCGCCGCACCGCCGACGGCACTGCGGCAAGTTCGACGGCGAGCGCGGCGCGTTCCGCCCCTGCGCCGGGAAGCGCGGCGCCGGCGTCGAGATCGGCGACGACGCGTCGTGGTCCTACCTGCTGCCGGCGAAGCTCGCCGCTGGCCGCTACGGGCTGCTCGTGATCGCCACCGACACCGCCGGCAACCGCACCAGCGTGAAGGTCACCTTCACCGTGGAGGCCGCCGGGTGAGCACCCGGCTCGTCGCCTTGACGCTCGTCCTGCTGCTCGCGGCCGGCCTCGCCGGCTGCGGGCTCGGGGCGGGCGACCGTGACACCGAGGCGCGCGTCCTGGTGACGCGCGACTTCGGCGGCGACGAGCTCGGCGGCAGGATCTTCCAGGCCGTCCCCAGCTCGGAGACGGTGATGCGGCTGCTGCAGCGCGGCTTCGACGTGAAGACGCGCTACGGCGGCGGCTTCGTGCAGTCGATCGACGGGCTCGCCGGCGGCCGCGAGGACGGCCGCCCGGTCGACTGGTTCTTCTACGTCAACGGCGTCGACCTTGAGACGGGCGCCGCCGAAGTCGACGTGCACGACGGCGACCGCATCTGGTGGGACCGCCACGACTGGGGTGCGACGGCGCACGTGCCGGCCGTCGTCGGCTCCTATCCCGGAGCCGTTCGCGCACGGTCGCGACGGCAAGCGCTACCCGGTCGTGCTCGAGTGCGCCGACGACGTCGAGGCCGCCTGCACGACGGTCTCCGAGCGCCTCGGCGCCGCACGGCGTGATCGCCGCGCGCCAGACGCCCGGCACCGGCACGGGCGCCAAGACGCGTGCGCGTGCTGGTCGGGCACCTGGAAGCGACGTCGGCGCCGACGCCGCGCTCGCCCAGCTCGACCGCGGCCCCGTCGCGAGCGGCGTCTATCGCCCGCTTCGAGGACGGCGGCAGCTCGCTGGTGCTGCTCGACCAGCGCGGCGACGCCGCACGCACGCTCGGCGCCGGAGCCGGGCTCGTCGCCGCGACGCGCTTCGAGGAGCAGGCGCCGACCTGGGCGATCACCGGCACCGACGCCGCCGGCGTCGCGGCCGCCGCCGCGCGCGCTCGACGAGCGGCCGGCTGCGCTCCCACTTCGCACTCGCGCGTCAGCAGCTCGGGCGACGTGCCGGTGCCGCTGGTGCGCTGATGGGCTATCGGCGCCGCGCCAGCCCGCTCCACGCCGCCCGCGCGGCGGCCGGATGCGCGCTGTGCGCCGCGCTCGCGCTCGCCGCGCTGCTGTTCGACCATCCGCTCGTGCTCGGCGCCGTCGTGCTCGCGGCGCTCGCGACCGGCGTCGCAGCCGGCGTGGGGCGCGCAGCTGGCGCTTCGCGCTGCTGCTCGCGCTGCCCGTTCGCGCTCGTCGTGGCGCTCGATCAACCCGCTCGTCTCGCGCGAAGGGCTGACGGTGATCGCGCGGCTCGGCGAGCTGCCGCCGCTCGGCCGCATCGACGTGACGCTCGAGGCGCTCGTCTACGGCGGCGTGCTCGGCCTGCGCACGCTCGCGCTCGTGCTCTGCGGCGCCCTCTACACGGCGGCGGTCGACCCCGACGAGGTGCTGCGGCTGTTCCGCCGCGTCTCCTTCCGCTCAGCGCTGACCGCCACGCTCGCGACGCGGATGGTGCCCGTGCTGCACCGCGACGGTCGCCGGATGGCCGACGCGCAGCGCTGCCGCCCGGGCGCAGCCGCCCACACGCCTCGCGCTCGTGCGCGCGGTCGCGGGCGGTGCGCTCGACCGCGCGGTCGACGTCGCGGCGGCGCTGGAGGTGCGGGGCTACGGCGCCGCCCGCCGCCCGCCGCGCGTGCGACGCGCGCGTGGTCGCGCCACGACCGCGCCTTCATGCTCGCGGCGCTCGCGATCGCCGCGCTCGCGATCGCTCGCCCGCGCCGGATCGGTCGCCGCCTTCGGCGCCTACCCGGAGCTGCACGGCGCCTGGGACACCGCGCCGTGGGCGCTTGCCGCCGCGATCGTGCTGCTGCCGCTGCTGCCCTTCCTCGACCGCCGGGGGATCGGCCGATGAGCGTCCTGGCGCTCGACCGCCTCAGCTACATCTACCCGGGCGCGCGCGCGCCCCGGCGCTGCTCGACGTGACGCTGGACGTCGCGGAGGGGGAGCTGGTCCTGCTCGCCGGCCGCTCCGGCGGCGGCAAGTCGACGCTGCTGCGCGTCGCCAACGGCCTCGTCCCGCATGTCCACGGCGGCGCGGTCTCCGGCGCCGCGAGCGTCTGCGGCCTCGACGTGCGCACCCACGGCCCCGGCGAGCTGGCAGCCGGTCGTCGGCTCGCTCTTCCAGGACCCCGAGACGCAGGTCGTGATGGGCACCGTGCGCAACGAGCTGGCGTTCCCGCTCGAGAACCGCGGCGAGCCGGCCGTCGGCCGTCGCGCGCGGGGTGGAGGAGACGGCGCTCGCGCTCGGGATCGCCCACCTGCTCGACCGCTCGACCCACGAGCTGTCGGGCGGCGAGCTGCAGCGCGTCGCGCTCGCGGCCGCGCTCGTCGGCCGCCCGCGGCTCGTGCTGCTCGACGAGCCGACCTCGCAGCTCGACCCGGTCGCCGGCGACGAGCTGCTGGGCCTGCTGCGGCGGCTGAACGAGGAGTGGGGGACGACGATCCTGCTCGCCGAGCACCGCCTGGAGCGCTGCCTTGCGGCTGCTGACCGCGTCGTCGTGCTCGAAGGCGGCCGCATCGCCTGCGACGCCGCCGCCGCGGCGCTTCCTGACCTGGGCCGCGGATGCCGCGCCCTACCTCGAGACCCCCGGAGCGCGCCTGATCGCCACGCTCCGGCCTCGGCCCGCCGCCCGCCGGCGTCAAGGAGGCTCGGGCCGTGCTCCGCGCTGCCGGCGCTTCTGCCGCTCGAGGGCTCGGCCGGGCTGCGGGCGGGTCCTGTCGTCGGGATCGTGTCACCGGCGCAAGCGCCTTGTGACAGCGATCCCCACGCCACCCGCCCGATCGGCGTCTCCAGGCTCGACCGCCGCAGCCGCTCCCGGCCCCTCTCCCAAGCCAAGTCGTTGGCGTCGTGACTCCGCCGAGCCTCCCGCGTTGCGGTTGCGCGGCGTGTGGCACGAGCTGCGCGACGTGGCGCCGATCCTGCGCGGCGTCGACCTCGCCATCGCCCCCGGCGAGCGGGTTGCGCTGATGGGCCGCAACGGCGCCGGCAAGTCGACGCTGCTGCGCCATGCCGCCGGGCTGCTGGAGCCGACGCGCGGGAAGGTCGAGCGCGCCGGGCGCGTCGCGCTGCTGCTTGCAGAACCCGAACGACTACCTCGTGCACGAGCACGTGCGCGATGAGGCGCCGGTGGAGGCGCTGGAGCTGGCCGGGCTCGGCCGGCTTCGCGGACCGCCATCCGCGCGACCTCTCGGGCGGCGAGCGGCAGCGGCTGGCGCTGGCGATCGTGCTGGGCGGCGGCGGAGGCGCGCCGCCCGCGGTGCTGTGCCTCGACGAGCCGACGCGCGGGATGGACCGGGCGCACAAGGCCGACCTCGCGGTGCTGCTCGGCCGCCTCGCCGCGAGCGGCACCGCGCTGCTCGTCGCCACGCACGACCCCGAGTTCGCGGCGGCGATCGCCGACCGCGTCGTGCTGCTCGGCGACGGCGCGGCCGATCGCCGACGGCCCGGCGAGCGAGGTGCTGGCCGGCGGCTGGTACTTCGCGACGGAGACGGCGCGGATCCTCGGCGGGGCCGGCGGCGCGCTCGACCCCGACGCCGGCGCCGCGCTCGTGCGCGCGCGCCTCGACCGCTCGAACCCACGTCCGACGGAGGTCCCGCGCGATGAGCTGGCAGCTGGCGTCGTTCCTGCTGCTCGCGCTCGCGCTCGGCGGCGGCTTCGCCTGGTACGAGCGCTCGCATCCGTCCGCGCGCGTGCTCGCGCTCGTCGGGACGCTCGCGGCGCTCGCGGTGCTCGGGCGGATCGCGTTCGCGCCGGTGCCGAACGTCAAGCCGACGACCGACCTCGTGCTGCTGTCGGGCTACGTGTTCGGCGGCGCGCCCGGGCTTCGCCGTCGGCGCGGTCGCCGCGCTCGCGTCGAACTTCTTCTTCACGCAGGGCCCGTGGACGCCGTGGCAGATGCTGGCGTGGGGCGCGGTCGGCGTCGCGCGGCGCGCGGCTCGCGCGGCTCAGCGGCGGACGGCTCGGGCGCGCTGCCGCTCGCGGTCGCCTGCGGGCTGTCGGGCCTCGCCTTCGGCGTCGATCGTGAACTTCGGCAGCGTCGTGACGTTCGGCGGCGGCGACCTCGGCCGTCGCTACCTCGCCTACCAGGCGACCTCGCTGCCGTGGGACCTCGCGCACGCGCTCGGCAACGTCGCCTTCTTCCTGCTGTTCGGGCCGGCGCTGGTGCGCACGCTGCGGCGCTTCCGCACGCGCCTCGCGTTCACCTGGCAACCGCGCGTCCGGCCGGCGCTCGCGGTCGACGCTCGCGGCCGCTGCTCGCGGCCGGTCTGGCCGCCCACGCGCCGATCACGCCACGCAGCGACGCCGGTCGGCCCGCTGGCGGCCGACTACCTCGTGCGCGCGCAGAACGACGACGGCGGCTTCGGCGCCGCGCCCGGCCGCCGCTCGGCCGGCCTCTACACCGGCTGGACGATCCTCGGGCTCGCGGCGCAGGGCCGCGATCTCGCGCGCGTCCGCCAGGCCGGCCACAGCGCGATCGACTACGTCCGCGCGCACGCCCGTCCGCTCACCCGCGACGGCAGCGCCACCGGCATCGGCGACCTCGAGCGCACGATCCTCGCGCTGCGCGGCGTCCGGCATCTCGCCGCGCTCGTTCGCCGGCAAGCGACCTCGTCGCCGCGCTCGCTGCGCGCGTCGGACGCCGAGGGCACGGTGCTGCGGCCAGGTCAACCTCACCGCTTTCGCGATCCTCGCGCTGCGCGCGGGCGGCGATCAAGGCGGACAGGCCGTCGCTGCGACGCGCCGGCGCGTGGCTCGCGCGCCAGCAGAACGACGACGGCGGCTTCGGCTTCCTCGGCGGCGGCGTCGCCAGCGACGTCGACGACACCGCCGCGGTCGATGCAGGCGCTTGCGTCGCTGGGCGGGCGCGCGCGGCGCTGCTGCAGCGCGCGGTCGGCTACGTCCGCGGCACGCAGAACGCCGACGGCGGCCTGCCCCAGCAGCTCGGCGGCACCTCGAACGCGCAGTCGACCGCGTGGGCGATCCAGGGACTGCTGGCGGCCGGCGTGCGGCCCGAGAGCGTGCGCCGCGACGGCGGCGCCTCGCCGCTCGCCTACCTGCGCTCGCTCGTCGGGCCGGACGGCGCCGTGCGCTACTCGCGCAGCTCGATCCAGACGCCGGTCTGGGTCACCGCCTACGCCGCGCTCGCGCTCGCGCGGCGGCCGCTGCCGCTCGCGCCGCCGGTGCGCGCATGAGCCGATACGCAGACGGCCCGTTCCGCACCGCCGGCCGGTAGGGTTCCCGCCCCTATGAGAATCGGAATCCCCAAGGAGACCGCTGAAGGCGAGCGTCGCGTCGCGCTCGTGCCCGAGGTCATCAAGAAACTGACGGGCTCCGGCCTCGACATCGTCGTCCAGCGCGGAGCCGGCGCCGAGGCCATGATCCCCGACGCGCAGTTCGAGGAGGCCGGCGCCACGCTGACCGACGACGCCGCCGCCATCTGGCAGAGCGACATCGTCGTCGAAGGTCGCGCCGCCGACCGCCGAGGAGACGGTCCGTCTCGGCAGGGACAGCGTCCTGATCGGCTTCCTGGCCCCGCTGACGAACGCCGACGGGGTCCGCGCGCTCGCCGCGTCGGGCGCCACCGCGTTCGCGCTCGAGGCCGTCCCGCGCATCTCGCGTGCGCAGTCGATGGACGCGCTCTCCTCGCAGAGCAACATCGCCGGCTACCGCGCCGCGCTGATCGGCGCGCAGGAGATGGGCCGCTTCTACCCGATGCTGATGACCGCCGCGGGCACGATCCGCCCGGCGACGGTGCTCGTGCTCGGCGCCGGCGTCGCCGGCCTGCAGGCGATCGCGACGGCGCGCCGTCTCGGTGCGGTCGTGCAGGGCTTCGACGTGCGCGCCGCGGTCAAGGAGCAGGTCGAGTCGCTCGGGGCGAAGTTCCTCGAGTTCGACCTCGGCGGCGACCTGGAGGGCGAGGGCGGCTACGCGAAGGAGCTCACGCCCGAGCAGCAGTCCAGCGCCAGCAGGAGCTGATGGCCGAGGCGATCGGCAAGTGCGACATCGTCATCACGACGGCGCTCGTGCCCGGACGCCGCGCGCCGATCCTCGTCACCGAGGACGCCGTCAAGCGGATGAAGCCGGGCAGCGTGGTCGTCGACCTCGCCGGCGAGGCGGGCGGCAACTGCGAGCTGACCGAGCCCGGCGAGACGGTCATCCGTCACGACGTGAAGATCGTCGCCCCGCTGAACGTGCCGTGCACGATGGCCGAGCACGCCTCGCAGCTCTACGCGCGCAACATCGAGGCGCTGCTGGGCCTGATGGTCAAGGAGGGCGCGCTCGCGCTCGACTTCGACGACGAGGTGATCGCCGGGGCGTGCGTTACGCGCGACGGCGAGATCGTCCACGAGGGCGCCAAGGCCGCCGCCGGCCAGCCGGCCTGACTGTGAGGGACTGAGAACTATGGAGCTCGTAACGGAGATCGGGATCCTCGTGCTGGCGGCGTTCGTCGGCTTCGAGGTCATCTCGAAGGTGCCCAACACGCTGCACACGCCGCTGATGTCGGGCACGAACGCGATCCACGGCATCGTGCTGCTCGGCGGCCTGCTGGTGATCGGAAGCGCCGACGGCGTGCTGAACAAGGTGATCCTCGTGATCGCGATCGCGTTCGGCACGATCAACGTGATCGGCGGCTTCCTCGTGACCGACCGCATGCTCGGCATGTTCAAGCGCAAGCCTGCGAAGGCCAAGGCCGACGAGGAGGGCACGTCCTGATGGTCCTCGCCACCTCGTTCCTCCAGGACGCCAACTTCATCGAGGCGCTCTACATCCTCGCGGTGATCCTCTTCATCGTCGGTCTGCGCGGCCTCGCGGGGCCGAACACGGCCGTGCGCGGCAACAAGATCGCTGCCGTCGGGATGCTGATCGCGGTTGTCGCGACGCTGCTGATCCCGGGTGTCCTGCCCGACGGCGAGACGGCGGTCCTGATGGCCGTCGGCATCGTGATCGGCACGGCCGTGGGCATCCCCTCGGCGCTCAACGTGAAGATGACCGCGATCCCGCAGATGGTCGCGCTCTTCAACGGCGTCGGCGGCGGCGCGGTCGCGCTGATCGCCTGGGCGGAGTTCCGCCACGGCTTCCCGGGCCCCGACGGCGACTGGTACGCGAAGGCGATGATCCCGTCGCTGTTCGCGGCGATCATCGGCTCGATCTCCTTCTGGGGCTCGAACATCGCGTTCGCGAAGCTGCAGGAGATCCTGCCCGGCCGGCCGATCAAGCTGCCGGGCCAGCAGCTGCTGAACCTCGTGCTGCTGCTCGTCTGCGTCGGCTCGGCGATCGCGATCGCCTCCGGCGTGCACTCCGAGGCGCTGTTCATCCTCGGCATCCTCGTCGCGGCGGCGCTGCTCGGCAACATGGTCGTGCTGCCGATCGGCGGCGCGGACATGCCCGTCGTGATCTCGCTGCTGAACGCCTTCACGGGCCTCTCGGCGGCGGCGGCCGGCATCGCGCTCGACAACTTCGCGCTGATCGTCGCCGGCACGATCGTCGGCGCCTCGGGCTCGATCCTGACGAACCTGATGGCCGTCGCGATGAACCGCTCGGTGCCGTCGATCATCGCCGGCGGCTTCGGTGGCGGCGGGACGCGCCCCGTCGGCGGCGGGCGACGTCGACCGCGGCCCCGTGCGCTCGACGAGCGCGCAGGACGTCGCGATCCAGCTCGCCTACGCGCGCCAGGTCGTCGTCGTGCCCGGCTACGGCATGGCGGTCGCGCAGGCGCAGCACGCGGTGCGCGAGATGGCGCTGGCGCTGGAGAAGAAGAGCGTCGAGGTCAAGTTCGCGATCCATCCGGTCGCCGGCCGCATGCCCGGCCACATGAACGTCCTGCTGGCGGAGGCCGACGTGCCGTATGACCAGCTCAAGGAGATGGACGACATCAACCCGGAGTTCGGCCGCACCGACGTCTCGCTGATCATCGGCGCCAACGACGTCACGAACCCGGCGGCGAACGACGATCCCGGCAGCCCGATCTACGGGATGCCGATCCTCGAGGTCGACAAGTCGCAGAGCGTGATCGTCCTCAAGCGCTCGATGAACAGCGGCTTCGCGGGCATCGACAACCCGCTCTTCTACGACCCGAAGACGGCGATGCTGTTCGGCGACGCGAAGGCGTCGGTCAGCGAGATCACCAGCGAGCTCGGCTCGCTCTAGCTCCGGTGGCGGTGGCGGCTCCGCATGGGGTCGCCACCCCATCCTGTCGCCCTTAACGCTGATTGAACGTCAGCGTTCTTACCAATCGGCTTTCCTTGCACAACACACGTGTGGGAGCGTCGAGGACAGATCGGAGAGCGCGGACGATCGGGCCGAGGGGGCTCGTGCTCGTCCTCAGGGGTGCAGCGCGCTGTCGTCTGCCGGGAAGACGAGGGGGAATGGTGAGCGGGGCCGCGGAGGCCGGCCCCGTATCGCCACGTCCGGACCCGTTCGCCGCGTGCCTGACGCGAGCGGCGTCATGCCGACCGCGTAACTTTCGCGGCCGCCGCCGGTTCAAGCACGCGATGCCGCCGCCGGCGCCGTTCGCCATGCCCCGAGCCGTCTCCCTCCGACTCCCGCTCTGTCGTCGCCGCTCGCGGCGATCGCGCTGCTTGCGCTGCTCAGCACCGCGGCCGGCGCGGCCATCTACGCGGGCGACGTCGCGGTCGGGCCCGACCCCGCGCTGCGGACGCTCTCCGGCCTCGACCTCGCGCCCGACGGCAGCGGCGCGATGCGTCTTCACGATGGACGACGGCGGCGTCGAGCACGTCTTCGTCAGCCGCCTCGTCAACGGCGCCTGGAGCGGCCCGGAGCGCCTCGACGCCGGCCTCGCGGGCGCCGTCTTCGCAGCCGGCCGTCGCCGCCGGCGACGACGGCCGCGTCGTCGTCGCCTTCGTCAACGCCGGCAACGTCTACGCCGTCACGCGCGCCAACGCCGCGGCACCGGCTGGGTGCGGCAGACGCTCTGGGGCGGCGGCGGCGCCTCCAGCCCGGCCGTCGACCTCAGCGTCAACGGCAAGGGCTACCTCGCCTTCACCGCGCCCGGCGCCGGCGGTCACGACGTGCGCGCCGCCTACGCGCGCGACGCCGGCGCCTGGACGCTGGTCGGCGCCCCGCTCGACGCGAACGCGGGCAACGACGCCGGCGTCGACACCGGCCGCGCGCACGTCGCCGCCTCCGCCGACGGCGTCGCGATCGTCGTGTGGGGCGAGGGCGGGCACGTCTTCGCGCGCCGCGTGCAGGGCGCGCGCCCGAGCGTCGTCGTCGGCCGACGCGCTCGCCGGCCTGACGATCGAGGGCGTGCAGGCGGCCGCCGCCGACGTGCCGGTCGTCAGCACCCAGGACGACGACAGCTTCACCGGCGTCGCCTTCCGCGCCACGTTCGACCTCGGCGGCGGCACGCTGCGCTCGCGCGCGGTCTTCCGCCGCCTGCGCGGCTCGCGCTTCGAGACGCCGACCGCGGTCGACGCCGCGCCGTTCGCCTCCGGTCAGGGCTCGGCCGACCCGCGCATCGCGACGGTCGGCACCGGCCAGGGCCTCGTCGTCGCCGGCAACGACACGTCGTACCTGACGACGGCGATGCTGCTGCTCTTCGACGTCGAGCCGGCGACCGCTCCTGCAGATCGACTCGCTCGTCGCCGAGCACGCGCGCCCACGTTCGCCGTCCCGGCCGCCGCGACCGCGCGCAAGATGCTCGTCGCCTGGCAGCTCACGCCGGCCGGCGGCGCGCCGGAGATCCACGCGCGCTACCGCGACGAGCGGCGACTTCGAGGCCGAGCAGGTGCTCTCGCGCCCCGAGCTCGGGCCGACGCTGCGCCGACCGACGGGCTGCTCGCGGCCGGCGACGACAACGGCGACATCGCCGTCGCCTACGTGCAGGACGTGCCCGGCCAGGGTCCGCGCGATCGCCGTCGCCACGGTCGACCAGCCGCCCGCCCGCTTCGCCGCGCTGAACGCGTCGCCGGGCTTCCAGCGCAGCGATCGCCCGACGCTGTCGTGGACGACCTCGCGCGAGGCGTGGGGGCGCTACTTCCGCGTCACGATCGACGGCGTCGAGGCCGGCGTCACCGGCCGGCGCTCGCTTCCGCCCGCGCACGCCGCTCGCGCAGGGCGCGCACACGCTGGCAGGTCGATCGCGCTCGACCGCCGCGGGCAGCAGTTCGCCGCGCAAGACCGCCGCGCGTGCAGCGTCGACTCCGTCCCCGCGTTCGTGCGCGCGCGCCTCGCCGGCGCGCGCAAGGCCGGCGTCGCGCTGCGGCTCGCCGTGCAGGCGACCGACGCGCCGCACCGGCGCCGCGCGCCGGCACGGCGGCGGTCGTCGACCTCGGGCGTCAAGACGATCCTCGTCGACTGGGGCGACAAGCACGCCCGCGCGAGCAGATCCGCCGCGGCTCCCAGCACGCCTACGCCCGTCCGGGCCGCTACGCCCTGCGCGTCCTCGTCACCGACCGCGCCGGCAACCGCACGACGGTCCGGCAGCCCCTGAAGATCGCCAAGCCGGTCAAGAAGAAGCCGCCGCAAGCCCGCGCGATGAGCAGCGACCGCGCCCGTTCCTTCGCCGTCCGCGCCGGCACGCGCACGCTCGCGCTCGGCGGACGCCCGTGGCTGATGGGGATCGTCAACGCGACGCCCGACTCGTTCTCCGACGACGGCGCCCGCCGCACGCTCGACGAGCGCGTCGAGCTCGCGCGCGAGCTGCTCGCGGCCGGCGCCGACGTGATCGACGTCGGCGGCGAGTCCGGCGTCACGAACCGACCGCCGGTCGACGCCGCAGGAGGAGATCGCGCGCGTCGTGCCGCTGATCGAGCGGATCGCCGGCGAGCTGGGCGCGGTCGTCTCGGTCGACACCTACAAGCCGGCCGTCGCCGCGGCCGCGATCGCCGCCGGCGCCTGCATCGTCAACGACGTCAGCGGCCTGCGCGACCCCGGGCTCGCCGACGTCTGCGCCGAGACGGGCGCCGCGCTCGTGCTGATGCACACGCGCGCGGCGCCGAAGCAGAAGCTGCTCGACCCGGCTACGACGGGCGCATGGCCGCCGACGTCGTCGCCTTCCTGCGCGAGCGGATGGCGCTCGCGATCGCGAGCGCGGCGTCGCGGCGGAGCAGCTGATCCTCGACCCCGGCCCCGACTTCGGCAAGACGCCGGCGCAGACGGTCGAGGTCGCTGCGCCGCCTCGACGACGTCCACGCGCTCGGCCGCCCGCTGCTGCTCGCGCTCTCGCGCAAGGACTTCATCGGCGCGATCACCGGTCGGCCGCCGCGCGAGCGGGGCGCCGGCACGCTCGCCGCGCTCGCCTGGGGCGTCGACGCCGGCGGGCACGTCTTCCGGCTGCACGACGTCGCCGCCGCGGCCGACTTCCTCGCCGTGCGCGACGTGCTCGCCGGCCGCCGCGAGCTCGGCGCGCGACGTGCGCCTGGCGGAGGACCTGCGCCGCGAGCCGCGGGCGGGCCGGCCGGCGTCGTAAGCTTGAGACAGACGCACCCGGCCGCCGTTTCACGACTCAGGAGGATCGCAGCATGAGGCTCTTCATCGACACCGGCTCCGTCGCCGAGGTGGAGGAGATCGCCGCCTGGGGAGTGCTGTCCGGGGCGACCACGAATCCCAGCCTGCTCGCCAAGGAGGACGGCGATCCGGGCGACATCATCCGCCGCATCTGCGAGCTGGTCGACGGGCCCGTCTCGGCCGAGGTCGTCGCCGAAGACGCCGCCGGCATGATCGCCGAGGGCCACGCGCTCGCCGCGCTGCACGAGCACGTCGTCGTGAAGGTGCCGTTCTCGCCGGCTGGCCTCGCAGCGACGCGCTCGCTCAGCGACGACGGCATCCCCGTCAACATGACGCTCGTCTTCACCGCCAGCCAGGCGCTGCTGACGGCCGAGGCCGGCGCGACGTACGTCTCCTGCTTCATGGGTCGTCTCGACGACGTCTCGATCGACTCGGGCGAGGTGATCTCCGGGATCGTCGAGGCGATCCACGCCGGGGAGACGGACGCGCAGGTGCTCGCCGCCTCGATCCGCAACCCGCAGCACGCGGTCCTGTGCGCACGGCTCGGCTGCGAGGTCGCGACCGTTCCGGGCAAGGTGCTGCGCCAGATGCTCGACCACCCGCTGACGACGTCCGGAATCGAGCGCTTCAAGGCCGACTGGCAGTCGCGTCCCGAGTTCGGCACCTGGCTGCACGAGCTCGTCTCCGCCGCTCCCGCGCGGTAGGCGTGTCAAGCGCCGCAGGGAGCGGCGCCGGCGGATCGAATAGGGTTTCTGTATCGCCGGCCGCTGTCCCAACGCGGCCGGAGCCCACCGATCCATCCCCAGGAGGAACCCCACATGCCCGTACTCGAACGCTCCGCGCTTGCGGACAGCCCGCTCGCCGATCTGCACGCGATCGCCTCGGAGCTCGGCATCGACGGCTTCCGCCGCCTGCGCAAGGAGGACCTGTCGACGCGATCCTCGCCCGTCAGGGCGGCGACGACTCCGCGGCTCCGGCCGCTGACGAGGACGCCTCGGAGCGCCCCCGCCCGCGCCGCCGTCGCGGCGGGCGCGCCGCGAGCGCAACCGACGAGGAATCCGGCGACGAGCCGGTCGCCGCTGCCGAGGAGACCGTCGAGGAGGAGACGACGGCGCCCCGCCGCCGTCGCGGCGGCCGCGGTCGCGAGGAGCGCGACGAGCGCCCCGTTCGCGCCGAGCGCAGCCGCGAGGATCGCGACGAGGGCGGCGACCGTCCGGCGCGCGCCGAGCGCGGCGGCCGCGCCGTGAGGAGCGCGAGGACCGTCCCGCTCGCGCGGAGCGCGGCGGCCGCGGTCGTGAGGAGCGCGAGGACCGCCCGGCCCGCAGTGGCCGCGGCGAGCGCGTCGAGGCCGAGGGCGAGGAGCGCACCGTCGAGGGCGTCGTCGAGCTGCAGCCGAACGGCTCCGGCTTCCTGCGCGTCGCCGCCGCCGGCGCCGTCCGACGACGACGTCTACGTCTCGGCGGCGCAGGTGCGCCGCTGCGAGCTCGTCGACGGCGACCGCGTCAGCGGGCCCGTGCGCCCGCCGCGCCGCTCGGAGCGCTTCCCGTCGCTCGTGCGCGTCGACACGATCAACGGCAACGCCGGCCGACGAGGTCTCCGAGGGCGTGCGCTTCGACGAGCTGCCGGCCGCCTTCCCGACCGAGCGCTTCGCGTTCGGCGCCGACGACCGACGGTCAAGGCGATCGAGTTGCTCACGCCGATCGGCCGCGGCTCGCGCGTCACGATCGCCGGCGGCGCCCGCACCGGCAAGAGCGAGGCGCTGCGCCGGCTCGCCGCCGCGCTCGCCGACGTCGACGGCGAGCTCGAGTGCGTCGCCGTGCTCGCCGGCGTCGCGCCCGGAGGAGATCGCCGAGTGGAACGGAAGCCGCCCGCCTCGCTCGCTCCGTCCGCGGCGCTCAGCTTCGCCGCCTCGGCCGACGCGCAGGCGCAGGCGGTCGAGCGCGCGATCGACCACGGCAAGCGCGTCGCGGCGCGCGGCGGCGACGCCGTCGTGCTGATCGACACGCTCGACGGTCTCCACCCGCACGCGGCGCGCAAGGCGCTCGCGGCCGCGCGCAACATCGCCGACGGCGGCTCGCTGACGGTGATCGCGACCGCCTCGGCGCCGCTCGGCGGCGAGACGACGGTCGTCGCGCTCGACGCCGCAGCAGGCCGGCGCCGCGCCGCTTCCCGGCGCTCGACCTGCTCGCCAGCGGCACGCTGCGGCCCGAGCTGCTCGTCGGCGAGGCCGGCGCCGCCGCGATCGCCGAGGCCGTGCGCGAGCAGGCCGCTGAGTAGGACCCGTTCGGATGGCACCTGCCGCGCGTCAGCGCGGCAGGTAGGCCACCCGGCCCCAGGAGGGCTCGGGAGCCAGCTCGATCGGCTCGTTGCCGCGATCGGGCTGCACGTAGGAGAAGGTGTGCGTGTCGCTCGTCGAAGGCGACGTCGAGCTCGCCCTCCTTCACGCGCTGGTCGAGCCACGCGCTGCGGAAGATCAGCCGCCGCAGCCAGTGCACGAGCGAGCGCTCGGACGGGCCGACCAGCTCGGGCCAGCAGTCGTTGACGTGCTCGCCGAGCGCGGAGGCGGGGTCGTGCACCTCGCCGTTGACGACGAGGTTGACGAGGTCCTCGGCCTCCTCGTCCTCGAGCCGTCCGCCGACGAAGCCGAGCTTGCGAGCGGCCTGCTCGCAGCGCTCGGCGAAGTCGCGCTCGTTGAAGGTGAAGCGAAGCTCGCCGTACTCGAGCACGAAGTCGTCGCCCGAGCTGTAGTTTCCGCGTTGGTTGAGCATGGAGGAAGGCCTCCCGGTCCGTGGGCGTCGGCATCATATGCGCGACTTCCTTCACTGGCTGGATGGGCTGCACGTGAACTTGCACGTTCGCGCGTGCGTCAATTGCGACGCCTTGGACGCAATGGGGGCGAATCGTCGCCGTCTTCGTGCATCGAAGCGGCCATGAACGAACCACGCTCCACCATCCTCGTCGTCGAGGACGACCGCCACACGCGGACGTTCCTCGCCGACAACCTCGCGGCCGACGGCTATCGAGCCGATCGCCGCCGCCAACGCCCGCGAGGCGCTGCGCCTGATGGAGACGCGCTTCCCGGACCTCGCGATCGTCGACCTCGGCCTGCCCGACCGCGACGGGCTCGAGCTGCTCAAGCAGGTGCGCGAGCGCCGACGGCGTCGCCAGCCGCCTCGATCCCGCATGCTGCCGCTGCTCGTGCTGAGCGGCCGCGTCGGCGAGCTGCACCGCCTGCGCAGCTTCGAGAAGGGCGCCGACGACGTGCTTGCAGCAAGCCCTTCAGCTACCCGGAGCTGCGCGCCCGCGTGACGGCGCTGCTGCGCCGCAGCGAGCGCCGCGCGCGCGCACGGCCGGCTGCGCGTCGGCACGCTGGAGGTCGACCCGGCAGGCCGCACCGTGCTGCTCAACGGCCGCCGCCGTGATGCTGTCGCAGAAGGAGTTCGCGCTGCTGCGCACGCTCGCGGCCGATCCGACGCGAGTCTTTTACGAAGGAGGAGCTGCTGCGCAGCCGTCTGGGGCTTCCGCAGCCAACGGCTCGACCCGCACGCTCGACTCGCACGCCTGCCGGCTGCGCCAGAAGCTCGCGCGCGACGGCGACCGCTACGTCGTCAACGTGTGGGGCGTCGGCTACCGGCTCGTCGACGGGCCGGCTGGTCGGCGTCGATGAGCGCGACGATCGCCGGCGCGGCGGCTGGCTCGCCGCGCTGCGGCGCTCGCCACCGCCGCGCGACGTCGTGCTCGCGCGGCGGATGGAGCTGGTCGAGCGCGCCTGCCACGAGCTGCGCGGCCCGCTGACCGCCGCGCGGCTCGCCGTCCACCTCGCCGCGCGCGTCAGTCCGCAGCGCGCCGCGCGGCCCGCTCGACGGCGATCGACCTCGAGCTGGGCCGCGCGCGGACTCGCGCTCGCCGACCTCAGCGCCGCGCGCCAGCGGCGCGCGCGCACGCAGACCGCATCGAGACGTTCGACGCTCGGCCGCTGCTCGCGGACGTCGCCGCGACCGTGGCGGGCGGCGGCGTGCGGCGCGCGGGCGTCAGCCTGCGGCTGCGAGCGGCTGCCCGGGCGCGTGCTGCTGCGCGGCGACCGCGACTGCGCCTCGCGCAGGCGATCGAGAACCTGCTCGCGAACGCGATCGAGCACGGCGACGGCGAGGTGCTGGCTGCGAGCGCGCGCCGGCGTCCACAGCGTGCGCGTCGAGGTGCTCGACGAGGGCCCCGGTCTGCCGGCGCCGGTCGCCGTGCTCGTGCGCCGGCCGCGCGGCGGGCGTCGGATCGCGCGGACGCGGCCTCGCGATCGCCGCCGACGCGGCCGCCCGCCACGGCGGGCGGCTGCCGGCGGCGCCGAGCGAGCGGGGCGCCCGCCTCGTGCTGGAGCTGCCGACCGCCCCGCGTCCGAGGGCATGACGCCGCCGCCGCCGCGCGCTGCTGCTGCTCGCGCTCGCGCGCTGCTCGGCGGCGCTTGCGGCGAGCAGCGTGCGGCGACGCGAGGCCGCGCTCGAGCGGGCGCTCGGCCCTGGCACGCCGGTGCTCGTCACGCGCGCTGCCGGTCGCAGCGGGCGCGCCGCTCGCGGCTGCCCGTCCTGCGACTGCGAGCGCTCCCGCGCCGTTTCGCGCCGCCCGACGCGTCACCAGCGCGCGCGGCTCGACGGCGCCGTCGCGGCCGTCGCGCTGCCGCGCCGGTTCGCTACGTCACTGCAGCCATGCTGCGCATGCCCGGGGATCCCGCCGACGCCGCCGGCGGTCCGCGGCGAGCGCGTCGCGGAGGTCGTCGCGCACGGCGACCCGGACGCGGTCGTGCCCGGCGTCGCGCGTCGACGTGCTCGTCACGCGCGAGCGCGACGGCCACCCGCGCCGGGCGCGACGGTGCTCGCGCTGGAGGACGTCGAGGTGCTCGCCGCCGCGCCCGCTCCGTCGCCCGGCCGGAGAGGACGTCGACGGCGGCGCGCGTGCGTCGCCTCGCTGCGCGTGAGCGTGCGCGACGCCGTCTATCTCGCGGCCGCGCAGAGCTTTCGCGCGCGACGTGCGACTGCTTGTCCGCGCACCGGGCGATCGCGTCCACGGCCGTGCCGGGCTGGTGGTCGACGAGCGGCTGCGCTGACCAGTCTGCAAGATTGGCGCTCAAGGAATCTGGCGCGATCGGCCGATCCAAGGCTAGCGCATGTCCCGACGCCTGCTCGTCCTTGCGATCCTCGCGATCATCCTGGCCCTCGTGCCCGCGCAGGAGCGGGTGCCGGCGCCAGCCTGCCAGCGCTGCACGCCCATGCGAGCGCCACCGTCGCAGATCGCCGCGCTGCCCACGATCACGAAGGTGCAGCCGCTGAAGGCTCGAGATCGGCGAGCAAGCTCACGATCGCGGGCGCCACTTCCTGCCCGGCAAGGGCAGCAACACCGTCGTCTTCCTGCGCGACGGCGCCCCGGCCGTCTTCCTGAAGGCCGCGAAGGCGACGAAGACCCGCCTGACGGTCAAGCTCACGAGCAAGCTCGGCGCGCTACCTGATCGGCAAGCAACACCGGCGAGAAGGGCCCGACGCAGCTTCCGCCTGCGCGTGCTCGCCGCCCGCTTCGGCGCCAGCTTCACGCTCGCAGCAAGCTCTCGCCGACGATCATGCGCCGGCAAGCAGGATCGACGGCGGCAACGGCTCCTCCGGTCCCGGCGCGCCGAACTGCACGCTCGACGAGCGCGAAGGCCGCGCCCGGGTCCGACGCCGACGGCGACGGCCTCGACGAACGGTCTCGAGCTGCAGATCAAGACCGACCCCTGCGCGGCCGACAGCGACGGCGACGCGATCCCCGACGGCTACGAGTACGAGTCGGCGCTCGACCTCAACCTGCGCGCGCTGCCGTACCCGGGCAAGCGCCCGTACCCGAACCCGCTCGACCCGAGCGACGCCGGCACCGACTACGACGGCGACGGCCTCACGCTGTCCGACGAGCACGCCGCCTGGGTCGTCTACGGCGGCAGTCGACGTTCCCGCTGCTCTACAGCGACGGCACGCAGACGATCGGCGGCCCGGTCGCAGGTGACGCCGCGCACGCTGTGGGAGGACGTCAACGAGCGACGGCTTCCTCACCGACGACGAGAAGGACGTCGACGACGACGGACTGACGAACTGGGACGAGGCGCACGGCCGCATGACGCCCGGCGTGGTGGCTCGCGGTGTGCGACACGGAGAAGCCGTACACGCTCACCTACCTGCAGACCGACTGGCTCGACCCCGACACCGACGGCGACACGCTGCTCGACGGCCCCGACGACGTCGACCATGACGGCTACGCGAACGCCGACGAGGTCAACCGCGTCCCTATTCGGGCCTGCAGGATCTGCACGCTCTACTGGGTCCAGCCCTTCAATCCCTGCCTGCCCGACCCGCTTCGCGCACCTGCTCGCTGCATCCGCCGGTCGAAGGACCCCTACCCGCCCTTCCGGCCCGGCGACTGCGACCCCGGGCGAGCCGATCCCGCTCGGATGGCCGCGTCCCTGACGGACGGTCGGAGCGCACGGCAGTGAGCGGCGACGCGGATCCGAGCGTCCTCGCGGCGCCGGACGTCCGTCGCAGTCCTCCAACGGGGCGCACCCGCGGCACGCCCGAGACGCCCGACCGCTGCGCGGCGAGGCGCCCTCCGCGCACGAGTACCGCGCCGAGCTGCTCGTCGGCCTGCCGTTCCTCGCCGCGGCGATCGCGCTCGCGCTGCTCGGCGACTCCGGCCGCGCGCATGGAGCTCGGGCCCGGCGATCGTGCTCGTGCTCGCCTACGGCGTCGCTCTCGCGCGTGCGCTTCCACGCCGGCGCCGGCCACACCGTGCCGACGCAGCTCGTCGTTCGTGCCGATGCTGTTCCTGCTGCCGACGCGAGCTCGTCCCGCTGCTCGTGCTCGCTCGGGATGGTCGTCGGCAACCTGCCCGACTACGCTGCGCGGCGCGCTGCACCCCGGCCGCGCGCTGATGCTGCCCGGCGACGCCTGGCACGCGGTCGGTCCCGCCGCCGTGCTGCGTCGCGGCCGGCGCGATCGATCCCGACCTGGGGCGACTGGCCGTGGTACGTCGCTCGCGCTCGGCGCGCAGTTCGCGATCGACCTCGACCGTCTACGCGGTGCGCGCGCGGCTCGCGCTCGACATCCCCGGCCGCGACCAGCTGCGCGTGCTCGCGTGGGTCTGGCTCGTCGACGCGCTGCTCGCGCCGGTCGGGCTGCTGGCCGCGTTCGCGACGGTCGAGCTACCCGTACGCGTTCCTGCTCGTGCTGCCGCTCGCCGCTGCTGCTGACGCTGTTCGCGCGCGAGCGCAACGAGCGGCTCGACCAGGCGCTCGAGCTGGGCGGCGCCTACCGCGGCATCGCGATGCTGCTCGGCGACCTGCTGGAGGAGGCCGACGAGTACACCGGCGGCGACCACACGCGCGGCGTCGTCGCGCTGTCGCTGGAGGTCGCCGAGGAGCTGGGGCTCGACGAGCGCCAGCGCCACAACGTCGAGCTGGCGGCGCTGCTGCACGACATCGGCAAGATCGTCATCCCCGACACGATCATCAACAAGCCCGGGCCGCTGAACGACGACGAGTGGGCGCTGATGAAGACCCACACGATCGAGGGGCAGCGGATGCTCGACCGCGTCGGCGGGGTGCTGCGCGAGGTCGGCATGATCGTGCGCGCCTCGCACGAGCGCTGGGACGGCGGCGGCTACCCGGACGGCCTCGCCGGCGACGCGCATCCCGCGCGAGGCGACCGTCGTCGCCGCCTGCGACGCCTTCAACGCGATGACGACCGACCGCTCCTACCGCCGTGCTCGCTCGACCGAGGAGGCGCTCGAGGAGCTGCGCGTCTGCGCCGGGCTTCAGTTCGCGCCGGACGTCGTCGCGGCGCATCGTGCGCGTCGTCGAGCGCAGCATGCCGGACGTCGCGTCCGCCCAGGCGACCGCGCTCAGGTAGACGTCCCCGAGCGGGACCGCCGGGCGCGCGCATCGGCGGCCTCGTCGAGGTCGGCGCGCTCGTAGGCGAGCACCGCGGCGAGCGCGTCGCCCATCGGGCCGCGACGCTCCAGCAGCGCCGCGCGGGACTCGTCAGTCGAGCGGCAGCGCGTCGAGGATCTCCACCAGCGGCGTGTTCGCCATCGCGTCCATCGACCGACAGCAGCCCGACCGTGAAGCACGCGTCCGAGTCGCCGCGCCGGGGTCGGCAGCGCGCGTCCGACCAGCTCGCACATCCGCGCTCGCAGCAGGGCGGTGAGCGTCAGCTCGTGCGGCGTGTCCTCAGCGCCTGAGAGCGTCATCAGCGTCGCCCAGCGCTGCACCGCGCGGCGTCCCCAGCAGCATCAGCGCCTCGCGGATGGACGCGACGCGGCGTGGCAGGTTGAAGTAGGCCGAATTCAGATAGGTCAGCAGCCGGAAGCTGAGCCCGACGTCATGGGAGATCGTCTGCTCAAGCTGCTCGAACGTCGCCTGCGAGTAGAGGCCCGCGAGCGTCCGCAGCTCCGCCAGCCGCGCGATCGGCGGCGCCTGCCCGGCGACGACGTCCGGCGTGCAGAGGAAAAAGCCCTGGAAGCGGTCGAAGCCGGCGGCGCGGCAGTGCTTCAGCAGCGCTGGCGTGTCGACGCCGGCGGCGATCAACGTGGCGGTCGCGGCGCGGAAGCGCTCGGCGACTGCGGCGATCTGCGTCGGCGTGAGACCCGCCGACATCGAGCTTGACGCTCTCGACCAGCGGCATCAGCGCATAGGGCACCTGGCGCGTCGGGGCCGCACGTGAGCGAGATGCGGTAGCGCTGCTCGACGAGTCGCTCCAGCACCTGTCGTAGCGCCGGATCGGCCGCGTCCGGGTCGGCGATCTCCAACACCACCCGCGCAGGTGGCAGCGCGAACGCGTGTCCGCTCCAGCAGGAAGCGGCGCGGCACGCGCACGTGGCCGGGCGACCGCCCGCGACCGCCTGCGACGCCGATCGCCGTGAACGTCTCCACGATCACCCGTGTCGCCGCATGCTCTTCGTCGTCGGGTCGTCGGCCGCGTGCCGCCGCGCAGCAGCAGCGCATAGCCGGTCGACGCGCGTCCAGCGGTCATGGATCGCCTGGCGGGCGATCGCGACACCGGTCGGAAGGGGGAGGACGGCGGCAGCCTCGGCACTCATCTCCCGGTTCATCGGCCGGGCTGCGCCGGACTTGCGCCGCCGGTGCGCCGAGCGTCCTGTCCTGTGGTCGTCCTGCGACCTCAGGGCAGGACGGTTCGGGGGCGAATCGGCGCGCGCAGCCACCTCGGAGCCCTCATGGACATGCACACGAAGGGTCTTGAGCCGATCGCCGACGATCTGCGCGAGCAGCTGGTGCGGGAGGCGGGGGAGGAGGGCGGCGACGCGGCTGCGCGGATCGCCGCGCTGGTCGAGCGCGAGGCGGCGCTGCTGAGCGCGGACGAGCGCGGTGTAGCTGCGGCGGCTCGTGACGGAGCGGTCGCTCGGGCTCGGCCCGCTGGAGCCGCTGCTGGCCGATCCAGCGGTCGAGGAGGTGATGGTCAACGGGCCGGGGCGCGTGTGGGTCGAGCGTCCGGACGGATCGAGCCGACGGACGTCGCGTTCGCCTCCGAGGCCGAGCTGCGCCATGCGATCGAGCGCATCCTCGCGCCGCTCGGCCGGCGCGTCGACGCGGCCGAGCCGCTGTGCGACGCGCGCCTCGCCGACGGCTCGCGCGTCAACGTCGTGATCCCGCCGCTGGCGCTCGACGGGCCGCTGCTGACGATCCGCCGCTTCCGCAGCTGCGGCATTCGGCCCGCAGGACCTCGTGGCGAGCGGGACGCTCGACGCGGCGCTGTGCGACTTCCTGCGCGCGTGCGTGCGCGCGCGGCTGACGCTGCTCGTGAGCGGCGGCACCGGCTCGGGCAAGACGACGACGCTCGGCGCGCTGTCGAGCTTCATCCCCGCCGGCGAGCGGATCGTGACGATCGAGGACGCGGCCGAGCTGCGGCTGCGCCAGCCGCACGTCGTGCGGCTGGAGGCGCGGCCGGCGTCGCTGGAGGGCCGCGGCGAGGTGACGATCCGCCGGCTCGTGCGCAACGCGCTGCGGATGCGGCCCGACCGGATCGTCGTCGGCGAGGTGCGCGGCGGCGAGGCGCTCGACATGCTGAGCGCGATGGCGAGCGGGCACGACGGCTCGCTCTCGACCGTCCACGCCGGCTCCGCCGAGGAGGCGCTGCGGCGCGTCGAGACGCTGGCGCTGATGGCCGACGTCGCGCTTCCGCACGCCGCGGTGCGCGAGCTGGTCGCGGGCGCGATCGACCTCGTCGTCCACCAGCGCCGCGAGCGCGACGGCCGGCGCCGCATCGCCGCCGTCAGCGCAGGTCGTGCGCGACCGCTCGCCGGCCCGCGCGACGCGCGAGCTGTACGCGCTGCGCGATGGCCGTGCCTGCTGGCGCGCGCCGCTGCCGGCCGAGCTGGTGGCGCGGTTGGAGGACGCCCGAGCCATGGACGGCACGGACGATCCCGTCGCCCGCCAGATCGCACCCCGAGGGGCCGGCACGTGAGCGCGCGCCGCTTGCGGCTGCCGCTGCGGCGCTCGGCGTGCTCGCGCTCGTGGGAGGGGCTCGCGGTCGCCGAGGCGCTGGCGCGCGATGCGCGCGCTCGGCCGGCTGCTCGCGCCGCTGCGGCGCGTCCGCGACGAGGGCCGTGAGCCGAGCGCGCCGGAGCGCCGCCGGCTCGCGCTCGTCGCGGCGCTGCGCTGCTCGCGGCCGGCTGGCTGCTCGCGGGCCCGCTTCGCCGGTGCTGCTGCTCGCTGCGGGCGGTCCGTGGACGCTGCGCGCGCTCGTGCGCCGCCGGCGGCCGTCGCCACCGCGCGGAGCTGGAGCGCGCGGCGCCGGCCGTCGCACGGGCGATCGCCGACGCGCTCGCCGCCGGGCACGCGATCTCCGGCGGCGCTCGCCGAGGCGGCGCGCGGCGTCGACGGAGCGGCGGCCGTCGAGCTGGGCGCGCTCGCGCGGGCGCTCGCGCTCGGCGCAGCCGCTGGAGGCGGCGCTGCGACGCGGCTGTGCAGGCGCGCGCGGCAGCCGGCCCTACGACACGCTTGCGGCCGCGATCCTGCTGCAGCGCGACGCCGGCGGCGACCTCGTCGACGCTGCTGCGCGAGCTCGCGCGCGCGCAGGAGGAGGCGGCGCGCTGCGCCGGCGACGCGCGCGCCGCGACCGCTCAGGCGCGCTTCACCGGGCTTGTCGTCGCGCGTGCTGCCGGCCGGCGCGGCGGCGCTCGCCGAGCTGGCGAGCCCCGGCGCGCTCGCCGGCGTCGTGCGCGATCCGCTGGCCGCCTGGCTCGCCGGCTTCGCCTGCTGCTGCAGCGGCTCGGCTTCGTCGCGATCCGGCGGCTGGCGCGGGTGACGGCATGAGCGGCGGGAGCTGTCCTGTCCTGTGGTCGCAGGACGACCACAGGACAGGACGGTGTGCAAGCGACGACAAAGGCGCTCCCCGCCGCGCACCGTCTACCCCTCCCGGCGCACCGGGCGGCGCATGAGCGGGACGCCGCTGGTCGCGGCTGTCGCCGGTGTGCTCGCGGCGGCGGCGCTCGTCGACGTGCTGGCGCTCGCGCGTCCGGCGCCAGCGCCGCGGACTCGTACCGGTCGCGCTCGCGCTGCTCGGCGCGCTTGGGACGCCGCGTCGGGCGCGCCGGCCGCGCCGCGCGACCTCGACGCGCGGCTCGCGGCCGCCGGCCGGCCCTTCGGGCTGCGGGCGGCGGACGTGATGGCGGCGAAGGGCGGCGCCGCGATGCTCGCGCTCGTGCTGGCGCTGCCGCTCGGCTGCGGCCGCTGCCGGGCCGGCTGCCGCTGCTCGCGCCGTTCGCGCTGCCGCTCGGCCGCGTTCCTCGCGCCCGACGCGTGGCTGCGCCGTCGCGCGCGGCAGCGCGGCGCCGCGATGGAGGCGGAGCTGCCGGACCTGCTCGACCTGCTGCGCGTCGCGCTCGGCGCGGGCCTGTCGCTCGACCGCGCGTTCGCCGAGGTCGCCCGTCGCGACCGCGGCCTGCTTGCGCGCGAGTGGCGCACGGTCGCCGCGCAGGTCGAGCTCGGCGTTCCGCGCGAGCAGGCGCTCGCCGAGCTCGTGGTGCGCTGCCCGTGCGACGGCGTCGCGACGCTTGCGCAGCGCGCTCGAGCGCGGCGCTCGTCACGGCGCTCCGCTGCCGAGACGCTCGCCGCGCTCGCGCGCGAGGCGCGTGCCGCCCGTGCCCGCCGCATGACCGAGCGCGCCGCTCGCGCGGCTCCGCAGATCCAGCTCGTCGTCGCGCTGCTGCTCGTGCCCTCGGTACTGCTGCTCGTCGCAGCCGCGCTGACCGCCTCTCTCCTCTCATGACCGCGCTCTCGACACTGCCAGGCGCGCCAGACTCAGAGTCCGCCGGCATCCGTCGCTGACTTCCTGCACGCGCGGCGGACGGAAGCGGGCCGTGCAAGGGCGGAGCTGCAAGGCGCGTCCCAGTTCGGCCGGATGCACGCTGCCGTGCGCCTGATTGGACGCATGTCGCCCCACCGCGTCCCACCGCGAAACGCCCCGTCACAACGGGGATTTCGGGCGATGAGCGTCGCCATATGCGCCAGGTGTGGGGAAGTGCGGTGAGATTTGGGTTGCAAAGTGGGAGAAGGTGGGATAGCTTGCGCGCGCATCGGACCGGGGTGGCAGGGCTCCTCCCACCCAGCCACCCCGGTCCGCCCTTCTTTCCAAGGGACGCCCCTTGACCTTCCGCGGCACCTTCGACCTGACGCTCGACGCGAAGAACCGCCTCACGGTTCCGACGCGCTACCGGGCGTGCCTTCGCCGAGGGCGTCGTGCTCGCCGCCGGCCTCGAGGACTGCGTCGCGATCTGGCGGCCCGACGGACTACGACGCCTGGACGAGCGCCGCGCTCGCCGGCCACAGCCCGCTGTCGCCCGAGTTCCGCAAGCTCAACCGCCACTTCACCGCCAACTCGCATCCGACCGAGCTCGACGGCGCCGGCCGCGTGATGGTGCCGAAGTTCCTGCTCGAGTCGGGCAAGCTCGCGAAGGACGTGAGCGTCGTCGGCGCGGGGGAGTGCCTCGAGATCTGGGACCGCGGCGTCTGGGCCGCGTACAACGGCGAGGTGCTCGAGAACGTCTCCGAGATCGCCGCCGGGCTGCAGTCCGCCGGGCTGACGCACGCGCCGATGACGCACACTCCTTGACATGGCCTCCATCCACATCCCGGTCCTCGCCGGCGAGCTGATCGAGCTGCTCGACCCGCGGCCCGGCGCCGTCGCGGTCGACTGCACGATCGGCGGCGGCGGCCACGCGCGCCTCGTCGCCGACCGCATCGGCCCGGCCGGCACGCTGATCGGGATCGACCGCGACCCGATCGCCGAGGAGCGCTTCGCCGAGCTGGCGGCCGAGGTCTCCTGCGCGACGCGCTTCATCCGCGCCGACTTCGCGAGCGGGCTGGAGCTGCTGCGCGAGGAGGGCGTGCAGCGCGGACCTCGTCTACATGGACCTCGGGATGTCCTCGATGCAGGTCGACACGTGGGAGCGCGGCTTCTCCTACGCCTACGACGCGCCGCTCGACATGCGGATGGACCCCGACGCAGGAGCTGACCGCCGCCGACGTCGTCAACGAGTGGGACGAGCGCCGCCTCGCGCGCCTGCTGCGCGAGTACGGCGACGAGCGCTACGCCGGCCGCATCGCCCGCGCGATCGTGCGCGACGCGCGCGCAGGCGCCGATCGAGACGACGCACGAGCTCGTGGAGACGATCAAGTCGCGCGATCCCGGTGCCGGCGCAGTTCGCCGGCGGCCATCCCGGCCAAGCGCACCTTCCAGGCGATCCGCATCGCCGTCAACGAGGAGCTGGAGCAGCTCGACCGCGCGCTGCCGCTCGCGTGGGACGTGCTCGCGCCCGACGGCAGACTCGCCGCGATCTCCTTCCACTCGCTGGAGGACCGGCGCGTCAAGCGCTTCCTCGCCGAGCGCGCGCGCGGCTGCATCTGCCCGCCCGACCTGCCCGTCTGCGCGCTGCGGCCGCACGCCCGAGGGCGAGCTGCTGCTCGCGCCGCGCGATCGCGCCGACGCCCGGCGAGGTCGCCCACAACCCGCGCGCCAAGTCCGCCCACCTGCGCGGCGCGCGCAAGCTCGGAGGAGACCGCATGACGCCGCCCCGCGCCGCCACGCCTGCCGGCCGCCGCACGTCCGGCCCCAGCACGCCCGCGAGCCCACGCGCCGAGGTGCGCATCACCGCCAGTCGCAGGCGCGATGGCCGGGCTGCGCGCGCCGCCGTGCGCGCGTCCGCCGCTGCCGCGTCGCCCACCCATCGCCTGCTGCCGCCGCCGGGCCGTCCCGTGCGTCTGCGGCGCTCGCGCTGCTTCGGCCCCTTCAGGCCGCGTCTCGGGGCCCGTCGCTCGCTCCGGCGGGCACGGACCGGGCTGCGACCGGGCGGATCGGGCCGGGCTGCCGCTCACGCCGCGTGTCGGGTCCGCTGGGCGGTCGCGGCGCGGCGGCTGCCGCGGTGGCGTTGCCGCAGCGCGCGCCGGTCCCGCTTCCCGCTCCGCGACGGCGCCCGCGCCGGTCACGCGGCCGTCGCGCCGGGACCTGCCGCGCGGCGCCCGCGCGCTTGCATGGCTGCGCGCGCTGCCGGACCATCGCCTGCTCGACCGCCTGATCGGCGGCCGCGTCTGGATCGTGCTGCTCGGGACGCTGCTCGTCGGGATCGTGACGATGCAGCTCTCGCTGCTGAAGCTGAACGCCGGCATCGGCCGCGCGGTCGAGCGCAGCGCGCAGCTGGAGCAGCGCAACGCGACGCTGCGGCTGTCGATCTCGCAGCTGTCCGACAGCGCAGCGGATCGTCGCAGCGGCGACGCAGATGGGCTACGTGATGCCGCCGCAGGGCTCGCCGCGCTTCCTGACGCGCGAGCGCCGGCGACGCCGGCCAGGCGCTCACGACGATGCGCGTGCCGCAGCGCGAGCGCGACCGGCGCCGGCGACCACGCTGGTCGCGACGACCACGGACGTGACCGCGACGACGACCGATCCGACCGACGACCGGTCGATACGACCACAGCCGTCGACGACCGACTCCGGCCACGACCACGGACACGACCGACACGACGGCCACCACGACCACGACCGCGCCCGCCACCTCGACGTCCGGCGCCGCCGGCATGACCGACGGCGGCGACGACGGCCGGCACGACGGCGGCCGGCGGTGCCACGGCGCCGACGCCCTAGCCGATCTCGTGCGATCGACCAGGGCTAGGGACGCGGTGTGCCGGGACTGACCGACCGCCGCATCGGCCTCCTCTTCCTCGTCTTCCTCGCGGCGCTCGGGCTCGCGACCGCTGCGCGCCGGCTGGCTCGGCGCCGTGCGCGCGCCGGCGCTCAAGCGCGCCGCCGCGACGCAGCAGGTGCAGACCGTCACGCTGCCCGCGCCGCGCGGCACGATCACCGACCGCAACGGCGCGGTGCTCGCCGTCTCCGAGCCGGCCAGCGACGTCAGCGCGACGCCGTACCTCGTCGAGAGCCGCTCAGAGCCGCGCGCGAAGCTCGCGCCGCTGCTGCGGCGCCGACGCCGAGCGACGTGCTCGGAGAAGCTGTCCGAGGAGAGCGGCTTCGTCTACCTCGCGCGCCGGCTGCCGGCCGCGCAGCGCCGACAGAGATCGCCGCGCTCCACATCGAGGGCATCACGCTCACGCCGAGCTCGCTGCCGCACCTATCCGCGCGACGTGGCTCGCCTCGCAGGTGCTCGGCAACGGCGAGCGAGGAGCCGGGCGGCGGCACCGGCCTCGAGTACGGCGAGGACGACGTGCTGCGCGGCAGGGACGGCGATCCGCCGCATCGTCAGCGACGCGCTCGGCCAGCCGATCTCGATCGACGACGAGCAGCCGACCGAGCCCGGGCAAGGACGTCGAGCTGACGCTCGACGCCGAACCTGCAGGACAAGGTCGAGTCGGTGCTCGACGGCGTCGGCCAGGTCTACCGCCCGAGAGGCGCGACCGCGATCGTGATGAACCCGCAGACGAGCGAGATCCTCGCGCTCGCGAACTGGCCGCGCGTGATCGCCAACGACCTCGGCGGCGCGCCGGCGTACGCGCCGCAGGACCGCGCCGTCGGCTTCACGTTCGAGCCCGGCTCGACCTTCAAGGCGTTCACCGTCGCCGGTGCGCTCGAGGACGGCACGTCGTCACGCCGGAGACGCCGTTCTTCCTGCCGTACGACGCTGCACGTCGCTCGACCGCACGCTGCACGACGCCGAGGCGCGCGGCGACGAGACGCTCACGCGTCGCGCAGATCGTCTCACCCAGTCGAGCAACGTCGGCGCCGTGCAAGATCGCGCTCAAGATGGGCGCGAGCGCTTCTCGCAGTGGGTCGCCGCTTCGGCTTCGGCAGAGCCGACCGGCGTCGCGCTGCCCGGCGAGGAGCAGCGGGATCGTGCCGACGTACGACGAGTACTCCGGCACGTCGATCGTCAACCTGCCGATCGGGCAGGGCCAGTCGGTCACGCCGATGCAGATGATGGCCGCCTACGCGGCGATCGCGAACGGCGGGATCCTGCGCACGCCGCAGATCGTCCGCTCGATCGGCGGCAGAGCGGTCCGCGAGCCGGCGGGCAGACGCGTCATCTCCGAGGAGACGGCCGCGAGCGTGCGCGAGATGCTGCGCGGCGTGCTGGCGGCCGGCGGCACCGCCTCGGAGGCGCAGCATCGAGGGCTACGACCTCGCCGGCAAGACCGGCACCGCCAACAAGGTCGACCCCGACACCGGCGAGTACTCCGACACGCGCTACGTCGCCTCGTTCATGGGCTTCGCGCCCGCGCAGCGACCCGCGAGCTGCTCGTCTCGCGTCGTCGTCGACGAGCCGCAGGGCGCGATCTACGGCGGCCAGGTCGCCGCGCCGGCCTTCCAGAAGATCGTCGCGTTCGCGCTGCCGTACCTGGGCATCAAGCCGGACTGAGCGCGGTAGACTCGAAGCCCGATCGAGGCTGCGGGACGTGATGGGCGGCGAGGCCGACGGGAGGGCTTCGCCGACGGCCGCGGCGAGACGTCGAGATCGCGGCGCTCGCGTACGACAACCGCCGCGTCGCGCCGGGGACGCTGTTCTTCTGCGTCCCGGGCTTCACGCGCGACGGGCACGACTTCGCGCCCGACGCGGTCGAGCGCGGCGCGGCGGCGCTCGTGGTCGAGCGGCCGCTGGGGCTGGGCGTGCCGGAGGTCGTCGTGCGACTCGGTGCGCGCGGCGATGGCGCCGGCCGCGGCGCGCTTCCACGGCGATCCGACGGCCGAGCTCGACGTCGTCGGCATCACCGGCACGAACGGCAAGACGACGACCGCGTTCCTCGTGCGCGCGCTGCTGGAGGCGGCCGGGCGCCAGTGCGGCCTGCTCGGCACCGTCACGTCGTTCGTCGGCGGCGGTCGAGCGGCCCGTCGAGCGCACGACGGCCGAGGCGATCGACCTGCAGCGCGACTTCCGCGCGATGCGCGACGGCGGCGACGTCGCGTGCGCGATGGAGGTCTCCTCGCATGCGCTGGAGCTGCGACCGCGCGGACGCGATCCACTTCGCGGCGGCGGTCTTCACGAACCTGACGCAGGACCACCTCGACTTCCACCCGACGATGGAGGACTACTTCGCCGCCAAGCGGCGGCTGTTCGCGGCGGAGCAGCGAGCCGCCGCCCGTCGCGGTCGTCAACGCCGACGACCCGTACGGCCGGCGGCTGGCGCGGAGCTCGACGCGGGCGGGTCGCTGCGTCACGTTCGCGATCGACCGCGACGCCGACCTACCGCGCGGTCGAGCTCGAGAGCGGCTTCGCCGGCTCGCCGCTTCACCGCGCTCACGCCCGAGGGCGCCGATCGCGCTGCGCACGCCGCTGCCCGGCCGCTTCAACGTGCCAACGTGCTCGGCGCCGTCGCGGCCGTGCGCGCGCTCGGCGTCCCGCTGGAGACGATCGCCGCCGCGCTGCCGCACGCCGGCCGCGTGCCGGGCCGCTTCGAGCCGGTCGACGAGGGCCAGCCGTTCGCGGTGCTCGTCGACTACGCGCACACGCCCGACTCGCTGCGAGAACGTGCTGGCGCGGCGCGCGAGCTGACGCGGCGCGGCGCGTGCATCTGCGTCTTCGGCTGCGGCGGCGACCGCGACCGCGGCAAGCGCCCGCTGATGGGCGAGATCGCCGCCCGGCTCGCGGACCGCGCGATCGTCACGTCCGACAACCCGCGCTCCGAGGACCCGGAGGCGATCGTCGCAGGAGATCCTCGCCGGCATCCCGGCCGGCGGCGGAGCGACGTCGGCGTCGAGGTCGACCGGCGCGCCGCGATCGCGCAGGCGATCGCCGAGGCCGCCGACGGCGACGTCGTCGTGATCGCCGGCAAGGGCCACGAGCAGGGCCAGGAGCTCGCCGGCGGCGAGAAGGTCCCGTTCGACGACGTGACGGTCGCGCGCGAGGCGCTGCGCGCGGCCGCGGATCGCCGCGCGATGAGGGAGCTGGACGCCCGAGCAGGTCGCCGCAGGCGGCGGGCGCGCGGCTCGCCGCGTGCGCCGCGCCGGCCGACGCGCCAGGTCCCGCGCGCGTCACGATCGACTCGCGCGACGTCGTCCCCGGCGACCTCTTCGTCGGCCTGCGCGGGCGAGACGCACGACGGCGGGCGCTTCGCGGCGCAGGCGCTCGCGGCCGGCGCGTGGGGCGTGCTCGTGGCGCCCGCAGCACGCCGAGCGGACGCGGAGCCGGCTGCCGACGGCGGCGCGGCGTCCTGCTCGCCGCCGACGACCCGCTCGCGGCGCTGCAGTCGCTCGCGCGCGCCTGGCGCCGCGACGCTCGGCGCGCCCGTGATCGCGATCACCGGCTCGACCGGCAAGACCTCGACGAAGGACATCCTCGCCGCGCTGCTGGCGCCGCACCGCCGCACGTTCGCCAGCCGCGGCAACTTCAACACCGAGATCGGGCTGCCGCTGGAGCTGCTCGCCGCGCCCGCGGGCACCGAGGCGCTCGTGCTGGAGATGGGCATGCGCGGCGCCGGCCAGATCGCCGAGCTGGCGGCGATCGCCGAGCCGGACGTGGGCGTGATCGTCAACGTCGGCCCGGCGCACCTGGAGCTGCTCGGCAGCGTCGAGGCGATCGCCGCCGCGAAGGCGGAGCTGATCGCCGACCTGCACGCCGGCGCCACCGCCGTGATCCCGGCCGGCGAGCCGCTGCTGGACCCGCACCGGCGCGCCGACATCGCGACCGTCACGTTCGGCCCCGGCGGCGACGTGACGCTCGCGCGCCAGGATGCCGACGGCGACGTCGACGATCGACGCGCAGGGCGAGCGGATCGAGCTGCGAGCTCGACTTCCAGCAGGCGCACCTGCGCGGCAACCTGCTGGCGGCGGTCGCCGCCGCACGGGCGATCGGGGTCACGACCGGCGGCGCGGTGACGGTCGCGTTCAGCGGGCGGCGGGGCGAGCGTCACCGCCTGCGCCAACGGTGTCACCGTCATCGACGACTGCTACAACGCCAACCCGATGTCCATGCGCGCGGCCCTCGACGACCTCGCCGCGACCGCCGGCGAGGGGCGGCGCGTCGCGGTGCTCGGCGACATGCTGGAGCTGGGGCCGGAGGAGGCGCGCTTCCACGCCGAGATCGGCGCGCACGCGGCGACGCTCGGCGTCGACCTGCTCGTCGCCGTCGGCCCGCGCAGCCGCGGCGACGCCGACGGCGTTCGGCGCGCGGCGAGGCGCGCGCGTCGCGCCGACGCGGCGGCCGCGGCGGCGCTCGTGCCCAGGCCTCGTCGCAGGCGGGCGACACGGTGCTCGTGAAGGCCTCGCGCGGCGTCGGGCTGGAGGCGCGTCACGCGAGGCGCTCGCCGCCGCGGCCGGACCGCCGCCGCAGGCCGAGCCTGATGGGCCGCGTGCTGATCGCGGGGACCGCCTCGCTGCTGATCTGCATCTTCCTCAGCCCGAAGTTCATCGCCTTCATCCGCGAGCGCGAGTTCGGCCAGCACATCCGCGAGGAGGGGCCCGAGGGCCACCACACGAAGGCGGGCACGCCGACGATGGGCGGGATCATCATCTTCACCGCCGTCTCGATCCCGTTCCTGATCCTGACCGACTACGACGTGGCAGGCGATCGGCGTCTTCGGCGTGGCGATCGCGTGCGCGCTGATCGGCTTCGTCGACGACTACACGAAGATCGTGCGCCGCCGCTCGCTCGGCCTGCGCGGGCGCACGAAGCTGCTCGCGACGATCGCGATCTCGATCGGCCTGTGGCTGGCGGCGACGCGAGGGCGCCGGCCTGCAGGAGACGGTGCGGCTGCGGATCGTCGACGCGCAGATCGACCTCGGGATCCTCTATCCCGTCTTCATCTACCTCGTCGTCGCCGGCACGACGAGCGGCGTGAACCTGACCGACGGGCTCGACGGGCTCGCCGCCGGCTGCGCGGCGATCGTGCTGCTCGCCTACATCGGCATCACGTTCATCACGACCGGGCAGACGGAGCTGACGCTGCTCGCCGGCTGCCTGGTCGGCGCGCTGCGTCGGCTTCCTGTGGTTCAACTCGTTCCCCGCGAACATCTTCATGGGGGACACCGGCTCGCTCGGGCTCGGCGGCGCGATCGCCGGGCTCGCGGTGATGACGAAGACGGAGATCCTGCTCGTGATCCTCGGCGGGATCTTCGTGATCGAGACGCTGTCGGTCGCGATCCAGGTGTTCGCGTTCCAGACGTTCCGCAAGCGCGTCTTCCTGATGGCGCCGATCCACCACCACTTCGAGATGCGCGGCTGGTCGGAGACGAAGATCATCCTGCGCTTCTGGATCATCGCCTCGGTCTGCGCGGCGGTCGGCTTCACGATCTACCAGCAGTCGATCCGCTGACGCATGCCGTCGTCCGCCCCTCCCCGGCGGCCCGTACCTCGTCGTCGGGCTCGCGCGCTCCGGGGTCGCGGCGGCGCTCGCGCTGC
Organism: uncultured Actinomycetes bacterium; assembly: GCA_963774115.1. GTDB lineage: Bacteria > Actinomycetota > Thermoleophilia > Solirubrobacterales > Solirubrobacteraceae > Conexibacter. The sequence goes on along the minus strand of CAVZDN010000001.1, from coordinate 210,623 downwards.
GTGCACGCGGGCGAGGAGGTGGTCGGCGTGGACGCCGGCGCGCCCGACGTCGGCAGGCTTGCGCAGCAGGGCGTCGAAGTGCACCTGGATGACCCCGGCGACCAGCTGCTCGACCGCGTCCGGACGCTCGTCAAGAGCCCGGGCGTGCCGCACGACGCGCGCCGTCGTGGAGGCGGCGCGGGCGCGCGGGCTCGACGCTCGTCGGCGAGCTGGAGCTGGCCTGGCGGCTGCTCCCCAACGACTTCATCGCCGTGACGGGGACGAACGGCAAGACGACGACGACGGAGTGGATCGGCCACGTCCACCGCGAGGCGGGGCTGCCGGTCGCGGTCGCGGGCAACGTCGGCACGGCGCTCGTCCTCGCTCGTCGGCGAGCTCGACGCCGGACGCCGACGTCGTCTGCGAGGCGTCCTCGTTCCAGCTCGAGGACACGATCGCGTTCGCGCCCGACGCCGCGGTGCTGCTGAACCTCACGCCGACCACCTCGACCGGCACGGCTCGCTTCGAGGCCTACCGCGAGGCGAAGCTGAACGCGTTCCGGCGCCAGGGGCCGGACGCGGTCGCGGTCGCGCCGGCGGACGAGCTGCCGAGCTGCCCGGCGCCGCGCGCCGCGTGCGGTTCGGCGTTCGGCGCCGACGACGGCATGGACGTCGAGCACGCGACGCGGATCGCGTGGCGCGGCGAGCCGCTCGTGACGCGCGGACGAGATGCGCCTCCCCGGCGCCGCACAACCGCGAGAACGCGATGGCCGCCGCCGCCGTCGCCTCGCGCGCGGGATCGACCCCGACGCGGTGCGCGCGGGCCTGCGCACGTTCCGCGGCGTCGCCGCACCGGCTGGAGCCGATCGCCGAGCGTCGACGGCGTCGCCTACGTGAACGACTCGAAGGCGACGAACGTCGACTCGACGCTGGTCGCGCTGCGCTCCTACGCCGCCGGGCGCGCGTCCACCTGATCCTCGGCGGCCGCACGAAGGCGCAGGACTTCGCGCCGCTCGCGCCGCTCGTCGCCGAGCGCTGCGCGTCGGTGCACCTGATCGGCGAGGGCGCGGGCGGAGATCGCCGCCGCGCTCGCCGCGACCGGCGTGCCGCTGCACGCCGACGGCGACATGGAGCGCGCGGTCGCGGGCGCCCGCGCCGCCGCCCGCCCCGGCGAGGTCGTGCTGCTCTCGCCGGCCTGCGCGAGCTTCGACCAGTACCCCGACTTCGAGGCGCGCGGCGACGCACTTCCGCGCGCTCGTGGAGGCAGGCTGTGAGCAGAGGCGCCGCGACCGCGCAGCGCGCCGCCCGCCCGCGCGACCGCCGCGACCGCCGGTCGAGCAGCGCGTGCTGCTGACGGCGCGCTGTGCCTGCTCGCGTTCGGCGCGGTGATGGTCTACAGCGCCTCCTCGGCGCGCAACCTGCTCGGCGGGCCACGGCGACGGCACGCACGTACCTCGTGCGCTACGTCGGCCTTCGGCGCGGTCGGCGCTCGTCGGCATGCACGTGCTGTCGCGCCACGGCGTCGAGCTGCTGCGCCGCGCGACGCCGCTGCTGCTGATCGGCTCGTTCGTGCTGCTGCTGCTCGTGCTGATCCCCGGCGATCGGCACCGAGGTCAACGGCGCGCGCACGCTGGATCGGGCCGGGCATCGCTCTCGCTCGCAGCCGTCGGAGCTGATGAAGCTCGCGCTGTCCTCTACGTCGCCGCAGTACCTCGCGAGCCACCCGCGTCGGATCCAGACGCTCAGGGGGATGATGAGCCCGGTCGGTCGTCGTCGCCGGCGCCGCCTGCGCTGCTCGTCGCGGTCGAGCCGGACACTCGGCACGGCGCTCGTGATCGCCGTGCACGGTCGCGGCGCTGCTCGTCGCCGCCGGCGTGCCGCTGCGACTACCTCGGCTACCTGGCGGCCGGTCGGCGTCGTGCTGTTCGGCCTGTCCTCGTGCTCGCTGCAGCCCTACCAGCAGGCGCGCCTGACGTCGTTCCTCGACCCGTGGGCGGAGCGCGGGCGGCAGCGGCTTCCAGTCGGTGCAGGGGCAGATCGCGCTCGGCTCGGGCGGGCTGTTCGGCGTCGGGCCTCGGCCAGTCGGTCCAGAAGGTCTTCTACCTGCCGGAGGCGCACACCGACTTCATCCTCGCGGTGATCGGCGAGGAGCTCGGCGCTCGCGGGCGTCTGCACGGTGCTCGCGCTGTTCGGGCTGATCGTCTGGTCGGGCCTGCGGATCGCGCGGGCGGCGACCGAGCCGTATGCCAAGCTGCTGGCGACCGGCCTCACCTCCCTGATCCTGTGCCAGGCGATCGCTCAACATCTTCGTCGTGCTCGGCATCGCGCCGCTGACCGGCGTGCCGCTGCCGTTCGTCTCCTACGGGCCGACGAACCTGATGGTGATCCTCGCGTCCGTCGGGCTGCTGCTGAACGTCGCGGAGGCGCAGCCGCGTCGGGCTGCGGCTCGTCGACCCGTCGTCGCGTCGCGACGGCGCACGCGCGCCGTGACGGCGGCGCCGCGGATCGCGATCGCCGCCGGCGGGACGGCGGGGCACGTCGTGCCGGCGCTGGCGGTCGCAGGCGCGCTGCGGGCTGAGGGCGCCGAGGTCGTCTTCGTCGGCGGGGAGCGGGCGGAGGCGCGAGCTGGTGCCGGCGGCCGGCTACGAGCTGCGCACGATCCGCGTCGCGGGGCTCGACCGCCGCAACCCGCTGCAGGCGGCGCGGGCCGCGCTGCTCGCCGCCGCGCGCCGTCGTGACGCTCGGTGCGCCTGCTGCGCGAGCTGAGAGCCGACGCGGTGATGGGCGGCGGGCGGGTACGTGGCGGGGCCGGTCGGCCTCGCGGCCGTGCTGCTGCGGATCCCGCTGGTGCTGACCGAGGCCGACTCGCACCTCGGCGATCTCCAACCGCCTGCTCGCTCCCTTCGCCGCGGCGCGTCTGCCTGGCGTTCCCGCTCGCCGGGCGCGAGCGGCGAGCGCTACCGCGTCACCGGGCGGCCGGTGCCCGCCGCCCGCGACCGATCGCGCCGCCGCCCGCGCCCGCTTCGGGCTCGCGCCCGAGGACACGGTCGTGCTCGTGTTCGGCGGCTCGCTCGGCGCCCGCTCGATCAACCACGCCGCGCGTCGAGGCGTTCGCCGGCGCGACGTTCCGCGTCCTGCACGCCGCCGGCGCGCGCGACTTCCCCTCGCTCGACCGCGCCCGGCCCGCACTACGACCTGCGCGAGTACATCCACGAGTTCGGCGAGGCGCTGCTCGCCGCCGACCTCGTGGTCGCCCGCGCCGGCGGCTCGATCTTCGAGATCGCCGCCCACGGCAGACCGGCGATCCTGATCCCGTACCCGGCCGCCGCCGCCGACCACCAGACGCCGAACGCCCGCTGGATGGCCGACGGCGGCGCCGCGATCGTGATCCCCGACGCCGAGCTGACCGCCGCCCGCCTCGCCCACGAGGCCGGCGAGCTGCTCGCACGACCGCACCCGCCTCGCCGCGATGGCCCACGCCTCCGCCGCCCTCGCCCGTCCCGACGCCGCCCGCGACATCGCCGCCGAGCTGCTCGCGGCCGCCACGCGACGATGAGCGCAGGTCGCTCGTGATGGACAGCAGCTGCACTCGGCGGAGTGCCGGCTGACCGCTCGCTAGCCTCCTGCGCGTGACGGACGAGCGACCGTGGGCCGGCCGGCGGCTGCACTTCATCGGGATCGGCGGCGCCGGGATGAGCGGGCTGGCGCTCGTGCGCGCGTGCGCTCGGGCGCGGAGGTGAGCGGATCGGACCGGGCGGAGTCGCCGACGCTGGCGCGGCTGCGCGACGCGGGGCTGCGATGCGCGTCGTCGGCCACGACGCCGCGAACGTCCCGGCGGACGCGGAGGTCGTCTACTCGACGGCCGTGCCGGAGGACAACCCGGAGCGCGCGGTCGCGCGCGAGCGGGGCCAGGCGGAGCTGCACCGCGCCGACCTGCTCGCCGAGATCACCGCGCTGCGGCGCTGCATCGCGGTCACGCGGCACGCACGGCAAGACGACGACGTCGAGCATGGTCGTGCACGCGCTGCGCGGCTGCGGGCTGGACCCGGCTACCTCGTCGGCGGCGACGTCCGCTCGACCGGCTCGAACGCCGGCTGGGGGACGGGGAGTGGGTCGTCGTCGAGGCCGACGAGTCCGACCGCTCGCTGCTGAAGCTGCATCCCGACGTCGCCGTGCTCACGAACGCCGAGCTCGACCACCACGGCACCTACGGCTCGCGGCTCGACGTGGACGAGACGTTCCGCGAGTTCCTCGCGCGCGCGACGCGAGGGCGTCGTCGTGTGGGACCGGCCGGAGCTGCTCGCGCTGGCGCCAGCGGCCGGCGGGGGACACGGCAGCCGCGAGGGAGCGGCGGCGTCGTGCCCTACGACGTGCCCGACCGCCTCGCGCTCGATGCCCGAGCGGCGCAGTGTCGCTTCGACGTGGCGCGGCATCGCGGTGCAGCTCTGCCGTCCCCGGCGCCCACAACGCGCTCAACGCCGCCGCTGCGCTGGAGGCCTGCCGGCTCGCCGGCGCCGACCCGGCGCAGGCCGCCGCCGCGCTGGCGGACTTCCAGGGCGCCGGCCGCCGCTTCGAGCTGCTCGGCACGACCGTCGACCGGCGCGCAGGTCTACGACGACTACGCGCACCACCCGACCGAGGTCGCCGCCACGATCGCCGCCGCGCGCACGCTCGCGCCGCGCCGCGTCGTCGCCGTCTTCCAGCCCCACCTCTACTCGCGCACGCGCGCGCTCGCCGCGCGACTTCGGCGCGCGCGCTCGCCGCCGCCGACCTCGTCGTCGTGCTCGACGTCTACCAGGCGCGCGAGCGGCCGGAGGACTTCCCCGGCGTCGACGGCAAGCTGATCGCCGACGCGGCCGCCGACGCCGCGCAGCGGCCGCACCGTCGCCTGGCTGCCCGCGCTTCGACGACGCCGAGCGCGTTCCTGCGCGCCCAGCTGCGCGCCGGCGACGTCTGCCTCGCGATGGGCGCCGGCGACGTCGACGCGCTCGGCCGCAGGCTGGTGGCGCCGTGAGCCGACGCTCCCGCCCGGCGTGCAGCCCGACTACCCGCTCGCGCGGCTCACGACCGTCCGCACAGGCGGCCACGGCGAGTTCTTCGCGCGTCCGGCGAGCGTCGAGCAGCTGTCGGCGCTGCTGGCGTGGGCGACGCGAGCACGGCCACGAGGTAGGGGTCGTCGGCTCGGGGTCGAACCTGCTGGTAGCGGACGAGGGCGTCCGCGGACTCGTGATGAAGCTCGACAAGGACCTCGCGCAGATCGAGCGCGACGGAACGCGGCTGCGCTGCGGCGGCGGCGCGCGCCTGCCCGCCGTCTCCGCGCGCGCGGCGAACGCCGGCCTGACGGGGATCGAGTTCGGCGTCAACATCCCCGGCACGGTCGGCGGCGCGGTGCGGATGAACGCGAACGCCTACGGCGGCGAGCTCGCGCACGTGCTCGAGTAGGTCGACGTCGCGACGGCCGACGGCGTCGCAGCGCCGCACGCCGGGTCAGCTCGGCTTCGCCTACCGCCGCTCGAACCTGCAGCCCGGGCGAGATCGTCGCGCGCGCCGTCCTTCCAGCTCGCGCCGGCGCCGGTCGAGCAGGTGAAGGCGACGCTCGCCGAGATGCGCGCGCAAGCGCAAGGCCGCCCAGCCGTCCGGCATCAAGACGTTCGGCTCGACCTTCAGAAACCCCACCGCGACGACCCGCGCGCCGAGGGCCGCACGGCCGGGCAGCTGCTCGACGCGGCCGGCTGCCGCGGGCTGCGCGTCGGCGGCGCCGGCTTCTCCGAGAAGCACGCGAACTTCGTCGAGAACCACGGCAGCGCCAGCACCGCCGACGTGCTCGCGCTGATGGCCGAGGGCCGCCGCCGCGTGCACGAGCGCTTCGGCGTCGGTGCTGGAGCCCGAGGTGCAGACGCTCGGCGCCGTGTCGTGGCCGGACGGCTGGGAGCTGGCGCGATGAGCGGCCTGCGCTCGACACGCCGGGCACGTCCGATCCCGGCCGCGATCGGACGGCTCGCGCGGCGCGCCGGAGCCCTCGCGCCCGGCAGCGGCCGCACCCTGCGCGCGCATCGCCCGCGCCCGCGCACGCTGCTCGTGGTCGCCGGCGCGGCCTCGTGCTGCTGCTCGCCGGCTGGTTCTGGCTGCGCGACTCCTCGCTCGTCGCGGTCCGCACCGTCGAGGTGAGCGGGCATCGACCGGTCCGCAGGGCGACGCGCGTCCGCGCCGCGCTCGAGGAGGCGGCGCGCACGATGACGACGCTGCACGTCCGTCACGGTGCGCTCGACACCGCCGTCGACGCCGTTCGCGCTCGTGAAGCGGATCGAGGTCGAGACCGACTTCCTCCACACGATGCGCATCCACGTCGTCACGAACGTCGCCGTCGGCGTCGTCGTGGTCGACGGCGGCGCATCGCCGTCACGTCGGACGGCACGCTCCTGCGCGACGTCACCGCGCCGGCGCGCGCTGCCGGACGATCCCGCTGCGCGTCGCGCCGGGCGGCAGCCGCGCCTGACCGAGCGGGCGGCACGTCGCCGCGGTCGCCGCGCTCGGCGCCGCGCCGCGCGCGCTGCGCCCGCGCGTCGAGGGAATCGTCACGACGCCGAGCCACGGCCTCACGATCCAGATCGCGCACGGCCCGGCGCTTGTGGTTCGGCGCGCCGAGCGGCTGGACGCGAAGTGGGCGGCGGCGGCGGCGGTGCTCGCGCGATCCCCGAGGCGGCGGGCGCGAGCGCGATCGACGTCTCGGTCCCGGAGCGCCCGGCGGTCGCCGGTCTGCCCGACGGCGCGCCCGCGAGGGCGAGTCGGACGTGCCCGAGCCGCCTCCGGACTTCGAGGCAACCGACCCCGCGACGACCGACCCGGCAGCGACCGATCCGGCGACCGCGGATGCGACGACAGCGCCTGTCGATCCGACGGCCGAGACGACCATTCCCTCACCCTAAAGCTTAGGTCGAGACTTACCTCGATCGAGAGCACAACTCTCGACCATCTGCTTGAGACTCCGGCTTCTGCAACGTCGCTTGCGCGACGCGGGACTCGTTGACAGCCCGCCGAATAAGGCCATAACGTGCGACACTCTCGCACGCCGGCAGGCGGGCGAAACTCTCGACGCTAACTCAAGGGTCGGACGGTAATCACATGGAAAGCGGCAGCTACCTCGCAGTCATCAAGGTCGTCGGAGTCGGCGGCGGCGGCACCAACGCGGTCAACCGCATGGTCGACGCAGGCCTGCGCGGGGTCGAGTTCATCGCCGCGAACACCGACGCCCAGGCGCTCGCGATGTGCGACGCCGACATCAAGCTGAACATCGGCCACGAGCTCACCAAGGGCCTCGGCGCAGGCGCCAACCCGGACGTCGGCCACGGCGCCGCGGCCGAGTCGCGCGACGACATCAAGGAAGCCCTCAAGGGCGCGGACATGGTCTTCGTCACCGCCGGCGAGGGCGGCGGCACCGGCACGGGCGCCGCGCCCGTGATCGCCGAGATCGCCAAGAACGAGATCGGCGCGCTCACCGTCGGCGTCGTCACGCGCCCGTTCACCTTCGAGGGCTCGCAGCGCGCGAGCGTCAGGCCGATGAGGGCATCCAGCGCCTGCGCGAGCAGGTCGACACGCTGATCGTGATCCCGAACGAGAAGCTGCTCGGCATCGTCGAGCGCCGCACGACGATCCTCGAGGCGTTCCGCGAGGCCGACAACGTCCTGCGCCAGGGCGTGCAGGGCATCACCGACCTCATCACGATCCCCGGCCTCATCAACCTCGACTTCGCCGACGTGCGCACGATCATGCACAACGCCGGCACCGCCCTGATGGGCATCGGCAGCGGCTCGGGCGAGACGCGCGCCGTCGACGCCGCCAAGGGCGCGATCACCTCCCCGCTGCTGGAGGAGGCCGTCGAGGGCGCCACCGGCATCCTGCTCAACATCACCGGCGGCCACGACCTCGGCCTCTTCGAGGTCAACGAGGCGGCCGAGATCGTCTCCGGCGCCGCGGCCGACAAGGACTCCAACATCATCTTCGGCGCCGTGATCGACGACGCGATGGGCGACGACGTCCGCGTCACCGTCATCGCGACCGGCTTCGACCACAACGGCGGCCTCCGTCCGCGCGAGCGCGCCGCGACGCAGACCCGCCGCACCCGCCGCGACCGCGACGTCACGCTCGACGACCGCCAGCGCTCCTCGCTGGAGATCTCCGACGACGAGATCGACATCCCCTCGTTCCTGAAGGACCGCTAGCCGCAGGGCATCTGACGGCGCCTCGACGCGCCTGGCTGTGTCCTCGCTCTTGAAATAGCTCTGCTATTCCTGCGAGCTGCGTCCTTGCCAGGCACGCCGATGCACCCGTCAGATGCCCTGCGGCGGGGGTGTCAGGTCCAGTGCGCGGCGAATGTGAGTTCGGTGGGCGTCATCGATCGGCAGGTCGCCGATCCGGCGGATGAGCTCGACTACGTCGAGGATGCCGGCGGCGAGCGCCTCGCGTGCGAAGTCCCAGTCGCGCTCGCGTCCGGCGACGCACTTGGCGAGCACGAGGTCGTGCGGTTCCAGGCAGAGGGCCACCGGTGTGCGTGGGGACCCGGATCGCCGCAGAACGGGCGAACGGACGAGGCGCTCCTGCCATCCTGCAGGCGCCTTCGCCGTCTCTGGGCCAACGCCGTGGGCGTAGTAGCCGAACGTGCGGTGGAACTGCGAGCCGTCGCCGAGCGCTCCGTCGATCTCGTCGGCTTTGCTCGGATCGTTGCGGGGATAGACGTCTGCCTCGATCGAGCGCAGCAGTCCGGATGGAGCGGTCGGACAGGATCCGAGAATCGCCTGACTGCCGATCACGACGATCTCGTCTTCGTCGGTCACGGTCGCGGCGGCGGCGATCACGTGCTCGAACTGGTCGCGCAGCATCAGCGCAGCTCAGCGAGGATCTTGCGCCGCTCGGGCTCGCTGAGCAGCCCGGCGAACGGGGAGGTCTGGCGCAGCGCGCGCGCTTCCTCAGTATCGGCACCGATAACGCGCCGAACCTCCGCGAGCGGCAGCTGCAGGACTCGCTCCCAGGCTTCGGCATGGCGTGGGTCGATCGTGCCCCGCTTGCGCCATGACCTGACGACGCGGCGCGCGTCGTCGACCGTCGTGCGGCGCAACAGGCGTGCGACCGCGCGGTGGTAGGCGAGGCTCCGCAGGTCGGCGCGACGGTGTCCAACGGGCTGCTGTCGCGCCTCCGGGACGAGCTTCTCCACGTCGAGCAGCTGCGCCCGTGCGCGGCCGGCGGACATCGCGGGCTCCAGCACGTGGCGCGTGCGCGTGCCTGACGTGCGCTCCTGCTCGACCAGCTCGTAGAGGTCGAGCAGGGCGGGCACCGGGACCTGTGTGCGTCCGGAAGCGTCCTCGACGAGAGGGAGGTCGCCGGCGGCGATCCAGCGCGCGAGCGCGGTGTGGCTCACGCCGAGCAGGCTGGCGGCCAGGCGCTGAGAGACCGTTGCGCCGATCTCCGCCTCGAGGCTGTCCCGCACCTCCGCAAGGTCGTGGTTGTCGGGCAGCTCGCGCTCGGCACGGCGGAGCCGGGCGACCTGTTCGAAGCGCGTGCGCCGGTCGGCGATGGCTGACATGACCACAGGATAGCCAAAATTGCCAAATACTTCAATTGTTGGAAACTTTAAGACAAAATGAGCCGACGTTCATCCGGACTATTTGGCACACTGGTCCAACCAATGGACGTCTCGGCTACGCCCACACTGCGTACGACCGCGCTTCATGACCGCCACGCGGCGGCAGGCGCGCGGCTGGTTCCGTTCGCGGGCTGGGAGATGCCGGTGCAGTACTCGGGGATTCGCGAGGAGCACATGGCGGTGCGTGAGGGCGCTGGGATCTTCGACGTCTCGCACATGGGCCAGGTGGAGTCGCGCGGGCCCGGTGCGCTTGCGTTCCTGCAGCGGGTGCTGTCCAACGACGTGTCGAAGATCGCGGTGGGCGGCGCGCAGTACAGCGTGCTGTGCCGCGAGGACGGCGGCGTGCTGGATGACCTCTTCACCTACCGGCTCGGCGAGGACCGCTTCCTGACGGTCACGAACGCGTCCAACCACGAGCGGGACCTTGCGTGGATGCAGGCGCATGCCGGCGACTTCGACGTCGAGCTGGCCGACCGCATCGACGACTACGCGATGCTCGCGGTGCAGGGGCCGCGGGCTCGTGCGCTGCTGGGCCCGCTCGTCGGCGACGGCGAGCTGCCGGCGCGGATGCGGACGGCGGAGCTGACGGTCGCCGGCGTTTCCGCGCTCGCTTGCGGCACCGGCTACACCGGTGAGGACGGAGTGGAGATCCTCTGCGCGCCGGCCGACGCGGGCGCTGTCTGGGATGCGGGCCTCGCCGCCGGCGTCACCCCCGTCGGCCTCGGCGCGCGCGACACGCTGCGCCTGGAGGTTTGCTTCCACCTCTACGGCAACGACCTGATGGTCGAGCGCGGTCCGATCGAGGCGGGGCTCGGCTGGTGCTGCAAGGAGGAGACGGGCTTCGTCGGTGCCGAGGCCGTCGCGGCAGCCCGCGTTGCCGGCCCGGCCGAGCGGCTCGTCGCCTTCGCACTGGCGGAGGGGATCGCCCGCCAGGGCAACCCGATCGCCGGCGGCGGCGTCGTCACGAGCGGGACGCTCTCGCCCTCGCTCGGCGTCGGCATCGGGATGGCCTACGTGCCGGCGGCGCAGGCGCAGCCCGGCACCGAGCTGGAGATCGACGTGCGCGGTCGGCCACGTGCCGCCGTGGTCAAGGACAAGCCGCTCTATCGAAAGGCGACGTAGATGGCTGACGCCGGCTATCCCGAGGACCTGCTGTACCACCCCGAGCACGACTGGGCCCGCATCGACGGCGACACGGCCGTGCTGGGGATCACCTGGTACGCGCAGGAGGCGCTCGGCGAGGTCTGCTTCTGCGATCCACCCGAGGTCGGCAGAACTGTCACGCAGGGCGAGAGCTACGCCGAGGTCGAGTCGGTCAAGGCCGTCTCGGACGTCATCGCACCGCTGTCAGGCGAGATCGTCGAGGTCAACGAGGCACTGCGTAACGCACCCGAGCAGATCAACGATGACCCCTACGGCGCGGGCTGGCTCGTGAAGGTCCGCATGAGCGACGCCGCCGAGCGCGACGCGCTGCTCGACGCCGCCGCCTACCGGGCGCTGCTGCCGTGAGGGAGGGGACGCGATGAGTACGTACACCTCCGTCACGGACGCCGACCGCCGCGAGATGCTCGCCACGATCGGCGTGGACTCGGTCGAGGACCTCTTCGCCGCCGTGCCCGCGGCGCTGCGCCTCGACCGGCCGCTCGAGCTGCCCGCCGGGATGGCGGAGCAGGACGTCTATGCGCACCTGCGCGCCCTGGCCGCCCGCAACGTCTCCGCCGAGGACGAGATCACCTTCCTCGGGGCCGGCATGTACGACCACTACGTGCCCGCCGTGATCGACATGCTGATGTCGCGCTCGGAGTTCCTCACGCCCTACACGCCCTACCAGCCGGAGATCTCGCAGGGCGGCCTGCAGGTGATGTTCGAGTACCAGACGGCGATCTGCGAGCTGACGGGACTGCCCGTCTCCAACGCCTCCGTCTACGACGGCCCGAGCGCGCTGGCGAGCGCCGCCTACCTCGCGAAGCTGGCGAACGGCCGCCCGCGCCTCGTCGTCTCCGCCGGCGTTCACCCGCACAGCCGCGCGACGCTGCGTACCTACGCGCACGGCTTTGGCGCCGAGGTCGTCGAGGTGCCGCTGCGCGACGGCGTCACCGACCCCGACGCGTGGGCCGCCGCGATCGACGAGCGCACGAGCGCCACGTTCTTCCAGCAGCCGAACTTCTACGGCGCCGTCGAGGACGCGGCTGCGCTGGCCGCCGTCGGCGACGACGCGCTCGTGCCGGTCGCTGCCTGCGACCCGATCGCGCTCGGGATCCTCGAGCCGCCGGGCGCCTGCGGCGTCGAGGTCTGCGTCGGCGAGGGCCAGCCGCTCGGCAACCGCCTCGACTTCGGCGGCCCGTCGTTCGGCTTCTTCGCCGCCGCCGAGAAGCACCTGCGGCGGATGCCGGGCCGGATCGCCGGGGAGACGACCGACGTGGACGGCAACCGCGGCTTCGTGCTGACGCTCCAGACGCGCGAGCAGCACATCCGCCGCGAGAAGGCGACCTCGAACATCTGCACTGCGCAGGCGCTCAACGCGCTTGGCGGCGTCGTCTACCTGAGCTGGCTCGGGCGCGAGGGGCTCGTCGAGCTGGGTGAGCTGCTGCTGCAGCGCACCCACTACGCGCGCGAGACGCTGTGCGCGCTGCCGGGCGTCGAGGCGCTGCACGACCAGCCGGTCGTGCGCGAGTTCGCGCTGCGGATTGAGGCCGACGTCGAGGCCGTGGTGGAGCGCTGCGCGGCCGAGGGCGTCAACCCCGGCCTCGCGCTCCCGGACGAAAGCGCCCTGCTCGTCGCGCTGACCGAGCAGCGCTCGCGTGCAGACGTGGACCGCCTCGCCGACGTGCTCGGCCGTGCGGTCGCCGCCGAGCGGGCCGCGAACAGGGCGGGGGCGGTCGTATGACGCCGCTCGCCGCCGTTCGCCGCGCCGCGCCGACCCGCCGCCCTCAGGTGACCGCATGACCCCCGCCACCGCCGTGCGCGAGCCGGAGCAGACCCGCACCGTCTTCGAGAAGGGGGCGCCCGGCCGCCGCGCGTTCGTCGCACCGCCGCTCGACGTCCCGCGCGTCGACCCGGCCGCGCTGCTGCCCGCACGCCTGCGCCGCACCACACGCGCCGCGCTGCCGGAGCTGAGCGAGCCGGAGCTGGTGCGCCACTACGTGAATCTGTCGAAGCGCAACTTCGACCTCGACAGCGGCTTCTACCCGCTCGGCTCGTGCACGATGAAGCACAACCCGCGCTTGCACGAGCGCGTCGCGGGGCTCTCCGGCCACGCACGCCTGCACCCGCTCCAGCACCCGCGCCGCGCACAGGGCGCGCTGGAGCTGATGTGGAACCTCGAGCGTGCGCTGGGCGAGGTCAGCGGCCTGCCGCACGTCTCGCTGCAGCCCTCCGCCGGCTCCCACGGCGAGCTGGCCGGCGTCCTGCTGACGCGCGCCTACCACGAGGACCGCGGCGAGCAGCGCCACAAGGTCCTCACGCCCGACACCGCGCATGGCACCAACCCCGCCACCGTCACGATGGCCGGCTACGAGGTCGTCAAGGTCGGCACCAACTCCGACGGCGGCGTCGACCTCGACGATCTGCGCGCGAAGGCCGACCGCGACGTCGCCTGCTTGATGCTGACGAACCCGAATACGCTCGGGATCTTCGACCCGCAGATCGCCGAGATCGCCGAGATCGTGCACGGGGTGGGGGCGACGCTCTACTACGACGGCGCGAACCTCAACGCGATCATGGGCGTCACGCGGCCCGGCGACATGGGCTTCGACATCGTCCACTTCAACCTGCACAAGTCCTTCACCCAACCGCACGGCGGCGGCGGACCCGGCTCCGGCCCGATCGCCGTCTCCGAGCGGATCGCGCCCTACCTCATGCGCCCGCGGATCGTGCGCGGCGAGGACGGATTGTTCGACCTCGACGCCGGTGAGGACGGCAAGTCGATCGGCCGGTTGCGCGGCTTCCAAGGCAACTACGGCTGCTTCGTGCGCTCCTACGCCTACATCTGCTCGCTCGGCGCCGAGGGGTTGAAGGATGCCTCCGAGACGGCCGTCCTCAACGCCAACTACCTGCTTGCGAAGCTCGGCGACGTGGCCGACCTGCTGCCGCTCGCGTACGGCCGTCTCTGCATGCACGAGTTCGTCCTCTCCGGCGCGCCGATGAAGCGCGAGCTGGGGATCAAGACGCTCGACCTCGCCAAGCGGCTGCTCGACCACGGCGTCCACCCGCCGACCGTCTACTTCCCGCTGCTCGTCGAGGAGGCCCTGCTGATCGAGCCGACCGAGACGGAGACGAAGGAGACGCTCGATCACTTCGCCGCGACGATCAGGTCGATCCTGGAGGAGGCACGCGAGGATCCCGAGATCGCCCGCAACGCGCCGTACATGACGCCGGTCCGCCGTCTCGACGAGGTCGGCGCGGCCAAGCACCCGGTCATCCGCCAGCCGCCGCGGCCCGCGAGCGACTGAGGGCTCTCCTAGACTCGCCGCAAGCAACCGTGGCCGAGACGAACCTCCAACCGATCGCGCGCAGCCCGCTTTACGAGCAGGTCGTCGCACGGCTGCGTGAGTTCATCGACGTGCAGCAGCTGCAGCCCGGCGACCGCCTGATGTCCGAGCGCGAGCTGGCCGAGCAGCTCGGCGTCAGCCGCACCTCGGTGCGCCAGGCGCTGACCGCCCTGCGCGTGCTCGGGCTCGTCGAGATCAAGCACGGCGACGGCGTTTACCTGCTGCGCTCCCCGCGCGACGTGATCCCCAGCCTTGCCTCCGAGATCGTCGGCAGCGAGGGCGACCACCCGATGATCTGGGAGGTCCGCGAGGCGATTGAGGTGCAGGCCGCACGGCTCGCCGCGCGCCGCCGCTGCGACGCCGACGTCGCCGAGCTGACCGCCGCGCTCGCCGAGATGGCCGCCTCGGTCGCCGACGGCGGCGACGGGATCGACGGCGACCGCCGTTTCCACCGCGCGATCGCCGAGGCCGCGCACAACCCGCTGCTGGCGCAACTCACCGCCCAGCTCGCGGACGTGATCGATCGCACGTCCGCTGCGTCGCTGACGCTCTCAGGCCGCCCGCCGATCTCGCTGGAGGCGCACCGCGCGATCCTCGACGCGATCGAGCAAGGCGACGAGGCCGCCGCCGCCGAGCAGATGCGCCGGCACGTGATGACCTCCGGCGCGAGCGTGCTCAGTCAGATGGCCGAGCCGGCCTGAAGGCACTCGCGGCGTTCAGGCCGCGCGCCGCGACGTCACCGTTACGCGCGCACCGTGCGCCGGCAGCATCGTCACGTTGCGGTGCAGCACGCGCTCCGGGCGCGGATCCGGTGCGACCATGTCGGTTCGCTGCGCGATCGCCCGCAGCACGACGCGCTGCTCGGCCATCGCGAGCGTCGCGCCGAGGCAGCGGCGGATCCCGCCGCCGAACGGGACCCAGGTGTAGGTGCCGGGCTTGACGCCGAGGAAGCGCTCGGGCCGGAACGAGTAGGGGTCGGGGTAGACGTCGGGCCGGTGGTGCAGCAGCGAGACCGAGATGAGGATGTGGCTGTTGGCCGGCAGGCGATAGTCGCCAAGCTGCCACGGCACCGTCACGCGCCGGCCGGTGATCGGCACGACCGGGCGGTTGCGCATCGACTCGTGGATCGTCGCCTCGACATAGCCGTCCTCCTCGCCATCGCCGCGGACCGTCTCGCGCAGGCGGTCGTACGCGTGCGGCGTGCGCAGCAGCCGCTCGAACGTCCAGGCAAGCGTGTTGGCCGTGGTCTCGTGGCCGGCGAGCACGAGCGTCAGGAGCTGGTCCCGCAGCTCCTGGTCGGTCATCGGCTGGCCGTCCTCGTCGGTCGTCGCGAGCAACAGCGAGAGGATGTCGGTGCGGCCCTCGATCCCTTCGGCACGGCGGTCGGCGATCACGCCGTAGACGGCGCTGTCGAGCTTCCCGACGAGGCGCTTGACGATCCCCACCGGCTCGTCGCGGCCGATGTTCGCCAGCTCGGCGAGCTGTCCGACCGGCTTCGTCGAGAGGTCGCTGAACTGCAGGATCATCTTGCGCAGGCGGGCCTCGGGCGAGCCCGGCGTGGGCGTCCCTTCGACGCCGAAGATCCCCGTCATGATCACGTCGAGCGTGATCGCCTGCATCTTCGGCCCGAGCGCGAACGGCTCGCCGACGGGCCAGCTGTCGATCTGGCGCTCGGCGACCTGCTCGATCATCGCGACGTAGCGCTCGACGGCCTCGCCGTGGAAGGGCGGGAGGAGCAGCTTGCGCTGGCGCATGTGCGTCGGGCCGACCGTCGTGAGCACCGAGCTGGGCCCGACGATCGGGCGCAGCGGCGACTCGCCGGCTGTCGAGAGCGCCAGCTCGGGCGCGGTGAAGAGCGAGCGGACGTGGTCGGGGTGCGTGACGAAGTACGTCACGTCGTCGCCGAAGTCGCGCCGTTGCGGGAAGCGCAGCCCGAACGTCTCGCCGAGCTCGCGGCGGGTCTTGAACAGCAGCGGGACCTGGCGCACGCTGAAGCGCATCGCCTGCAGCGTGCGGTTCATCTCCAGCGCTGGCGGCAGCGCGAGCGGCGCGCCGTCGTCGGGAGCGGGGCCGGACGGGGACGGCGGCGCCTCGCCGATGAGCCGCGGGGTGTCGATACTCGGAGATGTGGCGGTCGCAGTCATAGAGCGATTGAACCAGAGTCAAACCCGTCGCGAGCCGCTTGAGTGAGCAAGATCACACAGGCGACCGGAAAGCTGAGCGGCGCGCACGGCGGGGCTCCGCCCAAGGCGGCGTGTGCGCGCCGGCGAGTGAACGCAGCGCACCCGCGAGCGGCACGCGACGGCCCTGCTCCTGCGCCTGCTCGGCCCGCTCCACGAGGCCCCGCACGACCCAGCCGCCGGCGCTGCGCAGCGGCTCGGGCGGCCAGTAGGACGGCGGGCCGGCGGCGAGCGCAGAGCGGGTGTCCTCGTCATGGAGGTCGAGGGCCCGGCGCCCGAGGATCCGCCCGATCAGCGCGCTCGGGGCCACACCGCGGCCGCTGTAGCCGAGTCCGTAGAGGACGTTGCCGTGGTCGCCGAGGCGGCCGGTGAACGGCAGGCGGCCGGGCGCGCGGTCGACCGGGCCGCCCCAGGAGTGCGTCAGGCGCACGTCCGCGAGCTGCGGGAACCAGCGGCGGAAGTCGGCCGCGATCGACGCGACGGTCGCGGGATCGTGGAAGTGCGCCGCGCGCACGCGGCCGCCGAAGCCGAGCGCGCCGCCGCCGCGGCCGAACGCGATCCGGCCGTCCGGCGTGACCTGGACGTAGTGGACCATCAGGCGCGCGTCGCGCAGCAGCTCGCCGGCGGCGAAGGCCTCTCCGAGCGCCGCAGCCCGCTCTCCGAGCGGCTCCGTCAGCACGATGTGACTGCCGATCGGCGTCGTCGCACGCCGCAGCTCGCGCGCGACGCGTCCGCTCCACGCACCCGTCGCCAGCACCACGCGGTCCGCCTCGACACGCCCAGCTGGCGTGTGGACGACGGCCGGGCGTCCGCGCGAGAGCCCCACCAGTGGCGTGCCCTCGTAGATCCGCACGCCCAGCTCCAGCGCGACCCGTCGCAGCCCGCGCACGAGCAGCGCCGGCTGCAGGGCGGCCGCGTCCGCCTCGCGCACGCCCGCGAGCGGCAGCGGCGAGCCGCTGCGGCGGCGCAGCTCCTCGCCGCTCAGCGGCTCCAGCACGTCACCTCGCCCGTGCGCGTGTGTCGCCGCCAGCGCGCCTTCCCACGCGCCGAGCCACGCCGGCGCAGTCGCGGCCCAAAGCGCGCCCGCGCGCCGCAGGTGGCAGTCGATCCCATGCTCGTCGCAGAAGGACTCGATCCGGTCGACCGCCCACTTCGAGCGGTCAGCCAGCCGCACGCCCTCGGTTGGCCCGAAGCGCGCGACCAGCTCGTCGAGCACGTCGTCCCAGCCGTGCGCCCAGCCGCCGTTGCGTCCACTCGCGCCGAAGCCGCACGCCTGTGCCTCGACCAGTACGACCGACACGTCGGGCGCCTGCTCGCGCAGCTCGATCGCGGTCCACAGCCCGGTGTACCCGCCACCAACAATGCAGACGTCCGCTCGCGCCGGCCCGGCGAGCGGGGGACAAGGGGCTCCGGAGTCCGCGGCGAGCGCCTGCTCCAGCCACCACACGGCCATGCGCCACACGGTGACAGAATGCCGCGACCATGCGGATCTTCTCCGGCATCCAGCCGACCGGGCGCAAGCACCTCGGCAACTTCATCGGCGCGATCGAGCCCTACGTCCACCACCAGGACCAGGGTGAGGCGATCTACTGCATCGTCGACCTGCACGCGACGACCGTGAAGTACGACCCGGCCGAGCTGCGCGAGCGGCTCTACGACACCGCCGCGCTGCTGCTGGCGGCCGGCCTGCACCCGGACCGCTGCATCTTCTTCCGCCAGGGCGACGTGCTGGAGCACAGCGAGCTGGCGTGGCTGCTGTCGAGCGTCACCGCGTTCGGGGACCTCAACCGCATGCATCAGTTCAAGGAGAAGTC
The DNA here is from genome assembly GCA_963774115.1 of uncultured Actinomycetes bacterium. Lineage (GTDB taxonomy): Bacteria > Actinomycetota > Thermoleophilia > Solirubrobacterales > Solirubrobacteraceae > Conexibacter. The sequence continues at coordinate 192,524 of CAVZDN010000001.1, read as the reverse complement.
CGGCTCGCAGCGCGACCTCGCCTCGGCCGGGCTCTTCACGTATCCGGTCCTGATGGCCGCCGACGTGCTCGCCTATCGCGCCGACACCGTCCCCGTCGGCGACGACCAGCGCCAGCACGTCGAGCTGATGCGCGACGTCGCCGAGCGCTTCAACGCGCGCTTCGGCGAGACGCTTGTCGTGCCGGCCGGCGTCTACCGCGAGGTCGGCGCGCGCATCATGGACCTGCAGGAGCCGACGCGCAAGATGTCCACGACCGGCGGCACCGAGCAGGGCACCGTGCTGGTGCTCGACGAGCCCGCGACGATCGAGAAGAAGTTCAAGCGCGCCGTTACCGACTCCGGCGAGGGGATCCACCGCGCGCCCGAGAAGCCCGGCGTCTCGAACCTGATCGAGATTCTCGCGGCGGTGCAGGGCAAGAGCTTCGAGCAGGTCGAGGCCGATCACGCCGGCTCGCGCTACGGCGACTTCAAGGTGGCCGTCGCCGCGGCAGTCGTCGAGCACCTGCGTCCGGTGCAGGAGCGCTACGACGGGCTGCGCGCCGACGAGGACGCGCTTGAGGCGATCCTCGCCGCCGGCGCCGAGAAGGCTCGTGCGCTCGCCACGCCGGTGCTGAAGGACGTGCGCCGGGCGATGGGCGTCGGGCCGGCCTCCTGACCCGAGCACCCCGCCGTCGGACCCGCCCGCTAGCGTGTCTTGCACGATGCGCGCCGCCGACCTGGATCTCGACCTCGACGTCTTTGCCGGTCCCTTCGACCTGCTGCTGACGCTCGTCCTGCGGGAGGAGATCGACCTGCTGGAGGTCGATCTCGCCGACGTCGTCATCACCTACATCGACTGGCTGGAGGCGCGCGGCGAGCTCGACCTCGAGCTCGCGACGGAGTTCCTCGTACTGATCGCGGCGCTGCTGGAGCTGAAGTCGCGCCTGATGCTGCCGGGCGAGGAGGAGGAGCTGCTCGACCTCGAGCCGGGCGAGGCGGCCGAGGAGCTGCTCGCGCGCCTGTTGGAGGCACACCGCTACCGCGGCGCCGCCGAGCACCTGCGCAGCCTGCTGGAGGACCAGTCCGGCTACCGCTTCCGCAGCGCTCCGCTGCCGCCGGCGCTGCGCCGCACCACGCTCGAGGAGGCCGGCGCCGTCTACAACCCGGAGCTGCTCGGCAAGGCGCTCGGTGGCCTGCTGCGGATCCCGCCGGAGATCAGCCTCGCGCACGTCACGATCCAGAAGGTCACCGTCGTCGAGCGGCTCGCGCACCTGCGCAGCCTGCTGGGCCGCGGGCGCTTCTCGTTCGACGAGGCCGTCGCGAAGGCCGACCGCGTCACCGTCGCCGTCACGATCTGGGCGCTGCTGGAGCTCTACAAGCGCGGCGAGGCGACGTGGGAGCAGGACGAGCCGTTCGCCGACATCACCGTCGAAGCGCTCGCCGAGCGGCCGTGGCCGGACGTCGCCGGTGAGTCGCACTTCGACGTTGCCGCGCGCGACCTCGCGGCCGTCGAGGTGGGGCGTGAGCGTGGTCGAGGAGACGCACGACGCCACGGCGCCGATGCGCCCCGAGCCCGATCCGCTCGCCCGCCAGCTTGAGGCGCTGCTGTTCCTCTGCCCCGACCCGGTCTCGGCCGCGGCGCTCGCCGAGGCGATCGGCATCGAGCAGGACGAGGCGGTCGCGGCGCTGCACTCGCTCGCGACGAGCTACGAGGAGCAGTCGCGTGGCCTGGTGCTGCGCGAGCTCGCCGGCGGCTGGCAGCTCGCCTCCCATCCCGCCGCCGAGGAGGCCGCCCGCCGCCTGCTCGCGAAGCCGCGCACCCCGCCGCTGACGCCGGCGCAGGCCGAGACGCTCGCGATCGTCGCCTACCTGCAGCCCGTCTCGCGCCCCGAGATCGCCCGCATCCGCGGCGTCAACGCCGAGTCCGCCGCCCAGACGCTGATCGAGCGCGGCATCATCGAGGAAGCCGGCCGCTCGCAGTTCGGTGCCGTCCTCTACCGCACCACCGACCTCTTCCTGCGGCTCTTCGGTCTCGAGTCGATCAAGCAGCTCCCCGACGTCACTGCCTGGGACCCCACGCCCGAGGTCGCCGCCTCGATCCGCGAACGGCTCCTCAAGGCCGGCGAGGCCCGCCTCGGCGTGCCGGCCGCCGCTCAGCCGGCTGAGGGTCGGGAGGGCGACGCGTCAGCCGAGCTCGAGCCCGAGCCGCACGACGAGCGCGACGACGCCGAGGCCCCACCGGCGCCCGTCATCCCGATCGCCTGAGCGGGCTGGGCCAACCCGCACGTCGACCGCGGCGCCGGGGCTATGATCGGCGCTCCCGACGGAGAAGACGATGGATCTGGAGACGCGGGTTCGGCGCACGATCGAGGCACGGGCGGCAGCCGGGTGGACGACCGGCATCGTGATGTTCGCCGCCTTCGCCTATGGCGTGGCGACCGAAGACGAAACGGGCTACTGGCTGCTGTTCATCGTCGCCGTGGTCGGGATCGGCCTCTTCTTGTGGCTCGACAACCACCTGACGGCGCTGCGGAGCGCCGCGACCGCCGTCACGGAAGCTCCGACCGACGAGCTCAGACGCAAGCTCGAAGCGTCTGCCCCGGCAGTGAGCGCGGCCGAGAGCCCGGGACTCGTCTCCTCGATCATCGGCCTGACGGGTGTCGTGATCGGCGGCGTCATGAGCCTCGCCGGTTGAGCGATCAGCCCGCCGCGGCCTTCGCCGCCAACTGCCCGCACGCCGCGTCGATGTCCCGCCCGCGCGTCAAGCGCACGGTCGCCTCGATCCCGCGCTCCTCCAGCACGTCCCGGAACGCCGCGATCGCCTCGCGCCCCGACCCCTCGAAGCCCGAGCCGGTCGGGTTGAACGGGATCAGGTTGACCTTGTAGATCCGCCGGTCGAGCAGCTTCGCCAGCGCCAGCGCCTGCTCGTAACGGTCGTTGACGCCCGCGAGCATCACGTACTCGATGAAGATCCGCCGGCGCTTGGCCTCGTAGAAACGCCCGCACGCCGCGAGCACGTCCGCCAACGGGTAGCGGTCGTTCACGGGCATGATCTCCGAGCGCAGCGCCTCGTCGGGCGCGTGCAGCGACAGCGCCAGCCGGATCGGCATGTCGCTCTCCGCCAGCCGCTCGATCCCGGGGATCCAGCCGACCGTCGAGATCGCCGTGCGGCGGTGCGTGATGCCGACGTCGGGCAGCTTCCGGCACGCCGCCAGCACGTGGTCGAGGTTCATCATCGGCTCGCCCATGCCCATGAAGACGCAGTGGTCGACCTCGGTGAACCGCCGGAAATGCAGCGCCTGGTCGAGGATCTCCGACGCCGTCAGGTTGCGTCCGAACTTCATCGCGCCGGTCGCGCAGAACGTGCACGTCAGCGGGCAGCCGGACTGCGAGGAGAGGCACAGTGAGCGGCGCCCGTCCTTGTAGCGCATCAGCACCGCCTCGACCGGGCGTCCGTCGTGCGTGGAGAAGAGCGCCTTCACGGTGCCGTCCTTCGCGTGCGCCTCGTTCTCCAGCGTCAACGTCGAGAACGGCACGTCCGCCGCCAGCGTCTCGCGCAGCCCCGCCGGCAGGTTCGTCATCTCCTCATAGCCAGCCGCCCCGCGCGCCGTCCACTCCCACGCCTGCTTGGCGCGGAAGGCGGGCTGGCCGTGGGCGGACAGCGTGCGGTCGAGAAGCTCCAGATCCATCGACGCCCTAGTCTGGCAGCCATGCGCCTCGCCAAGTACCTCGCCCACGCCGGCGTCGCCTCCCGCCGCGCCTCCGAGCAGCTCATCGCCGACGGGCGCGTCACGGTCGCCGGGAAGGTGGTGCGCGATCCCGCGCATGACGTCGACGACGCCAGCGGCGTCGCGTTCGACGGCGAGCTGCTGCGCCACGAGGAGCGCCGCGTCGTCTACCTGCTGCACAAGCCGGCCGGCGTCGTCTCGACCGTCCGCGACACGCACGAGCGCCAGACGGTCACCGACCTGATCGGCGACGAGCGCCGCCTCTACCCGGTCGGCCGCCTCGACGCCGACTCGACCGGCCTGATCCTGCTGACGAACGACGGCGAGCTGGCGAACCGTCTCACGCACCCGCGCTACGAGGTCCCCAAGACCTACCGCGCCTCGCTCGCCGGCCCGGCGATCTCCGACACGATGATCAGAGCGCTGCGCGACGGCGTCGAGCTGGAGGACGGCACGACCGCGCCGGCGCGAGTGCGCCGCCTGACCCCGCACATGCTGGAGCTGACGATCCACGAGGGCAAGAAGCGTCAGGTGCGCCGCATGTGCGAGGCGCTCGGGCGACCGGTCAAGGAGCTGGTGCGGATTCGCTTCGGCCCGCTGGAGCTGGGCGAGCTGCGCCCCGGCAAGTCGCGCCGCCTGACCGCGACGGAGCTGGCCGCGCTCGCGGCGGTCGCGACGCCCGAGGACGCGCCCGGCCGCAAGCGATGAGCGAGCCCGTCCACCGCCTGCTGACGATCCCGATCAGCCACTTCTGCGAGAAGGCACGCTGGGCGCTGGAGCGCGCCGGGATCCTCTACCGCGAGGAGCGCCACGTCCAGGGGATCCACATGCTGGCGGCGCGGCGCGCCGGCGGCGGGATCACGCTGCCGGTGCTCGTCACGCCCGACGGCACGGTCTTCGCCGAGTCGGAGGCGATCGTCGCCTACGCCGACGCGCGCCTCCCGGAGGAGCAGCGGCTGATCCCAGCCGACCCGGACGAGCGCCTCGACGTGCTGGAGACCTCGCGCTGGCTCGACGCGGGCCTCGGCGTCGAGGGGCGGGCGCTGATGTACGCCGGGATGATGCAGCACCGCACGCTGCTGCTGGAGGTCAACAACCAGGGCGTTCCGGCGTGGGAGGCGCGCCTGCTCGCGGCGACCTGGCCGCTGGCGACCCGCGTCGTGAAGCGCCGGCTCGGCATGCGCTCCGACGCGGCGACAACGGCCGAGCGAAACGTGCGCGAGACGTTCGACCTGATCGCGAAGCGGCTGGAGGCCGACGGCAGCGGCTTCCTCTGCTGCGGGCGCTTCACGGCCGCCGACCTGACGTTCGCGGCCCTCTCCGCCGCGGTGCTGGTCCCCCCGCAGTACGGCGTGAAGCTGCCGCAGCCCGACGTGCTGCCCACCGAGATCGCGCAGCTCGTCGAGGAGCTGCGCGCCCACCCGGCGGGCCGCCGCGCACTCAAGCACTTCGCCCAGCGGCGCCGCTAGCCGCTTCGCTCACGGCTCCTGTCGCGCGTCAGGCTGCGGCTGACTTGCGAGGCGCGCGCTTCGGTGCGTCTGACTTCACAGAGTGGCCGAGAAGCTCTCTGAGCGAGTTGACTCTCTGCTCGACGATCTTGTCCATCGCCCTGCGCGTGACGACGTTGACCTCGGTCGAATCCCAGGCCAGTATCGAGCCGTCTGGGAGCGTTCGCGTGATCTCACCATGCTTGATCGCCATGTGAGAAACGTAGCGCGCAAACCGGATGAGACGCGTCGGCGGCTGCGATCGGCTCTCGAGCTACTCGGAAGCCGGCTCGAACACTCTGTAGATCGACTGCAGCAGGCTGCGGTGCAGATCCGCGGTCGCCTGTCCTGAGAGGGTCGTCAGGACGCTCGCGCTGCCGGGTTGCGTGGAGGAGATCGTGAGGCAGCCGATCGGAAGGCGGGTCGGCCTCGTGAAGACGAGTGGCAACCCTCGAACGAACTTCCACCGCGAGACGGTGTTGCGAACGTCGGACTCGAAGCGAACTCCTTGACAGACAGCGCGGACCGCGACCCATTCGCTGGCGGATGCGATCGGCACGGCCTCCATCGTCAGCGGATCCTGATGAGCACGATCGCTGTGCGCCCAGCCCTTGATCGTCGTTCCGTCCTCGCCGAGGAGCCACAGCGCAAGCGCGAGACGCTCCCCCGAAGGCGGGGCTGTTCCGCCTGTCGCCGTCGAGAGCAGGTCGTAGAGCGCCGCACGCAGCCAGGCGCTGAGGCGGACCTGACGCGCTCCGAACGCGTCGCGTGGCTCGCCGCTGCGCAGCAGGTCCGACTCGAAGGCCATGATCGCCTGCTTGGCGCGAACCTCCACCGGCCTGTAGGTCGATCCCTCACGCCGCTGCAAGCCGATCTCGTAGAGCAGCTGGGCGGCGTCGGCGAAGTGATCGACGAAGATCGCCTCGACTCCTTGGCGCCGCCAACGTGCGGCGACGGCCTCCTCGCGTGCCGCGCGTATCTCGTCGACCGCGCCCTCCATGTCGCCCTGACGAACGAAGACGACCGCGTGCTTACGGCCTCTCTTCTTGTATCCGTAGAGGTAGCGGATCAGGTTCGGGTCGGTGAGCGTCGTCCCGATGAAGAGGCACAGGGATTCCGAGAGCCGCTCGGTGACCAGCTTCTCCTGCCACGACGACCCTGTCTGCATCCGGTGGTAGTGCTCCTCGGTCAGGACGAGCTGCTTGGGCGCGCTGCTGCGGCCGGCGAAGCCATGCAGGTGCGTGACGGCGACCGCGCCCGCGGGTGCCTCTCGTCGCTGGACGTAGGTCTTGACGTTCTTCTTGAGCGCTCCGGCCTTCACGAGGGCGCGCTCGATGAGATCGTCGTAGTTCGTCGTCAGCAACGTCAGCCGATCGCCGAAGCACTCGCGGAGGCGGGCGATCTCCTCGGCGATGGGTCCCGGCTCGAACCCCTCGGGGCCTTCCGCGCCATAGAGCTCGGCCGGAAGCAGCGTGTCGAGCTTGTCCGTCGCCATCGCCTCGACGATCGCACCGGCTGCGAGCAGATCCTCGTTCGCGAGCGTACGGCGGACCCACTCGTCGGCCATCGCGGAATCCAGGTGCGGATGCTCGCCGGCCACTCGCTGGAGCAAGCGCTCGATCAGCTCGCGCCAGCTCGGGAGGCCCGCCTCCATCGACGCGCCCGCGCCCACGACGAGCGTCATCTGGCTTGCGGCCGCGAACCGCTCGATGAGCGGGCGAACCGCCGGTTGGGCAAGCGAGGCGAAGCTCATGTCACAACGCTAGCCGCCGAACGGGACGTCGCGACTCAAGGGATCTCCACCTCCCGCACCACGATCGGCGTGGTGCGCTCGGCGACGTAGCGAGGCAGCAGCGCGAGCGCGACGCGCTCGTCGTCGGCCTCGACGCGCCACCAGATCTCATGGCTGCCCGCGAGGCAGGTGGTCGGCGCCGGACGGTGGCGCAGCGGGCTCGCGAACCCCTGCCAGGCGGCGTACGCGGCGGCGCACTCCTCGGGGTGGTGCTGGTGATGAAGGAAGAAGAAGGGCATGTCGGCTGGCTCCAGATGTCGCGGAGAGGACCGACGCCGGTGCCCGCCCCTCGCAAGGGACGGGCACCGGGCGCGCGGCCGTCGGATCGCTATGCGGCGGCGGGCACCACCTCCGACTCGGAGGCGACCTTCGGCAGCCACTCCAGGCGCTTCGGCAGCCACCAGTTCCAGTCGCCGAGGAGCTTCATCGTGGCCGGGAGCAGGACGCCGCGGACGAGCGTCGCGTCGAGCAGGACCGCGACCGCAAGGCCGACGCCCATCTGCTTGAAGTCGAGCAGCGACAGCGTCGCGAAGATCGAGAAGACCCCGACCATCACGACCGCCGCGCTCGTCACGACGCCCGCGGTGCTCTTGATGCCGTGCGCGACCGCGTCCTCGGTGCTCATGCCGCCGTCGTACGCCTCGCGGATCCGCGTGAGGATGAACACGTGGTAGTCCATCGAGAGGCCGAACAGGATCACGAACAGGAAGAGCGGCAGCCAGGGGACGATCGCGCTGCTGCCGTGCGAGCCGATCAGCTCGGCGCCCCAGCCGTGCTGGAAGACGAGCACCAGCGCGCCGTAGGCGGCACCCACGGAGAGCAGGTTCAGCGCGATCGCCTTGATCGGGATCACGATCGAGCGGAACGTGATCAGGAGCAGCATGAACGCCGCGCCGAGCACGAACAGGAACACGACCGGCAGGTGCGAGGTCATGCTGTCGACGAAGTCGCGCGTCTGCGCGGCTCCACCGGTGACGCTGGCCGTCACGCCCCGCAGCTCGCCGAACGTCGCGGGCACGATCTCCCCGCGCAGCTCGTCGAGCGCACGCTGGGCCTGCGGGCCTGTGTCGTCGACGCCAGCGGTCGGGACGTTGATCACGGCGACCGACTTGTCCGGGCTGATCTCGACGTCGAGCGAGCCGGGGAACAGCTTCGCCTGCTTGGCCGTCGCCTCGCCGAGGCGGTCGATCGCGGCCGCCACCGGCGCCGCGGTCACGTCAGCGGCCTCGACGACGATCCCCGCCGAGCTTCCCTCGCTCGGGAACGCAGCCTTGACGCGGTCGAACGTCTGCACGACGGCCATGTCGCGCGGCAGCGAGTCGCTGGAGGCGGGGCGCGAGGTGCAGCCCGAGCGCCGGCAGCGCGAGCGCCAGCATCAGGCCGCCAGAGACGACCGCCGACACCAGCGGGCGCTTCAGCACGCGGTCGACGACGCGGCCCCAGAGGCCGTACGCGGCGACCTTCGCCTTGAGCCTGCTGACGACGCCGACGCGTCCGCGCTTCTGCGCGCGGTTGCCGAGCTTCGAGAGCAGGGCGGGGAGGACGGTGACCGAGCCGAGCATCGCCATCGCGACGACGACGATCGTGCCGGTGGCGTAGGAGCGGAAGTCCGCCGCCCCGGCCAGGTACATGCCGCTCATCGCGGTCATGACGGTGAAGCCGGAGATCAGGATTGCGCGCCCTGAGGTCGCCGCGGCGGCCTCGAGCGCTGCTTCGGGACTGCGTCCGGCCTCGCGCTCCTCGCGCTCGCGCCGGATGTAGAAGAGGGCGTAGTCGACGCCGACCGCGAGGCCGATGAGGAGCACGACCGAGTTGATCGAGTCGGAGACGGGGGAGAGCGTGGCTGAGCGGTCCGAGCAGGCCCATCGTGCGCGAGCACGGCGGAGATCGCGAGCAGGACCGGGATGCCGGCGGCGAGCAACGTGCCGAAGGCGACGAACAGGATGATCAGCGTCAGCGGCAGGGACGTGAGCTCGGCCTTGTGAAGGTCCTTGTTGAGGGCTCTCCATGAACTCCTTCTCGGTGCTGGCGCTGCCGAACGCGTCGATGCGGAAGCCCGGATTCGCCCGTGCCGCCGCCTCGGTCGCTGCGAGCGAGACCTCGACGGACTTCTTCGTCACGACCGCATCGCCCGGCAGCTCGTAGGCGACGAGCGCCGAGTGGTTGTCGGGCGAGACGCGCGTCGCCGCCGCTTCCCGTAGGGGCCCGTCGACCTGCTGGACCCCCGTGGCGGCCTTCAAGCGCGCGACGACGTCGGCGACCGCTGCCTTGAACTGCGGGCTGTCGGCCGTAAGCGTCTTATGATGGATCAGGACGGCCTCGTCGGCCTTCTTCGGGAACGCGTTGAACGCCGCGACGTCGGCGCGACCGGACTCGCCGACGCCGGCCTGCTCCTTCGTCAGCGTGTTGTTGCCGATGACGTAGCTGCCGATCGCGAAGGCCGCGATCACGAATGCAAGCCATCCGAAGATGGCCGTCTTGCGGTGCTGGGCGCTCCAGCGTCCGGCGCGGGCTGCGATGTTGCGGGACTGTTGCACGGGGTCTCCAGTGGTCGTGTGGAATGGCATGACCGCAGCCTGCTCTCCGCGACCCCGCGGAACATCGGGCGCGCACCCTGAACCGGGACCCTGAACTGCATCTCAGGGTGCGCGGAGTACGCTGGCTTCGAGGTGGCCGTCAGGCGTGGGACCAACCGTTGGACGCCAGCCTGAGCTCGCGCGGCTCGACGGCGCGCTCGACGCGCTCGCGGACGGCACGCTGACGTGCCTCGCGCTCGAAGGCGAGCCGGGGATCGGCAAGACGCGCCTGCTGGCCGAGCTGCGCACACGCGCCGAAGCGCGCGGCCACCTCGTGCTCGGCGGGCTCGCCGCCGAGTTCGAGCGCGACATGCCGTTCGGCGTCTGGATCGACGCGCTCGACGCCTACGTGACCGCCCAGCAGCCGGAGGGCGAATGGGACCCCGCGCTGCTCGACGAGCTCGCCGGCGTGCTGCCGTCGCTGCGCCGCGACGGACACGCGCCCGACGCCGCGCTCGCCGACGAGCGCTACCGCGTCCACCGCGCCGTCCAGCGCCTGCTGGAGCAGCTCGCGCGCCGAGCGGCCGCTCGTGCTCGTGCTCGACGACCTGCACTGGAGCGACGGCGCCTCGATCGAGCTGATCGCCGCGCTGCTGCGCCGCGGCCCCGCCGCGCCCGTGCTGCTGGCGCTCGCCTTCCGGCGCGGCCAGGCGCCGCCCGGCCTCGCTGCCGCGCTCGCCGTGCTCGCACGTCGAGACGCTGCGGCTCGAGCCGCTGAGCCGCGACGGCGGCGGCCGAGCTGCTGGGCGACCTCGACCGAGCGCGCGCCGCGCCGACGTCTACGCCCACGGCGGCGGCAATCCGTTCTACCTCGAGCAGCTCGCCCGCGCCGGCCAGCTCGCTCGGGCGATGGCGACATTCGTGCGGTGTCGAGACCCGGAGAACGTCGCTCATCCGGCATCGCGCACGGGCGCCGGCGTGCCGGCCGCCGTCGCGGCCTCGCTCGCCGAGGAGCTGGCGTCGCTCGCGCCGCCGGCGCGCGCGCTGCTCGACGCCGCCGCGGTCGCCGGGCGAGCCGTTCGAGCCTGACCTCGCAGCGGCGATCGCCGAGCTGGACGAGGCGCAAGGCCTCGACGCGCTCGACGACCTGCTCGCGCTCGACCTCGTGCGCCCGACGCGCGTCCCGCGCCGCTTCGCCTTCCGCCACCCGCTGATCCGCCAGGCGGTCTACGAGTCCACGCGCGGCGGCTGGCGCCTCGCCGCGCACGCCCGCGCCGCCGCGACGCTGGAGCAGCGCGGCGCCGGCGCCGCCGAGCGCGCCCACCACGTCGAGCACTCGGCGCGGCCGGGCGACGAGGACGCGATCGCGCTGCTGCTCGCCGCCGGCGAGGAGGTCACCGCCCGCGCGCCCGGCACCGCCGCGCACTGGTTCGAGACGGCGCTGCGCGCTGCTGCCGGCGGCCGACCGCGAGCGCCAGTCGGCGCTGCGCGTCGCGCTCGCCTCGCGCGCTGCGCTCGCTGGGCGAGCTGGAGCGCTGCCGCACGACGCTGCTGGAGGCGGTCGAGCTGCTGCCGGCCGACGCGATCGCCCGGCGCGTCGAGCTGACGACCCGCTGCGCTGCCGTCGAGCACTGGCTCGGGCGCCACGAGGACGCCCACCGCCGCCTCGTCGCGCGCCTGGGAGGAGCTGGCCGACCGCGACACGCCCGAGGGCGCCGCGCTCGCGATCGAGCTCGCCGTCGACGGGCTCTACGGCTCGACCTGCAGCGCACGCTCTCGATCGGCCGCGAGGCGCTCGCGACCGCGGAGCGGCTCGGCGACCGCGCGCTGATCGCCGCCGCGGCCGCCGCGCTCGCGCTCGGCGAGGCCGCCGCGGGCGAGATCCCGGCCGCGCGCGAGCACCGCACCCAAGCGCTGGCGCTCGACCGGCTCACCGACGAGGAGCTGGCGCCGCGGCTGGAGGCGCTCTACTACCTCGGCTGGGCCGAGAGCTACCTGGAGCACTACGACGAGGCGGTCGCGCACGCCGACCGCGGCATCGCGATCGCCCGCGCCACCGGCGAGGGCCGCCTGCTGCTGCCGCTGATGCTCGTGAAGGGCTACCCGTTCGAGATGCAGGGCCGCATGGCGGAGGCGAACGAGCTGTGCGAGGCGGCGGTCGAGGCCGCGCGCCTGTCCGCCAACCCGCACTACCTCTTCTGGGCGCTGTTCGAGCTCGGCTGGGCGCGCTACTACTCGGGCGACCTCGACGGCACGATCGCGGCGTGCGAGGAGAGCGCGCACGTCGGCCAGCGGATGGTCGGCGGGACGATGCCCTCGGCCGGCGGCGGCCCTGGCTGGGCGCTCGGCGTCGCCCGCTTCGAGGCCGGCGAGCACGAGCGCGGCTACGAGATCATGCGCTCCGTCTGCGGCGACGAGCTGGAGCAGAAGATCCCTGTCGAGCGCTGCTTCGACTGGGAGATGTTCACGCTCGCGGAGCTGGCGTTCGGGCGGATCGAAGCCGCCTCCGCCTACGCCGAGCGCTCCGAGCGCAACGCCGCCGAGCTCGGCCTGGGCCTGCCCGCGGCGCTCGCCGGCCGCACGCGCGCGGCGGTGCTGCTGGCGGCCGGGGAGCCGGGCGCGGCCGCGCGGGTCGGCGGAGCGGTCGGTCGCCGTCGGCGACCGCGATCGGCGCCCGCCTGCAGGCCGCCTTCTCACGCCACCTGATGGGACGCGCGCTCGCTCGCCGCGGGCGACCGCACCGCCGCGATCGCCGCGCTGCGCGAGGCCGAGCAGGACCTCGACGCCTGCGGCTGCCTGCGCGTGCGCGACGAGGTGCGCCGCGAGCTGCGCAAGCTCGGCGCGCGTGCCGAGCCGCGCGGGCCCGCGACGCGCGGAGGACTCCGGGCCTCGGCGCGCTGACGAAGCGCGAGCTGGAGATCGCCCTGCTCGTGACCGACCGCAAGACGAACCCCGAGATCGCCGAGCGAGCTGTTCCTCAGCGGCAAGACGGTCGAGTCCCACCTGCGCAACATCTTCGTCAAGCTCGGCGCCTCCTCGCGCGTCGAGGTCGCGCGCGCCGTCGAGCGCGCCCAGCGCGAGCGCGACGGGATCGCGGCGGCGCCGTGAGCGCCTCGACGGCGCCCCCGCTCGACGCCGACGCCGCCCGCCTGCGCGAGCTCGGCTACGAGCAGGAGCTCGACCGCCGCCTGCACGTCTTCGGCAACGTCGCGATGGGCTTCGCCGCGACCTCGCCGGTCGTCGGGCTCTACGCCGTCGTGCTCGTCGGCACGATCGTCGCCGGGCCCGCGTGGGTGTGGGTGCTGCCGGTCGCGCTCGCCGGGCAGTGCCTGCTGCTCGCCGGTCTACTCCGAGCTGGCCTCGCAGTTCCCGATCGCCGGCGGCGCCTACCAGTGGAGCCGCCGCCTGATGGGGCCGGCGTACGGCTGGTTCGGCGGCTGGGTCGCGATCTGCGCCTACGCGGTCGCGAACACGACGATCGCCTACCTCGGCGCGCCGTGGGCGCTGACGCTGCTCGGGATCGCAGCCGACGCCGGGCGCGATCGTCGCGACCGGCATGACGCTCGTCGTCGTCTGCTCGCTCGCCGGCGTCTTCGGCATCGACGTGCTCGGGCGCGCCGTGAAGGCCGGGATCGCCGCCGAGATCGTCGCCTCGGTCGGGATCGGGCTCGCGCTGCTGCTCGTCTTCCGCGAGCAGGGCTTCGCGATCTTCGGCGAGACGCTCGGCGCCGAGGCGCTGTCGGGCGGCTCGGTCGGCGCCGGGCTGCTCGCGGCGCTCGCCGTCGGCGGCTGGGTCTTCATCGGCTTCGACGTCTGCGTCGCGGCGGCGGAGGAGACGCACGACGCCGCGCGCCACGTGCCGCGGGCGATCTGGTTCGCGCTGCTCGGCGTCGGCGCGCTCGTGATGCTCAACGCGTTCGCGGTCACGCTCGCGCACCCCGACCCGGCGGCGATCGTCGCCGGCGCGGACGTCGACCCGGTGACGACGTCGGTCGTCAGCTCGTTCGGCTCGTGGTCGGCGAAGCCGTTCGCCGCCGTCGTGCTCGTCGCGTTCCTGGCCTGCGGCATGTCCGCCCAGGCGCTGACCGCGCGGGCGATCTACTCGATCGCGCGCGACGACGTGCTGCCCGCCTCGCGCTTCCTGCGCGGCGTCGACCGCCGCAAGACGCCGATCGGCGCGCTCGTCGCCACCACCGTCGTGGCCTGCCTCGGCCTGCTGCTCGGCCTCGACGCGACCGCGGTCGGCAGCCTGATCGCGTTCGGCACCGCGGCGATCTACGTCTCGTTCCTGCTGACCGCGCTCGCGGCGCTGATCGCCCGTCTGCGCGGGACCTGGATCCCCGCCGGCCACGTCCAGCTCGGCCGCGCTCGGCCTCGTCCTCAACGTCCTCGCCGTCGCCTGGCTCGCCTTCGAGACCGTCAACATCGCCTGGCCGCGCGCGTCGCTCGCGCCGCCCGGCGCGCCCTTCTACCAGGTGTGGGCCGCGCCGCTCGTGCTCGCGCTGATCGGCGTCGGCCGGGCTCGCCTACCTGCTGGGTCGCTAAGCCGCACCGTCGCGGGCGCGGCGACGCCACTGAGAGAATCCCGCGGCCATGCGACTCTTCGCGCTCCGCGGCGCCATCCACCGTCGAGCCAACGACGCCGAGGAGATCCTCTCGGCGACGACGGAGCTGATGCAGGAGCTGATGGCACGCAACGAGCTCGACCCCGACGCGCTCGTCAGCTGCCTCTTCACGCTGACGGAGGACCTCGACGCCGAGTTCCCGGCCGTCGCCGCCCGCCGCATGGGCCTCGACAAGGTTCCGCTGATGTGCGCGCGCGAGGTGCCGGTGCCGGGGTCGCTGCCGCGCGTGATCCGCGTGCTCGTGCACTACTACGCCGACGAGGCCCACGTCTCGGCGCACGTGTACCTCGGCGACGCGAAGTCGCTGCGCGCCGACCTCGAGTCGGCACAATAGGCAGAGACCTCCAATGGCGCTTGAGTTCACCGAGAAGATCGCGCCGCCTGCCGCGCTACCCGACGGCGGGCGGCTACGCGCTCGGCGACGAGTACGCGATGCTCGCCAGCAACGAGGCGCCGTTCGGCCCGCTGCCAGGCGTGACGGAGGCGGCACGAAGAGCGCTGCAGACCGTCAACCGCTACCCGGACCCGTCGAACGTGCGCCTGCGCCAGGCGCTCGCCGCGCGCTTCGACTTCCCGCCCGACCGCATCGCGATAGGCAGTGGCTCCTGCGACATCCTGCTGTCCGCCGCCGAGGCGCTGCTGGAGCCGGGCGCCGAGATCGTCTACTCGTGGCCGTCGTTCAGCGTCTACCCGCACATGGCGGCCGCGACCGGCGCCCGCGCCGTCGTCGTCCCGCTCGACGCCGAGGACCGCTACGACCTCGACGCGATGCGCGCCGAGATCACTGTCGCCACGCGGCTGGTGATCGTCTGCAACCCGAACAACCCGACGAGCACCGCGCTGCCGCTCGCCGCGATCGAGCAGTTCGTGAAGGACGTGCCGCGCAACGTCTGCGTGCTGATCGACGAGGCCTACTGCGAGTTCGCCACGCTCGACGATCCCGACGCCTCGCTCGACCTCGTGCGCCGCTTCCCGAACGTCGTCCTGCTGCGGACGTTCAGCAAGGTCTACGGCCTCGCCGGCCTGCGCTGCGGCTACGCACTGTGCGGCGAGGAGGCGTTCCGCGTCGCCGTCGAGACAGGTCCGCCAGCCGTTCTTCTGCAACGCGCTCGCGCAGGCCGCCGCCGAGGAGGCGCTGCGCCACGAGGACGAGATAACCCGCCGTGTCGAGCAGACGATCGCGCAGCGCCTCACGCTCGAGGAGGAGCTGCGCGAGATGGGGCTTACCGTCGCGGATGCGCAGGCGAACTTCCTCTGGCACTCGCTCGGCGACAGCAACGGCGATGCTGACGCCGCCGCCGAGCACGAGCGGCGCATCATGGACGGCCTCGCCGAGCGCAAGGTCCTGATCCGTGCCGGAGGCGCGCTCGGCCGTGCCGGCTGGGCCCGCACCACGATCGGCACCGCCGCCGAGAATCGCCGCTTCCTCGACGCGCTGCGCGCGCTCGTCTAGAATCACCCCAGCGCCATGTCCCACTGTCACCGCACGACCTCGTCACCGCTCGCCGGCACCACCGCCGGCAGCTCGTCGTTCGCTGACTCCTGGCGCTATTTCGCCTGGCGATTTATCTAGGCGCTCGGCCTGGGCTTTCGTCGTCCCCCGCGGGGATCCGGAGGCCGGGCGCCGTTCCGAGTCGCACACCGCTCGACCCCTGCGTCGGCGGGTTCCGTAGATTCCCAGGCGTGGAAAGGACCAGCACATGATGATCGTGATGAAGCAGGACGCGACGGAGGAGCAGATCCAGGCCGTCATCGCTCGAATCGAGGCGGTCGGCGCTCGAGCGCACCGATCTCCCGGGGAGGAGGTGACGGTGATCGGCGCGATCGGGGACCGCGAGCATGTGCAGCGACTCGAGCTCGAGGCCACTCCGGGTGTCGACAAGGTCATGCCGATCTCCAAGCCGTACAAGCTCGCCTCCAGCCAGATCCGCCACGGCGAGCCGAGCGTCTTCACCATCGGCGGCCGCAAGATCGGCGGCGACCACTTCGCGCTGATCGCCGGTCCCTGCACCGTCGAGTCGCGCGAGCAGACGCTCGGCACCGCCCAGATCGTCAAGGACGCCGGCGGCACGCTCTTCCGCGGCGGCGCCTACAAGCCGCGGACGTCGCCGTACGCCTTCCACGGGCTCGGCCAGGAGGGCTTGAGACTGCTCGCCGAGGCCAAGGCCGAGACCGGCATGCCGATCGTCACCGAGTTGATGGACGTGCGCGACCTCGAGCCCGTGCTGGAGGTGGCCGACGTGATCCAGGTCGGCGCGCGCAACATGCAGAACTACACGCTGCTCACCGAGATCGGCCGCGCCGGCCGCCCGGTGCTGCTCAAGCGCGGGCTCTCCTCGACGCTGGAGGAGCTGCTGAACGCCTCCGAGTACATCCTCAAGGAGGGCAACGAAGCGGTGATGCTGTGCGAGCGCGGGATCCGCACGTTCGAGACCGCCTACCGCTTCACGCTCGACCTGATGGCCGTGCCGGTGCTGAAGGAGCTCACGCACCTGCCGATCATCATCGACCCCTCGCATGCCGCCGGCCGGCGCGACCTCGTCGAGCCGCTGTCGCTCGCGGCCGCTGCGGTCGGCGCCGACGGGATCATCGTCGAGGTGCACCCGAAGCCGGACGAGGCGATCTGCGACGGTCCGCAGCAGCTCGTCGCCGCCGACTTCCCCGCCTTCGTCGAGAAGGTCGCGCAAGCGGCCGCCGTCGCCGGCAAGGAAATCTCGGCGCTCGCCGTCTAGGCGCGCAAGGGGACAGGAGCAGCTCGTGCGCATCGCGATCGTCGGCGTGGGCCTGATCGGCGGCTCGGTCGGGATGGCGGCGCGCGAGCGGCTCGGGGCGACCGTCAGCGGTTGGAGCCGCAGCGCGGCGACGCTGACGCGCGCCGTCGAGCTCGGCGCGATCGACCGTGCCGGCGCATCGCTGGCCGACGCCGTCGCCGACGCCGAGGCGGTCTTCGTGGCCGCGCCCGTCGGCGTGCTGCCCGCGGTGATCGCGGAGGTGCTGGCGGCCGCGCCCGCGGACTGCGTCGTCACGGACGTCGGCTCGACCAAGCGCAGCGTCGTCGACCGCCGTCGAGGATCCACGCTTCGTCGGCGGCCACCCGCTCGCGGGCGCGGAGACGACCGGCGTCGAGCACGCCCGCGCGGATCTGTTCCAGGACGCCACCTGGTACCTGACGCCGACGCGCGGCGCGACGGGCACGCTGTTTGAACGCCTTCACCGCCTGATCCGCGACCTCGGCGCGCGCCCGACGACGATCGACGCTGCGACCCACGACACGATGCTCGCGACCGTCTCGCACCTGCCGCACGTGTTCGCCAACGTGCTCGTCGCGCAGGCGGCGCACGCGCTCGCCACCGCCGACGAGGAGACCACCGGGGGGCCCGCCTCCGCCGGCCACGTGGCCGGCTCCGCCACCCCCCGCGAGCAACTGCCCGCGACCGGGCCCAGCTTCCGTGACGCCACCCGCGTCGCCGGCGCCAACAGCGCGATCTGGACCGACATCTACCTCTCCAACCGCGACGCGCTGCTCGCGCAGGTGGACGAGGCGATCCGCCGCCTCGGCGACGTCCGCGAAGCGCTTGAGCGCGCCGATGCCGACGCCGTGACCGCCTGGAACGACGGCGCCGCGGAGGACCGCCGCCGCCTGCTCGAGGCGCAGCTCGCCGGTGGCCCGCTGCACGAGCTGCGCGTCTCCGTGCCGAACGAGCCCGGCGTCGTCGCGACGCTCGCACTGGAGCTCGGCAAGGCCGGCGTCAACATCACCGACATGGCGCTCTACCCGGCCCCCGACCACTCCGAGGGCGTCGTCGCCTTCTGGATCGCCGGCGACGAGCCGGCCGACCGCGCACTCGCGCTCGTCGAGCAGCAGGGTTTCCCGGCGCGCGCGCGCATGAGCGACCTGGCGACCGGCTCTGACTCCGCTCGCTTCGATCCCGCCCCCAGCGGCCTGCGCGGGACGCTGCGCGTCCCGCCGGACAAGTCGATCTCGCACCGCGCGGCGCTCTTCGCTGCGATGACGCCCGAGCCGGTGCGCGTGCGCAACTACCTCGACGCGGCCGACACTAACTCCACCCTCGCAGCGGTCGAGGCGCTCGGCGCGCTCGTCGAGCGGCGGCCAGGCGAGCTCGTGATCCGCGGCTGCGGCCTGCGCCACGCGGTCGAGACCGCCGCTCCGATCGACGTCGGCAATGCCGGCACGCTGATGCGCCTGCTGCCGGGCTGGCTCGCCGGGCAGACGGGCCGCTCCTGGACGCTCGACGGCGACGACTCGATCCGCCGCCGCCCCGTCGACCGCGTCGCCGAGCCGCTGCGGCTGATGGGGGCGCGGATCGAAGCGCGCGATGGACGCTTCGCGCCGTTCACGATCCACGGCACCGACCTGCAGGGCATCGAGTACGACATGCCCGTCGCCAGCGCCCAAGTGAAGTCGTGCGTCCTGATCGCCGGCCTCACCACCGCCGCTGGCACGACGGTGATCGAGCCCGCGCCGAGCCGCGACCACACCGAGCGGATGCTCGCCCGCGCCGGAGCGCCCGTCACGCACGACGGCCCACGCGTCAGCGTCGGCCACGTCGACGAGCTGGGGATCGACACCGTCGACGTCCCCGGCGACCTCTCCTCGGCCGCGTTCATGGTCGCCGCCGCGATCCTCGTGGCCGGCTCGCGGATCGTCCTGGAGGACGTCAACGTCAACTGGACGCGCACGGGCTTCCTGCGGATCGCCCAGCGGATGGGTGCCGTCGTGCTCGGCGACCTGGAGCCCGAGGGCACGTTCGCCGCGGTCGAGCCCGTCACCGAGCTCGACGTCGCCTACGGCCCGCTCACCGGCACCGTCGTCGAGGCATCTGAGGTGCCGCTGGCGATCGACGAGCTGCCATTGGTCGCGCTGCTCGGCTGCTTCGCCGAGGGCGAGACCATCGTGCGCGGTGCCCAGGAGCTGCGTCTCAAGGAGTCGGACCGCATCGCCACCGTCGTCGACGGCCTCGGCGCACTCGGCGCCGACGTAGAGGCGACCGACGACGGCTTCGTCGTGCGCGGCACCGGCGGCCTGCGCGGCGGCCGCATCGCCTCCCACGGCGACCACCGCCTCGCCATGCTCGGCGCGATCGCCGGCCTCGCCTCCCGCGAGGGCGTCGAAGTCGACGGGATGGGCGCCGCCGCCGTGTCGTACCCCGGCTTCGCGGCGGACCTCGCAGCGCTGCTGCGCCGCTAGCGCCGCCACACGCCGAGACCGTCCTGCCCTGCGGTCGTCCTGGCACCTTAAGTCAGGACGGCGGCACCAGTGCGGCGTCCGCGCGCCGCGACCGTCCTGCCCTGTGGTCGTCCTGCGACCACAATCCAGGACGGTCGTCCGCCTGTAGCCTCCCGCGCCATGGTCGTTGCTATCGACGGTCCCGCGGGGGCCGGAAAGTCCAGCGTCGCTCGCGCCGTCGCCGACGCGCTCGGCTTCACGTACCTCGACTCGGGCGCGATGTACCGCTGCGTCGGGCTCGCCGCTACAGAGCGCGGCCTCCCGCCCGCCGCCGTCGCGCCCGAGATCCGCATCGAGCTCGGCGAGCGCGTCCTGCTCGACGGCCGCGACGTGACCGACGCGATCCGCACCCCCGAGGCCTCCGAGGCCGCCTCCCAAGCAGCCGCCGACCCGGCCGTGCGCGAGGCCGTCGTCGCCCAGCAGCGGCGCATCGTGGCGCAGGGCGACTGGGTCGCCGAGGGCCGCGACATCGGCACCGTCGTCGCGCCCGACGCGGCCGTCAAGGTCTTCATCACCGCCAGCCCAGAGGAACGCGCCCGCCGCCGCGCCGACCAGCTCGGCGCCGACGTCCGGACGGTGCTCGCCGAGCAGACGATCCGCGACGAGCGCGACACCACGCGCGAGCACTCGCCGCTCGAAGCCGCCGTCGACGCGACCCTGCTGGACACCACCGGCCTCACGCTCGACGACGTGATCGCCCGCGTCGTCGCGCTGGTCGACGCCGCGCGCCGCTGAGCCCGCCGGCCGGCCGGTCTCTATGCTCGCCCGATGAAAGTCGCCGTCGTCGGCTATCCGAACGTGGGGAAGTCCTCGCTCGTCAACCGCCTCACGCAGTCGCGCGAGGCGGTCGTGCATGAGCGGCCGGGCGTCACCCGCGACCGCAAGGAGCTCGACACCGAGTGGAACGGACGCACGTTCACGCTGATCGACACCGGCGGCGTGGACCTCGACGACCACGACGAGCTGTCGCGCTCGATCCAGGAGCAGGCGCGCGCCGCGCTCGCCGACGCGCAGGCGGCGATGTTCGTCGTCGACGCGCGCGCCGGCATGCGCCCCGGCGACCAGGAGATGGCCGACCTGCTGCGGCGGGGAAACGTGCCCGTGATCATCGCGGCGAACAAGTGCGACAGCGTGAAGGACATGCCGCTGGCCGCCGAGTTCCACGCGCTCGGCCTCGGCGAGCCGATTCCCGTCTCCGCCGCACAAGGGCTCGGCACCGGCGACCTGCTCGACCGCCTCGTCGCGCTGATGCCCGACGAGGACGAGATCGCGGAGGACGAGGGCGTCGTCCGGCTCGCGCTGATCGGCCGTCCCAACGTCGGCAAGTCGAGCATGGTCAACAAGTTCGTCGGCAGCGACCGCGTGATCGTCTCCGAGGTCGCCGGCACCACGCGCGACTCAATCGACCTGCCGTTCCAATTCCAGGACCGCAAGCTGATCCTCGTCGACACCGCCGGCCTGCGCCGCCAGGCAAAGGTCGGCGACTCGATCGAGTACTACACGGCGCTGCGCTCCCGCCGCGCCGCCGAGCGCGCCGACGTCGCCCTCGTCGTCTGCGACGCAAGCGACGGCATCACCTCGCAGGACCTGCGGATCGCCGAGCTGGCGATGCAGAGCGGCTGCGCGACCGCCCTCGTGCTGAACAAGTGGGACCTGACGGGTGGGGAGGACCAGCCCGAGTTCGACCTCGACCACGAGCGCGCCCGCGTCCTCAGCAAGCTGCGGCTGCGTCCGCGCGTGCTGACCGCCAGCGCGAAGACGGGCCGCCACGTCCAGCGCCTGCTGATCGAGGCGCTCGCGCTCGCCGACCGCACCTCGGGCCGCATCCCCACGCCGCAGCTGAACCGCTTCCTCTCCGAGATCCAGGAGATCCGTCAGCCGCCGGCCAAGCAGAACCACCGTCTGAAGCTGATCTACATGACGCAGACGGACGAGCGGCCGCCACGCTTCTCGATCCAGGTCAACTCGCGCGCCCGCGTCACGCGCGACTACGCCTACTTCATCGAGAACCGCATGCGCGAGCGCTACGGGATGGACGGGATCCCCCTGATCATCGACTTCGTCGAGCGCAACGAGCGCCGCGGCGAGGGCAGCGCCCGCACCGCATCGCGTCGTGCAGCCCAGTCGCGCGCCCGCTGACCCCGGTACGCTTACGTCCGCGCCACCGTACCGACACCGACCCGCGGAGCCGACCCGAGACCCATGACGACCTTCTCTGACAACGAGTTCCTCTTCACGTCCGAGTCCGTGACCGAGGGTCACCCGGACAAGATCGCCGACCAGATCTCCGACGGCGTCCTCGACGCGGTCCTGCGCGACGACCCGTACGGTCGCGTCGCCTGCGAGACGCTCGTCAACACGGGGCTCGTCGTCGTCTCCGGCGAGATCTCGACCGACACCTACGTCGACATCCAGGAGATCGCGCGCGAGACGATTCGCGGGATCGGCTACACCGACGCTGACCTCGGCTTCAGCGCCGACTCCGCTGCGGTCCTCAACGCGATCGACAAGCAGTCACCCGACATCGCCCAGGGCGTCAACCAGTCGCACGAGGTGCGCACCGGACCGGGCAAGGACGACGAGCTCGACCTTGCCGGCGCGGGCGACCAGGGGATGATGTTCGGCTACGCCTCCAACGAGACCGCCGAGCTGATGCCGCTGCCGATCTCGCTTGCGCACAAGCTCGCTAAGCGCCTCGCCGACGTGCGCAAGGCCGGCGAGCTGAACTACCTGCGCCCGGACGGCAAGACGCAGGTCTCGGTCCGCTACCGCGACGGCAAGCCGGTCGAGATCGAAAAGCTGCTGATCTCCACCCAGCACGCCGAGGGCGCCGAGTCGTTGATCCCGGACGACCTGTGGGAGCACGTCGTGCTGCCGATTCTGCCGAAGGATCTCTACGACGCCGGCAAGCTGCGCAAGGAGTTCCTCGTCAACCCGACGGGGCGCTTCGTGATCGGCGGCCCGGTCGGCGACTGCGGCCTGACTGGTCGCAAGATCATCGTCGACACCTACGGAGGCATGGCCCGCCACGGCGGCGGCGCCTTCTCCGGCAAGGACCCGTCGAAGGTCGACCGCTCGGCCGCCTACGCCGCCCGCTACGTCGCCAAGAACCTCGTCGCCGCCGGCCTCGCCGAGCGCGCGGAGGTGCAGGTCGCCTACGCGATCGGCGTCGCGCAGCCGGTCTCGATCATGGTCGAGACGTTCGGCACCGAGGCATCCGGCATCAGCCGCGCGCGCATCGAGGAGCTCGTGCGCGAGCACTTCGACCTGCGTCCCGGCGCCTTCCGTGCCTACCTCGACCTCCACCGGCCGATCTACCAGAAGACCGCGGCGTACGGCCACTTCGGCCGCGACGACCACGACTTCACGTGGGAGAAGACCGACAAGGCCGACGCCCTGCGCGCGGCTGCCGGCCTCAGCGCCGAAGCGTCGGTCTAGCGAAGAAGCTCTACAGCCCGCCGGGCGACGTCTGCCGCACCGCGCTCTCGCGAGCGCGGTGCGCCTCGTCGACGGCGGTCACGACCCGCGCCGGGTTCGCGACGCCGCGGAAGGTGAAGTCGGAGTCGTCGCTGCCGGCGGTGTCGAAGTCGACGGCCCCGACGCGCAGCAGCCGGTCCACCACCGTCTGGCTCGTGTTGACGTTCTGCACCCGCTCGACACGCGTCTCCTGCATGTGACGCGCGAGGATCCCGCGGCGGATCGTCAGCCGTTGGTTCGTGATTGTGTACGTCGTCGTCATGCGGAAGAGGAAGCCGACGAGGATCACGGCCGCCACGAGCGCGACGAACACCGCGATCGTCGTACCCAACGAGAAGGAGTCGCCGATCACCGTCACGAGCGCGGCGATCCCGGCGCCCACGAGCGCGATCAGCACGCCGCGGGCGTAGAAGCTGAGCGTCCCGCGCCACGACGGATGCCCGTCGAAGATCACACGCTCGTCCGGGTGCAGCTCCAGTGCCACGTGCGCAGCCTACGTCACGACGCCGACGCCATCTAGTGTGGGTGGCGTGCCGCCGATTGCCCGCATCGAGCCCCTGACGACCGCACGAGCGCTGCGCGGGCCGTTCGACTACCGCCTGCCGGAAGCCCTCTCCGACGCCGGTGTCGGGACGCTGCTCGCGATCCCGTTTGCGGGCCGCGAGGTGCTCGGCATCGTCGTCGAGCGCGCCGAGACGTCGGAGCTCGCGCCCGAGCGGCTGGCGGAGCCGCGCGCGCGCGTCGAGCCGGCGATCCCGCCCGACCTCGTCGCGCTCGCGCGCTGGATCGCGGACGAGTACTGCTCGACGGTCGCGCGGGCGATGCAGCTCGTACTGCCGCCCGGCGCCGGGCGCGCAGTCAAGCCGCGCGTGCGAACGCGCGAGGTGCTCGTCGCGGAGGTGACGGACGAAGGCCGGGCCGCGGTCGCGAACGGCGCCGGCCCGACGGCCGTGGAGGGCGGGTCCGTCACAACCGGCGTACGACTGACCGCACGCCAGCGCGCCGTGCTGGAGCGCCTTGCCGCGGATGGCGCGCTGCCGGCCACCGCGACGGGCGCCGACCACGGCGGGCTGCGCCGCCTCGCCGATCGCGGCCTGCTCGTGCTGGAGCAGCGCGAGCAGCGCCGGCGCCCGGTCACCCGCGCGATCGGCGCGCGCAGCGCCCACGCGCCAGCGCTGACGCCCGAGCAGCGCGAGGCGCTCGCCCCGATCCTTGCAGCATTGGCGACGTCCACGCCAGCCGCGGCCGCAGGTTCGAATCCTGCTCCTCCCACAACGACGGGCGCCGACTCCGCCACCCGTCGCTTCCTGCTTCACGGCGTCACTGGCTCCGGCAAGACGGAGGTCTACCTGAAGGCCGCCGAGGCGGCGCTCGCCGCCGGCAAGGGCGTGATTGTGCTGGTTCCCGAGATCGCGCTTGCGCCGCAGACGGTCGCGCGCTTCCAGGCGCGCTTCGGCGACACCGTCGCGGTGCTGCACTCCCAGCTCGGCCAAGGCGAGCGCTACGACGAGTGGCTGCAGCTCGCACGCGGCGACGCGCGCATCTGCGTCGGCCCGCGCTCGGCCGTCTTCGCGCCCGTCGCCGACCTCGGCCTCGTGATCGTCGACGAGGAGCACGAGTCGGCCTACAAGCATGAGGGCGACCCCCGCTACGACGCCCGCCGCGTCGCTGCCAAGCGCGCGCAGGACGCCGGCGCCGTTCTGCTGGCGGGCAGCGCGACGCCGCGACCGGAGTCGTTTCAGGCGCTCTCGCGTCTGCGGCTCACGCAGCGGGTCGACGGCCGCCCGCTGCCGCCGATCGAGGTGCTCGACATGCGGGAGGCGCGCCACCCGCTGCACCCCGTCACCCGGGAGGCGCTGGGAGACGTACGCCGCGCTGGGCGCAAGGCGATCGTGCTCGTCAACCGCCGCGGCTGGTCGAACTTCCTGTCCTGCCGCTCTTGCGGCCACGTCTGGACGTGCCCGCAGTGCGACGTCGCGCTGGTGCTGCATCGCGGCGAGCAGGCGGTCACCTGCCACCACTGCGGCCATCGCGAGCACGTGCCGGAGCGCTGCACCGAGTGCCACTCGGTCTCCGTCGCTCGCCACGGCGCCGGCACCGAGCGGATCGAGACGGAGCTGGTCGAGGCGCTGGGCGATCCGGACTTCCCGATCCTGCGGCTCGACGCCGACGTCGCCGCGAGCAAGGGCGCGGTCGCTCGCGCGCTGGAGCGCTTCGACGCCGCGCCCGCCGGGGTGCTCGTCGGCACGCAGATGGTCGCCAAGGGCCACGACTTCCCCGACGTCACGCTCGGCGTCGTGCTCGACGCCGACCAGACGCTGCGCTTCCCCGACTTCCGCGCCGAGGAGCGCACCTTCGCGCTCGTCGCGCAGCTCGCGGGGCGCGCCGGACGCGGCGGGAACGGCAACGGCCGGGTGCTCGTGCAGACGCTCTCGCCCGACGCGCCGTCGATCATGGCCGCCTCCCGGCACGACAGCGAGGGCTTCCTCGCTGGCGAGCTGGGGCGGCGCCGCGCGCTCTCCTATCCGCCGTTCGCCTCGCTGATCCGCGTGGTCTGCTCGGCAGAGGAGCCCGGCGACGCCGCGACCGCCGCGCAGGCGGTGCGCGACGGCATCGCCGAGCGGGTTGGGACCGACGTGATGGTGCTCGGCCCCGCGCCGCTCTTCCGCCTGCGCGGCCGCGAGCGCAGCCAGGTCGTGATCAAGGCTCAGGCGCGCCGGACGGCGGTCGCCGCGGTCGCGGCGGCGGTCGACGCGGTCGCCCGCACGGCCGTCGGCCGGCGCGCGCAGCTCAGCGTCGACGTCGACCCGCAGTAGCGGAGAACGCAAACTAGACTTCGATCCGATGGCCGACGAGACCGATCCGCACGAGCACCACGAGCACGACGAGGACGAGCCACGGCTCGATCCCGAGGTCGTTGCGCGCCGCCTGGCGGCGCTCCAGCACGTGCGTCAGTTCGGCGATCCGGTCCTCAAGAGCGCCGCGCGGCCCGTCGAGCGCTTCGACGACGCGCTGCGCACCGAGATCGAGCAGATGGGCGGCATCATGGAGGACTCGCTCGGCATCGGCCTGGCCGCCACCCAGCTCGGCAAGCTCCACCGCGTGCTCGTCTACCGCGTCGAGCAGGACTCGCCGATCGTCGCCGTCGTCAACCCCGTGGTCGAGTGGAGCGGCGACGAGACGGAGTCGATGGAGGAGGGGTGCCTCAGCCTCCAAGGGGTCCACGTCGACGTCGAGCGGCCCGTCTACGTGCGCGTCCGCGCCCAGAACGAGCACGGCGACGCGGTCACGATCGAGGCCAGCGGACTCGAGGCGCGCGTGCTGCAGCACGAGATCGACCACCTCGACGGCGTGCTGATCCTCGACCGCACCTCGCGCGACCAGCGCAAGGCGGCCATGCGCATCCTGCGCGAGGGCGCCGAGCAAGCCGCGTGAGCACGGTCTACCTCGGCACCTCGGACTTCGCAGCTGCGGTGTTGCGGAGGCTCGCCGCACCGGCCAGCCCGCACCGACCCACCCTCGTCATCACCCGCCCCGACCGCCCGCAGGGCCGCGGCCGCACACTGCAGTCCCCGCCGGTCGCCGACACCGCCCGCGCGCTCGGGATCGAGCTGACCCAGCCCGAGGACGTCAACGGGGCGGAGGCACGCGCCCAGATCGCCGCCGCCAAGCCCGCTGCCGTCTGCGTCTGCGCGTTCGGCGCGCTGCTGAAGGAGCCGCTGCTGTCCGAGCACGAGCTCTTCAACGTCCATCCGTCGCTGCTGCCCCGTTGGCGCGGCGCCGCCCCGATCGAGCGCGCGATCATGGCCGGCGACGGCGAGACCGGCGTCGCGATCATGCAGGTCACCGCCGGCCTCGACAGCGGTCCCGTCTGCCTGCTGGAGCGCGAGCCGATCAGGGCGGACGACACGTACGGAAGCCTCGCCCAGCGGTTGGCGGCGATCTCCGGGGAGCTGCTCGTCCGCGCTCTCGACGAGCGCCCGCCGTGGGTCGAGCAGGACGAGTCCGCGGTGACGTACGCGGAGAAAATCGGGCCGGAGGACCGGACCTTGCAACCGGCGGCGCAACCGGCCGCTGTGCTCGAACGCATCGTGCGCGCTCTCACCCCGCACATCGGCGCGCGCCTGGAGCTGCCGGACGGCTCGCTGCTCGGCGTCCACGGCGCCCAGCTCGCCGCCGACGCGGCGGTCCCTGCCGGCACGCTCGACCACGAGGGAGAGCGCCTGGTGCTCGGCTGCGCCGAGGGGACCGTCCTGGAGTTGACCTTGGTCCAACCGCCCGGCGGTCGCGCCATGAGCGGCGCCGACTACCTGCGCGGGCGCCGAGCCTAAGGAGCGGCACTTTGGCGCCCTTCAAGGGCGCCAGATTGCCGGTCCTCCAGCGGCACCGCCGCGCGGAACCCCACCGCGACGAACCCGACGAGCGCGACCACGCCGATCGCGTGCGCCCACCCGGCGTCGGCGATCGTGAGGAAGCCGAGCGATGCGATCAGGCAGGCGCCGGCGATCCGGACCAGCAGGCCACTGCGGGAAGCCCCCAGCGCCTGAGCCGGGCGCGCCTCCACCGCGGGCTCCTCCTCGTGGTCGCCGTGCCCCAACGCCCCGCGCAACGTCAACCTGAACAGCAGCGCCAGCGATGGCGCCAGGATCAAAGCCCCTGCCGCGACCGCCACGATCACGGCCACGAGCGTGTCGTCACCAGCCGCCGCCTCGGACACCGTCAACCCCGGCAGCAGCCGCGGCGCCTGCGCGAGCGCCCAGCCCGCGACCACGGCCGCCACTGCCAGCGCGGCCGAGTAGCGGGCAGCCTCGTAGTGGCGGCGCACGACGAGCACGAGCGTTGCCACACCGGCGATCGCCGACACGATCAGTGCCAGCAACCCATCCCCGGCGACCAGATCCCGGTAGAGCGCATGCGCGTCGGCGTGCAGTACGACAAGCCCGCCAAGCGCGAAGCCACCCGCCACCACGCCCGTCCCGAGCGCCCGCATCCGGAACGCCCGCTCCAGCTCAAGATTGCCACGCCGCACCGCATCGGCAGCCAGATACACAGCCGCAAGGTAGGCACCCACCGCCACCGCCAGCGCACCCACGAACAACGACAGCGCCCCCGTCCAACTCGACCACTCGCTCCCGGCAGCGTTGCCGACCGGCACCGTTCCGGCGGCCACCGCGCCCACGACGGTGCCAAGCGCGAACGGCGTCAGCAACGAGGAGATCCCGAACACGCCGTCGACCGCCCTCAGCTCCCGGGCGCGCGAGGTTCCCGCTCGCAGGGCGTAGGCCGTCCCGCGCAAGATGATCCCCACCGCGGCTATGAACAGCGGGATCGCCAGCGTCGAGGCGATCGACGCGAACGCCGTCGGATAGCACGTCCACATCACGACGAGCACGAACACGAGCCATACGTGGTTCGCCTCCCAGACCGGCGCCATCGCGTCGTGCGCATGGTCGCGGATCCGCCGCCCGCCCGCGCCCCGACCCGCGAGCAGCTGCCAGAAGCCCGCGCCGAAGTCCGCTCCGCCGAGCACGACGTAGAGCGCCAGCCCCACCAGCGCGATCAGCAGGGGGACGGCCGACAGCTCCACTACGCCACCTCCTCGCGCGTCGGCTGCGGATCGCCCACGCCGCCGAGAGGAGCGCGCGCGAGCCGCCGCAGGATCCACGCCACGGCGAGCAGCAGGCCCGCGTACACGAGCGCCAGCACCGCATAGCCGACAGGGATCCCACCGGCTCCGGTCACCGCCTCCTCCGTCCGCATCACGCCGTAGACGACCCACGGCTGGCGGCCGACCTCGGTCACGATCCAGCCGCAGATCAGCGCCACGACCGACAGTGGCCCCGCCACCACCAGCCCTCGGTAGAACCAGCGCGACTGCGGCAGCCGCTGGCGCCGCCAACGCACCAGCAGCACGAACACCCCCAGCGCGGCCAGCAGCGTCCCGATCCCGACCATCGCCTGGAACGCGAATCGCACGACGTTGATCGCCTGCGGACGGTCGTCCGGCGGCACGCTGTCGAGGCCCTGCACGGTGCCGTCGGGGTCGTGGTCCGCCAGCAGCGAGAGCAGCTTCGGAACCTCGATCCCGCCGCTGATCTCACCCGTCGAGGCGTCGTACCAGCCCAGCAGCGTCTCGGGCGCCCCCGCGGTCGTGTGCTGCAGCCCCTCGATCGCCGCCAGCTTGACCGGCTGCGCCACAGCGACCTCCCGCGCCGCCCAGTCGCCGACAAGCAGTTGCGCCGGCGCCGCCAACGCCGCGATCGTCAGTGGGATCGCCAGCGCGGTCCGCTCGTAGCGGCCCCAGCGCCCGCGCAGCCGCCCGAACGCGTACGTGCCGGCCAGCAGGAAGCCGACGACGATGTACGCCGCGAAGTACATGTGCACCAGCTCATGCCAGAAGAAGCTGTTGCCGAACAGGGCATTCCACGGTTGTACGTCCACCGCCTTGCCGTCCACCAGCCGGAAGCCGCCCGGATGGTTCATCCAGCCGTTCACCGCGATTACCATCGCCGCGCCGAGCACGCCCGTCACGACGATCGGGAAGCCGCTGAGGAAGTGCATCCGCGGCGACAGGCGATCCCACCCGTACACGTAGATGGCGATGAAGATCGCCTCCAGGAAGAAGGAGAAGCCCTCGATCGCGAAGCCGAGCCCGAAGACGTCGCCGAACGTCGCCATGAACCGTGGCCACAACATCCCCAGCTCGAACGACAGGATCGTTCCCGTCACGACGCCGACGGCGAACAGCGCCAGCATGATTCGCGACCAGCGCCGCGCGAGCGTGCGGTACAGCGGATCACCCGTCCGCAGGTGCAGCCACTCGACGAACACGACGATCGCGGGAAAGGCGATCCCGAAGCAGGTCAGCGGGATGTGGATCGCGAACGACAGCGCCTGCATCTGCCGCGCCTCGAGCAGGTAGTCCTGCTGGACGGGGGCGAGCGCGGCCGCGAGCAGCGTCTGCACGCGATCGATCCTACGATGCAGGCGTGCCGCCGACTGTGACTTCGATCTCACCCGCGCGCCAAGTTGCGGCGACGGTGCTGCGACGCGTCGAGGACGACGACGCCTACGCCGACCGCGCGCTTGCCGCCGAAGCCACGCGCGCCGGACTGGACTCGCGCGAGCGCGCCTTCGCGACGCAGTTGGCCTACGGCGCCGTCCAGCGCCGTCGCACGCTCGATCACGTGATCGAGAAGCTCGCCAAGCGGCCGGTCACGCAGCTCGACCCGGCGTTGCGCGACGTGCTGCGGCTCGGCTGCCTCCAACTGCTGTTCCTCGACGGCGTCGCCCCGCACGCCGCGGTGGACCAGAGCGTCGAGCAGGCGAAACAGGCCGGCGGCGGCGCCGCGCGCGGCGCCGGGCTCGTCAATGCCGTCCTGCGCCGGGCGGCGAAGGAGGGACCGGACCTGATCGCCGCGATCGACGACACCACGCCCACCGGCGCCGCTCTGCGCCACTCAGTGCCTGACTGGCTCGCGCGCCTCTGGTGGGACGCGCTCGGCGCCGCCGACGCGCGCGCCCTGCTCGCGCGCGTCAACGAGCCGGCCGAGGCGGCGCTGCGCGTCAACACGCTCGTCGCCGCTCCCGCCGACGTGCTCGCCGAGCTGATGGCGCGCGAGGTGTCCGTTCGGCGCGCGACCGGGGCGCTCGGCGGCGGCTTACCCGCGGCTGCTCCTCCCGGTGACCCGACTACCCGCGAGGCCGCGCTCCCCGAGGGCCTCGTGCTCGACGGCCCCTTCGCGCTCGCCGCCGACCCGCTCTGGACCTCCGGCGCGCTCGTCGCCCAGTCACGCGCCGCGATGCACGCCGCCCACTTGTTGGCACCTGCGCCCGGGATGCGCGTGCTCGACCTCTGCGCCGCGCCCGGCGGCAAGGCCACGCACTTGGCGGCACTGATGGAGGGCAGCGGCGAGCTGGTCGCGGTCGAGCGTCACCCCGGCCGCGCCCGCGCGCTGCGCGAGACGTGCACGCGCCTGCACGCAAGCGCCGTGCGCGTCGAGACCGGCGACGCCGCCGAGCCGCGCACCGACGGCCCCTTCGACGCCGTCCTCGTCGACCCGCCCTGCTCCGGCCTCGGCACGCTCCAGGGTCGTCCGGACCTGCGCTGGCGCATGCGCGCCACGACGATCCCCGCGCTCGCCGCGCTGCAGCAGCGGATCCTCACCGCGGGTGCCGCTGCGCTGCGCCCCGGCGGGACGCTGCTGTACGCCACCTGCACGATCTCCCCGCAGGAGAACGAGCAGGTCGTGCGGGCGTTCCTCGCCGCCCATCCCGCCTTCACGCTCGACGACCTCGGCGCACTGCACCCGGGGCAGGCCGCGGCCGGCGAGCCCCGCGCAGTCCAGCTCCTGCCGCACCGCGACGGAACCGACGGCTTCTTCCTCGCCCGCCTGCGACGTGCCGCCTGACGCCGTGCCAGTGGGCGTGCAGACGCGCGCGCCTGGTCGCATCCGTGCGGCGCTCGTCCGCCGAATGCGCTATCACGGGGCCATGCGCGAGGCACGCTCATGAGCGAGCAGGCGGTCGACCTCGGTCCGGAGTGTCCGGGCTGCGGCGAGCCATGGCTGCGTCCGACGACGATGCCCGGCCGTTATCGCTGCGTCTACTGCCTCAACCGCTATGAGCTGGTCTCCGTCTGCCCGAACTGTGGCGAGCACTCGACGATCGTGCGGATGTCGAGCACCGCGATCGTGATGTGCAATCACTGCAAGGGCAGCATGTTGACGCCTGTCTGAGCAGCCGCCGGGCTATCAGCGAGACTTCCGCCATGACCGCCGCCGCGACTGAACTGCTGCGCGACCGCCGCGTCGCGCCCTCGATCCTCTCTGCCGACTTCGCGCGCCTCGGCGCCCAGGTCGCTGAGGTGATGGAGGCCGGCGCGCGGGTGATCCACGTGGACGTGATGGACGGCCACTTCGTCCCGCCGATCACGATCGGCCCGTTGATCGTCTCGGCGCTCGCCGACCAGGTCCACGCGGCCGGCGGGATCCTCGACGTCCACCTGATGATCGAGCGGCCTGAGCGGCAGGTCGCCGAGTTCGTGCGTGCCGGCGCGGACGTCGTCACCGTCCACGCCGAGGCGACGCCGCACCTGCACTACGCGCTGGGGGCGATCAAGGACGCGGGCTGCGCGGCAGGTGCCGCGATCAACCCGGCGACGCCGCCGCAGATGCTCGCCGACGTCGCCGACCTGCTCGACCTCGCCCTCTGCATGTCCGTGAATCCGGGCTGGGGCGGTCAGCCGTTCATCCCTGCCTCGATCGCGAAGCTGGCGCGCCTGCGCGAGCTGCTGGGCGGGCGGGACGGCGTCGCGGCGCTGGAGGTCGACGGCGGCGTGGGGGAGACGACGGCGGCGCCGTGCGCCGAGAGCGGCGCTAGTCTGCTGGTCGCCGGCTCGGCGGTTTTCGGCGCATCCGAGCCGGCTGAGGCCTACGCGGCGATCGTCGCCGCGGCGGGCGCCGTCTGAGCATCCCGCTCACGCTCGTGGTGGGGTCAGCCCCAGAACGAGTCGTGGGCCTTCCCGCTTCACTTCGACCATCACAGCCGTCAGGCTTGCGAGCAACGCCGATCCCCCCGACGTGAACGCCCCCCGCAGCGAAAGGACTCCCTCGTGAGCATGACCCCGATCGT
Source organism: uncultured Actinomycetes bacterium (assembly GCA_963774115.1). Taxonomy (GTDB): domain Bacteria; phylum Actinomycetota; class Thermoleophilia; order Solirubrobacterales; family Solirubrobacteraceae; genus Conexibacter. The sequence goes on along the minus strand of CAVZDN010000001.1, from coordinate 160,039 downwards.
CACCGCCGTCGACCTGTGCCGCCGCTTCGGCGAGGGCGAGGCTGCCGTCGACGCGCTCGCCGGCGTGAGCCTCGCGCTGTCAACCGGCGGGTTCACCGCGATCATGGGTCCTTCCGGCTCCGGCAAGTCGACGCTGATGCACGTGCTCGCCGGCCTCGACAAGCCGACGTCCGGCAGTGTGACGATCGACGGCGTCGACCTCGGCACGCTCGACGACAGACGCCTGACCGAGCTGCGGCGCGACAAGGTCGGCTTCATCTTCCAGTCGTTCAACCTCCTGCCGGTGCTGACGGCGCAGGAGAACATCGAGCTGCCGCTGAAGATCGCCGGGCGCAAGATCGACGACGCGTGGCGCGACCAGCTGGTCGCCACCGTCGGCCTCGGCGACCGCCTCACGCACCATCCCTCCGAGCTGTCCGGCGGTCAGCAGCAGCGCGTCGCCGTCGCCCGCGCGCTCATCAGCAAGCCCGCCGTCGTCTTCGCCGACGAGCCTACGGGGAACCTCGACTCGGTCGCGAGCGCCGAGGTCCTGAAGCTGCTGCGTCAGGCGGTCGACCAGCTCGGCCAGACGGTCGTGATGGTCACGCACGAGGCAAGCGCGGCCGCGACCGCTGACCGCATCGTCGTGCTCGCCGACGGTCGCATCGTGCATGACGAGCCGGTCCGCACCCTGGATCAGGTTCATGACCTGATGCGGACGGCTGCCTGATGCTCGGCCTCTCGCTTCGCGGCATCGCCACGCGCAAGCTGCGCACGGCATTGACGGCGTTCGCCGTCGTGCTGGGCGTCGCGCTGGTGTCCGGCACCTACCTGCTGACCGACACGATCGACAAGTCCTTCGACGAGGTCTTCCAGACCGCCAACGAGGGCGTCGACGTCGTCGTCACGCCCAAGCGGCTGTTCTCCGCCTCCGATCAGGACGCGCAGTCGACGATCCCGTCGCCGTTGAACGCAGCGGTCCTCGAGCGCGTCCGCAACGCGCCGGGCGTCGAGCTGGCGTCGGGCTCGGTCTTCCTGCCGGGCCAGATCTACGACAAGGACGACGAGCCGCTGATCTCGACCGGCGCGCCGATGTTCATCTCGGACACGACGCCGAAGCGCTTCGACCCGTTCGTCTACGTCGAGGGTCGTCAGCCGCGCGCGCCGGACGAGGTCTCGATCGACAAGTCCAGCGCCAACAAGGCCGGCTTCGAGCTGGGCGACATGGTGGCGCTGTCGGGCCAAGGCCCGCAGGAGCGCTTCAAGCTCGTCGGCATCGCGAAGTTCGGCGAGGCCAACTCGCTCGGCGGCGCGGCCGTCGCGGTCGTCACGCCCGCGGTCGCCCAGCGGCTGCTCGACCTGCACGACGAGTACACGACGATCCAGGTCGCCGCCCAGCCGGGCGTCACGCCGCCGCAGCTCGCCTCCGACGTCCGGACCGCACTCGCGGGGGAGAAGGTCACCGTTCGCACGGGCGAGCAGCAGGCACGCTCGGATTCGCAGGACATCAAGGACCAGCTCGGCTTCCTGCGCACGTTCCTGTTCGTCTTCGCCGGCATCTCGCTGTTCGTCGGCGCGTTCCTGATCGTCAACACCTTCTCGATCACGGTCGCGCAGCGGATGCGCGAGTTCGCGCTGCTGCGGATGATCGGCGCCAACCGCCGCCAGGTCCTGCGCGCGGTTGTCGGCGAGGCGTTCCTGCTCGGGTTGTTCGCCTCGACGATCGGCTTCCTCGCCGGCTTCGTGCTCGCGCCCGCGCTGAAGGGCCTGATCTCGCTGTTCGGCGGCGACCTGCCGACAAGCGGCATCGTGGTCGAGACGCGCACGATCGTCGTCTCGATCGTGGTCGGCACACTGATCACGCTCGTCGCCGCACTCGGGCCGGCGGTCCGCGCCACGAGGGTCCCGCCGATCGCCGCGCTGCAGGACGCGGCGAGCCTCCCGCGCGGGCGCTCGGCGCGCTGGCGCACGCCGATCGCGACCGCCATCTCCCTGCTCGGCGTGGCGCTGATGCTGCTCGGGCTGTTCGGCTCGGCCAGCGGCGGTGACGCGGCGGCGCTGATCGGCGCCGGCGCGGCGGTGATCTTCATCGGTGCCGGACTGCTCGCCTCGCACATCGTCGTTCCTCTCGCGCTGGCCGTCGGGCTCCCGCTGGAGCGCCTGCGCGGCGTCAGCGGACGGCTCGCTCGCGAGAACGCGACGCGCAACCCGCGCCGCACCGCGGCGACCGCGGCATCGCTGATGATCGGCGTCGCGCTCGTCGGCTTCATCACCGTCTTCGCGGCCGGCCTGAAGGCCTCGATCGGCGAGGTCATCGACTCGGGCCTGAAGAGCGAGCTGATCGCCCAGAGCACGAACTTCCAGCCGCTGCCGGCGCCGGCCACCCAGACGCTCGCCGACGTCGAGGGCGTCGACGTCGTCTCCGAGGTGCGCTACTCGAAGGCGATCGCGACGGGCGCAGGCAAGCCCCAGGTGTCCGGAATCGACCCGGCCAGCGCCGACGACGTCTTCAACGTCAAATGGACCGACGGATCGCCGGCGACGCTGCGCTCGCTCGGCCCCACCGATGCCACCATCTCGAAGGACTGGGCGGACAAGCACGACGTGCAGGTCGGTGCACAGCTCCATCTCACGACGCCGACGGGGGCGCGGCTGACGACGACCGTGCGCGGCATCTACGACGATGCGCGCCTGTTCGCGGAGTTGACGCTCACCAACCAGGTGCTCGCACGCGACTTCAACGTGAAGGGGAGCGCGTTCCTCGTCGCGACCACGAGCCCGGGCGCCGACGCCGACGCGGTCGCGGCCCGAGCCGACAAGGCGGTGGGAGCCCAGTACCCGAGCCTCGAGGTGCTCACGAAACAGGGCTTCGTCAAGGACCAGGAGAAGCAGGTCAACCAGCTGCTTGCGCTGTTCTACGTGCTGCTCGCGCTCGCACTCGTAATTGCTCTCTTCGGGATCCTCAACACGCTCATGCTTACGATTCACGAGCGCACGCGTGAGCTGGGAATGCTGCGGGCGATCGGCACCTCGCGCCGTCAGGTCAAGCAGATGGTGCGCTACGAGTCGGTCATCACGGCGCTGATCGGCGCGGTGATCGGCGTCGTCCTGGGTGCGATCTTCGCCGTGCTCGTGACGATCCCGCTCAAGAGCGAGGGTTTCACGATCTCAATTCCAATCGGGAGCTTGATCCTCCTCCTGCTCGTCGCGGCCGTCTTCGGCGTGCTCGCTGCGATCTGGCCCGCCCGGCGTGCCGCGAAGTTGGACATTCTGCAAGCGCTTGCCTACGAGTAACAATTCCGCCGGTTTATAGCCGTGGTAATGGCGAGAACGTCTTGATTTTTGCTGTTTGCAAATGAACGGCGCGATCTGCGAAAAGACGCAGATCAATCAAACAACCGCTAGCGTTTAGCGGGTTTTGACCGGGGGAACTCATGTCCAAACGTATGGCGCGCAGCGCGCAAGTCGTGCTGGCTGCGTTGCTTTTGGCAGTTGTCGCATACCCGTGGCCGGTGTATGGAGCCGGCCACGCGGCGAATCATTCAAGAGGCGATCGCGTCTCGCTCGGCGCTGACGGGCAGCTACGCCCGTTCGTCAGCTCCGACGCATTGCACGAACGCTGGACGGCGCGTTCGCGCACCTGGGCCAAGGAGGACGGATCGCTTGTGACGCGCGTCTTCCAGCAGGCCGTCAACGTCAAGGACGGACACGGCGGCTGGCGCGCGGCTGACAACCGCCTTCGTCGCGACGGCGCGAGCTGGGTCTCCGCCGGGGGCCGCTACCGCGCGAGCATTCCCAGCTCGCTTGGCGACGGTCCAATTCGCATGGAGCACGGCAGCGCCTGGCTGGCGCTGCAGCTTCGCGGCGCGGACGTCGCCGCCAGCGTCGATGGCGAGGTCGCCAGCTTCGCTGACGTCGCCGAGGGCGTCACGGCCCGCTGGTCGACGAAGACGTCGGCGATCAAGGAGGAGCTCGTGCTCGCGGACGCCACGGCGGCGTCCACCTTCACATTCGACGTCGACGCCAGCTCGGGCTTGACACTGAAGAACCTCCCGAATGGCTCGATTGCCGCGCAGAACGCCGCCGGCGAGCGTGAGTTCCGGCTGAGCGCGCCGTTCGCATACGACGCTGACAAGTCGCTTGCGCCCAAGGGCGCGCTCTCGCTGCGCGCCGAGCGCGCGGGCGACGCGTGGATCGTGCGGCTGAGCCTGTCGCGCCGCTGGCTCGAGGGACCGAAGCGCGCGTTCCCGGTCACGATCGATCCGACGCTCAGCGTCACGGAAACCGCCGACTGCTTCATCGACGGCGAGGACACGAGAATCAACTACTGCGAAGAAGAAGAACTCTGGGTGGGACACGCCACCGGCAGAAGACTGCACGATCATCGTGGGCTGCTGAAGTTCTCCCTCGCGGGTCTGCCAGCAGCGGCCAGCGTGCTGAATGCCGGCGTGCATGCGTACAACGACTGGAACGAAACTGAAGGCCCGGTGGCGATCAACGCCCACCAGGTCACGTCGTCCTGGACGGAGGACGCCACCTGGATCAGACGTGACTCGACGAACAACTGGAGCACGGCCGGCGGGGACTTCGCGGCTGAACCAGTTGACTCGACGGCCCCGCCGACGGTCAACGAATGGTCGTCATGGACGATCACGGGCCTGGTCCGCGGCTGGTACGAGGACGGCGTCGCGAACAACGGCATCATGCTGCGCGACGACGGCACCACCAGAGTGGACAGCGCGTCGACGTTCATCTCGACGACTTCTGGGACGAAGACTACTGGCCGTATCTCGAGGTCAACTACTACCCGCGGTCTGGCGGGAGCACCGACTACACGTTCGACGATTTCGCCATCTCAGATCGCCAGCAGTTCAGAGTCAACGTTGCCGGCGGGAACGGTGTGCTTGCAGCGCAGGATCTGAGCATCGCCGGAACGGGCCTGGACCTCGACGTTAACCGCTACTACAACGCGCAGGAGGACGGCAACGGCCAGACCGGCCGCGGCTGGACGCTCTCGGTCGGTGCGGATGCCGCGTTGTACGAGTGCGACGACGACGGGTCGCGCTGCCTGATCCAACCCGACGGGTACCGCGCGCAGTTCAAGCGGCTCAGAGATGGGAGCTTCGCGAAGGCGCCGGGAATCGATGCGACCTTGGTCGAGAACAGAGAAGGCGAACACACGCTGACATGGACCGCGGCGGGGGTCAGATGGGAGTACGGCACCAGTGAATGGACGTACTTGAATGCAATCGTGGACGCGAACGGCAACACGATCACCTTCGAACGCAGCGGCGATGTGCTCAGAGGCATCACGGACACGCAGGGTCGTGTCGTCAGAGTCACGCAGAACGAAAGCAGCGACATCTCGCAGTTCGAGGACTCCACCAGACGGCAGTGGAGATACGGATACGACGAAAGACGCAACCTCACGTCCGTCACTGATCCTGACAGAAACGTCACGAGATACGCCTACAACGGTGAAGGCCTGCTCACGCAGATCACCGACGCGGTCGGCAACGTCACGTCGGTCGAATACGACGAAGAATGGCGTGTGACCGAGATCAGACGCGTCGTCGACAGAAGAACGAACGATGTCGTCACGAGATACGCGTACAGCAGCGCGACCAGCCCGTGCGGAGCCTCAGGCGATGTCGGCAAGACCGTCGTGACAAACCCGCGCTCGAAGACGACGACGTACTGTTGGAACGCGAAGGGCCAGGTCACCAGCGTGCGCGACGCGCTTAGCCACGTCTCGACGTCGACGTACACCGCCGATCTCGATCCCGACCAATTCTCTCACTACGTCGGCAGCGGCAACGTTGCCGACACGGACTACACCTACAACGGCGACGGCGAAATGACCAGAGTCGAGTCGCCATCCGGCGAAGAGCAGTCGCTCGCCTACTGGTCAGCCGCAAGCAACAGAAGAGACCCGCTGCGCAAATACCACGTCGACAGCGTCACGCTCGAGGAAGGCGTCGATGAGTTCTATGACTACGACGACAACGGAAATATCGTTTCGGTGAAGGACGACGCGGTGTCGCCCCGCACTCAGACGGGCTTGACGTACAACGGTGATGGGACGATCGCCACTTTGACCGACGGGGAAGGCAACACAACGAACTACGCCTACGACGCAGATGGCAACCTCAGAACGGTTACACCGCCGAGCGTGAGTTCGCCCGGCACCCTGGGGGCCGTCGAATACAGCTATGACGCACTCAGCCGCGTCAGAACCGTCACGGACGGTCGCGGCGAGACGCTTACCTATACCTATGACGGCCTCGACCGCGTCACAAAGGTCGAATCGTCTTCGGCCAGAAGCTGGACTTCATACACCTACGACGGCGCCGGGAACCTGACCCTGCGTGAAACGTCCTCCAGAGAAGCCACGAGATACAGATACGACACACTGAACCGGATGACCGAAGAGGATCTGCCGGGCTCTGGTTACACGCAATACGGCTACGACAAGAACGGCAACATCACGAGCCTCGTCGACCAGTCGGGCACCGTGACCTACACATACGACGACATCGACCGCGTGAGAACGATCGTCTCGCCGAAGCCGGGCGGAGGCACGGACACCGTGACGTACTCGTACACCGATCCGAGAGAAGGCAGCGCCTTCACGGTTCGCACCGCCGAACTTCCAGGGGGCGCGACCCAGACGGTCAAGCGAGACCTCTCCGGCAAGGTCATCGAAGTTCTGCTCACCGACAGCAGAAGAGCGACGCTGCAGCAGCGCACGTACGACTACAGAGACGGGGAAGCGCAGTCAACGCTCATCCAGAGAACGGTCGACCAGGCCGGAAACACGACGAGATACACATACGCAGACGGCGTGGAGGACGCCGGCCGGTTGCTCAAGACGCGGATCGAGAACAACAGAAGAGAACTCGTCACCGAGTACCGCAACAGCTTTGACAAGGCGGGCAACCGCACGAAGCTCGAAGTGCAGACCGCTGGTGGCACGACGACGTACACGTATGCGTACAACGCCGCGAACCAGCTCTGCTGGCGCTACACGGGCACCTCGTCCAACTCGTGCGCAAGTCCGCCTGGCGGCGCGACGACGTTCACGTACGACAGAGCGGGTGCTCAACTCAGAGGAGAAAACACGCTGACGTGGGACAGCTACGGCCGGCTTGCGAGCATCGGTGGGACAAACCTCAGCCAGCTCTCGCAAACAAACGAGCTGCTGAGCGCCTTCGGCTCCTCGACGTTTCAGGACAACTCGCTCGGGCTCAGCAGGTATGACGACGGTGTGACCGTCACGAGCATCGTGCGCGATCCCATGACACGGCTGCCGGTGAGTCAGACGACCGGCAGTTCCAAGCGTTGGTACACGTCGGACCTGATCGGCACGACGATCGCCATCACGGATGACACCGGCGCTCAGGCGCGCAGCTACACATACGACCCGGATGGCGTGTCCACCAGCAGTGGCTCGGGCGCGGAGGCGGTCGCCCGGTTTGCCGGTGGCCACCTGCTGGATAGCACGGGGTTGTACCACTACGGTGCCCGCTACTATGACCCGCGCGTGGCACGCTGGACCTCACCCGATCCACTGCGGCTCGAAGGCAGTCTGCGTCAGGGTGATCCCTACGTGTACGCGGCTGCGAACCCGGTGAATATGCAGGACACAGCGGGTACATGCGTTGCCGGTTTGTGGTGTCCCGAGGCCGTGAAGGCCGCGGGTTCGTTGGTCAAGGCCGCTTGGAACTCGTCATGGGGGACAGCGGTCAAGCACTGTTTGATAGGTGCGGCCTCTGCAGTAGTTTCGCGGCGAGGCATCCTGCGCGTTGGCGAGGCGATAGCAGCACCCAGCGCCAAGTTGGCCTTCCAGACGGCCGTGACGATGACTCCGGTCGGTCGTTTCGGGGCGATAGCCGGTGGCTGCGTGACGAACATGTTTGGAATCCATTTCCCATGAGCTGGCGGAGCACCTTGCGCGATGCGGCTAAGGATGTGCCGCCCGTCGTCGTCCTCGTGGCCGTCGGATTCCTTGATGGCGTCGATGGTGCCGCCGGTTTGGCGATCGCCTTTGGGGCGTACGCCGTTGCGCTGATCGTGTGGACGGTCGTGTGGAACGCGTACGCGCGTTCCGCCGACCGTCCATGACGCGGCTCAACCCCGCCGATACAAACCCAACAACAAACCACTGAGCAGGAACGCCGCGCCGAAATAGCCCGTCTCCACCCGCAGTACCTCGTCGGAGACGATCGGCGCGGCGACCCAGCCCACGAACAACGCAGCGCACAGCAACCACGCGCCGGCCGCAAGGCCGGCGCGTTGGCGTGCCAGCGCCGCCTGGTTCAGCGTGCCGGCTATCAGGTGGAAGCCCATCCCGATCGCGACGAGCGCGAGGCCCCAGCGCTCGTACGTGAAGCCCTTGTCGCCGAGCACCGTGCTCATCACCCACGGGCCGACGGCCAGCAGGCCCAGTGCGCACGCGCCCGCGAAGCCGGCGATAGCGAGCACCGTGACACGGATCGCGCGGGCGAACTCGGCGCCGCTCTCGCGCGCCTCCAGCCCGGCGAGGTGCGGCAGGATCGAGGTCTGTATCGCCTGGAAGAGCTGCAGCGGCGCGCGCACGATCAGCAGCACGTTGAAGACGAAGCCCGCGAGGGCCTGGCCGGAGGACGCGTTGACGATCAGCACCGCCGCGTTCATCAGCGTCTGCTCGGCGAGCATGATCCCGAAGACGGCGACCGCGAAGCGCGCGCCGTGCTGGATCGAGAGGTCCGCGACAGCCTCCTCGACTTGCGCGTGCGCGGGGCCCTCCATGCCGGCGTCGAGCGCCGGCGCCTCGCGCTCCGCCGCCGACGGTTCGCGCAGCTGGCGCTGCGCGTGGGTGAGCGCGAACGGCACCACGACGAGCGAGATGAACGGCGCCACCGCCATGCCCAGGGCGATCGCCGACTGGCCGGAGCTGATCCCGACGACGGCCGCCAACGCGAAGAGGAAGCGCGAGAAGGACTCGAGGAAGACGAGCGTGCCGTAGAGCGCGAAGCGCTGGTGTCCAGCGAGCCAGCCACGTGCGAAATAGCTGACGCCATAGGCGAGCACGCCGATGACGGTCATCCAATACAACGTCGAGGAGCCGCTGTAGAGGTGCTCCTCGATCTGCGGCCTGAGCGCAAGCGCAATCAGCAGGAAGACGAGCGCGAACGCCCCCTGGATCGTCCCCGGCACGCGCAGCGGATGGCCGGCCAGCCCACGTGCCCGCCGGTCGGCAATCGTGCGCGACAGCAGCTGCTCGATCGGCCGGTAGATCACCGACGCGATCACGAACATCACCGACCACATCAAGCTGACGCGGCCGTACGCCTTGCTGCTGAGCTCGTGGCTCGCCAGACCGAGGTACAGGAACGAGAAGATGCCGGTCGACGCGATCCCGATCGTCAGGATGCGCGCGCTGCTGCCGAACGAGCCGGAGCCCGCGGGCGACGCGCCAGACATCTCGGAGTCGGTCGCCGAGCTAGCCGCGGAGCCGGACAAGCAGCATCGTCCAAGGGAAGGGCGACCGCTTCTCGACGACCTCGCCGTGCTGCTCCAGCAGCCGCACGAACGAGCGCTTCGACCAATGGTTGACATGCCCCGGCGTGTTGCCGAGGTCCGTCAGGTAGGCGCCGCGTGCCATGTTCAGCATCCGCCAGAGCGGCTCGCGGGGGACGGACACGAGCAGATGGCCCTTCGCTACGCGCGCCATCTCGGCGACGGTGTGGGCCGGGTCCGGTACGTGCTCCAGCACCTCGATCGCGGTCGCGACGTCGAACTCGTCGTCTGCGAACGGCAGGTTCTCGGCGGGCATCGTGAGGTACTCGAGGTTCGAGCGCCGGCGCGTCTCCCACTCGGCCTTCAGCTTGGGGTCGTCGAGGTCGATCCCGACGATCCGCCGCTCGCCGAGCTGCTCGGCCCACTGATGCGTCAGCACGCCCTCGCCGCAGCCGACGTCGAGCAGCGAGGAGGGGTCGGCCTGCGCGAACAGCTCCGCGAGCGTCCCCTCGAAGCCCGCCATCAGCCGGCGCACGACCGGGTTCGTCGAGCCGTACTTGTCGTACGTGTTGCCAGTGGGGACGGCCTCGGCCGCGGACGTGCTCATACCTCGATGGCCTCTCGGTCTTTGGTCGTCTGGTCGCGGTCGCTCGCGGCGCCCGGTTCGTAGTGGGAGGGACCAATCCCGAGCGCCAGCTCGATTCGCCGCACGCGCTCGAACGTCCGCTGCGTCAGCGTGCGCTGGGCGGCCAGCAGGTCGCCGATCACGCCGAGCGCGCCGAGCAGCATCGCTGCGATGAACAGCACCGCGCCGAGGATCAGCGACTGCACGTGCCCGGCGCCCTCGCCGCCGATGTACGCGACGAGGAAGCGGACCCAGACCGCGCCCGCGGCGAGGCCCATGATCAGCGCGCCGCCCCAGAAGACCTTCAGCGGCTCGTACTGCGCGTAGATGCGGAAGATCGAGATCGCGTTGCGGCGCACGTAGGCGCCCATCGACGGGAACAGCCGCGATTCACGCGTCTTCTCGTTCGTGCGGATCGCGACGTGGTCGACCGCGACGAGCAGCTTGCCGGCCTGGATGATCGACTCGAGCGTGTAGGTGAACTTCGAGACGACCTGGATCTGCAGCGCGGCCTCGCGGTTGTAGGCGCGAAAGCCCGAGGTCGTGTCGGGCACGTCCGTCGACGATGCCTGACGCACGACCCACGAGCCAAGCTTCTGCAGCAGCTTCTTCAGCGGCGAGAAGTGCTCGATCGTCTCGACTTGCCGGTCGCCGACGACCATGTCGGCCTCGCCGGCGAGGATCGGTGCGACGAGCTTCGGGATGTCGTGACCGCAGTACTGGTTGTCGGCGTCGGTGTTGACGATCACGTCGGCGCCGAGCTTCAGCGCCGCGTCCATCCCCGCCTGGAAGCCGGCCGCAAGCCCCTTGTTGTTCGTCAGCTTCACGATGTGCTGAACGCCGTGTTCGCGGGCCACTTCGATCGTGCGGTCGGAGGAGCCGTCGTCGATCACCAGCCACTCGACGGCGTCGAAGCCCGCGACCTCGCGCGGCAGATCCGCGAGCGTCAGAGGAAGGGTCTGCTCCTCGTTGAAGCAGGGGATTTGGATGATCAGCTTCATGCCTTAGACTCGCGCCGCAGTATCCCATGGGTCCGGCTGGAGCACACGCACGCCGGGTCCTCGCAGGGGTATTCCCCCGGATGAGACGCCCCGACCGCACGACGCTCGCGCTCGCCGCCGTGCTGTTCGGCGCGCTGGTGCTGCGCCTCTGGGGGATCCGCTCGGGGCTGCCGTTCTCCTACAACGCGGACGAGGAGCGCCATTTCGTCCCAATCGCGATCCGTTTCTTCGACGAAGGGCTGAACCCGGGGTACTTCCTCAACCCGCCTGGCTTCACCGAGCTGCTGTTCGCCGTCTACGCCGTCTGGTTCCGCGGCGGCGACGGCGTCGCCCGCGCGGCGGCGCAGCACCCCCACGAGCTGCTGCTCGTCGGGCGCGTCACCGTCGCCCTGCTCGGCGTCGCCGCCGTGTGGCTCCTGCACCTCACCGCCGCGCGCTTCTTCGACCGTCGCACCGGGCTGCTCGCCGCGGCGCTCGGCGCCTGCGCGTTTCTGCCGGTCTTCTATGGCCATCTCGCGCTCAACGACGTCCCCGCGATGGTGCCGGCGACGGCTGCCCTGCTGGCGACGGCCGTCGTGCTGCGCGGCGGCGGCCTGCGCACGGTCGCACTCGGCGGGCTCGCCGCCGGGCTGGCGGCTGGCACCAAGTACACCGCCGGGATCGTGCTGCTGCCGCTGCTGACGGCGCTGCTGCTGCGAGCACGCGAGGACGGCGCCGTGCTGAGCCGCGTCGCCGCCGCGGCTGCCCTCGCGCTCGCGGGCACGGTCGTCGGCTTCCTCGTCGCCAACCCGTACGCGCTGCTCGACTTCGACACGTTCCACGCCGGCATCGCCCGCCAGCGCCAGTACGCCGGCGGCGAAGAGCTGGCAAAGCTCGGCCTCACGCAAGACAACGGCGTCCTCTACTACCTCTGGACACTCACCTGGGGGCTCGGCTGGGTTCCCGCGCTCGCCGCCTTGGGCGGAGCGATGCGGCTCGCGCTGCGGGACCGCCGCCTCGCGCTCGTGCTGCTGCCCGCACCGCTGCTGTTCCTCGCGTTCATGGGCCTGCAGGAGCGCTACTTCGGCCGCTGGCTGCTGCCGATCTTGCCGATCGTGATCGTGCTTGCCGCCTCGTTCAGCGCCGCCGTCGTCCGCGCGGTCGCGGCCCGCACGCCCCGGGCGGCACTGCCCGCCGCGGCAGTCGTCGTGCTCGCGCTGCTCGGTCAGGGGCTGCTCGCCTCGCTGCACGTCGACCGTGTCCTCGCGCGCCCCGATACACGCAACGAGCTGCGCACCTGGATGCAGGCGCACATCCCGGCCGGCACCCGCGTCGTGATCGAGCCCGTCGTCCCGCAGGCATGGCTCCAAGGCGAGGACGGACGGCCGCTCTGGCGCACCTGGAACACGACGCGCGCCGACGTCGACGACCACGCCCGGCCGCTCGCCGGCGGTCGCACCCGCTACGTGAAGGTCGACCGCTACGAGCGCACGCTGCGCCCCGAGCTGCTCGACCGCTACGTCGCCCGCGGCTACTGCTGGGTCGTCACCGGATCCACCCAGTTCGAGCGGGCGTTCACGGAACCGCACGAGGTCCCCGGCGCGATCGCCTACTACCGCACGCTTGCCCGACGCGGCGAGGAGCAGCTGCGCTTGAGCCCCTACAGCGTCGGCGCCGACCCGCCGCGCTTCAACTTCGACTGGTCCTTCGACTACTACCCACGAGCGTACGCGCGCCCAGGTCCGGAGCTGGTCGTGTTCCGGGTGCGCGGCTGCTCCCGCGTATCCTCCAGCTAGATGCCGCTGCGCACCGACACCGGCCGTCTGCATCTCGCCCGCGCGATCGACATCGCGACCAGAGGCCGCGGGCGCGTCAGCCCGAACCCGCTCGTCGGTGCCGTCCTCGCGCGCGACGGCGAGGTGATCGCAGAGGGTTGGCATACCGAGTACGGCGCGTCGCATGCCGAGGTCGAGGCGATCCGCGCGGCCGGCGACGCGAACCTTTCCGATGTCACGCTGTACGTCTCGCTCGAGCCCTGCTGCCACGCCGGCAAGCAGCCGCCGTGCACCGAGGCGATCCTCGGCGCCGGCATCCGCCGCGTCGTCGTCGCCTCCGACGACCCGACCGAGAAGGCATCCGGCCGCGGCCTCGGGATCCTCAGGGACGAGGGGGTGGAGGTCATCGTCGCCGACGGTGAGCTCGCGGCCCGCGCCCGCCGTCTGAACCAGCCGTTCCGCAAGCTCGCGCGCACCGGCCGGCCGTGGGTCCTCTTCAAGTCCGCGATGACGCTCGACGGCAAGGTCGCCACGCGCGCCGGCGACTCGAAGTGGATCTCCAGCGAGGAGAGCCGCCACCGCGCCCACCACTGGCGTGCGGAGTGCGACGCCGTCGCGGTCGGGATCGGCACCGCGCTCGCCGACAACCCGCAGCTCACCGCCCGCATCGAAGGACCCGCCCGCAACCCCCGCCGCGTCGTCTTCGACTCGCTCGCGCGCCTGCCGCTCGACTCGCAGCTCGTCACCGCCGCCTCGGAGATCCCGCTGACCGTCGTCGTCTCGCGCGCGGCCCCGCGTCCCGCGACCGACGCGCTGGAGACGCACGGCGCGCAGGTGATCGTCGCCACCGGCGCCAACGAGCCCGAACGCGTCCTGTCCGCGCTCGACCAGCTCGGCGCCGCCGGCGTCAGCTCGATCCTGCTGGAGGGCGGCCCACGCCTCGCCGGCGCGTTCTTCGACGCGGGAGAGATCGACGAGCTGCGCCTCTTCCTCGCGCCGCTCGTGCTCGGCGGCCGCACCGCCCGCGACCCGCTCGAGGGCGAGGGCGTTGAGACGATCGCCGAGGCACTGCGCGCGCTGACGCTCGAGTGCGACCAGGTGGGGGACGACGTGCTCGTCTCTGCGCGGCTGCGGGAGTGGTGAGGCCGTGTTCACGGGCCTCGTGCAAGCGCTGGGAACGGTCGCCGCGGTCGATCCGACGCCCGACGGCGTACGCCTGACCGTCGAGACGGAGCTGGCCGTCGAGCTGCGCGCGGGCGACTCGATCGCCGTCAACGGCGTCTGCCTCACCGCCGTCGATCCGATCTCCACCCACCCACCCAGCTTCGGCGCCGACGTCATGAACGAGACGCTGCGTCGTTCCTCGCTGGCGTCCGCCACCCCGGGGGCCCAGGTCAACCTGGAGCTGGCACTGCGCGCCGCCGACCGGCTCGGCGGTCACATCATGCAGGGCCACGTCGACGGTCTGGGCACCGTCGCGGACGTGCGCGAGGACGGCTTCGCTCGCCTCGTGCAGGTCTCCGCGCCGCCGGAGCTGCTGCGCTACGTCGTCGAGAAGGGCTCGATCGCGATCGACGGCGTCAGCCTCACCGTCAGCGCCGTCGACGACGACTCCCTCACCGTCTCGCTGATCCCGGAGACGCTCGAGCGCACGAGCCTCGGCGCCGCGTCTCCCGGCACACCCGTCAACCTGGAGGTGGACGTGCTCGCCAAATACGTCGAGAAGCTGGTGACCCGATGAGCCAACAGGAGACCCGCTCCGCGTTCGCGACCGTCGAGGAGGCGATCGAGGACATCCGCCAGGGCAAGATGGTCGTCGTCTGCGACGACGAGGACCGCGAGAACGAGGGCGACCTCACGATGGCGGCCCAGTTCGCCACGCCCGAGGCGATCAACTTCATGGCGAAGGAGGGGCGCGGCCTGATCTGCCTCGCGCTCACGCCCGACCGCTGCGACGAGCTCGGCCTCGACCTGATGGCGGCCAAGAACGAGTCGCCCTTCGAGACCGCCTTCACCGTCTCGATCGAGGCACGCGAGGGCGTCACCACCGGCATCTCCGCGCACGACCGTGCCCGCACGATCCAGGTCGCGATCGACACCGCCTCACGCCCGCGCGACGTCGTCCAGCCCGGCCACGTCTTCCCGCTGAAGGCCAAGCCCGGCGGCGTGCTGGAGCGCATCGGCCAGACCGAGGCCTCCGTCGACCTCGCCCGACTCGCCGGCCTCAACCCCTCCGGCGTGATCTGCGAGATCATGAACGACGACGGCACGATGGCGCGCGTGCCCGACCTCGTGCCCTACTGCGAGCAGCACGGGCTCAAGATGATCACCGTCGCCGACCTCGTCGCCTACCGCAGACGCCACGACAAGCTCGTCGAGCGCGTCGTCTCGACCGGCCTGCCGACCGCGTTCGGCGACTTCGAGGTCGTCGGCTACCGCTCGCTCGTCGACGACAAGCACCACGTCGCGATGGTCAAGGGCGACGTCGACGGCGCCGACGACGTGCTCGTCCGCGTCCACTCGGAGTGCCTGACCGGCGACGTCTTCCACTCGCTGCGCTGCGATTGCGGTGAGCAGCTCGAGTCGGCGCTCGCGATGATCGAGGAGGAGGGGAGGGGCGTCCTGCTCTATCTCGCCCAGGAGGGCCGTGGGATCGGCCTGCTGAACAAGCTGCGCGCATACAAGCTGCAGGAGGAGGGCTTTGACACCGTCGAAGCCAACCTCAAGCTCGGCCTGCCCGCCGACCTGCGCGACTACGGCATCGGCGCGCAGATCCTCGGCGACCTCGGCCTCACCTCGATTCGCATCCTCACGAACAACCCGAAGAAGATCATCGGGCTGGAGGGGTACGGCCTCTCCGTCAGCGACCAGGTGCCGATCCAGCCGACGCCGAACCCGCACAACGAGGCCTACCTGCGCGCCAAGCGCGACCGCATGGGCCACACGCTGCACCATCAGGGCCTCGCGCTCGACGAGGAGATGATCCAGCAGGAGAAGCGCGAGGAACGGGAGCGGGCAGATGGCTGAGCAGAGGTTTGCGCTCGTCGTCGGGCGCTTCTACGAGGAGCTCGCCGCGCGGCTGGTCGACGGCGCGCGCGGCGCGCTGGAGGAGGCGGGCGCCACCACGATCGACGTCTACGACGTCCCCGGCGCCTTCGAGCTGCCACTCGCCGCCAAGTACGCCGCCGAATCCGGCCGCTACGACGCGATCGTCGCGCTCGGCGCCGTCATCAAGGGCGAGACCGACCACTACGACTACGTCTGCGGCGAGGCCGCCCGCGGCATCCAGCAGGTGCAGCTCGCCACCGGCGTGCCCGTCGGCTTCGGCGTCCTCACGGTCGACTCGATGGAGCAGGCGCTCGCCCGCGTCCAAGGCGGCACCAAGCGCGACTCGGGCGCCCACGCCGCCGAGGCCGTCCTCTCGGCGCTCGCCGTCAAGGACGCGCTCAGCGACCGGCGGGCGCGCGCTGGGTTTACTGCAACGGATCGGTCCTGACTGCGTGAATCGTCGCGTCTGGCAAGGACGCAGCCGGTGATGCGTGCTTCGCACGTGAACCGGCGAGGACGCCGCCAGGCACGACGAGGCACGTGTCAGGGCCCGATCCGTATACTGGCGCCGCGATGCCAAAGGTCTGCCACGTCTGCAACAAGGGTCCCGCGTTCGGCAATAGCCGCAGCCACTCGATGGTCGCGACCAAGCGCCGCTTCGACCCGAACCTCCAGCGCGTCCGTATCGACGACAGCGGCACCGCCCGCCGCGTCTACGTCTGCACGCGCTGCCTGAAGGCCGGCAAGGTCACGAAGGCGTAAGGGGCCTGCGGCCCTGACGGTCCGGCCTCCGCGCCTGTGTCCGATCCCAGCCTGATCCGCTTTCGTGCCGTCGTAGAGGCGGCCCTCGCGCACCTCGAATCGCGGCGCGAAGAGGTCAACGACCTCAACGTCTTCCCGGTCGCCGACGGCGACACCGGCGACAACATGGCGTTGACGCTGCGCGCTGTGCTGCAGGAGGTCGACCGGCTCGCCGAGGCCGAGCGCGAGCACTCGATCGATGAGATCGGCCGCGACGAGATCGTCGCCTCGGTCGCCCGCGCCGCCCTGCTCGGCGCGCGCGGCAACAGCGGCGTGATCCTCTCCCAGCTGATCCGCGGCGCCGCCGAGGAGCTTGCGAGCCGCCCCGGCGAGCTCGTCGACCCCGTGCTGATCGGCGCCGCGATGGCGCGCGCCGCCGAACAGGCCTACGGCTCCGTGCGCGAGCCGGCCGAGGGCACGATCCTCACGGTGGTGCGCGAGATGGCCGGTCGCATCTCGCAGGAGCTCGCGCACATGCCCGAGACGCGTCTCGGCTCCGACGCCCCCGCTGAGCACCAGGACGAGCTGATCGCCGAGATCCTCGAGCGGGCGCTGGAGGCCGGCCAGCAGTCGGTCGAGCGCGGCCCCGACCTGCTGCCGGTGCTGCGCGAGGCCGGCGTCGTCGACGCCGGCGGCTACGGCCTCACGGTCCTCTTCGCCGGTGTGATCGCGGCGCTGCGTGGCAGCGAGGCACCCGAGCTGCCGCACCACAAGGCCGCGCGCGTCACGCGGCCCCAGCACGCGTCCTCCACCCACCGCTACTGCACGAACTTCGCGGTCAGCGGCAGCGGCCTCGAAGCCCGCGCGTTCGTCACGGCGCTGGAGGAGATCGGTGACTCCGTGCTGGTCGTCGGCGACACGACGACGTTGAAGGTCCACGTCCACACCGATGACCCCGACGCCGCCACGGCCCTCTTCGCCGACGCCGGCAGCGTCTCCCACCTCGACGTCGCCGACATGCACGTGCAGGTCGAACAGCGCAGCGAGCGCCTCGCGGCGGCGGGCGGCAACGGCCACGCGCCCGCCGTCGTAGCGTGCGGCGTGCTCGCCGTCGTCTCCGGCGACGGCATCAGATCGCTCTACGAGGGCTTCGGCGTCCACGTGCTCGACGGCGGCGCGACGCTCAACCCCTCCACCTACGACCTGCTCGCCGGGATCCACGCCGTTCCCGCCGAGGAGGTCGTCGTGCTGCCCAACAGTCCCAACGTGATCATGGCCGCCGAGCGTGCCGCCGAGCTGTCCGAGAAGCGCGTCCACGTCGTCGCCTCACGCTCCCAGCAGGCGGGGCTGGCCGCCGCCATCGCCTTCGATCCTTCCCAGGACGGCGCCGCGAACGCCGCCGCGCTCGGCGAGGCGCTCGCCCGCGTCCGCACCGGCGCCGTCGCTCCCGCTGCCCGCGACGACGCCGCCGGCCGCTTCCACGTCGGCGACGCCGTCGGCTTCGTCGCCGACGAGATCGTCGCCTGGGGCGAGCCCGACGCCACACTCCGCACCGTGCTCGCCACCCTCGCCGAGGGCGCCGAGCTGATCACCTGCCTCAGCGGCACCGACGCCCCGCTCGCCGACGCCGCCATTCCCGCCCTCGCCGCCGACGGCGTCGAGCTCGAGCTCACCACGGGCGGACAGCCGTCCTACTGGTACCTCCTCTCGGCGGAGTGAGGGAACCGTCTCGCGGCGCCGGATCGCGCCGCTATGTCGATCACGGGCCTCTGGCCCGCTCGCGACATCGCGCCACGCCCGGCATCCACGATCCGGCCGCCCTCACACCCGCCGATGGTGGCGGCATAGTTGCCGGATGCCTGTCTCGCCGCCGGTCGCTTTCGCCAGCCGTGACCCGCTTGACGCGGCGGCGCTGAGCGCCGCCCCCGTCCACCTGCCCCGCCCGTCCCGGCTGGCCACTCCGCTCCCGGGCGCCGACGAGCTCGGCCCTAAGGCCGCCAAGGCGCTCGAAACGCTCGGCCTCTGCACCGTCGGTGACCTGCTGGAGCACCTCCCGCGCGCACGGGGGCAGGCGCGGACCGTTGCGACGCTGCCGCCGGGGGAGACCTCTACCGTGCTCGTCGAGGTCCGTACGATCGCGACGAAGTCGGTGCGCCGGCGCGGGATGAAGCCGCGCGTGGAGGCGACCGTCGCCGACGCGACCGGCTCGATGCGCGTCTCGTTCTTCAACCAGCCGTGGCTGACGCAGCGCTACCCATCGGGGACGCGCCTGCTGCTGACGGTTCGCTGCGACGAGCGAAACCGCGTCTCCGTCACTGCCCACGCGCCGACCGACCAACAGGTCGCCGGTGACGAGCAGGTCGCTCAGTACGCCGCGTCCGAGGGAATCGACTCGACCCGCATCCTCGCGCTCGTGCGCGAGCACCGCGCCGCGATAGCGGACACGCTGGAGCCGCTGCCGGCGCACATGCGCGCGGCCGAGCAGCTGCCCGACCGTCCCGCCGCGCTCGCCGCGATGCATTTCCCCGCCCGCGAGGCCGATCCTGGTGATGGCCGCCGTCGGCTCGCATTCGACGAGCTGCTGCTGCTCCAGCTGCTCCTGCTGCGCCGCCGCGCCCGGCGCGACCGCGCCGCTCGCGCGCCCCAGCTCGGCGGCCCCCGCGAGCTGACCGCGCGCTGGCTCGCCGACGGACTCCCGTTCGCCCCCACCGGCGATCAGCAGCGCGCGATGGACCAGGTCGACGCCGACCTCGCCGCCGAGCGCCCGATGCAGCGGCTGCTGATGGGAGAGGTCGGCTCCGGCAAGACGGTCGTCGCCCTCTTCGCGCTCCTGCGCGCCGTCGAGGAGGGCTGGCAGGGCGCGCTGATGGCGCCGACCGAGACGCTCGCCGAGCAGCATTTCGCGACGATCCAGACGCTGATGCCCGGCGAGGCAGTTCCCGCCGCGCTGCTGACCGGCTCGACGCCCGCCGCACGCCGTGCCGACGTGCTCGGCAAGCTCTCCAGCGGCGAGCTGAGCCTCGTCGTCGGCACGCACGCGCTGATCGAGGATGCCGTCCTCTTCGCACGCCTCGCCGTCGCGGTCGTCGACGAGCAGCACCGCTTCGGTGTCCGCCAGCGCGCCGCGCTCGACGCGAAGGCGCCGGCAGGCCTCACGCCGCATGTTCTGCACATGACCGCCACGCCGATCCCGCGCACGCTCGCGCTCGTCCAGCACGGTGACCTCGACCACACCAGCCTGCGCGAGCTGCCGCGCGGCCGCCAGCCGATCGCCACGCACGTCGCCGGCGGCGCGCGCGAGCGCGAGCGGGCATACGAGCGCATTCGCGAGGAGCTGCGCGCCGGGCGCCAGGCATTCGTCGTATGCCCACTCGTCGAGGAGTCCGAGGCGCTGCAGGCAACGGCCGCCACCGCTGAGTTCGAGCGCCTGCGCGACGGGGAGTTCAAGGACTTCCGCGTCGTGCTGCTGCACGGCCAGATGCGCCCGCGCGAGAAGCAGGAGGCGATGGTCGCGTTCGCCGCCGGTGGCGCCGACGTGCTCGTCGCGACCTCGGTGATCGAGGTCGGGATCGACGTCCCCAACGCGACCGTCATGCTCGTCGAGGACGCCGAGCGCTACGGCATCTCCCAGCTGCACCAGCTGCGCGGCCGCGTCGGTCGCGGCGAGCACGCCTCGCTCTGCCTCCTCTTCGGTCCGAAGGACTCCGCCCGCCTGAACGCCCTCGCCGCCCACTCCGACGGCTTCGAGCTCGCCACGATCGACCTGCGCCTGCGCCGCGAGGGCGAGCTGGCGGGAACACGGCAGCACGGCGACGCCGCACCGCACCGCATCGCCCAGTTCCCCGAGGACGACGACCTGCTCGAACGCGCGCACGCCCACGCCGGGGCGCTCCTGCACGCCGACCCCGACCTCGCCGCGCCCGAGCACGTCCTGCTTGCCGACGCGCTCGCCGCTGCCTACGGCCCCGACGCGCTGGCGCCGCTCTCCGCATGAGGGTCGTCGCGGGACGCTTCGGCGGGCGCCGCCTGACCGCCCCGCGCGGCGACGCGACGCGCCCCACCAGCGATCGCGTCCGTGAGGCGCTCTTCTCGCTGCTTGGTCCGCTCGACGGGCTTGTCGTGCTCGACCTCTTCGCCGGTTCCGGCGCGCTCGGCATCGAGGCGCTCTCGCGCGGCGCCCGCCACGCGACGTTCGTCGACGACGCTCCGGCCGCCCTCAAAGCGGTCCGCGCCAACCTCGACGCGCTCGATCTCACCGACGCTGCGGCGTACGTCGAGGTCCGCCGCCAGGACGCGCGCGCTTTCCTGCGCAGCGCACGCACCGCCCACCAGCAATACGATCTCGTCTTCCTGGACCCTCCATACCGCCTCGCGGCCGAGCTGGGACGCGAGCTCTCGCCATTGCTGGACGGGCTGCTCGCATCCGACGCCCGCGTCGTGAGCGAGAGCGACCGTCGCACACCGCTCGCCCTCGACCTTCCACTCACCGACGAACGCCGCTACGGCGACACCCTCATACGAATCCATGAGCCTCAGTAACCGCATCGCCGTCTGTCCCGGGTCCTACGACCCGATCACGAACGGCCATCTCGACGTCATCTCGCGCACCTCGGCGCTGTTCGAGGAGGTCGTCGTCGCGGTCGTCAACGTGCCGATCCGCAAGAGCAAGACGCTCTTCACGACCAAGGAGCGCATCGGCTTCGTCGAGCGGGCGACCGCCCACCTGGGCAACGTCCGCGCCGAGCCGTTCAGCAACCTGCTCGTCGACTTCGCGCAGTCCGTCGGCGCCAAGGCGATCGTGAAGGGTCTGCGCGCCATCTCCGACTTCGAGTACGAGCTGGAGATGCATCAGCTCAACCGCCGTCAGGCCCCCGAGATCGAGTCCGTCTACCTGATGGCCTCGCCGCAATACAGCTTCCTGCGCTCCAGCGGCGTCAAGGAGTTGGCGACGTTCGGAGGGAACATCGACGATCTCGTGCCAGACTACGTGGCTACGCGCTTGAAGGAAGAGCTCGGCCGCTGACGAAACAGAGGTTCCGATGGATGTCCTGGTTCTGATCGACAAGCTGGACGATCTCGTCCACAACGCCAAGCCCGTCCCGCTGACGGACCAGGTGCGTGTGGACAAAGAGGAGATCTACGACATCCTCGACCAGATGCGCGCGACGATCCCGGAAGAGATCAAGCAGGCGCGCTGGATCGTCAAGGAGCGCCAGGAGATGCTCGCCGAGGCCAAGCGCGAGGCTGAGCGGATCGTCAAGGAGGCGCGCGAGAAGCAGGAGCAGCTGATCTCCGACGAGGAGGTCACCAAGCAGGCTGAGCGTGCCGCCGAGGACATCGTCGAGGATGCCCGCGGCCGTGAGCGCGAGATCCGTCTGGGCGCGGAGGACTACGCCGACGAGATCCTCAACACGCTCGAGGTCAATCTTTCGAAGTTCATCGCTGCGGTTCAGCGCGGTCGCGAGCGGTTGCAGGGCAAAGACGAGCCTGCTGAGGTTTCGTAGCGGCTCGGGTCGGGCGCTGCTGCGGGCGGGTCCTGTCGCCGGGATCGTGTCACCGGCGGCAAGCGCCTTGTGACAGCGATCCCCGCGCCACCCGCCCGATCGACGCCGTGGCTCTGGCGGATCGATGACTCGGCTTGCGACCGTTCTTGCCGATGCCGGCGGTGTGCGTGCTCCTCGTGAGCGCGCCGCGCAGGTTCGCGCCGAACTGCTCGACGCGCTTGCGGCCGGAGCGGAGCAGCTCGCGCAGACGCGCTCTGGATACGAGACGCCGGTGCCTGTCGCGCTTGCGGCGTTCGGCGAGGCGATGATCGCGATTGCGCCCGTGGATCCTGCTCTGCACGCGGATCCGAACGCCGTCAACGAACGCGGCTGGACGTTGGTCGCGGCGCTCGTCGGTGCGCTCGTCGAGAGTGCCGCTGCGATGGCGGTCGGCGGGCGGGAGGACCTGACGCTGCGGACGGGGAGCTGGGAGGGCTGGCTTGTGCTTGCGATAGCCGTGCCCGCGTCGGATGCGCTGGACGACGTCGAGCTGGCGGTCGAGGCGTTTGCCGAGGAGGTAGGGGACGTTGACCGTCTGCGCGCGGCGGCGTATGCGATCCCGAACGCTGCGATTGGCGAGGTGGGGGAGCTGCGGCCGCCGATCGGCGAGCTGCACCCGCTGCTGATCGCCGAGGCGGTCGCGCGCTTCGGTGGTCGGCCGGCCGACCACCACTCGGTCTCCGAGCATCAGGAGGCGGTCCTCGCAGTCCTGCATCCGGCCGAGGTCGTCGCGCGCCCGCACGACGATGAGGACCCTGCCCGCCGCGTCGCCCGCCGCATCCTTCAGCAGCTGATAGGCATGGGGAAGTGGGGCGGCTACCACACCGAGATCGACCATCTCGCACGCGGCTTTGCCGGCCACGACCGCGCGCTGGCGTTCGCGATCGGCGAACGGCTCGTCGCGGCCGGGCTGCTGGTGGAGAAACAGAGCGTCGGTCAACGCCATGTGCGGCTCAACCCGCGCCGCAGCGCCGACATCCACGCGTTCGTCGACCGCGGCGAGTTGCCACCGGGGCTTGAGCTGCCCGAGGCCTGACCAATCAGCGCAAACAGCGACTGACACCGCGTCAGGGCGTTCGTGCTTCCATACCCCGTCGTGTCAGCCGCCACCGAACGTATCGCGCACTCCGCCAAGGTCGTCAAGACGCTTGTCGAAGCGGGCCTGATCGCCCCGATCCGCCCCGACCGGCTCGTCGGCGTTGGCCGCGCGCTCGTGCGCTGGGGCACCACGTCGGCTGGCGCGATCGCCGTCACCGCCGCGCGCACTCCCGCCCAGCCGGCGGTCGTCGACGAACTCGGCACGCTCAGCTACGCGGAGCTCAGTCGCCGCGCGAACGCGCTCGCCAGCTCGTTCGCCGCGCACGGGATCCGGCCCGGTGACGGCGTCGCGATCATGTGCCGCAACCACCGCGGCTTCATGGACGTCAGCATCGCCTGCTCGCGCCTCGGCGCCCATGCGCTCTACCTCAACACGATGTTCGCGGCACCGCAGCTCGCCGAGGTGGTCGAGCGCGAGGACGCGAAGGCGATCGTCTACGACGAGGAGTTCGCGAACCTCGTCGCGGAGGCGCGCGGCGTCGAGAAGCGCTTCGTCGCCTGGGCCGACGGTGAGAGCGCGAGCGGCGGGGCGGGCGGGATTCCTCTCATCGAGGACCTGATCGCCGCCGGCGACCCGGCCGGCGTGCCCTCTCCCAAGGAGCCCGGACGCGTCGTGATCCTCACCTCCGGCACGACCGGCAAGCCGAAGGGCGCCCACCGCAGCGCCGCCGGCATCGACTCCGCCGCCGCACTGCTGTCGAAGATACCTCTGCGCGCCCGCGAGACGACGATGATCGCCGCGCCGCTGTTCCACTCCTGGGGGCTGGCGCACTACACGCTGGGCGTGCCGATCGGCTCGACGTTCGTGATCCGCCGGCGCTTCGATCCGGAGGACACGCTGCGCGCCGTTGCGCGCCACAAGGCGACAGCGCTCGTCGTCGTGCCCGTGATGCTCCAGCGCATCCTCGAGCTGCCCGACGAGGTGCTGAAGCGCCACGACGTCTCCTCGCTGAGGATCATCGCCGTCAGTGGCTCCGCGCTGCCCGGCCCGCTCGCCACGCGCGTCATGGACCGCTTCGGTGACATCCTCTACAACCTCTACGGCTCGACCGAGGTCGCCTGGGCGACGATCGCCACCCCGGAGGACCTGCGCGCCGCGCCCGGCACCGCCGGCCGTCCGCCGATGGGCACGATCGTCAAGCTCTTCGACGAGCACGACCGTGAGGTCGCGCCCGGGCAGACCGGCCGCATCTTCGTCGCCAGCGGCCTGCCCTTCGAGGGCTACACCGGCGGCGACACGAAGGCGATGATCGGAGAGCTGATGTCCTCCGGCGACGTCGGCCACTTCGACGCCGACGGCCGCCTCTTCGTCGACGGCCGCGACGACGACATGATCATCTCCGGCGGCGAGAACCTCTTCCCGTCCGAGGTCGAGGACCTGCTCGCCGGCCACCCGGCGATCCGCGAGGTCGCCGTCGTCGGCGTCGAGGACGAGGCCTGGGGTCAGCGCCTCAAGGCCGTCGTCGCGCTGCAGCCCGACGCGAGCGCGACCGAGGACGAGCTGAAGGACTACGTCAAGCAGAACCTGGCTGCCTTCAAGGTCCCGCGCGAGATCGCGTTCGTCGACGCGCTGCCGCGAAACGCGACGGGCAAGGTCCTCAAGCGAGATCTGGCCTGAGCCGCGGGTCGCGGCTCGGTATCTTCGAAGGCGTGTCCCCGCGCGCCGACAGCTTCGACCTCGCAGCGCTGAAGCTGACCGTCCGGCGAGGGGCGCCGGATCGAGCTCGAAGTGCCGGTCGAGCCGTTCGAGCTCGGCGGCGAGCACTACCTCGTCGAGCCGGCTCTCGTCCCGGTTGTCCTCGACATCTCGCGCATGACACACAACGGCTACGCCTTGCGACTGCGCTTCGAGGTAGAGACGCGTGGGCCGTGCATGCGCTGCCTCGAACCGGCCACGCCGAGCATCGCGGTCGACATCCGTGAGATAGATCAGCCGGGCGGCGGCGAGGAGCTGAGAGCCCGTACGTCGAGGAACAGCAGCTCGACTTGACTGCCTGGGCTCGCGAGGCGCTGGCGCTGGCGCTCACGTTGCCCGCACAGGTCCTCTGCCGGCCTGACTGCGTCGGACTGTGCGCCGTCTGCGGGGAGAACCTCAACACGGCCGGGCCCGACCACCGGCACGAGGCGGCGCCCGACCCCCGCTGGGCCAAGTTGCGCGAGCTGGAGCTGTAGCGGGCCCCACGCCCAGCGCGGGTGGGCGGGACCCGATGCCGGGCTGCCTGGTAGCCTGCACCGCCGATGGCCGTCCCAAAGCAAAAGCAATCCCACTCGCGCACGAACAAGCGCCGCTCGCAGCACAAGATCACGGCGCCGACGACGCACGCGTGCCCGCAGTGCCATAGCCCGCGGCTTCCACACCGGGTGTGCCCCACGTGCGGCACGTACGCCGGTCGTGACGTGATCGTCGCCGCTGCGGCCGACGACGCCGACGCCTAGCCCGGCGGCGCCGCCCGTGCCGAAGATCACGGTCGCCGTCGACGCGAACGGCGCCGACCTCGGCCCGTCCGAGGTGGCAGCCGGCGCAGCGCTTGCCGCAGCACGCGGCACGCGAGTCCTGTTGTTCGGCCCCGCCGACGAGATCGGTCCGATGCCCGACGGCGTCGAGGTCGTCGACGCCCCGATCTCGATCGCGAAGGCCCCCGACCCCGCGCTGGCCGTGCGCTCGACGCCGGACGCCTCGATCGTGCTCGCCACCAAGGCGGTCGCCGAGGGTCGCGCCGACGCGCTCGTGTCCGGCGGCTCGACCGGCGCCGCGCTCGCCGCCGGCCTCTTCCACATCAAGCGTGCCCGTGGCATCCACCGGCCGGCGCTCGCGATCCCGATGCCGGTTCCGGGTGCGCCCGTGCTGCTGCTCGACGTCGGCGCGAACGCCGAGGTGCGCCCCGACCACCTCGTCCAGTTCGCCTACATGGGAGCGGCGTTTGCGCAGGCGGTGCTCGGCGTCGCCGCGCCGCGCGTCGCGCTGCTCTCCAACGGCGAGGAGCCGGGGCGCGGCACGACGGATGTGGTCGCCGCCCACGCGCGCCTCGCAGAGGCCGCCGGCCGGCTGAACTTCGTCGGCAACGTCGAGGGCACGCAGATCACCGAAGGCGTCGCCGACGTCGTGGTGATGGACGGTTTCACCGGCAACATCACGGTCAAGTTGATGGAGGGCGTCTCCGGAAAACTGATGCGCACGATCAAGGACATCGCGATGGCAAGCCCGCGCGGCCGGCTCGGCGGCCTGCTGCTGCGCGCGCCCGCTGCGCACGCTGCGCGACGACCTTGATCCGGAGCTCGCCGGCGGCGCCTACATGCTCGGACTGCGGCGCGTCGGCGTCGTCGCTCACGGCCGCTTCACACGCACCGGCTTCGCCCGCGCGATCGACGTCGCGGCCCGCGGCGTGCGCGAGGACGTCGTCGCTCGCACGCTCACCGCACTCGAGGAGGCGGGGGCGCTGCGACAGGCGCCATCGTCCGGTGCGGCGGCTAGCGTGCAGCCTCAATGACCCGTGAGCAGGTACTCGATCTGATCCGTACGCACCTCGTCGACGAGCTCAACATCGAGCCCGAGCGCATCCAGGAGTCCGACGCGCTTCCGCGAGGATCTCGAGACGGATTCGCTCGACCTCTACACGCTCGTGCAGGAGCTCGAGGACAGCTACGGCGTCCGCATCTCCGACGAGCAGGCGGCGAAGATCCTCACCGTCGGCCAAGCGGTCGACTTCGTGCTTGCCACGGGCGTTGCCGACCGCGAGTCAAGGCCCTGACCGCTGCGCCAACTCGCCGACCTGCTCGATCGGCTGCCGGACGACCTCGCCCGGCAGACGTTCACCCACTCGTCGTGGACCGACCGCCGCTCGGACTCATACGAGCGCCTCGCCTTCCTCGGCGACAGCGTGCTCGGGTTGGCGGTCACGACGCACCTGTATCCGCGTCTGGAAGCGGAGCGCTTCGGTGCCGGCCGGCTCACGAAGATCCGTGCCCAGGCGGTCTCGGGACGCTCCTGCATGGGAGTGGCCGAGCGCCTCGGCGTGCCGGAGCGGCTGCGTGCAGCGGCGCCGGAGGGTGCCGCGCAGTCGGCCGAAGCGCTGGTGCGCACCGAACGGGTGCTCGCATCGGTGATCGAGGCGGTCATCGGAGCGTGTTACCTCGCCTTCGGGTACGAGGTGACCGCGCCCGCGGTCGTGGAAGCCTTCGAACCGGAGATCGAGGAGGCGTTGGAGCATCCGGTCGACTTCAAGTCTGCGCTGCAGGAGCGCCTCGCGCGCCGCGGCGACGTCGTCGACGTACACCGTCTCCGTCGAGGAAGGGCCGCCGCACGACCGTCTGTTCACGGTGGAGGCGACCGTCAACGACGTCGTCGTCAGTACCGGCCGCGGACGCAGCAAGAAGGACGCGGAGCAGGAGGCGGCTCGCGCCGCGCTGGAGGCCATGGAAGAGTGATGTCCCCGACTCCCTTCATCGCATGCATCTGAAGTCGCTCACCGTCAAGGGCTTCAAGTCGTTCCCCGACCGCACGAAGCTGGCCTTCGGGCCGGGCGTCAGCGTGATCGTCGGCCCGAACGGGTCCGGCAAGTCCAACGTGACCGACGCCGTCCTGTGGGCGCTCGGCGAGCAGTCGCCGCTGGCGGTGCGCGGCCAGACGATGCAGGACGTCATCTTCGGCGGCGGTCACGGCCGCAAGGCGAGCCAGGAGGCCGAGGTCGAGCTGGTCATCGACAACGGCGACGGCAAGCTCGGCATCCCCTTCACGGAGATCTCGATCCAGCGCCGGCTCGACCGCTCGGGCGAAGGCGAGTACCGCCTCAACGGCGCCCGCTGCCGCCTCACCGACGTGCTGGAGGTGCTCTCCGACACCGGCCTCGGCAAGGAGATGCACTCGGTCGTCTCGCAGGGCCGCGTCGAGGCGATCGTCACCTCCAAGCCGCGCGACCGCCGCCTGCTGATCGAGGAGGCCGCCGGGCTCGGCAAGCACCGCAAGCGCCGCCGCCGCGCGCAGCTGAAGCTCCAGCGCACGCAGGACAACCTCGACCGCGCGCTCGACGTCGAGCGCGAGGCCCGCTCGCGCCTGCGCCCGCTCAAGCGCCAGGCCGAGGCCGCCGAGTTGCACGCCCGCCTCGAGCGCCAGTCGTTGGAGGCCCGCTGGGAGCTCGGGCGCGACGCGCTGCGCACCAGTGGCATCGAGCTGGAGCAAGCGGAGGCCGCCGCCGTCGCCGCCCGCGCGCGCCGCGACGAGGCCGAGCAAGCGCTCGCCGCTGTCGCCAAGCGCCGCGAGCAGGCCGAGGAGGCGCTTCAGCAGCGCTCCGAGCAGCGCGAGGAGCTGTCCGGCCGCGCCTACCGCGCCCGCGCCGCCGGCGAGCGCGTCGGCATGCGCTTCGAAGCCGTCCGCACCGCCGCGACCTCGCTGAACGAGCGCATCGTCCGTCACGCCGCCGAGCTGGACGCCCTCCGCGCGCACGCCGCCGCCGACGTGCCCGACGAGGAGGCGACCGCCCGCGTCGCCGCCCTCGAGGCCGAGCTGGGCGCGCTGGAGCAAGACCGCCAGACCGCCCTCGAGCGCGAGCTCGCCGAGCTGGAGACCCGTCGCGCGAGCGCCGCCGCCGAAGCTCAGCGCCTGCAGGCCGACGTCGCCACCGCCCGCACCGCCGTCACCGCCGCCGAGCAGGAGGCTGATAAGGCACGCGCCGCCCGCCGCCAGGCCGAGCAGGCCGTCGAGGCCGCGCGCCGCGAGGCAGCCCGCGTCGGCGGCGAGCTGGCCGCGGCGAACCAGTTCCTGCGCGCTCACGCCGGCGCACCCGGCGGCGCTCCGGCGCTCGCGGACGCGCTCGAGGTCGACGCCGGCTTCGAGCTTGCGCTCGCCGCTGCGCTGGAGGGCCGCCTGCGCGCCGCGGTCGTCGCCGACCGTGCCGAGGGCGCCGCACTGCTCGAACGCGCCGGCCGCGACGGCGGCAGCGCATTGATCGGCGGCCCACCCAGCCCCGCGGCCTCAAAGGCCGCCGGCAAGCCGCCATGCGCGGGCGCCGAGCGCCTGCTCGACCACGTCCGCGGCCCCGTCGAGACGCTCGCGCTCGCCGCGCCCTTGCTGGCCGACACCTGGGTCGTCGCCGACGTCGCCGACGTGCGCGACGACTTCGCCGGCACCGCCGTCACGACGGCCGGCCGCGTCTGGATCGGCGCGTGGCGCGAGCTGCGCCAGGTCCCAGCGGGCGGCGAGGAGCGGGTGCTGGCCGAGCGCAACCGCCGCGACGAGCTGATCGCCGCCAGCGAGGGCGCCGCCAGCGCCGAGCAGGACGCCAAGCAGGCCGTCGAAGTCGCCGTCGCCGTCGCGGCCGCCGCCGACACGACGCGCGAAGAAGTCGAGACGATCCTGCGCGCCGCCGTCCGTTCGCACGACGAGGCGACCGAGCAGGAGCGCCGCGCCGCCCTCCTGATCCAGCAGCGCCGCAGCGCCGAGGACGAAGGCCCGGGCGCCGTGCGCCGCGCGCAGGTCGAGGGCGAGCTCGCCGCCGAGCGCCGCCTCGCCGAGCGCGCCGAGCGCGAGCGCGCGGAGCGCGACGCCCGTATCCAGCAGGCCGAGGCCCGCCTTGTCCACGAGCAGGCGATCCTTCCCGACGCCGAGCGCCTCGTCACCGTCCTCGCCGAGGCTGCCGCCGCGATCGCCGCGCGTGTCGAGGTCTTCGACGCCGAGCTGGCCGCCCACCGCGCGGCAGGCGAGCACGTCGCCGTCGAGCTGCGTGCCTGCGCCCGCGAGGAGGCCGAACTTCAGGGACGCCTCAAGCGCGACGGCGAGGCCGTCACCGGCGCCGAGGTGCGCGCCCAGCAGGCCCGCGACCGCATGGCGGAGGCGCAGGCCGAGCTGAGCGGGCTCGCCGAGCCGCTCGGACTCGAACCGTCGCCGGCCGACGAGCCGCTGCCCGCCGAGGAGCGCGCCGCGCTCGTCCAGCGGATCGAGCGCCTGCAGCGCCGCCGCGAGCAGCTCGGGCCCGTCAACCCGCTCGCCCAGGACGAGTACGAGGAGGCGCTCGCGCACGTCGAGGAGATGGAGCGCCAGCGCGGCGACCTCGAAGCCGCGCTGCGCGAGCTGAACACGCTGATCCGCGACACCGACCGCCAGATCCGCGAGACGTTCGAGGAAACCTTCGCCGCCGCCGCCAAGAACTTCGAGGAGCTCGCCGAGCAGCTCTTCCCCGGCGGCCGTGGCCGCCTGCGCCTCGTCCGCGAGGACGCCGGCCCGCGCCCCGTGATCGGCGGCCAGCCGCTCGACGACGCCGTCGGCGATGCGGGCGACCCCGCGCCGGAGGACGTCGACGCCGCCGCCGACGCCGAGGAGCGCGAGGAGGAGGACCTGCTCGGCGTCGAGATCGAGATCACCCCCGCCGGCAAGTCGATGAAGCGCCTCTCGCTGCTCTCCGGCGGCGAGAAGTCGATGACCGCGCTCGCCTTCCTGTTCTCCGTTTTCCTTGCGCGGCCCTGCCCGTTCTACATCCTCGACGAGGTCGAGGCCGCCCTCGACGACCTCAACATCGACCGCTTCCTCACGCTCCTGCGCAAGTACGCCGAGCGCGCCCAATTCATCGTCGTCACCCACCAGAAACGCACCATGGAGGCCGCCGACTCGCTCTACGGCGTCTCAATGGGCGGCGACGGCATCTCCAAGGTCATCTCCCGGCGCCTGCCACCCGCTCAGGCCGCCGAAGCCGAAGTCGCCTAGAGCGTCTTCTCGAACCAGTGGGTCGCTGTCGGCGACCCGTTGTAGTCCGCGATCTCTGCGTAGCCGCATGCGTGGTACAGCGCGACCGCCTCGGGCTGTTGGGCGTTCGTGTCGAGCCGCACACGCGTCAGTCCGGCGGCGCGTGCCGCGTCCTCCAGTGCTTCGAGCAGCCGCCGTGCGTGACCTCGCTGCCGGGCGGCCGGGATCACGTACATGCGCTTGATCTCGCCCAATCCGGGCTCCAACGTCCGCAACCCCCCGCACGCGACGGGAACGCCATCCTGGTCCAGCAGCAGGAACGCCCCACCGGGCGGCTCCATCTCATGGACCTCCACCCAGCTCGCGCCTGCGGCGCCTGGCGGCGGGTCGACCGGCGAGAACGGCCGCCCGCGAGCCACCAGCTCCGCGCCGTAGTCCGCGAGCAGCCGCACGGCCTCAGGCGTGTCGGCGCGCGTGGGGCGAATGGCGATGGGCGGGCTCGACACGCTGGTATCGTCGCCGATCCTCATGGCACGTGACTGGACGGATCTCTTCATCACCCGCGATGGCGCCGTCGCGACGCTCGCGGACGACGACGCGCCCACGCAGCCCGAGCGCCGCCGCCGCTTCTTCGGCCGTCTGCGCGACAACATGCGCAAGACGCGCGAGGCGCTCACCAGCGAGATTCAGGCAACCCTCTTCGAGGATCTCGACGACGAGACGTGGGAGCGGCTCGAGGAGGCGCTGATCGCCGCTGACGTCGGCGCCCGCGCGACCGCCGAGATCGTCGAGCAGCTCGAGCAGGAGGCGCAGTCTGGCGAGCTCACAGGCGGCGAGCAGTTGACCGCCCGTCTCGCCGAGCTGCTCGCAGGCGCGGCGCGCGTGGGGGAGGACCGCATCGACCTCACCGCCAGCCCGACCGTGATCCTCGTCGCCGGCGTCAACGGCACCGGCAAGACGACGTCCGTCGGCAAGCTCGCCTGGCATCTGCGCAGCGAGCTGGGCCTCAGCGTCGTGCTCGGTGCCGCCGACACCTTCCGCGCCGCCGCCGTCGAGCAGCTCGAGCAGTGGGCCCAGCGCGCCGAGGTCGCCTTCGTCAAGGGCGCGCCCGACTCCGACCCCGGCGCGGTCGCCTACGACGCCGTCTCGACCGGCGTGCGCGACGGCGCCGACGTGATCCTCGTCGACACCGCCGGGCGCCTGCACACGCAGGACAACCTGATGGCCGAGCTGACGAAGATCCGTCGGGTCATCGCCAAGCAGATCCCCGAGGCCCCGCACGAGACGCTGCTCACGGTCGACGCCACCACCGGCCAGAACGGCCTGCGTCAGGCGAAGCTGTTCGCCGAGGCGATCGACGTCTCCGGCATCGTCCTCACGAAGCTCGACGGCACCGCGAAGGGCGGCATCGCGCTCGCGATCGCGCGCGAGCTCGCGATCCCCGTGAAGCTGATCGGGATCGGCGAGCAGCTCGAGGACCTGCGGCCCTTCGACGCCGACGACTTCGCCCGCGCGCTGCTCACCTGAGCGGTCGCCGCACGGACCTGGCGCCTCCGCGAGTCGCCTCCGCCCACGGTAAGCTCGCTGACACATGGACGGCTGGGTGCTCTGGATCCTCCTCGGCGTCGCCTTCGGCGTCGGCGAGATGCTCACGACGAGCTTCTTCCTCGCCCCGTTCGGCGTCGGAGCGCTCTTCGCGGCGCTCGTCGCAGCGCTCGGGGCCGGCGCGCTCGGCTCCGTGGGCGACGTTCATCGTCGTCTCGCTGCTGATGCTGTGGGTCGTGCGCCCGATCGCGCGCTCGCATCTGAAGCACGCCGCGCGCAGATCCGCACCGGCACCGCGGCGCTGATCGGGCGTCGCGCGGTCGTGCTGGAGCGGATCGCCAACGACGAGGCGGTCGGATGCGTCAAGCATCGACGGCGAGGTGTGGACGGCGCGCTCATACGACGATGACCGCGTCATCGAGGCGGGTACGACGTGTCGAGGTCGTCGAGATCCGGGGCGCCACGGCGCTCGTCAGCGAGTGAGACCCCAAGCCAAGGAGCACCATGACCGCCGGCCTCATCGTCCTCGTCGTCATCGCCCTCTTCGTGCTGTTCGTCGGCGGCGAAGACGGTCCGCATCATCCCGCAGGCGCGCGCCGGCGTCGTCGAGCGTCTCGGCCGCTACAGCCGCACGCTCGAGCCCGGCCTCACGATCGTCGTGCCGTTCATCGACAAGGTCAAGCCGCTGATCGACCTGCGCGAGCAGGTCATCGCGTTCCAGCCCCAGCCGGTCATCACCGAGGACAACCTCGTCGTCCAGATCGACACCGTCCTCTACTTCACGATCACCGAGCCGAAGTCGGTCACCTACGAGGTCGCCAACCCGCTCCAGGCGATCGAGCAGCTGACCGTCACCACGCTGCGCAACGTGATCGGCGGCCTCTCGCTGGAGGACGCGCTCACCAGCCGCGACAACATCAACTCGCAGCTGCGCGTCGTGCTCGACGAGGCGACCGGCCGCTGGGGGATCCGCATCAACCGCGTCGAGCTGAAGTCGATCGATCCGCCTGGCGCGATCCAGGAGGCGATGGAGAAGCAGATGCGCGCCGAGCGCGACCGCCGCGCCGCGATCCTCACCGCCGAGGGCGTCAAGCAGTCGCAGATCCTCACCGCGGAGGGCGACAAGCAGGCCGCCGTCCTCACGCGCCGAGGGCCAGCGCCAGGCCGCGATCCTGCGCGCCGAGGGCGAGGCGAAGGCGATCGAGACCGTCTTCGGCGCGATCCACGCCGGGCGCCCCGACCGCGAGCTGCTCAGCTACCAGTACCTGCAGATGCTGCCGAAGCTCGCCGACGGCCAGGCCAGCAAGATCTTCGTGATCCCGTCCGAGTTCACGCAGGCGCTCGGCGGCATCGGCGAGGCGCTCCGGCAAGCCGACAGCTGCGCGCGACGATCCGCAGGACGCGCAGCTGCCGCCGGCCGGCCGCGTAGCCTCGCCAGACTGTCACGATGTTCGACTCCCTCGCCGAGAAGCTCCAGGCCACGCTCGCCGACGTCCGCGGCCGCGGCACGCTGACCGAGGACGACGTCGACGCCGACGATGCGCGAGATCCGCCTCGCGCTGCTCGAGGCCGACGTCAACTTCAAGGTCGTCAAGCAGTTCACGACCGCGGTCAAGGAGCGCGCGCTCGGCGCCGACGTCGTCGGCCAGCTCAACCCCGGCCAGCAGGTCGTCAAGATCGTCAACGAGGAGCTCGCCGAGCTGATGGGCGGCGAGTCGCACGAGCTCGCCGTTCTCGCCGCGCCCGCCGACGGTGATCCTGATGGCCGGCCTGCAGGGCTCGGGCAAGACGACCGCGACCGCGAAGCTCGCCCGCTACCTGAAGCGAGCAGCACGGCTCGTCGGTCGCCGTCGCCGCCTGCGACGTCTACCGCCCGGCCGCCGTCGACCAGCTCGTCACGGTCGGCGCCCAGGCCGGCGCCGACGGTCTACGAGCAGGGCACCGACGCGCGCCCGTCGAGATCGCCCAGTGGGCGCGCGAGCGCGCCGAGCAGGAGGGCAAGGACGTCCTGATCGTCGACACCGCCGGCCGCCTGCACGTCGACGCCGACGCTGATGACGGAGCTCGCCGAGATCAAGAAGCGTCACCAAGCCGCACGACGTGCTGCTCGTCGTCGATGCGATGACCGGCCAGGACGCCGTCAACGTCGCCGAGCAGTTCGCCGAGGTCGTCGCAGTTCGACGGCGTCGTGATGAGCAAGCTCGACGGCGACGCCCGCGGCGGCGCCGCGCTGTCGGTCAAGGCCGTCACCGGCAAGCCGATCCTGTTCGCCTCGACCGGCGAGAAGCTCGACCAGTTCGAGCGCTTCCATCCGGACCGCATGGCCCAGCGGATCCTCGGCATGGGCGACGTCCTGTCGCTGATCGAGAAGGCCGAGCAGCAGTTCGACGAGGACCAGGCGAAGGAGCTCGAGCGCAAGATCCGCCGCGCCGAGTTCACCCTCGACGACTTCCTCGACCAGATGCAGCAGATCCGCAAGCTGGGCCCGCTGCAGAACGCTGCTCGGCATGATCCCCGGCCTCGGCGGCCAGCAGCTGCGCAACATCAAGGTCGACGAGCGCGAGTTCGACCGGCTCCAGGCGATCATCCTCTCGATGACGCCCGAGGAGCGCCGCAAGCCCGAGCTGATCAAGGGCTCGCGCCGCATCCGCATCGCGAAGGGCTCGGGCACCAACGTCCAGGCGGTCAAGGCGCTGATCAAGCAGTTCGACCAGATGCGCAAGCTGATGAAGTCGATGCAGCAGGGCAAGATGCCCGACGTCGGCGCGCTGATGCGGCAGGCGCGGTAGCACGCGCGTCCCGCGCCCGCTACCCTCTCCCGTCGGTCTTCACGTTCAACTTCGAAAGGCAATCGTGGCAGTACGACTCCGGCTCACCCGCGTTGGCGGGCGCAAGAACCCGATCTGGCGCGTCGTCGCCGCCGACCAGCGCTCGCAAGCGCGACGGTCGCGTGATCGAGACGATCGGGCACTACAACGCCCAGACCGAGCCCTCGACGATCGTGCTCGACGAGGAGAAGGTGCGCGCCTGGCTCGCCCGCGGCGCCCAGCCCTCGGGCACGGTCCGCAAGCTGCTCAAGACGCAGGGCATCAGCTCCTGATCGCCTTGCGCGGCCGGCGATGAAGGAGCTGCTCGACTACCTCGCACGCCGGCTCGTCGACCACCCCGACGAGGTGGTCGATCGAGGAGTTCGAGGAGGACGACGGCACGCTCGTGCTCGAGCTCGTCCGTCGCCGAAGACGACTACGGCAAGGTCATCGGCCGCGGCGGCCGCACCGCCAACGCGCTGCGCCTCGTCGTGAAGGCCGCCGCGGTCAAGGACGACCGTCGCGTGCTCGTCGACATCGTCGACTGACCGGTGTCCGCCGAGGAGGAACCGCAGGCGCCGCTGCTGCACGCCGGCCGCGTCGGCAAGCCGCACGGGCTCGACGGCAGCTTCTACGTCACGCGCCCGCGTGCCGCTCTGCTCGACGCTGGGCGCGAGCTGATCGTCGCCGACCGCCGCGAGCGGATCGAGCGTCGCGCCGGCACCGACGCGAACCCGATCCTGCGCTTCGCCGGCTTCCACGACCGCGCCGCGGTCGAGGCGCTGCGCGGCACCGACCTGCTCGTGCCGCAGGACGAGGCGCCGCAGCTGGAGGAGGACGAGTGGTGGCCCGAGGAGCTCGAGGGCTGTCGCGTCCACGACGGCGAGCGCGAGGTGGGCGTCGTGCGGGCCTGCTGGCGCTCCCTTCCTGCGAGGTGCTGGAGGTCACCCGCAGCGACGGCTCGGAGCTGCTCGTGCCGCTGATCCAGGACGCCGTCCGCGCCGTCGACATCGAGGGCCGCCGCATCGAGATCGACCTCGCGTTCCTCGGTGAGAGCGGCGAGGCGTAGATTCACGCTGGCATGGACGTCGACGTCTTCACGCTCTTCCCCGAGTCGTTCGCGTGGTTCCGCTCGCAGCGGCACGTCGAGAACGCGCTCGCGCTCGGCAGCACGCTCTCGTGCGTCAACTACCGCGACACGACGCCGCTGTCCGGCGGCCAGGTCGACGACATGCCGTTCGGCGGCGGCGCCGGCATGGTGCTGCGTGTCGACGTGGTCGAGGCGGCGCTGCGCGCACGCTACGACTGCGACCCGGCCGACCTGCACGAGCGACGGCGCGTCGTCGTCCTCACGCCCGCCGGGCGCATGCTCGACGACGCGCTCGTCGACGAGCTCGTCGCCGAGCCTGCGCTCACGCTGCTGTGTGGCCGCTACGAGGGCTTTGACGAGCGCATCGTCGAACAGTTCGCGACCGACGCGATCTCGATCGGCCCCTACGTGCTCGCCGGCGGCGAGCTGCCGGCGATGGTCGTCTGCGACGCGATCCTGCGCAAGCTCCCGGGCGCGCTCGGGCACGCCGAGTCCGCCGAGGAGGAGTCCTTCAGCGCGGCGCTCGAGGGCGCGCCCGAGTACCCGCACTACACGCGTCCGGCCGACTGGCGCGGCTGGACCGTCCCCGACGTGCTGCTCTCCGGCCACCACGCGAACGTCCGCGAATGGCGGCTGGAGCAGAGCCGTCGTCGCGCCGCGGAGGCACATCGCGAGCGCGACTGACCCGTTCTCGGCGCCGCGCAAGCGGTCACCCGGTCACGTCGGGCGGCGGTCCGCTACGATTCCCGAGCCGCGACGGCCCCCCGAGGCCGCGCGTCTTCTTTTGCCATGAGCACAGTCATCGACAGCCTCGAGCGCGCACAGCTCCGTCGCATTCCGTCATTCGACGCCGGCGACCGCGTCCGCGTTCACTTCCAGGTCATCGAGGGCACGCGCCGGCGCACCCAGGTCTTCGAGGGCGTCGTCATCAAGCGACAGGGCCACGGCGTCCGTGAGACGTTCACCGTCCGCAAGCAGTCCTTCGGCGTCGGCGTCGAGCGCACGTTCCCGCTCCACTCGCCGAAGATCGAGAAGATCGAGGTCGCGGCCCGCGGCGAGGTCCGCCGCGCGAAGCTCTACTACCTGCGCGACCGCGTCGGCAAGCGCGCCCGCGTCCGCGAGCGCCGCTCGCTCGGTCCGGAGGAGATCGTCGAGCGCGGGCTGCTGCACGAGCCCAAGCCGATCGAGGAGCTCACTCCCGAGCCCGTCGACGCGCCGGAGGTCGAGGCCGTCGTCGAGGAGACGCCCGCGGAGGAGACGGTCGCCGAGGACGTGGCGCCCGCTGAGCCCGCCGCCGAGGCTGAGGCTCTCGCCGAGGCGCCCGAGGACGCCGCGCCCGAGGCTGACGCCGCGGACGCGCCGGAGCCCGACTCCACGCAGGAGTGAAGCGCCCCGGCTCGACCTCGGGCTCGCTGATCGAGCTCGTCGTCGTCGTCGCTATCGCGCTCGGCCTCGCCCTCGTCGTCCAGGCCTTCGTCGTCAAGCCCTACCGCATCCCGAGCGGCTCGATGGAGCCGACGCTCGACGTCGGCGAACGCGTCATCGTCAACCGCATCGGCAACCGCTTCGGCGCACCCGACCGCGGCGACATCGTCGTCTTCCACCCGCCACACGGCGCCGACATCAACGAGTGCGGACAGGACGGACAGGGCCCCTTCTACGACGGCCCCGACAGCCGCACGCCCTGCTCGCACCCCACCCAGACGCGCTCGGACCAGAACTTCATCAAGCGCGTCGTCGGCATTCCCGGCGACCGCATCGCCGTCCGCAACGGCCACGTGGTGCGCAACGGCGAGCTCCAGAAAGAGCCGTTCATCCGCGCCTGCGGCGGCGGACCCGACTGCAACCTCCGCGAGATCACCGTGCCCGACGACATGTACTTCATGATGGGCGACAACCGCGGCCAGTCCGACGACAGCCGCTACTGGGGTCCGGTGCCGCGCGACTGGATCATCGGCGGCGCCTTCGTCAGTTATTGGCCTCCGAAAGATGTGGGACTCCTCTAGCAGGCACACCGTCTCCTGCTTGCGGTAGAAGTGCATCGATGAGCGCGACCGCGAGTCCCCGTAAGCGCCGTGCGAAGAAGTCGCCGGGGCGCAAGCTGTTCGCGTACGACCGGGCGCTTGGGGCGCGGTTCGTGGCGGGGGCGGACGAGGCGGGGCGGGGGTGCCTCGCCGGGCCGCTCGTCGCGGCTGCCGTGCTGTTCGACTACGAGCGGCTGAGCTCGGCTGACACGCGTGCGCTGGCGGCGCTGAACGACTCCAAGCAGCAGACGGAGGCGCGGCGCAATGAGCTGTACCCGGTGATCCTGCGGACGGCGGCGCGGGTCGCGGTCGTCTCGCGCTGCGCGCCCGGGATCGACCGTCGTGGGCTCCACGTCACGAACCTCGCCGCGTTGCGCGACGCGCTGGCGCGCGTGGCCCGCGACGGCTGCGTCTGTCTCACGGACGGGTTCCCAGTCGCCGACCTCGGACATGAGCAGCGCGCCGTCGTCGGCGGCGACGCGACCAGCGCCGCGATCGCCGCCGCCTCCGTCATCGCCAAGGTCACCCGCGACCGCTACATGCACCGCGCCGACACGCTCCACCCGGGCTGGGAGTTCGCCTCCCACGTCGGCTACGCGACCCCCGAGCACCGCGCGGCGATCGAACGGCTCGGCGTCACACCGCTGCACCGCATGTCGTTTCAGAGCGCCGCCTACCAGCAGCTGGCGCTCTAGCCTTAGAACGCGTTCTCGAGATGCTCTAACGCGACAAGCTTGCCGTGTGCGTCGATCGTGACGCCGATCGCATCGAAGCGGACCTCGGGTACGTAGGGGCGGTCGCGCGACTCCTGGAGCCAGGCTGAGGCCATCTGCCGCAGGCGCCGGCACTGGGCCTCGCGCAGGCCGTCGAAGGGGCCCCACGCGCCAACGCGGCGGGTCTTGACCTCGCAGAAGACGATCCGCTGGGCATCGCAGGCGACGAGGTCGATCTCGCCCCAGCGAGTGCGGTGGTTGCGGGCGAGGATCGCGAAGCCGCGGCGGGCGAGATGCTCCGCGGCGAACTGCTCGCCGGCACTGCCCAGTCGGTGACGGAGGTCGGAGGACACGGCGCGCGACCCTACGAGTCGCCGCACGACGGCTCACCCCGCTTCTGTGCCGATCCTGCGCACCGCGTGTGCGGGCAAACGCTCTCGGCCGGATCGTCGCAAAGCAGGCGTGAGTCGTCACCGATCGCTCCATACCGTGCCGCTCCGTGCTCGCCCTCGTCGTCACGTTCGCCATCGATGGCATCGACTCGCGGCCGGTGTTCGTCGAGGTGGACATCCGGCCGGGGCTGCCGGCGTTCCTGATCGTCGGTCTGGCCGATACCGCCGTGCGCGAGGCGCGCGAGCGCGTGCGCGCGGCGATCGACAACTCCGGGTTCGACTTTCCGGCGCGGCGCATCACCGCGAATCTCGCGCCGGCGCACCTGCCCAAGATCGGTCCGGGCTTCGACGCTGCCCTTGCGGTCGGCGTACTGGCCGCGAGTGGGCAGATCCCCGTGGACGGGCTGAAGGACACCGCCGTCTACGGCGAGCTGTCGCTCAGCGGCGCGCTGCGCCCGTGTCGTGGCCTCCTTGCCGTCGCCGAAGGGACCCGCCGGGCGGGATTTGCGCGCCTCGTCGTCGCGCGTGAGCGAGCGGGGGAGGCCGCCATCGTCGAAGGAGTCGAGATCGCGGCGGTCGAGACGCTGGGTGCGGCCGCCGCGGTGCTCGCCGGCGGGTCGCCGCCTCCGCCTCCGCAGCCCGAAGTGCCGGCACTCGACGCGCCCGGAGAGGTCGTGGACTTGAGCGACGTGCGCGGCCATGAGTTGCCCCGTCGGGCACTTGAGATCGCGGCGGCAGGCGGCCACAACCTTCTCTTCGAAGGTCCTCCGGGAAGCGGAAAGACGATGCTCGCGACGCGCCTGCCGGGTCTGCTGCCGCCGCTCAGCCGCGACGAGGCGATCGAGGTCACGCGTATCCACAGCGCTGCGGGTCTGCAGCTCCACGGCGGCCTTGTGACCGGGCGGCCATTCCGCGCCCCGCACCACACGATCTCGGCACCCGGGCTCGTCGGCGGCGGCCGCGTTCCGACGCCGGGCGAAGCGAGCCTTGCGCACAACGGCGTGCTGTTTCTCGACGAGCTGTCCGAGTTTCCGCGCGCGAGCCTCGAGGCACTTCGTCAGCCGATCGAGGATGGGAGCGTGACCGTCGTGCGAGGCCAGCGGGCGCTGCGGTTCCCGACGCGCTTCACGCTGGTAGCGGCGACGAATCCTTGCCCCTGCGGCTTGGCCGGCAGCGAGCGCCACTGCGCGTGCGGCGAGCTCGAGATCGCCCGTTATCGGCGGCGTCTCAGCAGTCCGCTGCTGGACCGGCTCGACCTGCTGGTCACGGTCGCACGCCCGAGCGCGGCGGACCTGCGGGCGCCGGTCGGTGAGACGTCCGCGGACGTCCGCGCTCGCGTGCTGGCGGCCCGCGAGCGCCAGCAGTACCGGCTCGACGGAACGACCGCTCGCTGCAACGCCCAGATGGACGCTCGACTCGTGCGCACGCGCATCACCATGGCCGCCGAGGCGCGGCGCGCGCTCAATCGGGCCTACGAGCTCGGGGGCCTCAGCGTCCGCGGTCACGATCGCGTCCTGCGCGTCGCGCGGACGGTCGCCGATCTCTCCGGGCGCGACGTGGTCTCGCTCGATGACGTCCTCCAGGCGCTTGCGCTTCGGCTGTCCGACGGCGGTGCGGAGGCAGCGGCCGCATGACCGGTGCGAAGGTCCCGCGGTCGCACGAGTGCAAGCGCCTTCCGTGCGCCCCATGTCTGCGGCGCTCATGGCTCGTGGCACGGCTTGCCGGCCACATCGAGCTGGCATGGCGGGGGCGACGCCCGCTCCCGGCGCTGCTGGCGCTGGACGACGCGCCCCTCCTCGCGGCGCTCGCAGGCGGCGAGCGCGGGCGTGTCGA
Organism: uncultured Actinomycetes bacterium; assembly: GCA_963774115.1. Classification (GTDB taxonomy): domain Bacteria; phylum Actinomycetota; class Thermoleophilia; order Solirubrobacterales; family Solirubrobacteraceae; genus Conexibacter. The sequence continues at coordinate 118,673 of CAVZDN010000001.1, read as the reverse complement.
AGCGGAGTACGAGCACTTCGACGCTGCCGCGGCGGTAGCGGCCTGCGCTGCCCGTGCCGTCACCGCGCTGTGTCGCTGCGATCCCCGCTACCCGTTGCGCTTGCACGAGCTCCCGGACCCGCCCGCCGTTCTGTACGTCCACGGCGCCGTCGAACGGTTCGAGCACTGCGTCGCACAGGAGACCGTTGCGATCGTCGGCGCGCGGCGCGGCTCGCCGTATGGCCTCGAGCAGGCGCGTGGGCTCGGTCGTGGGCTCGCCGCAGCGGGCTTGACTGTCGTGAGCGGCATGGCGCTCGGCATCGATGCCGCCGCACACGCCGGCGTACTGGAGGTCGACGGGGCGACGGTCGCCGTGCTCGCAGGCGGCCCGGAGCGCGCGTATCCGGCGAGCAAGCGCCGGCTGCACGAGCGGATCGCCGCCACCGGCGCGGTCGTCGCCGAGCTGCCGCCGGGTACGACGGCGCGGCGCTGGTGCTTCCCCGCGCGCAACCGGCTGATCGCAGCGCTCGCACGGATCACCGTGATCGTCGAGGCGGGGGAGCGGTCGGGCTCGCTCATCACGGCGTCGCTCGCGGCCGACCTCGGTCGCGACGTGGCGGCCGTCCCCGGCCTCGTGACCGCACCGTTGGCCGCTGGGACGAACGGGCTGATCGCGGATGGCGCGCAGCTCGTGCGTGGCCCGCACGACGTGCTCGAGGTGCTGTTCGGCGCCGCGGTGGCCGCCGCACACGCACCGTTGCCGACCGTGGATCTCGATCCCGACCTGCGGGAGCTGCTCGACCGCGTCTGCTCTGGGCGCGACACGGTGACGGCGCTCACGGCAGACGGCTTCGGGGTCGATGCGACGCTTGCCGGACTCGCCCAGCTCGAGCTGCGCGGGATGCTGCGCCGCGGTCCGGGCGGGCGGTATGTGCCGCTCGTGCGTGAGTAACCTCCGGCGGGTGACTGTCGAGCGCTCCCGTGTTCCCGCCGTGCTGTCGATCGCCGGTTCGGACTCCGGCGGCGGTGCGGGGATTCAGGCGGATCTGAAGGCGTTCGCCGCCTGTGGGGTGCATGGCATGACGGCCATCACGGCCCTCACCGCTCAGAGCACGGTTGGCGTGGACGCGATCGCTGCGGTTGCGCCAGAAATGATCGTCGCGCAGGTGCGCGCGGTACAGCGCGACATCGGCGTCGACGCGGTGAAGATCGGGATGCTCGGCACCGTCGAGACGATCGCCGCGGTCGCCCGGGCGCTCGACGAGCTCGATCCGGACGTGCCGATCGTGCTCGACCCCGTGATGGTCGCCGAGTCCGGCGCCACGCTGCTGGACGAGGCCGCCCGCAGCGCGCTCGCGGAGCGCCTGCTGCCGCGCGTCACGGTGACGACCCCGAACCTCGCCGAGGCCGGCGTGCTCGCGACGATCGCGCAGGTCCGCGATGCCGACGCCCTTGACGCGCCGGCGCTTGCACGTGCGATCCACGCGCTCGGTCCGGGCTGCGTCGTCGTCACGGGCGGGCACCGCGAGACGGCGAGCGACGTCTTCTTCGACGGCACTGACGTGGTTGAGATCCCGGGTGAGCGCTACGAGGATGGCGCCGCGCACGGCTCCGGCTGCACACATTCCTCCGTGCTTGCGGCGCATCTCGCGCTTGGCTTCTCGCCGCTCGAGGCGGCACGCGCGGCGCGCGAGCTCGCGGGCCGGGCGGTCCGCGATGGACTGCGGGAGATCGGGCAGGGAGCCGGGCCCGTCGACCTGCTGGGAATCTGCTCGCGTGCGGGCACGTCCAGCCTTGGCCAGAGGCCTGTCGAGACGGCCTGAGAGCTCTGGCATACTCCCTCCATGAAGTTCCTGCGCATGAAGCCTGGTCACGGTGAGGTGCTGATCGCCGAGGGTGACGTCGACGTGCGCGAGGACGAGGAGCGGCTCGTCGAGGAGTTCCGCAGTCAACTCGACGCCGGCATGTGGGCGGCAGTGCCGGTGACCGCCACGGCGGGTCGCCGCGAGGCGCGCATCGCACGAACGTTCGACGACGTCCCGCGCGACGCCGAGCGCGTCATCTTCTTCCCGCGCGCCGCCGGCGGCTGCGCATGAGCACCGCCACGCAGCGCTGAGGGCCTCGTCATGCTGCTCGCGCTCGGTGCCACCACGATCGTCGTTCTGGCGCTGCTCTCCGAGGTGATCGCGCCACGCGTGCACGAAACGCTGACGCGGCATCTCGTCCGTCACCGGACGCCGCCCGTCGAGGGGTACGACCCCGGCCGCGAGCGGCGTGCCGAGGCGCGTGCTCGCGCACTGCTGAAGTCGTGCGTGAACGACGAGGAGTGGGCGATGTACCGCGACCTCGGCTTCATCCGTGTGTGGGGTCGTCAGGCCGATCGGCCGGGTGAGCACGACGCCGCGCTGGGCGCGCCATACGCGTACCTCGTCTACCCGCACAAGCCGATCCTCGCCTACCTTCCGCAGACCGGCCGCCTGCTGAACGAGTACTGCGTCGAATTCCCTGATGAGACGCGCCCGTACGGCAGCGTGCGGCTGCCGGACTCCGACGACGTGCTCGCGAAGTGGATGGCGCTGACGGGCGACGAGCGGCGCATCATCGAGACCGCGAACCTCCATCTGCCCGGCCGGCAGCTGGACCCGCGCAACGTCAAGCGTGACCTCTGGCGCCTGCGGCAGTGGGAGCAGGAGCGCGCCAGAGCTGCCGGCGGCGAACCGGCGCGGGACGGTACAGTCCCCGCGTCGTGAGCGAGACCGGGTTCGACGTCAAGCACCGCAGCCGCGCCCTCACCGAGGGGCCGGCCCGCGCCGCTGCGCGCGCATATCTCCACGGCATCGGCTACACGGCAGAGGACCTCGCCAAGCCGATCGTCGGCGTCGCGCACTCGTGGATCGAGACGATGCCGTGCAACTTCAACAACCGCGTGCTCGCGGCGAAGGTGAAGGAGGGCATCCGCGCGGCCGGTGGCACGCCGATGGAGCTCAACACGGTCGCGATCTCCGACGGGATCACGATGGGCACCTCCGGGATGCGCGCCTCGCTCGTCTCGCGCGAGCTGATCGCCGACTCGATCGAGCTGGTCGCCAGCGCCCACGCCTTCGACGCGCTCGTCACCATCAGCGGCTGCGACAAGACGATCCCCGGCACCGTGATGGCGCTCGCGCGTCTCGACATCCCGGGGCTGATGCTCTACGGCGGCTCGATCAAGCCGGGCCACTACAAGGGCGCAGAGGTGACGATCCAGCAGGTCTTCGAGGCCGTCGGCGCGCATGCGGCCGGCACGATCACCGACGAGGAGTTGCACGAGCTGGAGAACGCCGCATCGCCGGGCGCCGGCGCGTGCGGCGGGCAGTTCACGGCGAACACGATGGCGATGGCGTTCGAGGTGCTCGGCATCTCCGCCGCCGGGTCGGCGATGGTGCCGGCGGAGGACGGGCGCAAGCTCGAGGTGGCCGTCGAGACGGGCAAGCTCGTGATGGACGTGCTGCGCCGCGGCCAACGCCCCAGCGACGTCATCACGAAGCCGGCGCTGGAGAACGCGATCGCCGCGGGGGCGATGAGCGGCGGCTCGACGAACATCGTGCTGCACCTGCTCGCGGTTGCGAAGGAGATGGGCGTGCCGCTGTCGATCGACGAGTTCGACGCGATCAGCGAGCGCACACCGCTGTTGTGCGACCTGCAGCCGGGCGGCAAGTATGCCGCGACGCATCTCTATGAGGCTGGCGGCGTTCCGCTCGTGCTCAAGCGCCTCGACGAGGTGGGGGTGCTCCAACGCGACGCGATCACCGTCACCGGCCGCACGATCGGCGAGCACGCCGACGAGGCGGTCGAGACGCCCGGACAGGTCGTCGTGCGTCCGCTCAGCGACCCGCTGAAGCCCACGGGCGGCTTCGCGATCCTGCACGGCAACGTCGCGCCCGACGGCTGCGTCGTCAAGCTCGCCGGCCACGAGCGGCGCCTTGCCGTCGGCCCGGCCCGCGTCTTCGACGGCGAGGAGGCGGCGATGGCGGCCGTGCTCGCGAAGGACATCCGCGAGGGCGACATCGTCGTGATCCGCAACGAGGGCCCCGCCGGCGGTCCCGGCATGCGCGAGATGCTCGCGGTCACGGCTGCAATCCAAGGCGAGGGGCTGGGCGAGAAGGTCGCGCTGCTCACCGACGGCCGCTTCTCCGGCGCCACGCACGGCTTCATGGCCGCCCACGTTGCGCCCGAGGCGGTCCGCGGCGGGCCGATCGGCGCACTGCGTGACGGCGACGAGATCACGATCGACGTCGACGGCCGCCGCATCGACGTGGCGCTCACCGACGAGCAGATCGCCGCACGCCTGAAGGACTACGTGCCGGCGCCGCGCGCCGACGAGCACGTCGACGTCGTGATCCAGAAGTACGCGAAGCTCGTCGGCAGCGCCGCCGAGGGCGCCGTCACGCGCTGACGACGGGGGCGGGCGCGTCGACCGGCACGGCCGGTCCCTCCGCGAGGAAGTCCTCCAGCAGCGCGTTGAAGCGGGCGGGGTGCTCCAGCATCGCCACGTGCCCGGTGTCGGCGAGGATCAGCTTGCGCGCGTTCGGGATCAGGCGCTCGAACTCGTGCGCGTCGCGCACGGGGATGACGTGGTCGTCCTTGCCCCAGACGACGAACGTGGGGCAGGCGATCTGCGGCAGGCGGTCGCGGATCGGGTAGCCGAGGTTCGCTGCGAGCGCCGGCACGAAGCCGGGCTTGCCGGAGCCTTTCAGCAGCTCGTGGGCCAGCGGCGCCGAGAGGCGCTCCGGATGGCGCACGACAAAGCTCAGTGCAAGGCGTCGCAGGCCGGCGCGGCGCGCAAACGCCTCGTGGCGCGAGGCGGACCATGCCATCGTCGCCGCCATCACGTGGCCGACCGCGATCACCGGCTCGCGCCGCACCGTCTCGGCCGAGATTCCGGCGGGGGAGACGAGCATCAGCCGCTCGACGCGCTGCGGCACCGCGATCGCGAGCTCGGCGGAGATGAAGCCGCCCATCGAGTTGCCGACGACAGCTGCGGCCTCGATCCCGAGCTCGGCGCAAAGCTGGTCGACGAAGCGCGCGTAGCCGGTGATCGAGATCGTCTCACGCGGCATTTCGGATGATCCGAAGCCGGGCAGGTCGAAGGCGATCACGCGATGCGTCCGCGCGAAGTGGGGGATGTTCTCGAGCCAGTTCTGCCAGCAGCCGGAGAGGCCGTGGATGAACAGCAGCGGTGGTCCGCTGCCGATCTCGATGACGTTGACCGCGCGGTCGTCGATCCGCAGCCAGCGCTGGTGTGCGGACCAGTCGACGTCCAACCAAGCGGAGCGTCCTACGACGCCATATACGTCCGGCGTGGACGTTTCACTCATTGGAGACATGGGGGCCATCGCGCCGTTTACTCTGTCCCGACTATGCGCATCGCGATCGACATCGATTCGACATTGCACCACTACTGGGAGCTGTTCGCGCTGCTCGCCCGGCGGCGCTTCGGCCTCACGCTCGCTTACGACGAGCAGGTGACCTGGGAGATCGGGCAACTGCGGCCCGAGCAACTCTCGGCGCTGGTGGCCGAGAGCCACCGTCCGGAGCACATCCTGGCGGCCGAGCCCTACAAGGGCGCGGTCGAGGCGGTGGCGGCCTGGCACGAGGCGGGTCACTTCATCCACGTCACGAGCCACCGCGCGCAGGAGGCGCACAGTGCCACCGTAGCCTGGCTGGAACGCATCGGCATGCCCTACGACGAGGTCTACTGCTCGTGGGACAAGGTCAGCCGCTGCACGGAGATCGAGATCGACGTCCTGATCGACGACAGCCCCGTGAACATCCTGCGAGCACAGGAGCAGGGGATCGTGCCGGCGACGATTGCGCACCCCTGGAACCGCGAGCTGTGCCAGGAGGAGGGCGTTGTCTGCGCGGCCGACTGGCCGGAGCTTGAGCGGCGGCTCGCTCCACTCCTCACGGGCGTCGCGCAGCGCTCCTGAGCACGAAGGACGGACAGTTCACGCGCTGACACCGCCCGCGCCAGCGCGCTTGCAGCCCTGGTGTGAACGTCCGTGTCGGCCATAGAATCGGCTGGGAGGCGCTGTGCTCAGCCGTCGACTTGTCATCGCCGCGGTCTTCGCCGCTGTCCTGCTGATCGCAACAGCGGGCGCGGTCGCCTACGACCACAGCCGCCGCGACACAATCGCTCCAGGCGTGCACGTCGGGGGCGTGGACGTCGGCGAGATGGACCGCGCCGAGGCACGCGCGGCGCTCGAGCGGCGGCTGCTGCCCACGCTGCGCGCGCCGGTCGTCGTCACCTTCGAGCAGCGGCGCTTCTCGCTCGGGGCGCGCCGGGCCGGTGTGGCGATCGACCTCGACGGTGCCGTCGACGCGGCGATCGCCCGCAGCCGCGACGGCTCGTTCGTCACGCGCGTGGCGCGCGAGGTGACGGGCGGTCGCGTCGAAGCCGAACTGCCTCCGGATGTCGTCTTCTCGCGCGCCGCCGTGCGCGCATTCGTCGCCGACGTGGCCGCGAAGCTCGACCGCGAGTCGCGCGACGCCACGGTTGCTTTCGCCGCCGCGTCGCTCGAGCCGGTCTCCGCGCAGGTCGGTGTGACGGTGCGCCAGCGGCGGCTGCGGCGCGATGTCGTACGAGCGCTCACGACTGCCGGACCCGACCGCGCCATTCGCGTGCACGCACGCACGGTCGCGCCCAAGGTCACGTCCGAGCAGCTCGCCGACGAGTACGAGACCGTGATCACGGTCGATCGCTCGAGCTTCCGGCTGCGGCTGTGGAAGCGGTTGAAGCTGGTCAAGACCTACACGATCGCCGTGGGACAGGTCGGGCTCGAAACGCCTGCTGGGCTTTACCACATTCAGAACAAGCAGATCGACCCGATCTGGCACGTGCCCGACAGCGACTGGGCGGGCGACCTCGCGGGCACGTCGATCCCGCCCGGGCCCGACAATCCGATCAAGGCCCGTTGGATGGGGATCTTCGACGGGGCTGGCATCCACGGCACCGACTCGATCGCCTCGCTCGGCACCGCGGCGTCGCACGGCTGCGTGCGGATGGCCGTTCCCGACGTCATCGACCTCTACGACCGCGTCCCGGTCGGCGCGGCGGTTTACATCGTCTAGCTCACGATGACCGGCCCGCGGCGCAGCTCCTCGAGCGGCACCTCGTCCCAGTCTTCGCGCAGCAAAGAGGCATGGTGCGGGCTGTGGCGAATAGCAAGAGCGCCGATGAAGATGCCCCGCGTTCGCTTGCGCAACACTGCATACCACATTGTGGTTGCGTCGTCGCTGCCCTGGATCCGCAGCCATGGCCGCGCGGGCGTGTCGTCGGCCGGCGCGATTCCGGCCTCGATCAGCTGCTTCCGGGTGGCGACCTGACCCGTGTCGGTGTCGATGAAGAAGACGGCCACGGCCGAGCAGCCTAGCGGGCAGCCGACCGATCGCTGGCGCCGGGCGCTGAACCTGCTCGATCAGGACCTGCGCCGGCGCGGTGCTGCCGAGAAGACGCGGCACGCGTATGCCGTCGACTGCGGCCAGTTCGTCGCCTGGGCCGACGAGCACCTCTTCGCACCGGCAGATCTGACGCCGCGGGCGCTGCGCCGCTATGCGGCCAGCCTGACGGAACACGGCCAGGCGCCGAGCACGGTCGCGCGCAAGCTCGCCTCACTGCGGGCGCTGCTGCGCACGCTCGTCGAGCACGGCGAGCTGGAGCAGAACGCCGCGGACCTGCTGTCAGCGCCGCGCAAGGCGCAGCGGCTCCCGCTCGTGCTCAAGCCGGCCGACGTCGCGGCGCTGCTGGACCAGATTCCTGCCAACACCGCGCTTGCGCTCCGCGACCGCGCGCTGTTCGAGCTCGCCTACGCCTCGGGGCTGCGCGCCGAGGAGCTGGTGAACCTCGACCTCGACGCGATCGAGTTCGACGCCGAGCGCGTGCGCGTCGAGGGCAAGGGCGGCAAGACGCGCCTTGTGCCGACCGGCGAGCCGGCGCTGCGGGCGATCGAGCGCTATCTGCAGCGTGCGCGGCCGGCGTTGACGACGGCCGACGCCGACCCGGCGCTGTTCCTCTCGAAGTCCGGACGAAGGCTGTCCACCTCGGACGTGCGGCGCCGTCTGCGCGTGTGGACGCGCCACGCGACCGGCGTCTCGGCGGCAGCCGGAGCCTCTCCGCACGCGCTGCGGCACTCGTTCGCCACACACCTGTTGGAGCACGGAGCGGACCTCCGTTCGATCCAGGAGCTGCTGGGGCACGCGAGCATCTCCACGACGCAGGTCTACACTCGGGTAGAGTCCGCGCGGTTGCGTACGGCATATGCCCGTAGCCATCCTCGAGCCTAGGCGCAGGAGAAGTGGCGCTGGAAACCAACGTCAAAGCGATCGAGCTCAAGGACCTGTGGCGCCGCTACAAGGCGAGCGGCGACGGTCGTGCACGTGAGCGCTTGGTCGTTGCGTACTCGCCCTTGGTCAAGTACGTCGCCGGACGCATGGCGTCGGGTCTGCCCGCGCACGTCGAGGAGGCCGACCTCATCTCCTACGGGCTGATCGGCTTGATCTCGGCGATCGAGCGCTTCGACCTTGGCCGCGAGATCAAGTTCGAGACGTATGCGATCCCGCGCATCCGTGGCGCGATCATCGACGAGCTGCGCTCGCTCGACTGGGTGCCGCGGTCTGTTCGCGCCAAGGCACGCGAAATCGAGCGCGCCAACGCGAAGCTCGAACACAACCTGCAACGGGCGCCGACCGACGAGGAGATGGCGAACGAGCTCGAGATGTCGATGGAGGAGTTTCAGGAGGCGCTCATCCAGATCTCCAACTCGACGATCGCCGCGCTCGACGAGATGTGGACGGTCTCCGACGCCAGCGGCGACCAGATCTCGCTGCTCGACACGCTCCACGATCCGGACGCGCCCGACCCGGAGAAGATGGTCGACGCGAACGAGCTGAAGGACCGCGTGGCGGACGCGATCGCGCGTCTGCCCGAACGGGAAAAGCTCGTGATCGCCCTTTACTACTACGAGAACCTGACGCTGCGCGAGATCGGCGAAGTGCTCGGAGTGACCGAGTCGCGCATCTCACAGCTGCACACGAAGGCCGTACTGCGGCTGCGCTCGCGGCTGCAGAACGAGAACGGCGACGCCGCCGCGTAGGCGGCGCACCGGCGCGACCGCACGCCCGAACGTTCCGCCTTGGCGCGGCAGCCAGTCGTCGCTATGGTCGGATCTCCATCTCAGCGAGAGGAGATCGGGCATGCACAAGTCCGCCGGCAGAATTCGCAATGTCGCCCTCGTCGGACACCGCGGCAGCGGGAAGACCTCGCTGCACGAGGCGCTGCTCTACACGGCCGGAGCCGTCACGCGCCTGGGCCGCGTAACGGACGGGACGACCGTCTCCGACGCCGACGCGGACGAGAAGGCGCGCCAGATGTCGATCTCGGCGGCGCTGACGTCGTTCGAGTGGCAGGACCGCAAGGTCAACCTGCTCGACACGCCCGGCGAGCCGAGCTTCGTCGCCGACGCGCTTGGCGCGCTGCGGGTGTGCGAGTCGGCGATCTTCGTCGTCAACGCCGTGATGGGCGTCGAGGTCTCGACGACACGGCTGTGGCAGCGCGCGGCCGAACTCGACCTCGCGCGCTTGATCTTCGTGAACATGCTCGACCGCGAGCGGGCCGACTTCTTCCGCACGCTGGAGGCACTGAAAGCCGCGTTCGGGCCGCACGTCGTCGCGACCGAGATCCCGATCGGTGCCGAGCACGAGGTCTCCGGCGTGATCGATCTTGTGGACATGAAGGCGTACGCCTATGACGGTGACGGGCGCGAGAACTGCCGCGAGATACCGATCCCGGACGAGTTGGCCGCACAGGCACAGGACTTTCGGGAGAAGCTGATGGACGAGGTCGCCGAGAACTCCGACGCGCTGATGGAGCGCTACCTGGAGGGCGAGGAGATCGGGCACGACGAGATCGTCGAGGCGCTCAAGGAGGGCACCAACCATGGCGCGCTCTTCCCTGTCACGTGCGGGGTCGCGACGCGCAACCTGGCGACGAACCGGTTGCTTGACGCGATCGTCGACGATCTGCCTTCGCCGGTGAAGCACGGCGGCCTGGAGGTCGCCGGCATGACGCTGGAGGCGGTCGAGGACCGTGACCTCTACGCCTACGTCTTTAAGACCCGCGCCGACCCGTTCGCCGGGCGCATCAACCTCTTCCGCGTCTACCAGGGCGTCATGAAGCACGACAGCCACGTGCTCAACACGCGCGCCCACGCGAAGGAGCGGATCGGCCAGCTGCTGTCCTTCCAGGGCCGCGAGACGCCCCACGTCGACGAGTTCGGCCCGGGCGACATCGGCGCCGTCGCAAAGCTGAAGGAGACGCGCGCCGGCGACTGGCTTGCGGCGCGCGACGAGCCGATCCAGATGCCGTCGATCCCGCTGCCCGCGCCGGTGATGGCGTTCGCGATCGAGCCGAAGACGAAGGGCGACGAGGACAAGGTCTTCACGGCACTGCGCCGCCTCCAGGAGGAGGATCCGACGATCGACTTGCACCGCGACGAGCAGACCGGCGAGCAGATCGTGGCCGGCCTCTCGCAGGTCCACGTCGAGGTCGTGATAGCGCGGCTGCGCGAGCGCTTCGGCGCCGAGGTGACGCTCAAGCCGCCACGTGTCCCGTATCTGGAGACGATCCGCGCTGCCGCCAAGGGGCACGGGCGCCACAAGAAGCAGAGCGGCGGCCGCGGCCAGTTCGGCGACTGCCAGATCGAGATCGAGCCGCTGGAGCCCGGCGCGGGCTTCGAGTTCGTCAACGCGATCAAGGGCGGCGTGGTGCCGACCAGCTTCATCCCGGCGGTCGAGAAGGGCGTGCTCGAGGCGATGGCCAGCGGACCGGTCGCGGGCTATCCGGTCAAGGACGTGCGCGTGCGCTTGTACGACGGTCAGTACCACTCGGTCGACTCCAACGAGATGGCGTTCAAGCTGGCCGGCGGGCTGGCGATGAGAGCGGCGCTGGAGCAGGCGCAGCCGGTCCTGCTGGAGCCGATCATGCACCTGACCGTGTCGGTGCAGGAGGAAGCGGTCGGCGACGTGATCGGCGACCTCAACAGCCGCCGTGGACATCCGCTCGGCATGGAGCCGGTCGGCGGCATGACCGACGTGCGCGCGGAGGTCCCGATGGCCGAGCTGCTCAGCTATGCGCCGACCTGCGCTCGATCACGGGCGGACAGGGCGAATACACGATGGAGCTCGCGCGCTACGACGAGGTCCCCGGGCACCTCGTCGAGCGGGTCGTCGCGCAGCTGCGGGGCGAAGCGGAGGCCGTCGGCGGGTAGCCGGACGTCGGTAGGCGGGCGGCGCACCGACCGGGAAGTGGGGGTTGCTACCCTCGGCGACCCCGTGATGACGAAGGACATCCGAACCGCGAACCCTCAGGTCGCCTGCGACATCTGCGGCCGCACGCTGCTGCGCGGCGAGTATGCCGACACGTACCTGGCCGGTGGCTCGCGTCGTGAGGTCTGCGAGCTCTGCGCTCCGCGGGCACGCCACGAGGGCTGGGTCCGCGAGGGTGCCGCCCTGGAGCGCGATACCCGGACCGTCCCCGGCGAGCGGCGCCGCTCCGTGCTCGCCCGTCTGCGGCGTCCGGTGCGTGCGGAGGATGCTCGCGTGGACGGGGAAGGCCCGTCCGTCCGCGGCAGCGGCTGGCGCGGCACGATGCGGTCGGACGATGCGGTCGTGCCACAGGATGCGCCGCAGCGGCCTGCTGCAGCATCGCGCGAGCCGCGCCAGGTGCGCGCTGTGCCGACGAGCGCCGGCGGCCGTACGGCGACCGCCATCGAGCGCTTCAACGCGAGCGAGCATCCGCGTACGCTCGCCGGCGTCGCCCGCTCACTCGGCGCGCCGTTCGTGGTCGTGCGCCCGCTGGCGGGCGACGATGACGGCAGCCTCGTCTCGATCGTCGTCTCGTGGGAGCTGTGCTGGTACCGCTACGAGGTGGACGTCGCCGGCGGCAGCACATCGGTCCGCTCAGTCGGTCAGGGCTATGAGCTCGAAGAGCTCGCGCCGGAGGATCAAGTGGAGCCGAACGCCGCGGCCGACGAGTACGGCTCGCTTGCGCTCTTGTGATCAGTGGTGGTGCAGTCCTCGGCATCGTCTAGGATGCCGCGCGATGAAGGCCATCACGACCAGCGTCCGCCGTTGATCTACTGCGTCGTTCCCGCGGCTCTCGCCGACGAGCTGTTTGACGGTCTCGTCGCGCACTACGCCGACGATCCGAACGTCACGGTCATCGTCGACCGCCGCAAGGGTGAGCGTCGTTCCGCTCGGGGCGGAGACGGTGCAGGCCAGCGCGTCGTTCGTGACCGGCGACGGCCTGTGTACGCGGCCGATCGCCAGCCGCGCCCGCTCGGCAGCGTCTGAGCGTGAAGCTCGTCATCCACGTCGACGGGGGCGCGCGCGGCAACCCCGGTCCGGCCGCGATCGGCGTGGTCGTCTCCGCGGAGGACGGCACGACGCTGCAGGAACACGGCGAGCCGATCGGCGAGACGACGAACAATGTCGCCGAGTACCGCGCACTGCTGCGCGGCTTGGAGCTTGCGCGCGCGCTCGGAGCCAGGGAGGTCGAGGCGATCGGCGACTCCGAGCTGATCGCCAAGCAGGTCAACGGTCAGTACAAGGTCAAGCACGCGGGCTTGAAGCCGCTGCACGCCGACGCGCTGCACGCACTCTCGGCCTTCGACCGCTGGCGCGTGCGGACTGTGCCGCGCGCCCAGAACGCCGCGGCCGACGCGCTCGTCAACGCCGCGCTCGACGCGGCCCGCTGAGTCCCCGCACCCGACCGCGGCGTTCGCAGGCTGACGTATGCCCACCGTCTCGGCGGGGGCTGGTTCGCAGCGTGCCGCATGATGGGTAAGCCCCTTCAGGCGAAACGAGAAAGGGGATGCCATGTCGCAGCAGCAGACGATGGCGGACGGCAGTCACCAGACGGTTCGCCTCAGTAAGGGAAAGCACGCTACGGCTGCCGAGGGAGCGTGCGTCGTGGAGCTGGCGTCCATGCTTGCGGGCGAGCCATTCAGCGATCGGCCGGCGTCGGTGTGTCCGGTGCTCGCAGGGTTCCTGCGCGCCTACAACGACCGCATCGACGACGAGCGACGCCAGGACCTCTATCGCTACGCGTCCGAGATCGTCGGCACCCGCGCGAGGGTGGACGTCGAGCGTGCGCGAGAACGCCGTTGCCTGGAATGGGCGCGCGAGATGCGCCAACAGCGCCTCCTTCCGCTGCGCTGGGCGACACGCTCGGCTTCGCCTGTGAGCGTTGACCGGCGGCTCGGTCTGGACGCTGCAGGCACGTATGCCGCTCGCTCGATCCGTCGGCACGGCGATCGCACGCATGCGGCCGCGCTTGCGCTCCTCGGGGAGCTGATCGCGATGGGCGACCCGGGCGCGCGACGCGTCACGCGTTACGAGGCTGCCGCGGCGCCGTCGCGCACCATCGCCTCGGCGTCGAACTGCTCGCCGGCCAGCAGCCACTCTCCCTGAGAGTCGCGGCGCAGCAGGTCGTGCCCGGCGAGCACGCCGAGGGCCGAGGTGACCGAGGGTCGCTGCGCGCCGACCAGCAGCGCGAGCTGGCGATGCGTGAGTGCGAGCGGAATCAGAACTCCATCGGCAGTGACCTTGCCGTAGCGGTCTGCCAGATGCCAGAAGAACGCCAGCAGGCGCGTGTCGACGCGCTTGAGGCTGTGGATGCTCATCATCACGGCGAGGCTGTGGGCACGCTCGGTGGAACGTGCGACGAGCGCGGTCAGCAGCGCTGGCCAGTGAGCGGCGACGCGCAGAAAGTGCTGGTCCAGCAAGGCGACGCGGGTCGGTGCGACGACCTGCCAACTGACCTCGTGGTGCATCGGAGCGCCGGCGGCGGTGTCGTCCCACGGGCGCAGCAGCGCACCCGGACCGATCAGCTCACCGCAGCGCGCCTCGGGCACCTGCACCTCGCGGATCAGCAGGCCGTCGAGCACCAGCAGGCCGAGCTCGGCGTCCAGTGAAGGTGCCGCTTCCGGGTTCCAGCTCCCGGCCGGCAGCTCGAGAATCGCCGCGACGGCGTGCTGACGAGCGCGTGAGCGATCGGGCTCGTCCAAGACGCTGCGGAGACCAGCGTCGTGATCGAGCACGTACACGAACCGGTCTGCCGGCTGGATGGGTTCGGGCGATGACATGCTCCGCCTTCCCCTACCCGTTCCGCGCGGGTTGCTCGCGCCCTATTTTCGAAGAGGGCCACGGGGGCGTCGTCGACACTGCGGGAGGCCGGCGACGCCCACGGGGCAAACGGCTTACGGCTTGATGATCTGCGGCTTGATGATGGTCATCACGTAGTCACCCCCTCTCGCTGCCTCGTGGTCTCTGTGTCAGCTGGCGCACGTCGCGACATACACGAGCTTCGTGTGGGCGTCCTCGTCGGCGTCCTCGTGCAGCACGCCTCCGGTGGACTGACCCAGCACGGCCCTGCACGCAAGGCCGGCTGACGCCAAGGCTTGGCGGATCACCCGTTCGGGGTGATGACGCTGGACGTGGTGGCTCGCACGGCGGCGTCCGGCGATGTCGATCGAGGCCGAGCAGAGCGCGCCTGCCTCGATGTGGCCTCTCGTCTCGCCGCGCCAGGTCGCGGCGGCGAGCGGGCGCTCGAATGTGATGCGGTCGGCGAAGCCGTCGCGGTACGTCGCAAGCGTGTTCGCGTCGAACACGTAGACGCCGCCGGGGGCGAGCATGCGCGCGACGCTCGCGAAAGCGGCGGCGACGTCTGTGGGATCGAGCAGGTAGTTGACGGCGTCGTCGAGACACGTGACGAGCGCGAATGCGCCAAGTTCAGGAAGGTCCCGCATATCTGCGACCAGGACGCGATCGGGATCGACGCCCTCCCGTGCGCGCGCCTGGGCGACCATCGCCGGCGAGATGTCACATGCCCACACGTCGTAGCCGCGCAGCAGCAGCGGGGCGAAGCTCTTGCCGGTTCCGCAGGCGATGTCAAGCACGGTGCGGCCTCTCAGGCCGTGCTCGCGGGCGAGCAGGACGAGCCGCTCGACCCAGCCGTCGTGGTCGTAGCCGTCCGTGAAGTGGTCGTAGACCGGGGCGAGCTGCTCGTAGGCGAGCAACGCCGGCGTCGGAGAGATGGTCGTCATGACCACCAAGACCCTCCGAACACTCACAACCGTTTCACATACTTCGTGAACTTCTACGCAACCTAGGCGATGCTGCGCATGTGGCTGGAGCAGCGGAGGGGGACAGCCCGCATCTGCTGGGCGACGAGTGGAACTGGGATCTCATGCGTGCGGCGGCGGTCCGCGAGGCGCGGCGGTACTTCATGGGTGGGCACGACGTCGACGAAGTCGTGCAGGAGGCGCTCGTGCGCGCGTGGCGGCGGCGCGCCTCATGCCATGGCGCCGATCGGATGCCGTGGATGCGCCAGATTGCGCGCAACGAGGCGTTGAGGTTGCTGGACCGCCGCCGCCGCCGTTCCGAGCACGAGCTGCTCGACGATCAGACGCTGCTTGCTGGAATCGCCGATCTGGACGCGACGGAGGCGGAGGAGGGGCTGTTGTTGCGTATGGAGGTGGAGCAGGCCGTAGGATGTTTGAGCATTGCTGATCGACAGCTCCTTGCACTACGCTATGAGCGCGACTTGAGCCAGCCGGAGGTAGCCCGCATGCTCGGAATCCCGGAGGGAACCGTGAAGATCCGACTCCATCGTCTCCGTGGTCGTTTGCGCGACGCACTGGATGCCAGCTAATGAAGCCCTACAGCGACATCAACGACCCCCGACTGATCAAGGCGCTTGCGCACCCGCTGCGCGTCCGCATCTTGGCGGTCCTCGAGACGCGTGAGCTTGCGAGCCCGAACGAGCTCGCCGACGAGCTCGGCGTATCGCTCGGCGTCATGAGCTATCACGTGCGCCGCCTGCACGCGCTCGGATTCCTCGAGCTCGTCAAGCGCACCCCGCGGCGTGGTGCCATAGAGCACCACTACCGTGCGAAGGCGCGCCCTCGCGTCACCGACGAGGGATGGGCGGAGACGCCCGGCATCGTCAAGCGCGCGATGGTCGGCGCGACCCTGCACCAGATCACCGGTTACGTAAACACGGCGGCGTCGAAGGGCGGCTTCGACCGCGGCGACGCGCACCTCAGCCGAACCGTGCTCATGCTCGACAAGGAGGGCTGGGCACAGCTCGCGGGCGAGATGGCCGACTGGATGGCGAAGGTCGAGCAGATCGAGGGCGAGAGCCTCGAGCGCATTCGCAAGTCGCCTGGCGGCGAGGAGGAAAGCGACGCGACGCGCAGCGCCGCGGTCCTCATGCTGTTCGAGGCGGCCGGCGTCCCCGAGAACGGTCCGGGGACCGACGAGCAGGGCGAGAACGGCCATCTCGGTCGTCGCTCCAGCCGTCGTCCGCGCCCGCTTCGTGCCGTCGCTGTGAAGGCCGACTAGCGTCCAGCGGTCGGGCAAGCCCGCCAGCCGAACGGCTATACTGCGCGCTCGCGCGGATGTAGCTCAGTTGGCTAGAGCGTCTGCTTGCCATGCAGAAGGTCGAGAGTTCGAGTCTCTTCATCCGCTTCACACGAAAGGCCCGCGAGAGCGGGCCTTTCGTCTTCTTCGAGGCGGAGATCGGCAACGAGGTATGAATCACGCGACGATGACGGCCGACCCAGTGCCCGCTCACGCAGCGCGGCGCCGTCAGCCCGCTGAGGAGGCAGCCGCTGCCGGCTCACCGTGGCGAGCGGATGCCGTCTCGATCACGCGCATGCCGGGCAGCAGCAGCCCGGCCAGCGTCACCACGGCGCCGAGCGTCCCTGCGGCCACCAGCGTGGTCTGCACGCCGATGGCTCCGCTCACGGGACCCGTGAGGGCGAAGGACAGCGGCAGCAGGCCGATCGAGATCAGCCAGTCGAGGCTCGAGACACGGCCGAGCAACCTGGCGGGCACGTGCGTTTGCTTCATCGTGGCCCACACGATCGTGCCGGCCGTCTCCAGTGCGTTGAAGGCCATGCTGGCGAGCATCAACTGCCAGAGGGCGGTGGCGACGCCGTAGCCGGCGACCGCCAGCGTGGCGAGCGCCCAGACGAGGTAGATGAACGTCATCTCGCGCCGTGGCGTGCCGCGCTGGCCCATCGCGAGCGCGCAGCCGATCGCGGCGATCCCGCCGGCGCCGAAGACGAGCCCGAGGTCCGTGCCGCTGCCGCCGAGCTCGTTCTTCACGATGTACGGCAGCAGCACCTCCGTCGGTCCGAGAAACAGCAGGTAGGTGACTGCGGCGGTTGCGAACGTCCCCCACAGCCAGACGTGGCCGCGCACGTAGGAGAAGCCCTCGCGCAGGTCGCGCACGACCGACACGCTCTCCTGCCGCTCGCCGCGTCCCGCGGGCGCGCGCATCGCGAGCAGGGCGCCGGCCGAGACCGCGAACGTGAGCGTGTCGAGCGCGAACGCCCCACCGGGACCGACCGTGTCGATCAGCACGCCTCCGAGCGCCGGGCCGGCGAGCCGCAGCGCCAGCGGGCGCACGACCTGGTCGAGCGCATTGGCCTGGGCGAGCTCCTCCGCGGGCAGCACGTCGGGCACGATCGCGTCGAAGGCCGGGTCGAAGAACGCCTGCCCCGCGCCGTAGAGGGCGACGATCGCGACGACGTGCCAGAGCTCGAGCGCGCCGGTGAGTGACAGCAGCGCGAGCACGCCGACCGCGACCCCTCGCGTCGCGTCGGCGGCGAGCATGACCCGCCGCCGGTCGAAGCGATCGCTCACGACCCCTCCCACCAGCAGCAGGACGATCGTCGGGACGGTCATCGCGATGCCGACGATCGCGAGCGCGGTGGGTGTGTTCGAGAGCGCGTAGACCTGCCAGGCGACCGCGATCAGGAAGGCCCCGTCGCCGAGCAGCGAGACGCACATCCCGCTCCAGAGCAGGCGGAAGTCGCGATGCCGGAGGGGCGCTACGGAGCGGATGCGGCTGACGCCGCCGCCGCGGTCCAGGCCCTCGTAGCTATGGTGCATCCGCGGCAGGAGGCTCGGCCGCGCCCACGGGCACGCCTGGGGGCCGTGCAACCCAGCCGCGCAGCACCTCGAGCGTCTCGGCGGCTGGCATCGGGCGCGCGAAGAGGAAGCCCTGACCGCGCGCGCAGCCGAGGTCGCTGAGCGTCGTCCACTGGTCGTCGTGCTCGATTCCCTCCGCCACGATCTCCATGCACAGCGTCTCGCCGATCGCGATCACGGCGCTCGCGAGGCCGGAGGCCTCGGGTGACGCGCCGGACTGCAGGAAGGAGCGGTCCATCTTGAGCACGTCGACCGGGAAACGGCTCAGGTAGCTCAGCGAGGAGTAGCCGGTGCCGAAGTCGTCCATCGCCAAGCGCACGCCCATGCTGCGCAGCTCCTCGAGCCGCGCGATCGCCAGCTCGATGTCGCTCATCATCACCGACTCGGTGATCTCCAGCGTCAACAGCTCGGGGGCCAGTCCGGACTCGGCGAGCGCGTCGCTCACGTCGGCGACCACGTCGCTGTGCTGCAGCTGCTTGACGGACAGGTTCACGCTCATCGTGAGCGGCGGGTCACTGGGGGCTTCGCGCTGCAGCACGACCGCTTGGCGGCAGGCGTCGCGCAGCACCCAGCGGCCCATCGGCACGATCAGCCCCGTCTCCTCGGCGAACGGGATGAAGTCGTCGGGGTTCACGAGCCCGCGGGTGGGGTGGCGCCAGCGCAGCAGCGCCTCGACGCCCAGGACCGAGCTGTCGCTGAGGCGCACGACCGGCTGGTAGAAGAGCTCGAACTCGCCGGCCGTGAGCGCACGCTGGAGATCCGCGCGCAGCTCCAGCCGCGCCATCACGCCGTCGTGCATCGCCGGCTCGAACAGCCGATAGGCGTCCTTGCCGTCGCGCTTGGCGATGTACATCGCGGCGTCGGCGTCGCGGATCATCTCGCCGGCGTCGGTGACGGTCTCGCCCTCCGGCACCGAGATACCCATGCTGCAGTGGACGGTCAGCTCCTTGCCGGCGAGCGAGAGCGGCTGGCGCACGGCCTCCATGATCCGCTCGGCAGTGTCGGCCGCCTCCTGCACGTTCGAGACGTCCTCGAGCAGCAGCGCGAACTCGTCGCCGCCGAAGCGAGCGGCCGTGTCGCTCGCGCGGATCGTGCTGGCCAGTCGCTGGGCGACCGCGACGAGCACCTCGTCGCCGGCCGCGTGGCCGAGGCTGTCGTTGATCGTCTTGAAGTCGTCGAGGTCGAGGAACATGACCGCGAGGCCGCTCTCGCCGCGGCGTGTTCGCGCGATCCGATGCCGGACGCGATCGACGAACAGGGCGCGGTTGGGCAGCCCGGTCACCGGATCGTGGAAGGCCTGGTGAGCAAGCTGCTGCTCGAAGCGCTTGCGTTCGCTGACGTCGCGTCCGTTGAGCACGACGCCTCGCACGTGCTCGTCGTCGGACAGGTTCGTGTAGAGGACCTCGAACTGGCGCGAGCTGCCGTCGCTGTGGCGCAGCGCGCACTCGATCACCTCGCCCTCGCTCGAAGCGAACCCGTCGGAGAGCAGATGCAGCAGCCGGCCCTCCTCGCCCGGCACGAGCAAGCGGTCGAAGCGCGTGCCGATCAGCTCCTCGGGTGCATACCCAAGCACCCGTTCGCTCGACGGGCTCTGGTAGGTGACGGTGGCGTCGGGCCCGAGCACCGTGATCAGGTCGCTCGCGTGCTGGACGAGCGAGGCGAAGCGCGCCTCGCTGCGGCGATTGTGCACCTCCTCCGTCAACGTCGCGCTCTCGAGCGTCAGCGCCAGCTGGGTCGCCAGCGAGCGCAGTGCGAGCGCCACCGGCTCCGGCGTCGACACGTGGCGCGCGATCAGCAGCAGCCCGCGAACCTCGCCGCGGATGCGGAGGTCCAGGACGATCGCGCGCGTATGGCTCGGCGGCAGCTCGAGCGCGTAGCAGGCGCTTGCGCTCAACTGCTTCGCCGCGCGACCGCCGGGCGCCGAGGCGAGCTCGAGCAGCTGCTGCGTGACCGCCTGGGAGAGCGGCGCCGAGTGCCCCTCCGTCCCGTCGCGCGCGACCGCGAGCCCTTGCTCGTCATACCGGCACAGCAGCGCGATTCCGGGGCCCTCGAGCAGCGCGCCGACGGAGTCCAGCGCGGCACGCGCGATCTCGTCGCGGCTCGTCGCCGCGACCAGCGCCGCACCGGCGGCGCCCAGGACGCGCTCGCGCTTCACCGACCGCTCCTGCTGGCGCACGAGGCCCGCCATGCGGGCGACCACGAGCGTGAAGAGGAAGATGGAAGCGCCGATGATCACGATCAGGTCGCTGTTGCCCTCGCGTGCCGCGTCGAGCATCTCGATCGTCGGCGCGACCAGCGACGCGCCCGCCAGCAGTGCGAGACGCACCGGCGTGAGCTTGGGCTCGGCGTCGCGCGAAGGCTCCTCCAGCTCCCGCATCGATGGGTGGAGCGCCGCAGCTCCCCACAGCACGTAGAAGGCGATCCAGCCGATGTCGAGGCTGAGCTGGTGGTCGTAGGTGCCGTGCAGGAGCATCAGCCCATACACGAAGTCGGTCACCAGCAGCGAGAGGATGCTCGCGCTCAGCAGGTAGAAGGAGCCGCGGCGCCTGCCCGTGTCCATCGCGAGGCTCACCGCCGCGGCGAGCAGCAGCACGTCGCCCAGCGGGTAGGCGACCGACACGAGCTTCGGCAGCAGCGACATCGAAGGGTCGTGCAGGTAGGGGGTGATCAGCGCGGTCCAGGACGGCAGCGCGAGCCCGAGCGTCAAGATCGTCGCGTCGATCCCGCCGCGCGCCTTGCGCTGCGGGTTGCGTCGCCGCACGAGCAGCAGCAGGCCGGCCATCAGCATCGGATAGACGGCCACATAGAGCCCGTCTCCGAACGACGGGAACGGAACCTCGTGGTGCAGCAGCTTCGGGTAGCTGTAGGTGTAGACGTCGCCGAGCCAGAAGAGGCCGAGGCCGACGACGAAGCACCACCACGGCACGCGCGACACGGGGCGGTGCGAGCGAATGCCGACCACGACCGCGAGCACGCCCGTGAGGCCGAGCAGGTTCATGAACGGCGCGCTGCCGGCGAGCGGCGTGCGGCCGACGAACGGTATGACGTCGAGGTAGAGCGCCGTCCCGAGCACGCCCGCGGCGAGGTAGAGCTTCCACGCGCGGCCGTTCGCCACTGCGGTGGCCGCCAAGCGCTTCATGCCGCCACGCTCGCGGGTGCGGTGCCGGCCGGCTGCATCTCGCCGCGCTCGGCGAGCTCCGCGAGCACCTCGATCAGCGCCGTGACCTCCGTCTCTGTGTTGGCCGCGGTGAGCTGGACGCGGAAGCCGACCTCCGGCTTCGGGACGAGCGGATAGGCGGCGAGCGTCACGTAGATGCCGCGCTCGAAGAGCAGGCGCCCGACGGAGTCGATGCGCGTGTGGTCGCGCACAGGGAACTCGACGATCGGCAACCCGGAGTGGTTTGGCGTGTGGATGCCGAGCTCGCGGGCGGCGTCGAGCACCCGCTGTGTGTGACCGTAGAGCGTTCGCCGCAGCTCGTCGCCGCGACGCTCGTTGACGTCGAAGCCGGCAAGCACGGTCGCCAGCGAGGCGACCGGCGAGGGCCCGGAGTAGAGGTACGGCGGCGCGGCCACCTTGAGCAAGTTCTTGAGCTCGGTTGGGCAGGCGACGAACGCGAGCAGTGACGAGTACGCCTTCGAGAAGCCTCCGACGAGGACGACGTTGTCGTAGCTCTCGTCGAAGTGACGGACGATCGAGTTGCCGCGCTTGCCGTACGGACAGGTCTCGTCGTCGCCGCGTTCGCCGATGACCCCGAAGCCATGTGCGTCGTCGACGTAGAGCAGCGCCCCGTGCCGGCGTGCCACGGCGGCGAACGCGGGGAGGTCGGGCGCGTTGCCGGTCATGCTGTTCACGCCGTCCATGCAGACGAGGCGGGCCGGATCGCGCTCGGCGCTCAGCAGCTCGTCGAGGTGCTCGGGATCCTCGAAGCGGAAGCGGCGCACGGCGGCGCCCCGGCCGCGCGCCACCTGGCAGCCGTCGTAGATCGTCTTGTGCGCCCGCGCGTCGAGGAAGACCGTCCCGGCGCCGGCGAGCAGAGGGATCACCGACATGTGGATGTGCGTGATCGTCGGCAGAACGAGGCTGTCCTCGCTGCCGATCAGCGTTGTCAGGCGCTCCTCGATTTGCTCGTAGAGGACCGGACTGCCGAGCAGTCGTGACCAGCTCGGATGGGTGCCCCATGCCTCGAGTGCCTCCGGCACCGCGGCCTTGATCTCCGAATCGAGGTCGAATCCGAGGTAGTTGCAGGAGGCGAAGTCGGCGAGCCAGCGGTTTCCGATGCGGATCATCCGGCCGTCGATCTCGTCGATGACGGCATCCATCATCGGATGTTGCGACTTCAGCGCGGTGAGGTCCTGCAGAGTCTCGAGCCAGTGGTCGAGCCACGGCTTGCCCGACCTGCCTGTGGATCGTGCCTCGACGTCTGCGCGAATGCTCATGGAGCACAACGTCGGACGAAAATGAAAAAAACTTAAGAGTTTTCGAGCATTGCGAATGCGTAATCGAGGGCTGCTCGACAATATTGGCGATCTCGCTGAACGGATTTCGCGTCTCTGAGGAGCCATATGTCTCGCTTCCTATCCATCGGCAACGCGCCAGCTTTCGGCAAGACGTTCGCGCGCTCGCTATGAAAGGCCCGCTCCGGCGGGCCTTTCGCTTTGCTGGGACGATGCATCGGCCGCGTGCACGATGATCCACCGATGGCGGGAGATCCCGATTCGTGGTGTCTCGACGAGCGAGCGCATGCTGGCAGGGAGCACTTCGACGAGCACCACGCGCAGCGTTACGACGCCAAGGAGGACGCGCGTGCTGCCGAAGAGGTAGGGATGCTCCAAGGCGCGGGCGTCTTGGGTTCGGAGTGCACGGTCGTCGACTTGGGCACCGGGAGCGGCCAGTTCGCGTTGGCTGCCGCCAAGGTCTGTAAGCGGGTGGTCGCCGTCGACGTGTCGCCGGTGATGCTGGCGCGGCTGGTGGAGAAGCTCGATCGCAGCCCTGCTGGAAATGTTGAAGCGGTCAGCGCCGGTTTCCTCACCTACCGGCATGTCGGCGCTCCGGCCGACCTCGTCTACACCCGCTACGCGCTGCATCACCTGCCGGACTTCTGGAAGGCGGTCGCGCTGGGTCGGATGGCCGACATGCTGCGGCCGGGGGGCGCATTGCGTCTGTGGGACGTCGTCTACAGCTTCGAGCCGGCCGATGCCGAGCGGCGCATCGAGGCCTGGATCGCGGAGACGGTGACGGCCGACGTCGAGCGCGGCTGGACACGCGCTGAGCTTGCGGAGCACGTGCGCGACGAGCACTCGACGTTCACGTGGCTGCTGGAGCCGATGATCGAGCGTGCCGGGCTCGACATCGTCGAGGCGGACTACAGCGCGTCGGGCGTGTTCGCCACGTACCTGTGCAGGAAACGAGCGTGACGCGAGGCCCCGCTCCGGCGCGCCGTTCTCGTTCTATGCTGATCGTTCGGTCTCTACGAGGAGGACGGCGACGATGAGCACCGCGGACACGGGCTGGGGCACGGGCGTGAACGCCGAGGCGATCCAGGCGTGGGACGGTCCACTCTACGACCGCTTCGTCCGCTTCCGGCACATCGTGACGACCGGGCTGGGGGCGCACGGGGAGGAGGCGCTGCGGCTCGTCCCGCCGCAGCCTGGCCAGCGTGTGCTCGACGTCGGCTGCGGCTTCGGCGACACGACGCAGGTGATCGCCGGGCTCGTGGGACCGACAGGTGAGGCCGTCGGCGTCGACGCGGCGGCACGCTTCATCGAGAGCGCGCGGGTCGAGGCGGCCGAGGCGGACGTGGCGAACGCCCGCTTCCTCGTCGCCGACGTCGAGGTGACGCAGTTCGAGGAGCAGTTCGACATGGCTTTCTCGCGCTTCGGGACGATGTTCTTCGCAAACCCGGTCGCCGCGCTGCGCAACGTCCGCCAGGCGCTCGCGCCGGGCGCGCCGTTGGTCATGGTGGTGTGGCGGCGGCGGATCGACAACGACTGGCTCTACCGCGCGCAGACGATCGTCGAGGGCATCGTCAGCCGTCCCGAGGAGTACGACGAGCCGACCTGCGGTCCCGGCCCGTTCTCGATGGCCGACGCCGACACGACCAGCGACATCCTCCTGAACGCCGGTTTCGTGGACGTGTCCGCGCGCCGCTGCGACATCCCGATCCTGATCGGCCGCGACGTCGACGAGGCGATCGACCTCGTCATGAGCCTTGGGCCGGCCGGCGAGATCCTGCGCCTCGCCGGCGACCGTGCCGCACACCAGCACGCCGACGTCGACGCCGCCCTGCGCGCGGGGCTGGCGGAGTTCGCGGGACCCGACGGCATCCGGGCGCCCGCGTCGACCTGGATCGTCACCGCGATGGCGCCCGCGGCGTGAGCGACACGCCTGCCCGAGCCGCCGACGGCATCATCGCCTGACGGGCAAGGCGACGACCGGAATCGAACCGGTGTACACGGCTTTGCAGGCCGCTGCGTAGCCACTCCGCCACGTCGCCCAGAGGGCCATAGCCTAGTCGACCCGATGCCCCGCTTGCCGCCACCAGCCACCCACCCACCGCGGCGTCACCACCCCCGCCGCGTTGCTAGGCTTCCCATCTCCCAGGGCGATTAGCTCAGCTGGGAGAGCGCCGCCTCGACAAGGCGGAGGTCACTGGTTCGAGCCCAGTATCGCCCACTCGAAACTCTGCGTCGCGCAAACCACGGTGAGAGCAATACGGTTGGATCTGCGCTGACCGATAGTGCCTTCGAGGCACGGGGAGGAGCATCGGCTGGCGTGTCAACGACGCGGCCCAGGAGTTGTTCGTCAGCGACTTGCGCGATCAGCCACGTGGCCTCCGGCGGTTCAACGCGCTGGTCTCGCCGATATATGCGCCCCCGGCCCTGCGAGCAGTATGAGTAGCTCCTCGAGCGTGTAGACGCGGCGGGATGCCAACTTGCAATTTGCTTGCAGCTTGCTAGCATGGATTCTATGGCCACGCTCTACGTTCGTGACATTCCCGACGACCTCTACGCTCGCCTGCGTGACGAGGCGCGTGGATCGCGTCGTTCGATTGGGGCAGCGGCAGTCGAGATCCTCCAAGCCGAGTTGCGCGAGCGGAATGAGCTGACAGTCGGCGAGCTGCTCGAGCGGGCTCGGAAGGTCCGTGCCCGTGCGGTGCGGCCCGCGGCGGCGTCGGTGGCTGACGAGATTCGCGCCGACCGCGATCGATAGCAATGGCGGCCTACGTGCTTGACGCGAGCGTGCTCGCCGCGCTCTACGTCGACGACCCAGCAACCGAGCAATCCGAAGCTGCTCTTGCGCGCGTTGATGGCGATGAGCTGCATGCCCCGGACTTCGTGGTGCTCGAAGTCGCGAACGTGCTGTGGAAGCGAGTGCGACGCAAGGAGCTTCACGCTCAGGACGCGATGACTGCCATCGCAGACCTGTCTGCCGCGTCGATCCAGTTCCACCCCATCGGCAGTTTGGTTACACAGTCGCTCGCGCTGGCCCTCTCGCACGGGTTCACCGCCTATGACGCGACGTACGTGGCGCTCGCTACCCGTGTCGGCGGGATCGTGATCACCAACGACGGCGGCATGCGCCAACGCAGCATCGAGGCCGGGCTCGCGGTCGTGACGCCGAGCGACGTCGCCTGAAACCCTTCACGCAAGCTTCGCCGACTCTCTCGCCCGGATCGCTGAAGCGGCGCTAGGGGGCTGAAATCTCCGGTGGGGCGGGGATTGGCGAACGGGGGCAATGCCCGCGTGCTTCTCGGCGAGAGGTCGGCGAACGTCGCCGAGCGGAGCGGGCGGGAGGAGAGGGTGTGTCCTATTTGTGCCTCACGGATCGGCCCGGATCGCAGCCGCTGGGGATGTCGCCGGTCAGCGCCGCTGCGCCGGCGGCGGTGCGACCTTCTGGGCGGTAGAGTCGCGGCCGTGCCGTTCACGCTCAGGAACCTCAAGGAGGATCTGGAGGACGTTGGGTCCAACTTCGACGGCGCGCCGGACCTGGAGTTCCGCATGGCGACCAAGGCGCTCGAACTCGAACAGTCCGGCCTCAGCTATCAGCACCTCCCGCCCGACTATCGCTTCCCGTACGGCCACACGCACAAGGAGCAGGAGGAGGTGTACGTGGTCGTGGGCGGGAGCGGGCGGATGAAGCTCGACGACCAGATCGTCGAGGTCAAGGAGTGGGATGTGGTGCGCGTTCCGCCCGGTACGTGGCGAGGCTACGAGAGCGGGCCAGAGGGCCTCAAGATTCTCGTGTTCGGTGCGCCCAATCTCGGCGAAAATCCGCGAGAAGACGTCGAGGGTCGGCGGGACTGGTGGGCCGACGAATAGCGCTTCGCGTCGCGGGGGGGGCATCGGCCCGACACGCCAACCAGCGAGCGTTTCTCGCGCAATCTGACCTGCCTCCCCGAGCCCCCGCGCGAGCTGGCGTATCGGTGGCGACGGGCAGCAGTCGGACGGTGGAGGCGGTCGTGCGCGCGGTCCTCAGTGCCCGGTACGCTGCTCGCGTGGGATTGCCGGAAGATCAAACGCGACCTGTTGACTCGGCCGATGACGCTGCGGTTCGTGACCCGCTCGCTGTCCCTGAGGCGGTCGTCGATGCTCGGCGGCGTCCGATGTCGGAGCGGCTGGAGCTGGCGTTGAACTGGAACACCGTCGCCTCCGAACTGCGCGTGGGCCTCGCTGCCGTGAAGCGCCGCACGACACCGAACCCGTGAGCGGCGGCGACACGTTCCACCCCCGCGAGCTGTTTCAGGCGCTCGCGCGTCACGAGGTCGAATACGTCACCGTCGGTGGGGTCGCTATCCAGGCCCATGGAGCGCAGCGTCTTACGCGAGACCTCGATGTCGCGATTGCGGCGTCGATGGAGAACCTGGATCGACTTGCGGCGGCGCTGGTAGAGGTTGACGCGCGAATCCTCGGTCCTGACGGCGAGCGTTCGCGCTCGGTCCCGGGCGCGGCAATGCTCGGGTCCGGCGATCAGTGGCACCTCATCACGAGCTACGGCCGGCTTGACGTACTCGTGCTCCCAGCCCATCTTGGACCGTTCGCCGATATGCGCGCTCGTGCCCATGAGGTCCCTCTGGGCGACGTGTCTGTCCCCATTGCGCATCGCGACGATCTGCTCAAGATGAAACGCGCCTCCGGTCGGCCGCAGGATCTCGCGGACGTGCGGCTGCTCGAATCGCTCGATGACGAGCTGTGAGACGAGGTCAGAAGCGCCTCAGGTGCGTGGCTGGATCTGCTGCACGGCCCAGCCGTTGCCGTCGGGGTCGCTGAAGAACACGAATGAGCCCCACGGGTAGTCCTGGATCTCGCTTGCCTCCACGCCGGCCGAGACGAGCTGCTCGCGTGCCGCTTCGATGTCGGTCACGACGACTTGCAGTCCCTGCACCGACCCCGGCTCCGCCGACGTCAGGCCGTTCCCGATCGCGATCGAGCAGGCCGAGCCGGGCGGAGTCAGCTGGACGAAGCGGACCTGCTCGCTGACGGTGTGGTCGTGGTCAGCGTTGAAGCCGACGTTCTCCGTGTAGAACCGCTTCGCACGATCAACGTCGGAAACAGGAACGGCGATCAGCTCCAGCTTCATGTCCATGTTCGCACCATCCTTTATGTGTTGACAGCCCAGACATCGTCGCGCAGATCTAGGCCCGCGCCGCGGTGAATCCCAAGATCAGCTCGGTGGTCTCGAGCGGGACGTCGAGCTGGGGGCAGTGGCCGACGCCGTCGAGCTCGACCCAGTCGGCGTGAGGGAGCCAGTCGTGGCGAAAGCGTGCGGCGGTAGACGGCCAAGCGAGCAGCCGGTCGTCGGTGCCCCACACGACGCGCACGGGGCAAGAGATCCGCTCGGCGTCGAGGCGCCAACCCTCGCGGCGTGCGTAGTCGACGAGTGGGAGGACCGCGTCGCAGGTCGCGGCACCGACCATCTGGTGGGCGATCAGCTCGGCGGGGATGTGCTCGAAGTTGGCGGCGATGAAGGCCGTGGCGCGGCGGCAGCCCTCGGTGGTGGAGACGATCGCCTCGACGTGGGGGACCGCGGTCTTCAACAGCTCCTGCATCGTGAGGAAGTGGCCGAGGGTCTCCTTGTAAGACTCGTCGCTCGCCGCCCAGCCGCCGGCCGGGGCGAGTGCCACGACCGACTTCGCGCGGCCGCGGGCGGCGAGCTGCAGCGCGACGTAGCCGCCGAGCGAGTTGCCGACGAGATGCGCGGTCTCGAAGCCCGCCTCGTCCATCGCGCGCTCGACCGCGTCGACGACCAAGGCGTCGCTGACCTCGCCCGTGAGCGGCGGCCCGCCGGCGTGGCCCAGCAGCGTGGGGGCGAGCACGTCATGCCGGCGCTCGAGCGCGGGCAGCACCAGCTCCCACGTCCGCCACGTGTCGGTGAAGCCGTGCAGGCACACGAGCGGCGAGCCGGAGCCGCCGCGGTGGGACGGAGTGAAGGCGACGTGCACGTGGCGAAGGCTAGTCAGCGCGATGCGAACCGGTTCCGGTCAACGCCCTGATGAGAAACGTCGTCTCGACCTCGATGCTGGTCCCCGTCGTAGACATCGAAGTGGCCGGTCGGGAGGTCCTGAGCTTGCCCCTGGGAGCGCGCCGGGCCAGCTCGGCGGCGGGGCCTGGGGGACGAGGGCGTCG
The DNA here is from genome assembly GCA_963774115.1 of uncultured Actinomycetes bacterium. Taxonomy (GTDB): domain Bacteria; phylum Actinomycetota; class Thermoleophilia; order Solirubrobacterales; family Solirubrobacteraceae; genus Conexibacter. The sequence continues at coordinate 90,035 of CAVZDN010000001.1, read as the reverse complement.
TGGGCGCCCGCGACGACGAGCAGTGCGCCGCGACCTTCGCCGCGAGACGCAGTGCGTGCGGCGTGCGAAGGCGGGGTCGCAACACGACGCGGTTCTCCCGATCGAGTTGCGACTGGCGCCGCGTGCCGCACCGGCGCCCGGCGACGGCGCGATCGTCAGACTCGCCATCCAATGCCAGGAGCCTCCGATCGCGACGTCGCACTCGCCGCCGCAGGCCGCGTTGCGATCGGTGTGGCGGCACTCGTCGCCCCGGGGCCGACCTCCCGGCTGCTGAGCTTCCCGCAGGCGCACGACTCGGCGACCGCGCGGCTGATGGGACGGCTGTTCGGCGTGCGCGACGTCGCGCTCGGCGTGCTCGTCTGGCGCGTGCGCGCGGACCGTGAGCTGTCGCGCTTCGCCTACCGCCTCAACGCATGTGTCGATGTCGGCGACATGGCCGCAGCAGGGCTCCCCGTCGTCCGGCGTCGCGGGATCGACCGCGCTGCCTTTTCGACGATGGCGTTTGCGTTCACGGGCGCGAACGTCTGGCTGCGGCTTCTGCGCCGCTCGCGCTGAGGCCTCCCCGGCTGCGTCAGCTGGTCCGCACGATCAGCGCGGCGAGCGGCATCGGGCGCCCGAAGCGGTAGCCCTGCGCGTGACGGATGCCGATCGAGGTGAGGGCGGCGACATGGGCCGCGTCCTCGACGCCCTCGGCGACGACGCCGACGCCGACCTCCTGGGCAAAGCCGACGATCGCGGCGGCCAGTGCGCGCGCGACTGGGTTGGTGGTGAGGCTGTGCGTCAGCGAGAGGTCGAGCTTGATCCAGTCCGGCGCGACGGTGAGGATCTGGCTGAGGCTCGCGTAGCCGGCGCCGAAGTCGTCGATCGCGACCTTGCCGCCGGCCGCGCGCAGCGGCGCGAGCTTGAGATGGAAAGCGTCGTCGGCGATCTCCTGATGCTCGGTGATCTCCACGACGACGCGCTCGGCGTCCTCGCCGAGGGCGTCGCGGAAGGCGTCTGTCGCGACCGTTACGGGTGATGCGTTGATCGTGAGGGCGACCCTGCGCGGGAGGTGCGGCAGGGCGCGCACGGCGGCGCGTGTCGCCAGCAGCTCGAGCGGGATCCCGAGGCCGACCTGCCAGGCGTCGGCGAACCAGCGGTCTGGCGAGTGGGTCGGGCTGCCGGGGAAGCGCGCGAGCGCCTCGTAGGCGACGACGCGCCCGCTGCGCAACGAGACGATCGGCTGGAAGAACGGTTCGATCGATTCGGCCTCCAGCACCTCGCTGACGCGCTGCACGCAGGCGTCGTAGCCTGCGTCACGTTCCTCGGCGGCCTCCTGGCGCGCCGGTCGCGTGCAGCAGAGGATCTCCGCGACCTCGCCGTCGTCGCCGGCGAGCACCCGGGTCGTCGTCTCGACCCACACGTACTCGCCGTTCCTGTGGCGCAGGCGGTAGACGAGCGTGATCGGCAGTCCGGCGAGCGCGCTGCGGTGTGCGCTGCCGATCTTCGGCATGTCGTCGGGATGGAAGTAGTCGTAGCACCAGGTTCCCGTCAGGAAGGCGGGGTCGTAGCCCAGCAGCTCGCGCGCGGCGGCCGAGACGTAGCGATAGGTCCCGTCCGGCGCGTGCGCGGAGACCATGTCGCCGAGGTGGTCGGCAAGCTCCCAGCCGTGATTGTCGCGCTCTGTCAGGAGGCGCGATCCGTTGCTCGGGGGTGGGGTGGCAGGCGCGGACACAAGCGCTCTTCCTGGCATCGGCAGCAACCGAGGGTCCCTTGAATACTCAACCACTCCTGAGTATGTCAAGCAAGACGGCGTGGGTCACCTTCTCGTGGCTCGTTCGAAGGCGCGATGATGGGACCGGGCCCGGCGCAAGCTGGGGCACGGCTGACGAGAAGGGGGAGACCGCGATGGACACGCTCAGCCTCGACCAGGAAGTGCACGTGAGCGTCATGCTCGCCGACTTCGCGCAGGTGGCCGAGGGCAAGCTCAACGTGATCGGCGGCGGCTGGTCGGTGACCGGGCCGGACCCATGCCCGTTCGCGCTCGCCGGCCTGTTCGAGGTGCCGTGGCACATGACGAACAGACAGCACGAGTTCCGCTTCGAGCTGATCGACGCGGACGGCAACGCGGTGACGGTGGAGACGCCCGAGGGGGAGCGGGAGGTCTCGTTCGACGGCTCGTTCGAGGTCGGTCGCCCACTTGGGCTGAAGCCCGGAGGGACGCAGCGCGTGCCGTTCGCGCTCAACGGCGGGGTGCTGCCGTTGGAGCCGGGCATGCACTACGAGTGGCGGCTGGCCGTCAACGGCCGCACACATCAGGACTGGCGCGTCGCGTTCACGACGCGCGAGACCGAGGACTGAGCGGCTCGCAGCGTCCAGGTCGTGCCTGTCCAAGGCCTCGGATCGTGCGCGATAGAATCTGACGTTCACGTAAGGATTCGATTTGCCCGGCACCATCGCGACACCCACTCCCGCCCGCAGCCGCCGCCTCGGCGTTGCCGCCGAGCACGAGCACTACAAGTGGTGGGCGCTCTCCTGCACGAGCCTCGGGATGCTGCTGGCGACGATCAACTCGGGCACGCTGATCATCGCCCTGCCCGACCTCGAGCGCTCGCTCGGCACGAGCCTGCTGTCGCTCGTGTGGGTGATCCTCGCGTACATGATCGCCTCGACCGTCCTCGTGCTCACCTGCGGGCGGCTCTCCGACCTTTTCGGGCGCAAGCGCGCCTATGTGGCGGGCTTCGTGATCTTCGCGCTCGCCTCGCTTGGCGCGGGCTTCTCGGCCGACGGCACGCAGCTGATCCTGTGGCGGATCGTGCAGGGCGTCGGAGCCGCCTTCCTGTTCGCGAACGCATCGGCGCTCCTCACAGACGCCTTCCCGCGCGAGCAGCTCGGGATCGCGATGGGCACGAACACGATGGTCGCCGCGATCGGACTCGTGCTCGGTCCGGTGCTGGGCGGCGTGCTCGTCGCGATCTCCTGGCACTGGGTCTTCTGGTTCAACGTGCCGCTCGCGCTCGCCGGCTCCCTGTGGGGTTGGTTGATCCTGCACGAGCTGGCGAAGCCCGACAGCGTGCGCGGCTTTGACGTACCCGGGACGCTCGCGTTCGTTGCGGGGCTGACCGGCCTCGTCTACGGCGTCTCGCGCGCCGGTCTCACGACGTGGACCGACCCGCTCGTGATCGCCGGGCTCGCCGCCGCCGCGGTCCTGCTGCCGCTGTTCGTCTGGATCGAGCGCCGCAGCCGCGCGCCGATGCTCGACCTGACGATCTTCCAGAACCGCATGTTCGCCGCCGCCACCGGCGCCGCGTTTATCAACGGCCTCTCGCGCTTCGCGCTGATGTTCGTGTTCGTCTTCTACTTCCAAGGCGCGCAGGGCGACGATCCGATCGAGGCGGGCATCAAGCTGACGCCGCTCGCGCTCGGGATGCTCGTCTCCTCGCCGGCCGCCGGCTGGTGGGCCGACCGCCGCGGCTCACGCGCGCTCTCGGCGCTCGGGATGGTCGTCACCGCCGTCGGTCTCGCCGGCATGACGATGCTGCAGGTGCACTCGGCCTACTTGCTGTCGACGGTATGGCTGTTCGTCGTCGGCGTCGGCTCCGGCATGTTCAACTCGCCCAACACCGCCGCGATGATGGGGACCGTGCCCGCGCAGCGCCGTGGGATCGCCGCAGGAGCGCGGATGATGCTGCAGAACACCGGAGCAATCCTCTCGATCGCCTTCGTGCTCGCCGTCATCACCGCCGCGGTGCCCAAGGACGTGCTCTTCAAGATCTTCTCCGGCCTCGCCTCGGGCCTCTCCGACGAACAGCTCGCGCCGTTCATCCACAACATGCACACGGCGCTGTGGGCGCTGGCGGGCGTCTCGGTCGTCGGCGCCTTCGTGTCGCTGATGCGGCCGAAGCAAGGGAGCGTGCCGTCATGAGTGCCACTGCCGGCGCCTTGCGCATCGGCGACGTCGCCCGCCTCGTCGGCACGACCCCGCGCACCATCCGCTACTACGAGGAGAAAGGCCTGCTGCCCACGCCCGAGGACCGCGGCGCCGGCCAGCACCGGCTCTATGTCGAGGAGGACGTCGAGCGCCTGCGCGAGCTGCTGCGGCTGCGCAACCTGCTCGGCGTGCCGCTGGAGGAGCTGCGGGAGCTGGTCGCCGTCGACGACGAGCGCGCCCTGTTGCGCAGCGAGCTGCACCAAACCGACGCGCCGCCCGAGCGCGAGCGGATCCTCCACCGCCTCGACGCGCTCGCCGAGCGCCAGCTCGCGCTCGTCGACCGCCGCGCGGCGGAGCTTGACGTCCTGCGCGAGGAGATTGCCGCGCGCCGCGCCCGTATCGCCGAGCTGCTGGCCGAGATGCACGAGGCCTGAGCGGCGACGCGGCCCGCGAGCCGCGCCGCCACCCACGCTACGCGCGGGCCGGCTCCAACTCGCGCTCCGCCGCAACCGGCAGCGGCGGCGCGACCGGCGCCTCATGCGTCACCCGCGGCAGCCACTCCAGCCAGCGCGGGAGGTACCAGTTCCAGTCGCCGAGCAGCTTCATCGCCGCCGGCAGCAGCACCGCGCGCACGAGCGTCGCGTCGATCAGGATCGCGGCGCCGAGCCCGATCCCCATCTGTTTGAACTCGATCGCCGACAGCGTCGCGAAGACCCCGAAGACCGCGACCATGATGATCGCCGCGCTCGTGACCGTCCCGGCCGTCGACTTGATCCCGTGCGCCGTCGCCTGCTCGGTGCTCATGCCGCGGTCGTACGCCTCGCGCACGCGGCTGAGGATGAACACGTGGTAGTCCATCGACAGCCCGAACAGGACGACGAACAGGAACAGCGGCAGCCATGAGGTGATCGCGCCCGTCGAGTCGAAGCCGAGCAGTCCCTCTGCCCACGTGTGCTGGAAGACGAGCACGAGCACGCCGTAGGCCGCGCCGACCGACAGCAGGTTGAGCAGGATCGCCTTGATCGGGATCACGACCGAGCGGAACGTCACGAGCAGCAGCAGGAACGCGAGCGACAGCACGAACGCGAAGACGAAGCCGATCCGCGCGTTCATCAGGTCGTTGAAGTCGCGCGTGCCGGCCGTGTAGCCGGTGACGGCCGTCGCGGTGCCCGGCAGCGCCTCGCGCAGCTGCAGCGCGAGCCGGTCGCGCAGCACGTCGAGCGAGTGGACCGAGGCGGCGTTCGTGCCGTCGCCGTCGATCGGCAGGTCGATCCGCGCGACCGTCCCGCTCTTCGCCACGTCGATGCGGATCGGCTCGTGGATCACACCGCTGGTGAGCGCGTCGCGGCGCAGCTGCGCGAGGGCGGCCTGTCCCCGCGGCGTCGCGAGCGCGTCGCTCTCGACGGCCATCTCGGCCGAGATCTCCTTGCCCGGGAAGTGGTCCTGGATGCGGTTGTATGTCTGGATCACCGGCAGGTCCTGCGGCAACGAGTCGATCCTCGGCACGGACGTGTGCATCGAGAGGACTGGCACGCACAGCGCCAGCAGCAGCCCGCCTGCCAGCACGACCGAGACGAGCGGACGCCGCAGCACGCCGTCGATCACCGCGCTCCAGACGCGTGAGTTCGCGCCTGCGTTCCGGCGGCGCATCAGGAACGGGATACGTCCGCGCTCGACGCGGTCGCCCAGCTTCGACAGCACGGCCGGGAGCACCGTCAGCGACGCGATCAGTGACACGCCGACGACGAGGATCGCGCCCATGCCCATGCCGACGAACGTGCTGTTGCCGGTGATGAACATGCCTGCCATCGCGATCATCACGGTCAGGCCCGAGATCAGCACCGCGCGTCCCGACGTGGCCGCGGCCGCTTGCAGGGCCGCCTCCGCGTCGCGCCCGGCCGCTCGCTCCTCGCGCTCGCGGCGCAGGTAGAAGAGGGAGTAGTCGACCCCGACCGCGAGACCGATCAGGAGGACCACCGAGCCGACCGATTCGTCGACACCCGAGAGGTGGGAGACGAGCGCGACGAGCCCGATCGTCGCAAAGACGCTGGAGAGCGCCAGCAGCAGCGGGATGCCCGCCGCCACGAACGCGCCGAACGCGACGATCAGGATCACCAGCGTCAGCGGGATCGACAGCACCTCCGCCTTCTTGAAGTCGTCGGCGAAGACCTTCGAGAGCGCCTTGTCCGCGCTCGCGTCGCCGAACTGCTCGACGCGCAGGTCGGGATGCGCACGCTGCGCGGCAGCGGTCGCGGCGAGGACGGCGTCGATGTCGTCCGCCGCCGTCTCGTCGTCGCCGCGCAGCTCGAGCGTCACGAGCGCCGCGTGCCCGTCGGGCGCGATCTGCCCGGCGTTCCCGCTCGCGAGCGGGGACCGCACCGCGGCGACCTCGGGGAGGTCGCGCATGCGTTGGACCACGTCGCCCACGGCTGCGCGGAATGCTGGATCGCTTGCGGAGAGCCGCGAGGAGGCGACGAGCACCGTCTCGTTCGCGTGCTGGGGGAAGGCGTCGTAGAGCACTCGCTCGGCGCGGCCGGACTCGCCGACGCCGCTGTCGCGGTCGCTGAGCGACTTGGTGCCGGCGAGCTGCCCGGCGGCGAACGCCACCAGGACGAACGCGATCCAGCCGAAGACGGCGACCTTGCGGTGGTGGGCGCTCCAGCGTCCGGCTCGTGCGGCGAAGCTCTCAGATTTCATCGTGGGCCTTCCTCAGCAGCGGTTTCGTGGACGACTCGCAGCGTCTCAACGGCGCGCCGCGCCGCCCATGCAGACGCCACGCGTCCGGCGGTACGGCCAGGCCCCGAGTGGGGGTGGGGACAGCCCCCGAGTCTTCCGGCTGCGGCGCGCACGCTGCGTGCGTCGTGTCACGTAGCATGCCCGATCCCATGCAGATCCTGCTCCCAGACGGCACGCCGTTGCAGCTCGACGACGGCGCCACGGGCGCCGATGCGGCCGCCGCGATCGGCGCCGGCCTCGCCCGCGCCGCGCTCGCGGTGAAGGTTGACGGCGAGCTGCGTGACCTCGCCGCGCCGCTGCACGACGGCGCGCGGCTGGAGATCGTCACGCCGTCGAGCCCCGACGCGCTGGAGCTGATCCGCCACGACGCCGCCCACGTCCTCGCCGCCGCCGTGATCGACCTCTACCCGGGCGTGAAGATCTCGATCGGCCCCGCGATCGAGAACGGCTTCTACTACGACTTCGACTTCCCCGACGGCGTCACGATCTCCGATGCCGACTTCGAGCGCATCGAGGCGAAGATGCGCGAGCACGTCAAGGCCGACGAGACGTTCGTGCGCGAGGACGTGTCGGTCGCCGCCGCGCTGGAGCGCTTCGAGGCCGAGGACCAGCCCTACAAGGTCGAGCTGATCGAGGACCTCGTCAAGAACGCCGGCGTGGAGACCGTCTCGCTCTACACCAACGGCCCGTTCACCGACCTCTGTCGCGGGCCGCACGGCCCGGGCACCAAGCGCATCAAGGCGTTCAAGCTGCAGTCCGTCGCGGGCGCCTACTGGCGCGGCGACGCCAACCGCCAGATGCTCACGCGCATCTACGGCACCGCGTTCCTCTCCAAGGAGGAGCTGGCCGAGCACCTGGAGCGGCTGGAGGAGGCGAAGGCGCGCGACCACCGTAAGCTCGGCGCCGAGCTGGACCTGTTCCGCTTCTCGCCGGTCGCGCCCGGGTCCGCCTTCTGGCTCCCGAACGGCACGCGTGTCTTCAACGCGCTCGTCGCGCTCAGCCGCGAGATGGGCGAGCGCCACGGCTACACCGAGGTCAAGACGCCGCAGATCTTCGACAGCGAGCTGTGGAAGACCTCGGGCCACTGGGGCAAGTACCGCGAGAACATGTTCGTCACGAGCGCGGAGGACCGCGACATGGCGATCAAGCCGATGAACTGCCCCGGTCACGCGCACCTCTTCGCGAGCGAGCGCCACTCCTATCGCGAGCTTCCGATCCGCTACAGCGAGCCGGGCCTGCTGCACCGCAACGAGCCCTCCGGGACGCTCCACGGCCTGCTGCGCGTACGCCACTTCGCGCAGGACGACGCGCACATCTTCTGCACCGAGGAGCAGGTGCAGGAGGAGGTCGTCGGCTGCCTGGACTTCGCCTTCTCGACGCTGGGCCTGTTCGGCTTCGACGTGCAGTTGGAGCTCTCGACGCGCCCCGAGCAGCGGATCGGCAGCGACGAGATGTGGGACCGCGCCGAGGGCGCGCTGCGCACCGCGCTGGAGTCGAAGGGCCTCGACTATGAGCTGAACGAGGGCGACGGCGCCTTCTACGGTCCGAAGATCGACTACCACGTGAAGGACTCGCTCGGCCGCTCGTGGCAGCTCGGCACCGTCCAGCTGGACTATTCGATGCCCGAGCGCTTCGAGCTCGTCTACACCGGCGCGGACGACGCCGAGCACCGGCCGGTGATGATCCACCGTGCAGCGTTCGGCTCCTACGAGCGCTTCATCGGGATCCTGATCGAGCACCTCGCCGGCCGCTTCCCCGTCTGGCTCGCGCCGGTGCAGGCGATCGTGCTGCCGATCTCCGACCGCCACGTCGACTACGCCGCCACCGTGGCGGCGACGCTGCGCGAGGCAGGCGTGCGCGTCGAGGTCGACGAGCGCACCGAGTCGGTCGGGCGCAAGGTCCGCGAGGCCGAGCTGCGGAAGATCCCGAACATGCTCGTCGTCGGTGATCGTGAGCAGGAGACGGGAGCCGTGTCGCTGCGCGAGCACGGCGTCGAGGAGGCCGTCAGTGCCCCGGTCGCCGAGGTCGCTGCGCGCATCGCCGAGCAGATCGCGACGCGTACCGGTTGAGGCCGTCCACGTCGGCGGGACGCCGGAAGCCGGTGGACTCGTCCTTGCTCGGTCGCGCGCCGCTATACTCGCCCCACGTTGACCACGTTCATGATCATCAACCGCTCGCGCAGCTTCGCTTGACGCGTCACCAGGCTGCTAGCTAAGTGCCGGTCCCTCGACGATTCGACCGGCGCCCGCCTGAGCGGGACACCACGCGCATCAACGAACGCATCCGCGTTCCTGAGGTGCGTCTCATCGGTGAGGACGGCCAACAGGTCGGGATCCTCAAGACGCCCGACGCGCTGGTCTACGCCCAGGAGCGCGACCTCGACCTCGTTGAGGTGGCTCCGGAGGCGCGCCCGCCTGTCTGTCGCGTGCTCGACTACTCGAAGTACAAGTACGAGCAGGCGCAGAAGCTGAAGGCCGCGCGCAAGCACCAGCAGCAGATCACGATCCGCGAGATCAAGTTCCGTCCGAAGATCGCGCAGCACGATTACGACACGAAGAAGGGGCACGTCACCCGCTTCCTGCTGCACAAGGACAAGGTCAAGATCACGATCATGTTCCGCGGCCGCGAGGTCACCCACCCGGAGCGCGGCGTGATGCTGCTCGAGCGCCTGGCGGAGGAGCTCGCCGAGCTCGCGATCGTCGAGCAGCGTCCGATCCAGGACGGCCGCAACATGACGATGATGCTCGGCCCGTCGAAGGCCGTGCTCGCGGACGAGCTGCCGGAGCAGAAGGCTGCGAAGGACGGGGCCGGCGAGAGCGACGCTCCGGATGCCGCGGCTGAGACGACTGCCGTTTCCGTTGAGGAGGCGCCTACCGAGGCTGCGCCGGAGGCCGAGGCTGCAGTTGAGGCACCCGCACCTGAGACTGAGGCTGCCGCGGAGGAGCCCGCGGCGGAGGCCGAGGCTGCCGTCGAGGCGCCTGCGCCTGAGACTGAGGCCGCTGCAGACGAACCCGCGCCGGAGGCTGAGGCACCAACGCCCGCGGCTGAGACTCCTGCGAATGAGCCGGCCCCGGAGGCTGAGGCCGCTCCCGAAGAGCCGGCGTCGGACGCGGAGGCAGCGCCCGATCCCGATCCGGCCCCGGAGGCTGAGGCTCCGCCGAAAGCGAAGGCCCCGGCAAAGGCGAAGGCCCCGGCCAAGGCCAAGGCAGCGCCCAAGACAGCCGCCAAGAAGCCGGCAGCCACCAAGGCAAAGGCCAAGGCCGCAGATGCCGAGGAGCCTGCGGCGGACGCCGAGGCCGAGAAGCCGGCGGACGACGCCGAGAAGCCCAAGGCGCCCGCCAAGCGCGCCGCCGCGCGCTAGCCGACCGCCCGCTCGCACCGCGGCCGATGCTCGCGTCGCTGCTTGCCACCACCGCACTGGCGCTCGCTCCATCGCCCGCAGCGACACTGCCGCTGGAGCAGGCCGTCGGTCAGCGCGTGATCGCCTCGCTGCCCGGCACGACCGTGCCCGACGCGCTTGCGCGCAAGATCCGCCGTGGCGAGGTTGCCGGGGTCATCCTCTTCACCCGCAACATCGTCTCGCGGGCCCAGCTGCGCGCGCTCACGGGACGGCTGCAGGCGGAGCGACGTCGCGGTCCGCTTGCGCTGCGCGACCATCCGCTGCTCGTGATGATCGACCAGGAGGGCGGTCTCGTGAAGCGCCTCGCGGGCGCGCCGGTGCACTCGCCCGCCCAGCTTGCGCAGATCGGCGACCCGGCGGTCGCGCGCGCCGACGGCGTCGCGACCGGCCGCAGCCTTCGCGGCGTTGGCGTGAACCTCGACCTCGCGCCGGTGCTCGACGTCGGGATCCCGGGGTCGAGCGTGCGTGCGCTCGGGCGCACGTTCGGCGCGACCGCGGCGCAGGTCTCGCGTCTCGGCGGCGCGTTCGCCGACGGGCTGGCCGCCGCCGGCGTGCTCGCGTGCGCGAAGCACTTCCCGGGGCTCGGGCGCGGCCTCGCGAATCAGGACAACCGCCTCAATCGCATCGCGGTGTCGGTCGACGAGCTGCGCCGTGTCGACGAGGCGCCGTTCCGGGACGCGGCGACGCGCGGCGTGGCGCTGATGATGGTCTCGAGCGGGGTCTATCCGGCGCTCTCCGAGCGCCCGGCGATGTTCGCCGCCTCGATCGCCACGAGCGAGCTGCGTCAGCAGGTCGGCTTCGGCGGCGTCTCGATCACCGACGACCTCGAGGTTGCCGCCCTGCGCGGCCTGACGCCGGAGCGCAAGGCGCTCGCCGCGGTGCGTGCAGGAGACGACCTGCTGCTGTTCGCGCAGAGCGTGGCCGCGGCCGATCGCGGTGCGGCTGCGCTGGTGCGGGCGGTGCGCTCGGGCGCGATCTCCCGAGCGGTGGTGGATGCGGGCGCGGATCGCGTGCTCGCGCTGCGCGACGGCCTTCGCTGAGCGCTCCGGTCACGCGGCGCTCAAGGCTCGATCTCTGCTTTACTTCTCGCTCGCGATGCCCAAGATGAAGACTCACTCCGGCGCCAAGAAGCGCTTCAAGCTGACCGCCACGGGCAAGGTCCGTGGACGTCACGCCTTCACGAGCCACATCCTCGAGAAGAAGTCCGCGAAGCACAAGCGGTACCTCGGTACCCCGATGGTCGTCTCCGACCATGACGCGCCGCGGATCAAGAAGATGCTCGGGGGTGGCAAGTGACCCGCGTAAAGCGCTCCGTCGCGGCGAAGAAGAAGCGTCGCGAGGTCCTGGAGATGACGAAGGGCTTCCGCGGCGAGGCGAACTCCTCGTACCGTCGCGCGAAGGAGGCCTTGCTCAAGGCCGACCAGTACCGCTACCGCGATCGCCGTAACCGCAAGCGCGACTTCCGCCGCCTGTGGATCACGCGCATCAACGCGGCCGCGCGGATCAACGATCTTTCTTACTCGCAGTTCATGCACGGCCTCGCGCTTGCCGGCGTCGAGGTCGATCGCAAGATCCTCGCGGACATCGCTGTCCGTGACGCAGAGGCGTTCCGCCGATTTGCCGACCGCGCCCGAGAGGCGTTGGCAACGGCCGCTGCTGCGTAGCCGAACTGCCGACGATCACCTCACTCCGGGCGCCGCTTCCTTCTGGACGGCGCCCTTCGACGTTTAAGGACCAAGGACCGACCCGCACCGAACTCGCATGACGATCAGCTCACCACAGAACGACGGCATCAAGGAACTGCGCAAGCTCGCGCAGCGGCGGGTACGCGCGCAGACGGGCCGCTTCGTCGCCGAGGGCGAGGACTTGCTTGACGCTGCCGACGCCGCCGGCTGGCGGCCGCTGGAGCGCTATTGCGCGGCGGGCAGCGACCTGGCCGGCACTGAGGTCGAGCCGGACCTGCTCGCGAGTGTCTCGCAGCTCGGGTCCGGGACGCGCACGCTGGCGGTGTACGAGCAGCGCTGGGCGCCCGCGCCGGCGGGTCCGCTGTGCGTCTACCTGCACGGGATCTCCGACCCCGGCAACGTTGGCACCGTACTGCGCTCCGCGCTCGCCTTCGGGGCGGCCTCGGTCGTGCTCGGACCCGACTGCGCCGATCCGTACGGCCCGAAGGCGGTGCGGGCGTCGATGGGCGCGATCTTTGCGGTGCCGCTCGCACGGGCAGGGTCAGTCTCCGAGTTGCCCGGCACGACGATCGCGCTCGACGCGCACGGCGGCGATCCGCTCGCCGGCCCCGCCGACGGGCCGGTCACGATCCTCGTCGGCGCCGAGCGGGCGGGCCTTCCGGCCGACATTGTCGGCGCCTGCGACCGGGTCGCGCAGATCCCGATCCACTCGGAGTCGCTCAACGCCGCGATGGCGGCGACGGTCGCGCTGTACGAGCTGACGCGCGGCGCGGTCGGCTCATCCGCCGAGGCGGGGGCCGCGGACCATAGGATGGGCGCCGCATGATCGAGCGGATCGAGCAACTCCGGAACGAGGCCGAGTCGGCGATCGCCGCCGCGACGACGAGCGACGCGCTCGAGCAGGCGCGCGTGCACTACCTCGGGCGCAAGGCCGAGCTGCCAAACATGCTGCGCGGCGTCGCGCAGCTTCCGCCCGAGCAGCGGGGCGTCGTCGGCAAGGCGGCGAACGTCGCGCGGCAGGGACTGGAGGCGCTGATCGAGGCTCGCAATGCCGAGCTGGCCGGCGCGGAGCTGGACGCGCAGCTCGTGTCGGACCGGATCGACGTGACGCTGCCCGGCGCGCCGCTGCCGCCTGCCGGTGGGCTGCACCTGCTGACGCGAACGCGGCGGGAGATCGAGGACGTCTTCGTCGGGCTCGGCTACCGCATCGCGGACGGGCCCGAGGTCGAGCAGGTCTACTACAACTTCGACGCGCTCAACCACGCCCCGGCGCACCCGGCGCGGCTGCGCAGCGACACGTTCTATGTGGCAGACGACGTCGTGCTGCGGACGCACACCTCGCCGATGCAGGTGCGGATGATGGAGCTGCAGCCGCCGCCGATCTTCCTGATCGTCCCCGGCCGCGTCTACCGGCGCGACAGCGACGCGACGCACACGCCGCAGTTCCACCAGATCGAGGGCCTGGCGGTCGACGAGGACATCACGCTCGCGGACCTCAAGGGGACGCTGCTGGAGTTCGCCCAGGCGATCTTTGGTGACGAGCGGCAGGTGCGGCTGCGGCCTCACTTCTTCCCGTTCACGGAGCCGAGCGTCGAGGTCGACGTCTCCTGCTTCAACTGCAAGGACGGGCTCACCCGCGACGGTGCGCGCTGCCCGCTCTGCAAGGGCACCGGCTGGATCGAGATCCTCGGCGCCGGGATGGTCGACCCGAACGTCTTCGAGCACGTGCGCGAGCACGGCTACGACCCCGAGCGGATCCAGGGCTTCGCGTTCGGGATGGGCGTCGAGCGGATCGCCTTCCTGAAGCACGGCGTCTCCGACCTGCGGCTGTTCTTCGACAACGATGTTCGCTTCCTGGAGCAGTTCGCATGAAGGTTCCGATGACGTGGCTCCAGGAGCACTGCGATCCCGGCCTCGACGCCGGCACGCTCGCGCAGCGGCTCGCGCTGACGGGCACCGAGGTCGAGCGCGTCGTGCATCACGGCGTGCCGTCGGTGGAGGGCTTCGTCGTCGGGAAGGTGCTGTCGGCCGAGCAGCATCCGGACGCCGACCGGCTGCGGGTTTGCATGGTCGACGTCGGCGAGGACGAGCCGTCGCAGATCGTCTGCGGCGCGCCAAACGTCTCTGCCGGCCAGACCGTTGCGGTGGCGCGGCCGGGCGCGACGATGCCTGACGGCATGAAGCTGCGCAAGGCGAAGCTGCGCGGCGTCGAGTCGCTGGGGATGATCCTCAGCGAGATCGAGCTGCAGATCGGCGCCGACAAGGCGGGGATCATGGTCCTGCCGGACGAGCTGACGGCGGGGGCGCCGCTCGGCGACGCGCTGCCGATCGCGACGGACGTGCTGGAGCTGGAGATCACGCCGAACCGGCCCGACTGCCTCGGCGTCTACGGGGTCGCGCGGGAGGTGCATGCCGCGACTGGAGCGACGCTGGGACCCCCGCCGTGGGCTGAGCATGACGTGGACGGCGGCGAGGGCGCACCGGCCGGGATCGAGGTCGTCGTCGAGACCGAGCGCTGCGCGCGCTTCACCGCACGGATCTTCGAGGACGTGACGATCGAGCCCTCGCCGGCCTGGCTGAAGGCGCGGCTGATGGCGGCCGGGCAGCGGCCGATCTCCAACGTCGTCGACATCACCAACTACGTGATGCTGCTGACCGGCCAGCCGATGCACGCGTTCGACCTCGACTGCGTCGCCGGCGGGCAGCTCGTCGTGCGCGACGGGCGGGCGGGCGACGAGCTGGACACGCTCGACGGCGAGACGCGCGCGCTGGATCCCGACGTGGTCGTGATCTGCGACGCCGACGGACCCACGTCGCTGGCCGGTGTGATGGGCGGCGTGCGCTCCGAGGTGCATGACGGCACGACGCGCGTCCTGATGGAGGCCGCGACGTGGGACGGCCCGAACATCCAGCGGACGTCGACGCGACTGGGGCTGCGCAGCGAGGCGTCCGGGCGCTTCGAGAAGGGGCTTGCGCCCGAGCAGGCGATGGATGCACAGGCGGTCGCGACGCGGCTGATGGTCGACCTGTGCGGCGCGCGGGTCGTGCCCGGCACGCTCGACGTCGGTGGCGATGGACCCGCGCCGGCCGTGATCCGCCTGCGGGACGCGCGCGTGAGCGGGCTGCTCGGCGCGGAGATCCCGCGGTCGCGGTCGGCAGAGATCCTCGCCGCGCTGGGCTTCGGCGTCGCCGAGGCGGCCGACGGCCTCGACGTCACGGTGCCCACGTTCCGCCGCAACGACGTCACGCGCGAGGCCGACCTCGTCGAGGAGGTCGCGCGGATCGACGGCGTCGACAAGCTTCCCGCGACGCTCCCGGCGCGGCGGACGGCCGTCGGGCGGCTGACGCCCGAGCAGCTTCTGCGGCGCACGGCCGCGGACACGCTTGCCGCTGCCGGCCTGCACGAGATCCTCGGCTGGAGCTGGAGCGCGCCTGAGCTGGCGGACCGGCTGCGGCTGCCCGCGGACGATCCGCGGCGGCGGATGCTCGCGGTCGAGAACCCGATGTCGGCCGAGCATGGGCTGATGCGCACGACGCTGCTCGGCTCGCTGCTCGACGTGGCGCGGCACAACGTCGCGCACAGCACCGCCGACGTGGCGATCTTCGAGTCGGGCCGGGTCTACCTGTCGCAGCGCAAGCAGCCGCTCCCGCGCGAGTCGCACCATGTCGGCGTGCTGCTGACCGGTGCTGCACGGGCTGCGACGTGGCGGGAGCATGAGCCGCCGGCAGCGGACTTCTTCGCCGCGAAGGGCGTGCTCGCGCGGTTGCTGGACGGGCTGCGGGTCGCGTGGCGGGTCGAGCCGGCGACCGAGCCGTTCCTGCATCCGGGACGCGCCGCGGCCGTGCTACTCGGCGACGGCACGCGGATCGGCTGGCTCGGCGAGCTGCATCCGGCGGTTGCCGCGGACTGGGACCTGGAGCGGGTCGCGGCGTTCGAGATCGATCTCGACGCGGCGATCTCGGCTGTGCCCGGGCCGGTGCGCTACGAGGACTACACGAGCTTTCCGGAGGTGCGGCAGGACCTCGCCGTCGTGCTGTCCGACGGCGTCGCCTCCGGCGACGTGGTGGCCGTCGTGCGGAAGGCCGGCGGGCCGCTGCTCGCCGCCGTCGAGGTCTTCGACGTCTACCGCGGCGAGCAGGTCGGCGACGGCAACGTCTCGCTCGCGCTGCGGCTCGCGTTCCGCTCGCCCGAACGGACGCTCACCGACGACGAGGTCACCGAGCGGCGCTCCGCGATCGAGGCCGCGCTCGCCGAGCAGGTCGGAGGGCGGATTCGTGCCTAGCACGTATGAGCGGCATTCTCGGGTCGCTCAGCAACCCAAAGTCGTCGCTCATCGGAGCGGACGGTGGACGCATGCCTAACGTCGCGGTGCTGGGTGCGTCTGGGTATGCGGGCGCGCTCGCGGCGGCGCTGCTGCAGCGCCATCGCGGCTTCGAGCTGACCGCGATCACGTCGCGGTCGGACGTGGGTCGGCGGCTCGACGACCTGTATCCGCGGCACCGGGTGCCGTTGACGATGGAGGAGCTCGACCTCGATCGGCATGCCGACGGCCTCGACGCCGCGGTCGTCGCCTACCCGCACCACGCGGCGGCGCCCGTCGTGGCGGGGCTGCGGGAGCGGGGCGTGCGCGTGGTCGACCTGTCGCGCCGACTTCCGGCTGCGCGACCGGGCGGTCTACGAGCGCTGGTACGGGCCGCACGAGGCGCCGGAGCTGCTCGGCGGCGGCTGTCTACGGCCTGCCGGAGCTCGGCTACCGCGAGGCGATCCGCTCCGCCGGCATCGTCGCCAACCCCGGCTGCTTCCCGACCGCCGCGCTGCTCGGCCTGGCACCGCTCGCGCGCGCCGGGCTGCTGGCCGACGTCGTGATCGACGCGAAGACGGGCATCTCGGGCGCAGGGCGCGCGGCGACCGAGGAGACGCACTTCGTCAGCGTCGACGAGAACGTCAACGCGTACAAGGTCGGCGGCCACCGGCATGCGCCGGAGATGGACCAGGAGCTGGCCGTGCTCGGTGCGCCCGTGACGGTGACGTTCGTGCCGCACCTCGTGCCGCTCGACCAGGGCGAGCTGATCTCCGCCTACGTCAAGCCCACGCGGGACGTCGAGCGAGGCGGAGCTGCGTGCCCTCTACGAGGACGCTTACGCGCGACGAGCCGTTCGTCGAGCTGTCCGAGCGTCCGCCCGGAACGCGCGACGTGCAGTCCACCAACATCTGCCGCATCTCGGTCCACGGCGACCGCCACGACGGCCGCGTGCTCGTCTTCGCGGCGATCGACAACCTCTGGAAGGGGACCTCGTCGCAGGCGGTGCAGAACCTCAACCTGATGTTCGGCTTCGACGAGGACGAGGGGATCGCGCTGTGACGCAGCCGTTCTTCACGTCGCGCTGGGTTCCGCGGCCGCGCGCACGTCCATGAGCTGGCGGGCGGGCTGCCGGCCGGCTTCCGTGCCGCGGGCGTCGCGTGCGGGCTCAAGAAGGACGGCGCGCTGGACTTCGGCCTGCTCGTCTCCGACGCGCCGGAGACGACGAGCGCGGCGCGCTTCACGCGCTCGGGCGTCGTCGCGGCGCCGGTGCAGCTGTGCCGCGAGCGCTGCGACCTCGCGCACCTGCGCGTCGTCGCCGCCAACTCCGGCAACGCGAACGCCGCGACCGGCGTGCCGGGCCTGGAGGCGGCGGGTGCGACGCAGATCGCCGCCTCGCGGCTGACCGGCATCGGACCCCGCCGCCGTCGCGATCGGCTCGACCGGCGTGATCGGCGTGCAGCTGCCGGTCGACCGCGTGCTGAACGGCATGGAGGCCGCCCACGAGCAGCTGCGGCGCCGACGGCGACGAGGACTTCGCGGCCGCGATCCAGACGACCGACGCGTTCGAGAAGCGCGCGGCGCTGCGCGTCGAGCTGCCCTCCGGCGAGGTGCGGTTGAGCGCGCAGTGCAAGGGCGCGGGGATGATCCAGCCGAACTTCGCGACGATGCTGTGCTTCGTGCAGACCGACGCGGCGCTCGACCCCGAGACGGCCGACCTGCTGCTCGGGGTGACGGTGAAGCGGTCGTTCGACCGCATCTCCGTCGACGGGCAGCTCTCCACGAACGACACCGCGATCCTGATGGCCAGCGGGGCCAGCGGCGTGCGGATCGCGCCCGAGTCGCCCGACGAGCTGGCGTTCGGCGAGGCGCTCGACGCGCTGCTGCGCCAGCTCGCGCTGATGATCGTTCGCGACGGCGAGGGCGCGAAGCGGATCGGCGCGCGTCGTCGTGCGAGGGCGGCGACGGCGAGCAGGTCGAGCGCTCGGCGCGGGCGGTCGCGAACTCGCCGCTCGTGAAGACGGCGCTGCACGGCGGCGACCCCAACTGGGGCCGCGATCGCGCAGGCGGTCGGCGGCGTGCTGCTCGACGTGCCGTGCGACCTCGACATCGCGATCGAGGGCGTGGAGGTGTGCGAGGACGGCGCGGTCCTGCGCTACGACGAGCAGGCGCTCGCCGCGGCCTTCGCAGGCGAGGAGGTCGAGTACCTGATCGGCCTGGGGGGCACCGGTGCCGAGACGGAGGTCTTCTTCTCCGACCTGTCGCACGAGTACGTGACCATCAACGCCGACTACACCACCTGAGGTGACGCCCCGATGCGCGACGTCGCCACCCTGCTCGAGGCGCTGCCCTACATCCGCGAGTTCCACGGCAGGACCGTCGTCATCAAGTACGGCGGGGCGGCGATGACCGACCCGGCGCTGCGCGAGGAGTTCGCGCGCGACGTCGTGCTGCTGAAGTACGTCGGGCTCAACCCGATCGTCGTGCACGGCGGCGGCCCCGACATCACCGCCTACATGGAGCGGCTCGGGCTGCCGGTCGAGTTCGTCGACGGGCTGCGCGTCTCCGACGCCGACACCGTCGAGGTCGCGAAGATGGTGCTCGTCGGCAAGGTCAACAAGGACATCGTCCTGCGCATCAACCGCCACGGGCAGCCGGCCGTCGGGCTCTGCGGCGACGACGGGCTGCTGTTCCGCGCCGCGCGGCAGGCGTCGCCGGGCGGCGAGGACATCGGCTTCGTCGGCCGCATCGAGAAGGTCGACACCGACGTCATCAACCACGTCGCGCAGGACTACATCCCCGTCGTCGCCTCCGTCGGCGCCGACCGCGAGGGCCACTCGTACAACATCAACGCGGACGAGGCGGCCGGCCGGCTCGCGCGCGAGCTGGGCGCCTACAAGGTGATGTTCCTGACCGACGTGCGCGGCTGGCTGCGCGATCCCGCCGACCCGGAGAGCGTCATCACCGAGGCGGGCGCCGACGAGGTCGAGGCCGCGCTGCAGACGATCGAGGGCGGCATGCGCCCGAAGCTCGCCGCCTGCCTCGACGCGATCCACGGCGGCGTCAGCCACGCGCACATCGTCGACGGGCGCGTCCCGCACTCGCTGCTGCTGGAGCTGTTCACCGACGCCGGCATCGGCACGAAGGTGCGGCCGGCGACATGAGCCTCGCCGAGCTGCAGGCGATCGAAGCCGCCCACGTCATCCCCTCCTACGCGCGCTACCCGCTGGAGATGGTGCGGGGCGCCGGCACGCGGCTGTGGGACGCCGACGGCAACGAGTACCTCGACTTCCTGGCCGGCATCTCGGTGCTGAACGTCGGCCACTGCCATCCGGCTGTCGTCGAGGCGGTGCGCGAGCAGGTCGGCCGGCTCACGCACGTGACGAACCTCTTCTACACCGAGCCGGCGATGCGGCTCGCGGCGCGGCTGGCGGAGTCCTCGCTCGGCGGCAAGGTCTTCTTCTGCAACTCCGGCGCGGAGGCGAACGAGGCGGCGCTTGAAGCTCGTGCGCAAGGCGAAGCCGGGGGGCGAGATCGTCGTCGTGCACGGCGCCTTCCACGGCCGCACGTACGGCGCGCTCTCGCGCGACGCCGCAGGAGTCCAAGCAGGCGCCGTTCGCGCCGCTGGTGCCCGGCTTCATCGGCCGTCGCGCCCGAGCCGGCTGCGCTCGACGCGGCGGTGACGAGGGCACCGCGGCCGTGCTGCTGGAGGTCGTGCAGGGGGAGACGGGCGTGCACCCGCTCTCCGAGGAGCTGCTGCAGACGGCGCGCGCCGCCTGCGACCGCGTCGGCGCCGCGCTCGTGTTCGACGAGATCCAGACCGGCATGGGGCGGACCGGGACGCTGTGGGCCTACGAGCAGACGGGTGTCGTGCCCGACGCGCTGACGACCGCGAAGGCGCTCGGCGGCGGGCTGCCGATCGGCGCGCTCGTGACCGGCGAGCGGCTCGCCGACGTCTTCGCGCCCGGCGACCACGGCTCGACGTTCGCCGGCGGCCCGCTCGTCGCGGCGGCGGCGAACGCGGCCTTCGACGTGCTCGACGATCCCGCCCTGCTGGCGCGCGTGCGCGAGCTGGGGGAGCTGCTGCGCGCAGGGCTGCGCGAGCTGCCCGGCGCGAGCAACGTGCGCGGACGGGGGCTGATGGTCGCGTTCGATGCGGCCGACGCGCCCGATCTCGTGCGCCGCGGGCTGCTGGAGGAGCGGATCGTGCTCAACGCGACCGGGCCGCAGCACCGTGCGGCTGCTGCCGCCGCTGATCGTCACGCGCGAGGAGATCGACGACGCGCTCGCGCGCATCGGGCGGCTGCTCGGCGCCGGCGTCGCGTAACCTTCCCGCGCGCATGACCGAGACCGAGCACACCGAGGTCCACCAGATCGCCGCCGCGCCCGCGCGCACGGCGAGCTACGAGGCCGACCCGCGCGAGGTCGGCCGCGTCCTGCTGCTCTACTCGGGCGGGCTCGACACGAGCGTCATGCTCAAGTGGATCCAGGACGAGTACGGGGCGGAGGTCGTCTGCCTCACCGTCAACCTCGGCCAGCCCGGCGAGGACTACGAGGTCGTCAAGGGCAAGGCGCTGCATGCTCGGCGCGATCGACTGCCACGTCGTCGACGCGCGCGAGCAGTTCGCGCAGGACTTCCTCGTCCCGGCGATCAAGGCGAACGCGCTCTACGGCGGCGGCTACCCGCTCTTCACCGCGCTCGGGCGCCCGCTGATCGCGCAGCTCGCGGTCGACTACGCGCGCCAGACCGGCTGCGACACGATCGCCCACGGCTGCACCGGCAAGGGCAACGACCAGGTCCGCATCGAGACGACGATCGCGACGCTCGCGCCCGAGCTGAAGGTGATCGCCCCCGTGCGCTCGTGGCAGATGGGCCGCGAGGAGGAGATCGTCTACGCGCGCGAGCACGGGATCCCCGTCAAGGGCGGGACCGAGGTCGCGCCGTACTCGATCGATGACAACCTCTGGGGCCGCTCCTCGGAGGGCCGCTGGATCGAGGACCTGACGCACGCGCCGGAGGACGACGTCTTCCAGCTCGTGACGCGCCCCGAGCTGGCGCCGGACGAGTCGGAGGTCGTGACGCTCGGCTTCGAGCGCGGGCGTGCCGGTCGCGCTTGAACGGCGAGACGCTCGGGCTCGTCGAGCTGCTGGAGCGGGTCGCCGAGATCGGCTGCAAGCACGGCGTCGGGATCGTCGACCACATCGAGGATCGCATCGTCGGCCTGAAGGTGCGCGACATCTACGAGGTGCCGGCGGCGGCGATCGTGCTGACTCGCCCACCAGGAGCTGGAGCACCTCGTCGGCACGATCCACCAGAACCAGTTCAAGACGGGGCTCGACCAGAAGTGGGGCTACCTCGTCTACGCCGGTCTCTGGTGGGAGCCGCTGCGCACCGACCTCGACGCGTACATGGACGCGGTCAACGCGCAGGTGACCGGCACGATCGGCCTGAAGCTCTACAAGGGATCGGTGCGTGTCGTCACGCGCGAGTCGCCGAACGCCGTCTACGACGCGACGCTCGCCTCCTTCGCCGAGTCCGGCGGACTCTTCTCGCAGACCGCCTCGCCCGGCTTCATCGAGCTGTGGTCGCTGCAGTCGCGCATGGCGTACCAGCTGCGCTCGCGTTCGTGACGCGCGTGCGCTTCCGGATGCGCATGCGCGCGCCGGTGGGTGGGTAGGCAGTCCTCGTGTCCGGCACGTTCTACAAAGCGCTCGGGTTCGCCGTCTGGAAGGGCGGCATCTGGTACATGCGCCGGCGCTACGGCACTGCGCCCAAGCGCCTCGGCAGGCGCGCTCGCGGCAGCCGCTCTCGCCGGAGCGATCGTTCTCGCGCAGCGTCGACTTCGACGAGCACGGCGACTGACGCCCGGCGCCCAGACGCCGACGCCGCCGCCGTCCGCCTCGCGCAGTAGCCTGAGGGATCACGCTGGCCTCATGGGGGGTCGGCGCTTCCGCCGCTCCGATGCACGCTTCCATGCCGCCCGACAGCCTCCCGCCCGACGACGCGCGGGAGCCCGACGTCTCCGACTGCCACGTCGTCGATCCCGAGGTGCTGGCCGAGCGCCGCGCCCAGCGCGCCGAGACGGCTGAGCGCTCCGCGACCCGCCGCGCCGCCGACGCCCAGTCGCTCGCGGCCGACCTCGCGCGCGAGCGCGCCCGCCTGGAGGCCGAGCGCGACGCGGCGCGCGCCGAGGCCGCCGCTGCGCGCGAGGGCGCCGACGCGGTGAAGGCCGAGGCCCTGCACCTGCAGGCCGAGCGTGACGCGCTGCGCGCCGCGGTCGAGAAGGGCGAGGCCGAGCGCGAGGTGCTGCGGGCGGAGCTGGAGCAGAAGCGCGTGGAGGGGACTGCGCCGGCGCATGGCGAGGCCGTACCCACGCCGAGTACGACCGCCGCTCCCTCCGCCTCCTCTCACATCGAACCGCACAACGGGTCGTTGCCGCAACGGCAAAGGCGCGCCAACCGCTGCTTGGGCCGGCGGCCTGCGTCGCGAGCTCGCGGTCGCGCGTGCATCTGCCGCCCGTCCGGCGCCTGCCGCGGGTGCGCCGGCGGCGCCAGCGCAGAGGTCGCCGACGCTCGGACGGGAGCGCGAGCTTGTCGCACGGCGCGGGGGCGACCTGCCGATGCCGGCGGTCGCGCGGTTCCGCTCCGACAGTCCTGGCGAGCGCGCCGACGCCGTTCACCGCGCTGGCGCTGGAGCGCGAGCGCTCCAACCGCCTGCGTGCACAGCTCGAACAGGCCGCCACGATCGAGCGTGAGCTGCGCGCCCAGCTGTCCGCGCTCGAGCAGGCCGTTCACGAGCGGCGTCGACGCCGAGCGACGGATCGAGGAAGCCCTGCGGCGGGTCCGCAGCGAGTTCGACGCTGCGCGCCAGCTCGCGGAGCCGCATCCTGTCGCCGAGACGGCGCAGGCTCCTGTCATCGCTCCGACCGCAGCCGGCCGCTGAGCCTCACGTGGTCGCCGCCGCAGTCGAGCCCGCACCGATGGTGGCCCCGAGCCTCGACGCGGATCGGCTCAACGCCGCACAGGCGCGGCTGCGCGCAGCCGCGGTGACCGAGGTCGCCGCCGAGCCGCTCGCGGCGCCGGAGCCGCCGGCCGGACCGCCGACGCCGTGGATCTCCGCCGCGCTGCGGCGCCTCATACGCGACGACCCGCAAACCGCCGGGCGCCTGCTCGTCGCGATGCTCCCCGCACAGGGCCTCGTCACGCAGCGCTCGCTGCACTACGACCTCGTCCTCGAGGGCCGCGGCTGCATCGGCGTCGACGTCGGCGACGCGGGCACGCTGGTCCGCCAGCGCGAGAAGCCGCGCTCCCGGCGCGAGGTCGACTTCCGGCTCACGACCGACGAGGAAGGCCTGGCGCGCCTGCTGCTCGCTCGTCGCGGCCGGCGCCGCGGCGCGCGCGTGCGCGGCTCCCGCCGCCGCGTCAAGGAGCTGCGGCGGCTCGCCAGCGATCCGCTCGCGCTGCGCGACCTCGCGAGCGCCGGCGCGCTGCTCGACCCCGTGCTCGCGCTGTCGCTCGTCGCACTCGCGGTCGACCCATCCGCGACCTACGGCCACCGCTTCACGATCGCCCACGCCCCGCTCGCCGGCGGTCCCGCCGACGCATGGCTGCGCATCCAGAACGGCAGTCCCGCCGTCGTCCTGCGCACCCGCCCCGGCGAGGTGCCCGTCGCCACGATCCGCTCCACCCGCGGCGCCCTGCTCCCGACACTCGCAGGCATCGCACTGCCGCGCGGCGAGGCGGCCGCGATCGACGGCGACCTCGACGCCGCTCACGATCCTCCGCGCCTGGATCAGCCGCACCGAGTTCCCCGTCGGCTGACGTCGCGTCGTCATCTGTGACGTCATCTGCAGCGATGCAGCGAAACTGCGCCGAACCGGTGGCAATGGTCGCGCGGCACGGCCTCGATCACGAGGAGGTAGCGGCACCGCCCGGCGTTCCATGCGGGGGCGCCGGGCACCCCTCAACGAGGAGAGCCCGGAGATGCGGCTCCGGGCTCCCAAGGTGAGGCCTTTCGGCTCACCATCATCATGACCGCATGCTAGCGCTTCAGCTGGATGGCCGGTGGACGCCCGACGTTTGGCGAGGCCGGCGAACGCCGATCGGGCGGGTGGCGTGGGGATCGCTGTCACAAGGCGCTTGCCGCCGGTGACACGATCACGACGACAGGACCCGTCCGCCAACCACGCTCAACCCGAGGCCGAGCAACAGCACCCCGGAAAGTGCGGGATGAGCGCCGCCGGGAGGGGGCGAATCGTCCGGGTCGAGGCCTAAAGTGACGGGCCCGTGTCAGCTCCCACCTGCGCCCATCTCCACGTCCACTCCGAGTACTCGCTGCTCGACGGAGCGTGCAAGATCGAGGCGCTCGCGGCGCGCGCTGCCGCGTTCGATCAGCCGGCGCTCGGGCTGACGGACCACGGCGTCATGAACGGCTCGGTGGAGCTGTTCCAGGCCGCGAAGAAGCACGGGATCAAGCCGCTGCTGGGCTGCGAGGTCTACGTCGTCGACGACCATCGCGTGCGCGAGGGGAAGGTCGAGCGCAACCACCTGACGTTGCTGGCGGAGAACGCGGTCGGCTACCGCAACCTCGTGAAGCTCTCCTCGGCTGGCTTCCTCGACGGGCTCTACCGCGGCAAGCCGGGACTCGACATGGAGCTGCTCTCGCGCAACAGCGAGGGCATCATCGCGCTGACCGGCTGCCTGGCCTCGCGCTTCTGCCAGCGGCTCGTGCACGACCGGCCAGAGGAAGCACGCGCGCACGTCGACGAACTGATGCAGGTGTTCGGCCGCGAGCAGGTCTACTTCGAGGTGCAGAAGAACGGCATCGCCGACCAGGACAAGGCGAACGAGGGAATTGTGCGGATCGCCCGCGAGGTCGGGCGCCCGCTCGTCGGCACCGGCGACGTGCACTACCTCCGCAAGGAGGACTACCACCACCACACTGCCCTGCTTTGCGTGCAGACGAAGTCGACTCTGGCTGAGCCCAAGATGACGTTTGACACGAACGAGTTCTATTTGAAGTCGAACGAGGAGATGGTGAGCGCGTTCGCCGAGTGGCCTGACGCGATCGCCTCGACGCTGGAGATCGCCGAGCGCTGCAACGTCGAGATCGAGCTGGGCAAGCAGCTGATCCCGTCCTACCCGACGCCGAATGGCGAGGACGAGTCCTCATACCTGCGCATGCTCGTGATGCAGGGGCTGCGCGCACGCTACGGCGACCCGCCGCCCGCCGAGGCGGTCGAGCGGATGGAGATGGAGCTCGGCGTGATCGAGAAGATGGGCTTCAACGCTTACTTCCTGATCGTCTGGGACTTCGTCAAGTTCGCGAAGGACAACGGCATAGCCGTCGGCCCGGGCCGCGGCTCGGCGGCCGGCTCGATCGTCGCCTACTGCCTCCAGATCACAGACGTCGACCCGCTCCGCTACGACCTGCTGTTCGAGCGCTTCCTCAACCCCGAGCGCGTCTCGATGCCGGACATCGACATCGACTTCTCCGTGCGCGGCCGCGAGCGCGTGATCCGCTACGTGACCGATAAGTACGGCAAGGAGTCAGTCGCGCAGATCGTCACGTTCGGCAAGATGTTCCCGCGCGCCGCGACGCGTGACGCCGCCCGCGTACTGGGCCACGACTACGGCGCCGGCGACAAGCTCGCGAAGCTGATCCCCGACCCGATCATGGGCCGCCCGCCGTCGTTCGAGGACTGCATGCAGCCAGGCACGGAGCTGCGCAAGGCCGTCGACAGCGACCCGATCGCGAAACAGATCGTCGACGTCGCGCGCGGGCTGGAGGGGATCGTGCGCAACTCCTCGATCCATGCTGCCGCCGTCGTGATCGCGGACCGGCCGCTGACGGACATCGTGCCGCTGCAGCTCGCCGACGCCGGCACCGACGAGAACAACGAGAAGGTCTATCGCACCGTCACGCAGTTCTCGATGAAGCCGATCGAGGAGATCGGCCTGCTGAAGATGGACTTCCTCGGGCTGCGCAACCTCGACGTGATCGAGGACGCGCTCGACATCGTCGAGCGCTCGGGCCGGGAGCGGCCGGACATGGCGACGCTGCCGCTCGACGACGCCAAGACGTACGCGATGCTCGCGCGCGGCGACTCGATCGGCGTCTTCCAGTTTGAGTCCGAGGGCATGCGCGAAGCGCTCAAGAAGGTCCGCCCGACCGAGTTCGAGGACCTCGTCGCGCTCGTTGCCCTCTATCGCCCGGGCGCGATGGACCAGATCCCCACGTACGCGCGCGGCAAGCGTGACCCGGAGACGGTCTCCTACGCGGACGAGCGGCTGCGCTCGATCGTCGAGTCGACCAAGGGCGTGATCCTCTACCAGGAGCAGGCGATGCAGATCGCCAAGTCGCTCGCCGGCTTCTCAGGGGCGAAGGCGGACGACCTGCGCAAGGCGATCGGCAAGAAGAACCGCGAGGCGATGGCGAAGTTGAAGCCCGAGTTCGTCGCTGGCTGCCAGGCATCGGGGACGAGCAACTCGGTGATCGAGACGCTCTGGCAGACGAACGAGCGCTCGGCCGACTACTCCTTCAACAAGTCCCACGCCGCCTGCTACGCGCTGATCTCCTACCGCACCGCCTGGCTCAAGGCGAACTACCCGGCCGAGTACATGGCCGCGCTGATCTCCTCCGTGATGGACACGAAGGACAAGGTCCCGTTCTTCGTCGCACAGACGGAGCAGATGGGGATCGAGATCACGCCGCCGGACGTCAACGAGTCCGACCACGAGTTCATCGTCTCCGACGGCAAGATCCGCTTCGGCCTCGACGCCGTCAAGGGCGTCGGCTTCCAGGCCGTCGAGGCGATCAAGCGCGCCCGCGACGACGGCCCGTTCGGCTCGCTGTGGGACTTCTGCGAGCGCGTCGACGGCCGCACCGTCAACAAGAAGGCGATCGAGGCGCTCGTCAAGTGCGGCGCGTTCGGCTCGACCGGCGCGACGCGCAAGGGCATGCTCGCGGTGCTGGAGCAGGCGCAGGCGGCCGGTCAGAAGCAGCAGCAGGACGCCGCCATCGGGCAGGGCTCGATCTTCGACCTCGGTCCCGCGGACACCGGCGGCGGCTCTGCGGCGGCAGCCGCGTTCGCGGCGCCCAGCCATCCGCCGATCCCGACGGAGGAGTTCGACCAGGCCGAGCTGCTCGCCGTCGAGAAGGAGTCGATCGGCCTCTTCATCTCCGCGCATCCGCTGAAGGAGGTGCGCGAGGCGATGCGGCTGAAGGTCGACTGCGGCCTGGCCGCGCTGTCGGATCGCCGCGACGGCGAATGGGTGACGGTCGGCGGGATCATCACGCAGGCAAAGAAGATCCGCACGAAGAAGGGCGACCACATGATGTTCGCCACGCTCGATGACCTCGAGGGCAGCGTCGAGATCCTCGTCTTCGGCAAGGCGCTCGCCGCCCACGAGGAGGCGCTCGCGCTCGACTCCGTCGTGCTCATACGCGGCCGCGTCGACCACAAGGACGCCGCGAAGACGTGCGTCGTCGTGCAGGAGGCGGACCGCTTCGCGCCGAGCGAGGAGGAGGTTGCAGCCGCCCGTGAGAAG
The DNA here is from genome assembly GCA_963774115.1 of uncultured Actinomycetes bacterium. Lineage (GTDB taxonomy): Bacteria > Actinomycetota > Thermoleophilia > Solirubrobacterales > Solirubrobacteraceae > Conexibacter. The sequence continues at coordinate 62,453 of CAVZDN010000001.1, read as the reverse complement.
GCGTTGCAGGTTCCCGCCGGACCGCCTGAGGTGCGGCTGCATCTCGATGCGACCGCGCTGCCCGCGAGCGTGATCGAGGAGCTCAAGCAGCTGATCGCCCAATACCCCGGCGAGTCGGACGTCGTGCTCGACATGCGCACGTCGAGCGGACAGCGGCGCCTCAAACTTGGCGTCGAGTTCCGCGTCACGGCGAACGCGCAGTTGCACTCCGAGCTCGACCACCTGCTGGGCGCCGCGATGCTCGAGGCCGCGGCGGCTTGACGCCGCGGGATCCTGGCTGCCTGAAGTTCGCGCCGCTCCCTTTGGGTCTCGGCGTTTGTGGTCAGGTCGCCGCGAGAGGGGACCGTCATCAGGCTGCTTCGGGACGCCTACTGCCGGTCCCCTCTCGCGCGCCCCCACAGCAGCGTCTCGCGCCCAGCCCACCGAGCCCACCGCCAACCTCAGCCGCAGCGCAAGCAGCCACCCCGCACAGAGAAGGCCGCGCAACCCCGCGAACTCGAACGCAAGCGATGGGAGTGAGGTCGCAGCGACCTCACTCCCATCGCATTGCCAGGGCGCTCCGCGCTGAGTCGCCGGGAGGGAGCTCGGGTTCCGGCTCCAAAGGGCCACTGCTCTCGCAAGCCATCGCGGATCCGGGGCGCTCGGTGGATCGTGCACAGACGGTGCTGGTGGCCGGGGGTGAGGCGTCCGGCAGCTGGCGTCCCGAAGCAGCCTGATGCCGGACGCCTCACCCCCGAGCCAACGCCAAACGCCCCGGCCCCAGCCGAGCGCCCCGACGTTTACAGATCCCGCCGTGCGAAGCCCCAGACGGCGACGGCGCCGGCCAGGACGATGTAGAGCGCCGTCCACACGTTCAGCAGCCACCCGCCGGCGTGCGAGGAGCCGAACGGCCCGAGCTGGATCAGCGTTCCGGTGAAGCCTGTCTGGTCCGCCGTCAGTGCGTGCAGCCCAGCCTGGTAGAGGGCCTCGAAGGGCAGTGCGAGCGAGACGTCGTGCGCGATGCGCCCGAGTGAATGTGAGCCGATCGCGTCGGCGATCGACTGCATCAGGCCGCCGACCAGCCCGGCGCCGAACAGCATGAACGTGACGATTCCGTTTGCGGTCGCCGACAAAAAGACGGATCCGAGCAGCGACAGCGCGACGATCACGAGGCTGCCGCCCGCGAGCGCCAGTCCGGGCGTCAGGATCGCGTCCGGCCAGCGACCGGACGCCTGGTGCACGATCGCCATCGTCGTGCCATAGATCAGCAGCGTGTACACCACGCAGACGGAGCCGGCCGCAACGAATCGCCCCAGCAGCAGCGATGCGCGGCCGAGCGGGCGCACGACGAGCGGCTGCAGCAGCCCGCGCTCGGCGTCGCCGCGGACGGCGCCCAACGTCAGGAACACCGCCAGCACGGTCGCGAGGAAGAGGATCGCGAACATCCCCAGGCCGAGCATCGTCGCCGCGACGAGCCCGGTCGTGTCCAGCGTGCCGGTGTCGCGCCCGCTCGTGAACGAGCCGATCTCGTCGAAGACCTTGGCGGTCGCGTAGGAGAACAGCGCCAGGAACAGCAGCGTGAGGATCGACACCACGACGAAGACCTTGCGCCGCAGGCTCTCGCGCAGCGCGTAGCCGGCGACGATCGCGACCGCGCTCACGCGGCGCCGTCCGTCTCGCCGTCGACGGCCGCGAGGTAAACGTCCTCGAGCGAGCTGGTCACGACCCGCACGCCGTAGATCTCCACGTTCTCGGCGACGAGCCGTGCCACCAGCGCCGGCACCTCCTTGCGCACAGCGCCCGGGAAGTGGCGGACCCCTGTCGCGGTGTCGACGTCGACGCCGCCGGCGCGTACCAGATCCGACGGGCGTCCGGCAGCGACGACGCGCCCGCCCGAGAGGATCGCGACGCGATCGCAGACGAGCTCCACCTCGCTCAGCAGGTGCGAGTTGAGCACGACGGCGATCCCGCGCTCGCGCAGCCGCTCCAGCAGCTCGCGCACCATCCGGCGCCCGACAGGGTCCAGCGCGCTCGTCGGCTCGTCGAGCAGCAGCAGCCGCGGGTCGCCGATCAGCGCCTGCGCCAACCCGAGCCGCTGCTGCATGCCCTTTGACATCGCCTCGACGCGGCGGTCGCGCGCGTCCGCGAGGTCCACCAGCTCCAGCAGCTCACTCCGTTCCGACGCGCCACCGCTGGAGCCGGCCAGCCGCTGATGCAGCGCCAGCACCTCTTCCGCGCGGCACCAGCCGGGGAAACGGAACAGCTCGGCGAGATACCCGAGTGAGCTACGAGCTTCGCGCGAGCCTGCCGGAGCGCCGCAGACCTCTGCCTGTCCGCCGCTGGCGCGCACGAGCCCGCAGACGATCTTCACGAGCGTCGACTTGCCGGCGCCGTTGGGACCCAGCAGCCCGACCAGCTCGCCCGCGCCGACCTCCAGGTCGACGCCCGCGAGGGCGGTCGTGGAGCCGTACTGCTTGCGGAGCGCCGTGACGGCGAGGGCGGGGCTCATGCGCGGCCGTCCTACGAAGGCGGCGCGGCGGAGCCGCGCCACTTGCGCGCGAACGGCAGGCGCCAGGCGTGCGGCGCGATCAGGTCCTGGATCGCGTCCGGGCCCCACGAGCCGGGCGCGTAGCCGTGCAGCTGCGGCGGCGTCTCCAGCAGCGGCTCGGAGATCTCCCACAGCCGCTCGATCCCGTCCGCCGTCGTGAAGAGAGTGTGGTCGCCCATCATCGCGTCGTGGAGCAGCCGCTCGTAGGCCTCCAGCACCTCGTCCTCGTTGCCGGTCTCGTCGAGCGAGAATTGCATGCTTGCCTTCTCGAGCCGCATTCCCGGGCCCGGGCGCTTGCCGTAGAAGGAGAGCGAGACGCGCGAGCTCTCGTCGAGGTCGAATGTGAGGTGGTCCGGCCCGTACTCGCCGATCCCCGAGCCGGCCGGGAACATCCCGTGGGGAGGCTCGTGGTAGGAGACCGAGATGATGCGCGCGCTCTCCGCCATCCGCTTGCCGGTCCGCAGGTAGAACGGCACGCCCGACCAACGCCAGTTGTCGACCTCGCAGCGCAGCGCGACGAACGTCTCGGTCTGCGAGTCGGGCGCGACACCCTCCTCGTCGCGGTAGCCCTCGTACTGGCCGCGCACGACGCAGCTCGGGTCGAGCGGCTTGAGCGAGCGGAAGACCTTGTTCTTCTCCTCCGTGATCGCCCGCGACTCGAGCGACGTCGGCGGCTCCATCGCGACGAACGCGAGCACCTGGAGCAGATGCGTGACCACCATGTCGCGGTAGGCGCCGGTCGACTCGTAGAAGCCGGCGCGCGAGCCGATCGTGAGCGTCTCCGGCACGTCGATCTGCACGTGGTTGATGTGCTGGCGGTTCCAGATCGGCTCGAACAGGCCGTTCGCAAAGCGCAGCGCGAGGATGTTCTGCGCCGCCTCCTTGCCGAGGAAGTGGTCGATACGGAAGACCTGGTGGTCCTGGAAGACCTCGTGCACCTCGGCGTTCAGCGCGCGGGCGCTCGCGAGGTCGGTGCCGAACGGCTTCTCCATCACGATCCGTGCGTCCTGCGCGAGCCCGGCGTTGCCGAGCAGCCGCACCGTCGAGGCGGCCGCCGACGGCGGGATGCTCAGGTAGTGCAGCACCCGTGCCTGTCCGCCGAGCTGGTCGCGTGCACCGGCGACCGCCCGCACGAGATGGCGGTCGTCCTCATCGAGCTGCGCCGAGCTGAGGCGACGAGCGAAGGTGGTCCAAGCGTCCTCGTCGAAGCGATGGCGCGCGAACTCGTCGCAGGCCTCGCGCGCGAAGGCACGGAAGGCGTCGTCGTCAAGCTGTGAGCGGGAGATCCCGATGATGCGGAAGTCGGGCATCAGCCCGGCCTGGCAGAGGTGCAGCATCCCCGGCAGCAGTTTGCGCCGCGCAAGGTCGCCCGTCGCTCCGAAGAGGACGATCACATACGGGTCGGGCGTCGCGAGCGTGACGGGCGCCGCGTCCCGGGGTTCATGCATCGTCGACGCCACCGGACGACTGACGCTAGCGCACGATGCGGCGGTCGCTCAGATCCCGCGCTCCGCGAGACCGCGCTCGCGCAGGCTCATCACGTGCACGAGCTCTTCGGCGGTCGGGCCGGAGCGGTCCGGGCCGGGCGTCTCCAGCACGAGCGGCAGGCCTTCGAAGCGCGGCTCCGAGAGGAACGCCATGCAGCCCTCCTCGCCCAGCTCGCCTTCGCCGACGTTCGCGTGGCGGTCGCGGTTGGAGCCGAGCGGCGTCTGTGAGTCGTTGAGGTGCAGCGAGCCGAGGCGGTTCAGGCCGACGGCGGCGTCGCAGCGCTCCAGCGTGTCCTCGAGCCCTTCGGCGGTGCGGATGTCGTAGCCGGACGCGAGCAGGTGGCAGGAGTCGAGGCAGAGGCCGAGCCGCCGGTCGCCGCCGCCCGCCTCGATCAGCGCCGCCAGTTCCTCGAAGGAGCGCCCGAGCGTGCCGCCGGCGCCGGCCGTGTTCTCCAGGTGCAGCGGGCAGTGGTCGGTCATGTCGAGCGCCTCCCGGATCACCCAGCCAGCCCGCTCGATCGCCTCGCCGACGTCGCCGGTCTTCGCCGAGCCCGGGTGCAGCACGACGCAGTGGGCGCCGATCGCGTCGCCGACGCGCAGCGAGTGGGTCAGCGAGGCGACGGACTTCGCGCGGATCTCCTCGTCGTCGCTGGCGCAGTTGAGCAGATACACCGCATGGATCATCACCGCATCGATCGGGCTGTCGATCATCGCCGCCTTGAACGCGGCGAAGTCCTCCTCGCCGTATGCGGTCGGCTTCCACATGCGTGGCGACTGGTTGAAGATCTGGATCGAGCGGCAGCCGCGCTCGACGCCGCGCTCGATCGCCTTGGGGAGGCCGCCCGCCGGGGAGACGTGGGCGCCGACTAGCATGCGGGCTTCATGCGACTGCGTTTCGCTCCTTCGCCGACCGGCGCCCTGCACATCGGCGGGGCCCGCACGGCGCTCTACAACTGGCTTCTGGCACGTGGCAGCGGAGGGACCCTCGTGCTGCGGATCGAGGATACCGACAGGGAGCGATCGACTCCCGAGAACGTCCAGCAGATCCTGGACGCGCTGCGCTGGCTGGAGCTCGACTGGGACGAGGGCCCGATCTTCCAGTCCGAGCGCACCGAGCGCCACGCGGCCACGTTGCAGCGGCTGCTCGACTCCGGCCACGCCTACCACTCAGGCGCGACCGGCGAGGACGTGAAGGCGTGGAAGGCGGAGCACGGCGACGCCCGCGGCTTCCGCGGCACGGAGGAGGCGACCGGCGCGATCCGCCTGCGCGTGCCCGACGAGGGGGAGACCGTCGTCGACGACGTCATCCGCGGCGAGGCGCGCTTCGCCCACACGCACCTCGACGACCCGGTGATCGCCCGTGCCGACGGCTCGGTGCTCTACAACTTCGCCGTCGCGATCGACGACCTCGACGCCGGCATCACGCACGTCGTCCGCGGGGAGGACCACCTCTCCAACACGCCCAAGCAGCTGCTCGTCTTCGAAGCGCTGGGAGAGGCTGCGCCACGCTACGCGCACCTGCCGCTGCTGCACGGTCCCGACGGCAAGAAGCTCTCCAAGCGCCACGGCGCCGCCTCCGTGCAAGAGCTGCGCGAGGCCGGCTACCTGCCCGAAGCGATCCGCAACTACATCGCGCTGCTCGGCGCCGGCTTCGACGCCGAGGAGGAGTACTTCCCGACCGACGAGCTCGCGCGCCGGCTGCGGATCGAGCGGATCTCCAAGTCGCCCGCCGTCTTCGACGAGAAGAAGCTGCGGCACATGAACGGCCGTTACCTGAGGGACCTCTCGCTGGAGGAGCTGACGAGGCGGCTGGAGGCGTTCACCGGCCGCGAGGGCCTGAGAGCCGGCGTCGAGATCAGCCGCGAGAAGATCCAGACGCTCGAAGACTTCTGGCCACTCGCCGGCTTCCTCTACGACGGTCCGGGCGACGACGAGGCCGCGTGGGAGAAGACGATCGGCGCCGAGGGCGGGGCAGAGGCGCTCGCGCAGGCGCGCGCCGCGCTCGCCGACCTGGAGCCGTTCACGCAGGACGCCGTCGAGCAGGCGCTGCGGGGCGTCGTCGAGACGCACGGCGTGAAGCCGAAGCAGATCTTCCAGCCGGTGCGTGTCGCGATCGCCGGCACGACGATCTCACCGGGCATCTTCGAGAGCGTCGCGCTGCTCGGCCGCGAGGAGACGTTGCGGCGCATCGACAGCGCGCTGGCGCGGGTGATTGCACGACAGTCCTAAACCGCTGCCGACCCGCTGCCGATAAGGGAAACGGGACCGGGTCAGCAGGCTGCTGCTCGTACCGCCTGCCACAAGCAACTACGATCGCATGAGCCCGACCGCCACCGCCATAGCCAGCTTGCCCGCCCAGACCAGCACCGCCGCCGACGCTCCGTCGCTGCAGCGGCATCACAACGAGGGTCATGGCCGTCGCCTGACGGCTGCGTTTGAGGCGCTCGAGGCATTCCCGGTGCTGGCCGAGTCGCGCAACCGCGTGCTGCGCCTCTTCACGCAGGAACGGCCCTCGACGGCGGAGATCGTCGCGGCGGTCGAATCCGACGTGGCGCTCGCGATCGCCACGCTGCGACTGGCCAACCGCGTCGACGCCGGCACACGTGGTCGCGTCGACAGCATCGTGCGCGCCGTCAGCGTGCTCTCGCCGGCTGCCGTCCAGGCGCTGGCCAGCCGTGCCCGCACCTTCGACTTCTTCGAACGCAGCGGCCTCTGGGAAGGGACGCCTGAGCGCTTCCGCCTGCACGGCGTCGCCACGCAGCGCGCGGCCGACCGGCTCGCCGCCGAGCTCGGCTACGAGGAGCGCGACCGCCTGATGGTGACCGCGCTGCTGCACGACGTCGGCAAGCTCGTGCTCGCCCACGCCTACCCGGGCTATCCGCGGCAGGTGCACGGCGACGCGCGCACCCCGGAAGAGCGCATCCACCGCGAGCGCCGCGAATTGGGCGTCGATCACGCGCTCGTCGGCGGGGTGCTCGCACGTCGCTGGGGACTGCCGAAGTCGATCGCCTCGACGATCGAGCGTCACCACGGCGACGAGGCAGACGGCGAGGCCGCGATCGTACGGCTCGCCGACATGCTCGCCCACTACGGCCAGGGCGATGCCGTCGCGCCGAGCGAAATGCTCGCCTGCGCCCGCGTCGTCGGACTCGGCCCGGCCGAGCTGCGTGCCGTCATGTACGACCTTCCGTATCCGTCGAACGGCAACCGCCCGCGCCAGCTCGACCCCTGTCCGCTCTCCGGCCGCGAGGTCGAGGTGCTCAAGCGCCTCGGCCACGGCAAGGTCTACAAGCAGATCGCCCACGAGCTGGAGCTCTCGACGAGCACCGTGCGCACCCACCTGCACAACATCTACGGCAAGCTTGGCGCCGTCGACCGCGCACAAGCCGTGTTGATCGCGACCGAACGCGGCTGGATATAGCCGCTCGCGCCTGCGCGTCGCATACCATCGTGACCGCAGGCCCGGTCCGATGATCTCGATCACCACAAAGTCCCCTTACGCGCTGCTCGCGCTCGCCGAGCTGGGCCGCCTCGGCAGCTCCGGCCCGGTCCCGATCGCCGAGCTCGCGCGTCGCCGCGAGATCCCGGTGCAGTTCCTCGAGCAGCTCTTCGCCGTGCTGCGCCGCGCAGGCGTCCTGAAGTCCCAGCGCGGCGTGAAGGGCGGCTACAGCTTCGGCCGCGACCCGTCCGAGATCACCGTCCTGGAGATCGTCGAGCTGCTCGACGGCACCTTCGGCGCCGGCTCCGAAGGCGTCTTCGCCGAGGCCGCCACTGCCGCCCGGGCCGTGCTCGCGGGGACCACCGTCGCTGACGTCATCGAGCGCGAAGCGCGCGATGCCGGCGCGGCGATGTACTACATCTGAGAGCCGACGCGGAGCCGGCGTCGGGGCTCCTCGATCTCACTAGCCTTCCGGTCCGATGCCTGATGCGAACGCGACCGCCGATGCTGCACAGCGACGATCACTTGGCGGTCTCATCACGATCATGGCGGCTCTGATTGGAGCGGGTGCAGGCTTCGGTGGAGCATGGGCAGGTGCGCACGTGAGCGCGGATGCCAGCCTCGAGGTTCAGCGGATCGCACTCGCTAAGGAGCACCAGCATGCGGTGGATCTCGCGCGCGGCATTGCTCGCGTCCATGCGCAGGAGCTTGTCAGTGCTGCAGGTGTGGTCCAGGCGATGCTCATCATCGGTCGGTATCGCGGATCTGGGAGTGTCATCTTCGACCCCGCCGACGTGCGAGATCGAGAACTGATCGCGGCGCAGATGAAGCTGTCCGACTGGACGGCAGTCTCGAAAGCCGAGAGCGTCGCCGCATCGCTGCGCTCTTTGATGCAGGCGCGGCGGGGGTCAGTCATTACGCGAGTTGATCGGCGCGTGCTTCGCACCGATCGTGACGCGCTCTATGCGGGCGCCGTCGCACTCGAACGATTGGGTCACGATTGACCGTCTGCACTGCCATCTGTGCTGCTAGCGTCGCCCCGCGATGAGCTACCCGAAGATCGAGCTGCACGTTCACCTCGAGGGCGCCGTCTCGCCGGAGGCGCTGATCGCGTGTGCGAAGCGGAATGGCTTTGCGCTCCCGGTGCAGAGCGTCGAGGAGCTGGCGGAGTACATGCGCTTCCGCGACTTCGAGCACTTCATCGCGGCGTGGATGGCGACGACGCGTGCGCTGCGGACCGAACGGGACTATCGCGAGCTGGTCGTGGACTATGCGGGTCGTGCGCAGGCGCAGGGTGCGGTGTACCTGGAGGCGATCTTCTCGCCGTCGGACAAGGCCAGCGTCGGCGTCGCGCAGGATGTGGTGTTCGAGGGGTTCTGCGATGGGGTGCAGGAGGCGCGGGAGTCGCTTGGGATCGAGATTCGCCTGACGCCCGACATCACGCGTGGGGTTTCTCAGGATCTCGCTCGGGAGACCGCCGAGCTGGCGGTCCGCTACAAGGACCGCGGCGTCGTCGCACTCGGCCTCGGCGGCCTCGAGGCGAAGCATCCGCCCGAGGAGTACGCCGACGCCTTCGCGATTGCCCGCGCGGGCGGGCTCGCGTCGGTCCCGCATGCCGGCGAGGTCGCCGGGCCGGCCTCGATCCGCGGCGCGCTCGACGCGCTGCACGCCGACCGCATCCGCCACGGCGTGCGCGCGGTCGAGGATCCCGGCCTCCTGCAGGAGCTCGCCGACCGCCAGATTGTGCTCGACGTCTGCGTGCTGTCGAACGTCTGCCTGTCGGTCGTTCCGTCGGTCGAGGCGCACCAGCTGCCGCAGCTGCTCGCGGCCGGCGTGCTCTGCACGGTCAACACGGACGACCCGACGTTCTTCAGCTGCGACTTGGAGCAGGAGCATGCCGCTGCACGCTCGCTCGGAGCCGACCCGCGGGTGCTCTTCGAGGCTGGGGTCGCCGGTGCGCTGTGCGAGCCGGAGCTGAAGGAGTGGCTGCGAGCGCACGGCGAGACGCACGATTGGGACAGCGCGCCCACCGTCTTGTAGCAACCGCCGCTATCGTTCCGGCGGCTAATGCCGGGAATCCCGATCAACATTGCGGAGCACGTCGGCCGCACGCCGATGGTGCAACTCACGCGCCTGCTGGATCCGGCGCCCGACTGCGAGCTGTTCGGCAAGCTCGAGGCGCTCAACCCGGGCGGCAGCGTGAAGGACCGTATCGGCGTGGCGATGATCGAGGCGGCGGAGCGGGAGGGGCGGATCGAGCCCGGCCGCACGACGATCGTGGAGGCGACGAGCGGCAACACCGGGATCGCGCTGGCGTTCGTCTGCGCGGCGAAGGGCTACGAGCTCGTGCTGACACTGCCGCAGGGTATGAGCCGCGAGCGCGAGGGGCTGCTGCGGCTCTACGGCGCGCGCGTCGAGATCACCGAGTCGCTCGGCGGGATGCACGAGGCGGTCGCTGCCGCGCGCGCGATGGCGCAGCGGGATGACGCCTTCCTGCCCGACCAGTTCTCGAACCCGGCGAACCCGGAGGTCCACCGCCGCACGACTGGGCCGGAGATCTGGGAAGCGATGGGCGGCCGTGTCGACGTGCTCGTCGCCGGCGTCGGCACCGGCGGCACGATCACCGGGACCGGCGAGCATCTGAAGGCGTGCAACCCGAACTGCCGGGTGGTGGCTGTCGAGCCGCGCAGCTCGTCCGTGCTCTCCGGCGGTACGCCGGGCCCGCACAAGATCCAAGGGATCGGCGCCGGCTTCGTCCCTGCGGTGCTGAACCGCGACGTGCTCGACGAGGTGATCGCCGTCGACGACGAGGACGCGATCGAGACCGCCCGGCTGTTGGCGCGGCGTGAGGGCGTGCTGGCGGGCATCTCGTGCGGCGCGGCGATGTGGGCGGCGCTGGAGGTCGCGAAGCGGCCCGAGTCGCGCGGCAAGCGGATCGTCACGGTGCTGCCGGACTCCGGCGAGCGCTACGTCTCCACGCCCTTCTTCGCGCCGTAGTCTCCAGGCCCGTGCGCCGAGCCGGCGCTCGTCTACCCTTGAGCGCATGCCCGGTCTCAATACCTTCGCGCGCGTCGCCAAGGAGATCCGCCGCGACGTGCGCGCCGCGCAGGAGCGCGATCCCGCCGCCCGCGGCGTCGGTGCTGCCGAGGTGCTCGCGATCTGGCCGGGGGTCCACGCGGTCCTCGCGCATCGGGTCGCGCATGCCCTGCTCACGGCCGACGTCCCCGTGCTGCCGCGCCTCATCGCCGGCATGGCGCGTGCGGTGACCGGCATCGAGATCCATCCCGCCGCGCGGATCGGCGCGGGGCTCTTCATCGACCACGGGATGGGGGTTGTGATCGGCGAGACGGCCGAGATCGGCGACGACGTGACGCTCTACCAGGGCGTGACACTTGGCGGTACCGGCTTCGCGTGCGGCAAGCGCCATCCGACGGTCGAGGACAACGTCACGATCGGCTCCGGCGCGAAGCTGCTCGGCCCGATCACGATCGGCCACGGCTCGAAGATCGGCGCCAACACGGTCGTCATCCACGACGTGCCGCCGCACTCGACGGTGGTCGGCAACCCCGGCCATCCTGTGCGGATCGACGGCAAGCGGCCCGAGGGTCCCGACGCCGACTGGGTGCATCTGCCCGACCCCGTCGCCGACGCGATCAAGGGTCTTGCGAGCCGCATCGGCGCGCTGGAGCAGGCGCTCGCCGAGCAAGGCGTCGACCCGGCCGACGTCGTCGCAGTCCCGGACGACGGCGACGTCCAGCCGCTGCGTCCCGCACGCGGGCCGAACCCCGCCGGGGGGTAGTCCGCCGGCTAGCTGCTGCGCAGTGCGGCGGCACGCACGGCGCTCGCCCGCGCAATCGCGGCGGGGGCACTGCGCCGCAGCCGCGGCACGCGCCACATCGCCTCGAGCGCGATCCGCGCCGACATCTTGCTGGTACCGACCGCACGGTCGGTGAAGACGATCGGCACCTCGGCGACGCGGTAGCCGGCGAGGATCGCCCGGTAGGTGATCTCGATCTGGAAGACGTAGCCCTGCGAGCGCACGCTCTCCAGCTCGATCGCCTCCAGCACCTCGCGGCGGATCGCCTTGAAGCCGCCCGTCAGATCGTGCTGCGGAAGGCCGAGGATCATGCGCGCGTAGCGGCACCCGGCGCGGCTGACGAAGCGGCGCAGCGGCCCCCAGTCGGCGATCCCTCCGCCGGGCACGTAGCGCGAGCCGAGCACGACGTCGGCGTGCTCCGCGGCCGCGAGCAGCGCCGCCAGATGATGGGGGTCGTGCGAGAGGTCGGCGTCCATCTCGCAGACGATCCGTGCGCCCGCGGCGAGCGCGAAGCCAAAGCCGGCGAGGTAGGCCTGACCGAGACCGCCCTTGCCAGGGCGGTGCAGCACTTCGACGACGCCCAGCTCGGCGCCGAGTCGCTCCGCGATCGTGCCGGTGCCGTCCGGCGAGCCGTCGTCGACGACGAGGATGCGGTGGTCACCGGGGGCGGCTGTCGCGAGCGCGGCGGCGGCGGTCCGCAGCAGCTGCTCGATCGAGCCGGCCTCGTTGTAGGTGGGAACGATGACCCAGACGGCGGGACCCATGCGGCGGCGAAGGGTAGTGGACGGCTGGGCGGCGCCCGCGGCGCGCAGCCGCGTCCCTGTCGCTCGCTATCGTCGGAGCCGATGCCCGCGAACGCCTCGGACACCGACCTCGACAAGCTGCTCGCGGGCCTCAACGAGCCACAGCGCGAGGCCGTCGTGCACGGCGAGGGGCCGCTGCTGATCCTCGCCGGCGCCGGCTCCGGCAAGACGCGCGTGCTGACCCACCGGGTCGCCTACCTGCTCGCCACCGGGCAGGCGCGGCCGGACGAGATCCTCGCGATCACGTTCACGAACAAGGCCGCGCAGGAGATGCGCGAGCGGGTCGAGCTGCTCGTCGGCAACCGCACCCGCGCGATGTGGCTGATGACGTTCCACGCCGCCTGCGCGCGGATGCTGCGCACGCACGCAGAGCGGCTCGGCTACACGCGCCAGTTCACGATCTACGACCAGGCCGACGCGCGCCGCCTCGTCAAGCGCTGCATCGACGAGCTCGACGTCGATCCCAAGCGCTTCACGCCGGGCGCGATCCACAACCAGATCTCGGACGCGAAGAACAAGCTGCGCGACGCCGAGGAGTACGGCCAGCTGGTCGGCGGCTACTTCGAGCAGACCGTCGCCGACGTCTATCGCCTTTACGAGTCCGAGCTGCACCGCATGAACGCGATGGACTTCGATGACCTGCTCGTCCGCGCCGTCAACGTGATGGAGCTGTTCCCCGAGGTCCGCCACCACTACGCCACCACGTTTCGCCACGTGCTCGTCGACGAGTACCAGGACACCAACCACGCTCAGTACCGCTGGCTCCAGCTGATCGCGAAGGAGCATGGCAATTTGTGTGTTGTTGGAGACGATGATCAGTCCGTTTACGGCTTCCGTGGAGCCGACGTCCGCAACATCCTCGACTTCACCGGCGACTTCCCCGAGGCGAAGGTCGTGAAGCTGGAGCAGAACTACCGCTCGACGCAGACGATCCTGGACGCGGCGAACGCGGTGATCGCGAACAACCGGGGGCGGATGGGGAAGGCGCTGTGGACGGACGTCGGCCTCGGCGATCCGATCAAGGTGCGCGAGCTGGAGGACGAGCACGCGGAGGCGCGCTTCGTCGCGGGAGAGATCGAGCAGCTCGTCGATGCGGGCGCCTCGCGCCAGGAGATCGCGGTCTTCTACCGCACGAACGCGCAGTCGCGGGTGCTGGAGGACACGCTCGTGCGGGCGCAGATCGGCTACCAGGTGATCGGCGGGACGAAGTTCTACGAGCGCGCCGAGATCAAGGACGCGATCGCCTATCTGACGACGCTCGTGAACCCGCAGGACGTCGTCGCATTCAGCCGCGTTGTCAACTCGCCCCGGCGCGGGATCGGGCAGACGTCGCTCGCGCGCGTGATCGGCTGGGCGAATACGGCCGGGATCACGATCTGGGAGGCGGCCGCCGCGCCGGACACGGTGCCGGGCCTGGGGCCGGCGGCGGTGAAGGCGTTCCATCGCTTCATGGGGACGATGCGGGTGCTGAAGGAGCGCACCGACGCGGGTGCGCCGATCTCGGTGCTGCTGAACGAGACCCTCCGTGAGACCGGCTATCTCGATGCGCTGGAGGCCGAGCGCACGATCGAGGCGCAGGGCCGTGTCGAGAACCTCGAGGAGCTCGTCAACGTGGCCGCCGAGTACGACGCCGGAGGGCCCGCCGGCGCGGACATGGGTGCCGACGCGGACGGGGCGGAGGCGCCCTCGCTCGCCGGCTTCCTGCAGCAGATCGCGCTCGTCGCCGACGCCGACGGCCGCAAGGACGACGAGGGGCTCGTCACGCTGATGACGCTCCACAACGCGAAGGGGCTGGAGTACCCGATCGTCTTCCTGCTCGGCTGCGAGGAGGGCGTCTTCCCGCACTCCCGCGCGATCGAGGAGGGCGGCCTGGAGGAGGAGCGGCGCCTCGCTTACGTCGGCATCACTCGCGCCGAGCGCGACCTCTACGTCACCTACGCTCGCACCCGCGCGGTCTTCGGCGCGCGCGCGTACGGCGCTGCGCAGCCGCTTCGTCGACGAGATCCCGGGCGACCTGACCGACCGGCGCGACCGGCCGACGCTCGGCGTCGGCAACGTGCGCGAGCGGGCGGTGTCGTGGGGCGGCGGCTCGCTGGCGGTGGTGGAGGCGGTGGCGGGGGATCTGCGTGGTCGGGCGTGGCCGACGGGATCAACGATCCGCCGTCCTTCCGCCTCGGCGAGGACGTCGCGCACCCGGCCTTCGGCGAGGGCGTCGTGACCGCGCGTCGAGGCCGGCGGCATCGTCGTGATCCGCTTCAGCCGCGATGGCTCCGAGCGCAAGCTCGTCGCCGACCTCGCGCCGATCACGCGGCGCTGACCGCGCCCTCTACGCCTTTTCGCGCTTACCGTCCTGCCTCATGGTCGCCCAGCGACCACAGGACAGGACGCTTGGCTAGAGTCCGCCCCCGCCATGGCAGCCACGATCATCGACGGCAAGGCGGTCGCCCAGCGAGTGCGCGCGCAGGTGGCGCGCGACGTCGCCGGCGTTCACCGCCGAGACGGGCGTCGTGCCCGGGCTCGCGACGGTGCTCGTCGGCGAGGACCCTGCCTCCGCGATCTACGTCGCCAACAAGCGCAAGGCCTGTGCCGAGGCCGGCATCGCGGACCTCCACCGCCACCTGCCGGCGGAGACGAGCGCGGACGAGGTCGCGGCGCTGCTGGCCGACCTCAACGCCGACTCCGCCGGTCAGCGGGATCCTGCTCCAGCGCCCGCTTGCCCGACGGCCTCGACGATGCCGCGCTCAGCGCCCTGATCGACGCCGACAAGGATGTCGACGGGCTCACGCCGATCAGCGCCGGCCGGCTCGTGCAGAACGTCCCCGGGCCTGCGGCCGTGCACGCCCGTCGGCGTGATCGAGCTGCTCGACCATCACGGCATCGCGCTCGAAGGCGCCGAGGCCGTCGTCGTCGGACGCTCCGACCTCGTCGGCAAGCCGATCGCTCACCTGCTGCTGCAGCGCAACGCGACGGTCACGATCTGCCACTCGCGCACGCGCGACCTGGCGGCCGTCTGCGCCCGCGCCGACGTGCTGATCGCAGCCGTCGGAGTGCCGCGACTGCTGGGCGCCGATGCGGTCAAGCCGGGCGCCGCCGTGATTGACGTCGGTATGAACCGCACGGCCGATGGGCTCTGCGGCGACGTGGACTTCGACGCCGTCCATGACGTCGCTGGACTGCTCACGCCGGTGCCCGGCGGGGTGGGCCCGATGACGATCGCGATGCTGCTGCGCAAACACGCTGTCCGCCGCAAGACTGCAATCTTCACCGTTAACGGCCGCAGGCGTCGCTACGGTTGGCGCGAATGAACGTGTGTGGCACCTGCCACATGGCGTCAAACAGGCCTAGGAGGTAGGAGTGAACTTCGACACCGCGAAGCTCCGGACGGGGGAGATCGTGGCAGCGGCAGGCGCAGTCCTGCTGTTCGTCTTCATGTTCTTCTTCAATTGGTACGGGGTCGCTCCCGGACGGCGTCGGCAGTGCCGCCAAGTCATTGGGCGTCGACCTCGGGGGCGTCGGCGCGACCGGCTGGGACGGCCACACGGTGCTGCGCTGGCTGATGCTGCTCACGATCATCGCCGCGCTCGGACTCGGCCTTCATCACCGCGACGCAGCGCACCGTCGCGCTGCCCGTCACGGGGGCCGTGCTCGTCGACGGCGATCGCGGGCCTGACGACTGTGCTGCTCGCCTACCGCGTCCTGCTCAACGAGCCCGGACCGAACGAGCTGATCGACGTGAAGATCGGCGCTTGGCTCGGGCTGCTCGCCACGGCGATGGTCGCCTACGGCGGCTATCTCTCGATGAAGGAGGAGGGCACGTCGCTCTCCGATGCGCGCGAGCAGGCGAAGGCCGCCGGCTCGCAGGCGCGCGCCGCTTTCGACAGCGCGGCTCCGCGCTCGGAGGAGGGCACGTCGAGTGCTCCGCCACCGGCTGCGCCGCCGGTCGCGCCGCCGGTCGCACCGCCGGTCGCACCGCCCGCCGCGGCAGAGCCTGCCGCCACGCCGTACCCGCCCGACGACGACGAGCCGAGCTCGGTCGCGCCGACCGAGTCGCACCCGCCGGCGTCCTGATCGCACTGCCGCACCGGGTGCTCCACGCGAGCGCCCGGTGCGCGCCAGTCCACTCACGCCCACCCGAGCGCCTGCGCGGCAGTCGATCTAGACTCCCGCGCCGATGATCGATCGCGCGCAGGTCCTCCACGTCGCCCGCCTCGCCCGCCTCGAGCTCACCGAGACGAGGTCGAGCAGATGGCGCGCGAGCTGTCCGCCGTGCTCGAGCACATCGAGAAGATCGGCGAGCTCGATCTCGGTGACGTGCACCCGACGTCGCACGTGATCGACGTCGTCAACGCGCTGCGCGCAGACGAGCCGCGACCGTCGCTGCCGCGCGACGTGGCGCTCGCCTCAGCGCCGGAGGTCGTCGCCGACGGCTTCGGCGTCCCGAGCCCGGGAGCGGCATGAGCGAGCTGACGGAGCTGTCCGCCTCCGTCGCGGCCGAGCGTGTGCGGGCGGGGGCGATCTCGCCGACCGAGCTGTTCGAGGCATACCGCGAGCGCGCGGCCGCCGACGAGCTCAACGCCTTCACGTGGGTCGCCGACACGGCCCCGGACGCCGCCGTCGTCGCCGGTCCAGAGGCGCCGCTCGCCGGCGTCCCGCTCGCCGTCAAGGACCTCTTCTGCACCGAGGGCGTGCCGAGCCAGTCGGGCTCGAAGATCCTCGAGGGCTACCGGCCGCCGTACACGGCGAGCGTCGTGGAGCGTCTGCAAGCGGCGGGCACGACACTGCTCGGTAAGACGAACCAGGACGAGTTCGCGATGGGCTCCTCGAACGAGAACTCCGCCTTCGGGCCAGTGCGCAACCCGTGGGACCGCGGGCGCGTGCCGGGCGGCTCCTCCGGAGGCAGCGCCGCCGCGGTCGCGGGCGGCCTCGCCCCCTGGGCGCTCGGCACCGACACCGGCGGCTCGATCCGCCAGCCGGCCGCCCTCTGCGGAATCGTCGGGCTCAAGCCGACGTATGGCGCGATCTCGCGCTACGGGATGATCGCGTTTGCGTCCTCGCTGGATCAGGCGGGCCCGTTCGCGCGCGACGTCACCGACACGGCGCTGCTGCTGCGCCACATGGTCGGTCAGGACGAGCGCGACTCGACCTCGCTCTCGTTCCCCGAGCCGATTGCGCTGCCGCAGAGCGCCGACCTCGACGGGCGTGCGGCTGGGCGTGCCCGAGGAGCTGACCGGCGAGGGCATCGAGCCGGGCGTGCGGGCGGCCTTCCAGAAGACGCTCGAGCTCGCGGTCGAGCTGGGCGCGAGCGTCGAGACGTGCAAGCTGCCGCACGCCCCGCACGCGCTCTCCGCCTACTACCTGATCGCGCCCGCAGAGGCGTCGTCCAACCTCGCCCGCTTCGACGGCGTCCGCTACGGCCCGCGCGTCGACGCCGACGACCTGCTCGGCATGTACACCGCCACGCGCGCCGCCGGCTTCGGCGCCGAGGTCAAGCGCCGCATCATGCTCGGCACCTACGCGCTGTCCAGTGGGCTACTACGACGCCTACTACGGCCGCGCGCAGCAGGTCCGCACGAAGGTCGCCGACGACTTCCGCACCGCCTTCGAGCGCTTCGACCTGCTCGTCACGCCGACGACGCCGACGGTCGCCTTCAAGCTCGGCGAGAAGACCGCGGACCCGCTCGCGATGTACCTCAGCGACGTCTGCACGGTGCCGATGTCGCTCGCCGGCATCCCGGCGATCTCGATCCCCAACGGCCTCAGCGAGGGCCTGCCAGTCGGCTTCCAGATCTGCGGCCCGGCGTTCAGCGAGAACCGCGTGCTGCGCGCCGCCTATGCGCTGGAGCAGGCGATCGGCTTCGACGGCTCGCCGGCAAGAGGAGGCGTGTCGTGAGCGCCGCCGACTACGAGCCCGTCATCGGCCTGGAGATCCACGTCCAGCTCGCGACCCGTACGAAGATGTTCTGCGGCTGCGAGCTGAGCTTCGGCGACCCGCCGAACACGCACACGTGCCCGGTCTGCCTCGGCCTCCCGGGGCGCTGCCGGTCGTCAACGCGCAGGCGATCCACTTCGCGCTGATGGTCGGGACTGGCGCTCGACTGCGAGCTGGCGCCGCGCTCGATCTTCCACCGCAAGAACTACTTCTATCCCGACCTCCCCAAGGGCTACCAGATCTCCCAGTACGACATCCCGATCTGCGGTCCGGGCCGGCTCGGCGACGTGCGCATCCACCGGGCGCATTTGGAGGAGGACGCGGCGAAGCTGATCCACGTCGGCGGCAGCGGGCCGCATCCACGGCGCCGACGAGTCGGTCGTCGACTTCAACCGCGGCGGCACGCCGCTCGTCGAGATCGTTACCGAGCCCGACGTGCGCTCCGCCGCGCAGGCGCGCGAATGGCTGACGCTGCTGCGCACGACACTGCGCCAGCTCGGCGTCTCCGACGTGAACATGGAGGAGGGCTCGCTGCGGTGCGACGCGAACGTCTCGATCCGACCGGTCGGCAGCGATGTGCTCGGCACGAAGACCGAGCTGAAAAACATGAACTCGTTCCGCTACCTGGAGCGCGGCGTCGACGCCGAGATCGCGCGTCAGATAGCGATCGTCGACGGTGGGGGACAAGTGGAGCAGGAGACGCTGCACTACGACCCGGTCAGCGGCGCGATCAGCTCGCTGCGCTCCAAGGAGGAGGCACACGACTACCGCTACTTCCCGGAGCCCGACCTCGTCCCGGTCGTGCTGGACGACGCGATGCGCGACGCCGCCCGCGCGGCGCTGCCGGAGCTGCCGGCCGCGCGTGCCGAGCGCTACGAGGTACGAGCTCGGGCTGTCCGCCGACAGTGCCCGCCTGTTCGCCTTCCGGCCGGAGCTGGGCGACTGGTTCGAGCGCGCGCTCGCCGCCGATCCCGAGCACCCGCAGGCGCTCGCCAACTGGATCGCCGGCGAGCTCGTCGCGCGCCTCGGCGACGGCGGCCCCGCCGACTCGAAGGTCGCCCCGAGGCGCTCGCGAAGCTGGTCGCGCTCGTGCGCGGCAAGCAGGTCACGCAGGGCGCCGCCAAGCAGGTGCTCGACGCGCTCGTCGCCGAGGGCGGCGACCCGCAGGCGATCGTGGAGGCGCAGGGCCTCGGCGCGATCGGCGGCGGCGACGAGCTGGCCGAGGTCGTCGCACGCGCGCTCGCCTCCGACCCCGACGCGGTCGAGAAGTTGCGCGCCGGCAACATGAAGGCGATCGGCCCGATCGTCGGCTTCGTCATGCGCGAGACCAAGGGCCGCGCCGACGGCGGCGAGGTCACACGGCTCGTGCGGGAGCAATTGGGGCTGTAGAGCTTGCGGGCAGAGGTACGCTGGGTCGACTGCTCTTCTTCGCGGTCAGGAGGCCTGAGATGTCCCGACTCATCCGCATGGACCAGACCGGCCACACAACGCTCGCCGAGTGGACCACTGAGGACCCGGCGTCGGTCGAGGCGGCCGTCGCGGCGTTTCGCGAGGAGCTGGAGAACGGCTCGATCGCGATGGTGACGCGCGGTCCCGGCCATGCCGAGCACGTGCGCGAGCTGCCGGTCGGCGAGGCGCTCGTGATCATGCGCCGGCCGATCGCGGGCGGCTAGGCGGCGCCCCGCCGATCGCGATGGCCGCTGAGCCGTACGCGGCAGAGCCGTACCCGGCCGGCTCGGTCCTGCCGGAGCTGGCGAGCGTCTACTGGCGCCCGCGCGCGACCGCGCAGCGGCTGCGCCAGCGCGGCCGGCTGTGGACGCTGACGACGGTCGCGCACGTCGTTCCGTTCGTGATCGTCGCCGTCGTGATGGTGGCGATCGAGCCGCTCGCCTTCCCGGTGTCGCTCGCCGCGCTGGCCCACGCCTGGCTGATCCCGATGCTCTATGCCCGCCGCGGCGCGAACGTGATGCTCCCGCGAGCGCGCGCGGATGACGGGCCCGAGGCCGTCGCGCTCGGCCTGCTCGGCGACCTCGTCGGCCACGACGCGCGCGAGCTGCACGCGCGCACCGGACTGATCATCGAGCCCGGCCGGCTCGGCACCTGGGTCGTGGGCGAGCAGGGCGCGCTGCTCGCGCAGGGGCGCCGCGTCTCCTGCTGGTGCGTGAAGGCAACCGACCCCGAGCTGCCCTCCAGCGATCGCATCGCGCACCTGCTGCTCGCCCTGCGCACCGACGAGGAAGGCTTCGCGACGGTCGCGAACCTGGCGTTCTCAGGTGCGCGGTGGCGTATGCGGCCGCGGCTGCTGAAGCGACAGCGCGCGGCCCTGGACGCGGCGCTCTGAGCCCCGCCCGCCGGGGGAGTACGCTTACTCCATGAACACGTTCGAGAACGCTGAGAAAGCCGAGAAGCCGTCGATCCTCAAGCGCGGCCTTGCGCTGGTGGTACTCGTCGCGGTCGTCGCGCTGCTTGCGAAGATCCTGATCGGCTTCGTGATCGCGGTCTTCTGGATCATCGTCGCGGTCGCCGCCGTTGTCGCGGTGCTCTGGGCGCTCAAGACGCTGCTGTAGCGGAACGGCCCCGTGCCGTATCTCGTCATCGCCTTCTGCTTCGGCCTCGCCGGCGGGATCGTCGGCAGGAAGAAGGGCAGCTCGTTCGTCATCTGGTTCCTGATCTCGGCGTGCGTGCCGTTCATCGGGCTCGCGGCGGCGTTCCTCTATCGCTGGGACAAGGACGAGCTGCGGCGCGAGTGCCCCGGCTGCGGGCGGGTCGTGAAGCTGCACGACGCGATCTGCACCCGCTGCGGCACCGAGCTGGAGTTTCCCGACGTGGCGATCGCTCCTGAGTCGCATGTCCCCGCCGCAAGCGGGAATCCACCGACTTAGGGCGAAAAACCGCTGGTAGACTGGCTCCACGGCGCAAACGCGGACGTCGCGGTTGCGCCTTTCGTCACATTCACCGAGCTTCTTGGAAAGGAGGCGAGCGCAGATGCGTGCAGTCGATGCACTGATGGAGTGTTTGAAAGCGGAGGGTGTCGACGTCGTATTCGGCTATCCCGGCGGCGCGAACCTCCCGACCTACGACGCGTTCTATGACGCAGGGATCAAGCACATCCTCGTCCGCCACGAGGCCGGCGGCGGGCACGCCGCGGCGGGCTACGCGAAGGCGACCGGCAGGGTCGGCGTCGCGTTCGGCACCAGCGGCCCCGGCGCGACGAACCTTGTGACGACGATCTGCGACGCGATGATGGACTCGGTCCCGGTGGTGTTCTTCACCGGCCAGGTGCGCACGGAGCTGATCGGCACCGACGGCTTCCAGGAGGCGGACATCCTCGGGATGACGCTCCCGATTGTGAAGCACTCGTACATGATCCAGCACCCGCTGGAGATCCCGCGCACGATCCACGAGGCGTTCCACATCGCGCGCACGGGTCGGCCCGGACCGGTGCTGATCGACATCCCGCAGGACCTCAGCCGTGCGGACATCCCGTACGAGCCGGTCACGGACGTGCACCTGCCCGGCTATCAGCCGACCACTGAGGGCAACCAGAAGCAGATCCGCCTCGCGGCGAAGGCGCTCGCGAACGCGCGCCGGCCGGTGCTCTACGCCGGCGGCGGGGTCGTCAACGCCAACGCGTCGGCTGAGCTGCGCGACCTGGCGCTGAGCGACCGCCTGCCGATCACCTGCACGCTGATGGGGCTTGGGGCGTTCCCGGCCCCGCATGAGCAGTGGCTCGGCATGCCAGGGATGCACGGCACCCGCGCAGCCAATTACGCGATGGACGAGGCGGACCTGATCGTCGCGATCGGCGCCCGCTTCGACGACCGCGTCACCGGCAAGCTGTCGGAGTTCGCACCGCGGGCGAAGTTCATCCACATCGACGTCGACCCGGCCGAGATCTCGAAGAACGTGCCGGCGCACATCCCGATCGTCGGCGACGCCAAGAACGTGCTCGCACGGCTCACGACCGAGTACCGCGCGCTCACGCCCGACCGTGCCCGGCTGGAGGACTGGTGGAGCCGGATCGAGGGTTGGCGCGCGCAGTACCCGCTCGGCTGGACCGACACCGAGGACACCGAGATCCGGCCGCAGCGCGCGATCCGCGCCGTCTTCGAGGCGACCGGCGGCGACGCGATCATCACGAGCGACGTCGGCCAGCACCAGATGTGGACGGCGCAGTACTACGACTTCCCCGAGCCGCGCCGCTGGATCAACTCCGGCGGCTTGGGCACGATGGGCTTCGGCCTGCCGGCGGCGATGGGAGCGGCCGTGGGCTGTCCGGACAAGCAGGTCGTGTGCATTACGGGCGACGGCTCAGTGCAGATGAACACGCAGGAGCTTGCGACGTGCTCCCAGAACCAGATCCCGATCAAGGTCGTGATCATCAACAACGGCTACCTCGGCATGGTCCGCCAGTGGCAGGAGCTGTTCTGGGACAAGCGCTACTCGCAAGTCGACATGGGCAGCTTCCCCGACTTCGTGAAGCTCGCGGATGCCTACGGCGCCCACGGCGTGCGGCTGACGGACAAGACGACGATCGTCGAGGACCTCAAGGCCGCGTTCGCGGTCGAGGGGCCCGTCGTGGTCGACGTGCGCGTCACCGCCGAGGAGAACGTGTATCCGATGATCCCGGCCGGGCAAGCCGCCCGCGACATGGTGGGCTGAGCGATGGGCGAGCCTGGAACACAGGAGCTGATCAGCCTCGACGACCTCGAAGCGGCGGGCAACCTCCGCACGGGGCGCAAGCACATCCTCTCGATCCTGGTCGAGAACAAGCCGGGTGTCCTGACCCGCGTCGCGGGCCTCTTCGCGCGGCGGGCATTCAACATCGACACGCTCGCGGTCGGGCCGACCGACGACGAGTCGATCTCGCGCATCACGCTCACACTGGACGGCGCGGTGCACCCGATCGACCAGGTCACCAAGCAGCTGCACAAGCTCGTCAACGTGCTGAAGATCCGCGACCTCGAGCCGGAGGACACGCTCGCGCGCGAGCTGGCGCTCTTCAAGCTCGCCGTCGACGGGGCGGCGCGCGCCGAGGTCATGCAGCTGTGCGAGATCTTCCGCGCGAAGGTCGTCGACGTCTCGAAGCGCTCGATGGTGATCGAGATCACCGGCACCGACGAGAAGATCGAGGCGTTCGAGCGGCTCGTGCGGCCGTTCGGCCTCGTCGAGATGGCCCGCACCGGCGAGATCGCGATCTCGCGCGGCCGCGGCGAAACGTGACGGATCGATGACGGTCACGCACGCGCGGACGGCGAGCCGGGAGTGGCTCGATCCGGCTGCGCGTGCGCTGCTCGCCGCACGGCTGGAGCGCGGCCTGCGCAAGGCGCGCTCGCGCGGCGAGACGCTCGTCGCCGTCACCGTGTCGGCGCCCGGTGTCGATCCGAGCGCCGTCGTCGCGGCTTCGCGGCGCCCCGGCGAGCCGTGGTTCGCGATGGAGCAGCCCGACCGCGACGGCACCGCGCTTGCGGCGCTCGGCTGCGTGCGGGCGATCGAGATGGACGGGCCCGACCGCTTCGGCGTCGTCGACCGTACGTGGCGCAAGCTCGCAGCCGCGGCGATCGCCGACCCACCCGACGGTCCGGCCGGTGCTGGGCTGGTCGCCGTAGGCGGCTTCGCGTTCGCCCCGCACGGCGCCGCCGCGCCCCAGTGGGCGGGATTCGACGCGGCCTCGCTGCACGTCCCGGAGGTCGCGTTCGCGCGGCGCGGCGACGACGTGCGTCTGACGGTTGCCGCGCTGGCGACGCCGGACCACACGCCTGAACAGCTGCTGGAGCGGATCGAGGCGCGCCTGGCGGAGCTGCGCGTCGCGCCGCTGCCGCTGCTCGACCCCGCGCCCGCCGGCCGCTACCGCGTGCTGAGCGCGATGCCGCCCGAGCATTACGAGGGCGCCGTCGAGCGCGCCGTCGAGCGCATCCGCTCCGGCGCGCTGGAGAAGGTCGTGCTCGCACGCGAGGTCCAGGTGCACGCGCCGACCGATCACGACCCTGCTGCCGTGCTCGGCGTCCTGCGCGACGCCTTTCCCGGCTGCTACGTCTACGCCGTCGGGCGCGGCGACGCCACCTTCCTGGGCGCCACGCCGGAGCTGCTCGTGCGCCGCGACGGCGAGCGTGCCAGCACGGTCGCGCTCGCCGGCTCGACGCGCCGCAGCGCCGATCCCGCCGTCGACGACCACCTCGGCGAGGCGCTGATGCGCAGCGACAAGGACCGCGAGGAGCAGGGGATCGTCACGCGCCGGATCGCCCAGGCACTGCGCCCGCACGCCGTCTGGGTGACCGCCGCGCCGGAACCCGTCGTCGTGCGGATCGCCAACATCCAGCACCTCGCGACGCCGATCCGCGCCCAGCTCTCAAAGCCGCTCGGCGCGATGGCGCTCGCGGCGCTCCTGCATCCGACGCCCGCTGTCGGCGGCGAGCCATTCGAGGTTGCCGAGCGCCTGATCCCCGAGCTGGAGGGCTTCGATCGCGGCTGGTACGCCGGTCCTGTCGGCTGGACCGACGCGAACGGCGATGGCGAGCTATGCGTCGCCCTGCGCTGCGCGCTCCTGCGCGGGGCGCTCGCCCATTGCTATGCCGGCGTCGGCGTCGTGCGCGACTCCGAACCGGCGGCGGAGCTGGCGGAGACGGAGATGAAACTTCAGGCGCTCCTGCCGGTCCTTGCCGGCTGACCTCCGGAGCAATGCGACTCTGAGTACCGCAGAGGTACTCAAAGTCGCGCTGCTCAGATGGTGCTGAGCGCCGCGCGCACGGCGTCCCACACCCGCCGGTGCAGTACGACGTTCTCCACTCGGTCGGTGCGGACCTCGACGATCGCGACACTGCCGTCGGCGATCGAGCGCTCGATCTCGGTGTGCAGCGCGGCGGCATCGGCGACGAGCGTGTGGCGCGCCCCGAACGCCGTGGCGGCTTGCGCGAAGTCGAGCCCGTGCGGGGTCGCGACGTGCTCCTCGAACGCGTCCGTCTCGCCGGCGACGGGGAGGAAGTTGAAGATCCCGCCGCCGTCGTTGTTGACGAGCACGATCGTCAGGTCGAGCCCGAGCCGGCGGGCGGACAGCAGGGCCGTCAGGTCGTAGGCGAGCGCGACGTCGCCGATGTGCAGGACGACCGGGCCGCCGCCCGCGGCGGCGGTTCCGAGTGCCGCGGCGACGGTGCCGTCGATCCCGTTCGCGCCGCGGTTCGACAGCACGCGCGGCGCGCCGTCGCGCGCGGCGGCGAACGTCTCGAGGTCGCGGATCGGCATCGAGGCGGCGACGAAGAGGGTCGCCTTCGACGGCAGCGCGGCGACCAGCTCGGCGGCGACGCGCGGCTCGCTCAGCTCCTCGCCGAGCGCTGAGGAGATCGCGCCCGCGGCGGCGCGGTCGGCGCCGCGCCAGCGCTCCAGCCAGTCCGCGTCACCCGCGCCACGATGCTCCGGCACCAGCGCCGCGAGCGCCGCGCGTGGATTTGCGTCGATGCGGGCGCTGACGACGCCGTCGGGGTCGTGCCAGGCGCCCTCGGCGTCGAGTGCGACCTGCTCGGCCTCGTCGAGGCCCGCGAGCCACGTGCGCAGCGGCTTCGAGGTCGGCAGGTCGCCGATCCGCAGCACCAGCTCGGGGCGCAGCTCGGCGGCGAGCCGCTCGTCGCGCAGGAGGGCGTCGTAGTGGGAGATCGCGGCCGGGCCGCGGCGTGCCCCCGAGAGCGGGTCGGCCAGCAGCGGGTAGCCGGCGGCGGCGGCGAACGCGGCGATCGCTGCGCCGAGCGCCGGGTCGCGCTCGCTGCGACCGGCGACGAGCACTGTCCGGGGCGCGGGCGCAATGGGCACCGCCGGCGGATTGGCCGCGACCGGCGTCACCGGATGCGCGACCCATGGCCGGCCGTCCTTTCGCCCCGGAACGGGGTCCGCCGGCAGCGGCCCGTCGAGCACGAGCGGTTCGCGCAGCGGCATGTTGAGATGGACCGGCCCCGGCCGTCCGTCGAGCGCGGTCCAGACAGCGCGGCAGGCGAGCGTTCGCATCCAGCGCAGCCGCGCGGGACTCGCATCGTGGGTGCCGACCTCGACGAACCATTTCGCCGCATCGCCGTAGAGCTTCAGCTGGTCGATCGTCTGCCCGGCGCCGACGTCGCGCAGCTCTGGCGGGCGGTCGGCCGTCAAGAGGATCAGCGGCACGCGTGCGTGGGCTGCCTCAATCACCGCCGGCATCAGCTCCGCTGCGGCCGTCCCGGACGTGCAGGCGATCGCGACCGGCCGGCCGCTGGCCTTCGCGAGTCCGAGCGCGAAGAACCCCGCCGCACGCTCGTCGACGTGCGACCAGCAGCGCAGCCCGGGCGTGCGGGCAAGCGACAGGACGATCGGCGTCGAGCGCGAGCCGGGCGACGTGCACGCGTCGGTGACCCCGCAGCGCGTCAGCTCCTCGCTGAAGGCGCGCAGCAGGAGGTGGGCGTCGACAGCGCTCAAGGCCGGCGCGCGGGTTGCCGGGCGGACGGGTCGTCGTGCACGGCCGGGATGATGTCAGTCTCGATGCCGATCCCGCCAACGCCGATCGTCCTGCTGCACGGCTTCACCCAAACCGGCCGCAGCTGGGCGCCGACGAACGCGGCGCTGGGCGGCGGGGTCGAGGCGATCGCGCCCGACCTGCGCGGGCACGGGGACGCCGCCGACGCGCGGCCTGTCAGCTTCGAGGCGGTCAGCGATGACGTGCTCGCGCTCGCGCCCGAGGACTTCGTCCTGGCCGGGTACTCGATGGGGGGGCGAATCGCGCTCGCGCTCGCCCTCCGCGCGCCCGCGCGCGTGAAACACCTCCTGCTCGTCGGCGCCAGCCCCGGGCTCGCCGACGACGAGGAGCGCCGTGCCCGCCGCGCCGCCGACGAGGCGCTCGCCGACCGCATCGAGCGGGACGGGATCGAGGCGTTCGTGCGGGACTGGGCCGCATCGCCCCTGTTCGCCAACCAGCCGCCGGCCGTCGCGGCCGCCGCGCACGCCGAGCGGCTGCGGCAGACGCCCGCCGGCCTCGCCGCCGCGCTGCGCGGCCTCGGCACCGGCGTCATGGAGCCGCTGTGGGATCGCCTGCCCGAGCTGGCGATGCCCGTCACACTCGTCGTCGGCGAGCACGACGAGAAGTTCCGCGCGATCGCCGAGCGGATGGCCGCCGCGATCCCGCACGCGACGCTCCACGTCGTGCCAGGCGCCGGACATGCCGTGCAGCTCGAAGCGCCCGCGGCGGTCGCCGCGCTCCTGCGCTGAGCGCTACGCCCGCACGCCCAGCCCCGGCCCGTCCGGCACGCGGATCGCTCCCGCGTGCACCTCCAGCACCGGATCGATCGCCAGGTCCACGAACGCCTCGAGCGTCGCGAGCCCGCAGGGCCGCATCGGTCCGAGCGCCGCGGCGGCGTGCAGCGCGCCGGCGATCCCCAGAGGACCGTCGAGCGTTGACGTGAGGTAGACCTCGCTGCCGGCGAAGCGCGCGTGCTCGGCTGCCTCCAGCAGCCCGGTGATGCCACCGCAGCGGCTCAGCTTGAGGCACACGACGTGAGTGGCGCCGCTCGCGAGCGCGCCCGGCGCGATCGAGGTCTCGTCCATCGCGATCGCCAGCTCTGCCGCCTCTTGGACGGCGCGCAGCTCCTCCACGCCGTGCACCGGCTCCTCGCACAGCTCGATCCCGACTTCCATCAACGCGTGCAGGTTCGCGAGCGCCTCCTCGACGTCCCAGGCGCCGTTCGCGTCGATCCGGATCGCGACGTCGGGTCCGGCGCCGGCACGGATCGCCGCGAGGCGCCCGGCGTCGTCGCCGATCCCGACCTTCACCTTGATCGCGCCGTAGCCCGCCTGCACCGCGGTGACGGCCTCCGCGACGGCGCCGGCACGGTCATCGGCGGCGATCAGCGCGTTGACCGGCACGTCACCGCCGCGATCGGCCCCGAGCAGCCGCCACACTGGCTCACCGGCACGCCGGCCGGCGAGGTCCCACAGCGCGAGGTCGATCGCCGCGACCGCTTGCGGCAGCACCGCCGCCTCGCGGCAGGCCGCCGCGATCGTCGCGCGTGGCAGCCCCTCGGCGTCGCGCAGGACAGGTCGGCAGTCCTCCAGCGCTGCGCGCACGTCGTCGAGCGAGACACCGTCGTAGGACGGCAGCGGCGCGGCCTCTCCGGCGCCCGCGACCCCGTCGGCGCCGATCACGATCACGTCGAGCAGCTCACGCTCGGCGACCGTCCCGTGGGCGGTTTCGAGCGGGGTGCGAAGTCGCAGACGGCGCGGGGCTATCTCGAGTCGCACGGGGGTTGGCTCGTCCTCAGCTCAGCAGCACGCCGGCGGACAGCAGGACGCAGTAGACGAGCTCGAGCCGGCCGGTGTGTGCGAGCGCCTCGTTGAGCGACGGCCCGTCGGTTCGCGTGCGGACCGTCCTCACCACGGGCGCGGTCAGTGGCAGCGCCAGGAACGGCAGCAGCAGCCACGGTCCCAGCGGCCCGAACAGCCACGTGACGGGCGCCAGCAGGTAGGCGCCGTAGACCATCGCGGCAAACAGGACGCGCGTCCGCTCTCGCCCGAGCCGCACCGCGAGCGTGCGCTTGCCGGCGCGCCGGTCGGTGTCGACGTCGCGGATGTTGTTCACGACGAGCACCGCGGCCGCGAGCAGCCCGACCGGCACCGCAAGCGCGAACGCCTCCCACACGAGCGTCTCGGTCTGCACGAAGAACGAGCCGGCGACGGCGACGATCCCGAAGAAGAGGAAGACGAACAGCTCGCCCAGCCCTTCATAGCCGTACGGCCGTGGGCCGCCGGTGTAGAGGACCCCCGCGACGATCGAGGCGGCGCCGACGAGCAGCAGCTCCCAGCCGGCGACCGCGATCAGATAGACGCCGCAGAAGATCGCCAGCCCGAACGTCACGTACGTCGCGATCAGCACCTGCCGCGGCGGCACGAGCCCGCCCGCGGTCACGCGCAGGGGACCGAGCCGGTCCTCGGTGTCCGCGCCGCGCCGTGCGTCGGAGTAGTCGTTCGAGAGGTTCGCGCCGACCTGGATGAAGAGCGCGCCCAGCAGCGCCGCCGCGAAGCGCAGCGGGTGAAAGACGTCGACGGTGCCGGCGAGCGCGGTCCCGACCAGCACCGGGGCGAGCCCGACCGGCAGCGTCTTCGGCCGCGCGGCCATCAGCCAGATGCGCAGCACGCTGGGTGCAGTGCCGGTGCTCATGGCCGCCGCGGGAAGGATGAGAAGTCCGGCGCCCGCTTCTCCAGGAACGCCGTGCGGCCCTCGCGCGCCTCGTCGCTGCCGTACAGCAGCAGGTTCGCGTCATGCGCGAGCTGCTGGAGCCCGGCGTAGCCGTCCTCGTGGGCGTTGAAGCTCGCCTTGACGAGACGCAGCGCGAAGGGGGAGAGCGCGAGCATCTCGCGACACCACTCGACGGTCGTCGCCTCGAGCTCGTCGAGCGGCACGACCGCGTTCACGAGCCCCATCTGGAGGGCTTCCTGAGCGCCGTACTGGCGGCACAGCAGCCAGATCTCCTTGGCCTTCTTCGTGCCGACGAGGTCGCGCAGCACGGATGCCCCGAAGCCGCCGTCCCACGACCCGACCCGTGGTCCCGTCTGCCCGAAGCGCGCGTTGTCGGCCGCGATCGTGAGGTCGCAGATCACGTGCAGCACGTGCCCGCCGCCGACCGCGTAGCCCGCCACCATGGCCACGACCGGCTTCGGCAGCCGGCGGATCTGCACGTGCAGGTCGGTCACGTGGAAGCGGCCCACGGCCGGTTTCGCCCCGCCGGCACCTTGCACGTACCCCGACTCGCCCCGCACCCGCTGATCCCCACCGGAGCAGAACGCGTCCGGACCTTCGCCCGTGAGGATCACCACACCGACCTCGGTGTCTTCCCGCGCGCGCTCGAACGCATCCGAAAGCTCGATCACTGTCTCCGGCCGGAACGCGTTGCGCACTTCCGGCCGGTCGATCGTGATCTTGGCGATTCCATCGCCCGACAGCTCGTACCGGATGTCCTCGTACTCACCGCCAGCAGTCCAGTTCACAGGCACGTCAGGAGTCTCCTCGGGCGTCGGGCGGCCCAACACTAGTAGGCGCCCGCCGCGGCGGGGCTGCCGCACACTCTCGTCACAAACCAAGCGCGTTTCGCGCGCCGCGGCCTGGCAACGTGGCCGCCGTGCCCGAGGAGTGCAGGTCCAGTAGTCGATATCACCAGCAAACCTGCACTGCTGACGTGGATCGCGCCATCGTCGGTCTCGCCGAGCGCCAACATGGGGTTGTCGCTCGATCTCAGCTTGCACCGCTCGGAGTCAGCGCGACGATGGTGCGCGATCGCATGCGACAAGGCCTGCTGTTGCCGCTCCACCGCAGCGTCTACGCCGTCGGCCATCGCCAGCTCCGCCGCGAGGGATATCGCCTCGCGGCGGTGCTCGCAGTCGGGCCCGGCGCGGTGCTGAGCCATCGCGACGCGGCCGGCCTGCATGGGCTGCGCTCCGCGAATCACCAACGAATCGACGTCACGACGACGCGTCGCGGGCGCGCGCTGCAGCCTGGCATCGAGGTCCACCACACCACGGTCCTCGGCCGGCTCGACGTCACCGTCGTCGATGGCATCCCCGTCACCACCGTGGGTCGCACGCTCGTCGATCTCGCGGGTGTCGTCCCCGGACGTCAGTTGGCGAATGCCATCAATGAGGCTGAGCGCCAGCATCTGTTCGACCTCGCGACGGTCGAGGCTGCGCTCGGCCGTCTCCGCGGCCGTCCGGGGGCTGGTCACGCAAATCTGCGGGCTGTGCTTGCCGAGTTGCGCCACCGCGGCACGCAGCTCACTCGCTCAGAGCTTGAGGACGCATTCCTCGCCCTCGTGGACGCTCATGGGCTGCCGCGTCCGCGGACGAACACTCGCATTGAGGGCGTCGAGGTGGATGCCGTCTGGCACGACGCCCGCATTGCTGTCGAGCTCGACGGCTGGGCCCACCATCGCGATCGCGACACGTTCCAGCGTGATCGCAGCAAGGGCAACACGCTCACTGAGGCTGGTTGGACGCTGCTTCGCTTCACGCACGACGACGTCGTGCGCCGGCCCGCTGAGACGGCAGCACTGCTGCACCGCGTGCTCCGTCGGCGCTCAGCGGCGTAGCCTAGGAGGGATGGACTACGAGGCGTGGCTTCCGCGCGCGGCGGCGCAGCGGCCCGAGCACCCGGCGATCGTCACGGCCGACGGTGCGGTCACCTACGCCGAGCTGCACGTCCAGGCACGCCAGGTCGCGGCCGCGCTGCACGCCAAGGGCGTCGGACGGGGAGACCGAGTCGCCCTTGCACTCCCGCCCGGCCCCTCCTTCCTCGCTGCCCTCCATGCCACGCTCATGCTCGGCGCCGCGGTCGTGCCGATCGACCTGCGACTGGGGGCCCGCGAGCGGGCGGCGCTGATCGAAGGAGCGCTCGTCGTCGACGAGCCGCTGAAGTCGACCGCCTCCGACGACGCCCCGCTCCTCAACCGCTTCGATGGCGACGCCGTCGCCACCGTCGTCCACACATCCGGCACCGCGGCAGCGCCCCGACCGGTCGAGCTGACCGTCGGCAACTGGGTCGCCAACGCCGCCGGCTCGGCGCTCGCGCTCGGGCTCGACCGCGACGAGCGGTGGCTCTGCACGCTGCCGCTCAGCCACGTCGGCGGGCTCTCGATCCTGATTCGCAGCGCGATCTACGGCACGACCGTCGTGCTGCACGAGCGCTTCGACGCGCCGGCCGTGGTGCAGACGATCCAGCACGAAGAGGTCACGCTCGCATCGCTCGTGCCGACGACGCTGCAGCGCCTGCTCGATGCCGGCCTGCGCTCGCCCGCCCACCTCCGCTGCGCGCTGATCGGCGGCGGCCCGCTCACGCCCGCGCTCGCCGCGCACGCGCAGGAGGCCGGCATCCCGGTCGCCCAGACGTACGGCATGACGGAGGCCTGCTCGCAGGTCGCGACGTCCGCGATCGGCGAGCCGGAGACGGCCGGCAGGCCGCTGCTCGGCACCACGGTCGCGATCGCCCCCGACGGCGAGGTGCTCGTCGCCGGCCCGACCGTCGCTCCCGGCGCGACCGCGGACGACGGCTGGCTCCACACCGGCGACCTCGGGCGTCTCGACGCGTGCGGCCGGCTGATCGTCACCGGCCGCAAGGCCGACACGATCGTCAGCGGAGGAGAGAACGTCGCGCCCGCCGAGGTCGAGGCGATCCTGCTCGCGCACCCGGCCGTCGCCGACGCCGCCGTGCACGGCCGGCCGGATCCGGCGTGGGGGGAGGCGGTCGTCGCGACGGTCGTGCTGTACGACGGCAGCGAGGCGGAGGCCGAGGAGCTGCGCGCCTACGCCTCCGCTCAGCTCGCGGGCTACAAGGTCCCGAAGGAGATCGAGTTCGCCGCGCGGCTGCCGCGCACCTCGTCGGGGAAGCTGCTGCGCCGCGAGCTGGGCTAGCCTCGGGTCAACATGGACGCCCAGCACGAGCATGAGCCGGACCCCGACGAGCTGCGCGCCGCCGTGCGTGATCGCTGGGAGCGCGCTGCCGACGGCTGGCGTGCCCGCAACGAGCGTTTCCAGCGCGCCACGATGCCCGTCTCGCACTGGCTGCTCGACGCGATTGAGCCGCAGCCGGGCCAGCAGCTCGTCGAGCTGGCCGCCGGCGTGGGGGAGCTGGGCTTCCTCGCCGCCGAGCTGATCGAGCCGGGCGGGACGCTGATCTGCAGCGACGGCGCCGAGGCGATGCTCGACCACGCACGCGAGCGGGCCGCGGAGCTCGGCGTGCACAACGTCGAGTTCAAGCCGCTCGACCTCGAGTGGATCGACCTCGCGGCCGCGTCGGTCGACGCCGTCCTCTGCCGCTGGGGGTTGATGTTCGCGCTCGATCGCGGCGCTGCCCTGCGCGAGATGCGCCGCGTGCTGCGCCCCGGCGGCCGGCTCGCGCTCGCCACCTGGGCACCGCCCGCCCGCAACCCGTTCGCGGCGATCCCGCGGCAGGCACTCGTCGACGCCGGCCTCGTCGCGAGCTTCGGCGACGAGGGGCCGGGGATGTTCGACCTCGCCGACCCGGACGGCGTGCGCACGCTGCTGCAGGACGCCGGCTTTGGCGAGATCCACGTCGAGGAGGCCGAGCTCACGATGCCCTTCGACGATGCCGAGGACTTCTGGTCCACGACGTGCGACCTCTCGCGCCCGTTCGGCGACCTCGTCGCGACGCTCAACGACGTCCAGCGCACCGATCTGCGCGAGCGCGTCGACGCGGCGCTGGCGCCCTTCGCCGACGCGCAGAGCGGTGCGCTGCACATGCCCAGCGTCGCGCTGGTCGCCGCCGCCGAGGCCTGATCAGCGCGGCAGCGGCGCTTCCGAGCGCGCCGCGGTCTTCTGCAGCGGCGGGAGCTGCGGCGTCGGCTTGCCGTTGGCGATGCGTCCGCGCTCGGTGTCCGCAACGAGCTTGAAGCTGCGTACGTTCGAGCCCTGCGCGACGCGTCGTGGTGCGACAGCGCGCAGTCCGCGCAGCGCCGCGACGGCGAGTGGGTACAGCCGCGCCTGCCGGCTCGTCCAAGACCATCCGTACAGCTCGCGCACCCGCTCGGGGAAGCTGCCGAGCATGACCAGGTCGTGCAGCCGCTTGGCGCCCTGGTTGACCGCCGGCATCGGGATCTCGAACGCCACCGCGCCGCCCATGTAGCGCGCCTCGTCGGTCAGGTGGATGCCGTCGCCCGCGAGCTGCTCGTCCCACCAGGCGCGGAAGGCAGCGTAGGTCGGCGGCGCGATCTCGCGCGGCATGCCGAACAGCTCGCCGAAGCGGATGAAGTCCTGCCACAGCGCCTCGCGCTCCCAGTGGTGCAGCTTGCGCACGAACAGCTCATAGAAGAACTGCGTCGAGTCGGCCGTCACCGCGACCGTCCACAGCATCAGGTCGGCGTCGAAGGCCGAGTAGGGCGTGCCGGCCGGGTACGGGCCGGCCTCCTCCGGGAGCGTCCCGATCACGCGCTTGTGCAGACGCTCGACCTTGCCGAGCACCTTGTCCGCTTCCGCCCGCGTGCCGAAGAAGACCGCCTCGAAGTCGGCGGCGGTGCGGGCCAGGCGCTTGAACGGTGTCGAGCGTCCGCCGGTCGCCTGGCTGGTGCCGGTGTAGTTGACCGGGTGCAGGGCGCCGATTGCCAGTGCACGTTGGCCGTAGAAGAGCCCCACGAGCCGCTCCGACTGGACGGCGCGCAGCACTGACTCTCCCTCTGGGAAGTAGCCCCGATCCATGCGGCTGATGGTCTCAGATCGGCGGTCCCTCACGTTCCGGTAGCCTGCCGCGCCATGTTCTACGACGACGACGCAGACCTCACGCTTCTCGACGGCAAGACCGTCGCCATCATCGGATTCGGCTCCCAGGGCCATGCCCATGCGCTGAACCTCAAGGACTCCGGCGTCAGCGTCGTCGTAGGCCTCCGCTCCAGCTCCAGCAGCGTCGAGAAGGCCCGCGCGGCCGGCCTCGAGGTGCTCGATCCGGTCGACGCCGCCAGCCGCGGCGACATCGTGATGCTGCTCGTCCCCGACGAGCTGCACCGCGACGTCTACGCCGAGATCCGCGACGGGATCGCGGGCGGCAACCTGCTGCTCTTCGGCCACGGCTTCTCGATCCACTACGGCGAGGTCGAGCCGCCCGCCGACGTCGACGTCGCGCTCGTCGCCCCGAAGGGTCCCGGCCACCTCGTGCGCCGCCAGTACACCGAGGGCAGCGGCGTCCCCGGCCTGATCGCGGTTCACCAGGACGCGACCGGCAACGCCCGCGACCTCGCGCTCGCCTACGCCAAGGGCATCGGCTGCACGCGCGGCGGCGTCATCGAGACGTCCTTCCGCGAGGAGACTGAGACCGACCTCTTCGGCGAGCAGGCCGTCCTTTGCGGCGGGACCAGCGAGCTCGTCCGCGCCGGCTACGAGACGCTCGTCGAAGCTGGGTACGATCCGCGCCTCGCCTACTTCGAGGTCCTCCACGAGCTCAAGCTGATCGTCGACCTGATGTACGAGAAGGGCATCGCCGGCATGCGGTACTCGATCTCGAATACCGCCGAGTACGGCGACATCACGCGCGGCAAGCGCATCATCGGCCCCGAGTCGCGCCAGGCGATGAAGGACGTGCTCAAAGAGATCCAGTCGGGCGATTTCGCCCGCGAGTGGATCGCCGAGGTTCGTGCCGGCCAGGAGAACTTCAACCGCATGCGCGCCGAGCAGGCCGCCCACCAGGTCGAGGTCGAGGGCAAGAAGCTGCGCTCGATGATGTCCTGGATCGACGACGGGGAGTTCTCCGCCGGCTGACGTCGGCTGCACCGGCCTGCTCTATAGTCGAGGGCCTGGCCGGTGCCGCCGAAAGGGGCGTGACGGCGTTCGGGGATCGGCGCAACGACGGCAACGCGGGGGCGTGGCCGTGACAGACGGGGTCTCGCCATGCGCATCCGCGCGCGGTCGGTCACGGCAGCGTCTGCGACGCTCGTCGTGTTTGCGCTCGCAACACAACTCGCCGCAGCTGCCAGCGACGTCTTCAGAGTCGAACCGGGGAGAGCCGGGGGTGCACTGACGGCTGCCAGCGAAGGCAGCATCACGTTCAGCGGGGAAGGCGGCATACAGGTCATATGCAGACTGACGCTCACCGGTTCGCTCGTGAGAGACATAGCTCCGTTGTCGGGCGCGGGGTCGCTAGCGAGCACGACGCTCGGTCGGTTCACCGCGGGCAGCACCGGTGAATGCAGAGACAGCACCAGAGCGGCGGCCACGGTCACGATCCTAGCCACGAGAGAAGCGCCGTTCGAGCTCGTGTACGAGAGCTTCCTAGGCACGCTTCCGACCATCACGGGCGCGCTATTCACCCTCCTAGGGGTCGCGCTTCAGCTGACGGCGTTCGGCGGCGTCAGATGCCTATACAGAGGCGAAGTCGGCCTCCTAGTGACGTTCCCGCCGACCGAAGAAGCGACGAGATTCAACAGAGTCAGCCTGCTAGCGGGGAGCAGATTCGCGCTGAGAGAAGGCGCGATGTGCCCCAGAACAGGCTCGCTCACGGGCAGACTCAGACTGACTCCGGCCCAGAGAGCGTCGGCCGTCGAAGCCACGATGGAATGCAGAGACGAAAGAGGCAACGAAGGTGCGCTCACCTTCGACCCGGTGGCGCCGGGCGGCATATCGATCCGCAGACTGACGTGCACGAACACGTCGGCATTCGGGGTCGAACTCACGGTCGTCGCAGGCTCCGGGGCGACCGGTGCAAACGCAGCGATGTTCGACGTGAGAAACCTGCCTGCGGTCGGTGAATTGATACCGCCGATCGGGGCGAAGACCATAACGATCCACTTCGCTCCCGAAGCTGGAGCAGCCAGAAGAACGCCGTTCGCCGCCGACTTTGTGCTCAAGACCGACGTCCGGGACTTCATAGTGCCGATGAGAGGCATGACGACGTAGACGACGGAGGAGGGTGCGCGCCGTGCCACCGCGGCGCGCACCGGCACGGACGCCGTCGCTGCCGTGCGGACGGTCGAGCCGCTAACCTTCCCGCCCCGCCGATGGCCACGATCAACCCCTTCAACAAGCAGATCTTGATGACCGCCGGACCGACGCCGGTCCCGCCGCGCGTGCTCGCGGTGATGGCCGAGCCGGTGCTCTATCACCGCGCTCCGGCAGGGGTCGAGCTGTATGCCCGTGTGCTTGCGCGGCTGCCGAAGGTCTTCCGCACGGAGAACACGGTGCTGGCGTTCGCCGCCAGCGGATCGGGTGCGATGGACTCGGCCGTGGCGAACCTCGTGCGGCCTGGGACGAAGGCGCTCGCGTGTGCCGCCGGCAAGTTCGGCGAGCGCTGGATCGAGCTGTGTGAGGCGTACGGGGCGGATCTCGTTAAGTACGAGCCGGGTTGGGGCACGCGCCTGGACCCGCAGGAGATCGGCCGGCTGCTCGATGCCGGGGTGGGCGGGGAACGGGTTGAGGTCGTCTTCGCGACGCTCTCGGAGACGTCGACCGGCGTCGTGCACGACATCGAGGCGATCGCCGCCGTCGTGCGCGAGCATGGCGCGTTGCTGGCGGTCGACGCCGTCTCGGGCCTTGCCGCCGCCAAGCTGGAGCAGGACGCCTGGGGCGTCGATGTCGTCGTGGCCGGCTCGCAGAAGGCGCTGATGATCCCGCCCGGCCTCGCGTTCGCGAGCGTCTCGCAGCGCGCGCTCGACGCTGCCGCCGCCAAGCCCGGTGGCCGCTACTACTTCGACTGGGTCGAGACCGCCAAGCAGCAGCGGAAGGACCCGCCGAACAGCCCGTTCACGCCGCCGGTCACGCTGCTGGCCGCGCTCGACGTCGCGCTCGGGATGATCGAGGACGAGGGGATCGAGAACGTCTGGGAGCGCCACGCGCTGCTGGCGAAGGCGACCCGCGCCGGCGCCGCCGCGCTCGGCCTCGAGCTCTACGGCGATCCCGACGAGCGCGCGAACGTCGTGACGGCGCTCTCGTTGCCCGACACGATCGACGGCAAGAAGGTCCCGAAGATCCTGCGCGACAGCTACGGCATCACTGCCAATGGCGGGCAGTCGCAGCTCGCCGGCAAGATCATCCGCATCGCGCACTGCGGCTACTTCGGCGGCTTCGACATTCTCACGTCGCTCTCCGGCCTGGAGATGACGCTCGCGCAGCTCGGCCATCCGGTCGAGCAGGGTGCCGGCGTCGGCGCCGCGCAGAAGGTCTTCCTCGAAGCCGCCGTGTCGGCTGCGGGGGCGGTTGGCGGGCTCGGATCCGCGTGAGCGAGCGCCTGCGCATCCTCGTCAAGGAGCAGATCGCTGACAGCGGCGTCGATCTGCTGCGCGAGCACTTCGACGTCGAGCTCGGCGCCGACTGGAGCGACGAACAGTTCCGCGAGCGGCTGCCTGAGTTCCACGGCATCTTGATCCGCTCGGCTACGACGATGACCGAGGAGCTGATCGAGCTCGGCACGAACCTGCGGGTGATCGGCCGTGCTGGCGTCGGCATCAACAACGTCGACGTCGCTGCGGCGACCAAGCGCGGCATCATCGTCGCCAACGCCCCCCAGTCCAACGTCGTGACCGCTGCCGAGCACACGATGGCGCTGATGCTGTCGCTCGCCCGCCACATCCCGCAGGCACACGGCTCGTTGCTGGCCCATGAGTGGAAGCGCAGCAAGTTCAGCGGCGTAGAGGTCTATGAGAAGACGCTCGGGATCGTCGGCTTCGGTCGCATCGGCCAGCTGGTGGCTGAGCGTGCGCGCGGCTTCGGCATGTTCGTCGTCGCTTACGACCCGTTCGTGAGCGCCGACCGCTACCGCGACCTCGGCGTCGAGAAGGCGGAGACGATGGTCGACGTCTACGCCGTCGCGGACTTCCTCACGATTCACCTGCCCGTCACCACCGAGACGCGCGGCGTGCTGAACGCCGAGGCGTTCGCGCAGATGAAGGATGGCGTGCGCGTGGTCAACTGCGCCCGCGGCGAGCTGGTCGACGATGCCGCGCTGAAGGCCGCGCTCGACTCCGGCAAGGTCGCCGGCGCCGCGCTCGATGTCTTCCCGTCGGAGCCGATCACTGACTACCCGCTGTTCGACGGCTACGACAACGTCGTCGTCACGCCGCATCTCGGCGCCTCGACCGTGGAGGCACAGGACCGCGCCGGTACCCAGACGGCGGAGCAGATCATCGCTGCGCTGACCGGCGGCGTCGTGACCACCGCGGTGAACGTGCCGGCGATCTCGCCGGCCGACATGGAGGTGCTCGGCCCGTTCGTGCCGCTCTCCCAACAGCTTGGACGTCTCGCGGTTTCGTTGACGGGGGGCTCCTCAGTCGACCGCGTCGAAGTCGACTTTTTCGGCCGCATCGGCGAGCGCGACACGCGCTTGCTGTCGGTGGCGGTGCTGATGGGGGTGCTCGCCGGGCACGTTGAGGAGGACGTCAACGCCGTCAACGCGCCCGGCCTCGCCGAGGAGCGCGGCATCGAGGTCGTCGAGACGAAGCGCTCGACCGCCCGTGACTTCACCGACCTCGTGCGCGTCACGATCGTCAGCGGCGACACGCGTGTCCGCGTCGTCGGCACGACGCTCGGCCGCCGCAACCGCCCGCATCTGCTGGAGGCTTGGGGCCACCGCTTCAACCTGCAGCTCGAAGGCAACATCGCCCTCTTCCGCTACTCCGACGTGCCGGGCATGATCGGCCGCGTCGGCTCGATCTTCGGCGAGCACGGCGTCAACATCGTCTCCGCCGCGGTCGGTCGCCAGCCGGAGGAGAGTGAGCTCGACAACGGGGCGACCGCCGCGATGGCGATCACCACCGATGCCCCCGTCCCGCAGGCCGTCATCGACGAGATCGTCGCGCTCGACGGCTTCGTCGCGGGCCGCGCCGTCTCGCTCTAACCCCGCGGGCCGGCGTTGGCCGTTTCGTCTAATCCAGAACGGTAAAGCACTCCCTTCGGCGCACGCCGATCGCGTGCTTGCGCTCGCAACGAGTGCCACAATGTCGCAAAGGTTCCATCCGGACATGGAGGAGCACGTGGAGAGCGGAGCCGTATCCCATCCCGTCGCAGGTGGCGAGCCGGCCAAGCTCAAGGAGGGCGCGCTCGGCTACGTCTCTAACCTCGTCATCGGCGTCGCCTCGACGGCGCCGGGCTACTCGCTCGCCGCCACGCTCGGGTTTATCGTGGCGGTCGCGGGCGTCGGCGTGCACGCGCCGGCCGTCTTGCTCGTCTCGTTCATCCCGATGCTGCTGGTCGCGACGGCCTATCGCTACATGAACAAGGCCGATCCGGACCCGGGCACCTCGTTCGCGTGGGTGCGCAAGGGGCTCGGGCCGCACATGGGCTGGCTCAACGGCTGGGCGATCGTCGTCGCCGACATCATCGTGATGGCCGCGCTCGCGCAGATCGCCGCGAAGTACACGTTCCTGCTGTTCGACTGGGACTCGGCGGCCAACTCCAACACGGCGCAGATCCTCCTCGCGGTGGCATGGATCGTTTTGATGACGTGGATCTGCTACCGCGGCATCGAGCTGTCAGCGCGTACGCAGGTGGTGCTGCTGGGCGCCGAGATCACGACGCTCGCGGCGTTCGCGATCGTCGCGCTCGTGAAGGTCTACGCCGACGACCCGGTCAATTCGATCACGCCCGCGCTGTCCTGGTTCAACCCGTTCGAGCTCGGCTTCACCTCACTCGTCGACGGCGTGCTGCTGGGCGTCTTCATCTACTGGGGGTGGGACTCGGGCGTCGCCGTCAACGAGGAGTCCGAGGACAGCAACGAGGGCCCTGGCCGCGCGGCGGTCGTCTCGACGCTGATGCTCGTGCTGATCTACCTGATCGTCGCGACGGCCGCTCAGGCATACGGCGGCACGAAGCTGCTCGAGGACAACGCCGACGACGTGCTCAGCGTGCTCGGCACCCAGGTCTTCGGCTCGCCGTGGGACAAGATCTTGATCATCGCCGTGCTCAGCTCGGCGGCGGCCTCGACGCAGACGACGATCCTGCCGACCGCTCGCACCACGCTGTCGATGGCGCGCAAGAAGGCGTGGCCTAAGCAGTTCGCCAACGTCCATCCGCGCTATCTGACGCCGTCCTACTCAACCCTGTGGATGGGCGCGGTCTCGATCGTCTGGACGATCCTGATCATGGGCCTCAACCCGGCGCAGAACGTGCTCGGCGACTCGATCTCGGCGCTCGGCTTCGCGATCGCCTTCTACTACGGCTTCACCGGGCTCGCCTGCTTCATCTACTTCCGACACGAGATCACGAAGAGCGTGCGCAACTTCGTGCTCGCCGGGTTGGCGCCGCTCGTCGGCTTCCTGATGCTCGCGGGCATCTTCATCAAGGCCTTCAGCGACTACTCGCAGGAGGGCTTCAACTACTCGCCGCCGTTCCTCGGCATCGAGGTGCCGATCCTGATCGGCATCGGCGGGCTGCTGCTCGGCGTCGTCGCGATGCTGTTCGCAATGCGGTCCTACCCGGACTTCTTCCGGCGCGAGCCGTACATTGAGGCGGCAGAGCCGGGGCTGCTCGAGAAGCCGGTCGAGCGCGCGCCCGCCCACTTTGAGGGCCGCAACTGGTAGCCCCAACCAGCAAGGGATGGGCGGCCGCGTGCCGCCCATCCTGGTCCTGTCCGCCTGGTACGCTGAGAAGCGCACATGTCTCGCCAGCTCTCCCTTCGACTTCTTCTCCTCCCCCCTCGGGGGGAATAGTGCGTGGCGGCCGCTGCAAGCCGCAAACCCATCCGAGAAGAAGCGAAGCACGAGCCGATAGGACGACGACATGACTTCTGAATCGCAGGATCCGAACCGCGTACTGATCTTCGACACGACGCTGCGCGACGGCGAGCAGTCGCCCGGGATCTCGCTCAACACGAGCGAGAAGCTGGAGATCGCCCACCAGCTCGCACGCCTCGGCGTCGACATCATCGAGGCCGGCTTCCCAATCGCCTCGCCGGGCGATTTCGAGGCGGTGCAGGCGATCGCCCGCGAAGTCCACGGCCCAGTGATCGCCGGCCTGGCGCGCATCCATGTTGGCGACATCGATGCAGCCTGGAATGCCGTCAAGGACGCCGAGCGACCTCGCATCCACACGTTTGTCTCCACCTCCGACATCCACATCGAGCACCAGATGCGCTCGACGCGCGAGGACGTCAAGGGCCTCACGCGCGCCGGCGTCGCGCATGCGAAGTCCTACGTGCAGGACGTCGAGTTCTCGCCGATGGACGCGACCCGCGCCGATGTCGCCTTTACGGCGGAGGTCTGCCAGATCGCGATCGACGAGGGCGCCACAACGATCAACATCCCCGACACCGTCGGCTACACGATGCCGCACGAGTTCACGGCCTGGCTGGAGCAGCTCTACGAGTTGGCGCCCGGCATGCGCGACGTCGTCCTGTCGGTCCACTGCCACGATGATCTCGGCCTGGCCGTCGCGAATTCGTTCGCCGGCGTGCAGGCGGGCGCGCGGCAGGTCGAGTGCGCGATCAACGGGATCGGCGAGCGGGCCGGCAACGCCTCGCTGGAGGAGATCGTGATGCTGCTCCACACGCGGCAGGCCGACGTCGGCATGCGGACGGGCATCGTCACGCAGGAGATCGCCCGCACGAGTCGCCTCGTCTCGCGCCTGACCGGCTACGCGGTGCCGCCGAACAAGGCGATCGTCGGACGCAACGCGTTCGCGCACGAGTCGGGCATCCACCAGGACGGCGTGCTGAAGGAGCGCACGACGTTCGAGATCATGGACGCCACGACCGTCGGGCTGGACGCCAACTCGATCGTGCTCGGCAAGCACTCCGGCCGCCATGCGCTGAAGGCCGCGCTGTCCGAGCTGGGCATCGAGGTCGATGGCCAGGTGCTGAACACCGCGTTCAAGCGCTTCAAGGAGATCGCGGACAAGAAGAAGCAGGTCACCGCGCTGGACCTGGAGGCGCTCGTGACCGACGAGCTGCGCGAGGAGATCCCCTCCTACGTGCTCGAGTGGTTCGAGGTTGAGGCGTCGTCGAAGCGCCCGCCGCACGCGACCGTCGGCGTCAAGCTGCCCGACGGGAGTGAGGGCACGGGCGACTTCACCGGCGACGGCCCGATCGACGCGATCTTCCACGCGATCAACGTTGCCACCGGCCAGGACGCCAAGCTGCGCGAGTTCCGCGTCGACGCCGTCACCGGCGGTCAGGACGCGCTCGGCGAGACGTCCGTCGTGCTCGAGCTCGGCGGCGTCACCGGAGCCGGCCAGGGTGTCTCGACCGACATCATCGAGGCCGCCGGCCGCGCCTACGTCCGCGCGCTCTCCAACGCAGTCCGCCGCCGCTCCGTCGCCGACCAGGCAGCCGACCTCACCGCCGAGGCCGCCCGCGCGTCGCGCGTCTCGACGCCCTAGCTGGCGCTCGTTCCGCTGCGCGGGATCGTGCTCAAATCGCGTCAGCGCCCGCGCACAAGCGCCAGTCCCTGCCGGTATCCCGTGACGCGCGGGTGCTCGCCAGGGTCGGCGGGCTCCGGGACGACGAGATCTACGAGCGCGCCGCGGCGGCGCAGCAGCTGCAGCTCGATCCCGGCGGCCGCGGCGGCGGCGGAGCGGACGGCAGGGTGGCGGGGCTGTGAGCCGAGCTGGCCACCCGTCGGGGCGAGGCAGAGGACGTGCGTGTCGCGCAGCGCGGGAGCGGCGTCGAGGTTCGTGGGGCTCCAGATCGCGCCGTCGACGTAGTCGTGCTCGCCGATCCGCACCGGGTGGTGGGTCCAGGGAACGCTGCAGGATGCCTGCACCGCCTCGGCGACACTCGCTGTGGGGGATCCGGGAGCGCCGAAGATCACGCGGCGCCCCGACTCGCGATCCACGCAGGCGACCCGCAGGCGTCCGTCGAACTGCAGGCCGTGGCGGTCGATGCGCTCGCGCAGGTCGTCCAGCGCCAGCCGCGGTGGCGGGATGCGCG
The DNA here is from genome assembly GCA_963774115.1 of uncultured Actinomycetes bacterium. GTDB lineage: Bacteria > Actinomycetota > Thermoleophilia > Solirubrobacterales > Solirubrobacteraceae > Conexibacter. The sequence goes on along the minus strand of CAVZDN010000001.1, from coordinate 19,103 downwards.
CGAGCACCGCGGCGCGGATCCGGGAGGAGGCCGGCCGCGCGAGCGAGAGCGCGAAGGGCATCAGCGGGCGAGTCGCGATGCCGGCGAGCGTGCCGCCGAGGCGCAGCGCGCCGTTCAGCGGAGAGGGCTGGTCCGGCATGTCGTCGACGAGAGCGCCCGCGAGGTCCGCGTCGACCTCCGCGGCGAGGCCGATCGCGGCTGCGTCGTCGTCGAGGATCCCTGCGGGCTGGCCGTCGGCGGCACCGTCCCCGGGATCGCTGTCGGAGGCAGGTGCCTGCTCTTCAAGGCTTGGCGCCCGCGGCTCCTGTCCGGCCAGCAGGTCTGCGGCGACCATCGAGCCGGCGGAGGTCCCGACGATGTGCTCGACCGCGGCGAAGTCGATCCCGGTCGTTCCGGAGATCCCCGCGAGGACGCCGGACATCCAGGCAGCGCCGATCGTGCCGCCGGCACCGAGCACGAGGACGTCGGGTCGCTCCATGTCTGGCGATGGTAGTTGTGCGGTGGCGCGCGCGCCGAACCGTCCTGTTCTGTGGTCGCTCCACGACCACAGAACAGGACGGTCGGGCGGGTTTCCTCCGTCTGTACGTGATAACATACGAGCGTATGGCAACCCACGCTGATGACGTCCCACCGATCGGCCCCCGTGTCCGTGCGCTGCGCGACGCGATGGGGCTCTCGTTGCGCGACCTCGCGGAGCGCAGCGGCGTGAGCGCGCCGATGCTCTCGCAGGTCGAGCGAGGGGAGACGAGCCCGACGCTGCAGGTCGCGGCACGGATCGCGGCCGGCCTCGACCTGCGCCTCTCCCAGCTGCTGCGCCTCGACGAGGGCGGCTCGGTGACGGTCGTGCGGGCGCGCGAGCGACGACAAGGGCCCACCCACCCAGCGCGCGGCAAAGGCCACCGCTACGAGGTCCTGACCGCACCGCTGCCCGGCCAGCGCGCCGAGCTCTCCCGCCACGTGCTCGCAGCCGGCGCGGCGACCGGCGGCCCCGGCGACCCGCCGATGCACGAGGCCGGCAGCCGCGAGACGGCGCTCGTCGAGTCCGGCCGCGTCGTGCTCCACTGCGACGGCACCGCGCACGAGCTGGAGACCGGCGACTGCGTGACGTTCGACGCCGACCTGCCCCACCACTTCGAGAACCCCGGACCCGGCGAGGCGACTTTCCTTGGGATCGTCTCCGCGGGCTTGCGACGCAGCTAGAGAGGAAGAAGGAGACCATGCCCGACCCGACGACCCTGTTCGACAAGATCTGGTCCGCCCACGAGGTGGCGCCGGGGCTGCTCTACGTCGACCTGCACCTCGTCCACGAGGTGACCAGTCCGCAGGCGTTCGACGGGCTGCGCCTCGCTGGCCGCAGCGTCCGCCGCCCCGACCGCACGCTCGCCACGGCCGACCACAACACGCCCACGGATGGCACCCCCGTCGCCGCGCGCATCAAGGACGAGTTGAGCCGCGTCCAGGTGCAGACGCTGGAGCGCAACTGCGAGGAGTTCGGCGTGCCGGTCTACTCGCTCGGCTCCCAGCGCCAGGGCATCGTCCACGTGATCGGTCCGGAGCTGGGCGTCACGCAGCCGGGCATGACGATCGTCTGCGGCGACAGCCACACCGCCACCCACGGTGCGTTCGGCGCGCTCGCCTTCGGGATCGGCACGAGCGAGGTCGAGCACGTGCTCGCCACGCAGTGCCTGGTGCAGCAGAAGCCGAAGGCGATGCTGATCCGCTACACCGGCGAGCTCGGCTTCGGGGTCACCGCCAAGGATCTGATCCTCGGCACGATCGGCCAGATCACGACGGCGGGCGCGGTCGGCCACGTCGTCGAGTTCGCCGGCCCGGCGATCGAGGCGCTCTCGATGGAGGGCCGCATGACCGTCTGCAACATGACGATCGAGGGCGGCGGCCGCGCGGGCATGGTCGCCCCCGACGACACGACGTTCGCATACGTCGAGGACCGCCTGGCCGCGCCGCAGGGGGCCGCCTTCGAGGAGGCCGTCGCGCACTGGCGGACGCTGCGCAGCGACGCAGGCGCCACCTACGACAGCGAGGTCGTCGTAGACGCCGCAGCGCTCTCGCCCCAGGTCACGTGGGGAACGGCGCCGGACATGGTCGCCTCCGTCACGGATGCCGTCCCGGACCCGCAGAGCGACGGCCACGAGCGCGCCCTGGTCTACATGGGCCTGGAGGCCGGCACGCCGATCGAGGAGATCCGACTCGACCGCGTCTTTATCGGCTCCTGCACGAACTCGCGCATCGGCGACCTGCGTGCCGCCGCCGAGGTCGTCAAGGGCCGCAAGGTCGCCAGCAGCGTCAACGCGATGGTCGTGCCCGGCTCCCAGCAAGTGAAGGCGCAGGCCGAGGCCGAGGGTCTCGACGAGGTCTTCCGCGATGCTGGCTTCGACTGGCGCGTCGCGGGCTGCTCGATGTGCCTCGGCATGAACCCGGACACGCTGGCACCCGGCGAGCGCTGCGCCTCGACCTCGAACCGCAACTTCGAGGGCCGGCAGGGCCGCGGCGGCCGCACGCACCTCGTCTCACCCCAGATGGCCGCCGCTGCGGCCATCGAGGGCCACTTCGTCGACATCAGGACGTGGAGTTGATCATGGACGCTGTCACGACCATCACCGGGCCGGTCAGCGTGCTCGACCGCGACGACGTCGACACCGACCAGATCATGCCCAAGCAGTTCCTCAAGCGGGTCGAGCGGACCGGCTTCGGCGAGTTCCTCTTCTTTGACTGGGCCAAGGAGGACGGCTGGGACCTGCCGAGAAACCCGATCCTCGTGACCGGCCGCAACTTCGGCTGCGGGTCGAGCCGCGAGCACGCTCCTTGGGGCTTGCAGGACTATGGCTTCCAGGCGATCGTCGCGCCGAGCTTCGCCGACATCTTCTTCGGCAATTGCACGAAGGTCGGCCTGCTGCCGGTCGCGCTCGATGAGGCGGCCTGCCAGGCGGTTGCGGCCGCCGGCGAGGCCGAGATCGACCTCGCGGCGCTGGAGGTCCGCGCCGACGGGCAGACGTATTCGTTCGAGCTGGACGAGGAGATCCGCCACCGCCTGTTGAACGGACTCGACGACATCGCGATGACGCTTCAGCAGGACGAGGCGATCGCCGCGTTCGAGCGCGATCGCGAGCGCACCGGCCCTGTCACCACCTCCCTCTAGGACATCAGCAGACATGACGAAGACCATCGCCCTGCTCACCGGTGACGGGATCGGCCCCGAGATCGCCGCCCCGACTGTGGAGCTGCTCGGCACGCTCGGCGACTTCACGTTCGAGGAGCACCTCTTCGGGGGCATCTCGATCGACGCCCACGGCGTCGCGCTCACGGAAGAGGTCACCGCCGCCTGCCAGCGGTCCGACGCTGTGCTGCTGGCGGCCGTCGGCGGTCCCAAGTGGGACACGACCGATCCAAGCAAGCCACGCCCTGAGCAGGGGCTGCTGGGGCTCCGCAAGGCGCTCGGGCTCTACGCCAACCTGCGTCCGGTGCGGCCCGTGCCGGCGCTCTACGACGCGAGCCCGCTCAAGCGCGAGATCATCGACGGCGTCGACCTGCTCGTCGTGCGCGAGCTGACCGGCGGGCTCTACTTCGGCAGGCGCGGGCGCGACGGCGACACCGCCTACGACACGTGCGTCTACAGCGTGCCGGAGATCGAGCGGATCGCCCGCACCGCCTTCGAGGCTGCCAAGAGCCGCGTCACGAGCGTCGACAAGGCCAACGTGCTCGAGTCCTCCCGCCTCTGGCGCGAGGTCGTCGTGCGGATCCACTCCGAGGAGTTCCCCGACGTCGAGCTGGAGCACGTGCTTGTCGACAACGCCGCGATGCAGCTCGTCTCCAACCCGCGCCACTTCGAGGTGATCCTCACCGAGAACATGTTCGGCGACATCCTCAGCGACGAGGCGGCGATGCTGACGGGCTCGATCGGAATGCTGCCGAGCGCGTCGTTGGGTGGCGACGGACCGGGCCTCTTTGAGCCGATCCATGGCTCCGCGCCGGACATCGCAGGCAAGGGCGTTGCGAATCCGCTGGCGATGTTCCTCTCGGCGGCGATGATGCTGCGTCACGCTTTCGCTATGGAGCGCGAGGCATCGGCGGTAGAATCGGCCGTCGATCGTGCGCTGGCCGACGGCCTCCGCACACCCGACCTGGGGGGCTCCGCCACCACGGCAGACGCCACCCAGGCCGTCCTGAACCACCTCTAAGGAGTCAGTAGTGGACCAAGCGGACCTCATCTGGATGAACGGAGAGCTCGTCGCCTGGGAGGACGCGAAGGTCCACGTACTCACGCACGCCCTGCACTACGGCACGGGCGTGTTCGAGGGCATGCGGGCGTACGAGACAGCCCGCGGCACCGCGATCTTCCGCCACGAGGAGCACCTCGACCGGCTCTATAAGTCGGCGGAGCTCTACTACATGCCGATCCCGTACACGCTGCAGGAGCTGCGCGGCGCGGTGCACGACGTCGTCGCGCAGAACGGGCTGCCGTCCTGCTACATCCGCCCGATCGCCTTCCGCGGCGCCGGCGTGATGGGCATCAACCCGCTCGACGCGCCCGTCGACGTGGCGATCGCGGCATGGCCGTGGGGCGCCTACCTCGGCGACGACGCGAAGGTCCACGGCGTGCGCGCGAAGGTCTCCAGCTGGCGGCGGATCAGCGCCGACTCGCTGATCCCGCACGCGAAGGCCTCCGGGCAGTACCTCAACAGCGTGCTCGCGAAGATCGAGAGCCACAAGGCCGGCTACGAGGAGGGCATCCTGCTCGACCAGCACGGCTTCGTCAGCGAGGGCACCGGCGAGAACATCTACATCGTGCGTGACGGGGTCGTCTGCACGCCGCCGCAGACGGCCGGGATCCTCGACGGCATCAACCGCAAGTCGGTCATCCAGATCGCCAAGGACGAGGGCGTCGAGCTGGTCGAGCGCAACATCGCGCGGGCCGAGCTCTACCTCGCCGACGAGGTCTTCATGACCGGCACGGCGGCCGAGCTGACGCCGATCCGCGAGGTCGACGACCACACGATCGCCGACGGCACGCCCGGTCCGGTGACCAAGCGCCTGCAGACGGTCTTCGAGGACGCCCTCTACGGCCGCGACGCGCGCTACCAGGCGTGGAACGACGTCGTGCCCGTGGCCTCGCCGAAGGCGGCCGCGTAGCCGTGACCCTTCACTCGTTCGGCCGGCGAATTACGGGGGCGGCCCGCACGCGCTGATGCGCGCGCAGGTCGCTGTCCGATTTCGCCGAATCCGACACTGAAGGGACCATCGCCATGACCGCCATCCAGCTCTTCGACACCACCCTCCGCGACGGCATGCAGGGGGAGGGCATGTCGCTCTCCGCCGAGGAGAAGCTGCGCGTCGCACACCGCCTCGACGAGCTCGGCATCCACCTGATCGAGGCCGGCTTCCCGACCTCAAACCCAAAGGAGCTCGAGCTGTTCGAGCTGCTCTCGCGCGAGCACTTCCTGACGGCCGACATCGTCGCCTTCGGGATGACGCGCCGCGGCGGCGTGCGCGCAGAGGACGACGCGACGCTGCGCGTGCTGGCCGACTGTTTCGCGCCAGTTGTGACGATCGTCGGCAAGACGTGGGGCCTGCACGTCGAGAAGGTCCTGCGCGTCGATCGCGACGAGAACCTGCGGATGATCGAGGAGTCGGTCGCGTTCCTGCTCGCGCAAGGCAAGCGTGTGGTCTACGACGCCGAGCATTGCTTCGACGGCTGGGCTGACGACCCCGCGTACGCACGGCAGTGCCTCCTGGCGGCGGCCGAGGCCGGCGCCGAGACGGTCGTCCTCTGCGACACGAACGGTGGCTCGCTGCCTGGCCGGATCTCCGAGGGCACGCGCGACCTGGCGGAGGCTCTTGCCGCCAGCGGCGTGCGCGTCGGAATCCACACGCACGACGACGTCGGCTGCGGTGTCGCCAACGCGCTCGCTGGCGTCGAGGCCGGGGCGACCCACGTGCAGGGCACGATGAACGGCTACGGCGAGCGCTGCGGCAACGCCAACCTCGTCACGATCATCCCCAACCTCCAGCTCAAGCTCGGCTACGAGTGCCTGCCGCCCGACCGGCTCGCGACGTTGACGGAGACGGCGCACTACCTCGACGAGCTGCTCAACCGCACGCCGAACGCCGACCAGCCGTACGTCGGCCGCAACGCCTTCGCGCACGGCGGCGGCATGCACGTCGACGGCGTGCTGAAGGAGCCGTCGAGCTTCGAGCACCTCGACCCGGCGCTCGTCGGCAACAGCCGCGAGATGCTGATCTCCGAGCTGTCGGGCAAGGGGACCGTCGTCGCCCGCGCGGCCGAAGCCGGCCTGACGCTCGACGACGACGGCGCCCGTCGCGTCATCGAGCGCGTCAAGGCACTGGAGCACGACGGCTTCCAGTTCGAGGCGGCCGACGGCTCCTTCGAGCTGCTGCTGCGCAAGGAGTCCGGCGAGTACGAGCCGCTCTTCCAGCTCGAGTCCTGGCGCGTGATCGTCGAGAAGCGCGCCGACGGCAAGGTCGAGACGGAGGCCACGATCAAGATCTGGGCCAACGGCGAGCGCTACGTGCGCACCGGCGAGGGCAACGGGCCCGTTCACGCGCTCGACAACGCCCTGCGCGCCGCGATCGGCGAGAGCCACCCGGAGCTGAACGACACCGGCCTCGTCAACTTCAAGGTGCGCATCCTCGACGAGACGAAGGGCACCGAGGCGGTCACGCGCGTGCTGCTCGACGCCTCCGACGGCCACGACGTGTGGGGCTCGATCGGCGTCTCCGAGAACGTCATCGCCGCGTCGTGGGATGCGCTCGTCGACTCGCTGGAGTACGCGATCCAGGCAGGTCGCGCGAAGCCGGGGACGCGCGGCGCGGCGCGGTCAGCGACGTGAGCGCTGGGGAGGTGCCGGAGGAACCGGGCGCCGGCCCCAGCGCCGTGACGGCCGCGGTTGCTCCCGACGTGATCCCCGTCGCCAAGCCGGTCCTCGGACCGGAGGAGGAGGCCGCGGTGATCGAGGTGCTGCGCTCCGGCCACCTGTCGCTCGGACCGCGCGTGCCGGCGTTCGAGCAGGCGTTCGCGGCGCGCATCGGCGCGGCGTGCGCCTCGGCAGTGTCGAGCGGGACCGCCGGGCTGCATCTCGGGCTGCGGGCGGTGGGGGTTCAGGACGGCGACGAGGTCGTCACGAGTCCCTTCTCGTTCGTCGCCTCGGCCAATGCGGCGATCTACGAGCGGGCGCGGCCGGTCTTCGCCGACATCGACCCGGTCACGCTCTGTCTCGACCCGGACGCGGCGGCGGCGGCCGTGACGGAGCGCACGACCGCGCTGCTGCCGGTCCACATCTTCGGCTGGCCCGCCGACATTCCGGCGTTCGAGCGGATGGGGCTGCCGATCGTCGAGGACGCCTGCGAGGCGCTCGGCGCGGTCCACGCCGACGGCGTCCCGGTCGGCGGCCGCGGTCACCCTGCAGTCTTCGCCTTCTACGCGAACAAGCAGATGACGACGGGGGAGGGCGGCATGGTCACGCTCGGCGACCCCGCGATGAAGGTGCGGATCGACTCCGAGCGCAACCAGGGCCGCGCGCCCGACATGGGCTGGCTCGACCACGACCGCCTCGGCTTCAACTACCGCTTGACGGACATTGCCAGCGCGATCGGCCTCGCGCAGCTCGACCGCCTCGATGGCATGCTCGCCGACCGCGCCCGCGTCGCCGCGCTCTATCGCGAGGCGCTCGCGCGGATCGAGGGCCTCGGGCTGCCGTGCCCCGACAGCGGCGGAAACGTGCGCGGCTGGTTCGTCTTCGTCGTCCAGGTCCCGCACGGCGTCGACCGCGACGAGACGGTCCGGGCGCTCGGCGCACGCGGCATCCAGAGCAAGCCGTACCTGCCTGCGATCCACCTGATGAGCTTCTACCGCGAGCGCTTCGGCCACCGCGAGGGCGAGTTCCCCGTCTGCGAGGACGTTGCTGCTCGCTCACTTGCGCTGCCGTTCTTCCCGGCGATGAACGAGGGTCAGGTCACCCGCGTGGCGGAGTCGCTGCGCGAGATCTTGTCCGCCCCGCGCGCCGCATAGACTCCGGCGCTGCGAATGTCCCGCTTCAGCGAGCCCCAGCACCCCGTCTTCCGTCAGCTCAATGCCTCGATCGGCTTCGACTGGCGCCTCGGCCCCTACGACGTCGACCTGTCGCGGGCGCACGCCGGGATGCTTGCCGCGCAGGGGATCGTCACCGCCGAGGACCGCGACGAGCTGCTCGCCGCCCTCGACGCGGTGGAGCGCGAGCTGGAGGGGGGGACGTTCCCGTTCCACCCGGAGGACGAGGACGTCCACATGGCGATCGAGCGGCGCATCACCGAGCTGGCCGGTCCGGTCGGCGGCAAGCTCCACACGGCGCGCTCGCGCAACGACCAGGTCGCGACCGACATGGCCCTCTTCACGCGCGCCCACGCGCAGGCGGCGGGGGAGGGGATCCGCGCGCTGATCGCCGCGCTCGTCGGCACGGCCGAGCGCCACCTCGACTGGCGGATGCCCGGCTACACGCACCTGCAGCGGGCCCAGCCGGTCTACCTCAGCCACCACCTGCTCGCGTACGTCTGGATGCTGGCACGCGACCTCGAGCGCTTTGCCGCCGTCGAAGCGGCGACGGCCAAGCTGCCGCTGGGCGCCGGTGCGCTGGCGGGCGTGAACTTCGACACCGACCGCGGGCGCGTCGCCGCCGAGCTGGGCTTCGCCGGCGTCGCCGAGAACTCGATCGACGCCGTCTCCAACCGCGACTTCGTGCTCGACTACCTCGCCGCCGCGACCACCTGCGCGACCCACCTCTCCCGCCTCGGCGCCGAGATCGTGCTGTGGTCGAGCTCCGAGTTCGGCTTCGCCGAGGTCTCCGACGCGTGGGCGTCCGGCTCCTCGATCATGCCGCAGAAGAAGAACCCCGACGCGGCCGAGCTGCTGCGCGCGAAGGCGCCGCGCATTGCCGGCCACCTCGTCGCGCTCCACGGCGTCATGCACGCGCTCCCGCTCACCTACAACAAGGACATGCAGGAGGACAAGGAGCACCTGTTCGACGCATGCGACACGCTCGAGCTGTGCCTCGCCGCGGCGACCGGGATGGTCGAGGGGATCGTCTTCGACCGCGAGCGGATGGCTGCCGCCGCCTCCGACGAGTTCCCCGCCGCGACCGACGTCGCCGACCTGCTCGTGCGCCGCGGGATGCCGTTCCGCGAGTGCCACGGCGTCGTCGCCGCGCTCGTCAAGCGCGCCGTCGACAGCGGCCGCACGCTCTCGGAGCTGCGCCCGGAGGAGCTGGCCGAGCACTCCGACCTGCTCGACGACGAGTACTACGCCGTCCTGCGCGGCGACGCCTGGCTGGAGTCGAAGGACTCCGAGGGCGGCACGAGCCTGCGGCGCGTCCGCGAGCAGCTCGCGCAGGCCCGCGCGCTGCTCGGCTAGCCTCAGCGGCGTGCCGCCGGACCTCGCCGCCCGCCCGACCGCGCCTGATCCGGCGAGGTCCGTTGCGCTGCCTGTCGCCTTCTACGACCGCCCGGTGGTCGAGGTTGCCCGCGACCTCGTCGGCTGCGTCGTCTCGCATGGCGATACCAGCGGCGTGATCGTCGAGACCGAGGCCTACCATGACTCCGAGCCCGCCTGCCACGCGTTCGTCGGTCTCACGGCTCGCACGGCGATGCTGTTCGGTCCACCGGGCCGCGCGTACGTCTACCGCTCCTACGGGATCCACGCGCTCCTGAACGCAGTCTGCGAGCGTGAGGGCGTCGGCGCGGCGGTTCTGATTCGCGCGCTGGAGCCGCTCGACGGCGTCGAGGCGATGCGTGAGCGTCGCGGAGTACCGCGCGAGTCCGATCTGTGTTCGGGGCCGGGCAAGCTGACGCAGGCGCTCGGCGTCGAGCTCGACCGCAACGGCGTCGACCTGTCGCACGGGCCGGTGCGGATCGAGCCCCGCCCGGCCGCGTGGCGCGAGGTCGAGCTTGTCGCGGGTCCGCGTATCGGGATCACGAAGGCGATGGAGTTGCCGTGGCGCTTCTGCGCCCGTGGGAGCCGTCACGTCTCGCGTCCGTGGCCGGCAGGGCTGTGCGGCCCGCTGTAGGGCGCCGCCCGCAGCCGCACGGCACGTCGCGCTACGGCTCGGGAGGTGTCGCCCCGCCAGGGCTGGCGCCGCCCGATGGCGGCGGCGGGGTCTCCCCGCCCGCGGGCGGCGTCGGCGTTCCGGTGCCGTCACCGGGGTCCGTCCCACCGCCGGCAGGGTCCCCACCCGGGTCGGTGCCACCGCCCGTCGTACCGCCCCCGGTCGTCCCAGGATCGGTCGTGTCACCGTCGGTGGGCGCCGCGCCGCCGCCGTCGTCCGGCGCGGTGAGGATCTCGCCCTCGGCCGGGGTCGTCGTGGTGGTGCTCGCGTCGTCGCCGCTGCGCAGCGCCTCGGTCATCGCCGCACGTTGGTCGAACAGCTCCTGCACCCGCACCATGAAGTTGTGCCAGATGATCGCCGGGTAGGTGCCGCCGGCGACGGGCTCGCCGGCGAACTGCGTCAGCATCGGCACGAGCTTGTCGGGAAAGCCGACCCACACCGCGACCGTGTAGCGCTCGTTCCAGCCGACGAACCAGGCGTCGCCGTAGTTGGACGTCGTGCCGGTCTTGCCGGCCGCGAAGCCCGGCAGCGCGGCCTGCTTGCCGGTCCCGTAGGAGACGACCGTCTGCAGGATCTGCGTGACCTGGGAGGCGACGCCCGCCGGCATCACCTGCTTCGTCCTAAGCGACTTGCGGTTGTCCGCGACGACCGCGCCATCGTCGTCCACGACGCGGTGGATCCCGATCGGTCCCTTGTCGGGTGCTCCGAGATCGTCGTTCCACACCCGCTTCCCGCCGTTGGCGATCGTCTGGTAGGCGTGCGCCATGTCGAGCGGCGTCACACCTTGCGTCAAGCCGCCAAGGATCATCGCGTAGTTGGTGGAGATCGGCGTGCGGATCCCCATCCGCCGCGCGACGCGCGCGATCCGCTTCGTGCCGACCTTGATGCCGACCTCGGCGTAGACGGAGTTGTCTGACGTCGTCGTCGCGCTCGAGAGCGTCTGCGTGCCGTAGTAGTCGTCGCCGTAGTTCTTTACGGGGAAGACCTCTTTCCCGCGGGTGCCGGGCACCGGGAACTCCTTCGGGCGCGAGGTCCAGAGCGAGCCGGAGGAGATCCCCGACTCGAGCGCCGCCGTCAGCACGAACGGCTTGAACGTGGAGCCCGGCTGGCGCTGCCCCTGCGTCGCGAGGTTGAAGGGGCGCGTGTCATAGTCGTCGCCGCCGACCATCGCGCGGACCTCGCCGGTCCTGTTGTCGATCGCGACGAGCGAGGCGGACGGGAGCCCGGTGTCCGGCGGCAGCAGCTCCGCGATCGTCTCCTCGGCGGCCTGCTGGATGTCGAGGTCGAGTGTCGTCGTGATCTTCAGGTTGCCGCTGAACGCCTTGAACGCGCCCAGCTGGTCGACCGCGATCTGGCGCACCCAGCTCGTGAAGTAAGGGGAGGCGCTCTTCTCCTGCGGCGGCGTGAGGTCCGCCTGCTGCGGCAGGTCCTCGGCGATGTCCGCGACGTACTCGCTGTCAGTGATGTAGCCCTGGTCGCGCATGTAGCGCAGCACCAGGTCGCGGCGGCGCAAGGAGGCAGCCGGGTAGGCGATCGGGTCATAGCCGCTGGGGTTCTGCACGATCCCGGCGAGGAACGCCGCCTCGGGAGTCGTCAGCTGCGAGGCGCACATGCCCGCGCTCGTGCTGCCGCAGCCGCCCGCCAGTCCCCAGCCGTGGCGCTTGCCGAAGTACACGCGCGCGGCCGACTCGATCCCATACGCGCCGTTGCCGAAGTAGATCGAGTTGAGGTACTCGGTGAGGATCTTCTCCTTCGACCACTTGCGCGTCAGGTGGTAGGAGAGCGCGGCCTCTCGCAGCTTCTGAAAGACAGTCCGTTCGCTCTGTGCCGCCAGCGCGATCTTGACGAACTGCTGCGTGATCGTCGAGGCGCCCTGGGCCGCTCCACCGGCGCTCACGTCGGCCCACAGCGCACGGGCGATGCCCTTCAGGTCGTAGCCGGAGTTCGTGTAGAAGCGCTTGTCCTCGATGGCGATGATCGCGTGCTTCATCGCCGCGGAGATCTGGTACGGCCCGACGAGCACGACGTTCTGGTTGTTCGTGAGGATCCCGAGCCGCCGGCCGCGGTAGTCGAGCAGCTCGGAGTTGTCCTTGTTCGCGCTGTACTGCTCGTGGTTCTCGAGTGCCGGGAGGTCGGAGGCGACCGCCATCATCATCCCGAAGACGGTCGAGATGGCCGCGAGCAGCGAGAGGCCGACGAGGATCGAGAAGACCCGCAGCTTCTTGATGCGGGGACGTCCGGCGCGCCGGCGCGGGCGCCGGAACGGCAGCAGCGTCGGGCGCTGGCGGGTCGACGTCTGGATGTTGCCGTCGTCGGTCATTCGTGGGCGCTGGTGCGCTGCGGGGTCCCGGCCGGCGGGTGGCGGCAGTGCCGGCGGGATGGCGGGCCGTTGCGATGCGGGCCTCGCCGCGGTCGGCAGTCTAGCATTCGCCCCCCATGGCTCCCGAGCACGCCACGCCCGCGGCAGCCGCCGCCTGGCTCGCCCGCAACGCGGTGGACTGCCTGCCCGCCGGGGGGCTGGAGCGCAAGCTGGAGGAGGCCGCCGCGGCCGGCCGCCCGTTGCGCGTGAAGCTGGGGATCGACCCGACCGCGCCCGACATCCATCTCGGCTTCACGGTCGTACTCGGCAAGCTGCGCGAGTTCCAGGACCTCGGCCACACCGTCGTGCTGATCGTGGGGGACTACACAGCCCGCGTGGGGGACCCGAGCGGCCGCTCCGCGACGCGTCCGGTGCTGTCGGGCGAGCAGATCGACGCGAACGCCGCGACCTTCCAGCAGCAGGCGATGAAGGTGCTCGACGCCGAGCGGCTGGAGGTGCGCCGCAACGGCGAGTGGCTCGACATGCCGACGGAGGAGCTCTTTCGCCTCGTGCGCACGACGACGGTCGCGCGGATCCTCGAGCGCGACGACTTCGCTAAGCGCACGGCGGCGCACGCACCGATCTCGATCCTCGAGTTGCTCTACCCGCTGCTGCAGGGCTACGACTCGGTCGCCGTCGAGGCCGACGTGGAGCTGGGGGGCACCGACCAGAAGTTCAACCTGCTGCTCGGCCGCGACATCCAGACCGCCTACGGCCAGGCCGAGCAGGTGATCCTCACGATGCCGATCCTGCCTGGGATCGACGGCGAGCGGAAGATGTCGAAGTCGTATGGGAACTACATCGGCGTCACCGAACCGCCGGAGGAGATCTACGGCAAGACGCTGCGCCTGCCCGACACGGCGCTGGCGACGTGGCACGAGCTGCTGCTCGGCGCCGCCCCGCCCGCTGAGCTGGGCCCGCGTGACGCGAAGCGGGCGCTCGCGCGGGCGCTCGTGGCCCGCTTCTACGACGCCGAGGCTGCCAAGGCTGCCGAGGAGGGCTTCGACCGGCTCTTCCGTGAGCACCGGCCGCCTGAGGACATGCCTGACGCCACACTCGCGCCGAACGGCGACGGCCTGATCCACCTGCCGGCGCTGCTGGCCTCCGCATTCGGCGTCTCGACGTCCGAGGCGCGGCGCGCGCTCGGCCAAGGCGGCGTGAGGCTCGACGGCGAACCGCTCACGGCGACGCCGCTCGACCGCGCGGTCGACGAGCTGGACGGGCGGGTGCTGCAGGTGGGCAAGCGCCGCTTCGCCCGCCTCCGGCGCGCCTAGCTGTCCGCCGTCGGGCGGAGGTGTGTCGGGCGCGCCCGTGGTCTTTGACCGGGGCGCTCTCGTCTCCTCGCCCCGGCTGGTCCAACCGTCCTGCCCTGTGGTCGTGCTGCGACCACAGGGCAGGACAGTCGATCGCAAAGCGCCCTGCGCGACCTCAAGCCGAGTGTTTGCGCCGAAACGCAGGGGCTTTGCGACGGCAGAACGCGCTCTGTGCTCCAGAACGGCTATATTCCCCGGCGGCTGCCCTCGGGTGGTCTCCGGAAGTCCTGCGGATGGGCCGCCCGGAGCGGAGGAAGTGCGAACTTCCACCGCGCGCTGACGCGCGCTATACTTCCGCGCCCGCACCAAGAGCGCGTGCTCTTGCGTGTCTTTGTGGAGGAATCCCCTCCCCGAGAGGCACGGCGGTCTTTGAAAACTCAACAGCATGTGCACCGACAGGCCGGAATGGTCCGGCCGTCGTGTGCGTCCAGGTTTCGAAAAGCGGCCGCCCACCGCGCCAGCGCGGGTGGGAGAACGGTCGCGCCAGTATTGACCCTGTCCGGCGCCGAGCAGCCCCTTCGTGTACGTGGGCCGCTCTCAGTAGGCGTCGCGACACTCTTCGTAGAAGTACACATATGTAGTTCTTCACGGAGAGTTTGATCCTGGCTCAGGACGAACGCTGGCGGCGTGCTTAACACATGCAAGTGGAGCGACGAACCAGAGCTTGCTCTGGGGCAAAGCCGCGAACGGGTGAGTAACACGTGGGTAACCTGCCCTGATGATTGGGACAACCCGAGGAAACTCGGGCTAATACCAAATGTGCTTTCCGGCTTTAAGGCCGGTTCGGAAAGGTAGCTTCGGCTTCCGCATCAGGATGGGCCCGCGGCCCATTAGCTTGTTGGTGAGGTAACGGCTCACCAAGGCTTCGATGGGTAGCTGGTCTGAGAGGACGATCAGCCACACTGGGACTGAGACACGGCCCAGACTCCTACGGGAGGCAGCAGTGGGGAATCTTGCGCAATGCGCGAAAGCGTGACGCAGCAACGCCGCGTGGGGGAAGACGGCCTTCGGGTTGTAAACCCCTTTCAGTTGGGACGAAGCTTCGGCCGTTAATAGCGGTTCGGAGTGACGGTACCTTCAGAAGAAGCCCCGGCTAACTACGTGCCAGCAGCCGCGGTAATACGTAGGGGGCAAGCGTTGTCCGGAATTATTGGGCGTAAAGCGCGTGTAGGCGGCTCGATAAGTCTGCTGTGAAAGTCCAGGGCTCAACCCTGGAATGCCGGTGGATACTGTCGAGCTAGAGTCCGGAAGAGGCGAGTGGAATTCCTGGTGTAGCGGTGAAATGCGCAGATATCAGGAGGAACACCAATGGCGAAGGCAGCTCGCTGGGACGGTACTGACGCTGAGACGCGAAAGCGTGGGGAGCAAACAGGATTAGATACCCTGGTAGTCCACGCCGTAAACGATGGGTACTAGGTGTAGGGGGTGTCGACTCCCCCTGTGCCGACGCTAACGCATTAAGTACCCCGCCTGGGGAGTACGGCCGCAAGGCTAAAACTCAAAGGAATTGACGGGGGCCCGCACAAGCAGCGGAGCATGTGGTTTAATTCGACGCAACGCGAAGAACCTTACCTGGGCTTGACATGTGCCTGACCGCCCTGGAAACAGGGCTTCCCTTCGGGGCAGGTTCACAGGTGGTGCATGGCTGTCGTCAGCTCGTGTCGTGAGATGTTGGGTTAAGTCCCGCAACGAGCGCAACCCCCGTCGCATGTTGCCAGCATTTAGTTGGGGACTCATGCGAGACTGCCGGTGACAAACCGGAGGAAGGTGGGGATGACGTCAAGTCATCATGCCCCTTATGTCCAGGGCTACACACGTGCTACATTGGCGCATACAGAGGGCTGCGATACCGCGAGGTGGAGCGAATCCCTTAAAGTGCGTCTCGGTTCGGATTGTAGGCTGAAACTCGCCTACATGAAGGCGGAGTTGCTAGTAATCGCGGATCAGCATTGCCGCGGTGAATACGTTCCCGGGCCTTGTACACACCGCCCGTCACACCACGGGAGTGAGCAACACCCGAAGCCGGTGGCCTAACCCGCAAGGGAGGGAGCCGTCGAAGGTGGGGCTCGTGACTGGGGTGAAGTCGTAACAAGGTAGCCGTAGCGGAAGCTGCGGCTGGATCACCTCCTTTCTAGGGAGCATCCGAACAGGATGCGGTCCCGATCGGCTTGCCGATACGGGTCTAGAAACGTCGACCGAAACTGGCAGGCAGCACGCAAGAGCTTTCGAGCTCGCGTGGAGCTGCCCACATGCTGTTGAGTTTTGAGAGACCGGCGTCCGCCGGCGGCTCGCTTGGCTTCGGTCACGGGTCGTTGAAGGAGGACGCGCCGCCTCTCCACGGACCTTGAAAACTGCACAGTAGCCAATGAAACGGGTATCACCGATCATCTCGAATGATCAGATCACCGTCAAGATAGTAAGGGCACACGGTGGATGCCTTGGCACCTAGAGTCGATGAAGGGCGTGAACGGCTGCGATAAGCCGCGGTGAGGCGCTGAATAGCCTTTGACCCGCGGATGCCCGAATGGGGAAACCCAGCGCTGGTAATGCGGCGTTATCCCTCGCTGAACACATAGGCGAGGCGAAGACAAGCGGGGGAAGTGAAACATCTCAGTACCCCGAGGAAAGTAAATCAACCGAGACTCCCTGAGTAGTGGCGAGCGAAAAGGGATCAGCCCAAACCTTGCACGTGTAAGCGACCATGCGTTGCGTGTAAGGGGTTGTAGGGCGTTTGTTCTGAGTCATGGTCGGCTCGGCAGAAGTTACAAAATCATGTGGTAGTCGAAGCGTGTGGAACCGCGCACCAAAGAGGGCAACCGTCCCGTAGACGAAACTGCATGGTCTTCTGTCAAGCGTTCCTGAGTAGGTCCGCGCCCGTGAAACGCGGACTGAACCTGGGGGGACCACCCTCCAAGGCTAAGTACTCCTAGGTGACCGATAGCGGACTAGTACCGTGAGGGAAAGGTGAAAAGTACCCCGGAAGGGGAGTGAAATAGTACCTGAAACCGCGTGCCTACAAGCGGTGGGAGCAGACTTGTTCTGTGACCGCGTGCTTTTTGCATAACGAGCCGGCGAGTTACTCGTCTGCGGCAAGGTTAAGCGATGAGCGGAGCCGTAGCGAAAGCGAGTCCTAATAGGGCGACATAGTCGTAGGCGGTAGACCCGAAACTGAGCGAGCTACCCATGGGCAGGCTGAAGCGGGGGTAAGACCTCGTGGAGGGCCGAACCGACCTAGGTTGAAAACTGGGCGGATGACCTGTGGGTCGGAGTGAAAGGCTAATCAAGCTCAGTGATATCTGGTTCTCTCCGAAATATATTTAGGTATAGCCTCGGATAAATTGCGTTTTGGCCGTAGAGCACTGTTTGGACTAGGGGCCCTACCAGGTTACCGACTTCAGGCAAACTCCGAAGACCATTACGTGTACTCCGGGAGTCAGTTGCTGGGGGATAAACTTCAGCGTCAAAAGGGAAACAGCCCAGACCGCCAGCTAAGGTCCCTAAATGCTAGCTAAGTGGCAAACGATGTTCGAATGCATAGACAACCAGGAGGTTGGCTTAGAGGCAGCCATCCTTGAAAGAGTGCGTAACAGCTCACTGGTCAAGTGTTCGAGCGCGGATAATGTAACGGGGCTCAAGCTAGTTACCGAAGCTGCGGGTGTGTGAGACCTTCGGGTCGATCACGCGGTAGGAGAGCGTTCTGAAGCCGGTGAAGCGGCGGGGTAACCCAGCCGTGGAGGCTTCAGAAGTGAGAATGCCGGCATGAGTAACGAAAGAGGGGTGAGAATCCCCTCCACCGATTGCCCAAGGATTCCTGAGTAAAGTTCGTCTGCTCAGGGTTAGTCGGGACCTAAGGCGAGGCCGAAAGGCGTAGTCGATGGCTAACAGGTTGATATTCCTGTACCACGTCGTGTTCGTTTGACCGATGGGGGGACGGGGAAGGCTACGGGATCCCAGGCGATGGTCGTCCTGGGGTAAGCATGTAGGGGTGGCCCTTGTTAAATGCGGGGCTGCATAACCCGAGGTGCGATGCCAGCTGGCTTTGTGCCGGCGAGTCCCTTACGCCATGCCTCCAAGAAAAGCCTCTAGGGAGAACACGCGTGCCCGTACCAAAACCGACACAGGTGGGCAAGTAGAGAATACTAAGGTGATCGAGATAACCCTCGTTAAGGAACTCGGCAAAATCGCCCCGTAACTTCGGGATAAGGGGCGCCCCAGTAAGGTGAAGCCCTTCGCGGGTGGAGCCTGAGAGGGCCGCAGTGAATAGGTTCAAGCGACTGTTTACCAAAAACACAGGTCTCTGCTAAGTCGTAAGACGACGTATAGGGGCTGACGCCTGCCCGGTGCCGGAAGGTTACGTGGAGTTGTTAGGGCTTGACCCGAAGCAGCGAAGCTAAGCCCCGGTAAACGGCGGCCGTAACTATAACGGTCCTAAGGTAGCGAAATTCCTTGTCGGGTAAGTTCCGACCTGCACGAATGGCGTAACGACTTGAACGCTGTCTCAACGAGGGGCTCGGTGAAATTGCAGTCTCGGTGAAGATGCCGAGTACCCGCGGCTAGACGGAAAGACCCCGTGAACCTTTACTACACCCTGGTATTGGAATTCGGTGCATTTCGCTCAGGATAGGTGGGAGGCTTGGAAGCGCTGGCTGCGGCTGGCGTGGAGCCAACCTTGAGATACCACCCTTGATGTATTGGGTTTCTAACACCGTTCCGTGAATCCGGGCGGTGAACAGTGCCAGGCGGGTAGTTTGACTGGGGCGGTCGCCTCCTAAAATGTAACGGAGGCGCACAAAGGTTCCCTCAGCACGGTCGGAAATCGTGCGTAGAGTGCAAAGGCAGCAAGGGAGCTTGACTGCGAGAC
This sequence comes from uncultured Actinomycetes bacterium, assembly GCA_963774115.1. Taxonomy (GTDB): domain Bacteria; phylum Actinomycetota; class Thermoleophilia; order Solirubrobacterales; family Solirubrobacteraceae; genus Conexibacter. The sequence goes on along the minus strand of CAVZDN010000001.1, from coordinate 461 downwards.
CGACAGGTCGAGCAGGTGCGAAAGCAGGTCTTAGTGATCCGGCGGTAGCAAGTGGAAGTGCCGTCGCTCAACGGATAAAAGGTACTCCGGGGATAACAGGCTTATCGAGCCCAAGAGTCCACATCGACGGCTCGGTTTGGCACCTCGATGTCGGCTCGTCGCATCCTGGGGCTGTAGTTGGTCCCAAGGGTTGGGCTGTTCGCCCATTAAAGCGGTACGCGAGCTGGGTTCAGAACGTCGTGAGACAGTTCGGTCCCTATCTGCCGTGGGCGTTGGAGAATTGACAGGATTTGTCCCTAGTACGAGAGGACCGGGATGAACGCACCTCTGGTGTATCTGTTGTCCTGCCAAGGGCATCGCAGGTTAGCTACGTGCGGATCGGATAACCGCTGAAGGCATCTAAGCGGGAAGCCGGCCTGAAGATGAGTTCTCCCATCCCCTTGAGGGAGTAAGACCCCTGG